>NZ_CP043939.1:0-2207094 GCF_008632615.1 Paucilactobacillus nenjiangensis
TTGACTGATTTAGAGTCATTTTGGAACAAAATTAAAGAATCTTTTAAGAATGATGTCACGAGTGTGACTTATAACAATTTAATAGACCCCGCCAAAATCATTTCTTTTGACGATGATCTATTAACTATTGAACTACCTTCGACTTTTCATAAAGATTACTGGGTAAAATCACTAACGCCCAAGGTACAACAGTATACCTTTAAAGAAATTGGCCGTAATATCACTCCTTACTATATCGTGGAAAGTGATCAAATAACCTCAAGTACCCCATCAAAGGATATTCGCTCATTTAAAGTTGATACTGCTTTAAATCCACGCTATACCTTTGATACGTACGTGATTGGTAAAGGTAACCAGATGGCCCATGCTGCTGCCTTAGTCGTTTCTGAAGAACCTGGTAAAATGTACAATCCACTCTTCTTCTATGGTGGCGTTGGCCTTGGTAAAACGCATTTGATGCACGCCATTGGTAATAAAATGATGGAAGATAATAGTAATACACGAGTTAAGTATGTTACTAGTGAGGCCTTCACCAACGATTTTATTAACGCTATTCAAACCGGGCAACAAGAACAATTTCGGCAAGAATACCGGCAACTAGATTTATTATTAGTTGATGATATACAATTCTTTGCTGATAAAGAAGGTACTCAAGAAGAATTTTTCCATACCTTCAACGCTTTATATGAAGAAAACAAACAAATTGTACTAACTTCGGATCGCTTACCAAACGAAATCCCAAAGCTTCAAGATCGCTTAGTTTCTCGTTTTAAATGGGGCTTATCCGTTGATATCACCACCCCCGATTTAGAAACACGCATTGCCATCTTGCGTAGTAAAGCACAAGCCGATCATATCGATATCCCGAATGATACTCTCAATTATATTGCCACCCAAGTAGATTCAAACGTTCGTGAGCTTGAAGGCGCTTTGTCCAGAGTTCAAGCCTTTTCTCATTTAATGAAAAAAGATATCACGACCGAATTAGCGGCAGAATCATTGAAAGCATTAAAATTAGAGGGTGTCCAAAACCTCACGGTAGATGTGATTCAAGAAAAAGTCGCCGCTTACTACAACTTATCGGTGGCGGATTTACGTGGTAAAAAACGAGTTAAGCAAATTGTTGTCCCAAGACAAATCGCGATGTTCCTCACGCGAGATTTAACCGATAATTCATTACCAAAAATTGGTGAAGCCTTTGGTGGTAAAGATCATTCCACTGTTTTACACTCGATTGATAAAATCGAAGGTGAGATTAAAACCAATGCTAATTTGCAAGAAGACGTACAAAACCTTAAAATAGAACTTAAACCTTAGTTGTGGAAAACTTTAGGTAACTCACATAAGTTTTCCACAGGTTATCAACAGTGGAAAACTCTTGATACTAATAAGTGCACCGCAGTTATCCACAATATGAACAGGGCCTACTACTTCTACTGTTTTTAAATATAATTATATATAGACTGGCGAGGATTAAAATTCATGAAATTTACAATCAACCGTTCCGCATTTATTAATAAACTAAATGACGTATTAAGAGCAATCTCTTCAAAAACAACGATTCCAATATTAACGGGTATCAAAATCGTCGTTACTGATAATGACGTTACACTGACAGGTAGTGATGCGGATATTACGATTGAATCTGTGTTAGCTAACAGTGATGAAAAATTAGAATTAGATGTAGCATCAGCTGGATCAATTGTCTTACCAGCACGTTTTTTTAGTGAAATCATTAAAAAATTACCTGACAAACAAGTAACCATTGAGGTAACAGATGGTTTTCAAACACAAATTACATCAGGAACAGCAGCTTTTACTATTAATGGTCAAGATGCTAACAATTATCCTCATCTACCTGAAATTGATGGCGATAATACAATTAGTCTGGCAGGCGATGTTTTAAAAGAAGTCATTGGACAAACTGTTTTGGCTGTTTCTACCCAAGAAAGTCGACCAATTTTAACTGGAGTTCACTTAATTTTAAGCGAAAATCAATTATTAGCCGTTGCGACTGATAGTCATCGTTTAGCTCAACGAAAAATTGCTTTACCAGCTGCCGTTGCAGAAACCCATGATGTGATTATTCCAGGTAAGAGTTTACAAGAATTATCACGAATGATTGCTGATGGTAATCAGGAGATTCAATTACGAATAGCTGACAATCAAGTGTTATTCTTATTAGGCGACACACTGTTTTATTCACGCTTACTGGAAGGAAACTATCCTGATACGACACGGTTGATTCCAGATTCATCAGATACAACTGTTGAATTAAATGCTGCGACCTTTTTAGCTGCAATTGAACGGGCATCACTACTGTCACATGAAAGTCGTAATAATGTTGTCAAACTTAATGTGCAGCCGGAAGATCAATTAGCAGAAATTAGTGGTAACTCTCCAGATGTCGGAAATGTAGAAGAACAAATTGGTGTTGAAAATGTGGACGGGCAACCCGTTGAAATCTCATTTAACCCTGATTATATGAAGGATGCACTCCGGTCATTTGGACAAAGCCAAATTAAAATGTCATTTACTTCTGCCTTACGACCATTTACGTTAGTACCGACAGAAAATGAAGATAATTTTATTCAATTAATTACGCCAGTTCGAACATATTAATGTGACAAGTAAGCTTAAACGACTATTCTACGGAATAGTCGTTTTTTTGTTGTCGAGCAGAAAAAAACAAACCGATAAAATTGAATTTAACGTTATAACAAAAAATTAGCGCATTTAAGGCATTTAGGTCAAAAATATCAAAAAACGGTTTGCACGCTGAAATCGCAAAAATTAACGACGGTAGATTGTTTTTAACTTGTGTAAAAGGTATAATAGAGGTTGAATAAAAAAGTAGGTGAAAAGTTTGGAAGAACCTGTAATTGTGTACAATGATCAACCATTTATTACTGTTGGCCAGTTGTTAAAAGAAGAGGGCATTATTCCAACTGGTGGCGCAGCCAAATGGTTTTTAAGTGAAAATGAAGTTTTTGTAAATGGAGAACAAGATCAACGACGTGGTAGAAAACTATATACCGATGACTTTGTCGAAGTTCCTGGTTTTGGTTCTTATGTTATTAAGGATAAGTAGGCAAACGAATGATTTTAACTGATTTACATTTACGAAATTTTCGCAATTATGATGATTTAGAGGTGGCTTTTTCTCCAGGGATTAATGTCATGATTGGTGAAAATGCTCAGGGTAAAACAAATTTGCTAGAATCAATTTACGTCTTAGCCTTAACCAAAAGTCACCGGACTGCTAATGATAAAGAATTAATCAAATGGCAAGCTAACGAAGCTTTTCTCAGTGGACATGTCAAAAAAGAAAATGACAAATTCCCACTAGAATTAATTTTTAGTTCGAAAGGGAAAAAAGCCAAAGTTAATCACTTGGAACAAGCAAAATTATCTCAATATGTTGGGCAGCTAAATGTGATTTTATTTGCTCCAGAAGACTTATCGTTAGTTAAAGGGGCGCCAGCCATGCGTCGGCGTTTCATGGATATGGAATTTGGTCAAATGAGTAATAAATACTTGTATAACTCTGGTCAATATCGAACCATTTTGAAACAGCGCAATCAATATTTAAAACAGTTACAACAGCGGAAACAAAAAGATCGGGTTTTTCTACAAGTGTTATCGGATCAACTAGCTGCCTATGGGGCGGAAATCATGGTTGCTCGTGTCACTTTTTTAAAACAATTAGAAACGTGGGCACAGGTTATCCATGAAGAAATTTCACAAGGCAAGGAACAGTTAACTTTCCAGTATGCGTCACAAATTGAGGTAGCTGAGAATGCAACGGTTGAGTCGGTTTACGATTTGTTATTGGCAGAATTAACCAAAAATGAGGAACGTGAAATTGAACAGGGAAGTACAATGTACGGACCACAACGAGACGATTTAAAATTTATGGTGAATGGTAATAATGTGCAGACTTATGGTTCACAAGGACAACAACGAACCACGGCATTATCAGTTAAATTAGCTGAAATTGATTTAATGAAAGAACAAACCGGAGAATATCCGCTGTTACTGTTAGATGATGTGTTGTCTGAACTAGATGATGAGCGCCAAACACATTTACTGACAGCGATTCAAGATAAGGTGCAAACCTTTTTAACCACCACTAGTTTAAGTGGAATCGCGCGACAACTAATTAAAGAACCCAAGATTTTTGAAATTGAGCACGGTGTGTTACTAAACGAGGACTAAAAATATAGGTTTTATGGGAAATATTTGGACATTTTAGGAGGGCTAGAATGAGTACTGAAAAGGAAACAAAAGCAGAATTAGCTAAAGAATATGATGCCAGCCAGATTCAAGTGCTGGAAGGGCTTGAAGCCGTTCGTAAACGTCCCGGGATGTATATTGGAACAACGACATCACAAGGTCTCCATCATTTAGTATGGGAAATTGTTGATAATGGGATCGATGAAGCACTGGCAGGATTTGCTAATCATATTACGGTCACGGTTGAAAAAGATAATAGTGTGACGGTGACTGATAATGGACGGGGAATTCCAGTTGATGTCCAAGCCAAAACAGGAAAATCAGCTCTCGAAACTGTCTTTACGATCTTGCATGCCGGTGGTAAATTTGGCGGCGGTGGATACAAGGTTTCAGGTGGTCTTCATGGGGTTGGGGCATCGGTTGTCAATGCACTGTCTACAGAACTTGATGCCAAAGTTATTCGTGATGGTAAAGAATACTACGTCGATTTTTCACGTGGTAAAGTTGTGACCCCAATCAAAGTTATTGGAACTCGACCTGAAGATGAACACGGCACAATTGTCCATTTTGTACCCGATCCTGATATTTTCCGTGAAACTACGACGTATGACATTAAGGTGCTAACGACTCGGATTCGTGAGTTAGCTTTCTTAAATAAGGGCCTTAAAATTAGTATTACTGATAATCGTCCTGAAGAACCAACCACTGAAGTTTTCCATTATGAAGGTGGAATTCGTCATTACGTTGAATATTTAAATGCAAACAAAGAAGTTCTTTTTGAACCGCCAATTTATTTGGAAGCACAAGAAAAGGGAATCACAGTTGAAGTTTCGTTACAATATACCGATGATTTCCATAATAACTTGTTGACCTTTACTAATAACATTAATACCTATGAAGGTGGAACTCATGAAACTGGGTTTAAAACGGCGTTAACACGGGTCATTAATGATTATGGTAAGAAAAATGGAATTCTAAAAGATAATGATGATTCATTGTCTGGAGATGATGTGCGTGAAGGTTTAACCGCTGTCGTATCAATCAAGCATCCGGATCCTCAATTTGAAGGACAAACCAAGACCAAATTAGGAAATTCTGATGCGAGAACGGCTACGGATCACTTGTTTAGTGAAACGTTTAGTCGCTTTATGATGGAAAATCCTGACGTGGCAAAGAAAATTGTTGAAAAAGGAATTTTGGCTTCTAAAGCACGAATTGCCGCTAAACATGCTCGTGAAGTTACGCGGAAAAAGAGTGGTTTAGAAATCAGTAATTTACCTGGTAAATTGGCTGATAATACTAGTAAAGATCCTGCAATTTCAGAATTATTTATCGTCGAAGGAGATTCTGCTGGTGGTTCTGCTAAACAAGGGCGGTCACGATTGACTCAGGCAATTTTACCTATTCGTGGGAAGATCTTGAACGTTGAAAAAGCTAGTTTGGATAAAATTCTGGCTAATGAAGAAATTCGTTCATTGTTTACTGCTTTAGGTACTGGTTTTGGAAATGAATTCGATGTTTCAAAAGCTAACTATCATAAATTAGTCATCATGACGGATGCCGATGTCGATGGAGCACATATTCGTACCTTATTGTTGACGTTGTTCTATCGCTTTATGCGGCCAATGGTTGAAGCAGGATACGTTTATATTGCTCAGCCACCTTTGTACCAAGTTCGCCAAGGAAAATTCGTGCAATATATTGATTCCGATGAAGAATTAGATACTGTGCTTGGTTCATTACAACCATCACCAAAACCAGTAATTCAACGATACAAAGGGCTTGGTGAAATGGATGCTGAACAGCTTTGGGAAACAACGATGGATCCATCAAAACGTCGCTTATTGCGAGTTAGTTTAGATGACGCTATCGAGGCAGATCAAGTCTTTTCAATGTTGATGGGTGACAAAGTTCAACCACGACGTGAATTTATTGAAGAAAATGCAACATTCGTAGAAAACTTAGATTTATAAAATGTTTTAAAAGGGAGGAACAGTCGTGGCTGAAGATGATATTTCAGGAACAAAGATAACCGACGTAAACCTATCGTCACAGATGAGAACGTCATTCTTGGATTACGCAATGAGTGTCATTGTCGCTCGTGCGTTACCAGATGTTCGTGATGGGTTAAAACCGGTTCATCGTCGAATTTTATACGGTATGATTGAATTAGGAGTCACTCCAGATAAGCCATATAAGAAATCCGCTCGTATTGTTGGGGATGTTATGGGTAAGTATCATCCTCATGGGGATTCTGCAATTTATGAATCTATGGTCCGGATGGCGCAAGATTTTAGTTATCGTAATATGCTGGTTGACGGGCATGGAAACTTTGGTTCTGTCGACGGTGATGGTGCTGCTGCCATGCGTTATACCGAAGCTAGAATGAGTAAGATTGCCATGGAAATGGTGCGTGATATCAATAAAGACACCGTAGATTTTGTTGATAATTACGATGGTACCGAACGCGAACCTTCAATTTTACCAGCTCGTTTTCCTAATTTATTAGTGAACGGTGCTTCTGGTATTGCCGTGGGGATGGCGACAAATATTCCAACTCATAATTTAGCAGAAGTCATTGGTGCCATTCATATTTTGATGGATAATCCAGATGCTACTACTGCTGATTTGATGGAAGCTGTCCCAGGCCCTGATTTCCCAACTGGTGGGATTGTGATGGGTAAATCGGGAATTCGTAAAGCATACGAAACCGGCCGTGGAACAATTATTGTTCGTGCGAAAGTTGATATTGAAGAACTTAAAAACGGTAAACAGCGAATTGTTGTGACTGAATTGCCTTATATGGTTAACAAGGCAAAATTAATCGAACGAATTGCTGAATTAGCCCGGGACAAGCGAATTGAAGGAATTACCGATGCTAACGATGAATCTGACCGTGAAGGAATGCGGATTTCCATTGATGTTCGTCGTGATGTCAGCGCGGAAGTTGTTTTAAATAATTTATACAAATTAACGTTATTGCAAACATCATTTAGTTTTAATATGTTGGCGATTGTTAAGGGAACGCCAAAAGTTCTCAGTTTAAAGCAGATTCTAGTTTATTATCTGGAACATCAAGAAGAAGTCGTACGTCGTCGGACTGAATTTGATCTTAAAAAAGCTCAAGCTCGTGCACATATTCTTGAAGGATTACGAATTGCTTTAGATCATATCGATGCCATTATCGCCATCATTCGTGGTTCACAAACCAGTGAAATCGCTAAGAATCAATTAATTGAAAATTATTCTTTATCAGAACGTCAAGCTCAAGCTATCTTAGACATGCGTTTGGTACGTTTAACAGGTTTGGAACGAGACAAGATTGAGGATGAATATAACGGATTAATGGATTCAATTGCCGATTATAAGGATATCTTGGCGCATCAAGAACGTATTCAACAGGTTATTTACCAAGAATTGCTTGAAATTCAAGAAAAATTTGGTGATCCTCGTCGAACTGAATTACAAGTTGGAGATGTGACTAGCATTGAAGATGAAGATTTGATTGAAGAGGAAGATGTGATTGTTTCTTTAACCCATAACGGTTATATTAAACGATTGCCAGTTGATGAGTTCAAAACTCAAAACCGTGGTGGTCGGGGAGTTCAAGGTATGGGCGTGCATGACGATGATTTCATTGAGCAAATGATTTCTACATCAACTCATGACATGCTACTGTTCTTCACGAACACAGGTAAGGTATTCTCGATGAAGGGGTATGAAATCCCTGAATACGGGCGTACCGCTAAGGGAATTCCAATTATTAACTTGCTGGGAATTGATTCTGAAGAAAAAATATCAGCCGTTGTCAATGTTTCACGTGAAACAAACAATGATGATAACTTCCTATTCTTTACGACTCTTAAAGGTACTGTGAAGAGAACTCCAGTTTCAGAATTTACTCATATTCGTAATAATGGTCTCAAATCAATTACCCTTAAAGAAGGGGATTCATTGATTGGAGTTTCAATTATTGCTGAAAATCAAAATATGATTATTGGAACTCACTTAGGATATGCGGTTAGCTTTAGAGGTTCCGATGTTCGTTCGATGGGACGTTCCGCTTCAGGTGTTCGAGGAATTCGTTTACGTGACAATGATTACGTGATTGGTGTAGATATTCTAGAAGCCGACAGCAAAGTCTTTATCATTAGTGAAAAAGGGTTTGGTAAGCAAACTAGCGCTAGTGAATATCCTATTAAGGGCCGTGGTGGTAAAGGAATCAAGACAGCCAATGTTACTGCGAAGAATGGTCCTTTAGCGGGAATGACAACTGTTTCCGGGGACGAAGATATCATGTTGGTTACAGATAAAGGTGTGATTATTCGTTTTGATGTAGCGAACGTTTCACAAACTGGTCGTGCAACCTTAGGAGTTCATTTAATTAAAATGGATGACGATACACACGTTGCGACGATGACCAAAGTTGCGAAAGAAGAAGACGAATCTGAAGACGATTCAGAAGCAACAACTGAGGGCACTGAAGCTACAGTAAACACTCCTGAAACAACTGATGATTCATCAACTGACAAATAATTTAAATAAATAAAATGTAAAACCTGAATTGCGAGCGTATATAATATATGTATCGTAATTCAGGTTTTTTTGTCTTTATGTCCTTGTTTTATTTTTAGTAGCATGCTATAATTTTTGTTTGTGAGTATACGTTTTTTACGTTTTACTTTCCTTGTTCCACTCAATTGGAAGTGGGACCAATAGTCCATAAGGAGGTGTAACAGTCAATGGAAGCAACGCGTTATGAAATTACGTACATCGTTCGTCCTGATCTTGATGATGCAGCTAAAACTGCCCTTGTTGAACGTTTTGACAAGATCGTCACAGACGACGGTGCTACTATCGTTGATTCAAAAGACTGGTCTACTCGTCGATTTGCATACGAAATCGCAAATTATAATGAAGGTACTTACCACATTATCAATTTGACAGCAAATGACGACAAAGCTTTAAACGAATTCGATCGTTTAGCTAAGATCAGCGAAGATATTCTTCGTCACATGATTATTAAACGTGAAGACTAATATCCAGTAGAAAGATAACTTTAGAAGGGAGTATTTAGCTATGATTAATCGTGCAGTACTTGTTGGACGTTTAACTAGAGATACTGAGTTGCGATACACAACTAGTGGAACAGCAGTGGGAACTTTCTCACTCGCAGTTAACCGTCAGTTCACTAACCAAGCTGGTGAACGTGAAGCTGACTTCATTAACTGTGTAATTTGGAGAAAATCTGCAGAGAATTTCTCTAATTTCACACACAAGGGATCTTTAGTTGGTATCGAAGGACGGATTCAAACCCGTAACTACGAAAACCAACAGGGACAACGGGTTTATGTTACTGAAGTAGTTGTTGAAAACTTCTCACTTCTTGAACCTCGTTCACAAAATCAAAACTCTGCCCAAACCGGCAATTCAAGTTTTGACAATCATGCATCAAATACCCCCCAGGGTGCGTCAACTAATGATAATCCGTTTGGTTCACCAAGCAGCACTGGTAACAAAGATTCTAGTGCGGCAGCTAACGATCCATTCGCTAGCAATGGCCAATCAATCGACATTTCTGATGATGACCTACCATTTTAATTACTTTAGAATGAGGAGGGAACTTCAATGGCTCAACAACAAAGAAGAGGTGGCGCCCGTCGCCGTCGCAAGGTAGATTTTATTGCTGCCAATCATATCGAATACATCGATTACAAAGACACTGATTTGCTCAAGCGTTTCATTTCTGAACGCGGTAAGATTTTGCCACGTCGTGTTTCTGGCGTTAGCGCTAAGAACCAACGTCGTTTGACTCAAGCAATCAAACGTTCACGTATCATGGGATTATTACCATTCGTTGCAGAAGACTAATAATCAAACCAATAACTAGTCCATTTGGATTAGTTATTTTTTTGGGTGCACCCGGCATGGGCGCCAACTAGGTGGTGAAAGTCCACTGTGGGCCGTAGTAGTCGGAACCACTAGCCAAGGACAAGGGTGTCCACTGTGAAGTGGAATCTGAAGGAAGTCTGAGGAGCAAAATACCGCACCAATGAACAAGAAGTAGCTATAAGGCCAGAACTGATTGGATAAGATTGCCCAACAAATCGAAGTCCGATACTACTCAAAATCACGATGGTAAAGCTAATGGTGACATGGTATGAAAGTTGACGTTCTTACCCGGGGAGGCCTGATAGACAAGTCCCGACAAGAAGAGCAATCAAGTTCTACAGGACAACTGTTTCAGTGATGGAATACTGAGTTTATCAGGAGTCAGCCGAGGCCATAGTAGTGACTTCGTCACGAAGGGCTGAACAGTAATAACTCACATTGATTATGGAGGTGGAATTTATGCGACGATCGCAGAAAACAGAAAACAAAGCTGACCACCAGTGGATGGTAGGTCTGGAAGACCAAGAACAAACTGTGGCGCGTAGGATGAATTCTAATGAAACAACGATGATGAGTGGCATTAAGTTTGAACAACGCGTGTTGGATCGAGATAACTGGAATCTGGCCTATCAACGGGTTGTGCGTAATAAAGGTGTCGCAGGCATCGACGGAATGACCATCGATGATCTGTTAGGTTATTTGAGAGTTCATAAAACTGAACTTATTCATCAGTTGAATGATGGGACGTACCGGCCGAAGGCGGTTAAACGGGTAGAAATACCCAAACCAAATGGTGGCGTGCGAAAATTAGGCGTGCCAACGGTAATTGACCGAATGGTACAACAAGCAATCGCACAAGTGATGTCTCCGATTTTTGAACAAGTTTTCTCAAATAATAGTTTTGGTTTTCGACCTAATCGAAGTGCGCAAGATGCAATTAAACGAGTGGTATCGCTGTATAACGAGGGTTACCACGTCGTGGTTGATCTTGATTTAAAGGCATACTTCGATACAGTCAATCATGATTTACTGATCAAGTATATCGAACAATATATTGATGATCCTTGGTTGATTAAGCTAATTCGAAAGTTTTTGACTAGTGGTGTTATGACTGGTTCAACCTTCGAAGCGAGTGTCGTGGGAACCCCGCAAGGCGGACCACTGTCACCACTATTGGCGAATATCTATCTCAATGAGCTGGATAAAGTATTAACGGAACGAGGTCTCCACTTTGTCCGATATGCGGATGACTGCAATATTTACGTTAAGAGTAAACGAGCAGGTCACCGGGTACTTGAGAGTATTAGTAGATTTCTGGAAAAGGATCTTAAAGTAACCGTCAATCGTGACAAAAGTAAAGTCGGGTCACCATTGAGATTGAAATTTCTGGGATTCTCACTGAGAGTTGGTAGGGGTGGTGCTTTCTCAAGGCCGTCAAAACAATCCCAAATACGGGTCAAACAGGAACTCAAACGAATTACGAAACGCAATCGCGGAATTTCACTTGAACAAATGTTTATGGAAATCACACGAAAAATGCGCGGATGGATTCAATACTACTCATCTGGTAAGATGACAAACTTCTTGAAACGAATAGATCAGTGGCTACGGTCTAGAGTTCGACAATACATCTGGAAATCATGGAAGAAAATCAAAACGAAGATCACTAACCTGAAACGACTAGGTTTGAATCAGAATGATGCTCGGCTAGCTGCTTATACCCGCAAGGGTTACTGGCGCACAGCACATAGCAAAACACTACTTTATACGTTAACAAACGAAAAACTGGAACAACTTGGATTGATGAATCTCTCCAAGGTATTCCAGCCTATTCAAAATGCTTAAATTACTGAACCGCCGTATACGGAACCGTACGTACGGTGGTGTGAGAGGTCGGTAGCTGAACTAATCAACTGCCTCCTACTCGATTTTTTTTCCTTACATATAAGATAATTTGCCTTTTTGATACCAATATAATATCATTATTGTAATATCAGATTGATATCAGAAAGGATGATGTTAGTTGACCGAAGACAAAAAGAAGTTTTTATTACGGCTCGATCAAGATCTGTATGATCGGTTAGCACAAGATGCACAACAAAAAAATCGCAGTATCAATGCTCATATTGAACATATTTTAGAAGAATCTGTTCGTGGAAAAAGTTTTGAACATCGACAAATAACGGGTCAAGTTGTGAATGGCAAAGATATTAGTTTGGACACCGGGTTAGTTCAAGTTTCAGGAATCTATTATCGCTATTTAACCAGTGACAACTCAATTGCAGAAAAAGCTGCACAGTATGCAATTGTGGACGCTGTTGGCAACATCTTAACGTTACGGAAAATATAGGAGGGCTATCATGCCATTTGGATTGAAAATTGTACCGCAAAATAATCAGGGTTTAGTTGAAACATTAGGAAAATACCGGCGAAGCGTTGAATCAGGGTTACATTTGTATGTTCCCATGATTCAAAAAATTAGAAAAGTAAGTTTAGCTATGGAACCACTGTCACTACCAAACTATTCAATTATTACTAAGGATAATGCAGACGTATCAGCCAGTGTCACGTTGAACTTTCATGTGACAGATGGCGTGAAATATCAGTATGAGAATACCGACTCAGTTGAATCGATGGCACAATTAGTGCGAGGCCATTTACGTGATATTATTGGCCGTATGGACTTGAATGAAGCTTTAGGGTCAACTGCTAAGATTAATCAAGAACTGGCCTTAGCAATTGGTGATTTAACGAATACGTATGGTATTAATGTTGATCGAATCAATATTGATGAATTGACTCCTTCCAAAGCAATTCAAGAAGCAATGGATAAACAATTGACGGCGGATCGTGAACGGGTGGCAACAATTGCTAAAGCTGAGGGTGAGGCTAAGTCAATTGAACTGACAACCAAGGCAAAAAATGATGCACTAATGGCGACGGCTAAGGCAGAAGCTGATGCAACTCAGACACGTGCAGATGCAGAAAAATATCGGATTGATACGATTCAATCGGGACTTAGTCACGCTGATGAAAAATATTTTCAAAATCAGTCGATTAATGCCTTTTCTGATTTAGCCAAGTCACCCACGAATTTGGTGGTTGCACCTACAGATAATGCCAGTGAATTTGGAAAGTTACCAGTTATTGGTAAATTATTGGGCGAAGGCATTAAAAAAGCCTAAATTTAGCTTAAAGGTTATGAAATAAACCAACTATTATCTCTAGAACGTTGCGTAAATTGCAAAAAAACGATACAATATTTCTATATAGGAAATTTATGGAGAATAATATGGCTGAACAAAAAGAAGAAGTTTTTTACGGTACGGTATTAATTAAAGCGAAAGAAATTATGGATTTTATTTTGGAGTCTCGGGTATCTCCAACACTAAAAGAAATTAGTGAAAATGTTGATATGACCAAATCAACAGTACTTAAAATCTTAAAGACACTGGAACACTGTGGCTATGTACGACGGACTGAGGACGCAAAACAATACTACCTTGGTACGATGTTTTTAGCTTACGCACAAAAAGTTAATCATACATTTGATATTCGTCAAATTGCGATGCCACATTTGGCAACGTTAGTGAGTGAAATAGAAGAAACTGTTAATCTTGGAATCGTTGAAAATCAACAGATTACTTTGCTAGATAAAATTGAAAGTAATTCGACCGTGTATCTTGTTGCCAGAGTTGGTGGTCAAATGCACATGTACTCCTCATCCATGGGAAAGGCAATTCTAGCAGAATACTCAGATGATGAGATCTCTAGGTATGTATCAGCCACCTCTTTTGAAAAGCTAACCCCAAACACGATGACCGATATCAGTTCGTTAATTGAAGATGTTGGTAAGGTGAAAAAAAGAGGTTATGCCTTTGATAATGAAGAGAATCAACCAGATATTTTTTGTGTTGGCTTTTCATTGTGCAAGAATAACCATATTTATGGTGCCTTTAGTGTTAGTATGCCAAAGTATCGTGCAAGTGAAGAAAAGATTGCTAATATCATTGAAGAGGGCAAAAAGATACAAGCCAAAATATTAAGTGAGCTTTAGTAATGACAGTGAATTACTTGTATTTTATGGATAATCCTTTATAATAAAATAGTAAAAAACATTTTTAGAAACTTGATTTCTTATAAAGAAATATACTAATTCGTTAAATCGAAAGGAAGAAATAAATCATGCAAAAAGCAGATATTCTTGGTCGTATTGAAGATGCTGGTGTTATCTCAGTTGTTCGTGCAGCTACACCTGAAAAAGCTAAAAAAGTTGTCGAGGCAGTTATTGCTGGTGGGGTTAAAGGAATTGAATTAACTTTTACAGTTCCTCATGCTGATCAAGTTATTGGAGAATTAGTTGCTAAGTATGGCGATACAGACGCCGTTATTGGAGCTGGTACCGTTTTGGATGCCCCACAACAGCACGTTTAGCAATTATCGCTGGTGCTCAGTATATTGTTAGTCCCGCATTTGATGCAGACACAGCTGAACTATGTAACTTATACCAAATTCCATATCTTGCAGGATGTATGACAATTACAGAAATTACTCGTGCTATGCGTGCAGGAGTTGATATTGTTAAGTTATTCCCTGGTAGTCAAGCTGGTGCTGGTACTGTTAAAGCAATCAAGGCTCCACTTCCACAAGCCAACATCATGCCTACTGGCGGCGTTAACCTTGAAAATATGAAAGACTGGTTTGCTGCTGGCGTTGTTGCTGTTGGTGCTGGTGGCGGGATGGTTGGACCTGCTGATCATGATGATTATGATCAAGTTACAAAGAATGCAGCAGCCTATATAGCTGAATTAAAAGATATCCGTAGTAAATAATTAATATATAAATAGTAATCTCTTACAAGTGTAACTTGTGAGAGATTTTTTTGAAATCGAGTAGGAGGCAGTTGATTAGTTCAGCTACCGACCTCTCACACCACCGTACGTACGGTTCCGTATACGGCGGTTCAGTAATTTAAGCATTTTGAATAGACTGGAATACCTTGGAGAGATTCATCAATCCAAGTTGTTCCAGTTTTTCGTTTGTTAACGTATAAAGTAGTGTTTTGCTATGTGCTGTGCGCCAGTAACCCTTGCGGGTATAAGCAGCTAGCCGAGCATCATTCTGATTCAAACCTATTCGTTTCAAGAAGTTTGTCATCTTACCAGATGAGTAGTATTGAATCCATCCGCGCATTTTTCGTGTGATTTCCATAAACATTTGTTCAAGTGAAATTCCGCGATTGCGTTTCGTAATTCGTTTGAGTTCCTGTTTGACCCGTATTTGGGATTGTTTTGACGGCCTTGAGAAAGCACCACCCCTACCAACTCCCAGTGAGAATCCCAGAAATTTCAATCTCAATGGTGATCCGACTTTACTTTTGTCACGATTGACGGTTACTTTAAGATCCTTTTCCAGAAATCTACTAATACTCTCAAGTACCCGGTGACCTGCTCGTTTACTCTTAACGTAAATATTGCAGTCATCCGCATATCGGACAAAGTGGAGACCTCGTTCCGTTAATACTTTATCCAGCTCATTGAGATAGATATTCGCCAATAGTGGTGACAGTGGTCCGCCTTGCGGGTTCCCACGACACTCGCTTCGAAGGTTGAACCAGTCATAACACCACTAGTCAAAAACTTTCGAATTAGCTTAATCAACCAAGGATCATCAATATATTGTTCGATATACTTGATCAGTAAATCATGATTGACTGTATCGAAGTATGCCTTTAAATCAAGATCAACCACGACGTGGTAACCCTCGTTATACAGCGATACCACTCGTTTAATTGCATCTTGCGCACTTCGATTAGGTCGAAAACCAAAACTATTATTTGAGAAAACTTGTTCAAAAATCGGAGACATCACTTGTGCGATTGCTTGTTGTATCATTCGGTCAATTACCGTTGGCACGCCTAATTTTCGCACGCCACCATTTGGTTTGGGTATTTCTACCCGTTTAACCGCCTTCGGCCGGTACGTCCCATCATTCAACTGATGAATAAGTTCAGTTTTATGAACTCTCAAATAACCTAACAGATCATCGATGGTCATTCCGTCGATGCCTGCGACACCTTTATTACGCACAACCCGTTGATAGGCCAGACTCAAGTTATCTCGATCCAACACGCGTTGTTCAAACTTAATGCCACTCATCATCGTTGTTTCATTAGAATTCATCCTACGCGCCCTAGTTTGTTCTTGGTCTTCCAGACCTACCATCCACTGGTGGTCAGCTTTGTTTTCTGTTTTCTGCGATCGTCGCATAAATTCCACCTCCATAATCAATGTGAGTTATTACTGTTCAGCCCTTCGTGACGAAGTCACTACTATGGCCTCGGCTGACTCCTGATAAACTCAGTATTCCATCACTGAAACAGTTGTCCTGTAGAACTTGGTTGCTCTTCTTGTCGGGACTTGTCTATCAGGCCTCCCCGGGTAAGAACGTCAACTTTCATACCATGTCACCATTAGCTTTACCATCGTGATTTTGAGTAGTATCGGACTTCGATTTGTTGGGCAATCTTATCCAATCAGTTCTGGCCTTATAGCTACTTCTTGTTCATTGGTGCGGTATTTTGCTCCTCACACTTCCTTCAGATTCCACTTCACAGTGGACACCCTTGTCCTTGGCTAGTGGTTCCGACTACTACGGCCCACAGTGGACTTTCACCACCTAGTTGGCGCCCATGCCGGGCGCACCCAAAAAAACATCCATCTTTTTTGATGGATGCTTTTAGTATTAAAAATATATATTGTCTTATTTTGCTGCTTGTTCTTCTTTGATAATTTTTGAACGGTTATATAACATGAATGCCAATGTGGCAACTGCTAAAACAACAGGTCCAATAATTGGAAGATGTGCAGTCATTTCATAGGTAATCCATGTTAATGGTGAGGCAGCAAAGTCAACACTAGCTACAGAAGTTGTGCCTGCAGTAATAAGTGATTTTTGAACAACTTTAACTGCTTCAGTAAAGATACCTGCGATACCAGTGGCAAACATAACACCGAAGATCATTGTAACTAATCCAGTAATGAATGTTCTTAGTACGTTACCTTTAGTATATGGCAAGACTAATGGGAAAATGTAAATTAAACCAGAAAGACTCGCTAATGGTAGGAATTCATTACCAGGAATAACTACAGAAAGGAACAAGATAACTGGTACAAGTAACAATGCACAAACCAATGTAACTGGATGTCCAATGACAAGTGCAGGAGTCATACCAATATTGAAAGTCCGTCCCTTGAATCGTGAACTAATTAATTCTTGTGAACGTTTTGAAATTGGATTTAAACCTTCGATAAACAAACTAGTAATACGTGGAATTAATACCATTACGGCAGATAAAATAATACTCAACTGGAGAGTCTTAGCCACTTTATAATAAGCCGATACACCCAGTAATATACCGATAATAACTCCAAGTAAAATTGGATCGCCTAAGATACCAAATCGTTTTTGAAGTTTTTCAGCGTCAACATCAATTTTGTTAACGCCAGGGATTCTTTCCATAATCCAATTAACTACAATTGCAAAAGGAATGAAGCCGACACAGAATGCTTGAGGAATAGAAATTCCTTTTAAGTCATCACCATAAAATTTTTCAACCATTTTTTGTGAACGGTCAGCACCACATAGAGTGATGATGTAAACGATGATTGCTGCAAATGCACCCCATAGGAAGCTGTGAGTTGCAATTGATACAATTGAGCCGATGAAAGCAAAGTGCCAATAGTTCCACAAATCGATATTCAGTGTTTTTGTTGTCTTAGTTAGTAACATTAAAATATTAACACCGAGTCCCAATGGGATAATAATTGCTCCAACTTAAGTACCGAAAGCAACAGTCGAAGCTGCTGGCCATCCGATATCTAAAGTGTGTAAATGTAATTTGTAAATTTTAACCATCGAATTAACGGCAGGCCCTAAGTTGGTAGTTAAAAGTTGTGTCACGACACTTAGTCCGACAAACCCAACCCCAACTGAAAGTCCTGATTTTAATGATTTTCCAACACCTAATCCAAGTAAAAGACCAAAGATAAGGAATATGATGGGCATCATTACGCTCGCTCCGAGCGACATAATATAAGATATTGCACTCATGATAATCTCCTCCAAAGTAATGATTTAGTTTTTTCTATGGTTGTTTTCCGATATAAGCTAAGATACCGCCATCAACATATAAAATATGTCCGTTAACAAAATCTGAAGCTGGTGATGCTAAGAATACTGCAGGTCCTTGGAGATTACTTGGTTCGCCCCAACGTGCAGCTGGTGTTTTGGCAATAATAAATTGATCAAATGGATGACGTGAACCATCAGCTTGCTTTTCAAGTAATGGTGCTGTTTGTGGTGTTGCAATGTAGCCGGGCCCGATACCGTTACATTGGATGTTCGCTTCACCATATTCTGAACAAATGTTACGGATAAGTATTTTAAGACCACCCTTAGCAGCAGCGTATGCACTAACAGTTTCACGACCTAATTCACTCATCATTGAGCAAATATTAATAATTTTTCCGTGACCTTTTTTAATCATTGAAGGAATAATTGCTTTTGAAACGATAAAAGGACCTGTTAAATCAATATCAATGACCTTACGCCATTCTTCTGCGCTCATTTCTACCATTGGGGTACGTTTGATAATTCCGGCATTGTTAACCAAAATATCAACTGAGCCAACTTCTTTTTCAATTTTTGCGACAACTTCTGTCATAGCTGATTCACTTGTTACATCAGCAACATAACCGTGTGCTTCAATACCAGCTTCTTTGTATGAAGCCATACCTTTGTCTACAAGTTCTTGGTTAATATCGTTGAAAACGATTTTTGCACCATATTTTGCGTATGCACTGGCGATTGCAAAACCAATACCATAACTAGCACCTGTAACGAAAGCAACTTGTCCGTCTAAGCGGAATGAGTTTTCTGTAAAATCTGAAATTATATAATCTCCTTAGATATTTTTTTAATTTCCAATAAAGAAATGATAGTTCTTATTAAGATATCTCAACAAGAGTATATAATGTCATTAATTATTTTTCAAGTCTTAAATTAAAAAAATCACAAATTATTTTAAAAACAGAAATCGTTTCCATTTCTGTTAAATTAAGATTATTAAAATTGACATAGAACAATAAACCTACAAAAATGATTGAATGAGCAAATTAATGCAAAAAAATAGCACATTTTTATGTGCTATTTTTACATCAGAAACTATTTGTTATAAAAGTCCGATAGCTCGCTAGGTGTGGGGTACCCATCGTTATCACCGGGCCTCATAACTGCAAGAGCACCAACGGCACAACCTCTGCTGACAGCGTCGGAAATCGATTGACCTTCAAGTAATCCGGTAATCATACCTACTGCGAAACCGTCGCCTGCGCCCACGGTATCAATAACTTGATCAACTTTGAATCCAGCAACTGTCTCACTGCTTCCGTCTTTATGTTTAATAAATGCGCCTTTGGACCCTAGTTTGACCACAACAGTTTTTGTGATTTTACTTTGATTTAAGTAAAAATCAGCAATTTCATTAGGATCTCTTGAGCCCATTAATATTTCACCTTCATTAATTCCTGGCAAGACAAGATTTGCGTTCATTGCTATTTTATTTGTAGTTTTGACCATTTCTTCTTGTGATGGCCACAAAGCCGGACGTAAGTTAGGATCGAAGGTCGTAAAAATATTGTGTTGAATTAATAATTGATTGAGACGATTTAAGGAATCTAAATCATTTTGCGAGAGTGCAGCAAAAATACCAGACAGATGAGCAATCTTCAAATCACTAAAATCAAATTTTGATAAAATTTCATGATTAAAGTTAGCTGCTGCTGAGCTTTTTCTAAAGTAATAGGTACTTGGGTCACCCTTAGTTACACGTTGTTTCATATAAAAGCCGGTCCAATGGTCTTTGTCTAAGTCGATTAAAGATGAATCGATTCCACTTTCGTGGACTTCGTTAATAATAAATTGTCCGAGCGGGTCATCACCTACAGCGGATAGATATTGTGATTGATGACCTAATCGTTGAACACCGATAGCGACGTTTAATTCAGCTCCAGCAACAAACTTTTTGAAATTTGTTGCGTCAACCAAAGATAAGTCTGGGTTTTCAGAAGCAAAAACGGCCATTGGTTCGCCAATAGTTAAGAATTCTGACATAGTGAAAGCACTCCTTTACATTTCTTTATAAGACATAATGTTTCCTTTAAAAATAGTATAATTCACTTGTTCAGTTATTATCAAGACATTTTTATTTTTGGCTATAATTTTTATACGGTACAACTTGTGATAAAATGTAAGTACTTTACAATGCGTGCAAATGGCGAATAAAAGTATGATGGGAGCTACAATGAAAGACTTCTTTGATCGAGAAAATTTATCAATCTTTATTAAAAATACTAATGTGCGTTCCCTGGCAATATTTTTGGTCGTGGTTTCAGGGTTAGGCGTTATTTTTGCGTTCATGACTAGTTGGATTTATGGTCTAATTATGCTGGTCTTAATTGTAATTGGACTGTATTTTTCAATTGAGTTATTACAGCGAATGGCAACGGATACACATGAATATTTAAAAGATTTAGCATACCGAATTAAAAATGGTGAGCAGCAAGCATTATTAGAGATGCCAATTGGTATCTTGGTGTTTGATGAAACTAATAAAGTCGAATGGATTAATCCTTACTTAGCTAAGTTTGTTGGTGACGAGGATTTAATTGGGTTTCAACTTGAAGATGTAGAACCTGAACTGTATGCAGAATTGCAAACTCATCAAAATGATGAAGGGTTCCAAACAATTAATTGGCAAGATAAACAATTTAGTTTACTGGTTCAGCCTGATTTTAATATTGCCTATCTAATGGATATTACTCGCTATGCGGACATAGAAGAACAATATGAAGATGAAAAACTTATTTTAGGAAACATCTACTTAGATAATTACGCTGAAATCAGTCAGGGAATGAGCGATTCCGATATATCGAATTTACGGAATTATATTACTTCGGAGTTAAATGAGTGGGCTGAAAAGTATGGACTATTTATTAAAACAATCGATGACGATTATTATTTGATTTTAGGGCATCAAAGCTCATTAAATTTAGTTGAACAAAACAAATTTTCAATTTTAGATGTTATTCGAGAGAACACGACGAAACAAAACTCACCAGTTACCTTAAGTGTTGGGGTGGCTTATGGTGATAATGATTTAAATAATTTATCTAAATTAGCTCAAAGTAACTTGGATTTGGCACTTGGTCGAGGCGGAGATCAAGTTGTGGTTAAGGCAGATGGGATGCAAGCCCATTTCTATGGTGGAAAAACGAATCCGATGGAGAAACGTACTCGTGTGCGTGCTAGAATGATTAGTCAAACATTACAAGATTTGATGACTGAATCTGATCAAATTTTTGTTCAGGGACATCGAATACCCGATATGGATTCAATTGGGGCTTGTTTAGGAATTCGACGGATTGCTAAAATGAACAATCAAGAATGCTGGATTGTCTTAGAAGATGATCACATTCATTCTGATGTGGCTAAGTTACTTGAAAAAATTGATGAAGATGGATATCAAGATATACGAGATCATATCATCACTGCAAGTCAGGCATTGGACCAAGCAACGGATAACAGTTTATTAATTATGGTCGATCATTCTAAACCAAAAATTTCAATGTCTGAAGCGTTATTTGAACGTTTGAAGAGTCGTGTTATGATTATTGATCACCATCGTCGTGGTGAAGAATTTCCTGAAAATCCAATCTTAGTATATATCGAACCATATGCTTCTTCGACGTGTGAATTGATTACAGAAATGATTGAATACCAACCACGGGATGCTGAAGGTATTAATAAGCTGGAAGCCACTGCAATGTTAACAGGGATCCAAGTCGATACTAAGTCATTCACTTTAAGAGCTGGGACACGGACATTTGATGCTGCTAGTTATTTACGGTCAGCTGGTGCAGATGGCTTGCTAATTCAGGAATTGATGAAAGAAAACGTTGATAGTTATATGCAACGGAATTATTTAATTTCCCGGGTAACTTTATTAAATAAAACCATGGCTTTAAGTGCAGGTGAAGATGATGTTGTTTATGATTCAGTCACAACTGCACAAGCAGCTGATTCGTTATTAAATATGACTGGAATTGATGCGTCGTTTGTAATTACATTGCGAGACGACGGAGCAGTTGGTGTATCCGCACGGTCAGTTGGTGACTTCAATGTGCAAGTCATTATGGAAGAAATGGGCGGTGGTGGACATTTATCAAATGCTGCTACCCAAATTAAAGATCAATCAGTTTCACAAGTTAAAGATAAGTTAATTGCTATTTTGACAAGAACTGAAGATGAAGAAAAAGATGAGGAGTGATTAGCATGAAAGTTATTTTTTTAGAAGATGTTAAAGGTCGAGGTAAACGTGGAGAAGTTAAAGACGTTCCTGATGGATATGCACAAAACTTTTTAATTAAAAAAGGTAAAGCTAAGCAAGCTAACAAGGCAGCGATTAGTGCGTTAGAAGGTCAAAAACATGCTGAAGATAAAAAGCATGCGGAAATGATTGCCGATGCTGAGAAGGTTAAGGCGCAACTGGAAGATGATAAGACGGTGGTTGAACTGAAGGCAAAGGCTGGAACTGATGGCCGTTTATTTGGATCAATTCCAAGCAAACAAATTGCGCAGGGCTTGGAAGAGCAGTATGGTATTAAATTGGATAAACGTAAAATGGAAATGAATGATGCTATTAGGACGATGGGATATACGAATGTTCCAGTTAAATTATTTGCTAATATCGTTGCCACCATTCGAGTGCATGTTTCCGAGAAATAAGAGTTAGGGATAGTAAACCATGAATAATGATGTTCTAATCGATCAAACACAACCACAAAATATTGAAGCTGAAAAAGCAGTACTTGGTGCTATTTTTTTGAGCAACGATGCGTTAGTCGAGTCAATGGAGTATTTAACTGCAGATGACTTTTTTAAGCGTGCCCATCAAATAACTTTCGAAAAAATGGTCGATTTGAATGATCGGGATAAACCGATTGATGTCCTGACTATTCGTGAGGAATTAGAAAAAGCCAACCAAGTTGATGATATTGGCGGTGTCAGTTATATTGTTGAATTGGCTGAAACCGTGCCAACCGCAGCAAATGTTGTCTATTATGCGAAAATCGTTCAAGAAAAATCAGTTCTTCGTAAGCTGATCAAAACTGCGACCACAATTGTGACTCGTAGTTATGTGGGTGAAGAAGAAGTCTCTGATTTACTTGATGAGGCTGAACGTTCAATTATGAACGTTTCGGAAGCCACTAATAAAGAAGGATTCAAGAACATTCGGGATGTTTTGAGTGATAACCTGAAGGAACTTAATCGATTGGCGACCGATGATTCTGAAGTAACCGGGTTATCGACCGGTTTTACAGAATTGGATAAAATGACAACCGGGTTACATGACGATGAATTAATTATTTTAGCTGCTCGTCCGGCTGTTGGGAAAACTGCCTTTGCACTTAATATTGCTCAAAATGTTGGAACGCAAAATGATACTCCAGTTGCTATTTTTAGTTTGGAAATGAGTGCCCAATCCTTAGTCAGTCGAATGCTGTGTGCTGAAGGTAGTATAGATGCTAACCATTTTAGAACCGGTAACTTGACGCCGCAAGAATGGGATAATTTAATGGTTGCCATGGGTAGTCTATCTAAAACGAAGATCTTCCTTGACGATACCGCAGGAATTAAAGTAGCTGAGATTCGGGCGAAATGTCGTCGCTTGGCTAAAGAACAAGGCGGAATCGGACTGATTGTCATTGATTATTTACAACTAATTGAAGGTACTAATCATGAAAATCGGCAACAAGAAGTTTCTGATATTTCACGTCAATTAAAGAAGCTCGCTAAAGAATTACATGTACCAGTTATTGCGCTATCTCAATTGTCTCGTGGCGTTGAACAGCGTCAAGATAAGCGGCCGGTGCTGTCTGATATTCGTGAATCTGGTTCAATTGAACAAGATGCAGATATCGTTGGATTCTTATATCGAGAAGATTATTACGAACGCGATAATGATGCAGAGGATAGTAATCAAGATCCACGTGATAATGATGAAAATGTCGGTGAAGTAGAAGTTATTATTGAAAAGAACCGTAGTGGTGCACGAGGGACTGTTAGACTGTTGTTCGTAAAGTCGTATAATAAGTTCTCTTCGATTGCATATATGCCAGATGGACATTAAAATAAACCCTAATTCGAGTAGTTTGCGAATTAGGGTTTAACTTTGCGGCTTAAAAGGAGTATGGCCTTGAAAAATGAAATACGCTTGCGTTGGTTAGTTTTGGGCTCGTTTATTAGTAGTTTGGGCACGAGTTTCATTTGGCCACTAACCACGATTTACTTGCATAATCAATTACACCAATCACTGACTACTATTGGTGTTGTGTTATTAATGTATTCAGGAATGAATGTGGTCGGAAGTTATCTAGGCGGGATGTTGTTTGATGCTGCGGATCCACGAAAATTAATTATTGGCGGCTTGATTATTGATATCCTTGCGATGGCAAGCTTAATAGTTTGGAATAGTTGGCCAATTTACCCCATTTTGCTTGCCGTAGTTGGTTTCTTTAACGGATGGCTGACGACTTTAATTAACTCTCTAGGAACGCTCATTCGAAGCGTTGATGGACGCTATGTGTTTAATATGATCTATTTTGCTAGTAACTTGGGAATTGTTTTGGGAACTTCGGTGGTTGGGTTTATTTATCGTGGCAATGTGGCACCACTTTTCGCACTGACCGCGACATTATATTTAGCCTATTTGTTTGTTGCTTTCAAACATTTTCGAGTGGTTCGTTTGGCGAAAGGATTCAGACAGCAAAAAAGTACTGAAACTGTGACTATACCTAAACCAAATTTGACGATTATGTTGACATTTTTCATCTCACTCGCGATTGTTTGGATTATGTATGAGCAATGGGTCAGCAATATGTCGGTCTATGTGACTGATACCGGAGTATCGATGGCTAAATATAGTTTACTTTGGACTATGAATGCCGGGTTAATTGCTATTATTCAGGTTGTCATGAGTAAAATGACTCGTTTCCTGAAAAATCCTTATTATCAAATCTATGTAGGGATACTGTTCTGTGCGGGATCGTTCTTTGTTTTAATTTTTGCGCATTCATATTCAGCTTTTGTTGTGGCAATGATTATCCTAACTGTAGGAGAGGCAACCGCTTTTCCAACCGTGCCGGCAGTGGTCAATATGTTATCACCTCAATCAGTTAAGGGTAAGTATCAAGGCTTAACGAATGCATTTTCCTCGGTTGGTAAGGCATTAGGTCCTTTATTTGGTGGTTTAATTATTGAAGGGGCTTCTTATAAAATCTTGTTTATCGTCTGTGCGTCATCAATTGTGGCCGTTGATATTATCATCATAACCGTAGTTGGTTGGAAGAAAAAGCACTTAACAATCTATTAATAATGTTTCATGTGAATACTAAAAAACAGCCGGTCGGCTGTTTTTTAGTATTCACCTTTAATGACGAAGAATGACCCGCGGATGGTACCGGCTAATTTAGACTTTTGTCGAGCAAATTTAAATTTACCCTCAAACTCTTTAGGAATTTCCATACCATCGGTTAATTTAAATCCGACCGCCCGTTTAGAACCTGGTTCCGGACCGTATAAAACATTGACTTCGAGCCCGTTTTCGTAAAATACAAATGACCATTTTGTACCCTCTACTTCGAGTTCATTGACTTCTAGTGGCTTATAAGGGAAAACCATATCTCGTTCTTTTAAGATAGTCTCAATCCACTTCAATATTTCAGGGGCCTCTGCGGCTGGTGTGGTGATAAATTCATGTTTATATTTATTCCAGAAGTAACGTGCTTCGTTAGCGCGAAGACCTGCAAAGGCTTCTGCTACTGGAGATGATTCCAAACCAATGGTGCTAACTTCTTTAAAATCTACTTTATATGTCATGTCAAGGACTCCTAGTAAGTAAAATTTGGATACTGTATTACTCAGATTAAAACGTGCTAGAATAGCATTAAATTGGCCCGTAGTATTTTAAAAGGACCAAGTTTAGCGATATTATACCATAGACTAAATTGATGGGAGTAACACATGAAACTTAATCAACTTGATCACATTTCAATAATTGTGAGTGACTTAGTACGAGCAAAGGAATTTTATGTTTCTAAGTTAGGCTTTACGATTAAACGTGAAGTAGAACGTGTGAATAAACGAGACATAATGTTAGATTTAGAAAATGGTCAAGTGCAGTTAGAAATTTTTGTCAAAGCGAATGCACCAACTCGCTTGAATTATCCAGAAGCTCGAGGATTACGTCATTTGGCGTTCCGCGTTGAGCAAATCGAACAAGTCGTTGATGAGTTGAAGCAAAAAGGCATAGATTGCGAACCAATACGTCGCGATGATTTTACAGGAGAAAAAATGACGTTTTTATTTGATCCAGATGGTTTACCACTGGAGTTGCATGAATAAAGTAAATTAAGCGAAAAACAGGCACAAAAAAAGCTTGCAACCACGGCGACCAACACGCATCGTGATAACAAGCTAATATAGGTTTAATGGGCAGCCAGGGGATCGAACCCTGGACCCACGGATTAAGAGTCCGTTGCTCTGCCAGCTGAGCTAGCTGCCCATAAGTAATAATTTTTTCAACTCAAATATAGTATCATGGATTTCGTAGTATCGTCAATACTATTTTGTAATAAAAGTTAATAAAACGCATTTAATTGGCCTTTTTCCATAAAAATCCAAAGATATTGGTGAAATATGACGAAAATAATGAGCAAAAAATATGAAATTTTACAATTGTGGTATAATAATTCACAAGGCGTCAGTTCAGAAAAGTGAACTATCTGACTGTCCAATATGAAGAGAAAATAAAAAAATTACATACCTCCGGAGGGGTTAGCCAATATGAAGAAAGTTTTAGTTGTTGATGACGAAAAACCAATTTCAGATATAATTAAATTTAACCTAGAAAAAGAAGGCTACGATGTTGTCGTAGCTTATGATGGTGAGGAAGCACTACAAAAAGTTGAAGATGAAGATCCTGATTTGATTGTTTTGGATTTGATGCTTCCTAAAATTGATGGCCTAGAAGTGGCCAAACAAGTCCGTGCCAAGAAGACGACACCAATTATTATGGTGACCGCTAAAGATTCAGAATTAGATAAAGTCCTTGGCCTTGAATTAGGTGCCGATGATTATGTGACCAAACCATTTTCAAATCGTGAGTTAGTCGCACGTGTGAAGGCTAATTTGCGTCGTCAAGAATCCGTTGAATCGGCTGTGCCTGACGAAAATGCTGATATTGAAGTGGGTGATTTAACAATTCATCCCGATGCTTATACTGTCAGCAAACGAGGAGAGAGTATTGATTTAACTCATCGTGAGTTTGAATTGCTCCATTACTTAGCGCAACACATCGGACAAGTAATGACCCGTGAGCATCTACTACAGACTGTGTGGGGATATGACTACTTTGGTGACGTGCGAACGGTTGATGTAACGGTTCGTCGCTTACGTGAAAAGGTAGAAGATAATGCGAGTCATCCAACATGGCTCATTACGCGTCGTGGGGTCGGTTATTATTTAAACAACCCTGAAAATGATTAGGAGTAACTGAATAATTGAACAGTAAGATTAAATTCTTTCAATCGATTCATTTTAAAATCGCTTTGGTATTCGCTCTGGTTTTGTTAATCACGATCGAAATTATCGGGGCGGTTTTTGTGCGTCAATTGGAGCGACAAAACTTAAACACATTTAAACAACAAATAGAGTTACCGGCCTATATTGAAAATTCTATTTCTGAGCAACTCTCAAATACAGATACAAAAGCTGCCAATAAAAAAATCAAAGCAATTTTGTCTGATGTCAATAACGCCAATATCACTGAAATCCGTGTAATTGATAGTAAAGGAATTATTCGCGGGACCAGTAGCGTCAATAATCAATCAATTGTTGGCCAAAAGACCACGAATGAAGATATCAAAAAAACAATCTCGAATAATCGGTCCTATGACCAAAACGTGTATGACGACAAAACCAATACACGATATTATGTTTCATCCTTACCGTTATTAAATAGTTCCACCAATAGTAGTGTGGCTGGTGCGCTGTACATGAGGGCTAATTTGGAAAGTGTTTACGCCAGCATTAATAAAATCACCCTCTTAAGTTTATCGGCAGCGTTAGTGGCGATTGCGTTAGGGTTATTTGTCGCAATTGTTATTTCCCGGGCAATATCAGTACCAATTGATGAAATGAAGAAACAATCGATCCGAATTGCTCGTGGAGATTTTTCTGGTCACGTTAAAGTCTATGGTAATGACGAGTTGGGACAATTAGCTGGAGCAGTTAATAACTTATCCGTTCGTGTTGAAGAAGCTCAAGATTCTACTGAAGCAGACCGTCGTCGATTAGATGGAGTGTTGCGCCATATGTCTGATGGTGTGCTAGCGACCGATCGTCGTGGAAATGTGACGATTATTAATGAAACGGCGACTGATCTGCTTAGTTCCTCGTCAGAAACTACCGTCGGGACTTCAATTTTAGATGTATTGCATATTCGAAAAGATTATACCATTCGTGAATTACTGGAAAGTGAAGAAGAAATTATCATTGATCTTTCTACTGAAGCTAACGAATTGATTTTGCATGCTTATTTTTCATTAATTCAACGCGAATCTGGATTTATCAGTGGCTTGGTCTGTGTGCTCCATGATGTCACCGAACAACAACGAGAAGAACAAGAACGTCGTCAATTCGTTTCCAACGTTTCTCATGAATTGAGAACACCTTTGACTAGTGTACGTAGCTACGTCGAAGCACTTAGTGATGGTGCCTGGAAAGACCCAGAACTAGCACCTAACTTTTTAGCCGTGGTCCAGGATGAAACTGAACGCATGATTCGGATGATTAATGACCTACTGAGCTTGTCTCGGATGGATGCCGGAACATCTAAGTTAAATTTTGAATACATCAATTTAAATGAGTTAATTAATTATATTTTGAACCGATTTGATATGATTTTGAATAATCCTGATGATTCACAACCAAGTAAGACGTATAAAATTGAACGGATTATCACCGATAAAGATCTTTGGGTCGATATCGATACTGATAAATTCACCCAAGTTGTTGATAATCTGATGAACAATGCGATTAAATATTCTCCTGACGGGGGCACGATTACCGTCCGCTTGTTAGAGACACATAATCATGTGATTTTGACGGTTTCTGACCAAGGATTAGGAATTCCACGTAAAGATATTGCCCATGTCTTTGATCGCTTCTTCCGAGTGGATAAAGCGCGCTCACGTAAGCAAGGTGGGACTGGTTTAGGCTTGGCAATTTCTAAGGAAGTCATTAACTTACTGGGTGGTCAAATTTGGGTCGATAGTGTGGAAGGTAGAGGATCGAACTTCTATATTTCACTACCTTATGTACCTTATGAAGGGGATGAATGGGACGATGATTCGGAAAATTCGTAGTAATTGGTTACCAATCTTATTAACCATTGCGATTGTTGTGAGTTTACTGTTGTCTTGGGCAACGTGGACTAATCCGTCGCGAGACAATAGTACCGATACTGACGAGTCATCGTCGACCACCGCTAAAGTCACTAATCGAGCCATTAGCGATGTCTTTTTGCCAACCCAAATTATTAAAAATAATACTGATGGTACCCAAAATTTAATGTATCCCAAAAAACGTAACTTAGTGGTTTCAGCACAGCAAATTTTACAAAAATGGAAGTTTGGTCGTGTTGAAAAGTTATCGACGGGTAGTCATAGTAAATATTTAAGTTATTTACAGCGAAAAGATTCATTGGTCATGAGTTACAACGATGCGGTGACAACCAGTGTCTTGAATAAAGTTTACGATCAATCCATTAATACTAAAAAAATCAGTAAAGTACAACGAATTGTGGTGCCAAGACATAATCCAAAATACATTTATTTGTTAAATGACGATGGCTTTAAAGTTTATCGCGCGAAGATTAGTAAATTTAGCAGCATGAAACTACTTCGTCAAATTACTGGTGAATCGGCGAAACGTTATCCAATTAAAACACGACTGTTAAACAAGACGATTATTATTGATTATACAAAGCCAATCAAAGTACCGACATATAGCTATTTGTTGAGTAAGCAAACAGGGAACAGCTTCATGTCAACGTTGATGAATGCAGATCAAAATGAATCAGTTTCGATGCATACCGAGGACAATGTCACCACTTACACTGATGGAACTGATAAACGGATGAGTGTGGATAATAGTACGAGCATGGTAACTTATGAAAATTTTGCTTCGAAGGATCGAAGCTATTCCGATTCAGAATTACTGACTGACAGTTTTAAAAAGTTGACTACCATTGGAGTACCACTGGATAATACTCGGTTTGAGAGTGTGGATAACAGTAAAAATGTGGTCACTTATCGTGATTATGTCGGTGGGATTCCAATTTATAACTCAAACAACTATGGAACTATGACAGTTTCATATTCAAGTAACAACGTGCAACGATATACATTTTCTTTATTTAGTTTACAAGTGCCAGTACCAAATAAGCTTGACAGTAAAGAGTTACCATCAACCGATGAAGTCATTAGTAGTCTTGAAGCTAAAGGCATCAATGAAAAAGATATCAAAGGAATTCGTCTTGAATATGAGTGGAAGGCGAGTGAGTCGTCTGATATGGTGATTGACCTCGAGGCAAATTACTATGTTAATTACAATAATCAATGGGTTAAATACACCGATGTCACTAATAGTGACTAGAAAGGAGGGAACTGAAGATGAACTTTAGAAGAATTCAGTGGATTTTTCTGGTGGCATTTATTGCCTTAGATGTATTTTTGGGTTATTCGTTTATTTCCAATAATGATTTCACCATCAGTGTTGCTCAGACAACTCGGGAGCAAACAATTGTTAATGAAATGAAAGCAGATGGCATTGAAACTGGTAAACTTTCAACAAATCGGCAATCTGGTTATTATATTTCCACGACTGGTAGTGGGATTTTACAAGATAAACTAGGTAATTTGAAGGGTCAAACACCAAGTTATAACAACGGTGTTTTGACGAGTAACTTCGATCAACCAGTTAAGATTAACGTTAAACATCCAGAAAAGACGCTTAACAAAATTGTAGCTGATAAAAACAAAGTTCTGTTCGGTTCCCAATATGTATATGATGCTGAGTTATCCTCAGATTATGACAACGACGTAATATATGTCCAAAAAGGCCCATCATTGAATGTTTCAGGAACGGAAGGCCAGATTAGGTTCCGAGTGAATTCAGAAAATCAAATTATTAGTTATAGTCAGTCGTATTTGAACAATATCAAAACTTTACGTGAAAAGGCTAAATTAGTCAGCGAGCGTAAAGCCGTGTTATATTTGTACCAACATGATAAAATTTCTAATAATTCAAAGATTAAATGGACTAAGCTAGGCTATACCCGTCTGTTAGCATTAGATGATGATAATGCAGTTTACATTCCAACCTGGATGGTGGCCATTCAATCTAAAAATAGTGATAGTATAGAAATTAAACGAGTTAATGCCTTTACTGGGACATTAAGTAAGACCGATGCAGATACGCTTGATGAAGCCGCATCGGAATCGAACTAAGGAGATTTTTAACGTGCAAGCAGTTGATCAATTACAATATAGTATTTTAGCTAGTGGAAGTTCTGGGAATGTGACTTATTTGGAAACCCCAGAACATAAGATTTTAATCGATGCTGGCTTGAGTGGCAAAAAAATTAAAGAATTAATGAGTTCCATTGGTCGTAATATTGAAGACGTGGACTCATTATTTGTGACCCATGAACACTCAGATCACGTGCACGGGGTTGGTGTTTTGGCTCGTAAATATGGAATGGATGTCTACGCCAATGAAGGCACCTGGAAAGCGATGGCTAAAAAGGTTGGCGAAATTCCATTTGAGCAAAAAAATATCTTTGGTATCAATACCACACTAGATTTTGGAGATATGGATATCGAAAGTTTTGCGGTGTCGCATGATGCCGCAGAACCCATGTTTTATCAAGTTCATCATGATGGAAAAGCACTTTGTATTTTGACTGATACAGGGTACGTTTCCGATAAAGTCGCAGGAACCATTCGGAATGCGGATACTTATTTGATGGAGTGTAATCATGACATTCAAATGTTACGGGCAGGATCATATTCGTGGCCATTAAAGCAACGAATATTAAGCGACGAAGGGCATTTATCTAACGAAGATGGTGCTAACGCTATTATGTCAGTTGTTGGAGACCATACTAAGCAAATTTATTTGGGCCATCGAAGCCCAGAAAACAATCTCCGTTCTTTAGCACATTTAACCGTCTCAACGATGCTGCAAGAACATGATTTTGGTGTGGAACATGACTTTTATCTTCACGATACCGAACCTGACCAAGCAACTAAATTGAGTTCATTGTAGAAGAGTTATAGTTTCGTGGCATTTATTTCATAATATATTCAAATTTAATTGTTATTCTATTCATAACAACTAAACGGGAGGATAACATGCAAAATAATGATGAAGAAACACCTAAAAAGAAAAGACGTTTCAAACTTAATTTGTGGTGGAAAGTTGGCTTAATTGGTTTGGCTGCCGGATTGATTGGTGGTGGGGCAGCTTATGGCGTTGGGTCATATCTTTCTGATGGTAATGTTAGCAGTTTACTGTCGACACCATCTAGTTCGAATAAAAAAGGTGGCACGAAAGTTAACCAGAGCAAGGTAACTGGAACTAGCCAGTCGACAAAAGCCTATAAGTCAGTTAAAGCTGCTGTTGTGTCAGTTGAAAATTTACAGGCAGAATCAAGTAGTTCGGACAGTCTGTACGGATATACCACTGGTGATAGTTCTTCATCAGATTCTAGCAGCTCAGATAGCTCCTTAGAAGCTGCCAGTGAAGGCTCTGGTGTCATTTACAAGAAGGATGGAGACACGGCTTATATCGTTACTAACAATCACGTGGTGACCGGATCATCAGCGATCCAAGTGATTTTAAGTAATGGTAAAAAAGTGACCGCTACAATTGTCGGAACTGACTCAGCAACTGATTTAGCTGTCTTAAAAATTAGTTCTAAAAATGTAACTGCAGTCGCTAGTTTTGCCAATTCAAATGAAATCGATGCTGGACAAACGGTCTTAGCAATCGGCTCACCATTAGGTTCTCAATATGCCTCATCAGTGACCCAAGGAATTATTTCAGCCACTAAGCGAACAGTGCAAGTGCAAGATAATTCTGGTAATACCACTGGGAACGCAACCGTTATTCAAACGGATACCGCCATTAATCCTGGTAATTCAGGAGGACCACTGATTAACTTAGCTGGACAGGTAGTCGGCATCAATTCGATGAAATTAACGACTGATGATTCTGGTACGAGTGTTGAGGGGATGGGCTTTTCAATTCCAAGTAATGAAGTTGTGACGGTGATTAATAAATTAGTGAAGGACGGCAAGATTACACGGCCGGCTTTAGGTATAGAACTGGTTAGTTTAGATCAAGTCACTAGTTCACAACAATCTTCAGTATTAAAATTACCTTCAACAGTGACTAGTGGGGTCGTGGTGATGTCCATCTTGTCACCATCAGCTGCTGGAAATGCCGGCTTAGCTAAATATGACGTGATTACTAAAATGGATGGTAAAAAAGTCACTGACGAAGCTTCACTGAAAGATGTGTTGTATGACCACAAGGTTGGTGATTCCGTTTCCGTCACGTATTATCACAATGGTGAAAAGAAAACCGCAACAATCAAACTCTCTGAATCAACCTCAACGTTGAGCAGTAGTAGTGATAGCAGTAGTTCATAATAGAGATTCAGATAAAACTCCGTCTTGGAGTTTTTTTTTGAAGTAAAATCCGAACGATGTGAAATAAGGACACGCTAGGGATGAAAGTGCATATACATTTTAAAAGAATGAATATTTGACCAGAAAGAACAAAAATACGACACATTTAGCGTATATATCGGATTAATCACGAACAATAAATAGAATTATATTCTAAAATTAGAGATTAATAGGCAGATATTGAAATATTTTCCGAACAAAACTTAGTTCAAAAAACCATGTAGTTCATGCTGAATTATGCAAGATATTTTCTAATAAATTTGGATGTGGAAAACTATGTGGAAAACTTCTGTTATAATTATTAAGAAAATATAAATGCCGCAGAATGGGCATTAACACCTGGTGTAAAACTTATCCACAAAGACGTGGATAAGTTGTGGATAACTTTTTAAAATAAAAAAAAAGAATGCAATAATCGTTGATATATCAGTCTTTGAAAGCGTGTTAAACGAACGCTTGTTTCTGTGCAAAACTGTGGATAACATTTTTGTATAAAATAACGGTGTCAATAGAGTTTGAAGATTATTTGAACTTTTTTTATACATTTTAGAAGTCTGCCTGTGGAAAACTCTGTGGATAACTTGTGGAAAAAGAGGTAGTTATGAACATCAAAATAATTGGGGTTGGAAAACTCAAAGAAAAGTACTTTAAAGATGGCATCGCGGAATACGCCAAACGACTAGGAAGGTTCACTAAATTTCAAATTGTGGAAGTTCCTGATGAAAAAGCACCGGAATCACTGAGCTCGTCGGAAATGGAGACCGTTAAGCAAAAAGAAGGCGAGCGGATCTTGAGCAAAATTAAAGACAAAGAGTATGTTTTTGCGTTAGCGATTGAAGGTAAGGAGCGTTCTTCTGAGGAGTTTTCCAAAGAACTAACCCAATTGGCTACTTATGGCCATTCAGATATCACGTTTGTGATTGGTGGCTCGTTAGGCTTGGATGCCGCTGTCATGAAACGTTCAAATGCACAAATTTCGTTTGGTCGATTTACATTACCACACCAATTAATGAGATTAGTGTTAACGGAACAGATTTATCGGGCGTTTATGATAAATGAAGGCAGTCCTTATCATAAATAATCGGATAAAAAAGGCCAATCTTGCGATTAGCCGTTAGAGTCTATTAAGCGTGCTTGAATTGCATTTGTCCGATGTTATGCAAAACATTTTGTATGATTTTAAAGCCAAGGATACACAATAATGCAATGAAGATACCCACACCATTATCGAAAATTCTCAATTCACTGGAAGCAGATAGGCCGTAAATACTTGTCGCTAAGGTTAATGCGCCAAAGCAATTAAAGACACTGTGTAGAAAGTAATTGATGGTTAATCCAAGCCCAAAACCTGCTGTTGGTGCTAAAATGAAAAACCATTGTTCCGGCAAATAAGTGACGCTTAAAACAAAGAGTATTGAACCGATAACTATCCCTGCAAAGCGATGTGTTGCGCGGCCTAGATAACCACCAGATTGAGGTAATAAGATCGACATGCAGGCATAACCTAGCCAAACTGGACGGTTGATATTGGCCCAGTCAGCAATCGCGATGACAGAACTGACACCAAAAGCTAGGCGAAGCTGCCAGTGCTTTAATTTAGTCTGTAGGTTAAATTGAGAAAAGACATGGTGTAATCGGTGCTGCGAATCAAAAGCACTATGTTTGAAAATCATAATGAAGGATAGAATAGTAAACACGGTAATCAGTGCGATGGCTCTTGTTTTAATCAAGCTACCCGTCACCGTCATTCCGGTAATGAAAATATAACTGAAGACATACACACCGGCATTACCAAATTCTGGGCGAGCACTAGTTAAGATGATTATCAGAAGTAAGCTCAGAAAATTGGCAATAAATCCTAACGAAGTTGGCAGTGCAAACCAAGCTATGCCACCGATAAACATAATGAACAAAACGATGGCCAGTGATACAATGCTATCACTTGCACGATAGCCGAACCCGACAAAGTGCATTGCGATAATCATACAAAAACTGGCCACGGCTACGCTACTATTAGCTGATCCAAACAATTTGATAAATAAGGTAATATAGACGATGGCAAATGAGAGTAGAGAGACGTCTCGGAGCAATAGAGCTTGAATATAACGTTTCTTTTCTTGTGATTTTGCGTTTGCTATTTTAATTCTCAGTGCACCGGGACTGAGTTGAATTAATTGGTAAATAAGATCCCCTCCAAAAAGTAGTGTTGAGGAGTATAGCAAGTTATCATTGGAAGTATCAATATTTCCTTTGGTAATAGCTGATAAATATTAGCTATTTTTAAGAATATATTTTAAATTGCACAGTGCAGATTTAAATCAAATCAATTTGTCGTATGAGTGGAAGGAATAAGCATGAAACAAATAGTTATTGGGACTGTTGCCCATGTTGATGCTGGCAAAACGACGTTATCTGAGTCGTTGTTGTATCAAACGGGTGAAGTTCGTACAATGGGACGCGTTGACAATGGGGATGCTTTTTTAGATCCAGATTTGTTGGAAAAAAAGCGTGGCATTACAATTGCCTCTCATCAAGCCAATTTTAAGACAGATAAGCTCGAAGTAACGTTGCTAGATACTCCAGGGCACGTGGACTTTGCGAATAAAACTGAGCAAGTTTTAGATGTGTTAGATTACGCTATTTTAGTTGTTTCAGCGACTGATGGAGTTCAAAGCTATACACGAACTCTGTGGCGATTATTAGAGCGTTATCAAGTACCTGTGTTTATCTTCGTTAATAAAATGGATGCTGCAGGGGCCGATAAAAATAAAATACTCGCCGAATTAAAATCAGTGTTATCCGACGTCTGTGTCGATTTTACGGAGCCTCTAAAAGATGAACGTTATGATGAGATTGCGATGCAGGATGATGCAGTTTTGGATGATTACATGGAAACTGGTGTGATTCAGGATGAACAGGTCCAAAATTTAATTAAACAACGACGAATAATGCCAGTTTATTTTGGTTCAGCGTTAAAATTGAACGGTATCGACGAGTTAATTAGTGGATTAGAACGCTGGACTGTCGCTTCTTCTCAAACCAAGGCAGATTTCGGAGCGCGAGTTTTTAAAATTTCGTACGATTCTCAAGGTGAACGGTTAACTTGGATTAGAGTGATTGGCGGGACGCTGAATAATAAAGCAGTACTATTTAATGACGAAAAAGCAAATCAATTGCGAATCTATAGTGGAAGTAAATATGATTTGAGTCAGCAAGTATCAGCTGGTGAAGTTTGCGCTGTCACGGGGATTAAGACTTCATTTCCAGGCCAGGGATTAGGGAGTGAAAAAAATAGCCAACCGCTATCGACACAGCCAGTACTGAACTATGCTGTAGATTTAAATGGTCATGATGTCAAAGAATGTTTGGTGGCACTTAGGGAACTTGAGGATGAGAACCCTCAGTTACATGTGACTTGGTCTAGTCATTTACAAGAAATCCATGTCCAAATCATGGGAGAGGTTCAGTTGGAAATCTTACAACAGATTTTGGCGAGTCGATATCACTTGGACGTTGAGTTTGGCGAGAGTAGTATTTTGTATCAAGAAACGGTTTCTCAAGATGTCGAAGGGGTTGGTCACTTTGAACCACTGAGACATTATGCGGAAGTTCATTTGCTATTATCACCAGGCCCTCGCGGCAGCGGGTTAACATTTGCTTCTGACTGTAGTGTAGATGTTTTACCTAATAATTATCAGCAGCAAATTTTAACCAGTTTAAAAGCCAAAGAACATTTAGGTGTGTTAACCGGATTACCTCTAACTGATACGAAAATTACGTTGATTAATGGCCGGGCTAGTATTAAACATTCAGTAGGCGGCGATTTTCGAGAAGCTACTTGGCGTGCAGTTCGTCAAGGACTCATGATGTTAAAACAATCAGGCAACGTTCAATTATTAGAGCCATGGTATCAGTTTAGAATTGAAGTTGATCAAACGCATGTGGGTCGGGTGATGAATGATGTACAACGAATGAAAGGCATTTTAGATTCACCCAAAACTAGCGATGCTAATAATGGTTTATCTATTTTGACCGGTACGGCCCCGGTATCGGAAATGAATGATTATAGCCAGGAAATAAATAGCTTTACTCACGGACAGGGTCAATTTGAATGTGTTTTCACCGGTTACCAACCATGTCATAATACAGAAACGGTGTTAGAACAATTTGATTATGAGCCGGTTTCAGATTTAGATAATACACCGGACTCATTGTTTTGTGCGCATGGAGCTGGTTATCCAGTTAAGTGGAGTGACGTTCCGGCCGCAGCGCACGTCGAATATACAAATTTACCAAATTAGAATCAACGAAAGTTGGTTCTTTTTTTGACTTTGATTGAGCGAACTTCGCCGTAGTTCAATGGACATAGAGGTATAACGATAATCGGTGAAATAACTCAACTCACTGCGTTTAACTACAGATTATTCGATTTCTACGAAACGAAATCATTCATAATCTTAGATTAATCCTCGTGAGCTTTTCGAGTTATTTCATACCTAAATTTAGTTTATATTAAAAAGAATTTTAGGGTTGCCATTTGAACTGGCGAACTGCGCCATAGTTCAATGGACATAGCGGTAATAGTGATAATCGGTGAAATAACTCAACTCACTGCGTTTAATTACAGATTATTCGATTTCTACGAAACGAAATCATTCATAATCTTAGATTAATCCTCGTGAGCTTTTCGAGTTATTTCACACGTAAATTTAGTTTATATTAAAAAGAATTTTAGGGTTGCCAAAACTTTTATAAGCATATATAATGTTTAACGGACGGAGGACTAGTCCATGGTTAAATGAAAGTCATAAGCTTCCAACTGTAATGCAGTTGGACGAAAATCTTTATGAAATTTATTTAGCTGTTTTGACAAGTTAATATAGTACTGGGGAAAGTACTCGTCCATCAAATTTATGATGGTAGGAGGTTTTGTCATGGCAGACGAAACAAAGAAAAAAAGCGTGAGTAAACTTGATGCGGAAAGCTCAAGTTTAGGTGAAGTAAATGGTTCGATTGCTGCACCAAAGGATGGCTCATTTTGGAGAAAATTACTCGCTTTCTCAGGACCAGGAGCTTTAGTAGCTGTTGGTTACATGGATCCAGGTAACTGGGTTACTTCAGTTAAAGGTGGGGCAACCTACCAATATACGTTGCTGTCCGTTGTCTTGATTTCATCATTAATTGCGATGATGTTACAGTATATGGCGGGAAAGCTTGGTATGGTTAAGCACGAAGATTTGGCACAAGCGACTCGAGCAAGAACCAATAAGTTCGGCGGGATTGTACTTTGGGTAATTTCGGAACTTGCACTGATGGCGACCGATATTGCCGAAGTTATTGGGGGCGCAATTGCGCTTCACTTATTATTTGGCTGGTCCATGATTGCTTCAGTTCTGACCACAGCGTTAGATGTATTGCTATTATTGTTACTGATGCGGTTTGGATTTAGAAAAATTGAAGCTATTGTTGTTACTTTAATTTTAACGATTTTGTTGATTTTTAGTTATTTAGTCATTTCAGCTTCGCCAAATGTTGCTGCGATTTTTGGTGGTTACTTACCCCAATTACAAGCAATCAGTAATCAAGGAATTCATGGAGCTGATTCACCACTCTTAATGGCATTAGGTATTATCGGGGCAACGGTTATGCCTCATAACTTATATTTGCACTCTTCAATTTCTCAAACACGTAAAGTGAATCGTGATGATAAAAAAGAACTGCGCGAAGCCGTTCGTTTCATGACTTGGGATTCAAATATTCAACTTTCATTAGCTTTTGTTATTAATTCGATGCTGTTAGTTTTAGGGGCAGCAATGTTCTTTGGTCATGGTGATTCAGTTGGAACGTTCAGTTCTATGTACAATGCGCTTGGTGATAAAACAATCGCTGGTGCAGTAGCATCACCAATACTTTCAACGTTATTTGCAGTTGCCTTGTTAGCATCTGGTCAAAATTCAACCATTACTGGGACACTGACTGGTGAAGTCGTCATGAATGGCTTCCTACGTTTGCAGATTCCAATGTGGCTACAACGTTTAATTACTCGTGGATTTGCCTTAGTACCAGTTGTCTTCTTCACCTTGCTGTATGGTGGAAATGAATCAAAATTAGATCAACTTTTGGTTTATTCACAAGTGTTCTTGTCCGTTGCGTTGCCATTTGCAATGGCACCACTAATTATTTTTACCAGCTCTAAGAAAATTATGGGTGAGTTCGCTAATTCTAAATGGATGACTATTATGGCATGGATTGTCTTCGCTGTGTTAACATTATTGAACATTCAATTAGTCGTTCAAATTATTGGAAGCATTTTCTAGGGGGATGAATAAAATGGATAATAAATTATCATTAGATATTGAACCTAAACATTTTCATACGGTTTTAGTTGGTGTTGATGAATCTCATCAAGGCTATGTTGCACTCGCAAATGCAATTCATCAAGCGAGTGAGGATAGTGCCAAGTTAGTCATTGCTTCGATTCTAGAATTAGGCGATTTATCTACTTTTGATGCGATGAGTATCCCAGTGATTCGGGAAAAAGAAGATGAACTTCAAAAGCATTTGGACCGATACAAAGAATATGCATTGTCTCAAGGCTTGACGGATGTAGAGACAATTGTTGGTAATGGTAGTAAAGCAGGCGCAGTCTTAGTACAAGATCTAATTCCTGAAACTAACGCTGATTTAATTATTATTGGAGCTCATTCAAAAGATGGATTTTTAGATTATCTTGGTTCACAAGCCGTTTACGTTGCTCGTAATGCTAAGATTTCATCAATGATTGCTCGTTAAAATGTTTCACGTGAAACAAACATACTTTGGCCACGCAGAAGCGTGGCTTTTTTGATATATTTAAATATTTTTTAAATTGAGTTACTTACTATTTATTCCAATAATATATATTGAGATATTCTCAAAAATATGGTTTAATAATGGCAAAGACTTTTGTTTGCATTTTATCGTAACTTGTGAAAATATGAACATTGAAAACTAGTTGGATAATAATGTTAAGCAAATATCAGTAAATACTTTACAAAGTAACTTGTTGTAGCGTTTTTATGAATATTTTTTTGATATCATTTGAAAACGGTTTCGGTTCGACTATAATAACGGCAATTAATGGAGGCGATAATTATAGAATTAATAAAGCAAAAGTTTCGAGGCTTGGGGACTGTAATTACGCTCTCGATTGCGCCGGCAGCGAATCAAACCCAGTTGCAAAAAGCAGAGCAAATGATTAACCGTTATGAGGATACTTTGACTGTTAATCGAGATCAATCCGAAGTGATGAATATTAATCATCAAGCCGGAATTGCCCCAGTCCAAGTGTCAGAGTCGACGTACGAATTAATTAAAACGGCTGTTCAAGTTAGTCGTAAGCACTTGGGATTTAACGTTGCCATTGGTCCATTGGTTAAGCTTTGGAAAATTGGATTTGATGGAGCGAATAAACCTAGTGAAGAGGCGATTAAGCACTGTTTGCAGTTGATTAATCCGGATGCGATTGAATTAAGTGATGAAGAGCATAGCGTTTATTTAAAATTTACCGGTATGGAACTGGATTTAGGTGGAATCGCGAAGGGCTATATCGCCGACGCAGTGAAGCAAATGTGGATTAAAAATGGTGTTCAGACTGGCATTATTGATTTAGGTGGAAATGTTTTGCTGGTGGGAAACAGTATTCATGATAATCAGATGTGGAACGTCGGGGTTCAGAATCCAGTTAAAGATCGACATATCCCTATTGGTATTCTGCACATACCAGAAAAATCCATTGGCACTTCAGGAATTTATGAACGGAAATTGGTGATTGATGGTCACGAATATCATCATATGTTTGATTCATTGACTGGGTATCCAATTGCGAATGATTTGGCCAGTGTCACGATTGTTAGCAATCAATCAATTGATGGTGAAATCTGGTCGACGATTGCTTTTTATCAGGGAATTGACCACGGTAAAGAGTTGATTGAAGCAGAGCCAGGTGTTGAAGCTATATTTATTAAGCGAGATTTAAGTGTTGAAGTAACAAGTGGTTTGACTGAAAGTTTTCAGCTGACTACGTCGTTAACGAGTTAATTAATTGAAAGAAGGGTGTTTCATGAAAAAATATATCGCTATTGTTGGATCAAACTCGAAATTATCGACTAATCGTCGATTGTTGGAATATATGAAAAAGCGTTACAAGGATGATGTTGAAATTGAATTAGTTGAAGTTGCAGGTCTACCAATTTTTAAGAAAACAGTCGAAATGACGGTCCCACAACAAGCTAAAGATATGGCAGAAAAAATTACGGCGGCTGATGGTGTAATCATTGCCACGCCTGAATATGATCACGCCATTCCAGCAATTTTATCCAGTGCATTGGCTTGGTTGTCATATGGGATTCAACCATTGTTAGACAAACCGGTATTAATTACAGGGGCATCATTTGGTAACCTTGGTGCATCAAGAGCACAAGCACAATTACGTCAAATTTTGGATTCACCGGAAATCAAAGCACGTGTGATGCCAAGCTCTGAATTTTTACTATCAAATTCATTGAAAGCATTTAATAACGACGGCTTTTTAATTGATGAAACACAGGCAAAATGGTTAGATTCTTTGTTTGTTGATTTTGATGAGTTTATCGACATTTCAGCACAGTTAAACCATACTCACGACGATGATGCAGCCAAAATGAGTAGTTTTTCTTGGGATGAAGGTTCGAATTCTGGGGAGGTAAAATAATGAGATTAGTCGCAATTGCAGGCTCCATTGGGGAGCAATCATATAACAGAATGCTGGTTCGTTTTATTGCCAGACACTACAAAGATGAAGTTGAAATTGAAGTTTTAGATATTGATGATATTCCTGTTTTTACCCAGGATGAGGATTTAAGTGATTCAGTGGCTGTACAAAAGTTGTACCAAAAAGTTTTCAGCTCTGATGGTGTAATTTTAGCAACGCCAGAACACAACCATACTGTACCGGCAGCAATGAAGAATGTCATTGAATGGTTATCATTTAAATTACATCCATTCGAAGTCAAACCAGTTTGGATTGTCGGTGCTTCATACCACAGACAAGGCTCATCTCGAGCACAGCTACACTTGAAACAAATTATGGAATCACCAGGTGTAAATGCATACGTGATGCCAAGTAACGAATTCTTGTTATCAGACGCCAAACACGCTTTTGATGATGAGGGCAATCTGAAAGATGCTGGCACAGTTAAATTCTTAGATTCAATTTTTGAAAAATTCTTACATTATGTGAAGGTGATTGATTTGTTAGATACTCCAGATCCAAAGAATTATCTTGATGAAGATCTAGAATCGAACCACAAAGTAAATACGACAATTGATGGTGTCGATATGAAGGCAGAAGATTGGGTTGAACGCGCTGCTGAAAAGGTTCACGCTGTGGATGGTCGAACATATGTAAAACTTGATCGAGGAATTTTAACCGTTAACCAATTGAATTATTTCTTAAATTCAATGCCAATGGAATTGACGTACGCAGATGATAATAATCAATTTATTTATTATAATCACTACTTGCCAGCCAATAAAATGTTGGCACCACGTCAACCGGGACAAGCTGGAGATCCATTATCCAACGTACATCCTGGGCGTGCAGTAAATCATGTTAAACAAGTTATCCATGCTTTGAGAAATGGAACTGATTTAGTTAGTATGCCAGTTCCTGGCAATGGCCCAGACAAGCACATTATGCATTATTATAAAGCGATGCGTGATGAAAACGGACGTTATCGTGGTGTAAATGAATGGGTATTGGATATTATGCCTATTATCAAGTACTATCTTGCGGTCACAGGCCAAAAATTAGTGGATGATCCAACGGCTAAAAGAATTCCACCAGTTACGGGCTTAGATGTTACGTCTGGAGCTTCAGAGGCTCCTAAAGCACCGCAAACTGATGCCGACACTGGTGCGTCAGAAGAAGAAACACCTGCACCACAAGCTGAGGTTAAACCAGATATTCCTGCAACGGATGCAGATACTGGAGCCTCAGAAGGTTAACCAAAAAATGAAGTGAAGCCACTAATCATGGCATCGCTTCATTTTTTTATGGCATCCCAGATAATCGATTTAATGAGTTGAGATGAATATATTCAACTGGAATAGTGTATTATAACTATTTATCTGATAGAATGAAGTCATTAATAATAATGATATCGGAAGTATTTGATTATGAATATTGAGTTGTTTATTCAAACGAGAAAAGAATTAGGTTACTCACAATCACAATTGTGTGATGGTATTTGTACGCAAGCAACTTTGAGTAAATTTGAAAATTCAGAACAAATTCCTGCCATTCGAATTTTACTGAAATTATGTACGAGATTGGGACTTACACTGGATGATATTTTTCCGATTCAGCTACAGTCTCAAACAGAACAAACTAAAATTTTAGATCAGGCAGAGTTCACCTTGATTACTAGTGAATATGCCCAAGCAGAAAAAAGCCTTACGCAAGTTCAACCAGAGTTGTTAAATACAAATAGTCAATTACAATATTATTTTGTAAAAGGCTTTTTGTCAGCTTTGACTGACGCAAATGTGGTTGATACACTCTATTATTTTGATCAAATCATTAATAATTTAGACGAACAACATCGAACGATTTTTACGCAGTTAGCGTACACAGGAATTGGAGTGACATATAGTCGCTCCGGATCTGTTGAGAAAGCTGAATTCTACTTTCAAAAAGTTTTTTCAGGCTTATACGAACTACTATTGATTGATGATAAGTCAATTTGGCGAGCGCTAAACATGATTTTTTATACTGCCGAGTATTTTGCCCATGTCAGTGACTACAAAATTAGTGATTCACTGCTCGAATATGGTTATAATGTCTGTGCGAAAAATCATGTGACTTATTATGTCGCTCGAATTCTTTTTCGACAGGCACAAAATGCAAAAGCTACCAAGCAGCCAACAGAGGTGATTGATGAATTACTCAATGACGCGCAAGCTTTTGCAAAAATAAATAAAAACGATGTATTGCTTACTAGAATTGAAAGTATGCGTCGTGAAGCGTACTAAAAGGAAACATTAAAATTAAATGAGTGTTGACGGCAGTTTCTTATTGTGTTTTAATAATAACGAAATCACAGGAGGAACAATGGTATGACAAAGAAACTAATTCAAGTTAATAATTTTTATTTTGGCTATTACTTTAGTTAGCGTTCGCAGCTTTGATGCGAACGCAACCAAACGCGTTTGCGTCTAAAGCTTAGTCATCCTTTGATGTGCCAGCTAGACGTGAAGTCCTAGCTGAAACTGTCATTGTCCACTCACGGATAAATACAAACCAGCTAGGAAACTCTCTAGCTGGTTTTTTTCTTGGAAAAAATGAGGAGTGGAAAATATGACAAACAAAATGAAATTACATTTATCTTTATCGTTATACATCAATTATATTATTCATGGTTTTGGACTAATTATTTTAGCACAAAACATGGCGTCGTTAGGACATCTGTGGAACGCGCCAATTGCAACGGTTTCTTATGTTGTATCGGGAATTGGAATCGGTCGCTTGTTAGCGTACTTTACGTTTGGCTACTTATCAGATCGATTTGGGCGTAAACTCTTGATTTATATTGGTATGGGAACTTACTTGATTTTCTTTACTGGTATTCCATTTGCACCCAATATCCAAGTAGCCTACGTCCTCTCTATTTTAGCTGGGGTAGCTAACTCGGGGTTAGACTCAGGGACTTACCCAACATTTATGGAAATGGGCGGTAAAGAAAGTGCATCAAACGTCTTCATCAAAGCCGCAATGTCTCTTGGAGAATTCGTCTTGCCATTGCTTGTCACGATGTTAGAAGCTAAATCAATGTGGTTTGGCTGGTCATTCATGTTGCCTGTTGCATTATTAGTGATTAATTTAATTTTAGTAACGCGGGTCCAATTTCCTCAACGCAATCAGGCACATCAAACAGGGGTTGTTCGTGAAGGCAACATTTCGAGCGCTAAAAAATGGATTGCTAGTGGCGCGTTATCAATTTACGGTTACTCTTCAATGGCAGTGATGATTTTGTTTACTCAATGGATCACGATGTATTCGACAAAAGAATTGGGTTATAGCTCGCTAGTTGCCCATGGGCTATTGTCATTGTATAGTCTTGGGTCAATTTCAGGGGTTGTCATTGTCTTTGCGCTCTTGCGTCGACAAGTTTCTGAATCATTGTTGTTGATTGTGAATAATTTGATTTCATTACTAGCGTTAATCGTAATTTGTATGACAACAGTTCAAATGGTTTCCGCTGTGGCAGCCTTTATCTTTGGGTTTACTGCTGCGAGTGGAATGATGCAAGTGGCTTTAAATATGTTCTTACGTTTATTCCCAACGCATAAGGGGATTGTTACAGGAACTTACTTTATGTTTGGTTCGATTGCCACATTTACGGTACCGATTGTTACTGGCTGGTTATCAAAAACAAGCATCGCGTTGGCAATGCAATTTGATATCTTGATTGCAATTTTAGGAACGATAGTAGTAATTGTCGCTGCCGTGATGTTAAGAGAAAAGCATGCGTTAAGTACAATGGAACGAGTAGTATTAGAATAATGTTTCATGTGAAACATTTGATGTAATTTGTTATAGTATCTTTGTAAAGTATTTAAACAAATCTATAGGAGGCAATTACATGTCATCAGAAGAAATTGTTTTAAAAACCCTAAAAGAATCAGTTGAGCCACTTAAAAGTGGTGAAATTGCGACGGCAACAAAACTTAGTTCAAGTGATGTAGCCAAGGCAATTAAATCATTGAAAGCGTCAGAACAAATTATTAGTCCAAAACATTGTTACTATGCTTGCAGTGATAACTAATTTGAATATGACAGACGTGGTACTAATCTAATTATGGGATTAGTACCATTTTTATGCAATATTTGTTAAGGGGAAAGTGTTTATTCTTGAACTGAGTTAATTCTAGTGCTAAATTGATTGTACCGACCGGTAGGTTTTTACATACTGGTAAAAATTCGATATAGGATTGGAATTGATTAATATGCCTAAAGAAAACAAAGTAAAAAGTGAAATTATTACTGCTGCTAGAGGCCTGATTTATGAACAAGGCTATTTAGAAACTTCTATTACTGATATTATGCGCAACGCAGATGTGGGGAAAGGCCAACTTTACTATTATTTTGATACTAAAAAATAAATTGGGATGGATGTACTGGAGCAGCTTGATCAAGAATGGCGTGCCGATTTAATTGGCGAAATTTTAGCGCCGCAACGACCAGCCACTGAATCAATCAAATTGATGTTTGAATGGCTCTTGGATTTTCATCAAGAACAAGATCATTATTATGGTTGTCCGATTGGAAATGTCATTATTGAAATGTCGAACAAAGACGAAGATTACCGATTGTTATTAAAAAATTTAATTGAAACCTGGGAATCAGCGTTGGATGCTAAGTTAATGCAATTAGAAATACGGGATACAGATATATCGGCAGAATATATTATTTCTACACTGCAGGGGGCGATTATGTTGACCAAATTAGATGAAACTAATCGACCATTGGAACGCGCAATCAGCAAATTATCGACACAGTTAAATATCGTTTAAGGGTGAATTCAAATGACAGTACGTGATATTAGTTTTGGCTCCAAAGTGGGTTTGTCTATTTTATCGGATAAGTGGTACATGTTAGTGTTACAATTTTTAACCGAAGAAAGTAAACCACTTATGGCAGTTAGAAACGCGATTCGTGGCATATCAACGTTTAATTTACTAATTATATTGAGTAAGCTAGAAAGCATGAAATTACTTAGTAGTGAAGATTATGAATATCAGTTAACGTCGGATGGTGTTAAGGCGCAAGCGTTAATTTCACAAATCGAGCAATTTGGTAATCAAGAAGTGGCAAGCTTAAGTGATGATTTTTAAGTTAGCAAAATAAGTTTCACATGAAACAAAACAGCCAGGCATTTGCCTGGCTGTTTTTACTTACGGATTCGGACGGAAATTGATAAAACTATCTAAAAATTTAACAATAACTTGCTGATCTTCAATCGATAAACCTTTTAAAATTTGATTTCGAAAAGCAATTTCTAATTTATGATGCATTTCATCATGTGCCTGGGCAAGATTTGCACCATCGGCCGTTAGACGATAATAGATTTTTTTCTTGTCGTCGTGTGGTTGAAAGGATTGGATTAACTGATATTCAATTAATGTTTTCGCGGCCCGTGAAATGCCACCCCGTGTAGCTTCAAGCAAGTTAGCGAGCTCAATGCCGGTTAATGGCTCATCCTCCAATGATGATAAAATGTGCAACCCAAGGATAGAAATGTTTTCGGCTATTGTTTGTAACTTAGGGTCATTAAGTTCTAGGGCCAATTTACGATGTTCATTAACAACGTCTTGGTTACGTTCGCGAATTTTGTGTAATTGATTCGAAATCGTTGAATAATAATCTTCAGTCATTCTGTCTTCTCCTGAAATGAATTGATAGTTTCATTATAATCCATTCATAGGCAAACTAGGTTAATTATTTAACGCTCTCATGGCAGCGACGTTGATCACATTCCAAAGATTAGTCAATTTAGGTTGGAAAAACAAGTCTGCATCGGCCAGTTGTTTTAGAGTCATTTCCATTTGGATGGCCACGGAAATGATGTTAATTTGTTGTGTTTCATTGGCCGTAGACATAATGGCGGCACCTAATATTTTATGTGATTTGGGCGCATAAAATAATTTAAATCTAACGGTTTGTGCTGGTTCTTTAGAGAAGCCGGGCATTGCATTGACTTGTTCAACATAAGTCGATTCAACGTCAATGCCACTACGGCCCGCCGTCAAAGTGTTCAAACCAGTACTGGCGAATAATTCACCAAATAGTTGTAAACCGCTTGAACCATGTACGCCGTGAATTGGCTTTGTTTGTTCAAATAAATTGCGAACGGCGACTCGTGCTTGCCGTTCGGCATTACTGGCTAATGAAATATTCATGCGTTGGTGAGTCGGATTATATAAAATTTCAGTTGAATCACCGATAGCGAAAATATCTTTATTGCTCGTTTTTGAATAATCATCAGTGACAATATATCCGCGCTCATTAATTGTTAATTCGCCACCAATCCAATCGGTATTTGGGCGTGTACCAGCAGAAACGACAACTAAGTCAGCATCGAAAACACCATGATTAGTTTGAACGGCAGTCACTTGATCGTGGTCATTTCCACTAAAGGACTCAACTTTGGTATTTGGAATAAACGCAATTTGTTTTTCACGCATATGGTTGTTCAAAATATCAGTGAAGTCAGCATCCAAATAAGTTGATAAAGGTCTGTCATTGATGTCGACAATCGTCACTTTTTTTCCAAACTGGCTGAGCTGGTCACTGACCATCATCCCAATATAACCAGCTCCTACAACGACGATATTTTTTATATTAGCTTGTTTGACGGTTGCCATCAGTTGATGCTGCTTACCGTGGCGAAGAGTCGCAACGTTATCTAAATCATTGCCAGCAATTGGTAAGTTGAATGCATGTGCACCAGTGGCAATGATTAATTTGTCATAATTAAAGCTTTCTGTTGCTCCGTCTACAACGTTGACAAATTGTACGCTATGGTTCGTAGGATTTATTGCCGTTGCTTCATAAAAGCTGTGGACATGGATATTATGAGTTTCTAGTTCTTCGCGATTCATTTGATTGACAGCAGGATTGTTAATTGCTCCTCTTTGTTCTGCCCAGTTAACTGAATGTTCGATGTCTGCAGTGTCAAACTAATCAATCTGAGCATCGACAATCGTTTCGTGAATTGCTTGCGCTGCTTCATAGCCGGCGTGTGATGCGCCAATAATCATTATTTTCATTTTTAAAGCCTTCTTTTTTATTTTTGTTGACGGGCAACATAATAACCTTGTTTTTGTTGCTTGTCAACAAAAACTAAAAATTAATTGACATTTATTTTTAGTAAACCTATATTATCGGTAAGGAATGTACTGTTTGCTGACTTAATAAAGGAGAATCCGAATGACGGTTAAACGATTAATTAGTTGTAATGCAAGTGATATTTTAGGATTCAATGCTAGTGAACTGAAACAAAGTATTAAAGCATCAGAAGGACGGGTCATTTTATCAGAAACAATTGTCATTAAAGAACCGTTGGTTGGTGATATTACTGATGCGGAAGTGGCTAAGTCAGCTGGGGCGGATTTAATATTATTGAATATGTTTGATGTCTTCAATCCACGTATTTTAGGACTTTATCCAAATGAAGAAACTTTACAAACCGCGAAAATTCATTCTGACGCCGTAAATAGATTACGTAATTTGGTTGGCCGCCCAGTGGGGGCGAATCTTGAGCCTTTATCGAAAGACACCAAGTTAATGAGTAATCAAGAACAGTTAACTCCAGGTCGATCAGCCACAGTCGAAACATTTCAATCTGCGGCAAGCTTAGGCCTCGATTTTATTTTATTAACTGGTAATCCGGGAGTTGGAACGGACAATGCGGCCATTGTAAAAGCGTTAAAAGAAGCCAAGCAATATTTCCCGGGTATTATTATGGTCGGAAAGATGCACTCAGCTGGTGTTGATGAACCAATTGGCGATGTAAAATCAATCACCGAATTTATTGAAGCTGGGGCAGATGTGGTACTAGTACCCGCAGTTGGCACGGTACCAGGTTTTACTGAAGCAGATTTAACAAGCATCGTTCAATTGGCACATCTGCATGATACGTTAGTTTGCTCAGCAATCGGTACGTCTCAAGAAGGCAGTTCAACAAGTGTCATTGAAAACATGGCAATTAGAAATAAAATATGTGGAGTGGACATCCAACATATTGGTGATTCTGGTTTTTCAGGAGTGGCGCCCGTCGAAAATATCTACACGATGAGTCAAGCAATTCGTGGTAAACGTCATACGTTGTCGATGATTGCTCGTTCAGTTTTACGTTAATATCAAAAAAACACATCTGCACGAAGCAGATGTATTTTTTATGCGGAGCCGGTTAGCTCGTCTTAGTTTTCGGCGGTTAGTTTAGCGGCTTCTTTATCCAATTCAGCGAATCCAGAAACTTTTTTGGTTTGTGGATGTTTGGCGCGTTCTTGGGTGGCTTTTTCGATCAAAGCTTTACGTTCTTCCTTACTGAGTTTTGCCATTTGAATCACCTCTTTAGTAGGTGGGACAAAAGTTGCGGTGACTCTCGTTAGACGAAAAGTATCGGCTTTTGAAGCACTTTGAGGAAATGAATATTTCACTTCCTGACACTATAATAGTTCCATTTCCAATTAATATCAAATATATTTACCATTCTAGCAATCGTCTTTCTTGTACATAAAATGTATTCCAATTATAATTGAATTAAATAATATATTCACAAGGAGGGGACTATGAAAAAGTTAATTCAGTACCGAAGACTAGTTGCAGTTGGGGTAGTTGGATTGATTGCGTTAATTTTGGAGTTTATCCTTCAAATGCCTTCGATTGCCCAAATTGTGGTGACAATATTGGGATCAATTATCACTATTCTAATGGTTATTGATATGGTGAAGACAATTCGCTCAGGTAACTTTGGTGTGGATTTATTAGCCATCACTGCCATCGTTGCAACTATGGCGATTGGTGAATATTGGGCGGCTTTGATTGTGTTGTTGATGTTGGTTGGTGGGGATGCCTTAGAAGATTACGCAGCCACCAAGGCCAACTCTGATTTACAAGCCTTACTGGAGAAAGCTCCACGTAAAGCGCATTTGTTAAATGAAAAGCAAGAAATCACCGATGTTGAAATTAATGAAGTCAAGATTGGTCATCGTATTTTGGTTAAACCAGGGGAAGTGGTTCCAATTGATGGCCACATTATTGAAGGAGCGTCATTAGTCGACGAGGCTTCAATTACTGGTGAATCAAAACCAATCGATAAAAAAGTAAATGACGAAATTTTATCTGGGGTTGTTAATGGTGAGTCAGCCTTAACGATTGAAGCAGATAAAATTGCTGAGGATAGTCAATATCAGGGAATTATCAAATTAGTGAAACAAGCTGAATCACAGCCAGCCCATTTCGTGCGCATGGCTGATCAATACGCAATTCCATTTACCATTCTAGCGTACGTCATTGCCGGAACTGCATGGTATTTGTCCGGTGATCCAGTTCGTTTCGCCGAAGTCCTGGTGGTCGCATCCCCTTGTCCATTAATCTTGGCCGCACCAATTGCATTGGTTGCGGGGATGAGTAAAGCGAGCGTCAGTGGTGTCATAGTTAAATCAGGTACTACATTGGAAAAATTAGCTAAAATCAAAACCATGGCGTTTGATAAGACAGGAACAATTACTCAAGGAAATCTGCAAATTCAAGATGTATTACCTGTTGCAGGAACATCAGAAAAGGAGCTATTATTTTTAACGGCGGCGGTCGAACAACATTCCAATCATATTTTGGCTCAATCAGTTGTAGATGCCGTGTATGAAGAATTACCTAGTGTCACCGATGTGACTGAGATACCGGGCAAGGGAATTCAGGGTACCGTGAATGGTCAGTTGGTTCAAGCGGGAAACGCTAAATTAGTTGATAATGAACAAGTCAAACAGATTCAAGATACTGCCATTTATGTTGCAATTGATGGTAAATATATCGGATGTATCACTTTTGCCGATGAAGTACGGACTGAAGCTAAAGAGACGATGTCAGAATTGAAAGACTTAGGGATTAAAAATTTGGTCATGATTTCAGGTGATCGCAAAGCCATTGCGGATAAGATTGCTAATTTAGTTGGGATTACTCAAGTCTTTGCTGAGAGGTTGCCTGCGGAGAAAATTAAAGTCCTTAATGAAATTCCAAGTACGCAACATCCAATTGCGATGGTGGGTGATGGAGTAAACGATGCGCCTTCTCTAGTGATTGCGGACGTTGGGATTGCAATGGGGAAGAGCGGTGCGACGGCAGCAAGTGAATCCGCTGATGCAGTGATTTTGAATGATGATTTAGCTAAGATACCGGCAGTCATTCAAATTTCTAAGTATACGATGAAAATTGCACGACAGGCGGTGTTGATTGGTATTTTGATTTGTACTATTTTAATGTTAATTGCGAGTGTTGGGGTGATTCCAGTAATTTTCGGTGCGATGCTGCAAGAACTCGTTGATACCGTTACGATTTTATATGCCTTGAGAGCAAAAGGTAGTTAAAAGTTTACAAAATTGATAACAATGATAAGGTTCACGTTCGATTGTGCGTGGATCTTTTATTTTGTGGTAAATTAGTTATATCAGTTTTAAGGACGGGTATGAATAATGGAAAGAAATCCAACAATCAAGAATTATGAACTGCAAGAAATCGCCATGGGATTAACCTTTGTTGGTGGCTTTATGGACGCTTACACGTTTATTCAACGTGGTGGGGTGATGGCGGCAGGACAGACTGGCAATGTCATTTTTATCATGAGTGATCTGGTTGATGGCCATTGGGGTAATGTGTTCATTAAATTAATGACGATGCTTTCATTTATGGTGGGCATTTCGGTGACGAATGTGATGAATTATAAACTACAACCAACTAAACTACATTGGCGTGTGATTCCTTTGGTTTTAGAGATTATTGTCTGTATTGTGGTGGGATTTATTCCTACAAGTGCCTCCAATTTACTTGTGACCCCACCATTGGCCTTTGTGATGGCAATGCAAATTTCCGCCTTTACCCACATTGATGGTCGGACATATAACAGTACCTTCACGACCGGGAATATTCGTAATATGGTCAATGGCTTTACGCGCGGGATCGTTGCAAATAGTTCTGATGATATGAGTAAGGGTGTGACTTATACAAAAATTGTTGTTAGTTTTGTAATTGGGGCGTTGGCATCCGCATTAATTCAAAAAGTAGTTGCGATTCGTTCAATTTGGATTGCGGCAGTTATTTTAGGCCTAATTTTGGCTTATTATTGGTTTATTGTCCGTAAACGCTAGTTTATGGTATAACGTCGACTTCAACGTTTACGTTGTCACCAATTTCCTTTTGAATTTCCTTGCGAATGGCCTTGGTAATACCGAGAATATAACAAACATTCCCGTCATTATCTTTAAGACCCATGTTTACGACGCTGCCACTGTAACTGACGCCATCAAATTTGGCATTCACTTTGACACGACCTTTATCAAACATGGCTTTAATATTAAATGGAAAAATCACAAAGGCACCGCCTTTGCCGATTTATGATTGTTGAATTTTAGTATCATATGTAAAATGTTTTGATTCCATAGTCAATACCTCGTGATAATTTAATGTCTAAATTATCAGCTTTCCCAGAGCTGCAGTCAATCAAACGCGGGTGATAACAGACACTTTGTTTCACGTGAAACAAGACCAAACCTTTTGTTTGAATTTGATAGTAAATGGTGCTATATTTTACACAACAAAAAGGGGGTGATGTCTTTTGACTAGTGGAATACAACTTAAGACATCAGCATCCGTATCTAATGGTGCAGTGTGCTGATGTAATTAAGGAAGGGCCGGCAAATCTAATGCTGGTCTTTTTTGTTGGCAAAATTTGTTTATTAAGTCGGAATAACGAGAATTTGATGAGAAGACGATTAGGATGTTATAAGAGTTAAACACCTACGTCTTAATTCGTGATATTCTGGCAAAAAGAATATTTTTGAAACGGAGAAATCGCCTTATGAAAATCGCAATCGCCGGTTCTGGCGCCTTAGGTAGCCGCTTTGGATTTGCCTTACATCAAGCAGATAATGAAGTTGTTTTAATTGATAATTGGGTTGACCATATCAATGCAATTCGTGAGCACGGCTTGAAAATGACTATTGATAATCAAACGCATAATGCCGCGATACCGATAATTACACCACAAGAAATACCGGCTAATGTGACTGTCGAATTATTAATTGTGTTCACTAAAGCCATGCAGCTTGATCAGATGTTGCAAGACGTGAAACCCATTATGAACGACAATACCAAAGTGTTGTGCTTATTGAATGGCATTGGCCATGAAGATATAATTGCAAAACACGTCAGTCGTAAAAACATATTTATTGGTAACACGATGTGGACAGCTAATTTAGTTGCTCCGGGGCACTCCGAATCTTTTGGAGCAGGGAGTGTCAATTTACAAAATTTAGCACCAGGTGAAGAAAATATGGCAATTGCCATTGCAGATGTTTTAACTGAGGCTGGTTTGAATGCGCACTTTACTGAAAATGTTCATAACACCATTTATTTAAAAGCATGTGTTAATGGAACGATGAATGGTTTATGCACGCTTCTTGATGTGAATATGGCTGATTTTGGCGCAACTAAAGATGCACACGATATGGTGGCTAGTATTGTTAAAGAATTTGCCGCCGTGGCTGCCTTTGAGAATGTTCAGTTGGACGTTGAAGAAGCGATTGAATTCGTAGAGAAATGTTACGACCGTACTACGATAGGGGAACACTTTCCATCTATGCATCAAGATTTAATTAAGAACCACCGACTGACTGAAATTGACTATATTAATGGTGCAATTTCGCGTAAAGGTCGTAAATATGGTGTCAGCACCCCATACTGTGATTTCCTTACTCAATTGATTCATGCTAAAGAAGATATTATTTTAAAATAAAATTTACTTTCTTGATAGGTATCAAGTATTTTTAAATCAGGTTACTTTACAATTTGAGTTAATAAGTAGTTATGATTTAAAAAAATAAGTGAGTGTGTTATTTTGAAACTTAGATAATATTCGTTAATGATTTCTAATATTATCAGTCAAAAAGTTAACGAATAGGAAATGGGGTCGTGGTATGTTAAAAGAAGATCATTTATGTGTCACCCTTGTACCATTGTTTGATGTGTTAGATGTAGAAGACCAAAAGCGCATCAACGACCTGGTTAGTCATCGTACTTTGTCAAAAGGGGAAGTCGTGATTGATCCAAACGAAGAAGCTCAATTAGTGATTGTTGCTAGAGGAGATCTGAAGATTTATCAGTTGTCTGCCAATGGGCATGAACAATTGATGCGAATTGCTGAACCAGGTGATTATGAAGGTGAAAGTGCACTACTTGGTGCTCACAATGAAAATGTATACGGTGAGGCACTGGAGAAAACGGAAGTTTGTATTTTGAAACATTCTGATTTTCATGATTTGCTCGAAAGCTATCCAGAGTTGGCACTTAAACTATTGTCAATTAATGCAGATAAAATGAAACAAATTGAGCAGCAATCACAATTTTTAACAATGGAGAAGGTCGAAGAACGCTTAGCTAATTACCTGTTAAACCTAAATAAGGTGGCAGATGATGAGAATGTCGTCATTCCAATGAAAATGAAAGATTTGGCAACGTTTTTAGGTACGACACCAGAGACCTTGTCACGTAAATTAAAATTATTAGAACAAAAGAAATTAATTAAAAAAAATCATAAACAAGTACGACTGTTAGATATTGATGCATTGGAAGATGTTTAAAAATACTCAAAAAGGTTGGAATCAAATGCGAATTTGATTCCAACCTTTTTAGTTACAAAAATTAAGATTAGTATTTCATTGGAGAGTCGCCGTCGGTATTTGGTTTGTTAACCCCAATTGAACGGCCACGATATGGCTCAGGATTGGCTATGATTTTAGCGATGAACGTACCAACGCTTTTACGTGAAACAACAGTACCCTTAAAGGTTTCATCAGCTTCTGTGGTTTCATAATCGACGTCAGTATTATCGGACAACCAAGCAGGCCTGATAATGGTGTAGTTCACATCAGAAGTTTGAATTAATTTAGCGGCATCTGCATACGTCGTCAGATAACTATTTTTGACACCGCCACCTAACGTTGTATTGTTAAATTCACCAAATTTTCCAGGGACTTCGTCGTAAATTCCCAGTGTGGAAACCCAAATCAGTTGTTGAACTTTGGTAGCTTTGATGGCTTTGACAACATTCTCGGCTAATGGAACGATACTGTTACTGGCTAAATTAGCATATACCAAATCGATCCCATACATGGCTTCGGTCAAAAATTGTAAATCAGAAACATCACCGACGACAATTTTGACTTGATTGTGGAGCTTTTCAGGCACTTTGTTGGCATCTCTGACTAATAATGTAACATCAGCACTACTGTCGTCTAATAAGCTTTGTGTTGCAAATTGAGCAATACGGCCATTACCACCTAAAATTAATACTTTTTTCATGTTCAATACTTCCCTTCTAAATGTTTACAAGTTAGTGATAAACAAGATTCAGGCGGTAGGTCAAGAAAAAGTACTTTTTAAGTCAAATTGGGGATTATTTGTTAATTAGGGTTCGTATTTTTACCATTTAGTAATGGTAATTAACCACTTAACTAGTTTAGGTTTACTTGTGCCAGTTATTATGGTGTAATAAGACTTGCGAAAAATGCGATGCGACGGTAAATATTGGGAGAAACAGCTCAGATTAGTCTTAAGTGAGTTTGGAATTTATCACTTGGACACCGTTTGTGTGCGTATGATTTTATGTTTCAGGAGGAAAATTAAATGGTTTTTAAGGCGATTGGTAAGTATAAATTACTCGTCTGTGCAGCGTTGGTCACGATGATTATTCAAGTAGCCGCGATGCTCTGGCAACCACAATATTTAAAAAGCATTATGAAGGTCATGGTTGATACCAGCCTTTCAACGAATGGTAAGGTCGATCAAATCAGTTCGTATGGTTTTGGACTGTTAGCAATTGCGGTGATGGGACTAATTGGTTCCGTGCTCAATACAATTGCGGCAGCTAAAATTGCACAATCTGTCTCGGCGGATATTCGAGAAAATACATTTCGAAAAATTCAGACTTTTTCATATGAAGATGTCGAAAAGTTTAGTGCATCTAATTTAGTAGTGCGAATGACCAATGACTTGAATCAAGTTCAAATGTTATTGATGATGGTCTTTCAGGTATTAATACGGGTCCCAATTTTGTTTATTGGTGCCTTTGTTCTGTCAATTTTAACTATGCCACAATTATGGTGGATTATTATTGTGATGGTGGTGTTAATTGTCGTGGTGACCGCATTTTCAATGAAAGCCATGGGTCCACATTTCATGGCATTCCAAACCTTAATGGATAAGATTAATGGGATTGCCAAAGATAATTTGCGTGGCTCACGCGTGGTTAAATCTTTCGTGCAAGAAAAAAATCAAATTAGTAAGTTCGATAAAGAGTCTGACGAACTATTCGGCCATAACTTGGCGGTTGGATATATTTTTTCTACCATGGTTCCGGCATTTACAATTATTTCTCAATTAGCTGTGTTTGGCGCAATTTTATTTATTTCGACTTACATCACGGATTCAGTGTCAGTTGCTACAGATCAATTAGGCGGAATCATGTCCTTTATCCAATATATGATGCAAATTATGTTTGCGATTACCATGGGTGGGATGATGTCAATGTTTGCTTCTCGTGGGTTTGTGTCTGCACACCGGATTCAAGAAGTATTGGCAACGGAACCTTCGATGACTTATGACGATGTGCCAGATGAAGACTTAGATGGTTCAATTAAATTTGATAACGTGTCATTTGCATATCCTAATGATGAAGATATGACACTTAAAAATATTAGTTTTGAAGTTAAGAACGGCGAAATGGTCGGGATTGTCGGGGCCACCGGTTCTGGTAAATCGACGCTTGCACAATTAATTCCGCGACTATTTGATCCAAATGAAGGAACAGTTAGTGTCGGTGGTAAAGATATTAAACACGTGTCCCAAAATACTTTAAAAAAATCAATTTCAATTGTCTTACAAAAAGCGATTCTCTTTTCAGGGACTATTGCTGATAATTTAAAGCAAGGCAAGTCAAATGCAAGCGAAGACGATTTAAATCGAGCTGCTAAAATTGCCCAGGCAGCCGAATTTATTGACCGTCTCCCAAATCGCTATAATGCAGAAGTGGAAGAGCGTGGAAATAATTTTTCTGGTGGTCAAAAGCAACGTTTATCGATTACTCGAGGAGTCATCAAGAATCCTAATATTTTGATTTTAGATGATTCAACTTCCGCACTTGATGCACGTTCAGAAAAGTTGGTTCAAGATGCATTCAACCAAGAATTAAAAGACACTACCACAGTGATTATTGCGCAGAAGATTTCATCTGTCGTACATGCTGACAAGATTTTAGTTCTGGATGAAGGTAAATTAGTTGCTCAAGGGACTCATCATGAACTTGTGGAGAGCTCTGACGTTTACCAACAAATTTACGATACTCAAAAAGCACAGGAGGACTAGAAAATATGAATGATACATTACGAGCAATTAAGTTCTTTTACTTGTATTTAAAAAAATATAAATTCTCGTTCTTCTTAATTGCAATCTTTATTATTGTGGCAACTTATTTACAAGTTAAATCTCCTGTAATTTTAGGGGATGCGATTACTAATTTAAGTACTTACGTGACTGACTTTTTTAGTCACCAACACTCTGGTGAGGCGATTAAAGCTTTGAAAAAAATTGCTGCCGGGGCAGCAACATCTCAGGATACTTTACAGCAAATAGCCCAACAAATGTCCGCCTCCGCTGGGCACACCATTAGTTGGAAGTCATTGACTGATGCCAATGTTCCACAAGCTGTGTTATCAAGCTTACCTCAAGGAACTAGCATTCACAGCCTTCAACAAATGGCAGCCATGCCAACAAATTGGAAATCTTTAACAGATGGTAATGTGGCTCAAAGCATTATTTCAAGCCTTCCGTCTGGGACGTCGATTCATAGTTTGCATCAAGCAGCCGTATCTGTCGCGCCCAATAAAAATGATTTCTTTGGGGCGATGTGGAAACTACTCGCGTTTTATGTAATGACTGGGGTAGCACAGTTACTTTACACCATCTTGTTCACGCGGATTATCGCACATTCCACAAATCGGATGCGTAAGGGCCTCTTCGCTAAAATCGAACGTTTAACGATTGCGTATTTTGATTCTCATGCCGATGGAGATATCTTAGCTCGTTTCACCTCTGACTTAGATAACATTCAAAATACTTTGAATCAAGCAGCCGTGAACGTGGCGTCTAATTTTGCTTTATTCATCGGGATTGTCTTCATGATTTTCCATGAGAATGTAAGTATGGCCTGGGTGACTGTCTCGACGACCCCAGTAGCTGTTTTAGCTGCCGTGATTATTATCATTCAAGCCAAGAAGTATACTGATCGCCAACAACAAGAAGTTGGTGAATTGAATGCTTATATGGATGAGAAAATTTCGGGTCAAAAAACGATTATTGTTGAAGGCCAACAACAAGAAGCGATTGATGGCTTTGTAAAGCAAAATGAAAAAGTTCAAAAATCAACTTTCGCAGCACAAACTTGGTCGGGGATGATTTTCCCATTAATGAATGGCTTTTCATTATTAACGACCGCATTAGTGATTTTTATGGGTACCAAAATTGCCTTACAGGATAGTTCGTTATCAACGGCTGCTGCACTTGGTCTTGTGGTAACCTTTATCCAATATGCGCAACAATATTACAATCCAATCATGCAAATTTCTTCATCATTCGGCCAATTACAATTGGCGGTGACCGGAGCAACTCGATTGAATGTTCTCTTTGATGAAAAAGAAGAAGTTCGTCCCGTTAATGGGAAGCAATTTGGAGAAATGTCGACCGGTATTCAGATTGAACATGTTGACTTTGGCTATGATCCTGGCAAACCAATTTTAAAAGATGTCAATATTGATGTTGAAAAAGGCCAAATGGTGGCCTTAGTCGGGCCAACCGGTTCTGGTAAAACGACAGTCATGAATCTGATGAATCGTTTCTATGATGTTGGTAGTGGCGTTATTAAGTACGACGGAACTGATATTCGCGAGTTTGATCTTGATAGCTTAAGATCTAAGGTCGGAATCGTATTACAAGAATCTGTTCTATTTACTGGTACGATTGCTGACAATATTAAGTTCGGTAAACCTGATGCCACTGATGAAGAAATGATGGAAGTTGCTAAAATGACACATATTCATGATTTCATCATGTCATTGCCAGACCAATACCAAACTCAAATTGATGATAGCGAGTCTGCTTTTTCCGTGGGTCAAAAACAACAAGTTTCGATTGCTCGAACGATTCTAAGTGATCCTGAAATTGTAATTTTGGATGAAGCAACATCAAATGTCGATACTGTGACGGAACAACAAATCCAATGGGCAATGGATGCAGCCATTGAAGGAAGAACTTCCTTTGTGATTGCTCATCGACTTAAAACAATTTTAAATGCAGATAAGATTGTTGTCCTAAAAGATGGCCAAGTGATTGAAGAGGGTAATCATCATGAACTTGTCGCTGCCGGTGGATTTTATTCTGAACTGTATCATAATCAGTTTGTATTTGAATAAAAGAGTGCGAAACTAATTGTTCAATTCTAAAGCATTAACGAAAAAATACCGTTTATTCTATTTTTGAATAGACGGTATTTTTAGTTAATCGAAGGAATTAATTAGTTAAGCGCGTATCAAACAACCACACATAAATTTCCTGGGTAATTATTTGCATTACGATTTTCCAAAAGTAGTCGACTATCAAACTATTACATGTTATAGTGTAATAGATAAAGACGAAAGGAAATTTTAAAAATGACATACGAAGATTGTTGTCCAGAGAAGCCAAGCTTGGCCGAACGTGATTTAATCAATGAAAACCAAGCCTTAGAAGTGGTATCACTGTTTAAAGTACTATCCAATGATACGAGATTAAAAATTTTGCACGCGTTGGTCAGAGAACCAAACTTATCAGTAGGTGATATTGCGACTTTGTTGCATATGAAAGTTCAAGCAGTATCAAACCAACTACAAACGTTAGTTAGCCAAAATATTATTAAGCCAAATCGTGATGGAAATTTCATTAAATATCAAATTGTTGATGATTGTACGTTAATCTTACTTGAACGTGCGTGGTGCCTAGCTGAGGATACGGGTAAAATTACCGTTTCCGACGAGGTTACACAGTGATTCAATTAATTTTCACGGATATTATTATCTATGCCTCAACAGCCATTGATTTGGTCGTAATCCTGATGCTATTGTTTTCGAAATATCGTTCAGCGAAGCACCGCCGGCAAATATATATTGGCCAATTTTTAGGATCATACACTTTAATCGCAATTAGCGTGTTTTTTGCATTTGTTTTGCACTACGTCCCAGCTAAATGGATTCTGGGATTCTTAGGTATTATTCCCATTATGTTTGGGTTGAAATACATTTTTGGTGACGAAGATGAAGCGAGTGAAGTTAGTCAAAAAATTGAAGATCGTCAAGATAAGAATTTAATTTCAACTGTCGCACTCATTACTGTGGCTTCTTGTGGTGCTGACAATATTGGATTATTCGTACCATACTTTGTTTCACTGACTATGAGCCAAATAATTGTCACGCTAATTGTATTCACCATATGTATCTACTTACTAGTGTGGATTGGTGATAAATCATCACAAGTCAGTTTTGTAAAAACTTTTCTAGACAAGTTTGCTGACTGGATTATGGCCATTATTTATATTGGTTTAGGAATTATGATAATTATGGAAAGTGGCACGATTACACATCTGATCAAGTTAATCGCGCATTAATGATTTAACTGAATACAAACTAAAGCTTGAAGTGAACCCCCGAGATTGTTGTCCAATCTCGGGGGTTCACTTCAACGTGGGGTTCGTAATTTACGGCTTTATGATCAAGCAGACTTGGAGCATGTAGCCTTAGTGCGGCGTTTAAAAAACGGTGGGTTTTCGTTAGACGAAATTTTGGAATATACCACAATTCGTGATCAAGGGGTTGAGACCATTCCAACCCGGCTAACGCTGATGGCGGACAAAATAACCCAATTGCAAGCTAAACAAGAAGCAATTGATGCAAGTATCAAGTATTTAGAAGAAAAAATGTTGATTTTAGAAGCACAGGAAAAGTTGAAGTAATAAGGATTTCGAGGGAGGTAAATCATGCAAAAACGACAAATGTATATAGATACGCAAAACAAAATCATTGAGACAACGCTTGTATTGATGAAGACCAAACCCATTAATTCAATTAAAGTTACTGAGATTGTAAGAATTGCAAAAATTAACCGAACAACCTTTTATTCACATTTTCAAGATGTACCAGCGTTAATAGATTTCATTGAAAATACACTAATTGACGAATTAATTGGGTGCTTTAAAAGCGTTCCGGTTGATTGGATTCAGACTTACAATCAAACGCAAGAAGAACAATTCTACTTAGAATTTGCCCAACTGATTGAAGCTAACTTCAATACGTATCAACGGTTAATGAGTTAAAATGGGGATGCAAAATTTATTTCATTGATGAGACAACGGTTGTCTGACTATATTGCACCAACAATTATCACGACCAATGATGACTTGAATATTTCTGGAGACATCCTACATGAATTGATTTTGAGTGGTTTGCTAGATATTTTACAGTATTGGATTCAAAAAGAACCCAGTTTAACCCCACAAAAAATCGCGAGACTATTACTAGTCTCACGACATGTGTCACCGAATCAAAGGGTTAAAGAAAATCTGTAATTATTTGTAAATCACGCCACCGTCAACAACATAGGCTTGACCAGTAACGTAATCTGCTTTATCGCTAGCTAAAAATGAGACTAGGTTAGAAATATCTTGTGGACTGGCGGGACGTTGCAGAGCAATTCGTTGTGAACCGCGGGCAATTTCTTCTTCGACAGTGGTGCCGTTTTGTTTTGCATACTGATTGAGAATATTTTCCATCATCGGGGTCATCACGTATCCAGGACAATATGCATTAACCGTAATATTATCTGCACCAAATTCTTTTGCAGCGCCTTGAGTCAATGAACGAACCGCAAATTTGGTAGCCGAATAGCCAGCGTGTTTTTCAGCGACTGAATAGGCCCCAATCGAGGCGGCATTGATAATTTTTCCCTTAGATTGTTGTTGCTTAAATTGCTCAGCAGCGGCTTGCATCCCAAATAAAACGCCCTTAACATTGACGTTCCACAATTGATCAAAGTCAGCTTCACTCATGTCGGCCACGGTGACTTCTTTGGTGATACCAGCGTTGTTCACAATGACATCTAGTCGACCAAGGTCCGTAACTACTTGATGCACAACATCAAAAACTTGTTGTTTGTTTTCGACATGTAATTCGTAGCCTTTGGAATTAGGAATCGTTTGGGCAATTTCATTGGCACTTTCTTGCGTTAGTCCAGTTACCGCAACTTTGAAACCATCTTCTGACAACTGTTTAGCAATACTTAAGCCAATACCCATGATTGAACCAGTGACGATTACAACTTTTTCATTCATAATTAGTTACTCCTTTGTTATTTATTTCACAACAAGCATAATTGGGTTAGCGCTCGACTTCAATCAGCAGTTGATAGTAAAGTGTCGAAGATGAGATCAACGGGTTCAATCATAAAGAAGACAAATTAATTGACTTTATTATTCATCTACAATAAAATATCCATAGATAATAAAAAGTAGATGAATGGAGATTATAATTATGAATATCGTACTATTAGGTGGCAATGGATACTTGGGCAGAAACTTCACGGAAAAAATTGTTGGCATGAATCTAGAAATTGACGTTTTAGTATTGTCAAGATCAGGTAAAAATAGTTTAAGTAAGCCACAAATTGAAAACATTGCTGTCGACTTGAATGACTATGACGCTGTCAAAAATAGTTTGCCCGATCAAATTGACTATATTGTTGATTTCATCGGTCGGCCAGAAAAGGACGCGACTCAATTACGGGCCATCAATATGCAACCCGTTGAGTTAATGAAACGGTTAGCCGAAGAAAAACAGGTTAAAGCAATGGGAATGATTGGTGGAGTGTTAGGAGCTAAATCATTTGTTAATATCAAAGCAGAAGCAATTCAATTGTTAAAAACTAGCTCGATACCTTTAGCCTATGTGGAACCAACGTTAGTTTATGGAAATGGACGACAGGACTCTATGACCAAAATGGTTCCGCTGTTGAAATTCTTTGGGTTGTTTGCAAAAAATATGAAACCTGTTGATGTCAATGAGGTCGTTTCTGATTTGGCGATACAGCTTTTCAAATATTAGAGGTCAATACTGTGAAATTAAATCAAAGTACGGAACAAGGAGTCTACGTGGTGGTCATTTTGGCCCTGCAAAAAGGCCACAAACCGTTAAAAAGTTCTTTATTAGCCAAGACGTTACAAGTCTCAGATTCTTACTTAAAGAAGATTTTGCGTAAGTTAGTGGTCGCAGATGTGATTAATTCAGTGGCCTCAAAAGAAGGTGGATTTGTTTTGAATCGCCCCATTAATCAAATTTCATTCGGGGATGTTTATCGCGCGGTTCAAGATAATCACGCTGAAATTAAGTTTAACCACATTGGTAATCGCCTTTTTGACAACGTCGAGCATGTCAAAGAAGGCGAAGATAAAATTTTTGAAGCATTGCAGAATGCAGATCAGGCTTTTTTGACGGAGTTAAATCAAATTCCGATGTCGGATTTATTGGAAGCATATGCTATTTCAGATGGCGCGATTGATTGGGAAAAGCAGTTTGGTGAATAATAATGACAAAACGAATTGTAATTAAACAGGTGATTGGTGCCTCGGTGGAAAGTACTTTTGATTGGATGGCTCACTCCAATAACTTTTCCAGAGCACCATGGGTGTTCAGCTCAAAATGGCGTGATAGCAACAACTATACAGTAGGGGCAGTGCGCAATATTTTTATGTTAGCTGGATGGTATCAAGAAGAAATTACTGAGTTTGTGCCTAATGAAATAATTCAGTACCGGGTGTTGAAATCATTTCCACCAGTGAAACAAGACTTTACTGAAATGAAATTCGAGAAAGTTTCACGTGGAACAATGGTCACTTGGACTATTGATATCGATGTACTGGTACCAATAATAGGACCAATTCTTACGCAAGCTGCTGGCAAATTAGCTTCAGGCTTGTACGGGAGTATTTTAACTGCTGGTAAGAAGGTATTAGAAAGAGGATGAGTAATCATCTTCTTTTTTTCTATCTTTAGGTTGATGTAAGCGGTACAATTACGCTGAGGTGATAGTTGTGAATACTATTTTAAAAATCATCGTATTTATTTGTGGAGTGGCATTTTTTGTTCAGGCCTATCGTGATAAAAGATTTCGTGGGCAAAAGAACTATCGCTCTTGGAAACAAATTTTTCATGGAGAAAATAAATTTTCTAGGGATTCAGCTAACAATGAACCAAAACCGGCCATCACACCACTGACGCCTCCAGCAGCTACACCGATTTCTGGGCCAGTGGGAATTGTATTGCCAGCAATTTTTCTCACCACGGATTATCATAATTTGAATGATGAAGAAACTGATGAATTTTTAGATGAGGCCATGGCAGATTTAGATCAACAAGGATTAAATACCAGTGATTGGACTTATGATCAGGCCGTGATGGCCTTCAATGCCTTAATGAAACATGATGAAATTGATCCTGAATTGTTACAAGATCCGAACGAATTCGATGCTTTGGAAGACGATATCGAAATTCAACGACGTGAAATTGAACATGAAGATTATCCTGGAGATGAAGATGATAAGGATTTTGATCTGGCAGGAAAGTCGATTGATGGAACTGATTATGATAATTGGAATCACACAGACGCTGAAGATAACGATGATGATGAATATACTAAGTACTATTCAGACCGCTAAAAATAATTAGGAGCGTGATTTTAATGGATTCAAATGAAACTCACCAATTGCTTGATGAAGAAATGTGGGATGAAAAATGGGAGCCCAGTCGTCATTTAATGGACTTTCACATTGCCGGTTTTACTTACTACGATGGCCTTGAAGTGATTAATGAACTGCATCTTGGAACTCGTGTGGATTTAGTGGGTGAGCCGGATAATCCATATGATCCGGAAGCCATTAAAGTCATGTACCACGATAAAAAATTAGGCTATGTCCCTAAGGACCGGAATTCACAAATGAGTACTTTCTTGTATTACGGACACGGTGATATTTTTGAGGCACAAATTCAACTGGTCAACACTGAAACACATCCAGAACGGCAATTTCGCGTTGTTGTGAAAATCAAAGACAATCGTCCCGGCCTGAAATAACGTGACGTTTCTTAAACAACTGTAATGTTTGATTCAAAGTTTTGTAAGACTTTGTTCATGCATTTTTCACAAACATCAGTTATAGTTACCACATACCAAATATATAAACCTCTTTTCACGTAACTTTGTTACGATGCCCATTCCACTACGCCGAAACTCGGCAAGTGTCATGGCATTTACTCCTCCCAAAGTAATGAAAAAAGTAGCTGGTCTAATCAGTTACATCCTACTCCTAAAAAAACGGCCAACTTAATTGTTGGTCGTTTTTGTTTGTTAACAAGACACTAGGCAAAGGTGCCTGTGGAATTTTTAGTTAGGATACCATCACGAATTTCATAAATTTGATCTGCAAATTCGTCTAATCGTACATCATGAGTCACCACCACGATTGCCTTATTACGTTCATGAGCTAGTTGTCGAAATAAGGCACCGACAATTTTCACGCGTTCAGTATCAAGTGCGGCGGTTGGTTCATCGGCTAAAATGATTTTGGGATTGGGATACAGGGCCCGGGCAATAGCAACTCGTTGCTGCTGGCCACCAGACAATTCTGCCGGGAATTTATGGGTAAAGTCTTGGATACCGAGTTGTTCTAATAATATGCCTAAATCTTCATGACTAAGGTTACCGGATTTTTTTACTTTATCTACTAAAGTAAATTGGTCCGCAACCGTCAAGTAGGGCAATAGGTGATAAGCTTGTAAGACGAATCCAATTGATTCCAACCGTAAACGGTCGCGATTATGTTTAGAAGTATCGTGATAACTAGTACCGTCGAAAAGGACTTCACCGGACGTGGGGGTCAAAAGACCACCGGCAATGGTTAAAAAAGTACTTTTGCCTGATCCGGATGGACCCACGATTAAACTCAGAGTTCCGGGTTCGGCATCAAAGCTAACATCATTTAATACTTGCACTCGAGCTGAATCGGAGCCGAAAAATTGATTAACATGTTGAAGTGATAAGACTGACATAGTGACTAACCTCCAATGACTGAAATAGGATCAACGCGTAAGACGGAACGGACAGGAATGAGTCCTCCAATTAGAGCCATAATCATTAACCCGACGCCAACGACGACCAAAATTGGAATATCAAAGGCCATTGGAACTGCTGATGGCATGGTGACTGCGGTTGCGATTGTAAGTAGGGTACTAATAATTAAACCGGATAAGACTAATAATAAGGATTGAGAAACAGTCGCACCTACGAGGACTTTGCTTGGAATTCCTTGTGCACGTAGTACCGCATAGTTGGGAAGCTTTTGCATGGTTAATATATACAAGAAGACTGCAATTACAATCAGTGAAATACCCATTAAAAAGGCAATCATCAGGCCGAAAGTTAGATTTTGTGCAGAATATCCTGGCATTTTATTAATAAAAGTCGATGTGGTGTATGTCTTGAGGGCAGTGTTGGAAGCTCGATAATGGATATCTTTAGACACGACTGCGCTAGCAATCGTTCCAGGGCTTAATTCTTTTAAAGTTGTCCAAGCGCTCAAGTTGCCATAAATCACAGGTGCGACATTCATCTTGGCATTTTTCGTAAAGCCAACGATTGTGTATTTAGTACTGTTGGAATTTAACTTAAAGGTGTCGCCTAGCTCGTAGCCTGCGTCTTGGAAAGCTGTATCAACCACAACTTGCTGATTATTTTGAGGTGAGTGACCTGCAGTTAATTTAATCGTTTTAGCCACAAATTGGTCGCTATCAAGGCCAATAAAAACACTAGAAATTCTTTCATGACTACTGGCTTTGGCAACAACGGAGGCTTGACCAACATAGGCTTCTTTGTCCGATAAAGTACCGGCTTGATTTTTAGTAATCAACGATTGACGCATGTCCACATTCGCATTAGCGTTGAGGGTTACATTTTGCACACCCCAAGAATCAATGGCATCAGTATTTTCACGAGCCAAACCTAATGCAAGACTAGTTAAAATAAAAATTAAGTAGCTAATCAAGACAATCATGGCAATAATCATGCCAGATCGTAGTTTTTCTTTGCGAATTTCTTTGAGTGCTAAATACATATGAAGGACTTCCTTTATAATTTATTCAGAGCATCTTCTAATTGAGTGAGTCGAACAGCTGCTTGCGCAGGGTCTAGCAATACGTCACGAAGTGTTTGGTGGGATAAAACTTCAGCGGCCCAGTGATTGGCGCCATTAGTACCACTAATAATACGGCTGGCTTGAACACCAAAAGCGTTTTCGTTATGACTAAAATGCATGTAAATTAATTGTTTATATTTTGAGCCTTTCACGCCTAGTAAAAAGGTCCGAGTGGCAGCGACATAAGCTTTGGTTTCAACAGGACCATCTGAATCTAATCTAGGTAATCCGGCATGGATATCGCGCATAGCAATTCCAAAAAGATATGTGTAAGCATCAGTTAGGTCAGTAAAATATTTATAAAATGCTCCACGGGCAATTTCTGCTTGTGAAACGATGCGAGCGACTTGTGCATCAGCCAACGGATATTGGCTAAACTCGCTTAAAAGTGCTGTTTGAATACGTGTTTTTTTGTCGGCAGATAGGTGATCAAAAGTTGGTAATGTCATGAATACAAGCTCCTTTTTTGAAAAAGTGACACGGTGTCAATAAAATGAGTGTATCATAAAGTGACACAGTGTCAATATTTATTGATAAATATGTACGGTTCGAATAATCTTTGGTGATTTTGACTAATGATTATCACTTCAATTTCTTAATTATTACTTCTATTTTTTATATGGAATAGTTCATATTTAATTCATAGTCGGGCGTTATAGTATTTACATACCAAATAAACCTCTTTTCAATTACTCCTCCCAAAGTATTGAAAACCGTAGCTGAAATTCAGCTATGTCCTACTCCTAAGAAACGACCAACTTTAAATTAGCTGGTCGTTTTTTGTTATGTCTTGACGGATAAAAATAATTACGTTATATTTTAACTAAATTAGGTGAGTGATTACTCACTTATCAAAAATGATAGGGGTTGAAATCATGGATACTGCAATTTCGTTAACGCATTTAGTAAAAAAATTTGGTAAACAAACGGTTTTAAAAGATGTTAATTTTAATGTTGAATCTGGACAAATTGTCGGACTGATTGGTCCCTCTGGATCAGGAAAATCGACGGTTATTAAGATTGCTTTGGGGATGGAAGTCAGTGATGCTGGTAACGCCGAGGTATTAGGTAAGACCATGCCTAACCGTCAATTATTAGGACAAATTGGCTATATGGCTCAATCAGATGCCTTGTACGATTCGTTGTCCGGCTATGAAAATTTGAAATTTTTCGCCCAAATGAAGGGTATTTCCAAAGCGAATGTTCAGACCGAGATTGAACACGTCACACAGGTCGTTGATTTACAAGATGACATAAAAAAGCGTGTTAGTGGGTACTCGGGTGGGATGCAGCGTCGGTTATCATTGGCAATTGCGTTATTAGGAAAACCTGAACTATTAGTTCTGGATGAACCAACAGTCGGAATCGACCCAGCCTTACGACGCAAAGTTTGGACTGAATTGAAAGCTATCCGGGAACAAGGGCGTTCCATTTTAATTACCACACATGTGATGTCTGAAGCAGAACAAGTTGATCAAGTGGCACTGCTATTAGGTGGTAAGGTGATTGCATTTGATACGCCTTCTCAACTGAAAGAACAATATCAAGTGTCATCCATTGAAGATGCCTTTTTGAAAGCAGAGGGGGAATTATAATGCGTACACTAGCCATTATGAATCGTGTGATTAAAGAATTACTACGTGATAAGCGAACATTGGCCTTGATGTTCTTAGCACCGATTTTAATTTTATTTATGCTGAAATTAATGTTTGATACAAATTCCACGACCAATGTAACGATTGCGACGGTTGATTTGGATGGCGGAATTCGTACTGAATTAAATGATGCCAAACATGTCAGTGCCAAAGATTATACTTCATTGAAAAGTGCTAAAGCAGCGTTGAAAGACGAAAAGGTTGACGCAATTGTTAAACAGAATGGTTCAACGTACGATATCACTTACGCTAATACTGACTCGAGCAAAACAACGGCGACTAAAATGGCCTTTAAAAATGCTGTGACAACCAACAGCATTACTCAAATGAAATCGACAATTGCTTTATTGGCACAACAAAGTGGGGCCAGGGTTCAAACTGCCAACGGTGCAACCATGCAGGTGCACAATCATTATAATTACGGTGATGCAGATACTGGCTTTTTTGCTAAAATTATTCCGCTGTTAATTGGATTCTTTGTCTTTTTCTTTGTTTTCTTAATTTCCGGAATGGCGTTACTTAAGGAACGTTCAACGGGCACGCTAGATCGATTGCTTGCCACACCAGTCAAACGTTCAGAAATTGTGTTTGGTTATATGCTGAGTTATGGTATTTTGGCAATCATACAGACCGCCATTATTGTGGTGGTGGCAGTTTGGTTATTGGATATTGAAGTAGTGGGTAATATTTTCAGTGTGATGTTTGTCAATATTATTTTGGCCTTTGTCGCGTTAGCGTTTGGGATTTTAATGTCAACGTTTGCCCGTTCAGAATTCCAAATGATGCAATTTATTCCAATCATTGTCATGCCGCAAGTCTTTTTCTCAGGGATTATCCCGTTAGATTCAATGGCGACATGGGTGCAATCAATCGTATATATTTTGCCAATTAAATATGCAGGAGATGCTCAATCGCAGATTATTTTGCATGGTAATTCAATCTTTAATTTAGGGTTAGATATTGGAGTCTTATTGATTTTTATTATCGTGCTCACTACACTGAATATTGTGGGTATGAAACGATACCGTAAGGCCTAACGTACATTGAAAAATAATAAAATATTTTAGTTCTGATTGGTAACTTGGAGAGTAAACGATTAAAATTAAGGTACAGATAAAAGGTGAAAAAATGACTGCTGAAATTTATGTAAATTATCAAGAAATGCTGGCCAAACAGGAAATGCCAAAAGGTCGGCGTAAGGTGTTGTTAACGGGAATCGAATTGTTTGCTGAAAATGGGTTTGATGGCACCTCAACTTCTCAAATTGCCAATGCGGCGGGGGTCAGTCAGGCTACAATTTTCAAGTATTTTAAAACCAAAAAGGATTTACTGATTGCAATCGTGTCACCAATCGTAGAACAACTTTTTCCGGTCTATCGAGATGAATTTTTCGGCAATTTACAACATCAAACGGATGTTCAAAAGATTATTCATTTCATTGTTTATGATCGATTTGAATTTATCAGTCAAAATGCTGAAATTGTGAAGATATTATTGACAGAGCTCCTAACTGACAAAGAGTTAATTTCTAAAGTTGCGAATGTCATTATCGGGACTGACGATGACCAAAAAGCAGAAAAAGGGATTGCTGCCACCTTAGGTCAACAAATAACAGAATTCCAGCAGCGGGGTGAAATTTATGCTGATTTAGCATTACTCGACATTGGCCGTACCATTGTCGGTCAGTTATTTGCTTATTTCTTCCAAACAGAAGTTTTGATGGCTCAAATGCAAGCCAATGAACCCAGGGATTTGTCACAAATTGAACAACAAATTCTTCGAGCGATTAGTCCCAAATATTAGTGAGTAAGGTAGGCGGTCGGTATGTTTAAACATAAAATTGATTTAAAATCAGCGTCGCAAGACACCATCAATGCATTAATTGATGATTTAAATACGACGACTCGAGGGATTTCATCAGCGGAAGCTGCGGCCAGGTTGGAACAAACTGGTCCGAATGAAATTCAACAAGCGGTCGGTGAATCACAATTTAAAATGTTGATGAAAAACTTTATTTCGTTGATGGCAATTTTATTGTGGGTTGGTGGTATTATCGCTATTTTAGCGGGGATGACCGAGCTGGGTCTTGCGATTTGGGCAGTTAATATTATTAATGGTGGCTTTAGTTTTTGGCAGGAACGGTCTGCACAACGAGCCACTTCTGCGCTGAAAAAAATGTTACCGACTTATGTCCACGTTTATCGCGATGACAAATTGATTAAACTAGAAGCTCGCGATTTAGTTCCGGGGGATGTCTTTAATTTACAAGCCGGTGACAGTGTATCAGCCGACGCTCGGTTAATAACTGCCACGTCATTGGAAGTTGATCAATCTTCATTAACAGGAGAAACGGTCCCTGAAGATAAACAAGTAACATTCATCCCGGGAGAAGGTAAGTATTCTGAAAGTAATTTGATTTACGCGGGCACAACCGTTGGAGCTGGAACCGCCACAGCAGTCGCCTTTCGAACAGGAATGCAAACTGAATTTGGACAAATTGCTGAACTGACGGAAAATTCGAAAGAAGAAGTTACCCCTTTACAACAAGAACTAGATCGGCTGACTAAGCAATTATCCATGATTGCGATTGCGATTGGGATTTTGTTTTTCATTTTAGCCGTGACCATTGTGCACTATCCAGTGGCGAAATCATTTATTTTTGCCTTAGGGATGATTGTGGCCTTTATCCCAGAAGGATTATTACCAACGGTGACGTTGTCGTTAGCTCAAGGTGTACAACGAATGGCGAAACGTCATGCATTAGTTAAAAACTTGAACAGTGTGGAAACCCTAGGTGAAACGACCGTTATTTGTTCAGATAAAACGGGGACGTTAACTCAAAATCAAATGACCGTGACCAATATCATTTTGCCTAACCGGGAATTTGAAGTGACGGGTCGTGGATACGTCAATAATGGGAAAGTTAAATTTAATGGTGCAGATGTTGAGTTAACAGCCCAGCCGCAGTTGGATAAACTTCTTCAAATCGCAGCTTTAGATAACGATACTCGAGTACAGACCGACGACAAATCTGTTGGAAAAATTTTGGGTACCCCTACCGAAGCAGCACTGATTGTTGTAGCTAAAAAAGCAGGCATTAGTGCGGATGAATTGAGTCACCAATATCGGCGCTTGAAGGAATATACGTTTGATTCTAGCCGCAAGAGAATGTCGACGATTAACCAAATTGATTCTAAAAAAGAAATCTTTACTAAAGGTGGCCTCGATGAAGTCATTGGACAATGTGATTTTGTTTTGGATGGCGATACGATACGTCCTATTCAAGATAGTGACAGAGTGACCGCCAAGGATGCTGAGAAAAAGTATGCTGCGCAAGGTTTGCGCAGTTTAGCTATGGCTTATCGTGAAGTGACCGAAGATATTGATAATTTGCAGATGGACCAAGCTGAAGCTAAATTGATTTATGTGGGACAAGCGGTAATGATGGATCCACCGCGTCCTGAAGTGTTTGATGCAATTAAAAAATGTAAAACTGCTCAAATTCGAATCATCATGGTGACTGGAGACAGTGCGTTAACTGCCAAAAGCATCGGACAAACAATTGGAATTGTTGGTGATGGGGTTCGAGTTATTACTGGTGATGAACTAGATGCCATGAGCAATGAAGAGTTGAAGGTTGCCGTTAAACAAGAGGTAATTTTTGCGCGGGTAGCGCCGGAACACAAATTTCGGATTGTCTCTACCTTGCAAACTATGGGTGAAGTGGTTGCTTCTACCGGTGATGGAGTTAATGACGCCCCAGCACTTAAAAAGGCGGATATCGGAGTGGCAATGGGAGTCACAGGGACTGATGTGGCGAAAGATGCCGCTGATATGATTTTGACTGATGATAATTTTGTCTCGATTGTTTCCGCTATTGAAGAAGGCCGTGCCGTCTATAGCAATATTCAAAAGTTCTTGTTATACATCCTGACAAGTAACGTCGGCGAGGCAATGCCATCAGTGCTATTTTTGCTGAGTCGAGGTCTAATTCCATTACCATTAACTGTGATGCAGATTTTGACCATCGATATTGGTACAGATATGTTACCTGCGCTAGGATTAGGTTCTGAAAAGCCAGAGCCCGGGATTATGAACAAAGCACCGCGTAATCCAAAAGATCATCTGATGAGCAAAAATGTATTATGGCGTGCCTTTGGTTGGTACGGAATGATTGGTGCGGCAGTCTCAATTGGCGGATACTTCTGGATTAATCATTTACATGGTTGGCCAGATGTTAGTTTGGCCGCAGCTGGGCCAGTTTATGCTGAAGCCACAACGATGACGTTAGCAGCAATCATCTTCAGTCAAATAGCGAGTGTGATGAATAGTCGCAGCCAAAAAGCCTCAGTTTTCAAATTAGGCGTCTTCAGTAACCATAAAATTAATTTTGGTATTTTAGTGGAGATTCTCATTTTATTAATGTTGATGTATGTAGCCCCTCTCCGTGAAGTGTTTGGCACCACTACCTTGCAGTGGCAAGCATGGCTCTACTTAATTGTGTTACCTATCCCAATTGTGTTAATTGAAAATTTACGAAAAAGAATTGCATATGGGAAGCGCTAAACATCAATAATTTCATAACGCAAATTGGTTTGTTTTTAAATCGATTTGCGTTATTTTAATGAAGTGAAATAATACTCATTAATCTTGGGAGGAAAAATAATGATTGAATTTAGATATGATACACAATTGTTGATTGAAGGAAGCAAGTTAGATGAGGATCAATTACATGATGCCATTTTAAGTAAGTTTGAAGGCGATAGTTTGGTATTGGTCGGGGATGCTGAACTCATGAAGGTTCATTTTCATACCAATTATCCATGGCAAATTCTCGAATATTGCGCAACGTTAGGTGAGATTTTTGATATTGTTGTTGAAGATATGGTGCGACAATCCAAGGGCCTAAAAGGATAAGCGCAGATAAATAAAAGTGTTTCATGTGAAACATTAGTTTGACAGGCATGTACAAACAAATTAAAGTGCAATTAAAAATTGGTTAAAGTTAAGTGGTCTCAAAGCTTGACTTAGAAAACAATTGCATATACAATTAACAAAATTGTAAAAGAGAGAGGTTTTCATATGGACACGAAATTAAAAGTTGGTGTGATTGGTGCAACGGGGATGGTTGGTCAACGTTTCGTCACACTTTTAGCAGATCATCCATGGTTTGAGGTTGCGGTAGTAGCAGCGAGCCCACATAGTGCAGGCAAAACATATGAAGAGGCAGTTTCTGGTCGTTGGAAGTTAGATGAACCAATTCCTGAAAACGTCAAAAATTTAGTTTTGTTAGATGCGGCAGATATTGAAGCTGTTACATCACAGGTTGATTTTGTCTTTTCAGCGGTGGATATGTCTAAAGATGAAATCCGCAAAATTGAAGAAGAATATGCGAAGACAGAAACTCCAGTAGTCTCGAATAATAGCGCCCATCGTTGGACACCAGATGTGCCAATGATTATTCCTGAAATCAATCCAGAACATGCTGAAGTCATTAAATATCAACGTGAACGCTTGGGCACCAAGCGAGGCTTTATTGCGGTTAAACCTAATTGTTCGATTCAAAGTTACACTCCAGCGCTCACTGCCTGGCAAAAGTTTGAACCTACACAGGTTGTAGCTACAACTTATCAAGCCATTTCTGGGGCGGGTAAAACATTAGAGGATGCACCTGAAATCATGGGCAACGTGATTCCTTATATTCCTGGAGAAGAAGAAAAATCTGAAATGGAACCACTGAAAATCTGGGGTCATGTTGATGATGATAAGAAAGAAATTGTGCCTGCAGAATCAACAGTGATTACTAGTCAGACATTACGTGTGCCTGTACTTTATGGTCATACGGCTGCTGCATTCGTCAATTTCAAACAAAATCCTTCGAAAGAAGATTTGATTGAGGCACTAGAAAGCTATAGTGGTGTGCCACAAGAACTTGGGTTACCAAGCGCACCAAAACAATTCATTCAATATATGACAGATGATTTCCGTCCTCAAGTTCGTTATGATATTAATTTCGAACATGGAATGGGTGTTTCAGTTGGTCGTTTGCGGACTGATAAGATTTTCGATTGGAAATTTGTTGGCTTATCACACAATACATTACGTGGGGCCGCTGGTGGTGCAGTCTTATGTGCAGAACTATTAACCTCACAAGGATATATTGAAGCAAAGTAATTCAAAATATATTTTAATAACCATTAAATTAGAGCTGATCGTCAAGATTAGCTCTTTTTTGCACTAAAAATGACAAGCGTAAACCAAATATTAACCATACTATGCCAGAGATAAACGTGGAATTTCATTAATATTTTGGTATCTCATAAAAAATCTGGTTTTTATAAATAATCTTGATATTACTTGATATGACAGACTTTAATTAATTGAAGGTTTACGTTGACAAATGTAAACATAAAGGTTAATATGTGTTTATAGATTACAATTGTAAACAGAAAGGAAACCATAAAATGCCAGATGTACACGTAGATAAAATGACTACCGCAGAGTGGGAATTGATGAGAATAATTTGGACGCTCGGCAAGGCCGGAAGTCGAGAAGTGATTGAAATTATTCAACGGAAACGTGATTGGACAGAGTCGACGATAAAAACATTGTTGAGTCGGTTAGTCAAAAAGGAAATGTTAACCACAACTAAAGATGGTCGCAATTTCATTTATCATGCCACCGTACCTGAACAGACAGCTATGAACGAAACAGTTGATGATCTGTTTGATTCACTATGTAATATGAAAAAAGGGGCTGTGATTACTGAATTGATCAGCAATCTCACCTTAACTAAAGCAGATATAGAAAATATGCAAACAGTGTTAGCTGACAAGTTAACTACGGCACCGGAAATGGTGGAATGTGACTGTATACCAGTTGAAGGTACGAGCTGCAATCAATGTACAAAATAATGAAAGTGGGTGAGGCATGATGGCAAGAATAATCGTAGTAATATTATCAGTCATTTTAATTGGATTGATTACCTGGTGGTTCTTTGGTAAGCGAAAAGTGATCGGCGTAGAGGCAACAATAGCAAACGGGAAACAAAGTGCATCGGTAATTGTTAATGGTGGTTATAATCCAAGTACGATTGTATTAAAACAAGGCGTACCTGCTAAACTAACGTTTAATCGTAAGGATGCTTCTAGTTGTTTAGAAAAAGTGGTTTTTCCTAATTTTGGCATTAACGATTTTTTGCCACAAAATCAAGATCATACGGTTGAGATTGACACGTCTAAAGCTGGAGAATATGAATTTGCATGTGTAATGAATATGTTTCACGGAAAGGTAGTTGTTAAATAATGAAAATGAATTTTTTTGGAAGTAAAGATAAAGTTGAAGCAAAAGTTGCTAATGGATCCCAACAAGCGAATGTCTCAGTTGATGGCGGGTATAAGACTAATACGATTGTGTTGAAACAAGGTGTACCGGCAAAGTTAACGTTTAATCGTAAAGACCCATCTAGCTGTTTAGAACAAGTCGTTTTTCCTGAGTTTCAAATTAAAGAGTTTTTACCACAAAATGAGGATCATACTATCGACATTGATACTTCTAAAGCGGGTGAATATCAATTTGCATGTGGGATGGATATGTTCCATGGAAAGGTAGTTGTTAAATAATGAGTATCAAGAATCGATTTATCGTTTCTTTGGTCGCCTCGTTACCAATGCTAATTATGATGATTGCCAAGCCGTTTGGATTGATGTTACACGGTGATGCTTGGATTATGTTTGTTCTGACGACGATTGTTATGGCCATTTCAGCGCGACAATTTATCGAAAGCGCATGGGCATCGTTTAAAAATCATCATGCTAATATGGATACTTTGGTAGCGGTAGGCACCTTAGTCACGTATGTATATAGTATCTTTGCGCTATTGACAGGACGGGCAGTATTCTTTGAAAGTGCCGCATTTGTGGTGACTTTTGTTCTGTTAGGTCAAGTGTTTGAAGAACGGATGCGTAATTCGGCTTCTAGCGCGGTTGAAAAGTTGGTTAATCTGCAAGCTAAAGAAGCTGAAGTCTTGCGTGATGGTAATTATATTCAAGTTCCAATTGATGAGGTTCAACTAAATGATGAAATTCGGGTAAAACCAGGTCAAAAAGTTGCTTTGGACGGGGTCATTACTTCAGGAAAATCTTCAATCAATGAAGCCATGGTAACTGGTGAAAGTATGCCTGTTAGCAAGAGTGTGGATGATCACGTTATTGGTTCAACCCTCAATATTGATGGTACGTTTACGTTTAAAGTTACCAAAGTTGGCGACGATACCATGTTGGCGCAAATTGTGGAATTGGTTAAAAAAGCTCAAAGCAGTCATGCACCAATTCAAAAAACAGTTGATCAAATTGCGAACGTTTTTGTACCGGTGGTCATGATTCTCTCGATTTTAACGTTTGCGATTTGGTATGGCTTCTTAGGTAGTAGTGTCGTGAATGCAATGCTGTTTGCCGTTTCGGTGATCATTATTGCTTGTCCATGTGCCCTTGGAATTGCTACACCAACTGCATTGATGGTTGGGACTGGTCGCAGTGCTAAATTAGGCATTTTAATTAAAAATGGTGAAGTTTTGGAAGCTGTCAACCAGATTACGACTGTCGTCTTTGATAAAACCGGGACAATTACTGAAGGTGCACCAAAAGTGACCGATGTTGTTGGGGATGCTAAACAAGTAATGGAGATTGCGACAGCTTTAGAAGCATCGTCAGAACATCCGTTAGCAAGAGCTATCTTAGATGACAATCAAAATTCACAGTACACGGTGACTGATTTTCAATCAATTGAAGGTCGTGGTGTCCAAGGCAAGATTAATGGACAAGATGTGTTTGTTGGTTCACCAAAGTTAGCAGCAACTAATGATTTTGAAGCTGACATGATTAGATTACAAAACGAAGCAAAGGCCGTTGTAGCTGTTGGTCAAAAGCAGACTGTAATTGGTCTGATTGCTATTCAAGATATGCCTAAAGAAACCGCTAAAGCAGCGATGGCCGCCTTGCATCAGCGTGGACTAAAAACAGTGATGTTGACTGGTGATAATGAGTTGGTCGCCGGCGCGATTGCTAACCAAGTTGGTATCGATACGGTGATTGCTAATGTCTTGCCAAAAGATAAAGCCAATGAAGTTGAACACTTACAACAGCATGAATCAGTGGCGTTTGTCGGCGATGGAATTAATGATGCCCCAGCGCTAGCTACTGCAAACGTTGGTATTGCAATGGGTTCTGGGACTGATGTTGCAATTGAATCTGGTGATATTGTGTTGGTTAAAAATGATTTAATGGATGTAGTCAATGCACTGGAATTAAGTAAGAAGACATTTAATCGTATCAAATTAAATCTTTTCTGGGCCTTTATTTACAACGCAATTGGAATTCCAATTGCTGCCGGAATCTTTGTGGGATTAGGATTAACATTAAGTCCCGAATTGGCTGGTTTAGGGATGGCTCTGAGTTCCATTTCGGTAGTCGGAAGCTCATTATTATTAAATAAAACTAAATTAGCAGTCTAAAAAAGTTCGCTTCGCAGTGAACTTTTTTTATCGGAAAGCATGTTTTCCGGTTGAAGTGATGAAACATTTAATTAATTTTCCTGAAAAGTTACGCCAAACTTTACGAGTTTCTGCAGGCTGACTGGCAGCAGTGCGCGTAATCGCAATCACGTTTTGTTTCCAATGCTTAGCAAATTCATTTACTGAAGTGTGACCTGTTTTGTCAATGGCTCGGAAGAGAGAATTAACAAACGTTTTTTTCATTCCGGGTGATAGCTCTTTTTGCCAAGTCATTAATGAATCTTGGACAATTTTAGAAAACTTATCAGTTTGAGGTAAGTACTCAAAGTCGCCATCCACAACACTCCAAGTAAATGGATTGTGTTGTTCCATCATATCGGCAGTGCTTCTAACGACTTGAAACTTTTTAGATCGATCCATAATGATACCGATTAAAGAAGTTTGTGGCACCAATTTGGTGATGCGGTCTTGAATGCTGGTGTGTTTTGTTTTGATGGAGGTTGGGCCATCAATACTGTATGCGTGGGTGATTCTTGCTTGTAGGGATTCAGGAATGTGCTTAAAGGCAAAGGTTGCCAGGTCGCCGCCTTTTGAGTGGCCACCAATGATGACTTTTCCAGAAACTGAATTCATAAAATCTTTTAGATAATGGGTAGCTTCAACCCGAGAAGGAATTTCCTTCATAAAAGAAAGATTCATATCTTCTTTCCAATCAACGAAGTTAGACTCGGTGCCTCGATAACCAACAAAGTAATGGTCAGCATTAATTTGCATACTAACCGCAGAAAAGTTCTGATCCTTGCCGTAGCTAAATTTATTAGTAAAGTCTAAAAATTTAACATCACGATAACGGAGACTGTTTTTCATAATATTTAACAGCTGGTAGTTTTTCTTAGCATTCCAGGTATGATGTGAAAACTGAGCAATTTCAGCAATAGTCATATTTGCCAAACTGGTTGGGCCAGAAAGACTTTTGTAATTTAAATAAGGAAGCTGGGAAAAAATTACGCCGTCAATGTTATTAAATTGCTTTTCTGCGAATGTAAATTTAGAAAATTTTCGTGCGTAAGAAATAATATCGAACATGCGTAACGCTCCTTTTTAAATGAATTTAAAGTTTGTCAGAAAATAATATAATTTTTTGGAACAAAGTGCGAGTAGTTTGCTCACAATTCCAGATTAGCTATTATTTAACTGTGTTTCACGTGAAACTATTGTGCGGCTCGTGCTTTTTTTAATTTGTCGGCGATTAAAATTTGATCGATGACTTCTTGCATGCTAATCCGGTTGAGTTCTTTGTAGGCCGCCGCTTCTGCGTTAGTGTAAAAGCCATTTAAGACTTCTTGGATGTTACCACCAACGGTACATTCTGCGTTTGTATCGTGATCAATTTCAAATAGTGCTGTATGACCTTCAGTTGCTAAATAAACATCAAACATGGTGATTTCAGATGGTTCCTTAGCAAAAATCGGTTGATGGTTATTAGGATCATTAATAATAATCCCGGCATCCCGTAGCGAACCGATTAAGCGTCTAACGACGACCGGTGAGGTTTTGATGCTGATGGCGATTAAATCACTGGTAATTTTGATGTCACTAAAGACGTCGATGAAAACAAGTAAATGGAGCGCGTCACTAAATTTAGTTGATAATCTCATTTGTAATATCCTCTGTAACTTTTGTAGTTACAATTATTTTACTTTAATTTCATCAAAAAAGCTACTTTCTTTAACTTTTGATTGCTTAGTGTGATTTTTGCCGATAAGATAAGAGCGATTATCAAGGAAAAGCGAGGTTTTTAATAATGAAATACGCAATTACAGGTGCTACCGGTAATTTAGGTGGTCAAATTATAGAACAAATGTTGAAATTAGCCGAACCCGCTGAACTGATTGCTTTAGTGCATACACCAGCTAAGGCACAAGTATTAGTGGAGCAGGGAATTGCCGTGCGGCCAGCTGATTATTTAAATGTAGCCAGTATGACGCAGGCTTTGATTGGCGTGGATGTATTGGTGTATGTACCAAGCAAGACTTATGATGTCGTTCAACGAGTGACTGAATTACAAAACACACTGCAAGCAATGAAATTAGCACATGTCGATGAAATTGTATTTATGAGCTTCTTTGCAGACCAAGAAAACAATCCATTTGTAATGTCGCCGTACTACGGCTTTGCTCCGCGTGCTTTAGCTGCCTCAAGTTTGAAATATACGGTGGCGAAAAATAGCTTGTATGCAGATCCGTTGGTGCCATATTTGCCGGAGCTCATCGAACGACAAAATGTGATTTATCCGGTGGGTAATCAGAAAATGGCTTTTATTAGTCTGGAAGAGAGTGCGGAGGCGTTCGCCAATTTGGCAGTGAAACCACAATTGAGAAATCATGGCGAAACGTATTTACTCAGTCAGAAAAAAGCTTATACTATGATATAATTAGCCGCCATTATGAGTGAGGTTACGGGTAAACCAATTGGTTATCAGCCGGTGACATTACAAGAGTTTGCCGACATTTACGAATCAGATGGTGACGGTTCGGAATTGTCATCGATGTATGCAGGCGGAGCAAAGGGCTTGCTGTCGGAAGTGTCCAATGACTTTGAAAAAATCACTGGCCATCAACCTAGCACAATGAAAGATTTTCTGTATCAAAATTATCGAAAGTAATAGGTAGTTTAAATGATTGAATTTAAAAATGTGAGCAAAGAATATGAGCAAGGATTAGCGCTAAATAATCTAAATCTTAATATTGATGAGGGTGAATTATTTGTCTTAGTGGGCCCTTCTGGGAGTGGGAAAACCACGTTATTAAAAATGATTAATGGTTTAAATACTCCAACCACAGGTGAGATTCGAATCGCTGATGAAGACATAAAAAATAGTAATATTCGTCAGTTACGGCATAACATCGGGTATGTATTACAAGCAGGAGCTTTGTTTCCTAATATGACGGTGGAACAGAATGCATCGATTCAATTGGACTTACTTGGTTGGAATGAAACTCGTAAACACGACCGAATATGTGAATTGATGGTCCGCGTTGGCCTGGATCCTGAAACTTTTTTGTCGCGGATGCCAAGTGAATTATCAGGTGGAGAAGCACAACGGGTGGGAATTGTGCGGGCATTAGCTGGACAACCCAACGTGGTGTTAATGGATGAACCCTTTAGCGCCCTTGATCCAATTTCGCGAGCGCAACTACAGGAATTAGTCTTTGAATTACATCGCGAAATCGAAACGACTTTCGTGTTTGTGACTCATGATATGCAAGAAGCTTTGAAATTGGCTGATCGATTAGCCGTCCTTTATCAAGGCGAATTGCAGCAAGTTGGTAATCCCCAAGATATTTTGTCCCATCCTGCAAACCAATTCGTGAAAGACTTTTTTGATAACGATACCTCAGTAGAAATCTTTTTACAGCAAGTAATCGATGCAGGCTTTGGCGTGCAACAAACTGACGAAACGGCAATTCCGATGGGTGATGACCAAACTATCTTCGATTGGTCACGAGAAATTCATGATCGTCCAAATCAACTCATCGTCGTTGATCAGATTATTTTGCAACCAGAAGATTTAGTTAATTACATGGCTACTTTGAGAGTAGGTGTAATTAGATGATTGAATATTTACAAAAAAATAGCGGCGAAATCATTGCTGCACTGGGCCAGCATATTTATATCTCTGCGATTGCTGCAATTATTGCGATTATCATCGCCGTGCCATTAGCAATTATTATGATTGACCATCCCAAAGGTGGGGAATTTGTTTCACAAGTCGCAGGGGTGATTCAAACAATTCCGAGTTTAGCAATTTTAGGGTTATTAATTCCATTCGTGGGAATTGGGACCTTACCAGCAATTATTGCACTAGTCTTGTATGCTATTATGCCCATTTTTCAAAATAGCTACTCGGGATTGACTAATATTGATCCAATTTTAATTGAAGCAGCCGATGCGTTTGGTGTGTCAAAACGATTCAAATTATTCCGAGTGCAATTACCTTTAGCATTACCGATGATTGTGTCCGGCATTCGAATTGCGGTCGTATTGATTATTGGGACAACCACCTTAGCAGCCTTGATTGGCGGTGGTGGTTTAGGGACCTATATTTTAGTCGGTATCCAAACCAATAATGATAATGCATTAGTCGTGGGTGCAGTCTTATCAGCGATTTTAGCTCTACTCGCTAATGGGCTTATCAAATTGTTGGGCAAGGTTTCATTAAAAAGGATTGTTATCGGAGTCGCAACCTTATTGATTTTATTTGGTGGTTACACAGTGGGCAGCAAGTTAATCGCCCAACGTACTCAGACGATTACCATTGCGGGGAAAATGGGTGGTGAGCCCGAAGTACTGATTAATATGTACAAAGATTTAATTGAAGAAGACAATCCTAATGTCAAAGTTCAGTTGAAATCAAACTTCGGTGGCACTAGTTTCCTATTTAAAGCCTTAAAAAGTGGCAAAATTGATATCTATCCTGAATTTACCGGGACAGTCATGCAATCACTTGTCAAAACTTCGGATAGCGTCAGTCACAATCCTCAAAAATCCTATCAAGAAGCAAAACAGTTATTGAAACAACAATTCGATATGACTTATTTGAAGCCAATGAAGTATGAAAATGATTATGCACTGGCCATCCGAACAGCCGATGCAAAGAAGTACAATTTAAAAACGCTCAGTGATTTACAAAAATTATCGTCTAATTTTAACGCCGCGTTTGATCCCGACTTTTATCAACAGGCAGACGGCTATCCCGGTTTAAAAATGACGTATGGGATTGAATTTGCCTCAGTTAAAACAATGGAACCTTCATTAAGATACGAAGCGTTAGCGGATAATAAAATTGATGTGACTGATGCGTATACTACTGATCCACAATTAAGACAGTACGCATTGACAACCCTCAAAGACGATCAATCTTTCTTCCCACCATATCAAGGTGCGCCGTTAATGAAAGCTAGTTTTGCCAAGAAAAATCCTAAAGTTGTCAAAAGTTTGAATAAGTTAGCCGGCAAAATCACCACTAAAGACATGCAAGAAATGAATTATCAAGTTTCGGTTAAACATCGAAAAGCCTCTATTGTTGCCAAAGAATATTTACTCAAGCATAATTTGATTGAAAAATAATTAGGAGGTAGCCAGATGAAAGCAATTGTTGTGCGGCATCCAGGTGGTCCGGAAGTTTTGGAATACACGGATGTTCCGACACCTACAGTGAAGCCCGGGTGGTCATTAATCAAAGTTAAAGGTTTTGGCATTAATCACTCGGAAATATTTACTCGGCAAGGTCAATCGCCAGATGTCCAATTTCCGCGAATTTTGGGGATTGAAGTAGTCGGTGAAGTTGCAGAATCTACGGATGATAACTTACGAGTAGGTCAAAAAGTGATTTTCATTATGGGAGAAATGGGTCGAGCATTTGATGGCGGCTATGCGGAATATGTTTTATTACCCAATCATCAAATTTATCCGGTGCAAACAACTCTAGATTGGCCCATCTTGGCTGCGATTCCAGAAACGTATTACACTGCATTTGGTATTTTCAGGAGTTTACAAGTTCGTCCCAATGAACGAGTACTAATTCGTGGTGCAAGTAGTGGTGTGGGCATTGCGGTGATGCGGTTAATCAAATCAATTGATTACGACGTACAAATCGTTGGAACCACCAGATCGGAAGCTAAAGTTCAATTGTTACAAGAGGTTGGTTTTAATGAGGTAATCGTGACTGGTAATGATTTACCGGCAAATATAGGGGAATTCGATAAAATTGTTGATTTAATTGGTCCACTAACATTACGGGACTCTTTAAAACATCTAGTGGAGTTTGGCATCGTTAGTTCAACTTGCCAGTTGGGTGGCCAATGGACGTTAGATGAATTTGACCCAATTACCGATATTCCAAACAATCGTTACTTAACTGGCTTTTATTCTGGGGATGTTAGTCAGTATAAGATTCAGCAAATGTTGGACTTTATTCAATTACATCCACTTAATTTATCGCCCGACAAAGTATTTACCCTTTCAGAAATCAGTCAAGCACATAAATATTTAGAAAATAGCCAAAATTTAGGAAAAATAGTTGTCATGTTATAAAATGAACAAGTCTGTTTATAGTTTATAGGCCGGCTTTTTGTATACAATTAATTGAAAAGTTGTTGATATATGTCAACTTTTATCAATTGAAAAGAAATAAATCGGAAGAACTATGGATATTTCCTTTAAATTCGCTGAACAAAAGAGTATATTATGTATTGTAAGGGTATTCATTTTTATTATGCAATTATTAACACGTTTTTTTAAAGGAGGAGGTACATTATGGATATTGTGACATTAGCAAGATTTCAATTTGCGATGACAACAATTTTTCACTTCTTCTTCGTGCCATTCACCATTGGGACCGGATTTGCTGTAGCAGTGATGGAAACGATGTATGTGCGTTCGAAGAATGAGTTATATAAGAAAATGGCAAAATTCTGGGGGAACATTTTCCTACTAAGCTTTGCGGTTGGGGTAGTTACCGGTATTATTCAAGAATTCCAATTTGGGATGAACTGGTCTGATTATTCAAGATTCGTTGGTGATATCTTCGGTGCTCCATTGGCCATTGAAGCATTACTCGCATTCTTTATGGAATCAACGTTCTTGGGACTTTGGATTTTCACCTGGGATCGTATGAAACCAAAAGTTCATGTTATTTTTATTTGGTTAACAGCTTTTGCTTCAATCTTGTCAGCATTTTGGATTTTGGCAGCCAACAGTTTCATGCAACACCCAGTTGGTTACACATTGAAAAATGGTCGTGCCGAAATGAATGATTTTGGAGCATTACTATCAAATCATCAAGTATGGTATGAATTTTCACATGTTATCGCTGGCGCAATTACGATGGGCGGTATCATTATCGCGGGTCTGTCTGCTTTCCAACTTCTTAAAAAGAGTCAAAAAGCAAAGGACTTTTTCAGAAAATCACTTCGTCTTGGCTTAGTTATTTCATTGGTAGGATCAGTTGCAGTCATAACTGCAGGTGATTTACAAATGAAAGACTTGGTTACGCAACAACCAATGAAGTTTGCAGCTACTGAAGGTAATTACAAGGATACAGGTGATCCAGCTGCTTGGACTCTAATCGCTTGGGCAAATGAAAAGGACCATACTCAAGCTTTTGGCGTGGATATTCCTTACATGTTAAGTATTTTGGCTTATAACAAGCCTTCTGGATCAATCAAAGGTATGAACACGGTTAATAAAGAATTAACGGTGAAATATGGGAATAAGAATTATTATCCATCGGTTAATACTTTGTTCTATAGTTTCCGTGTTATGGCTGCATTTGGCGCTTTGATGTTCCTTGTCTCAGCATTGGGACTATTCTTCACGAGGAAGAAGAAACCAAGCTTATATGAACATAAATGGATGTTGTGGATTATTGGATTAACCACGTTTACACCATTTATGGCCAATACAGCTGGATGGTTAATTACCGAATTAGGACGCTTCCCATGGACAGTTTATGGATTATTCACGATGAAACAAAGTGTGTCACCAAACGTTTCAGTTACTTCGTTGTTTATCTCTAATACAGTCTACTTCTTGTTATTTGCAGGCTTGGCTAGCGTGATGGTTTACTTAGTAATTCGTGAATTACACAAGGGACCTGATTATGAAGAAAAGAAATTAGAAACTGAAGCTAAAATTAATTCGGATCCTTTTGATAAGGAGGCGTTTAGCTAATGAGTGGATTACAACTATTATGGTTCATCTTAATCGGATTATTGTTCTCTGGATATTTCTTCCTGGAAGGTTTTGATTACGGTGTCGGAATGTCTGTTCAAACTTTAGCTCATGATGAACACGAAAAAGATCAAATTATCGAAACAATTGGACCAATTTGGGATGGAAATGAAGTTTGGCTACTAACAGCAGGTGGTGCAATTTTTGCATCGTTCCCTTATTGGTATGCCTCAATGTTTAGTGGATATTATCTCATCTTGTTTATTATCTTAGTTGGGTTGATTATCCGTGGGGTATCGTTTGAATTTAGAAGCAAAATGCCAGGAAATAAAAAGAAGGTTTGGAACTGGACACTTGCCATCGGTAGTTTCATTGTGCCATTCTTCTTTGGAATCCTATTTATCAGTATGATTCAAGGTATGCCTTTGGATGCTGCTGGTAACATGAAGGCAGGTTTCACGGACTACATTAATCTTTACTCTGTTGTCGGTGGGGTTGCTTTAACTCTTCTTTGCTACTTGCATGGATTAAATTATTTAACCCTTAAGACGCTTGGACCAGTTCGTGATCGTGCGCGTAACTACGCTGAACTGTTCTATTGGGTACTATACGTTGGATTAGTTGTATTCGCTGTTTTGATGTATTTCCAAACAGACTTCTTCACACTACATCCAATTACAACCTTGTCACTCTTAGTAGTAATCGTTGCATTGTCAGTGATTGCTAACGTAGCGGTTGCTAAACGTAAAGAAATGTTAGCCTTTCTTGCCAGTGGCTTAACCATGATTGCATTAGTTAGCCTATTGTTCTCTGGTTTATTCCCACGTGTAATGGTTAGCTCACTTACGCATAAGAACGACTTGTTAATTGTTAATGCATCATCAAGTCCATACACGCTACACATTATGACCATCCTGGCATTTACCATTTTGCCATTTGTGTTAGCATATACAGCATGGACGTATTATGTCTTTAGAAAACGGATTAAACATCCTAAGTTTGATGTCGAGGGAGAGGTTGTCAATGCTGGATAAGCGTTTACTGAACCTTCCTGGAATTAAAAAAATAATGATTTTGCTTGCAGGCTTAGCGGTTTTGCAAGCATTATTTATTATCAGCCAAGCAATTAGTTTATCGTTGGCAATTACAGGTTTGTGGTCAGGAAAAAATTTATCAGAAATCACACGTTGGATGCTTACGTTTGCGATTGCATTTCTCGGACGTCAGTTGATTGAATTGGCCCGAGATCGAATGCTCGACAAATTTGCGTATTCAAGTGCACAGAAAATTAGAACTACATTATTAAATAAAATCTTCAAGCTTGGCCCAGAAGTTGTTCAACAATTCGGGACGGGTAATATTACCACCATGACCCTGGATGGAATCGATCAGGTCGAAAATTACATCAAATTGATTCTATCAAAAGTAATGAATATGATGCTGATACCTTGGTTCATTTTGGCCACAATCTATGTTTTTGATTGGGAATCTGGTGTGGTTTTAACATTAGTATTCCCATTAATCATCATTTTTATGATTATTTTAGGTTATGCGGCTAAAAGTAAAGCTGATAATCAATATGCTAAATTTACAATGCTATCAAATCATTTTATTGATTCACTGCGTGGCATTTCAGTATTAAAATACTTTGGTCTGAGCAAAAAGTACGCTGATAGTATTTATACAACAAGTGAACAGTTCAGGAAAGCAACGATGTCGACAATTAGAGTAGCTATTTTATCAACATTTGCCTTGGATTTCTTTACAACGTTATCTATTGCGGTTGTGGCGGTATTACTTGGACTGCGATTGATTAATGAACAAATCCTACTGTTCCCAGCTTTATCAATTTTGATTTTAACTCCAGAATATTTCCAACCAGTTCGTAATTTTTCGAGTGATTACCACGCTACCTTGGATGGTAAGAATGCCATGACGGCCATTTATCAAATTATTGATAACCCGGGAAATATTAGTGAACCAGTTAAAATTGACAATTGGAATGCAAATTCGCAGTTATCAATTAATCAGCTAGATTTTAACTACCAAGATTCACTTGGGGTTAAAAATGTGCAATTAAATCTCTCCGGTTACCAAAAAGTTGGCATCATTGGGATGAGTGGGTCCGGGAAAACGACTTTAATCAACTTATTAAGTGGTTTCTTTAGTCCTGAATCGTCAGATATCCAAATTGATAAAGCAAAAATTGACTCGTTTAGTCAGGCGGATTGGCAAAAGCAACTGATTTACATGCCACAAACACCGTATGTTTTTCATAAGACGATTCGCGAAAACGTGGCGTTTTATCATCCAACCGCTAGTGAAGATGATGTCAAACAAGCAATCGATGCCGTCGGGTTAACTGAGTTTGTTGAGGAACTACCAGATCATTTAGATACCGTCTTGGGAGAAGGCTCGCGCGCACTTAGTGGTGGTCAGGCACAACGGATTGCCTTAGCACGAGCACTCATTGATTCTGGACGCAAAATTATGTTGTTTGATGAACCAACCGCACATTTAGACATTGAAACTGAAATTGATTTAAAAGAAAAAATGTTACCAATGATGAATCAACGATTAGTCTTCTTTGCGACCCACCGGCTTCACTGGATGAAGGATATGGATTATATCTTAGTGATGAAACATGGCGAATTAGTTGAACAAGGGACCTTTGAACAATTACAAACCAATAATGGACCTTTTGTGGAACTAACGAATGCGATGATGGGAGGTGAAGCTGATGTTTAAAAACGATACTTGGGTAAAACCATATTTAAAGCAATATAAAAGATCGCTAATTTTAGCTATTTTTCTGGGAATTATCGCAGTTGCCTGCGAAGTTGGTTTGATGTTTAACTCGGGCTATTTGATTAGTAAATCAGCTTCCTTGCCCATTAATATCCTATTAGTGTATGTGCCAATCGTTTTAACAAGAACTTTCGGGATTGGTCGACCAGTATTCCGATATTTGGAACGTCTTGTGAGTCATAACTGGGTTTTGAAAATGACTTCCAACTTACGTCGTCGTTTATATGTAGCCCTAGAACCACAAGCGGTTTTCTTTAATCAAAAGTACCGTACTGGTGACGTTCTCGGTTTATTGTCGGAAGATATTAATCATATTCAGAATTTATATTTACGTGTTATTTTCCCCACCATAATTGGTTGGACGTTGTATGTGGTGGTTGTCATTTTAACTGGATTTTTCTCAATCTTTTTTGGCCTTTCAATGTTGGTCTTGTTTGGCTTTGTAGTTTTTGCAATACCAATGTGGTCGGTAGCTGCAAATGGTGCCCGTCATGCGAAAGCGAAGGTAATGAGAAATAATCTGTACGGCAACTTAACGGATAACGTGTTAGGAATTTCTGATTGGATTTTTAGTCAACGTGGTCATGACTATGTTGAATTACACGAAAAATCAGAAGCAGAATTACATGAAGTGCGTGATCGATTACTCAGATTCAAAAGGTATCGCGATTTGATTGTTCAGGTAGTCTTTGGAACAATTGTGATTGTGACGCTCTTCTGGACGGGAAATAGTTTTCAAGGTGTTCACGGGTCAGGAATGACTAACTGGATTGCAGCTTTTGTTTTGGGGATTTTTCCATTAATTAACAGCTTTGAACCACTATCGCAAGCTGCTGAGGAAAGTTCAACCTACCAAGACTCAATTCATCGTTTTAATGAATTACCTGATGAGACAGAAAAGGCAACTGCCATTGAAAGCCTCACAGGCCCACTGACAATTGCAATTGATCATCTTGATTTTAGTTATGACAACAGTTCAAAACAAATTTTAAAAGATTTGAATATCCAAATTGCGCCAGGTGAAAAAATTGCGATTTTGGGTAAGAGTGGCTCAGGTAAAAGTACATTAACTCATTTATTGCATGGTGATTTGGAACCCACAAATGGTCAGGTCACGATTAATGACATCAAAACTAATGTCTTGAACGATGACATTGATCGGTACATTGGGGTTATTAATCAGGCTCCATACTTATTTAATACCACAATTGCGAATAACTTACGTATTGGGGACGAAGCTGCCAGCGATGATAAATTATGGGATGTCTTGGACCGAGTTGGTCTGAAAGAAATGATTCAAAAATTACCAAATGGACTGGGGACGTTAGTCGATGAAGCTGGCTTGAGATTTTCTGGTGGGGAACGACATCGGTTATCCTTAGCCAGAATTTTGTTAAAAGATGTCCCAATCATTATCCTTGATGAACCAACAGTTGGCTTGGATCCAATTACGGAACAAGGCTTAATTAATACTTTCTTTAACCAATTGGAAGGTAAGACTGTGATTTGGGTGACTCATCATTTACAAGGTGTTGATAGCATGGATAAAGTCATCTTCATTGAAGATGGCCAAATCGAAATGCAAGGGACACCAACAGAACTGAATCAAACTAATCAACGATTCAGGGAGTTAAAGGCAATTGATGCTGGTTTTTAGAATTTTCGGGTTAACATCTTTTTAATTGCTTTGTTCAGAACCATTTTAGCTTTGCTAGTTGGCAAAGAAGCGATTAATTTTTCGGCTTGGTTGGTATATGACTCTGCATATTGAATAGCTTTCTCAATACCCCCGAGTTGGGTCACATCGGCTACGATGTTTTCAACATCACCAGTAGTTAATTGATGATTTTTGTCCAACAGTGCTTTAAATTTTGAAGAATCTTTTTTCAAGGCTAAGAGTAGTGGCAGTGTGTAGACACCTTCAGCTAAATCCTCCAAAATTGGCTTTTTAAGCGTTTTTTGGTCGGAAGTGTAGTCTAAGATGTCATCATTGATTTGAAAGGCGATACCAATGTTTTTTCCGATTTCAGCAGCTGTTTCAACGATTGACTCGGTAGCACCACCAAAGTAAGCACCTTCCAAGCAAGCTAACCGGAATAATTCGGCGGTTTTACCGGTGACGGTTTCCAAATAAGTTTCGATGAGATTGTTGGGATTGAAACGATTAGCTTTTTGAATCAATTCACCCATCAAGATTTGTTCCATGGCATCAGCATTAATTTTCATGAAATCAGTGCCATTCATAGTTTCGTTGATGAATTGGAAAAATTTAGTAAACAGTAAATCGCCGGCGTATACAGCAACGTCTTTACCTAATTTGGCTTGGACGCTAGCTACACCGCGACGCAATGGTGAGTCATCAATGATATCATCATGAATCAAAGTGGCCATATGTAGGATTTCAATTGAAGCTGCAATTTTGATTTGCTTATCGCTGTTCTTAGGTTCTGGACCAAATTCATTGAACAACAAAAAGATGGCTGGTCGTAACATTTTGCCGCCAGCGGTTAACATATCCGTCAAAGCTTGTTCAACTTCAGAATTATTTTTATTTACAGATTTAAGTAGTAGATTGCGAACTTGTTCAGTTCCGTTTTCAACTATTGGATAATTAAAACAACTATCAGACATTTTTGTTGCTCCTCCACGAGTTCTTATAAAGCTATCTTACCGTAGTTGAGTGATGTTTGACTAGTAACAATAATTGAGGAGTGTAAAATTTGTCGTTAGCAGTATTTTTAGAATTAGTAGAAATTAAAGCTAAAACCGCTAGCGTGTTGCCATTTTTGATTGGCATCTGCTTTAGCTGGTATAACTATCACGCCTTGAACCTGGGCTATGTCATACTATTTTTCATCGCGATGTTTATTTTTAACATGGCAGTGGATATTTTGGATAATCTTAACGACTATCATCACGCCGTTGATGAACTGGAATATAAGCGCAAGACTAATATCATCGGGCGCGAACACTTATCGGTGAAACTAGTATTTAGCATAATGATCACGATGGTAATAATTTCTGCCCTGATTGGAGTTGTTCTTGCTTGGCTAACCGGGTGGACATTACTTATAATGGGGTTATGGTGTTACTTAGTTGGCGTATTCTATTCATCGGGTCCGCATCCTTTCTCTAGCATGCCGTTAGGTGAGTTACTATCAGGGGTGACGATGGGCTTTATGATTATATTAATTAGTATTTATCTCAATACTTTTGAGGTGATTACTTGGAATGTGGCGACTATTGCAAAAATTGCGTTGATTGCATTACCAACATCTGCCTGGATTGCAAATTTGATGTTAGCAAATAACATTTCAGATTTAGATGAAGATGAAAGTAATCTTCGTTATACGTTGCCACACTATTTAGGGAAAAAACGAGCTGTAAATCTATTTGTGCTCTTAAATGTGATTGCCTTTATAGCAATTATTGGCGCGGTAGTAGTTAAGATTGCTCCCTGGACAATGCTGATTACGTTGGTTGTTGTTCCAATTGTAGTCAAGCAAACTCGTATTTTTATGAAAAAGCAGGTCAAAAAGGAAACTTTTGTGACTGCGATTAGAATTTTAGCAATTGGCTCATTTGCACAAGTTGTCAGTTATGCAGTTGGATTATTTTTATAAGGAGTGGAAAAAATGACAGAAGTTGTAATTTTAGGTGCCGGATATGCAGGGCTTCGAACTTTAGGAGCCTTACAAAAAAGTAAGGAAGATATTCATGTGACTTTAGTGGATCGAAATGAATATCACTATGAAGCTGCAGATTTACATGAAGTAGCGGCTGGAACTCAAGAACGTGAACGAATCTTGTTTAATATTAGCGATGTTGTTGACCCTGACAAGACGACTTTTATTCAAGGCACCGTGGTCAATATTGATCGCGAACAAAAGACGGTTAAAGTCACCAATCAACCAGAACTGCGTTACGATTATTTAGTTGTGGCGTTAGGATTTGTTTCTGAATCGTTTGGGATTCCTGGTGTGGATGAAAATGCCTTATCAATGGTCGATGTTGATCAAGCCGTTGGTATCCGTGAACATTTAGAAAAACAAATGAATGAATATACCAGGACGCAAGATGAAGAATATTTAAAAATCATCGTGTGTGGAATGGGCTTCACTGGCTTTGAGTTGGTCGGTGCTTTAGTTGAAGCTAGACCTCAATTAGCTAAGTTGGCTGGGGTGAGCGCAGACAAAATTAAGATTGCCAGCGTGGAAGCTTCCACTAGATTATTACCAATGTTTCCTGAAAAATTGGCAGACTATGGTAGCAAGCACTTAGCTGATTGGGGAGTAGAAATGCTCACCGGTAAACGCATCCTCGAAATTAAACCTGATACAGTGGTTTATCAAAATGGGGATGATGAAAATGACCGTGGCGAAGTGACTGCCAAGACCATTATTTGGACAACCGGTGTTCGTGGTAGCAAAGTTATGACCGATGCTGGTTTTTCAGAAAAACGTGGCCGCGTGATGGTTAACAAAGATCTGACGGATCCTGATTACGACAACGTCTTCATCGTGGGAGATGTGGCAGCAGCGATGGACGAAGATTCAGGTCGCCCATATCCAACTACGGCGCAAATTTCCTTAGTGATGGGACACTTAGCCGCTGAAAATATCATCCATAAGGTTAACAACGAAGCAACGAAAGAATTTACCTTTAAGTCTTTAGGAACGGTTGCTTCAATTGGTAACACGCATGCCTTTGGATTGGTTGGTAAAACTGCCGTTAAAGGCTATGCCGCATCCGTTGCCAAAAAGGGTATCATGGACAAATCATTGTTGGAAACTGGTGGGATGAAAGAAGTTCTATCCAAAGGTCGTTTTGACTTTTACCACTAGGATAATGAGCAAACCGTCTTCTGCATGGTTTGAAAATAGTTTATTTAAATAAAAAAATTCTCAATTCATAACTTGAATTGAGAATTTTTTTGCCTAGATACCTGGAATCGGCTCGATTAGTAAAGCATTGCCTTGAGTGTCAAAATATGACACGTTCTTGGCTATTAAATCACTTCGCCAATAAAGAACACCAGCTTGACCAGCAAGCTCACAGAAACGTTCAAAATCAAATTTTCCGGCTTGTGCACCTTGGACGGCTAGCTTGATCTTTGTAGAATCACCCAGTGCCTCGACAGACTTGGGGACTGCGTTCACTTGCAGGTCAATGCTGCTATCTGAATCATAATAGCGATAAAGCCCGTCAGCCACTAGGTAATCGTATTTTTCAACGCCTAATGCCTGAAAGTCTTTCATCAATTTAGCGAATCCGCCAGCATCTTTTTCCGATAAGACGGCTGCTTCAATATCTTGATAATTTAATGACATGTCAGATCACTCCTTAATGTTCCATGTGGAACAATTATAACGGTTAAGTACCATAATTGCTCACAAAAGCAGTGGGGATTAGTTGAATTCAATTAAAACTTTTCCCTGGGGATGACCATTTTTCAAGTACTCGATGGCGTCATTAATCTCGTCAATTTTAAAAACATTTGAATCAACTTGAGGGACAATATTATGTTTTAAAATTAAATCATTCAAATGAGCTAGTTGCGCGCCGTTACTTCTCACAAAAATAAACTGATATTCGGCCTGTTTTGCAGCTGCTTGCTTGTCAAATTTCCGTCCTACGAGTCCGAATAAAAATCTCTTCCAGGCAGGCAATTGTTGGTCGATGGCAAATTGTCGATTTGGACCATCGACTAGTGATAAAAGCTTTCCACCAGGTTTAAGAATGGATAATTCACGCGTAAATTCACTTGGTCCAAGTGTGTCGATGACTAAATCAATATTTTTTAAAGTTTCCCAATAGTTTTCACTTCGATAATCTAAGTATTGATCGGCACCAATTTGCAATGCCTGCTCACGGTTTCTAGTGTTACCACTAACAATTACGTTGAGTCCTAAACTTTTGGCAATTGGAATTGCCATTTGTCCAAATGAACCTGAACCACCAGGAATAAACAAACTTTGCCCGGCATGTGCTTGTAAATTTTCGGTTAAACCTTGCAAAGCAGTTAAGCCAGTTAGTGCCAGCGCAGCTCCGCTTTTTAAATCGTTGTTTGCTGGTAAGTGAGCAATGGTATTTTCATTCGTTACAACATATTCTGCAAAGGCTCCAATTTTGTTGATACTAAGTCGTGAGTAAACCGTATCCCCGACTTTAAAATTAGACACTGACTGACCGACTTGAACAATTTCACCCGATAACTCATTACCTAATGTAGTGGGTAAGTGATATGGACTGATTAATTTGACAGCTCCAGTCCCAATTAAAGTTTCTAAGGGGTTGACGGCGGCATACTTGACGCGAATCAGCACCTCATCATCCTTAATAGTGGGAACTTCGATATCGTTGACGTGCAATTTGAAATCCGGTTGATACTTTAACAGTTGTGCTGCTTTCATAATAATTATCCTCGTATAGTTACATATTTTTAATTTTGTAACCTGATATTAAATTATTTAGTTACAAAAGTCAAATATTGTAACTTAACTTATTTTTATGTTACTCTAAGGTCATTGGAATATTTGAGGAGAACAAACATGGATAAATTAAATACCCAACAAATTATTGAGACTGCACAACGATTAATTGTTGAGAAAAATTCGACGGACATTTCCATGTCGCAGATAGCTAAACAACTGAATGTGACACATGCGGCGATATATAAGCATTTTGAAAATAAAGACGCCTTATGGTTAGCTGTAGCGCAACATTGGTTTGATACGAATATTATCAACAAAATTAACAGTCAGATTGATGACGCGGAGGCGAAGAGCTATTTGCATGACTGGTTATGGCAATTTGCAAATGCAAAAAAGACGACTTTCAACGAAAATCCATTGATGTTTCAGCTAAACACTAAGTACATCGATAGTAATCCAGACGTGCTACATCAAGTTTTGCTGCCTTCATATCAATTACTTGATCAGAAAATGAATTATCATGATGAACATTATAAGAAAATTGAAGCAATTTTTTCCGCATTTGCAGTTTTTGCACTCCCTAATTTTAGTGGGACGTGGAACAGACCGGATTATCGATCACGATTCGAAGATATCTGGCAATTAATTGAAAAGGGTATTTAAAAAGGACTTGGAAAATTTTCCAGGTCCTTTAAATTTATTCTTTTGGTAATTCATTAGCCCAATGGTTGATTGGCCCATATTTATGTCCGACTTGGATTTCGTTACCAATCGCGTTGGTGACAAATTCGCGGGCAATCCGAATTGATTTCTCGACATTGGTACCTTTAGCTAGTTCGGCTGCGATGACTGCACTGACGGTATCGCCAGTTCCGTTGCGTCGATCAGTATCAAAGAATTGAGCTGGTAGCCAGAAAGTTTTGCCATCCTCAAGGAGCACAAAATCATCGACAGTTTCTTGCCCATCACCAATCCGTTGTCCTTTAAGCATCACATTTTTGGCACCTAAATCTTGTAATTCATGAGCCGCAGCTTCAATCTCGTCTTTTGATTTTAGCTTGCGACCGACGATGTGCTCAGCTTCATAGAAATTTGGAGTAATTATTTCTGCTAAGGGAATTAAACGATTTTTTAAAGTTTCAAAAGCGGCATCTTCTAAAAGCAGTGCACCGTGTTTCGTTACGATAACAGGATCAACAACTAATTTGCCAAAATCGTATTTTTCAAGATTGTCAGCGACAGTGTTAATTAAGTCAGCATCGGCAAGCATACCAGTTTTAACGGCCTTGACGCCTAGGTCATCAGCTAGCACTTCGAATTGTTTGCTAATAAAGGGGAGAGGAAGTGTAAAGGAATCGTGAATGCCATATGAGTTACCTGCCACCACGGCGGTCATTACAACTGTTCCATACACTCTGCGCATGAAAAAGCTGTGTAAGTCAGCTTCAATACCAGCTGAGCCATCACTATCGGAACCACCAATCACCATTACTTGTGGATATTCGTTTGCCATTCTAGTACCTCCATTATATTTTCTCATTAAAATTTAATTTTCTATTTCAACCAGTATACGTTACTCACGGAGGAATGTTAATAGTGTTGTCTTGTATAAACAAAAAAAGGACCAAATCCAACTGAATTTGGTCCTTCATTTGTTAAAGTTCCAAGTATGACCGTGATGGTTCACACTTTTTAATCATCATCATCTTTTTCTTTGTTCTGCTTCTTGTGACTATCTTTATGATTTTCTTTGTGGTTACGATGATTTTCTTTTTCGTCTTCATCATCGTCACCCTCATCCTTTTCAGGTTTTGGTAACTCGACGACTTCGAATTCGTTGATATAAGCATCGTTGAAATCAAGTGGGGTGATTTGGAATTGATCAATTTCGACCATTTCACCCTTTTTAATGTTTGGATTGTAATCAATGATGTAACCAGTTAAAGTAACCATTTCGGATTCTTCAAAAACTTGAATATCAGTTTTGAAGAACCGTTCGAAATCATATAACGTGATTTTCCCAGAAACCTTGTAATGCATATTGCCAGCGTCATCTGAGCCGAGTTTTTCAACTAAGTCTTCAGCGACGTCATCAATTTCATCACGGACAGTTCCAAATAATTCTTCGTAAACATCCTTATCGGTAACGATACCAGAAGTACCACCATACTCATCTTTAACGATGACGATTGGAACACGATGTTGAATCATTTCTTGAAGAACATCCGTAATAGCTTGTGTTTCAGAAACAACGGGCATGTTACGGAGCACGGAACGAACAGACGCTTCACCGTTGATACGGCTTTGGCGAACCAAGTCATATGAGAATACATAACCGAGAATTTTATCTTTATCGTTATTGGCGACGACAGGCATACGAGTGTATTTGTAGTCGAGGTATGTGTTTAAGGCATCTTGAATCGAGTCTTGAATGTCTATAACTGTCAGCTGTGTACGATCAATCATAATATCCACAGCAACTTTTTCGTTCATTTCGAACGCACGCTTCATGAACATCAAGTCTTCTTCTTGTAATTCACCAGCGTCAGCAGCATCCTTGGATAATGATAAAATTTCGTTTTGCGAATAAATATCTTCATCAGGAATGGCATTGAAACCGAGTAATTTTGTAATACCAACCGCAGCACGGTCGAACAACCAAATTAGAGGGTAGAAAACTACGTGGAAGAACATGACTGGACGAACAATCGTTAGCAACACTTTCACTGGTTGGTCAATGGCAATGTTCTTTGGCACAAGGTCGGTGAACACAGCGTGAATAAAGGTGAACAACAGGATAGCTGCAACTGAAGAAATGCTCTTGGCATATGCTTCAGGCAAAATGTTGGCATTGATTAAGAGAGTGGCGATGAAATCTTCACCTAACCAACCTAAAATCAATGAAGTAAGGGTAATCCCAACTTGTGCGGTTGAGAGGTATTCAGTCATATGGTCGAGCATATGCATCGCATGACCAATATTCTTTGACTTCTTTTCTCTGGCCGATTGAATGGCCTTTAACGCACTAGGACGCACCTTGACTAACGAATATTCTGTTAATGTAAACAGAACAGCTAAAGCTAAAATAACAATGATTATCACTAAGTTTATGATAATAGACGGACCGGAATCCATGACGTACCTTCTTTCATTTTATATTAAACTCTATTATAACAAATAATCTCCCAATAGTAGTTGATTTCTTTTTAATAGAATAAGAAGATTGTACTAATTTTTGAGGAAAATGTCGAATATTATTCACGTTGTCCAGTGTAAGCGATATAATGAACAGAAATCTAAACAAGTGATGGTGAAAATAATGAATACCACTGAATTTGAAAATATGATGGCAGAACGCCTGTATGACGTGAACGATGAGAAATTACTCCACGATAGATTAGTAGCACGTCGGCTCTTTGAAAAGTTAAATCAGACTGATTTTGAGGATGAAGAAACACGGCACCAATTAATTAAAGAATTATTTGGCACGAGTGGAGAAAATATTGATGTGCGCCCGAATTTTCGTTGTGATTACGGGTACAACATTCATGTTGGCGAAAATTTCTTTGCTAACTTTGATTGTATTTTATTGGATACTTGCCCAATCACGATTGGGAAAAATGCACTGCTAGCACCTCGTGTCCAGTTGTACACTGCTAGTCATCCGCTGGATGTTAATTTACGAACGAAATGGATCGGAACAGGCGCAGCAATTACGATTGGTGACAACTGCTGGTTAGGCGGGGATGTCAAAGTCGTTCCTGGCGTGACGTTAGGTGATAACGTGGTAGTCGGAGCTGGGTCTGTTGTGACCAATTCCTTTGGTAGTAATGTTGCAATTGCCGGCAATCCCGCTCGCGTAATCAAAGAACTTAAACCGATTGAAGAGTAGGTAAAAAAGTTTCACATGAAACAAATTAATCCTTGGGAGGTTAAACTATGATATTTTCACCATTAAATGAATGTGATGTTCCAACTGTATTTCAAAAATAAATAATTTTTGGAATACGGAAGGGAAATAATGAATAAAAAAATATTAGGGATTATCCTGTTGAGTCTCGCTGCCAGTATTTGGGGTGGCATGTTTGTTGTCGTTAAAAGTATTGTTGGTGTTATTCCGCCAGTTCAGTTGGTGTGGTTGCGTTATTTGATTGCAATTGTGGCATTGGGCGTTTTAGTAATCGTTAAACATGCACAGTGGCACATAATTAAGCGCGATGCAGTTTTGATTGTGTTAGTTGGTATCATCGGCAATGGTATCTCAATTGTGGCCCAAGAAACAGGTACAATGTTCTCGTCAGCACAATTAGGCTCAGTCATTACGAGTGCCACACCAACTTTTATGGTGTTATTTGCATTTCCTTTGTTAAAGGAAAAAATTAACTCGGTTAAGGTTATTTCAGTGCTATTGGCCACAGCAGGAGTTGTGCTGATTGTGGGTGTTCATTTGGCAGGAGCACATATTGTGCTGGGTATTTGTATGCTGACGATTGCCGCATTGACTTGGGCCTTAATGTCAGTTCTAGTTAAATTAGTTTCATCTAATTTAAATGCAGTCCAAGTAACGTTTTTGTCAACTTGTGTGGCCTTTGTCGGTTTAACCCCATTTGTGATCAGCCAGTGGTCGCTTATTCAGTCAATTGATTTTACAGCGCCTAAAATTTATCTTAATTTACTATATTTGGGCATTGTTTCCACAGCAGGTGCGTTCGTGATGTGGAATAAAGGATTGCAATTACTAAATGCCGGTAGTGCTGGGTTATTCTTTTTACTACAACCAATTGTTGGGACGCTATTAGGCTGGTTGATTTTAGGAGAACAATTATCCATTGGCTTTCTTTTTGGAGCATTGTTAATCATTGGCAGTGTTTGGTATTCAATTCGATTTGCAAAATGAATTAGACGAGGTATGTAGATGATTAAAATAAGGGAAATTCAAGAAAAAGACAATTCAGCGTTAGCGAAACTAATTCGGGAATCTCTGAAGGCCAATCAATTAGACATCCCTGGAACGGCGTATTTTGATGCAGAACTAGATAATTTGAGTGCGTATTATCAAAGCAGTCGTCAACGACAATATTTTGTGGTACTGGATGAAAATGGTGAAGTATCGGGCGGCTGTGGGATTGCCGAGTATGATAGTGATAACCGGGTGGCTGAGTTACAAAAGTTATATCTGACCAACACGGTTCAAGGACACCATTTGAGTTATAAGTTACTGACTAAAGTGATTGAATTTGCTAATCAGGCAGGGTATCGACAACTATACTTGGAAACACATCATAATTTAGCGTCGGCCATGCATATCTATCAAACATTCGGGTTTGAAGAATTAAGCCAGCCACTCAATAATGGTGAACATTCTGCTATGGATCATTTTTTCATTTTAAAACTGTAAGTTAAAAGTATCCTTTAAAAATCGAAAGACCGAGTTACGTAAAAACTACGTTTACTCGGTCTTTTTTAGCTGGCTTCTTCACTTAATAAGGTAATTACTTCACCACATTCTTTGCGTTCGGCAATGTTGGCTTCTCCCCAAAGGCAAAGTTCATGCAGAATTGAATTTAAACTTTCGCCGCGTTCAGTTAATGAATATTCAACCTTTGGAGGAACTTGTTCATAAATTTTGCGATTGACGATACCGTCATCTTCAAGTTCACGTAATTGTTGCGTCAACATTTTTTGGGTAATTTGTGGGATTGCACGTCTAAGTTCACTGGTTCTGAGAGTTTGATTTCGTAAATGACACAGGATGATAGCTTTCCATTTGCCTCCTATGATATCCATAGTTGCTTCAACCCCAATGTGATATGTCTTATCTTTCAAAATATGATCCTCCATTATTTTATAGGCACTTTTTAGTACCTACAGCACTTTTTAGTGCGTTATTTACTATTTAACTCTGCCTAGTATAATTAATTTTTGTTGTTAGTTCAAGAAAAAATTTAGAAACAAAAATTGGAGGTATCAAATGGATACAACTATTGTAAAAGAACATAAGATTTCACCAACCTTAACTTTATTAGCACTGGCGGTTAGTGCATTTGCCATTGGGTCGACAGAATTTATCAGTGTCGGTGTGATGCCGTTAATCATTAAAACGTTTCATGTGAGCTTGGCAACTGCTGGTTTAACAGTCTCAGTTTATGCGGCAAGTGTGATGATTGGGGCGCCGGTATTTACAAGCTTGACGAGTCGCATACCACGAAAGGCGTTATTGTTATCGATTATGATTACCTTTATTATTGGTAATTTGATTACGGCGATTGCACTAATTTTTCCAATTTTGTTAGCCGGACGAGTAGTGGCAGCATTTGCGCATGGGTTGTTTATGTCAGTGGCGACGGTGATTGCTGCCAGTGTCGTTTATCCAATGAAGCGAGTGTCAGCGATTGCGACAATGTTTACTGGACTGACAGTGGCTACCGTCACTGGAGTACCGTTAGGAACGTTTATTGGCCAACGTGCTAGCTGGCGTATTTCATTTGTAGTGATTGCAGTTATCGGTTTGATTGGATTGATTTCAAATGCGATTTTAGTTCCGAAAGAGCTACCTATGCCAGCCAAGATTCAACGTGGTAGCTTGATGAGAATGATTAAGGCACCGGTAGTTTTATTGTCGTTGATTGTCACGGCAGACGGTTATGGAGCAAGCTTTCCAGTTTATTCATATATGACAACAATTATCGCTGATCAAGGCTGGAGCGATTCGGCTAGTGTCATTATATTAATTGCTTATGGATTAGCAGTCGCGGTTGGAAACACTGTTGGTGGTCGAGTGGCGAATGCCAAGCCATTAAAAGTATTAATGATGATGTTTGCGGCCATGATTCCAATGATGCTACTAATACTAGTTGGCTTGCAGGCCCAAATCTTTGGCTTAATATTGATTCTGATTATGGGATTGTTGGCATTCATGAATGTGCCCGGACTTCAATTATTTACAATGCAAGCTGCGGAAAAGTACACACCAAATGATGTTCAAATGGCCTCGGCCTTTAACATTGCTGCCTTTAATTTGGGCATCATGATAGGATCGTACGTTGGTGGAATTGTCGCCGATGGAGCAGGGTTATATTTGACGCCAATTGCGGGATCGGTAATGGCGGCAATTGCACTTGGATTAACATGGTTATTAAGCCGGCTTCATACTGCCTAAGTACGAAATGTTTTGTTATACTGGATGGAATAAACCATTCAGGAGGCATCGCATGACATTTTTCTATTTTATTCGCCACGGACAAACCTTAGGAAACACCCAAGGTATAAGTCAGGGCACAATTAATACTGAAATTGCATACTTAAACGAACATGGTAAAGCACAGGCACAAAAACTACACGATCATTTTGATGTGGCATTTGCTGACAGAATTATTGCCAGTCCACTAGTCCGTACTCAACAAACTGCAGAAATAATTAATCAGACGGCAAATTTGCCCATTGAATTTGATGACCGGATTAAAGAGATTTCTTACGGTGATTGGGATGGGACTAAAAAAAGCGAATTAAAAAAAGATTATCCGGACTTATTTAGCACGATTAGTGGGGATGTAGTGCCGGAATATTACACCACCGCTCATGGCGAATCGTTCCCTGATGTAGAAAACCGAGTTGCTGAATTTGTTAAAGATATGTCGGCTAAATACCCCGATGAAAAACTCATCGTGGTCAGTCATGGCTTTACGATTCGTAGTGCTGTGGTTAATGCACTACAAGTTAAAGATCCATTTGCAGTACCAGAACCTGAAAATACCAGCATCACTAAAATTAGCGTCCTAGATAACGGCCAACAAGTCCTCGAATTCTTTAATAGAGTGTATTGATTGAGTGCGCTGAAATAATTGGGTTGACTACGAGCGCTAGTCTAGTCTGGCGAATGTAAGTGAATTTCTTACAAGGCAGACGTAACTAGGCGGAATAGTCAGATTATTGAAGCGTGATTACGACAATGTGCTGACAAGCCCGGGTTGCTCACGAGGATTAGCAAACACATCGGATAGAAGTGGTTTACTTCTAAGCGATGGGTGAGGCTAAACGTAATGAGCAGGGATTGGAAGCATGAGTCAGCGGAGCAAGTTAAGTGAATTTAGTAAGTTCCGAGTATTAATTTTTGATTGAATAGTGACAAAAGATGGATAAATTGTTGTTATATATTTTTGGTTGGGAAAACCGTTGGAAATACAGATTCGATTGCTAATTTTCAGATTTATGAAGGAGAATAGTTATGGGATATGTATTTTTAGGTGTGGCCATTTTAGGCGAATTTTGCGCAACCAACTTTTTAAAAATGTCAGATGGGTTTCATAATTTTGGATTCACAGTTGTTTCAATGTTAGGTTATTTAGTAACTTTTTACTTTCTATCCATCTCATTGAAAACAATTGAAATGGATGTGGCTTATGCTATTTGGGCGGCAGTAGGAATTGTTTTGATTGCAGCCTTTTCAGTAATCTATTGGAAAGAACCATTGAACTTACCAAGTGTTGTCGGAATTGCATTAATTACGATTGGAGTGATTATCCTTCAATTATTTGGTAATGGAGAGCATTAGCCTAGCAGCTTTTTTCAAAATATTCTTGACCTAAAGCTGACTTCAGGTTGTAGAATCAAAATGTTGATATGGCATCCATGAATTATTACCCGGGAAACAAAGCAATGTAATTTTCTATTCCAATTTCGAATGTATGGCATTCTTTTTTGAATGTTAATTCGATTGCAATGGTGATATTCATAGATTATGATATGGACTTATATAAAGTAAGTAGCGTGAATGTCGTTAAAAGACGTAAAAATTTTTAAATAACTGGTTAAGGAGATTTGAAATATGATCATTAATGTATGCACTTTAAGCAAATAATTTCATATTGAAAGCTAAAACAGATTAATTTAAAAATGGAGATAAGTATGATGACAAAAGCCCTAGTAGTATTAACTAACCATGAACATTTTGATACACTCAACAAAACCACTGGATTGTGGTTAAGCGAAGCAGTTCATTTCAGTCAAGTAATGAAGGATAACGGAATCGAAGTTGACTATGTCAGCCCTAAAGGTGGCTATGTTCCGTTAGACCCTGGCAGTATTGAAGGTGATAACTTAGATCCAATTAGTGCTGATTTTTATTTTGATGCCGACTTTCGGAATCGTGCGTTAGGTGCCTCGCTTGCACCAAAAGATATTACAGCGACAGATTATGATGTCATTTATTTTGCTGGTGGTCATGGGACTGTTTGGGACTTTCCTAACAATGCGGCATTGGGTTCAATTGCTAAGAGTATTTATGATAATGGTGGTGTAATTTCGGCGGTATGCCACGGTGTAGCAGGACTGTTGTCAATCGAAGAAAACGGTCAAAAATTCATTCAAGGTAAAAATGTGGCTGGCTTCACCAATGAAGAAGAGGAAATCAATGGATTAACACATGATGTTCCATTTTTGACTGAAGATGAATTAATTGCTGCTGGCGCACACCACACCAAGTCAGACCCATATACAAAACATGTGGTGGTTGATGGCCGTTTGGTTACTGGTCAAAATCCACAGTCTGCTGCAGGTGTTGGACAAGCAGTGATAGAAATACTTAATAAATAACGAAGAGGGTTTTAAGATGACAAAATTTACAGATGAGACTAAGTTTGCCAGCGGTGCAACTTTGAAAAATAGATTAATGATGTCACCAATGACAACGACTCAAAGTTTTTATAATGGTGAGATTACCAAGGACGAAATTGAATATTATTCAGATCGCGCCGCGGGTCTTGGAGCAGTGATTACAGGCGCTGCGAATGTTGAAGATTTAGGTAAGGGATGGTTTGGAGAACTCAGTGTTGCCCATGACGAAATGATTCCCGGACTGTCAGCGTTGGCCAAAGGCATTCAAAGTAAGGATACCAAAGCTATCCTACAAATTGTGCACGCCGGAAGAATGACGCATAGTGCTGAATTAAACGGTGAACAAATCGTTTCAGCTAGTGATATTCCAGCTTTACGTGATGATGCCGAAACGCCTCGTGCCCAAACTTTGGAAGAAGTTAAGGAAACGATTAAATCATTCGGTGAGGCTACTCGTCGGGCGATTCAATCTGGGTTTGATGGTATTGAACTCCACGGCGCCAATACGTATTTAATTCAACAATTTTTTTCACCTCATAGTAACCGTCGGACTGACGAATATGGAGGTGATCGTGATCATCGCTTTAACTTTATCAAAGAGATGTTAGTTGAAGTATTTGCTGCCGTTGATGAATACGCAACTAAGCCTTTCATTGTTGGATATCGGTTCTCACCCGAAGAGTTTGAAACACCTGGGATTAGAATGGATGATACTAAATGGTTAGTTGATCAGTTAAGTGAATCACGCTTAGATTATTTACATGTTTCATTGAATAAATATGCCAGTGTCTCCCGGGATGAAAACTATAAGGCACAAGGAAGATTGGCTTATGTCAGAGACTGGGTTAACGGTCGTAAACCAGTTGTCGGCGTTGGAGGTGTTCGTACTCGCCAAGACGTGGAAAATGTTTTAGAAGTGGCCGATTTAGTGGCGGTTGGACAACAAATTCTGTTTGACCCAACTTGGGCTGTTAAACTAATTTCCGGCAACGATGCTGCCATGGTTCAGATTCCATTTAAGGATGCGGTTGAAATTACGCCGTTATCCTTACCACTCTATGAATTTGCCGCAGCACGTTATCACAGTGTTATTTTGAGTTAAACGATTTGAGTCATCAACAATCCAATGTTGGTGGCTTTTTTGATATTTCGGAGCGTGTAATGATTTTTAAAATAAATTTGGACATATTATGACCGTTGAAACTCATATAATATAAAATATATTAATCTCAATAAATATTTTAAAACTATCGGAGGGCTGATTATGGCGGAAAGCATTCATGATTTTTTTCAAAAACACTATGGCAACATCATGTCGAGTACCATCTATGCTCCATCGGTGGAACAAATTAACCCGGTCAAATCATCGCAAGCAGGAACAGATAACCTTTCTTACGAAGCCGCAGTTGAGTATCTTGATACTTATCAGCCAATGGATGTATTAGACGAGGGACCTAAATTAAACCTTGAATCACTTGTAGTGCTGCCAAGCCAAGCTGAATTCGATGTAGCTGCTAATCAAGATAATTTTGGTGCATTCCACCATGAAAATTCTGTGGATCGAGATTTGAGATATATCGTTGAGCGTTTTAGTTGGCCAAAAGATGATCCAGAAGTTTCAGAGTTTAAGCTGATAGGTGGCTTGACGACATCTTTTTTACCTAACACGCCAATTTCAAAGCATGATTCACTTAAAAGTATCAACCAAACTGATATTGATGAAGGAATTGAACGCATTTATCAAATCATTGAACAAATGTTAGGACTTAATCCAGATTCAAAATCTGAAAAAAGATTACGAATGGTCTTCATGCTACCTGAATCCATGAGCGAATCAGTAATACCTCAATTTATTTATCGTGCTCGTTGTGAGGACTTCAGTCGAGCCTTTCCACTATTGACGGAGTTGATACCCGAAATTGAATTTTATAATGTTCTGATTAATCTTGGTGCAGAAGATGGATTCACGATGGAAAAACTGTATCAGAACATTGAACCGTTGATGATATCAGCTCAACCAGTACTGACAGAGGAAATGTATCACGATATTGTTGACCCATATCGCCAATAATTGCAATTCAAAACGAAAGTGAAGGTGGGAGAGCATGAATCAAGCCACGGTAGATAAAATGATTGTTGAACACGAACAGTGGTTGGACGACCACGAAACAGGTAATCGTGCAGATTTTTCTAACTTAGATCTCAGCTCAAATAGTTTCGCCTATCATGATTTGAGTTATGCAATTTTTGATGGTGCCAATTTATCACGAGCAGATTTTGAAGATGATATTTTGAATGGAACTTCATTCGTGGGTGCAATCATGATTGCCACTGATCTATCATATGCGGCAATGTTTGGCACTGACTTTCAATATGCTGAACTGACGAATGCGTTTGTTGATGATATTTATGGTGCAGGGGTCGACTTTCGCCACTGTCTAATTGACGATTTTGAAGAAATCTCACAACATATTTCCGATGCTCGCTTTGATGATGAAGTGTAGAATCATGAAGATTGAGTGCTGGTGGTTTTATTTTTTTCACTAACTTAATTGTCAGATAATCACTGATTTTAAGCGTTTTTAAGACTTGCTCATTGTTTAATTTGTGAAATTTGAGGAACAAATAGTTGCACTTACTAAAAGTAAGCAATGTATTGGATGTCATAATAAACGAAAGAAGGAACCAATTATGGCATATCAAGCAAGCAATGAAGAAAAAGCAATTAAGATTATTAACTTAGAAGGATTAGAGGCTCAAGTTAAGGATCGAATGGAAGCTGGTGCATTGAGAGTATAAAATAGTTTGTATAAATGAAATGCCTTCGTACATATAATATGTATCTAACTTAAATAAATGATGCTTCCAAGGTGTCCTGGAGTCCTTTGAACCCTCGGTGGATCCGCTTCAGAGACTTCTCGTTATAAACATTAAACTGAGAAACCAGGAAGCAATCCAGTGAATCTTCCGTTGGAAATTGTTCTTTGTGGTGGGTGGTGCGCTTGAGATGCTTATTAAAGTTCTCAATCAGGTTAGTGGAGTATAGTGATTGCCGGATAGCTGGTGGAAAGTCCATGAAAGTGAGTAAATTCGGCATTTTAAGCAGATCTTTGATTAATTTGGGATAGGTCTGATGCCAGTTGTTGGCGAACTCATTCAGTTTCAGTTCGGCTGCTTCACGGTTGGCGGCCCGATGAACTTGTTTAAAGTCACTGATCACGGCCTTGCGGTCTTTTACGCGAACTTTGTTCATCAGATTCCGCCCAACATGAACCAGGCAACGTTGTCGTTTGGCTTTAGGGAAATGCCGATTCAAGCCTTCATCCAAACCAACTAACCCATCGGCCACAAACAACAGCACATCTTTAACGCCCTGCTTGATCAAGGTTCCCAGCAGTTCAGTCCAGATTCCAGTCGATTCCGTTGGCGCCACTTGGTAGTTCAGCACTTCTTTCGTACCATCTGGACGAATGCCAATCGTAATATGAACGGCTTCTTTTTGAACGGTATCCCGCTTTAACGGCAAGTAAGTGGCATCTAAGAAGATGGCCGCATATTGTGAACCCAGTCGACGTTGCTGGAAAGCTTGAACCTGTTCATTGACGGCTTTAGTCATGTTGGAAACCGTGGCTTTGGAGTAGTGAGCACCGTACATTTTCTCAATAAGTTCGGCAATTTCAGCAGTGGTAATTCCCTTGGTATACAACTGAATGACCGTTGTTTCTAAATTATCACTGTGCCGACCGTAGGCTGGCAAGGTATGATTTTCAAACCGGCCATTGCGATCTCGAGGAATGGTTAAGTTAAGTTGGCCGTACTTCGTATCAAACGAGCGCTCATAACTGCCGTTGCGGTTATTACCAGTGTTAATCCCAGCGTATGAGTAGCGTTCGTAACCCAAAAACTCTGCCAATTCGGTTTGAAGCAGCTGGTTAATCGCAATTTCGAGGTGGTGACGAAAAACTTCGTCCAAATCTTGCTTTTGGGCTAGTGCAGCGATAATTTCTGTGGTAAGTTCATTCATGGGGAATGCCTCCTGTGATGTTTTCTGTGATTACTAAATATCATAAGGGAAGGCATTCCCTATTTCTATACAATTCAGAAATCTTTTATGCATTTACACAAGATATTTTACGCTCTCTCCAATTTCATTTGGACTGTTACTTACAACCGTATCGTTTGAATTTATCGAGTCTGCGGAGCTGGCGCCGTACTTTGCAATCAGTTGTTTATTTGCTGGAATTATTTTGATTTATACCGGCATCTTTTTGGCGTTAACCTACAATAAGCCGTCATTAATAATCAATTATCAGATGAAATTAATTTTTTATGTCATCGCCAATGTTGGTTTTATGCTTTCGATACTGATTAAATCCTATGCAGTCACGATTTTAATCGCGACAATCGTGACGGTCGTTAATTCGACTATTTTTTCAATGTATATGATTCGCCACACTTAATAAATAACGAAGTGTACTGTTTGACGAGCAATCGCGCTATTATTTCTGTTACAATGAATTTAACTTATGAATAAGAAAAGGAGAAAACTATGCTATTTATTGCTACATTGGCGGGGTTACTCCTGGCGGATCAAATTGCGATTCATTTATGTCGTCGCGTTGAAATTCCTGGAGTGGTTGGAGAAATTATGGTCGGGGTTATTTTCGGGCCAGCATTTCTTGGTTGGGTTCATTTAAATGAACTATTGAATGAATTTCAAGTCATCGGTGTCATTATTTTAATGTTCATCGGGGGCTTAGAAAGTGATTTAAATTTATTAAAAAAATACATCCGGCCGGCATTAGTTGTTGCCGTCATGGGTGTGATTGTACCATTTGTCGTCATGGGAATTGCCAGTTATGCGTTTGGGTTCCCATGGTTAGCTTCATTATTTATTGGAACCATTTTTTCAGCAACGTCTATCTCCATCTCAATTTCAGTGATGAACGAATATCACTATCTGGAAACTAAAGAGGGTACCGTAATCTTAGGGGCGGCGATTGTTGATGATATCATTGGCGTTTTAATGTTGAGTTTATTGGTTGGATTCATGAGTAGTGGGAATAATTCTGCTGGTCACACCACCAATATTGGTTTATTACTCGCCGAACAAGCTGCGTTTTTTGTCTTAGTTTACTTGCTCGTTCGCTGGCTAGCCCCAATTATTATGGGCTTAGGTGAACGGCTATTATCTCAAGTTTCAGAAACGGTCATGTCGTTGGTCATCTGTTTAGCGTTGGCGGCTGCTGCCGAATTTGTTGGTTTAAGTGCTGCCGTTGGTGCCTTCTTTGCTGGGGTCGCTGTTGCACAAACAGAAAGCCATAGTAAGGTCGAACACGGGATTGAACCAATCGGGTATGCCGTCTTTATTCCAATCTTCTTCATTAGTATTGGCTTAAATATCAAATTTGAACACTTTATGGAATCATTGCCATTTATTATTATCATGACGATTTTGGCTTGTCTGACGAAGCTATTTGGTTGTGGTTTGGGCGCCAAAATGAATGGATTCACACTAGACAGTAGTTATCTCGTGGGTGCGGGGATGATTTCTCGTGGTGAAATGGCCCTCATCACCGCCCAAATTGGGTTTGAGGCTCACTTGCTTTCAGAAACATACTACACCGACGTAATTATTGTAATTGTGTTGGCAACAGTGATTGCGCCATTCTTATTGAAAAATGCGATTAAGCGACATGCAAAGCATCTAGAAGCTGCCGCGTAAAAATAGTTTGTCTCTACAGATTTAAACGATTTGTAGAGACTTTTTTAATACTTGAAAAGATATTCGGATTCATCCATTTTTTGTCAATAAATAACCACACCATAGCTGTTGTGTATTAAATGGCTAAGCGGTAATATTCATCATGAGGAGGCGGACAACATGCAATGGCAAACAGTCTTATATTTACCAAAACTATTTTCCTTAGTAGACTCGCAAACCGTGACTAGAAATGAGCAATCTGTGACGGTCGAGCGGTATCAAGCGGAACGGGGAATCACGCCCAATAACCAACATATCACGGTTATCTTAGATCACTACAACCAACTAGTTAGTTACAACAATTCTGCTTTTATTGCTCAAGGAGCCATTCCTGATCGCGATGAAGCCACTTCAATCGCATTGCATACCTTTGAAATATTGATGAGTGAATATAAAAAAGAAATGAACTTGATAAAAGTTGAATATCAAAAAAGAGGCTATATTGATTTATCCGGTCATGTGATTGAAGTGCCGGTATTGTGGGTAAAATTTGCACATAAAAATGGTAGCTTTGGTTGGGCAACTGTTGGACCAAACGCACAAATCATTGAGTTGGAGCGGGATACATTATGGAGTACTACTAATGGTGAACGTGAAACAGAAATGTGGAATGATGATACTTGGGTTTTAGCTCGAAAAAAATAAGATTATAGAAAGCATAAGTCTAAACAAGTGAAAAAGTCGTAAAGTGGTCACACTAAAGTCATTTTTGTCGGTTAAACTACTAACAACAGTCAGGAATTGAAATGAAAATGGAGGCTACTTATGGACAATTCATCAGCAAAACTTCTCATGGATCGAATTGAAAGTGCGGAAGCTCAATTATTTCAAATTGAAAATCAGACACTTGGTCATGAACATCAATCAGGTGATATTTCAGTTAAAGTCAATCAAGCTGAAATTAATCAAAGTGCCATCCGGTTACGATTACAAATTGCACGGATGCGGGTGATGTTGGTTAAAATGAAATTAGCAGAAGGCAAATAATAATATAAACAATGTGAATTCAAAAAGAGTCTCAGGAAGAAATTTCCTGAGACTTTTACTTTATCGTACATGGATAATTAACAGAATTAAGTTACTGTTGGTTTCTTTATCGAACGCTTGACCGATTTCTGATGTTTCTAAAATATCGGCAGGGCTTAAATGCTTGTCTAAAGTGTGATTGAGATATTCCAGAACGAAAAGGGCCATGGGATCTTCAATAATATTGACATTCGCACCGTTGCCGGTAAATAAGGTGTAATCATATTGTGAATCTGATTCGCGCAAGGCATTATTAGATGCTTCCAAAGCAGATGCACCGGCTTGTAAAAAGTAGTAGGTAGTTTTGTCTGCGGCCAATACTTCAGTCACGTGCACGGTGTGTTCAGGCTGTTGCTTACCAACACCTTCTAAAAACTCAGCTACTTCAGCGACAACTTGCATGGACTCGCCATTTCGCATTTCGGAAATTAGCTCTTTAACCTCGTTTGAATCTACTTGGTAAAGATCGGCGGTTTCCTCAAAACTGGCTTTTGTATAGCCGGTATCGGAGAGGGTATCAAAATTGGCAATCGTGCGATCCGTTGGGACCAATTGGGTTGCGTGGCCAGTCAGGCGTGTAGCATCCGTGTTTAAAAATGTACCCAGCGCATAAACGCCGTTATATTTGTTGTATTCAGCTCGTTTATTCAGGTAAATGGTGCCCAAATTATTATTTTTCACGTGAAACTCCTTTAATTTTGAATGGTTACTCGATTAATAGATTAACATATTTTGTAGCCGACTAAAATCAAATTTAACGCAGTTGGTTTATGATTTTAATTTACAAAGCTTGGAAATCAGTCTAGAATACCGATTGATTAACTATATCATGATAATGGGAGTGCAAAATGACTAAAACAATATTATTGGTTGAAGATGAGGCAGCGCTGGTCGAGTCTTTATCGACGGAATTTGAATTTGAAAACTATCAAGTTTTGGTGGCCAGAGATGGATTAAGCGCTGTTCAAATTTTTAGCGAACGAAGTACAGAGATTGATATTATTATTTTAGATTGGATGTTACCCAAATTAGATGGTTTAGGAGTTTTGCGACGGATTAGAAATGCAAGCAATGTGCCAGTTATTATGCTGACCGCCCGCGATTATTCTGGTGATAAAGTGGCTGGCTTGTTGGGTGGAGCCGATGACTATGTTACGAAGCCATTTGATACAGAAGAACTTTTGGCTCGTATCCAGGTGGCATTACGTCACCAAGTTGCTGAAGAACCTCAGCAAATCTTTGCCATTGATGATTTGACGCTAGATACACAACGTCGTCAAGTCAAGCGGGGAGATCACAATATTCAATTAACCCAACGTGAGTATAATCTTCTAAAAGCACTTTTCGATGATGTTGGGAAGACTTTTACACGTGACGAATTGCTCGACGTCGTGTGGGGCGTTGATTTTGATGGGGAACCTAATATTGTTGACGTGTATATTAGATATTTACGTAACAAAATTGATAGCTTTCCAGATAAACCTAAATTAATTCACACTACGCGTGGAATTGGGTACGCGCTGTTACTGAATGAATGAGGAACTTTTGATGAAAAAGAAAAGAAAACAAAATAGTTCGTCAATTATGTTACGCAGTTTCATTTGGGTAATTACACTAATCATGCTCATTTCGAGTCTTGCGATGGTGGTTTCTATTGGAAATCAGTTATTGGAAATGACTCGCGAAAACTCCGATGGCATTATTGATAGCCTGGAAGAAACCATCATTGATGATGATGGCGATTGGAATAAGTGGGTCTTAAATAATACGTTAGATACGAGCACCAGCTATGTGCATGTTGTTAATCAACGTGGGGATGCTAAACGAGAGAATTATTATTCACCGGGTACCAAGAAATTATTATCTACCCAAAAGACAAAAGTCCCATTGATTAAAAATTTGTACTATCGCCAGGGACGTGGATTTTATTACTATAGTGAAGGCCGCGCCAAAGGCATTGATTACAAGCTATGGGTGAATTTGGATGAACAAATTGAAATTTTAGAGCGTGCAGTTGCAGTCACTCTCGTTATTTTATTATTGACGTTAATTATTAGCCCGTTGTATATCAATGTAATCGCTGAACGATTAACTAATTCTTTGAAAAAATTAACCAACAGTGCAGAAAAAGCAACCACCACATCGACCGAGCAAAATGCAACTTTACTGGTGCCTGATAGTCCGACTGAGGTGACTAACTTGGCCAACAGTTTTAATCGATTACTGGCTCAAGTGTACAAACAAAATGAAAAGGATAAACTATTCGTTTCTAATGCAGCACATGAATTAAGGACGCCGATTGCGGCCATTCGGAGTCATGCGCAATTAATTCAACGCCGGGGGCATGAACATCCGGAGGTGATTGATAAATCGATTCAATATATCAATGACGAGTCATATCAAATGCAGGCCTTAGTCGATGAATTATTGACGTTATCAAGGGCGGGCCGAGTGGAATTAGAGATGATGCCTGTTAACTTAGCTAAGCTGGTTCAAACTGTTGTGACGAAGTTGGACTCAGTGACCACTCAATCAATTGATATCCAAGCCTCAGCTGGTGCATCTGTCGTAGCCAATGCCGAAAGCTTACAGCAAATTCTAACCAATATCATTACTAACGCTAGTAAGTATTCCCCTAGCGATAGCCAGATTAAAATTAAGATAGTTGATGGGAATCAACCAGTAATTTCAATTTATGATACAGGTTCAGGAATCTCTCAAGAAGATAAGGAGCATATTTTCGAGCAATTTTATCGAAGCCCTGAAGTGCGAGGTACGATTCAGGGGACCGGATTGGGTCTTTCGATAGTTAAGCAATTAGCAGAGTTAAACCATATCACAATTGAATTTGCTGACAATGTTCCACGTGGAACAATCGTGAAATTAATCTTTAACCAAGCACCAGAAAATAATTAATATGAAATATAATCAAGAAGTGAGCAGATTTTATTTTGCTCATTTTTTGTTTTCTGTGAATTTCTCAGATTCAGTTAATTTAAGCACTCTTTTTCCTCGAACTGCATCTCGTTAAAATAGGGGAATCAACTAAATTAACTGAGATGAGGGAACTTCATGATAACTGGATTATTATTTTCATTTTTAAATGTCAATCACTTATTACCGCTGCTGATTTCACAGTATGGTGCATGGGTGTATGTAGGATTATTTATGATTATTTTTATTGAAACGGGACTTGTGGTGTTCCCTTTCTTACCAGGGGATTCATTGCTATTTCTGAGTGGATCAATTGCGGAGATGAGTGCACATTCGTTAAACCCAATCATTTTGATTGTCGTATTGTCAATTGCAGCGATTGTGGGCGATGGTGTTAATTTTGAAATTGGTAAACGAACCGGTCGAAAACTGATTAGTTCTAAGCTGAGTCGCTGGATAAAACCGAAGCATCTGGAACAAGCGGAATTATTTTTTGAACGTCACGGTAATAGTTCAATTTTCATTGGTCGTTTCATTCCATTTATTCGGACGTTCATTCCGTTTACTGCGGGGATGAGCAAAATGAAATATCGTCATTTTGTTGCCTTCAATATCTTAGGCGGTGTTGTATGGGTAACTGTGGTTGTTATGGCTGGCTACCTGCTAGGTAACATTGCTATTGTTAAGGCACATTTTGAATTAATTATGTTTATGATTGTCTTGATTTCCATCTTACCTGTGACGGTTACCAAACTCAGACAACGTTACGTCAGGGGTGAGAGAAATGAAACCGAATAAGAGATGGGTGATGACTGGTCTAATTGCATTACTAGTCTTTGTTGTCATTGTATTAAGTTTGAAAATGAATGCAAACTGGGTCCAGACTTTTGATCTAACCATTCAAGGGTTTATGACCAGTATCCAAGATAGACTAAGAACCCAAGTGATGGGAATAATTACTAGTTTTGGCAGTCCAATGATTGCAATGGGATTAACGCTGTTAATTGCAATCGCCTTTTGGCTCCGCCAGGAACGTTTACTCGCTGGGTGGATTATGGCCGTGCAAATAATGGGCGATGGTGTGGCTTTTATGATTAAGGAGCTAGTCAAACGTCCACGCCCAACTTCAAAATTGATCCCGGATGCTGGTTACAGTTTTCCTAGCGGTCACACGTTTAGTAATGCATTGCTAGTTTTAACTATTTTGTTTATTATCGTACCTTTGTTAGAAGATCAAGAAGTCCAGTTGGTGACAGCATTATTGGCGATTATCTGGATTTGTGCGTTGGTATTCTCAAGGATCTATTTACGAGGCCACTTTGCAACTGATGTTCTGGGTAGTGTGAGTTTGGCAATTGCCTGGTGGGAATTTTCAAGAATTATCTATTTTGAAATTTTGAAGTCCAAGGACAATGTGTCACAAAAAATATTACGACAAGGTCAAAGGTAATCAGCTAGATACTAAAAAAGTAGCCGCATCAACGACTACTTTAGTAAGAGACACTCGATTTGGTAGAAAAGTGATGTCATTTTCCTCACAATTACATGTTAGACGTAATGAATTGTTAATCCAGACATTCGAACCCGACCGGTGACTGTTACTTTTGGTCCGTTGGTGTTACCACGCCCCTTTTCTTCGATGCCACCCATATAATTATTCACGTTGATTATTAGGTTCCAGTCTGCAGGGACAAAGATATCGGTGCCACTTAAATCAATATCCAAATGGATGTTAGCAGTATCGCCTTGAATAGTCGATTTATCAAAATACACTTTGGTACCAGCCATGTAGGCAGTGATATTGGCACTTTTAAAATCGTCTTCTTGAACGTAGCGAACGCTGCCAGTAAAGCGATTGTCAATTTCGATATGACCGTTAATAGCACCATCGATAGTTTCTACGTCAGGGTCAATGGCATGATGATACACATCACGATGATGATGCATGACCCATTCGCCATGGCGCCTGATGCCCGAGCCTCGAAATAAGATTGAAATGCCAATTGATAGCAGCAAGGCCGTAATCAAAATTGGGCCGGCACCAATATTCCAGTTGAGTGGACCTGCGAGAACAATTGCTTCGAGTGCAGCAGAAAAAATGATTCCTATGATACTCTTCGTAAACAGGCTATGAATAAAGACGGCGACTAAAATAATCGATGCGATGATTGCAAAAATGGGGAGGTCAATAGATATGAGCCCCGTTTGTGTGCCGATAAATGTTCCGGCTGCGACAATGAAGAATAGCCCCCAGAAAACTCTGAAAAATTTCATAATAATTACCTCGTTTGATTTAATTTATCTTTAAGTTGCTTAGCGTATCGTCGGGAAGCATAAATTTGTTTATGTGAATCTTGAAATTCAATCAAGACATTGGAAAGCGAACAAGTCAGTGCAAAAATTTGTGCTACGTTAACAATGGCTGATTTAGAGATTCGAATGAAACTATCGGGGAGCGATGATTCCAACTCATACAGTCGATACTTAATGGTAAAAACATCGTTGGCAGTATGTGCATGAACTGCACGCTCATCAGTTTCAAAAAATAAAATGGTGTTGAGACTGAGATAGTATTCACTGTCATCTTTATAGAAAGTAAATTTGGGAACGGTCGTGGCATTAGCTTCTAAAAGTTGTGCTAACCGTTGAATTTCAGCGGTATCTTCTGCCGCTTTAATTACGATTTCAGTATCTGTTAAATTGTCATCGAATTCGAATTTGATTTTCATAACGGGTTCCTTTCGCAAATATTATTACACCATGGAAGACAGACCATGTAAATATATTATGTATAAGTGGATGAAATTTTACCCTAAGTGGTCTGAAATAATCACCCGGGAAATTAACAAATCGAAATGTTGTTCATATGTGAAAAAGTCAGTTATCATAAGCATATAGTCAATCATCAATTGAAAAGAGAGGTAACTGAAATGAAAGCATTTGGATATACAAAGTTTGGTGGCCCGGAAGTATTTGAAACGATTGAAGTGAATGAACCAGAAATCTCTGCTGGTAATCAAGTGATTGTGGAAACAAAAGTGGTGGGGCTCAATAATTTTGAGCGATCACAACGGGCCGGTATGTTTGGCGGCAGTAATTTTCCAATTATTCCAGGACGAGATTTAGTCGGTGAAATTATCCAAGTTGGTGCGGATGTGAATGATTTTCAAGTTGGTGATCTCGTGATTGCTCAAGGTGGACCATCTTATGCCGATAAAGTCGTGCTGACGACATCTCACATTGTTAAAAAACCTGGGAATGTGTCAAATGAAGACGCGGTAGCGTTAGTTACACCAGGAATTACAGCGTATAATATGTTAACTCAATTTACTGAAGTTAAAAAAGGCAACACCGTACTGGTCAACGGGGCTTCTGGTGGAGTGGGTACGATTATTGTACAGGTTGCCAAGGCTTTGGGTGCCCATGTCATTGGGATTGCCTCATCTCGGAATGAACAATTACTCAAAGATTTAGGTGTCGATGAAATGGGTTTTTATGATCAAGAAGATGTTGGCGCAAAATTTGCTAATCAAGCAGACGTAGTGTTGAATGCAGCTTTAAATGGTAATAATGATGCCTTAATTGATCAAGTGGTGAAACCTGATGGACAAGCAGCTACCGTTGGCCAAGGTGCAGAATTACCAAACAAGCCACGGGTGAATGTGGAACACGTCCATCCATTGTCAGCCACAATTAATCATAAGGCATTAACAGAGTTGACTCAAATGTTAGCTAATGGGGATGTTAAAGTCAACATCTTCAAACAATTACCATTGACATTGCAAGGTGTGATTGATGGACATGAGCTGCTAGAGTCATCACATGCTCCTGGTCGCATCGTCCTAGTGCGTTAAGCTCAACTAATATTTAAAATTTAAATGTAGAAAAAATACCATCACAGTCAATGCTGCGATGGTATTTTGCATTATCAGACTAAACAAACCAGTATAAAATCGATAAGCATATGGTGTTGGCAATTAAGACTGCTGGTACATTGTGACTCTTTTGATACAGAATCAACATTGGAATTTCAGCAATCCCAGTGGTAAAAATTGGTCCCCTGTCAATAAAATAGACAATTTAAATAGAGACTTTTTTGTCCTATGCCACGACTAAATTTTGAATTTGAGTTTGATACTCATCTTCAAGTTGATTTGGTGATTTGAATCCACAGTGACTGTGAATTCTAACTGTGTTGTAAAACGTTTCAATGTACTGAAAAACTAGTCGTTTAGCTTCGGAGTATGAATGGATTTTAAACCGATTTATCCATTCACGCTTAATCAAGGCATGAAACGACTCAATGCAGGCATTATCCCAAGGATAAGCTTTCTTTGAATAGCTTAATGTCATGTTAGCTGTAGCTTGATTGTAATCTTCAGACGTAAACTGACTACCACGATCACTGTGCATGATTAATGGCTTGCTAATATGGCGACTGTGCTTAGTCTTTTCAATAAGTGGGATGACATTCGATACCTCCAAGGTTTCAGATAAGTCCCAACCAATGATCCGTCTGGAGTACAAGTCCATAATACTGGTTAAATAAACGAATCCGTCATGAACTGGAATATAAGTGGTGTCAATGCACCAAACGGCGTTTGGTCGCAATGGATTGAACTGCTCGTCTAAAATATTTATTAGCTGTTTATCAAACTTAGAATTGCGAGTGGTAGTCGTCCAAGGGGTTAGGTAAACGGCGTGAATGCCAAGTTCACGCATATACTTACCAACAGTTCGTTCAGCGATCTTATATCCTTTTGAGCGAAGTTCTTGGGTGATTTTGCCGGCACCGTAAATACAAAGGCTTTTGAGCCAAATTGCTTTAATTTCACCTTGAATAAACTTCTTCCGAAGCTTTCGCGGTGATTGGTGATTATGACGCTTTTCTCGTTGATAGTAACCACTTCTTGAGATTCCAACATAATCACACATACCATTGATGGAAGGGTGGGATTCCAAAGCGTGCTGAACGTCCATTTCTTGGTATACCTTTTCGGTAGTTACTTGCTCAGAATCCCGATTGATTTTTTTAACACTTCGATCGCTCCTTCAGCGTCACGAAGTTGACGCTTTAGTCGTGCAATCTCCTTGTCCTTATCGCTGGCAAAATTACCAGAGCCACGGCCAAACTCCCCAGTCTCAGTAAACAGCTTAATCCATTTATGTAATGTACTAGCCCCAATACCTAGATTCTTACTTATTTCATTCATGGTCATGTGATCCTTGTTATCTAAGTAATACTGAACGGCCTGTTCCTTAAATTCCTTGTCATAACTGTGCTTCGTCATTATTTGATCCTCCAATTTACTTCCTTAATTATACTAAATCAGAGTCTCTATTTAACTTGTACACTTTTTATTCTAGGCCCAGGAGGCCCATAATGAAAATTAGAGAAAGGTCATCTGTTGAGTTGGATAGGTTTCAACTATTCTGCGATGCATGTCAGGCCATTAATAATCTATTAACGATTATTCTTGCCTTAAGTCATGCATTTAAGTCAAAAAAATAAAGCAATCGCTTAGGCGACTGCTTTATATCAACATATGATACTAATGTTAGGCGGAGAGTTAACTGCTACGACAGTTAACTCTCTTTTCATCTACTAATATAGTACATCCATCTAAAAAACTCAACCAAAAAAGATTAATGTAAAAGCGCAAAATTAACGTAGTCAATGTAAGCTTGTGAAAAAAATATTAAGAATAATTAAGGTTGAGGAAAATCCTTGAGGTGCTATTTTGACATCGTTATAATGAATTTAAATTGAGGGAGGTACTATGATGGATAGAACTCACGAAATGCGACGCTTGGAACTTAGATTAAATGCAGCACAAACAGAAATTACCTATTTAGCGAGTGCAAATCTCGAAATGGATAAACAAATTACTGCACTGACAGACAACGTACAAGAATTGACGGCGTCACTCCAAGAGGTGCAAAAGCAACTTCAAGCAATCAAAGAATAAGTTACATTTTTTTAAGGACAGTTTGAGCTTTAGCAATCATATCGTATAAGTATCTTTGCTTAGTTTGAATATTTAAATCATGATTCAATTCATTAATTACGCGCTCGGCCTGTTCAGCAATTAACAGGCCTGTTTCTGTGAGCTGCAAATGGTCACTGCGGCGGTCATGATTCGAGACGGATTTTATCACTAATCCATCTTCGACAAGTGAGTTAATCGCACGTGTGACACTACTCTGATTGAGTTGTACAAGTCGATTAAAGTCACTGGAAATGATGTTTGGATTGTCTTTCAATTTCAATAAATAGAAATAGTTGTTGGCGGTTAAACCAAAGGGCTTCAGTTTTATATTGATGGTACTAGCAACTTGCCGGTCTAAAATGGCGAGCTGTTGTACCAAATCAGTTGGTTGTGAATTCATATGGTCAACTCTTTTCAATAGGTTATTTTGTCTCATTGTACCAAAAAATAAGCTGTGAAATAAGGCAAGATACAATTAAAATATGCTGTTTATCCGCACAATTGGATAAACAGCGTATTTAGTTTGTGCTGAGTTTGTAGACTCAAAAAGCGCGTTAGATTTCAAATTATGAATCTAAATAAGTTGGGTTATCTTTGAACATTGCCCAAGTTTGTTTGGTGCGTTCGTCGTTTTCGGCTTTAGTGGCATTTAATTGTTCAGTTGAGGTATCAAAAGTGATGTGGGGAACATCATTTTCCAATTGTGAAATGACGGCCGTAATAAAGTCAGCTAAGTCTGAACCATAGCTATGTTCGTTAGAACCACCCAAGGAAGTATTCACGGCAGGGGGTAAAATTTCAAATACTTTCAAACCGGTAGCATCCACTTGTAACCGGAGGACTTCTGTAAAGCCATGCAGACCAGTTTTGCCAGCGGTATAAAATGGGACCCAAACACCGGGGTTAATGACTAATCCAGATGAGACGTTGACGATGGCGGCATCTGATTGATGTAATAAATGATCCAAAGTCAGGATACTCAAATGCATGGGAGCTTCGAAGTCAATTTGTAGTTCTTGCTGGTAGTAGGACCAGTCTTTATGGGCATTTTGCAAATTAATCCACCGCTGAATGCCGGCATTGTTGATTAAAACACTGTAGTCGGGAAATTTAGCGTTGAGCTCTTCGACTAATTGTTCGCGCGCACTGGCAGTAATCAAATCGGCTTGGATAACATGTAGTCGTGGTTCATTTTGTTGTGCGGTTTGAATATTTTGTTCGTTGAAGTCGACCGCAATAACTTGATTACCCATCTCGATAAGTTGTTGAGCTAGGGCAAAGCCAATGCCAGTAGTTCCACCGGTGATAACGATTGTCTGATTGTTTAGTTTCATAGCAGCAATTCCTCCTTTTGCTGGAAGTATAGCATGTTTGTTACACAATTGCATGCATTTGCATTTAAATTGTGAATGATGATACAATAGCCATGAAAAATGAAAGGAGGGCATCAAAATGATTTTAGTAACTTCAGCTGCCGGACATACTGGTGGCATTATGGTTGAAAGCTTGGTGGCCGGTGGATTTGATGTGGCAGTGACGGATATTGATCCGCAAGTTAAGGAAATCCCAGGAGTTAAGCAGGCCTATGTTGGTGATTTAACGGATTTACATTTTATTCAATCGATGCTGAAAGAAGTTGATCAAGTGGTTTACATTCCACCATTGTTTTCGCCCCAAGAAGCATTAATTGGTCAGCAATTAGTTGATACGGCGGCCGCAGAAAATATTGAACAATTTGTATTCATTTCGGTGACGCATCCAATTTTGACGACGTTGCTGCAACATGTGGCTAAACGAGATGTGGAAGAACATTTAATTTACAAGGGGATGGAGACTGATTTAACCTATACTATCTTACAGCCAATGCATTATATGCATAATTTTGATCCTGAAATGGTTAAATCAACTGGGGAATATCGTATTTTCTATCAACCTGATAGCCGTGTTTCTTATGTGGATCCAGCTGATGTGGCGCAAGTGCTTAAATCGATTCTGATTAAGCCCTCCAAACATAACAAGGCAACGTATGAATTAGTGGGGACAGAACCATTATCACCCAACGAACTTGTGCAAATTTTTAATGAAAAGTTCGATACCAATGCCACAGCAGTTTACGTGCCGGTCGACGAATTCTTAGATCAAATTGGTGCCACGGATTTGTACTTTAGAAAAGGCTTTGAACAGCTAGCTTATTCATACTCCACTTGGGGATTAGATGGTAATTCCAACGTCCTATCATGGTTATTAGGCCGTGAGCCAGTGTCATTTACAGAATACTTGGACCGTTTTGAATTGAAATAGCATACAAAAAGTTCTCGAATTTTCGAGAACTTTTTGTATACATATTAACTTGCTGTTAAACCACCATCAACAGTGACAACTGCACCATTCACAAATGATGAGTCATCAGATGCTAAGAACAAGGCAACTTTGGCAATTTCTTCTGGTTTACCCATTGGCGAAGGACCCAACGCACTAATTGCTTTCATGCCGAGTTCATCTGGATCTTTAATAGTGTTAGTTAAATTGGTTTCCACACCACCAGGAGCAATCGCATTAGCACGAATGTTGTTATAGATGCCATATGTTCCGGCAATATTTTGAGTTAAACCAATAATGCCATGTTTCGAAGCAGTATAAGCGGCTCCACCACGAACACCAAACAACCCACCAACGGAAGCAGTGTTGATAATTACTCCGCCATCTGGTTGATCAAGCATGACGTTGATAGCTTCACGTGAGGCCATGTAAGGGCCATTCAAATTAACAGCTAATACTCGATTCCAATCGTTAGTGGAAGTATTAGTAACCGTTCTAAAGTTATCCAAAATACCGGCATTGTTGACGAGAATATTTACGTGGTCATAACGTTCCACAGTCGCTTGGACTAAGTCAATAATGTCGTTTTCTTTACTCATATCAGCGACAAAGCCAGAAGCTTTTCCACCGGCGTCAGTAATTTCTTTGACCGTCTCATTAATTGCGGCTTCGTTAAAGTCTGCAATCATAACGATTGCACCTTCAGATGCGTACAAACTGGCAATTGCCTTACCCATGCCGGAGCCACTCCCTGTGATAATCGCAACTCTTCCTTCTAATTTTCCTGACATGATGTTACCTCCATATTTGTATTTTTTGCTCTATAATAATTGTACTCCAATAAATGCAGACGCATGCAATATTTGCTTATGGATAATAAATAAAGATCAATTAACAATAATTTGTTAATTAAGTTATTGAAATAATGAATTTCAAAGAAAATTTTTAATGCTCAAAATCACAAAATTTAATATGAGAAAATATTCACAAGTAATATTTTTTGTAATGCAAGAAGTTAAGGATACGTTATAATTAGCGTTAAAAAGGCGTTTGTGAATTTTAGCAAAATTAAAATTAGTTCTTGACTATTTTTTTGAAAGCGGATACAATGGCAATCGTAAAAGTTACTTAACCGGTTAACTTAAATTTACAGCTTTTACATACCATTCAAAGCACGTTAATGCCTTGGTAATACAAGATTTATATATTTTTAAGGAGTTTGTGTATTTTTTAATTTTATTAACCGTTTAACTAAAAAATGTAATGAAAGGATGACATAAATATGTTATTTTCTAATCGAGCAAATATTGACCTAGCAGATTATGACAAGTTGCAAAAAGCGATGACTTTTTTGCAAAATACGGATTTAAATAAAACACCACTCGGACGTAGTAATCAGGAGGGTAGCAAGTTTTATTGCCAAACATTGGAGTATGAAACTGAAGATATTGAAAAACTTGACTTTGAAGTCCATGAAAATCGATTAGATTTGCATTACATTGTTGAAGGTGAAGAAAGAATTGATGTATCACCAGATACACAATTCGTTAAGCTATTAGATTACAATTCTGATCGGGATCTTCAATACGTCCAAGTACCAAAATATTTTAATCAAGTTTTGTTGCATCAAGGTGATTTTGTTTTAATTGGTATGCATGAGCCACATCGGACGAATGGATTTATTGGAAAGCCAGGACATGTTAGAAAAATTGTTTTGAAATTAGGAAGGTAGGAACAATGGAATGAATAATGCGACTTTACAAAGTAAATGGACTGCTAAACAATTCTTTATTATTGCTGGAATTTGGCTTGCATTTTTGATCAGCTTTATTACGCGTTTATCTTGGTCAACGATTATGCCAACCGCAATTGATTCACTACATTTTACAGTTCAACAAGGGAACTCTTACGTTACTATATTTTATATTGGATATGCTATTTCAGTTTTGCCTGGTGGAATGTTAGCAGATAAGTTTGGTTATAAAAAAATGCTGTTAGCAGCCGTCCTGGGGAACTTTGTAGTAATGATTGCAATGGTGTTTATGCAGGGATACTGGATGGGATTTGGATTACGTTTCCTTCTAGGACTAGTAAGTGGTCCTGATTTATCAGCATGTTTGGGAATCATTACAGAATGGTTTGATGGAAAAAAGAGGGCAACAGCTACTGGTATTTTTAATACATGTACTTCGTTTGGATTAACAGTTATTAATATCTATGCTCCTTCAGTAATGGTTCACTATGGTTGGAGAGCAACAATGGGTGTAACAGCACTATTCCCACTTGCTGCATTATTCTTTGCATACTTTGCTTTGAAGGGCAATCCTCCATTTCCACAACAATTTGGAATTAAAAAAGCAAATGGTGAGGTTAAAACAGAGTCAGCAATTTCTCGCTTGAAAGGTGCTATAAATAATAGAAGTGTTTGGATGCTAGCTATTACAGGATTGTTTGCAACTGGTGCTAAGTGGGGAGTTACAAATTGGGCTAACTTATTTATCGTAAAAAGTTTGAAATTTAGCGTAATTACTGCCGGAACTGCAATGTCAATTTTTGGTATAACTTCCCTTGTATCAATGATAGTTGCTGGCTGGATTTCAGATCATTCTAAGTGGTCACGTCATGTGTGGGCATCAATTTTTATGGCTATTTTTACTCCAACAATTATTGGCTTTGCACTAACCCCACATGGGAACTTATTTATGCTGTATTTCTGGACAGGTGCAATGGGTGTTGGCGCATTTATGTTTAGTACTATTACCAACAATCTTTCAGTGGAAGTAGCACCTACTGATCAAAGAGGAACAGTTTCGGGGTTCATAAATGCATTTAACCAATCAGGTTCGTTCTTAGCACCAGTCTTGTTAGGGCAAATCTTAGCTGCCACTGGTAGTTATGTGTCTGCATACTTGATTATTTCGGTATTTCCACTGATTGCAGTGGTTGCACTACTGTTTGTAAGAGAATCGGATGCAGATAAGTATGCTGCAGCACCTGCCGCAGCAATTGAAGAGTAAAACAAAAAAGGAGAAATTAATTATGGAATTTGGATTAAGCAAGAGTCACACAAACAATGAAAAGGTACAAGCACGAATTCAAACTGCATTAGATTGGCTAGATTCTAAATCAACAGATGAATTACTTGCAGAACCCATTGGAAACAAAGTTATTGCCGAAGGTGTAGAGTTAAGATTTCAGAGTTATGATAGCCGTCAATACGATACGATGAATTATGAGACACATCGTGAACATGTTGATATTCACTATATGATTAAAGGTGCAGAATGGGTCCGTTGGGCTGATGAAGGGACTGCCGATGCTGTTAGTGAATATGATCCTGAGGTTGAGATTCAATTTTTTGGGCACCCACGTACGCAACATGGTAAAGCATTATTAACAGATCGACATTATGCAACCTTCTATCCTGCAGATCTACATGCTGCACATGGTGTTGTTGATGGCAAGGTTGGACATAATCGCAAAGTTGTTGTAAAAGTTGCAATCGATTAGTATGTGCAAAGCTAACCTATCCAACGCTAGGTTAATCAGAAAGGGAAATTAATTTATGGCAAAGAAAAAAGTTTTAGTCACGGGAATTATTCCAGAACAGGGCCTCGAAAAAATTGAAGAAGTTTGCGATGTTACGTATACCAATGGTGAACCATACTCGCGTGAATGGATTTTACAGCATATTAGTGAGTATGAAGGATTACTTTTAATGGGTACAAAGGGTGATAGAGAATTAATCGAAGCTGCCACAAATTTAAAAGTTATCGCAGTAAATGCTGTTGGATTCGATCATGTTGATATAGAATATGCTAAGGAAAAAGGAATTGTTGTTGCAAATGCACCACAAGGCGTTCGAGTTCCAACCGCCGAGATGACAATTGCATTATTATTGGCAACTGTACGGCATTTACATGAGTATGACGCGATTGTTCGTTCTGGAAATTGGGTTGACGTGAGTGAACAAAGATATATGGGTATGAGTCTTCAAGGAAAAACTTTAGGAATTTTTGGTATGGGACGTATAGGAAGTACAGTTGGTAAATTTGCTCAAGCTTTGGGAATGAGTGTGATTTATAATGATGCTTATCGACTATCAGAAAAGCTTGAGAAGGAATTGGATGTAAAGTATGTTGAATTCGAAGAACTTGTAAAAAATTCAGACGTTATCACATTGCATGCACCTGCACTACCTTCAACTCAAGGTATCTTTAATGCTAAAGTATTTAGCGAGATGAAAAATACCGCCTATATTGTAAATGCTGCTCGTGGCGTACTGATAAACCAAAGTGATTTAGTAGAAGCTCTTGAAAATCACGATATTGCTGGAGCAGGTTTAGATGTTTTTGAAACTGAACCAGATGTTCCAGAAGCATTGCGTCAACTAGATAATGTTATTTTGTCACCACATGCTGGTACTGGAACGCTTGAAGCAAGAATAGATATTGCAGCTGAAGCCGCAAATAATATTATTTCTGTACTGAACGATGGGAAAGCAACTAACATGGTTAACAACGTTGAAAAATATTTGTAATTTAAAAGTTTTGTAATTTAAAAGTAAAGTATTGATATTTTGAAATCAATACTTTATTTTTTTCACGAAAATGGATTATTTTGCATTGACAATAATTCATGATAGAGTTTATGTTAAAGTTAATTCTTAAGAGACAAATTAAACATACAGGGTATTACAAACGTTATTGACAAATTTACATTAAGAAATAGTTAGTCATCAAATGGTCGTAATATTTCAGACTAATAAGGTCGGAGGAACTTTTTTTGGAAAAATTAACAATCAAAGATATTGCACAAATGGTAAACGTGTCGACTGCAACCGTTTCTAACTATTTAAATGGGAACTACTCAAAAATGTCGAGTAAAACGAGAAATAAAATTGAACAAATGATACAAGAAACTAATTATATCCCCAGTTCAATTGCTCACGATTTGGCAACAAATGATGCAAAGACAATTGGCGTATCTGTCGCTGACATCACAAATCCGTTTACTTCGACCGTCCTTTCGGGAATTTATGATGCATGTGGATTGTTAGGATACACAGTTATATTCACTAATTCAAATTCTGACTCTGCACAAGAAATAGAAAATATAAATAAGTTAAAACGACAAAATGTATCTGGCCTAATAATTGATCCTGTTGATGCTCAGAGTCCTATTTTTAAAACATTAAGCAATAACGATGCAGTAATGCTGGATAGGGAGGCATTGAGCATACAAATTGATACCGTTGTGACTGATAATTTTAATGCGGTGAATAAATTTGTCTCGACGATGTTAAAAAATGGTTATGAAGAAATGTATTTTATTACTTGGCCAATTGAACAAGTTAGTACTAGACTAATTCGTTATCAAGGCTTTTTAGAAGCTACACAGTATAAACATGATTCTCACTGTATAGAAATTGACAATCATAAAAGCAATATTGATCAACTTAAGTCAATTTTAAGTAAAATTATCAATGAGAACGAACATAAAAAAGTCGGCTTTTTTTCAATGAATGGGAAAGTATTGATAAGTCTGATTCAAGCAATGAGAGCATTAGGGAAAAAATATCCAGATGATTATGGTATTGGTTCATACGAAGATCTCGATTGGATGGAAATAATGACTCCAGGTATTAGTTGCGTTCATCAAGATTCATTTGAAATGGGAGTTACTGCTGTAAAAACATTGATAAATAAGCTTGTTGACGAAAATAAAACTCCAAAATTACCACAAAGGATTGTGGTACCAACAAGAATGGAATTAAGGGAGTCATTTTAATTAGATAGTTATAGTGTTTTATTGACTTTTAAAGAGAAAACGAATACAATTACTGTATAGTTAAGCGGTTAACAAATTTTAAATAAGTTTTACAATGCTTTACCCGACTTATTCGGTGCAGAATATGAATGACAGGTTCATATTTTTTTTCTAGTTTAGTTAAGCGGTTAACATCGAAAAATTTTTAAAATGAAAGGTAGTCAAAATGAATACTGCAAAAATATTTTCAGATCAATTGGATCATTGTTACGCAATTATGCGGCTGGAAAATAATGATCACGATTTTCTAGTAGTGGCATCTGAAGAAGAGGGACCATGTTTCGCATATGATTTAAATGATAATTTTAAGAAAATTAGCGTTTGGAATGATGTTGGTGGAACGATGACGATGATTCAAATTCCTGGTACGTTAAACTTTTTGGCAACGCAAAAATTTTATCCAGGCTTTAATTCAAAAAATTGTCGAATAGTGAAAGAAACGTTTAATGGAACAGACTGGGATCAATCCATTGTTGGTGATTTTCCTTATGTACACCGTTTTGATTTGATTCAACATGAACAAGGATTATGGTTTATTGGTTGTTCCATTGCTAACTCAAAGAAAAATGTAGATGATTGGACGGATCCAGGTAAGGTATGGGTCGGAGATTACAATGATGAATCTGAAGAGGTTGATAATCTTAGAGATTTAGATTTTACTTTAACAAAAAATCATGGTTACAAAAATATGGGTAATTATTCTTTAATCACAGGTGTTCGAGGAGTTTATCGAGTAGATTATCCAACAAAAGAATCTGATTGGAAGCTTACACAGCTGGTCGCAGTGGAAACTAGCGACATTGCCACCGCAGATATAAATGGTGATGGTAAGGACGAATATCTAACTATTGAAGGATTTCATGGTCCATACACGAGAATATACGATTCAAATTTCAATACACTTTATAAAAGTGAACCAGAAACTCCATTTGGACATGCCATTTGGGGAGGAAAAATCGGATCAAAGCAATATTTTGTTTTTGGCTATCGTGAGGGGAAACAAGATCTTGAGTTAATTAATTTTGAAGACAATAAAATTAATATCCAATTAGTAGACAACCAAGTTGGTCCAAGTAATGCAACTGTGTATGAAAAAGATGGAATACAATATATATTTTCTGCCAACCGTGAATCAGATGAAGTAGCTGTGTATAAGATTAGCGACTCTGAATAGGCAATATAATAGGTGAAAATTTATGGATAAGTATTTTTTAACTATTGATAATGGTGGTACAAATACCAAAGCAATAGTATTTGATGAGAATGGAAGACAACTTGGAGTGTTTGCATTTCCTACAATGCGAATTGAAGAAACTTCAGGTTTTCATGAAATAAATTTACATGATTTATGGGACTCCATTTGTGATGCTATAAAAAAAGCAATCAGTAATGCTGATATTGACCCGGAACAAATCGCTGGTATTTCATGTGTTGGCCATGGTAAAGGCCTATATATGTTAGATAAAAATAAACAAATATTTGCTAATGGGATACTGTCAACTGATTCCAGAGCTGTTGATTTGGCTACTGGCTTTGAAAATAATGTAGACAAAATATTTTCGATAAGTCGTCAGCATGTTTTGCCAAGTCAATCTCCAGTTTTATTAAATTGGATGAAAAATAATAAACCGGATGTGTATTCAAATATTGGCTATGTGCTTTCAGCGAAGGATTTCGTGAGGACAAAGCTGATTGGTGACATATTCCAGGAATTTGGAGATGCGTCCGGAAATAATATATTAAACTTGGAAACTCAGAAGTATGATTTAAAATTATTTGAATTCTTTGGGATTACTGAAATGTATGACAAAATGCCTCCATTAAAAAAGTACGACGAATTATGTGGGTACGTTTCAGTCGAAGCCGCTTCACAGACTGGCTTAAAGGCTGGAATACCGGTCTTTGGAGGAATGTTTGATATTGACGCTTGCTCAGTTGGAACTGGAGTATTAAATGAAGATTACTTTAGTGTCATAGCAGGAACATGGAATATCAACGTGTTTGCGTCGAATAAAAGTGCAAACAAAGATTCTGGGTTGATGAATTCTATTTATCCAACGGGTGCAAATTTAGTCGAGGCATCAAGCGCAACATCGGCAGGAAATCTTGAAATGACATTGCAAAGTTTAATGTCCGAAGAAATAAAAAATGCAAACGAAAATCACAAAAGTATTTATGATATTTTAGAAGATTTTTTGAATCATACAGATGCTAAATTCTCAAGAGTAATCTTTTTTCCTTTTTTATATGGATCAAATGTGAATCCAGATGCAGAAGGAGCGTACATTGGAATTCAAAGCAGTACAACTAAGTCGGCTATGGTTCGAGCGGTATACGAAGGAATAGTTTTCGCACACAGATATCATATTGAACAACTTGTAAAAGTTTTAGATCACAAGCCAAAGGCCATTAGACTTTCCGGTGGGGGAACCAATTCTAAAGCTTGGGTACAAATGTTCTCTGATATATTGAATATTCCGATACAACTTGTTGAAGCTACCGAAATCGGTGGTTTAGGTGGTGCAATTGGCTCAGCAGTTGGGAGCAGTGTTTATCCCAATATTGAGACTGCAATTAAAAAAATGGTTCATTTGCGTTCTGAGACATTGCCTAATTCAAAACAGTCTGCAATTTACGACCAAAAGTATCAAATGTATCTAAAATTATTGAATAGTTTGGATAATTCGTGGCGAGATTTAAAAACAATGCAGGAAGGACTTGAGCAAGAATGAATTCATTAGGTATTTACGAAAAAGCCTTACCAAACACATTGAGCTGGCGTGAAACGTTTGAGCTGGTTAAAGAATTAAAGTTTAATTTTTTAGAATTTTCAATTGATGAAAGTGATGAAAAATTGGCTAGGCTTGAATGGACCCGTGAGCAAAGAGAGAGTTTTAGAAATGACATGTGGGAAACAGGCGTTAGAATTAATACTATGATGCTATCAGGCCATAGAAGATTTCCATTAGGATCGAAAGATGAAAATATTCGAAATAAGTCTTTAGAGATGATGCAAAAGGCTGTGGATTTGGCAATTGATTTGGGTATCAGAAATATCCAAATGGCAGGTTATGATGTATTTTACGAAGACAAGTCTGTCAACTCAAGAGAACTATATGTAGAAAATTTAGAGAAATGTGTGCATATGGCCGAGGAAAAAGGCGTGATGCTTTCAATTGAGACGATGGATGATTCGTTTATAAATTCTCTTTCTGAAATTGCACATTATAAAACTCAAGTTAGAAGCCCATGGCTGCAAAGCTATCCAGATCTTGGTAATTTAACTGCTTGGCCTGAAAATGATGTTGCTAAGGAACTTGAAAATAATATTGATAATATAGCCGCAGTGCATTTGAAAGATACACTTCCAGTCACCGCCACTTCAAAAGGACAATTTAAAAACGTTCCCTTTGGTGCAGGAACGGTAGATTTTGAAGGTTGCCTTAGAACGTTAAACAGGTTAGGATATTCTGGAGGATTCACAATCGAAATGTGGTGTGGATCAGAAGTTGATTCAATTGAGCAGGTTAAAGAAGCAAAACACTTTTTTGATAATTTATTTGATGAAGTTGGTATTACTCAAGAACCAGTGCTCGATATTTTGAAAAATTAATCTGGAGGGATTAGTATGCTTGAAGATTTAAAGCAAAAAGTTTATGACGCAAATATGTTATTACCTAAACTGGACTTAGTTACATTTACCTGGGGTAACGTTTCTCAGATTGATCGTGAATCTGGTCTATTCGTCATCAAGCCTTCTGGTGTTGATTACGACAAATTACGTCCTGAAGATATGGTCGTTGTTAACCTAAAGGGTGAAGTTGTCGAAGGTGACATGAACCCATCAAGTGATACACCAACTCACATGTATTTGTATAATCATTTTCCTAATATTGGTGGAGTTGTTCATACACATTCACCTTGGGCAGTTTCATTTGCACAAGCTAAAAAAGATGTACAAGCATTTGGTACAACACATGCCGATACTTTCTACGGGGATGTTCCAGCCGCTGATGCTTTGACACAGGATGAAATTGAAGGCGAATACGAACTAAATACTGGTGAAGTAATTGTTCGGACTTTTAAAGAACGCGGAATTGATCCAGATGCTGTCCCTGCAGTTCTCGTTAGCCAACATGGTCCATTTACTTGGGGTAAAGATGCAGCGGATGCTGTTCATAACGCTAAAGTGTTGGAAGTTGTTGCTGAAATGAACTACCATACATTGATGCTAAATCCATATTCAGACAACCATGTACCACAATATCTCTTAGACAAGCATTATTATCGTAAGCATGGTGCTAACGCATACTATGGTCAAGATAACGCTAAGTCAAAAGATCACGCAAAACACTAATCGAAAATAATTAAACACATTTGCCAATTTTAGCAAATGTGTTTTTTAAATGCAGATTATTTTTCAGTGTCGATAATTTCATAATAAAGGTGATAAACAACATCTTTTAAACGATCAAATTCTGAATCGTTCAAAATTTGATTTATTAAAAAAATTGGCTTTGAAGCATTTACCCCAGCGGATTCTGTAATAATCAAATCAAAATTTGTAAATTCACGCTCATGGGGGTTGGGGGCATACTCACTTTCGCCTTGGATATTTTTAGTGCTTAATGTAATCGGAATAGGATTTTGACGTAAAATAGTTGAGATTAAATTTTGACTGTAAATTGGTAGTGAGGAAAGTAATAATATTCGGACTGAAGAAATTGGTTTTATTTGCTGAGCAAAATTATAAAAAATCATTGACAGAATTGTAATCTGTTCTGGAAGTAATCCGAATGGGAATAAATGACTAAACAGAGGAAGTGTATCAAGGTTATCCAATGATTTTGTAACATAGCCTTCGAATTCGCTATCTTTATATAAATAGTTGTACTTTGATATAGATTTATAGTTTACAGCATACCAAAAGGGCTTCAATTGGGTTTGTATTTCCTTGATTAAATTTTCAATCTCATTTTCAGTTGCTGAGATTTTTGATAATTCTAAAACCGTTGTAGTGATTTTCTGACTTAATATTAATAAATCTTGAAAATCATCAGCATTAAAGTGTGCATCGCTTTCCTTTGCCACGCTTAATAATTGAAGTGTTAAAAATAATTTTGCTTCCATCGAAACCGTTGCATTTAAATTGCTAGCTAATATTTGTGAGAACTTTTCGATTACGATATATTCTTTCCTAATCATAAATTTTGCAGCATCTTTTGCAGGGAAAAGTTTATCTTTTTCGTCGGTGAAATATGCATCGAAAAGTGCGGATGAAATACCAAATAATGTAAGTGCAATTGCATCATAAGTTGAAATTTGTTTGGATAAGTAATTATTATAAATATCTCTTAGCTTATTGCTGACTGAAAAAAATTGAGATTCAGAGAACTTAACTTTTTGAGCAGTGAAGAAGCATTCAATTAGCTTTGAATTATATTGTAGTAAATTTAGATTGTCATATAAGTGAACCAAACGTTTATACAGTGGCTCATGAAATTCAAAACCAATTTTTTTTGAGAAGATTGGTTTAAATTGGTTTCTTTTTTTTAACTCGGATATATCACGCAAAATTGTGTTCCTTGACATGCCAAATAAATCTTGGAATTTGGCTAAGGTCCATTTTTGTGAAGGCAATGTAATTAGGACATCCATCAATAATTGTCGTTCTGCAGACACAATATAATTGTCATTTTCATAATCTACTAATTTGGTTGTAAGTAAAGTTATCTGTGCGTTTTCAATTTTTTCATTAGGAAATAAAAAATTTTGATGTACTATACGAAGCTCATTATTCGCTTGTTGTAACAAAGAATAGATAGATCGTTTTGGTAAATTCAATTCATGTGAAATAGTTTCAACAGGTGGCAAAGTTGTGTGTGAAGAAACATATTTTATAAATTTTGAATAATTTAAATTCGAAGACTGCATTTAAAACTCCCCTTTGCTGATATGAAACCCCATGTATATTATACAATGTAACCATTTTCATTTACAGTCTCATGAAACGGTTAACTAAGGGGGATAATGGTACTGTTTTTTTATTATAGGTGGGCATATTATTTATCTATACCAAGACATGTAAGCGCATACAGTTTATTGGAATAATTAAATAGGACGGTAATTGAATTATGACTAAACCTAAAAATATTCAAGAGGCAACAAGAGAAAATTGGATTCAGAATACATTTCCAGAATGGGGTACTTGGTTAAATGAAGAAATTGAAAAGTCTGTTGTGCCTGAAAGCAATTTTAGAATGTGGTGGTTAGCAAATAATGGTGTTTGGCTTAAAACACATGAGGATACCAATATTTTAGTTGACTTATGGAACGGAACTGGCAAGCAAACTCATGGGAATGGACTCATGAAAGATGGACATCAAATGATGAGAATGAGTGGCGTGCGGGAGATGCAACCTAACTTACGGCTCCAACCATTTGTCATAGACCCTTACGCAGTCAAAAACGTTGATGCTTTGCTAGTTACACATATCCATTCCGATCATTTGGACATTAATACTGCTGCTGCGGTTTTGCAAAATAGTGGTCCTGACACTAAGTTTATAGGTCCACAAGCAGTAGTAGATATTTGGAAAGGCTGGGGTGTTCCTGAAGACAGAACCATCGTAGTTCATCCTGGTGATGAAGTTAAAGTTAAGTCAGTTACAATCAAAGCATTAGAAGCATTTGACCGCACTGCATTACTCACTGTTTCAAAAGAAGAAAAGATTGCTGGTCATTTACCACAGGATATGAACGAAATAGCCGTCAATTATTTGTTCAAGACTTCGGGTGGTAATTTGTACCATGCAGCGGATTCACATATGTCAAATATGTTTGCAAAGCATGGTAATGAAAATAAGGTCGATGTAGAAATAATCAACTATGGTGAGAATCCCAGAGGTATTACAGATAAAGTAACATCAATTGATGTTCTACGATCTGCTGAAGATTTAAAAACAAATGTTGTTATTCCTGTACATTATGATATTTGGTCAAATTTTGATGCAGATCCACAAGAAATTGTGAAATTGTGGCAGATGAAAAAAGATACTCTAGATTACAAGTTTCATCCCTTTGTTTGGAAAGTTGGTGGAAGTTACACGTATCCACAAGATAAGGAAAAAATTCAATTCCATTATAATCGAGGTTTCAAGGATGTATTTACACATGAGAACGATGTTCCGTTTACATCCTTCTTGTAGAAAAATGTAAATTTAAAATGAAATGAAGGTGTAAAAATTGAGCATGTTGAATTATTTTTATGATAATGACTTGATTAGAATCTACAAAGATCAACCGAAAGATTGGCGAGACTCTTTAAAGATTTCAAGTGAAAATTTGGTTAGTAAGGATATTATCACTGAAGAATACGTTAACGAAATAATTAATAATGTTGAGACAAATGGAGCGTACATCGTTATTGTGCCGGGAGTTGTGATGCCACACGCTCTTGCAACTGGACCTGGCGTTCTTGATACTGGCATAAGCTTTTCAAAATTTGAGGAACCTGTTTCGTTTGAAAAAGATAATCCGGAAAAACAAGGGAAATTATTTTTTACACTGGCTGCAAAGGATGAAGAACAACATTTAAAGAATATTCAAGATTTAATGGAATTATTGCTGACAGAAGGAATGATTGAGGCACTGTCGGGTATAGAAACGATGGAAGATTATGAACATGTTATGAGGGACTTTGAAACTGCTGGAAGTTAATGAAATGTGAGGTGTTGCAAAATGAAAACTGTACTGGATGGAATATTTGCGGTTTGGAGTTACTTTGCTAGTAATATATTGACCCAACCTGCATACATGATTGGATTTATTGTATTAATTGGATACTTATTAGAAAAAAAGCCAATTTATGAATGCTTGGCAGGATTTTTAAAAGCGACAGTCGGTTACATGATTTTAATGGTTGGGTCAAATGGATTGGTTAACAGTTTTAGACCAATTTTGACTGGACTTAAGGATAGATTCCATTTAACGGCAACAGTTATTGATCCGTATTTTGGGCAAAATGCCGTGACAGATGGTGTTATGAAGACATTTGGACGATCATTCGGAGATGTAATGATTTTATTGCTTATTGCATTTGTATTTAATATTTTGTTAGTGCGGTTTTCAAAATACACAAAAATGCGCGCGGTATTTACAACTGGTAATGTACAAGTTCAGCAAGCAGCAACGGGATTTTGGATTTTATTATTTGCTATTCCAAGTTTAAATCGCATTGAAGTCTTGCTAGTTATGGGCGTTTTACTAGGATTGTATTGGGCGGTAGGATCAAATTTAACAATCAAACCAGTACAACAATTGACTGACGGTGGGGGTTTTGCCGTTGCGCACCAACAAATGTTTGGTATTGCGTTAGTTGCGTGGATTTCTGATAAATTTAAAAGCAAAAACGAGGGCGAAGGAAAAAAGAAGGCCAAACGGCTTGAAGATGTTGAACTCCCCGGCTTTTTAAAAATTTTTAACGAAAACATGGTGGCAACCGCAATCTTAATGTTCATGTTCTTTGGAATTATCATGTTAGTTTTGGGTAAAAGCTATTTCAGCGGAGTTTACGCATCGTCTGATGGAGTATCGGGATTAGCACCTAAAGCCAGTTTCTTTTTCTATATTCTTACAACTTCATTAGGGTTCGCTGTTAATTTGGCAATCCTACAATTAGGAGTACGTACCTTCGTTGGGGAACTTACTGAGAGTTTCACTGGAATTAGTGATACTATTCTTCCAAATTCGGTACCTGGTATTGATGTTGCAGCAACATTTGCGTTTGGTGAACAAAATGCTGTCACAATTGGTTTCTTATTTGGAGCTTTAGGACAATTTTTGGCAATTGGTGCTCTAATATTGTTCCATTCTCCAACGATTATTATTGCAGGATTTATTCCTCTATTCTTTGATAATGCGGTCTTTGGAGTTATTGCCAACAATAGATCTGGTGCAAAGGCAGCAATGATATTACCTTTCTTCTCTGGAATAATTCAAGTTTGTGGAGCAGCACTTATTTCTACTTGGATTGGAATGTCTAAATTCGGAGGATACCTTGGCATGTTCGATTGGGACACACTTTGGCCAGCATTTACGGTCATCCTGAAGTACCTAGGATACTTTGGTATTGCAGTTGTGGCACTGATTTTGATAATTATTCCACAAATTCAATATCGAAAAGATCCGAAAAACTATTTCTTGATGGTTGAAGATTATGATGCCTATAAAGAAGCTAAAAAAAAATAAATAATTATTTTACAAATTGCTAAATATAGAAATGAAAGATAGGAGCTTATTATTATGAAAATACTAGTGTCTTGTGCAAATGGATCAGGAACAAGCTTAATGATGATGAAAAGTGTTCAAAAATCAATGAAAAAACTGGGTATCCCAATTACTGAAATTAATCATACTAGTATCTCGGAAGGCAAGTCTACAGCTGCCCAGTACGATGCTGTCTTTACACCTTTAAACTTTACAGAAATGTTTGCTGATGCAGAAGCAAAAGGAGTTAAAGTTGTTGGAGTTAAGAATGTTATGAGTGAACCTGAAATTACTAAACGAATTCAAGAAGAAACAAACTTTGAAGAAAAATTTAAAAAGTGAGGTTAAGAAGATGACAAAACCTAATTTACAAATTGCCCTAGATCAAAATACTTTAGCCGATGCTGCAAGAATTGCGCATTTAGCCGGACCAGTAGTTGATATTGTGGAGGTTGGCACTATTCTGGAATTACAAGCAGGCCAGCAAGCCATAAGTGTGATGAGAGAAATGTTTCCTGATAAAATTATTGCTTCAGATACAAAATGTGCTGATGCAGGATCGACTGTCGCACAAAATTCAAAAGATGCGGGAGCTGATTTAATGACAGTCATTGATTCAGCTACAATTGCAACGATGAAATCAGCCCTATCGGTTTTGAGTGGAATTCAAGTTGAACTATATAGTGCATGGAATTGGGACTTGGCAAAAGAATGGAAAAAAATTGGGATTGAACAAGTTATTTATCATCAGAGTCGAGATGCTTTATTAGCAGGAGAAGTTTGGGGTAAAAAAGACTTGGACATTGTTAAAGGATTTATTGAGCTTGGCTTTAAGGTTTCAGTTACTGGTGGATTAAATGTAGACACAATTAAGTTATTCGAGGGTGTTCCGGTGTATACATTCATCGCCGGCAGAGCTATTACGGGACAAGATAATCCAAAAGCAGCTGCTGAGGCCTTTCAAGAAGAAATAAAGAAATACTGGTAATTATTATGGTTAAAATTGGTATAAATGAAAAATCTTTGCCATTTGAACTAAGTTGGTTTGACAAGTTAAATTGTGCAAAATCTTGTGGATATTCATTTATTGAATTGTCAATTGATGAAACTGAAGACAGAATATCCAGGCTAGATTGGACAAAAGGGCAACGTTTAAGCCTAGTTGAAGATGTCATTACTACAGGAGTACCAATTGATACTATGATGCTTTCTGCATTAAGAAAGTTCCCACTAGGTTCTGCAAACGCTGAAATATATGATAAGTCTTATGAAATTTGCCAAAAAGCCATAATTTTGGCAAAAGATTTAGGTATACGAAACATTCAAATTGCTGGTTATGACGAATATTATGCTGCTAAATCGTTGTTAACACGCGAAAACTTCATTGAAAACCTACGCAGAGTTGTAAATTTTGCATCTGAGAATCAAGTCATGATAGCGATAGAGACAATGGATGACAAGTTCATTAACTCAATTGCTAAAATTCGAGAAATAAAACAAGAGATTTCATCACCATGGTTGCAAGCCTACCCGGACTTAGGAAATATATCAGCTTGGCCTGAAAATATTCCAAGCTTAGACTTAGCTGAGGGGCTTGAAAATATTGTATCTGTTCATGTTAAAGATACTTTATCCGTCACAAGTACCTCGCCAGGTAAATTTAAAAATGTACCTTTTGGTGAGGGAGATGTCGAATTCTTCGGGCTCTTTAAAACGCTCAAACGAATTGGATATAGCGGCACTTTAACAGTTGAAATGTGGTCAGAAAAAAATGATAATGCTGTTGATTTAATGATTAAAGCCCACACATTTGTGACTGAATTATTAAGCAAAGCAGGATTAAATATAGAAAATTAAAATTATGTAAAAAATAAAACTTACACAAAAATGTAAGTTTTATTTTTTATCCAATCGGATCATTCCATACGAATACTGGTTTAGTGGGACCATAGATTGCTTTATCGTGACCGCTGACCCAGGCCCAGTTTTGATTACCATAATCAAAGTGCCACCACTCATCGAAGTAGTGAGTGAAACCGGAGTTAGTCATGATGTGATATAACAGCCGTCGATTTTCCATATATAAGATTTCTAAATCAGTTAATTTTTCATCGGCTTCGAGCTTTTCTTCATAATAGGTTGCGCGGGCTTTTTTTGTGCAATCATCAAATGGTGTGCCGAATTCAAGGGGGATGCCGAATTGGTTGACGATGGTTAGGTCGACTGAACCACCAGTGTTATGAGGAGAAGGTTTCAGTGGGTCGGATGAAGGTGGAGCAACCGTTGTGCGAGTCCGCGTGAGGAGCTCGGCTTCACTTAATTTAGGGTTATCAGCACGTAATTGTTCTTTGAGGGAATTGAAGAGACTGAGCTGAGTTTCATTGGAGCGCCAAGAATCAAGTAAGACGAACTTATAACCGTCAGGTAAGAGCTTGGTGGCTTCAACAATTTTGAGATAGACGCTTTTGCGCATCATGATGGGGAGGATGGATCCAGGGAGTTGCTGAATATAATATTCAGGACTACTGAGAATCTTTTCGGGGAAAAATTCGGCGTTAATCAGGGGCTCATGAGTTTCAGTGATGATGGGTTCGTGAGATTTCACCCAATCCCAGGGTGCTTTGGGAATGGGGATGGGAGTTTTCTTAAAATTATTATCCATATTAATCGGTCCTTTGAGTTAATTGTTCGATCTCAGTTTCAACAGGTTCATCAGTTTTCCGAGTGATGAAGTAGCACACTAGCCCAATGACAATCCAAGCACCTAAAATGACATATTCATAGGGCCAGACTAACGACACGAGGGTTCCTGGGATCACAGTCGCTAACGCAATAATCAATGCAATCGCGCCACCTAATGTTGGCCAGAATAAGTGCTTATTGCGAAACTTGCCGACTAGTTCAGGATGAGATTTGCGAATCTTACGAAGACATAAGGCATTAAATGACCACGCGAGTGCGACTAAGAAACCACCCATATCAAGGAAGTAAACGACCGCACCTTTACCTAACCAACCCAGTCCAAGCACCAGAACTAAAGTGGCCCATAATGCACGCGTTGGGGTGTGATATTTGGGATGCACGTGATTGAAATAACTGGGGAGGACGTTTTGTCGAGCTAAGGAAAAAATCAGTCTTGGAGCTGACGAAAAGAAAGTTAAAAAACTGGTCGCCAGACCTAAAAACGAAATCGTGTACGCCGCAATACTCAGAATCGGGAAGCCAGCCGCTTTAAATGCGGAGATAGTTCCCATTTCCATTGTTGCGGTTTTCTCCCATGGGTAAACCCAGGCCGAAGACATTAACACTAGGATGTAGTAGGCCGCGGCAATTACGATTGAGATAATCACCACTAACCCAATTTTACGGGCCGGTACATTAGCTTCTTCTGCCATAATGGCAACTGATTCCCAACCGGTCAGGAAGGTCATACCTGGTAAGATGAAACGGAAAATTGATGAAGATTTATTCATATGTTCACTAAAAGCTGGGGTGAAGTTAGAAACGGATCCTTGGGTGAAACCAACGGTAATTAAAGCAACACCCAAAACAATCAAACCAATAAATAAAATAATTTGAATGTTACCAGCAATCTTGGCTCCAAAGTAATTAATAATGAAAACAAATAGCGTAATGCCAATGCCAAGTGCTAGTTCAGTAAAGTGGACTTTGACTCCGGCAAACTCATAATAAGGGCCGGATGCTATCTGGGGAAAGATAGTTGAGATCAACATACTTGAAGCGGTGACATAGAAGGCCATGGTACTAATGTAAGCCCCCACCAATGCCCAACCGGCGAATAGTGCCCCTTTTTTACCAAAGGCAGCACTACCATAAACGACTTCACCACCAGCTTTAGTAAAAATGGTCGAAAGTTCGGCGAACGATAACGAAACCAAGATGGCGAGTGCAGCGGCAACCATCAATCCATAGATTTCACCGCCAGCGCCATACATCGCGAAAAATTTACTATTGGTGTAAATCCAGCTACTGCCAATTACACCACCAGCACCTAAAGCGATTAGCCCAAAATAGCTAATGCTTTTGCTTAATGACTTATCCATGTGGACCTCCTTAGAAACAACGTGACGATTGATTACAACTAGTATAAGTTGGATAGTTTGTCCGGTCATTGGGTGAAATAAACAAAAATTTATGATAAATGTAGTGAAGTAGCTAAATAATTATTCATGGAATTTATAACTCTAGTATAATATGTATAACTATATTTACGATAAAAGAGGCTCACGGAATGAAACAAATTCATGTTGTTGGCGCGGCATTAATTGAAAATGGTAAAGTTTTAGCCACTAAGCGCAATGAGGATCGTATTTTAGGATCGTTATGGGAATTTCCAGGCGGCAAAATAGAACCCGGTGAGACGCCCGAACAAGCCTTGAAGCGTGAAATCGAAGAAGAATTTAGTGATGAAATCACGGTCGGTATCAAGGTGGGAGAAACCAGTTCAATTACTTATGATTTTGGTACCGTAAACTTAAGTATCTATTTAGCCAAATTTAACACGCACAACTTTCATTTAATTGCACACAGTGACATACAATGGATACAGAAAGACGATTTAGAAAAAATGAATTGGGCTGATGCCGATAAGTTAGCCGTTCAAGCACTTAAAAAAATTGATTTTACAAAGGTTGATTTCTAATATGGATGTTAATGAATTACAAACTAAAATGAAACACTCAAACGCGAATGGATTTATTGATAAAACAGTGACTGGTTACGATAATTTTGACACCAAATTAATTCATAATAGCGACGATGATAATATGTTGCTGTATATTGAACAAGAATTACGAACCTGCACGGCCTTTACTTTTGCTGTAGCTTTTGTAACGCAGGGAGCTTTGCTATCGTTAAAGGTTGCGATCGCAGATTTGAGTTTGAAGGGCATTAAAGGCAGAATTATTACTTCAGATTACCTTTTGTTTAATAATCCTGATGTTTTTAAAGAACTGATGAAATTACCAAATGTCGAAGTCCATATCACTAATGAGGCGAACTTCCATGCTAAAGGCTATATTTTTGATCATGGAAATTATCAAACTGCAATTATTGGCAGCTCTAATTTAACCGAAACTGCATTAATGAGAAATTATGAATGGAATATTCGATTTTCGTCATTAAATGACGGAGAATTAACAGATAAAATAATTCGTGAAATTGAAAATGTTTGGCGCAATTCGGAAATATTAACTAGTCAATGGATCAAGCAATACACGATTAGATACAATAAACAGACTCGAACTGCTATCACTAATGCGGATGAGGCAGCGGAAAATAACGATATTATTCGTCCAAATTCAATGCAACTAGAAGCATTAAGTTCTTTGAGAACGTTACGAACTAGTGGGGAAACTAAAGCCTTGATTGTTTCTGCCACTGGGACGGGTAAAACGTTCCTAGGTGCCTTTGATGTGGCGTATTATAAACCTAAAAAGTTCTTATATGTTGTTCACCGCGAACAAATTATTGATAAAACGATTGCTAGTTTTAGAAAAGTAATTGGTGGTCCAGCCTCGGATTTTGGTAAATTATCAGGTAATGAAAAAAATATCAAAGCAAAATATGTATTTGCCACGGTTCAAACATTATCTCGGGAAAATTGGATGAAGAAATTTAATCCGACTGAATTTGATTACATTTTGATTGATGAAGCTCATCGTTCCGGGGCAGAAAGTTACCAAAGAGTGTTAAATTACTTTGCACCTAAATTTTTATTGGGAATGACCGCAACACCTGAACGGATGGACGATTTCAATATTTTTGAGACGTTTGGTTACAATGTACCTTATGAAATTAGGCTCCAAAAAGCGTTAGAAAATAAAATGTTGTGTCCATTTCATTATGTAGGAATTACGGATTATGAAATAGATGGGGAAGTAACCACTGAGACTAGTAATATGCAATGGCTTGTGGCGGATGAACGTGTGGATTATGTAATCTCACAATCAAATTATTACGGGTATTCTGGTAAAAAATTACGGGGATTGATTTTTTGCAGTCGTACAGAGGAAGCAAATATAATCGCTAAATTGATCACCAAACGTGGGCATCCTGCTAAAGCATTAACAGGGAGTAACGATTATGAGTATCGAAATCATGTAATTGATGAGCTTGAGAATGGTGAAATTGAGTATATTATCACAGTTGATATCTTCAATGAAGGAATTGATATTCCAAGTGTGAATCAAGTTATTATGTTGCGAAACACGCAATCTAGTATTGTTTTTGTTCAACAATTAGGACGTGGTCTTCGGAAGTCTCCTAATAAAGAATTTGTGACTGTGATTGATTTTATTGGAAACTACAAGAATAATTATTTAATCCCAATCGCATTGACTGGCGATAAATCACGAAGCCGAGACAATGCTCGCGATGATTTAACAGTTCGACAAATTTCTGGTGTTTCAACCGTTAGCTTTTCCGAAATTGCTAAGAAAAAAATCTACGATACGATTAATCGTACAGCCTTAGATACAATTACAGAGTTGAAGAAAGATTATACAGCGATGAAGGCCAGACTTGGTCGTATTCCATTATTATTTGATTTTCAAAGTGCAGGAACTGTTGATTGTCTAGCCCTAGTTAATCGTTCTGATAATTACTATAAATTTTTATTGAAGATGAAAGAAGACGTACATCTATCAATACAAGGTGAAATGATTTTAAATTTTGTGTCGATTGAGTTATTGAATGGCATACGTCAGCATGAATTGATTCTATTGAAGATGCTAATAAAATCTTCAGAGCATTCGATTTCACTACAAGAATTTAAAAACGAATTGAGTAGTCGCGGTATTTACTTTGATGATAAAATTTTGAAATCGATAAAAAGTATTTTGACACTCGAATTCTTCACTGTCGCAGCTAAAAGTAAGTACGGAAATGCTCCAATTGTTGAAGTTGATGGTGATCGTTTTACTTTATCGAACAATATTTTGAATTTAATCGATAAAGAAGAATTATTTGAAAAACTGTTTATTGATGCAATTAATGCTGGCCTATTAAGAGCAGATAGATACCAAATGGATCAAGTATTCACACGTTATGAAAAGTATTCACGAAAAGATGTTTGTCGATTATTAAGCTGGGATAAAGACGTTAGTTCTACATTGTACGGTTATCGTGTAAGAAACAATGATTGTCCAATTTTTGTCACTTATTCTAAATCTGATGATATCGATGAAAGTATCGCGTATGAAGATGAATTCATAAGCCAAACACTATTCCAATGGTACACACGACATAATGTTAGTTTAACGAGCAAAGAAGGTAGAGCGCTGCTAGATCCAGTTACTCGTTTTAAATTATTCATCAAGAAGAATGACGATGAAGGCACTGGGTTCTATTTTATTGGGGATGTAAAAATTCATGATTATGCGCAGGAAGAGTACAAAGTTAAAGATAAAGTTGAACCGATAATTAAGTTTAATTTTGATTTAGATCAAGAAATTAATTACGAGAAGTTTTTGTTGATTACAGAAAATACCTAAGGGATAATGAAATCAGCAAGATAATATGAATGAAATACTTGGGGGAGTACTTATGAAAAAAATATTGGGAATTTTTAGTATTGTAGTTATATCATTGAGCTTAACTGCGTGTGGTAGTAGCGCTGACAAAAAGGATAGTTCTTCTAAATCATCCAGTAGCTCTGTATCATCTAATAAAAAAGCAACTAGTTCAAATAAAAAGAATTCTTCATCAAGGAGTAGTTCGACACCGGCTGCATCGAGTTCGTCTGCATCTGGACTTGACCAGTCTCGCGAAGCAATTACTGCACAAGAAACTGCCAATGGTAATAAGCCATTAAGTTTTGAACCAATTCAGTCTGCAGCGCAGGCTGAAGCATTATTAACCAAAAATTATGGCGACAAAGGTTGGACAACAGCACATGGGTCTGTTGGATTGTCGTCACCAATTTACTTCAGTGTTAATTCAAATGATGGACAAACGCTAGTGGTTTACGCCACCGGTCAAGTTAAACCAATGGGTGAATAAATAGTATTCCTAAAAGACCAGTAATTTGGCCTTTTTTTGTTTATTTCAAACTTGCCCAACTGCAGCATAAGTCTTACACTATATTTGTAAACAGTTTCACAAACAAATTTAGGAGGTAGTTAACATGGCACGTATATTCGCTAGTCCTGCTCATTATGTACAAGGTAAGGGTGTATTTAAAGATCCTAAACAGTATTTAACCTCACTCGGCAAGAATCCAATCATTTTGGCTGATTCGGTAGTTTGGAAAATTGCCGGGAATGACTTAAAAGCAACGCTAGAAAAATCAGGATTTACGGTCACTAAAGTTACTTTCCATGGTGAAGCTTCAGATGAAGAAAGTGCAAGAGTTGTCGCTGTCGGTAAAGAAAATGAATCAGATTTCATTATCGGTCTTGGTGGCGGGAAGACTCTTGATACAGCTAAAAATATTGCTGATCATTTAAAAGTACCAGTCGCAATTTTACCCACAGTGGCCTCAACCGATGCACCATGTTCTGCTTTATCAGTAATGTATACTCCTGAAGGTCAATTTAAAGACTATGCCTTTTATTCAAAGAATCCAGATTTAGTTTTGTTAGATACTGAAGTGATTGCCCATGCACCCGTTCGGACATTGATTGCTGGAATTGCTGACGCAATGGCTACTAATATTGAAGCCCAAGATGTCGCTCGTGGTCACAATGATTCGATGTTAGGGGCCAAACAAACTCTTGCTTCTTTGGCAATCGCTCAAACCTGTGCGGATAATTTATTTGCTCATGCTTCTGCTGCCGTGGCTGCGGCGGAAGGCCAAGTTGTGACACCTGCCTTAGAAACAATTGTTGAATCCAATACTTTGTTAAGTGGACTCGGCTTTGAAAGTGCTGGTTTAGCAGCTGCACATGCCATTTATAATGGGATGACCGTCCTAACCGGCGACATTGAAAGCTTAATGCATGGTGAAAAAGTCGCTTACGGTTATTTATGTGAACTGATGTTAGATAACGTGCCTGAAGAAGAATACAACAAGTTCTTAAACTTTAACCGGCAATTTGGCTTACCAACTACACTGGCAGACTTGAAAATCGATGGGATTGCTTATGAGGAACTATTAAAAGTTGGTGAACAAGCTACCATTCCTGGTGAAACCATTCATCAAATGCCTTTCGAAGTTACCGCCAGCGATGTCGCTGATGCCTTTGTCGCAGTTGATCAATATTCTAAAACTCATTAATTAAATTGTGAGGGAAAATTATGGACACTGAGTCACAATCAAATTTTGATTTATACCAAGAAATTCGTTATTCAGGTAGTTTGTCCGCCGGCATGCTGCACAATTTGGCCCGCAGGGAGTTAGAGCGTCGTGGCGCCAACGGTGATGACCAAGCGCAGATTATCTTGGAAGATTATTTGGACGAATTCAATTACAATTTTAAAAATTAAACAGAAAAGTCAGCATCGACGAAGATGCTGACTTTTTAAGTGGGACCAATTAACGAGCTTTGAAAAGTGAATGACAGATTTGGGAGAGGGCAATAATAATGACAATGCCAATTACTTTTTCCAGGACATTAAAATGGCTCAGAAAAATAACTAGTAGAATTGCGATGATTTCAACAATAAAAATTAAATATTTCATGATAAAACTCCCCCAAGAAGTAATCTAGGAAATAAGCAACTGCCATTTAGTTAAAAGTTGTGTTAAAAATAATTAACTTTAATCATTGTTCGGGACTTGGAATGTACGGCGAATTAATTCTTCATCAATATTTACATCGATGTCTAAGTATTTATATATTGAGATGAATAAATTAATCAATGATCGTGTTTTTGTGTCGGAAGAATCATCACTTTCTATCGAGTGGTTAAAGTTTTTAAGTTGTAATAAAACTGAGGGAGAATCGTAAAAAGATGCTGGTATGGAATTAAGAGCAGATTGAAACTGATCAGACTCTAACTTATGCCTCCATGCAACTAATTGCCGTAAGGTTTGAAATTGTTCCTGCCAAACAATTTGATGATTTCTTTTTTTTTCAAGCTCTTGTTGAAAAATTATTGTTGATTTGTTCAATTTTATGGAATAATAAATTGATAAAAAAACTCCGAATAGGCCGAAAGATGACGCAATTAAAGTGTTTAGTATGTTTAGATTCATCGATAATTTTCCTTTTATATTTTTTTTATTCCGGGTTATTAAAAATAAGGGTGTAAAATGTGCATAGTGAAATTAATATTATAGATGAGTTGGTCAGATATGAGTAATAGAGAAATAGCAACGGTCATTTGGATTATTATTTTTGTAATTATTTTATTAATTGTGGAACGAAAGAGTGATACTTTAAGCGTGATTGTGGACAGCTTCGTAAATTTGTTAAATCAGCCTGTTTTGACCTTTATTATTATATATCAGTTGCTAGTTTTAAGCATTGTTAGTTTTATTATATACTCAATTGATGGTAACTGGTGGCTACTCAAGGACTATTTACTAACAGTTATGGTTTCTGGGTTTTATATAAAATCAAAATATAAGACGAACAATTTACTCCAATTACTCATAGGAACAATTGGAATAAGCTCTATTTATACATTTTTAGCTAATAAGTTTGTCTTTTCTCTTCCAATCGAACTTATTTTGATTCCCATAATAAGTTTTTTAACATTGGTTTCAGTTGTGGCAAAAAGTGAAAGCATAATTAGTGTTGTTAAATTTGTTGACTTCTTTTTTAGTATTATTGGCATAATAATTGTTCTACATATCGTAATATCAATTTTTATTGAATATAAGCATTTAGCACATGTATCTGAGGACTTTTTCTTACTTTTTGAAAATGTAATTTTTTACGCGATGAATATACCTATAATTAAAATGCTATTTCCGCTGACTGAATTTGATGTTATAGACAATTTTACAACAACGAAAAAGACTCGAAAACGGTTAGCTTGGCAAATCTTTTGTCGTTATACTACGTTTATCTGGATTTTGTATGGGAAACGTAATTTACTTGAAAACGGTGTAGTTAGTCTAAGAACTGGAGGAATAATTGGTAGAGTATTTACTCTTACTATTAACGACGATATACCAAAAATTAAACTTAAACTGATAATAAATATGTTCATAGTTGGCGCTGAAAATAATATTTTTTTCAAGGATAGAAAGAAAAAATTACCACTAAAAATTAGATGTATTGTGAATAACCAAGTTGTAGCAGTGTGGATGATAAAAGATTATGATTCCCAATTTAATTTTGACCTGAATGATGATAAATCGAATCAACCGACAGGGAAAATAATTTTTCAAGAGTCGAAATAATAGAATCACCCAAGTAACTTATTCTACATAATAAATTTTTTTAGATGCAATGGCTTTATTGAGTATGTGTCGCGCTGAATAAAAATGATAAGCAGCATAACCATAACTTTTATTTAGATAAATGGCAGTTTCTGCAAGTGTGAGATTGAAAGAAATTCTGGTTACGAATGCTAGTCGATCATTGACGTTTAAAATACTTAATGCCTTCACTAAGCTATTTTGTCTAGTTGGCATACTTAAACGATTATGAGTATCGTACTTGGGTATAGACTGATAGTAAAACAGGTATTCTAATTTATCTTGGTTAATCAACGAAACACGATTTCCGTGATTTCTATTAGTTGTGTGCGTTTGTAGATTTATCGAAAAAGTTAAGTCCCGTTGCACAGATGTCAGTATCCTTATTAATATTTCATTTCCACACAATTTTGCTATCTTTTTTGCTTGACGACAAGGCTTCTTGTGTAAATATATTCACGTAATAAAGTTTCTTCAGACATGTTTGCCTCGTTTATAAGATTAATTTGGTACGATGATTTCAACAATAAAAATTAAATATTTCATAATAAAACTCCCCCAAGAGTTAACCCATAATTTTCTTCCACAAACTTTTATCTGGCTTGGCAAACGAGAATCCTTCACCAAGCGTCTCAGATGTATCACTTTCGGTGATGAATGCTTGTGGATCTATCTTTTTGATTAATTCGTAGACTGATGCCACTTCAGAGGGATCAACAACGGTGTAAACGACTTGTTGTTGATTTTTTGTATAACCACCCTTGGCATCAAATAGTGATGTTCCACGTTCCATTTTTTCCATAATTGCATCGGAGATTTCAACGGATTTGGAAGAAAAAATGAGGAATGCTCGAGCTGAGTAACCACCTTTTTGGGTGAAATTCAAAATTTGAGCAAAGACGAACGACATAATTAAGGTATACATCATGTGGACAATGTCTAAGTACACGAGTGACAAAAGTAAAACGGAAGCATCGAGCACAAACATCGTGCGGCCCATTGGAATATTTAATTTACGTTCTAAAACCAGAGCGACGACATCGGTACCACCAGTTGTGCCACCAAAGCGCATGATGAGTCCTAGTCCTAAACCACCTAAAATTCCGGCAATGATGGCAGCTATTAAAGCGTCATGATGTAGTGGTGGATTCATTGGAACAATTTGCCAAATCCATAACCAAGCTGACAAACTGACAATTCCAAACAAAGTATAGATAATTGAACGTCGGCCCAGTAGCCGGTAGCCGACGATTAATAAAGGAATATTTAAAATCAAAGTTGTGTAGGCTGGGTTCAGTCCGAATAATGCCCGAAGTATCAGGGTTATACCCGAGATTCCACCTTCGGCTAAATTGTTGGGGATATTCACGTTAATTAATGACCACGCGTAGAGGGCAGATCCAATTAAAAAAGCGAGTAAATCACGGAAACGAATGCGTTCTGCTGTTTTATTCATGTGCGGCCTCCTTGAAATTAGTTATATAAGAAGTATATCACTGATAACAGGGTGAGACATGCTCGACAGGTTTTGAAAGCAGACAAAAACACCATCCCCAGAACCTGGCGATGGTGTCGTTGTTGTTTGGAATAGTCAACGCAATTCTGTTGACTCGTTCACTTATTAAATACGTTGATTGTCCGTAAATTACGTTACATTGTTTCAGTTATTTTTTCTTTGCTTTTGCTTTGACTGTCCGACGAAGTTTTAAGAGAACTAATAGGTTAGTAATGGCCAGTAGAATGGCACCCCAGAGACCAGTTTGGAAACTAGAATCATCAGTTTGAGGGAGAACTGATGCTGCCGTGACCGGAGCTTCTTTAACTGAACTCTTAGCTGGAGTAGTTGCCACTGGAACTGGGGAGGTTGGAGTGACTTCAGCTTCTGGAGTTGGTGCTTCTGGGTCGACAGGTTGCTCGGGATCGACTGGTGTTTCAGGATCCACTGGTTTCTCTGGTTCAACAGGTTTTTCGGGGTCAATCGGTTTTTCTGGTTCTGGTTCGACATCATAGTAGAAGTAGACGTCAGTGATTGGTTGCACGATTTCTACCGGGATGGTGTTGCTGTCGAGATCGATTAAGCGACCGTGACCAATTTGATATTTGTCTAATTGGAATCCATATGATTCTAATTCAGCAATCCGGTCAGTGACATCAGCAATGTCACCAACTTTAACTGCATCGTTAGTCTCAGTACTCTGCACATGGACGTAGCCAGGATTAGTCGTTGATTCATCCCGGATTTCTGGGGTAGTTAAATCAACAGGGGTATTCACGTCATCCAAGTAGACGGTTTCCACAATTTCTTTATTGCCATCGGGAGTTAAGTGATGGATGTAAAGAACGGCGGCAGTTGATTGCCGAACACCGTAATCTGAACGGGTCGCGAACGAATAATTAGTGGTTTCGTTGGTTGCATAAGTCCGCTGATTTCCAGCGTAAACGTATTTTTCTTCCCCCGGAGTAGTTTTGACTGCAACCTTTGATTGAGTGGCATAGTAGTATTGTGGAATCTGCAAGTTAAAGGACACCTTCAAGTTGGATAGGTTATTCCCGCGTTCCATATAGAAGATATTCATTTTATGTTCCTTGCCAGCTTCCTTCCAATCAGCACCAAAGATGGTTGCCATGTTAGTATTTCTCGTAGTGCTCCCAATTTTGGCAGTAATTACACCAGTGATAAAGTTGATTGAACCAGTCATAGCTGCATGGGTTCCGCCTAAATCAAGGGCTAAAGTACCATCAATATAGAGCCAGAAATCATCGTCTCCACTGAAATTGAAGACCATGGGTGTCGTATTGCCTTCAGCATCCGTTATCATACCACCGATTGGTTGCACATAATCAGTTTCCATCGAGATGCCGAAGTAGTGGTTAACTCGGTTACCAGTCGTCTTTAAAGGAATGTCTTGTGTGGCAGAAAAATCTGCTGCTGCTCCATTTTTAAAGAAGTCGTCAACGGTATTGAATGGGAAGATTTGTCCACCATAGCTACCGGCTTTATTGGATAAATTATAAACTTCAAAGTTTCCGGTAGCCATATTAAAGTAAATATAGTTAGACGCACTATCGAAGCTATAGCCACCACGACCATCACTGGCAAACATTTTTAGCAAGTCAGCATCGGCGATGGAAGCATAGCCAGCTGGATCACTAGTACTGTCAAATAGGTAACTGAGAGATTCTTTATTGCCGACTTTTAAGACTGGATAGCCGTCAGCGCCGAGGCTAGTTTCAACCATGCCGGGAGCATAGGAGTTGCCATCTGTATATTTGTTGTAGTTAGCAGCACCACTGATACCGCCACCACCTGGAGAAAATTTGAGGGTGTGATCTTTATTGATCCCTAAGTTACGGAGGTCTTGGCCTAACTGCGTACCTGTCCCTTCGTAATTTTTTTCAGCATCTAGCCAATAATCCTTAATGCTGATTTTCACTCCTGGATTAATGGTATCAATAATTTGCAATTTATCGTTAGCTTTCATATCGGTCGCCGGGTTGACCAAAGGTTCGACTTCTTCATAAACCACGGCATCAGTTGGAATGTTATTCTTGTCTGTGTCTGTTTGAATTAGGTAAACTTCATTATCAATGATTATATAAGATTGATTTGTTTTGACAGCAGCCTGAATGGCTTCGTATATTTCAGTATTTCGGCCTTCATCGTCGGTAGCAACTAAATCGTCGCGCGCAACATATTTGGCAAATTATTTTTTTCCAGCGTCAGACAATTGAATTTGTGTTTTAATTACTGTTCCATCGCTATCCGGTACATACGTATAATAACTACCAAGTTCATAGGTGACATTAGCCAATGAGTAACCGCTTTCATTTTCGACGTCATTTGGGTTGGCGTATTCGGTTGTGGCCTCTGTGGAAACGTCAATGTAGGTGGTTTCGGGGATGTCATTGGTGGTGATTAAGATAAATCCAGTCCCTACATAACTGGATTGTTGATCATAAGCGGCTTGCAGGTCGGCGGCAGTACCGTTGTATGATACTGTTGATACCACATCTTGACCGAGTGCAGTCTGCAGGTCAGTCAATTCCGCGGTCGTCAGGTTTACAAATGAATACGTGCCATTGACTTCAATCGCGCGCTGGAAATTAGTACCATTAAAGGCAATCGTGTGAATGGTGTCATTATCAGTGGCAGCACTAGTTTATAAATAATTGCGAATGGTTTCAGAATAAACATGATTAGGGTCTAAGCCAGCAGGCAAGGCACTGGCGTCGTCAGTCGTTTCGACTTTATAGTTTTTACCATCGTCGATAATGGATTGATCACCGCTACTGGCGGCACTGGCAATTGCGGCAACATCTGAGCTATAGGCCGTTGAAGTAGCAGCGACATTGCTGGCAGCATCGATGTCAACTTGTTGATCAGAAGTGACAGGGGTATAAGAACCAGCCGAATCTTGGGTGTAAGTATCGGAAAGTCCTTCATAGTAGTTAACAACCGTTTCGTTGGCAGAATTAGGATTAACATCGGAGGCGGGAATATATTCAGTAATGATATCGCCGGGTTGAACCGCATGACTGGTCGAGAGTGTCGTCTGAGTAGTTGTAGTGGCAGCAGGTTGGGCGGCATCAGCTTGAACCGTCGTTGCGCCAATCATGAAGCTAGCCAAGACAGCGCAAGCAAAAATCCATTTTTTTCCATCCTTGTACATCTTGTAGTTGGTTCGTTTCTGTTCACCTTGAATTTTCATGATTTTTCCTCCTTTTTAACCATAACGTTTGTGCTATGGCCAGAATAATAAAAAAGTGTGAAGAAAATATGAATTTATGTTCCAAAAGTGATAATAATCATAATATTATTATGATACTTACAAAAAGAAAGTGCTCTGATGACTGCTTGTGCAGTACTTCGCAAGCTGGTCTAGACATTATAAAAAATTTAAAAATAAATTTTGAATTTGCAATAAAAACGATATTTTTGAAATAAAAAAGCAACATTCTTGAAAGAATGCTGCAAAAAAAATGCACAAAAAAACGACCACCATATTTAGTCGAGGGTGATCGTTATTAAACACTCAGTATTAGAGTGTGGCGTGATAAACACGCGACCAGGTGTATTTCAACCTGGTGAGGTTTGGCAACCTGTTGACAGTATACTATAGAATGCGGTGAATTACGAGTGCACGGTTGTGTTACGGTATAATCTTCGATATACTCAAAGTCTAAAGTAAAGGAAGTGATTTAAGTTGAAAATGTAATCGGCAAATTCAGAACAAACAACTGTACTCAATGAGTAGGGTTTATTCTATTGCAATTACATCTTTTTCTTAAATCGATAAATAAAAATTATGACACATGTTCATAAGCATCACGAAACATTAATAGAATAAACCACTTATTGAACCAATGAGGTGAAATAAATGGGCACACTTAAAATACAAAATATGTCGTTTCGATATGATGGCATGACCGACGAATTATTTGCCGACGTTAATTTAGCGATTGATGAATCTTGGAAACTCGGATTAATCGGGCGCAATGGTCGTGGGAAAACGACACTACTAAACATTCTGAGAGGTCAATTAGACTATCATGGTTCAATCGAAACTAATTTAACCTTTAATTATTTTCCGGCGGAAGTTAGTAATCCAAATGAAACGACCGAACAAGTCTTACTAGCAATTACCCAGACGGATGTCTCTGAGTTATGGAAAATTCAAATTGAAATGGATCAACTCGGCTTATCGGATGCAATTTTGAGTCAACCGTTCAATCAATTAAGTCCGGGAGAACAAACGAAAGCACTATTAGCCGCATCCTTTAGTCAACCAGCTCAATTTGGCTTGATTGATGAACCAACGAATCATTTGGATTCGGCGGGCCGCGAAGTAGTCGCTAATTATTTGAAGCAAAAAACTGGGTTTATCGTGATTAGCCACGACCGGGCATTTTTAAATGCAATTATTGATCATGTAATTTCGATTGACCGGACCCAACTCCAATTATTTGCCGGCAATTACGACACGTGGCAAGCGGCCTTTGATCAAAAAAATCAGAGTGAAGCACAACTGAAGTCAAAAATTGAACGTGAAGTTAAAACCCTCAAGCAATCCGCCGAACAAACCAAATCATGGGCAACGCAAGCCGAAAAAGGGAAAAATAAAAGCGCCCATCAAAACCAACAAGTTAATCTGGATAAAGGCTTTATTAGTCACAAGGCCAGTAAAGTGATGAAAAAAGCCCAAAATACGCTCAAACGCACGGAAGCGGGAATTGAACAAAAGCAACAATTGTTAAAAAATGTTGAAACGCCGCAAGTACTGACCCTTAACTACCACCCATTGAGCAAAACGTTCGTGACAGTGCAAGATTTGCAAGTTATCCGTGGGGAGCGTCAGTTACTTAACAGTGCCCTGAATTTTGAACTGAAACCAGGTGAACGCTTGGTATTACAAGGCTTAAACGGTAGTGGTAAATCCACGATTCTACATGCGTTACAAGGTGAGACGTTCTTAATTTCCGGCGGGACTGTGCATTGGGCACATCAAGTTAAAATTTCATATGTCAGTCAAACCTTTGATAATCTCTCCGGTAGCTTGCAGGAATATGCGGACCAGTATCACTTGGAACTCTCTGATTTACTTAACATGCTACGTAAATTAGGTTTCGAACGGCAAACTTTTTAGGTTGATCTATCGCAAATGAGTATGGGACAGCAGCGTAAACTCGCCATCGCACGGTCGTTATGTGAACCGGCCAATGTCTACCTGTGGGATGAACCGTTAAACTACTTGGATGTGATTACTCGCCAAGAAATCGAGACGTTAATTACTGAATCTCAGCCGACAATGATTGTGGTTGACCATGACACCACCTTCACCGAAGCAATCGGCACAAAATATCTCTCAATCTAGGGTGATTTCGCTTCCATTATGGATAAAACTTGTACTATAATTATTGTCGGGGATAATGGGGTGAAAATTATGACACAAGAACAAATTAAAAATATTTTATACGCCGGAATCGTGGGGGATGCGCTGGGTGTGCCAGTTGAATTTAGTCAACGCGACACGTACTTTGTTGATGAAATGACTGGTAATGGTACCTGGGACCAACCAGCTGGCTCATGGTCTGATGACAGCTCCATGACGCTCGCGTTAGCACAAAACCTCGTTGCACAAGGATCTTATGATGATTTAATGCAACGCTTTGCCGGCTACGTCTACGATGGTAAGCTCACACCAAATGGTGAAACTTTTGATGTTGGCAATACCACCAATCAAGCAGTTCAAAACTACGAGCGTCATCACATGGCACCATTAGATTGCGGGGTCGAAGACGAAAATGCTAATGGTAATGGTGCGATTATGCGGTTAGCACCGTTAGCAATTGAGTTAGTCGGACAAGAAGATTTGAACACACGGCTAAACATCATCACTGAATACACATCGTTAACGCATCGCCATCCGCGAGCCATCGTGGGGAGCTTAATTTATGTCGAAATGCTTCGTGAATTACTGTTAGGTGCAGATTTACCAAGTGCCTTAATGAACGTTCAAAGCGAATTAACAACTTCTAGCTTGGATCAACTGTATTTAAATGAATTTGTTTACTATGAACGAATTTTTGACGGTGGTTTTAAAGACTTACCCGCCGATGAAATTAATAGTACCGGCTACGTGGTCGACACCTTAGAAGCAGCTATCTGGGTGGCGCTGAATCATTCTGACTTCCAAGATGCTGTTGTTGCGGCGGTTAATTTAGGCGAAGACACGGATACAATTGCCTCGATTGTCGGCGCAATTGTTGCGAGTGCAACAGAGTCAATTCAGATTCCAGCCAATTGGAGTGGAGCCATCCAAAATCGAACTTTAATCGACAAAATTGTGGAACCATTTGCACAGAAATATTCTGCCTAGGAGAAGACTATGAAAGATGTCAGAATCTACAAAACTTTACGTGATATTCGACAAGCTTTCTTTCAACTATTAGAAAGTGATGGATTCAGAAAAATTACCATTGGTAAAATTTGTGAGGTAGCGCTGGTTTCAAGATCGACATTTTATTCTCATTATCAGGATAAGTATGATTTACTCGAAAAATTAGTGGATGAATATTCCGCCCTTTTTAATCAACTAGCTAAGCAAAGGGCAGATGCAATTTTAACTGCTCAATTGAATGTGTTATCAGTTTCTGAGATTACAAATGATTTAAAAAAGCATCAATCCGAGATCAATACGCTTTTGAAAGTTCATGAAGAAGGCCTAGATTTACATGCTAGGTGGGAACAGAGCTTAGATACACTATGGGTTGAGGTTAGCAAAAGTCGAATCAAGCAAGAAGTTCCCTTGACATTTTTGAGTAAAATTAGCTCGTCATTGATTATTTCTTATATTGAGTGGACATTAGCTAGCGATGAGGAGACAGATGCTCCATCCAAATTGATGGAATCTATTTTTACAACTATTTACAAATAAACCGTACAAATATTGTCACAGTGTTCGATTTCGAACATGGTGGCTTTTTTTGATTATTGTTAATCCTGTAATTCACCAACGGTTCATGATGAAGATTTGTTGACTAATTTTGAAAAAATTGTTGATGGTAAGACACCGACGTATCGGTCATCAAGTTCAGCAGATTCGGAATTTAGTGGATCAGACAGTAGCCAGACCAAAGTCTCATCTAGTGGTCTTTCATTGACTGAAATCGCAGCGAATAATTTTTCGAGTTTAGTCGGTACTTGGAAAAATGATAATGGTGAAACAATTGAAGTGACTAATCAAACCATGGATAAACCAGCTGGAACCAATTGGGCTTTGAGTAAAGGTGCTGTGCTGGCTAATTCTAAATCCAGTGAATACCCTGATGTAATTGGTGGTGGAAATATGATTGGCGACTATATGCAAGGAGCTTACGGAACTTTTGATCCGCAATCAATGAGTATGTCACCAATTGCAATTGTCCCCGCCGGGGTGAAAGCGACCGCAGCCGATGACTCTGATAGTAGTCGAGACCGCTTGATTAGTGGTGGTGGCCAAGGCGGTTATGCAACTGAGGCATATTATAGAGAATAATCAAATAAATAAAATACAACTCGCAAGAAAATAGAAAGTTTCTATTCTCTTGCGAGTTGTATTTTTTTGTTATGCTCTAATTAATTTCACACCCAAAACCGTCAAATGACTGTTCTCGATTAATTGAATCATGAAGTGGGCAAGACTTTCAGGATCAAATTCTTCATCTGATTTAAGCCACCAGTTTAAAGTTCCCATGAAAGTAGACGTCATATAAGAAAAGACAAATTCTTTGGGGATGATGCGATCATTTTGAGTGATTTTGAGGTTATCCAAAAAGCCAGTCGTCGTTTCTCTGACTAATGTTTCCAAATGCTCGATTAACTGATTACGCATGGAACTATCGGCAATCAAGAAGAATAGCTCACGGTTATTACCGATGTTGCGGAAAATATTGGCTAACGTGTGTTCTAAGACTGGAAGATTAACCGTATTTTTATCAAGAAAAATTTCGGCGTGCTTAAATTCATTAAAGTAAGACAGCACTGTATTAAAAATTTGGTCAAATAAATCTTGTTTGTCTTTAAAATGTGAGTAAAAGGTGGCCCGATTAATCATTGCTTCGTCAGCAATTTGCTGGACCGTTAAGCTATCGAATCCATACTCATTAACTAATTTAACAAACGCAGTATAAATCATTTTCTTTGTTCGAATAACTCGTAAATCTTCATGCTTGGCCATCTGATTAACTCCTTTTTCAAACTAATTTTACAACTATTCTACCAGAAATTTTGGGGTATAACCGACAAATTATGGTAATTCGTCAAATATATTACATTTTGTCTGATTTTGTTCATTGAAACACAAATAGTAAGGGGTTACACTAAACATAATTTTAATAGACAAGTTGTTGTATATGTGATGTGTTGTTGTGGAAAACGAGGTCGGGTTGTCGGACTATTTCACAGCAATGGATGACGGGCTACGAAATTGTGGCGACGAGGAGATAATATGAGCAGACGAAAATTGATTGGTGGCATTGATGTCGGATCAACGACTGTGAAATTAGTCGTGATGGATAATGATACACGGGAGACGTTGTTTTCAAGATACGAACGTCATTTTTCTGATGTACGAGCTGCAAGTGAACGAGTTATCAAAGAAGCTATCGACGAACTTGATGGTGAAGAACCAATTTCATTCACGATTACCGGTTCTGGTGGCATTGGCTTAGCTAATTTATTGCACCTTGAGTTTGTGCAAGAAGTGATTGCCTGTACGAAAACCGTTGAAGAACTAATTCCGGAAACGGATGTCAGTATCGAACTTGGTGGTGAAGATGCCAAGATTACGTTCTTTGGTGCCTCCATGGAACAACGGATGAACGGTAGCTGTGCCGGTGGGACCGGTGCTTTTATTGACCAAATGGCTACCTTACTCAAAACCGATGCCAATGGTTTAAATATCATGGCACAAGATGCAGAAAAAATTTATCCAATTGCATCACGTTGTGGTGTGTTTGCCAAAACTGACGTACAACCATTAATCAATGATGGTGCGCGAAAAGAAGACATTGCTGCTAGTATTTTTCAAGCGGTTGTTAACCAGACAATCTCTGGCTTAGCCGCTGGTCATAAAATTAAGGGTAATGTGGCCTTTTTAGGTGGTCCATTGTATTTCATGGATCAATTACGTTACCGATTTATTGAAACTTTAAAACTAACACCGGAACAAGTTATTTTTCCAGAAGATCCACAATTATTTGTCGCTAAAGGTGCCGCGTTGTATGCGGTCGATGAAAAAACGACGACTTTAACTGCGTTGTTAGACTTACTAATTAATGGGGACCATTCGGTGATGCAACCAACTCACCATTTAGAACCTCTCTTTGCTGACGATGAAGAACTCCAACAATTCCGTCAACGTCATGGTGAAGCCCAGATCGAGGAACGCGATTTGAGTACCTACCAAGGTACAGCCTTTTTAGGAATCGATGCCGGATCAACCACGACCAAAGTGGCCCTGATGAGTACTGACCATAAGCTGCTTTACACTTACTACGATAGTAACGATGGTGATCCACTCGCTAAGACTAAACAAATTTTGAAAGATATGTATGCCAAGTTACCTGAAGGCGTTCGCATTGGAAAAGCCACCGTCACTGGGTATGGTGAACATTTAATTAAAAACGCCTTAATGGTTGATGTCGGGGAAGTTGAAACAGTTGCGCACTACAAGGCAGCTCATTTCTTCCAACCCAACGTTGATTTCATTTTGGACATTGGTGGTCAAGACATGAAAGCCATGACCATCAAAAATAATGCACTGTCGACCATCAAATTGAACGAAGCTTGTTCATCTGGTTGTGGCTCTTTTTTGGAGACCTTTGCTAGTTCATTAAAATACGACATCAAAGACTTCGCTCAAGCTGCCTTATTGGCTAAATACCCTTCTGATTTAGGGTCTCGTTGTACCGTGTTTATGAATTCAAAAGTTAAACAGGTACAAAAAGAAGGCGCATCGATTGGTGACATTGCTGCCGGTTTATCGATGTCGATTATTAAAAATGCGCTCTATAAAGTGATTAAAATTAAACGCCCAGAAGACTTGGGTGAACATATTGTCTGCCAAGGTGGGACTTTCTATAATGAAGCCGTCTTGCGCGCCTTTGAAAAAATTTCTGGACGTGAAGTCATTCGGCCTAACATTGCTGGCTTGATGGGTGCATATGGCGCTGCTCTAATTGCCGAAGAAAATTATCAAGCAGGGGATGAAGCTACCTTACTTCATCCTGAACAAATGGATAATTTAAGTGCTACTAAGGAATACATGCATTGTGGTGGCTGTGAAAACAATTGTGCCCTAACGATCACCGTCTTTAATGATGGTCGTCGTTTTGTCACTGGAAATCGTTGTGAACGCGGTGAAGAACGTGGCTTGAAATTACGCACTCATAAAGATAACGGCAAGATTAATTTAGTTGAAGAAAAATACAAGCTATTGTTTAGCTATCGTCCATTGAAGAAAAAACAAGCGGTTCATGGCCGGATTGGTTTACCACGAGTTTTGAACATGTATGAAAATTATCCATTATGGCAAACGTTCTTTAATCATATCGGGATTCGTGCAGAACTATCGCATAAAGGTAATGAAGCTCAATACGAAAAGGGCATGGAAACGATTCCTAGTGATACGGTTTGTTATCCAGCTAAACAAGTACATGGCCATATTGCTAAATTAATTGAAGATGGTTATGAACGCATTTTCTATCCGGCCGTTGTTTACGAAGTAAGTGAAAATAAGGACGCGCAAAATCATTTTAATTGTCCAATTGTGCAGTCATATCCAGATGTAATTAAAAATAACGTCGATGAAATTCGTAATGGCGAAATTGATTATATCGACCCATACATCAACTTAGCGGATAAAAAATCAACTGCCAACAATTTGTATGATGCCTTTAAGCATCTCGGTGTGACCAAAAAAGAAATCGTCGAAGGCCTGGATGCCGGATATGCTGAACTTGAAAACTTCAAATTAAAAATCCGTAATCGTGGCGAAGATGTGATGCGGATGCTTCACGACACTAATGAAAAAGGAATTGTCCTTGCTGGACGCCCTTATCATTTGGATCCACAAATCAATCACGGGATTTCACAGTTGATGACTGCCGAAGGTTTCCATGTATTGACGGAAGATTCAATTGCGCATTTAGGAGATGTTAAAGGACTTCGTGTGGTTAACCAATGGGTTTATCATTCACGCCTTTATGCGGCCGCTCGAATTGCAGCTAAAAATCCTCAATTGGAATTTGTTCAAATGAACTCCTTTGGATGTGGTTTGGATGCGATTGATACGGATCAAATTGAAGAAATTATGGAACAATATAACCGTCTATACACGGTTTTGAAGATTGATGAAGGAACTAACATGGGGGCCGTTAAGATTCGCCTTCGTTCCCTGAAAGCAGCCGTGGCAGAGCGGAATAAGTTACACGTATTACCTGAAAAACAACATGAATTGGATCAGCCGGTTAGTTTCACCCCAGAAATGAAACAAGAAGGATACACACTTTTGATGCCAATGATGTCACCAGTTCATCAGCATGGATTGGTCGATGTGGCCTTGCAAGCATCTGGCTACAACGTGGTTAATTTACCAATGGAAGATCACAAAGCAATTGATGTTGGTCAAAAATTTGTAAATAATGATGCCTGTTATCCAGCCATCATTTCAATTGGTCAAATGTTGGAAGCATTACAAAGTGGTAAGTATGACTTAGACAAGACTGCCGTCATGATGACTCAAACTGGTGGTGGCTGTCGGGCTACCAACTACATTCCACTAATTAGAAAAGCACTTAAAGATGCTGGCTTCTCACAAGTACCAGTGGTATCAATGTCGATGGGAAATCAAGGAGTTGAAAATACTTCAGGATTTAAGATGACCTTGCCATTGTTGAAACGAGTAGCAATTGGGTTCTTGTATGGTGACCTATTTGAAAAAGTGGTTTATCGGACTCGTCCATATGAAAAAGAACCAGGCACAATTGATAAGATGCATGAAGACTGGCTTCAATTAGTCCGTCCTAGTGTTGAAAAAGGAAGCTTTTCTGAATTTAAGAAGAACGTTAAGCAGATTGTTAAAGATTTCGACACCGTACCATTGAATGAAACCGTGAAACCTAAAGTTGGGTTAGTTGGTGAGATCTTAGTTAAGTACTCACCAATTGCCAATAACGATATTGTCCACTTGTTGGAAAATGAAGGCGCCGAAGCAGTCGTTCCTGATATTGTCGGCTTCATGAACTATTCACTTTACAATCAAATTTACAAATATCAAAAACTTGGTGCATCAGCGAAAGCACGGATTTTTGCTGAAACTGCCTTAAAGATTATCGAATGGTGTGAACAACCAATGCAAAAGGCATTAACTGCTTCGAACCGTTTTGATGGCATGGAAGGTATTAAAGAAGTTGCTGATGATGCCAGCAAGATTTTGTCACTTGGTAATCAAACGGGTGAAGGTTGGTTCTTAACCGGTGAAATGATTGAATTGTTGAAGAATGACGTTCCTAATATTATCTGTATGCAACCATTTGGCTGCTTACCAAATCATATTGTCGGTAAGGGGATGGTCAAAGAACTTCGTCATCAATTCCCTGGTGCTAATATTGCCCCAATCGATTATGATCCCGGTACTTCTATCGTTAACCAACTCAATCGTATCCGCCTTATGCTTGCAACGGCGGAAAAGAACATGAAGAAACAAGCTGCTGAGCAAAGCGAAAGTCAGCGAGCACTAACAAAGAAGGACAAAGTAAACGGGCTAAGTTTACAAGGTCTTCAAAGTTAGGTGTAATAAGAAAACTAAAAGTAGGAAATCACAAATTCGTGATTTCCTACTTTTTCTGCTAGTATTTATTAATATTAAGTGCGAATGATGCTGGCCATTTTCTTACCTTTGGCCAGTTCGTCCACAAGCTTGTCCATGTAGCGCAAAACTTGCATATCGTGATCTTCAATATCTTCAATGCGAACACCACAAACCACACCTTTAATCAGAGAGGCATTTGAATTGATGGGTGTGCTGCCAATCAACTCTCTAAGAGTCATATTGGATTGCTTAAAATCACTCATATCGATATTGTCATCCCATAACCAGACTAAAATCTGATCTAGTTCTTCTTCAGTGTGATCTTTACGAAGCACTTTATTTAAATACAATTGGTATAATTTTGCGGTTGTTAAGTCAAATATTTTTGGACTTGCCAAGGTATCAGCTCCTCGTATTTAGTAATTAGATTTACTTGAAGTGTACCAAAGTTAAAGGATTGATGACAAATAAAAAGCTAATCTTACAAACAAGATTAGCTTTGCTGATTTATTTATTAATTTCAGGTGCTTGGCCTAATTCGGCTTGGATCATCCAAAGCCGTTTTTCAGTGGCAGTTTTAAAACCAATTAAAATGTCTTGTGTACTGAAGTCTTTTTCTTCGTCGCTCACTTCAATACCATGTTGATAAACGTCGGCCAAATAACGGTAGTCTTTTGCTAAAATGGTGAGACGTTCTGGGGTTGATAAGTCGAAACTGCCTTCTTGATCACTAATTCCAGTATGTTCAGCCATTTCACCAAGAGTTGAGTAGGGAGCACCATCAAGGGTGATTAACCGTTCTGAAATTTCATCCAGTTGGTCATTTAAGTCGTCCATCCATTCATCCATCAGTGGATGTAACTTTAAAAAATTGGTGCCACGCATATACCAGTGGGTTTGGTGAACGATCATTGCCAGTTGACTGAGATCAGCTACTAATTGATTTAGAACTTGATTTGTCTTTTCGTACTTCATAAAAAAATCCTCCATTTCAAATTTTCTGTTCTATAGTATCAATATTAACATTTAATACCTTACGAATCCAAGGAAACGCTTTCTTCATTTTGAGATACTCTTCGCCATCTTCCAAAAATGTTCCTTTTCCACTGATATAAAACCCAGCACCAGGTCCATTAGTGCCTTCGACTTCTTTAGTACCAGTGGTAACGAGCACTGTATTGTCCGAACTGAAATCATTTTCAATACTGTGCATGCCGGCAGCGGGGATGTAGAGCAATTCATTTTCTTGATCAATTTTAATATAAGACATCCAAGTACTAACGACACTAGCGGGATTGCCGTTGATAGTAATAATAGTTGCTGGACCTTCGTGATTCATGACTTCTAAAAATTTTTCATTCATATTGTTTTTCTCCTCAATTAATCTTCAATTTTTTTGATTTTACCGGCAGCGATGGGTAAAGTGACGTGCTGTTCGTATTTGTCATTTAGCTTGCCACCAACTGTTACTGGTAGTTCAAAATCATTTGGAATGCCGTGGATATAAACAACGCGCTTATCTAATTGTAAATCTTGATCATTGAAAACTTCTTTAAATTTAGCTTGTAGTTGGTCGTAAGGAACGTCCTTTTGATAGCTATAATAGCCATCCTCATTTGCTACTGGGTAATTATCGTTAGGAATGTGCATGTGGTGTGGAGCCCCGTCTAGAGGCACCATCGTTGTACCGGAGACAGCTTCCGTTTCTGGTAAATCAATCCAACCATCATGATTGCTATCTTGTGCCAAAGTTGGCACATTGGCGTCTTGACCGTTTGGGAATCCATGGAAATGTTCCCAATGCTGAATGTTGGCTGGTGTGTCAAACATTTCAAGTGTAATGTGTAAATTGTTAGCGATGTGTTCAAATTCTACATAGCCATGTGCATGGGTCCCAATTTGGTCCCCATTTAGTGCGGTAAGGTCAGCTCTATATTTAGTCATGCTAATTTCTCCCATTCTAATTTCAACATGTTACTTGCCTAGTTTAGCAATGATTAGTTTTGATTAAATTGATAGATATCAAGAAATAGACAAACGATGTTCATTTTTTAATTGTGTATTCGTGCTACAATTGCATCATCGAGAGAATATATAATGAGGAGAATCGCTTGTGATTAAAGAATTTTGTGCTGAAAATTTTACAGATATTCCAAACGCCATTCAAAATGATGCTGATAGAATTGAACTTTGTGATAATTTGGCGGTTGGTGGGACAACTCCAAGTTTTGGAGTCATTCGTGCGACAATCGAATATGCTAACGAGACGGATACGCCAGTTATGACAATCATTCGCCCACGTGGTGGAAATTTTGCCTATAATGTGGCTGAATTTAATATTATGCTCAACGATATTGCCCAGGCAAAACAATTGGGGGCACGGGGCATTGTATTAGGTTGCTTGGATGCTGATAATTGGTTGGATGAACCTAAGTTGGAATTGTTGATGGACGCAGCCGCTGAGATGGAAATTACTTTCCACATGGCCTTTGATGAAATTGCGACTGATCGACAATTTAAGGCCATTGATTGGTTGGTGGATCATGGTGTTTCACGTATTTTAACTCATGGTGGCACCAAAAATACTAGCATCACAGATAATTTTCAACATTTAAAAGATTTAATTGAGTATGCTGCTAACCGGATTACTATCATGCCGGGTGGCGGCGTGAACTATGAAAATGTTAATCAAGTGGTTAACACCCTCGGGGTTCAAGAAGTTCACGGGACTAAGATTGTTAAAATTTAATAAAACAAAGGAGTCGTGATCAATTCATCGACTCCTTTGTTTTGATATTAACTGTTTTTTACATTAGTTCCATAAGCCAGATTATGAGGACTATGCCACGTTACTTTTTATAAATCGATTTGTTCGAATTTTTGTTGAGCTTTTCGGTAAGACATCAGAGTAAAAAATATCAAGAGTAGCAGGGCGATTAGACAACAAAGCCACTGGATACCAATGTGTTCGGAGCCGCTATTAACAAAGGCTAATCCAGGAAGATGATGAAGGGTTTCACCGAAACTGACTAGTACGATGGTATAAATTGAAAAAAGTAAAAATGGTTTGCCAATGCCATAAGCGGTTTTAAAGAAACCACCTAAGAAGATCACGTTAAATCCAGCGAAAATCAATAATACCAATGCTAAATAAATTGGTGTGGCATTCATCATCGCGTTTTGCACGTACACGCCAGCAGAATTCCATAGACTCATTCTGAACACAGTTAGTGCCAACATTAATACAAAAGCAATCAGTTGAATAAAAATGGTAAATAAATATTTAGCAGTTACCACGTCGTTTTTCCTGATGGGCAATAGAACAGTATACAAGATATCGTTAGTTTCTCTGCCATTTTGAAAAGAAAAGAAGATACCTAGACAGATGAAAAATGCGCCCATAAGAATCGGGTAGCCTGGAATTAGGGTCATGAAGGCAAACAGTAAGAAGATGAAGGTGATTGGCATGGAAGTTAACTGAATTTCTTTAATGAGTAAGTTTTTCATGAAAATCCTCCGTTTCATAGTTAACCATGATTTCTTCTAAATTATTGCCTAAGTTTTGGCTAGCAGCGGTTTGTAAAAAGTTTTTCAGGTTATCGGAGGTCACTAAATTACCAGCGTGGATATAGGTAATTGAATCAGCAAATTTGTCTAAGTCAGAAGTAATATGCGTGGAGAAAAGAATTGATTTGCCTTGGCCTTTTAAATAGCCAAAGACATCCAGCAATTCCACCCGCGAAACTGGATCGAGTCCGCTGGTCGGCTCATCAAGAATGAGTAAGTCGGCGTTGTGTGATAAGGCGATGGTTAAATTAAGCTTGACCTTCATACCTTCCGAAAGTTCAGAAGGAGTCTTTTGTTCATCTAATGAGAAGACGTCAAGGTAATGACGATAGGTCACATCATCCCAGTTGGAATAAAATTGCTTCGTGACCTCGATGATATGGTTAATTTTTTTCTTGGGATAGTAATTGATGGAACCAGCCGCAAAGCCAATTCGTTGCTTGATGTCCATTTCGTTATCAATCAGACTCTGTCCAAAATAAGTGATTTCGCCAGCATCCGGATGAACCAAATTGAGAATTGATTTTAAGATGGTCGTCTTTCCGGCCCCATTCCGGCCAATTAACCCCATGATGGTTCCGGGCTCAAGCTCAAATGAAATATTATTTAGTTTGAATTTGGGATAGGTTTTTGATAATGCTTGAACACTAATTGCTGGTGGCATAGATTACTCCTCCTCGTAAGTCTATGTATGTATCCGATTTCATTATAGCTCAAATCAAGCTTTTGCGGTAAGCGAACCAGGTATGTGATTTTAAAACCTATCGATAGATTTAAAAGGTGAGGATAAATTGACCAAATTGATAAAAGATAATTGGAATAAATCGAAAAATGAGAATAAAATGAAATTAAATGCAATAGCTAAACTATACAGATAGTTGGGAATAAATTAGTTATTTCGAACAAGCTCACGTTGACATTTAACATCAATTTGTTAGAATGTATTAATCGGATTTTAATTTAATGGGCAAGTACATATACCGGTAATGCAATTATAAACATAACTTTTCGCCCATCACCTTATTCAACAGGAGGAATAACATGGCTAGCTTGAAAGAAAAGATTTTCCGTAAAGAAGATCCTTCAGTGTATGAAACAAAAGATTCTCATTTGGTACGTTCGCTACGTGTGCGTGATTTTATTGCGCTAGGAGTTGGGACAATCGTTTCAACCGCTATTTTTACTTTACCGGGGGTTGTGGCTGCGCAACACGCTGGCCCAGCCGTGGCATTATCATTCTTGGTGGCTGCGATTGTCGCTGGGTTAGTCGCCTTTGCGTATGCGGAAATGGCGTCGGCAATGCCTTTTGCCGGTTCAGCTTATTCTTGGATTAACGTTATTTTTGGTGAATTTTTTGGTTGGATTGCCGGTTGGGCATTACTAGCAGAGTACTTTATTGCTGTGGCTTTCGTGGGGTCCGGATTATCGGCGAACTTTAGGGGCCTGATTGCACCATTAGGAATTAACTTTCCAAAGGCGCTCTCAAATGCATTTGGTACGGATGGCGGTGTAATAGATATTGTGGCTGCCGTCGCAATTATCTTGGTGGCTTTATTACTTTCTCGTGGCGTTAGTTCCGCTGCTAGAATTGAAAATGCCTTAGTTGTTTTAAAAGTTTGTGCGATTATCTTGTTCTTGATTGTCGGAGCAACCGCTATTAGAGCTAGTAATTATGTCCCATTTATTCCTGCATATCGTGAAACTAGTGCTGGTGCATTTGGTGGTTGGCAAGGAATCTACGCTGGGGTTTCAGAAATTTTCTTAGCTTATATTGGCTTTGATTCAATCGCTGCTAACTCAGCAGAAGCCAAAAATCCTTCAAAGACAATGCCTCGTGGGATTTTGGGATCATTAGGGATTGCCGTAGTCTTATTCGTGGCGGTTTCACTTGTCTTAGTCGGAATGTTCCATTATTCAGACTACGCTGGTAACGCTGAACCTGTTGGTTGGGCATTGCGTCATAGTGGTCACCCAGTGGTCGCAGCTGTTGTACAATCAATTTCTGTGTTGGGGATGTTTACGGCCTTAATTGGTATGACTCTGGCCGGCTCACGTTTGCTATACTCATTCGGTCGTGATGGTATGTTACCAAAATGGCTTGGCAAATTAGATGGCAAACAACGTCCTAACCATGCTTTACTTGTTTTGACAATTATTGGGGTTGTGATTGGTTCATTATTCCCATTCGCATTCTTGGCTCAATTGATTTCGGCCGGGACCTTAATTGCCTTTATGTTCGTTTCGTTGGGAATTTACCAACTACGCCAACGTGAAGGTAAGGATATTCCCGAACCAGGCTTCAAGATGCCATTTTACCCAGTCATGCCAGCCTTAGGATTCATTGGTTCATTAGTTGTGTTCTGGGGACTTGGTAATGATGCTAAGATTTACGCAGGAATTTGGTTCTTAGTTGGATTAGTTATTTATTTCGCTTATGGTGCAAACCATTCATATCTTTCAACACAGAAAGAAGGTGCAGATAATGGATCAACACAAAAATAATCAACAATTATTAGCTGAGGAATCACCAGCATTCTCTAAAGCTGCACGAGTTAAATATTATAATATTGTTATCGAAAGTGGATCAGGGGCTGAAATTACTGATGCTGATGGCCGCACATATATTGACCTTTTGGCCAGTGCGTCTGCGACTAACACCGGCCACTCCCATCCACATATCGTAAAAGCCATTCAAGACCAGGCGGCTAAATTGATTCAATATACGCCAGCTTACTTTGCGAGTGCTCCGGAAGCTGCGTTGGCACCACGGTTAACTGCTCTAGCACCAATTAGTGGTGATGTGGCGTTAGCCTGGGGTAACTCTGGCTCTGATGCCAATGATGCCATCATTAAATTTGCTCGCGCATATACGGGTCGGCAAAATGTGGTTAGCTTTACTGGTGCTTATCATGGCTCAACTTATGGTTCAATTTCAGTTTCGGCGGTTAGTTTGAACATGAGTCGTAAAATTGGTCCATTGTTGCCAGGAGTGGTGAAGGTACCATATCCAGATCCATGGCAACGGTTAGATGGCGAAAGTGAAGATGCGTTCGTTGATCGCATGTTTGCGGCATTTAAATTGCCATTTGAAACTTATTTACCTGCTGAAGAGGTTGCGGTCATCTTGATCGAACCAATTCAAGGTGATGGTGGAATTGTCAAAGCTCCAGATGCGTACATTCATAAAGTTTATGACTTCGCCAAAGCAAATGGAATCTTGTTTGCCGTCGATGAAGTTAACCAAGGAATGGGACGAACTGGTAAATGGTGGTCAATTGAGCACTTTGGTATTGAACCTGATTTGATGTCAGTTGGGAAATCACTGGCCTCTGGTTTACCATTGAGCGCGGTCATGGGCCGAGCTGAAATTATGAACTCATTAGGATCACCAGCGCATGTCTTTACGACTGCTGGTAACCCAGTCACAACCGCAGCTGCAGCCGCAACTATGGACGTGATTGAAGATGAACATTTGCTTGACCGCTCAGCTAAATTGGGCGCCATCGCTAAAGACTACTTTGAAAATGCAAAGAAGAAGTATGACTTTATCGGGGATGTCCGGATGTATGGCTTGGACGGTGGGATTGATATTATTGATTCAAAAACCGGTAAAGGCGATGATGAAGCTACAACTAAGCTAATTTATCGAGTCTTTGAACTTGGTGCAATTATCATTAGTTTACGTGGAAACGTGCTTCGCTTCCAACCACCATTGGTGATTACTGAAGAACAATTAAATAAAACATTTAAAATTTTTGACCAAGCTTTCGAAGAATTATCTCAAGGTAAACTGAGTTTGCCAGATAATGCGGATGAAATTGGTTGGTAAGAATAAGGGTCAGGGACTAGACGGTTTCTGATTAATATCAAAAAATAACGTAGATTCCTGATTTTTGGAATGTACGTTATTTTAGTTAGATTAATTCATAATCATGATTTTGGCACCAATAGCCACAAGGCGGTATAATGTGGTTACTAATGGAATGACGATTTGGAGGTAGTTAAAGATGACAGAGATGGTTAAAAAGCGCGTACAATATACAATTGACAAAGGAACGGCGGAATCTGTAGATTATATTATTAAGAAAGCGGGGCTGACTCCTTCAACAATAATGACGATGGTCTATGCGGAAATCGAACGTACTGGTGAAATCCCTGTGAGTTTAAAAGTTTCACAACGCGACTTGGATACGGCAGCTATTATCAAGGCGAGCTATGATGTTCCTGCAGTTACTATTGACAGTGATGAAAAAATCGACGCTTTCTTTGATGATGAGACTGATGATCCATTTGGTGAATCTGATGTATAATGAGATCTTTTGGGCATATGTAAATTTCACTAATCGAAGTGATGGTAAGCGGCGCCCAGTCTTAGTAATACGGCAAACTGAAACAAACTACGTTGTTTATCGAATCACAACGAAATACGACAACAAGTCTGATTGGATAAAAAATAAATATCTAAAAATTTCAGATTGGAAACAAGCAGGACTTCAGAGACTATATTGGATTGACACAATCAGGCCTTATAATTTACCAATCGTTTCAACTTCATTGAATTATATTGGTAGATTATCAGACCATGATTTACATGAATTAATGCTAATAATTACGAAACAATCTTAAAGTGAATATTTAATTGTAAGTATGTGATATTTGGTAACCTAGAAATCTAAATCAAGTTGATTATATAAAAGTGACGATAACTTTCCATATATTTAGAGAATAATCCAAAAACGTACTGGTTCGAATCTTATGGTAGTCACATTCTTTAGTCACGTTCACTTCATCAGCAACTTCACTTAACTTAAAAATCACTAGACGATTCTAAATGCAGAATTATCCAGTGATTTTATTCGTTAGAAGCTCAGTTGCTCCCGATGAAGTTCACATTCTTATTCACGTTCCCAACATCAATTGATTCCGTATAACTAAAAATACGAATTAACTCATAAAGCGAGTTAACTCGTATTTCTTGTTATTACACATCGACTAACCGATGTTTGTCACATCCTTTTAGTCACGTTCACTTCATCAGCAACTTCACATAACTAAAAAATCACCAGACGATTCAAAGTTCAGAATCATCCAGTGATTTTATTCATTAGAAGCTCAGTTGCTCCCAATGAACTTCACATTCTTATTTTTAATGGAATTGCATTCCGCCATCAACTTCGAGAGTTTGGCCAGTGATGTAATTTGAGTCTGGGCCAGCTAAGAAGGATACGCCAGCTGCAACATCTTCCGGTTCGGATAAGCGTTTCATCGCGATATCTTTGGCAAATGTTTGCATACCCCATTCGTCATCTTTACCGGCATTTTTACCAACTTGATGAGCGATATCAAACATCATTGGAGTTTTAACGATTCCTGGAGCGTATGCATTAACGGTGATGCCTTGTTCTGCGTAGTCACGCGCAACAACTTGAGTGATACCACGAACAGCGAATTTTGTTCCACTGTATAGAGTCAAGTTTGGATTACCAACAACCCCAGCTTGAGAAGTAGCATTGATGATTTTACCACCAGTGCCTTGTTTCAAAAATTGTTCGATAGCTGCTTGCATGCCCCAAATATCACCGGCAACGTTAACGTGATAAACTTTGTCGAATTGTTCTGGGGTAATGGTATCAAGTGGTGTTGTAGGTCCAAGACCTGCATTGTTAACGAGGACATCGAGACGTCCTAATTGATCAACTGCTTGTTTGATTGCAGCAAAGAAGGCGTCACGGTCAGCAACATCCAATTGGACACTGATGGCTTTTCCTCCATTGTTGGTAATTTCTGTTGCCACTTTAGATGCATTTTCTACATTTAAATCGGCTACAGCAATTGCAAAACCGTCATTTGAAAGTCGTTTGGAAATTGCTTCCCCGATACCTTGTGCTCCACCGGTTACGAATGCAACTTTTCCATTTAATTCTGTCATAATAAACGCTCCAATCCAATTATTTTGTATACGCTTACATTAAACCATGATATGGTGTGGGAAACAAACAAAAGGTCATTCTTTTAAGGAATATAAAGCAATTTAGGATAATTAATAGTATTTGCTCATTAAAATTTCATCTAATCCTTTTAGGGTGGACATTTGTTAGCTTTTTTTGATAAACTAGCCAATACGTGTTCAAAATTACAAAATGAGGTGAAGAAATGAAGAAACAAACGAAACGAGCTATCTTTGTGTTGCTCATCAGTGAATTTTTAATCTGTCTGGGAATTAGTTTGGTGATACCGGTGATGCCATTCTTGAAAACCAGCCTACATTTAACGGCGTTCGATATGGGTGTGATGACCTCGTTATTTGCGTTGGTTCAATTCATTGCTTCACCAATTGTTGGTCGAATTTCAGATAAATTGGGCCGAAAAAATATTTTGGTAGCAGGACTCTTCCTATACATGCTGTCAGAAATCTTGTTTGCCATTACTAACAACCTAGTGATGTTTGACATCTCTCGTGCTGTTGGGGGACTATCCGCTGCAATGTACGTGCCAACCTCAATGGCATTGGCTGCTGATATTACGACCAAACGTGAACGTGCCAAAGTGATTGGTTGGCTCTCTGCGGCATTTAGTGCTGGACTTATCTTAGGACCAGGAATTGGTGGTATTTTAGCTAATATCAGCCTTAAATCGCCATTCTGGCTATCTGCATTACTGGGATTATTAGGAACCATTTCTCTTTGGATGTTCTTGCCTAACGATGGCAAGATGGACAGCCACGAAGATTCAGCTCGTGTGGAAGAACATAAACCAGTTAGTGTTTTCTTGAAAACAATGTCAGTACCAATGATTGTCCTATTTGCTATGATTTTAGTATCCGCATTCGGACTCCAAGGATTTGAAAGTATCTATAGTTTATACGTCAATGAAGTCTTTAAGTTTACGATGAGCAATATTGCTTTAGTGTTAACGTTGAACGGAGTCATTTCAATTATTATGCAAGTTGTTTTCTTTGATCGACTAGTGGTTTGGTTGAAAGAAGCTCGCATTATCCGTTACTGTTTCTTCTTTAGCATTATTGGAATTGCGTGGATTATTCTTGCCCACTCCAAGTGGGAAGTTGTCATTGCAACGTTGATTGTTTTCACAGCATATGATATTTTGCGTCCAGCAATTACAACATTGCTGACTAAAATGAGTACTTCAGATCAAGGTTTGATTAATGGGATGAATATGTCCTTAACTAGTGTCGGGAACGTCATTGGGCCTTTGATTTCAGGGGCATTGCTCGACATGAATTATCATTTACCATATTTAGTCGTTATCGTCTTCATGATGCTGTCATTCATCATCGCGTTCTTTATTAAGAATGTCAGTAGCGGTGAAGTCAAAGTCGATTAGGAATAATGAAAGTAAAGAAGTTACAAAAACCGTAAACTCAAAATTGAGTTTACGGTTTTTGTATATCTAGGCAAGTTTAGAATACTAAAGATTGTCCTGGATGAATGATATATGGACTTGAGATTCCATTTTTAGAAGCTAATTCTGACCAACTGAGCCCGTTTGCTTGGGCAATTGCATATAGTGAATCACCACTTGAAACAGTGTAGTTACCAGAGTTGCTGTTTGAACTAGATGCGGTAGAGTTACCACTTAATTTAATACTTTGACCAACGTGAATCAAGTTAGTATTGGTAATGCCGTTTAGTGCCGCTAAGGCTGCAACTGTGGTGCCATTAGCAGCTGCGATAGCTGAAAGGGTATCACCACTTTGAACAGAATATGAACCACCATTATTACTACTTGTGGTCGTAGTCGTTGAAGCAGCTGTAGTAACATTTGCTGAAACTGTGCCTAACTTAAGCACTTGACCAACTAGGATGAAGTTAGTATTAGTAATTCCATTTAATGAAGCAAGGGTTGCTACACTCAAACCATACTTAGCAGCAATAGCTGAGAGAGTGTCACCACTTTGAACTGTGTATGAACTGTCACTTGAAGTTGTGGCTGTGGTTGTAGTGTTTGAAGTTGTCGCAGTGGTTGAAGCAGCCTTCACTGTGAGCACGTCACCAACGTGAATCAGGTTAGCGTTTGAAATACTATTCAATGATACTAAGTTAGCAACTGATGTCCCGTTATCTGATGCAATAGCAGACAAGGTATCACCACTTTGAACGGTGTAAGTAACAGCCGAAGTATTTGAACTAGTAGTCGTTGATGAACTTGAACCAGTACTTGTTGAAGTCGTGCCAGTTGAATAATTGCTTGTTGATGTTGAAGTTGATGGCACTAACAATGATTGACCAACATAAATTAAGTTTGGATTACTTAAGTTGTTCATTGAAGTTAAAGTTGATGTAGTCGTGTTATGGTTAACGGCAATTCCAGAAAGGGTATCGCCACTCTTAACTGTGTAATAATCTGAACTGCCATTACTACTTGCGCCAGTATTAGTTGAAGATGTATTAGCAGAAGCATTAGTGCTTGATGAATTAGATGAGGTATACCCGTTGATAGATGCACCGGCAAAGGCGATAGTATCAAGTTGAGTAAGGTTATACATTTCAACTAGTTTAATCAATGATGAAGCATAAGTTGGGGCAGTAGCATAACCGTCTGATTGAAGCTTATAAGCGACTGAAGTGTAACTCTTGTCGCCTAATAAATTGTTGTAGCGTGAGTTTTCGGCTAAGAAAGCACCATGATCTTCAACACTTTCAGAGTTGTTAGAATATGCGCGGAATTGGTCATAAATACTGATGTATGAACCGTTGACGTATTCTTGAGTAGGATAATTAACTGAATTACCGTTATATGATCCTTTAATTCCGAAAAGGTTATGTGCTTGGGTTGATAGTCCAGATTGACCCCAACCACTTTCCAAAATGGCTTGTGCAACTGTGATAGAAGGAAGAACACCATATTCAGTCCAGCCAGCAATCGCACCGTCTTCAACGCTTTCAATAAACGCTTGTAAACGAGCAGTTGTACTAAATGTAGGTTGTGCAGCCGTTACAGCTGCAGCAGCAAAGGCTAACGTTTGAGGTTCGCCAGTTTCTTCATATACTTGTTGAGCAGCGGCTTTAGCAGCTGCAATCACACTAGCGTCTTCGGTAACAACAACTGGAGTAGTTTTAGCGGAACTAGCAGCTGCGCTCGTCGTAGCACTAGATGCTGCTTCGCTGGTTGTATCTGTGGCACTAGAAGCGGCTTCAGAAGTAGCTGAAGCAGAACTAACAGGTGTAGTTGATGCAGTAGCAGAAGATTCTACAGCACTTGAAGTAGTTGTTGCTGCGTCAACGGCGCTAGAAGATGTAATTTCAGTAGCAGAACTGTCAGTGGTTGCAGAAGAAGCAGTAATTGTAGCTTCACTGGCGGTTTCAGAAGTAGCTGAAGCGACATCTGAAATAGCGGCAGCTGCACTTTCTAATGCAGCACTTGATTCGGCAGCAGCACTAGCATTGCATCACTATAGCTGTACTTAAAACTGCAGCGTTGGCATCATCATCCGACGTTGCTGATGAAGTTTCTGTCCCAGTCTTAGATGTTGTCGTTGTGTCTGCATGTGGCAACGCCAGTACCCCCAAGCCGACTGACAAAGCGATACCGGCAAAGACCCATTTACGTCCTTGTTTATACATCTTATAATGTAAATTTTGTTCATTTTCAGATTTCATTATTTACCTCTCCCTTTTAATCAATTGATGGAAACCCCTAAATTACCAGATTTCGGAATAACCTAAGAAAGACTAAAAATAGTTAAGGATTTCTTAAGGTTATCAGTGAACTAAATGTATCATGCAGTATGCTGATGTGTCAACTATTTGTATGGTACAAGCGTATTAGAAAAACCTAATAAAATGTGACGGAAAGTGTAATTTTGTTATTTTTGAAAGGGGATGACACTGGGCTTTACTCACAAAAGGTATATTTTTAAGGCTCAGAAAGTTGTTTTCAGGTAATACAAAATCGTCAAAATGTAATAAAAAAATCACCAAAATTTTTAAAATTGGCGACTTAAATTATGATGATTTATGAGATTTCTTTAATATTTTTTTCCGAGAATGTCTAAATCACGTTTTACGCCATCCATTTCTGCAACCTCTGGTAGATGGGCCCATTTAACATAGCTAAACTTTTTGAATAATCCTTGGCTAGGGGCGTTATGGCCAAAGATGTAGGCGAGGATTGTCTCAATACCAAAATTTTTAACGTTTGACTCTACGAATTCGAGCGCTTTAACTCCGAGATGATGCCCTCTGAAGTTTTCATCAATATAAATACTAATTTCTACTGTGTGATCGTATGCAATACGGCCATAAAAATCTGCTAAGCTAATCCAACCAACAACCTGATTGTCGGACTTAATTAACCAGAGTGGTCGATGGTGTTGGTTATGACTTTTAAACCATTCTTCGCGGTCGGATACTGTGACGGGTTCTAAGTCAGCAGTCGATTGACGAGTTGGAATCGTTTGATTATAAATCCGAACTATTTCTGGTAAATCTTTAATAGTGGCAAAGCTAAATGAAATACTCATTATATGTAAAATCTCCTTAAATTATAAAAGTCGTGCGGATATTAATTCCATACTCTTAATGATTTGCTTCAATTCTTGGTTGTTAAATTTGGAAAATACTTCAGCGGTAAAGTTATCGTTTTCGAGGTTAATTTTGTCAATTGCTTGTTGCCCTAAAACAGTGGTGTGGAGAATTTTAACTCTATTATCTTTGGGGGATGACTCTTTAGACACCAAGTTTAGTTGCTCTAATTTTTTAATAATCCGGTTTAAATAGCCCCGATCTAAACCGATTTTGATGGCCAGTTTATTAGCAATCACAGTTTGTCCATCGTGAATTTCAAATAACACTCGACCTTCAGTTAATGAAAAATCCAAGTTTTTCATACTATTATTCAGAATGCCGAGGATTAGTACATAGTCTCGATTGAACTGGCGAATTTGTGCTAATTGAGTTTTATCCATATCTGCCTCCTTCAATGCAATTTATTTTAATCTTTTTGTAGCTTTTGTCAACAAAAATATATAGCTTTTAGCTACAAAAAAAGCCAGCTGAATTGTCAGTTGCTTGGTAAAAAAATAGATTGTTTAGAAATAAGCTTGGTAGGCTAGGTATGCGGATAAAATAAGTGCAAAACAGCCAACGACTAATTTAATTACCTTAGAAGGAATAAAACGAACGATGATGGGGCCAATATAGTTACCGACGAACAGCCCGAACATGAGTGGTAAGACAACTGCCCAATCGATGCTTAACATGAAGATAAACATGACAGCGGCAGTCGCATTATTAATTGCTGCAGCAAAGTTGCGAAAGGCATTATAGACGGCATATCTTTCATGAACGACTTTGGATAAGACGCCAATCATCAATAAACCGGCACCGGCACCGAAATAACCGCTATACATCCCTACACCGAGAACGCCAACCCAACTAATTGTCGACACAAATTTGCTTTTCGGTTTTGGTTCATTTGTTTTTGTCTTCTTATTAGGAACTAAAATCATTATTCCGGCCATTAAAATAAAGATTGGCACAAATTTTTGAAAACTGGCGTTAGAACTATGAATCAGAATTAAGGCACCACAAACGCCACCAGCTGTACTGATCAGGGCGATTTGAATTGCTTGCTTCCAATGACCATTAAGTTCCTTGATTGATGAAACGACCGAGCCAAATCCACCAATTGAATTAGCAACGGTAATTGTTGCGTTTGCAGTGATTGGTGGAATACCTAGTGATAAGAGGACTGGATAAAGTGTGAGTGATGCCATGCCCACGATTCCGCTGAGAATTCCAGCTAATAAGCTCATGAAGATTATGTAAATAATTGATAGCAATAGATACCCAACTCCTTGAATGATTTAATAATTTAAAAAATAGTTCAGTGCCTTTGGTGGCCACGAACTATTTTAAAGTATATGCATTTGATATTTAATTGTGTGAAGTACTTTAATTCCATACAGGCTTCCCAAAGCAACTTCGTCACTTAACTTAAAGAATGCAATCGATTAAAGAACAATCGCTTCACATTCTTCATCGTTAAATGCTCTGAAGCTGAGCGCTTTGGTCAGCACTCTATTTTGAATCATGCTTCAACCATCAATTCGCTCACCTAACTTAACTAATTAAATCCGCAAACCACGAATTTTAATTAGCTTTCGTTAGAAGCTCACGAATTAACCGATGGTTTCAGCACTCTACTTATGACTTCTCATAAATTTTGTGAGGGCATTGATTTCATCATTAGTAGGTTTTGTAGCCATAGCTTTGATGTTATGGATCCGTTCTACTGAAAGTTGGTTACCAAATGCGACGTCATTATCGGCAAGATGCTTCTTCTTTTCGAATTGGATAATTTGTTCTGCAAAATCGCTTAATTCATTACTCATGATTTACTCACTCTCCCATTAATTGATAGTTACCTTATAAAGTTCATTGTATCGCTTTTAGCAAAAAATAAACAAGTGAAAAGGAAAATGTGAAATAAAATTATTAAATTTCACTTTGTGGAAGGGCGACGCAAGATTTTATAGCCAGTCTATGGCATAATATAAGAAGAATATACGAGATAGGGGAAATGAATATGTTCATAGGTTGGAATTGGGTCGGCATTTTATTATGGATAGTTGCTATCATTTTTTTGATTTGGGTAATTCACTTTATTCGAGTTAAGCAGTTGATGTTAATTATTAGTACTCAAAAATCTTTTGACAAAAAGTTGTTTGCAACATACGTTGGGCTCCTGGTCGTGTCGATTGCCTTTATTGGCACGATGTCTTGGCTCAGCTTCTTTAGACCAGTCGATATGACTAATAAGACGGATGTAGATATTTCAACCAAGTACCATCAGCTTGAATTGAATCAAGTTAAAACGGGTTATTATTATGTTACGGCACAAAAAAGTGAAAATGGTAAACAGCCAATTGTGTCGTATACTTATTTAACTAATGGAAGTAAGACGACTATTAGTAGCCGAAATGGGACGGTATCACGAGGATCGGATGCGATCAATATGGACGCTTCGGTTTATCCTTGGAATAAAAAACAAGTGAACGAGTACGATACTAAGACGGGCCATGCGTTTAGCGCAGAGATGACCATCAAGTATAAGAAGACTTTCTTAAATGGACTAGGTGTTCGTAGCGGTCACGTTGCCGGATATTATACATTGCTCAGAGTTCCGTCAGCTGATTTCATTCTTTCAGAAACATCTAAATAACTTTAGCAGGGTCCGTGACAATTGTCGCAGCCCTGTTTTTATCAATAGGGGCACAGTGAATGCTTAATTTATCATTATTACTATTAGAACGTGTGGGGATTGTGATTATCCTTGCTTTTATTTTGGTTAACGTCAAGTCTTTTCGTAGGTTACTATATGAGCGAAAAGACTTATCAGCTAAAATACAACTTATTTTATTTTTCTCTCTCTTTGCTATTATCTCAAACTTAACAGGCGTCAAAATTGATTCAAATAATACGGTTGTTTCGTCCGCAATATTGACAAACTTGCCAGAAACATATTCAATTGCTAATACACGTATTTTGGCAATTACAGTAGCCGGAATCATTGGTGGACCTGAGGTAGGTACGGTCGTAGGTATAATTGCTGGTATTCATCGTGTTATGCAAGGTGGATCGACTGGCTGGTTTTATATTATTAGTTCTTCAATCATTGGTTTTTCATCAGGATTTCTCTTTAAAAGCACCATGTCACGCGGACACATTGATATCATTACTCCCTCACAAGGGATCTTTGTGGGTTTCTTTATGGAAGTGATTCAAATGATGTTTATTTCGTTCTTTAGTCCAACGGGTTTGGAACTAGTTAAGTTCATCGCGGTTCCAATGATTATGGTAAATTCGGTGGGAACTTACATTTTCTTATCCATTATCCAAACTTCTTTAAATCAAGAACAAGAGGCTCGAGCCATCCAGACTCATTCCGTCCTGGAATTGGCGGACAAAACATTGCCGTATTTTAGGGCGGGATTAAATCCAGCATCGGCACAAAAAGTGGCCAATATCATTAAGGATTATACAAACTTTGCTGCGATTAGCTTAACGACCACAAATCGTATTTTGGCCCATGTTGGTGCAGGAAGTGATCATCATTTGGCTGGAGAACGGATGATTACCAAACTTTCCATGAGAGCAATTAGCAATGGGGAATTGGAAATAGCATACAGTAAAAAAGAGATAGGTTGTTCACACCCAGATTGTCCGCTTGAAGCGGCAGTTATTATACCGCTTTGGATCAATGATGCAGTCGTAGGAACTTTGAAAATGTATTATACGGATGCGCAAATGATGACCACTGTTGAGGAACAGTTGGCAGTCGGACTGGGATCGATTTTTTCAAGTCAGTTAGCTTTGGGAGCCGCTGAAACTCAATCTAAATTAGTTAAGGATGCTGAAATTAAATCATTACAAGCTCAAATTAATCCGCACTTTTTCTTTAATGCCATTAATACAATTTCGGCAATGATGCGTAAGGATAGCGAACAAGCACGTAGTCTGTTATTGCAACTAAGCACCTACTTTAGAGCTAACTTAATGGGTGTGCGAGAGACTGAAATTACGCTGGAGCAAGAGCAACGACACGTTCAAGCGTATCTTTCATTGGAACAAACTCGTTTTCCAGATAAGTTTGAAGTTCACCAAAAAATATTGGCACCACGTACGGTTAAATTACCGCCGTTTACGATTCAAGTTTTAGTTGAAAATGCCGTTAAGCACGCATTCTCAAATCGAAAACAAGGTAATTTGGTTGAGATTTTAATCGAACCTGAGGACGATAAATTGAAAATTCAAGTCACTGATAATGGTAGTGGGATTGATCCTGATAAACTACCATCATTGGGGGTAGACGTAGTTGAATCGTCACATGGAAGTGGCACAGCTCTACAAAACTTGAATCAACGGTTAGTCGGACTATACGGCAAATTAAGTTCCTTACAATTTGATTCAACAGCAACGGGTACAAGTGTTACCATTTGGATTCCACTCAAGGAGGGGGATTAGGTTTAATGAATATATTAATTGTAGATGATGAGTCTTTAGCCCGTGAAGAGTTAGAGTTTCTGGTCAAAGACAATCCTAAAGTATCAGCGGTGTATGAAGCTGATACAATCGACGCTGCATTTCGGGTAATCAGCGAATTCAAAATTGATTTATTATTTTTAGATATCCAACTAGGTGAAGAAAATGGCTTTGATTTGGCGGATGATTTAAAGACAAAAAAGAATGCCCCTAAAATCGTGTTTGCTACTGCCTATGATCAATATGCGCTTGATGCATTTAACGCAAGTGCGGTTGATTATATATTAAAGCCCTTCGAACAAGAACGGGTCAATCAGGCGATTGATAAAATTAGTGAGATTGAAGTGGCACCAGAAAACCCTCAAACTACCAATCCGCGAGTTTCCATTACGGAAGATGAAAAAACGTCTGTTATCCTTAAAAGCGACATAATTTCTGCATATGTCGAAAAGGGCGACTTTATTATCAATACTAGTCAAAGATTGTTCAAGACTAAGCAAACTCTCATTAAATTCTCAGAGAACTTGGATTCCAAACAATTTTTACAGGTCCATCGAAGTTATTTAGTGAATCTCAATAAAGTGGCTTCTGTTGAGCCAAGCTTTAACCACACCTACGAACTCACGATGACCGATGGCAGCAAGATTCCAGTTAGCCGATCGTTTGTTACAGAAATGAAACAAGCATTAGGCATGTGAAAAGAAACACAGCCAGGGCATTCTAAATTCATGTCAGGGCATTTTAAACCGAATAATTGTCATTCTAGAGCTGAAAGCGCCATTTTCAGCTCTTTTTTTATATAATATGTAATGTAAATGTTAACAAATTGTTAACTAGCAAAATTCTAGAGGAGGTTATTAACATGGCAGACAAGCAACAAGAAAAGAAGTCAGCACCAATTCTTACCCAAATGGGTATCTTCGCCGCAATTTTATTTATTTCTAGTTTAATTTCTGGTTGGTTAGCAAAGGCAGTTCCAGATTTCCCAGTGCCAACACCAGTTCTAGGTTTAGTTATTTTATATGTTTTATTATCAGCAAAAATTATCAAACTCGAATGGGTGGATAGTTTCGCAACATTCTTAATTAGTTTGATTGGTTTCATGTTCGTCCCTTCTGGTATTTCATTAGCAACAAGTCTTGATTTGATGGCTAAACAAGGGGTACAAATCGTGCTCGTTGTTATCATTTCAACTGTCTTGATGTTAGTTATCACTGCTTACACTGCATGGATCTTAATTGGTTTGAAGAACAAAATCAGTAAGAACCCTATGAGTGAAGAAGAATTCGAAGCAGAAGCACAGAAAGGGGAGAAATAACATGGATGTCACATTAGCGTTACCATTCACTGGTATATTTATTTCATTGATGGTTTATCTCTTCGGTCAATGGCTTTTCAAAATTGGTAAAGGTTTCTTCCTCTTCCAACCATTGTTCTTAGGTATGGTACTTGGTATTGTAGTTCTAGTTATTATGGCTTCAATGATGGGCAAAACAACCCTTGAAGTTTACACTAAGTTCTACAAGCCAGGTGGGGACATTATCTTCTGGTTCCTAAACCCAGCAACTATTGCGTTTGCCGTTCCTCTGTACAAACGTAACGATATTGTTAAGAAATATTGGTTAGAAATTGTTTTAGCACTTATTATTGGTTCAACAATTTCACTCTTCTGTATCTTAGGTGTTTCAACACTCTTCGGTTTGGATCATTCAGCTATTGCAGCTATGTTGCCACAAGCAGCTACTACTGCCATCGCTCTTCCAATCTCTACTGCTATTGGTGGTAATGCTTCAGTTACTGCTATGGCCGTTATCTTGAACGCCGTTATTATTTACGCCTTAGGTGATTTCTTAATCAAGGCCTTCCGTCTTGGCAAATCACGTATTGGTACTGGACTTGGTTTAGGTACTGCCGGACATGCTGTTGGTCAGCTAAAGCTATCAAATCGTTCTGTTGAAGGATCAATGGCTTCAATCGCCGTTGTTATCATCGGGGTTTGTGGACTTGGTGTTCCAACGTTCGCACACATGATGGGCTTCTAAATTAGTAATTAACTTTAATAGTAAACATTGCATATGAACGTCTACATCATATGCATGGCAAATAAAAAATATCACCAATCCTTCGGGGTTGGTGATATTTTTGAATACAATTAATTATCACAGTCTGATTTTATGTTCCAAGATGACATAACAACTAAAAAGTTTAGCTTTACGTAGCCTTGTCAATGAGCTAACGATATCAACAGGTATGTACCAATGGAAGATGGATTTATCTCTCTTTATTCTCTTATTGCACGTTGATGTCATAAAAACATAACATTCATTGGGTAAATAAAACGGTTTCAACTGATAAAAATGAATTTTTTAACATTATTTTTGTCAAATAACCTTGACGATGAATTTATGTGATGTTATATTTTATGACATTTAATAAAGTTTTAAATTCAGAGGTAAGGGAGAGGAAACATTTGAACGAAGCAAATACAGCATTTTTAGTTTTAGCAAGTATCTTGGTCTTATTTATGACACCTGGTCTAGCATTCTTCTATGGAGGACTAGTTTCTAAACGCAACGTTGTTAACACAATGCTTTCAGTATTCTTTATCACTGGTCTAGCAATTTTACTTTGGATTATTGTAGGTTACAGCCTTTCATTTAGTGGAGATCACTTTGGAGTTTTTGGTGATTTACATCAATTTTTCCATCAAAACTTCAGTATGACGAAGATGACTGCTACGACTACCAAAATCCCAGATGGCTTGTATTCAGTGTTTGAAATGATGTTTGCCATCATCACTCCAGCCTTGTTCGTTGGGGCGGTTGTTGGTCGGATGAAGTTCAAATTCTTGTTTCTGTTCATTATTTTCTGGTCAATTTTAGTTTATTATCCAATGGTTCATATGGTTTGGAGTGCCAGTGGTATCCTATTCAAAATGGGAACTTTGGATTTCGCCGGCGGGACTGTTGTCCACATTGATGCCGGGATTACCGCACTTGTTTTGTCTATCTTCCTGGGCAAACGGGTTGAATATAAAGAACCTGAACATTACAACTTACCTTGGGTATTATTAGGAACAACTATTCTTTGGATTGGTTGGTATGGATTTAATGCTGGTAGCGCCTTTGGCATTTCAACAGTTGCTGTTCAAGCAACAATGACTACTACCGTAGCCACGGCATCAGCCATGATTTCATATATGATGATTGATGTCTTTAGAACTGGTAAACCAAGTTTAGTCGGTGTTTGTACTGGTACCTTGTGTGGACTGGTTGCCATTACACCAGCCTGCGGGTATGTCACAATCACCGGGGCCTTCTTCATTGGTATCGCCGGCACATGTTGTAGCTATTTCTTCATCAATTATCTTAAAGGCAAGTTAGGTGTTGATGATACCTTGGATGCATTTGGTGCTCATGGAGTAAGTGGGATTGTTGGTAGTATTGCGACTGGTTTGTTTGCTACCAAGTCTGTTAACTCAGCAGTTACTAATAATGGCTTATTCTATGGTGGTGGATTTAAACTATTCGGTACTCAATTATTTGCCACAGCATTCACAATTGTGTTTGTTTCAATTATGGTGATTATCATTACTGTCATTCTGAAAGCAATTACTCCCATCCGTGTTTCTGAAAAAGAAGAACGACTTGGTTTGGACTTTGGTGAACATGGCGAACATGCAGATTATGCCGTTGCAACCGAAGCTGATTCGGATGTCGATACTTTCCGGAAAGAATTTAAGGGCCAATTAGCACAACTGAATGGTCATAAGAATTGATGATTAATTAAAAAAATGACAAAAATAAAGTAGCAAAAGGATCGCAATATCACGCTGGAGGTATTGCGATTTTTGAGTGCTTTCATACAACATATGTTAGAATAAGGCTAGATATTGTAAACGTTTACAATGTTTTCGAGTGTTGTAGAAGGAGGGATTTAAATGAGTTTGACAATTGGTGTTTTAAAGGAACAAGACGAACATGAACAACGAGTTTCCGTCGATCCAGAAGTGACCAAACGATTAGTCAAAGCTGGACTGACAGTACTTGTCGAACTAGGAGCGGGAACCAAGGCTAATTTTTTTGATGCAGATTATGAAAGCGTGGAAGGAAAAATTACTGATCGAGCGTCAATTTTATCAACTGCCGACGTATTGACGATGATTTCAAATCCAGATCAAGCCACTTTGTCTGTGTTGAAAACAGGACAATTGCTGATTGGTCAATTTAACGCATTAACGGTAGCTGATGAAATGAATCAGCTTGCTAGTGCCAAAGTAAATGTGTTGTCACTGGAACTAGTACCAAGAACGATTAGTCGTGCTCAAACGATGGATGTGTTGAGTTCTCAAGCCAGCGTCGCAGGCTATAAGGCGGCATTGTTGGCCAGTAACGTCTTTCCCAAGTATTTTCCTATGATGATTACAGCGGCCGGGACCGTTAAGCCCGCTAAGGTTTTGGTATTAGGAACTGGTGTTGCAGGATTAACAAGCAATCGGGACGGCGAAACGGCTTGGTGCTATTGTGTCGGGTTATGATGTTCGACCGGCTTCACGCGGCGAAGTGGAATCACTCGGAGCGACTTTTTTGACTAGCTCAGTTTCTAATGGTGCTGGGGCCGGTGGTTACGCTCGTGAATTAACTGCCGAGGAACAAGCAGCACAACAAAAGGAATTGGCAGATTTTATTTCACAAAACGATATTATTATTACTACCGCACAAGTACCTGGACATAAGCCACCCTTACTGGTGACGGAAGAGAGTATTCAAAATGCCAAGCCAGGTTCGGTATTTGTCGATTTAGCCGCTAGTGAGCTAGGTGGGAACGTTGCCGGTAGTCAGCCATTTGAAACAAATATTGATGAACGACAAGTGACCATTGTTGGGGCTGCGAATTTAGCGAGTCAGGTACCTAATTCGGCGTCTCAATTATTTGCCAAAAATGTGTTGGCTGTCTTGAATTATGTTATTAAGGACGAAACAGTCCAAGTTGATTTACAAGATGATGTTTTTAAAGACCTGGTCGCCGTTTACGATGGTGAAATTGTGAATCCGCGATTACGAAAAACGCTTAATTTACCAGAACTTCCAAAAGTTGAACCAATTGAAACGGAGAGTGATTAAGATGAGTCAAGAGTTATATACAAATGTTGCGATTTTTGTGATGAGTGTGCTAGTTGGCTTTGAGGTCATCAGTAAAATTCCGGCTACTCTACACACGCCAATGATGTCTGGTGCAAATGCAATTCACGGTGCCGTGGTGATTGGAGCGATTTTAATTGCTTTAGAAGCACAGTCGCCATTGTTTTATGGGTTAGCTTTTATTGCTGTGTTTTTGGGATCGGTCAACGTGGCTGGTGGTTATGTCGTTACGGACCGCATGTTAACCATGTTTTCAAAACCCAAGAAACCAAAGAATGAATCTGATGATGGAGGTGACAAGTGATGTCAATTCTCCTAACAGTTGTTTCATTAATGTATTTGGTGAGTGCGGCCTGTTATGTCATTGGATTGCACATGATGCGGACGCCTAAAACGGCACGAAATGGGAACCGAGTTTCTGGAGTCGGAATGATTATTGCGGTCATCATGACTTTATTAGTGGCAATTAGTCAAAAAGAAGCCACCATGACTGGTGGCATCATTTTAGTCATCGGACTGGTACTAGGACTGGGTTATGGCGCGGTCCGAGCGAGAACGGTTGAAATGACAGATATGCCGCAATTAGTGAGTTTATTTAATGCTGTTGGTGGTGGGGCAGCAGCGGCGATTGGTGCGTTTGATTATTTGAGCAAGAGTACGGGATCAACCTTATCATTCGCCTTTTCGTTTCCAGTGGCACTGGATTTAGTGATTGGTGGGATTACGTTTTCCGGTTCACTAATTGCCACCGGTAAATTAGCTGGAAAGATTTCGGGCAAACCAATCACTTTTCCAGGAGCAAAAGTTGCCAATGCACTAGTCGTGTTAGTGATTTTAGTTTCGGTTGTTTTAACCATTGGCTTTGCTGTCAATCCTAGTTGGTTGATTTTGATCATTTGTGCTAGTTTACTGTTTGGTATTTTGATGACAATTCCGATTGGTGGGGCAGATATGCCGGTGGTGGTTTCGTTGCTAAATGCCTTTACTGGTTTGGCCGTATCGATGGCCGGATTTGTTATCGACAACCAGGCACTAATTATTGCCGGGGCATTGGTCGGCGCTGCCGGGACTATCTTAACCTTACAAATGGCGGCCGCAATGAATCGTTCAGTCCTAAATATCATTGCTGGTGGCTTTGGCACGGATGATAGCAAAGGGGCGTCTACTGAGGAAGTACCCGTGAATGTTAAAGAGACCACGGCGGATGACGTTGGAGTGCAACTTGCATATGCGGCAAATGTGATGATTGTTCCGGGATATGGATTGGCCGCTGCACAAGCACAACATGAAGTGTCTGAGTTGGCTAATTTACTCACGGATCACGGTATTAATGTGAATTATGCAATTCATCCCGTTGCCGGGCGGATGCCAGGCCATATGAACGTGTTATTAGCCGAAGTGAATGTACCGTATGATCAAATGAAGCAATTAGAAGAAGCTAATTCGATGTTTGAAAACACGGATGTGTCGTTAGTGATTGGTGCTAACGACGTGACTAATCCAGCCGCCCGCCGGCAAGGAACTGCCATTACGGGGATGCCAATTTTGGATGTCGATAAGTCTAAATCAATTGTGGTCATTAAACGATCTATGAGTACTGGTTATGCTGGTATTCAAAATGAATTATTTTCTGAAGATAACACACACATGCTATTTGCTGATGCTAAAAAGGGCTTACAAGATATTATTGCCTCAACCAAAGAGTATTTAGACGAATAGAAATATGAACAAAAATTAATCAAAAACTCATAAATCATGCGTATTTATTCATTTAGTTGAATGAATACGTTTTTTTCTGTATACTTATAAGCGTTGATTTTTTACGGAGGCGCTTAGGATAATGAAAAAATTTTATAAATTAGTATTCACATTTTTGGCGGTTTTACTCGTGATGGCTCCTGTACTGTCGAGTGTTGCCAAAGCCGATGATACGACTCAAAGTAGTAGCTCAGTTACATCTACTACAACTACGTCAGAAGATTCGTTGGCCAAAATTAAAGCCAAAGGTGAAATTGTTTTAGGTACAAGTCCTGATTATCCACCATATGAATTTATGGCTAAGGGTAAGGTTGTCGGGATGGATATTGAAATTGCCAAGAAAATTGCCAAAGATATGGGCGTGAAGTTGGTAATTAAGAAAATGTCCTTTGATTCTCTCTTGGTTGCTTTACAATCAGGCAAGGTTGATATGGTCATTTCGGGTGTGAATCCCACTGCAAAACGAGCTAAGAGTGTTGATTTTTCAAAATCATATTATAAAGCCGGACAATATATTTTAATTAATAAGTCAGACAAAGGTGTATATAAGAACCGCAATTCATTTAGCGATAAGAAACTTGGGGCCCAAACCGGTTCATTACCTTACAACTTAGCCAAGTCACATGCTAAAGGCGCGACAGTTAAAGGAATGGATACTGTTTCAGATTTAGTGATTGCGTTGAAATCACATAAGGTTGAAGGTGTGGTGCTTGATGAACCCACGGCGAAAGCATATGCCGAAAATGATTCAAGTATCGTGGCAGTTAATGGGAAGTTTGATTTAGGTTCTGATGAAACTAATGATGTTGTGGCCGTAGCGAAAGGTTCGACGAGCCTGACAACTCAAATTAATCATTCAATTGATGATATTAAGGACAACAATTCAATTACTGGTTATTTAAAAACAGCCGGATCATATATGAAAGTTAATACGGCCAATACATCAATGTGGCATTATTGGAAATATTTTGCGCTTGGAATTGAATACACTGTCGGTATCAGTGCTATTTCAGTCGTACTTGGATTCTTGATTGGTATCCTGTTGGCCTTTATGAGGCTTTCAAAAGTTAAAGTGTTCAAATGGCTAGGAACTGCCTATGTCGAGTTTGTTCGTGGGACTCCATTGATGGTCCAAATCTTATTTGTTTACTTTGGTTTAGGCGTGATTGTTAATATTCCAGCGGTTATTTCAGGGATTATTGCGGTCTCACTAAATAGTGGCGCCTATGTCTGTGAAGTCATTCGTGGCGGAATTTTGTCGATTGACAAAGGACAAGACGAGGCTGCTAGAAGCTTAGGATTGAACTCTCACGATACGATGTTTAGTGTGGTCTTGCCACAAGCCATCCGAAATATTTGGCCTGCTTTGGGAAATGAATTTGTTTCTTTAATTAAGGAAACCTCAATTGTATCTATCATTGGTGTGTCAGACATGATTTATCAATTAAAGATTGTTCAAGCCGATACTTATCGTGGTGTGATTCCAATTGTAATTACCATGATTCTCTACTTCATTTTAACGTTTGCAATTTCTCGAATTTTGAGACATTATGAAATTAAAATGAATAGTAAAATGAATAGAACGGTTTAAAACTAAATACGCGCCACAATCATTTTTCAGATTGTTGCGCGTATTTAGTTGTCTTAAAATTAAAAGTAGTAAACACCCATGTCATCAGCCACGACAACTTCACCAACGTGCTCTTTTCCTGGATTGGTCCCAAATCCTAATTTATTAAAGGCAATCGCTACGGTTAAATCTGCGCGAACTGCTTCATTTAAGGGAGTACCGGTATCAGAATTTAACCCGGAAGGTACGTCAACAGCAACGGTTGTGGCGGTCGTTTGATTAATTGCTTGAATGGCTTCCAAATATTCGCCGGCAACTGGACGGTCAATCCCAACGCCAAAAATTGCATCGACAATTAAAGTAGCATCATTCAATGCCGATAAATCATCAGTAGTTGGAATCTTGTAATAGTTGCAAATTTTGCGTTGCGTCGCACGTTCAGAACTTTCATGTTTGCTATTACCAACGTTGATAATCGTGACGTTGGCGCGTTCTATTTTTAACAATCGAGCAACCGCTAAGCCATCACCACCATTGTTACCGTAACCTGCTACGACAACAACATTTGATAAATCATAATGACGTTTCAAAACGATGTCTCTAATTGCCAAAGAGGCGCGTTCCATCAGCACAATCGATGGAATCCCAATTTTTTCAATTGTAAATTTATCGAACTTTTTCATTTCTTTAGTTGTTAATGTTTTTGCCATATTCATTTCCTCCAAATGTTTGATAAAATAATTGTCATCATTATAAAGCAAATCGCAAATGTAATGTTGAACAAATGTTATAATAATTACCAATAAGTGAGATTTATAACGGAAAGTGGTGACGGCTGATGGATTTAAAGAAATATCTCGAATATTTTAAGAATATGCAAAACAAAGAATTTCAATGGACATCAACAAATACCGAAGATGGAATTTTACAAATGGGTTATCCAATTTACGATCAAACCATACTAACATTTGTACGTGATTTTAAAGAGAGTAATGACTTTGATGCGCAGTATAAAAAAACGTTGAAGGCACAAAAAATTAAAATTAAAATGAATCAAAAAATCGTTAATCAAGTCCTGGTAATCGACACAATTGATACACTGAAAGCGATGTTGACGTTAATTGTGACAGCTGAAGAAGTTGATGAGGGTAGTTGGGCGCGCGCCTTACAAGAAGGCTTCTTGTATCAAGTAACGAATGCATTGGTGAATAAAGAAAATGAAGGATAAGTACGAAGTAAATAAATATTTTGGCATTCCAGTTACCACTAATAATTCTGGCGACTATGTTTTGAAAGCCGATGATCATGGTGACGTAAAAATTCATACTTGGCGAACTGGCAAACATACTAAGGGAAAATTTAAACAGCCGGGGCAAATGTTGCTGACTGAAAATAACTTGATGGTCATGATTGTGGCATCAGAAAAGATGGCCTTTAAAGATCGTCACTCTGAAGTCCCGTTGCAGCGTTTTACTAGTGAATTTGCAAACGAAGAGTTAGTTCAGCAAGGTATAAAGATACTCAATAGTTGATTTTACAGCAATAATCGAGCATTTTTATGCGGTTCGTGGTATATTATTTTCAACTATAATTAGGGGTGAAAGTATGTTTAATGTTTTTGGAATGCTTAAAATGTTTAGTGTGAATCACCGCCATATCAGTAATTCACAGATTGTTGTGACTGATGCAAGTGGTAAACCAAATAGCCTGTTGACTGATTTGCTCCGAGATGTGATTAGTAGCATCAATATCTTTATTAATATTGAAGATGTACTTTCAGTTGAAGATTTGGTCGCTTTATTTTCCGAAAGGACACCATTACCGGCCGATGTTTTGAGTGAATATGACAAAATTTTAAAACAAGAAATTTTACGCATTAATTTTGCTACACGTAAGGGCCAAATTGAATTAATTTTTCCAGAGGTTTAGGCATGAAAACTTTAATCATAGTTGCGCATCCGCAAATAGAAAATTCAACGACCCAGCAATTCTTTAAAGAAGGATTGGCTGGGTTTATTGATTTTACCTGGCATCCAATAGCCAATGAGTACCAAATAGATGAAGAACAAGAATTACTGCAACAAGCTGATCGCATCATTTTTCAATTTCCACTCTACTGGTACAGTGCCCCCGCATTATTGAAACAATGGATAGACGATGTCTTTTCAGTAAACCAACTTGATTTAACCAATAAAGAATTAGGATTGGTCGTTTCAACCGGGAGTCCTGCTAAAGATTTTCAAGCCGGTGGATTGGAACAATTCACCATGTCTGAAGTACTCAGACCGTTTGAAATGTTAGCCAATAAAATGAAACTGCACTATCTGACTCCAATTACAGTCTTTCAATTTGCTTACCTTAATAAACTTGAACAACAGCATTTGCTAATTCAATATCAGCAATATGTTACGTTAACTAACTTTGATAGTTTTGACAGTAAAATTGCTTGGTTCAACGAAATTTTGAAGCAAAAAAGTACAGATAACTCTGAATTAGAACAAATTATCACGGTGCTAGAAGATAATGAAGATGCTCGTCACGATTTGTTAATGGATGTAAATCAATTTAAGCAAGATGAGGATTAAGAATGGATACACAACAATGGGTTGAAATGAAAATTAATGAATTGATTGAAAACAGTCAGACTTTTCCTGACCAGGCATTTTACAGGGAGTTGAAGGGAATTATGACTGAGCAATATCAAAGAATTGATCAGTTACAAGGCGAATTAGATGGGCGTATGTGGAGCCCAGAGCAGTGGTGAAAAAGGGATCTGAAACGGTAAGTTTCAAATCCCTTTTAATATACTTTCTGCTAAAATCACAACATGATTATAAACTTCATCTTTGGCGGCATACACAAAAATCACGTTTTGTGTTTCTAGTTTTTGATGGACCATGGTTTTAAAATCTAAATAAGCTGGATTACTTTGCAACTGTGATAAATACAGATGTTTGAATTCATCAAATTTTTCTGGGTCATGATTAAACCATTTGCGTAATTCAGTGGTTGGGGTAATTTCTTTTGCCCATTGATCAATCTGGGCGTTTACCTTGCTGACACCACGAGGCCATAGTCGGTCAACTAAAATCCTGTAACCATCCGTATCAATTGGCTTAGTGTAAACTCGTTCAAGCTTCAATTCATTTGCCATTTTATCTTGCCTAACTTTCTGAGACGAACCGTTCGTATTGAAATTGCTTAGGTTAGTGCTCAAATATTCCCAATTTATCTCTCACTCAAAAACGTGTTCTGCAATCAGATTGTTCCGCCTATCTACAGTTAATCAATTGGCCCAGTTCGCCAACCGATTAACTTAGGATATGCTTACAATCTCTCGATTGCAATCTCACTCTACTCCAAACGTGTTCGATAAATCAATATTCTCCGCCTAACTACAGCAAGTTAAATTACCAAAAACGTAATTCAACTTGCTTAGGTTAGTGCTTAAATATTCCCAAGTTATCTCTCACTCTACTCCTTATATTCTACCGGTTTATTAGATTTATCAAAGAGCTTTTGTTTGAGTTCGGTAACAGGCATTTCGGGATTATCAGCAAAACCTTTAAATGGATTAGGATTACGGTGAGCACGGTTTTGGTAACGTGCACCGATTTGTAATGCATAGGGAACGAGGGAACCGTTTTGAATGTGATCCGTTAAGTTAGCACTGGGAGTTAAGTTGGTATTGTCCAAGCGATTTTGCATCATTTCCAGTACTTCTTTATATTCAGGTCCCCAATGAATTGTTGCACCAAAATCTTGTAATTGGTCGAGAAAGACTTGCCCCTCAGCTTGATATTGGGTTTTACTTTTTGGATTTTCCAATGCAACATTTTCATTCATATACATACCTTCAGCCAAAAATTCTGGCATTTTGGTTGATTCGGTCAAAGCCGGTGTCATCATGAAATAAGTCAACATCATACGTACGAAGCGGATGGTCGAAGTCCTAACGCCAACCGAAGTGGTTGGATCTAAATCAAGCATTCGTAATTCAATATAATCAACGCCTGATTTTAGTGCTTCGTCAATTGATTTCCCATTTTTCTTAAAACGAATGCTGCCGTGAAATTCAGCCTCATTCAGAAGCTCCCCAGATTTGATTCCATTTTGAATACCTTGAGCATAATGGGCAACGGACGAATAATCACCTTTTAATTTGTTTCCAAGTCCAAAGTGGGATTCGCGGATACTTCTAACAGGATGGTTGGGTCCTTCATTGTCATTAAAAAAGTTTTTTTCAGCAATGGGATTATTGCCAAATAGATACGTTAACAGCCACTCGTACCGAATAAATCCTTGCACGATTTTTTCATATAAATGATTAATCATTTCAGCTTCTGAAAAAGTGCCTTCATTACGAACATTCCACCAGACTGCCTCTAACACTTGTTGATTAATACTGATATTTAGATGGACGCCAGTTGGAATACCGGATTCAATTCCATGAATTTTGGACCATTGGCGGTAATATTCTTTCTTTTCTGGGTCAACATCCGAAATTGGAATCTCACTTTTATCTTCAGGTAACACTGGCGGCATACTCAGTGCCCAGAGCATTTCATCTTTGGCAAGTGCATTACGCAAAGTATCGTTTAATTGCATTAAATAATGCATGGCGTCAATAGAATGGGTCGTTGTGGGTGTAATAATTTCCGTCTGCATTTGTAGAAAGTCATTCTTAATATATTTATTCTTTCGCTGACTACCAATTGCACTTGGATATGGGCTGGTGCTAAGGCTGGCATCTGCATTCACGCGATGCATTTCAACTTCAATTCCCATATTAAAGTCACTGGCTGTAGCAACAATTTCATTATCAAATATTATTTTTCCAATTTGATCAAACATAAGTAATCAATTCCTCAATCAATCTATGTACTTATTCTTTAATTTTTAAACATTCTACGCTGACACTAGCTGAAAAACAAGAATTTATTGCATTAAAGGCGCTTGAAATGGTACGGTACCGGTATAAGAAAAATAGGTGAGGGGTCGAAAAAATGTCATTATCATATCAAGACATGTTAACAGCGGTAAAAGTGGTTTTAAAAACTGGCAACGTTCCTAATATTGTTGGGGAAGCCGGGATTGGTAAGTCCGCTTTAGTCGAAACAGTCGCTCAAGAATTGCAAGCCAAACTATATACCACCGTTGTGAGTTTGTCCGAAAAGGGTGATTTAGCAATTCCTGTACCACCGCTAACAGATAATTCTTTTGTGGAAACAGAACATTATGGTTCGTTAGCCAATGTAAAATTTGGGTACTCCGAAACATTAGTAGATATAATTAAACAAGCTGAATTACATCCAGACGTAAAAATTATTTGGTTTTTAGATGAATTTAATCGTGGTACCCAAGCAGTTCAAAGTGAATTGATGAATCTGGTATTGCAACGACAAATTAATTCTTTGAAATTACCCGAACAAGTTCAAATTGTGATTGCGGAGAATCCCGATAGCACGATGGCTGGTTTTGAAGATTCTAACTATGGGGTCACGGCTGGAGATACCGCCATTAAAGATCGGACAGTTCGGTTAGTTTTGCGCGTTTCTGCCAGTGATTGGCTGAGTTGGGCTCGTGCCAATGGACAAGATGGACATGAAAATATCCATCCTTTAGTTCAAGCCTTCATTGAAGAAGAACCTGATATGTTAAGCCCTAAACAGCATGGGGATGACTTATTTCCAACTCCTAGAGCATGGCAGCGAGTGTCAGACAGCCTGTTTGAATTAGATAATCAATCACCTGAAGTACGTTCAAAATTGCAATTAGAGTTGTTTAAAGGCGATTTAGGTGAGCTGGTTGGCCGTGCGTTTAACAGCTTCGTTAAGCAACAGGGGAATCAATTGACTCCTGAAAGTATCCTTGCCTCAGCTGATTTTGAAACTACGTTGTCTGAATTTTCCAGTTTAGACGAAGTCCAAAAGCAACAACTTTTAAAAAGCTGGTTAACGCAAGTGGCAGAATATCCACTGGATGATAGTCGGAACGCAGACTACTTTCAGCAATTGCTAAAACAAATGAGTCCGGACGGTCAGTATGTGGTCATACAAACAGTCGGTCAAATTGAGCATCTAGCTGACATATTGAAGCCAATGTTTAGTAATCTACAATCGGAATCTGTGGCAAGTTTGTATCGTTACTTCGGAAAAATTGCAACACGAAACGATGCTGGGGATGATATTTAGTGAGTACGAAGCTACAAGATAATTTAAAAGATAAATTACATGCATTGAATTCCAACCAAGAAGTCGATCTACAAAATGTTGCAGATGAATGGATTGGCTCAGTCGTGATGGAGTTGTTGGAGGAAGACCGGTTATTTGGTGAAGTCTTAATTCAAATACCTCGGGCATATGACTTTAAGCTGAATGGTATGATGGGCATTAATTGGAAGAATGATCAGATTCAATTAAAAATTAACCCAAGTCGCCTGTCGAGATTACAACGTTCTCAAGATTTGCTCGATTTATTAAAGCATGAAGTGCTCCATTTAGTTTGGCAACATCCGTTACGCTATGCCAATGTGGCTCACCAAAATAACGTCACCATGGCCACTGATGTTGCAGTTAACCAATATTTGACTGATGCACCGGCGGGAACAATGACGAAGGAAGAATTGACAACGCTGATTGGCAAACAGGTGCCCACTCATGAAGATTCTCAACGCTATTTGAAATTAATTGAAAATGCCGATTTTAATGAAGATGCCTCAGAGACAAAGCAACGATTGGATTACGAAGGTGAAGCTGTTCCAAAAGCCCAAGATCACAATAACCAAACTGACGTCCATCTTGGTTGGGAAGAGATGGTTGGTCAAGATAATCTGAATGAGCAGACGGCCAATTTACAGCAAATGCTCAGCTCAGCCTGGAAAAATGTACCAGATAAGCAACGCGGCCTATTACCTGGTGATATCATCGCACAATTAGAATCAATTGAGGTTCAACCGAGTTTAAATTGGAAAGCATTAATCAAACAGTCATTAGGGAAAATGCCTTTAGGTAAACGCAATTCATATAGTCGATTTAATCGACGACAGCCAGTCAGAATGGATTTGCCCGGTAAAATTACTAATTTGGTTATTAATATTGATGTATTTATAGATAACTCAGGTTCAATGGGTGAAAAAGAGATTGCTTATTTGTTAAATGAACTGCGTGGTTTACTAGCAATTTACGATGCCAAAATTGATGTGTATAGTTTTGATACAATCGTCCATGAAGACCATAAATATACCATCGAAGCGCGTAATCAAATTAATTTTGAACGCGTGGGTGGCGGGGGAACTAGCTTTCAGTCAATTTTTGATTACTTACATCGGCGTCATGCTAATAATGACTCAACTCTAGCAATTATTTTAACCGATGGCTGGGGAGAGTCTAAGCTACAGACTTTTCATTTTTCAAATGTACTTTGGATATTGTCCACGGCCGTTCAAGAATTATCAGTGAAAAAGCCAATGGGCAAAGTTTCAACACTGGTAGAAGACGGAAATTATCAAAGATTGGTAGGTAAAAAATAATGATAGATTTGCAACCAAATGATTTACAATCAGTTTTGTCACACGATTATTTATATAAGCGCGCCGTTAAAGTATTACTAGAACAATGGGATACAGAAGGTAATCAATTGTTTAGTGATCAAATTAAAGCCGGCGATATTATTTTTGCTCGTAAGCTGCAACAGGCTGGATTAATTCAGGGATCAAAAGATTTTTCTGATTATCAGTCCGTACAAGAATTTGTGGTGCAACATGATCAATGGTTATCCGGTGTTGCTAAGACTGAATTACTAAGTAAGTTTGAATAAGAAAACACGATTTCAATTTGAAATCGTGTTTTTAGTCTAGTTGTTTTTTAGTCTAGTTATAGTTAATGTGAACTGGTTATTTGATAACTTGATGTGAAGGCCAACTATCTTGTTGGAGAACTTCAAATTTATACCCGTTAGCTTTGCCAAAATCAATAATGCGTTGAACTGCATCAACGGAAGTTTGTTTAGTGTCATGCATCAAGACAACGTTTCTAGCGTGTGGAATCAATGTAGTGGTGACGCAATTGTAGGGTTGGTCGGCATTGGTTTGAACTGAACCATCGCCTGCACCAATATTCCAATCAAAATATTGATAGCCTTTAGCAGTTAACTTCGGCAAAATGGAATGCATGATTCCAGGTTAATAATTAGCACTCACTGTGTTTGAACTTCCACCTGGAACACGTACCATCATGGATTTTTGACCGGTAATTCGTTTAACTCGGTCACTAATTTGCTTTAAGTCATCAAAATAGGCATCCACTGAAGAATAGACTAACGAATAGTTATGCGTCATAGTGTGTAATCCAATTTGATGGCCTTCATCATGCTCACGCTTAATTAAATCATCAGATCCATAACCAGTGACAAAAAAGGTTGCTTTCACATCATTAGCCTTTAAAATATCGAGTAACTGTGCGGCAGTAGTATCGCTTGGTCCATCGTCAAAAGTTAGATAAATAACATTATCATTTCCATCATCTGATGAACTTGACGAACTGCTTGATGAACTACTACTTGATGTTGCTGCTTGTTTAGAGCTACTTTTAGTACTGTTCTTTGAAGTGCTTGTTTCTTTAGCTGACTTGTTAGTATTTGTCGTAGTGGCAAATGCAACTGCCGCAAAACATAATATTAACGCCCCAATTAATCCCAATAAAATATTTTTCCTCATATTCCCAATTGATACTCCATCCCAAGATATTATCGATTTCTATTTAAAAATAAATAGTGTTGACCAAAATTATTGTACCGTAATATTAGGGCTGGTGCACTAGTAAAATATACCGTGATAAAAAAGATTTATTTAGAAAATTAAGTAAATTAATGGTTTTTAACTAAGTTATATAAAAGTTTTCAAAATACATACAAAAAGCCATAATCGTCTTACAATTATGGCTGAAAAATTATTGGGGCATTGAGATTTGTTGAGGTGCCCAACTATTCATATTTAAAGTTTCAAATTTATAGCCATTAGCTTTACCAAATTCAATAATCCGTTGTACGGCATCAATTGAAGTTTGTTTAGTGTCATGCATCAGGACAACATTTTTTGAATGTGGAACAAGCGTAGTGGTTACGTGTTGATATGGTTCTTCTGCAGTGGCTTCATAGCCGCCGTCACCAGAAGAGATATTCCAGTCAAAGTACTTGTAACCTTTTTGCACTAGTTGCGGTAAAATTTGTGGCATCAAACCATGACTGACCTGATTTGCACTTCCACCGGGAACCCGAACCATCATTGATCGTTCACCAGTCAGACGGTAAACACGATCACTAATTTGCTGCAGGTCATTAAAGTATGCAGCAGGTGAGGCATACACTGTCGCATAATCATGTGTCATCGTGTGTAATCCAATTACATTACCTTGTTCGTATTCTTGCTTGATTAGTGAATCTGGGCCATGGCCTGTCACGAAAAAGGTAGCGTGGACTTGCTCTTTTTTGAGGATTTTTAAAAGTTGTGGAGTTGTACTTTCTTGAGGTCCGTCATCAAAAGTAAGATAGATAATGCTATCGTTTGCCTTTTCTGAGGCAACTTTGGCACTACTTGAAGAAGATGACACGCGTGAACTGGCTATTTTTTTAGAACTCATTTTGCTCCGAGCTGACGATTCAGCACTTAACTTCTCGCTATGAGCGTGAGAGGCAAATGTTACAACACCAAATAAAATAATGACAATACTAATTAACCCGATTAAAATCCTACTTTTTTTCATAGTCCCAATGTACTCCATACCAAGATTTGTATTTAAAAGATACCGGATGTTAAATATTAACAACTGCTACTATCGTTAATTCTACAATAGTCAGTCATAATAATCACGAAAAAAGTATCGTGAGACGTTGCATTTAAAACGATAAGTACAAACTAGTTATTTAATAGATCTTTAATTGACATTGTCATGAAATTTGCAGAATGACATTTTTATTAAATAGCAACTTTGTTAACAAAATGGTATTGAAATCAATTTCCGAATGATATAAACTATATTAGTATTATTGTTCGTATTTAAACCAGAAAGTAGGGAATTGATTTGTCAGCAATTAAGAATTATTTTCAATTAGATGAATTGAATACAAATGTAAGAAGAGAAATTTTGGCTGGCTTTACGACTTTTATTTCGATGGCATATATTTTGTTTGTGAATCCAAGTGTCCTTGGTCAAACGGGAATGGACAAGGGAGCGGTTTTCACTGCGACGGCGATTGCAAGTGCAATTGGCTGTATCTTAATGGGAGTATTGGCTAAGTATCCTATTGCCACCGCCCCAGGATTAGGTGTTAATGCATTTTTTGCTTATTCTGTAGTTATTGGAATGGGTATTCCTTGGCAAACTGCCTTAGCTGGCGTGTTTGTTGCTGCGGTTATTTTCTTGTTAATCACAATTTTTAAACTACGAGAAATGATTATTGACGCCATCCCCAGTGATTTGAAATTTGCCATTTCAAGTGGAATTGGATTATTTATTGCTTTTATTGGATTGCATGATGGTGGCTTAATTGTTGCCAACAAGTCAACCGTTGTGGGCTTAGGTGCCTTGAATGTAGGGACAACATGGCTGACAATTTTTGGATTATTTGTAACTGCTATTTTAATGGTTAGAAAGATACCTGGAGCTATTTTTATTGGGATGTTTTTAACTGCTTTACTTGGAATTTTTACCGGTTTGATTGATTTACCATCAAGCGTGATTGCTGGTGCTCCCAGCTTGAAACCAACTTTTGGTGTTGCTCTAGCTCATATTGGAGATATTAATACGCTGCAATTAGGCGTGGTCGTCCTGACGTTCTTACTAGTGACGTTCTTTGATACTGCTGGAACCTTAGTCGGCTTGGCTCAACAAGCTGGCTTCATGAAAGATAATAAAATGCCCCGTGTTGGGAAGGCATTGATGTCAGATTCAACAGCGATGTTAGCTGGATCAATTTTAGGAACTTCACCAGTTGGTGCGTACGTTGAATCATCTGCGGGGATTGCAGTCGGTGGCCGTTCAGGGTTAACCGCTGTTACGACAGGAATTTTATTTATTTTAGGAATGTTCTTTTCACCCTTGTTGGCCGTAGTAACCACACAAGTGACGGCTCCGGCATTGATTATTGTCGGTGTTTTGATGGCGCAATCGATGGCTAAGGTTAATTGGAGTGAATTGGAAATTGCGATTCCTTCATTCTTGATTTTGATTTGTATGCCGCTGACTTATAGTATTGCTGATGGAATTGCGATTGGATGTATTGTTTACCCAATAACGATGTTGGCTGCTAAACGCGGCAAAGAAGTTCATCCACTAATGTTTGCATTATTTTTTGTTTTCATCGGATTTATGTGGATATTAAATGTATAATAGTTTTTTAACATTATTTGAAAGTAGGGAATTGGTTTTTGTCTGCAATTACAAAGTATTTTCAGTTAGATGAGTTACACACTAACTACAAAACAGAAATTTTAGCCGGCTTTACGACTTTTATTTCGATGGCTTATATCTTATTCGTTAACCCCAGTGTTCTTGGTGCCGCGGGGATGGATAAGGGGGCCGTATTTACGGCAACCGCACTGGCCAGTGCAATTGGCTGTATTTTAATGGGAGTGTTAGCACGTTATCCCATTGCGACCGCTCCAGCGTTAGGAATTAATGCATTTTTTGCTTATTCTGTAGTCATTGGAATGAAGGTTCCTTGGCAAACGGCGTTAGCAGGTGTGTTTGTCGCTTCGGTTATTTTCTTGTTGATTACTATTTTTAAATTACGAGAAATGATTATCGATGCAATTCCTAGTGACTTAAAATTTGCCATTTCAAGTGGAATTGGCTTGTTTATAGCATTCCTTGGCTTAAATGATGGTGGCTTGATTGTGGCTAACAAATCAACAGTTGTTGGGCTGGGATCATTAAGTGTTGGAACGACCTGGTTAACAATCTTTGGTTTGATTATCACGGCAATTTTAATGGTTCGTAAAGTTCCGGGTGCAATTTTTGTTGGGATGGTGCTAACTTCATTACTAGGCATTGCAACGGGCTTAATTGATTTACCATCTAGTTTAATTGCTAGTGCACCAAGTTTAAAACCAACTTTTGGCGTAGCTTTGATGCATGTTGGGGATATTAATACCATTCAACTCGCAGTGGTAGTGCTAACGTTCTTGTTGGTTACTTTCTTTGATACTGCTGGAACATTGGTTGGCTTGGCCCAACAGGCTGGTTTTATGAAAGATAATAAAATGCCACGTGTAGGTAAAGCTTTGATGTCAGATTCAACAGCGATGTTGGCTGGATCTGTATTAGGGACTTCACCCGTTGGTGCATACGTTGAATCGTCTGCCGGTATCGCAGTTGGGGGTCGTTCAGGAATCACTGCAGTCACCACAGGTGTGTTATTTATTCTTGGATTATTCTTCTCGCCATTACTGACCGTTGTAACCACTCAAGTAACAGCACCAGCGTTGATAATTGTTGGTGTATTGATGGCCCAATCTTTAAAAAATATCAATTGGACTTCGTTAGAAATTGCGATTCCTTCATTCTTAATTGTCTTAGGAATGCCATTAACATATAGTATTTCAGACGGAATTGCTCTCGGCTTTATTATGTATCCAATCACCATGATTGCTGCTAAGCGAGGCAAAGAGGTTCATCCATTAATGTATGTATTATTCTTTGTGTTTATCGGCTTCATGTGGATTTTAAACGCGCAAGCTTAACAATTGAAAATTCAAATTGCCAAAGTGAATTTAAAAAATGGTTCTGTTCAAATTGTTAATTTGGATGGAACTTTTTTGTTCATGAATTGTTACAAGCTGAGGACAGGCAATTAACGAATTGCATAAATAATAAAGTTTTAATACCAAAAAATACGACAAAATTTATAAAAAATTAAAAAAGACTATTAATATTGTGATAAGCTTAATTTGTCGAGCAATGTGCTCACAATAATTCGTTACAACTGGGAGGAACCAAATTATGAAATATTGTGTAAATTGTGGTGCTGAAATACCGGCAGGATCAAATTTTTGCATCAAGTGTGGTACGCCTGTTGAAGAAACAGTCACGCAAAATGTGACTAATCAAACGACTGGTACTGGCACAGCAACGCCAAATGTAGCTGGAACTGCGGAAAAGACGAAAGGCTTTGCGGTTAATTATTGGTCGTGGTTAGTGGAATCAATCAAACATCCATTTCAAGCAAGTGAGTCGGCCCATGCTTATTTTGGATTGGTGTCATTTGTAGTTTTAGCTATTTTAAATTCAACTGTCTTTTACTTAATTTACCGTTATTTTCAAAACGGAATTTCGACATATTCAAGCTCATTAAAATTCGTGACGGTTGGAACGTTCGTGGTCCTATTTATCGCCTACGCAGTTTTATATGCAGCTAAACTAGCAGTCGGGTATCTATTTCAAAAAAAGAGTGGCAATAAAACGTTTTTTGAATATACGAATACAATTGCGCATAATTTGAATTTTACCTTAGTATTTTCTTTGCTAATGATTCTGACAACTTTTCTATTTCCAACTTTGACGGAAATGACTAGTAGTGAAGATAGCTTCAAATCGTTTATTTACAAACTGATGTTCATCATCATCTTGGCATCGTTTCAAGGGACGGTTTTCTTATTATCGGCAGCCGTGAACGCTGCGACTGATACGAGTACTAAACTGGATTCGTTTTACAAAGTGGTTTTAATCTCTGTTATCTTCCTAATAATTAGTTATGTGGTCTTCAGGGGTTATACCGGTTACGAAACTCAACAGTTGGAGCGAGTCTTTAGTTCAATCACTTCTGAAATTTCTAGCTTATTCTCAAGTGCGTTATTTGGAATATAATTGGGAGGTTTAAATATGGCAAAAGAAGACGATAACCAAGCGTTTTGTCCTAATTGTGGTGCAAAACTTGAACCAGGTGCAATTTTTTGTGGTAAATGTGGGTTTGATGTTCGGGATTTCTTTAACAAACAAGCTGAAGAAAAAGCAGACCAACCAGTTGATACGCCTGTAGCAGCCGCGGACGACTCGACTAACCCTAAAAAAGATCCATTTTCAAATCAAAGTGATCCAGTACAACAGCCTGTTAGTTCAACAAACCAGTCAAACAATATTGCTGCAAATACTGTTCACGAGACGCCTAAGCGTCCCACAAACAAAAAGAAATATTCTTGGAAAGTCTACGCTGCGATTGCAGTCGTAGTCTTGTTAATTATTGGTTATGTGGGTGGTAAAACCTATTATTCACCTGAAAATCAATTGAATCGAACCATGATGGGCATTCAAAAAGGCAAGCAAGGCATTTCTAAAGATTTTGAATCTACAACGACTAAATTAACCATTACTGATAAATCACTTAAACCATTAACGAAGTACTTAAAGGCTAATCCCAATAAGGCAACCACGATGAAAAGCGAATTGAGTGCTGGTAATTATACAGGCACCGCCATGAGTCAATTTACTTATGTTCAAGATGGAAAAGTTTTACTCTTCTTCCCCAAATATAAGATTAAGGTGACGCCAGTTTATGCGACGTTGAAAACTAATCACTCAGGAATCAAACTTTATCTCGATGGCAAACAAGTTGGGACCTCGACGAGTTCTTATTACACGAAATCAATTGGACCGTTAGTGCCAGGAACATATAATTTAAAATCAACTGGTACGGTTAGTGGTAATGCAATGAAGAATGACAACGATAATGATATTTTAACGAATAGTAGTTATCCGTATGATTTGTCCCTCCAAACTGTTTCATTTGATGTGACCAGTTATGCTAATGCAGTGGCCTATATTAACGGTAAAAAGGTGGGTACGCTTGATGATACTGGACGCTTATCAATTACCGACAAGCCTTGGACGAGCGGCATGAAGTTGAACTTGAAATATAAGACTGGCGATGGGCAGACCATTACTTCAAATACTAAGACTATCAGTTCGTATGATGATGGTGAAGAAGTTAGTGTTGGCTTCCCAGGCGTAACTTCACATAGCAATGCGGAAAGTTTATTCAACGAAGTTTTCCAATATGTGGATAATATTTCATCGACTGGTGATAACGATAACGCGTCAGAATTTGCTGCTCTCTTTGTTAATGGAACTGGTAATTCAGACTACTCAGAATTAGTTAAAATGGCTAAGGGTTATAAAAATGATTCTGGTATCGAAAGTGTTTCGTATGAAGCTTCTAAACTCCATGTTGTACCAGAAAAGAAAAATTTAGCGCAAGTTAGTTACAATGTAAAATATACCTTCTATGACAATTCAGACTCCGGTTCTGGAGAACATACACAGGTTTATTCTTATGTGGCGCACGTTGCTAAATCAGGTAGTAGCTACAAGATTACAAGTATTGATCCATCAAAACTTGTTTCCGATGAAAGTAGCGATTAATCTAATAATCATTACCCAAGACTGTAATACAAAACTGACGTTTTGTATTACGGTCTTTTTTGATAAAAATATTTTTCTATAATCGGTTTCATAAGCCAACTCTCTCTGCGATGTCCATGATACTAAGCTGCTAAAGTAACAAGTATCAGTGGCTACGGTTAATCACGAATGATGAACGATTCAAATTTCAAATCATTCATCATTCGAAATCGCCATTGGAACTTGGCGAACTTTGCCGTAGTTCAATGGACGTCGTAGCAATCCTCAAGAGTTGAACGGCTTATGTCACAATTTCTTTTTATATCGATTCTAAACTAAATAACATTTTAACTGTGCAAAGATGTACAAACCTTGTTATGATAAGCGATTTTGTGCTAACGACATTAATTTAGGTTGACGGTCAGTGTCGAAAATGAGAAAATCATGAGAAATTAAGCTATATACATAGAACATGGAGTAAGCGATGAAAACATTATCTGAATTAAATGGTCGTGGAAAATATGTCATCATCAAGGTCCTGGGAGATCATAAGCTAGTTCGTAGATTGGCTGAGATGGGGATGATTGCCGGTAAGAGTATTACGATTATCACACCGGCATCCGGGCCCACTGGGTTGACAATCTTTTTTCAAGGTCAACGGTTAGCTATCAGTGATGACATTGCGGAACGGATTGTAGTTCGGAACATGTCGGATGAAGAAACTGCAGACTTACACTCGTTATCTGATTTGGCGATTAGTGATTCAGGTATTGTGACCAAGATGACAGGTGGCAAGGAGTTACGCAAACGTCTGATGGATATGGGACTCACAAAAGGAACGATGATTAAAGTTAACAATGTGGCACCATTAGGTGATCCAGTCGAAATTATCGTTCGTGGGTATAAATTAAGTCTGCGCAAAGCTGATGCCAGTAACGTTCTGGTGGAGAAAGTGGGTGAGGGTTAAATGAGTACTTTTGCTTTAGTTGGTAATCCAAATAGCGGTAAAACGACTTTATTTAATGCGCTCACAGGTTCAAATCAACATATTGGCAATTGGCCGGGGGTGACGGTTGAACGTAAAGCTGGTAGCTTAAAGCAGGACTCTGGCGTAGAAATTCAAGATTTACCAGGAATTTATTCGATGTCGCCATATAGTTCGGAAGAAATTGTGACGCGAAATTATATTCTCGAAACTCGGCTCGATGGCATCATTGATGTGGTTGATGCCACAAACTTGGAACGAAACCTCTATTTAACGTTACAGTTAATGGAAACGGGCGTGCCAGTCGTGATGGCACTGAATATGATGGATTTGCTGGATAAGCAAAAAAATCGCAGTATCAATATCAAGAAACTTGCCTACATCCTGGACATTCCAGTGGTGAGCATTAGTGCATTAAAAAAAGATAATGTTGAGAAATTAGTTACCCAATTACATAGTGAAATTAAAGGTTATGCAACCCCACAATATGATCCGCGCTTAGAGTCAGCCATTGAAATGCTACAAAAGAAGCTGGTCGGAAAAGTGCCAGATAATCAGGCACGCTGGTTTGCAATTAAATTGTTTGAGCGCGATGAAAACATTCTAGCTGAAATGCGTTTTTCAGATACTCAGCTCAAGGACATTAATAATATTATTAAAATGGCCGAACGAATTTTTGATGACGATAGCGATAGTATTATTGTTAATGCACGTTATGACTATATCGCGCGAATCATTAACATGAGTGTTATAGATAACGACGATTTCACAATGTCGATGAGTGATCGAATCGACCGAATTGTCACCAATCGGTGGCTAGCCTTGCCAATTTTCGTCGTCATTATGTGGGCAGTGTATTATTTATCAATTCAAACGATTGGAACGATTGGTAGTGACTGGGTTAACGATGTGGTCTTTGGCAATTGGGTACCTAACTCTGTGACCAATTTCTTGGAATTTATTAAGGTTCAGCCATGGCTAATTGGCCTAATTGTTGATGGAATTATCGGCGGAGTCGGGGCAATATTAGGATTTGTGCCACAGATATTAATGCTCTTCCTTTGTTTAAGTATCCTTGAAGATTGTGGCTATATGGCACGAATTGCATTTGTGATGGATCGAGTATTTCATCGATTTAATTTATCCGGAAAATCGTTTATTCCAATGCTGATTTCGACCGGTTGTGGAGTACCCGGAATCATGGCCACTCGGACGATTGAAAATGAATCTGATCGTAAAATGACCATTATGTTGACTACTTTTATGCCTTGCTCGGCAAAGCTGACAGTGATTGCATTAGTGTCAGGGACCTTCTTTCCACATAATTCATGGGTGGCACCAACATCATATTTTATGGGAATCATGGCGGTCATCTTCTCTGGTATTTTTCTAAAGAAAACGAAAATGTTTAAAGGTGATCACTCTCCATTTGTGATGGAATTACCAGCCTACCATTTACCTCGCCTTGATAATACGTGGCGTGGTGTGTGGTCACGTGGTTCGATGTTCATTAAAAAAGCCGGGACCATTATTTTTCTTTCGTGCGTTGGAATATGGTTCCTATCGAGTTTCAATTTTAAAATGCAAATGGTTGATCAAAATCAGAGTATTCTCCGGTATATGGGGATGGTCATTGCCCCAATCTTTGCTCCACTTGGATTTGGTGACTGGCACGCTGCCGTGGCGGTGATTGCCGGATTAATTGCCAAAGAAAATTGTGTTACTACCTTCCATATTACTTTTGGTGGGGGAGCTGGATTTGCGAATACTTTACGTGCCGCTTATGCACCAATGGCTGGATTCGCATTTCTTGTCTTTAACTTATTGTGTGCACCTTGTTTTGCTTCAATCGGAACGATGTATAAAGAATTTGGCGATACTAAATGGACCTTACGGGCGATTGGTTATCAAACTTTAATTGCGTACATGGCTGCATTAATTGTTTATCAAACGTCGTTACTGGTGACTGGTGCCATTTCTGTGATTGGCGCCATTGAATTATTCACGGCAGTCGCCGTCATTGTTTATGGCTTATTCATCAAACGCGATAAGAGTTTGGATGATAATAACTTGGTTTATCAAAAGGAGGTAATTTAATGTCGACTATTATAGTTGCAGCAATTGTTTTTGCTGCCGTTGCTTATGTTGTCTATCGCCACTTCTTTAGTGGTGCTAGTGGATGTGATGATTGTTCCAATGTTGGCTGTCCATTAATTGACCAGACTCAGGTTAGTAAAATATTAAATAAATAATATAGTGCTGAACAAATCGCACTACCTTGTGTAAATAAAAAATGATGTTTGTCCAAAACAATTGGATAAGCATCATTTTTTCATTACGTTCATTTTAATTTAATTCATTTCGAAATCGTGGCCGTCAAATCCAGTTTTGTCCGTCTCAGAAATTGGCCGAAGCACTTTGCATGGGTTACCAGCTGTAATCACATTGTCAGGAATATCATGTGAAACTACACTACCAGCGCCAATGATACTGCCTGTACCAATATGGACCCCGGGTAGAATTGAAACGTTGGCTGCAATCCAAACATTGTCTTCAATTATAATTGGTTTGGCGATACAGCCGCCATTTTTGCGTTCGATTGAGTCAAAAAGATGATTACTAGTGTACAATCCAACTTTTGGGCCAAGCAAAACGTTATTACCAATCGTAATCGGAGCTCCATCTAACATGACACAATCATAATTGGCATAAAAATTATCACCAAGCGAAATATTGCGACCAAACTCGCATCTAAAGTTGGGTTCAATGATAATATTTTTTCCAACATGTTTCAGCAGTGATCCTAATAAAGCGTTTTTCTTAGATATATTGGGTTCACTGTTCAGTTTTTGAGTTTTAATGGTTGCCAATTTACGCAATTCAACAAGGCGGGAATCCAAATCGTCATAAGGTTGACCGGTTACCATATATTTAAATTTATCTGTCAAGCTCATAGTGTAGCTCCTTTCGAGGTGTCCTTTTTGTATGAATTCAGTTTACCATGTTTTATTCAAATTTTAAGCGTAAAAAAAGCCTTGCAATCGTTTAAGAATTACAAGGCTTCAACACCTATTTATTTGCATTTCTTATCAAAATGTCGTCAATAATTGAAGAAAGTTTTACTTGCTGCATGCTAGCTTCGGCATCTTGTTGTACTTTAGCATAAACATCATTGAGAGCATCTTGAATATTCCCACCTACGACACAGGCCGGATTAGTTTTTTCGTCAACGTGTAAAAAATTATGATCAATTTCAATTGCATTGTAAATGTCGAGTAGTGTGATTTGGTTAGTTGGCCACGTCAGCTTTGGAGAAACTGATCCAGGCCGAGTTTCTAGTAAACCACCTTGAACTAAAGAGGACATCAAACGGCGAACTAAACTCGGATTAGATTCGATACTATCGGCGATTGCATTACTGGATAAATCACCGTCTTTGTATATCTCAACGTAAGACAAAACGTGCACTGCATCACTTAATTTGTGGGAATATTTCATAATATATACCTCAATGATTGTTAAATAATTGTTTTAAGTTGATCGCGTAATTCAGGAAGTGGGTGACCGAGCACATCTACTAAATCAGTTGATGGAACATCTAGGTTGCCATCGCGAATTAAAGTTTGGAACATTGTGACTAAAGCGGCAGTATCATCATCTAAACCGGCGTCTTTAAGCCCAGCAGTGTAGGCAGGGTCATCAATAGCAAGCACATCAAAGTTTTTGCCAGAAGCCGATTTAGTAGCAGATGCCAAATCAGCATAAGTAGCGAATGAGCCAGAGAATTCATAGATATCTTTGGCATTATCAGCAACTAATACCCTCGCCGCAGCTTCCGCATAGTATGCTTCAAGCGCCCAGCCTGCTTTTCCATCGGCCGCAGAATAAACAAATGGTTGTCCTGCAACAGCTCCTTTGATTGTACCAAGTTCATTTTCTAAATACCAGTTGTTACGTAAAAATGAATGTGCGATGCCAGCATCTGAAATTGCCTTTTCAGTGAAAGCGTGGTCTAAAGCAAGTGGAGTCGTGGCGTGTGGAGCATCCGGGAAACTGGTGTATGCAATGTATTTAACGCCGGCGTCTTTGGCAGCCACAACGACATTGGCATGTTGTTGCTCACGAGAAACCTCAGCACCTGGTTGTGATGAAATAAATAATAACTTGTCGACGCCGGTTAGTGACGCCGTTAATGATGTTTGGTCCGTGTAGTCACCCTTACGAACGGTTACACCAGCTGGTACCAGTTCTTCAGCTTTTTCGGTATTGCGAGCTAAAGCGATGATATTGCTAGTTGAAACGAGTGAGGCTAAGGTTTTCAGTGCGACCTGACCAAATTTGCCAGTTGCACCTGTAATTGCATAAGTTGTCATGATAAATATCCTTCTTTCGTCTTGTTACTTTCAAAGTAACTTGTGTAATTAATATAACCTGTTACTTTTAAAGTGTCAAGTGTAAAATTGAGATTGTGGTTATTAATATACGAAAATCGTTGCCACGAGTATAATAGACAACAAAATAAACATTGGGGGCAAACACATGGCAGTTAATAATGAACTGATTAAAGATGATTTATATGAAGCAGTAAACGGCGAATGGATCAAGACCGCCGAAATTCCAGCAGACAAACCAGCAACGGGTGGATTTAATGACTTAGTTGACGATATTGATAAACAAATGATGCAAGACTTCAATGATTTCGTAGCAAAGGGAAACGTTTCTGGTGCACTAGGCCAATCCGTTGAATTGTATCAATTAGCGTTGGACTTCAAACGTCGTGAATCGGAAGGAAATGCTCCATTGCGAGCCGTGTTGCAACGAATCGAAGCGTTAAATTCACTCGCAGACTATCAAATAAATTGGGCCGATTTTATTTTGACTGGCTTACCTAGCCCAGTCAATTTTGATATTGATGCAGATATGAAAAATGCCACGGTGAATGCTTTATTTGCCGCCGCTCCAAAATTAATTTTGCCTGATAAAACTTACTATGAAGATGGTAATCCACAAAAAGAAGCACTGTTTACCGTTTATCGTTCGATGATGGAAAAGCTTTTGAAAGGTGCAGGATATAATGCTGCCAAAGCGACTGACATCATTGACCAGGCAATTTCTTTTGACGCGTTACTTGTTCCAAATGTAAAGAGCGCGGAAGAGTCAGCAGATTATAGTAAAATGTATAATCCACAGACGTTTGCTGAATTTACAGCACATAGTCAAACCGTTGATTTAGGCGCAGTGGCAAAACAATTAGTTGGTGCGGAACCAGAGAAAATTATTGTCATGGAGCCAAAATATTTTGAAGCAATTGCCGGCATATTAACTGACGCGCATTTTGCGGAATTCAAAAATTGGATGATCGCTAAGACAGTCGCTGGGTTGAGTGGCTATTTGACGGATGAATTGCGTGGCATTAGTGGCGAATACAGTCGTTCATTGTCTGGCAGTAAAGAACCCATGAAACAACAAAAATATGCATATTATTTAGCCAAAGGTGAATTTGATCAAGTCGTTGGCGACTATTATGGCCGCAAGTATTTTGGTGAAGAAGCTAAGAATGACGTTCATCAGATGGTTGAAAAAATGATTAGTGTTTATCAATCACGACTCACGAATAATACTTGGCTGGGCGAAAGTACCCGCGAGAAAGCAGTACTAAAATTAAGCAAGTTAGGTATTCAAGTTGGTTTTCCTGATAAAGTGAATTCTTTGTATGATCGTTTGATTGTTGACAATACACAACCATTATTAACCAACCTGTTGGCCTTTAATAAAATTGAAACTGCTGATATGTACAGTAAATGGAATCAGCCAGTTGAACGCGACCGTTGGGAAATGAGTGCTGCTACGGTTAATGCATATTACCATCCATTTAAAAATATCATTGTGTTTCCAGCTGCTATTTTGCAAGCACCATTTTATAGTTTAAAACAAAGCAGCAGCGCTAATTATGGTGGAATTGGGTCCGTAATTGCTCACGAAATATCACATGCCTTCGATAATAATGGTTCGTTATTTGATGAGTATGGTAATTTGAATAACTGGTGGACTGATGAAGATTCAAAACAGTTTAAAAATAAGGCACAGCAAATGATTGATCAATTCGATGGAATTGAATTCGCTGGTCAAAAAGTAAATGGTAAGCTCACGGTATCTGAAAATATTGCCGACGCTGGCGGGTTGAGTTGTGCTCTGGAAGCTGCTAAATCTGAAGCTGATTTAGATACTGAGGCCTTCTTTATTAATTGGGCAAAAATTTGGCGGATGAAAGCCACCGAACAATATATGCAACTCTTATTGTCTATCGATGTCCATGCTCCTGCTAAATTACGTGCAAATGTCCAAGTCCAAAATTTAGATGATTTCTTTACCACTTTTAACATCAAATCAGGTGACGCTATGTTCCTTGATGAGGGTGAGAGAGTGAAGATATGGTAGTGAGAAAAGAGTGCGAAAACAATCGTTTAGATTGTGAGTAACTAACGGAAAATAATCGTAGTGCTGAATTTTAGCACTACGATTATTTTAGTTAGGTGAGCAATCTGATTGTTTAAGCACGTTTCGACTATCCGTTAAGCGCATGAGCTGGCTCGAAGAGCACGTTTTAGCAAATCATGCTACAGGTATTCCCCATGTTCATTTTCTTCTTGCCTTATAGTTAACTCCAAGGTTTATAATAAAGGCAAATATTGGAGGAGTAGATATGGGAAAAGAACGGATTACGGCATTTGAAGATGCAATTTTAGCGATTATTATGACCATTTTAGTTTTGGAATTAAATAAGCCGGACCAGGTCACTTGGCATGGCTTGTGGCTGTTGCATGATAGTTTCTTTGCATACGCCATTTCATTTTTTTGGATTGGCCTAATGTGGGTATCACACCATAATAACTGGCATCATGTCAAAGTGATTAATATGCAAACAGTTTACCTAACCATCGTTTTATTATTTTTTGCTTCACTGTTTCCATATACCACCAGTTTGGTGTCGGACAATTTTGATAATGCTACTGCCCAAGTTTTGTATGGGTTAATCGTGATTATCATCTCATTATTAAATGTGGCACTTTTCTTGAATCTTGGCAAAATTAATCCAGAGGCTACCTTTAAGTTACTTTACACCGCTAGCAATCGAGTGGTTCTCATAGATTTGGGAATCAAAGTGATTGGGTTAATACTAGCGTTGACTATTTTTCCACCAGCAATGTTGTATTCAATTTTCATTGCGAGTTTAACAATTGGAATCGGCTTTGCTTGAACAAATTAACGAGGAGACAACAATATGAATATAAAAGAAGCAGCGGCTAAATTTGATTTAACGGCAGATACATTGAGATATTATGAAAGAATTGGGGTAATTCCACCGGTAACTCGCAATGATAGTGGTTATCGTGATTATCAAGTTCGAGATTTAAATTGGATTTATTTAGTGAAACGCCTACGAGATGCGGGACTGACAACTGAATCGCTAATTGAATTTGCCACTCTGGCTCAAATGAATCGCACAAAGGATGTCCAAGATGCACAAAAAACAATTTTAAATGATCAACTTGAAGTAATTGACCAAAAAATCGCAGAATTGACCGATGTTCGCAAATTATTGAGCTTTAAAATTGATACGTATGACGAACATTTGGCGCTATTTGCGGATGGTAAAACTAATCCAGATCCACTTTGGAAAGAAAAATTATAAAAGTGCTTGCCTTGAAGTAGACTCCAAGGTTTACACTAACCTAGAAATATAAATGGAGGCATCAAATATGAAAACAGTAAAGTTAAGTAACGGCGTAGAGTACCGGTAGCGTCAAGAATCTTGTGTAAATGAAATGCCTTCGTACATATAATATGTATCTAACTTAAATAAATGATGCTTCCAAGGTGTCCTGGAGTCCTTTGAACCCTCAGTGGATCCGATTCAGAGACTTCTCGTTATAAACATTAAACTGAGAAACCAGGAAGCGATCCAGTGAATCTTCCGTTGGAAATTGTTCTTTGTGGTGGGTGGTGCGCTTGAGATGCTTATTAAAGTTCTCAATCAGGTTAGTGGAGTATAGTGATTGCCGGATAGCTGGTGGAAAGTCCATGAAAGTGAGTAAATTCGGCATTTTAAGCAGATCTTTGATTAATTTGGGATAGGTCTGATGGCAGTTGTTGGCGAACTCCTTCAGTTTCAGTTCGGCTGCTTCACGGTTGGCGGCCCGATGAACTTGTTTAAAGTCACTGATCACGGCCTTGCAGTCTTTTACGCGAACTTTGTTCATCAGATTCCGCCCAACATGAACCAGGCAACGTTGTCGTTTGGCTTTAGGGAAATGCCGATTCAAGCCTTCATCCAAACCAACTAACCCATCGTCCACAAACAACAGCACATCTTTAACGCCCTGCTTGATCAAGGTTCCAGCAGTTCAGTCCAGATTCCAGTCGATTCCGTTGGCGCCACTTGGTAGTTCAGCACTTCTTTCGTACCATCTGGACGAATGCCAATCGCAATATGAACGGCTTCTTTTTGAACGGTATCCCGCTTTAACGGCAAGTAAGTGGCATCTAAGAAGATGGCCGCATATTGTGAAGCCAGTCGACGTTGCTGGAAAGCTTGAACCTGTTCATTGACGGCTTTAGTCATGTTGGAAACCGTGGCTTTGGAGTAGTGAGCACCGTACATTTTCTCAATAAGTTCGGCAATTTCAGCAGTGGTAATTCCCTTGGTATACAACTGAATGACCGTTGTTTCTAAATTATCACTGTGCCGACCGTAGGCTGGCAAGGTATGATTTTCAAACCGGCCATTGCGATCTCGAGGAATGGTTAAGTTAAGTTGGCCGTACTTCGTATCAAACGAGCGCTCATAACTGACGTTGCGGTTATTACCAGTGTTAATCCCAGCGTATGAGTAGCGTTCGTAACCCAAAAACTCTGCCAATTCGGTTTGAAGCAGCTGGTTAATCGCAATGTCGAGGTGGTGACGAAAAACTTCGTCCAAATCTTGCTTTTGGGCTAGTGCAGCGATAATTTCTGTGGTAAGTTCATTCATGGAGAATGCCTCCTGTGATGTTTTCTGTGATTACTAAATATCATAAGGGAAGGCATTCCCTATTTCTATACAATTCAGAAATCTTTTATGCATTTACACAAGATATTTTACGCTCTCTAGATAGAGTTTTGTCTGTTTATAGATAGAGTTTTGTCTGTTTATAGATAGAGTTTTGTAGTATTATATATTCATAAAACCATATTCATTAAAAGAGGTGCTTCATTTGAGTAATGAAATTGTTAAATATGATCCTGAATTAAATACAATCCCACTTCGAAAATTCACTCCTGTTGAAATGAATTTATTCTTCTCGATAGTTTCTAGAATGCGTGACAAGGGTGACGAAACTGTAAGGTTTTCATTTAATCAATTAAAAGAATTAAGTGCATATAAACCTACAGCAAATAACCGATTTATTGACGATATTGAAAGTACTTATCAAAAAATTTTAGGCTTACGCTTTGGAAGGCGTAGTAAAGATGGGCTGCATCGTGAATTTTTTGTTATGTTTACCGAATTTGAGATAAACGGCCATGCTGATGATCCTTATGTTGATATTAAAATTTACCCCAAAGCTATAAAATTATTAAATGAGCTGGAAAGTTGGGTTCGTTATGCTTTATCAGAATTCAGAGATTTAAAAAGTAGCTACGCAAAAACCATGTTTCGGTTACTAAAACAATTTAGAACTACTGGGTACGCTTACTTTTCAGTTGCAGACTTTAACGAGCTATTAGATGTCCCTAAAAGCTATAAAAGTAGCAATATAAATCAATCCGTTTTAAAACCCATCAAAGAGGAACTTACGCCTCTTTTTAGAGGCCTAACGGTTAGAAAAAAATATGGTAAAGGCCGCGGAAAACCAGTGATTGGGTATTCTTTTACTTGGAAGTCTGAAAAGAAAAACGCTAATGACTTCTCACAAGGTCAATTTCAAGATGAACGTCAAAAACTCTTTAACATTCAGCATAATGGTGAATTAACAGAACAGGAAAAATGGCGTGCCATTGATAAAGTTAAGGGGTTAACTCTAGGTTCTACTGAAAAGCAAGCATTGGCTGTCAAACAAGCCGAACATGATAAAAAAATAAGAGATCAAGCACGAAAAGAAGCACTTGCTGAACTCCGAAAGGGGTTTGGAAATCATGCCTAAAACTATTAGAGAACTTGCTGATGAATTAAAGGTCTCTAAACAAACTATTCAATACCACTACCAAAGACTACCAACAAAGAACCGACAAAAATATAGTCAAGGTAAAAACGTGATCAGCCTTACAGCTGAAAGAATTATTAGAGGTAAAGTAGCAAAGACTTTGGTAGCAAATAGTCAACAAACAGGTAGTAAAAAAACGACAAAGACTAGCAAAGAAAATAATGAGCTAATCGCTACTCTAAGAAGAGAAGTAGCAGACTTAAAGTCTCAACGTGACAAACAGCTTGCTACCAAAGATCAGCAAATAAGTAGCAAAGACCGACAAATAGAATATCTAACAAAATTGATAAACCAGCAACAGCAATTACAATTAGCAACAGTGGCAGAAAACAAAAAATTAAGTAGTTTACTTGAAAAACCTAAGCCACCTAAAAAACGACAAGAAAATGACCAAAAAGAGACCATACATAAAAACTGGTGGCATTTTTGGTGATATTTTCTTAAAGGAGTTCACAAATATGCGTATTCAAAAATTCACCGTTTCAAATTATAGGAGTATTCTAGGTGCAAAAAATATTACTATGGGTGAATATACTGTTTTAGTTGGTAAAAATAATGAAGGCAAAAGTAATTTAATTCGTGCCTTGAATTTGGCAATGGGGAATATGAAAGATATAGCTTTACAAAACCTTTCTCCTACAAAGGATGGCTGGAATACTGCTAGGATTAGATTTTCAAGCAACGCCTATTCTTACGATCTTGATTTTCCTAAAAATCATGATAGTAAAAAAAAGGGCGTTACAAAAATTCAATTACATTTTGAATTATCAAGCACTGATATTTCAGATTTTCATGAATGTCTAAACTTGAGAACTAATAACTCATTAACGCTGATTTTTTCATATGATGATAATAATATTTTAAACATTCAGGTTGCTAAGCGGGGAGGAAAAAATTGGCAGAGTAAAATATTGAATATAATCAAGTTTGTTTCTCGAAACATAAATTTTACGTATGTTCCTGCTGTACGAACTGCTGATACATTTCAAAATATAATAAATTCAGAATTACGTCTAGCAATCAACAAAACTATTCACGATGAAGAATATAAAGATTTAACAGATAAGCTATTCAAATTAGAACAAAATGCTGTGAATGATATAGCCGATTCAATAACCCCTAAATTAGCTGAATGGCTTCCTAAAGTCTCAGATGTTCGAATCGCAATAAATAACATTTCTCCATATCGTAGGCCATATTTTTCTTATAGAAATTCAAACCTTTATATCACTTCTTCAGGAACAGAAACATTATTAGAAAATAAGGGTGATGGAGTACAAAGTCTTTTCGCATTAGCCTTGTTAGCGAAAAATAACGAAGAATCTCAAGATTCAATTCTTGCTATTGATGAACCCGAAGCACATCTTCATCCAGAGGCTATTCACAGATTACAAAAAACTATTACTGATTTGTCCTCTAAAAGCCAAGTTATAGTTGCTACTCATAATCCCATTTTTGTTAATAAAAATGATGAAAGTAGTAATGTAATTGTTAACAATGGTTCAGTTAGAAAGGCCAAAACTATAAAAGAAATACGGGATATTTTAGGTGTTGAAGTGGAAGATAATTTAATCAACGCCAAAAGTGTCTTGATGGTTGAAGGAGTATCTGATCAAAAATTTATTTATACTTTTATTAAACTTTTTGGGAGTCAAGCATTAAAAAATAAGTTTAATTCTGGTCAGATACCAATAATTCCTGCACATGGTGTTAAAAGAATTAAGGCTAAAGTTCAAATATTTCAAAATATTATGGTCAATTATTTTATTGTAGTAGATCATGATCAGCCTGCTTCGCAAGTAATAAAATCATTGTTAGATAAGCAAGAATTAGCTCCTAATCAATTTTCATATATACCTAAAAAAGAGTTTCAAACAGAAGTGGAATTGGAGGACCTATATTCAAATGAATTCATAAGTTTAACTTGTCATGATTTTTTAAATATTGACATCAAAGCTAAACTAGATAATTGTAATAGAAAAATAAAGTGGTCTAAAAAAATGAGTAATATACTGCCCGAAGTAGGGAAAGAGTTTGACCAACACACCGAAGATGCTATTAAGACAAAATTAGCTGAAAGTTTATGTGTATCACCTAATCCTGAAAAATGTCTATCAGATAATGGGAAAGAGTTTGTTCATACACTTATAAATCAAATTAGTACCTTTTTCATTTGAAAGCAATATGAAAAATAAAAACCTATTAGTGAAACTCTCATAATAACAAGGTCCATAATTAACAAATCGCCCCTCAAAATCATTGTTAAAATAGCCCCCAATATCTACATTATAGATATTGGGGGCTATTTTAATTTATTTTTTTATAAGTGCCCCTAAACTATAGCTATTGATTCAAGATTTCATGGGAGCCAGTTGCAACCAATAACAAAATCAATTCATCATGATCTAGCTGATAAATAACAATCCAGTTGTCATAATTTTTACCATAGTTTCCATATCTGGCAGGGTGAAATTCACGATAGCCACGCCAATTTCCTTTTAATGCATGATCTTTAATCTGTTTCAAAACAAGTACATCTTGTTCAACAATTGCTTCTAAACAAGGCTTCAAGACAGTTATTGGGAAATGTTTTTTGACTAGTTTTTTTAATTCACGTTCAAAAGATTTGGTCTGTTTAATTTGCATCTAACTTATCGATCCAATCTTCAAAGTCAGTCAATGAACCAATGTTTTTGACCTGCCCTGTTTCTGCTTCTTTTTTAGCGGCTAAGGCTTCCGGAGAATCTAAAAAGCTGACTAATCGAACTTCATTATTGGCCGCTTTAACTAACGATAAGCGTATATACTCAGAAACGGTTAGCCCTTGTTTTGCTAGATTAGCTTTAGCCCGTTCACTAATGTCAGGTGTTACACGAGTTGAAATTGTCTTGTTTTTAATAATAGTATTACTCATTCTAATCCGCCTCCTTTAAGTTTACCATCGTACTACATTATAATATTCGATTTTTAGGTTTTCTGCAACTAAATTAATTTTAAAGTAAAGGAGCTAACAGCTTATGCAACAAGTTGTCTTAGAACCTGTCTAGTATCTTTTAAGAACTATCTTCAGGAAGGCCAATACAACCATTTGAAGACTGCTGTTAAGGGCACGTTCACAGTTTTTCCAAAGTCGCCGACATTTGTCTAGCCAACTCCATGAACGTTCAACGATCCATCGTTGCGGTAACACCGTGAACATATGCAACTCGTTGCGTTTAGCTACCGTCGTCTTAGCATTCAAAATGAGCTTCACCTGATCCGCAAAGTCATTGCCAGTGTAGCCACCATAGCCACCATCAACCATGACATGCTGAACCAGCTCTAAAGTTTGGCTAGCCAAACTAAACATAGCCAATGCACCTGAACGATCTGATACATTAGCTCGTGTCACGAGAATGGCTTGTGGTAAACCATTAATATCAACCGCCATATGACGCTTAATCCCTGAAATTTTTTTGCCGCCATCGTAGCCACTATTTTTCGTTAAATCAGTGGTTTTAACACTTTGAGCATCAAAAATCACAAACGACGTTCGGGCCGATCGGCCCTGTGCAAAGCGATAGGAAGAAACAGTTTTTTTAAAAGCCTTTCTAATAGCGAATCAGCTGTCGGGTCTGGTTTATCTCACCACACATCGTAATAGCGGTAGACAGTGTGCCATTCCGGGAAATCGTGCGGTAATTCACGCCATTGACACCCTGTAGTAAGCGAGTAAAGGATGGCATTGAATACGTCATAAAGATCATAACGACGCGGTCTTGTATGCTTGCGGAAGTTTTCTAAATCAGGTTGTATTAACGCAAATTGCGCTCGAGAAATATTGCTTGGATAATCTGGCATGACAAACTCCTCAGTCGGTTTTCCACAATTCTACCAGATTCAGCAGATACTAGACAGGTTCTAAGAGGCATTTCACCATACTAACAAGAAAACCAAAAATTCCCAGATCATTAATTTAACATATCGTATCAAACCACGCCTGGAATATTATCTAGGCGTTTTTTTAATGTCATGGTATTTTCTGGCAGAAAGGTTGCATTATTGTAACTACAGTTGTAAACTAATAAGTGTTAAGAGGCTACAAACGTAAACTTAGAATTCAATTAATGGAGGAAGCCAATTGAAGGATGCAAAGAATGTAACCATCACCGATTCTGAATGGATGGTTATGAGAGCAATTTGGACAATGGGACATGCGACTAGTCGTGAACTAATCGATGCTATGAACGAATTAGAAGGCTGGTCAGCTTCAACAACCAAAACGCTACTTCACAGGTTGATTCAAAAACAGGCGGTTGCGCAGCATGGCGGCAGTCGACCATTCACGTATAAGCCGGTTGTTGGCGAGAAGGAATCAATGGCGGCAGCGGCAGATGATTTGTTTGACCATATGTGTGCGATGCGGGCTGGTTCAACAATTGCCGGCGTTATTCAGTCAAGGGAACTCTCACGGGCGGATATTGCGAACTTACAGGTGATTCTAGCTGAAAAGGCCAAAACAGCGCCCGAGGAAGTTCAGTGTAACTGCTTGCCAGGTGATCAAACGTGTTAAGACTGTGGTGTTCTGTTTACTTTTAGGATTGCTGCACAAAAATCCAGAATCTGGGATTTCTGATGGCGGAAACTTATGAATTTTTGTCGTAATTCTCATTCATATAGTGGCATGGTGCTCCGCAAAGCAGAAGCCTAAATATAAGAACCTGGTGGAAAAATCCCGAGCCCGGGGATTTCCACACAAGGAACTTATATTCCGGCTTCTAACCGCTTTGCTACGCACACTTATTTTTAGGGGGTCGATAAGCATGGCAAATAAAGAGGACCATATGAACATGAAAAACATGAGTGCTAAGAATATGGAAAATAATGAATCAAATATGAGTCATATGGATCATGATGACATGAAAATGGATCACGATATGACCGAAACGGATCATAATCAAATGAACATGGACCACGATATGGCCGAAATGGATCATGGTCAAATGAACATGGATCACGAAACTATGAATATGAGTGGGATGAATCACGGTGATATGGATATGGCTGGGACCGACATGATGATGCACGGTGGCTCAATGATGCATATGGGGAATTTGAAAGTTAAATTTTGGGTCTCCGTTGTCTTAGCGATTCCAGTTTTACTGTTAGCACCAATCATGGGTTTAAACGTTTCCATCCTTAGTTTCAGTTCACCGCTAATTGTTGGCATTATCATCGTTTTGTTTGATACAGCACTTTACTTTTATGGCGGAATGCCATTTTTAAAGGGGGCTAAAGCGGAAATTCAGGATAAATCTCCTGAAATGATGACGCTAGTAACCCTTGGAATTTCCGTTTCGTATTTCTACAGTTTGTACGCATTTATTGCCAACAACTTCTTGAACCCGGCAAATCATGTAATGGATTTTTCGTTCGAACTTGCAACCCTGATTTTAATTATGCTTCTAGGACACTGGATTGAAATGAATGCATTGATGGGGGCTGGGGATGCCTTACAAAAGATGGCGGCCCTGTTGCCTAAGACGGCCCATCTAGTTACAGATAATGGTGAAACAAAAGAAGTGCCAGTATCTGATTTAAAAGTTGGTCAAGCTTTCCAAGTGCGTTCAGGTGAGAGTATTCCAGCCGATGGTGTTATTACGGCTGGGGAGTCGACCGTGAATGAAGCACTGGTAACCGGTGAATCTGCTGCCGTTACCAAGAACGTTGGCGATAAGGTCATTGGTGGTGCAACTAACAATAACGGGACGCTAACGGTTAAAATTAGTGGTACTGGTGACTCCGGCTATCTTTCTCAAGTAATGAAAATGGTTCAAAATGCCCAGCAAGCTAAATCTAAAGCAGAAGATAAAGCTGATTTAGTTGCCAAGTATCTATTTTACGCGGCACTTGGTGTTGGGATTATTGCTTTCTTTGCCTGGTTACCCCAGGGATTGGCGACTGCAATGACGATCATGGTGACCGTCTTCGTGATTGCTTGCCCGCATGCATTAGGATTAGCGATTCCATTAGTGGTTTCTCGTTCTACTACGATTGGCGCTCAAAATGGGCTATTAGTTCGAAATCGCCAAGCCATTGAAGCAAGTCAACATGTTAGCCACGTTCTCTTGGATAAAACTGGCACGTTAACAGAAGGTAAATTTACGGTGAATGCATTGATTCCAAATGATGGGATTGACGAAACAACGTTATTAAGCCGACTGGCCGCCCTTGAAAATAATTCGACTCATCCGCTGGCCCAAGCAATCATTACTGAAGCCCAAGCGAAGGACATTGAAGTCGTTGCGGCTGAAAAGTCTCAAAATATTCCGGGCGTTGGTATTTCCGGTAATGTTGATGGCACTGACTATACGATTGTTAATGGTAACTATTTAACGAAGCAAGGGATCAGGTTCGACGAGGCCGCTGCTGATAAATGGGCTGCTAAGGGTAATTCCGTCAGCTTCCTATTGCAGGGCACCCAAGTTCAAGGAATGGTTGCTGAAGGCGACACCATCAAAGCGGGTGCTAAGGAATTAATTAGTGGTCTTCAGAGGCGAGGAATTACCCCCGTAATGCTCACTGGCGATAATCCAAAAGCCGCGGAACACGTTGCTAACTTACTAGGATTGACTGAATTCCATGCAGGCCTATTACCAGATGATAAGCAAAAGGTTATTGCTGATTATCAAGCAAAGGGCAATCACGTCATCATGGTTGGTGACGGCGTAAATGACGCACCAAGTCTTGCCGCGGCCGATATTGGAATTGCAATTGGCGCCGGAACCGATGTTGCCATTGATTCCGCTGATGTTGTGTTGGTTAAATCAGAACCCAGCGATATTTTACATTTTCTTGATTTGGCTAAAATCACAAATCGGAAAATGGTTCAAAATCTCTGGTGGGGAGCAGGCTACAATATTGTCGCAATTCCACTCGCTGCCGGTGTGTTGTCATTTATTGGAATCATTCTAGACCCAGCCGTTGGTGCTGCGGTCATGGCGATGTCGACAATTATCGTGGCAATTAATGCGATGGGATTGACTGGTGAAAAGATTAAAAACGTGTAATTAAGTGATGACAAAAAGAGGAGAAAGATCAGCTGGCAGTCTGGTCTTTCTCCTCTTTATGATCATCATGTTAATTACTTATCTGGTTGCTCAGTTAATTTCGCCAATTTTTGATGCAGCCTAATGTCATATTGCCTGGTAATTGGCATTAACACCGCGACCAACCCGCAAATGGCAGCACCGATTCCTGCAATCACAAATAGGCGTTCAATGCCAATCACATCAGCTAGGGGACCGGCAAAAATTAAGCCAATTGGTCCAGCTAGATTCAACAAAGAATTCAAAACGCCTAGAATCTGCCCTAACTCTTCTGCTGGATAACTTTGTTGAATCATTGCCATTAAAAGCGTTGTAAAAAATGGGGTCGCAATTCCTTCAATGATGTTTAAAGCTGCGAACCATAAAAATCCGGTTTGGTTACCTGGCAAAATGCCGCTAATACCGGTTGGAATGCCAACCAGGAAAAACGCGATGATTACGGGCTTCATCCGGTCCTGCCACTTACCAAAGAGGCCAATGATAGTGCCGCCGATTAGCATGCTAGTTGAATAAATGGCTTCAATTAAGCCAGCCTGACTAACGGTTCCCTGAAAGTATTTCATGGTCATGAGTGGATACATGCTGGCAGCAGGCATGTAGGTTAGTGTGAAGACGGCGCCGATCAACGTAATGTACCACAAGCCCTTGTTGTTCGTAAGTTGTTTGATCCCCAAGCGGGTGTTGTGGAGCACATGCATTGGCTGATCAATTTTTTCATTGTTAGGAATTTGAACCCACGTTAAAATACAAATCCCAATGATGGCCCCAAGTACGTCTAACAGAATCAAGTACTCGATGGGGATAAACGCAAATAAAAACGCGCCCAGTGCTGGGGCAATAATCATATTCGCGGATTGCACCATTCCCAGTTAGCCGTTCATACGGGTAATTTCTTTGTCTGGCACCATTGTGGGTATTACCGATTGAATCGTTGGCATCTGGAAGGTTTGCGCACAAGACCGCATCAGTAATGAAATAAAAATGAGCCAAAGTGGAAATACATGAAAGACCGTTCCGGATACGGAAAGAATAATAGCGAAACAGGCAGCAAAAACGTCCGGGAAAATTAGGAGGCCTTTTTTGTTCCACCGATCAACCATAGGACCAACAAACGGACTAAGAATCACCATTGGCAGCATTCCTAAAATAGTAGCAATGCTCAATACCGTTGCTGAACCGGTTTTCTTGGTCAAATACCAAATAGTGGCGGCCTTCTTGATTATCAAATAATTTTTCACCACTTCTATAAGCGGCGCTGGCAATGGCACTGCATCCTTTACCAGCACTAATTATAAAATTGCCCCTAAAAAGCATTGAAAGAATAACCCCTAATATCTATAATGTAGATATTAGGGGTTATTTATTTTTATATACCAGAAATAGCTTCTTTTATTCGTTATTTTTTCGATACCTTTTAGCACGATTTTGACCAGGAAATAAACAATCATGCGATCCGACTCGAATGCCAATTAAGACTAGTTCATCTTTATCAATCGTATAAACCACCAGGACATCGTTAGTTTCGCTTGGTATTTTGTTTTTTGGGGTATCTCGTAGGTGAAATTCATTATACCCGCTCATTCGCCGATTAAGTTCATGATCCTCAAATTCTGGTGGTAATTGTTGTTGATCAAGCAACAGGTCAATGGCTGCTCGAACTTCATCAATAATAGATTTGTCTAAACTGGCTAGCCGTTTTAGATCAGCATTAAAGGTTGCACGTGGTTTAAATCTTAGTTTTTTCATTATTTAAACTGACCCCAATAATCATCATCTGGTTCAACAATTTCATCGTCAGGTAAGACATGGCGTTTAATTAACTGATCACGTGCAATTGCATATTCTAACGAACCTTCTTTAGCTTTTAATGCTCTTTCTAACCAGTCCATTTTTTCTTGTGAAACGATGGCTACTGCGCGACTATTTGAACGAGCAATATAAACGGTTTCGTCTTCGTCATTAACTTGATCTAAATATTTTTTTAAGTTAGCGCGAAAATCGCTCTGTGTTAATGCTAATGTCATATTTACCACCCTTCCCTTGTACTCAATATTGTACTTTAATCCGTACTAAAAATCAATTTTTTAAGGAGCTAAAACTATGCAACAAGTTGTCTTACCCATCAAAGATTCAAATGTTCTCAAGGAGGTTCAAGATACCTTACTCAACAACTTTAAAGCTGGCCGGCGTAACTATACAGTTTTTCAAGTTGGCAAAGCGACACTGTTGCGAGTCAGTGATGTCATGCGCTTAAAACAGACCGATATTTTTAATCCGGACGGTTCTATTAAACAAAATGCGTTCATTCACGACCGAAAAACGGGTAAGCCTAATACCTTGTATCTTAAACCAGTTCAAACAGAGCTCTTATTGTACCGTCAATGGCTACTTGATCATAGACTAGCCTCTGAATGGCTCTTTCCTTCCATTCAACACCCCGAGCGCCATATCACGGAAAAACAGTTCTACAAAATTATGAGTAAGGTTGGCGATCTGTTAGGAATTAATTATCTAGGGACCCATACAATGCGCAAAACCGGGGCTTATCGCGTCTATACGCAATCAAATTATAATATTGGCTTAGTCATGAATCTGCTCAATCATTCCAGTGAGGCGATGACGTTAGCTTATTTAGGCTTAGACCAGGCTAGTACCGAAACGATGCTGGATAAAATTGATTTTGGTTAGGAGGCTGGCTTTATGGATTTAGATTTTAAATCAAACAAGTATGATCTTTTTGATGATTGGCATCAAAACAAGACTAAACAAGCCTTTACACAAAAGTTGCAGCAACAAGCTCAACTTGAAAAAACACAGCTGCCACAGTTATTGTCGCGTGAAGATTTAAAAATTCGCTGGCAGATGAACTCTCGTCAAAGTGTTCATCAAGTTGCTAGTAAGCCTGATTTTCCGCAACCCGTTTTTGCTTTTAATCATGGTAAGACGCCACTTTACTTAGCAACTGAAATTCAAATTTTCGAAATTAATCGGTAGCGTCAAGAATCTTGTGTAAATGAAATGCCTTCGTACATATAATATGTATCTAACTTAAATAAATGATGCTTCCAAGGTGTCCTGGAGTCCTTTGAACCCTCGGTGGATCCGCTTCAGAGACTTCTCGTTATAAACATTAAACTGAGAAACCAGGAAGCGATCCAGTGAATCTTCCGTTGGAAATTGTTCTTTGTGGTGGGTGGTGCGCTTGAGATGCTTATTAAAGTTCTCAATCAGGTTAGTGGAGTATAGTGATTGCCGGATAGCTGGTGGAAAGTCCATGAAAGTGAGTAAATTCGGCATTTTAAGCAGATCTTTGATTAATTTGGGATAGGTCTGATGCCAGTTGTTGGCGAACTCATTCAGTTTCAGTTCGGCTGCTTCACGGTTGGCGGCCCGATGAACTTGTTTAAAGTCACTGATCAGGGCCTTGCGGTCTTTTACGCGAACTTTGTTCATCAGATTCCGCCCAACATGAACCAGGCAACGTTGTCGTTTGGCTTTAGGGAAATGCCGATTCAAGCCTTCATACAAACCAACTAACCCATCGTCCACAAACAACAGCACATCTTTAACGCCCTGCTTGATCAAGGTTCCCAGCAGTTCAGTCCAGATTCCAGTCGATTCCGTTGGCGCCACTTGGTAGTTCAGCACTTCTTTCGTACCATCTGGACGAATGCCAATCGCAATATGAACGGCTTCTTTTTGAACGGTATCCCGCTTTAACGGCAAGTAAGTGGCATCTAAGAAGATGGCCGCATACTGTGAACCCAGTCGACGTTGCTGGAAAGCTTGAACCTGTTCATTGACGGCTTTAGTCATGTTGGAAACCGTGGCTTTGGAGTAGTGAGCACCGTACATTTTCTCAATAAGTTCGGCAATTTCAGCAGTGGTAATTCCCTTGGTATACAACTGAATGACCGTTGTTTCTAAATTATCACTGTGCCGACCGTAGGCTGGCAAGGTATGATTTTCAAACCGGCCATTGCGATCTCGAGGAATGGTTAAGTTAAGTTGGCCGTACTTCGTATCAAACGAGCGCTCATAACTGCCGTTGCGGTTATTACCAGTGTTAATCCCAGCGTATGAGTAGCGTTCGTAACCCAAAAACTCTGCCAATTCGGTTTGAAGCAGCTGGTTAATCGCAATTTCGAGGTGGTGACGAAAAACTTCGTCCAAATCTTGCTTTTGGGCTAGTGCAGCGATAATTTCTGTGGTAAGTTCATTCATGGGGAATGCCTCCTGTGATGTTTTCTGTGATTACTAAATATCATAAGGGAAGGCATTCCCTATTTCTATACAATTCAGAAATCTTTTATGCATTTACACAAGATATTTTACGCTCTCGTACAGTTGAAAATGGGAGATGTTTTATTAATTACTATCTAGATTGTTAGGTTTCTAGTAGTAAATGTTTGTAAATGGTAGATTGTAAAATTTAAGTTGAACATATTAGTGGACAGAAAAACCCATAAAGGCCTTTAATGGTGTCACCACAACATTCCACTAGAAAGAAGGACCTTTATGGGCACCACTATTTTATCATTTGAAGACCGCGTTGTCATCGAAACACTTCATCATGAAAAGCACTCACTTCAATATATTGCCGATTATTTAGGCTTTAGTAAAACCACTATCTTTAATGAGGTTCATCGCTTAGCTGGTGAGTACCACGCAGTTAAGGCTCAAACTGACCATGAAGTTAAACTTAGTCATCGTGGTCGTAAAACCATCTTAACGACCAACCTAAAGCGATTGATTGAAGAAAAAATCAAGATCCAAAAATGGTCAATTGAACAAGTGGCTCATGTAGTTAGAATTGCCTACAAAACCATCTATAACTGGATTGATCAGGAACTACTGGATATTAATGTGACTGATTTACCTGACCATGGTATTCGTCGCAAACGAGCTAAAGAAACCCGTGGTACTTTTAGTCATGGACGTTCCATCGAAGATCGTCCAGCTGAAATTTCTGATCGTAATACTTCAGGTCACTTCGAAGCTGATACAGTTTTATCTGGAAAACGTAAAGGTCAAGCAGTAGCTACGTTTGTCGAGCGTAAGAGTCGGCTTACCATCGTTAAACGGCTTAATGGACGAGATAGTACTTCAATGACCAAGGCTATTTTAGAATTGGCGAACACCGATTGAGATCTTTTTGCGTGATCTGCGTTACTAAATTTGTTCAAGTTATTTCTTGCAATCTGCCAAATATATAAATAGTTGTCAATTAACGGTGATTGCATTTCTTATTATTGAGGAATGCGATTTTTTGGTTGAAATGCTAAAATGAAACCAAACAAATTCAAGGAGAAAAAATATGGCTGATTTGCGAACCGAGAAAACTTTAACGTTAATCGACGAAACTATTTTTACGCTTCTCCACGAATTATCATTTGAACGATTGACTGTTGCACAAATTTGTACCACGGCTAAAATTGGACGGTCAACATTTTATCAGCATTATTTGGACAAGTATGATTGGTTGGAACAAAAATAATGCCTATTATGGGGAATTGTTTCAAGATGGACTGAACAAGCGCTTTGGTAATCGGAAGGGTAATCGATCATTGGTTGGATTGTTTGACTATCTACAAGCCTATAAGGATCAAGTACTCCAATTAACCAAAATTCACTTAACTGATAATGATTTGGCGGAAAATATGAAACAGATGTTAAGCGTGTCAATATCAAAAGAAATCCCAGCCGAAAAACAGACTGGAATTCCAATGGATTATTTAGCCAATTTGTATGCCACCATCGCTGTGGATAATATTTTGTGGACGCTAGAAAATGGGGTTAACGAAAATATCGGTGTGTTAATGAATCAAATCTCTGATGCAGTTATTAATACGGTTAGGTCTAGTTCAAAACAATAGTGTGTGGAATCACTTCAGGGTCGTGGTTAGGAAGTAGTTCTATAACTTGTGATTCACGACTTTTTTCACGAATCCAACCAACTGATTGGATTGCATTCCCCCGATTTTTTACAATTCCAGGAGTATAGAGCTTGTTGATATTTTTAGCAGAATATCCCGTGTCAGCTGCAAGTAGTACTTCTTGTCCGGATTCGCCACGGATGATTGTTGCGGCTAATCCTAAGCTATGTCCAGGAGTGAAAAAAAACTCAATTGAACCATCGTTAAATAAATCAAATGAGCGACCAAATGGACCATGTCCAGTGTCTTCAAAATGGAAAGTGTTCATATCAATGCCTTGCCACATTTTTGCAATGTACCTTAATTTGTCGCGGTTTGCCATTCTTCTTCGCTGGTCAAAAAGTTTTTAGCATCAGCTACTAAGGGTAATCCACTTGCGTGATCACTATGCAGATGACTTAACATCACATAATCAATGTCAGAAGTTTTGAAACCTAATGAGTCGATTTGCTCGCGAACTGACCAACCTGCTGGTAAATAAGCTTGATTAATTTTAACTTGTAAGCCAAGTTCTTTTCGTTGACTAGTCCTCACGAGGTCATTTTAACCTGTATCAATTAAAACCAATCCCTTGGGGTGCTCAATTAAATAACTAGAAACTGGCAGCGTAATTTTATTTTTATGAGATCTGAAAATACCGGTGAAAGCTAATGGATTGATAGCTGCTTCATGTGCAGGTATGGATTTATCAACAGTGACCAGGCCAGTGTGTAATACATGGATTTTGATTGTCATAATAATTCCCCCATAAATTTATGATGCGTTTATCATAAAACAGATACGTAAAAATATTAATATCAATATCACTCACAGTGTTAGATATCTTACACAGAGTTATGAAATGTTTCGAAAGTGAGCATCTAAATTGCTCATTTGCCGAATTGCGGCTATTCTTAATCAATGAGGTGATTAGCATGGATAAGAAAGAATTGAAGTCTCGATTGACTAAAGAAGAGTATGACGTTACTCAAAATGCCGCAACTGAGGCACCGTTCTCCGGGAAATATGATCAATTTTATCGCGATGGCATTTACGTCGATGTTGTGAGTGGCGAACCACTGTTTTCTTCAACCGATAAGTATGATGCTGGTTGTGGTTGGCCATCATTCACTAAACCAATTGCTAAATTAGACGAGATTCGGGATAAATCATTTGGTATGGAACGGGTCGAAGTTCGTAGCCAAAATGCCAATTCACATTTGGGCCACGTGTTTACAGATGGTCCGCAAGAGGCCGGTGGGTTGCGCTATTGTATTAATTCAGCTGCCATGAAATTTGTACCAGTCGATCAGTTAGAAGAACAAGGCTTTGGCGAGTATCAAAAACTATTTAAATAAATTTATTTAGTCGATTACCGAATTATAACGGGATTGACTTTTTATTTTCAAGTTGCCAGTTGACAATTAGCGTGCTAACTATTATGATGATTAGCATGCTAATTAATGAAAGAGGGAGCTTGAATGATTAATACTAAAAAACAGAACAATTTGATGTTCATCATTGTGATATTAATGGGAGGTTTTTTATCTTCGTTAACCGAGACGTTACTCAATAATGCCATTCCCGCAATTATGCGTGAAGTTCATGTGAGTCAAACGTCGGCTCAATGGTTGAATACTGGGTATATTTTGGTCGTCGGCATTATGATGCCACTTTCTGCGTACTTCCTAAATCGATTCCGTTTGAAACCACTTTTCATTACGACAATGGTGATATTTTTATTTGGAACTTTAATTTCGGTGATGTCATCTACATTTACATTTTTGCTACTCGGTAGGTTAGTCCAGGCAATTTCTGTCGGGATTAGTATGTCATTGACCCAAAGCTTGATGATGTTAATTTTTCCAATTGATAAGCGTGGTTCTGCCATGGGATTATCATCAATTGTAATTATTTTAGGACCCGCAATTGGGCCAACCTTATCGGGATGGATAGTTGATCAGTATTCTTGGCAAATGTTGTTTATTATTTTGATTCCGATTAGTATAATTATTATTATCTTGTCGATGATTTTTGTTCGAAATATCACCCAACCAACTGGTGATAAATTAGATTGGAAATCGCTGGCATTGTCGAGCTTGGGCTTTGGAATTCTGTTGTATGGTTTCTCTAGTATTGGAAATACTGGATCTGTTGATTTAAGTTCGTTAGTGATGGTCGTTGTCGGAATCATTTTTGTGATTTTGTTCGTCATCCGTCAACTTAAAATGGAAAAGCCAATGTTGGAAATGAAAGTTTTTAAATCAATTTCATTTACGAAAACAACAATCTTAGCCGCGTTGTCTTCGATTGCTCTACTGGGAGTGGAATTGATATTGCCACTTTATGTTCAAAATGTACGTGGAGTTTCTGCACTTGATTCTGGACTAATCATGCTGCCTGGTGCGATAATCTCACCAATTGCAGGGCGCCTGTTTGATAGACATGGAATCAAAGGGCTAGCAATTATCGGGTTTGGTATTTTAACTCTGGCGTCTGTTCCGATGATTTGGTTCGACCATACAACTAGTGTCGTACTGATATCGACCCTGTATGCCATCCGGATGTTAGGATTGGGGTTAGTGATGATGCAGCTCAATACTTCTGGCGTCAACGCCTTGCCAGCTAAATATTTGGTGCATGGTAACACGGTTGCTTCCACATTTCGTCAAGTTGCCAGTTCATTGGGATCGGCCTTATTAGTGACGGTTTCAACCATGACTGCTAAATTAAGCGCCAACGGTCATTCTGTTACCTTGGCCAACACAGCTACTGGGTATCAGTGGACTTTCATGGTCGTCACAGGATTTTCATTGCTTTGCTTCTTAATGGCATTTACGCTTAGAAATAAAACGGCTGCTGAAATTACAGGATAAATTGGAGTTTAAAATGGATAAAAAATTCTTTTCACCGCAAATCAAAATTTTGAATACCCTAATTGAAAAAGAACTTGATAAACATTTGATGGCACAAGAAGCTGGGTTTACCAGCACACAAATGTCAGTCGTCATGTATTTATTTGATCACCGCGATGAGACAATTCAGCAAAATGATTTGGATACTGAATTTAGACTGAGTCGACCAACAATCAATGGCATTATTAAACGGCTCGTCGAAAAAGACGCAATTCGTTTAGAAAAATCACCGAAAGATTCGCGAGCTAAACAAATTATTTTGCAACCACGAATCATTGATGATTTTAAACAACATCAATCTGAGTTTGAACGCGATATGACCAACCTAGAACTACGAATGTTTGCAGGCATGAATGAACAAGAAATTATTCAATTCAAAGCATCTATCGCAACTATCATCAAAAATATGCAATAAAATAATCCTCATAATAGTCGTAATTGACTACTATGAGGATTGAATTTTGTAATTAGAACTCTTGATCTTTTAATTCTTTACGATTCAAAATTAAGTTAAGAACGACAGCAGTGACGCTACCAACGACCACACCATTGCTTAACATAATTTGTAGTTCAGTACCCAAGTGTTGGAAGATTTGAGGGTAAGTATTAACGCCAATTCCTAAGCCAATCGACATTGAAGCAATTAGCAAATTACTACTCTTAGAGAAATCAACTTTATGAAGGATTTGCATTCCTTGTACGCCAACCATGCCAAACATAACGACCATTGCGCCACCAAGGACAGCACTAGGGATAATTGTTGCTAAGGCACCAATTTTAGGTAAAAGTCCAAGGACAATTAGGAAGAATGCGGCAAAATAAACTGGTTTTCGAGTTTTTACACCGGACAGTTTTAAGACACCAACGTTTTGAGAAAAAGTTGAGTAGGGGAAAGTGTTGAAGAGTCCACCTAAAATGGCGGCAATTCCTTCAGCACGGTAACCTTTCTTCAAATCATTAGTCCCTAATTTTTGACCAGTGACATCACTTAATGCGAAATAGACACCGGTTGATTCAATCATGGTCGTGATTGAAACTAACATCATCGTGACCATTGAAGAAGCGTTGAATTTGGGTACTCCAAAATAAAAGAATTGAGGGAGGTGGAACCAAGAAGCTTGAGAGACCGGATCAAGTGAAATAACACCCATCGCTCCTGCCAAAAATGAACCAGCTAAGATTCCAATTAAAATGGCAATGGCTTTGATAAAACCTTTGGCAAAAGCGCTAATTCCAATGATAATGACCATCGTAACCAAACCGATAATTAAATTATTAGAATTACCAAATGATTTGGCAGTTAAATCGCCGCCGCCCCAATTTTGAAAACCAACTGGCACCAAAGTAAAACCAATAATAGTAATTAATGAGCCTGTGACAACGGGAGGAAAAAGATATTTCAAACGCGCAAAGAGGCCAGCAATTAAGAAAACGAAAATTCCAGCAGCGATGATGGCACCGTACATATAGGTAATACCAAGCTTGCCACCGATTGAAGCCAGTGGAGCCACTGCTTGCACTGCACATCCAAGCACAACTGGTAAGCCAATCCCGGTTAATGGGGTCGTCCGCAATTGTAGTAAGGTCGCGATTCCACACATAAAAATATCGGCAGAGACGAGATAAGTCATTTGGGCGGCATTGAAGTGCAACATCGAACCAATCAAAATTGGTACTAAGATATCACCAGAATACATAGCTAACAAATGCTGAATTCCTAAAATAGCAGCTTTCCAATTCGAGACATTTTCTGATTGCGTTGGTGAATTTAACGTACTGGCTTCCTTCACAATAATCCTCCTGTGCTAACCACCTAGTCTAATTAGTCTCAAGAATACAAAAAGAGACCGAGGTGGGGAACCTCAATCTCTGTATACGAACTGATTTTTACGTCAGCTTGTCTGAATTGTGCTCAATAAACCTTCACTTTACATGTAACTTAAATTATCTTGCAGTAAACTGCGTCGATAATCCATCGTTACTTCTTCAAGTGAAGAGCGGTTTATTTCACTACTTATTCATGCGTATAGTCCGAAGTTTACGGCTTCGGGTAGAGACTCGCCGACCATATTACGGCATTATATAGGCAGTTGCGATTTAATTTGTATTAAAATACTAACACTGGAACTGACGAGTGACAAGCTTATTGATGGAAAACACGAATGAAACCGGTCACAAATTAAAAATTGATGAATAAAAAACGAATGTTAACTTTTAAATTCGCCAGTTTGTGCGTAATTACTGATTTTACCTAATAAGGTACTAATGTTGAGACCAAAACGCAGTTCGGTTTCCTCCGCAGCCGTGTGCTTGAGAGTTTCATAAGTGCCATCGGTCGCCATACGAATGGCATCACCGAGTGATTCTTCGTGAAGCAAAAATCCAGCCAATAGGGCAGCAAAAACGTCACCACTGCCAAAGAAATGACCATTAATAATTGGACAACTATAATATCTGATTTTGCCATCTTCTAGCCAGACACAACCCGTTTGAGCACCAACTCTTACATCGGTTATGATTGCGTGGGAGTCTTTTGGCATTAGTTGTTCTAGAGATTTCAATAAAATAGTTTGTTCATTTTCAGTTGGGTTATCACCAATCGTAATCCCTGATAATAGTTGAGCTTCGGTGGTATTGGGTACAATCACATCTGCATACTGCAGTAGGGTCTTCATTGATACGGAATATCGTTTTGGCAAACCTGGGTACAATTCGCTTTGATCAGCCATGACAGGATCAACGACGACCAACGGTAGGTGCTGGCCAGCAAGGTAATTACTGAGCTGTGTGACTAATTCGTCCGTACCTAAGTAGCCAATTAAAGCCCCTGACAGTTGAATATTTTGTTGTTGCCAATGTTTAAAAGTTGACTCAAGCCAACTATCCGCTGGCAATTTAGCCGGTGTGTCAAAGCCTTCCGTTTGTGTAGATAACAAACTTGTTGGTAAAACTGCTAATGGTGAACCGAAAGCAGCCAAAATTGGATTTGCGACGCTTAACGACAAACTGCCAATGGCAGATAAATCTTGAGCAACTAAAAATGGATGTTCTAGTTGTATATTTTGCATGATGTTTCCTTTCTGAAGGGAACTACACTTTTAGTGTTTGTTTTAATTTTAAGGCTAAAGGATAGCCAATCACGGCGCCCACGACACCTTGAATGGAATTAGTTGGAATTCCGGCCAATCCAGCAACGGGCTTGTATAAGATGGCATCGGTAATAAAGTAACCAAGGACCATGACCACAATTCCGGCGATTAGCGCCAGAATTTGAGCTTTGCGTCCCTTGTTGTAACCAAGCCAACCAACAATCAAGCCCTCAAGGCCGTGCACAATGAGTGAAAAGACCATATATTGAGCATAACCTGAAATTAAATCTAGTAAGAAACCGCTTAAACCGCCAACGATTAAGCCGCCACGTTTACCATACATTAGCGCAGCAATAATAATACCGGCATCGCATAAATTAACGTTGCCATGTGTCATTGGTACGGGAATCAAGAAAACACGAGCTACAACCACTGTGACTGCAACCAATAGTGCTAAAACAACAGATCGACGTACTGAATAAGATGAACTCATACCAAAAACCTCTTTTCTCTCTTAGCTGTCTTTTATTATAACTATTTCTTAATAAAAAGTTAAAAAGAAACAGATTAGTTACATAATTGTAATAAGACAAAATACGGGAATTGTTCACATAAAAATAATCATGCAGTTAAACCGAAGTCTGCATGATCATTAATTGTAAGTTGGTTGTTGGGATTTAATGTGAAATTTTAGATTGTTTTGAAGATGTTAATCATCGAATTCGGTGTAATCGAAGTAGTCGAAGGTTGCAGCTTCTTCGTAACCAGAATAGTCAACAGCAGCGAGTCCGACAAAGGCACCGGTGAAAAAGCCACCATAGTTTTGCAAGACATAGTCATCTGAAAGGATTGCTGCATCAAGTTCAACTGGAATTTCATTCCAAAGTTCACCATCAAATGAATATTCATAAGTATATGATTGTTTGCGAACCTTGGTTTTGAACCAAACGTAATCTGTCCCGTCCGGAATCTTGATGGCGTCATCTTTGAGGAATGAAGTGTAGTTATTGTTGTCGTTTTGAGCAACCTCAATGACTGCACCCTTGTTTTCATCCCAAGTGATGTAAATCCATGACCAGTGCTTATCGTTATAAAAGTTAGTTAAGCCAGCCATTTGTTGGTAAGTATAAGGATCGAATTTAACCTTAGTCTCAGCATCAAAATTAAAGGCTTGCCAACGTGATGCAATCAGTGAAGTATCGAAGGTACCGGCAAGTGAACCGCGGCCAATTAGTTTTAATTCGCCATTGCCATACGAACCCATTGTGGCTGTGAAAGGAATGCGGAGGGTATTCCAATCAATATCAAGTGCTGGTTTATCAAAGTTATCGTGACGAGAATGGTTCAATGGAGCGTCCGTCAAAATGGCATCTTTAGGTGCTTCGACTTCAACTTGACCACCATGACCACCAACGACACGAGGCCAGTCTTGGTCATCCCATTCAACTTTTTGGATTGAGGTTTCACGACCTAATGTACTCCAACCACGTGGATCGGTTGATGATTCGTTAGGGTGATTCCAAGGACGTGAGACAAGTGAAGCGTAATACCATTCGCCGCCTGGGGTATCAACTAAGGCACCATGGCCTTGTTTTTGTAAATAGAATCCTGGAGTATCAAGGTTGGTGATGAATGGCCCATCGGGTTCAGTTTCAAATGAGTGTGGGTCAAGTGTCTTTGAACGCGCAACGACTTCTTGATGGGTGAAGACTGTTCCGCCTTCAGCAGCAAATAGGTAGTATTGACCCTTAATATTGTAAAGATGAGGACCTTCGACCAGTTTAACGTCGGTGCCATCATAGATGGTCCGGGCAGTGTGTGGTTTGAGCTTCATGGTAGAAGTATCAAATTCCGTCAAAGTAATTCCATCAAATGGATGATGATATTCACGGTGATCCCAAGTTTGTTGAACTAAATATTTTTTACCATCGGTGTCATGGAATAGTGAGGCATCAAAACCAACACCATTGACTTTAATTGGATCTGACCAAGGACCACGAATGTCGGTGGCAGTAGTTAAATAATTGGTCATATCTTTAAAAGCGCCTTCGGTAATTTTAACATCAGTATAAATTAGCCAAAATTTACCATCTGCATATGACAAATCTGGAGCCCAAATACCGCCTGAGGAAGGATTACCTTTCATGTCTAACAGTGTGGTGGTTGATAGTGGTGAGGGGAGCAGGTTCCAATGAATCATATCTTTTGATTCGTGTAAACGAACGCCGGGGAACCATTCGAAAGTAGAATTGGCAATGTAATAAGTGTCTCCAACGCGAATCATACTTGGATCAGCGTTAAAACCGGGAAGCACGGGATTAGTAAGTTTCATGTTTAAAATTCCTTTCTAAACAATTATTTTATAAATTACCAGCTTTTTTACGTTGGTCAATTTCAAGATTAATTTTCTTAACATCATTATCACTTAGTGGGTAACGACTCATGATGAACATAGCAACTACGGCAAGAATAACTGGCAACCAGATCATTGAGATTTGGATACCCATCAAGGCACCGGCACTTTGAGTTTTAGCAGTACCATCAAAGTGAGTAGCAGCGTTAATATAGCCTGGAATGATACCACCTAAAGCAAGACCAATCTTGAAGAAGAGTCCCATTAAAGCATTGATGATACCGGCAACACGTTTCTTAGATTTGTATTCACCATAAGAAACAACTTCAGGAACCAATGACCACATGTAGCCAGTTGCAGCAGTGATACCCCATTGTTGTAAGAAACGACCAATGTAACCAAGGGCAACACTATCTTTAAAGGCAGGTAATGACCATGCATAAAGAATTAATGTACCGATAATAAAGAGGGTTAGGAAAATATAGAAGAATTGTTTTTTACCAATTCGTTTACGAACGATTGGCCATAAGAAGACAAGGAAAATCCCAGGAATCGAGCCAATCAAGTTAATTGATGAAATCCATTCTGAGTGTCCAACACTGTATTGCATGTAGAAAGGCCATACAGTGTTTCCAAAGAACATGAAAGTAAATCCGATTAAGAAGAATAGTCCCAGAATTAAGAGTGGACGGTTACGTTTTAATTCCGCAAACAAATCGGAATATTTAACGTTATCAGATTCTGCCTTTGTAGGAAGTACTCGTTCGTGAATACCAAAGTAGGTAAACATTAACATTGCAAATCCGATTACCATGTAGATGGCCATCACTGTAAAGTAGGCAGTTCCCGCTTTAGGTGAGGTGTAATCTCCCAAGTTCATATGAAGTCCGAAGAACCCAATGTCCTTGGATTGTTTGTCTGGAGAAGCAAGTTGTACGAATAATGGCAAGAATGTGTAAACTAATAAGTTACCAATGTTTGCCTCTGTCATACGAACTGTGGTTAAGGTAGAAACTTCGTCATTATCACGAGTTAAAGATGCGTTTAAAGCACCGTAAGGAATATTAACTAATGAATAAGTTAAAGCAGTAACCAAGTATGCAATAAATGCATAGGCGATGTTACCACGAACAGCGTCGATTGGTAAGAATAGCATTGCTGAGAATATAGTTAGCGGTACACCAGCATAGACGAGGTAAGGGCGATATTTTCCGCTCTTGAAGTCATGCTTATCAATAACTGCACCAACCCATGGATCCCAGAAAACGTTAACCCAACGAACTACCAAGAAGATTGTTGCACCGGCAGCAGCTGAAATACCGTACACAGTGGTTAAATAAAATAGCAACATGGAACCGATAGTACCAAAAATCAAGTTTTGCGCCAGATCACCAGCACCGTAACTGATTCGCTCACGCCAAGTTAGCTTGGCGAATTCATCTGTAGATGAACTTTGAGGATTTGAGGCCATAATTGAAACTCCCTTCAAAATGTGTGAAATAGATAACGATTAGTTGGTAAACTGAACCAACAAATGATTATATTTATATTGTATCCGCTTTCAGAATATATAAAAGAGTATTTGATAACAGAAATTTGTCAAATTGTAACCTGGTGACTTGGGCAAAATAAAAAGCGGTCTATTCGAAATAGCCGCTTTCTTTAAGGGAGCTTACCTTGCGTTTATGATTGATTTGTTGCTGATATTTACTAGGGGTGAGTCCAGACCATTTCTTAAATTGTTTACTGAAACTGGACTGATCTGGAGCTCCAATCATATAAGAAATTTGCTCAATTGAGTATTCTGGTGTCCCCAATAATAACTTAGCTTTCCGGTATTTTTGTTCTTCAATCAAATGCAACGGGGTAATACCATAAACTTTTTTGAACACACGGTGACCATAACCGGAACTGATGTTGTGGGTCTTACAAATTTCTCCAAAATTTAGGCCATCAGTATTGGCGTTTTCAACTGCTGTCTCGATTGACATTGCAATTGAACGGGCAACCTGAGCCTCACGTTCGCTGTATTTGGAGCGTTGTTGGTTCTTATATTCAGGTAGAAGCGAAAGCAAACTACCAAGAAATTGTAGAAATTCAATTTGAATTTTGAGCTTCTTTTCTACCAGAGAAACATCGTTGGCATCACTCAAAACAATCATTTCTTTAGCCGTTTTAATAGCAATTTGGGCAATTTGATTAGTGGCGTGGATAACGTCATTAGCGATGTAGCTAATGATTTCAGATTTTAGTTGTAAGCTTTCAATATTAAAGTGGAAACAGATGTAAGTCATCTTCTCAGACTTACTAGAATTGTAATTGTTGTGCAAAGTACCTGGTGAAATAAAGAGTGCATCGCCAGGCCCATAGGTTAACTGGTGGTCACCAATCACAGTCGTTTGATGACCTTCAATAATACACATTAATTCAAATGCTTGGTGTTTTTGTTCGAAAAACGACCAACCACCGGGCACAGTCCGGATATGACCACCGAAAATGTGTAGGCTCGATTCAATTGCTGGAATAGAAACAAATTTCTCCATCGTGACACCTCAATTGTAAAAATAACAGCGGGAAAAGTTTGAAAAAACAAATGTTTGATTTGCAGTTAAAATACTGTATCGTAGTAACAGAAGAGAGAAAGCTCAGTCGATAAATTATTTCAATAATAACTAAAATGTATCCGTTTTCATTATAACAGTCTAGTTTGATTTTTGCTCAAAATTTGTCAAATCGTGACTATTGTGGATTTTCTCACAATTATATTTTTAAAGGAGAAGGAAAAAGGTGACAAAGTATAGATTACAGGTCGTCGTTTTTGTGTTGACGGCTTTTATGTTAGGTTGTAATGAATTTATGGTCGTAGGGGTGATTTCTGATATTGCCAAATCATTTGGCATCTCCATCGCTGTGGTGGGATATCTGGTGACCGCTTTCGCGCTGGTATATGCAATTAGTACCCCATTTATCACGATTTTTACCAGTCAGTATAATCGGTTTAAAGTTTTGATGACGCTGATGGTTGTTTTCATTGTTGGGAATACCCTCGGCGCAGTGGCTTCCAATTATGCGATTTTGATTGCTTCGCGGGTGATGACGGCTATGGTAGCCGGATCAATTATTTCATTGATTATGACGTTTGCAACGACCATCGCACCCATGGATAAGCGAGCCGGTTTAATTTCATGGTTATATTCTGGATTCAGTATTGCTTCAATTATTGGCGTGCCAATTGGAACGACCATTAGTACTAACTATGGTTGGCAGAATGCTTTTTGGGTCGTGTCAGTGGTGGCAATTTTGACGTTTGTTGCCCTCATTTTTATTCTGCCGCGTGATACCAAGCAGGTGAAGAGTACCTTGCTGGGCCAACTGACATTATTGAAAGACTCACGGATTTACGTTGGGGTCTTCGCTATTTTAGGTTCTGCGGCGGCGATGTATGGCTACTATACATATATTCGGCCACTTTTGACCGACGCTTTGGGATTCAGTTTAGGAATGTTGAATATACTACTGTTTGCCTTAGGGATTACTAGTATCGTTGGTAACCAATTATCCGGGCGCATCGCGGATAAAAGTGGAATATCCAAAATGCCACAGATTTTTATTTTGGAAATGGCCCTACTGTTGGTGATGCCACTAGCGCTCAATTATAAAGTTACCGGGCTAGCCGTATTATTGATAGTCGGTGTAGTAACGGCCTTGTTAGGGGCACCGATGCAAGTGCATTTTTTGGGGGTAGCTGAAAAAGACTATCCACAATCATTAGTATTGGCCTCCTCCTTGAGCTCAATTTTTTTTAATTTTGGAATTTCTTTGGGATCAGCGACGGCCGCTGCCCTACTTGGAATTATTGGCTTAAAGAATATCAGTTTAATTGCTTTTGGATATGCGTTGATGACGTTTATCTTGATTGTGATATTAAATAAAATCTTGAAGGAGAACCCAGTTAGAGAGTCTCGTTAATTTGAGGCTTTTTTGTACTGCTTAAATAATTAATGGGATTAAATGGAATCACTTAATAATTTGTGAAATAAGTGCTAAAGTAAAGGCAACAAAGAGAAACTGTACAGAGAATCAAGGCATAAGAGAGTTATCGTATGAAATCAGCACCAAAATATAATTGATGAAAGCGGGTAAGAAAATTGGCAAAATATACATTTAAACCAACCGATGCTTCAAAATTACAAGAGAAATACGATTTAATCGTGATTGGATCAGGGGGTGCTGGCTTAACCAGTGCCTTGCAGGCCGAAGAACTCGGACTCAAACCAGTCATTTTAGAGAAAATGAGCAAATTAGGTGGCAATACCACGCGTGCTTCTTCTGGGATGAATGCCTCTGAAACTGAAGTACAAGTTAACCACAAAGTTATTGATGACATGCAAGCTTTCTATGATGAAACCTATGACGGTGGTGGTCGTGCCAATAATGAAGTGCTGTTGAAATATTTCGTCACGCACAGTGCCTTAGCCATTAACTGGTTGGCACAACATAACATTAATTTAGATGATTTAACTCTAGTTGGTGGTATGACTCGTCCGCGGACTCACCGTCCTCACGATGGAGCACCAGTGGGGGGCTACTTAGTGACCGAACTCCTCAAACAAATTGATAAAGCGAAAGTGCCTGTTTTTGAAGACGCAGAAGTAACCGAATTGCTCCAAGATAATGATGGCACGATTACAGGAGTTAAAGCCACTGTCAATGGCAATGCCGTTCAAATCGAAGCCGCTGCAGTGATTTTAGCAACTGGTGGATTTGGTGCGAATGCTGAAATGATTAGCAAAGTTCGTCCTGATTTAGCCAATTACCGGACGACTAACCACGAGGGTGCCACTGGTGATGGGATTGCATTAGCGGAAAAAGCCGGTGCTTTGCTGACGGACATGGATCAAATTCAAGTGCATCCAACTGTCCAACAAGATACTGATCATGCATATTTGATTGGTGAAGCAGTCCGAGGCGAAGGTGCAATCCTTGTTAATAGTCGTGGCGAACGGTTCACAAATGAATTAGCTACACGTGATAAGGTGACCGCCGCCATTGATGAATTACCAGAAAGAAGTGCTTATTTGATTTTAGATCAAGCCGTTTATGACCGTGTACCCGCGATGAAGTTTTATGACAGTATCGGATTAGTTAAGCACGGAGCAACGATTAGTGTCTTAGCCAAAGAAATTGGTGTGCCCGCTAATTTATTGGAATGGACACGGACTGAATGGAACGTGGCGGTCAACAGCAAGGGCGACAGCAAATATAAGCGTTCGACGGGGATGCATCATGAACTGAAAAACGACCCATATTATGCGGTTCATATTTCACCAGCCGTTCATTACACCATGGGTGGCGTGGCTATTAACGACAAAGCTCAAGTTTTGAATACAGAAGGCCAAGTCATTCGTGGACTCTTTGCAGCCGGCGAAATTGCTGGTGGTTTGCACGGACATAATCGGATTGGTGGCAATTCGATTGCTGAAACAGTCATTTTTGGTCGTCAAGCTGGGAAACAAGCTTACAAATATCTAGGATAAAATTGAATTGATGTACCACAGCCAACTGGGAGATAGTCTTGGCTGGCTATTTTTGTGGCAGATATTATGAACAATTACCTGTGAAATGATAAACTATCCATAATTTACAATCCAATTAGCGTAAATACGTAATTTGCTGTATAATATTCTAGTTAACTTTTACAGAATAAATGGAGGTATGATTAATGGCAGAAACTAAAACGACTGACAAATCAAGTCGCTTGTCTTTATATGAAGAAAACGAAGTGAATGCACAATTTGATTTAGAACAACAAGTTAAATTCACTAGTGAAGCGGTGAAAGAACCTGCTTTGGCAACTATCAAAAGAAAGTATACTAACTCTTGTTTGGTAGATTTTGCTGAAAACGAAGATTTATCACGCGCAATTAAAGATGAATACCATTCAAAGATGGTTGTGAGTTATAAGAACATTACGATTATTAAATAAGAGATTAAGCAATTATAAAAATGATGCTGCAACTTAGGTTGGAAATGACTGAACGCAGATAAAATAAAAATGAAACAGGCAAAATTTGCTTGTTTCATTTTTTTGTCGACACTAATGTTGGTAGTGTGCTTCAACTTCGGCTTTAGTGGGATAGGATTTTTGTGTGCCCCGACGGGTGACCGTCATCGCTGCGTATTGATTGGCTAAGTTTAAGGCGTCTAACTCATTTTTTCCTTCTGCCAGATAATGGGCAAAGGCGCCAATAATTGAGTCGCCAGCACCAGTGGTATCTACCGCATCAACTTTCAAGGCATTAATGAGTTGTTCGTCTTGATCAGTCACGGATAACACTCCGCGTGAGCCTAGCGTGACAATCATGTGCTTAACGCCTAATGAAACCATGTCATGAGCGGCCACTTTAATTTCATCGAGATTGCTAGCTGGTAAACCCGTCAAAGTTGCTAGTTCGGTTTCGTTTGGGGCAAAATAATCGACCTTTTTAACGTATTCTAAATCCAAGTCTTTTCGTGCAGGGGCTGGATTTAACAAAATTGGAATGCCGAATTCTTGCGCCAAATCAATGGCTGCGTAATTGGTTTCTAGTGGGATTTCATTTTCTAAAACGATAATTTTAGCATTTTTAATAATTTCGATATTGGCTTGCAAATCGTCAGGAGTCAGTTCATTGTTGGCTCCTTTAATTATGATGATACTGTTATTGGATGATTTGCTGACAAAAATTGGCGCAACGCCACTACTTTTGGTACCGATGCCCACACCGGAAACGTCAATTTTGTTATCTTTGAAATTAGTCAACTGTTGTTGTCCAAATGCATCATTACCGACTTTAGTAATCATACTCACACGTGAGCCTAAGCGTGCTGCGGCAACTGCTTGGTTAGCCCCTTTACCGCCGAAACCCATTTCAAAATCTGGTGCCTCGACGGTTTCACCTTCAATCGGCATGCGGTCGATATAAGTAATTAAATCCATCATATTTGAGCCAATGATTAATACGTCACTTTTTATCATGATATCCTCCTAATTTTCTAATCCCGTCGTCACTTTGAATTGTTTAACTTCTTGCGGTTTCAAATGAATTAAAGTACCGGCTTTTTGAGCAGCCGTGTAACCTTCAGGACGACTCGTGCCCGGTAAGGCGAACGCACCGACTTGCTGATCTGGATTATACAAAATCCAGCGAGTGACAATTGGAAATTGGTCCGTTGCGAATTTAGTTAAGAAGTTTTGCCGATTGTTAATCGCCATTCTGAATTTCGCGGTTTCAGTGAATTTAGTTAAATCCGATGAGAAGAAGACGATTTCTGGATCATAGTGATTTTTATCGTCTAACTGATTAATAATTTTACCGGATGCCTTCAGGTCGTTATTGTATTGCGTCCATTCTGGAGTTGGGTGTACATGACCAGGGACTGTTTGCCGGAGCTTAAAGGCTTCATCAGGGACATTCGAACTGATTTCCGCGTTTTCAACATAGGCATAATTCATATGGCACATGTATTGGAGTGGCATTTCTTGATAATTTGACAGATTGTTCACTTTGAGTTCGATATCAAATAGGCCACTGGCTTTATGCATGGTGACACTGGGTTCAGCTAAATAATGATAACCAAAGCCTTTAACATATTCGAAGCCGCTCTTAACCGTGAGCGTTTCATCGGCAATTTCAATGCATGAGTAATCCATTTGTGAAGTTGGAAATTCGCCATGTAACTGATAATCATCTTCTGGACCAGGAGTACCGTTTGCTAATAAGCCAGAAGTGAATTGGAAACAACCATACGTGTCAGCAATTCCATCGCCAGGTAAAGGCTGAGAAAACATGTCCTTCATTTTTAACGAAACGTGATCGAAGATTGCATCCCAGATAATCATGCCGGAAAATGGCAGAATAGTTAGGTGCCCACGGGAGTTGTTGACTTGCACAGCTTCAATCCCGGAAGGATAGACAAACGTTGATAATTTGAAATTATCATCTTCGTATAAGACATATTCCTTTTCGCTAAACATTTGATGACTTAAATTAATTGTTTTCATCACTGATAACCTCCTGAGGATCATTTTGTGTAGGATTATTTTTACTTTCTCGCAATTTGCTAATGGCATAAATGAAGACCACTAAGAAACAAACGGCATTCACTGAAAATGAGACAGACATGTTGGAAATATCGGCCACGTAACCTTGGGCAACAGGGATAAAGGCCCCACCAATAATCGACATGACAATAATGGCACCGGCCGTTTCGGTATGTCGGCGATCAGTGACGGTCGCTAAAGTTTGCGAGTAAATGGTAGCCCAACAAGGCCCAAATAAACCACTCACGACGATGGCCATATAAACGGCAGTCATATTATGAACAAATACAATATAGATTAAGCAAGCAAAGCCAAGTACTGAGAAAATTTGTAAGACTCTTGAAGGATGCATGGACTTGATCATAAAGTTCGCGACCACTTTGCCGATAAAGAAAGCGGCATAACTAAAAATCATAAAAGTTGAGGCACTTCGTTCATTGATGGTGTGATTGAGTTCCATCGCCAGCCGAATTGTAAATGACCAAACGGCGGTTTGCATGCCGACATACATGAATTCTGCAAAAATACCTTGTTTAAATTTAGAGTTATGAATCAAGTAAGTCAGTGTTTCACTGATTTTAGCGGTGTCGTCAGTTTCGTTGTCTTGTTTTTTAGGTTTACCACTTGGAAATTGGGTGAGGCCGAAAATTACGAGAGCACACAGAAGTACCACAATAATGTATTTGTACGGTAACAGCGTGTGCTGCAGCATGCGCTCGCCAAACTCAATTCGTGCTTGACCTTTAAGCCCAGCCATTTGAGTTTCCAAGTTGGCGCCACTACCGAAAATTAAATACTTACCAAGTAAAATTCCACCAATCGCGCCGATAGGATAGAAAGTTTGCGAAATGTTTAGACGCAGCACTGAATATTTTTCGGGACCAATTAATGAACTATAAGTGTTAGAAGCAGTTTCCAGGAAGCTCAGACCACAGGCTAAAGCAAAGAGTGCTACTAAGAAAAAGCCATAAGTGCCCATATTTGAGGCGGGGAAGAATAAGAAACATCCAATCGTATAAAGTGATAATCCAATCATGATAGCTAATTTATAGGATGTCTTCTTGATAATGAGTGAGGCTGGAATCGCAATTAAAAAATAACCCAAGTAAAAGGCGGTTTGAACAAAGGCACTCGCCACGTTTGATAAAGTAAAGACAGTTTTAAACTGGGTAATTAAAATATCATTTAGGCTGGCCGCTGCTCCCCATAAGGGAAACATCAAGGATAGCAAAATATATTGGAACATTGGTGTTCGGTCGACATAACCAGAATCGAGTTCTTTCGCATGTAACTTGAATAGATAAAAGCCGTGTTTTGAATTTGACTGTGTATCGTTCATAATGAAATCTCCTACTTTCTGCTGAACAAGTTCGTTCGGGGAATTTCAATTATCAATCTCTCAAAGTATGTAAGCGTCTGGTGCGCACCAGTTGAGCCAAGTAGCTGCAAGTAACCACCGTTATCCTCCCAGAATAGTGATGGAACCGTTTACAACCAGAATAATATCATATAGTGTACATATGTGCAAATACAATTTGGAACTATGTAAAATATTTGCAATAGTGGACCATTTATTTTACATTATATTTATTGATTAAGTCCGTGATGATTGGAATTACGGTGACTTAAAGGGGGTCCTTAGGATGAATCAGGAACGACGCAAAAAAACGACTGAACAAATATTGAATATCAGCCGTCTGTATTATTTAGATAATTTGAGTCAGTTAGAAATCTCAAAACGGCTCAAAGTGTCACGCCCCACAATTTCACGAGCGCTGACGCAAGCACGCGAAACCGGGATTGTCGATATTAAAATTAATGATCCCTTTCAAGATGTAGAAGCATTAAAACGCCAACTCATCCAAAAATATCATTTGAATCAAGTTGTTATTGCGACGCAGACAAATGATAATCCAGAGGCAATTTTAGATGCACTCGGCAAAGTGACCGCCAACTATTTGGATGAAATCGTCCATGACGATGACACGATTGGCATTAGCTGGGGCTTGACGATGCAAGCAGTCTCACGGCATTTGAAAGAAAACCATTCCGTCAATGTGCGATTGGTGCAGTTAAAAGGTAGTGTCTCGACGGCTAAGGAAAATAACTATACAGCTGACACCATGAATAATTTTAGCCAGGCATTTCACACGCAAGCCCGATTACTTCCGGTGCCGGTGGTTTTTGACACTGTGGAGGCCAAAAAAATTGTGATGAACGATAAATTTGTGCAAACAGTGACCCGAGAAGGCACTGAATCCAATATCGCCCTCTTCACCGTTGGCAATACACAAATGAACTCGATGCTGTTTAGGTTGGGCTACCTAGATAAGAATTTAGCTACTTATTTACAGAAAAATTCGGTTGGGGATGTCCTGTCACACTTTGTCGATAAAAACGGCACGATTGTTGATCAAACATTGGATGATCGAACGGTAGCCATCTCGTTGGACGATTTAAAACGTAAAGAATACGCCATTCTAGTAGGTGGCGGAGCGGCCAAATTATTACCAATGCACGCAGCCTTGCAAGGCAATTATGCTAATGTGTTGGTGACTGATCAGACTACAGCGCGCAGCTTGTTGAACATGTAAAAATCAGGATCAGGTGGATGAATTCACTTGGTCCTGATTTGGTTATGTTAAATGGTAATCTGAATAATTTTGACGGCGTAGGTTGAATCTGGGGATGAAATATTGACGATATCGTTAACTTTATGATTCATCACAGCCGCACCTAACGGAGAATTGAAAGAAAGTTTGCCGGCAGAGATGTTAGCTTCCTGCTTACCAACCACTAAATAGGTTTTTTCCTCTTCGTCATCTAAAAATTGGATTGTGATGGTCTTGCCAATTTCTACCACATCGCTGTCGGATGGGGTAACGATTTGTGCATACTGAAGTTGTTTATTCAAAAATCATAATCGGCCCTCTAAACGTCGTAAATCACGTTTGGCGGAGCTGTATTCAGCGTTTTCTGATAAGTCACCTAGAGCACGGGCAGCTGCCAGTGCTTCGATTTTACTAGGACGGTCGAACTTTAATTTTTCAATTTCTGATTCAATTTCCGCGTAACCATCGGGGGTCATTTTGTTAAAATAAGGTTCCATTGATTAACTCCTTAATATTTGAATTCATTGTACATTGATTAAATACGAAAATAAAACGGTTTTTCCTTTAATTTCATTAATTAATGTGAGATTATAATGGTAATTTAATAATTGGGAGAGGTGATGGGTATGTTTAGGTTTTCTGGTAATGGAAGAGTGATGTGGTCATCGAAAACGATGCCCGAAAGTACCGCTGATTTGGTGATTCAATTATCAAAGTTGCTGCAAGATTATCCCACGGATTTGATTCACGTTGAAAATGATCCATTATTTGATGTTAAAAATAAACGTTATGAAGTATATTTCACTGTTAAAAAAGAACACGGAAGTTGGATTTAAGGCGATGTCAAAGCAATTTGATATCGCTTTTTATACGCATAAAAATATTATTTGTACAGTTTCACATGAAAGCGTTTCACCCACTACCTAGATGTATTATACTGATATTATATATCTACTTAGGAGGGTACAATGGCAAAGAAAAACTATAATATCGGGTTAGACATTGGAACGAGTTCTATCGGATGGGCAATTACAGATGATAATTACAATCTGATGCACGCCAAAGGGAAATACGGGTATGGAACGCGTATTTATAGCGAAGGCCAAACAGCGGCTGAACGTCGCGGTTTTCGTACTACTCGTCGTCGCTTAAACCGCCGCAAGTGGCGTTTACGACTGTTACAAGATTTCTTTGAACCATACATATTACCAGTTGATGAAGCATTTTTTATGCGACAAAAACAATCAAATATAGTCCCACAAGATGAAAAAAAACAATATCCGGGCAGTATTTTATTTGATAATGTCACGGACCAAGATTTTTACAACAAATATCCAACTATTTATCATTTACGACAAGCTTTAATGACTGAAGATCGCCAATTTGATATACGTGAAGTTTATTTGGCAATCCACCATATTGTGAAGTACCGTGGTCACTTTTTAAATAGTGCACCCGTGAGCTCATTTAAGAGTGGTAAATTGGACTTAAAGAGACGATTTAATGAAATAAATGAAGCTTTTAAAAGTGTCTATCCAGACCTTGATATTACTTTTAAAATAGACAATGCTGAGAAAATTAAGGAACTATTATTAGATACAAATCGTTCGAGAAGCCAACGGCAACAGGAAGCTTCGAAGTTAATCTATGAACCTTCTGCAGACATTGAAGTTAAGAAAACCCAAGCTGGGGTCGCTAAACAATTTTTAAATGGTGTGTTAGGTTTAAAATCACGCTTCAATTTGGTGACCAATATCGAATCTGACGATGACGCCGTTTGGCAATTTTCTTTGGATTCTGATACCGCAGATGACGCATTGGATACAATTATTGCTCAACTAGATGATTTTGCGATTAATGTGGTTGATATTATTAATGAAGTTCACTCAGCAGTCACTTTAGCTGGCGTTGTACCTGAAGGCCAAGGATTATCTGAGTCAATGATTGAAAAGTACGAAGAGCATAAAGCTGATCTAAAACAATTAAAAGCAGTTGAAAAGTTAGTTGATAAAAAATCTGCTGATAAACTTGAAGCTGCTTATGACAAGTATATTCATGGATTTAATAGTAAGCCATTCATCAAAGAAGATTTTTACAAAGCTGTCAAAGATGAACTGAATAAAGTACCTGGTTTTGAAGCGCAAGCGATTAAATCTCGGATTGACGTTGATCAATTTATGCCTAAACAACGTTCAAAAGAAAATGGCGCAATTCCTCATCAATTGCATCAACAAGAACTTGATCGAATTATTGCTAATCAGTCAAAATATTATGACTGGTTGGGTGAAAAAGTTGGAACGGAATATAAGCTTGATAAGCTGGTTTCTTTCCGTGTGCCATATTACGTCGGCCCAATGGTTGATACCTCAAGTAATCAGCAAAAAGATGAAACTCGATTTGCTTGGATGGTGCGTAAAAATCCTGCTTCTACAGAAGCTATCACACCTTGGAACTTTGAAGATTTAGTTGATAAAAATCAATCTGCTGAAAACTTTATTAAGCGGATGACAACCAAAGATACGTATCTTTTGAACGAAGATGTTTTACCAAATTGTAGTTTGTTATACCAAGACTTTGAAGTTTATAACGAATTGAATAATGTGAGAGTGAATGGTCAACGATTTACTGCTGAACAAAAGCAACAACTACATGATAAATTATTTACCATTCATGCCAGTGTGTCTAAGAAACAATTACACGATTTCTTAGTTAGCCAATTGAGCTATCCACAAGATGGTCTCACAATTGAAGGCTTAGCGGATGAGAAAAAAGTACTTAGTAACTTATCCACTTATTTTGATTACCATAAAATCATTCCAGACCAACTAGATAATTTGAAATATCGAGATGATATCGAAAAGATTATTGAATGGTCAACTATTTTTGAAGACGCTGGAATTTTTAAAACTAAATTAGCAGAAATTGACTGGTTAAGTGATGACCAACGGAATGAATTAGCCAAAAAGAGATATCGTGGTTGGGGTAGTTTATCTAAAAAAATGCTAATTGGTTTAATTGATGGAAATGGTCAACGGATTATTGATATTCTTCGTGATGGTAATGACAACTTTATGATGATTGTTAATCGTCCAGAGTTTAAAAAAGCTATTTTTGACGAAAATAATGAAATTAATGAGCAAAGAAACAGTAAGTACATGCCCGAAGCGATAGATGAAATGTACACTTCACCACAAAACAAAAAGGCCATTCGTCAGGTCTTATTAGTAGTTCAAGATATTCAAAACGCGATGGGTGGCGATGCACCTCAAAAAATATTTATTGAATTTGCGCGAGATGATCAACCAAATGCGGGTAGAAGTAATCCAAGAATTAATCAAGTTCGTCAGATTTATAATAATGTTACCGATGAAATTTTATCGAAAACCGTTCGTGGTGAGCTTGAATCAAAGAAGAATGAATTAAACAAAGAAAAAATGTTCTTATATTTCTTGCAAGGTGGGATTGACGTTTATAATGGTCAGTCAATTAATATTGATAATCTATCGGCCTACGATGTTGATCATATTTTGCCACAGTCATTTATTAAAGATGATTCCATTAATAATAAGGTACTTGTTAATCATGAAGATAACTTGCGAAAAGGTGACAACGTTCCTTGGAATTTCTTTAGAGACAAAATGTATCCAACTTGGGAAAGAATGAAAGAATCAGGATTATTGTCAAAGGGCAAATTCAATAGTTTGAATTTGAACCCAGATAATATCAATAAGTTTAAGGCAGAAGGATTTATTAATCGTCAGTTGGTAGAAACTCGACAAATTATTAAACTGGTTGCCCAAACGTTGAATGAAAAGCTTGGAACAGATACAAGTATTGTTTCCGTGAAAGCCAATTTAACTCACGATATGCGTGAATTCTTCGATTTTCCAAAGAATCGTAATGTAAATAACTATCATCATGCATTTGATGCTTATTTGTCTGCCTTTGTGGGTACTTATTTGTATCGTAAATATCCAAAACTACAACGTTACTTTGTTTATGGTGAATTTAAAAAAGCTGACAATATTGGCAAACTTGCTAACTTTGACTTTTTAAGAGATTTGAAATATTCGGACAAAGTAATGGACAAAGATACTGGTGAATTAATTGCCGACAAAGTTCAACTAATCAGTAACATGAACAAAATTTATGATTTTAAGAAAGTTTTGGTTACGCATGAAGTTCATGCAAATACTGGTGCTATGTATGATCAAACTTTATATCCGGCAAAATTGGATAAATCACTTGGACATAAAGGAGCCAAACAATTAATTCGTAAAAAGAACAATAAACCTACTGAATTATATGGTGGATATACAGGTTCTAAGGATGCGTTTATGTCTATTGTGAGATTGAAAAAGAAGGACGAGATTTATTATAAAGTTGTAGGAATCCCGGTAAGAGTGGCCGATTCAGTACAACAAGGTAAAAAGATTGATATAGATAAATTGACGGATTATATTCAGACTAAATTTACCACCGAAAAAACTATTAAAAAAACTGGCAAAGTTACTCGTAAAGTTGAGTGGTTTGAATTAGTGATGCCAAAAGTTTTATATAGTCAGCCGATTATAGATGGGGGACAGCAGTTTATGTTGGGTTCTTCAACACTTCCGTATAATAATGTTGAATTATACCTTTCGAAAGAGACTATAAAGAAAATTGCCGGGCAAAAATCAAAGTATAGTTTAGAAGATGTATATGATGAAATTATTATTGCTCTAAATAAATACCTACCCCTTTATGATACGAATCAGTTTAGGATGAAATTAACAGCGGCTAGAAATAAGTTTAGTTCGTTTCCGGAACAAAATATTATAAAAAACGGGAAAGTAATCGAAGTTGGACAAGCGAATGTACTTGAAAAAATTTTAATTGGGTTACATACTAATTCCACTTGTCTGGGAATAAAAGAATTAGGTATCGCAACTCCACTTGGATTTATGCAACAGTCTCGAGGAATAAGGCTGAGCGAAGGTGCTGTAGTTAAATTTTTGTCTCCAACCGGATTATTTGAAAAAAGTATACAATTAAAAGATTTATAAGCAACAAAATAGAGCGTTATTGATTTTGCAATCAATAACGCTCTTTATGTAGTGGTCCTATACGGGACTCAAAAGATTAAACTTGGCTTTCGCCTTGCTTGATTTTAACTCAGAGTATCAAATCAATGAATTCGATGTGTTGAGTATCAGTCAACACAATTAAGTATAACACTAAAATATATTTTTTAAAGGAGTGTTTTTATGAGTTGGAGGAGTGTCATTATTTCTCAACATGGAAAGGTGTCGTATTCTAGCCGGCAGTTAGTCGTTCAAACGCGAGACGGTACCAGTCAAATACCCATTGATGATATTCAAGTATTGTTATTGGCTTCCAATAATGTTGTGATAACAACAGCGGCAATTAATAAATTAATACAAGCAGGGGCAAAAATTATTTTTACTAATGATAAAGGTAAACCAAGCTGTGAAACTATTGGCTATTATCCTAATAATAGAGACGTCGGATTATTAATGGATCAGTTTAATTGGAAAAATGAATTGAAAGAATCACTTTGGACGAAAATTGTGATTACGAAAATTAATATGCAAATTCAAGTATGTAAGTTGACTGGTAATGTCTTTACAGAGCTGAATAATGAATTAGAAAAGATTGAGGTTGGGGATGCTAGTAATCGTGAGGCAGTAGTGGCTAGAAAATATTTTAACCTGTTATTTGACAAAGATTTTACTCGTCATGAGTTTGATCCAATTAATGCGGCCTTAAATTATGGATATTCGATTTTATTATCTGCGGTTAATCGGGAAATTGTAGTTAACGGTTATTTAACCCAATTTGGAATTCATCATCATAGTGAGGAAAATGATTTTAATTTAGGATCTGATTTAATGGAACCTTTTAGGCCAGTCATTGATTATTGGGTGGTTAACCAAAAAATTCAAGCACTAACGCCAGATATAAAGTTTGCTTTGGTAGATTTGTTAAATTTTGAGATGAAATATAATGGCGAAACAACGATTTTACGTAATGCTTTAACCAAGCATGTAATGAATTGCTTGAACTATCTAAGTGGGAATAGTGAACAAGTTGATGTAAAGGTGGAGATATTTGATGAGGTACCGAATAATGCGATTAATGGTCATGTTTGATTTACCAGTCCAAACCAGTGAACAAAGAAAAGATTACAGAAGGTTTCGCAAAGCATTGATAAATGAAGGCTTTTTGATGATTCAATATTCTGTTTATGTAAGGGTTTGTGTTAGTAAACAATCTGCAGGATATATGGAAAAGCGTATTTCAGAATTTGCACCTGATGATGGAATCATACAATCAATGATGATTACCGAAAAGCAGTATAACGATATGAATTTTATCACAGGTGAGTTTAAAGATGATGTTAGAAACACTTCAAATAGGACGGTGATTTTATGAAGTTAACTTATGCTCCATTTGAGCCATTTGAAATAAACACAGGCCAAATGACAGTTCTAGAAACTGGTAATTTTGATGTCTATCAAAAATTAATAATGAATTTTAAAAATTTACAAGATGATTTACAGTTTAGCGATGACGAATATAAATTAGTTGAGACAACTAAAGCATTGCACTGGGTTGGTGATCCTATGTTTGTGGAAAATCTTAACAAGTTGTTTCAAGTTAAGATTCTCAAACAGGTGTACCAAATAATGCCAGATGAAACACAACAAAAGTTGATTGATTTAACTAGACAGATAAAAAGTATTGTGTCAGACACAGTTTACATGATTGATTTACCACTGGAAGTTAATGCCGAAATTGATATTATGAAGATAATAAAATTTTCAGAAATTGAATACAGTCCTACGATGACATTAGGTCCATATGCTATAATTGAGACAATTCTAAAAACTTTAAGTGAGTTAAATGAAACAAAAATTATTGGGTTTATGAACATATCTGACTATTTGAGAGAATCTGAATTTGTGGATTTAGTTCAATTAGTTAAGACATTAGATTTGAATGTTCTTCTCATTAAATTTTCAGAAATTCAGAGGTCTGAAATATATAATGAATGCCGTTACTACTACATTGATAATGATTTTGTTGATTGGCGATACTGATCAAAATGAAAGAATTATTATAATTAGACGGTTTTAGAAGAGTATCAAATCAATGAGTTCGAGACCCTGACTGATGGTATGGAAGAAGCACAAGAAGTTTTAGAAGAGTATCAAATCAATGAGTTCGAGACCCGCTATAAAAGCTAAACAAGGCCACACCCCGTTTTAGAAGAGTATCAAATCAATGAGTTCGAGACCCCTGTTTCAGTACATCTAGCCGTCGCGCGAGTTTTAGAAGAGTATCAAATCAATGAGTTCGAGACCATAATCACACCTAAGCCGATTAACGCAACTGTTTTAGAAGAGTATCAAATCAATGAGTTCGAGACCGCCACCTGAAACACTGCTATCAAGGGCTGCGTTTTAGAAGAGTATCAAATCAATGAGTTCGAGACCTGATATGTATGTAGAAGACTAAAATAAATAGTTTTAGAAGAGTATCAAATCAATGAGTTCGAGACCTATTTCCAATCTAAAAAAGAGTACTAGCCCGTTTTAGAAGAGTATCAAATCAATGAGTTCGAGACCGCATAAATTGCAGCATTTGGTGCAATTAGTGTTTTAGAAGAGTATCAAATCAATGAGTTCGAGACCTGTACCAATCAGAACCGTAATGAGCTTTCCGTTTTAGAAGAGTATCAAATCAATGAGTTCGAGACCCTGAACCTTAACTGGCACATTATTCCAATTGTTTTAGAAGAGTATCAAATCAATGAGTTCGAGACCATTGAATTGATTAATAAGAACGTGAATGCGGTTTTAGAAGAGTATCAAATCAATGAGTTCGAGACCATTATCGAAACAAAAGTCAATAATTGTGGTGTTTTAGAAGAGTATCAAATCAATGAGTTCGAGACCTTATCTTTAGAGCTACCAGTGACTAAATCTGTTTTAGAAGAGTATCAAATCAATGAGTTCGAGACCCTTTTTACATAAATAAAGAAGCCTACTAGCGTTTTAGAAGAGTATCAAATCAATGAGTTCGAGACCTATTTCTGAACTTTCACCAAAACTATTCAAGTTTTAGAAGAGTATCAAATCAATGAGTTCGAGACCCCAGCCAGCCGCCATTAAGGCTGCGTAATGGTTTTAGAAGAGTATCAAATCAATGAGTCCGAGACCACAACACTTTTGGCCAAATTAGTTTGTGCCGGTTTTAGAAGAGTATCAAATCAATGAGTTCGAGACCTTGTGCGGAATATGAAGAATCGGTTAACACGTTTTAGAAGAGTATCAAATCAATGAGTTCGAGACCAACTGATAACACGGTTAAACAAGTAGGCAAGTTTTAGAAGAGTATCAAATCAATGAGTTCGAGACCCATCATACATACCAGATTTTACGCAAGCATGTTTTAGAAGAGTATCAAATCAATGAGTTCGAGACCGATGAACGTCAAAAGCTTTTCAATATTCAGGTTTTAGAAGAGTATCAAATCAATGAGTTCGAGACCTGTCAAATATCTAACAGCACCAGTTAAACTGTTTTAGAAGAGTATCAAATCAATGAGTTCGAGACCTTCGCTACCGTTCTAAAAATTAAGGGGCTGGTTTTAGAAGAGTATCAAATCAATGAGTTCGAGACCTGATTAGCAAAACCATCTTCAATCCTGGGCGTTTTAGAAGAGTATCAAATCAATGAGTTCGAGACCTTCCAATATTTCACTAAACTCCATATTTTCGTTTTAGAAGAGTATCAAATCAATGAGTTCGAGACCACGATTATTAACAAGCATGATGCTCAAGAAGTTTTAGAAGAGTATCAAATCAATGAGTTCGAGACCGTGTTTTAATTCAACTCTATCTGCTGTTACGTTTTAGAAGAGTATCAAATCAATGAGTTCGAGACCAATGGCAATGTACGTATTAAATCAAATCGCGTTTTAGAAGAGTATCAAATCAATGAGTTCGAGACCGAGAAGAAACGCCGAGCAGACGATAACAGCGTTTTAGAAGAGTATCAAATCAATGAGTTCGAGACCTAAAACAATCAAAGCTAATGTAAAAATATCGTTTTAGAAGAGTATCAAATCAATGAGTTCGAGACCTGCAATTCAGCAAGTTGCTTTTGTGCATCGGTTTTAGAAGAGTATCAAATCAATGAGTTCGAGACCATGTGGACTGATAAAGTCGATATGGCATCAGTTTTAGAAGAGTATCAAATCAATGAGTTCGAGACCGCAATGTGCTATCGCCAAGTTCTTCCAGATGTTTTAGAAGAGTATCAAATCAATGAGTTCGAGACCTTCTTCATCTTCATCGATAACGGCAATCTGGTTTTAGAAGAGTATCAAATCAATGAGTTCGAGACCCTATTTTCTTTATAATTCTTGGATGCTTTAGTTTTAGAAGAGTATCAAATCAATGAGTTCGAGACCTTCATCGGATACTTGAGTAACCTGAGTTTGGTTTTAGAAGAGTATCAAATCAATGAGTTCGAGACCACTATTGTCAGCTTTATGTATTCGCCATTCGTTTTAGAAGAGTTGGATTGAAGTCAATATTTGAGACAGATTTTAAGAGACATTCAGAACCGCGTTTACCTTCCACAGCTCAAATAAATCATTAATCGCGATTAATAACTTATTTGAACCCTGGAAAGCATTAAATCAGGCGGCCATTTGGCTCGTAAGTGTTGCAATTTCAACTTGTAAGGGGGTCTGGTAGCCCAGTGAACTATGAATTCTCTTCCTATTGTAGAAAGCATGCACATATTCAAAAAGGACGGCAGCGGCAGTTTCATAATCTTCAAAGACCGGCACTGGATAAACACATTCCTTTTTGAGGGAAGCGTGAAAGGATTCCATTGGCGCATTATCATACGGACAACCCTTACGGCTGTATGAGTGGCGGATATGTAGCTCAGTTAAACGTTGATTGTAATCATCGCTGGTATACTGTGATCCTAAATCCGTATGGATAATCAGGTCCCCAGTAATGGTTCGATTTTTAACCGCGCTTTCAAGGGTCTTTAAGACTAAATCAGTATCCATCTTTTTTGAGAACGAATAGCCGATAATCCGTCGTGAGTGCAGGTCCATGATGGTTGATAACCAACACCAGCCATTACGCTTCGTTTGAATATAGGTCATATCAGCGGTCCATTTTTGATTTAAACCAGTGGTCGAGAAATCCTGCTTAAGCAAGTTGGGACGCTGTTCAACCTTGGTTTTGGAAGCCGAAGCCGCTTTCCACTTATTGACAGTAACGGAGTGGATATCCAGTTCCTTCATGAGCCGGGAAATCCGTCGTGGACTGCACCGAAGCTGCAGTGGTTGAAGTTCCAGATTCAATTCATGGTGGATCTTCATAACACCGTATCGCTGCTTAAATTCCGCAAAGATCCGCAGAATCCGTTGTTTCAAGTCCGTATCTTCGGCCCGGCGTTTTGAAGGTTTGGGGGATCGATAACGATAATACTGAGCTCTGGAAACACCGAGGATTCGGCACATCTTGGTTACCTGGTGGTGATGGCTTTCTTGGTGAATGTAATCAAAGATATTGGTTACTTCTGCGCAAGGAAGCCCAGGGCTTTTTTTAGGATTTCGTTCTCCTCAGACAGCGAAGCCAGTCGCTTTTCCATCGCTTTGATTTCGTCTGGCGATTTACCGGATTGAGTTTTGACCTGGCCCTGGATCTACTTATGAACTGTTGAATAGCCAATGCCATATTCTCTGGCCAGTTGGGCAGCTGATTCGCCTTGCTTATATAGGTTGATAATGTTTTGTTTGAATTCTTTGTCGTAACGAGTTGGCATGTAAAAATTCCTTCCTTTTGAGAGACGATTTATTCATTATACCCTCTCTTAAAAGTTGTCTCAGGAATCAGCTTACATCCAAATTTAGTAATGAACCTCTTAAACTTCTTACACAGCTCTGATTTTTTCTATGTTCACAGTCAACCAGAAACAATCTATGCTAGCTCCTCTATTTATAAGATTGAGCAAAAGGACTAAAACAAAAATATTTTAGTTACTTCTAGACAAATAATATTTGTAATGTTATCATGAATACATCGCGAACGATTTAATCGCGAACGTTTTATATTTTTTTATTCAAGAAAGAAGACTCACAATGTTCAAACATACACGTGCCTTACAATTTAATGCAAAGCCAGATCGTCCTGATCCACTAATGGCTCGCAAACTACAAGAAGCACTTGGCGGTCAATGGGGTGAAATGACTGGCATGATGTCATATTTATCACAAGGTTGGGCTTCAACTGGTGATGAAAAATATAAAGACATCTTGCTTGATACTGGGACAGAAGAAATTGCTCACGTCGAAATGATTTCGACTATGATTGCTTATCTTTTAGAAGATACTCCTATTTACGAGCAAGAGGAAATGATTAAAAAAGATCCTTCTCTTGCTAAAGTAATGGGTGGCACTGATCCTGAACATGGACTTGTACATGGGTTAACAGCTGGTCTAACTAATCCAAATGGTGCGGCTTGGAATACTGGTTACGTTACATCAAGCGGTAACTTATTGGCTGACATGCGATTTAATGTAACAAGCGGTAACTTATTGGCTGACATGCGATTTAATGTAACTAGAGAATCACAAGCACGTGTTCAAGTGAGCCGTTTATATCACATGACGCGTGATGAAGGTGTTCGAGATATGTTGAAGTTCTTACTAGCCCGTGAAACGCAACATCAGCTACAATTTATCAAGGCACAAGAAGAATTAGAAGAGAGATATGGTGTCGTGGTGCCTGGTAACATGAACGATATTCAACATTCAGAGTATAGCCACGTTATCATGAATTTTTCAGATGGTGAAGGATCACGTGCATTTGAAAATCAAATTGCTAAAGATGGTCAAATGTTTACTTACCAGGAAAATCCTGAAGCAATGGGCGAGGTACCTAAAACAAAGCCAGCAAGTTCTGAACTTCATAATGATCAAGGTTAATAATGCTTAAATTGAATCAATAAGACGTTGATATTGAGTATAGGGCGTCAGAAAATTATCTATTTAGCGCATTGAATAGCTGATTCTATCTCGACAATTATATTAAATCGTGTTAATATTTAATCGCACACGATTTAATAAAAGGAGTTATTCCTATGATAGAATTTAACAAAAACGACGCCCAATTGGAAAAACACCTGTGTTTTTCTATTTATGAGCTATCAAGAGCAATTCAACGCATGTATAAGCCGTTTCTAAATGAGCTTAATTTAACATATCCACAATATCTAGTTTTAGTAGCTCTTTACGATCATGATAATATTACTGTCAGCGAGCTGGGGGAATTATTAGACTTAAATTACGGTACTTTGTCACCTTTATTGACCCGTATGGAAAGCCAAAAATTAATTGAACGTACGAGATCAACCAACGATACCAGAATTGTCTACATTAAATTAATGTCTTCTGGTAAAGAAATACGTGAAGAAGCATTTACGCTTCCTCAACAGTTAGTATTTAAAAGTGGATTAAATGATCAAGAATGGAATGAATTATCTAGATTATCTATGAAAGTATTTAATAACTTATCTAAATAAGTTTCAATATATACTCGCTAAATAACGGAGGGAAACAAATGATTCATGAAATAGCAAATTCAATCAAATTAATGGACGGATCCTATTACGAAATTGGTCACGCTGGCTGTGAAAAAATTGCTCGAGACAATGGTGAGTTTTGGTCAATTTACGTTAATGGTGTTAAAAAAACGTGGATTGGTCGCGAATTCATTGCCTATATCGACGGACAATCCCAACAACCAGAGTCTTACTTAGCAGATATGTCAGAGGAAGATCGCGAAAAGTTTAAAGATATTCATTGTGATTGCGATTAGTTACCAAGCCTATTTATATTTATGTAGATATAGCTTAAAATACAAATAGATATTCACTCTTTACTTAATAAACCCCAATAATACAAAAAAGCGCAAACTACTTATAAGTATTTTGCGCTTTTTCAACGCCATGATATATTTGTATTCACACACTGCAATTTATTTATGCAATTTAATGAGGCGAAATATGATGGTTTATGGTTATGCTAGAGTGTCGACTGCCGGGTAACCTTTGGATGAGCAAAAAGAGACTCTAAAAGTTTCGGGGGGTTGAGATGGTTTTCAGTGAAAAATATTCGGGCACAACGACATCACAAAAACAATCTGGACAGACATTTGCTAGACAACACAATCCAAACTATAGAGAAGGGCGACCCAAGAGAAAAAAGATAGCCGTAATACGGCTATCTTTTAATATTCTCAAACTCACACAGTCAACGCAATAACAGAAGCGTTCAGTATTGCTCTTATACTAAAAAAATGGACTATTTTTATTCAGTCCGTAAAATGAAAGTATAGGAGTATTTTTATGTCAATTCGTTATTCACAAGATTTTAAAGATTCACTGGTTAAACTTCACCAAGAAGGACGTTCACTTAAATCATTGGCAGAGGAATTTGGACCTTCAAAAGATTCTATTGCTATTTGGGTCAAGCAAGCTACCCCAGTCATGATTCAGGGTCGGTCAAAGACGTTAAAGGATGTCAAGCAATTAGAAAAGCGTCTCGCTATTTTGGAGGAAGAAAACGAAATTTTATCACGCATAGCCTGACAGGCATTGAGCGGCCATCTTACTAGCCAAAAAATAGTCCGTAATGTGGGATTGCCGCTAGTTAACCAATTTTTAGCACAAGGCCACGCGCTTGTGCGTATTTTAAGTGCACTTAAAATCAAACCTAGTACCTATTACAACTGGCGCCATTGGCAACCCAGTCGACAAGAAAAGCGTAGAGAATCCCTGAAACCTTATATTTTAGACGTTTGGAAAACCTTTAAATTTTATGGTTATCGTCGTATTGCTGCTTATAGTCAACAAACCGACGGGCCGAAAGTATCTGAGTATATGACACTCAAATTGATGCGTGAATTAGGGATTAAATCCCGCATGCAAAAACGTTATCGCAAACCCAAAACTGTTGTGACGGTTGATCAAAAACCCAATCTGATTAGACACTTGCATGATTTGAGCGGTGTTTGGCAAACAGATATCACTTATATTCAGTTGACTAATCACAGATGGGTCTATTTAGCGACCGTTTTGGATCCTGAGAAGAGAAAAGTATTGGGCTATAAAATTGGCGATACAATGACAGCCGAGCTAGCCACAAGTGCCTTACAGATGGCGTTAGATAAGCATCGAAAGCCATTGATTATTCCTTCAGATATGGGGTCACAATACACGAGTGCTGAGTTTAATATTAAATGCCAAAATTATGGCTTGAAACATTCATATTCACTCAAAGGCCATCCGTACGATAATGGCCGTATGGAAGCGTTTCATTCAATATTGAAGCGTGAAGAGGTGTATCTGAAGGCATACCAAACATTAACTGAAGTCCAAGCAGCCATTGGTTGGTATATCAATTTTTATAATCGCAATCGTATCTCAAATGTTGCCTAAGTAACTGAATAAAAATAGTCCAATTTATTGACTTCTGAGCATTCAGTTGTGGTGTGAATATGAACGGGTAAATCATGACGTTTCAACGTGGCGAGTGCGGTGGTCAGAGCACTCAAGGCCAGTGAAGTTTCGGTATGTCCGTAGCCACCGTCGTTTAGCGCCTTTTGATGGTCAGCATATCTCTGAATGACGACCCAGGCAGCGGGGGTTGTTGCGGTGATGTTGGTCGATTGGTGGTTGGTACTTGCAAGGTAAAGATGAATCGTAGCCATTGTTGGGGCCTCCTTAGTGGTAATGATAATCCATTGAGTGGTTCATCTAATAGCTTTGTAAAAACTAGCCAGCTTCATTTTAAATTAATGAATAATTTTAATGTGAAACTACAATAGTTACAAAATTTAGTGAATTGCCGGTGCGTATTACTATAATTTTTGGCGGATTATGCTACGATTAAATACATGGATAATTAAGAAGTTATTAAGCAATAAAGGTGAGCACTGGAGGTTAGCATGCAGACATTAATACAGACGTTTATAGATCGACGCGGGGATTTGCTGGCTGCGCTATGGCAACACTTGGGGATTTCATTAGCATCATTAGTCATCGCAATGGTAATTGCGATTCCGTTGGCTATTTGGGTCGTTCGACGACCACGGTGGGCCGAGGGATTATTACAGCTCACGAGTGTCTTACAGACGATTCCGTCTTTGGCACTGTTAGGGTTATTGATTCCGTTAGTTGGGATTGGAACGGTGCCAGCAGTAATTGCGCTGGTGATCTATGCTTTACTGCCAATTTTTCAAAATACTTATTTGGGTATCTCAGAAATTGACGCCTCAATTGAAGAGGCCGCCGATGCCTTTGGGATGTCACGAATGCGTAAGTTGTTTAAAGTTGAACTACCCATTGCCCTACCACAGATCATTTCTGGGATTCGGACCGCGCTCGTCTTAATTATTGGGACGGCTACTTTGGCCGCTTTGATTGGTGCTGGGGGTCTCGGGACCTTTATCATGCTCGGTATTGACCGTAATGATACCTCGTTATTATTGATTGGGGCTATCTCATCAGCATTGTTAGCAATTCTGCTGAGTGCGCTCGTTCGGTGGTTTCAAACGGCTAAACCACGCCACGCCTTAATTGTCTTTGTCGGTATTTTAGCTTTACTAGGTGGTGGCGGGGCTTATAGTGTTTATGCCAATCGAGTTGAAACAATTACGATTGCAGGTAAACTCGGTTCTGAACCAGAAATCTTGATTAATATGTATAAGCAGCTGATTGAAGCTGAAGATGAGCATGTTCATGTGACGCTCAAGCCTAACTTTGGCAAGACCACGTTCTTATTCAGCGCGTTAAAGAATAATCAGGTTGATATTTATCCTGAATTTACTGGCTCGGTGCTGGAGACCTTAGGTAAGGGGAATAACCCAGCTGGTCAAACAGCTAACCAGACCTATCAGCTCGCCAAACAGCGCCTCGCTAAACAGGAACAAATGACTTACTTGAAGCCGATGCAGTATAACAATACGTACGCATTGGCAGTGACTAAGAAATTTCAACAAGAACATCATTTGAAGACAATCAGCGACTTAACGCAAGTTGAATCGATTCTGAAACCCGGAATGACCCTAGAGTTTATTGATCGTAATGATGGCTTAAAAGGAATCAAGAAGACTTATGGGTTAGACGTGACTGCAAAGTCGATGGAGCCGGCGCTACGCTATGAAGCTATCAGTAAGGGGAAAATCAACTTGGTAGATGCCTATGCGACGGATAGTGAATTACGGCAGTATCACTTGGCCTTATTGAAGGATAACAAGCACTTCTTCCCAACGTATCAAGGGGCACCGTTGATGAAGACGAGCTTTGCCAACAAACATCCTAAGGTCGTTAAAGCGTTGAATAAGTTAGCAGGAAAGATTTCAGAAACTGATATGCAAGAAATGAACTATGAAGTCAATGTTAAGAAGCAGTCCGCTTCGACGGTTGCACATCGCTATCTTGTGAAGCACGGTTTATTGAAGGAGGGACGTTAAATGACAACGGCAATTGAATTTCAACACGTCCAGAAAGACTTTAATGGGCAGACCGTGATTCCCGACCTTAATTTAACGATTGACCAGGGTGAGCTATTTGTTTTGGTAGGGACTTCTGGGAGTGGCAAAACGACGTCACTTAAAATGATCAACTGCTTAGAGCCATTGACGGCTGGTAAAATCCTAGTTAATGGTACTGATACAACCACGATACCAGTCCGAAGTCTACGGTGGCAAATGGGGTATGTCTTACAGCAAATTGCCTTGTTCCCAACGATGACGGTGGCGCAAAATATCGCCGTGATTCCAGAAATGAAAGGGACAGCTAAGAAGGAAATTAATCAAACGATTGATGAGCTATTGGCGGAAGTTGGCCTCGATCCAAAGGAATACCGTGACCGGATGCCGTCAGAATTATCCGGTGGTGAGCAGCAACGCATCGGTATCTTACGGGCGATTGCGGCGCAACCAGATATTGTTTTGATGGATGAACCATTTAGTGCGTTAGACCCCATCTCGCGGCAACAATTGCAAGACTTGGTCTTACGGCTACACGCCCGCTATCACAACACGATCGTCTTCGTGACGCATGATATGAATGAGGCGTTGAAGTTGGGTGACCGGATCGGTGTCATGCAACACGGTCAGTTAATACAAGTCGATACGCCGGCTGCTCTGGCTCAGCATCCAGTGAACGACTTTGTGCGGAACTTCTTTGGCGCGAGCCGAGCTAAAAATGTCTATGATGTCTACGTTGGGCGTGTAGGGCTTATTCAGGGTTATCTCACAGAAAAACCCAGTGTTGCGAGTGGTCGGATTCAATCGTTAGACGTTCAAGCCACGTTACGCACCGCCTTTACGGCATTGACAGATCATGATTATGTGGCGGTCACGGAAGAAAATCGGGTTGTTGGCTATTTGGATAGCCAACGAATCGTGGCTTACTTGAGTCAACATGAAGAAGTATCTTAATCGTCAATTAAGGATGAATCAGTTACACTAGGTTGTGATAATTGATGGTCGCTAATGAATTTAAGGAGGAATTTCGAATGGCGGAACAGTACGATGTTGTTGTGATTGGTGGCGGACCAGCCGGCAATGCCATGGCTAGCGGATTAAAGGCTCAGGGCAAGACAGTGTTGATCGTTGAAGCGGATCTGTGGGGCGGCACTTGTCCTAACCGCGGTTGTGACCCTAAGAAAATCCTATTAAGCGCCGTCGAAGCGCGACAAGCAGCGCAACATTTACAAGGGCAGGGCCTGATTGGTGCGCCCAAAATTGATTGGCCAGCACTGATGGCGCATAAACGAGCCTATACGGATGGCATCAACGATGGGACGTTGAACGGACTAAAGGGGCAAGATATTGCGACGTTACATGGTCAAGCGCACTTTCAATCCGACAATCAGTTAGCGGTCGGGGATCGAGTAGTCAGTGCGACTGATTACGTGATTGCCACTGGTCAGCGTCCGGCGATTCTACCGATTACCGGGCACGAATACTTTAAGACGAGCACTGACTTCTTAGATTTGGACCAGATGCCTAAACGCGTGACATTCGTAGGTGGTGGCTACGTAGGCTTTGAATTGGCGACGATTGCGAATGCCGCTGGCGCTGATGTGCACGTGATTCATCATAATGACCGCCCGTTAAAAGCTTTTGATGCAGATTTGGTTAAGGATTTGATGGCCGCAATGACGGCTGATGGAATCACGTTTGACTTGAATACGGATGTCCAAGCAATTACTAAAACGGCGACCGGTCTACAATTGACAGCTGATAATTTCGAGCTGACAACGGATCTGGTCATCAGCTCAGCGGGACGGATTCCGAACGCGGACCAGTTAGGTCTAGCCAACGTGGGCGTTACCTTTGATCGGCATGGGATTCAAGTCAACGATCATTTGCAGACGGCCAACCCGCACATTTATGCCATTGGGGATGTCAGCGATACACCGGTACCGAAGTTAACGCCAGTTGCAGGTTTTGAAGCGCGTTATCTGGTCGGTGAGTTGACGCATCCCGGCGCAGCCATAAAGTATCCCGTTGTGCCAACGCAGGTTTTTGCAGCGCCCAAGTTAGCGCAAGTCGGGATCAGCGCGGCCGCGGCGACTGAGCATCCAGATGAGTATCGTGTCAATACACTTGATATGACGAAGTGGTTCACTTATTACCGCTTTGGCGCACAACAAGCCCAAGCTAAAGTAGTGGTTGCTAAAGCGAGTGGGCAGGTTGTGGGTGCTACCCTTCTAAGTGATGTTGCCGACGAGATGATTAACTACTTCACGTTGTTAATTGAAAAACACGTGACTTTACCAGATTTACAACGGTTGGTATTGGCTTACCCAACGCCGGCTAGTGACTTACAATATTTGTATTAATGTGTGGTTGAATTAAATCAACGTCCTCGCAAAGTGTTAAACTATGAAACCCCATATGAAGTATTTTTTGACAAACCGTTGCACTTAGTTTGACAATTCGCCGTAAAGAAAATAGGGACCCTTTCAGTTAACATGTGCTAACCAAAAGGGGGCCCTATTTTCTTTTAATACCGTATTTCACACGGTATCGAATAAAGGTCGTCCGTTTAATACCTGTATTTCGGGACACATCAATGTCACTCATGCCAGCTCGATAAAGCTTAAAAGCATGTTGCAAGCGGGGATCGTCTTGGGTGTATTGGGGTTTGCGCCCATGATATTTACCCTGCTGCTTAGCTAAGGCAATCCCTTGTTGCTGGCGCTCAATGATTCGCTTACGTTCACTTTCGGCCTGATACTTATAGAGTTCAATAATCAAGTTGGTCATCAGTTGACGTAAATTTGGGTCAGCAATCCCTGTCATGGACGGTAAATTCAACACATCTAGGGTGGCACCCTTATTTTGAATGGAGTTCATGATCTTAGTCAAATCATGGTTGTTTCTGCCTAAGCGATCTAATTCAGTGACCATTACAATATCACCCTCACGAATATAGGCCAGCATTTTTTGCAGTTCTGGCCGATCAGTGTTAGCCCCACTTAATTTATCCGTAAATAACTTATCAACGTCTTTTAAAGCCGCTAACTGTCGATCTAAATGTTGTGGGCCTAGAATAAAAAGTGTACAAGTTAAATAGAGACTCTGATTTAGTATAATTAAGGAAGTAAATTGGAGGATCAAATAATGACGAAGCACAGTTATGACAAGGAATTTAAGGAACAGGCCGTTCAGTATTACTTAGATAACAAGGATCACATGACCATGAATGAAATAAGTAATAATCTAGATATTGGGGCTAGTACATTACATAAATGGATTAAGCTGTTTACTGAGACTGGGGAGTTTGGCCGTGGCTCTGGTAATTTTGCCAGCGATAAGGACAAGGAGATTGCACGACTAAAGCGTCAACTTCGTGACGCTGAAGGAGCAATCGAAGTGTTAAAAAAATCAATCGGGATTCTGAGCAAGTAACTACCGAAAAGGTATACCAAGAAATGGACGTTCAGCACGCTTTGGAATCCCACCCTTCCATCAATGGTATGTGTGATTATGTTGGAATCTCAAGAAGTGGTTACTATCAACGAGAAAAGCGTCATAATCACCAATCACCGCGAAAGCTTCGGAAGAAGTTTATTCAAGGTGAAATTAAAGCAATTTGGCTCAAAAGCCTTTGTATTTACGGTGCCGGCAAAATCACCCAAGAACTTCGCTCAAAAGGATATAAGATCGCTGAACGAACTGTTGGTAAGTATATGCGTGAACTTGGCATTCACGCCGTTTACCTAACCCCTTGGACGACTACCACTCGCAATTCTAAGTTTGATAAACAGCTAATAAATATTTTAGACGAGCAGTTCAATCCATTGCGACCAAACGCCGTTTGGTGCATTGACACCACTTATATTCCAGTTCATGACGGATTCGTTTATTTAACCAGTATTATGGACTTGTACTCCCGACGGATCATTGGTTGGGACTTATCTGAAACCTTGGAGGTATCGAATGTCATCCCACTTATTGAAAAGACTAAGCACAGTCGCCATATTAGCAAGCCATTAATCATGCACAGTGATCGTGGTAGTCAGTTTACGTCTGAAGCTTACAATCAAGCTACAGCTAACATGACATTAAGCTATTCAAAGAAAGCTTATCCTTGGGATAATGCCTGCATTGAGTCGTTTCATGCCTTGATTAAGCGTGAATGGATAAATCGGTTTAAAATCCATTCATACTCCGAAGCTAAACGACTAGTTTTTCAGTACATTGAAACGTTTTACAACACAGTTAGAATTCACAGTCACTGTGGATTCAAATCACCAAAGCAACTTGAAGATGAGTATCAAACTCAAATTCAAAATTTAGTCGTGGCATAGGACAAAAAAGTCTCTATTTAAATTGTCTATTTTATTGACAGGGGACCAATTTGACTCATGGCACAACGCAAACAAGTGAAAGTCAAACTGTCGATGAGACCATCCATTATGTTTATAAGAACGGTGACAAAGCAGCTGATGATTATCAAGCAACACCACTGAACTTTACGCGTACTGTAACGACCGACAAGGTCACTGGTGATAAGAGCTATGGTGATTGGGTTGCAGCTAATGGTACAAGTTTTGCATCAGTAACATCACCAACCATTAAGGGTTACACACCAGATCAAGCTCAAATTGATACGATTACAGGTATTACCGCAGATAGTGCCGATATTGAAAAGACAGTGACTTACGTAGCTAACAAAGAAGCGGCTAAGGTTACCTATATTGATGACACAACTGGTAAGACCCTCTCCAGTCAAGATTTATCTGGGGACTATGGAACTACCGATAGTTATCGAACCGCTGATAGCATTAAGGGTTACGAAGATCAAGGTTATGAGTTAGTATCAGACAATTATCCAACTAAGGGTGTGGTTTATAACCAAGATGGTACCGTTCAAAGTTTCGAGGTTCATTTGACTCATGGCACAACGCCGGTTGGTCCGAATAATCCACAAACACCAGGTACGCCAATTAATCCAGATAATCCTGATGGACCAAAGTGGCCAGAAGGAACTGACAAGAGTTCTCTTACTCAGACAGTCATTAGAACTGTTAATTACCTGGATAAGCAGACTGGCAAAGTTGTCGCTAAGCAAATTACTGAACAGGTTACGTATAACCGTACCGCCATTGTTGATAAAGTAACTGGTCAAATCATTGGTTACTCGACAACAGGTGGTGATACCGTTGACCAAACTGATGGTGATAAAGCTTGGACTGCAGTTGATAATAAGTCTGATTGGGATTCTGTCACTTCTCCTGACTTGAGTTCCAAGGGCTACTTGGCACCGGATTTGGCCACGGTTGCTCAACAGACAGTTACCCCAGGTGATAAGGATGTTACAGTTAATGTTTACTATGACCACGACGTGGTCCCAGTAAATCCAACGAATCCACAAACACCAGGTACGCCAATTAATCCAGATAATCCTGATGGACCAAAGTGGCCAGAAGGAACTGACAAGAGTTCTCTTACTCAGACAGTCATTAGAACTGTTAATTACCTGGATAAGCAGACTGGCAAAGTTGTCGCTAAGCAAATTACTGAACAGGTTACGTATAACCGTACCGCCATTGTTGATAAAGTAACTGGTCAAATCATTGGTTACTCGACAACAGGTGGTGATACCGTTGACCAAACTGATGGTGATAAAGCTTGGACTGCAGTTGATAATAAGTCTGATTGGGATTCCGTCACTTCTCCTGACTTGAGTTCCAAGGGCTACTTGGCACCGGATTTGGCCACGGTTGCTCAACAGACAGTTACCCCAGGTGATAAGGATGTTACAGTTAATGTTTACTATGACCACGACGTGGTCCCAGTAAATCCAACGAATCCACAAACACCAGGTACACCAATTAATCCAGATGATCCAGATAGTCCGAAATGGCCAGCTGGGACTGATAAGAATTCGCTGACAACTGATGTTCACCAGACAATCCATTATCAATATGGCGATGGTTCACAAGCAGCTCCTGATAAGACTGATTCCACGACATTTGACCATCAAGTTGAAATTGATAAGGTCACCGGTGAGATTGTTAAGGATGATGGTTGGACAGCCGAAAATGGCAAGACGAGTTTTGATAGTAAGAATTCACCGGTAATTCCAGGCTATACTGCAAGTAAACCAGCCAGCGATTCAGTTGATGGCTTAACGCAGGATAGTAAGGATAATGTTCAGACCATTGTTTACACGAAGAACCCCGCAACAGATAACAATGGCGGCACTGAGCCCAATCAACCGGGGAAGCCAGGTAATGGTACGGACACAGGAAATCCCAGTTCTAACCAACCAGGAAATCCTTCCCAGCCAAGTAACGCTACTAACAATGGAGTAATCAATACGTCGACTAATACAGGATCTAAAGTTAACAACGGTGCTGTTAATTCACCAGAATTACCTCAAACTGGTGAAAACAATAGTCAAAGTCAAACAATGTCATTTATTGGTATTTTGTTGGCAATGTTTGGAAGTTTACTCGGTTTTCTTGGTATCAAGAAACGTCGTAATGATTAACCATTAAATAAATATATCTGTAGCGAATATAGATTATTTAAAGAGGACCCTGAAGAATATTATTATTCTTCAGGGTCTTTATTTGGCTCTACGTCGGCAAGAATGTCAATAGGCCAGACAAAAGAAGTTACGTTCTGACGAAGGCACTTGGTTATTTCTTAAATTCACGCATCATCAGGTCTTTTACCAGTGTTTTATTTTGTTTTGATGTGACCGAGGAACGACAAACAAAGTTGCGAGATAAACCCAGTTTTGATTGATCAGGTGAATATAGGTGATGTCAGTGGTAACGACCCCAGATAAATCAGCTAGATGTCTCATTAAATTAGACTTCTGCGACGTGTCAGTATTGGTTGTAGGCTTTTTAGGACGTTTGCGATACATAGTCGATTGAATGCCTAATTCATGCATGACCTGCCAAATCGTTCGGCAAGAATGTCAATGGTCCGGACAAGAATTGTACGGTTGGACGTGCGGACGTTTTTTTGGGCTCAAATCGTCAGTGTGGTTTGTGGGATCAATCTTCATTTGCATACCGAAACCGGAGGTGCCCGCTTCTTCTGCATCAGCATAATCAATCCCAACGCTAACCACTTCACCTTGTACTTGATGGTGACGAAGTCTGCCAGCAACCTGATCAGCAATCTCGCTAAGCACGACTTTAATCTCCTTTGCCTGCGTGTAATCACACATGAGCACCTGACTATTGCCATAGTCTTTTTTCACATTTACTGGGTGGTAACTTTAATTATGCAATCTAGGATAAATAAAAATAATTTTAAAATACTTTATAAAAAATAATCGTCATAATTTACGTATATGGTTCATTAATTGTACGATAAATATATTCCACAATTTACGTTGTAATTAAATAAACTTTCAGTACGTAGTTTATTAAATTTTTTGCTAAAATACTGTGCAAACACCTATTTAATGGGATTCGTAACAAAAATGTAGAATTTGCGTAAAAAAGTGTACAAATCCTCATAAAATGGGGTTTGATTGTTTATAAAGATTTTTTAAAAAGAAAGTAATTATATTATAATTAAAAAACTAATGAAATAATTATTGACCCCATTAAACATTGATGGGTTTAGTGGTACCAAGCATTTTCGTATACATTAAACAAGCCTGTTTTTTCGCTTTTCAGACTCGTTATAATGGATATATTGAGTATTGGGAACATTAAATTATAAAGGACGTAAGAAAGATGAACATCAAAAAAGTAATTATCACTGGATTAGCTTCAGCAAGTTTAGTTGTTGGAGGAGTTGCAATTAAGGGTGAAGCGGATACTTTTTGGGCAGGTCATAACGACTTAGCGCAAACCGCATCTAACTTAGATACGATTGTTTCAGCGTATAATACTAATAAAGCAAAATTAGAAACAGCAAAATCTGATTTAGCTAACGCAAAGTCTGATCTGACAAATGCACAAGCACAGGTAACACAGCTAACTCAACAATTGAGTAACTTACAAACTCAATATAATAACGATACAGCTAGTTTACAGGCACAAATTCAAGAAAAAATTAAAGAAACACAAGCTGCCATTGCAGATGGTAATGCCAAAGTGCAAGCCAAACAAACAGAATTTGATAATTTGCAAAAAAAGTATGAGGACTTAAACAGTCAAGTGACTACTTTGAAACAACAATTAGCAGATGCCCAATCAACGGCCTCTTCAGCTACTTCAGAGCGAGATAGCGCAAATTCAGCTAAAGATAGTGCCAATCAAGATTTGAAACAAGCACAATCTGAAGCTTCATCACTGAAGGAAAAATCACAAACCGCAGCTAACTCAGTTTCAGCTGATGCCAACCAATAAAATTCGAGTAACACAAAAAGAACCGGCGAAATTAATTCGTCGGTTCATTTTTGTTTAATGATTATTTAGCTTCTGAAATTTGAATCGTGTCATTTTCAAGACTTGCATGCAAGTTCTTAACGTTTAAATGATCCAAGTAGAAGTCAGTTACTTTGTCACGAATTTGTTGTTCAATCACACGACGGAGTGGACGAGCACCCATCGCCTCATCGTAACCTTGGTCAATCAACCAGTCTTTGGCATCGGCAGCTACAGATAAAGTAATGCCTTTCTTGCCAAGAGTTTCGTTAACTTCATCAATCATCAAATCGACAATCTTAGCTAAATCGTCTTTAGTTAAGTGCCTAAATTCGACGATTCCGTTGAACCGGTTTAAGAATTCTGGGCGGAAGAATGGAGCTAAACGATCCATTAATTCAACGTTCTTATCATCCTTACGACCAAATCCAGCGTTTGAAGTTGCGATGACAACAGTGTTCTTAAAGTCGACCACATTTCCTTGGCCATCCGTTAAGCGACCATCATCCATTAATTGCAACAAGAGTGTCAAAACTTGAGGGTTGGCTTTTTCGATTTCGTCTAATAAAACAATCGAGTATGGATTACGACGAACTTTTTCAGTTAAGGTGTTGCTGTTATCCTCATAGCCAACGTAACCGGCAGTAGTACCAATTAACTTGGATACGGCGGTTAAATCAGCGTATTCAGACATATCTAACCGAATGATGCTTTCTTTGCTACCAAACATGTCTAAAGCCAACTGTTTAGCTAATTCAGTCTTACCAACTCCGGTAGGACCGACAAACAAGAAACTACCGATTGGGCGATTTCCTTCGTCAAAGCCTGCACGGTTCCGGCGGATAGCTTGAGCAACCATTTCAACGGCTTCGTCTTGGCCAATAACCTTGCCCTTTAAACGAGCGCCAATTTCCTTCAAGCGTTCGATATCGGAAGCACCCATTTGAGAAACAGGAATTCCAGTTAATCGTTCGGTTGATTTAGCCACATCGTTGACGGTTGCCACCACAGTTTGAGTGGTGTCGCTGTCGGCATTTTTAAGTTGAGCTTCGAGTGATTCAACTTGTTTCTTAGCTTTACCAGCAGCTTCATAGTCTTCTTTAGCGACCGCATCTTTTTGATCTTGGTTAGCGCGTGCCAATTGCTTTTCCAGGTCAACCTTGTCAGTGACTGGATGTTGAGCAGACAGGTGAGCGGCAGTCATGTCGACTAAGTCAATGGCTTTGTCAGGTAATGAACGTTGTGGAATGTATTGAATTGAGAAATCCACAGCAGCCTTCAAAACGTCATCAGGTAGTTGGACATGGTGGTGTTGTTCATACAATTTCTTGATACCCTGTAAAATTTTGAGGGTATCTTCAGCACTAGGTGCATTAACCGTGACTTCGTTAAAACGACGAGCTAAGGCAGCGTTCTTAATAATCGTGTTGCGATATTCGTCTTGCGTAGTTGCACCAATCACAGTGATATCACCACGACTGAGGGCTGGTTTAATCATATCAGCGAGTCCCTTTGAACCTGACTCGCCACCCATCGCGCCAGTTCCTAGAATTTGATGAATTTCATCAAAGAATAAGATGACATTACCAGCTTTTTTGACTTCATCTACTAAGTTTTTGATATTCTCTTCGAAGCTACCACGATATTGGGTTCCAGCTTCCAAGTTTGAAAGGTCAATACTAATAATCTCTTTGTCTTTAATTGCAGCAGGGACATTACCAGCGACAATTGCCTGTGCCAAGCCTTCAACAACCGCGGTTTTACCGACACCGGCATCCCCAACTAACACGGGGTTGTTCTTAATCCGACGACTTAAAATTTCAGCCGTCTTTTGTATTTCATCATTGCGGCCAATCACGGGATCAAGTTCGTTGTTACGTGCGGCCTCGGTCAAGTTGCGACCTAATTTGGCTAAAATGCCTTCTTCTTTAGGTTGCTGACCTTGAGGTGTTTGACCAGGTTGTTGAGCAGCAGCTTGTCTCATTTTGGCTAATTCTTCGGCAGAAACTTCCTTGCCGTTGACCAAATAACGTTGTTCCGAGTTTACACCATTCATACCACGCATCATTTCGTTAAAAATATCATCGATGCCATTATTTGTGAAGAATGGGTCGTTGCTAAACATTGAGTTTGCCATAATAAATTCCTCCTATATTGAGCGGAAGTGCATTACTTCATCTTGAGCAATTAAGCTTCTCGCTTTGACCTATTTTTGTAGTTTAAGAGGTTTTCTGTACCTCTCTGAATACTATAATACCGCTTTGATCAATAAAGACCAAAGATTATGACTCACTATAAATACTGTCACTACGGTGATTTTATATTTTAATTTTTATAAAGTCAATAAAGGTCAAACTTAAGTTCAAAAAAAATTATTGTGGAATATGGTAAAATGAAAAATAAAAATGGAGAAAATGTGATGGATTACAAACTTAATACTAAGCACGTTAAAGATTTTCTGAAATCAAAAGAATTTACGCGACTATCAGCCAACCAACAAAAACATGCGGATAACATTTTAAGTCGATTTAATCATTACATGGAAATTGATCATCAGTTAGATGATCAGCATTGGAACGGCGAAGCAGTTGCGCAAAATATGGTCAGTGAATTCATTGCCACCCGAGAAGTTGATAATAAGTTTGGGGTAGCGGCTCCGGCCGTGTTAAATGCGTATGTTAAATTTTTGAAATTGTCCAATGAACAAGAAATTTTAGTTACGTTGAATAAACGGGAGAACATCTTCCGAATGCAGCGAAGTAGATTGTTAGGGATGAATATTGATGATTTTTCAACAATGGTAGATCAAATGATTGCCGACGATGAATGGGGCCCATTGGAACGCGAAACTAGAGAGTGGGTTGAAGCACTGGGGAAAAAAGATTATTTCCAAAAAATTCCCATGGATGATAGTTCAAAAGCTGTGGCGATTAATATTTTCGTTGAATATGTGGTGGATTGGTCGAGCACAAACGTAAATAATTGGCCCACGAATGCGATTCAATTTGTCGTCAGCTACTCATTATTATTGCATCCTGAATTAGATGACCGAGACTTGAAATATATTGTTCCTTTGATCAAAGCCCTTTTCCAATATTTATTTGAAATTGAGCAGATTGATGCCCGACATCTTGAAACCTACAATCAAGCGTTAGACCAGTTGGCACCATTTGTGGTAGCAATGCTTAAATATACGTTTGCCGATCGTGAAGTGATGATTTTGGTAAATTATGTGAAATCAAACCATAGTCAACAACAAACCCCTGAGCAAATTGATGCCTGGATTGCTACTCACCCACAAGAAGTGGATTCAATGTTGCTCAGACTGGAACCATGGAGAAATGATGATACTTATGATATTCAAGAAGATCTTGAAGGTGAGTTCTCGATTGTTGATGTTGTTGAACGTCGAGATTCTAGAGAGCAGCAAGATAAATTTAACAAACAACATAAGGGTAATGTGATTCCATTTAGTCAGAAAAAGCGAAATAAAAAGAAAAAGAATAAGCGAAAAAAATAGTGGCTGGGAAAAAACTAATTCCAGACTATAAAAAATAAAGGGACTTTGGAAAAACACTCCAAAGTCCCTTTAACTATGTACACAGGAAGTAAATTCCTGTTATGATGTTAGCGACCAAACCAAACAACAAAACAGTAAAGGAGTTTCCTTCCATGTACAAGAATTATAACACAGCACAAACTAGCATCGCTTTAAACTTAAATTTTGATATTCCTAATAACCATATTGCGAGACTAATTGATATGTTTGTTGAGACAATTCCGCATAATATTATTGAAACCTCTGTGGCGACCACCGGTCGTCCTGCTTATCATCCGGCTATGTTAATAAAAATGCTCCTTTTCGCGTATTCTCGCAAAGTATTTTCTGGACGTAGAATTGTTGAAATGAATACCGAAAATATTCCAATGAAATGGTTGAGTCAAGATGCCACAATTTCTTACAAAACAATCAATAATTTTCGATCCAGTAAAGAAGTTTCTAACTTAATCAAGATTTCCTTTATTTACTTTACCAAGTTGTTAGCCGACAACGGTATGATTGAAGATGAGGCCTTATTTATTGATGGTACGAAGATTGAAGCCGATGCAAATAAGTACTCATTTACTTGGAAACGTGCAGTTGATAAATTCTATCCAAAACTAAAAGAAAAAATTGTGCTCCTTTATGAAGAATTGATTGAAAATCAAGTTGTCAAAGAAATGGAGAAAGAATACCTAACGTCTAGCGATGGATTAGCTGAGATTTTAGAAAAAACGCACGATGAAATTACTCACTTAGATTATGTCATTGAACAAGAACCGAAGGTTATCAAAGGTGGCTCTAAGAATAAACAACAGCGGCGAAAACTCAAAAAATTAGCGCACAAAATGGAAAATGATTATTTGCCCCGAGCAAAAAAGTACGAAGAAGCTGAACGCCTTTTTAATGGTCGGAACAGTTTTTCAAAAACCGACCATGATGCTACCTTTATGCGTATGAAGGAAGATCCAATGATGAATGGTCAATTAAAGCCTGGATATAATTTACAGGCTGCCACTAATGGACAGTTCGTGCTAAATTACGGAATTTTCTCGAATCCGACGGATACGAGAACTTTATTACCATTTTTATCTGACATGCATTCACTCGATTTGTTTAAATACATCGTGGCGGATGCAGGTTACGGTAGTGAATCTAATTATTCCGCGATTGTCGACGATTTTGATAAGACACCACTGATACCGTATGGTATGTATGAAAAGGAACAGAAGCGCAAATTTAAAAATGATCCTACACGAATACACAATTGGAAGTACAATGCCGCAGACGATTACTATACGGATCATTTGAGTGTTAAATTCAGTTTTAAGCGATACAGTATTCGTCATGATAAATATGGATACGAACGACAGTTCAAAATTTATGAAGCGGATAAAACACAGGAAACATTCAAGCTAGATGAACTAGCTAAAACCCCTAAGGGAAGGCAACGACAGGTTGCCTATAATCCAACTTGGAACTACTTTAAAAATTATGTTAAGGATTTACTTTCATCTGATCAAGGCTCAGAGATTTATTCGCATCGTAAGTATGATGTTGAGCCAATGTTTGGCAGAATGAAGTCCATTTTTGGTGTGCGCAGAACTCATCTTAGAGGGAAACAGCCTGTGGAAAATGAATTGGGTATTCTATTAATGACAATGAATCTAACAAAATTAGCGGGAATTTTAACCAAAGCAACCGCTAATTTTTCACATAAACAATTATCAAATATAAAAAAAACAAAAAACCGACCAAAAATTCTATTAATTATAGAATTCTTGGTCGGTTTTTCTATAGCTGGTTAGTTTTTTCCCAGCCACTTTTGTGTTATCTAATTTTAGTTTGTGGTAATAACATGGCAGTTCCAACAATTAGGAATGTCAATGCAAAGGGACTTGGTTCGAACATGAAGTATGTGGGAACCGACAAGTAAATGACACAGAAAACAGTCATTCCAAAGAAAGCCAAGCCCGCTCCAATGATACGTGATAAGACAAACTTTTTCACGAGTCCACGGATAAAATAAAACAAGGTTAATGCCCAAATTAATAGAGCGGGAATTGTGATGTAGTAAAGATTGTACGAAGCCCAGATATCAAACGAAATGCCATATTGCGAGTAGGCTGCTACGAGTCGAGGCACTTGTCCCAACATAAAGATGGCAAAGGGTACTAGAACAACCAATATTAATTCGTACCACATTAATTTAAATTGCCAATCAATCTTACCGGACTGGTGACGAGATACCCAGATGTCGGTACCAAACCAGACCAAACCGACTGCCTGGATAATCATTGGTAGATAAACATCAATGAAGTAAATTACCGGCATTTGGTACAGTGCTGAACTGGCCATTAATTGCCATAAAATTCCTGCCAAAATTAAACTAGCGCCGATGCCGTTGGTTACCCCAGCTTGACGACCAATTAAAGTCACACTGAACCAAAGGAGTGCTGCGAGTGCATAAATACCGTATGAAAGATAGCCTGCGATGGTCGTCGTTAATGATCCACTTGGGAATAAATAATAAGTCCAATAACATGCTAGAACCAAGACCACGTTGGCAATCAGCCAAATTCGTGCCGTTTTTTTAGTCAAAATAGTTCCTCCTATTTCATTGTCATTTTTCATTATACATGAAAATTGCATGAGAGATTTAGAAGAATTCAAGAACATCGAATTAATTGAGTCCAATTGATAGCTCTGTTATATTTAAACTAATAGATAGGGGGAGATTGTTATGGATGATTTTGGACCTGCCAGAAAAAGATTTAAGTTACCATCATTTGTCTTAGGCCTAGCATTCTTATTTGTCGGCGTGGCGGCCGTCATGAAGCCGGGACGTGCGGTAATGGGAATTATGTGGATTATTGCCGTCGTGATGTTGTTCAAAGGAATTTTTTCAATTTTAGGCTACTTTGAATTACGCAAAGTTGTTGGACAGACCACCTGGTTTGTGATGCTATCGGCATTATTGGACATTGTGCTTGCCATTCTTTTATTTGCTAATTTAAATGCCAGCATGATGTTCTTGGGCTATATGTTAGCCTTTTGGTTTATTTTTGATTCATTTAATGCCATCCAGTTATCTGGCATTAGTCGTTTTTCGAGTTTTAGTACCATACTGGGTGTTTTAGGGATTATTGCCGGGGTCATCATGTTGTTTAATCCCTTGATTGGATCAACGTTTATTGTTTATCTCTTAGCGTTTTATTTATTTTTATTTGGAATTATTTTGATTGTTCGTGCATTTTAGTAAAGGGGGAGTACTGGAGTGGAAGATATAATTAAGTTTAATGCCAATCAATTGAGTTTGACGATTGGAGAATTTTTAGCAGCAATTGAGAATGGAGATATTACTGCTGATTTGAAACGTCGTGAGATTAATGAGGTCGATTTTATTGAAATTGAACCATTTCGAAGAAGCCGTAAATTTGATTATGATCTTCGCCTAGAACGCTTTGTCTTGGATGACATCGGGGACCCTGGTGATTTTGAGGATGATTATTTTGACGAAATTGGACGTTTAGAAATGGTCTTTTATCGTTATAAAATTAATTCTGAAGTTCGTCAAGCCGATAGCCAAGCTAACACTGAAGATTGGCAAGCTTTTGTCAGTCAAAACTCTCAATACAAAGAATAGAGTGACGATTTTCCTCGGTATCCGCCGAGTAATAACAAAGGTAGCGAAAGATTTCGGTATGTGAAATCAAGCTATCAAGTTATACGGAGGGGGATGATGGAAGGGACACGTTTCAAAAGAATAGAGTGACGATTCCCTCCGGTATCCGCCGAGTAATAACAAAGATAGTGAAAGATTTCGGTATATGAAAGCAAGCTATCAAGTTATACGGAGGAGGATGAGGGGAGAGACACGTTTTAAAAGAATAGAGTGACGATTCCCTCGGGTATCCGCTGAGTAATAACAAAGATAACGAAAAAGCATGTGGCCAAATGAATATTTTGGACACATGCTTTTTATGCTTAAAAATGGAAGTTATTTTTCTTGGTTTTTGTCGTCGGTCGTTTCTTTTGTTTCTTTTTTGTCACGATGTTTGGGCGTGATTTTTTCAGTCATAAAAGTCATTGCCAGGCCAATTAAAAAGATGGCAAAACAGGCCGCGAAGGCTGCCCAACCGTGTAAGACATCAAAGAAATAAAATGATAGCTTGTGACCGTACATTACTTGAACTAATGGACCAATGATGAGGGCTGCAGAGATGAGGGCGACCCCAATGCCAATCGTGTGTAAATCGTCGTTTTTACATTTTTTCATTTATCGTTTTCCTAATGTTTTCGCATCGCTGTTTTTCAGGAGCTGTGCATATTCATTAAGGGTGTCCTCGGATACTTCGAGGGTGCCATCCAGTAAGTGAATATTTTCAGTTCCAGCTTCGATTGCAGTTTTGTAATACCACTTCTTATAATGCAGAAAGGCAAGCGATTTTTCAAGTTGTTTGATTTCTGCTTCTAACGTTAATTCGTGTTTTTCCAGAAATTCGTAGCGGGCTTCTAAAGAATCGTCGCCATCCCCACGCCATGAGGCAAAGTAGGCGATATCTTTTAGTGGCACGTCAGCCTTCTTCATCTCAATGACCAAGCGGATGTGATTAATATCATCATCAGTGAAAACGCGCCGGCCACCTTCATCGCGACGGACTGGTGGAATCAAATCTTCATGTTCATAATAGCGAATTGTTTCAACGGTGACGCCAATTTTTTCGGCGACTTAGCCAATAGTGAAAGTTTTCAAAATTAATTCTCCTTTTTGCTTGAGCTGAAGTTAACTTTAGGTGATAGAGTACTTTTTGTTATAAAATAAGTACAGAGATACGGAGGAACATTATGTTAGCAATTTTTATTGGCCTGTTTATTGGGATTATTTTGCCTATGCAAACAGCGATTAACTCAAAACTGCGCACATTTGTGCAATCACCATTTACTTCATCAATGATTTCATTTACGGTTGGCACAATTTATTTGGCGGTTATGACCTTGATTAGTGGCAAATCACTGTTCGTGTCAGCCGCAACTTTTAGTGATAATCCATGGTGGATCTGGCTCGGTGGGCTCCTCGGAGTCTTTTATCTAACGAGTAATATCTTATTATTTCCGAAACTGGGTGGAGTTCAAACAGTTATCATGCCGATTTCGGGTCAAATTATTATGAGCATGTTAATCGATAATTTCGGCTGGTTTGCATCGGCGGTGCATCCATTTGGATTAACTAGATTGGTCGGGACCATTATCCTGGTGGCAGGCTTGTACGTCACGATTGTGTTGCCAGATCAATTGGAAAAGAAAAACACAATTGAAGGCGAAAAAACGTATGTCAAGGAAGTCTGGTTCTGGCGCTTAGTAGGTGTACTCGCCGGAATGATTTCAGCGACTCAAATTGCCATCAATGGACACCTGGGTACAGTGTTGGATTCTTCAATTCATGCCTCGTTTATTTCATTTCTTCTCGGTTCAGTAATCTTAATTGTCTTGGTGGGTATCAAAGAACGTGGGTACAAACAAATTACGTTGGCAATTGGACCAGGTAAAGCTTGGTGGGTTTGGCTGGGTGGCGTAATCGGTGGGACTTATGTCTTGGGGACCGTTTATTTAGTTCCAGTGCTAGGTACGGGCGCCGCCGTAGTCATTGCCTTGTTTGGTCAAATGATTGGTGGCATTTTAGTCGACAGTTTTGGTTTGTTGGGAGCGAAGAAAAATCCGGTAGTATTGGCACAAATCATCGGGCTCATTATCATGATTATTGGTGTGATTCTGATTAAATTGACTTAATTGACGGACGAAATGACTTTCATTTCGCCTGTTTTTTGGCTAACACAAAATAATTACCATCTGGGTCGGCAAAGTTACAAGAAATTAAGCCCGCTTGAACCATGATTTCGCCCGGATTATCCAAGCGACTTCTAATCTGTTTAAAATTATCAGTAAAAAGCATCAACGAGGGAACATTGTCGGCGACTTCCGGTGAATACTCTTTGACGAAGTCACGGGGAAAGATGCCCAGCTCAATGTCCCGGTTCAATGATAAGGTAATACCGGTATAGCCACCAGGCAGATCTAGAACATCAGTGATTTCAGCGTTGAAGTTGGTTTGCCAAAAATCTCGATTCAAGTTTATATCGTCTACATAAATCATGACACGCATTTTATCAATCATCACATTACTCCTCCATTCGCTTGTTACAGAAATTGTATCATTTATCGCGCTAAAATGAAGGAAGAAAAAGCGAGAAACCAGTTCACCGGTTTCTCGCTTTTAAGGTTGCTAACTATATTCATGGGCCAATTTACCCGCCACGGCGGCAGCAATGGCACCAACAATATCATCAATAAAGGTGTTTACATCGTTAAGGGAAGTATCAAGTTTACCGATAATCCCCGGTTTAATGCGATCTACATAACCAAAGTTGGTAATTCCGATGGCACCATACATATTAGCAATTTGCAGTGCTAGCGTTTCATCGACACCGAACACACCCATGTCATGTGACACAATCGTTTGCAGTGGTTCATCTAACTGGCCTTGATTGGCCATTTTATCTAAGTAAAGTCCAACCATCACATTGTTGAGTAATTCGCGTTTATGCATCACATTAATCGTGACTTCTTCAAATTTTTCAATCGTGACGTCAGGTAAGAAACCATGCTGTAGTTCATAAGTGATTTCAGCAATTGATCGAAGTGTCACGCCTTTTTTATCCAGTTCATTAACGACGTAGTCAAAGGCTTTCGTATCTGGATACTTTTTATCATCTTGCATTTAAATAACCTTCTTTCGTGGAACATTCAAAATAAGTATACCAGTTTAAAATTTTGGTGGAAATAAAACGAATTATTTCGTTTTGCCTAGCAAAAACTTGCTAAGATAGAGATGAAAAAATTTCAAGGCTATTGTTTGCAAGCTTTTTATTATATGATGTAACTAGCGCAGAGAAGATGGGAGAACAAGATGAAAGAGAAAAAACAATATCAATTGGATAGTATCGCACCGCAAAATCGGCGGATGAATTATTGGGATATGTTTGCCACTTGGGTAGGGGCGAATGCGAATAACGGGACCTGGTTTATTGGTGGGGTGATTGCCGCCTGTGGACTAATTGGAGGCGTTGAAGCCTTGATTGTTGGTTCAGCCATCGCCTATGTCTTTTTATCATTAGTCGGCTACATGGGCTACAAAACCGGGGTTTCGACGACGGTTGTCTCACGGGCCGCTTTTGGCTTACGCGGTAGCATCGGACCTTCAATTGTTAATTTGATTCAATTTATTGGCTGGACGGCCGTGAATACTTTTATTGCGGCGACCTCAGTCTCGTATTTATGTAATGAAATATTTGGTTGGCCGGTTTACGGAAAACCCGGTGGCCAATGGGGACTCTTATTCGGTATTGGTATCATGAGTGTTTTACATTTAATTAGTGTTTCCGCAGGTCAGAAATCGATTCAAATGATTGAACGCGTTGGGATGATTATTGTCTTTATTTTCGTGATTTGGGAATCGATTGCAGTCTTTAAGCAGGTTTCCTTTGCCGATATTGCTCATTGGCAAGTGCCAGCCAAATCGAAGATGTCATTTGGAACCGCACTCGACACACTTGCTGCTTTTAACTTAGCTTGGGTCACTGCTGGGGCCGACTTTACGCGTTTTACGAATAAAAAATCAACTGCTACGACGGCCCCATTTTTAGGTGCGATGATTGGGGTATTCTGGTTTGCCTTTGTCGGTATTTTTGCCACGATTGCGATTGCCATCAGTAGCGGGGTTTACGATGCAAACAATTCAGATCCCAGCACGATTGCCTCTAAACTAGGCCTAGGAGCAATTGCGATGCTGGTAATTATCTTAACGAGTATGACCGCCAACGCTGTTAATCTGCAGGCAGCTGGCTCTGCATTAAACAATATGTTTCCAAAAATCAAATTAAAACCGTCCCTGTGGATTGTGACCATTTTAGCCACATTGGTGACCATCGTGCCCATGTTAGTCGGTAGTTTTTTAGATACTTTCGTGACCTTCTTAGATGTCCTGGGCATGATTCTCGGACCTTGGATTGCGATTATGGTGGTTGATTTCTTCATTATCAACCGCGGCAATTATTCCCTAACTGATTTAGCTTCTGCCGGTGGTAAATTTTGGTATGCGCACGGGATTAGTTGGATTGCTTATGTTAGCTGGATTATCGGGGTATTCTTTTATCTGGGAATGCAAAAAGTCGATTGGATGCAAGCCACAGTCGGTGCGGCTTATCCTAATATGTTAGTGATTGGCATCGTCTATTATATTCTGATGAAACTGTTTAACAAACCTGTCACCAATCCGCAATAACGTTGTTGATTGATGGCCTTGAGGATACTTAAACAATATTTCTTATTTTTATGTCTAATACTTCATACTTTCTTCACACGATGTGATTATAGTAGTCAACATACCAATTAAACCTCTTTTCATTTACTCCTCCAAAGTAATGAAAACAGTAGCTGGAGAGCAGCTACAATCCTACTCCTAGAACTAGATCGGCTTACCCGGGCTGGTCTAGTTTTTTTTAGTTTTTCAATTGGTATAACCAGTTTGCAATCAGTTTGATTGTGGACTGGCTTTTTTGCGTCCAGTTAAAATTATGTTTGCACTTAAAATACTGAACTTGTATTGTAGAGATAACAATAACGATAAGGAGCGATTGTGATGTTAATCAAAAATGTTCATATTGAATCAGAAGAAGACGCACAAGATGTTCGAATTATTAATGGTAAATTTACGCAAATAGCGACTGACCTGGAACGACACGATAATGAAGAGGTCATTGAAGGCCAAGGCAACTTATTGCTGTCTCCATTTATCGATTCTCACGTGCATTTGGATGCTACCCGGACGGCAGGTGATCCGGAGTGGAATGAATCTGGAACTTTATTTGACGGGATTCGCATTTGGACAGAACGTCGCAAATCGCTCACTAAAGAAGATGTTAAAAAACGCGCCATTGAAACCATTCGCGAACAAGTCGCCAATGGAATTCAAGTAGTGCGCAGCCATGTTGATGTCACTGATCCTAATTTAACGGCCTTAGAGGCTTTGTTAGAAGTCAAGAATGAAGTGGCAGATTATGCGGAGCTCCAATTAGTCGCCTTTCCTCAATCTGGAATTTTATCATTTCCACATGGTAAAGAATTAATGGAACAAGCCGTCAAAATGGGTGTCGATGTAATTGGTGGGATCCCTCATTTTGAATTTACCCGCGATTATGGGGTTGAATCATTGAAATTTATTGTCGGACTGGCTGAAAAGTATGACCGCTTAATCGATGTCCATTGTGATGAGATTGATGATCCCAATTCACGTAACTTGGAAGTATTAGCGACGTTAGCTTATGAAACCGGACTTGGCGATAAGGTAACTGCCAGTCATACTACAGCGATGGGTTCTTATGACGATGCTTATTGTTATAAGTTGTTCCGCTTGTTGGAATTGTCGAATGTGAACTTTGTCTGCAATCCTGAAGTTAACTTACATTTGGGTGGACGCTTTGATACTTATCCAAAACGTCGTAGTATGACCCGGATTAAAGAATTATCTGAAGCGGGCATCAACGTGTCGTTTGGCGAAGATGATATTAAAGATCCATGGTACCCAATGGGAAATGGAAACATGCTGGATCAAGTCCAAATCGGTATTTTAGCCGGTCAATTAATGGGCTATCATGATATTCAAAATGCATACCAGTTCGTGACGAACAATGCCGCTAAGACATTGCACATCGCTGACCGTTACGGGATCGAAGTCGGTAAAGATGCAAACTGTTTGTTAATGAATCAAAAAAGCTTCTACGATGTTCTCAATGAACACGCAGAAGTCTTATATTCAATCCGAAAAGGAAAGATTTTAGTAGAAACTGAACCTAAGCAAGTCCACACTCACTTTTAAGAGGTGGGTTGAACTATTTATCTCCATAAATCATAAGCACTAAAGACTAATAATGCTGAGACAATTAGATTAATGCCACGGTAATGGGCGCTATAAAAATTTTGGATTAATTGTCCGGCTAACGTCCAAGTCAAAGTACCAACAATGCCAAATAAAATCATGATCGTGAATTTCATTGGGACGGTCCCCCAGAGACCAGCGACGGCAAAAGTGCTCATCCCCGTTACAAAGTAGAGATAACACTTGATATTAGTGGCTTGCAACAGGGCACCGGCCATAAAAGGATGCTGCCCAGCTGCAGCGGCACTATCGGGGTGAGAAATTAACACGTGATAGGCCAAGTAAAGTAGATAGAGCGAACCGATAATTTTTAAGCCAAAGACGACCGATTCGTATTGTTGAAAAATGGATGCAAACAGTGAAATAACCCCGCCAATGATGATGAGGCCGAATAAAATGCCCAAGTTGAATACCAGGCCTTTACGAAAGCCCTTTTGTTGTCCTTCCGACATAGCCATAATGGTGTTGGGACCCGGTGTGAATGACATGACGGTGATGAACGCTAAGAATCCAGTCATATGTATTACCTCTCTAATTTAATTGCATTTGCAATGAAAGGAGCTAATTAAATGTTTAAAATCATTCGAACCATTGGAGCCGCCACCCGTTCAATTCAGACTGTCTCTAACGAAACCTTTAAACCGTTAGGACTGAATAATAATTTATTCATTTATTTAATTCGGACGGTGGAACAGCCAGGGATGTTTTTGGGTGAATTGGCGGATAGCTTGCAAATTGATCGCACGACGAGCTTTCGAACCGTCCAAAAACTTGTGAAATTAGGCTATTTAGAACTGAAAAATGATCAACAAAATTTAAAAATTAAACGTGTTTTTCCAACGACCAAAGCCAAAGAGCTGTATCCACAGTTACACGACTATGAACAACAATCTTCAGATGTATTACTCAAAAATTTATCAACGACAGAACGTAATCAGTTAGCAAAATTACTCGATAAGTTAAATATTTAATTCTTTGGAGGTCGTGCATGTGTCAAATAAGAGAAAAGGGATTTTATTAGCAATCATTGGACCAATTATGTGGGGCATTTCGGGAAATGTCGCCGAATATTTATTTTCAGTTCCAAATGTCACGCCACAATGGTTAGTGACAATTCGCCTGTTTGGCTCGGGTATTCTGTTACTGTTTTGGTGCTTAGTGACCGAGCCTAAAAAGACGATGGCAGTGTGGAAAAGTCCGCACACGATTATTAATTTATTAGTGTTTGGCCTCGCTGGGGTGTTGGTCTCTCAATACACCTATTTTTCGGCGGTCGCAGAAACCAATGCACCAACGGCCACAATCATGCAAATGTCTGGAACGGTCTTTATCATTGTTTATTTAGCGCTGCGATCTTGGCAGCTCCCACGCCGGCTCGACGTGATTTCGGTAATTTTTGCCGTTGCGGGAACTTTTTTCTTAATTACCCACGGTCATCTTAACTCGTTGGCGATTACGCCGATGGGAGCCATTTGGGGTGTCTTATCCGGACTAGGGGCAGCATTTTATACCTTGCTGCCGCGAAAACTGTTAAAGGAATACGATACGAAGTTGGCGATTGGTTGGGCGATGTTATTTGCTGGGATTGTGATGTTACCCGGCTCATTATCATTAGCAACGCCCAAAATTACTGTGCCAGTGTTTGCAGCTATCTTTTATGTGACTGTGTTTGGCACGATGCTTGCCTATCTGTTTTATGTCGCCAGTTTAAATTATTTGTCACCTGCGACCACGGGGATGCTGGGGGTGTTTGAACCGTTAACAGCCACCTTGATTGGCGTTGCCTTTTTAGGCACCCGATTTGGAGTACCAGAAATTTTTGGAATTTGTTTGATTTTAGCGACAACCTTTTTGCAAACCATCCCAACCGAAAAATTAGCTCGTTTTAGTCATAAACCGACTATCCTGAAATAGTTATCAATAGCCTACCGACGTACAATTCGCTATAATGGTGGTAAATCGATAGGGGGACGAACTTATGGCAAACGACATTTTAATCGCAACGACGGAAAATATCCCAGGACGTGAATATGAAGTGATCGGAGAAGTATTTGGTTTAACCACTCAATCAAAAAATATTGTGCGTAACATTGGTGCAGGCCTTAAGAATATTGTTGGTGGAGAAATTAAAGATTATACTCAAATGTTAATTGAATCACGTGATATCGCAATTCAGCGGTTACGTGATAATGCTTCATAAATGGGTGCTGACGCTGTCGTAATGATGCGTTTTGACTCCAACGATTAGGGTACTTATTGATACTCATTGGGTGCTGACGCTGTCGTAATGATGCGTTTTGACTCTGTTGCTATTAGCGATGATATGCAATCAGTCGCTGCGTATGGTACGGCAGTTAAATTTAAATAGCGTGTGACAGCTCACGGTTATACGGAAAATTTAAGTTTTGGAGCACTATTACGCAGTGAACGGATAAAAAATAATTGAATTTCAATATATTAAAAAACTAAACAGATCACTTTAGTGGTCTGTTTTTATCTAAAGATGGAGGCACGTTATGATCAAACGAGATGGACATACACATACGGAATTTTGTCCTCATGGTAGTGGAGATGCTGCTGAAGCCATGGTCCAAAAAGCAATTAAAATGCGGTTTACAGAATATAGTATTACTGAACATGCTCCATTGCCACCAGAGATTGCTGAGCATTTTGGTGGTACTCGCGAAGGGCTAGATACAGCTTCCATCAGTATTGATCAAGTCCGACTTTATTTAGATTTGGCTCATCAGTTACAAGCTAAATATGCTGATCAAATCAAAATTAACGTTGGGTTTGAAGTGGATTATTTTGAAGATTATGAAACCTGGACAAAAGAGTTTTTAGACGAATATGGTCCAGAAACATCGGATAATCTATTATCGGTTCATTTTATGCCAGGTAAAGATGATAAATTATGGTGCGTGGACTATACAATCGATGATTTTGCTGAAGGATTTGCAAATTTAATCGCAGAACCACAAAACTTGTTTGAACGATTTACACGACTTGAGTTGGCCGCAACGCAATCTGATTTGGGTCAATATAAGCCAACCAGACTAGGACATATCACCTTGATTCGTAAGTTCCAAGATTATTTCAAATTACCTCGTCAGTTAGATGAAAAAAATCTCTGGTTAATGACAGAATTACTAGAAGAGATTAAAAAACGGGGCTATGAACTGGATTTGAATACTGCCGGGTTATACAAAGAATATTGTAATGAAATTTATCCTACGCGGCGAGTTGTGCAACAAGCTAAAGAATTAGGTATTCCAGTGATTTATGGATCGGATGCTCACAGTATTCGAGAAGTAGGACATGGATATCACGAAGTGGAAGATTTCATTCGAGAATAGAGGACAAAATGGATATTAAAGAATTAGCAACTCGTTCTAAAGCAATTCGAGAGAGATATCATGAATTTGAAATTAACCAAGATGGACAGCCATGGAATGTTGAACAGGATGCCTTATCATTTTTGACCGATGCTGGTTTGGTTGGACGCAAGGTAATGGATCAAACCGGTAGTTGGCCAGACAGCAATGAAGATGTTAGCTTAGATTATAAAATCGCTGAATCGATTTGGTGGTTAGCCTCAATTGCCGATAATCAAAATATTAATTTAGAAGAAGCGCTTGATGATTTCTTAACTGAAAGAGAACAACATCTTAAATAATCTCCACTTGCAACAGAGACCAATGATTTATCGGTCTCTTTTTTGTTTAATATTTATCAGAAACATTGTTTGACGAACCTAAATAAAATAATTGACAATTAAAAAATATAGCGTATTATGAGTTTTATATTAATATTTGATGAGAATAATAAAGCGAAGAATAGTCCAGTAGATGCGAATTTGTTTAAGGGAGTCACGGTCACCGATTGAGAGCCGCGGCAACAAATCAATTTGAAGTCACAACTATGAGCTGATTAAATTAATCCGGTGGATACCGTTATCAAGTTGACTCCAGTCAGCATGAGCTAATTATCGTGAGGTAATTAGAAAATGAGGTGGGACCGCGATTTAATCGTCCTCGTAGCAAACATTATGTTTGTTGCGAGGACGTTTTTTGTATCAAAAGGTTTTCACTTATGAATAGCTCTCAAGCATTAACAAGAAATTTTAAAGATGCTGAACTCGCATCTGAGAAATTTAAAGTTAAGTGTCGAGAGTTGTAAGTGAAAACTAGATTATAAAAAAGGCTTTTCAACTCTGATATATCGAGTTGAAAAGTTAAAAAATTAGATTAAAGGAATTTAATTATCGGGGGAATTAAAATGTTAAAAAATCAACTTCCAACTGGCGTTCGAGATGAACTCGGTATTAATGCCGGAATTAAAGAAACAACGGTTAATACAATTCAAAATTATTTCTATCAACGTGGGTTTGAAAAAATCAAAACACCAGTGATTGAATACCAAGATGTGTTTGAGGACTATGACGTGGGTCAGCAGCGACTGTTCAAGTTCTTATCAGCTAGTGGTAATTCGGTCGTACTCAGGCCAGATATGACATTACCATTGGCAAGAGTGCTCAGTTCGACGCAAGTTAAGTTACCAGCCAAGTTTTATTATTCGGGAGACATTTTTAGAATTAACAAAGCTTTGTCAGGGTCACAAGATGAAATGACTCAAGCAGGCGCAGAATTGATTGGTTTCTCCAGTATGAAGGCTGAACAAGAATGTCTGTCGATGATGATTGAACTGGCTCAGATTTTGGAACTGGACTCAATCCAAATTGAATTAGGTTTGGCAAGGTTTGTGAAACAAATTTTAGAAATGCTAACAGATAACATTGATCAAATTCATGCTATTGAAGAAGCATTATTTTCTAAACAAATTACCAAATATAATCAACTAATCGCCGCGTTTGACGAATCAGAATATACCAGCTTATTGAAAATCTGGCCCCGCTTATTCGGCCCCGCACAAGATGTGTTAGATGAAATTTTTCCTTATAAATTTCCAGAACGATTGCAAGAAAAGGTAACGGAGCTGCGCCAATTGGTCAGCTGGTTACAAGTGCGCTATCCCAATCAAAATGTTGAAATTGACTTGAGTACTCGAGCACCACAGGATTATTATACGGGGATTACCTTCCAAGCCTATAGTAGTCAATCAGCCACCTTTTTGTTTAGCGGCGGACGGTATGATCATTTATTGAATCACTTTCAAAAAGAAAAAGTGGCGGCGATTGGTTTAGGGATTGATGTTGACCAAATTGCCCTAATTTCTCAAGCAGATTGTCAAACCACACCAATGACCTACATTTACTTTAATGATAATCAGTGGGAATTGGCTGAACAAAAATTAATGGAACTGGATAAGGCCACACTATGTTTGGTTGATTCACTGGAAGAAGCTCAGAAAGTAGCAGATAACAATGACGGACAGTTACTAGACCTAACCGCGGAGGTGATTAAATGACAGAACGAATTAAGATTGCACTAACTAAAGGGCGAGTTGAAAAACAAACGTTACCCTTGCTCGAAGTTGCTGGGTTGAACGTTGACCCAGTGTACGACAAGCAACGACGGTTAATTTTTGATTTACCGGATGATCCATACACGATTATTTTAGCGAAAGGGCCTGACGTCTCCACTTACCTTTCAAATGGGGCCGTGGATATCGGCATTGTTGGTAGTGATATTTTGGCAGAACAACAAGATGATGCCTATGAATTACTTGATCTCGGGATTGGTAAATGTCAGTTCATTCTGGCTTCCACACCGGATTTTAATCCTAAGAGTACGAAACGGAAGGTAATTGGCACCAAGTATCCGCATATTACGCAAGAGTATTTTGCGAAACGGGGCGAAGATGTTGAAATTATCAAAATTGAAGGTTCCGTAGAACTGGCGCCCTTAATTGGATTAGCAGATGCAATTGTTGATATCACCGAAACAGGGACTACCTTGCGAGAAAATAATTTAAAAATCTTTGATTATTTACGTGAGGTATCCACCAGAGTGGTTGTTAACCCAATGTCGTTGAAGCAACATCGAAATGAAATTTTTGATTTAGTTGACCGACTAGAAGGTGCCATTAAAGCCAAGTCGTAAGCTGCAGATAGAAATTGACATAATTTAAAAATCAGAGGAGATTTTATCATGAAAATAACAACAGATAGTTTAGAGAAGCAATTAGCCAACGTTCAAAAGCGAACAGCCCAATTAACCGATCCAAAAATCGAAGCGGCAGTTCGTGAAATTATTGAAACCGTACAAGCTAAAGGTGATGCGGCGGTTCGTGATTATACGAAAAAGTTTGATGGCGTTGAACTAGCAGATTTTAAAATTTCTGAAGAACGCATCGATGCTGCCTATGAAAATATCGACCCTAAGACGAAAGAAGCCTTAGAAGTTGCTCGCGATAACATCATCAGTTTCCACAAAAAAGAAGTTGAATATGGCTTCGTTGATACTGAAAAAGCTGGCGTAATGCGTGGCCAAAAAGTCATTCCGCTGGCCTCAGTTGGACTTTATGTACCCGGTGGGACGGCTGCTTATCCTTCGAGTGTTTTGATGAATGCGATTCCTGGAAAATTAGCTGGTGTTAAGCGACTCGTGATGGTCACTCCAGATCCTACTGAAGCCGTTTTAGCTGCTGCCAAAATTGCTGGTGTCGATGATATTTATCAATTAGGTGGCGCTCAAGCAATTGCCGCCCTAGCTTATGGAACGGAAACAGTTCCTCGTGTTGATAAAATTTTTGGACCAGGGAACGTTTATGTAGCTACTGCTAAGAAGATGGTCTTTGGACAAGTTGCTATTGATATGATCGCTGGACCTTCCGAAATTGGGATTATCGCTGATTACAGTGCGAAACCAAAACAAATCGCGGCTGACTTATTATCACAAGCTGAACATGATCGCTTAGCGCGTCCAATTTTGGTAACCAACAGTATGAAATTAGCCGGATCAGTTTCGAATGAAGTTGAATTACAACTTCAAACGTTACCTCGTGAAGAAATTGCCCGTGAATCCGTTGAGGAACAAGGCTTTATTTCAGTTTTACCTGACTTAGACCAAGTCTTTGAATTGATGAACGCGATTGCACCAGAACATTTGGAAATCCAATTACCAAATCCAACTGGTTACTTGAGTTTAGTTGAAAATGCCGGTTCAGTCTTCTTAGGACAATACGCTTCAGAACCATTAGGTGATTACGTAGCAGGTCCTAATCACATTTTGCCAACTTCAGGGACGGCTCGTTTCTCATCGCCAGTGGGGGTTTATGATTTTATTAAACGAACTCAATTTATCCAATATAGTGCAGCTGCCTTGGAAAAAGAAGCGCAATATGTCACAACTTTGGCCCGTGTCGAAGGACTTGAAGGTCATGCACGTGCAATTGAAGCACGGGAGGCCAAATAATGCGGACAGGTAAAGTTGAACGGATTACGAAAGAAACTTCGATTCAGGTCGAACTTGATTTAGATAACCAGTATGAAAGTGAAATTCATTCAGGAATTGGCTTTTTAGATCATATGTTAATTCTCTTTGCTAAACATGGTCGGTTTGGCCTAAAAGTGAAAGCCGACGGAGACTTAAATGTGGATCCACATCACACCACTGAAGATATCGGAATTGCCATTGGCGAATGTCTGGTACAAGCGCTGGGTGACAAAACTGGGATTGAACGATATGGAGATGCCTTGGTGCCCATGGATGAAACTTTAGGCCAAGTAGTGATTGATTTAAGTGGTCGTTCTTACTTAGTATTTGACGCTGAGTTTACGAATCAAAAATTAGGTGGCTATGATACGGAGACGACGGAAGACTTTTTCCAAGGATTAGCTTTCAATGCGCACATGAATTTACATGCTAGAATTTTATACGGTCGTAATACCCATCATGAAATTGAAAGTTTGTTTAAAGCGTTAGGCCGTGCGCTACGCAAAGCAGTCAAAATTAATCCTGAAATTCAAGGTGTGAACTCGACGAAAGGAATGATCTAATGATTGCAGTCATCGATTACGATACTGGAAATGTTAAAAATGTAATGAAGGCTTTAACATATGTTGGGCTGGAAAGTATCTTAACTGATGATGCTGACGAGATTTTGTCAGCAGATGGAGTTATTTTACCCGGCGTGGGATCATTTGGACCAGCGATGGATGAACTAAACAAACGTGACTTGGTGCCAGTGTTGCAAGAAGTTGTGCAACGAAAGATTCCATTACTCGGGATTTGTTTAGGCATGCAATTGCTATTTGAAACAGGCTATGAATTTGGCCAACATCAAGGGTTAGGATTTTTACCTGGTAAAATTGTGGAAATTCCAGCTAAAGAGGGTTTGAAAGTTCCTGAAATGGGTTGGAATCAAAATGAAGTGTTACAACCCGCAAGCCGGTTTGCCGGCGTTGATGGTAAATTTACTTACTTCGTGCACTCATTTTATGCTGATTGTCCGCAAGAAATTGTAGTCGCTGGGGTTCAATACAGTACGTTTATTCCCAGTGTTGTTAGCCAAGGATCAGTCGTGGGGATGCAATTTCATCCTGAAAAGAGTACGGATGCTGGCTTAGATTTGTTGAAAGCTTATAAAGGAATGGTGGAAGAATATGTGGATACCCGCAATTGATTTATCTCAAGGTCAAAGTGTGCGTTTATATCAAGGTGATTTTGAACAAAAAACAATTATAAATTCAAATCCATTGGCTCAAGCACAACAAATTGAAGCAGCGGGGATGCAATGGTTGCATTTAGTTGATTTAGATGGCGCTAAAGCTGGCAATCCGCAAAATTTATCAGCGATTCAAGCAATCCTGAAAAACACGAATTTAAAAGTGGAACTGGGTGGCGGAATTCGCTCATTGGACCAAATTGAAACTTATTTAAAACTAGGGATTACCAGAGTCATTATTGGCTCAGCTGCCATTAACAATCCATCGATTGTAAAGCAGGCCGTGGACCAATTTGGAGCTGAAAAAATTGTTGTCGGGGTTGATGGACGCAATAAAATGGTGGCCACTGAAGGCTGGTTAGAAACTAGCTCAACTTCGATGGCTGACGTCATTGCCAAAATGATTGGATTTGGAGCGGACACGTTTATCGTGACTGACATTGATAAAGATGGAACCATGCAAGGACCCAACACCGAATTACTCGTTGAATTGCAAAGCCAATTTAGACAAGCTAACATTATCGCGTCAGGTGGGATTCGTGATATTGATGATTTGCAAAATTTAAAAGATGCAGGCATTGATAGTGCAGTGATTGGTAAAGCTTTATCAAATGGTGGTATCACCCTAGAACAGTTAAAGGCGGTGGATTAATGCTCGCAAAACGAATTATCCCGTGTCTGGATGTTGATGATGGCCGGGTCAAAAAAGGAATTAATTTTGTTAATTTAAGAGATGTTGGTGATCCAGTTGAAATTGCCGCAATGTATCAAGAGCAAGGGGCTGATGAATTAGTCTTTCTCGATATTACAGCGACGAATGAACAACGTAAAACGATGGCCGATGTGATTGAACGGGTATCATCTCAAGTGTTTATGCCTTTAACAGTGGGCGGTGGAATTCGCAGTATTGAAGATATGCAAACAATGTTGCGTGCTGGGGCTGATAAAGTTTCACTGAATTCAGCAGCGGTGAATAATCCCGCTTTGATTCAACAAGGCGCAGAAAAGTTTGGTTCTCAATGTATTGTTGTAGCCATCGATACTTGGTGGAATGAAGAAACCGAACAATATGATGTGATGGTCAAAGGTGGTCGTGAAGATACCGGACTAAATGCCATTCAGTGGGCCAAAGTTGTTCAAAAATTAGGTGCAGGAGAATTGTTAATTACCAGTATGGATGCCGATGGAACAAAAAATGGCTTTGATATTGCACTGTATCAAGCAATGGATGAAGTAGTTGATGTGCCATTGATTGCGTCCGGTGGTGTGGGTAAGGTTGAAGATTTTAGTGAAGTATTTCAAGAAACTAATGTGGATGCAGGTTTAGCAGCTTCTGTTTTTCATTTTCGTGAATTAACCGTCGATCAAGTTAAAGCTCATTTACGTGAACAAAAGGTGGTAGTTCGATGATTTATCCAAAATTTGATAATGAAACTGGGTTAGTTCCCGCAATTATTTCGGATGTGCATACGCATGAAGTGTTGATGCTGGCCTATATGAACAAGGAAGCTTTTGAAAAAACGGTTGAGACAAAACAAACATGGTTTTGGTCACGTTCCCGTCAAGAATATTGGCATAAAGGTGAAACTTCAGGAAATACCCAAAGCGTGGTTGAAATTAAGATTGATTGCGACTTAGATACTTTAGTCGTGATGGTTGAAAAAAAGGGACCAGCCTGTCATACCGGCCACGAAAGTTGCTTCTTCCGGACAATTAATAGCACGGATGAAACGGTTTATTAAAGTAGCTGAAAATTTGAAAGGAAGTTATCGACTTGAACGAACAAAATATTGAAGAATTATACGCCATGATTAAAGATCGGAAAGAAAATCCGGTAGAAGGTTCATATACCGACTATTTATTTACTAAAGGCCTGGATAAGATTTTGAAAAAAGTTGGCGAAGAATCAACGGAAGTAATTGTTGCTGCCAAGAACAATAGCGCAGAAGAATTACAATATGAGACTGCTGACCTGTTTTACCATGTGATGGTGTTATTAGTCGAAATGGATATGCCATTTGATAAAATTAAGCAAGAACTAGCTTCTAGAGAAGGCTTAATGAGCAAGACCAAAGATCGAGATCAAATTGAAAAACTATAAATTACCGCGAGCACTATTTTTTCAAAGGAGGTCAATATGAAAGATAATATCAAAAATTTAAAAGCTTATGTACCTGAAGAACCACTGGATGTCTTGATGGAACGATATGGTCTCGACCGGGTAGTGCGCTTGTCAGCAAATGAAAATCCCTTTGGAACATCACCAAAAGTACGAGATACAATTACTAACAGCTTTTTGGAAAGTAATCGCTATCCTGATGGTTCAGCCGAAAAATTGCGTGAAACAGTTAGCAATTTTTACCAAGTTGCACAAGAACAATTAGTCTTTGGGGTGGGGTTAGACGAAATTATTTCATTAATTAATCGGACCTTTTTAACTGATGGGGATGAAGTCTTGTTAAATGCGCCAACCTTTTCTGAGTACGCGTTGAATGCTGAAATTGAAGAAGCTGTGCCCGTGTATGTACCAGTTAAATCTGATGGACACATTGACTTTGATGCTTTAAAGCAAGCTATCAATGATAAAACTAAGTTGATTTGGATCTGTAATCCAAATAATCCCACAGGTACATACGAAGATTTGGCTGCGATTACTGAATTTGTCAAAACAGTACCAGAAGATGTTTTAGTGGTCATTGATGAGGCGTATTTAGAATTTGTCACTGATGAAACTGACAATTCGGCAATGCATTTAGTCAATGATTACGAGAATTTGGTGGTGCTAAGAACTTTTTCAAAGGTATATGGGTTAGCAAATTTCCGGGTTGGCTTTGGTGTCTTTTCTCCAAAACTGGCTAATTATATGCAGACAGTTCGTCTACCTTATAATCTAAATTCAATGTCGCAACAAGTCGCGGTGACCGCATTGCAAGATCAAGATTTTGTCAAAAAGACCGTCCAAAAGACGAAAGAAGAACGTGAACTTTGGGAAGACTGGCTGCGTGAAAACAAAATTATTTTTTATCACAGTCAAGCAAACTTTGTGTTTATTCAATTAGATAATGCCAATAAAGTAGCAGAATACCTAAAAACCAAAGGATTCCTTGTTCGCAACGGCCTTCAACCAGGGTGGTTAAGAATCACGATTGGTAACACCGAAGATAATTTGCAAATTAGAGATTTAATTCTAGAAGCAAAATAGAGTAGAAATAAAAAAATAATTCCAATGTCATGACGGCAGTGGAATTATTTTTTATAATCACGTTTTAAACGAGAGTTGTCACACACTTCTGAGCTATGTTCCAACTCTCAAATCACTCACTTAACTTAATAACACCAACACCTAAAAAACAGGCATTGGTGTTATTTTTGTTAATGCTCGTAATTTAAACGAGAATTGTCACACACTTTTTATCTAATATCTTTATGAATGATTTGCATGTTTTGTTCAATTTGAGTGAGCTCTTCAGCGTAACCAATGAGGTCGTTACTGTATTTAGCGATCATGTTAGGATCGGAATTGGTTTTATATTTTAGTTTGTGCTCCAAACTAGCCCACATATCCATTCCAATTGTTCAAATTTGAATTTCAACCGGGACTTCATAAGGTCCATCCGTTTGAAAGACTGGAACGGATAAAATCAAATGAAGACTGCGATAGCCACTATCTTTCGGATTGTTAACATAATCTTTCCGGCGAATTAAAGTGACATCGTCTTGTTTTAACAGATTGTCTTCAATGGCTTCGATATCGTCAATGTAATTTGTAATTACTCGAATGCCGGCGATATCAAAAATATTTTGCTGAATCGCATCTTTTTGAAAGGGAATGCCCTTCTTTTTCATCTTATTAAACAGACTGGCCACATCCTTCATACGGGCTTCCATGTGATGGATAGGGTTGTAATCGTAGCGTGTATGAAATTCGGCGTCCAAGTTTTCTAGCTTGGTACCAAATTCGTTCATCCCTGAATGATACAGCTGAAATAAAGTAGTCAACTGGCCGATTTGTTCAGGTGTGACAGAATTGGCAACATTACGCATTTCTTCTCGAATACGGCTTGGATTTAAGCTATTTTGATGTTCGTTAATCATGGGTTTACTCCTTGAAAATTATTTTTTTGCAAGTTCTCGCCAATCTTTTGCCCAAATTAAACCCATGGTATTTTCACCGGTATGCACACTAATTACTGGCCCAAGATGACTGGAATTAACTGGTACGCCAGGAAATTCGTCTTTAAATTCAGCTTGCCAGGTGATATTTGCATCTGGATTGTTCGCGTCAATAGTTGTGGCTCGAATTGGGTAGTCAGTGTCTTTAGTTTCAATTTCAAAATCACTGAATGTCTTTTTAAAAGCTTTTTTCATTGTTCGTTCTTTACCAATAGCGACAATTTGGCCAGCATCATTAAAAGTTAAAATTGGTTTAATCCGTAATAAATTACCAACAAAGGCAGAGCTATTTGAAATTCGACCAGTGCGCAGTAAGTGTTTTAAATCATCCACAATAAATAATGCGTGGGTGCTGTCACGTAAATCAGCTAATTTCGGCATAATCTGAGATGCATTGAAGCCGTTACGCACCATCTGAGCTGCCATTAAAGCCATATTTCCTTCACCAGCACTGGCAATCTTTGAGTCAAACGGAAAAACTTTTAATCGATCATAATCTTGGACAAACATCGATAAGTTATCAAAAAAGCTGGTTATTCCTGATGAAAGATGAATTGAAATTACTTCATCATATCCTTCATCGGCAAGCTTGTCATAGGTGGCTTGCATTTGAGCCATCGTAATTTGTGCAGTCGTAGGTAAAACACTCTCATTACGCATGCGGTCAAAGAAAGTTGGACTATCCATATCAATATTTTCAAGATAAGCTTGGTTATCAAAAATCACAGTGATAGGTACCACGGTGATGTCATATTCGTCGGTTAATTTGGGCGGTAGATATGCTGCACTATCAGTCACAATCGCAGTTTTCATATTAGTTGTCCTCATTTCTTTTTGTCAGTTGTTCATTATATACTAGTCGTCAGATTAAACTCAACCGAAGATACTATTCAGAAAGTGAAACTTCGAAGGCAAACGTGATACAATTGTACCGATAAATAATGCACATGAAGATGGGAGTTAATAATATGAGTGTTGATATTCCACAAAATATGGATGAAGTTGCTATGAATTTGGCAAGAGAAAACAGGGCCGGACATAACTACTCTGAAGACGAAGTAATAAAAAAAGCAGTTTTAGAATCGCTTCAGGCATATACCGACGAAGAAACAGAAGGACACTATGACACAGTGGCCTGGGATGGCGAAAATATGGTTGTCACCGATATTATGAAAGCGAAGATGGGTCAAGTAGAGCCAGTTGGTGCCAACTTCATTGAAGATTTTCGAAAGGATGCAATGGGATTAATGTTTAAGCTAGAAAGCGCCGCAGCTAAAATTACCCATGGTCGTTAATCATGAAAATTACAAATGCAAAATCAGCTGACATTGATGAAATTATGACGATTGAAAATAGTGGTTTCACAACAGACGAGGCAGCAACTGAACCCGCAATGGCTGAAAGAATCGAAGTGATTAATGATACTTTTCTCGTGGCCTATGGCGATGAGGGCGAAGTGCAAGGCTACGTTGTGGGACCAGTGGTTGGACAACGATATTTGACTGACGATTTATTTGAAAAAGTAGTTAATAATCCTGAAAAAGGTGGGTTCCAGAGCGTGCTCAGTTTGGCGGTTTCACCTGCTGCACAACATCAACAAATCGGTTCTAAGTTAATGGAACGCTTAATTGACGATGCTCGAATTGCAAAACGTGATGGCATCACTTTGACCTGTTTATGTCGGTTAGTACCATTTTATGAATTAAATGGTTTCACAGATGAAGGGTTATCTGACTCAACTCATGGCGGAGAAGTTTGGCATAATATGGTTCTAGAATTGGCTTAATGTCGTCGATTATGAAAAAGATTTAATCTAAACATTAAACTATTCTCATAGTACAGTGAAATCCCCCTTTAATAGACAAACTTAGGTATACTGTTCTTACTGACATTTTGTAAGTAAAATATTGGAGGATTTATTTGTTATGAAAAAATGGTTCAAAATTGCTGCGATTGCCGCGCTAGGTTTATTATTAACGATTACTTTGACGGCTTGCGGTAAAAGTAGTTCAAGTGACTCAGTTCAATTGAAAACTAAGGGAACTTTAACCGTTGGACTCGAGGGCACCTATGCACCATATTCTTATCGCGAAGATGGTAAATTAAAAGGCTTTGAAGTTGAGTTGGCCAGAGATGTCGCTAAAAAAATGGGTTACAAAGTTAAATTTGTACCCACTAAATGGGATAGCTTGATTGCTGGAGTTTCAAGTAAGAAGTTTGATGTGGTCTTCAACAACGTTACCATTACTTCTGCTCGTGCCAAGAAGTTTTCATTCACAGATCCTTATATCTATTCTCGTGAAGTTTTGATTACTAAGAAAGACAACACAACTATCAACAGTGTTGATGACATCAAAAACAAGAAAATTGCCGCCGGTGTTGGTACTAACAACGAAACGGTTGCCCAAAAATTTGGTGCTAAAGTTGTGTCCTCCAGTGAATTTACCAGTGCCCTTTCGTTGGTGAAGGATGGTCGAGCTGATGGAAATTTGAATGCGCGTGAAGCATATTTGAGCTACCTGAAGGATAATCCAGCTGCAGCAAATAATTTTAAATACACCGTCATTCCTACTAATAAGGTGAAAGCCGCTAAGATTGCTGGCCTAGTGAATAAGGACAATCCAGCTTTGACTAAGAAAATTAATAAGGCTTTGAAAGAATTGAAAGCTGACGGTACGTTGAAGAAACTTTCAGTGAAGTATTTCACCGCAGATATTACTGAAAAATAAAGTTGCAATCGTTAACTGTTAATTTAAAGTTGACTTTATGTGCAGAGTGCTTTACCATTTTGGTTACAATTAAATTAAAAGTCGATGAAGATGAGTATGAATATTTTTCATTTTAGAGAGTTCCCGGCTGGTGTGAGGGGATATGAAACATTCAGAAGATGGTCTTCGTAAAATCTAGATAATCAAGCTAAGAGTTAAATTATCGTGGTTAGCGCTCATTAACGCGCAGCATTACATCAAAGGGGATTGTGCACAATCCTAAATTAAGGTGGTACCACGATAATTCGTCCTTATTCCGTTTCACTACGGGGTAGGGGCGTTTTTAGTTTATAATAGGTTTATTGACTGGAGTAAAAATGGAGGAATGAAGAATGAAAAAATGGTTGAAGATATTTGGTGTTGCAGCGTTGGGAATATTATTGGCAGTCACATTAACCGCTTGTGGTAAAAGCAGTAGTTCGAATGATTCAGTTCAATTAAAAACTAAAGGAACATTAACAGTTGGCTTGGAAGGCACCTATGCACCATACTCATATCGTGAAGATGGTAAGTTGAAGGGCTTCGAAGTTGATTTAGCAAGAGATGTGGCTAAAAAGTTGGGTTATAAAGTTAAATTTGTACCAACTAAGTGGGACAGCTTAATTGCCGGTGTTTCTAGCAAGAAGTTTGATGTGGTCTTCAATGATGTAACTGTCACGCCTGAACGTTCAAAGAAATTCTCATTTACTGATCCATACATTTACTCTCGTGAAGTGCTCGTTACCGCTAAGAGTAATACAGATATCAAGAGTATTGATGACATCAAAGACAAGAAGATTGCTGCTGGTGTTGGTACCAACAATGAAGATGCTGCCAAAAAATATGGTGCAAAAGTTGTTTCTTCGAGTGAATTTACAAACTCACTTGATTTAGTTAAACAAGGACGTGTTGATGGAACCTTGAATGCGCGTGAAGCCTATCTAAGTTACTTGAAAGACAACCCAAGTGCTGCTAATGACTTCAACTATCAAGTTGTGCCAACTAACAAAGTCAAGGCTGCTAAAATTGGTGGTCTAGTTAACAAAAATAATACGGCTTTAACAAAGAAAATTAATAAAGCTTTGAAAGAATTAAAGGATGATGGAACTTTGAAGAAGCTATCTGAAAAGTATTTCACGGCTGATATTACTGAAAAATAGAGTTTAGAAGGGAAATGAAATTATGTGGGACACCATTGTCAAATCTACGCCTGAAATTGTCGGGGCCGGTATCAAATATAGTATTCCTTTGGCCTTAATTTCGTTCGTAATTGCGATGGTAATTGCCGTAGCAACTGCTTTAGTGCGAACAACCGAGCCAAAAGGAAGTGGCATTACCAAATTTTTATTTAAACTGTTAAAGTGGATTATCAGTTTTTATATTTGGCTATTCCGGTCGACGCCATTGTTGGTTCAATTATTCATTGTGTTTTTTGGACTGCCAAGTATTGGGGTGGAGCTTGATGCATTCACCGCCGGGATTATCACCTTCTCATTAAATACCGGTGCTTATTGTTCTGAATCAGTTCGTGGAGCAATTATTTCAATTCCTAAGAGTCAGTGGGAGGCAGCCTACGCTATTGGTATGTCATATTCTCAAGTGTTATTTAGAATTATTTTCCCTCAAGCCATGCGTGTGGCGATTCCACCAGTGTCCAATTCATTTATCGGATTGGTCAAAGACACCTCGCTGGCAAGTTCAATTACGATTTTGGAAATGTTCACTGTCAGTCAACAAATTGCCGCTAAAAATTATGAACCCATGTTGATGTATTGTATGGTTGCCGTGTATTACGCCGTCTTTTGTTCAATTTTGAGTATTGGGCAATACTATTTGGAAAGATACACGTCACGCTACATTGTGACTGGGGGTTAATAGATGTTAAAACTAGAACATGTTGATAAAGAGTATGCTGACCATCATGCTTTAAATGATATTAATTTGGAATTTCAAGAACATGAAACGACGGTCTTACTAGGGCCTTCAGGTGCTGGTAAATCAACGTTATTGCGCTCGCTTAATTTGTTGGAAGAGCCTGAACGTGGTATTTATCAAATCAGTGATCATACAATTGATTTCAGCAAAGACATTTCGAATAAAGAAAAATTACAAATTCGGCAATTAACTGGGATGGTCTTTCAAAGTTGGAATCTATTTCCTCACTTGACTATTTTACAAAATATTACTGAAGGACCAATTCACGTCTTAAAGCAAAGTAAAGCTGACGCCGAGACCAATGCTGAACGATTACTTAAATTGGTGGGCTTGGAAGACACCAAGAATCGTTTTCCAAACCAACTTTCGGGTGGTCAACAGCAACGAATTTCAATTTGTCGTGCACTAGCGATGAATCCTGAATATATTTTATTTGATGAGCCAACCAGTGCTTTGGATCCGGAACTAGAAGCCCAGGTATTACGGGTGTTATTGGAGTTAGCCGAAGAAAAGCAATCGATGATTGTGGTGACTCATAATTTGGAGTTTGCAAGACGAGTAGCTAATAAAATCGTCTTTCTGGAGAATGGCAAAATTGAATTTGAAGGTACTGCGGATGAATTTTTCAATCATCCAACAGATCGAATTAAGGCATTTTTGACGGGGATGACATTCTAAGTTGAGAAGGCTTTACGAAGCAGATGAGGTAAGCTGGAATAAATAAGGCATAACGAATCGGTTTGCTTCGGAATTTGGACAACAAAAAAAGTAGCACCCAATTAATTTTGGATGCTACTTTTTAAATCCAATTAAATTTTCTTTTTTACTTCATATGCATTGGGATGGTCTTTATGGCCTTCTGGTAATGCATCTTTAGCATAGAAGATAGCGTAATCTTTATCATCAGGACCTTTGGCAATTACCAAATCATCGAGTGATTTATTGTTCTTCCAAAGTTGGCCCTTACGCACAGCCTCTTGATAATCATTAATATTAGCGATTGAATCTCCTGGATTGAAAAAAATACGATCTGACATACGAATCAACTCTCTTTCATCAAATTATTTACGGCTAAGGAAGTCCACTTTAACTTGTTCTAGTATGTGACCTTCGATGGCGTGATAGAACTCATTGAGCCAGTAGCCGTTTTCTAATGGCAACTTGGTATCTAAAGCATAAACGTATAACGAGTACAGATGGTCCTTATCTGGTGGCTGAGGACCGTTGTAACGCTGAATCTGTAATGGATCAGTTGCGCCAACCATTCCTCCAGCAGTACTATTTTTACCCTGAATCATTTGAAAGGAGTCATCACGACTGGCATCCTCAGGAATTTCAGTTAATGTAGCGGGGATGTTGGCAGCCGCCCAATGAATCCAGGTGAAACCTGATACTGGAATGGCATCATCATCTACCATGACTAACGCGATTGAAACTGTTTCGGCAGGCAGGGATGTGATTGAAATTGGAAACGATAACGCTGGATGGTTATCATACTTATATTCGTCAGGAGCGTACTTGCCGTATTTGTCAGGCAAATAGCCATCAACGATTGGTAATGAAACTTGCACGAACATCACTCCTCTTCTTCTTGATAATTTCATTATACATTTTTTTATCAGGTGGAGCGAATAACAGGTTATTTGTTGAATGAAAATCGATAACCCTTGACAAGTATTCAAAATAAATATATTCTAATTGATAATTTAATACGTCCACATGAAACCGATGAAGTGGAGATCAAGATAATCGTGCACGCACAGAGAGTTGACGCAGCTGGAAGTTCAACCGAACGCAGATTATTAAATGGACCACGGAGGGAATGCTGAAAGCATTTAGGTAGCGGACAAGAACGTTAATTCTTGAGTGTTAATGAAAATTACAGATTGCATTCGAAGAATGTGAGATGGAATTTGTAATTAAACGGAGAGAATTGTTCTTGGAAGCTGAGTTAATCAAACCTAACTGTAAGTACCGCATTACGTCAGACACGCGTCAGTTGTCATGAATGTGTTTGCATTCTGCAAAGAGTAGAAACGATTTTATTCGTTAGTACTAATTTTTCAGGTGGATGATTTGAGAGCTTAACAATTTTTGTAATTGTTTTGTTCATGAATTGTCCCAGAAAATCACTAGTACGTTCTGAATTAAGGTGGCACCGCGGGAAATCCGTCCTTATAACAAGTTATTATTTTTGTTATGTGGACGGATTTTTTGATTTGAAGTGTGAGCCAGCACGGTTAGCTTCTGGAGTATAAGAAAAAATATTAGAACTTGAAAAGTGATAAATATTTTGAAGTTATACATGAGGGAACTGTGCTGGCGAACACGATGTGGAACAAGTTGAGTAATGGAACTCGTTTAATCAAAATTGAATAACGTGATTACGTTTAAAAAATAAAAAAGTGAGGTCATTTAAATGTTTCCAACAATTGATGAATTAAAAACATACGCAAAAAATTATCGATATGCACCAGTGAAAGTGGAAGTAGATTTAGCTGATTTTGATGTCTATCAAGTGACGGATTATCTGGATCAGTATTATGATACTTGCTTGCAACTGACTATCAATAATCACGACCAAAGTAAATTTACATATATCGTAGTTGATCCTAGTGCTGAAATCAGAATCGAAGCGGATGGCGTATATGTTGACGGTGACAAGCAATCAGTCAATGCGCACGAATATTTAAATGATATTTTGACCAAATATCGGACGCCGAAAATCGAAGGAATGCCACCTTTTAGCGCGGGAATTACTGGTTACTTCGCCTATGAATATATTAAAGAGGCTGTTTTAAAATTAAAAAAATTGCCTACTTTGCCTGATCATCAACCATTGGCACGGCTGTTATTAGCTGATATTGTCATTGCCTATGACCATGAACGTGGGGTCTGTGAATTTATCAAATTGGTTGACTTAACAGATTTGACGGAAAGTGTTGAACAAGCTGAAAAACAATTAACGATGTTGAAAAACATGGTTTTGCAAATTCCCAACCACGAGCTGCAAACATTTAACTTACTACATGACTTCACCCCGCGATTTGCCGAATCACAATTCGCTGCCGGTGTGGAAGAAATTCGTAAAGAAATTGAAGCTGGTGAAGTGTTCCAGCTGATTTATTCCAATCCACAACATGCTCGTCTGACTGGTAATTTGATTCGAATTGCACGACAGTTGGATCAAGATAACCCATCGCCTTATGAGCTTTATTTTCATCAAGGGACCTATCAAGCAGTCGTTGCATCGCCAGAGACGTTAGTTCGGCGTGATGATGATAAGTTGATGACCTACCCATTAGCCGGTACGCGTCGACGTGGTAAAACAGAAGCAGAAGACATTGCATTTGAAAAAGAATTGACCACCAGCAAAAAAGAATTGTCTGAACATAATATGCTTGTTGATCTGGGACGTAATGATTTGGGAGCCGTCAGTAAAATAGGCTCAGTTAAAGTCACCACACATGCAGAAGTACTAAAATTTTCACAGGTCATGCATTTAGGCTCAGTTGTTGAATCGACCGCATTAGATAATCTTACTGCGTTAGATTTATTAGATTCAGTCTTTCCGGCAGGAACACTATCAGGAGCGCCTAAAGTACATGCGATTGAGTTAATTTATAAACACGAAAGAATTACTCGAGGGATTTATGGTGGTTGTTTTGGCTACTTTGATTTTAACGGCGATGTAGATATGGGAATTGGTATTCGACTGGTGTACACACAACTTGATCAAGCAACAATCCATTCAGGAGCTGGCATTGTGGCTGATAGTAATCCTAAACATGAATATCAAGAAGGCTTCAATAAAGCACGTGCAGTTAATCTAGCGATTATTAAAGCTGAGGAGGCAAAATGATGAAAATTTTAATCGATAATTACGATAGTTTCACTTATAATTTGTACCAACAAATTGGTTCATTTGATCCAGATATTAAAGTGATTAAAAACGATGAAGTGACTTTAGATGAACTCAAAGCCATGAATCCGACCCATCTAATTTTGTCGCCAGGTCCAGGCCGTCCAGAAGATTCAGGTATTAGTTTGGAAGCTGCCAGATATTTTGCAAATCGCATTCCAATGCTAGGTGTTTGTATGGGATTAGAAGTCATTTGTGTGGCGTTGGGTGGTCGCTTAAAGATGGCTAATCGCTTGATGCATGGGAAAGCAGGCGAAGTGACTTTCGACATTAATGATCCATTATTTAATGGCTTAGATAAAGACGGGGTCGTGGCGAGATATCATTCACTCGTGGCAGATTCAGCAACATTACCAGGAATTTTCGATGTTTCTGCCATGTCAGAAGATGGCGACATTATGGCGCTGACTATTCCATCAATGGACATCTATGCGGTTCAATTTCATCCCGAATCAGTGATGACGCAACCAGGATTAGGTGACCAAATAATTGAAAATTTCTTAGAGTGTTCTGCAATTGTCAAATAACTTAATTAAAAAGTGTTGACAAAGATCTAATCATGTTTTAATCTAGTTACAGCTTAATATTTGTCCACATGAAACCGATGAAGTGGAGATCAAGATAATCGTGCACGCACAGAGAGTTGACGTAGCTGGGAGTTCAACCGAACGCAGATTGTTAAATGGACCACGGAGGGAATGCTGAAAGCAGCCAGGTAGCGGACAAGAACGGTAATTCTTGAGTATTAATGAAAATTACAGATTACATTCGAAGAATGTGAGATGAAATTTGTAATTAAACGGAGAGAATTGTTCTTGGAAGCTGAGTTAATCAAACCTAACTGCAAGTACCGCATTACGTCAGACACGCGTCAGTTGTCAGGAATGTGTTTGCATTCTGCAAAGAGTAGAAACGATTTTATTCGTTAGTACTAATTTTTCAGGTGGATGATTTAAGGACTTAATAATTTTAGTAATTGTTTTGTTCCTAAATTATCCCAGAAAATAACTAGTACGTTCTGAATTAAGGTGGCACCGCGGAGAATCCGTCCTTATAACAAATTGTATTTTGTTATGTGGGCGTATTTTTTTTGTGATTATGAGAGTGTGACATTACTCGATTAACTGGCGAACACGATATGGAACAAATTTAGAAAATTCAAGGGAGATCAACATGATGACACGATGGCAAACTTCAAAAATAATAACTAATCAAATTAAACTAATAAAAATTGAAATGAGGAATTTAAAATGATTGAATCAGCAATTAAGAAACTTTCACTTAAAGAAGAATTGAGCTTTGAAGAAGCAGAAACAGTAATGAACGAAATTATGGATGGTAAAACTGATGATATTCAAATTGCAGCATACCTGACAGCATTGAATATGAAGGATTCAAATCCAGACGAAATTGCCGGAAGTGCCAAAGCGATGCGCGACCATGCGGAACTATTTGAAGCTGGCGAAGAAGTACTAGAAATAGTTGGAACTGGTGGAGATCATTCAAACAGCTTTAATATTTCTTCTACATCAGCTATCGTCGTTGCAGCGGCAGGAATCCCAGTTGCCAAACATGGTAACCGCGCTGCATCATCAAAGAGTGGTGCGGCAGACGTACTCGAAGCTTTAGGGATGAATATTAATTTAACCCCATTACAAAGTGAAAAATTATTGAAAGAGGCCGGCTTTGCTTTCCTTTTTGCACAAGAATATCACAAAGCTATGCGTTATGTGAGTCCTGTTCGAAAGGAATTGGGAATTCGAACGGTATTCAACGTACTTGGACCACTCACAAATCCAGCACATGCCAGTCGGCAATTACTTGGAGTTTACGATCAAAAAATGATGCAAGATCTTGCCAATGTGCTGGTTAGCTTGAACGTGACAGATGCCATGGTTGTTCATGGCCAAGACGGATTAGATGAAGTTACCTTAACAACCAAAACAGATACAATTGAAATTCGAAATGGCAAAATGACTAAATACGAAATTAATCCACTTGATTATGGATTTGAACTTTGCAAACCAGAAGATCTTGTCGGTGGGACACCGGCTGAAAATGCTGCAATCACTCGGGCAATTTTAAACGGTGAGAAAGGACCTAAACGCGATGTTGTCCTTTTGAATGCTGGAGCGGCTTTACACGTTGCTAACCCAGAATTGAGTTTGGCTGATGGCATTAACAAGGCAGCTGAAACAATCGATAGTGGGTTAGCCGCAAAGAAACTGGATCAAATTGTGACATTTACAAAGGGAGCAGTTGCATGATTTTAAATGACTTAGTAGCATCCACTAAAAAAAGAGTTGCTGCAAGTAAGCAACAAATTAGCACTGATGAGATGAAACAACAAGCGTTGGCAATGCCAGTAAAAAAGGAACGTCCTTTTGAACAAGCGTTGGCAAAGGATGGATTGAATATCATTTCTGAAGTCAAAAAAGCTTCGCCCTCAAAGGGAATCATTGCAGAAGACTTTCCTTATTTGGAAATCGCCAAATCGTATGATGCAGCCGGCGCTGATGCTATTTCAGTGTTAACGGAACCAGAATACTTTAAAGGCTCGATTGAATACCTGAGAGAGATTGCTGCTGAGGTTAGCATTCCAGTTCTACGCAAAGACTTTGTTGTTGATGAATATATGATTTACGAAGCAAAAGTTGCGGGGGCATCAGCAATTTTGTTGATTGTGGCAATCTTAACTGACCAAGAATTGCAAGCTAATCTGGCTTTAGCTGACTCACTTGGTTTATCAGTTTTAGTCGAAGCACATGATGAAAATGAAATTCAGCGGGCACTAACGGCAGGAGCCAAAATCATTGGCGTCAATAATCGTAATTTAAAAGATTTCACAGTGGATTTTTCGAACAGTGAACGATTAAGAAAATTAGTTCCATCTGATAAAATCTTTGTTGCCGAAAGTGGCGTCAAAAAACCGGCAGATGTAGTGGAATTAAAGCAACACGATATTCACGTCGCATTGATTGGCGAAACGTTAATGAGAAGTGATGATAAACAAGCGATGATTCGGGAATTAAAGGAGGCGTAGTTATGGCAAAGGCTAAAATATGTGGGCTAATGAGACTTGAAGATATTGAGGCCGTCAACAACGCGCATCCAGAAATGGCGGGTTTTGTGTTTGCCGATAGTCGTCGTCAAATCAGCGTACCAACTGCCCAAAATTTCAGAACTCATTTAGACAATGACATCAAAACGGTTGGGGTTTTTGTAGAACCAGATATGAAAAAAATCGAACAGCTCGCTAAGGAAAAAACCGTGTCGGTAATTCAAATTCATGGCAAACAAAACCAAGAGACAGTGACAAAAATTCAAGCGTTAGGTTTGCAAGTGACTCAAGTTATTCATCCAGGGGAAGAGCTAATTACTAAACCGGATTACGTGATGTATGATGGACAAAATCCAGGGTCGGGCCAGTTAATCAACTGGACTCAGATCAAAAAACCTGATCAACCAGTTTTCTTGGCTGGTGGATTAACCCCAGAAAACGTCGCTAAAGCTATACAAGCAATCCAACCTGACTTTGTCGATGTTAGTTCGGGAGTAGAAACAGATCAACAAAAAGATTCCGCAAAAATAAGCAAATTTACACAGGAGGCACATAATGGATAAAGTAGAAGAACAAACAAAAGCAGGCCGCTTCGGTCAATTTGGTGGTCAGTACATACCAGAAACATTAATGGGTGAAATTGATCGGTTAACTGCCGCATATAATAAGTACAAAGATGATCCAGACTTTAAGGCTGAATTGAAGGATTTATTAAATAACTACGCTGGACGTCCATCATTGTTATATCATGCAAAACGGATGACAGAAGATTTATGCGGGGCGCAAATTTATCTCAAACGGGAAGATTTGAACCATACTGGTTCACATAAATTGAATAATGTTTTGGGACAAGCTTTATTGGCCCAACGGATGGGAAAAACGCGTTTAATTGCGGAAACTGGTGCTGGTCAACATGGGGTTGCCACTGCCACCGCCGCCGCATTGATGGGGATGGAATGTGAAGTCTTCATGGGTTCATTAGACGTTGAGCGTCAAGCGTTGAATGTTTACCGGATGGAACTACTAGGTGCCAAAGTGCACTCAGTGACAACGGGTACAGGAACGCTAAAGGATGCTGTTAACGCAGCGATGCAAGAATGGACTCGTCGGGTTGATGATACTCATTATTTGATTGGCTCAACCATGGGACCTTATCCATTTCCAACGATGGTGCGTGATTTTCAATCTGTTATTAGTGAAGAAATCAAAGCCCAATTGTTAGAACAAACTGGTAAATTACCAGATGTCGTTTTGGCTTGCGTCGGTGGTGGTAGTAACGCTATGGGTGCCTTTTACAACTTTATTGATGACAAAGATGTTCGCTTAATTGGTTGTGAAGCTGCTGGGAAGGGCATTGATACGGATCAACATGCAGCCACACTTGAAAAAGGCCGGACTGGTATTTTTCACGGTATGAAATCAAAATTCCTCCAAGATGATGATGGTGATATTAAGGAAGTTTACTCAATTTCAGCTGGACTCGATTATCCTGGGATTGGACCTGAACATGCTTTCTTACAAGAAATTCATCGCGCAGAATATGTTGGGATTACTGATGACGAAGCGGTCGACGCTTTTGAATATATCGCTCAACAGGAAGGTATCGTAGCAGCAATTGAAAGCTGCCATGCGGTTGCTTATGTGAAAAAATTAGCACCAACAATGCGTAAAGATCAAATTATTGTATGTAACTTATCCGGTCGTGGCGATAAGGACGTTGCCGCAATTGCTCGTTACAGAGGGGTGGATATTCATGACTAAATTACAAGATGCGTTTTCAGATCCAAAAACATTGGTAGCTTTTACAGTTGCTGGTGATCCTAACATGCAAAAGAGTGTTGACTATGTATTATCAATGGTTAATGCCGGGGCAGATGTGATTGAACTGGGGATTCCATTTAGCGATCCAACCGCAGATGGTCCCGTAGTTCAAGCTGGTGGCTTACGTGCCTTTGCATCTGGAATTACAACGACTAAAGTCTTTGAAATTGTCAAAATGATTCGCGCACAAACCGATGTGCCATTGGTATTCTTGTCCTATTTAAATAAGTTGTTTGATTATGGTTACCAAGCATTTTTTGAAAAGTGTCAAGAACTCGATGTCAATGGCGTTGTGATTCCGGATTTACCATATGAAGAACGTGGTGAAATTGCCGACTTGGCAGAAGGTCATGGAGTATCAATCATTCCATTAGTAGCTCCAACTTCAGGTGATCGAATTCAAAAGATTGTCAAAGATAGTACAGGTTTTGTCTACTTAGTTTCATCACTTGGAATTACTGGCGTTCGTGATGACAACGAAATGAGTCATGACTTAAGTGCTAGTGTCGCTGAAATTAAGAAATACACTGATGCACCAGTTGCAGTGGGTTTTGGTATTCATACACCTGAACAAGTTGAAAAAATGAATGAAATTGCAGATGGAGCTATTATTGGTTCTGGAATTGTGAAGCTAGTTGAAAATAATCCAGACAATGCTAGTGCAGCGATTGAAGAATATGTCAAAGCTATCAAAGCATAAAAAAATATCGCAAAATCAGCTGTTTGCTGACTTTGCGATATTTTTATTTTTGGGTCTTCGTCAACTGGTATTGGTGACCCAGATATTGGAACATCCTTCGGGATGTTCTTTTATTTTACAATCAAAAGGATACGAGTCCTAAAATGACTCATGTTAGTAAATCCATAGCAAGCTCTTTTCAACGTTTTTATTTTTCTGTTAATTCCTTCTATGGCTCCGTTTGAGAAAGCTGAAGAACAGCTAGCAACAACACTTGAACGATTCTTTTTTAATGTTGATATAGCTGTATCCATAGCATTCCCCATGGGAATGTAATTTTTTAATATACTTGTTAATGACTCTCCATCACGATTATGGATTGCCTGTTGAATAGCATGAGCAGTTTGGCAGATTGCAAGAAATAACTTGAACAAATTTAGTAACGCAGATCACGCAAAAAGATCTCAATCGGTGTTCGCCAATTTAAACATTTGAGTGGTCGGGAATTCAAATACCAGTTAATTTGAATCAATTCACCATCGGTAATCTCATCAATCGGTTGACCTTTGGGAATGAAGCGGCGTAGTACTCGGTTGCGATTTTCATTACTGCCTCGTTCATGTGGCGAATAAGCGTGCGCAAAGTACAGCGGAACACCGGCCTGTTCTTCAATCAAATTGTAGTTGGCGAATTCTTTCCCATCGTCAACAGTAAGGGTCTTGAGATTATCTCCTAACTGGTTAGCCAATTCTAAAATAGCCTTGGTCATTGAAGTACTATCTCGTCCATTAAGCCGTTTAACGATGGTAAGCCGACTCTTACGCTCGACAAACGTAGCTACTGCTTGACCTTTACGTTTTCCAGATAAAACTATATCAGCTTCGAAGTGACCTGAAGTATTACGATCAGAAATTTCAGCTGGACGATCTTCGATGGAACGTCCATGACTAAAACTACCACGGGGTTCTTTAGATGGTTTTGTAGGCAATTCTAACTACATGAGCCACTTGTTCAATTGACCATTTTTGGATCTTGATTTTTTCTTCAATCAATCGCTTTAGGTTAGTCGTTAAGATGGTTTTACGACCACGATGACTAAGTTTAACTTCATGGTCAGTTTGAGCCCTAACTGCGTTATACTCACCAGCTAAGTGATGAACCTCATTAAAGATAGTGGTTTTACTAAAGCCTAAATAATCGGCAATATATTGAAGTGAGTGTTTTTCATGATGAAGTGTTTCGATGACAACGCGGTCTTCAAATGATAAAATAGTGGTGCCCATAAAGGTCCTTCTTTCTAGTGGAATGTTGTGGTGACACCATTAAAGACCTTTATGGGTTTTTCTGTCCACTAATATGTTCAACTTAAATTTTACAATCTACCTATGTAAAAATTCCTTCCTTTTGAGAGATGATTTATTCATTATACCCTCTCTTAAAAGTTGTCTCAGGAATCAGCTTACATCCAGAGGGTACAATCGCTGCTCCAAAGACAGCAAAAAAGGATATCATTCCTTTGCAAGAGCAATATAATCAATCACACCAACAAAATTGAACAAATTGATCAGACAATCCGAGTAGGCGCAAATCCCATTACTTATACTGCCGATGAACCTATAGAAAAGGCGCTTCGTCATAAAATGGTTCAGTACTGTAATCCTCCAAATGGCATAAATATTAAGACTAGTTTTCAAGAAAGGAAGCCGTAACGTGCGTTTATGGCATCAAGATTTAATTCAGCAACTCCCAAGACAACAATTATTGGGACAGCATCGTGAAATTGCGGCGCTTCGCGGTAATGGATGGGGACGGAAACACGCTACCGTTAATTACGTATTTGCAAATTCCCCATATAAATTATTTCAATTTCACTGTATTGTGTTACGTGAAATGGAAAAACGAGGTTATCATCCAGATCAGAAATGGTATGATCCTCTGTATCGAGGTCAACATTGCCCAGCATACAAACAACTCAATCCGGTTGCACTCACAATACCCATCTATCCTGAGCATGACCAACGATATAAACATGTTTGCTTAACCAATTTACAAAACAAGGGAATCTTTTTAAACCTTCCGTGATCCTAGTCTGCGATGTTCATCTTGGGACATAGGATTGACAAAATAGGATATCGACAGTATACTTACTAAAAGTAATTGGAAAGCGTAATGTCGTGTTGATTGGAGAAAATTAAATGGTAAATCTTACAGAAGAAATGAAGAATATGTTAAAGAGTCAGCTCCCATTCCTAGCAACAACAGGAATAGATGGCAAACCTCAAGTTGGTCCCAAGGGCTCACTACATGTCTTAGATGACTCACATTTAATCTACTTTGAGCATACCTTCAGGCAAGCCTATGATAATCTCTCGAGCAACCATTTGGCAGCGGTTGCGGTTGCTGATAGAGGCGCTCAACAGGGATTTCGCTTTGAGGGAACGGCTCATATTCATGAAACAGATGATTTTGCTAATCAGATTTTAGATAAAACTAACATTTTTGAACGTTTCCCACGCGCTGGCGTAGTGGTTATTGATGTTGAACGAATCTATAAATTGGATAACACCTTAGAGGCTGGTATTCAAATCGCCTAGGGTTTTTAAAACAAATTCAACCGAGTAAGTCGAAGAACTTATTAGTGTCCAAACTCATACAGTGTTTATTTCATGTCATTAAGTATTCATTAGCAAGCGGTTTTGTTATACTTTGGTTAGAAGTGATAGAAGTACGTCTAATTCTTAAGAAACCCGTAGCTTACTGTTAACGCCATTACTTCGAGCGTGTCGATTTTCGATACGCCTTTTTTTGTGTTATTGGATAAAAATCATCCAATAAAAATGGCTCTACGTCAACTGGTGTTGAAGAATAAATTTAGGGTCTACACTTTCTGGTGTTGAGAAATAATCAACACTGAACGTATAGGCCCTTTTTGGATAACGCAAAAAGACACCTACTCAGTGTCCATGCTATGCTTGCTAGCGTCGAAACCAAAAGCAAGCGAGGTTATGAGTAAATGTCCCAATACGATCCTACACTGTCCGTCCTTGGAATACCAGACCATAATATCAAAGTAGCCTTTGTTCGTCATGAATATCGCGGCAACGGGGTACGTCGCCGCCAGTATCATGTGATTGATGCCGAGCTGACTTACCGGTTAACCCGGTGCCCACTGTGTGGCTTTGAGGGCTTGCACCCTAACGGGTTTTACACGGCCCACGTGCGCGTCCTCAACGGGGTTGAAATGCCGACAGTCATTGACTTGCACAAGCAACGATGGCGCTGTCATAACTGTTACCACACAGTCAGTGCCAAGACGCCATTCGTGCAACCCAACCACACGATCGCCGCTCACATGACAGAACGAATCATGAAGTTAGCGCATGAACGGTTGCCAGTCAAAACCATCGCCCGTATTATCGGAATCTCAGCCTCCTCGGTTCAACGGATCATTGACCGAAATCTCAAACTCCGACCGGCTCGCCGGCTACCCACGCGACTCTGCTTTGATGAGTTCCGTTCCACTCATGGCATGATGTCGTTTATCTGTCTTGATGCCGATTCACATCGTCTGATTGCCTTGCTTGGTGATCGATTCAACCGCACGATTAAAAACTTCTTCATCGCTCATTATTCACTCGCTGAACGCACTCGGGTCCAGACGGTCACCATGGACATGAATGCAGCTTATCAGACGATTATTCATGAGGTTTTCCCTAAGGCCCAAGTCGTCATTGATTGGTTCCATATCATTCAACTTGCGGCTCGTGCCCTTGATCAGGTACGCGTCCAAGCGCTCAAACAGCTTGATGACAAGCACAGCCGTCCTTATAAGATCATGAAGACAAACTGGCGGCTTTTTCATCAAACTGCGCCTGACGCTAAACACGTTTCGACTCATGACGGTTGAACATTTAGGACAAGTCATTTCGTATGTGAGCACGCAGTGCCACACGTTAGCCTCACCTTTGTCAGTCATTTCTCTAGACATAGGTTGAGATTTATATTTAGGGTCGGGATCAAATTCTAAACGAGTATCTGTGATATTGAGAGCTAATCTGGTATTATTATCCATGGGAGATAGTTCCTTTCGTTAGATAGGGGTCAGGCTATCTTCTATTTTTGTACAATTTTACTTGATAATAGAAAATGGCACCAGTAGAAATTCACAAAGTGAATCTCTATCAGTACCAAATATTGTAGAACCATTTTTAATTAATTAGCTCGAAAAGGCAGCTAATTCGCGATTGACAATTTCTTTAATAGTTTCATTTGAAGCCGCTAAGACTTCTTTGGAATGTTCTGGGGTAACCAACCAGCTTTGGAAGTGGTCAATGATTCCAGATGAGATGAATTCCATGGCAACTCGGAAATCATCAGGTGTATAACTATTACTTTGCATACATTGATTCATAAATACGCGGGTTAAAATGTCTTTTCCATCTTGAAGAATGAACGAATAGTCATCATTCTTAGCAATATGGACGTAAACATCGAAACGTTTGAACATCAAATCTGTCATACCATCCATGAAAATTGAAACATCAAAATTTTCCATTTGAATGAATAGTGCAGATGCTTCAGCAGCTAATTGATCTTCCAATTCTGCGAGAACATCACTAATTGAACTGTAGTGAGCGTAAAAAGTCTTACGATCAACTGAAGCTTTCTTTGCTAGTTCACTTACAGTAATATCAGGAAAGTTTTTATATTTTAAGATTTCTAACAGTGCATCGCCGATTGCGGTCTTGGAGCGTAATACTCGTTTATCCATAATTTAAATCACCCACCTAAATGATAGTGTACATTAGCGTTAATGATGAAATCAGTCATATAACGGAATATTATAATATATTATACATTTATTTTTAAAAAAGTACACCATTTTTCCCGGGTATATATATTTTTGCTGCACATCGCGATGTCACCATTGGCTAAATAGCCAGTATATCAATGATACACCAATATTGAGTTAAAATTGTTTATAATCAAGTAACGATTTGTATGACTGACAATTTTTCAACAAGTCTTTCAATATTTGTTAAAAATCAGACTAAAAAACGCCAGGCAAGGAGTTCTTGCCTGACGTTTTAAATTACATCCAACCCACTATTTTAGAAATAATCAAAAATATCAGATAAATAACTGACAGAATGACGACGACTAACATAAATTTAGAGTGGAATTGTTTATATTCATAAACACTCCAAATTGTGAATAAGCCGGTTGAAATCATGTACATCCAGTGGTAATCACCAAACAAATTCATGAGGAAGGTGATGGTGACCAACAGTAAGATACCAATATTAAAAACTTTGTTCATGGAGTGGTTCTCCTAGCTATCTAAAAAATTATGTTTCAGAATTTGAATATCTGATTTACTCAATTCCAAATGTTCCTTCAAATAGTTCGGCATATTACCAAAAGTGGCATTAATCGTTTCCATGGATTTCTTTAAATAAGCTGGAGACACGGTGGCAAGTGCACGAGTATTATCGGCAAATGCAGTTGGTAACCCAGCGTCAAGAATATCTTTAATGCGGTTATTAACGTAGTTGGCAGTGACAGCGTTGGTTAATAGATAATCATTTTCAATTGTTTTAACATCGACATCAAGTGCAGACAGTAAGAACACACTGCCTAATCCAGTGCGATCTTTACCAGCAGTACAATGGTAAAGAACTGATTGTTCTGGCGTGGCTTCAATCAATAGACGAAAGAATTTTTGATAAGCGGATTTAGCTTGATTAGTGGTGACCATTTCTTGATAAACGTCGACCATATGATTAAACCCAGCTCCAGGATTATTAGAGTACTCACGTTGGATTTCTTCCTGGCTGTGTGAAGCATCAGTTTTATCAGTCTCAAAAACTGATAATCTGTGGTAGGCAGCTTTGCTGGGAACCTTATCAGGCTGCAATTTTGCTTCCATTGGTGCCCGAAAATCAATATCGACCGCCACGTTGAGTTTTTGTAAGGTTGTTAAGTCCGATTGATCTAGCTCATGTAAATGACCGGATCTAATTAATTTATGCCATTTGACAGTCTTGCCATCATTAGTTTGATAACCGCCTAAATCACGGAAATTATTACCATGTTTGATTGATAATAGTCGTTCATTTGATTCCATATAGACCTCCTACTTATTAAGTACGTTAAAAAACAGTTGTTTGAATTAAATTTGCTAAATGAGTGCCAGCATTTTTTGAACCCCGTAAATTAGGATGAACTTGGTCAGTTGTTGAAACATCCCATTCATGCGTCTCAACTAGTATAACAGGTTCATCATCAAATACTTCATGAAAAACACTTTCGAAAGCTTGATTGAAGGGGATGATAAAGATTAATTTAGCGCTAGACAGGTTACTTTGTAGCAAATCATAAAAATTTATCAGTTTATCTTTAAATTCTTGATTGGTATGAATTGAATCGTTAGTCCCGATATTGATGACAACGAGATTTTCAGCATTGAGTGTAAACTCTGTTTCTGAATCTAACTGGGTAAGGTATTGATCAGTGGTGGGAACGCCTCCCAACCCATGTCGGAACAAACCAGCTGCTGAATAGGCAATGTAAGTGGCATCTGCATGTAAGATATCTGAACAAATACCGACGAAATTTTGATAAGGGGAATCATCCATTGAGGCATTTTTACCGGTCACCCAACGCCCAGCAGTAATAGAATCACCCACAAAAGTAATTTGGTGTTTGGCTACCAACGGACTGATTTGGGCATTGTCGCTAAACACAAATTGTTTAATGGCCAATCCTTGCTTGCCAGTCCAGATTTCATCAAAATCAGAGTTACCAGCAAACATTACTTCAATTTGGTGTGGCTGGTTGTTTAATGGTAGATAGATTAGCTCGTTGACTCGAAATCGCGTCCAAAGTTGTCCATCCACGCGGATTGCCAGTTCCTGTGGATTGCTAAAATAATTACCATTATTAAAACAGTCTATTTTAAAGAATTCACTGTGACTCAAATTAAATTTAATTGCACTACCTAAGTTAGTTGAATAAATTGTGTCAATTCCGTGAACGCGTTTGACGGTCCAACGGCCAACTAGGTTAGTCATCGTTGATATATCAGCGGATAAGAGAATCTTTTCCAACATTAAATAATCTCCAGATAAATTAGTATTTCTTTAATTTTACGACAATTAAAAAACTAAGTATATGAAAAATGGTAAAATGGTCGAGTACTCAGGAGGTGCATTATGAAGTTTATCAAACAAATCGCAATTGCAGCGGTTCTTCTAATTGCTAGTGTCTATGTGGCAATTGGTTCTTCAATACTAACAGTTCATGCGGATACGCAAGCCGTTCAAACCACGGCATTATCGAAATCTTACGTCGTTTACGGTGCTGGGATGGCTTCAAGCGCCAAGTCAACTGTAGATAGCGCGCTAGGTGTGACCAGTAGCTATACGTCCCTGACTTCAACAGCTAATGATTATGCAACTTATATCTCTTCAGATGGTACCACAGATTCAGCCATGATTAGTTCGGTGGCAATTGCACCAGCCTCTTCAGGAACGGGTGTAAAAGTTAATATTGCTAAATATGATGGCAATAGTAATATCACGAAAGTTACTGCACAACAATATGCAATGGTAGCGACGATGGCTGGAGTTAATGATGTGATTATCACAGTTACGGCCAATCAATCAGTGACAGGTGAAGCTGCGCTGGCTGGGGTATATAAGGCGTTAGCTACTGACGGAATTTCATTGAGCACGCAAAATACAACTGCCGCTAACAACATGTTGGATGCGACACAATCAGCAATCGATCAAAATAGTGATGACAGTAAATACTCAGGTAAATTAATGGCTGCCGTTGGGGATGTTTCATCTGACTTGGCTAAAAGTAAGCAAGAAGATGGGACTACCGCAACTCAATCAGAAGTTAAAACACAATTAGAAGCAGCACTGAAAAAATATGGTATCTATGACTCGACGCCAACAACCTCAATTACTTTAATAGTGAATGCGTTAATTCAAGTTCAAAAAGCTCCAGTTTCTTCAACTAAATCATATATTAGTAACGTTTCAGATGTAGCTGATTCATTAAAAAATAGTGCTGGTAACGCAATGTCTAAATTGAGTGACTTTGCCAATAGTGCTGATGGTCGAGCTTTGATGTCCAAATATGGCAATATTTTCCAACAAATCTGGAATAAAATCGTCCTTTGGATTCAAGAATTAATTGCTTACGTACAAACTTTAGTTTAATAAATTTGGTAGCTATTCCAAAACAAGAAATAAATAATGATTTCAGAAAACACGGCAGAAATGTTGTGTTTTTTACTTTGTTTTAGCAAAACAAATTAGCCGTTTTCATTGTTGTTAAAATAGGTTTTTCATGAAGAAAAGGATTGACAAAAAGTTAGTTAAAGTTTACAGTATATTTAGTAAAATTTTACCAACAAATAATGACACGATGAAAACAGGAGATTCCTCATGAAAAAAGAAGACTTATTAAAAGAGTATAGTGACGTATTTTCAAAGCAAGCTGATGCAGTGTATTTCTCACCAGGTCGAATTAATGTAATTGGTGAACATACAGATTACAATGGTGGTCATGTGTTCCCAGCTGCAATTAGCTTAGGGACTTTCGGTGCTTATGGTAATCGGACAGATAAGACAGTCGCTTTGTCTTCTGCAAACATGGATGAATCAACAGTTATCACCTTTGAACTTGGTGACACTAAGCCAGAAACGGCTCCTGAACGTAAATGGATCAACTATTTTAAAGGCATGGTTGTCAAATTAACTGAAGCCGGCCAAACATTTGATCATGGATTTAACCTGTTAGTTCATGGAAACCTACCTTATGGTGCTGGCCTATCTTCATCTGCATCAATTGAACTCTTGATGGGTTATATTCTTAAAGATCAATTTAAGTTGAATGTGGAACAACTAGACTTAGTTAAACTAGGTCAAAAAGTTGAAAACGAATTTGTTGGTTTGAATTCCGGTATTATGGACCAATTCGCAGTTGGAATGGGTAAAAAAGATAACGCCATTTTGTTGGATGCCAACACGATGGAATATCAATATTATCCATTAGCATTAGGTGAATACATTATTGTAATCATGAACACTAACAAAAAGCATTCATTGGCCGATTCAAGTTACAATGATCGTCGAGCTGAAAGTGAAGAAGCAGTTCATCGCTTACAAAAAGAACTTGATATTAAAACATTAGGTGAGATTGATGCTGATACGTTCGATCGTTACACTTATTTGATTTCTGATGATGTGATGATTCGTCGTGCTCGCCATGCGGTGCTAGAAAATCAAAGAACTTTGCGTGCAAAAGAAGCATTATTGGCCGGTGATTTGGTACAATTAGGTCAACTAATTAATGCCTCACACGTTTCACTACAATATGACTATGAAGTTTCTGGTGTGGAATTAGATACATTGGCCCATACTGCATGGGAACAACCCGGAGTATTAGGTGCCCGGATGATTGGTGGCGGATTTGGTGGTAGTGCGATTGCCATTGTTAAAAAATCTGAAGCTGAAGCATTCAAGACCAATGTTGGTAAAGTTTATCGCGATAAGATTGGTTATGATGCAGACTTCTACGATGCAGAAATTGTCGATGGACCTCATCAACTATAAAATTTAAAATAGAATTATCAAATGAGGTTGAGCTGGGATTTTAACTTGTTGCTCAGCCTCATCTTAATTAATTTGACAGCATAAGAGGGAGCAGTTGAAATGAAAGTTATTGAACAATTCGTTAATCAAGTAATTGAATCTGGTACGTATGAAGAAATGGATCGATTTTATGTCGCAAATAAAATCCATGGTTTTGTTGGGGATGAAGATGTCGAACGCAATGATGCATCTGTGAAAGATCAATTGATTTCGTTAGCCATTAGTAATCAAAAAATTGAAGATTCCCTAACTGCAAAAGAAATTTTGAATGACCAATTAATGGATTTAATTACGCCAACACCAGCAGCACTGAATCGAAAATTTCAAGAAGAATATGCTAAATCACCAGAAGCAGCGACTAATTTCTTTTATGAATTTTGCAAATCAAATGACTATATTAAAGTTGAAGCGATTAAAAAAAATGTCGAATTTAGTAAAGAAACTAAATATGGCGATTTAGAAATTACCATCAACTTATCTAAACCAGAGAAAGATCCAAAAGCAATTGCTGCAGCTTTAAACTCTAAAACGGTTGAATATCCAATGTGTCAATTATGTATGGAAAATGAAGGCTACCAAGGTCGCTTAGGCTATCCTGCACGTAGTAATCATCGCATTATTCGCATCAATGTGGGCGGCGAAAAATGGGGTTTTCAATACTCACCATATGCCTATTTCAATGAGCATTGTATTTTCTTGGACACTGTTCATGAACCAATGAAAATTAATCGTCAAACCATCTTGAATTTGATTGATATTGAAAACCAATTTCCAAGTTACTTTGTCGGTAGCAATGCTGATTTACCAATCGTCGGCGGCTCAATGCTTGCTCACGAGCATTATCAGGGTGGTAAGCACATCTTCCCAATGATGAAAGCTGCTATTAAAGAGTCACTTGATTTTCCTAAATATGACCACGTTACGGCTGGAATTGTTAATTGGCCAATGAGCGACATTCGTCTGGAAAGTAACGACACGGTACAATTAGTTGAATTAGCCGAACACATCATGGATAATTGGAAACAATATAGTGATGAATCAGTTTCGATTCAAGCAAACACGGGCGATACAGCACATCATACGGTGACGCCAATTATGCATCGTGAAGGCGAAAAGTTCATTTTAGATTTAGTGTTACGTGATAACAATACTTCAACTGAATTTCCAAATGGAATTTTCCATCCACATGATGAAGTTGCTCACATTAAAAAAGAAAATATTGGTTTAATTGAAGTTATGGGTCGTGCAATTTTACCAGCTCGATTATTAACTGAAATGCAGGATGTTAAAAAATTCTGGCTTGGTGAAGATAACGAAATTGCCGCTATGCATTTACCATGGGCTAAAGAAGTTCAAGCTCGTCAAACAATCAATGCTGGTAATATCGACGATGTATTACATCAAGAATTAGCAACCGTATTTGCACAAGTACTTGAAAATGCAGGTGTATTTAAAGACGATGAGGCAGGTAATCAAGCCTGGAGTCGCTTTATTGAACAACTCTAAGAAAGGTGGTCTACCCCAATGGCAACAACACTAAAAGACATTGCAAATCAAGCTAATGTTTCATTGGCAACCGTTTCCCGAGTGCTTAATGGTGACAGTTCTTTGTCAGTGGGAGAAGATACCCGCCAAAGAATTTTTCAAGTTGCTGAAGAGTTGAATTACACGAAACATCAGCGGACCAAAAATAAGGGCAAGTTTGCACGGATTGCCGTCGTCCAATGGTACACGCAAAAACAAGAATTAGATGATTTATACTACATGTCAATCCGAACTGGCATTGAACGAGCTTGCGAACAAGTTGGTTTTCAAGTGGTTCAAATTTTTGAAAGCAAATTGGATCAAATCCCAACGGCAGTGGATGGTATTATTGCGGTTGGTAAGTTTAGTAAGCGACAAATCCAACGATTTAAGCAAATTTCGAGTAAATTAGTGATGGTAGATTATGATGGGTTACCTAGTGAATGTGATAGCGTTACTGCTGATTTTGAACACGGAACTCAATTAGCAATTGGCAAATTTATTAGCGATGATTTGACCGATATTGGCATGATTCATGGCAGCGAAACGACTAGTGATCACCAGGAATCAATTCCAGATTTACGGCTTCATTACTTTGAACGTGAAATGAAGAAGAGAGATTTATTTCGACCAGAATTGGTTTTCAAAGGTGACTATAGTTCGCAATCTGGCTATGACCAAATGATTACCGCGATTGATACGTTAGGCGATAAATTACCACATGCTTTCTATATTTCTAATGATCCAATGTCTGTCGGTGCCATCAAAGCACTGCAAGAACGTAACATTCAGATTCCGGAACGGGTCAGTTTAATTAGTTTTAATGACACGACAATTGCCAATTACATTTTTCCAGGTTTAACTTCAGTTAAAGTTGCCACGGAAGAAATGGGTGAAAACGCCGTATTATTGATGGAAGAACAACAAACAACAACTCGTGACTATCCGAAGAAATTAGTTTTAGGTACGAAGTTAGTGGAACGAAAAACAACTTTTTAATTGATACGAAAATACAAGCTAATCACTTAATTGAGAGTGGCTTGTATTTTTTGTTGTTTTTATATTAACGGCTTCGCCAATCAGCTCTTTCACCTAACTTAGATTTCCTAGATTCCAACAACAGGAATCTTCGTCAATCATCGTTAGAAACTCAAGAGCTGTACGATTGGCTCAGCACTTGTTTATTTTAAAAATTAACATGATGTTTAAGACCACGGAAGAAGTGTTGATCTCCCCAACCAATTAAATATCCTTGGAAAGCAACTGACAACACCGTACCGATATTAACGGCATAAAGTTTGTGGGTCGCAATTGCAGAAATGATAATAATTAGAATTGGTGGGATATTACTAGTCCATTGAGATAAAACGGAATTTCCATGCATAAATTTAAATCGCAAAATGTATGGTAAATCATCATTTGGATGAATAATTAAATTTGATCTTTGATATAAAGAAACCGCTAGTGACACGCCAACAATGGCAATAATATCTAAGATGATTTTCCAGGCAAGCGCCATTGATGGGACTCCAATACTGACAAACCAATCACGCCAAAATTGAAGTAAGTAGCTAAAAGGAAAGACGAATAATAAATTACGAATTAAACGTAAATAATCGAATTTTTGAATTAATAGTAAGTTTGCAATGGCAACAATGACTCCCATCATCATCAGCACGTTTCCAAGTGAAAAACCTGACCATTCCGATAAATTGGTTGCTGATGCCGTCCAAACTGCACTACCCATATTGGTAACCACTGATAAAGCATTGAAAAAGGTATTAATGACAATTGAAAAGCAGAGAAAAAATAATCTGCCTCCAAAACTATTCTGATGCATAAATTTAAGTCCTTTCAAGAGATACTATCATTCTACAGTTATTGTTGAATAATATAAAGGAAAGAGTGTGAACTCAATCGGGAGCCCTTGAGCATATCAAAGCTCAAGTGTTTATCGGGTTAGGATAAATAGTTGAGTGAAGATAGGAGGAAAGGACTGATTGAGCGAGCACGTTTCAGAATGGCAAATCGGGAGCCCTTGAGCATATCAAAGCTCAAGTGTTTATCGGGTTAGGATAAATAGTTGAGTGAAGATAGGAGGAAAGGACTGATTGAGCGAGCACGTTTCAGAATGGCAAATCGGGAGCCCTTGAGTATATCAAAGCTCAAGTGTTTATCCGGTTAGAAAAATTGTAAGCTGCAACAAAAAAGCCATGGATCTAAAATCCATGACTCTCAAAGTAATTATAAAATTATTTGTTGTAAGCTTCTTTGAACAATTCAACGATATCTGCTTGAGTACCCTTACGAGGGTTAGGTCCAGCATTACCATCAAGAAGTGCATTCTTAGCTAATAATTCGAAGTCTTCAGGTTTGGCACCTAATTGTTTAACAGTCCGAATTCCAACTAAGTCTGACATTCTTTGAAGTGCGTCGATAGCTTTTTGTCCGGCTTCCCAAACATTAAGTCCGTCGATATTTTCGCCCATGAAACGAGCGATATCAGCAAAGCGTTGTGGTGAAGCAATCATGTTCCATTTTTCAACAGTTGGCATTAAAGCAGCACAACATTCACCATGAGGAGCATCGTATTGACCACCAAGTTGGTGAGCCATAGCATGGACATAGCCAAGGTTAGCATTATTAAAGGCCATACCGGCTAATAATGAAGCTTCGGCCATCTTTGTACGAGCTTCGACGTTATGTCCGTCAGCGACAGCTTGTGGCAAATATTCGCTAATCAATTTGATAGCTTGAATTGCTTGTGCATCGGTAATATCGTTACGGTTTTCTGAAACGTATGATTCAACTGAATGAGTTAAGGCATCCATCCCAGTTGCTGCAGTCAATCCCTTAGGAACATCAAGCATTAACAATGGATCATTGAATGATACCAATGGAACGTTACGCCATGAAATCACAACGAACTTCAATTTTGTTTCTTCGTTGGTAATAACAGCGTGGCGAGTAATTTCGCTAGCAGTACCAGCAGTAGTGTTAACTGCCAACAATGGTGGCAAAGGATTTTTAAGAGTATCAATTCCGGCTAATTTAGTAATATCATCACCATTAGTCAAAACAATACCAATACCTTTGGCACAATCGTGAGATGAGCCACCACCAACTGAAATGATACTATCACAGTTAGCATCTTTATAAGCTTGCTTACCTTCAGTGACGTTGCGAACTTTAGGGTTTGGTTCAACGTTATCATAGAATGCATAGTCAACACCGGCTGCGTTAAGTGATGCTTCGGTTTGCTTAACGGGACCATTTTCGAGATTGCGTAAGAATGAATCTGTGACAATTAATGGTTTCTTCATACCGAGTAATTTTGCACGTTCGCCAATTCCTTTAATGACATTTGGTCCAAAGAAGTTAACGTTGGGCATCATGAAATCTGTGTTAGGTTGTACCATAGTAAGTTCCTCCAGAAAAATAAAATTAGTTGTAAAACGGTTACAAGTTCATTGTAACGCATTTCACAATAGTTGCAACGTCAATGTTTGTAAGGGGTGTGAATGATTTCACTGGTACACTTATCACCTAATCTTTAGAAAACTGGAGTGACAATACTTGGGTACTTTTGATAATTAAGTTGTAGAATAAAAAAAATAAATAAAATTAATTTTAGTTGAATAGGTTAACAACTTTTAAATTGTGCTAAACTAATTTTAACTGTGTTATAAGGAAGGAAACGAGTCATGAAGAAATATCGAATGCCCAGACTTTCACTGGGATGGCAAATAATCATTGGGTTAGTATTAGGTATTATTTTTGGGGTTATTTTTTATCATAATAAAACGGCCATTACAGCGATGCAAAATTTGGGAACTATTTTTATTAGTTTGATTCAAATGATTGTGTTGCCAATTGTCGTGTCTTGTTTGACCGTCGGGATTGCCAACATGGGCGATATTCATAAATTGGGACGAATTGGTGGCAAAACATTAATTTATTTTGAAATTATGACGACGTTTGCGATTGCGTTGGGACTAATTGTCGGTAATATTACGCATCCCGGCACGTTCATTAATATTCATGATTTGCACGGATCAGATATTTCTAAATATATGGCAACTGCTAAATCAGCCTCGCACACTGGCTTATGGGATACCTTGATGGGAATTATCCCAACAAACTTCTTCGCTTCATTATCAGCCGGCGACATGATGCCCATTATCTTTTTCTCCGTCTTCTTTGGTTTAGGGACTGCGGCGATTGGTGAACGGGGACAAATTATTATTGATTTTCTCCAGGCCGTGTCAGAAGTTATGTTTAAAGTCACAAATTGGGTGATGAAATTTGCTCCCATTGGAGTCTTTGGCTTAATCGGGATGACAATTGCGGAAATGGGGTTAAGTGCCCTGGCACCGTTGGGCTTGTTTGTCCTAATTACCTACCTCACGATGGCCTTTTTCATTGTTGTCATTTTAGGGATTGTCTGCAAAATCTTTAAAATTAAGTACTGGCCATTGATGCGAGTGATTAAGGATGAATTTTTAATTGCCTTTTCAACCGCTAGTTCAGAGGCCACTTTGCCACGACTTGTTTCAAAAATGGAAAAATATGGGGTGAGTCAAGCAATTGTCTCCTTCGTGATTCCGACCGGTTATACATTTAACTTGGATGGATCAGCCATTTATCAATCTCTAGCTGCACTGTTTTTGGCGCAAGCATATGGGATTCATTTGACGATTACGCATCAAATTACACTATTACTGGTGTTGATGATTACTTCCAAGGGGATGGCTGGTGTTCCAGGAGCTTCATTTGTGGTGCTGTTAGCGACCGTGTCGACAATTGGGGTCCCAATGTCAGGCTTAACTTTCATAGCCGGAATAGACAGATTTGTTGACATGGCCCGGACATCTGTTAACGTTGTGGGTAATTCAGTTGCCACGATTGTGATTGGTAAATCTGAAGGCGAATTTGATGAAGAGAAGAATAAACAATATTTAGCCGATTTTAATGGCTGAAAGGATCGATAAAGATGGCAGAAGAAAAATTATTATCGAGAGCTGAAGTTCCTGAAAATTTGAAGTGGAATTTAGCGTTGCTGTATCAATCAGATGCAGATATGAAGGCAGATTTTGAACAAACTACCAAGTTAGTTGATCAATTTGCTGAATTTCAAGGCACCTTAGCAACGACAGCTGCAAACTTAGCTAAAGCATTAATTCTCAGTAAACAAATTGATGAAGAACTGGAAAAAGAATTTGTTTATGCATTCTTGCGCAGAGATAGTGATACGACGGATGCGACAGCGACAGAATTGTATGGAATGATTTCCAGCCAAATGAGTAGTATCAGTGCCAAAATGGCATTTTTTGAACCTGAAATTGTTGAAATGGATGACACCACGATTGATGGTTTCTTTGCTGCAGAACCCAAGTTGGCAGAATTCAAATTCATGTTAACGAAGATTCGAAATGAAAAAGCGCACGTGCTATCAAATTTGGAAGAACAGCTATTAAGTCGCGCTTCTAAAGCTTTAAATGCACCCGATGAAATATATAACACACTGAATGATGCTGATTTGACGTTTGGTACGGTGCACGATGATGATGGAAATGAGGTTCAATTAACTCATGGTAATCGGAGCCAATTTACTGAATCCCAAAATCGAGAAGTTCGTAAAGAAGCCGTTTTGGCCTATGAAAAACCATATAATGAACTTAGAAATACCTTTGCTCAAACGTTGAATAGCTACATGGGAATGCATAATATGACGGCTGATGTGCGTCATTATTCGAGTGCTCGTCAAGCGTCATTAAGTAGCAATCAAATTGATGAACAAGTGTATGATACTTTGGTTAGCAGTGTAAATCAGCACCTTGATTTAGCGCACCGTTGGTATGCCTTGAAGAAAAAAGTCTTAGGCTTAGATAAATTTTACAAGTACGATATCAACGTGCCAATTGCAGGGAATGATTTGCTCAAGACCACTTTTGATGAAGGTAAGCAATTAACTCGTGAAGCACTGAGTGTGTTAGGTCCTAAGTATATGGAAGGCTTGAATCGCGAATTTTATAATCGTTGGATTGATGCCGCTGAAAATAAAGGCAAACGTTCTGGTGGCTATCAGATTAGTGTCTACAAGGCTAATCCATTTATTCTTCTGAACTGGACGGATAAGTTATACAGTACCTACGTTTTGGCACATGAGTCTGGGCACGCCATGCACAGTTATTTTTCACAGGCCGCACAACCTTCTGAATACTTTGAAGCTCCAATTTTCTTAGCAGAAGTGGCTTCAACGTTTAATGAAAATATTTTAACTAATTACCTGCTTGAAAAGTATCAAGATGATAAACAAATCAAAATTTTCATTTTGGAACAATACATTAATGGCTTTATTGGCACAATTTATCGTCAGAGCCAATTTGCAGAATTCGAACATAATGCCTATCAAACCCAAGAAAAAGTCGGGACCTTGACAGCAGATTATTTAGATCAAATGAGTGGTGACTTGGTGGATAAATATTATGGACCAAGCGTGACTCCAACTGGAACGAAAACTCAGAGTTGGGCGTATGTCCCTCATTTTTATATGAATTATTATGTCTATCAGTACGCAACTTCGATGGCTGCTTCAACGGCATTATCTGCTCAAGTTTGGAATAAAGAAGACGGGGCATTACAGCGGTACTATGATTTCTTGAGTGCCGGTGGTTCCGATTATCCGGTTGAAACTTTGAAGCGGGCAGGCGTGGATACTACTAACAGTGACTATCTAGAACAAGCCTTTAAAGTATTTGAACAGCGCTTAGATGAAATTGAAACATTATTAGCATAATTAAAAAGATTGCTAAATAAGTCGTTTGGCTCTTGATATCGTAGAGAGTTGACTGATGGAACCAATTCAAAAAAATGGATTTGCTAAGAAAACTGGCAAATCCATTTTTTGAGTGCGCCCGGCATGGGCGCCAACTAGGTGGTGAAAGTCCACTGTGGGCCGTAGTAGTCGGAACCACTAGCCAAGGACAAGGGTGTCCACTATGAAGTGGAATCTGAAGGAAGTCTGAGGAGCAAAATACCGCACCAATGAACAAGAAGTAGCTATAAGGCCAGAACTGATTGGATAAGATTGCCCAACAAATCGAAGTCCGATACTACTCAAAATCACGATGGTAAAGCTAATGGTGACATGGTATGAAAGTTGACGTTCTTACCCGGGGAGGCCTGATAGACAAGTCCTGACAAGAAGAGCAATCAAGTTCTACAGGACAACTGTTTCAGTGATGGAATACTGAGTTTATCAGGAGTCAGCCGAGGCCATAGTAGTGACTTCGTCACGAAGGGCTGAACAGTAATAACTCACATTGATTATGGAGGTGGAATTTATGCGACGATCGCAGAAAACAGAAAACAAAGCTGACCACCAGTGGATGGTAGGTCTGGAAGACCAAGAACAAACTGGGGCGCGTAGGATGAATTCTAATAAAACAACGATGATGAGTGGCATTAAGTTTGAACAACGCGTGTTGGATCGAGATAACTTGAATCTGGCCTATCAACGGGTTGTGCGTAATAAAGGTGTCGCAGGCATCGACGGAATGACCATCGATGATCTGTTAGGTTATTTGAGAGTTCATAAAACTGAACTTATTCATCAGTTGAATGATGGGACGTACCGGCCGAAGGCGGTTAAACGAGTAGAAATACCCAAACCAAATGGTGGCGTGCGAAAATTAGGCGTGCCAACGGTAATTGACCGAATGATACAACAAGCAATCGCACAAGTGATGTCTCCGATTTTTGAACAAGTTTTCTCAAATAATAGTTTTGGTTTTCGACCTAATCGAAGTGCGCAAGATGCAATTAAACGAGTGGTATCGCTGTATAACGAGGGTTACCACGTCGTGGTTGATCTTGATTTAAAGGCATACTTCGATACAGTCAATCATGATTTACTGATCAAGTATATCGAACAATATATTGATGATCCTTGGTTGATTAAGCTAATTCGAAAGTTTTTGACTAGTGGTGTTATGACTGGTTCAACCTTCGAAGCGAGTGTCGTGGGAACCCCGCAAGGCGGACCACTGTCACCACTATTGGCGAATATCTATCTCAATGAGCTGGATAAAGTATTAACGGAACGAGGTCTCCACTTTGTCCGATATGCGGATGACTGCAATATTTACGTTAAGAGTAAACGAGCAGGTCACCGGGTACTTGAGAGTATTAGTAGATTTCTGGAAAAGGATCTTAAAGTAACCGTCAATCGTGACAAAAGTAAAGTCGGGTCACCATTGAGATTGAAATTTCTGGGATTCTCACTGGGAGTTGGTAGGGGTGGTGCTTTCTCAAGGCCGTCAAAACAATCCCAAATACGGGTCAAACAGGAACTCAAACGAATTACGAAACGCAATCGCGGAATTTCACTTGAACAAATGTTTATGGAAATCACACGAAAAATGCGCGGATGGATTCAATACTACTCATCTGGTAAGATGACAAACTTCTTGAAACGAATAGATCAGTGGCTACGGTCTAGAGTTCGACAATACATCTGGAAATCATGGAAGAAAATCAAAACGAAGATCACTAACCTGAAACGACTAGGTTTGAATCAGAATGATGCTCGGCTAGCTGCTTATACCCGCAAGGGTTACTGGCGCACAGCACATAGCAAAACACTACTTTATACGTTAACAAACGAAAAACTGGAACAACTTGGATTGATGAATCTCTCCAAGGTATTCCAGTCTATTCAAAATGCTTAAATTACTGAACCGCCGTATACGGAACCGTACGTACGGTGGTGTGAGAGGTCGGTAGCTGAACTAATCAACTGCCTCCTACTCGATTCTATTTAAGTAATTTTTCTAAATCATTGTATTGTGACAGCATCCATTCTTTATAGGTCATGCCATTGGGGATAGTTTCGGTGACCTTTAATACAGGGATATTGTTTTGCTTGGCCAATTTAGTCATGTTAGAAACGGTATTGCTGGAAACTTGTTTGTTATCTACAAAGAAGCGAATTGATTTATTCTTTATTCCAGCCTGCATAGCTTTAATCGATTTTGGTGAAGGATCGGCGTCTTTTTCGATGGCGTTCTCAAAATCTTTGTTGGTGACGTTGTAGCCTAGAGCAGACAAAGCATAGTCGAAGACTGGTTCACTGACGTAAACAGAAGTGTTACTAGTGTTGGTAGCCTTGATAGCGTCGATTTTATCTTGAATTGGTTGTAAAGACTTAATGTATTTCTGGGCATTTGCTTCAAAATAAGCTTTATTTTTGGGATATTTCTTTCCTAAATCAGCCGCTAATTGATTGGCTAATTTGGCCATCATGGTTGGGTTGTACCAGATATGTGGATTGTCGCCGGATTTAAGATTCATGACATCTTCACCAACACTAATTAGCTTTCCGTCAGAATTTTTGGCTAATTTTGACAGCCATGAATCGTAGCCGAGGCCATTAGCAATGATGAAGTTGGCTTTACTAACTTTTTTTGCGGTGGCAGTGGTCGCTTCATAATCGTGGGGATCAGTGGCAGAGTTTTTGATGACTGAGGTGACGGTTCCTTTGTCACCGACCACTTTTTTGGCAACTTCGCCATAAAAATTGGTGCTAGCAACAATTGAAATTTTGTTACTGGATGATTTGGTTGAATTTGAACAACCGGTTAAAACTAAACTGAGAGCAAAAATAGCTAAGATGGGAATAAAAAAAGATTTATGAATAGACATGAATTGGATCCTTTCAGTTTATAAATAGTAATAATTACTATTTAACTATACAGAACCAGATTACTATTGTAAATAGCCAAATAAAAAAACATATGAAAAGTTTTCATATGTTTTCAAGTCATTATTGAGCCTCGACTTCCGCGTCTAAATCTAAACCGCGACGTTCTACACTAGTTGAGAAAACAATTTGGGTACTTGTTTTACCAAATTGTTGGAGGTCATTGACGAAGCTATCAAGTGCTTCGGTACTTTCAAAGACCACTTCGAGTAGTTCCGAATAATCACCAGTGACACAATTACATTCTAAAATATTGGGGATCGAGGCCACGTAGGGATAAAATTCTTTTTTCTGGTTAGGATTTAACTGGACCCGAATGAAAGCTTTAACATGATAATCGAGTTTTTGATAATCAACAGTTGTCTGATAATTTGCAATGACTCCGCTTTTTTCTAGACGAGTGATTCGAGCAGCAATGGCTGGTGACGAAATAAAACAGCTTTCGGACAATGTCTTTAACGATGTGCGCGCGTTCTTTTGTAAGATGCTAATAATTCTACGATCGATTTGGTCCATGATTGTACACTCTCCCTCTTATGCCTAAAATAAATGATTACCAGTTCCATGCATTACTTTTGAACAGCAATGCTTCTTTCAATGAAATCGGCAAATAGTACTTGTGATTCCTCGTTATGCTTGAACATATTTTCTGGATGCCATTGCACCCCTAAAATTTGGTTAGAGTCTTTGGATTCAACAGCTTCAATCACGCCGTCATCGGCTTGCGCCACAACGTGTAGTCCAGGAGCTAGATGATGAATTGCCTGATGGTGACGTGAATTAACATAACTCCGTTCCTGGATTAATGAATGTAATAGGGTATCGTTTTTCACGTTAATATGATGCGATGGTAAATTACCTGGCGCCAATTGACTATGCTTGAGTTTGGCTTGAGGATTTTCAGATAAATCCTGATAAAGCGTGCCACCTAATGCCACGTTCAATACTTGTAAGCCACGGCAAATCCCGAAAACTGGTTTACCAGCCTCGACCGCCGCTTTGATTAAAGCAATTTCAAATAAATCGCGTTTGCGGAAAGTGGTGCCTAAATCATAATGTGGTTCTTCATTATAAAACGTTGGATCCACGTCAAAACCGCCCAGTAATAATAAGCCATCGAATAAGTCCAGATAGGCCGAGGCGTCAGCCGCTTTAATCGATGGTAAAATCACGGGGATTCCACCAGATTTAGTGACGGCTTGAATTGCGGGATCGGGTGCAAAGGCAGCGTTACGTTCGTTAATAATATTGGTAGCTTCTGTAAATGTATCAGCTGGTAGCGCAATTCTAGGTTTCAATATGTAAGGCCTCCAAATTGGGTTAATTTTATTAAGTCGTTTTTCATTAAGATTGAATGAATTTTAAGCTAAAATAAAACACTTGTCAATGTGCAGCCATTAATAATCTTAAGTTTCGAGACAATTCTACAAATACGTCGTATTATGGACAATAAATATCCAAAAAGGTTGATTATTGCAATCATTTTAGGCAAAATAGAGGCAAGGTATTTAAGCAGTACTATTTTGAGGAGGAAGAATTATGAGTGAAACAAAGAAATATAATGAAGAAAAAAAGTATTTTGATGCATTTATCAAGTCATACTTATTTTCATTAAAGTATCTACAAGACTTTATTTCAGCACCAGCGAGCGAGTATAAAATTTCGTTTGATCAATATTTGATTATGCACGAAATTAAGGAGTCAACGTCAGATTTGACGCTGATGGATATTGCATCACGTCACCGTGTTTCACGGTCAGCAATTTCACGACAAATCGGTAGTTTAATGGATAAAGGTTTTGTCGTACAACAAGTTGATAGTAATGATCGTCGTCGTAAAATTTTACAATTAACTACAGAAGGCGACGAAATAGAAGGAAAATTACTGGAAGCCGGCTTGGATCGTGCCCATGACTGGATCAAGATTTTCGGTGCTAACAGATTGTCAGACGTGTTGCAGTTTATTGATGATTTCTCGACGCAAGTCATCTCTAAAGAAGAGACATATTTTGCTGGCCGAGCAGCTAACGAGAACACTAAGAAGTAATATTTCACATCAAGTACACTAAGCTTTATAATCGAACCACGAGGTGAATGATATGAAAACATTAGTAATCGGATCACATGGTCAAATCGGCCAAATTTTAATTCAAAAGCTCGCTAATGAAAATGATGAAGTCCTTGCTGCAGTGCGAGATACATCACAAATTGCCGCTGCTAGTAAAATTACACCCATTGCTTTTAACTTGGAAGATCCATTTGAAACTTTAGCCAAGTCAATGGTTGGTATCGATGCGGTTGTCTTTGCAGCAGGTTCCGGAGGCAGCACTGGCGCAGATAAAACGCTATTGATTGATTTGGATGGCGCTGTAAAGAGTATGAAAGCAGCCGAACTGGCCGGAGTTAAGCGTTTTGTGTTAGTTAGTGCACTGTATGCTGAAAATCCTGAGAAGTGGTCAGACGGCATGCGTCCATATTATGTGGCCAAGTATTATGCCGATGAATGGCTTAAAAATGATACAGAGTTAAACTATACAATTATTCGTCCTGGAGCCTTGACCAATGATGAGGGCACTGGCAAGGTGGCAGTCTCGATTGGTGAAGGGGATGCTGGCAAAATTGCGCGCACTGACGTTGCATCTGTGATTGTAGAAACATTGCATAATTCCAGATCAAGTCAGATTGTCTTTAATGTGATTGAAGGTTCACAATCAATTCATGATGCTATCAATGAATTGTAAAATAACTCAGGATATAATTATTGTAATTGCGTGAAAAATGTTACAATGAACATACTAAAGTTAGTTGTGAAGGGATGAGTTATTATGGATCAAGTTTATCAGAATATCTTAGTTCCAATGGACGGTTCGAAAAATGCAAAGTTGGCTTTGGAAAAGGCTGTTGCTGTTGCAAAACGGAATCATGCACATATTGATTTACTCAATGTGTTGGATACTCGTTCAGTAACGTATAACTATGCGGGAATGTCAGATGGAAGTATCACATATCAATTGGTTGGTGAAGCTAAAGATTATCTTGGATCATTGGTCGATCACTTACGCACCACTGATAGCTTTACGGATGTCGATATTCATATTCGATTAGGCAATCCGAAGACTGTTATTTCATATGACTTTCCACAAGATCATCAAGTCGATTTAATTATGATGGGAGCTAGTGGGCTTTCAACTGTTCAAAGAGCATTGATGGGTTCAGTTACTTCGTTTGTTAATCGTAATGCGGCAGCCGATGTTTTGGTTGTTCGGACACCGATGGATACTGAAGAATAAAGTATTTAGCAAGTAACGAAGGCGTTTCGCCGAACTAGTTACTTGCTTTTTTTGTGCATATCATGGAGAATGGTTTGTATATTAGGAGGGATATTTATTTTAATCAGAAATGCCGAACCGGATGATGCTGAACAGATCGTGCCGTTGTTGTCCATGATTTATGACGAAATGGAATTAGAAGAATTTGAATCTATTCCAGATGAGGACCCGCAACGGCTCATCCAGCAATCTTTTAAACACCGTTCTATCTTAGATATTGTGGCCACAACATTGGTGGCGGTTGAAAATGACAATGTAATTGGGGTAGCTTTTGGCTATCCAAATACTAATGAGGACGCAGTAAATCGTGTTTTCTTAGATGTTGCACAGAAGATTCCGTCAATCAAAGACGCTGACTTATTCACGGACCAGGAAGCGGCTGAGGATGAATTCTATTTGGATTCACTCGCAGTTGATGAAAATTATCGTGGATATGGAGTTGCGACGAAGTTGATTGATGAAATGGCCGCTCATGCTAATGATTTGGAATATGACACGTTAGGATTAAACGTGGATTTGGCCAATCCGAAAGCAGAGAAACTGTATCGTAGATTAGGATTCGTGGAAGAAAGTAAAATCATGATTGGTGATCATCAATATCGTCATATGCAAGTTGACAGTGATACTGAAATGCTTGTCTAAATTGACTATTGATAACCTAATATAACTTAATCTATAAATTAATAGTGGCCTCCCAACTGTTCAAGTTGGGAGGCCATTTTGTATGTTAAATTAACGGCTCTATACTTTTTAGCGTGGAAGGTTAACAACCTCTACGCTTTTTTATGTACATTCTAAAAATCCGAAAAAAAAGACACTAGTTTATACCTAGTGTTACACTTTAATCGGCAAACCAAAATGAAAGTAGGTAAAACTAATGTCCATAAATAATTCTATACTAAGATCTGCAGGATTAACAGATAAATCAATTAAATTTTTGATTGATGAGAATGGAGAATTTAATCATACAATTCATAATGATAAACATGATGATACGCTGATGCTATACGGGGAACTATCAAGGTTCCCTGAAAGATGCCCATACTGTGGCTTTCCGATGGAAAGCAATTACTATCATAACGGTACCGACGAAGTCCGACTATCATTACCTTCTACAAATGGGTTCAAACAAGAATTAACCTTAACCAAGCAAAGATTTCAATGTTTAAATTGCTACGGTACATGTACTTCAATATCACCTGATTTTATTGAAAATTCAAAGATAACTAAGCCTCTTTGGAAACAAATATTTGACTTGGCAAAACAAGATATTAGTGAAAAATTAATTGCTCATATTACTAGATTATCAACATCTAAAGTACATGTAATTATTTCTGCATCCGCTTCGGACTACGTAACTGATACAACACAACAATTACCAAACGTAGTTTGTATCGACGAAGTAAAATATCGAAAAGGTCATTTTGGATTTGAAATACTTAACGGAAATACCAGTGAATTTATCGAAATTTACCCTCAGCGTGATAATAAATCAATTAGGCAATATTTATCACAATTCTCATTAAAAAACCGGCAAAAAGTAGAAATTGTTGTTATGGACATGAATGCTGGGTACCAAGCACCCATACGTGAACTATTTCCTAACGCTATTATTGTAGTCGATCGATTTCATATTGTTCAATTAGCTATGAAAGCTGTTCAATCTGAAAGAATCAAAATACAACGGGAACTCAGCGACAAGAATCATAATCGCGTTTACAAATTATTAAAATCAAACTGGAAATTTTTCTTAAAAGCCGAACGTAACATCGATACCTCAAACACGAAGTGGTTTCGTGGTGTAAATGAATATATGTATCCTCAAGATGCATTACAACTAGTTTTTAAAGACTTTCCGAACTTTAAAACAGTGTATGATGTTTATCAAAGTGTTTTAGACGCTCGATTTAATCATACTTTCACGCCATTAGAACTACTCATTAATAATTATAAAAATAACAAAACTGAAATGGATACTGTAATTAAAACATATAAAAAGTGGTCCCCTGTCAATAAAATAGACAATTTAAATAGAGACTTTTTTGTCCTATGCCACGACTAAATTTTGAATTTGAGTTTGATACTCATCTTCAAGTTGCTTTGGTGATTTGAATCCACAGTGACTGTGAATTCTAACTGTGTTGTAAAACGTTTCAATGTACTGAAAAACTAGTCGTTTAGCTTCGGAGTATGAATGGATTTTAAACCGATTTATCCATTCACGCTTAATCAAGGCATGAAACGACTCAATGCAGGCATTATCCCAAGGATAAGCTTTCTTTGAATAGCTTAATGTCATGTTAGCTGTAACTTGATTGTAAGCTTCAGACGTAAACTGACTACCACGATCACTGTGCATGATTAATGGCTTGCTAATATGGCGACTGTGCTTAGTCTTTTCAATAAGTGGGATGACATTCGATACCTCCAAGGTTTCAGATAAGTCCCAACCAATGATCCGTCGGGAGTACAAGTCCATAATACTGGTTAAATAAACGAATCCGTCATGAACTGGAATATAAGTGGTGTCAATGCACCAAACGGCGTTTGGTCGCAATGGATTGAACTGCTCGTCTAAAATATTTATTAGCTGTTTATCAAACTTAGAATTGCGAGTGGTAGTCGTCCAAGGGGTTAGGTAAACGGCGTGAATGCCAAGTTCACGCATATACTTACCAACAGTTCGTTCAGCGATCTTATATCCTTTTGAGCGAAGTTCTTGGGTGATTTTGCCGGCACCGTAAATACAAAGGCTTTTGAGCCAAATTGCTTTAATTTCACCTTGAATAAACTTCTTCCGAAGCTTTCGCGGTGATTGGTGATTATGACGCTTTTCTCGTTGATAGTAACCACTTCTTGATATTCCAACATAATCACACATACCATTGATGGAAGGGTGGGATTCCAAAGCGTGCTGAACGTCCATTTCTTGGTATACCTTTTCGGTAGTTACTTGCTCAGAATCCCGATTGATTTTTTTAACACTTCGATTGCTCCTTCAGCGTCACGAAGTTGACGCTTTAGTCGTGCAATCTCCTTGTCCTTATCGCTGGCAAAATTACCAGAGCCACGGCCAAACTCCCCAGTCTCAGTAAACAGCTTAATCCATTTATGTAATGTACTAGCCCCAATACCTAGATTCTTACTTATTTCATTCATGGTCATGTGATCCTTGTTATCTAAGTAATACTGAACGGCCTGTTCCTTAAATTCCTTGTCATAACTGTGCTTCGTCATTATTTGATCCTCCAATTTACTTCCTTAATTATACTAAATCAGAGTCTCTATTTAACTTGTACACTTTTTATTCTAGGCCCAAAGTATATCAAGGGAATTAAAGCAGCATTCGAAAATAATGCGTCTAACGGCCGATTAGAGGGCACAAATAGAAGAATCAAACAAATTGGTAGAACTGCCTACGGCTATGCCAATTCAATGAATTACTTTTATAGAATTAGGATTCAGTTGCATAACAAGTTTGTTTTAAAACAGCAGTTTTTAACTTTTAAAGTATGAAAAAAGTGCAATACCAATCATCAATTGAGATTGATATTACACTTGTATTCATGAGCTTTTCATCAGCGATTATTGTTTTTCACGCTATTTGACAAAGAGCCAAATTAACGATCAATTGTAACGACTTGTTTGTTACCAGTAAATGGAGTTCCAGTCTTGGCAACGATTTTTACTTGGTTGTTTTTCTTTGGAGTCAACGTGTAAGTATTATCATTGGTGACAACCATTTTATAACCGGCATTCTTGGTTTCACTACCAGTAGCAGGCGGTTCAATACTGTTTGCAAAATTAACATTTGTAATACCGGCTTTTTGCAAGAGTGTTGAAGCTTCAACGTAACTTACTTGCCGCAACTTGCTAGTTGATTTTTTGACAATCTTATTTGTGATTGAATTAATGTTTTGTTTTTGTTCTGAAGTGGAATAGAAATTGTTGACTAAATCAGAGAGTGGCATTGTTTTAGGCACTGCGTCATTTTGGGCGTATTGAATCAAGAGGGTCACGTTATCTCCATTGACCTTGACATAATACTGTTGGGACCGAGTACCTGCAGTGAGTTGAACTAAGCCGGCTTGATAACCAGTTTTATTGTTGCTGGCCCATGGATCAGGATCAAGTACTTCTGGCTTTTTCATGTTTATTTCTTTTAATTGACTGGTTGTGCCAAGACTGTTTGTTTCCCAAGGAAGGGTGCTGATTTCTTGAGTTGAATTTGACATTGCCATGACAGCGATTTTGTCATAACTCAATTTTAATTTTGTTTTTCCATCCTGATACAGCACGTAATTACTTTTGGTTGTTACCTTTGGACTAGCGTTAACTGACGAAATGTTTGTAACAAGGCTGAGTGTCATGACACTTAAAAATGCGATGATACCGACAATAAATTTTTTCATAAAATACTCCCCCAATATTTTTTATAAACTCAAGCTTATTTTATCATGCTTTCAGGCTTTGAGGTACCAAAAAAAGCAATCCAAGTGGATTGCTTTTAGGATTGCAAATGAATTTTTATTGTTCTTCGTACCATGTGTAGTGGAAGTTACCAGGACGGTCAGTACGTTCGTATGTGTGAGCACCGAAGTAATCACGTTGAGCTTGAAGAAGGTTAGCAGGTAACACTTCTGAACGATATGAATCGTAGTAAGTAACAGCAGCACTAAGACTAGGAACTGGAACACCTGATTGAACGGCAAGTGCAACTACGTCACGAATTGAATCTTGGTAACGAGCAGCAATATCTTTGAAGTAGCTGTCTAATAAGAGGTTAGTCAACTTAGGATCCTTGTCAAAGGCATCAGTGATGCTTTGGAGGAATTGTGCACGAATGATACAGCCTTCGCGCCAGATTTGAGCTAATTCACCAAAGTGAAGGTTCCAATCGTATTCTTCTGAAGCAAAACGTAATTGTTCGAAACCTTGAGCGTAACTCATGATTTTACCAAAGAAGAGAGCTTGACGAACTTTTTCAATCAATTCTTTTTTGTCAAAATCAGGTTTTGAAGTTGGTCCAACAAGTTCTTTACTTGCAGCAACACGTTCGTCTTTCATCATTGAGATGTAACGAGCATAAACTGATTCAGTAATAACTGATTGAGGAACACCGATAGCTAATGCATCTTCTGAAGACCATTTACCAGTACCTTTGTTAGCACCACGGTCCAAGATAGCATCAACGATTGGTAAGTTCTTGTCATCACCAATATCATCTTTACGAGTAAGGATATCAGCAGTAATTTCAATCAAGTAACTTTCAAGTTCGCCTTCGTTCCATTCTTTGAAGATATCAGCTAATTCATCAACTGAAACTCCACCGACACGACGAAGAATATCAAAACTTTCATCAATTAATTGTTCATCACCATATTCGATACCGTTATGCACCATTTTTACATAGTGACCGGCACCATTAGCACCAATATAAGTAACACAAGGCTTGCCATCTTTAGCTTTGGCAGCAATTTGTGTCAAGATTGGTTCAACTAAATCATAAGCTTCTTTTTGGCCACCTGGCATTAGTGAAGGACCTTGTAAGGCACCCAATTCACCACCAGATACACCCATACCAATAAAGTTAATTCCAGATTCATCAAGCTTCTTGTTACGAGCAATCGTATCGTGGAAGTTTGTGTTACCACCATCAATCAAGACGTCATGTTCGTCAAGAAGAGGCAATAATTCATCAATGACAGCATCAGTAGGTCCACCAGCTTTAACCATCATCAAAATACGACGAGGTTTTTCAAGTGAATCGACGAATTCTTGAACTGTGTAGCTAGGAACAAGATTCTTTTCTGAATGATCTTTCATCATATCATCTGTTTTTGAACGAGAACGGTTATAAACACCGACTGTAAAACCGCGACTTTCAATATTTAAAGCAAGGTTCTTACCCATAACGGCAAGACCGACAACGCCAATTTGTGCTTGTTTGTTAGACATTTGACACTCTCCTTCAAAAATTAGTAACTGGTTACAATACATATATTAACACGATTGCGGAGATACTAAAACTGAAAGCAATAAAAAAGTGCAAAAATTCACAAATACTTAAATAAACAAAGTATTTGTAAATTTTTAACTAAAAAACTTATATAAGAATATTGGAATAAAAGGGGCTAAAAGTAAATTAGCGACTTTGATATTAGTCAGTTTTAACATATTTAGTCCGATGATTAGAATCAACAACGAACCAACGCAGGTCACCTCATCGATAACAACACTCGTGAAAAAACCGGCAATCTGATGAGCTAAAAGTGTAATAGCTGCTTCGTAGATAAACACCGTCACACCAGCGAACGCAACTCCGAGTCCCAAAGTGGACGCCATGATGAGGCAAAAAATGCCATCAATGACTGATTTGGTCATTAGAGTTGAATTTGATCCGGTCAGTCCGCTTTGTAACGAACCGACAATCGCCATCGCACCAACACAAATGAAAAGGGATGAGGTTACAAATCCTTCTGCAAAAGACGAGTTGGGACCGACTTTAAATAAATTTTGAGCTTTCTTACCTATGTAGTTGAAGTGCTTGTCAAAATCAATGAGCTCACCAATAATAGCACCGATAACCATTGAAATGACTATGTAAATTGTATTGTGACCCTTTAAAGAGCCAGAAATTCCGACATATAAGACGCACACGCCAATACTTTGCATCATAATCGTTTTGACACGCTCTGGAATCCCCTTTTTAAAGACAACGCCAATGCTACCGCCGACCATGACTGCAACGGCATTGACGATTGAACCGAGAACAATCATTATTTCACCGTCCTCCTTGTCATATTATAGCTAAAGGCGGTCTAAAAAGCGAAATAAAATTTATTTTGATAAAAATCGTTGACAAATAGTTCGGTACCGAACTAGAATTCAATTCGTAATAAAGTTCGGTACCGAACTAAAATAATTTAGGAAGTGATTTTATGTCATCTCTTTCAGATGATTTGATGAAACAGTTAAGGTTTATTGGGACCGCTAGTTCAGTGTTTATGAGTCAAAAAAATCAAAAATTAACCGGACAAGACCGGGTGCTAGTCGTCGTTCTTGAGGAAAGTGATTTAACCCAAAGTTATTTAGCGGAGATATTGGATTTGAGGCCAAGTTCATTAGCGGAGCTACTAAAGAAAATGGAAACCAATCGGGATATTGTCCGTGTTGAAGATGAACAAGATAAGCGAGTGAAGCATATTCAATTGACCGAACAGGGACGGATCAAAGCTGAAGATTTAAAACAACTCGCTAGTTTAAGCTCCAGTGATGCTTTTTTGGCTGGTTTAGATGATCAACAGAAAGTTCAATTAGGTGAAACTATTGGTCGTATCATAGCGGGATGGTCACCAGAATTTCGAGCCAATTCGGCTAAATTTGTTGATCCAATGGATCGACTGAAGGCCATGCAAGAAATGCGTGAAGAATGGTTTAAAAACGGTGAAATGCCACATAAAATGTCTCGACACGGGTTTCAAGATGTCTTTGAGAAACGGTTTAGAGATTTTCACCAACGAATGCATGAAGAAAATGATCGTCGAGATAGATAATTAAGAAAGAACGTCTGGTGAGGACTACCAGAAGCATAGGATTAGATTATGAATCGTGAATTTGAAGATTTACCAAAAGCAAAAGGTACATTTAAGTTAAGAGATTTTTTGAAGTTAATTAATAGTATTAACCCTAAAAAATGATTATTTATTTTAGGATTGTTGTTGAGTTTAGTGACCATTGGAGCCAGTTTAATCGTGCCACAATTAACCAAAAGCTTAGTTAATTCAAGCGGTTTATCGCATATCAATACAGGTATGATTGTTATTTTAGTTTTGGCATTTGCTGCCCAACTCGGATTTGGTACTATTGGAGGTTTTCTTCTACGATACGTCGGAGAAACGGCGGTTAAAACTTTACGGGAAAAGTTGTGGGCCCATTTGTTGCGGTTACCAGTTGGTTATTTCGATGATCATAAATCTGGTGAGAGTAGTTCCCGAGTAGTTAATGATACGAGCGTGATTAAGGATTTAGTCACCTCGCAATTTCCTAGTTTTATCACTGGCGCCATCCAGTTACTCGGATCAATGGTGATTTTGGTATTAATGGACTGGAAGATGGCGGCCATTATGTTTAGTGCGGTTACCATTTTTGCCTTAATCATGTTCCCGGTCGGTAGGGTTATGTCTCGAATCGGACGGCAGTTACAAAAGGCTACAGCTGGATTCAATGCCGATGTGAGTGAAAAGCTTTCTGAGATTCGGTTAATTAAATCGAGTAATGGTGAACAATACGAACGCACTAGCGGTCGAAAACTAATTGATAGTATTTTCAAATTAGGAATTAAAGATGCCAAAGTCGAAGCAGTTCTGCAACCAATCATGATGACAGCGATGTTGGTATTGTTTGTTGGGGTTTTGGGATACGGCGCTGTTCGTGTGCAAGCCGGTACATTAACTAGTGGTGATTTAGTCGCCTTCCTGATTTATTTGTTTAATATTATTGCACCGGTGGCCACATTTGCGACCTTTTTTGCCCAAGTGACGAAAGCAATGGGGTCGACTGAACGGATTCAAGAGATGTTAGATACGCCAGTAGAATCGAATACCAACGCTGACGCAACTTTGGACGTAACTGGCAAAACGATTACGGCCGACAACCTAACTTTTAGTTATGATGGTGAAAACATTGTTTTGCACGAAGTTTCCTTTAAAGCAGCGCCGAATACTGTGATTGCATTTGCTGGACCTAGTGGAGGTGGAAAATCGACCATCTTTGCGATGCTAGAGCGGTTCTACAATCCCAGTGCCGGTCAAATTAAAATCGGCGACCAAGATATTTCACAAATTGATATTGCTAATTGGCGTTCACAAATTGGCTTTGTGTCTCAAGATAGCGCCGTTTTTGCGGGCACGATTAAAGATAATTTACAGTATGGACTGAACCACGAGTTGACTGATGATGAATTATGGCATGGGCTCGAATTAGCGTATGCAGATCAGTTTGTCAAAGACTTCCCTGAACAACTAGCCACATAAATTGGAGAGCGAGGAGTCAAACTTTCCGGTGGACAAAAGCAACGAATTGCCATCGCCCGTGCGTTCTTACGTGATCCGAAGATATTGATGTTGGATGAGGCAACAGCTAGCTTGGATTCACAGTCTGAAGAAAAAGTTCAACAAGCGCTAGACCACCTGATGCAAGGCCGCACAACGTTGGTAATTGCACACCGTCTCTCAACTATAGTAGATGCAGATCAAATTTACTTTATTGAACATGGTCACGTGACGGGGCATGGCACACATTCAGAAATGATCAACACGCACCCACTGTATGCAGAATATGTTAGTGAACAAGTTGTGAACTAAGAAAAGAAATAGTCACTGATTCAAAAAGTTATCGAAAAAATGGAGCTCGTCAATATGACGAACTCCATTTTGCGTTACAGCTATTTATTTGTTATCTAATTTATAAACCCATGAACGACCGTCGCGTTCGAGCAATTCATCAGAGGCTTTTGGACCCATTGATCCAGGAAGATAGTTAGGGAAGTGTGGTTCTTCAATATCCCAAAGACGACGAATAACATCGACAAACTTCCATGCATAGGCAACTTCTGACCATGAAGCAAAGTTAGTACTGTTACCTTCCATTGCATCGTGCATCAAACGTTCGTATGGTTCTGGAACATCTTTTTCAGATTTTTCATCTTGATAGAAGTCCAACTTAACGGGTTCCGTTTCAAATCCTTGTCCGGCACTCTTAGCATTAACAGTCAAAGCAAATCCGTTCTTAGGTTCAACGTAAATTGTTAAGACGTTAGCTGATAAAGTAGCGTCTGATTGTTGTGGGAATGCAAAGATGTCAATGAGTGGCTTCTTGAAGACAACATCGATACGAGTGAACTTGTCAGCCAATTTTTTACCTGTACGGATATAGAATGGAACGCCTGACCAGCGGTAGTTATCAAATAACAACTTACCAGCAACGAATGTTTCGTTGTTTGAACCTTCAGGAACGCCATCTTCATCACGGTAATCAACGCCTTCGTCACCGGCAGCATATTGACCACGAACAAAGTTACCAGCTGCTTCAACAGCTGAGTAAACACGTAAACTACGTAAAGCCTTCACCTTTTCAACTCGAACATCAGCGTCTGTAAAGGCAACTGGTTGTTCCATAGCTAATTGGCTGATTATTTGCATGATATGGTTTTGAACCATGTCACGAAGAGCGCCAGAAGTATCGTAATATGAGGCACGTTCTTCAACACCAAGACTTTCACTTAATGTGATTTGGACGTTGTCAATATAACGGTTGTTCCAGAGTGATTCAATAATTGTGTTACCAAAGCGTAGAGCTTCGATATTTTGAATCATTTCTTTTCCAAGATAGTGATCAATTCGGAAGATTTGATCTTCATCAAAGGTTAAAGTTAATTCATCGTTAAGCTTCTTAGCTGATTTGTAATCACGACCAAATGGCTTTTCAATAACCAAACGGTTGTAACCATTATCAGAAATCAAACCTTGTGATTTAATATTTAATGCGATTTCGCCAAAGAAGTTAGGTGCCATTGAAAGGTAGAAGACACGGTTTCCTTGTGCATCAAATCGTTCGTCAAGTTCTTTAATAGCGTCAAGTAGAACAGAATAGTGTGGTTGATCAGTAACGTCATGAGCCACGTATTCAAAATGGCTTGCGAACTTGTCAGCTTCTTCTGCTGAACTTTCAAGGCCGCTAATAGATTCTTTAACGACATCCTTGAATTGGTCGGTTGACCAGTCGGCACGGGAAGTTCCAAGAACACCAAAGCGTTCTTTCAAATATCCTTTTTGGTATAACTTAAAAAGTGATGGATAAAGTTTTCTCTTAGCAAGATCACCTGTTGCTCCGAAAAATGTGAAAACTGCAATATTCTCTTTTGTCAAAATGCCACTCCTTCAGTTTTATGCCTGCTTCAAATAGACAAATTTTGTTAACATATTGATTATATACTCTCTTAAATCAATGTGCACGCCCAAAAAATAAAACGATTTCAATAATATTAGCACAAACCAAAAAAACATTCAATTGGACTGATTAAAGCAGGCTACTCTTAAAACAGTTTGTCTTGAATGTTGTTAAATTGGTATATATTGTTCATTTTTAAGAATTGAAAACAAATTTATTTTTTTCAGCGAGTACTCCGGCCGTCATAAAGATGATTGAAACGATTATTATGAATATTTCACTGGCGTGCCATGAACCAGTGACATTCTTTAGTGTTCCGGTCAGGACTGGACCAACTGAGGCTAATAAGTAGCCAACAGACTGTGCCATACCAGATAAACTGGTCGTTTGACTAGGCGTTTTAGTTTTTAAACCAAAGAGGGTCATGACGAGTGTAAAAGTAGTTGCCGTCGCAATCCCTAAAATCGTATTGATGACAATGAAATAAGCAATCGAATTAATTGGGAATAAGAGCGCAAAGACACCAACGATAGTCGCACCAGCACCAGCAATGATAATCGGACTACGATTCGTCATGCGAACGGCCAATCCGGGCACGAAAAATGGCGGAATGATTGAGACAAATTGAAACAGCCCGGCTAAAAGACTGGCGTTAGTTTCTGAAATGCCGACACCAATTGCAATGGTTGGTAACCAAGCGACTAAGGTGTAAAAGACTAATGACGATACGCCAAAGTAGATTAAAATCAACCAAGCATTTTTATTGGTCCAAGGATGAACTTTGACTGTCTCACTTTTAGCTGTCGTTGCTGGTGCTTTACGGCGAAGATTTGGTAACCACAAAATGAAAGTGGCGAATACCATCAAGCTTAAAATCTGAATGGCAAACTGCCAACTAGTTGCCTTGGCTAATGGGGAACTAAAGCCAGCGCCAATCGCGCTCGAAAGAGCCAACGCGAAAGTATAGACACTGGTCATAGTCCCAATTTTATTTGGTGTGACCTCAGTAATAATCGCTGGCAGCAAAACATTAATGAAGGTGATTGCAATTCCGACAATTAGCGTCCCAATAAATAGAGTTGGAACGTTAATAATTCGTGAGTACGAACCAATGAATAGTACTGCTAATGCGCCGGCAATCGTGATTTCATTCCCGAACTTTCGACTAATTACTGGTACGATGCTTGAAAATAACCCAAAGCAGACCAATGGTAAGGTCGTTAAAATTCCTAAATCGCTGGGTTGCACGCCAATTGTTTTGGCGATATTACTGACGATTGATGGAATTGAGGTGATCGGCGTTCTCATACAAGCGCCTAACAAAAAGATACCAAGCACAAAGAAAATGCCTTGGCGGCGAACCTTTGACAAAAAAACACATCCTATTCTTAATTTATTTGGTGTTATTTAATGGCTTAAATAACTGGGTTGCAGAGATGGCATTTTTCCATCCACTGTAAAGCGTTTTACGCTTGGATTCTTCCATAGCTGGTTTGAATATTTTACCATCAGCAATAATTGCTTTCAATTCATCGGTATCTTTCCAATAACCAACGGCTAATCCTGCTAGAAAGGCAACACCCAGTGCGGTGGTATCTTCCTCAGCTGCTCGATCAATTTCGATATTTAAAATATCAGCTTGGAATTGCATCAAATAAGTATTACGTGATGCTCCGCCATCAGCCTTTAAGGTATTAATTTCTAAGCCCGTATCTTTGACCATTGTCTCGACGACATCCTTAGTTTGATAGGCAATCGATTGTAAGGTCGCTTTGATGAAATCATTTTTATTTGTTCCACGGGTGAGTCCAAAGACGGATCCACGAGCATCGGGATCCCAATATGGTGATCCGAGGCCATTAAAAGCCGGCACGACGTAGACTTCATCATTATTGGTGGAGGCTAAGGCGGCTTCTCTAGATTCAAAGGCGTTGTTAATCATGCCTAAGTTATCTTGCAGCCAATCGACGGCTTGACCGGCGACGAAAATAGAACCTTCGAGGCCGTACGTAATCTTACCGTCGACACCATATGCAATCGTTGTAATTAAATTGCTATCCGAAAGTTGAGGTTCTGAACCGGTGTTCATAATGATAAAAGAACCAGGTCCATAGGTATTTTTGACGTTACCAACTTCAAATCCGGCTTGACCAAACAGTGCGGCCTGTTGATCTCCAGCCATTCCAGAAATAGGAACTGAGGCGCCATAAAATTGAAGTGTTTGGGTCGTTGCGTAGATTTCCGAGCTAGAACGCACGGTAGGCATCATTTGAAGGGGAATGTTCATTAAATCTAACAATTCTTGATCCCATTCAAGTGTATGAATATTAAATAACATCGTCCGGCTGGCATTGGAATAGTCAGTTACGTGGGTTGCCCCATCTGATAGTTTCCAAGCAATCCAAGAATCGATGGTACCAAAAAGCAAATCACCATTTTCGGCAGCTTTTTGTGCGCCATCCACGTGATCAAGAATCCACCTAATTTTAGTGGCGGAGAAATAAGTATTAATATTCAGGCCAGTTTTGTCTCGAAATTTTTGTTGTTCACCGTTTTTAATTAAATCATCAACGATTTTGCTTGATTGCTGTGACTGCCAACCAATTGCATGGTAAATTGGTTCGCCAGTATTTTTATTCCAAACCACGGTTGTTTCACGTTGGTTGGTAATGCCGATAGCGGCAATGTTTTGTGGTTGAATGCTAGTGTTAATTAAAATGGTCGCAATAACTTGTTGTACTGCGTTCCAAATTTCGTTGGCTTCATGCTCCATCCAACCGGGTTGGGGAGTGAAGCTTTTTAACGGACGTTCGGTCTCGGCGACTTTGAAGCCTTTATGGTTAAAAATCATTGCTCGAGTCGTTAAAGTACCTTGGTCAATTGAGAGTATATATTTATCTGGTTCTTGTAATGCCATGAGATATCCTCCAATCATGTAATCGCTTCCTTAATAATAGCATTTTAAATCACTAATATACAAAAGAATCACATAAGGTAATTTGACGGAAGTGATATTTAACTCTATAATTTATATTCTAGCCCATCGGTCGGAGGAAAATAATGTCAGCACAGGTTTATCCATATCTATCATTTGAATGCGCAAAATCAGCAATTGAGTATTATACAGAAGTCTTTTTCGCAACAAAACAATATCGAAAACAAATTACAGAAGCACAAGCAGAAGGCTTCGGATTACCCGTTGACAAGCTTGAAGATACGACGATTCATGGTGGGTTCACCATCGCCGGTGTCGATATCATGTGTGCAGATGCCATTATGGATGCACCACAAACGTCGTCGCGTGTGTCCATCTTATTAGATTTTGGCACAGATGAAATTACTGAAGCTAAAAACTTGTTTGATCATGTTGCCCAGTCACAAACCGGGAGAGTCATTTTTCCGATTAGCAAACAAAGTTTTGGTGGCGGATTAGGACAGTTGGTCGATAAATACGGGATCACTTGGATGTTTAGAATTGATCCAGATAAATAGTTAATCATGAGCATTGAATCTTCTTTGATTGAGTCAAGAAGGTTCAGTGCTTATAATTTGTGTAAGGTTAATTGGTCAACAGAAATTATTGGGGTATTCAAATGAGCAAGACGCTAAAACTCAAGTGGATTGTGATTGCAAACTTTTTAAATAACGCAGGGGCAGCGTTGATGTGGCCGCTGACTACGGTTTATATGCATAATTATTTGTACCAAAGCCTGTCAACAGCTGGAATTGTGCTGTTGTTCATGTCATCAGCCATGGTTGCTGGTAATTATTTAGGTGGCTGGTTGTTTGACCATTGGGATCCGTATAAAACGGCGGTGGTGTCAGTCACAATCGCGATGGTAGCCGTCTTTTTACTCATCTTTTTTAATGATTGGCCAGTTTTTGCTGTTCTGTTGACAGTCGTCGGCTTCGGGGATGGGGCCAATATTACGGTGGTTAATGCCTATGCGGCGTCAGTTAAAAGGAAATCATCGCGCTTTGTGTTTAATATTTTGTACATGGCGCTCAATGTAGGAGTGGTCGTTGGAACGTTAGCAGTGGGAATCTTGCTGCCCATGGGAATTCAAATTGTGTTTGGCGTCACTACCTTCTTTTACGTCTTATTCTTCTTAGTTACCGTGTTCAAGTTCAAAGTTCCAATTGAGAGACGCACAACTAAACCGGAGAATAAACGCCAGGGCACTGGAAACTTACAAATTTCTAAATTAGTGTGGCTAATCTGCGTGTTAGTGACTACCTCATATTTGAGCTATGCCTTATGGGAAAGCGTGATGGCGGTTCACTTAACGAACATGCACATTCCATTTTATGCGTATAGCATGCTGTGGACGATTAATGGAATTTTGATTATTATTGGGCAGCCATTTGTCAATATGCTGGCACCATACTTAAAACTGAGACGTCAAATTGAAATTGGCGTGGTAATTTTTGCAGCCTCGTTTATAATGTTGATATTTATTGATAGTTTTTGGGGATTTATCATTGATTTTGTTGTTTTAACGATTGGCGAAATGCTAGGGTTACCCGGGATTCCTGCTTGGGTGGATGAACTAACGAATCAGTCAGACACAGGTAAGTATCAAGGAATGGTCAATATTGCAATTTCGGTTGGTCGAGCATTGGGCCCATTATATGGTGGCCTAATCATTGACCATTTAGGCTATCAAAGTTTGTTTCTTTCCGTGGGCATCCTAATGATTTTGAGTTTGGGACTGTTCCTAAATCAAGTTAGACGAATGAAAAAGACTACTTAATTGATTTTTTAGGTAGTCTTTTTTATATGTTATAAAACATGACATATGCTTTGTCGGCTGTGAATTACAGCGATTTCTTATTTTGCTTGAATTAGCTAAAAGGCATAAAAATAACGAATATTTTGTATTATTTAACCAATGAATTAACTTTAATTTGGCCATATACTAATTTCTAATCTCATGAACGCGTGAGAACATTAATCAACCGTTAAGTCGGAGAGGGGTTAACAATATGGCACAAGAAGAAATTACAACAAATGAAGATGGAACCAAACGTGCACTGAGTAATCGACATGTGCAGTTGATCGCCATTGGAGGAACAATTGGTACCGGGCTTTTCTTAGGAGCGGGTAGTACTATTAGCAAAACTGGACCATCAATTTTAATTGTTTATATGATTTTAGGAGCTATTTTTTTCTTGATGATGCGGGCAATCGGAGAAATGTTTTATTCAGACCCGACGCAGCATACATTCGTTTCCTTCATCACTCGTTATTTAGGTAATGGCGTTGGTAAGTTTACTGGTTGGACGTATTGGGTAGGTTTGGTCTTTGTCTGTATGGCTGAAATTACCGCCGTTGCTACGTACGTTCATTATTGGTTGTCAAACGTCCCATCGTGGATAATTGAAGTGACATTCTTAGTCATTTTAACCGCCGTTAATTTGATTGCTGCTCGATTATTCGGTGAAGCTGAATTCTGGTTTGCCATGATTAAGATCGTAGCAATTATCTCAATGATTGCAGTTGGAGTTTACATGGCAGTCACAGGCTTCAAAACACCCTTTGGACAATCGTCATTCACTAATATTTCAAATGGGTATTCACTATTTCCTAAAGGTGTCAGGGGATTCATTTCAGCATTCCCAATGGTATTTTTCGCCTTTCAAGGAATTGAATTTGTCAGTATCACAATTGGTGAAGCCAAAAATCCTCGTAGTGTAATTAAAAAGGCTGTTAACGAAACACTCTTCCGGATTTTATTATTCTACATTGGAGCATTAGTTGTTATCATGGCAATTATTCCATGGCACCAACTGACAGCCAATCAAAGTCCGTTTGTTCAAGTATTTAAATTGGCTGGCTTGCCAGCCGCTGCAGCTGTTATCAACTTTGTCGTTTTAACTTCTGCCGCTTCTGCATTGAACAGTTGTATTTTCTCGGCCGGACGACATTTTTACCAATTGGCTACTGAATCTGAAGAAGGATCATTCATGCGTCGTCACTTTGCAGTGATTTCATCAACAGGGGTTCCTGCTAAAGCAATTTTAATTTCTGCTTTGCTAGTCTTCATTACTCCATTGATGACCATGACTCACAGTTTGGCCGCCATGTTTACCATCGTCACTTCAATCTCTAGTGATATGTATATCATCGTTTATACTTTATCTATGTTGGCACATCGCAAGTATCGTCAGTCGACTGACTTCTTACCAAATGGTTTTAAAATGCCAGCGTATCGCTTTACCAGTGCGATTACCATCTTAGCCTTTGCAGCAATCTTCATTAGTCTCTTCTTTATTCCAGGAAGTCAATTGCCAGCTATTGGTGCAGTACTTTGGACCTTAGCATTCGGTGGTTATTGTGTCTTTGAAGAACGTGGAAAGACGACGGTTGGAATTTAAATTAACTATCAAACAAAACATTAACTTAATCGGTGGGCAATTAAGCTAATTCGTAAATCGACTCGAAAAAGGGTCGATTTTTTGTTGGATTTAATTAAAATTCGGCGAGAATGTAACAACTAATGTAAGCAAACGTGACAAAGATAAAATTGATGGTATAGACCTATCTATTTGTACATTGTGTACAATTTATTTACACATTTTGTTGAGTTTGAATAATGCGTTAGTAAAAAATTCCCCATATACTGTGTTATATTCAAAAGTCGCAAATTTAATGAATATATTCATTTTGAAAAGGGGTTTATCATGGCAAAAGAAGCAATTACCACGAATGAAGATGGAACTAAACGGGCGTTAAGCAATCGACACGTGCAGCTGATTGCGATTGGTGGAACAATTGGAACAGGCCTTTTCCTGGGGGCTGGTAGCACAATTTCCAAAACTGGACCATCAATATTACTTGTGTACATGTTATTGGGTGTCGTCTTTTTCTTAATGATGCGCGCCATTGGTGAAATGTTTTATTCAGATCCATCTCAACATACGTTTGTTGCATTTATAACTCGTTATTTAGGTGATGGCGTTGGGCGATTTACTGGTTGGACTTATTGGATTGGTTTAGTTTTTCTCTGTATGGCAGAGATTACCGCGGTTGCCACGTATGTACAATATTGGTTGCCTGGAATACCGGCATGGCTGATTGAAGTTGTCTTTCTTGTTATTTTGACAAGTGTTAACTTAGTTGCCGCAAGATTATTCGGTGAAGCCGAATTTTGGTTTGCGATGATTAAGATTATCGCTATTATTTCCATGATTGCAGTCGGAATTTATATGGCGGTGGTTGGTTTTAAAACACCATTTGGCCATTCAACATTTACCAATATTTCTAATGGCTACTCATTATTTCCTAAAGGGGTTGGAAGTTTTGTAGCTGCATTCCCAATGGTATTCTTCGCTTTTCAAGGAATTGAATTTGTTAGTATTACAATTGGTGAAGCAAAATCACCACGTAAAATTATTAAAAAGGCCGTTAATGAAACGTTAATTCGGATTTTACTCTTTTATATTGGTGCATTAGTTGTGATTATGGCGATTATTCCATGGCGTCAACTGACAGCGGGACAAAGCCCATTTGTTCAAGTTTTTAGTTTAGCAGGCTTGCCAGCTGCGGCAGCAGTGATTAACTTTGTCGTTTTGACTTCTGCCGCTTCAGCTTTGAACAGTAGTATTTTTTCAGCTGGTCGTCACTTTTATCAATTAGCGAAAGAATCATCTGAAGATTCATTCTTGCATCGTCATTTTGCTACCATTTCTAAAAATGGTGTACCAGCTGCCGCCATTATTATTTCAGCAGCTTTGGTGTTTGTTACTCCATTAATGAATATTACGGGGGGCTTAACGGCGGTCTTTACACTGGTTACCTCAGTTTCGAGTGACATGTATATCATCGTTTACACCCTGTCATTGTTAGCTCATCGTAAGTATCGTCAATCAACCGACTTCTTAGCAGATGGCTTTAAAATGCCAGGCTACAAGTATACAAGTGTGATTACGATTGTCGCATTTATCGCAATTTTCATTAGCTTGTTCTTTGTACCAGGGAGTGCCGTGCCTGCCACAGGGGCAGTCATCTGGACTATCTTGTTCGGAGGCTGGTGTTTGATTGATGAACGTCGTCGTTCATCAGTGAATGTTAAAGGATAATTAAATCAAGCTTAATCTCAAACTGAGGTTAAGCTTTTTTCATGTATAATGTTGAGAAAAGCACATGAAAAGGTGAATTATGGATAAATTGATGCTGATTGGCGATGGGGATGCTCGAGTAGGTATGGAAAAATATATGAAAAATCATTTTCCATTTGTTGGCGTGCCTAAGCCAGAACGAACTAAGCAAACGAAAGCTGTTATTAAACAGTCAAAACATGTTGAGACGGTTGTATTGATGTCAAGGGTTAATAAATAAGAGTGTAAAAAAGCAAGTAAATAAAGGCTTTCCGTGGTTTGAGGTCTGGTTCTAAGCCGGAAGGATAATCACGGATTTTTGCTTTGTGGGAAGATATCCAAGAGTGGTGGATTACTCACCGGATTTACTAATTTGAATATAGGCTTGGTGAGTTGAAAAGATTGCTGGCAAAAATGTGGTGAGTTGACAAGATGGCTATTGGCTTGAATAGAGAAACAAGATTGAAATGCACTTATAAAGTAATTACTTTTCAAGTACATATAAAGGTTTAAATAAGAGTAGTAAAATGTTATGATAAAAAGAAAAGGTGGATTTAGGTATGGATAAGGAAGATAAAGTCCAAAAGGAACCGATGGAATTCTATAACATGTCAGATTTTCTTAGAGGACAATCATCAAAATTAATTACTGGTTTATCAGATGAAGATAAAACAGCTTTTGTTTTGAAAAATGGAAAACCTGTAGCAGTTCTTATCTCCCACGAGAGATATGAAAGATTATTAAAAGCAGGTATAGATATTACTGAATACTAAATATAAAACACTTAAATAGATGAGAGAGGTTAAATGAATGGCTGTGAAAAAATCAGAATTGTATTCCCTATTATGGGAGGCTTGTAATAAATTAAGAGGTGGAGTAGAACCTTCAAGGTATAAAGATTATGTACTTGTATTGTTATTCTTCAAGTATGTATCAGACAGATATAAAGGGCAACGTTTTGCTGAATTTACAGTAAATGAAGGTGCCTCATTTGACGACTTGATTGCTGCAAAAGGTAAACCAGATGTTGGTGAAAGAGTTGATGTAATTCTTCAAAAGTTTCTCGAGGATAATAAGCTAGTGGGAGCGCTTCCTGATGTTAGCTTTAATAATCCGGATGAACTAGGTTCTGGTAAGGAGCTCGTAGATAAAGTCTCTGGTCTAATTGCTATATTCCAAAACCCAATTCATCGAAGAAGCAATATCTACACAGGAGCAAGCAAGAACAAACGAATTTATAGTAGCAAGTACGCTTTAAGTGCCATCACCTTCTGTGGAGATTGTGGCAATATTTATAGGAGAACCTATTGGAATATTCATGGCAGAAAAGAATTTGTCTGGCGATGTGTGACTAGAATCGAGCAAGGTCCTGAAGTTTGTAAGAACCGAACCGTAAAAGAAGATGAACTCTATGGTGCTGTAATGACCGCAATTAATAAGCTACTTGCTGGTGGCAACAACATGATAAAGACCCTGGAAGAGAACATTCATGCTGTGATTGGTGAAACCACAGAGTATCAAATTTCAGAGATTAACAACTTACTGGAGGAAAAGCAAAAAGAACTTATCAAGCTGGCGAACAAGGGTCAAGACTATGAACACCTAGCAGATGAGATTGATGAGCTGAGAGACAAGCGACAGATCCTTTTAGTAGAAGATGCCTCCCTCAGTGGCGAGAACGAGCGAATCAATGAGCTGATTGAATTTATCCGCAAGAACAAATTCCGCACCTTAGAATATGATGATAAGCTTGTAAGGAAGATAATCCAGAGCGTTACAGTCTATGAAGACCACTTCGTCATAGCCTTCAAATCTGGCATCGAAATGGAAATATGAAAACCAGAAGTAAATAGCCCATGACTCTACAGTAGAGTTGTGGGTTTTCTTTTGCTTGCTGATTATAATAATATTTTAATAACTATTGTGTTTATCAACCAAATGGTTTATAATATTCTTAGCGTAAACTTGGAGGTGCTGTATGACTACGGCAGAAATGATTAAAGAACTGTGTGAGCAAATGAATATAAGTGTTTCCGAACTTGCTAGACGTATTGGCCAGACTCCACAGAATTTCAATAAAAAATTACAACGAGAAACAGTAACCTTGGATGAGTTGAAGGCCATTGCTGATGTGCTAGGTGTCAAGTTTGTGCAGGCTTTTATATTGCCTGATGGCAATGAAATAAAGACGGGTAACGAGTAAAGGAGGCGGTTATTATGGGAAAATATACAGATGAAGAAATAAGAAATTGCAAAAAAGTTACGTTAAAAATTGCTGGTGACTATCTGGGTATTTCACCAAATGCGGTCGGAATTGGTATGAGAAATAACTTACTGCCAATAGGTCTTGCTATTCATAACGAAGAAAAGGATCGCAGGTTCAGTGAGAGTTGGTCTTATCATATCGTTGCAGAGAGATTAATCGCATATAATCATGGAACAATTTCCGAAATCCATGTTCAAAATATTGAGAAAGGGTTAGATAAAATCGTAGAAGAATTTTCTAACCTTAAACAAGAACTGCTTTTTATATTAAGCGAAAACGAGGTACCAGAGAATTAGAACTTTTTGAGTATGCGTTTTCGCTAGGAAAATATAAAAATGCGAACTTGAAATTCATGTCAAAAGGAAAGGATGGTGGTACAAATGATGATGAAGTTCACTAGAGAACAATTGTATAAAGAGATATGGGAAACTAGTGCTCGTCAAGTTGCTATTAAATATAGTTTAAACTATCAGAAGCTACTAAACCAATGCAAAGAGATCAGCATTCCTTTACCTGGTGGCAAGTATTTTTATAATAGACAGCACGGTTTAGATATAGACAATTTAATAACTCCACTTCCTGATTCTAAAATAAGTGATATTGAAGTAGAGAAACAGAGAAGTAGAATTCAGAAAAAAGAGACTGTTGTAGAATTTGAGAAAGATAAAAGAATTAATACCGAGAAAACTCTTGAAACTGATTCTAATCAGAATAAAACTATCAACAAGGTAAAGATCTTATTTGATAGGGACACTTTATATTCTTCTCTTAATTTCTTAGAGAGGGAGAAGAAAGACTCTATTATAAAAATTTTGTCTGAATTTGAAATTAGTGAGAGCAAAAGACTTCATAAAAAAGTTATTACTTATAAAGAAAGCATTATTGCTTGGAATAAAAGAGTAAAAGCATCTGAACGAGATTATTATGATCCAAGATATCAAAGAAATGATTTGTCTCAGCCAAAATTTATTAAGGATGTATCCAAGGAACAGCTACCTAGACTTTATAGAATATTAGATATGCTTTGTACAATTTTTGAAAAACTAGGAGAAATAATAATAGATGATTTAAGAATTCAAATTGGTAAGGATATTGTAAGCTTTGAAGTTATTGAGAGTACAGACAAAGTAAACCACGAATTAACCAAAGAAGAAGCACAGCAGCTAGTTAAATACAATGATGAAGTAAAGAGACACAGCTATGCCTCTAAGCCAAATATTCGAAAATATGACTACATACCCAATGGATTATTAAGAATTAAGATGTCAAATGGTAAATATATTAAAGATACAAAATCGAATAAATTGGAAGACATGCTCCCTGAAATAGTGATTCTGTTTTATCAGTGTTATTTCGAAATTCGTACTCAAAGGGAAGATTGGGAAGAAGCACAACGTAAATGTGAAGAAGCAAAGCAAAAAGCAAGAATGCTTCAAGAACGCATAGATCAAGAAAAGAAGAAAACAAGAGAGTTTCTAAATATGCTTTCAGATTATAAGCTTGCCGATGAAATCAGGAAGTTTGTAGGTATACTGAAAGATAGTGATAAAGCTGATCAAGAAACCATTGAGTGGATGTCAAGAAAGGCCGATTGGATTGATCCTACAATCTCAGCTGAGGACGAACTTTTGGGAAAAAGAGAACATTACAAATCTGATGAAGAAAAAAATAAATTCTTAAAAGAAGAAAAGTATTATTGGTAAATAAGAACTTTTAGTGTAGTTTTTCGATATTGGAACTTGTTCAGTGATGAAATTAACCCACGAAAACTGACTAACATTAGTGGTGAATCATAATTCGACGGAATTATGATTCACCACTTTTTCTTTTTTTGCTAAAGTGGTAATGAAGTTGACATGTCGAAGGTCTATTTGGCGCACCTTCTGGTGACGTCGTCACAAAAACTGGCAACTTCATTTGGTTCACAAATTAACTCGCTCGAAGTCCGTTGGCTATTTAAAGTCGTGTATTGAAAATTGAGATGAGTGAATCAGTGAATACAACTTTCATAAAGGTGGTAGTTAGTCATGGATATCGTATTTGGTATTGATGTAAGTAAGCACAGCTCCAATATAGCAATTTTGATTGAACAAAAGGTTTACAAAGAATTCAAAATTCAAAATGACCGGCATGGGTTTGAAATTCTTGAAGATGAGCTAGATGGCTTAACATCACCACAGATAATTTTTGAATCTTCAGGAATCTATTCTCGCAGTATACGTGCATTTCTGATTCGTAACGGTTGGCAATATACAGAAATTAATCCTTTAGCAGCTAAGAAGGATATGGATAGTTTTCGCCACAATAAAAATGACCGATTAGATGCAGTTTCATTGGCAATGGCGATGTCACAACATCACTACAAGCCAACATTTCAGGAACAACCAGTTTATTCAGAACTGCATGATTTAGAACGGACATATCAAGAGCTGAATGAAGATATTGTTAGGGCTAAGAATCGATTACATCAAAAACTACAACTGGCTTTCCCCGAAATTGAACGATTCTTAAGTGTCACCGATGGTGCATTGTATTGGCACATCGTTCAGCAGTTTCCACATCCATCTCTGGTTTTAGAAATGGGAATTACCGAACTGGCTCGGCTAATTATTGAAGCGACACCTAAGAACATGGGTGAACGTCGTTCGCTGGTTCTAGCCCAGCACTTACAAGATTTGGCATATAATTCAGCTCCAGCTGTTGAAAACTGCACACATGCCGTCCAAGCTGTAATTTATTTAGCCGGAGAAGTAGAACGACTCGATACTTTGAAGAAGAAAACGATTGACGAAATGACTGAAATTTCAGCTAATCTTCAGGAAATTCCCATTCTACAATCGATTCCAGGAATTGGTATTAAAACAGCAGTATGTTTGGTGGCTGAATTGGGAGATATCCGCAGATTTAGAAAACCTAATGCGATTAATGCTTATATCGGAATTGACTTAATTCAATATCAATCTGGGGACTTTGAAATGGGACAGCACATCAGGAAGCGTGGGAATACCTACGCTCGTAAAATACTTTTCAAAGCTGTACTGAATATAGTGAGTGTCTCAAGATATCATCCTAGTAACATTAGTCTGTTCTATCAAAGAAAAAAGCAATCTTCCGGTGACATTCACACCAAGAAGATTGCCATAGCTGCGATGGGAAGGCTCAATCGAACCATCTACCACCTCATCAAAAATAATGAATTTTATGACCCTATGAAGTTCACGCCAGAACTGTAGATCATTATCCATTCAAATACATTATAGCATCTCAAAAATTAGGAATACTAGAGATGTTTATTTTGTGTACACTCAATTTAATTTAATTGATCTTTTTCAGTTCATATACGTTATTAAATAGGCCTGTAGCCATGCTTTATTAAAATAAAAAACCATTAGAACGAGGTTTCCCTTGACTAATGGTAGAAAACAGATTCTAAATTAATGATGGTCATTTTAGTGGCTTAATATATAAAACAAATTTATGAGGAGATGACTTATGAGATTATACTCTGAAAGACATGGTATAAGAGCACCGCAGGAAAAGACATATTCTATTAACAGAGATATGTATTCATTGCTCTTAGATTGCTGCAAAAGATATCAAAAGAATTTAACACATATTTTTGCTCTAAATTGTCATCACGACTTTACTGATAGCGACTATATTGCATTTGATGAAAACGGATTCGCAACAAGAATAAAGATAAGAATACCATCTCTCTTTCGTGATGAGTATAACAGAATTAGCACACCGCAATATGGAGATGAATACGATCAATATTCGCTTTTAGACCTTATTGAGTTCTTTGCACAAAATATTAAGGATATCTCAGAACGATGGAATAATGAGAGATACCGAAACTACCAAACGATAGATTGCCATGATTCTTCAGATGTATTTGCAAATTTCCAAGAGGCAATAAATGAAATATTCTCTGAGTCTGGGTTGTTATATGAACTTACGGACGAAAAGATTATTGCAAGAATTGTTGAGAACAGTCCACTTACAGCGGAAATAGAAAAATCTTTTACATCGGTACATGAGCAAGGCTCAAGAGAGTTGTTGAAAGATGCCGTTGCATTATATAAAACACCAAACCAAGCAGCTCGGCAAGATTCAGTTGAAAAGATATGGGATGCATTAGAACGCTTAAAAACTTACTATACAATATTAGATAAGAAACATTCATCAGAAAAAATAGTGAATGATATGGCAAACGGGAATGATAAGTTTGTAGATCTATTTAATGCTGAATTTAAGACCTTGACAGATATAGGAAATAAATACCGCATTCGTCATCATGAAACTAATAAGATTGATATCACCGATATCCGCTACTACGATTAGCTTTTTAATCGGTGTTTATCACTAATTGCTTTAGCAATACAATATCTTGTTTAAGGATAATGCTTGTATCATCGAGCTTTGGACTTTACCAGATGGTGATGAAATAAAGTGCGGTAATGAGCCCGAGTAACTTTATAAATTAGAATTTGTAGTGATGATTATCTGAAGATGCATTACGAAATTGATCAAAAGAATTGGAGTGACAGTATGGATTTAAAAGATTTTTACTTCCAAAATATACAAAAGGATGAATATCATTATCGTTTTTACGATTCGATTGAGAACGTTAATAATGTTTACAATGTATTTAGTGGTTATACGGAAGTAGAGGATTATGAATTTGAGGTGTATGATGCAGAGGAATCGATAAAAAAGTTTAGGGAACTATGCCAGCCAGATGTAGATTTTTCTGGTAGTGAAAATAAATGTTGGTTTTATCTCATATCGTATTATTTATACAAAGTAGGATATGTGATAAAAGAATTTCCTAGATTATTGGCACGACCACCTGTTGCACCTAGTGACTTTACTTATGGAGAAATTAGAAACAGAATTATTGCAGAGGGAGATGATGATAATGGGACTGTTCGATATGCTGTCAGAAGAACATTTGTTGCAAGGTTGACATTTGAACAGAAAACAACCTATGTTGATATAGATGATTCAATCAATCAAAAGTTTATTGAGATATCAAACCGACAAGCATCATTCAATAATATGAGTACAGATGAAAAACTTGCAGAAATAGCAAATTTAATAGAAAGTTTATTAAAGAAGAACGGTAAGTTTCTTACACTTGATTATTTTACGATTTGTTTTGATTATATTTCTAACGATGTAGTAACAAGCTATAGAAAGAAAATGCATTGTTTTAGGCATGCCACAGATGATGCAATATCGGAAAGAAAAACCTATTCGGAAGAACAAAAAAGCTTCTTTGTTGATTACGGATTGACCATTGTTAAAGTAATACATTCTTTGCTGGAATAAAAACTGAGTAGACAAGTTTTTCGGGACAAACATGATTCCAACTTGTCGGAGGCATTTTTTCAAATCGGATAAAGGAACTGATAGCTTCCCACATACGAAAGCCATCAGTGGATTAATTCCCCGATTTCATTTATGTTACAAATTTGAGCCATAGAGGTTCAAGAGGTTTACCATCGTAATTATTCTATTTTTCTAGAAAGATTATTATCAATTAGACCTTGTATTAATAACAGGAGGTATTATGAGAACATATAAAGATAAAGAAGAGCTAAAATTTGAGATAAATAAAAGTTTTGAAAAGTATATTTCTGAATTTAATAATATCCCAGAATCACTGAAAGACAAAAGCGTTGACGAAGTTGACAGAACACCATCTGAAAACCTTGCTTATCAAGTTGGCTGGACAACATTGCTCCTGCAATGGGAAGCCGATGAGAAAAATGGCTTAACAGTAAAGACACCATCAGATATGTTTAGGTGGAATCAGCTTGGTGAATTATATCAGTGGTTTTCAGATACCTATGCAAATTTATCCTTAGAGGAGTTAAAGGATAGGCTAAACAGAAATGTTATTTCAATCAATAAAATGATTGATGTACTAAGTGATGAAGAATTATTTTTACCTCATATGAGAAAGTGGGCTGATGAAGCTACAAAAACAGCAGTATGGGAAGTATATAAATTTATTCACGTTAATACTGTTGCTCCTTTTGGGACTTTTAGAACCAAGATAAGAAAATGGAAAAAGATAGCACTATGAAACTAAGTTCAGTTACTTGGCAAACTATTCTCATAAGTACAATCCTATCTGGATATATTCCTGCATACAAGGTTCAATCTTGGATATCTTCCCACATACGCAAGTCCACAATGGATATGTTCCCTCAAAGAGAATTAAGTAAAAAAGGAAAATGGAAATTGTCCTTTGACAGCTATGAATTCCTCTCAAAACAAATTGAACTCGTTGAGTTGCTGCAAACAATTGATGAACTCTACAATAGAAGAGAACGCGAATACAAATATGTTGCGATTGACTTAATTCAGGCAAATTATAAACGGTTTACAATCAAAGAAATAATACAGTTTGTCGATTATTTTAAAATCGATTCCTGGTGGGAAACTGTTGATACGCTGCGAGTGCCATTTGGTAAATTTATTTTGTTACATCCAGAAGAGACCATGACAATTTTTGATTTATTTAATGGGAATGATGATTTCTGGATGCGGCGGGTAGCAATTACATTGCAACTCTCATTTAAAGATAAGACCGATACAAGTCTATTAGAAACAGCAATTTTACCAGATTTGACTACTGATGAATTCTTCATTCAAAAAGCAATTGGTTGGGCTTTACGGGATTATAGTAAAACCAATCCAACTTGGGTTCGTAACTTTATTATCGGTTCTACAATATTTGGTACTGATAGAGATTCACTTTGTGAATTTCTACTGGTGCCATTTTCTATTATCAAGTAAAATTGTACAAAAAATAGAAGATAGCCTGACCCCTATCTAACGAAAGGAACTATCTCCCATGGATAATAATACCAGATTAGCTCTCAATATCACAGATACTCGTTTAGAATTTGATCCCGACCCTAAATATAACTCTCAACCTATGTCTAGAGAAATGACTGACAAAGGTGAGGCTAACGTGTGGCACTGCGTGCTCACATACGAAATGACTTGTCCTAAATGTTCAACCGTCATGAGTCGAAACGGGTACAAAAGTGTCATGTATCAATCTGCTCAAAATGGTACAAGTCTGATTTTCTTTAAAATTAAAAAGCAAAAATACATTTGTAAATGCTGTAAAAATACTGAGCTTGCTGAATTGAGTGATGTAAGAAAAGGAGACCATCTTTTTCGTGACGTAAAACAAATTATCGCTATGCAAATTGAAGAAAATATGAGTATGACTACAATTGCGAAAATCAATAACGTCTCCTCAAATACTGTTATCCGGTCAATTCTAGGATTAGCTTGTTATATCAAACCATCTTTTCATTATTTATCGCGAAACATTGCTTTCGATGATTTCAAATCGGGAAAGTTTGCTAAAAGCGGATACTCCCTTTTACTTATGAATATTGAAACACATCAACCAATAGATGTAATTTCTGACAGAGGTGATCACTCCCTTGAAAAGTACTTTTTAAGATATTCTCCGGCGGCTCGTGCTGCTGTTCGAACGGTTACGGTCGACTTATTTTCCCCTTATCGAAGTACTATTCAAAAAGTTTTCCCGAATGCAATTATCATTGCTGACCATTTTCATGTGGTAGTCCGGGCCTTTAAAGGCCTCAATCAGCTTAGAATAAAAGTAATGAAATCATTTAAGTACGGGTCACCCGAATATCGCCAACTTAACAGATTTTGGAAACTAATTATGAAATCAGAAAGCGACTTAAATCGCTCTGATCGATATAAACGTCGTAATTTCAAAAATTTACAATTGACTGACGACGAAGTCGTTAATCGTTTACTATCGCTTTCCGAAGAATTGCGTGCTGCTTATAACTTCTACCAAGATCTCATTTTCATAATTCATAATAAAAGTTCAGAACGGCTGAAAACCTTATTGTGGCCAGAAGATGATAAAAATTCGGCAATTCTCCCACAGGAAATGGATGCTGCCATCAAGACTCTACGAAAACATTTCGAAGAGATTATAAACAGTTTTAAAACAAAATACTGTCATTTCTCAACAGGTCCTGTAGAAGGATGTAACAACAAAATTAAAGTAATAAAGCGTACTGCGTACGGGTTTAGAAACTTCTATCACTTCAAGATTCGAATTCTAATTGCATTTAAAAATAGTTTCTATTCTAAAAATTTCATATCTCTCACAAAACAACAAAAAACTGCTAATTCCCCGACAACGGAGAAACTAGCAGCTTGATGTTAATGATTGTGAAATTCTAGGTCATCAGTACTTCTTGACAAAGGACCACTTTATCCAAAAAAAACGAACTGTCAAAATTGGCAGTTCGTGAAGGATCAAAATATTTATAAAAATAGAGTGTCGAAGCCATCGAATAGTTCACGAGCATCTAACGAAGGTTAAGAATAATCTGTGTATTTCAGATTAGATTAGCCAAGTTAGGTGAGAGAATTGATGGGGGAGGCACGTTTCAAAAAATAGAGTGCCGACCAAAGTGTTCAGCTCCGGAGCATTAGCGAAAAATAAGCCGAATCAATTCGAACTTGGAATTGGTTTGGCTTAGTTAAGCTAAGTGACGGAGTTGCTTTGGGGAGGCACGTTTTAAAAATCAGCACGAATTGAAAGTGAAACACGTTATTCACGCGTTTGTTCAATCACCGAATTAATTCTTGATAACTTTGGACTATTATGGCGAGCTTCGTCACGCATAACTGACATGTACAAACAATCGATGATGCTCATTTGAGAAATTAAAGATGACAATGCTTGAGAACGATATTTTGAATCGTCTGAAGCAGAGTAAAAAGTGACGGTCCCTAATTTTGCAAGAGCTGAACTAGAAAAACTAGTAATAACAATAATTGGCACGTGATTTTCTTTGAGAATCCGGGCCATTTTTAATGTATCCAAGTTTTGGCCAGAATGAGAGATGACGATGGCACAATCTTTTTCATCCATTTTAGCGGCTTGCATGAGTGACATATGGTAATCAGAGTTGAAGACGGATTCAACTTGAGTCCGAAGAAATTTATGATACCCATCTAGTGCGACTACTTCAGAAGCACCTAAGCCAAAAAATATTAACTGCTGACAGTGAGCAATTAATTCTACAGCTTGGTTTAATGAAGATTCAGATAACAAATCAAAGGTTTTATTTAAAGAAGAACTATTTGAACGGAAAACTTTTTCTGCTACCAGCATGTTTGAATCATGCTTGTCAATATCGGCTGAAACTTGATCTGGATTGTCGAGCTGTTGTTTGATAGCTAATTGTAATTCAGGATAATTATCATAGCCAATTCGTTTGGCAAACCGTGAGATGGTCGAAATGGAAGTATCGATTTCATCGGCAAGTTCTTGAATTGAACGATGATTACTATCTGGCAAGTTGTTAATCAAAAAATCAGCAATCTTTTGACTACTTGCCCCAAAGCCGGGTCGTTTGGAATAAATTCTATCGAATAGTTGAAGTGCCATGGTGTCCTCCTGTTGCTTATTGAAGTTTATTATAACAGATTGTGAAGTTTGTTGCATGATTTGCATAAAAATAATTTGCATTTTGATAGTTTTTTGCATATAATGTAATTCGTAATCAAAAACAAACGAAATGAAAGAAGGACTTTTAGTATGCGCGTTGGTATGATCGGCCTTGGTAAGATGGGTCTTAACTTAACTAAAAATATGCTTGATAATGGAATTGAGGTTGTTGGATTTGATTTGACAACTGAAAATGTAAAGGCTGCTGAAGAAGCAGGCGCTATTGCAGCAACAAGTCTTGAAGATCTTGTTTCTAAATTAGGCGACACAAAAATTGCATGGCTTCTTTTACCAGCTGGTAAGCCAACTGACGCTACTATCGAACAATTGACTACTCTTCTTGACAAGGGTGACTTAGTTGTTGATGGTGGTAACTCAAACTTTAAGGACTCATTACGTCATAACGAAATTGTGACTGCTGCTGGAATGTACTTCTTTGATTGTGGTACTTCAGGTGGCCAAAGTGGTGCTCGTAATGGCGGTAACTTCATGATTGGTGGAGACGACGCTGAAGTATTTGCTAAGTATCTTGATCCTATCTTCAAGCCAATTTCTGAAGAAGATGGTTACCTTTATACTGGTAAAGCCGGTTCAGGTCACTATTTGAAGATGGTTCATAACGGTATCGAATACGGTATGATGCAAGCTATTGGTGAAGGATTTGATGTCCTTGAAAACAGCCAATATGATTATGACAATGAAGCAGTTGCTAAATTGTGGAACCACGGCTCAGTTGTTCGTAGCTGGTTGATGGAACTTACTGAAGCAGCCTTTGCTAATGATCCACATCTTGATGAATTGCTTGGACGTATGCATTCATCTGGTGAAGGTCAATGGACTCTTCAAGAAGCACTTAACATGCAAGTACCAACTCCAGTTATCGCAATGTCATTAATGATGCGTTACGACTCAATGCGTAACCCAGAAACTAACTTTACTGGTAAAGTAGTTGCTGCAATGCGTGCTGGTTTCGGTGGACATGCGGTAGACAAGGCATAATTTACCCCGTGTGATTGGCAAGAGAGTATCAATAAGAGAATTTAACTAGATAGCGTGAACCGATTTTAAATCGGTTTGCGCTATTTTTTTGCGTCTTTAGACCTGGTTGAGCACGTCAAGTGTGCGAAACAAAAAACCACCTGCTATGCGGGTGGAGAGCAAATGGGTTATACAAAAATGCCCCCATCAGATTTAGAATGAAGGTGTCGAAGCCAACATAAAAAATCGAAAGGGAGCATTAAATATGGCGAATAAACTTAATAGTCTTGCGCACACAAAATGTTATTGCAAGTACCATATCGTATTCACACCAAAGTGTAGAAGAAAAATCATTTATAATCAATATCGGAAGGATATACAAAACGATATTAGGCTGTTATGCCAGTACAAAGGTGTTGAAATAATTGAAGGACACATGATGCCAGATCATGTACACCTGTTGGTCAGTATTCCACCCAAATTAAGTGTTTCAAACTTTATGGGATACTTGAAGGGCAAAAGTGCGTTAATGATGTTTGACCAACATGCGAATTTAAAATATAAATTTGGAAACAGGCATTTCTGGTCAGAAGGATATTATGTTAGTACAGTTGGTTTGAATGAGGCAACCATAACAAAATATATTAGAGATCAAGAAAAACATGATCAAGCAGTAGATAAATTAAGTGTTAAAGAATATGAAGACCCTTTTAAGGGTTCCAGGTAAGTAATAACGTCGCCACTTAAAGTGGCGGTAAAAGTGACAAATGCATTCAATTGGCTTTGATGAAATAAAAAGCCAGCGCCTTGAGACGCTGGCAAGTACATAGGGTTTATAGCCCATGAACAAACCACCCGTTTTACGGGCGGTTATGATTGAAATTAGTTAACGTTGGTTAATTAAAATTAGATTAAAAAACTGGCTAGAATAATTAGGTCAAATAACTCATTTAGTTATTGTTACTAATAGAAAAAAATAAAATTAAAATTGGCAACGGCCACTTAGCGGCACTTGGAAGCGCTATCTAGTCAAAATGCACAAAAATTACTTTAGATACCCTTGACAATTATATGATAACGAGATTAAAATAGGTTTTGTTCTCTAATGCAATTTTAATTTTTCAACACATAGGTCATCTAGGAAAGAGGTACATATTATGCAAAATGTAGAATCAGAAGGAAAAATGACAATCCGGGATTACGTCTATAACGTATCTTCCGCTGTCGCAAATGCAGTTTTAGTTATGTTAGGAATGGGACTTTTATTCCAATCAATTTCTAATATTACTCATTGGCAAGCTTTGGGCCAAGTTGGTGCAGTTATTCAAGTTTTACTTCCTGCAGCATTTGGTGCCGGGGTTGCGTCACAACTTAAAGTTAATACGTTGGTTATGTACAGTACAATGGCTGCTGCCGTTGTTGGAGCTAACGGAGCTTACTTAACTAAAGCACTTGTTAGTGGAACTACCGCTACAGGTTGGCAAGCCAAAGAAGCTGCTGGTTCAGTCATCATGACAACAGGACAACCAATTAGTGCAGTTTTGACAGCTCTTGTAGCTGTTATGGTTGGTAAATGGTTAACTGGTAAGACACCTTTGGATATGGTGCTTGTTCCATTGGGTACTACGTTTGTTGGAACATTAGTTGGTTTGGCTACTGGTAGTGTTGTAACACCTGCTTTGAACGCATTGAGTGCATGGGTTGCTGGTGCAATGCAAGTTAATCCATTACTTGGTTCAATGCTCTTGGCATTAGCTTTCTCAATCTTCTTGATGACACCTGCTTCTTCAGCCGCTTTGGCAATTGCGATTGCGCTTGATCCACTTTCATCAGGTGCAACATTGATTGGTACTACTGCTCAATTCGTTGGTTTCTTCGCAATGTCAATTCAAGAAAACAACATGGGTGCCAACATTGCCCAAAGTTTGATTACTCCTAAGGTTCAATTTACTAATTTGCTTAAAAATCCTGCTGCCTGTGTACCTACCTTCGTTGCAGCAATGGTTAGTGCTGCTGTTGGTACCTTGGTATTTGGATTTAAAGTTCCCTATACAATCGGTGGACTTGGCTTGAATTCATTAATCGCACCACTTAACTTAGCTTCAACTAATATGAATTCATTCTGGGTATATATCTTCTGTGGTATCGTATTACCTGCCTTCATTTCAGTTGTTATCTATCGTGTAATGCGTGCATTCAAATGGATTGAAGCTGGCGATCTTCACCTTGAAATCGTTTAAAATATAGTACCTATTCTACCGAATAAGTCTTGAGTCTTAATAAAAAACAGTCGATGTTCGCACTATGAACGTTGGCTGTTTTTAGATTAAACGGCAAGAACCGTTAAAATCAATAAAATGTTAACAGTACGAATTTAGTAGGGACAATGGTAATTGTCGCTACTTTTTTGTATTATTGAAGAAAGTGGTTTCAGGAGGAGCAATTGATGACGAAAATTCAAATCAGTAAATTATTTAAAAATGAGAAGAAACAGGTACTACTAGAAGATTTTTCTCGTCAATTTTTACCAGCGACAGTTTCTGCACTTGCGGGAACGGATTTTAATAGTGCAAATTCACTATTTGAGCTGATTGCCGGACAGGCAAAATTAGATGATGGCAGTATTTTGATTGACGGACAAGACAGTTATAAGGCCCGTAAGAAACTAGCAGACCAAATTGGTTATGTCGATGGTAATGATAAAAATTCGTTACGGGGCACGGTTGATGAAGTCATTAGTAGCACAGTAAAGAAAAATAATGGCGGGATTTCAAAAGACCAAGTGGCGGCAATTTTGAAACAATTAGATATTCATCTGATTGAACCAGCAGACGGGTTAGAAGCAGGACGGTTACAACAACTTAAGATTATTGTCGAAATTGCGAAGGGAAAATCTATTTTGTTGTTAGCTAATCCGACAGCAGAAATGAATGAATTACAACGTACTCAAATTTGGCAACTACTCAGAGATTTTGCGAAAAAGACTCAGGCAATTATTATTTTTAGTAGTGATTCTATTTCCGAAATGCAGTATTTTGCAGATGAAATTTTGTATATCGATAATGGAAAATTACGACATGTACAAAAACTAATCACGCATGACACAACGGATTGCTTGGTGACGGTGAAAGGTACTGGTTTCCCAGTGGCAATGGCTGAAACCTTGGGTAGTTTTGTGATTCGTGAGGCCAATGATGAAATTAGATTTATCTTTAGTGGCAATATTCAAGCGCTGTTGCCACTATTAGAGCAAAGTACCATTACAGATATTAGAATTAGCGATGTAACCGTTAAAGATGAATTGATGAGGTTTTAACTGATGACCCGAGTGTTAATAGTAGATCAATTGAATAAAGGTTTGGCAACACTTATTAAACCAACCGTACTTGAGTCTGTTACGGTGAATTCATTTGATCAATTGCAACAAGATGATATTTTACTGTGGCTTCCAAATGATAGCGATGTTGATCAGCAAGTCTTTGGATTGATTGATGCGATTGATGGCAAACAAATTAAATTAAGCAAAATAGTGATGTTATCAATTGCTGGTGTGAATGGAGAAGTTGAGGAACCGAGACTGCAACAATGGTGGGGCTCGGATTATCAAAATTTAGTCTTGGATTATCAGTATGCGATAAAGATGATTGATGAATTGGAACTGCCGTATACAATCGTCAGGACGACACCTATCGTCATCAACGCGACAACAGCAGTCATTTCAAATGAAGGCACTGGGATTAACGGTGATAGAATTGGACAATCACAATTAGCCGAAGTACTGAGTGAAGCGTGCCAACCTAATCGCTATTTGAACCAGTCAATTGGGATTTCAGAGTGATGGGCTTGTGCAAAAGTTAAAAAATGATTAGAATTAAAGAAATATTAAAATGGCGGTGCAATGATGAGTAGTCGGTCACAATTTAAAACTCCCAAACGATTAGTGGTCAAGATTGGGACAAGCAGTTTGATTTATCCAGATGGACAATTGAATTTAAAAACGATGGATGAGTTAGCATTCACACTCAGTGCGGTACAAAATCGTGGGTTAGAGGTGGTTTTAGTGACCTCTGGTGCGATGGGAGTCGGTCTCAGCCAAATGCATATGACCAAGCGACCGGAAGCAATGGCACAGCAACAAGCTATTGCAGCGATTGGTCAAAATGAACTGATGTCGATTTTTAATCAACGGTTCGCTAGCTATAGTCAACAAATTGGCCAAATCTTGTTGACCCATGATGTGATGGATTACCCACTCAGTAAAAAGAATGTCTTAAATACATTTGAACAACTGTTGTTAATGGGTGCCATTCCAGTGGTTAATGAAAATGATAGTGTGTCGGTCGACGAAATGGATCATTTGACTACCTTTGGTGATAATGATCAATTGTCTGCATTGGTAGCCACTGCAATTGAGGCAGACCTATTAATTGTCTTGTCGGATATCGATGGATTATTTGATGCAGACCCACATACCCACCCCGATGCGCAGACAGTACCATTTGTTAGCGAAATAACTGAAGAAGTGGTAAACTCAGCTGGCGGTAGTGGAACGCGGTTTGGTACGGGTGGCATGATTACGAAATTAAAAGCTGCCAAACGCGTCATTGAGGCAGGCCGTCAAATGGTGCTCGCTAATGGGGAAGACCCGAAAGTTATTTTTGATATTTTAGATGGGAAATCAGTCGGTACGTTATTTGCACGGGATTAGTGAATGAAAAGGTGAATATCATGGATGATTTAATTACAATGGGTCAGCAGGCTCAGCAAGCTGCTCAACAATTGAGCCAACTTAGCACAAGTCAAAAAAATCATATTTTAAAATTAGTGGCACAATCTTTACGTAAACATACGGACGAAATTGTTGAAAAAAATAATCAAGATTTAGGCAATGCTGACGGCTTAGCATCAAGTTTTGTTGATCGGTTAACTTTAGATGATGAACGCATTGAACAAATTGCGGTTGGGGTCGAACAAGTCGTTGCCCTTCAAGACCCAATTGGGGATATTGATAAAGGTTGGAAAACCGAAGACGATTTGTATATCACAAAACAACGTGTACCTTTAGGCGTGATTGGGATGATTTATGAAGCGCGGCCTAATGTGACGGTTGATGCGTTTGCTTTAACCTTTAAAACCGGTAATGCCGTTATTTTGCGCGGTGGGAAAGAAGCTTTATTAACTAACATTCAATTGGTTGAAGCTATCAAAGAAGTTTTAAGAGATAACGACATTGATGAAAATGCCGTGCAAATTTTACATGATACCTCACATAAAACGGCGAATGAAATGATGTCCTTAACCGGTTATATTGACGTCTTAATCCCTCGTGGGAGTGCACGTCTCATTAAAACCGTTGTGGAAAATGCTAAAGTACCAGTCATTGAAACAGGTGCCGGCAACTGTCATATCTATGTTGATGAATTTGCCCAAGCGCAAATGGCAGCGGATATTATTGTGAATGCTAAAACACAGCGTCCTTCGGTTTGTAATGCCGCTGAAAAGATTGTGATTCATTCTTCTGTTGCAGAACAATTCTTGCCAATTATTGCGGCTGCTTTGAAACCATATAATGTTGAATTACGTGGGGATGAACGTGCCCGGGCAATTTTACCCGACATTAACGTCGCAACTGAAGAGGATTGGGGTACTGAATACACCGATTATATTATGGCAGTGAAGGTTGTGGATTCTTTGGATGAAGCGATCGAGCACATTAACAAATATAATACGAAACATTCAGAATCAATCATCACGGATAATTACGCGAACAGCGAAAAATTCTTACAACGTATTGATGCAGCTTGCGTGTATGTCAATGCTTCAACAAGATTTACCGACGGCTTTAAGTTTGGCTTTGGTGCTGAAATTGGTATTAGTACCCAAAAGCTTCACGCACGCGGGCCAATGGGCTTAAACGAATTAACTTCAACCAAATATTTAATTCGTGGCAATGGTCAAATTCGAGAATAAGTTAAAATAATTAAAAAAATATAAATTAATTTCAAAAAAACTATTGCACTTTTTTAATTTTCTGGCAGAATATTAAGAGTACGTTAGTTTTATTGCTCATTTAGCTCAGCTGGCAGAGCACTTCACTAGTAATGAAGGGGTCACAGGTTCGAATCCTGTAATGAGCATAGTTAATAGTCCGCGTAGGTGTATATCGAACCTTGATACCTAATCAAATATTCAATAAAAGCAGGCTTCCACAATCGTGGAAGCCTGCTTTTTTCGTTACATTGGATTAAAGACATGAAAATCAATTTACTTACGTTTACGTAAATCGTCTAACATCTTGATGATATCGGGAACTGAAGTACTAGTATTATTTAACTTGATTGATGGAAAATTCTTCAACAAGCGTCGTTGAACGAAATTAAGGCTCAAGTTTTCATCGCTAGGATGTTGGCGATATTCTTCCAGCCAGCTTTTGTTTTGGTTGAGAAGTGAATTGTCGGCAGCCAACCGATTTTTTAAATCTAATTTAGTGCTTTCGATGGTATCACCAATTCGTTTGGTTGCAGCGCCAAATGCCAGAGCATTAGCAATCGTAAAGCCACAATCGAACATGATGATTGCTATCATGATTACGACGGTCAGAATGCCGTAGTTAGTGGCGATTTGTTCAACCATCCTTGAAATAATCGGGTGGATAAATTTAACGATGATGACCACACCAAAGCCCCAAAATAATGAAATTGGTAAGGCAACACGGCCATTTAAATTTAATGGAATTTTACTGTAATCCCACCAACGAGCTTTGAATAGTTTTTCCATCAGCCAGCTAGTTATATATTCGATAACTGTCACTAATAACGCGCTGAAGATAAAGAGTGAGAGTATATTTTGTTTGAATGGTTCAATCAGGGCCAACAGAGCCATCATACTGAACCCGTAGACAGGCACAACAGGTCCAATCAAGAAACCAGAATTCGTCCATTTATGGGTTCGAACACTGACGTAACTACTTTCCCATAGCCATCCGACAATTGAATATGCGAAAAAATATAATATCCAAATCGTGATTTGCTGTTGTAGGAATGTGATCTGCATGTTAAACCTCCCATATTCAATGAATGTATTTCACATTGGTTAAAATTAATTGATACTTTTTGACAGTTCAAGCAAGCGCGCACGCAAAGCATCATCATAAGCTGTCAGATATAAACCATACTTACCACGCTTCATTAACACGTTCAACACATTTGCGATGAATTCTTTATACTCAGCTTGGGTAAATTTTCTATCTTTACGCTTTTTGAAAATCTCTTTATGAGAGTACTTTTCAGGAATAATCGTCATGGTATCGGTTTTTGCATCGTAACCAAATGAAGGACCAATAATCATACCCACATAATTTAGGTCAAAGCCTTGTAAAGTATAAATCGTACCAACTTGCGTGATTGAGCCTTCACGTTTGGCCCAGTGCGTCCGTTGTGGATCCCATTCATCCCATGGCAAACTAAACGTATCCATTTCGACGTTATGTCGCCCATCAATTCGTGGAAAACCTGACGTGGCAACCACACGGCTCATTCCAAACTCTTTATTGCGCTTTTTAACAGTTTCAAATAAAGACCCCGCAGTATCGAAGACTTTAAATTCAAATTCACTATTGTCAGGAAAGTCTGTAATTGGCTTTTCGGCAGTTAAATCGTCCATCCAAGCGACTTGTTGATCACTAGCCACCATCCGATATTGGAAGTTCATATCGAACATCTTATATGGATGTTTCCCGATTGTGTCGAAGAGGAGCTTTTCGTCCCAGTACATTTTTGATTGGAACACTTGCGCAAAATCATAGACAACCACCACTACCTTGGCAAGATTCATCAAATCAGTGAGTTGATTTTCTCCACGATAATGGGCATAAGGTTCTGATTTAGAGTAGAGCAGGTGGGCCTCATCCACAAAAATCACATCGTAATGTTTATGATTCTTTTGAGCATCGTTGATTAAAGCGGTTGGACGACGGATTGATTTAACATTCATGTTAGGAATGGATTCACCAAGATCCTGGTAAGCTTTGTATAATTCTGGATGATTGACGACTAAGGCTGTTTTGTAGCGCTTATCAGTCATATACTGACGAACCAATTCCATCAGAACTACTGATTTACCAGTGCCGGCGGCTCCTTGAATAATTGCCACCGAGTGTTTGTCGCTATTCATACCAGCGTTGATGTAATGATTCATGTCTGTAATTACCGCTTTTTGCGAATCGGATAAATCTTTAACAAAAAACTGTGCTTCTAAAATTTTATTCATTGATTAACTCCTAATTTATTCGTATCTTGAAATTTTAACCCTATCTGAGTCAAAATGATAGTTTGATTTGTGCCAATTGCTAGGGTGTAATTGATTTCATGACAAAGCTGTGTAACTAATATTTAGCTAAAAACTCTATATAAAATTAGAATAAAAGTTTGTTAATTTATCAATAATTCAATATGCTTTAAATTAAAATTAAATGAAGAAAAGCAACCAATAAAGACTGATAACTTACGAAATCCAGGTTTAACAGCGATTGTGAATTTATATATTCTAATTATTTTTTAATATGATATAATTATTGTCAATCAAGTTTGAAAGGATGATACAGATGTCAGAAGCAACAGAATACTTAGCTAACGTGAAAACGTCACTAATGCAAAGAGATCCACAACAATCAGAATTTTTAGAGGCCGTTAATAATTTCTTTGGTACAATTACGCCGGTGTTGGAAAAACACCCAGAATATATCAAAGCTAACTTAATTGAACGCCTGATTGAACCTGAGCGTGCATTTCAATTTAGAGTACCTTGGGTAGATGACGAAGGTAACGTGCAAGTTAACCGTGGCTTCCGAGTTCAGTTTAATGGATCAATTGGACCATATAAAGGTGGCCTGCGCTTCCATCCAAGTGTCAACCTTTCAATTGTTAAATTCTTGGGCTTTGAACAAGTGCTAAAAAATAGTCTCACTGGTCTACCAATTGGTGGTGGAAAAGGTGGTAGTGACTTTAATCCAAAGGGAAAATCTGATGGCGAAGTCATGAGATTTATTCAAAGCTTTATGACGGAATTACAACGCCATATTGGACCAGATATCGATGTACCGGCAGGTGATATTGGAGTTGGTGGTCGTGAAATCGGTTATCTTTATGGCCAATATCGTAAGATTCGTGGTTATCAACCTGGAGTCTTAACTGGTAAAGGTTTGAGCTTTGGTGGAAGCTTAGCTCGGACTGAAGCTACTGGCTTTGGTTTACTTTATTTCACTCAAGCCTTACTTCAAGATCAAGGCGAAGACTTAAATGGTAAACGAATCAAGGTCTCTGGTTCTGGCAACGTTGCAATTTATGCAATCCAAAAGGCCAATGAATTAGGAGCAACTGTCTTAACTGCTTCAGATTCAAACGGATTCGTTTATGATCCAAATGGAATTGACTATACAATTGTTAAACAAATTAAAGAAGTTGAACGAGGACGGATTAAAGAATATGCAGACCGAGTTATCTCTGCTGAATACCATGAAGGCTCAGTTTGGGACTTTGATTTAACTTATGATGTGGCCTTACCTTGTGCTACTGAAAACGAAATTGGTAAAGATCAAGCTACCCGTCTCGCTAGCAATGGTGCAACAGTCGTTAACTGTGGTTCTAACATGCCATGTACCCCGGAAGCCGTTCAAGTATTCCACGAAACCAACGTATTACTTGGACCAGCGAAGGCTGCTAATGCTGGTGGTGTTGCAGTATCTGCCCTTGAAATGAGTCAAAATAGTGAACGCTTATCTTGGACATTTGAAGAAGTAGATCAACGACTTGAAAAAATCATGCAAGACATTTATACCCAATCTGCTGAAGCTGCCAAGGAATATGGCTTTGGTAAAGATTATTTAGCTGGTGCCAATATTGCTGGTTTTAAAAAAGTTGCCGAAGCAATGCTCGCACAAGGTGTAATTTAAGTAAAACTAATAATAAATTTAGCTACTAAATCTGAGGATTTAGTGGCTTTTTTAATTTTTCCCAAAATATACTTGCCTTCGAGTGAACTTCAAGGTTTATGATTCAGCTATTGAACGATGAAAGAGGGAAGTAGATGAAGAAGGTTGCAGTGATTGGCAGTTTATTCGCCATCATTTTAGTATTTTTTGGAATAAGACGGTATGCAAATTACGCAGTGAAGAAAGGAAGTTCCTTTATGAATCAATTTGAAAACAATAATAACAAACAACAATTAAATAATAAGCACGAGTCAGATGAAATCCTAACTATTTATTACTCAAACTCGGGTGCCACAGAAAAAGCAGCCAAATATATTCATCGACAAGTTAGTGGTGATCTTGTTGAGATGAAATTAACACCGAACTACCCTGATGATTATCAACAATTAGCTGAAGTTTCAAAGGACCAGATTGATAATAATGTTCATCCTAGAATTGATAACTTACCAGATTTATCGAAATACCGAGTTATTTTCTTAGGGTTTCCAACCTGGTATCATCGGCCTCCTATGTTTATCAATACCTTTTTTGAAACTGGTCACTTTAACGGCCAAACTGTGATTCCATTTACAACCTCAATGAGCAGCGGAATTGATGAGAGCGCCTCTTACTTAGAAAAAATGGGCCAAAATAAAAAAATAGATTTGCAGGATGGATTTCGAGCGAATAACCAAACGACAATCGATAAATTCATCAAACAATATCAATAAAAATCATTGTATTAAAATGCCTCTTTTTAATTAGGTGGTTAACTATTTAGGTGAGTAGTAGGCTTGCTTAAATTTTCACAAGCAAAAATATACATCTTTTAAAAATGCCGGCATGGTGGAAATGGTATATAACTGGTCACTTGTGAAATAAGTTAAATTTTTAGCCGTTTTTGATTGACTATGGACAAATAAGGACATACAATAAAACCGTAATGAAAACGGTACCGAAATTTTTTTGAATGTCGCAAACCGTTGTTTCAGCATTAAACAATTAATTGAGGAGGAACAAAATGGCTTACAAAACAGTTAATCCATATACCAATGAAGTTGTAAATGAATACCCAGATGCTACCCCAGAAGAAATTGAGGCAGCACTGGCAAATGCTCAGGCACTATTTAAGAAATGGGAATTAGAAGGTCCTGAAACTCGTAAGGCTCAATTGCATGAAATTGCTGATTTAATGCGCAAGCATAGTGATGAATTGGCTAAGGCAATTACGACCGATATGGGTAAATTATTACGTGAAGCTCAAGGTGAAGTTGAATTATGTGCCATGATTGCAGATTATTTTGCTGACCATAGTACCGGTTTATTACAATCTACACCAATTGAAACCATGGCGACTGGTAAAGCACAAGTTAAGAAACATCCACTCGGTGTGTTATTAATGGTTGAACCATGGAACTTCCCTTACTATCAAATTATGCGTGTGTTTGCACCTAACTTTATGGTTGGAAATCCAATGATTCTCAAACATGCGGCCATTACTCCTGGCTCTGCATTAGCATTTGAAAAGATTGTTCATGAATCTTCTGCTCCAGATGCTAGTCTGAAGAACCTATTCTTGAACTATGACCAAGTTTCTGAAGTTATTGCAGACAGTCGAATTCAAGGGGTTGCCTTGACTGGCTCTGAACGTGGCGGCCGTAGTGTGGCTCGTGAAGCTGGCGATAATCTGAAGAAAAGTACCATGGAATTAGGTGGAACGGACGCATTTATCGTACTCGATGACACGGACATTGATACCGTAGCTGACATTGCTTGGAGAGCTCGTCTCTACAATGCAGGTCAAGTATGTACATCATCTAAACGTTTTATCGTAGCAGATAATTTGTACGATCAATTCTTAGCTAAATTACGCGATAATTTTGCCAAAGTAATACCTGGTGATCCACTGGATCCAAAAACATCATTAGCCCCAATGAATTCGAAAAAGGCTAAGGAAAAATTACAAGGTCAAGTTGATGAGGCTATCGAAAAAGGTGCCAACTTATACTATGGCAACGAACCAATTGATTTACCAGGTCAATTCTTCAAACCAACTATTTTGACTGATGTAAAACCTGATAATCCAGCCTTTTCTGAAGAAATGTTTGGACCAGTAGCTCAAGTTTATAAGGTTAGTTCAGATCAAGAAGCGATTGATTTAGCTAACGATTCAGACTTAGGCTTGGGTGGAATTGTCTTTAGTGGCGACTCTGCTCGTGGTGAAAAGGTTGCTTCACAAATCGAAACTGGCATGGTCTTTGTCAATAATTTCATGGTCAGCTTACCTGAATTACCATTCGGTGGCGTTAAGAAATCTGGTTATGGTCGTGAAATGTATGAAATTGGATTGAATGCATTTGTTAACGAACAATTAGTTGTTACCGCAGAACATCCAAACATGGATAATTTAGCCGGTGGCCTAGTTGCAACAGATGCTGAATAGCTCACTAAAACCGTATTCATGGAAGTTAAAGAATTATTAAAAGGTTATGGATATTAAGTTATCCATAACTTTTTTCTTCCAATTGGGGAACATTTGTACTATTATTAAGTGCGTGGAATTTTGGTGAGGAGTAACAGCGATGAAAAAGAATAAGTTGTGGATAACCGTAAGCTTAATTGTTGGATTATTTGCTATCATTTACATTGGTGGATCAGTGTATTATCAACACCACTTTTTGCCTAAAACAACTGTCCTTGGGGCTACGATTGCCGGAAAAAACGTCAATCAAGCTGACAAGTTGTTAAGTGAAAAGATTAAAACTGCTAAGTTTTCATTAACTGAAAATGGCAAAACGGTGTTGACTGAGAAACAAGAAACTGTTGGAATCCAACAGAACTTTAGTAACACATTGAAAAAGATTATGAGTACGCAAAATGCTTGGGCATGGCCAGCACATCTGCTGGGTGTTAGTTCAAGTAAAATCCCTAATAGTAAGGCGCTTGTGAATGAAACTGTCTTACAACAGTTTGCGGATAAAACGGCGAATAGTCTGAATGGCAATCGAAAAGCATCGACGGATGCTAATTTAACGTTTAAAGACGGTAAAGTGGTTGCTACTAAAGAAACACAAGGTAACAAAGTCGAAACTGCTAAATTAGTGACGGCGATTAAGAAAAGTGTCGATCAAAACCAGACGACCGTTAACTTAAAGTCGACCTATAACAAGCCAGCTTTGACCGAAAATAGTGCACAGTTCAAGAAATTAGATACACAAATGAAGAAAATTGCCAGTGTCAAAGGAACTTTGAAAATTTACAATGACACTAAGGTCGATGTATCTTCAGCAGAGATTACTAGCTGGGTTAAGATTGATAACGGTAATGTTTCTCTTGATAAAGACAAAGTTGATGCATATTTGGATAAACTTGATACTAAGTACGCTACTTATGGTTCAACTCGTCAATTTAATTCAACTAAACGGGGTACTGTGTCTGTTAGTGGCGGTCTGTATGGCTGGACTATTAATGAAGCATCCGAAGTTAAGCAATTATCTTCAGATATTACTGCCGGAAAGAGCTTTGACCGTTGGATTACCACGGAAGGTTCTGGCTACAACAAGAATGGAAGTTCTGATATTGGTGACACTTATGTTGAAGTTGATATTCAAAATCAACACGAGTATTACTACAAGAATGGTTCACTAGTGTTGGATTCAGATGTTGTGACTGGTAAACCATCAAATGGGCATGATACTCCAACTGGAACGTATAGTGTTTGGAGCAAGCAACAAGATGCCACACTACGAGGCCAAAACGATAATGGGAGTGACTATGCTTCGAAAGTTAGTTACTGGATGCCAATCGATGATACCGGGGTTGGATTACATGATTCATCATGGCAACCACAGTATGGTGGTGACTGGTACAAGACCCATGGAAGCCACGGTTGTGTGAATAATCCACCCGAATTCATGGCTAAATTATATAATGCAGTTGCTTTAGGTACGCCAGTGGTTGTATTTTAATAATTAAATCAAAAATACTATTGAGCATTTTTTTGCTCAATAGTATTTTTTTGCGTGAAATTATTTTAATGGATTAAATAAATGATCAAAGTTGGCGTGTTCATGCTGTAGTAAGGCAATTTTGGTATCAATTCCAGCAGCGTAACCAGTTAAACTTCCGTTAGCACCAACGACTCGATGGCAGGGGATGATAATCGAAATGGGATTATGACCCACGGCGCCACCAATGGCTTGGGATGACATTGGTTGTTTTGCCAATGATAAACCAATCTGTTTATAGGTGATTGTTTCTCCATAAGGGACTGTCTGAAGAATTTGCCAGACTTTTTGTCGAAAATCAGTGCCTTCAGGGGCAAGCTTGAGTTCGCTAATAGCTGGATTTTCCTGGTTAAAGTAGCGGTTTAACCAGTGATGGACTATTGATGAATATTGATTGCCATGCTCACTGATGGCATTATGATTGATTGATGCCTGAAAATATTTTTGGCCTTTAAACCAAATTCCTTTGAGAGCAGTTTGATTGCAAATGATGGATAATGGTCCCATAGGGGAGTTGTACGTAGTTTCGTATAACATCATAATCTCCTAATTGTTTTGCCAATTTAAGGCAACTTGTCGGTAAGTTTCCATGACTTTAAAATAATTATCCAGAGTGACTGATTCATTTAGACTGTGGGCATCTTCCCATTGACCGGCGCCTAAGACTAGCATTGGAAATTTGTGGTCATCCTTGATGTATTCGGAGGCGTCCGTTGCGCCATGGATAACTTTCAAAATGGCGGGACTGCCAAACGCCATAGAATGAGCCGTTTGAATGGCTTGCACGAAATCACTATGCTGGTCGTTCACAACAGGGGTGAAACTAAAATTAACGGTTAAGCTCAAATTAACATCGGGTTGCTGATTCAATTCAGTGATAATTGCTTGAAGCCGTGCAATCGAATCCGCTTCATTACATTCAGGAACGGGACGAATGTTACCCTCCAAGTAAGCGGATTCGGGGATGCTGTTGACTTGATTACCACCATTGATCACGGTTACGCTGTGCACTAATGGTCCCAAGAGAGGGCTTTCTGGTGCATCGTCAAAGGCGTGTTCTTCGGCAGTAATAAATTTAACTAAGTTAGTGATGGCATTAATTCCAAGTTTTGGCATAGAACTATGCGCGCCTTTACCCTGAGAATGAACCGTATAATCAATCGATCCGCTGTGCGCAAAGACAATGTCTCCACCGGTTGGTTCTCCGATAATCATTGCTGAAACATCATGGACATATCCCTGTGTGGTTAGTTCTTTTGAGCCAGCTGCACCCAATTCTTCACCGGCAGTACCGATAAAACGAATCCGATTCGTTAATTGAGTTTTGGATAATTCAATCAACGTGATGACCATGCCGGCTAAGCCAGATTTCATATCTGCTGCCCCGCGACCATAAACAATCTCGTCTTCGAGCTCTCCGCTCCATGGATTGCGGCCCCAATTTTCCAAATTTCCAGCATCGACCGTGTCCAAATGACCTGCCAACACTAAAACTTTGTTACTTGATTTGGGTCCGATTTCTGCCACGATGTTAGCTCGGTCCAAGTTATCTCCATGACTTATTAATTGTGAGTCGATATCATGTATTTTTAAAAGGTGTTGAATATATTTAGCTAACTCTGCTTCATTTCCATTAGCTGTATTAATTTTAATCATATCTTGCAAGATTCTAATTTTTTCACTTTTATCCATTGCTGTGCTTCTCTCTATATGTAATCGTGTTAATTAACTGTAAGATAGCACAAATTTAACTGGACAACAACACAACGTAAGTGGAGATACTGTGGCGATGTTTGCACCACTATCTCAATCCAGCTTTTCTCGTCAACTCCATTCGCTTAATAAAAATACTGACATCAACTTCAAAGTACGAAGTCAATATCAGTATTTATCATTAATGCTCAGGAGCTAAACGACTTGAAAAGCCTTTTTTTAATCCGGGTTTAAAAGTCAATTCTTTCATCTAACAAAACAAACTCTCATTGCAAGGTGCGCAATAAGAGTTCGTTATATGTTAGTTTTCAAGAATTAACCGACTTTTGCACCACTATAATAATCCAGCTTTTCTCGTCAACTCCATTCGCTTAATAAAAATACTGACATCAACTTCAAAGTACGAAGTCAATATCAGTATTTATCATTAATGCTCAGGAGCTAAACGACTTGAAAAGCCTTTTTTATTGTGCTGTATATCCGCCATCAACGACGAATTCAGAGCCAGTTGCGAATTTAGATTCGTTAGAAGCAAGGTAAACACAAATCCAAGCGATATCGTCAGGTTCACCGATGTGACCCATTGGAGTCTTTGAACGATCGGACATGCCTTCTTCGGCACCTTCAATTCCATCAACTAATGGAGTCTTGATATAACCAGGGTGAACCGTGTTAACACGAACGTCATAATCTTTTAAAGCTGAATCAATTGCAGCCGATTTAGACATAATCCGTACAGCACCCTTAGTGGCGTTGTAAGCGCCCAAATTAGGATCGCCAATAAATCCTTCAATAGAAGACATATTGATGATAGAAGCGCCAAGATTCTTATTTTTCATGCGTTGAATACCTAGACGAGTACCAAAGAAGACACCATCTAAGTTAATATCCATAATTTTACGCCAAGTTTCGGTGCTGGTTTCTTCAATCGAACCAGTTAAACCAACTCCAGCGTTATTAACTAAAGTGCTGACTGGTCCAAAGGCCTTTTCTGTTTCATCAAATAAATCAACCCAACCAGCTTCATCAGCAGCGTCATGTTGAATGAAACGAATTACATCAGGGCCGCCAATTTTCTTAGCAGCGGCTTCACCAACATCAGCGTGACGACCGGTAATAACTACCTTAGCACCTTCATCAACGAAACGATGAGCGACTGCCCAGCCAATTCCTAATGTACCACCAGTGACAATTGCAACTTTACCATCCAAACGATTACTCATAAATGTGAACCTCCAGATATTTGTATTAGTTAATCTAACAGGCATTGCGCCATATGTGAAGAATAACACAAGTTATCCGGTTATGTCACCTAATTTCCTTCTTTTAACTATTTTTGACCTGTTAATGCTCAGTTATATCAAAATCGTTTACTATTTTGACTGACATCAAAGCTGTTTTGTAATTTGACAAGTTAATAGTTAATTGGGTAAAATATGGACAATAAATTAAATGGGGTAAATCAAATGACACTACTTGCAAGCACATTACTATTTAGGTAGCGTCCACGTAAATAAAGACGTGGGCGCCGTTTTTGCGTGCTCACGTCTGACAAAATAATGCCGTCAGATGTGATTTTCTGACGGTTTTTTATTTTGATTGAAATGAGGAAAACATCATGAGAGTTGTAAATACTTTAGGCCCTAAGGAAACAGATAGCTATGCGGCAGCACTAAATATCCCAGGTGAAGAAGAAAATGAAATTGTGATCCATGATAATTTTGATGATATTATCGCCAATTTAGAACAGTATCAAGGAGAATATTTATTAATTCCGGCAGCATATCAGAGTAAACAAAAAGATTTTGGTTGGCGGGAACTCAGCTATGAATATTGGGATCGACTCGTAATTGAACAGGTCTTTCATCATGCATTAAAGCCAATGGTGCTGATTTCTAACTTTGACTTTCATCAAAATAAAGCAATTATCCATCCTGCAACTACGAACTTACTGAACCATTATCTAAAAGAACAGCAGTTAACGATGCCGATTCATTATGCTGGGAGCAAGGCCAGTGCGTATGAACGCTTTGTCGCGAACAAATATCGATTCACGATTGTCAGTGAAGATGTCATGGAGGAAAACAATCCATATCAAATCATTAAGCGGTATTTACCGGAGATGGTCTGGTGTCTCTATTTCATCAAATAAAGCCTCACCACTGAGCTAATTAAACAATCTTTGTTGACTAATGAATAAACTCGTAATTCTAAGTATAACTAGTTTACAAAACTAGGTGATTAAGTTACGATAGCTTTTAAAGGATGGGTGAAGATAATGGCAGAAATAGAAGAGTACCACAAATGGGAAAAATCCTTGGCAACCATCGATTTTCCCAAGTGGGACGAATTACCAAAATTAGAACTGTATATGGATCAAGTTGTGGCATATGTGAATTCAATTATTGGCTCACTCGGTTTAGATTTAATCACGTCTTCAATGGTTAACAATTACGTTAAGAAAAATGTAATTTTAGCACCAGTTAAAAAGAAGTATCAAGTGATGCACATTGCAGATATTTTGATTATTACACTACTTAAATCGACGTACCCACTGGATGTCATTCGGTCGGGGATGAATCAAGTTACCTCACACAAGTATCCCAAAAAAGCATTTGATAGTTTCGTTGAATTACTGAATCAGCGGTTGTCAGGACATGAACTCGACCCTGAGGGTGGTAAAACGATTGAAGAGAAACTAATGATTATTGCAGTTGATAGTATTATTACGACACTAAAGGCACGCGAACTTTTGAAGTTAATGGAACGTGATAATCAACCTCAAGAAATCAAAAAAATTAAATAACAAATTAAAAATGGCCTTGAAAAAACTTTTTTTCAGGTCATTTTTTAAGCTTTTCTTAAATGTAAGCGATTACAATTTGTACAGTAATTCACAAACTTTTTTAAAATCATTTGATTTGGTCCATTTTCGATTGTGAAACTATGAAAACTTATGGTATAAGCAATTAAAGCCACTTTGAAAAACTCTGAACAAAGTACTTTACAAATATAAAAAACTAAAATATAATAGCACTTGTGAATAACTTAACAATTAATTTCAGACATGACATGGAGGGAATACAATGATTAAAGAACCTAACAGCAAAGAAGTCGACGTAACCGCAATGATCGATGAACTCGTTGCAAAAGGACACGTTGCCCTAGATAAGATGGAAGACTTTGACCAAGAAAAAATTGACAACATTGTGCACCACATGGCGATGACCGCCTTAGACCAACATATGCATTTAGCAAAAATGGCCTGGGAAGAAACTGGTCGTGGAGTGATGGAAGATAAAGCCATCAAGAATATGTATGCTTCAGAAGAAATCTGGCATTCAATTAAAGACTTACGGACAGTTGGTATCATTAAAGATGATCGCGAACGTCAATTGATTACCGTTGCAGAACCTTTGGGAGTTATTGCCGGAATCACACCAGTTACGAACCCAACTTCAACAACAATTTTCAAATCATTGATTGCTGTGAAGACTCGTAACCCAATTATTTTTGCTTTCCATCCACAAGCACAAAAATCAAGTGCAGAAGCAGCTCGTGTTTTACGCGATGCAGCGATTGATGCTGGAGCACCTAAAGATATTATTCAATGGATTGAAACACCAAGTTTGGAAGCAACCACTGCAATCATCAACCATGATGGTATTGCAAGTATTCTTGCTACTGGTGGACCAGGCATGGTTAAAGCTGCGTATTCTTCAGGTAAACCAGCCTTGGGTGTTGGACCTGGTAACGGCCCAGTTTACGTTGAAAAAACTGCTCATATCAAACGTGCAGTCAACGATATCATCATGTCAAAAACATTTGATAATGGGATGATTTGTGCCACTGAAAATAGTGCAGTGATCGATGATGTTATCTATGACAAAGTAATGAAAGAAATGACTGACCACAAAGCATTTGTTATCGCTAAGAAAGATCACAAAAAATTAGCTGATGCAATGTTTGATGAAAAACGTGGCGGTGTTAAGGGACCTATCGCTGGTATGTCAGCAATCGCCATTGCTAAATTAGCTGGTATCAAAGTTCCTGATGATACTAAAGTGTTAGTTGCTGAAGTGACTGAAGTTGGACCACAAGAACCACTTTCACGTGAAAAGTTAAGCCCAGTCTTATCTGTTTACCGTGCAAAGACTCAAGAAGACGCAATTAAGATTTGTGAAGCTTTACTTGATTTTGGTGGATTAGGCCATACTGCTGCAATCCAATCAGAAGATGATGAATTAATTACGAGATTTGGTGTGAGAGTTAAAGCTAGTCGTGTAATTGTTAACACTCCATCTGCTTTAGGTGGAATTGGTAACCTTTATAACGAAATGGTTCCTTCATTTACCTTGGGAACTGGATCATGGGGTAAAAACTCAATTTCTCATAACGTTTCAGCATTTGACCTTATCAACGTTAAAACTATCGCAAAGAGGCGTAATAATATGCAATGGGTTAAACTTCCAAAGGTTTACTTTGAAAAGACATCAGTTCGTTACTTAGAGGATATGCCAGGTGTTAAGAAGGTTATGTTAATCACTGGCCCAAGCATGGTTAAGTATGGTTATGCTGATATCGTTGTCAATGAATTAAAACGCCGTCCTAACGGTGACAAGATTCAATACGAAATTTTCTCAGACATCGAACCAGATCCATCGACAGATACAGTTCAACGTGGATTGAACCAAATTCGTGAATTTGAACCTGATACAATTATTGCTCTTGGTGGTGGTTCACCACTTGATGCTGCCAAAGGTATGTGGTTATTCTACGAACATCCAGAAGCTGATTTCTTCGGTGCAAAACAAAAATTCTTGGATATCCGTAAGAGAACTTACAAATTAGGTACTCCTAACAAGGCTCAATTTGTTGCTATTCCAAGTACTTCAGGTACTGGTTCAGAAGTAACACCATTCTCTGTTATTACTGATAGCAAGACTCATGTTAAATACCCATTGGCTGATTATGCCTTGACTCCAGACGTTGCCATCGTTGATCCTCAATTTGTCGAAACAGTTCCAAAGAAGACAATTGCCGAATCAGGTTTGGATGTGTTAGCCCATGCCACAGAATCATTTGTTTCAGCATTGGCATCAGATTACACTCGTCCATGGTCATTACAAGCTGCTAAATTGGTCTTTGATAACCTTGAAGCTTCATATAATGGTGATCAAGAAGCCAAAGCAAACATGCATAATGCCTCAACACTTGCAGGGATGGCCTTTGGTAATGCCTTCTTAGGAATTAACCATGCCATTGCTCATAAACTTGGCGGAGAATTCGGCTTGGCTCACGGTCGTTGTATCGCAATTACATTCCCACACGTCGTTCGCTATAATGCCTCAGAGCCTAAGAAGATGAATCCATGGCCTAAGTATGAATACTTCCGTGCCAATGATGATTATGCTGACTTAGCTCGTTACGTTGGAGTTCAAGGTAACACTAACGAAGAATTAATCGAAGGTTTCATTGATAAATTTATCAAATTAGCTCACGCTGTTGATATTCCATTAAGCTTAAAGGCTAATGGTGTTAAGAAGGCTGACTTTGACAAGGTTGTTGATGAAATGGCTGAATTAGCATACGAAGATCAAACAACTACTGCTAACCCTGTAGAACCATTAATTGCTGATTTGAAACAAATCATGATTGATGAATATGATGGGAAAAATGTGGAAAAGAAATAAATAAGTGCTGAACAAAGTGCTTAAACATTGAGTATTAACAGATAATGACCGCTATCCGAGTTTTGGATGGTGGTCATTATTAGTTAAACGGAGATGTTTGCTTTGTGAAGCCGTTAAGGGAATAAGTGCTGATCATTCCGGTTATCAACAGAGCATTAGCAAAAAAATAACGGAAAGTACAATTCGAACTTGAATTGTGCTTTTTGTTATTTAAGCTAAGAGACGTTGATGGGATGAGATGCCGTTAAAGAAAATAAGTACTGAGCTCACCGAATAATTTCGGAGCACTAATATGAACGTCAATGATGATTCGCAGTTTGAATCGTTATTGGCGTTCATATTAGGTGACGGAATTGGTGAGTGAAGCCATTAAAACCAACAAAGTTCACTTAATCACCAATAACTTGTTGACATTTATTCAGGTTGGAGTATTATTAAAACAACATTAAAGATAAATTAGAACTTTGATGAGAAAAAGTAAATTAAATGACGTTTGAAGAGACCTCGTAGTTGGTGAGAATGAGGAACGAAGTTTAATTGAAAGTAATCTCTGAGAGTTGAATGCGAGTTTGAGTGTTCAATGGTTGCACCCATTATAGCGCCAAGGTATCGTCGAGTCTGGCCGTACCTGGTAAGGTATATTTCGTGAGAAGTATACATAATGAGGTGGTACCACGCAAAGCGTCCTTATTAGGCAATTAAGCCTAGTAAGGACGTTTTTTTGTGTCTTTGGTGAAACTAACTGGAAAGGGAGATGAGATTCAATGATAACAAAATATACACACAGTAATGGCGGGATTGTGCGAGTCATGTCCCTAAAAACGTTAATGAACACATAAACAAAACACACATACAATTACAAACATAAAAAGTGGGCACATAGAAACAATTCGGATTACACATAGCGACATCACATAGAATTAATACACATAGAACACTGCATCAACATAGAACAATAATAAGACCAACACACATATTAGGGAGCTTGAGCAAATGCTTGAGTTCCTTTTCTATTTGGTTAGTTAATTTGCTTTGTATTTCACAAGAATTTAAATTTATATGGTTATTTTGCGTATAAATTAGAATGTGTATTGATTTATACGGACAAATATCATACAATGTAAGCGGATAACATTTTACGTTTCTAAGTAAATAACATAATTAAATCGGAGGTTACTTCCATGAATACGGATCAAATTAAAAGTGCTATCGAAAACGGTAACACAGCGCTCGGAATTGAACTTGGCTCAACCCGAATTAAAGCGGTATTAGTAGCAGACAACTTCCAGACAGTTGCTTCAGGCGATTTTGTTTGGGAAAATGAACTCGACCAAGGAATCTGGACATACTCACTTGAAAAAGTATGGGCCGGCATTCAAACGAGTTATGCTAATTTGGCAACTGAAGCCAAAGACAAATATGGTGTGAACATTAAAAAAATTGGTTCAATCGGAATCAGTGCCATGATGCATGGTTACATGGCCTTTGATAAAGATGGCGAAATTTTGGTTCCATTCCGGACATGGCGTAACAACATCACTGGCCAAGCAGCTGGTGAATTAACAGAACTATTTAACTTCAATATTCCAGAACGTTGGAGCATTGCACATTTGTACCAAGCTGTTTTGAATAAAGAAGATCACGTTAAGAACATCGATTTCCTAACAACTCTAGATGGTTATGTACATTACAAGCTCTCTGGTGAAAAGACGGTGGGAATTGGGGATGCCTCAGGAATTTTCCCAGTTGATGAAAACACTGCTGACTATGATGCAGACATGATTGAAAAGTTCCGTGCCCTACAAAACGTTAAACAATACACATGGGACATTAAAGAAATCTTACCAACTGTTAAAGTTGCTGGTGAAAACGCGGGTGCCTTAACTGATGCAGGTGCCGCATTGCTTGATCCTACTGGCCAACTTCAAGGAGGTGCTTTGATGGCACCTTCTGAAGGGGACGCTGGTACGGGGATGGTTGCTACTAACGCGGTTCGTAAGCGGACTGGTAACATTTCTGCCGGAACTTCAGCTTTCTCAATGGTTGTGTTAGATGAACCATTGAAGAAAGTGCATCGCGATATCGACATGGTTACTACTCCAGACGGTGCGCCAGTTGCCATGGTGCACACTAATAACAGTTCATCAGATATCAATGCTTGGACTAGCCTGTTTGCTGAATTTGCCAAAGTTATTGGTGCACCACAAAAGCCTAATGATTTATATGAAGCACTATTTGATAACTCTTTAAAAGGAGATCAAGATGGTGGTGGCTTAGTTAACTTTGCTTACCTTTCAGGAGAAAACATCACTAAAATGCCTGAAGGTCGTCCATTGTTCGTCCGTAAACCAGATTCAAACTTTAATTTAGCTAACTTCTTTAAAGTACAATTGTATTCAGCCTTTGCTCCTTTGAAGATTGGGATGGATATCTTATTGCGTGAAGAACATATCAAGACAGATGTTTTGATTGCCCAAGGTGGATTATTCAAAACGCCAGTTGTTGCTCAACAAGTTTTAGCTGATGCATTGAATACACCAATTACAGTTATGAGCAATGCCGGTGAAGGTGGTCCATGGGGGATGGCAGTCTTAGCTTTATATGCTCAAAGTCACAAAGATGGTCAATCATTAGCTGACTATTTGGATGATGAAGTATTTAGCTCTCAAGAAAGTGCAACGCTTGAACCAGAACCAGTCAGTGTTCGTGGCTATGAGAAATTTATCGATAACTACAAAGCAGCTCTACCTGTTGAAGGACAAGCTGTTGAATCAATGAAAATGAATTAAAAGTAATTTTCTGAACATTATTGTAAAATCGGAATTGTCCAGGATTATGGGCAGTTCCGATTGTACGTTTAAATGATTTTTGACTGAAGCAATATTTGAAACAAAAATATTCTGAATTAGGTTGATTGTGATTAATCTAAAATTGCGCTACACTGTAATTGAAATTTATCGATAAAAAAGGAGATAATGAAATGCTTGAAGATTTAAAGCAAAAAGTTTATGACGCAAATATGCTCTTACCTAAACTTGATTTGGTAACATTTACTTGGGGTAACGTTTCTCAGATTGATCGTGAATCTGGTTTATTCGTCATCAAGCCTTCTGGCGTAGATTACGATAAATTACGTCCTGAAGATATGGTCGTTGTTAACTTAAAGGGTGAAGTTGTTGAAGGTGACATGAATCCATCAAGTGATACACCAACTCACATGTATTTGTATAATCATTTTCCTAATATTGGTGGAGTTGTTCATACACATTCACCTTGGGCAGTTTCATTTGCACAAGCTAAAAAAGATGTACAAGCATTTGGTACAACACATGCCGATACTTTCTATGGGGATGTTCCAGCTGCTGATGCTTTGACACAAGACGAAATTGAAGGCGAATATGAACTAAATACTGGTGAAGTAATTGTTCGGACTTTTAAAGAACGCGGAATTGATCCAGATGCTGTCCCTGCAGTTCTCGTTAGTCAACATGGTCCATTTACTTGGGGTAAAGATGCTGCAGATGCTGTTCATAACGCTAAAGTGTTGGAAGTTGTTGCTGAAATGAACTACCATACATTGATGCTAAATCCATATTCAGACAACCATGTACCACAATATCTCTTAGACAAACATTATTATCGTAAGCATGGTGCTAACGCATATTATGGTCAAGATAACGCTAAGTCAAAAGATCACGCAAAACACTAAAACTCAATCTATTAAACACGTTTGCCACTTTGGTAAGCGTGTTTTTTCAGTAAAGTTTAATAATTGCAAGAATAAATTTTCAAAAATGAAAATGATGAAAACGTATAATCTGGGGCCTGAATCATTGAATTGTGTAAATAATCACGTAACAGATTACAATATTTGTTAAATAACTTAATTTTGCTCTTGATTTATACGGACAAATACCTTATTCTAGTAAATGTAAACGTTACCGAAAATTGTATTTAAGGTTAAATATTATTAGTGGGGCAACGGAACAAAGCAATTATATTTTAGTTGGTTTAATACATTAGTCGTGTAATGTGACTTATGTGTTAAAGAATGAACAATTATATCTTATTCATAAAGGAGAAATTGCAATGGAACAAGAAAAGCGTATTCCAAGTTGGTTCATCTACTTCTTTGGATCATTTGGTGGAATTTTATTTGGTTATGATATCGGTGTTATGACCGGTGCACTTCCATTCTTGAAAATTGATTGGGCTCCAATCAGCGCATCAATGCAAGGATGGATTACTTCAGGGGTTACTCTTGGTGCAATCTTCGGGGGAGCTTTAGCTGGTCAACTTTCTGATCGTCTTGGTCGTAAAAAGATGATTTTGATCTCAGCTGTTATCTTCTGTGTATTCTCACTTCTTTCTGGGGTTGCTCCTAATCATGGTGATTTTTACTTAATTATCATCCGTGTATTCCTTGGATTGGCCGTTGGTGCTGCGTCAGCATTGGTACCACCTTACATGTCAGAATTAGCACCTGCACGTCTCCGAGGACGTTTGAATGGTCTTAACCAAACTATGATTGTTTCAGGTATGTTGATTTCTTATATTATGGATTACATCTTTAAGGGACTTCCAACTGCATGGGGCTGGAGAGTTATGTTAGCTTTCGCTGCTGTACCTGCTGTTATCTTGTTCTTTGGTGTTTTGAAGTTACCTGAATCACCACGTTTCTTGATTAAAAATGGTGATGAAAAATCAGCACGTCGTGTTCTTAGCTATGTTCGTGATAGTGAAGAAGAAATTAATTCTGAATTAGCTGATATCAAAGCAACTGCTAGTCAAGAAGACTCAGCAACTGACAAGAGCGTTAGTTATGCAAGTCTGTTTACTGGTAAGTATCGCTACTTGGTTATTGCCGGGGTTGGGGTTGCGGCTTTCCAACAATTCCAAGGTGCAAATGCTATTTTCTACTACATTCCTTTGATTGTTGAAAGTGCGTTAAAAGTCAATGCTTCAGATGCGCTTATCTGGTCTGTACTCCAAGGGGTTATCTTGGTTGTTGGTTCATTGGTTTACATGGCCATTGCCGACAAGTTCAAACGCCGTTCATTGATTATGATGGGTGGTAGTGTCATGGCTGCTTCATTCTTGTTACCAGCAATCATCAATAAAACGACTGGTACGGAACATCCATTATTACTACTAACATTCCTTTGTATTTACGTATTCTTCTACGCATTTACTTGGGCACCACTTACTTGGGTAATCGTTGGTGAAATGTTCCCACTTGCAGTTCGTGGTAAAGCCGCTGGACTTGCATCATCATTTAACTGGATTGGATCATTCTTAGTCGGATTACTTTTCCCAGTTATGACTGCCTCGATGCCACAAGAAGCTGTGTTCGCAATCTTCGGTATCATCTGTGTATTCGGTGTACTCTTCACTAAGTTCTTTGTTCCTGAAACAAAGGGTAAGACTTTGGAAGAAATCGAAGCAGAAGGTATCAAGAGTACCGGAGCTAGTGCAGAAGCAAAATAATTTAATAAATTAACTTTTTAAGCTCATGTGATTGTGCATGGGTTTTTTTGTACGCGCATTTTCGGCATGTGCCGCGGGTGAGCGAATAGTGCAATTAATGTCAAAGATTTTTTCGCTATAAATAACGGACATTATTTATTTAATAACTTATTAATTTGTCCAAATATATATAAGTACAACTTTGAATTTTGAGAAATTAAAAAATAAATTATTACTAGACTTATGCACCATTGTTATCATAAATTAGTCGATTTTTAAAATTATATTGTAGACACTTTTTATGGAATGTACACAATGTATTTTAATTGTGTCCATAAGTTATTTATGTTAATTTTAAGATATAGTAAGTCAGCTTTTACATCTAAGGAGGTTAATCTAAATGGTGCAAAACTGAAACAATATTTCGATAAAATAATCTAATTTGCTGTAGCTGTGTTTTAAATACTGGTATAACCCCGGTATATATATGATCAACTTTTATGGGCAATACTGGTAAAGGACGGATAAAGCTTGTTTACTCCAAATAATTAAGTTAAATACGTATTTAAGCGGTGCATATTAATGGATTCTTAATATATTTATATATTGAAAAAAATATATTCTAAAATTCAGCTTATTGGTATATTTTGTTTGGCTTTGTGGAACAAATCTGATACGATATGCATGTACAAAAAGGCGAGTGGTATCAACTGATTGTGGATTCAATTAATTACGTAACATGTCGGTTATCGAATGCTAGGTAATTAAATTGTCAGTACTGCCGAATGCCTCTTTTTTATTAATTGGCTGAATTTCAGCTTAGACAGGTTAAGTTAAATAATTATGGTGGATATTCTAAAAAATACAAATGTGAGTTATTCGATGCGAGAGGGGGCATAATCATGCTACATCACGATGCTGATTTAAAGAAAAAATTACACAAGGTAAAGAAACAATGAGTTGTAAAAAGTACCGTATTTGGTGCTCTGATGGCTGCAAGTACACTGCTGGTAACGAGTGCCAATAGCACAGATGCTAGTGCAAGTTCAGATAGTAGTGATTCCTCGGCAGAAGTGAGTTCAACCAGTGGCTCCTTAAGTGGAACGACAGTTTCTTTGACGTCCGTTCAGGTTGCAGTGCCTACCGTGTCAGGTACAAAACAGGGAAATATTGATTCAACGGCAGATGATACAAGTGACGCTGCCGTCGCTGTCGGTAAAGATGTTACTTCAAATGGTACAACTCCGGAAAATGATAGCGGTACAGTAGCTGAACCCGCTTCTTCTAGTGATAATGATGCAAATCAATCAAATGCTAACGATACTTCGGCAACTTCAGAGGTATTATCTGATACTGCTGAATCAAGCACAGAAATAATTGAAAGCGATAATGTTCCAACGCCCAGTTCAGTCTTACCAGAAGATTTGATTTCTTTGGCACGTATGGATACGAGTGTAAATATAGCAGCAACTGCTACTTTACAATCCGATGTAATCACACCAGATGATGTTTTGGCGGTATCGAAAGAACCCGTTGTTATTGCTGATGATGACTATCTTCAGGTAGTATAATATTTAAGACTTTATGGACTTGGTGCAGAAATTTCTGAAAGTTTGTCAACTCTAGTTATTGAATCAATGGGCATTAACCAGGCAGTGTCAGAACGTCGCGCTGCACTTGCTGCAGCTCAAGAGTTAATTGCTAAAGCACAGGCAGCATCTAATAGTGCTGATTATGCAGACGAAATAGATACTTTAGATCAAGTAATCACAAATGCTGCGAAGGGTGACGCAGATGCCCTTACATCAGATATTATTGCCTCAACTAAACTTCTTGATGATGCTGTTAATGCTGATATGAATTCTGCCCTTGCCGCTTTGGCTCAAGATAGCTCTCCGGTTTCTAATGAAGCAGATGTAATTGCTGCTAAAGCCACTCTTCAAAATTCTGTTGATTCGAATAGCGCTACATTAGTTGCCGATACAAATAATTATTTAAGTGTTTTAGCTGCAGCGAAAATTACCCGTAGTGATGCGCAAACAGCGGCTCAAGATGCTATGGATAGAACAGTACCAAACAATAAGGCAGCACTCATAAAAGCGCAAGGCTTGTTGGAACAAGCGATGGCTGATGCAAACAATGAGTTATTGGTCACTAGCGAACTCGTTACATTAACGGATAAACTAAACTTAATAATCGATAGCTTTGTTAAGTTGAATGAAATCTATATGAAGGCGGTCAGTGGACCTGTTACTTATGAAGAGGGGATTGTGCCGTTGGTTTCTAGCATCAACGACCAGTTTTCTAATGCTCAATTGACCTCAGAAGACGTTGACGCGTTTACAACGCAACTTCAAACAATTTTCGATGCTGCGATGAATGCAAGAGACAATGCAAAAATAGACGCTACGAATGCAATCAGTAATGCAAAAGATGTGGCGACAAACAGTAATGTTGCAAGTGCCATCGATAATCTTAATAATATTGTTGAAGCAGCCAACAATAATAGTGAACAAGTACTCACAGCGGATATTATTCATGCGACTGCCTTGCTTAATGCTAATGTTGGCTTATTAAATACTGCCCCGGTGAACAATGAACAAGTGGTGATAGATGCAGTTAATGCATTGAATGTAGTGTTAAACGAACCAACATCGACAACAGCCGATATCTTGGCAGCAACTGACACATTTAATACAGTCGTCGGTGAAGCGAAAGACTCACGAATTGATGCGACGGAAGCAGCCAACACAGCATTAGGTGCGACAGATCCAGTTGGAAATGAAACGGTTGTGACCGATGCGGTCACAGCATTAAATCAAGTCTTAAACGATCCAGCATCGACAACCGCTGAAATCTTGGCAGCAACTGACACATTTAACACAGTCGTCGGTGAAGCAAAAGACTCACGAAATGATGCTAAAGATGCAGTCAACACAGCTTTAGCATCGACAGATCCAGTAGGTAATGAAACGGCTGTGACCGATGCGGTCACAGCATTAAACGAAGTGTTAAACAATCCAGCATCGACAACCGCCGAAATCTTGGCAGCAACTGACACATTTAACACAGTCGTCGGCGAAGCGAAAGACTCACGAAATGATGCCAAAGATGCGGCCGACACAGCCTTAGCTGCGACAGATTCAGTTGGAAATGAACAAGTGGTGACCGATGCGGTCACAGCATTAAACGAAGTCTTAAACAATCCAGCATCGACAACCGCTGAAATCTTAGCAGAGACTGACACATTTAACACAGTCGTCGGCGAAGCGAAAGACTCACGAAATGATGCCAAAGATGCGGCTGACACAGCCTTTGCTGCGACAGATCCAGTTGGAAATGAACAAGTGGTGACTGATGCGGTCACAGCATTAAACGAAGTCTTAAACAATCCAGCATCGACAACCGCCGATATTTTGGCAGCAACAGAAACATTTAAGGACGTTGTTAACCAAGCTAAAGACTCACGAAATGATGCGGTTGATGAAGCAGAGACATTAATTACAAACATTGACTCTATTTCTAAACGTCCAGGTGTTAAGGAAAAATTGGATGAATTACAAAAAACATTGGATGATGCTGCAAGTGGTTCTGAGAATGTGTTAACTGCAGATATTAAAGATACTGTACAAGAATTACGAGAAATTTCTGAAAATGTACAAAATGTTTTAGATGACGCAAATAATCATTTAACAGAAGATTTTGCAAATCCAGTTAATAAAGAACCTGGGGTCAAAGATGCCACTGATAAATTGAAAGATTTAGTGAATGATCCAACGGCGTCAATTGACGATGTACAAAAAGCAATCGATGCAATGGATACAGTTATCGAACAAGCGAAAGTAGAACGAAACCAAGCGATTAAAGATGCAGAGAATGCAGAGAATGCAGAGAATGCAGAGAATGCATTGAAGGAATATGGAAATACTGGCGAACTAGGTAATTTAATACAATAATTACAAGATTTGTTAAATTCGCTTAAAAATGCCGAATCTCTTGTTTTAACACAAGATATCATTCAACTAATTAATCAATTGAATGATGCTGCAAGTCAGTTATCATCTGAGCAAAATAAAAATAATAGTACCGTTAACGGTCAACAGTTATCTTCTGAAAATAAAGAGGTTGATTCAACAACGACTAACGATGATAAAAACAAACTTCCGCAGACTGATGAAAGTGGGGATAGTTTACAAACGTTAGGACTATTGAGCTTACTCATGATGATATTTGGAATTGCAGGCAAGAAACGAAAAAAAGAAGATAGTAAGTAATATATGTACAAAAAAGGTTCAAGCAAATTAATAAATTGCTTGAACCTTTTATGTTGAAAAAATTAATATGGATATTGTTCACCAAATTCATATACTAATTCAGGTTCTTTACTAACGCGATGATTAGTATTAACTGAATCCATTTGTGCCATTTGCGCAGAAGTTAATTCAAAATCATAAATATCTGCATTTTGGGCAATTCTTGCGTCATGAACCGACTTAGGAATGATTGCAATGCCGTTTTGTAAGTGCCAACGTAAAATAACTTGCGCAGCAGACTTGCCAGTATCTTCTGCAACTTTTTGAATGGTAGGATTGTTGAGGACTTTGCCACGTCCTAATGGGCTCCAGGCTTGGGTGGTAATATTGTTCTCAGTATTAAATTTCAACATTGGCTTTTGGCTCATTAATGGACTCACTTCAATCTGGTTCAAAACAGGCATTTCATGTGCTTGGGTAGCCAAATATTGAATGTGAACCATATCGTAATTGCTGACCCCAATTGATTTAGCCAAGCCTTCTTTTTTGATATCTTCGAATGCACGCCAAGTCTCAAAAAATTCAGTATTGATTGGCCAATGAATTAGTAATAAATCGACATAATCCATTTGTAGTTTCGTTAAAGATTCTTTGAGTGAACTAATGGATTTATCGTAACCCTGGTTGGCTTCAGAAATTTTTGTTGTAATAAACATTTGGTCTCGTGGTGCACTAAGTTTTTGTAAGGAGTCGCCTAAATTTTGTTCGTTCTTGTACATTTGAGCCGTGTCAAATAAACGATAGCCATGGTTCCAGGCAGATTCGATTGCTTGATCAAACTCACTTTGATCAGTGATTTTATAAACGCCAAAGCCTTGCTGTGGCATCTTGTTACCATCTGCAAGTGTTAAATAATTATCGGAAATGTTTGTCATGATATCCCTCCGTTTTTTCATCGAAATTAATTGTAACATTTTGAGATAGGGCAGGTAAAATCAATCAGAGAATGATATAGTTAACTTAACAAGAAAATTTGAGGAGAAATGTTGTGGAAACGAAATATGAGACAGTCAAAAAGGGTATTAAGGCAGATATAATTGCTGGGACATACCAAACGGGAGATAAACTACCGACTGAATCCGACTTTATGAAGCAATTCGGAGTGAGCCGATATACGGTTCGTCGTGCCGTGGGTGAATTGCAAAATGAACGGTTTATTTATCGTATCCAGGGTGGTGGCATGTTTGTTGACGATTGGCAATCTGAACGTGTCACCCAAGTAAATAATAAGATGGTTGGTGTTATCACCACACATATTGCTGACTATATTTTCCCTAATATCATTAGTGGAATTGATCGAATTGTGTCGAACAGCGGGTACTCAATTCTGCTGAGCAATACCCATAACAACCATCAAAAAGAACGTCAAAGCTTGATTCGAATGTTGGATAGTAATGTTGAAGCGTTAATTGTGGAACCAACACAAAGTGCGTTGCCAAATCCTAATTTAGATATCTACAAAAAAATTAGAGATGCGGGCATTCCAGTTCTCTTCATCAACTCGCACTACGATGAATTAGATTTTCCATACATCCACACAAATGATTTGGAAGCTGAACAACGATTAACTGAATATCTATTTACCCAAGAACATGAAAAAATTTTGGGAGTCTTTCAAGTTGATGATAGCCAAGGGGTTCACCGAATGAACGGCTTTGTGCAATCGTATTTGAAACATCCAAAGATTTCATATTTGAGTGAAATTGTCATGTACCAGTCAAGCGACGAAATGGCCAAAATCTTTGAACGAGTCACTAAAATAATGTCGAGTGAAAATCGTCCGACTGCAATTGCTTGTTATAATGACAAATTAGCGATTCAGATCATCGATGTGATTCGTTCGTTAGACTTACGAGTGCCCGAAGACGTGTCAGTTGTTGGCTTTGATGATTACCAACTCAGTAAATATATTGAACCTAGTTTAACTACCTTAGTTCACCCAAAAGAAAAAATGGGTATTGATGCTGGCAAGTCCATTATCAAAATGATTAATAAAGAACCAGTCGAGTCAATTACGTATGATCCTGAAATGATTATTCGAAATTCAACTGCTAGAAAATAATTAATAAATTTAAATGCTTAATTCGCGCCTTAGAATTAAGCTTTTTTAGTGGCTAAATAAAGAACTTGTTTAATAAAAAAAATAATGGTTGATTTATACGGACAAATATTTTACAATGTTCTTGTAAGCGATTTACATGTTGCTGTTACTTGATTGCTAAATATTGAGCAATAGACGACTCTATAATAACAAAGGGGATATTAAATTATGATAAATGTACCTGATTACAAATTCTGGTTTGCCGTTGGTAGTCAACATCTTTATGGTGAAGAACAACTTAAATCAGTTGAAAACGATGCTCGCGAAATCGTTGATAAGTTGAATGCAAGTGGAAAGTTACCATATAAAATTGAATTCAAATTAGTAGCAACTACTGCTGCTTCAATTACTCAATTTATGAAGGATGCTAACTACGATGACAGTGTTGCCGGTGTAATCACTTGGATGCACACATTCTCACCAGCTAAAAACTGGATTCGTGGTACAAAATTATTGCAAAAGCCATTACTTCACTTGGCTACACAATTCCTCAACAAGATTCCATACGAAACAATCGATTTCGATTACATGAACTTGAACCAATCAGCTCATGGTGATCGCGAATATGGTTACATCAACGCCCGTCTTGGTATCAAGAACAAGATCGTTATGGGTTGGTGGGGCGACGAAGATGTTCAAGAACAAATTGCTTCATGGCAAGATGTTGCTGTAACATTTGAAGAAAGCCAAAAACTTAAGGTTGTCCGTTTTGGTGATAACATGCGTAATGTTGCCGTTACTGAAGGTGACAAAGTTTCAGCACAAATCAAATTTGGCTGGACTGTTGATGCATACGGCGTTGGTGATTTAGTTGAAGAAATCAATAAAGTTTCTGACGAAGACGTTAACAACAAATATGAAGATTTACAAAAAGAATATGACTATGTAATTGGTGACAATGATCCTGCTAAGTTTGAATCATCTGTTAAATATCAATTACGTCAATACTTTGCTTTGAAGGCATTCATGGACCGTAATGGTTACACTGCCTTTGTTACCAACTTCGAAGACTTATTCGGTCTTGAACAATTGCCTGGTTTAGCTGCACAATTGTTGATGGAAGAAGGATATGGTTTCGGTGCTGAAGGTGACTGGAAGACTGCAGCCTTGACTCGTCTTCTTAAAATCATGGCACACAACAAGCAAACTGCCTTCATGGAAGACTATACTTTGGAATTCCAAAAGGGCAAAGAAGCTATCCTTGGCTCACACATGTTGGAAGTTGATCCTTCAATCGCCAGCGACAAGCCACGTGTTGAAGTTCACCCACTTGATATTGGTGGAAAAGATGATCCTGCACGTCTTGTCTTCTCTGGTTCAGAAGGTGACGGAGTTGATGTTACCGTTTCAGATATGGGCGATGACTTCAAGATGATTTCATACGACGTTAAAGCTAACGTTCCTGAAAAAGATACTCCATTCTTGCCAGTTGCTAAGCAATTATGGACTCCAAAAGCCGGATTACAAGCCGGTGCTACTGAATGGATCCGTAATGGTGGTGGTCACCATACTGTCTTCTCATTGGCAATCACTGGTGAACAATTACAAGACCTTGCTGACTTGTTCGATTTGAACTTTGTTGACATCAAGTAATTTTAACTAATAGACAAAAGCCGATCATAATGGTCGGCTTTTCTTGTCCAGTCAATCTAGCTTGCAATCTGGGACGGTTTCGCCTAGTCTTAACATTGTGAGAGAATTGAAAGCATTTTCATGAAGCTGTGAAAATGATTGATAACACGAGGAGGAAATGCAATGTATCAAGCAAATGAACATCGTTACGATAAGATGCTTTATCGTAATCTTGGTAAATCGGGTTTAAAAGTTTCTGCAATTGCGCTTGGACTTTGGCACAATTTTGGTAATACGACGCCACTGACAAATCAAAAGGAAATAGTCTTTGACGCGTTTGATCGTGGCATTACGTATTTTGATTTAGCGAATAATTATGGTCCTGAACCAGGGTCTGCAGAAAAGAACTTTGGTAAAATCCTGCATGATGACCTGTCCGCTTACCGTGATGAAATGGTAATTTCTTCTAAGGCAGGTTATACCATGTGGCCCGGACCATATGGAGATTGGGGTTCAAAAAAGTATATCACCGCCAGTATCGACCAAAGTTTAAAACGGGTAGGCGTGGATTACTTTGATATTTTCTACCATCACCGTCCAGATCCAAATACACCAATCGAAGAAACGGCACAAGCGTTAGATTTATTAGTGCGGCAAGGGAAAGCATTGTACATTGGTATTTCTAACTATCGTGCGGAACAAACTCGTGAAATTGCCGAAATATTTGAAGATTTAGGGACTCCATTTATCGTCCACCAACCACGTTATAATATGTTCGACCGTTGGATTGAAGATGGTTTAACTGATGTATTAGCTGAAAAAGAAGTTGGGGCAGTCGTCTTTAGTCCATTAGCACAAGGTCGGTTAACCGACCGTTATTTAAATGGAATTCCTAAGGATTCACGCGCTAACCGTTCGGATAGTCCATTTTTGAATGTGGAACGAGTAGAACAAACTACAGCAATTGCAAAACAATTAAATGAAATTGCTAAAACTCGGGGTCAATCACTAGCCCAAATGGCATTAGCATGGAATTTGCGTCAACCGGTTGTTTCCAGTGTGATTATTGGTGCTTCACGGACTCAACAACTCGAAGATAACATTAAAGCGTTGGATAATTTAGATTTTAGTGACGCAGAATTAAAACAATTTGATACTATTTTAGATGGTGTTGAGTTTAAATAAGCAAGATGTACCAGACCTGTGTGGTTTGGTACTTTTTTAATATTTAACTCTATCGAAATAAGGTATAATAAAATCATCATATATCATTTGGAGGATGTAACATGAAGAAGTTAATTACAATTGGTCTAAGCGGGCTATTGCTAGTTTCTTTAGCCGGTTGCGGTAATTCTAGTAGTGATAGTTCTGACTCGAGTTCTTCGAGTTCAAAATTAAGTAAGGTAGTTAAAGATAGTAGTTCTAGCAGCAAATCAAGTAGTAAAGCTGCTTCAAGCAACTCAAATAATAATTCAACCAGTAATTCAACCAGTAATTCAACTGACACAACTAGTCTTTCTAGCACTCAAGCAATCAACTGGATTGCTGCAAATATGGGTAATACGGTGTTAGCTGAATATAATACTGGTAGCACTCAATTTACCAGCCAAGATTTCAGTTACAACTACAATGGGACATCAGGCCCTGCTGGCGAAACTGACGGCGCAGTTTATTATCAAGTTCGTGAAAACCACAGTAGTGCTAATATGCAGGCTGCAGGTGCAGATCCTAATACCTCATCAAATGCAGGCTGGTTCCGCATTACTGCTAATGGAGCCCTTCAATATGAATCTGCAGCTAATCAAGCTTCAAATTCTTGGACAACCGTCAGCACATCTTATAATGGATAAATTAAAAAAACAGATTACGATTTAATCGTAATCTGTTTTCTATTTTCATTAAGCATAAGTTAAATGGTCTTCTAATAAATTCTGTCCAATCGAAATAACTTCACAACAAGCCCAGTAGATGATGGCAATTAAGATATATAAAGTCATATAATCTTGGTTGGCACCAGCAATAATCTTAGCTTGCATGAACATTTCAGAAACGGTAATCATTGCCGCCAATGAAGTTCCTTTGAATAAATCAATGACAATGTTGCCAAGTGCCGGGATAGCAATTCTGAAAGCTTGAGGTAAGATAACGTATCGAATAGCTTTGGAGTACGACATTCCTAAAGAAAATGCCGATTCGATTTGGACCTTCTCAACTCCTAGAAAAGCAGATCTAAACACTTCAGAAACAAACGCTGAACATCCAAGTGTGAAGGCGATAATGGCGGCAGGCAAAGCGTCTGCGCCAAAACCAAAGTACACGACGAACAGCATAACTAACAATGGCACACCGCGAAGAAATGAAACGTAGGCTCTCGCAAAGCCAGACAGCAAGCGATATTTACTAAGTCTGGCAAGTGTGAGTAGCACACCGACAACCATCGCGATGGAAAAGCTAATTACTGTTAAAAAGATCGACATTGGCAATCCTAGTAATACATTGGGTAAAGCCCGAATTGCTAAATGCCAATCAAACAACGTGGACAGAGTTGAAAAATTCATATTAATTACCGGCCATCATATTTAGATTGAATTTTGAATGTGTGGATATTCTTTACATTTGGTTTTTTTGTGACATCCGCACCGTAGTATTTTTCAGAAAGTTTCTTGATGGTACCGTCTTTCTTCAATTTCTTCAATTGAGCATTGACTTGTTTTTGAAGATCCGTGTCACCTTTCTTCATGATAAAGCCAACACCGTTCTTATCTTCATCAGTATTGAAATAAAGATTTGAAGGAAGTGTCAAACCGCTATTTGGAGTTGCTTTCAAGGCAAGGGATTGTAAATAATAATCATTCATAATAAAATCCGTTTTGCCATTCTTGACATCTCGCAAGTAAACGTCGTTTGAGACGTTATCATAGTTGACTAAAGTAGCTCCCAACTGTTGTGATAGACGTTGGTAACTTGTACCTGCTTCACCAGCAGCCTTTTTGCCTTTAATGTCTGACCAAGAATTAATACCAGAATTATCGCTTGCCCGAACCGCCACACTGTTAAATGAATATTTGTAAACAGATGAGGTAGCGAATTTCTTCTGACGAGTTGGTGAAATATTAAAGTCGTTGGCTGCCAAATCGGCTTTGCCCGTTTTGACCGCCGTTAATTGACCGTCAACGTTGTATTCTTTGAATTCAATTTTACGGTGTAGTCCTTTAGCGACTGCCCGTGCGATTTCAACGTCGTAACCAACTAATTTGTTCGATTTTGAATCATGATAAGACGCCGGATACAAAGTTCCGGAGGTTGCGACAACAAGTGGCTCTTTTGAGTCATTGTTTTTCGTGCAACCAATGAGTATAATTGCCGTAAATGCTAAGATACCAACTAATGCAGAAATTACTTTGAATCGCTTTTTCATAATCTAATCTCCATTCCACCCCAAAGCATTATGCAAAGTATAGAACAATGAAAACGGTTTATCAATAAAAAAAGAAGGTTTTTTTCATGCTCAATTATCAAAATATATCAGCTTTAGACTTAGCACAACAGATTCGCGACAAAAAAATTAATTCACAAGACCTGATTCACGCTACGATTGAAAATATCAACCAACAAAATCCACAGTTAAATGCAGTCATTTCTGTCCGGGAAGAAAAGGCACTAGCCGAAGCGGCTGCACTGAAAGATACTGGTCAACCATTTTATGGCGTGCCACTATTGTTGAAGGGGTTGAGCCAACAACTGGCCGGTGAAAGCGATACTGCTGGGAATGTATTATTGAAGGATTCAATCGCTGCCCATTCAAATAATTTCGTAAAAAGTTTGCAAGATGCTGGTTTTATTATCATTGGGCAAACTAATTTTCCTGAATTTGGCTTTAAAAATATCACTGATTCTAAATTATATGGGATTGCACATAATGCATGGAATACAGATTACGCCCCAGGTGGATCATCCGGTGGGGCCGGGGCCGTTGTTGCTTCTGGAATTAGTCCGATAGCTGCTGGTAGCGATGGAGGCGGGTCAATTCGGATTCCATCATCTTGGAGTGGTGTAATTGGTTTAAAACCCACCCGCGGCCGGGTACCAGTTGGCCCAGATGATTGGCGATCTTGGCAAGGTGCTGCGATTAGCTTTGCGCTCACCAGCCATATTGACGATACCGCTGCACTGCTTAACCATATGCAAACGGTCCAATCAGCCGCTGTATTCCAGGCACCTAAAGTAGACTTGTCAGATATTAGCCAAATAGATAAATCTATCAAAATTGGCTATACTACGAAGTCGCCAGTCGGGACTAAAGTATCTGATGATGCGATTAATGCTGTGACTAACGCCGTAAAATTTTTGGAGCAAGAAGGCTTTGACGTCGAAGAGATTGATGTCCCTATTGACGGTGTGAAAGTGATGGAAAGCTATTACTTGATGAACGCTGGCGAAACGGCCGCGATGTTTGGCAATATGGCCAATGCCATGGGACGCGAAGTGAAACGAGACGAAATGGAACGCTTAACTTGGGCCTTGTACCAAACTGGTCAACGGGTGAAGGCCGCCGAATATGTCGATGCCTTGAATTTGTGGGACCAAACGGCTTACCAAATGGATCTAATTCATCAACAATATCCGTTAGTTTTAACACCCACCACTGCCTATGTGGCACCAAAAGCAAATGATCCATTAGTATCGCCAGAAAATTATGAAAAAATGTACACGATTAATGAAATGACGACTAAGCAACAGCGCCAATTCATTTATGATCAGTGGTTACCAGCTTTAACTCGTTCACCATTCACGCAGACAGCTAATCTGACAGGAGAACCTGCGATTAGTTTGCCAACTTTTGTTAATCCTGACGGTTTACCATTGGGAATTCAGTTTACAGCTGCCAAAGGTCGCGAAGATTTGTTATTGCAAATCGGAAAATTATTTGAAGATAATAATCAATTCAAAATGTTAAAACATTAAATCAAAAAACAGAGCTTGCCTTCAATCCAATGTTAGGATTTGAAAGTTAGCTCTGTTTTTAATTATGCATATAAAGCTGCAACTTGTTTTTGAACAGAATCGTTTGAAAGGTATTCATCGTAGTTAGTATCGGCACGGTCAACCAAGCCCTTATCAGAAATGGTGATAATGCGATTAGCGATGGTTTGAATGAATTGGTGGTCATGAGAACCGAATAGTAATGATCCGGGGTAATCAATTAAGCCATCATTCAAAGCACTGATTGATTCCAAATCTAAATGGTTGGTAGGATCGTCCATTACCATCACATTAGCCTTTGAAAGCATTAGTTTTGAAAGCATACAACGCACTTTTTCGCCCCCAGAAAGGACGTTAACCATCTTGTTAACATCGTCTCCAGAAAAGAGCATCCGTCCTAAGAATCCACGTAAGAAGGTATTATCATCTTCGCCTTTTTCAGCGTATTGACGTAACCAATCAATAATTGAAATCTCACGAGAAAATTCAGCTGTCGTGTCTTTAGGTAGATAAGCTTGGGTGGTAGTGACTCCCCAAGTAATCGTGCCTGAATCTGGTGTTAAATCACCATTCAAGACGCGGAATAGTGCCGTCACGGCAATATCATCACTGGCCACAAAGGCAGTTTTATCATCTTTGTTTAGGCTAAAAGAAATATTGTCTAGAACTTTAGTTCCGTCAACTGAGACGCTTAAGTTTTCAACTTTTAATAAGTCATTGCCGACTTCACGCGCCTGAATAAACTTAATGTATGGATATTTACGTGATGATGGTTGGATGTCATCAAGGGTAATTTTATCTAACATTTTCTTACGAGAAGTTGCTTGTTTAGACTTAGAAGCATTCGCACTAAAACGAGCGATAAAGTCTTTTAATTCGGCAATTTGTTCTTCTTTTTTTGCGTTAGAGTCAGATTTTAATTTAGCAGCCAATTGGCTTGATTCTAACCAGAAGTCGTAGTTACCAACGTAAAGTTGGATTTTACCAAAGTCCAAGTCTGCCATATGGGTACAAACGTTATTGAGGAAGTGACGGTCATGGGAAACAACAATCACGGTATTTTCAAAATCAGCTAGGAAATCTTCTAGCCAGGCGATTGATTGAATATCTAAACCGTTGGTTGGTTCGTCTAAGAGTAAGACGTCAGGTTTGCCGAATAATGCTTGAGCGAGCAAAACCTTAACTTTTTGGGCTTCAGTTAATTCAGCCATCAATTTATTGTGTAATTCTTCGGGGATGTTTAAATTTTGCAATAAAGCGGCTGCTTCTGGTTCAGCTTCCCAGCCACCCATCTCGCCAAAGTCACCTTCAAGTTCGGCGGCACGAATACCGTCTTCATCAGTGAAGTCTTCCTTAGCGTAGAGTGCATTTTTTTCATTCATGATGTCATACAATTTTTTATGACCCATGATAACAGTGTCCATAACAGTTTTATCTTCAAAACCAAAGTGATTTTGGCTCAATTTAGTCATTCGTTCATTGGGATCTAGTGAAACGTTCCCGGTAGTTGGTTCGATTTCACCTGAAAGAACTTTTAAGAAAGTTGACTTTCCAGCACCGTTTGCACCAATTAAACCGTAACAGTTTCCGGGTGTAAATTTGATATTTACATCGCTAAATAGCTTACGATCGGAGAAGTGTAAGCTGACGTTATTTACAGTAATCAAGATATATCCTCGCTTTTCGTGTCCTAAATTCTCATCAACAGTCCATTATACTTGGATAATAAGAGACCTGCAACTAATTAAATACGAATTAAAGCGTACGTCGTCATAAAAACCACCGATGTCTGTCTGAAATGACAAGTATTGGTGGTTTAATTTGTGTTACAGATTGGCATCCATTTTGAAGGTTAATTTAGATAATTCCAGTCCGTGCATGATGAGTTGAGAAATTAATTTATTGGTTCGTTTAGCCATTTCGTCAGTCATCACTTTATTTTGACGAGTTAAGAATTCGTTCATATGGGTCTGGTCAAGTTTAGTAGCTGCATTAGTGACTTCACTGACAAACTTGTGTTGGAATTGACGAGCATCCTTAAGATAGTCCAAATCCATTTGAATGAATTGGCTATGGTGTGATTCAACTAACATTGAAAGCGTGCGGTACATCCAGTAGGCACTGTTACCCTTAATATCTAATTCCATTGGTGTATCAGTGTAGCTGATGTCATTAGCGCTAGAGTTACCAAAGAAAGGTACAAATGGTGCAAAGGATGGAATCCCGAAGCAAAGCCATAAAATTGTTGAAGCTGATTCAGGGACACCATTCAGGACCTGTAGCACGTGTGAATTTTGCGTCCTAGCTAATGAAATTGGACGATAACGTTGTTTATCAGCTTCAGAACCGTGACCTAGTGGATCAAAATCTGTGCCATTATAATGACTGCTCAAAACCCGTTCAACATCTTCTAAAGTTAACTTAGTTTCAGCAGGTAAGATAAATGGTAAATCTAAATCTTCGGGTTCAAATTCTAAACTGGGACTCAATAGTTTGTGACCATACCATTGACGTGGGGTATTGTAATGTTGATCAAATTCAGTATAGGTTCCAAAAATGCGGCGGAAATTCCAATCGCTTAAATCCGGATTTAAATGATTGGCAACGACAAATTCTTGAATGCCGTCAGACCACATGAAATTAGCCGCATCTCTAAAATCAACTTGTTGAATTGCAATCCGGTTACCGGTTACCGCATAGGAGTCATCTGGAATGCGTTGTGCCACCCAGTGATGACCTGTGACAATTTCCATGTACCAAACATCATTCTTGTCGCTAAAAATGACACCATTACCTTCAGGAGAACCATGTTCCGCAATCACTTCACCTAAACGCGTTACACCTTCACGAGCAGAATTGATAAAGGGCAACACCATTGCGACAATTGAATCTTCAGCCACGCCATTTTCAACTAAGGGGTCAGCGGCCAAAACCCGTTCATTAGCATAAACACTTTCAGTTGCGCTCATCCCAACGTTGGCTTCGTTAAAACCATTTTCATCAAAGACGCCTTCATGTTCGACGTCTACATTCGGGGTTGCTTGGTAACCATAACCAGTTTCAGGACGTTTGGCAGTGAAACCATTTTGACCTGAAGTAATGGTTGATGGTTTGTTTTTAAAACCAGGATAAACCACAAATTTTTGTGGAGTTAGGGTCAAAAAAGTATCATCATTGCGCGCAGCCATTGTAGAGCCGTCGATTGAAGCCTTTTTACCTACTAAAACAGTTGTACAAGCACTTTCAAATCTCATATTAGTATTCCTTTCAAATTGCGTCATCATTAAGTTTAACGCATTTAAATTACCAGTCAAATATCATTGACCCGGTATTGTTTGACCCGCCAGTCAATAGACGAATATAATTGGGTTAACAAATAGGAGAGGGTGACTTTTATGACTGAAACAGTTTTGGAAGTTAAAAATCTACAGAAAAATTTTGGTAAATTTCAAGCCTTAAAAGATGTGACGTTTAATGTTAATAAAGGAGAAGTTTTTGGCTTTATCGGGCCTAATGGGGCTGGCAAATCGACGACAATCCGGGCACTCCTCGGTATTTTAAAATCTAATGGCGGCAGTGCAACAATTTTTGGCCAGGATGTTTGGCAAGATGCTGTTACAATTCATGAATGTTTAGCTTATGTACCAGGTGATATTTATTTATGGCCTAATTTAACGGGTGGTCAAATCATTGATTTATTTTTAAAATTGAATGGCGAAAAGCATTCAAGTAAAACGGATGCGTTAATTAAAGAATTTGCGTTAGATGCGAATAAGAAAGCACGGACGTATTCTAAAGGTAATCGGCAAAAAGTGGCTTTAATTGCAGCTTTTTCAACGGATGCGGATTTTTATATCTTTGATGAACCGACCTCCGGATTGGATCCATTAAATGAGCGGATTTTTCAGAATCACGTGAAAGAATTGAAAAACGAAGGCAAAAGCATTTTACTTTCAAGTCATATTTTATCGGAAGTAGAAAAAATGTGTGACCGCATTGGCATTATTCGTGAGGGAAAAGTGATTGAGACTGGTACCTTAGATGAGCTCCGTCATTTAACCCGGACGATGATTACCGTCAAAACTAATGGAGCGTTGGATAGTGTAGCCAAGCTTGATGTAGTCCATGAATTTGTCGTTGATACCGTTGATCAGCAGAAGGCCACGTTTGCGGTCGATTCAGACAAGTTAGCCGGCGTGATGATGCAAATAGCTGCTCTTGGAGTGGTTTCATTACAAAGTGCGCCACCGACACTAGAAGATTTGTTCATGCATTATTATCATGAAGATTCAAAGGAGGCGTAGTCTTATGCGACGAACTTCCTTATTATTAAAAACCTATCTGCGCCGTGATTGGTTCAAATTTGTAGTTTGGGCATTATGTATTGTTGGCTTAGCTGCTGTGTCGGCAGGCAAATTTAATAGTTTGTATGAAACTGAGGCGGCCATGGCATCAATTATCGCGACCTTAAAAACGCCCGCAATGGTGTCAATGTTTGGCCCAATGACTGCGACAGCACCATACACAGTTGCCGTGATTTACGCGATGGAAATGATGGTCTTTATGGGCTTTTTCATGGCGATGATGAATATTTATTTTGCCGTCAAAAACACTCGTGGTGAAGAAGATTCCGGTGTGCTGGAATTGACACGTGCGCGTGCAGTCAGTCGCAATGCCCCATTAACCGCAGTGATTTCACAATTAGTGATTATCAACGTTGTGATGGGCGTCCTGTTAACCCTGGGCCTAGAAGTGTCGGGGATGAATGGTGTCACCATTGAAGGGAGTCTTTTATTTGGAATCAGTTTAGCAATCTTTGGCATGATGTTTGGTAGTTTTTCTTTGTTGATTGCTCAACTAACTGATAATTCGCGAGGTGCAACGATTGGCAGTTATGTCTTATTAGGTGGACTGTTTGTGTTACGGATGATTACCGATGTGCAAAATTCAGACACAACTTGGTGGACGATTTATGGTTGGATTGAAAAATTAAACATTTATGATCAAAATGATTGGTTCCCAGTGCTGCTCATGCTAGTGCTGACAGTGGTTGTTTGTACCGTCACAGTGATGCTCAATCGTACTCGTGATTTCGGGTCTGGGTTACTGGTTTTGAATCATCAACAAAAAAGTTCAAGTCGGCTAATTAATGGACCATTCAGTTTGTTATTAAGACTCGAAAGAATGCCACTGATTATTTGGACGTTAGGCATGTTTTGTTTAGGGGCCAGTTATGGTTCGATTTTTGGACAAGTTGGTGATTTATTAGCCACTAATCCGATGATGGCCAAAATCTTGGGAAGCCAAGGAACTGATAATGCTAATTTAGCTGTGGTGATGAGCTTTGCGGGGATGCTATCAGTTGTATTCGCTGTCGTTAGCACTATTCCAGCGTTGCAAATTATCTTTAAGATTAACCGCGATGAACGCAAGGGATGGCTAGAATTGATCCACGCTAATGCTGTCTCACGGTTGAAAGTCTATTTATCATATCTGGGCTTAGCTGTAATTATCTCGGGCATCTGTTTATTCGCTGCCATTTTGGGGATGTATGTCAGTGGTTCTGCGGCCGTGGATTATGATTTAGATTTTAGTAAGTTCTTACGTGGCTTTACATCGTATTTCCCAGCTGTTTTGGCAGTGATGGGTGTTGGGACCTTTTTCGTTGGTTTAATGCCTAGACTGCAAAATATCGTCTGGTTTGTACCGATTTATGGATTTGTCTCAATTTACTTGGGCGCATTACTTGATTTTCCTAAATGGGCTAAGCAATTAACGCCATATGGCTGGTTTAGTAAAGTGCCTACTCATGCAGTACCGACGGAACCATTGTTGCTTTGTTTAGGAATCATGATTGTGCTGGGCATTATTGGCTTTATTACGTATCGAAATCGAGATTTGACGGTGAACTAAGATGGAATATCAACCAAAGGTACATCATACAATTAAAGACCCGAAGAAGATTGACCGCATCATGCAAAGTGCGTTAGAAAACTTTGCAGAATTTGGTTACCAGACGTCCAAAATGGAAAACATTGCTACTGATGCAGGAGTTTCTAAAGGAACGGTGTTTTATTATTTTGGCAGTAAAGCAGAATTACTGATTCAAGTTCTGACTAAAGCCATTGAGGTTTTAAATGATGCTGCTGATGTCAGTGTATGGAGCGAGGCACAATCATTAACGGAAATGGTGGCCAGAGCGACCAGATATAAGTTTCAGCTCGAATTAGAATATCAAATGGAATTTAAAGTCTTGTTGAAAATTTATATTGGCATCGGTCATTTACCCAATGAATTACAGGCCACAATCACACATTTGATTGGTGGTTATACGGAAGTGAAAATTGAAAATTTGGTTGGTCCGATATTAGAACGAGAAAATTTCCGCCCAGAGCTCGACAAAACGATTGTGGTTGAAATGATGTTAGGAATTGTGAAACAAATCGAATTGGATTCACAACAATTGTTTGAAGAAAATGCAGATGCTACAATGGCAGACTTTGAACCCATCATCGACAAAGTGATGCAATATATGGACGTACTTGAACATGGATATTTAGCCAAATAAAAAAAATGACTGATTCACCGGAGATATGATGGTGAGTCAGTCATTTTTTATTGTTAGAGAGTGTCTAAGATAGTTTTTAATTCGCCAGCAGATAACTGTCCAGGGGCAGATGATTTGCCAACAGAACCAAACGTAGCCACGCTACCAAAAGTTTTACCAGCAACACGGCTGATTTTACCTAAATCACCCATCGACATGGTTAATAGCGGTTGAGTGACTTGATGATCTACCGCAATCGTTGCATCCATTAAGTTCATCACATCTTCGCGATATTTTGGCATTACCGCAACTTTAATGATGTCTGGATTGGCTTTAGCCATTTGCGACATGAGGAAAATTAATTCATTTTTCTCAGGAGTTTTTTCAAAATCGTGATGGCTCATAATCATGGTGACGTCACCATTAGTAGTCAATGAGCGTAGTTGGCCAATTTCAACATCTTCACGGGAGAATTCTACGTCAATAGCATCGACAATTTCAGCTTGGATTAACTGATTGTAGGCGTCAACGTAAATCGTGCCAGGGTAATCAAATTCGCCGCCTTCTTTAACGGTTCGGCTAGTGGCGATGATGGGAATATCGCCCAAGGTGGACTTTAAGTCGATGGCGGTACCGACTAAGGTATCAAAATCTGACAAGTCCGATTGTAAATAATCAAGGCGCCATTCAACCATATCAGCAGCGGAATGGGTGATTTTTTCTGCTTGCTTCAAAACGGATTCATAGTTTTCAGCAATGATGGGCACAATAATTCGTTCGGGTTGGTCTGAACCTAATTCAAGTCCACCAACGATAATTGTTTTACTTTTTTGATCCATAATTTTTTACTTCCTTCGTGTGTCTTAACTTGAGAATATCACGTCATTAACGTGTTTGTAAACAATAAAAATGACCGTCGGCGATTAACTGACGGCCATTCAATTGAATTAATTTTTAAGCTTGGTTTTCTTTTTTAGCAGTTAATTTCTTTTCAAGTTCAGTAACTACTTCGGCATGTTTCTTTTCAGTTAAGGTAACTTTCAACATGTAAACGAAAGCGGCGATAACAATCAACACGATAGGTGCGTAGAACATGTAAGTTCTGAAATTGAATAATTCACCAGAACTAATGCTACTTGGTTTGGCATTACCAATCATACCTGAATGAACGGCAGCTAAACCAACGATACTGTTAGCAATGGCACCAGCTAATTTATCAATCAAAGGACGAACTGACAAGGTAACTGATTCATTACGAGTACCATTCTTTAATTGGCCATATTCAACACTATCAGTGATAGTCATCAAAGCTGCCAAGAAAATCATTGGGTAAGGGAAGAAGAAAATACCAACGGCAATCAGTACCATGACGATGTTTTGACCGGCAAAGAGGAACAATAGGTAACCAACAAGCATCATAGCAATCCCACCAACGTAAATCGCACGACGTTTAATCAATACAACAACAGTTGGGAAGAGTGAAACTGAGATAATTCCTAAAATAGCAGTAATGACACCGACCATTGAGAAGGCACTAGTGTTTCCAAGTACATATTGGAAGTAGTAAGCCATCAATGAGTTAGTAACCACATAACTTAAAGCAAATAAGAAATATGAAAGAGCTAACCACATTAATTGATCATTTTGGCCGATAACTTTGAAGACATCACGGAAACGAGTTCTTTCAGTATCTTCACGGATAATGTTCTTTTGTTCTTTGGTACCAAGGGCAGTTGCTAAAGCACCTAAGAATGACACGGCACCAACAACAATGGCGAAGCCTAACCAACCAGCACGAGTTTTCTCATCACCAGTTGTACCTGAGAAGGTTTGTGATAACCAAATAATTAATGGGAAGATGAAGATTGGAACACTTTGGGCACCTAATGTTGATCCAAAACGACCAATGGTACCGAATTTAGCACGAACTTTTGAATCAACACTTAAAGCGGGCAGCATTGACCAAAATGAAATATCTTTAAATGAATAGAAGATGTCTAACACAACAAACGAAATTCCGAAAAGAATTAAGTAAAGTGTAGGGTTCTTAGTGGTTAAACCACCAAAGTTAGTAAAGATAATAACTAACATAATGGAACTAACTCCAGCCCCGATGAGTAACCAAGGCTTGAATTTACCCCATTTAGTATTGGTGTTATCAACTGCACCACCGATGATTGGATCAAAAATAATTTCAACTAATCGAATTGCAGTCATCAGTAATGTAACGTAACCAATCATCCGAGCGTTAAAAGCAGAATCGCTTGTGTCGAATAATTGACTGGTAACAAACAACATTAGATAAGTACTTAATGTTGCGTAGAACATGTCATGCCCGAAGGCACCTGCTGCATATGAAGAATACTGTTTAGTATGTTCCATGATTTTCTCCTGTTTCCCCAAATTTTAATATCTGTGTTCCATAATTTTTTCTAGGATTTTGTCTCGTTGTTCTGTTTTAGCAACATCGAAACGGGTTTCTTCGAGATCATTGAAGTCATCAATAATAATCAATGCTTCTAGGTATAATCGAAGTTCGCGCTTGATATATTTTATATCGTCTTCGCCTTCACGTTGAGGATTTGTTCCAACAATTAGTCGGGCAAATTCTTTCGCGTCAATTTTAATTTTGTCATCGTTTGCCATAATGTACAACTCCTTCTTTACAAATAAATAAATAATAGCAATGTAAACGCTTTCTATAATCTAAGCCTAAATGAGTAAAATAGCAAGACTTTTTTAGTAAAAATAGTAAACTAAAGAGTGTGAAAAAAGTAACATATCAGTATTTACGCTCTATGGAGGGCGATTTGATACTCTAAATATTTTTAGTAAAAATAAATCGATTTACCTAATTTTAAGATAATGAAAAAAATTTAATTTTTATTTTCTTCATTATATGTGATGTGAATCTCGTAAAAAGAGCTTAAAGTTGGGCAATTGTCAGTGTATTTAATGACGATGTTTAAAAAGGGTTGACATGAATATGTTGTATTTGTTAAGATATATCCAATGAAATTCACAGGAGATTTTAATATGCTAACAACACACGGAAAAGTAAATAGCTTTTATTACTATTGGTTTATGAAGTGATGTTTGGGTCGACCTCAGACGCAAACATCACGTTCGCGTCTAGGTGACCAATAGTTTTTGAGCATATTAAAAACAATTAGCCACATAGATGTTTCAGCAATCTAAAACACTGTGTGGCTTTTAATAATTATAGGCTATTTGCCTAGTTTTAAGCTTGGAAGTCCCGCAGTGTACACACTGTGGGACTTTTTGTTTCGGTAGAAGGGAGTGAATAATGTTATGACTAAGAGAATTGAAGTAGATGGACATACAGAGTTATACGGATTATTTGCTCATCCTGCAAAACATAGTTTATCGCCATTGATGCATAATCATAGTTTTGAAAAAAATGGAATAAATGCGAAATATTTAGCATTTGACATTGGCCCTGATGACACACAAGCAGCGATTCAAGCAATTAAGACATTAGATTTGAAAGGCGTAAATTTATCCATGCCTTTTAAACAAAAAGTAATTCCATATTTAGATCACATCACTGAACGAGCCAAGTTACTCCAATCAGTTAATGTGATTAAAAACGAACAAGGTGTCTTAACTGGTGATTCTGTCGATGGGGCTGGCTTCTTTGAATCATTAGAGGCAAGTGGAATTAATCCTAAACATCAAACACTGACAATCTTTGGAGCGGGTGGCGCAGGCCTATCAATTATTCAAGCAGCGATTGATCACGGGGCAAAGGAGATTAATGTCTTTAAGCGGCATGGCAAGAATTTTGATACCGTAAAACACCAACTTGAGTTGATGAATGATGGTCATGCGGGAGATGTAAATCTCATTGATTACGACGATGAAACTACCATGATTGAAAAAATTAAAGTGAGTCAAATTGTTATCAATAGTACCAACCTAGGCATGGGTGACTATCAAGCGCAAATGCCAGCTCCACCTGGAGTATTAGCAGCATTAACAAACCAAGTAGTGTGTGATGTCATTTACTCACCTGCTAAAACAAAATTTTTAGAATTTGCGAAAGAACAAGGATGCACCATTTTTAATGGGTTAGGAATGTTAGTGTATCAAGGCGCATTAAGCTTTAAATGGTGGACGAACACAGAAATGCCGGTCGATGAAATCAAACAACTAATACTAGAGAGATAAACGAATGAGGTAATTAATTATGATAATCGTATTAAAAGAAGCTACAGCCAAACAAACCATGCAAACTTTGAAAAATCACTTTGAAGGTACCACAGATGTTTTCACACACAACAATCGGATTGCATTGAACAAAGTGAAACCAGAACAATTAACTGATGAAGAAAAAGCAGGCGCTGAAGAAATTATTATGAACCACCCGGCAGCTGTTCAAGGTAGCCGCGAATTTCACCCAGAAGATACGGTAATTAAGTTACGCCATACAACTATTGGTGGTGACACTGGCCTAACAATGATGTCAGGACCATGTTCAGTTGAATCAGAAGAACATGTGAAAGCCATGGCATCAGTCGCCAAAGAAGGTGGAGCAACAGTACTTCGTGGTGGTGCCTTTAAACCACGGACTTCACCATACACATTCCAAGGACTTGGCGTGGATGGGCTTAAATACTTAAGAGAAGCAGCCGATGAACAAGGTATGGACATGATTACTGAAGTCATGGATGAAGAACATTTAGACGTTGTGCTCGAATATACCGATGTCCTTCAAATTGGCGCACGTAACATGCAAAACTTCTCACTTTTAAAAGCGGTCGGCAAAGTGGACAAACCAGTGTTATTGAAACGTGGAATGTCAGCTTCAATCGACGACTTGTTAAATGCAGCCGAATACATCGCTGCTGGTGGAAATCATCAAATTATTTTGTCAGAACGAGGCATTCGTTCATTTGATTCAAAATACACACGTAACTTGTTTGATGTTAGTGCAATGCCCGTTTTGAAAAAGTTAACTCATTACCCATTAATTGCTGATCCTAGCCATGCTGAAGGACACTGGGATTTGGTTACCCCAATGGCTTTATCTGCAGTGGCAGCTGGAGCCGATGGTATTGTGGTTGAAATTCATGATAATCCAGAAAAAGCTTTATCTGATGGGCCTCAAGCACTGAAACCAGATACTTATTTGGAAATGACTCGCAAAGCTTTTGCATTAGCAGATACATTACAAGAATTAAATATGGGAAAAGAGGCCGTTATTAATGGCTAAAGTGGATGTTAATCTCACTGATAAGAATTACACGGTGTTGATTGAAAATGGTTTATTAGCTCGGATTGGTGAATTGGTGGCAGCACATTGGCAACCACGTCAAATTGCATTAATTACTGATACTAATGTAGGACCATTATATTCAGCCAAAGTGATCTCAAAATTGAGCGAACAAAACTTTCAAGTCCACGAATATGTGGTACCGGCTGGTGAAAGCTCAAAGTCTTGGGAAGTTGCGTCAGAGTTAGCATCTAAAATGGCTGCTGACCACTTTACACGGACTGATGCTGTGATTGCATTAGGTGGTGGAGTGATGGGTGATTTGGCTGGTTTCTTGGCCTCAACCTATATGCGCGGCATTGACTTCATTCAAATTCCAACCTCATTATTAGCCCAAGTTGACAGTTCAGTTGGTGGTAAAACGGCAATTGACTTAGGCGAAGCTAAAAACATTATTGGTACTTTTTATCAACCAGACGCGGTCTTTATTGATCCGGAAACTTTGGATACCTTGTCCGATCGGTATGTCGCTGAAGGCTATGGGGAAATTGTTAAAACGGCTGCACTAGATTCAGTTGATTTCTGGAACTTAATCGAAACTATCGATTCAATTGCAGATATTCGTGGGCACGCAACTGAATTAAGCCAACGCAGTATTGGTTATAAAGCTAAAATTGTGATGGAAGATGAAAAAGAAGCCGGCAACCGGGCACTGTTGAACTTTGGTCATACCATGGGCCACGCCATTGAACTGTTAGCACACGGCGATTTAGCACATGGTGAGGCAGTTAGTATTGGCATGACGCACATCATGCAAGTCTTTGAAGAACACGGAATTGCTGATGCAGGGATTACGGCGACAATTAAAGAGCGATTTGCAGCGGTGGGATTACCAACTGATTCAGACTTATTATTTACCGATGCATTTTACGAAAAGATTCTTAATGATAAAAAGAATAGAAATGGTACACTTAATCTTGTGTACGTGAAAACATTTGGAGAACCTGCTATTTATGGGATTCCATCGACTTCAGTCAAAGATTTTTTTAATAATAAAGATTAATTAAGGGGTTTTAGATATGCGTTACGTTACTGCGGGTGAGTCACACGGCCCAGAACTTACAGCGATTATTGAAGGCATTCCTGCCGGATTACACATTTCAGCAGACAAAATTAACGACGATTTACACCGTCGCCAACAAGGATACGGTCGTGGAAATCGCATGAAGATTGAAACGGACCAAGTCAAAATTTTGAATGGTGTCCGTCATCAAAAAGCATTAGGCTCACCAATTACCTTAAATGTGACTAATGATGATCATGCTCACTGGGGTGAAATTATGTCACCAACCGCTGAAGAAACACCAGATAATAGTGTGCGGAAAGTGACGCGTCCGCGTCCAGGACATGCTGATTTGGTTGGGGGAATGAAATACCAACATACAGACTTACGGAATGTCTTGGAACGTTCCAGTGCGCGTGAAACAACCATGCGCGTGGCAGTGGGTAGTTTATGTAAACAGTTATTATCTGAACTAGGTGTTGAAGTACTCGGATTTGTCCGTGAAATTGGCGGAATTGAAGCTGATGCAGACAAATTGTCACAATTTGAAGGGCTGACTGATTTAAAGAAAGTTACTGATGAAAGTGAAACTCGGACTTTTGATGCTGATGCCGATGAAAAAATGAAAGCATTGATTGATGAAACCAAGCGTGCCGGCGATACTCTCGGCGGCGTGGTTGAAGTGATTGCAACGGGGATGCCAGCTGGAATTGGTAGTTATGTCGGAGCTGATACTAAATTAGACGCTAAAGTGGCCGCATCGATTGTGGGTATTAATGCATTTAAGGGAGTCGAATTTGGTGATGGGTTCCAATTTGCCAAGAATCCAGGGAGCCAAGGAATGGATGAAATATTCTATTCTGAAGAAACTGGTTTTTATCGCAAATCTAACCATTTAGGTGGTTTTGAAGGCGGCATGACTAATGGCCAACCAGTTGTCGTAAAGGCCGTTATGAAGCCAATTCCTACTCTATACAAACCTTTGATGAGTGTAGATGTTAATACCAAAGAAGCTTACAAAGCAAACGTAGAACGTTCCGATACAACGGCAGTTACTGCTGCCGCGGTAGTGGCAGAAGCCATGGTGGCAATCACCTTAGCCGAAGCGTTACTGGATAAGTTTGATACGGATGCGATTGATCGTTTAAAGGCGCAACTCGCTGCCTATAAAGAAGAAATTAAGAAATATTAGGAGTTGAACAAAATGTCTACAGTTGATTTACCTAACAGTAATAGTGGTCTTCATGGAGCGTTAACGGTTCCTGGTGACAAAAGCATTTCGCATCGAAGTATTATGCTGGGCGCAATTAGTCACGGGACAACCACAGTTGATCATTTCCTTTTATCTGATGACTGTTTACACACGATTGGTGCATTTCGTGAACTCGGTGTCAAAATTGATGTAGATGGAGATCACGTATCTATAGAAGGTAAAGGTGGTTTTCGCAATTTTGATAAGCCAAAGAAACCGTTAGATATGGGTAATTCTGGTACTTCCACGCGGTTGTTATTAGGACTATTGGCAAACCAACCATTTGATATTGCAATGTTCGGGGATGCCTCATTAAGCAAGCGCCCAATCAAGCGAGTGAGTGATCCTTTAACTCAAATGGGTGCCAAAGTTGCAGCAACGAATGGTAATTTTTTACCGTTAACTTTACATCCCAATGATGGACTAAATGGTATTGACTACAAGCTGCCAGTGGCCAGCGCGCAAGTTAAAAGTGCGTTGATTTGGGCCGGATTACAAGCTGAAACTCCTAGTCATTTAACTGAAAAACTCATTACACGTAATCACACTGAAAAGATGTTGGAACAATTTGGCGGTCATTTGGAACAAGATGGCTTAAATATCACGGTGACACCGCAGTCTGATTTTACGGCGCAGCATGTGACCGTTCCTGGGGATATTTCTTCTGCTGCTTTCTTCCTGATTGCGGGGGCCTGTGTGCCGGGCAGTGAGATTACTCTCAATAAAGTTGGCTTGAACGATACTCGAGATGGTATTTTAAAGGCGCTTGATCAAATGGGTGCCCAGTATACGATTAATAACCGCACCAATGACAGCGAGCCAATGGGTGATATCACGATTTGTTATCAACAACTGAACGCTTTAACACTAGGCGCTGCTGATGTTCCTGCATTAGTTGATGAAATTCCATTGTTGGCATTGGCTGCGACTCAGGCCAAAGGTCAGACGGTAATCACTGGTGCTGAAGAATTGCGCGTTAAGGAAACTGATCGAATTGCGACAGTGACAGAAGAATTAACTAAAATGGGTGCTGATATTACGGCCACGCCAGATGGCTTTATTATTAATGGTGGTACGAAACTTCATGCTGCCAACACGCCTCTTCAATCACATGGCGATCACCGTATCGGTATGATGATGGCAGTCGCAAATTTGATGGCTGATGGTGACAATCAATTAGCTGATGCTGATGCAATTGCAGTTTCTTATCCTCAATTCTTTGATGATTTGAAGAGCTTGAATAAGTAGTGTGCGAGTCGTTCCGGGTTGTCCTTGAGGACTAACGAAAATAATTATATTTCGTAGTTTGAAATAAATTATTAAAGTTAGACACAGAGGACAGGAACGACGAGCATGACTCAGGTGATTGGACCGTCTTGAGGACTAACGAAAATAATTATATTTCGTAGTTTGAAATAAATTATTAAAGTCAGACCAGAGGACAGGGACGACGAGCATGGGTAGTTAGGCAAAATAAGCATAAATGGGAGTTCTAAGATGAGAATTGTGGTAAATGGACTGGGCGAAATGGGAGCATCACTCGCATTAGCTATTAAAAATGGACAAGAAAATGCTGAAATTATTGGTGTTGACCTCAATGTTAAAACGCTACAACGCGCCAAAGAAATTGGCTTAGCTGACGAGGTTAACACGGATTTATTTGCAGTCGCTCCGACTGCGGATGTGATTATTTTAGCCACGCCCATTCATATTATTATCGATAGTCTTCATAAGCTTTCTCATGCTGATTTAAAATCAACCGTTCTCATTACTGATACGGGTAGTACCAAAAAACAAGTAATGGATGCGGCCGATGAATTGATTAAAAACGGGACTAGTTTTGTTGGTGGCCATGCAATGGCCGGAACAGCAAAAGCCGGAATTGATGCACTTGATGCACACTTGTACGATTCAGCACCATACTTTCTGGTTTCAGAAAACCAGGCAGATTTGGATCGACTGCGGAACTTATTGTCATCATTACATTTAAATTTTGTCGAAACTACTGCAAAAAAACATGATGAAATGATGGCCATGCTCAGTGACTTACCGCATATTGTTGCGGCAAGTTTGGTCAATGCGTCTTCGTTGACTTTAGCAAACCATCCAGAATTACCACAATATGCTGCCGGTGGATTTAAAGATACAACGCGAATCGGTGGTGCGGATCCACAAATGTGGACGGATATTTTACAAACTAATCGGGATGCAACCCTCGAAGCAATTGAGCTGTATCAGCAACAAATCGACACTTTAAAACAAGCATTAATAAATAATAACTCAACCGAGATTTTTGATTTTTTTGCTGCTTCTAAGCAAACTCGGATGACAATGGAGGAGGATTTCTAATGGCTCATGTAGTTTTAGTTGGCTTTATGGGAACTGGCAAAACCACGGTTGGCGCAGAATTGGCTAAACGAATGGAATTAACTCAGTTTGATTTAGATGATTTGATTGAAGCGAAACTCGGAGAAACCATTAAGACGTTTTTTGCCCGTGAAGGTGAAGCTAAGTTTAGAGAAATCGAGACTGAAGTTTTAGATGAGTATTTAGATAACGAAGGTATTCTCTCAACAGGCGGCGGGGTAGTCATGAAAGACTTAAATCGTGAATTGTTGAAGGAAACACAAACTCCGGTAGTTTATTTACGTACGCAACCAAATAAAATTATGGATCGCTTGAGCGGTGAAACTGACGGCCGGCCAGTATTGAAAAATATGACCTCTAAACGTTTCAATGACTTATGGCAATTTAGAGCGCCGCTGTATGAGGAAGTCTCTGATATTGTGATTGATACTGACCAATTAACACCGAAAGAATTATCGTATGAAATTATGAGAATGATTGGCGAGAGGAGAACTAAGTAATGGAATTGGATCATCTTCGACAACAAATTGACGAATGTGATAATGAAATCATGACGGCATTAGAAAAAAGATTACAAGTCGTTCATCAAGTGGGTGAATACAAAGCAGCACACAATTTGCCTATCGTTCAAACGAGTCGTCGTCAAGAATTGATTAAACGTCTCCAAGAAGAATTCGGTAGTGATAATCTGACTCCAGAATTTATTAAAGATTTATATGGCTTGATTATTAATCATGCTGAATCATTGGAGTAAATCGCTTTAATTAGCGACAAATACATATCTTTGTATGAACTAATAAAATATTGTGGACAATATACAATTTAAGTTAACAAAAAACAGTTCTCAAAGTAGAATCGAATTAAAATTCTTTAACTATTTGATAACTGTTTTTTTATTTGTTCACAATGGAATGAGCTTCTATAAAAGTGCTATATGTTTGAACTTATAGGAATAATTATATCTCTAAAAATTAAATTGTTGATCTATTCACTATTTTTTTCAGAGTTTTGTATGCCTGACATTAAAATCCCAGATGCAGTTTTTTTAACATCTCCGTCATTTTTTGCATTTAAATAATATTTAATTGCTCCATTTTTCGAATTGTAGTCAAGTAAAGTTATTGTAATTTTTATGTATTTTCCCTTTAATGACTTAGCTCCAATCAGCATGTGGTTTAGAACATCCCTGATTGTACCAAAATACGGGCTTCCGTAATTGATATATTCTGAGTCTAAGTAATATTTATCAGATAAAATTGACAATCTTTGAATCTTTTCTGACGGTACTGTGAGTTCCGTTCTTTTTGTATTACTTAATTTGAACATATTGTCACCTCCAAGTGACATTAACCACAATATTGATTAAATTCAATGGATATCGTTGAATTGATTCATCACGCTTTTGTAACAAGACTATGTCACTCTTTTTTAACAATTTTCCTCTATCTATTTTATTGCATGTGATTAAATTTCGTATATTGTAACATGTTTTTATTGAGTTTCAATTGAATTTTGTCCCGTATTTCACTAATTTTTGTGGATTACAACGAATATTAAAATGATAAAATACTGATAAATTAGTAAAATTTGACAATTTTATAAAAAAGTATATTAAACATATGAAATATATCGCCCCATTCTTAATACTAATTTTCACAATGATTTTAATTGTAATCTCATTTAAGCTGATTAATTTTATTAAAAATTTGAGAAAATAGCGATAAACGTTTGGAAATTAAGATAATTCGCTTTGAAAAATATATATTCCAATAATTTTATTAAAACAGAATTAGAATAATATTGTGAAAAGTATTCAATCTTTGTGAAGAATGTGGTATAGTACTCCCTGTAAACGTTTGCAATTAAATATAAAAATTTAAGGAGATGCCATTAACATGCGATATGACTATGATGGAAAAGTTGCTATTGTAACAGGTGGTGCTAAAGGAATCGGCCGTGAGGTCGTGCAGGGTATTGTGAATGGTGGCGGTAAAGTCGCATTATTAGACATTGACGATGATGCAGGTAAAAAAACCGTTGCTGATATGGGCGACGGAAATAGATTTTATCACGTTGATCAAGCGAATAGGGAAGAAGTTAATTCAACATTTGCTCAAATTATTAAAGATTTCACAAAAGTAGATTTATTGGTTAATGTTGCTGGAATTATTAGTGCAAAGCCATTTGATGAATTACCTCCAGAAGAATGGGATCGCACAATTAAAATTAACTTAACGGGTCCGTACAACACTGTTGCAGCAATATGGAGCCATTTTAAAGATAATGGTGGCGGTAGAATTGTAAATGTTTCTTCTGTTGCTGGTAAAATTGGCGGTGGATTATTAGGTACTGTTGCTTACGCTTCTTCAAAGGCGGGCTTAAATGGATTCACCAAGGCCGTTGCAAAAGAGGGAGGAAAATATGGTATTTATGCAAATGCTGTAGCACCTTCATTCACACATACATCAATGACTAAGTCGTTATCTGAAGATCCGGAAAAGAACGCAAAAGTAATTGGAATTATTCCTTTGGGTCGGCCAGCAGAAGCCGTGGAAATCGCTCAAATGATTCTCTTCTTTGGATCTGATGCTGCTAGCTTTATTACAGGAGAAATTGGTGACGCTGATGGTGGCGTTGTAATGGATGGCTAGGGAGGAGTGAATTGATATGGCTGAAAATGTAAAGAAGAAAAAACATTTTTCTATTCCAGGTGGTAATATTATTATCCCCATGTTTATTGGTGCGGCAATTAACACCTTTTTCCCTTCATTTTTAAAAATTGGAGGTTTTACAACTCCGCTTGCAACTGGGTCAGGTGCACTTGTTGGATCGTTCCTCTTTGTTATTGGGGGAACAATTTCATTTAAAACTGCACCTGCTGCAATTAAACGTGGTGGTTCAATTATCTTGACGAAAGTTATTGTTGCCGTTGTACTTGGATTATTAGTTGGTAAGTTAATGAACAACAACTTCTTAGGTCTGAGTGCACTTGCAATCATTGGTGGTATGTCTGGTGCCAACAATGCCATGTATGCAGGGATTGTTCATGACTTTGGAGATGAAGTCGATGAAGCTGCAGTTGGTATCACAATTCTAAGTGTTGGGCCTTATGTTACTATGATTGCCTTAGCAGCATCAGGGCTGGCAACATTTTCAATTGTTACTTTATTAGCAACCATTCTGCCTTTGTTAGTTGGTATGATTCTTGCCAACCTATTTCCAGCAGTTAAAAAGATTCTTAATGATGGTATGAATGCATCTATCGTTGTTGTTGGATTTGCACTGGGATGTTCTATGAACTTCCAACAAATCTTTGTTTCAGGAGCATCTGGTATTTTGTTAGGTGTCATCATTACTCTTGTTGGTGGTGTATTTACAATACTCGTCGACAAATTAGTAGGTGGCTCAGGTGTTGCCGGAGCTGCAATTTCAAGTTGTGCTGGTGCCAACATGGCAACTCCTGCTGCCCTTGCAGCTGTTGATGCTAGTTATAAATCTATCCAAACGACGGCAACAACTCAAATTACTGCAGCTGTTGTTGTCACAGCGATTTTGACTCCAATGCTTACCGCGTGGATTGCAAAACGCAATGCAAAAAAACGTGGTGAAACTAAAGTTGAAGCTCAAGCATAAAAATTATTTCATTTTAGATTATTTTTAAATTGGAATTAAGTGCATGTCTACATTTAACTTCAGAAAAAATATTTATAACATTTGTGAGAACTGTGTAAAAGCAGTTCTCATTTTTTGTTAAAATAGATGTGAAAGTACGAGGTGTTGAAATGAATCCAAATCAAGAAAAACAATTAACGTTAATCGAAGAATTTGTCACTAAAGAAATGAGCGCCGATACAAGTGGACACGGGATGGATCATCTGAAGCGTGTCACCAAAATGATCAATAAGATTGGACCGCACGAACAGGCGGATATGTTTATTAGTCTGGCAGCCGGGTGGCTACATGATGTCATTGATGACAAGCTGACGAACCAGCCGGAACAGCAACAGATGAAAGTGTGGTCATTTTTAAAATTGATTGGAGCTACCAACGACCAGGTTCAAGCTATCAAAGATATTATTTTGAATATGTCGTTTTCAAAGAGTCTCTCAGGCAGTGAATCTGAATTATCAATTGAAGGCCAAGTGGTCCAAGACGCTGATCGGTTGGATGCGATTGGGGCATTAGGCATTGGCCGAGCGTTTTATTACAGTGGCCACGTGGGTGAGGAGATGTATGATCCAAGTGTTGAGCCCAGATTGAATTTAACTAAGGAACAATATCGGAATGAACCTGGAACGACGATTAATCATTTTTACGAAAAGTTGTTTCTAATTACTGATCGTTTAAACACAGACACAGCCAAGCAAATTGGGGCTAAACGACAAGAAATCATGCAGGATTTTGTCAATCATTTTAAGCAGGAATGGAATGGCGATTAGTTATAATAAGATAATTAATTTAGACGATTATTAATTTTTCTTTATGAGAAATGGTATTTACTAGCCAAGCCACTTTAGTTTTAGGTATAATTATTGTATTCATAAGAAAAGTATAAAGTGTGGAGGAACATTGATTGCAAATTAACAATCAACGTGTCTGGTTACTGAACGTAATCAGAGGAGCATTAATTGGCTCCGGATTTATTTTACCAGGTATTAGTGGTGGCGCATTATCAGTGGTTTTTGGGTTGTATGAACCACTAATCAAATTTTTGGCCCATCCGTTTAAGAACTTTAGACAAAACTTTTTCTTTTTTCTACCGGTTGGAATAGGTGGAATACTGGGAGTTTTTGGCTTATCGTTTGCGGTTAGTTACCTATTAGGGAACTACGAAACGATTGTTCTTTGGTTCTTCGTCGGCGCCATTTTAGGGACCATTCCTGCCATGTGGCAAGATTCTGGCAAGCGTGGCCGTTCAAAATTAGATATTGGCCTAATGATTATTGCGTTTATCTGTATGACCTTGTTTTTGAAGTTTGGCTTGTCAAATGTCAGCCAGATTGATGCCAATTTATGGTCATGGGTATTAGCAGGAATTTTAATCGGATTAGGGCTGGTGATTCCAGGCTTAAGTCCTTCTAATTTTCTGATTTATTTAGGACTTTACAAGGGAATGTCAGATGGAATCAAAACTGGGGATGTTGGCGTACTTTTACCATTGTTTATTGGGGTGGTATTAGTGATTGCGCTGCTATCCAAAGTGATGAATTGGCTTTTTGAAATTGCGTATTCGAAACTGTTTCATATCGTGTTTGGGATTGTGATGGCATCTACCATAATGATCGTTCCAACTGATTATCATGGCATCGGCATGATGGGAATCGTGGCCGCGGTGGTATTATGTATTTTAGGAACCATTTTAGGATGGAAAATGAGTCAATTAGAACAAGTTGTTAGTAAATAATTTGATCAATAAGGAGAAATTAATTGGAAGTTAGTATTGGATATTGGATAGGATTTTTTGCCTTCATTGTCGTAATGTTGTTACTTGATTTAGGTGTGTTTCATAAAGGAAACGAAGCGCCCACTATCAAGTCATCTTTACTGTGGAGTGCATTTTGGATTGGGTTAGCTTTCTGTTTTGCCGGCTGGATTTGGTCATATGCCGGGGCAAGTTATTCGTTAGACTTTATCACTGCTTATTTATTGGAAAAATCGTTAAGTATTGATAACTTGTTCATCTTTATCTTGGTCTTCGGCTTCTTCAAAATTGATGTTAAATACCAGCATCGATTACTATTCTGGGGTGTCTTTGGAGCCTTAGTCATGCGAGTAATCTTCATCTTCGCTGGAGTGGCCTTATTGGACAAATTCAAATGGCTAATGATTATCTTCGGAATCTTCCTGATTTACACCGGGATTAATATGTTGTTTGAAAAAGATGGTGGCACCAAGAGCTTGAACGATAGTCCGATTATCAAAGTCATTCGTAAAGTGATTCCCATTAAAGAAGATGCGACTGAGCCTCATTTCTTAACCAGAGTTGATGGTAAACTAATGGCGACACAATTCTTAGTAGCCTTGCTCTTTATTGAAGCATCGGACTTACTGTTTGCGGTTGATTCGATTCCGGCCGTCTTATCAGTTTCTCAAAATACTTTTATTGTGGTCACTTCTAACATCTTTGCAATCATGGGATTACGTTCGTTATACTTCGCGCTAAACGGCGTCTTACCACTATTCCGTTATATTAAATATGCGCTGTCAGTGATCTTAGCCTTTATCGGAATTAAGATGGTCTTGAATGAGAGTGCGCACTACTTTGGTTGGCATTTTCAAATTTCAAACGTCGTGTCATTACTGGTGATTGTCGTGTTAATTACGATTGCCATCGTTGCCTCAATCATCGTTGATAAAGCGGAACAACGTAAAAAAATGTAATTCGTATAAAAAAGGACTTTTCCATCGCGGAAGAGTCCTTTACTTTTTGGCCAAAATAATTATTCTTAAAATCAGGTTTGCTAAGGTAGAAATAATAATTGCCAGTACCATCGCTGAATAGAGTGGCAGCATGAATGATTGTAAGGTGGTGGCAATATCAACTGTTTGGGTGATGAAAGTCATGATTAAAGAAATGACCGCCATGACAATGATGAAGAAGACAACGCCGGATAAAGAACTGTTTAAATCGGACCGACTTAAGTCAAAACCACCCACACAAATGTTAATCAGCACTAAAATCCAAATGATAATCCCGATGATTCCATATGGTGAATCGGAAAATAGGCTCAAATCAGAAATTGACTGGGTACTGACGTAGGTTTGCCACGAAGATAGAGCGTTTGGTACTAACCACTTTGAAAGCAACCAAATGACTATCGTATTGCCAATAATTGGGGCGATCCCGATGAATAAATTTCCCAATCGTTGATAAAAATTTGACCGATTAAAGCTATGTGACACATAACCTAACGCTTGGTCATCCGGATCATTTTTCTTAGGAAAACGAACGAGGCGAAACTTTTCAATTTTATGACGAAAAATCAGTGCCATAATCAGATGGCTGGATTCATGAATGGCAATGCCAATGAAGCCCATCCAGATTTGAGCATTATAGCCAAAATAATTGGCCGTAATCTTTTTACTGTTGTGATTGACTAACACTAAAAATGTGCCAAAAATAATAGGAAAAATGGCGACATACAGTAATAAATATCCAAAATTTGTGATGAGGGAATTTGTCATAGTTTATCTTTCTATCGTTTTAAGTCGACAAACTTGCCATTGACGACTGATGCCATATCTGCAGCGTTGATTTTTATGGAACGACCAATTTTACCGGAAGAAACATAAATTTCTGGTACGGTCGTGGCTTCTTGATCAATATAGATCGGGTATTTGAACTTTTCGTAAATACCAATTGGAGTATTGGCACCATGTTCATAACCGGTCGTTTTGAGTAAATCAGTTAAAGGTACCATCGACACCTTTTTATTGCCAGATTCCTTGGCTAGTTTTTTTTCATCCAAATGCCAATCCACAGGTACCACGCCAACGACTGGACCCGTAGTTGGCCCTGTGAGAACTAGGGTTTTATAGATTAAATGTTCATCTATGTCACCATGATTAACGTCTAGTTGTTGAACGTCGCCCTCTTGTTTGGTGGGAAATTCGGTTTGTTCATAATTGACTTGATGTTTATCGAGAATTTGTTCAACTAAAGTTTTTTTAACTTTCTTTTTTTTACCCATGAGTAACCTCCAAATAAGTTTCGTTGGGTCGGACCAATTTTATTAAAGTATACATCCAATTAGAAAATCTGTTATACTTTTGAGAGAATAGAATAACGAGTGCCAAAATATAGGAGTTAGTTTTCATGGCAGATTTAGTATACCGCAAGATAATGCATGACCTCAAAGCGCGAATTTTTAACCAAGAATTCGAAAATAAAAAATTACCAGATGAACGTAGTCTGAGTGAGTCATACGGCGTGAGTCGTAGTTCCATTAAACGTGCGTTAAACGTGATGGCTCAACAAGGAATTATTTTTAAAAAACGTGGTTCAGGAACCTTCATTAATCCACTGTATTTAAAAAATCAGTCGCTCTTTAATTATGAAGGAACTAACCTAGGTGTGACAGATAGTTTTCATATGGCCGGTAAACATCCTAGCATTAAATTACTTGATTATCAGGTTATTCCAGCTAGCAAGGAATTACAACAAGATTTATTCTTGGGACCAGATGATTTTGTCTATGAAATCAAACGGTTACGCTTATTTGATGACGAACCAATCATCATTGAAACTGGCTATATTCCTATTAAAGTGATGCCAGGATTAACGCAAAAGGTAGTCAAAGGTTCAATCTTTAATCACTTATCTGAAATCGAAGGCAAGTCAGTTACCAAATCATTTATGTCGATTTTGGCCGAACCATCCAATGCCAAGGATCAAGAACTACTGGGATTAACTGAAAATGAACCAGTTGGAATCATGGAAGGAATTTTCTTCTTGGATGATGGAACCCCATTTGAAGTTTCCAATATGCGAGTTCATTACAAGTATTTAAAATATAATACATTTGTTAGTTTAGATGAAGAATAAGATGAATTCTTCATCTTTTTTTATCGATAAATTCAAATTATCGACTTAAATCAGCCATTTTTTTAGACTATGATGAGGTCTGAAGCGTTTATTTACTTGAATTACAATATGTCAATAAAAATTGGACCGTATCAATTTTCAAAAAAGTTGACTTTTTCGAAAATGTAGGTAAAATAGTCATTGTAAATTGTTACTTAGGTATATTTACGTAAGTCGCATCAAATACTATGTTGTTATTAATTCATTTAATTTAAGGAGTGTTAATTTCATGGCAGTAGATTTTGATTCAAAAGAATATCTAGCTAAAGTCGATGCTTGGTGGCGTGCTACCAACTACCTTTCAGCAGGTATGATCTTTTTAAAGAACAACCCTTTGTTCTCAGTTACAAATACACCAATCCAAGCTGACGATGTTAAAGTTAAGCCTATTGGTCACTGGGGTACTATCTCAGGCCAAACTTTCCTTTATGCTCATGCTAACCGTTTAATTAACAAGTTTGATTTAAACATGTTCTATATCGGTGGCCCAGGTCACGGTGGACAAGTTATGGTTACCAACAGTTATTTGGATGGTTCATATACTGAAGCCTACCCAGAAATTACTCAAGATGTTGAAGGTATGACTCGCTTATTCAAGCGTTTCTCATTCCCAGGTGGAATTGGTTCACATATGACTGCCCAAACACCAGGTTCACTTCATGAAGGTGGAGAACTTGGATACTCATTATCACACGCAACTGGTGCTATCTTAGATAACCCAGACCAAATTGCATTTACTGTAATTGGTGATGGTGAAGTTGAAACTGGACCTGCCATGACAGCATGGCACTCAATCAAATTCGTTAACCCTAAGAATGATGGTGCAGTATTGCCTATCTTAGACTTAAACGGATTCAAGATTTCAAACCCAACTATTTTCTCACGTATGAGTGATGTTGAAATTACTAAGTTCTTCGAAGGACTTGGCTACTCACCTCGCTTTATTGAAAACTCAGATATCCATGATTACATGGCTTATCACGAATTAGCTGCTAAGACATTTGATGACGCTATCCGCGATATCAAAGACATCCAAAATGACGCACGTGAAAACGGTCGTTACCAAGATGGCGAAATTGCAGCATGGCCTGTTATCATTGCTCGTTTACCTAAGGGCTGGGGCGGACCTAAGTTCGATACAGCAGGAATGCCTATCGAAAATTCATTCCGTGCTCACCAAGTGCCATTGGGTCTTGCACAACACAAGTTGGCAGAATTGCCTGAATTCGAAGAATGGTTGAATTCATACAAACCAACTGAATTGTTCAACACTGATGGTTCACTTAAGGACGAAGTTGCAGCTATGGCACCTAAGGGTGACAAGCGTATGGCAAGTAACCCAGTTGCTAATGCCGGCCGTCGTCGTGGTGAAAAAGCTCCAGAACTAGCTATGGCTAGCTGGAAAGACTTCGCCAACGAAATTACTCCAGAAAACCGTGGAACTGAATTAGCTGATGCTAACCGTAACATGGATATGAACGTACTTTCTGGATTCTTTGCTGATATTGCTAAGAAGAACCCAACTACATTCCGTATCTTCGGACCTGACGAAACTATGTCAAACCGTCTATGGGATATGTTCAAGGTTTCTAACCGTCAATGGATGGAAGAAGTTCACGAACCAAATGACCAACATGAAGGTCCTGAAGGCCGTATCTTAGATGCACAACTTTCAGAACATCAAGCTGAAGGTTGGCTAGAATCATATACACTTACTGGTCGTACTGGTGTCTTCACATCTTACGAATCATTCCTTCGTGTAGTGGATTCAATGATTACTCAACACTTCAAGTGGATTCGCCAAGCTGCAGAACAACCATGGCGTAACGATTATCCATCATTGAACTTGATTTCTACATCTACTGTATTCCAACAAGATCATAATGGATACACTCACCAAGATCCAGGTATGTTAACTCACTTGTCTGAAAAGAAGGCTGACTTTGTTCGCCAATACTTGCCAGGCGATGCTAACACATTACTTGCTGTCTTTGGTCGTGCATTTACTGAACGTCAAAAGATTAACCACGTTGTTGCTTCAAAACAACCACGTCAACAATGGTTCTCAGTTGATGAAGCTGAAACACTTGCTAACGAAGGTTTGAAGACAATCGACTGGGCATCTACTGTTGCTGAAGGTGAAGACGCTGATATTATTTTCGCATCTGCTGGTGTTGAACCAACAAACGAATCATTAGCTACTATCGACCTTATTCATGAAGCATTCCCAACTGTTAAATTCCGTTATGTAAACGTTGTTGAATTAAACCGTCTACAAAAGAAGAATGGTAAGCAAAATGCTGACCGTGCTTTGACTGACGCTGAATTTACTAAGTTCTTCGGCGAATCAGGAACTCCTGTATTATTCGGATTCCATGGTTACGAAGACTTGATTGAATCATACTTCTACGAACGCGCTCACCTCGGTTTGAGTGTTCATGGATACCGTGAAGATGGTGATATTACTACTGCATACGACATGCGTGTATACTCACAATTGGATCGTTTCAACCAAGCTAAAGATGCTGCTTCATTGTTAGCTGCTAAGGGAGCAATCTCACAAGCTGACGCTGATGCATTTGATAAGAAGATGGATGCCATCTTGGCTAAGCATTTCGATGTTACTCGTAATGAAGGACATGATATTCCTGAATTTACTGACTGGACATGGAAAGCTGTTAAATAATTAACATTGTTAATTGAAGGAAGCTTCTGCTCATCGAATGAGTAGAAGCTTTTTTTTGTTTGAGTTATACTATTGTTATTAAATAACCGGGAGGAACTTGTGTCATGGAATTAAACCAAAAAACAATTGAAGATTGGCTCAATGGACTCGGCATTGATTTTGCTGGGGCCGTAGAAGTAGTTTGGAATGACAATGCGCATATTATTCACGTTACCGTTGATGAAGATAAAATTACGGAATCTCGTGAAAAGATTATTGCCATCGTGAAAGATAACCTTGCTAAAGGGGTTATTACGGAAGATAATGCCAAAGAAGTGATTGAACACCTCTTTGTCACTGAATTTTACTTAGAAGGATTCTAAACAAGCCTAGGTATTGTTAAAAATCAATGGTAAAATATTATTAATTTGATTAGAAGGAGATTTTCATGACAGAAGTAATTGAAACAAAAAATGCTCCAGCAGCTTTAGGCCCATATTCACAGGCGATTAAAGTTGGCAACACCTTATATGGATCCGGTCAAGTTGGAATTGATCCAGAGACCGGTAAATTGGTTGGATCAGATATCGAGAGCCAAACCAAGCAAGTCTTTGATAATATCGCGGCAGTGGTAGCGCACGCTGGCTTCACACGCAATGACATTGTTAAAACTGTGATTTTTCTCGATGATGTTAATCAATTTGATAAGGTAAATGAGCTCTATGCAGATTTCTTCTCAAACAATCTAATTTTACCAGCTCGCTCAACGGTAGAAGTTTCTAAACTACCAGCGGGTGCATTAATTGAAATTGAATATGTTGTTAGTAAATAACATGAAAACACCAAAATCGTAAATATTATGATTTTGGTGTTTTTTTATCGTAAATTACAAAATTAGCTAGGTAAAACCATTTAAACACGAACATTAAATGATATTTTAATATAAATGTATGTAAAACGTGTTGACTATCTGACAGTTCGTTGTTACACTAAGAGTGAAATTTGAATAGTAGGGAGAACATGATGAACAAAATCGCCGTTGTGATGGGATCAATTTCTGATTGGCCCACAATGCAATTAACAACCCAGTTACTTGAACAACTCGGATTAGACTTTGAACCAAAAATCATTTCTGCACATCGAATGCCACAAGAACTACAGACGTTTTCACAAAATGCCAAACAAGATGGCTTTTCAGTTATTATCGCTGGTGCTGGTGGAGCAGCACATTTACCAGGGATGCTAGCCGCCAATACCATTCTACCAGTGATTGGTGTTCCAATTGAAAGCCACGCATTAAAGGGAATGGACTCACTACTTTCAATCGTCCAAATGCCAAGCGGAGTACCAGTAGCTACGACAGCCATTGGGAAAGCCGGCGCCAAAAACGCTGCTTTATTAGCAGCAGAAATCTTAGCAATCAATGATGAACAAATCGCTCAAAACTTACTAGATTTTCGCCAGAAACAAACCGAGGAGGCCATCAAAAGTGCAGACCAACTCAAATAAGGTCGTATTGCCAGGACAAACCATTGGAATTGTAGGTGGCGGCCAACTTGGACAAATGATGTCATTTGCCGCCAAACAAATGGGTTATAAGGTGGGCATTTTGGATCCGACTCCTGATAGTCCAGCCGGGCAAGTCAGCGATTTTCAAATTGTGGCTGAATACGATGACCATGATGCGTTAATTAAATTGGCCAAACAAAGCGATGTCTTAACTTATGAGTTTGAAAATGTCGACGTCCAAACATTAAATGAAGCAGCACAATATACGCAATTACCTCAAGGAACCAAAATCCTTGAAATCACTAGTAACCGAATTAATGAAAAAAACTTCTTAAAAGAACACGGAATTCCGGTGACACCATTTAAAGCAATCGAATCTTTAGATCAACTTGAAGGGGCAGTCGCAGCACTCGGGTTTGGTAGCATTTTAAAAACGGCGAGTGGTGGCTATGATGGTCACGGCCAGCTCGATATCAATGATCAAATTGACATTGAAGTGGCAGATGATTTGTTAAGCCACGGCGAATGCATCTTAGAAAAGAAACAAGATTTTGTGAAAGAATTGTCAGTCATGGTGACTCGCAGTAGTCAGGGTGAAATTCAGGTTTTTCCAGTTTCTGAAAATATTCATCGACATCACATCTTGATGGAAAGCATCGTGCCCGCACGTGTGAGCGAAGCCACCAAACAAATGGCGGATAATATTGCGACACAGATTGCTCAAGCATTTGAATTACGAGGCGTGCTTGGCATTGAATTTTTCATGTTAGCCAATGGCAAGTTGTTGGTTAATGAGTTAGCGCCACGACCACATAATTCGGGACACTATTCAATCGAAGCTTGTAACGTGTCTCAATTTGAAGCCCACATTCGTAGTATCTGTGGTTTGGCGATACCACAGATTTTTATGTATCAAGCAGCGGTGATGGTCAATATTCTAGGTCGCCATCAGGAATCAACAAGGGACTTGTTACCGACGCGACCTAACTGGCATTATCACGGATACGGCAAGGCCGAGCCAAAAATTAACCGGAAGATGGGCCACATTACCATTTTGAATAATGATTTAGAAGCAACACTCAAAAATTTAAAATCAGAAAATATCTGGGAGGCATAACAATGCAAAAACTTGCAGTGATTAAAGAGGGAAAAGCAAAACGCTTTTACGAAACTGATGAAGATGGCGTCGTTTGGGTCGAATATTTAGATCAAGCCACTGCCTTAAACGGTAAGCGAAAAGATCATATTGAAGGCAAAGGGAGTCTGAATAACCAAATTGATACAATTTTATTTGAAAATTTGATGGACAATGGGATTAAAACCCATTTCATTAAGCAAGTTTCAAGTAATGAACAGTTGGTCAAAACTATGAAGATGATTCCTCTAGAAGTTGTGATTCGTAACGCAGCTTCTGGTAGCTTTCAACGTAAATTTCAAATTGATTACCTCAAGCCACTGAATCCACCAGTTGTGGAAACCTTCTATAAATCAGATGCCCTCGATGACCCATTTATCAATGAGAGCCAAATCTTAGCCCTAGAAATTGTGACTGATGAAGAATTAAATTTCATTACTGATTATGCTTTAAAAGTAAATCAAGTTTTATCAACTCGCTATGCGCAAGCCGGCTTGAAGTTAGTTGATTTTAAACTTGAATTTGGTAAAACCAATGATGGCGAAATTGTGTTAGCTGATGAAATTTCCCCAGATAATTGTCGCTTAGTCGATCAGGACACCTTAGCATCGTTTGATAAGGATGTTTTCCGTAAAGATACAGGTGATTTGGTAGATGTTTATTCAGAAGTGTTACGTCGGTTGGTAGAAAGCAAGGAGGCTGCAAATGTATAGTGTCAAAGTGTATGTAACCTATAAAGCATCAATTCTGGATCCCCAAGGTGAAGCAGTCAAAACCGCCTTACATCGTCTCGATTTTACAAATGTCGAATCAGTGACTCAAGGTAAGTATTTCGAATTAATGATTAAAAAAACTGGCAAAAATATCGATGAACAAGTTGAAGAAATGTGTACGGAACTATTAACCAATACCAACATGGAAAGTTACACTTACGAAATTGAAGAACTGACAACCGTGGAGGGCTAATCAAATGAAATATGCTGTGATTCGTTTTCCAGGCTCGAATTGTGATTGGGACATGTTCTATGTTTTACGTGATCAACTACATGTCGAACCAATCTTTGTCGATTATCGTGAAACTGAATTACCAGAAGATGTTGCTGCGGTTTTAGTACCGGGTGGCTTCTCATATGGTGATTACTTACGAAGTGGTGCAATTGCTCGTTTTGCCCCAATTATGACGGACGTCAAACGGTTTGCCGGTGAAGGAAAACCTGTTTTAGGAATTTGCAATGGTTTCCAAATTTTGACGGAAGCTCGTTTATTGCCCGGAGGTTTACGTAAGAATCAACATCTTGAATTTGTTTGTCAGCAACAAGAACTGTTCGTTCAAAATAATCAAACCGCCTTTTCGAACCAATTTGAACAAGGTGAAAAAGTGATGATGCCAGTAGCTCATGGTGATGGCAATTATTACTGTGATGAAGCAACCCTTCAACAACTGAAAGATAACCATCAAATTGTGTTGACGTATTCTGAAAACCCAAATGGCAGTATTGATGATATTGCTGGAATTGTCAATGAGCAAGGCAATGTGATGGGGATGATGCCCCATCCTGAACGTGCGAGTGAAGATATTTTAGGCGGAACGGACGGATTACGTTTATTTCAAAGCTTTGTTGAAAACCAACAATTACAAAAATAAAAACACACGGTAAATACCAAGGGGAGAATAACCGATGATTGAGTTGCAACCACGCGAAATTGAAGCGCAAAAATTGTATGAACAATGGGGTTTAAGCGAAGCCGAATTTGATAAAGTTCAAGAACTATTAGGTCGCTTACCAAACTTTACTGAAACTGGTTTGTTCGCGGCAATGTGGAGCGAACACTGTTCATATAAAAATTCAAAGCCACTTTTGAAGCAATTTCCAACCACTGGTAAAAATATTCTGCAAGGACCTGGAGAAGGAGCCGGTATTATTGATATTGGTGATGGCCAGGCCGTTGTTTTCAAAGCTGAAAGTCATAATCATCCAACTGCAGTAGAACCTTATCAAGGTGCGGCAACAGGGGTTGGTGGAATCATTCGCGATATTTTCTCCATGGGTGCTCGTCCCATTGCTATGTTAGATAGCCTTCATTTTGGCTCACTAGATGACGCGCATACCAAGTATTTAATTGATCAAACCGTTGCCGGCATTGGCGATTATGGTAATTGTATTGGTATTCCAACTGTTGGTGGCGAAATGACTTTTGAAGACGTTTATCAAGGCAATCCTTTGATGAACGGAATGTGTGTTGGACTTTTAGATTCAGTTCAACAACAAAAAGGTGCCGCTGCTGGTGCCGGAAATTTAATTTTCTACGTGGGTGCCAAAACTGGACGTGATGGTATTCAAGGGGCAATTTTCGCGTCTGCTGAATTTAACGATGAACAAGAATCACAACGGTCTGCCGTTCAAGTTGGTGATCCATTTGCAGAAAAAATGGTGATGGAAGCTTGTTTGGATTTAATTGAAAATCACGCAGATATTTTAGTTGGAATTCAAGACATGGGTGCCGCTGGATTAGTTTCATCTTCTGCTGAAATGGGTGCGAAAGCCGGTTTTGGAATGGATTTGAATCTTGATTTAGTTCCTCAACGTGAAGATGGCATGATTCCTTATGAATTGATGTTGTCTGAATCGCAGGAACGGATGTTGTTATGTATTAAAAAAGGGTATGCAGCTGAAGTGATTGACTTGTTTAACCAATATGAAACTGAAGCAGTCGAAATTGGCACTGTTCGTGATGACCAACAATATATCTTACATCAACATGGTGAAGTAGTTGCAGATGTTGACGTGAAGGCGTTAGTTGATGAAGCGCCCGTTTATCGTAAACCTAGTGCTCGTCCCGCTCGTTTAGATCAGCCGAGTGCAGGCTTTGAACCTGATGCTTCCAAGTTAGCTGACACATTGATGTCAGTCTTACAACAACCAGCTATTGCTAGTAAAGAAAGTGTTTATCGTCGTTACGATTCACAAGTCCAAACCAATACGATTGTCTTACCTGGTTCTGACGCAGCTGTGATTCGCGTACGCGGGACTAACAAAGCCTTAGCGATGACCACGGATGCCAATCCACGTTACTTATTCTTGGATCCTCATCAAGGCGGTCAAATTGCGGTTGCCGAAGCTGCTCGTAACATTGTCGCTTCTGGAGGCGTACCACTAGGAATTACTGATTGTTTGAACTTCGGTAGTCCTGAAGATCCAGAAGTGTACTATGAACTGGAACAAGCTACTAAAGGAATGTCAGAAGCATGTCGCCAATTTGAAACACCCGTTATTTCAGGAAATGTTTCCTTATATAACGAATTCAATGGTGAAGCCATTTATCCAACTCCAATGGTTGGAATGGTTGGCTTGATTGAATCACTCGATTACGTAACCACCCAGAGTTTTAAGAATTCCGGTGATTTACTTTATGTCGTTGGTGAAACCAAAGCCGACTTCAATGGTACTGAAATTCAAAAAATGCAAACTGGTCAAATCGAGGGTCAATTATTCGATTTCGATTTAGCCACCGAAGCTGCTAATCAACAATTAGTCCAACAAGCTATCCGCGCCGGATTGGTCAATAGTGTTCATGACATTTCTGAAGGTGGATTGGCCGTGGCAGTTGCAGAAAGTACTTTTGATAATGAAATTGGCGCTCAACTTAACGTTGACATGCCAGCCAGCTGGCTCTTTTCTGAGACACAATCACGCTTTGTTGTTTCAGTTCCCGCTACTCACCAAGCCGCCTTTGAAGAGTTAACTGGCGCACAAGCCATTGGTCAAACTGGTGGCGACCAATTAACCATTACGACTAATGATTTTGATATGAATCTTGATGTTAAAACTGCGAAGAAGGCATGGAAGGAGGCACTCGCTTGGCAAATGAAGTAAAAGGCTTAAACGAAGAATGTGGTGTGTTCGGTGTTTGGGGCGACAATCAAGCCGCGCAACGCACTTATTTTGGACTCCATAGTTTACAACATCGCGGTCAAGAAGGTGCTGGGATTGTGGTACGTAATGATGACGGGAAACTTGTTGGCCATAAGGGAATGGGCTTATTAGCCGACGTTTTTGATCGACAAGAGACAATTGATGAATTAATTGGCACTGCCGCCATTGGCCATGTGCGTTATGGAACGGCTGGCAGCCACGGGATTGAAAATATTCAACCCTTAAACTTTCATTACACTGACTACGACGTTTCGTTGGCCCACAATGGTAATCTGACTAATGCGGTCAGTTTACGTCGTCAACTTGAAGAAAACGGCGCAATCTTCCAATCTAACTCGGATACTGAAGTATTGATGCATTTGATTCAACGTCAACCACAAGCAAAATTTGAAGATCGTTTAAGTGCCAGCTTACGCCAAATTGAAGGTGGCTTTGCCTATTTGATTTTGACTGACCATGCCTTGTATGCTGCACTTGATCCAAATGGATTCCGTCCACTAGTCATTGGTCATCTCGAAAATGGTTCTTGGATTGTAGCAAGTGAGACCTGTGCTTTAGACGTTGTCGGAGCCAAATTTGTGCGTGACGTCCAACCTGGTGAATTAATTACCATTGATGACGAAGGTTATCGCGTGAGCAAATATACTGAAAATACCCAGTTAACAATCTGCTCAATGGAATATATTTATTTTGCGCGTCCTGATTCAGATATCTATGGGGTTAATGTGCATTTAGCTCGTCAACGTATGGGGCGCCAAGTGGCTCGAGAAAACAACATTGATGCTGATATTGTGGTCGGCGTTCCTAATTCTTCCTTATCAGCCGCATCTGGTGTGGCATTGGAGTTAGGCATTCCGGACGAAATGGGATTGATGAAAAACCAATATAGTACGAGAACTTTTATCCAACCTACGCAAGCTTTACGTGAACAAGGCGTCAAAATGAAATTGTCTGCCATTCGTGCAGTGGTCGAAGGTAAAAAAGTCGCGTTAGTTGATGATTCAATCGTGCGCGGTACTACCAGTACTTATATCGTTAAAATGTTACGTGATGCTGGGGCCAAAAGCGTCCACTTGCTAATTGCCTCACCACCGTTAAAATACCCATGTTTTTACGGAATTGACATTGAACATACGCGTGAATTGATGGCTGCTAATTATACGGTCGAAGAAATGCGCGAACAAATTGGTGCCGATTCATTAAGTTTCTTGAGCCTTGAAGGATTAATCAAATCAATTGGTTTAAATCAAGATGCACCGAATGAAGGCTTATGTGTTTCTTACTTTGATGGCGAATATCCAACGCCCCTCTATGATTATGAAGCCACTTTTGAAAATCCAAAAACGGCAAATGATCATGTACTTACCGCAACTTTAAATCAGGAGGTCAATACAAATGCCTAACGCATATGAACGGGCCGGAGTGAACATTGCTGCCGGGGATGAAGTAGTTCAAAATTTGAAGAAAAAAATGTCGCAACAAGATTCTCATGTCCTCGGACAATTGGGAGGTTTCGCAGGCCTGTATGAAATGGATGAGAGTCAACTCGATTCACCTGTTTTAGTAGCTGGAAGTGATGGCGTGGGAACTAAAGTGTTATTAGCCTCCGCGGCGAATAAAGTTGATACGATTGGGCAAGATTTAATTGCCATGTGCGTCAATGATTTGTTGGCACAAGGAGCATTACCTTTATTTTTCCTCGATTATATGGCGTTAGCCGAAGTCAAACCCGAACAGATTGACATTATTTTGAATCGAATTTTAACTGTCTGCCAAGAAAACGGCATTGTGTTGTTAGGTGGAGAAACAGCTGAAATGCCCGGGGTATATCAACCTGGACACTTTGATTTAGCTGGTTTTGCAGTTGGCTTGGCTCCCAAAAGTCAGTTGCTAAATCCGGCCAATGTTACAGCTGGTGATATTTTAATTGGTTTACCTTCAAGCGGATTACATAGTAACGGTTTTTCGTTAGTCCGCAAAATTTTGTTTGACGATAATGATTTTCAATTTGATGATCATTTAGATGAATTAGATGCAACATTGATTGATGAATTATTAAAGCCAACCAAACTGTATGTGGAAGCAATGAAACCATTGTTACAAAAGAAGCTAGTCGCTGGTGCAGCACATATTACTGGCGGAGGTTTGTTGGAAAATGTACCACGGATGTTGCCAGCAGATTTACAAGCTGAAATTGATATCAGTACTTGGTTAAATCAACCAATCTTTGATGTCTTAGTCCAAAAAGGTGATTTATCGGTTGAGGACCGCTACGAAACCTTTAATATGGGGTTAGGGATGGTCTTAGCAATTCATCCAGAACAACTTGCAGAGGTTGAATTGGCTTTGGGTGATGAAGTCCATTACCAAATTGGTCAAGTGACACCATTAACTGGAGATCAACAAGTAAAATTGTTGGGAGAAAAAGATGATTAATATCGCAATTTTCGCATCAGGAACAGGCACAAATTTTTCTGCATTATTAGACAAAATTCAATCTAGTGAATTGAATATTAATGTGGTTTGTTTGGTTTGTGATCATCCCGATGCATTAGTCGTACAACGCGCTAAAGACGCTAATATTCCTGTGTGGGCACACGAAATGAAAGAGTTTGAGAATAAGCACGATTATGAAACAGCAATTGCACAATATTTAACATCATTAAAAGTTGATTTACTTGTCTTAGCTGGCTATATGAAAATTGTTTCGGATGTCTTACTGACAGCTTATCCGGGAAAAATTATTAATATCCATCCTGCGATGTTACCAAAATTTCCAGGCCGTCATGGGATTGAAGATGCGTTTGCTGCCGGAGTTAGTTCTACAGGTGTTACGGTTCATTACGTCGATTCCGGCGTTGATAGCGGCCCCATCATCGCACAACAAGCCGTCGAAATCTTGCCATCAGATGATATTGACACTCTAGCCACTCGCATTCATGACGTTGAACATGTTTTATATTTTGACAGTTTATGCAAAGTAATAGAGCGTGATTTCAATCGGTAAGTGGAGTGTGAGGCATTTCGCACAGCGGCTGAGCATAGTGAAGAATAACAAAGATTACGGGTTCAGTAATCGAGTTATTCAAGGCTAGGCGGAAGTCGTTGAAATGAGGAGCCGATTCAAGTAGAACAAATTGTTAGGGACTTCAAAAAATTAATCAATTAAAGGGGTAAATAAACACATGAAAACAGCATTACTAAGCGTTTCAGATAAAACAGGTGTCGTTGATTTCGCCAAAGGTTTAACTAACTTAGGTTATCGATTAATTTCAACTGGGGGAACCAAAAAAGTAATTGAAGATGCAGGTATTGATGTGACTGCAGTCGAAGAAGTTACGGGATTTCCTGAAATGCTAGATGGGCGTGTGAAAACACTTCATCCACGAATTCATGCTGGCTTGTTAGCTCGTCGTGATTTGCCAGAACATATGCAAGCACTCAAGGATCATAATATCGATACGGTCGATTTGGTCGTAGTTAATCTTTATCCGTTTAAAGAAACGATTCAAAAGGATGGAGTGACTGAACCAGATGCAATTGAACAGATTGATATTGGTGGACCAAGCATGTTGCGTGCTGCTGCTAAAAACTTTGCTGATGTGATTACAGTTGTTGACCCTAACGAATATAATAATGTTTTAAATGCAATCCATGATGGCTCAGATGATCGAGCTTTCCGTCGTAATTTAGCTTTACAAGTATTCCGCCATACTGCGGCCTATGATGCATTAATTGCTCAATATTTGGGCGGTGACGAAGAATTCCCAGATAGCTTAACGCTAACCTACAATAAGGTTCAAGCACTGCGTTATGGTGAAAATAGCCACCAAAAGGCAGCTTTTTATGAAGACGCAATGCCAGAACTATTCTCAATCACTCAAGCGGAACAGCTTCATGGTAAAGAATTGTCATTTAACAATATTAAGGATGCTGATGCCGGTTTACGGATGAGTGCAGAGTTTGATCAGCCAGCTGTGGTGGCAGTCAAGCACATGAATCCATGTGGGATTGGACTAGCAGATAATATTGAAGAAGCTTGGGACCGCGCGTATGCTGCAGATAGTACTTCAATTTTTGGTGGGATTATTATCTTGAATCGGAACGTTGATTTAGCAACGGCTGAAAAAATGCATGCGTTATTTTTGGAAATGATTATTGCACCAAGTTTTGACGATGATGCATTTGAAGTGTTAGCTAAGAAGAAAAACTTGCGGTTATTGACGGTTGATTTCGATGCGCGTCCAGAAGCCGCATTAGAAACAGTCTCGGTGATGGGTGGATTGTTGCGTCAAGAACAAGATTTAGTTCACGAAACAATTGCTGACTTCAAAGTCGTTTCTGAAAAACAACCAACGGAGCAAGAATTAAAGGCATTAGAATTTGCACAAATTGTCGCTAAACATGTTAAAAGTAATGCAATTGTCGTGGCAACCGATGAAATGACACTCGGGATTGGGGCTGGCCAAATGAATCGGGTTGGTTCAGCTGAAATTGCCATTACACAAGCAGAATCTGCTGATAATTATGGTCAAGCCGTCCTAGCTTCTGATGCATATTTCCCAATGGGCGATAGTGTCGAATTTGCAGCCAAACATGGTATTAAGGCAATTGTTGAACCAGGTGGTAGTATACGTGATCAAGAATCTATCGACAATGCCAACAAATATGGTGTCGCCCTTGTCTTTTCAGGAAGAAGACACTTTAGACACTAGAAATGAGTGCAACAAGAAGCGTTCAGCTGCTGAGGATTAACTGAACAACTGTGTTAATCGGTTTAGGATTAATACAGTTATTATTGTTAAACGTAGGCAGTTGCTTTGTGGCGCACGATTATGAAAAGTTGCGTCACTGACCGTATAGCCAATGAGCATTAACAAAGCATCTCTAATTGTGATTTATACAATTGGAGATGTTAAGTTAAGCGGAGTTGGTTGTTCAGTGAAAGCACGATTATAAAAAAGTTGTGTCACTGACTGTATAGCCAATGAGCACTAACCTAGACAAAAATTTTATCTGATTTATGATAAAGGTGTTGTCGTAGTTAGGTAAGTAAGTTGCTGATTTGAGCACATTTCGGATCAAAAGTGAGATTTATCAAAACCAAAATAATGATTACAGGAGTTTTCATCATGGCAAAAGTTTTAGTCATTGGTAGTGGGGCGAGAGAACATGCCATCAGCCGCCAATTTTTGAAAAGTGAACAGGTCGAAAAAGTATTCGTAGCACCAGGGAACCCTGGGATGGTTACGGCCAATTTAGAATTAGTTCCAATTGACGAATTAGCGTTTGATGACTTAGTTAGTTTTGCTAAAACTGCTAGTATTGATTTGACTTTTGTCGGTCCAGAAGTGCCACTTCAAGCGGGAATTGTTGACTGCTTTTTGGATGCGGGACTCAAGATTTTTGGCCCCACCAAGAGTGCCGCTCGGTTAGAAGGCTCGAAAACTTTTGCCAAAGAACAAATGACGCAAGCCAATATTCCAACCGCTAAATATCAAAACTTTTCCGATGAAATCAAGGCTGATCAGTATTTGAAGACAGTTGATTATCCAATTGTGATTAAATCAGATGGTTTAGCAGCCGGTAAAGGCGTAGTTATAGCTCAAAACTATGATGATGCAATTGAGACTGTTCACGAAATGCTGGCAGAAAATAAATTTGCTGCGGATGAAATTGTGATTGAAGAATTTTTAAAGGGACAAGAATTCTCATTTTTTGCATTTGTCAATGGCACAGAAATCATACCAATGCCATTAGCACAAGATCATAAGGCAGCTTATGATGGTGATAAGGGTCCTAATACGGGCGGCATGGGTGCGTATAGTCCAGTTCCTCAAATACCAGATGAAATGCAGGCAGAGGCGTTTGATACAGTGATTAAACCGATTGTGGAAACTCTGCAAGCCAATGAAAATCCATTTTGTGGTATTTTATATACCGGTTTAATTGCCACCGATAATGGTCCTAAAGTAATTGAATTCAATGTCCGTTTTGGTGATCCAGAGACCTCAGTTGTATTGCCTCAATTAAAGAGTGATTTTTACAGCCTGCTAGTCAAATTGTTGGACAACCAACCACAAAAGGTTGAGTGGGATATTGGGCAAACGTACTTATGTGTCGGTGTTGCATCAGAAAATTATCCAATGAGTTCTGGCTCAGGGGTTAATTTAAACGCGTTTAATCAATTACCAGCTCAGTTACATGTCGATTATGCGGGGACTAAACTTGATGGTAAAGCACTAGTGAGTGCTGGCGGCAGAATCCTAAGTGTCGTAACCAATGCAGATAGCGTTGAACAAGCACAAGATAATATTTATCAATGGTTGGATCAACAATCACTTGATGGATTACGTTATCGGCATGATATTGGTGACAAAGGATTAGAACCATTTCATGTAAATAGCTCGAGATATAAATAAATCAAAATATGGATTGACGGAAAGTAATTTCTGGCAATCCATTTTTATTTTCCAAAAGCACTTGCATTTGAGGTGAAAATAATTTATAGTGTAATAGTAAACTAATACACTAGCAAACAAGGAGGGCTGATTGAAATGCAGTTCGACGATAAAGTACCAATTTATTATCAAATCAAACAATACATTTACAAAGAAATTATCATTGAACACCTTAACCCAGGCGACAAGTTACCTGCAGTTCGACAATTAGCGGTTGATTTGACAGTCAACGTTAATACTATCCAAAGAGCGTTGAGCGAGTTAGTGGAAGAAGGAGTCCTAATCACACAACGCGGTAAGGGGAATTTTGTGACAACCGATATGGAAAAATTAGTTAGTTTAAAACAACATGTAGTTGAAGAACAAATTGAAGTGATGTATGACCATTTAACGGAACTACAAGTCACTCCAGATGAAGTCTTAGAATATTTAACAGCCTACATGAAGCAAAGAAAGGAACAAGATAATGGATAATTTATTAGTCATTGATCAGCTCACTTACAAGCGCAACATGCGGGTCTTGTTAGACGACGTTTCGTTAAGTATTCCAGCCGGATCAATTATTGGTTTGCTGGGAGATAATGGGGCTGGTAAAACAACTTTAATGCGATTAATTTCTGGTGCTGCAACCAATTATAGTGGGAGCATCATCATTGATGGTGAAGTTGATAAGCCTACTATGAAGGGGCTCGTTAGCTTCAGTGAACAACTTAACGGGGCGGCAACTGACGCCAAATTAGAGGATTTAGCCAAATTTTATGATACGATTTATCCAGAATTTAGTATGGATAATTTCAATCAATTAGTTTCGAATTTTAATTTGAATCTCAAACAGAAACTCAGTCAATTATCCAAGGGGATGCGTCGTAATTTTGTCATTTCAGTTACTTTAGCACGACGAGTAAAACTGTATTTATTGGATGAACCTTTTGATGGAATCGACAGCATGAAACGTAAAAAAATCATTGAAAATATCTTGGCCTGGATGCCAGATGACGCCTCAGTGATTATTAGTGATCATCATGTCACGGACATTGCTAATTTATTGGATCAAGTGGTGATTATCAAGAATCGAACGATTGTTAATCAGATTGATGCCGATAAGATTCGTGAGGAATATAACCAAAGCATTGAAGAATATTACGAAAGTTTCTATAAGGAGGTAAATGACCATGCCTAGTTTTGCAAAATTAACGGGTGCACTTTTTCGCGACAAGGTTCGCGCTGTGCATATGGTAGTGGGTATCGAAATTATTGGAACAATTGTATCTATAATTTTAATGTTCATATCTAATTCAAAAGGGTCAATGACTGATTCAATTTTAGCGACAACCCTTGGAATTGTAATGTTAGCAGCAGGTATCATGTTTTTGGTGTTGGCAATTCGACAGGAACGAGTTTGGACAAAAAACTTTTACCGTTTAATTCCTGTCTCTGATGCGAAGTTATACCTGGCAAATGTCTTATCCGTCGTTTGTAACTATATTTACTTCGGCATTTTACAATTGATTCTTTTGTTGGTATTCAATATTGGTAGTTGGCATTATTTTAAATACATGAAGGAACTTACCCCTTCATTGTACGGAGTGACCTTTTCAACTTTGTTAATTTTAGTTTTGACCACGCTATTCTTTTGGATTTTCTTTTCATTAATTCATTTGATTGTGGAAGCTCTGAGTTCATTTTTACCAACCTTACATGAGCGGTTGTATCGGATTGTCTTGTACGTGGTTGTCTTTTATGTGGTAATCAAAGTAATCAGCTACATTAGCGGCATGGTGGTTAAAGTGGTATCTAGTGTCTTTTCATTTAATATGACACATGCGGATGCGATGAGTACTGCTGCCGGTTCAATGCTAGTGGCATCAGGTTATATGGCAGTAGCCATTATTTTACTTTCATTTATTAATGTTTTCATCTTAAATAAATGGGTTGAAACTAATCCACAAAGTACTTAAAAAAAGTAAGTGTGACATAAGTCGTTCAGCTCTTGAGGATTGCTACGACGTCCATTGAACTACGGCGAAATTCGCCAAGTTCAAATGGCAATTTCGAATGATGGATGATTTGCACTTAGAATCTTCCATCATTCGTTATTAAACGAAGAGAGTTGATTTATGGAACCGATTAAAAAAAGTCTCATCAATCCTTGATTGATGGGGCTTTTCTGATGGAGTTATTCTTCTGCTAGTTCCACTGGGACATCGTAAGTCATTAGATCTGATAAATTCGCGATAGTTACAACAGGATGAAGAACGCCTTCGAATCGGTATTCTTGGGCGTTGAGATTCATTACACCGTAATAATGGGTGTAATCGTGGTTGTCATTTCGTTTGGGGATGGTGACGGTTTTTAAAAAGTCGGTCACAGTTGTGCTGTTAATTGTCAGGTTTCTACTATCGCGCCAGCGCCACAAATTAGTTTTAATGAATCGATCAGTTGTAATTGAACGATTGGGGGTTGGTCCCGTATAGTTTGCGAGTGAAGAGCGAATTGAATTCCAAGCTGTGAAGTCAGTTTTCATTAACTTCTTCAGATTGGTGAGTTGTTTATCTAAATTGGGAGTATTCGTTAAGACGTTACTTGGGTTCTCACGTAAGGTTAGCAAATGGTCAGTTGGTTCAATGATGTAAGTGCCAGAGGCATCTGTGATGATCCAATGAAACGGATATATGGCTTCATTGTCGTACCATTGGACCCCAATTAAGGCAATTTGAGCAAGCTTCGCACGAATTTCTTTAACCGTACCATTTTGAGTTAGAAGCCATGTGGTAAAGTCTTGCGGGGATAAATTGATTTTTCCTTCAACGGGCGCATCGTAGTAATTTGACTCAACGGGAAAATATAATTCAGCCACTGACAGTCCAGCACTATTGACGCCGTCGCCAATCAGATACCAGTCTTGAATGTGTCGCATGCCACCCAGGACTGCAAACTTAGATTGATATTTGGTTGTACCGGTAACTGGTTGCCATTCAAAGTTAACTGGCAAATAAGTGAGTCTCCAAGGTGTTTTAGTTGGAAAATCCATGGTTCTCCCAAGGAGTTGCTCATTTGAATAACTGGGAACAGTTAAGCTAGTGCACATAATGTAACCTCCAATTTTTAGTTCTGTAGTCTTTGAGGTCATTATATACTTTTTTTATGGTTTGTTTAACAAAGATAGATTTAAAATAAAATCGACTAATCAACAATTTTATTTGGCATCAATCGTAAAGCATTTTATTCAATTCTGAATGGTTGGTGGCACCTTCGAGTTTTAAATTACCGGATGCATCATGTATTACTTCAAAAAAACTGCTCAATACTTCTTGATTAGGTACACCGAGTTCTTCTGTTTTGATTTTACTGTCAGTACGAATATCAACATGAGAATCAAATTTTTTTTGGCTATTATTCATATGGTTTCACTCCTAAAATAAAAGTGTACGAGACTGCTGCATCTCAAGAATATTACATGATTTCCTTTATTACAAATATATGCAACAATGTTTACTACTCATACATTTCATCGATAGTTGATATGGTATACTTTGGTCATCTATCAGTTTGTAGGAGGGGTTAACAATGTTGGAGATTCGCGGACTAACAAAAACGTTCGGATCGATGGTAGCGGTGGATGATGAATCATTTACGATTCAACCAGGTGAAATCATGGGGTTAATTGGCCAAAATGGTGCTGGTAAAACAACTACTTTTCGGATGATACTAAATTTTATTACTCCGGATCATGGTGACATTTTATGGGATGGGCATTCATTGACGAGTGAAGATTATGATATTTTGGGGTATTTGCCCGAAGAACGTGGGTTATATTCCAAAATGAGAATCAATGATCAAATCGCTTATTTTGCTCAGCTACGAGGCATGAAAGTTCGGGACGTAAATGCTCAACTAGATCAATGGTTTAAACGTTTCGATGTAAAAGGTAAAAAGACCGACAAGCTAAAAGATTTAAGTAAAGGTAATCAGCAAAAAATTCAATTGATTACCACATTAATCCATATGCCAAAATTAATTATTTTAGATGAGCCTTTTTCTGGTTTAGATCCAGTTAATGCGAGTCTACTACAAGATGGTATCAATATGATGCGCGATTCGGGCGCCTGCATCATTTATTCCAGTCATGACATGGCCAACGTTGAAGCTTTGTCTGATAAGCTGATTATGTTAAAAAATGGCAAAACAGTTTTAAATGGCACCGTTGATGAAATTCGTAATTCATATGGACGCATTAAGTTATTTATTGAATCTAATTTAACTCGCGATGAATTGACGAGTTTTGACGGCGTTATTGATGTCAAACATGAAGGTAATCGATTTGAATTGATGTTGAAATCGCCTGAAGTAGGACAAGAAATTTTTGTAGCTGCCACTAAGAATGGTTATATTCCTGAATTCAGCCAACAAGCTCCCACGCTTGATGAAATCTTCCGAATGAAAGTGGGTGAAGCTGATGCATAAAATGTTGATTATTGCCAAACAAGTCTTTATGAAAAACGTGCGCAGTGCTTCTTGGATTTTTCTCGTTCTATCACCAGTTTTGTTATTAGGGATTTCAATTGGAATTGGCCATTTAGTCCAGAGTTCGCAAAGTAAACCAACAATTGGGGTGGTAAGCACCGTACCAGCAATTCGTAAAACTTTTGCTGACAGTTTGCCTGGGATGAAAGTTAAAGAATATAAGAGTCAGGACAAAGCTGAGACTGCCATGCAGAATAAAAAATTAGATGCTGTGCTGGCAGTACCAATTAAAAATGGAGAAATTGCAGCTAATTTACAATTAAGAGATGGTGGTAAAGTTGTTTCCACCAAGACAATTCAAGCAGTCTTGTCACAAATTCAGCTACAAGCACAAGCTACTAAGTTGAATTTGAATTCTGAACAGTTGCAAGCTTTGCTCAAACCGTCTGTTTTGAGGTCTAAAACGGTTGTCGTTGACCACGGTAAGGCTTCAACAAAAAATCAGAAGACCGACACTAGCAATCACTTAATTGCTGTTGCAATTACTGTGTTAATGTTAGTTTTCACTTTGAGCTATGGATCGATGATAGCTCAAGAAATTGCGACGGAAAAGGGTTCAAGAATTATGGAGACTATTTTGTCGTCCGTTAGTGCTACCACTCAATTCTTTGGCAAACTGGCCGGAATACTAGCGTTATTAGTGGTAAATATTTTATTTTATCTGCTATTAATCTTAGTTGCCTGGAAACCTTTGATGAAAATTGATATTGTGAAAACGATGTTGGGTAATTTTGATTTTGGTGTTTTGACATCAACAAATGGGTTAATCTTCTGCGTATTTTTCATTTTGGCAGTATTAACTTATTCTGTCTTAGCGGCATTAACAGGTTCTCTTGTAGCTAATCAAGAACAAGTACAACAAGCTGTCATGCCTATCTCAATGATTGGATTGCTTGGGTACGTGTTTGCTTTGGCTGTTCAGGGTGGCGATAGCTTAATTGTTAAAATAGTTAGCTATCTGCCATTTGTTGGCGCCTCGGTCATGCCGGTACGCTTGGCCATGAGTTTTGCGACTGTGGGGGATGCTTGGATTAGCATTTTAATTTCAGTTATCTTTTTGATTCTCTTTACCTGGTTTACTGCCAAGGCGTACAAGAGTAACGTGTTGGTTTATAACCAAGGTGGTTTTTTGAAATCCATCCGGAGTACCTTTTCAATCATGAATGCAGAACGGAAGAGTAAATAATGATGAAACTTATCCTAATAGGGGTAAGTTTTTATTTTGCCTTGACAACGTGTCGAATTGACCTATAATTGTTTAGGTCGGTTCGACATATATTGGAGGTAAAAATGTACGAATTATTAATTTTAGGTTCTTTAATGCAACGTGATATGTCGGGGTATAAGCTCCGAATTATTTTGCAAAATTCGATGATACCACGTCGTCCAATTTCAAATAGTGTAATATATCCAGTGTTAAAGAAATTGGCAGAACAACAATACATTGAGTTATATGACGAAAAGGAAAGTGAACATTCTGGCAAAATGGCGCGTATTACTGAAGCGGGAGCAGCTTATTTAAAAGAGTTGATGCTTCAGCCAGTTGAAATGACAGCTAAACGGGAATCAATTTATCGTTGTAAGCTCAGAGCCTTGGCGGTAGTTTCAAAACCGGAACAAATTCAAATCTTACAAGCGTACCAACATGATGTGGCGGATGATTTGGACACTTATCAAGAAGTAATGGATCATCTGACTTACCTGTTAACGGTTAATGAAAATAAAAAATATTTCCTCAAATGGAGTATTAAAAATTTGGAGTTAGCGATTAAGTTAACTTCGACTACGCTTGAGTGGCTGCAAGCAGAAATAACAGAGATTGAAGAGAGTATTGGAGAGTAATATGAAAAAAACAACACCTGGGCAATGGATAGCATTGTCCGCAATGGCCTTAGGGGTCTTTATGGGATTACTAGATGTGACGGTCGTAAATGTTGCCTTACCCACGATGGCCACCGATTTAAATGAAACCTTTACCAATTTACAGTGGGTTTTAAATGCTTATACCTTAGTTTTTGCCGTGACCTTGCTCATTATGTCCAAATTAGGTGATATGTTTGGCCGCAAGAAAATTTTCGTGGCTTCCATGGTGATTTTTACCTTAGCTTCGATTATGAATGGCATGTCGACCTCGCTCACGATGTTGAACATCGGTCGTGGCATTCAAGCAATTGGGGGTGCCGGAATGATGTCACTCTCAATGGCATTAGTGGCGTCTAATTTTGCCGGTAAACAACGTGGAACTGCGTTAGGAATCCTTGGGTCCGTAATTGGCTTATCATCAGCTTCTGGTCCGTTAATTGGTGGGTACTTGGTCGAACACTTTGGCTGGCAGTCAATTTTCTTTATCAACGTACCTGTTGGAATTATCTCTGTCATTTTATCGGTGATTTTTATTAAAGAAACGCCAAGTTTTGGTGCTAATCAAAAAATTGATTTCGCGGGGATGTTTTTATCAGCTGCCGCGTTATTTACCGGTATCTATGGATTGATTCAAAAAGAAGGCCACTACAGTTGGGGATGGACTGATCCTCGTGTCGGTGGCTGGTTGATTGCTGCGATTATTTTATTAGTACTCTTTATAATTATTGAAAGTAAATTGAAAAATCCAATGATGAACCTCAAAATGTTTAAAAATCGGCATTTTGTTGGTGCCGTGTTAGTTGCCTTAGCATTAGGTTGGGGTATTTACTCATATAATGCTTATTTAACGGCATTAATGCAAAACTACATTGGTTATTCAGCTTTTGATACTGGTGTTCGTCAATTGACGATTAGCGTCTGGTCATTAATTTTAGGACCGTTAACTGGGATCTTAGGAGCACGTTTTTCTAAGAAACGATTAATCAGTGGCAGTTTGTTTCTTGGAGGAATTGGATTTTTATTACTAGCAAACGCAATGACGACCAAAGTTTCCTTCGTTGAATTATGGCCAGGGATGGTCTTAATGGGAATTACTAACGGAATGGTTAACCCATTGTTAAATACGGCCGGAATGGAAGGCGTGGCAATGGAAGAAATGGGGATGGCCTCTGGACTATTGAATGTGTTCCGCCAATTTGGAACCACAATCGGTGTGGTTAGCTTAGGATTAATCCAAAGCTCACAATATGAAAATTATTTAAATGGACATATTCATTCAATTCCTGCTACCACGTCTGTCGCAGATAAAATTAAAGATGCTTTGATTGAAGCAGGTCCTTTTTCAGGCCACACAATTGCCTTTAGTGACAAAATGAATTTAACGCCATTTGCCCACGAGTTACAACAAGTCGTTTTGCACGCATACGATAAGGGGATGACAGCTGCAACCTTATTGTCAGCGGGAGTTGTTTTCGTTGGTGCCATTGCTGCTGGTTTATTATTAAAGAAGAATAGTTAAACATTGTCAAAATGAAGTGAAAGAAGGGTTACAGATGTCGGAAGAAACACAAATTCCAAGTAAAAAAGTTTGGATTATTATTGCAGCAGTGGGGATGTTTGCGTTTATGTCGACGCTCGATTCTTCGATTGTGAACATTGCCTTACCAATCATGTCTAAACAATTATCAATCCCCATGAACCAAGCAACTTGGGTAGTTTCAATTTATTTAATTATCATTTCTGGATTACTGACTTTCTTTGGTCGTTTAGGTGATCAAATTGGTAAAATTCGAGTCTTTAGATTTGGCACTTATATCTTTACGGTTGGGTCATTAATTGCAGGAATTAATCTGGGATTGTGGTTCTTGTTGTTTGCCCGTACTATTCAAGCGATTGGTGCTGCAATGACAATGAGCAATAGCTTTGGTATTGTCACCACGATTGCACCACCTTCACAACGGGCACGAGGGATGGCCTTAAATTCCTCATTTGTGTCATTGGGTACGATTGCTGGGCCAGGTTTAGGTGGGATTATTTTACAGCACTTCAGTTGGTCATATATTTTTTGGATTAATGTGCCGGTCGGAATTATTGCGATTATTATTGGACGGTTAGTCTTTCCTAAAAGTGCAGAAATTGATCATGATGCATTGAAATTTGATTATGTCGGTATCTCAACGCTGTTCTTATTTATCACGACCTTTTTCTTAGCTATCAATATCGGTCAAGAACAAGGGTTTTTGAGCAGCATTCCAGTGACATTAACCGTGTTTGCGTTAATTGTGTTTGTTATTTTTATTGTGCATGAATTACATGCTGAAATGCCATTATTAGATCTCACAATTTTTAAATCAAAATTATTTACTATTAGTTTAGTCGCGGCCTTTTTGGTGTTTACTAGTAACTTTTTCATTAATGTTATTTCGCCATTTTATTTTGAAAATTTGAAAGGCATTAATGCTGGTACGGCTGGATTGTTCTTGATGGTTTGGCCAATTTCAATGTTGATTGCCACTCCAATTTCTGGATATATTGCTGATTATTTTGACCAGGAATATATTACGTTATGTGGATTAACTATCTTAGGATTATCGTATTTTGGTTGGTGGATTGCAGATGCACAAACATCATCATTGTTTATTGTCTTATTGCTGGTATGTGGTGGAGTAGGGATGGCCTTTTTCCAAACACCTAATAACGCCTTAATCATGTCGAATGCGCCAGTTTCTAAATTAGGTGTTGCTGGTTCATTAAATGCCTTAGCTAGAAATCTGGGGATGATTACTGGGACATCATTAGTGACTACCGTTTTGTACGCAGCGATGAGTAAAAAAATTGGCCACAATATTACTAGTTATCCATCAGGACACGGTCACATATTTGTTTACGGGATGCACGTAGCATTCTCCTTAGCAATTGTGTTAGTGGCAATTACCTGGTTGATTACTATTTATCGGGTTATTTTAAAAATTAAGCATAACCATATGGCGACAAATTAAAAAGTTCTAGGGTCAGTAAAATTGACTCTAGAACTTTTTTTCAAGCAAAAATGACGACTGCATCTAAATTGACGCGGTCGTCATTGTCTTAGATATTATTTAATTTGGACGACAAGTACATCATTTTTGGAGATGCGGTTGACGTACGTGGTAACTGAGCCAACCATAAAACGCTCAACGGCAGACATTCCTGTGGTACCAATGACAGTTAAATCGGTGCCATGGTCGTCTGGAAATTCACGGGCAATAACAGGCTTAGGATTACCAAATCGTACATGGGTGCTGACGTCAGTTAAACCAGCTTCAGATGCTTGTGTTTTCAAACTATCTAACCGAGCTTCGATGTCTTCTACCAAACTGTAGACTACATCGCCACTGATTGCTCCACCGTAACTATCACTAAATTGATTAATTTCGACCACGTTCAAGATGTCCAGATGAGCGCCGTTGGTCTTAGCAATTTGAATTGCACGTTCAATTAGTTGAGGTGTTGCCTTAGAACCATCAACAGGTACGAGAATTGTTTTATATTGTTGTGACATGGGGAAAACCCTCTTTCTGTTATGTTTAACATTATTATACTATTCTAAAAGGAAAGTGTAAGCCCTTTCGGTAAAAAATATGTGATTTAATGATCAATCTTTCACATTATCGGCGCATATCCAATCTTTTTAGCACAACTACGATCATATTGTTGAAATCGGTTTCAGTGGGTGGTAAACTCAAAGTGTTCAAGCATTTTAATAATTTTTAAGAAGAAGGGGAACGACTATGCGTTATATTTCAATGACGTCACATAATATCGGTGAGAATCTGGCAACAGAACAGTACTTAATGAACAATAAAGACTTTGGTGAACCATTACTGTTATTTTATTATGAAGAACCATGTATCATCGTTGGTCGTAATCAAAATACTCTAGAAGAAATTAATCAAAAATATGTAGATGAACATAATATCCGCGTGACTCGTCGCCTTTCTGGTGGTGGAGCCGTGTATCAAGATTTAGGTAACCTATGTTTTAGTTTCGTTGTTGATAGCGATAGCGAAGAATTTGGTGATTTCAAATCATTTACTCAACCAATCGTTGATGCTTTACATGAAATGGGAGCAACAACTGCTGAAGTTAGTGGTCGTAACGATATTTTAGTTGATGGTAAGAAGTTCTCTGGAAATGCTATGTACTCTCGCAATGGTAAAACCTTCTCGCATGGAACTTTAATGTTAGATGTTGACTTGGATGTTGTTGGCAAAGCTTTAAATGTGCCAGAAGACAAGATTAAGTCAAAGGGTATCAAATCAGTTCGTTCCCGAGTAACTAATTTGAAACCTTATCTTGCCCCTGAATATCAAGATATTACCGTTGCTGAATTCCGCGACACACTCTTGAAGAAACTATTCAAGGTTGATAGTCTGGATGAAATTAAGGACAAAGAAGTGGTTGTCACACCAGAAGAACAAACTAAGATTGATAAGATCTATGAAGATACTTATAACAACTGGGATGCCGTTTATGGTAATTCACCAGAATTTACTGTTAAGAAACGTCAACATTTCGATATGGGAACTGTTGATGCACGGATTAAAGTTGATGATGGTAAGATTTCCAATATCAAGTTCTATGGTGATTTCTTCGGACCAGGTGATGTTGAAGAATTAGCAACTGCATTAAATGGTAAGAAATACGAACGTAATGAAATTAAAAATGTTATTGATAGTATTGATACCGCCAAGTATATTGTCGGTGTTTCAAAAGAAGAATTAGTTGATTTACTAGTTTAATCAATCCAAGAACCTGAAATGAGGTTCTTTTTTTGTGGTTGACATAGTACAATAGAAGTAATCATTAAAAACGGAGCGATTATTTTGAAATATCATAAATTTGTTTTTCTGTACCTATCCATCTCGACGGTAATTTACTATGTCGTCAATATTATTATGAATTTACAAACCGGAACGGAAATTTTTAGTTCTGAAGTAATGCCTAACTTTGGGATTATTTTAGGCTTCTATTTGTTGAGTATTTTCTTTAGCTGTAAAGAAATGCGCTTTTCGGCTTATTTAACTATTTTCATGTTGATTGTACTGTCATTTACTTTTGGTGGCGCAATGATTGTGAGCGGCGGGAGTGACATGAGTTTACTTACCAAAGTATTTATCGATGTGTTAAGCTTAGCGGGATTAGCACTGAATGTTTTGTGCTTTATTGCAGCCGGTAAACAACGAGCCAATTATCAAAATCCAAAATTAAAAGGGAAGTAAATCATGCAAATTAAAATTCAACAATTTATGGAAGACGCACTAGATGAAAAAATTACGGCCAAGGTCGTTGAAACTGATTTGGCATCAATTCAGCAAGTTGAGACCGTTACAATGGGATTAACCTTTGTTGCAGACGCTACTAAAAAAAGTGAGATTGCGCAATATAACTGGGTTGTCGACATGCCAGAAGGTGAAAAAGTTAGTGTTCGAATTGAAACTAGCGTGATTAATTTGCCCCTTGAGGATTCAAAAACCATTTCAAAGATTTTAAATGTAGAAGATGAAGCAGAAATGAACGTTTACTTAATTGCAGAAACTCCCGACATGAATAAATCTGGCCTAAGAATCGATAAATTGGCATCTGTGACTGCAGTTCAAGATGATACAGATGGCGTTTCCCACAGCGCTAGCAATTGGATTAATGATCAGCTCGCTGCGATTGTTGATATCCGTCAGAATAAAGATGATAAAGACGACGAAAAATAGGCAGCTTGCAAAAAGAATGAAAGCTGCTATACTGGAATGTATGCGATGAGTCGAATGGTCAGGCAATTTTCGGATTGTTTCGCGCAAGCGATTAATGACATTCTCATGGGACACATTTACCTGACGTATTTCAGGGTGTCCGGCAGTAGGATATTGTGGAATTGATGACTGCCTGAGATAGCTTTTGCTATCAATACACTAAAAGAGGAACCATAACAAACTTTGTTTGTTGTGATTCCTCTTTTTATTTGACTAAGTAAACTTTCTCGTCAATCAAATCGAAACTATGATAATTTTGGTTTAACTTGTTTGTGTCTGTAGAATTGATCAAGTCAGCGTGTTGCCAAAAGGCTTTTGAATTGGTCGCTCCGTTGTATTCACCAATCACAATTAGTTGAATCTCAGGATAGCTGGTTCTAAGCAGTTGTAAGATTTCCCAATCGGTTTGCTGGGTATCTGGTGCCCAAGAGATGATGACAAAATCAACTGTTGAGCCATATTTTTTGATTGATTCAAGCGCATCTAAATTCTCGACGGCAGTCACGGCAGGTAAGTTAGTTTTTACTTTGGTTTGCCAGTCAAGATTATCAGTTGTCATAATTGTTTGAGTTGGTTGTAAATTACGAAGGCCTTTGGAGATGAATCCGCGACCAGCCATGATTTCAAGAACCGTGCCATCATTCGTGAATTCAGATAGATTTTTGATAAAAGGAGCGTTGATGTAAGCCCACATTCCATAAGTCGTTTCAAGATATTCACGATAGTTACGTAATCGTTGATCTAATTTAGGTAACGCTGCAGACAGTTTTTCCCACAACTGGTCGCCCTCTGGATCACCTTGTGGGTATTTTGAAGCGAGTTTTTCAAAAATTTGATCTTGAATATCGTCTGGTAACAATAGTTTTGGTAATGGTTGGGGCAGTAGCCCATTTTTTAAAAGGAGATCACTTTCCAGCACATTATTAATTAGAAACTTAATGGTGGGATAATCTTCAAATAAGTTGGCGTATTCAGTTAGCTCAGTAATGTATTCGTCGGCACTCGCCTGATGCGCTGCTTTATGGCGCTTTTTTAATTGCTTCAGTTGTTTGGGATTCATAATTAAGTATTCCTGTCTATAAATCTAAATCAAGTTCTTCTTGAGAAGAATGAGTATTGTAGAAACGTTCAGTGTCGCGACGGTTTTGACGTCCATGGACGTAGCCATCAATTAATTGAAAAATCTCATAGCGATCTTCACTGGTTAGTGGCGTATGGTTAAATGACAGTTCTTTGCCCGAAACAAATAACCGGCCCAAATCAGTATCATTTTGATCAGTTTTACCAGTTAAGTAATCCAAACTGACATCAAAAAATTCGGCTAGTTTTCTAGCTTCAATATATGAAGGTGTTCGAATTCCACGTTCCCAGTTACCAATTTGTGAAGGAGAATTTTTACTTTCACCTTCTGTTAAGTGTTCGTTTAAAGCATTTGCTAATTCTTTAAGCGTAATATTTTGTCCTCGTCGAAGTGCGCGTAATCGTTCAGGGAACATGAAATTCACATCCTTAATAGTTATTATTGAGACTATTTTACCACTATTTGAGCAGATTGTTTTTGAGCCACACATTGATAAATTGATAGACTTCTTTTCTGGAGACTTCGTTCAGAATTTCATGGCGCAAGTCTTCAAATAATTTCAATGTGACATTCTTAAATTGGGCATTCGTGAGTAGATTAAAGTGGTACTCGGGACCCTTACCGAATTTACCAACGGGATCGTTGGTACCACTTGCAATTAAAATAGGTAAGCCCTTGCGAACGTTGTCAACCCAATGCGGACTGGTGGCAATTTTGGTCAGACTCAGTAAATTATAAAACCCGTTGTTAGTGAAAATAAAGCCTGACTTTGGATCATCTTCATATTGTTTTAAGACTAATGGATCGTGAGTTAACCAAGAGTATTTGACATGTTTATTGAATGATTTGGAAAAACCACCAAATGAAAGTCGGTCCAGAAAATGACCAATCTGTTTAGGCTTAGTTTTATTTAAAGCTGAAATCAGTGGCCAAGCTGGCAGCAACTCTGGGTGCGTGGCACTAGTGCCAATTAGTATTGCTGCATCAATCTCAAAAGAGATTTTCCGCAAAATTGCTTGTAAAATCATTGCCCCCATACTGTGTCCAAGCATTACGTATGGTAAACTAGGATTAGCTTTTTTAATGAGATGCATTAATTTGATTTCATCTTGTTGTAAATGTTCAACAGGATGGTCGGCACCAAAATAGCCCAGGTGTGAAATTGTGGCGGTCTTACCATGACCAAGATGATCATCACCGACCACTATCCACCCGTGGGCAGCTAAATTTTCCGCGAATTCCGCATAGCGTTGAATATGTTCTGCCATGCCGTGGATGATTTGAATAATCCCCACTGGTGCAACTGTAGGCATCCATTTGCGAGCATAAATTGTAGTTTGACCATCACTTGATGGAAAATTAAATTCAATAGACAAGGTGAACTCCTTTTGAAGAAAAAGTATATATACATAATTATATTAGTGTTTCTGATTATATGCACTGGTTTTATTGGCGCAGCCCTTTATTTTTTTCATGAAGCGGTGATTCCTAGCCATAAAAGTTTCTTAAGCGATACGAAAACACTAAAGAAATCAGATCCACTTTATAAGCAAAAAAAATGGTATTTGGATGCTGACAAGCAACTGTGGACCATGAAATCAGCAACTGGTAATTTGAAACTAGTAGCCAACTATATTCCGGCTGCTACACAAACTGACAAAACCGTGGTGGTCGCACATGGCTTCATGGGCAGTAAGGACAAAATGGGGGCCTATGCCTATTTGTTCCATCAATTAGGGTACAATGTCTTACTACCTGACGCACGGGCACAAGGAGACAGTCAAGGCCAATATATCGGTTATGGCTGGCCTGAGCGAAAAGATTACGTAAAATGGATTAATAAAGTAATTGATACGAATGGGCAAAATTCTCAAATTGTGATGTTTGGTGTTAGCATGGGTGGCGCAACGACAATGATGACCAGTGGTGAAAAGCTGCCATCTCAAGTCAAAGCCTTTGTTGAAGACTGTGGGTATACTAATGCTCGGACGGAAATTGCGTACCAAGCCAAAGAACTCTACCACGTACCTAGTTTTCCACTAGTAAATGTCGTGAGTGGAATTAATAAAATTCGTAATGGCTTTTTCTTTGGACAAGCCAGTGCCGTGAAACAACTGCACAAAAATCAGCGGCCGATGTTTTTTATCCATGGTGCAAAGGATGAATTCGTCCCAACTTCGATGGTCTATCAAAATTATTCAGCCACGCGTGGTCCCAAAGAATTATGGGTGGTGAAAGGGGCGAAACATGCTGCCTCATTAGATAAAAATCCAACTGAGTATCAACACAAGGTGGCACAATTTTTGAGTAAATATATTAAGTAAAGTTGTGTAACGTAATTCGTGAGAGAGTTGCCTTATGGAACTGATCAAAAATGAGCTTTGGCAAAATGTTAGTTTTGTCAAAGCTCATTTTTTAGTTCAGCGACTGCATATAAACTAGTTCATCAGTCGAAATTTGTTCATTTAAGTTATTCGCAACATTCGTTGAAATTTGACCACTGGCCAACTGTTGTTGAACAAAGGAATGTTCATATTGAAAGGCTTGAATAAACAAATTACTCATCAAGTCATCATCGAGATTTTCATTGCTTTGATAACGTTGCAATAATTGATTGTAGTATTCCAAAATGAAATTAATTTCATGGGCATTCTCTTTATCGTTCAATGTGCGCAGATAATCTTGGACTGCTTCTGTTGTTTTGATAATAATCGATAGCATCTTTTTACGATCAATCCGGTTGTGTTGCCCTACTCGTTGTCTCCGTTCTTCAATGCGGCGACGGCGGTTGCGTCCAAAATGAAATTTACGTTTTAAGTTTCTGGACAGAAAATTGAAGGTCGAAACAAAGCCATGATTGCTAAATAGGTCTAAGGATTTACGCAAAATCTTTTCTGAAATCATCCGTTCTTGATGGGTAATTTCGTTGTTATCTTCCATTTGATCCAGGGTATCTAGTTCGACTTGATGAACTTGATCAATTAATTTCACGTATTTTTTTCGATCAGGTTGTGTCGTGAACGAACGAGTTTGGCTACCAATTGTGCCGCTGACTCGGTCAACTTCCTTTGATTTAGGATTCGAATTACGCAGTTGAGATTCAGCATAGTAAATTAAATCGCGGAAGATATCTGACAATTCTTGTTGCGAAAGTTCATCTTGTTTTTTAGGGGCAATGTATGGAAAAACAAACGTGGCCACTAACAAGCTAACTAAAATGACGGTTGCAGTGACAAATATGAGTTGGCCCCGTAATTCCGTTAATGTTGAATTGACACCGGTTGGGATAGAGAAAGCCATTGCTAACGCAATTGTTCCGTGAACACCGCCAATTGCACCATTTAAAGCGTGATTATTGCTGGAATTGACACTAGGAGCAAGATTAAATTTGAACCATACGTAGCGGATTAAAGTAATCAGCACGTATATAATAACACCACCGATTAATAGAATCGAGATATCTTGCGCACCCCGATCAGACATCACGGATGGCAAGGTTGCGCCTAATAATACAAACACAAACCCATTTAAAATGTCAGAAATGATTGCCCATGTTGTCGTGGTAACAATTTGTAACTTAGTTGAAGTCAACCGTAAGCGAGTTTGGAAAGCAGCAAATACTAAACCTGCTGCTACGACGGCCAAAATACCGGAGACGCCAATTTCTTCGGCCACCCAATAGACAAACAATGGAGTCATGATTTCAACCGGAACAATGATGGCGCTGATATCGGTATGAGTTCTAGTCAAATTGAGTCTTAAAATCGTGACAAGGTAACCCAAGATAAAACCGATAATAATACCGCCAAAAAAGGTTTTGCCGAAATCTAAGATGCTAGTGAAAACAGAAAAATTGCCGGAAGTAATTGAAGATAAGGCGATTCCAAATAACACGATACCGGCTGCGTCATTGAAAAGTGATTCATGTTCTAGGGCTTGATGCACGTCAGTTGGAACTTCGACATTCCGGGTGATTAACGAAACAGCAACTGCATCAGTTGGGGTGATGATTGCCGCTAGTAAAAAGGCGATTGGTAAAGTGGCAGCACTCCAAATCCAATTAATAAAGAAGCCTGCAATAATTACTGTGACGACTGAGAGTCCCACTGATAATGACAAAATCGTCGATAAGTTAGTGCGCAAGGCTCGCAATGAAGTTGATTTTCCATCTTTAAACATCAACGGTGCAATGATGATTAACATAAATATTTCTGGATGAATCACGAAATGATGGAACTGCGAATCAAAAGATAACACCATCCCCGCAGCGATTTGATATAAAGCTAACGGTATTTTTGGATAAACCAAATTGACTGTATTCGCCACAATAACTGCAAGTAACAGCAACACGACCATGAGAATAATTTCCATACTATACTCCTCAACGTTAAATAATAGCTCTATTGTAACAAAGTTTGTTTGAAATGGTAGTCAATGAATGATGGTATTTTATAGAGTGTTAAGTAAATTTAGTAGACAATTCGCATAAAATTGCATAGTATACTAGTAACCAGAAACCGGTGGGGAGGTAAGCTAATGTTTAGTACAATTGGTCAAATAATTTTTGATAATGAAGCAGTTGCAAAAACCCAAGATTTTACGATGGGACTTGAAATTGAAATGCAACGCGTGGATGAAAATGGTGAATTAAGTAAGGAGCCGTATCCATCAGGTGTGGGGGATGAGAAGACTAACCCCTGGGTCACCAATGATTTTTTGGAAACCATGTCTGAAGTAGTGACACCACCGGCATCTCATGCGTTGGATGCGATGCATTATTTGTTTGGACTAAATAATGCCCTCAGAACAGCGTTATCACCAGGTGAACTGCTATGGCCATTGTCCATGCCACCAGCTCTACCGGCAGATCTCGATGAACAGCGAAGTTTGTTGGCAAAAGCTGATCCCAGTAAGGAAGAATACCTGGAAGAATGGCTTAATCGACATGGCTTTTCAGAAGGGACTCCCAGTGGTGCACACATCAATTTAAGTATTGATAATCGCGTGTTTGACTTGGTCTATACTTATTTAGAGGACCGATTTGAAAACCGGATTGAATTAGAAAATTATATGTACACTAAAATTGCCCAAGGATTCATGCGTTACCGTTGGCTGATTACATATTTATTTGGTGCCAGTCCGATTGCAGAAAAAAATTATTTTGAAACGGGTGAAGGCCCAGCCAATCCCATCAGATCTGTTCGACAAAGTTCATATGGGTTCGGCACAAAATTTCAGGGTGATTATTCCGACGTCCAAAGTTACGTCGATCGAATCTTGCAAGGAGCAGAAGACGGCATTCTGATCTCTGATTACGAATTTCACGGTGCAGTGCGTTTCAAAGGAGAAGGGCCCCTCAAAGATTTACCTCAAAGTGGGGTGAAATATCTTGAACTCAGAATGCTCGACTTAGATCCTAGTAGCTCTGTTGGCGTTCGGACCAACACGCTCCGATTTATTCGCTTAATGGCCAGCTACTTCATCATGACGCCACCGCTACGTCCGGAAGAAGTCGGCAAAGTGTTAGAACGCGCCAATCAAATGAATGAAGAAGTTGCCACCGAAATTCCAACCGAAATCAGTAAATACCAAACTAACGCTCGTGCCTTTTTGAATCGACTCGAAATGTACGCTAATCAAATTCAATTAGGCCCAGAGTACCAAGAAGAAATCGAAGACCTCGAAGATCGAATTGAAAATCCACGTACCACTCCCAGCGCTCGCCTAGTCAATCATATCAAGGATGATTCCTTAGTTGAATATGCGCTAATCCGAGCCAAGCGTTACCAAAATTCAGCTTTGCAGTCGATTCGTCCATTCACTGGTTTTGATATTGCTTGTAATTTGAGCGCAGAAGATTTAAAATTACAGTTGTTTAAAGGAAATTGGGAACCAGGTATGGATAAGTAGGGTGAATTCGGGGGAGTAGACTTATGGATTATGGGTATGGAATAGGCCGACAATTAGTCGTAAGGAAGCCAACTATGATGGGATTCCATTTGATGAGTTAGAACTATTTAATTCTAAAACGCGTCGTGGAGATCAAAAAGCCGTCGTTGCAATCATGAAATATTTGCAATCGATTCAGGGCGTGATTAGTTGGGACGATATATTAACGGGTGCGACTTGTGATGAACTGTTTTCGGAAACGGAACGCAAAGCTCAAATTAAATACACCCGTTATCATATGATTTTGGCCATGCGTAATTTGGAATTAGCTGGCCTAACGAATCGAATTGGCGAAGATTCATTTGAGTTGACCAAAAAAGGGAAAAAGATTTCGATGACTAACTTCGATGTTTGGGAAGATGTTTATAAACTTTCCATCGTTGAGTTGTATCATTTACACGTCTATGGCGAAAAATTTGATAGTAGCAAAACGGAATTTGTGTTCAATTTTAAAATTAAAAACCGAGATAATTAAAAAATGCTGTTTATCCTAAGTTGGATAAGCGGCATTTATTTGTATAAGCACTAGTTTGTCAATTCCATATCTAAGTGCGGGATATCGTCTTCTAAATAGACGTCAGATGTGGCAACGAAGCCAAATGATGCGTAAAATTTTTTAATATAATTTTGTGCACTAATTTTGATTGTTTGGTGGGGATACAGCTCGTGAATCGTTTCAATCGTTTTTGCTACAAGTTGGTGTCCTAGCTGTTGGTTACGAAACTCTTTGACTACCAATACTCGGCCAAAACTGAGATGTGTTCCGTCATCATGGGGGATGATTCTTGCATAGGCGACTAATTGCTCGCCCTCTGTTAAAATGACATGAATTGCGTCGATATCCTTATCATCAATTTCTGGATAAGGACAATTTTGTTCAACCACAAAAACGTCTACTCTGGCTTTCAAGATTGCGAGTAATTCTGAACTGCTTAATTCTTTGGTAGTTTTAATTTGCGTTGTTAAATTGTTCATTGACACGATTTATCCCTTCAGTGATTTTTGCATTAAAATATCGGTTTGTCGATTAGTGCCCATCCAAAATGAATGTGAACTAAATGGAACGAAGCCTAAGTGTTCATAAAAGTGCTGCGCGTTATTATTATGTTCCCAAACGCCCAGCCAAATTAACTTTTTATGTAATTGCTTGGCCTGCTGCTCTGCAAAGTAAATTAATTTTTTACCTAAACCAAATTTTTGGTAATTGCTGGTCAGATAAATTCGTTCCACCTCAAGTGCTTCACCGCCCATGTTTTCAGATTGGGCGTGATTAACATTTAGTTTTAAGTAACCAGCGATAGCCTCATCCACATACAAAAAATAAAAGTATGAATCTGGATTACGCAATTCGTTGGAGAGTGTTTTCAGATTATATGCGTCGTCCAAGTAATGCTGCAAGTTATCGGCTGTATTTTGTTGACCAAAGGTTGCGGTGAAGGTTTCAATTGAAATTGCTTGTAATTCATTTAGTTGATTGTGCCTAATTGGTTTAATTTTAAAGTCCATCTGTTCTCCTAATATTGACGATGATTGCCTTTTTTGACGAATTCCCAGTCAATGGCCACATTTTTTCTGACCCGAGTTAACAACCGTTCGAGTTGCTCTTGTTCTTGATTGGTGAAATCATGCAGGGCAACGCAAGTTGAGTAATTATTTTCCCTAATGACAGTTTGATAAGCCTCCAGTCCAGTTTGAGTGGGGTGCAGGTGTTTAATTTTTTTATTGGTTAAATCAGCTTTTTTTATGATGAAGCCGGTGGTCTCTAGTCGCTTAACGGCTCGAATGACGGTTGAACGATCAACCATGATTAGTTCACCTAATTGTTCTTGAATGATACCAGGGTTTTCACAGATTCTGGCCAAGTACAAGTATTGTCCTTTGGTCAAATTGAGTTGCCTAAATTCGATGTTACTGATTGAGTCCAAAGCTCGCGCAATCATACCAACTTCTCTAAGTACATCTGTCATGTGTTATTCCTCCATGAAATTATTATAGCTTAATTTTGATGTAAATGCATCAAAAAATAATGAAATAAAATACGACTCCATGGTGGAATCGTATTTTAACATGGCTATGAGATGAAGATTTGCACTGCTTTAACTATATTGTAGATAAATAAAACAAAAGAAACGATCGCTAAGATTCCAATCAGGATAATCGACAGCCAGCCCACATGAGCTGCGTTTCCTGTGAATAATCCGACTGACCCAATGAAAATAACACTAATCATTGTTAAAAGCGTTGGGATTAAATGTAGCCAGAAGGCCCTAATAGCGTGGTATCTCATTTCTGCACGGTCGCCGGCTAACAGCCAGACGATTAAAGGAAAAATGATTGGGAGAAATAAGATACTTAAGTAGCTAAAGCCATTGACGATTTTATATGATTGGTTGGTTTCCATGATAAAATCTCCTCTCAATTTGTATACCTTTATTTTACCAATATTATACGTCGTTGGGTATTAAAAAGCTCAAGGTAACAAAAATAAGAGGGGTTGAATGATTAATATAGGAACAATCATGTACGCCCAATCAGTGGATTTGATGGGAATCGTAGCGGCGTAGGTTCGTGTGGTATCTTCTACGTAGCCATGTGAAAGCATCGCCTGAGCTAGTTCATCAGACCAGTTCATTGCGATTAATAGTGCTTTGAAATATAACTTCGGTGACCAATATGATAAGGTAATCCCCCGCATCAAGGCCGCTTTTTGTAAGGTTAAGATGGTTGATTTCATCTTGGGTAAAACACCAAAGGCAGCTAAACTACCGTAAGCAAATTTTGATGGTAAATGAAGATTTTGTTCGAGTGAGCGTGCCAACTCTATTGGTGAATTGATCAACGTGAATGAAGTTCCAAGTAACACATAGGCAAACATCCGAGAGAATAGCACTAAGGCAAAGTGATAATCTTGTGCTGGTGTGAAAAATGCAATAGTGATACTGAGCGCTACTGCCGGAATCACTGGAATTAACAAAACAATACCAAGCGTCTTGAGCTTAATCTTATGTATCATCAAATATATTAAACAGACCGCGATTAACACACAGTTGGCGGTTAAGCTACGAGTAAATGAAATCTCAAAGGAAATCAAGATGATTAAGATTAATTTGAAACTAGGATTCATGAGACAGTCTCCACATAAGTTAGTTTTTGGTTGGCAAAGTTCAAATGGTAATCGACAAATTGATTTAAGCCGCTAAATTGGTGGCTAATCATCACAATCGTTTGTTGGTGTTCAGCACGATAAGCGTTTAGAATCGTCACAATTTGGTGGATTGAATCAATGTCCAGTCCTTTGAGTGGCTCGTCTAATAAGAGAACTTCAGGTTCGACAATTATCATTAATAAAATTTGTAATTTCTTCTTTTGCCCTTCGCTTAGGGTGTAAACTACTTGATCTAATAATTCATTTAAATTCAATTGGGTTAAACACGAGGTAATCATGGCATCATTGAAGTAATCTGACTTACGGTGTTGCTTGCTGAGTTCAATTTCTTCACGCATGGTGACAGTCAAGAACTGATTTTCTGAGTCTTGAAAAATTAGTGCAACTTCTCGGGCGTATTTTTTGGCCTTAATTTTTTGAATATTGGTTTGATTCATTTGAATTTCGCCTGAAAACTTCATCAATTTGGCCATTGATAGGAAGAGGGTTGATTTACCAATTCCGTTTTCACCCGTAATCAGTGTGACTTTGCCACTAGGTATTTGTAATGATGACTGTGACAATAGCGCATGTTGCTGGATTTGAATCTGTAATTCGTCGAAATTAAAGGCAACTTCAAGGTTAGCGATGGGTAAAGTCGAAGTGATGGCAGGAACTTGTTTTTCAAAGTCAGTCAGTAATTGCAGTCCATCTTCACGAGAAAGCGTCTGAATCGTTTGATTATGAATCGTATAGACGTGATCCACGACCTGTTTATAACCTAACAAGTCATGATCTGCGATAATGATTGTCTTTTGTTGCTGGTCTCTAAGAGTAACGAGTTTGGCAATTAATTCAGCTCTAGATTGCGGATCAATACTGGCAAATGGTTCGTCCAATAAGATAATATCGCGGTTCATTGCAATCACGATGGCTAAGGCGACCTTTTGCTTTTCACCACCGGATAACGTGTTTAATTGACGATCAATCAATGATTCAATTTCACAAAATGCCAATGCTGCATTTATTTTAGCGGGCATTAGTTTTGGATCAATTCGCAAATTTTCTAACACAAATTCAAGTTCATGCCGAGGTGTATCCAAGGTGAATTGATGATTAGGATTTTGGAAAACCAAACCAACTTTCAACTGATTTGGAATTGAAAATACTCCATTTACGATTTCACCGCCAAATTCAGGCAACAGCCCGGTTAAAATTTTGAGCAAGGTGGATTTACCACTTCCTGATGGACCAACTAATAAAGAAAATTGACCAATTTCAAATTGGACATTGACGTCAGATAAAGTTGTCGAATTGGGTTGGTAATTGAAATTCAAATTTTGAATGTCGATGCTAGACATTTGAACCACCAAACTTCGCTAACATGTGGCTGCGGTCCAGAAGGGCTGTAATCATTTTGGTTAAGATGCCGCCAAAGAAGAAGATTGAGATAAAGCGAACGACGAAAAGCAATATGAGCATGCCAAAATGAAATTCAGCATAACCGTTTTTAAACATATCCCACGCAAAGGTGACAATCGTAGTTGTTAGGCATGATAGGCTCAGTGAGAACCAATTGTAAATTTTATAACCGGTTAAAGTGAAACCAAGTTCTGAAGCAATTCCTTGAATGGCACCGGAAATGAGGGTTGAAGCACCCCATTGGCCACCGAAGAACATTTCACCAACTGCCGCTAAAAATTCGCCTAGGAAACCAGCACCTGGTTTTCTAAGGATAAAGCCTGTCAGTGGACCGGCCATTACCCAAATTCCCATGTTAATGTCATTAGCCATTGGTGCTAAACCAACTGGTGTTAAGACGACTGTCAAAAAGTTATAAATAAAGTTAGTACTGATGAAAATGGCACCAAAGGCGATACCAATTAAAGTGATAAAAATAATGTCGCGAACGTGATAATGATTGCTTAGATTCATAATAGAACCCTCCAAAAGTGTATTATCAAATAACATTAGGAGTGTGTGAGTAACTAAATACTCCACACGTTTTAATCAATAACTATATAACTCGAAAGTCGAAAAAAGCGACCCTCCAATTTTAAAAGGAGAGTCGCTTAACAAATTTGTTAGTCGAGTTAAATATAGGTTATCTCCCTTCGCTGGTATTAACCAGAGCAGGTTCAATGGGTATATCTCAGCCAAGTGGGCACCCCAGATGTAATATTTGATTAATGCAAATATAACTTATTATCTCGCAGAAAGCAAATTAATGATTCTTGAAAAGTTTAGTTAAATAATCCATGAAGACACCGAGATAACGATCCTTATCAACGTTGACTGCAACTTTGACATTGGTAGTCGCATCATTTAAGCGGGCGTTATCCCCGATGGTCCGGCCATAATTGTTTTCGTCATAGGTTACTTTCATATTAAGATCGATTGTGTCGACAAATGAAGCGTCAAGCGCAACCCCAACGGCTAATGGATCATGAAGGGCACAGCCGGTTTTATCGATACCCAAATTGTAGTAGGCATCAATGTAAAAATCGGTGATATCAGCATAGGCTTTACCAGCTGTCGTGCCTAATTCACGCCAAGTTGAAGTTTCATTTTTCGTGAGTAATGTTCGTAATGTAACATCTAATCCAACCATCACAATGTTTAAATCACTACGCATTACACGGTCAGCGGCTTCAGCATCTTGGTTGATGTTAGCTTCGGCATATGGAGTCACGTTACCTTCAACGGTCAAGGCACCACCCATAAAGGTGACGTTGCCAATTAATTTGGCAATGGCCGGATCTTTAGCGAGTGCGGCGTCTAAGTTGGTCATTGGACCAGTTGGCACGAAAATTAAATCTTTGGTGTATTTGTGGGCGGCTTCAATCAAGAAGTCGACCGCCGTTTGTGATTCAACAGGGCGTTTGGCCTTTGGTAATTCAACTTCACCAATCCCATTGTTACCATGGATATCTTTACTTACTTGCATTACATCAAAATGATCAGTAGTACTTGAGTGACTAGCGCCGATAAAGACAGGTACGTCAGTTGCACCCAAAATTTCAAGTAGCTTTAAACTATTTTCAGCCGATTGTTCAACGAGACAATTGCCGTACGAACTCACGATACCAATCAAATCGACTTCTGGTGCAGCTAGTGCGTAAGCAATTGCTAAGGCATCATCAACACCAGTATCTAAATCAAGAATCATTTTTTTTGTAGCCATGTAAATCCCTCCGAGTTATTTAATGTAAGCCATTACATACTTCAATCATAAACAACTAACCTTGGAAAAACAAATTAAACTTTGATGAGTTTCTTTAATTGTCAAAATGATTTTGACATTGAAACAGTCAGTAGGTTAAGCTAGAAAATAACATTAGGAAGGTGCAAATTAAGATGAGTGAAGAAATTTATGATTTAACAATTATCGGCGGTGGGCCAGCAGGAATGTTTGCCAGTTTTTATGCCGGTTTGCGCGAAATGAAAGTGCAAGTAATCGAAAGCTTGGAACAATTTGGTGGCCAGGTGGACGCCTTATACCCAGAAAAACATATTTTGGATGTGGCCGGTTCAGTCAATATTCCAGGGCATGAATTGATTAGTAATTTAGAAGAACAAATGCGTTTAGTGAAAGTTGAAGCACGCTTGGGCGAGACGGTTGAAGATGTAATCAAGCAAGATGATCAATTCGAAATTGTCACTGATAAGCGGACAACTCATTCTAAAACAGTCATTATTGCGTTGGGCAATGGGGCATTCAATCCTCGCAAACTAGCCGTGGACGGTGCTGATGAACTCGAAAATAAGCATTTATTTTACTTTATTAAACAAAAAGAACATTTCCGCAACAAGCGAGTTTTAGTCGCTGGTGGTGGGGATGCTGCCTTAGATTTGACGATGATGCTGGAACCAGTGGCTAGTCAAGTTTATTTGATGCATCGCCGTGAAACTTTCCGTGGATTAGAACATATGGTGACGGCGATTGAGAAATCAAGCGTTCAACTAGAAGTACCCTATCTATTAAAGGACTTAAAACAAAACGCTGATGAATCATTAGAACTAACCATGAAGAAGATGAAATCTGATGATACCAAGCAATTAACGGTGGACGATATCGTTGTAAGCTATGGATTCACTTCGAACAACAAAGCGTTAACTGCTTGGTCACTCGATTTGGAATCAGAACGTCATGACATTAAGGTTGGTTCAGAAATGATGACTAATATTGACGGCGTTTATGCCATTGGGGATGGCGTGATTTATCCGGGAAAAGTTAAGTTAATTGCGACAGCATTTGGTGAAGGACCAACTGCAGTGACTGCAATTATGAATAAACTCTATCCAGATAAAAATTCGCAATTACACAGTACGGCCATGCATTTAGATCAAAAATAAAACAAACCATCATTCAATTTGCGAATGATGGTTTTAATTTGGCACAATTTAGTTTTGTGTATCATCTGGATTGGTAATCTTAATCCGGTTGGAATCTGTTGAAGCAGTATTTGCTTCTGGAGCATCGGTGAAGTATTCATCAACCGTACTCTTATTGTTATTTTTAGAGTAGACACTGGTTGATTTGGTGCCTAGTTTCTTTTCAATATTAATTGCTTTGTCGAGACCATCTGAATAGTTATATGAGGATGCATCCACGGACTTGAAGCCCTTTGGAGTGTAGAATCTCAATAAGTTCTTGGTATTCAGTGAATCAGACAATGACAATTCCTTGGAAACTTTCTTTTGATCTGCTTCCAGTCCTTTCTTTACTTTGCCAGTTGGCGTAATTTTCTTACCGGTACTATTATCGTAAATTACTCCCGAAATACTGGTGTAATTTGGAGTAATAAAGTCTTTATTTCTAAAGGCAACCACTTGATCATGGCCACTCGAGAAGAGGTCGGTCCCAAATTGAATGTATCGTTTGGAACTTATGCCTAACAAGTGCATCAAGGTTGGTAAGACATCAACTTCACCACCGTATGTGTGTGAAATGCCACCTTTGCCACCAGAATTTGGCACAAGGAACATTAATGGAACCCGTTGCATTTGGGCGTCATCGTAACTTGTCCAAGTATCAGAAGATTTACCTAGGACACTAGCTAACTTCTTATTTTCGGTGTCAGAAATGCCATAATGATCACCGTAAATTACAAACATTGAATTGTCATAGAGACCAGCCTTCTTCAAGTAGGTGAAGAATTCTTGTAATGATTGATCCAAATAGTGGGCGGTGACAAAGTAATTGTCGACTGAATCAGAGCCGGTATCAACCGTGGTAAAGTTACTATCTTTATCTTCATCGTCGAGCTCATAAGGGAAGTGATTCGTGACGGTAATGAACTTAGCATAAAATGGTTGTTGCAGTCTTTGTAAATATTGCACTGAATCATTGAACAACAATTTATCTTTGAGTCCATAACCAGTCGCTTTATCACCTGAAGTATCATAATAACTAGCGTCAAAGAAATATTGATAACCAAGATTCTTGTAAGTATTATTACGATTCCAGAAACTAGCCACGTTACCATGGAAGACAGCTGAAGTATAGCCAGCGCGTTGGTTTAAAATTGCGGGCGCTCCTTGGAAAGTATTATCACTACCTAAAGTAGCAAATAATGAACCTTGCGATAAACCATAGGTACTAGTTTCAAGCAGGTTTTCAGCGTCACTGGTTTTTCCTTGGCCCACTTGGTGAAAGAAATTATCAAAGGCATACGTATTGGAGCCGTGATAAATAGAATTGAGGAATGGAGTCACTTCTTGACCATTAATCTTTTTATCAATTAAGAATTGTTGGAAACTTTCCAAATGAATGACAAAGACATTGCGACCTTTAGCGATACCGTACATGCTTTTATTTGGCGAAGCATAATGCGAATCGGTGAAGTCTTTAACTTTTTCCAGTTCTGACTTCGTCGCGGTTTTTCGTAAATGATCGGTTTGACCGGTTTTCAAGGCGTCGTAAACAGTAAATGAATCGAGGCCTAAGTATTTGACCAAATAAGTTCGATCAAACGTCCGGGTTAATAATTGAGGACGGCTCATTTCTGCTAAACTCAAATTGACTCCAAAGGCTAACACTGCGATGGAAGTCATTGAAAATGCCAACCGATGATTGACAGCTCGTGGATCAAAGTGGATTTTACGCATCAGCATCATAATAACAATGATGACCACGTCCAACCAGTAAAAGACGTCGTGGAAATTAGTTAGGGATAACGAACTCCCACTCAGTCCTTGATTAACCTTTGAATAGCCGGTCATTGTGGCTACGGTCATAAAGTCGGTAAATTCACGATAGTAAATCACATTCATGTAAAGTAAGAATGAATTGATTAGGTATATCGCGCCGAGCACAGGGTAAAAGAAGCGTGATCGTTTAAAATATAATGCAATCCCTAGAGTTAACAGCGTAGTGGCAAACGGATTAATTAAGAGAATGATAAATTGAAAAACATCTTCGACTCCTAAATTAAAATCCATAAAGTACGCAAAAAGGGTTTTTAACCAAAAAAGAGCAACTAGAATTGAAAGTAAGCCAATTCTAGTGTCTTTTAGTTTGATAAGCTTCTTCATTCGGTGAATTCCTCACAATAATTTTATTCGGCCCAGATTCGGACATATTAATTATTGCTATTTTATCACAGTTTAGAATACTTAACCCAATTCACGAAATTTGTAACTAAATGTTAAGCCTTTGCTGTTTCAGGAACTGCCATCCAATCATATTGTAGCAACTGATGGAGTTTTTGATTGACGGGGATCCACAGTTCAGCATGCCAAATATCTTTTAGTGAAGGGAGAAATAACACGTCTTCGCGTTCAGATTGAGTGACGGGTACCAGTAAGTGTTGCCCATCTTGAGTGATAAAAGTAATCATTTTGTTGGTGAGTGCAATAATTTTAGCGGAAACGATAATGTTTGATTTTTGAATAGTATTTTCGATAACGGCCATGTTAGCCACCTGCTTTCTTCTTGATGCTTGTAATATTACTGTAACATTGTGAAGATTTTGTGGTGAATTAGTGATTAGTGGACTAAACTAAAGTTAAATAAATTTAAAAAGGAAGTTGTAAATATGACGAAATTAAATGTATACGCGGTAAGACACGGACAAACGTATTTCAATATTTATAATAAATTACAAGGATGGAGCAATTCACCATTGACCCAAAAGGGAATTGATGATGCCCATGACGCTGGGAAGCGAATGGCCCAAATTAAATTTGCTGCCGCTTATTCAAGTGATACCACCCGTGCTGAACAGACTGCTAAAGTCATCCTCGGTGAAAATCAAGTTAGTGCGGTGAAAGTGCCGGAGACACAACCATACTTTAGAGAGCAATTCTATGGTTCATTTGAAGGTACCAACATGGATGCGGCCTGGTACTCAACAGGAGCTCCTCATGGGGTTCCTACCTTTAAAGCCATTGTCGACAAATATTCGATTGGCAAAGCCAAAGATTTTATGAAAGAAGCTGATCCATTCCATCATGCTGAAAGTGATGACGAATATTGGCTGAGAATTAATAAAGGCATCGCGCTTATTAGAAGCAACGATACCTTAAAAGATGGAGATAATGTTTTATTGATTAGTCACGGTAATACTTTGTTGAGTTTAATGGAACGCTTTGGACAAGGAAAATTTGACTTGTCTGTACGTCCTGCAAACGGCAGCGTCACTAAACTCATCGTAACTGATGATGACGTGACGGTTGATTTTTATAATCAAACGGATTGATGAGCGAGGTTGTCTTCAATTTCTGCTCGACGTGGTTCCAGCCATTTTGGTAAGACTAGTGATTCGCCTAACGTTTCTAACGGCTCATCCACGGTAAATCCTGGGGTGACGGTGGCTAATTCAAGTCGGTTATCACTCGGGTCACGCAAGTAGATGCTTTTGAACCAAGTCCGGTCTTTGTAAACTTCTTGTTCCCACCCCTGGTCTGCTGCACGACTCCAAGCACTAAATAAATCGTCGTCAGTTGGGGATGCGAGGGCAAGATGATCTGTGCTCCCACGACCAAAGCGAGTGCGTTCGTCGGGTTGATTACTTTGAATTAATTGAATGAATTGATTTTGACCTACTTCAATACGATGATTTTGATCAATATTTAAGTTGAGATATTGCTTGAAAAAGTCTTCGGAAGCGGCAATGTCAGGACCAATCCAATCAGTCCCAATAATTTTGATAATTTGATTTTCAGCCGGTACCGGTGAGGTAGGAATGATTTGATTTCGTTGTAGTGATTCGTCAATTTCTTGGAGAGTAATTCGGAAGTCATCAGGATCGTTGAAACTAATACCATGTTTGGTAGCTTCAACTTCGATGTCTTGAGATTTAATCCAAGTGGTCCACCATGAGAGGGTGCCAGTGGGGATGCCCAAATAAACACCATAAATATCATGATTACCATTCACCCGTCGTCCTAAAAACGGCACAATGAAAAACGTAATAACCGTCCCAGGAGAACCTAAGTAATCACCGTAAAATAAGTGCACCATGTGAGGATTTTCTTGGTTAACGGTATATTTGACTTGTCGAAGCCCAAGCACTTGTGTGTAAAAATGCTGATTTGGTTTTGTTTTGGCAGCTAAACTAGAAATATGATGGATATCCATGAAGGTCACCTCGTTATTTTAATTAAATCTAGCTAAATTATAGGTTGAAAATACTTTTAATGCACTTAAAGTGTATTGAGCGAGTATAATGGTTGTATCGATTATTTTAAGTGAGGAACAAATTTTGGAAATTAGAGAAACAACGGATACTGAATCACAGATTTTTCATGATGCGATGAATATTCGACTGACCGTTTTTGTCAAAGAGCAAAACGTGCCAGAAGAACTAGAACGTGATGAATTTGATAATGTATCACACCATTTTGTTGGTTATCAAGATGGCCAGCCGGTCACAACTGTTCGCATTAAAAAAGAAGATCAAAACTGGCATGTTCAGCGAGTTGCGACAATGAAAGATGCTCGTGGTCATGGATATGCACAACAGTTGATGGAAGAAATTATAAAGCGAGCCAAACTTGAACCTGGAATTGATTATCTAGTATTAGGAGCGCAATTAACCGCCATATTGTTTTATGAAAAAGTTGGATTCAAAGCTGTAGGGCCTGAATTTACTGAAGCTGGAATCTTACATCGTGAAATGAAACTAGCCGTTAAATAGGAGTTAACTATGATAGTAGACGACATAATTCGAGAAATATATAATACTCAAAAATTCCAGTTTAAGATTGGTGAAATCAGCGAAATGGCAGGAGTATCAACTCGTCAATTGCGATATTGGGAAAAGCAAGGTTATTTAAAATCTAATGATCGTGCTGGTGAACAAAATGCCCGAGTGTTTAGTTTTAGAATGTACGTTAAATCACGGCTCATGAAAAATTATCTGGATGAAGGGTTCACTTTGGCTAAAGCCAATGAAAAAAGTAGCGCTTTGTTGGGTAAGATGGAGTGGATGCATAAATTTGCCACGTTAGCCCACGTTGGGTTAGAAGAAGTTGATGGTCAAAAAGCAGTTTATCTAGGGCTTCTAGATGATGATAAAAGCAAAAAACTATACGGGTTTATAGACGATGATGGAGTGCATTATCGGACAATCGGTTAATTATCTTAGCTTTTTCAGGTGAAAACGCTTATATTTATTATGTATTGTGATAAAATAGTTTAAAATTTTAAAAGTGAGGTTTTTTCCAGTGAGTGAATACAATGTAGCAATCGTCGGAGCCACAGGAGCTGTTGGTACCCGAATGATTCAAATGGTCGAAGAATCTAGTTTGAACGTCAAGTCAGTTAAAATGCTGGCATCATCACGGACAGCTGGGACCAAAGTTAAATTTAAGGGTAAGGATTATACCGTCGAAGAAACTACACCAGATTCATTCGAAGGAATTGATTTGGCCTTATTTTCTGCAGGAGGGTCAGTTTCTAAGAAATTTGCACCCGAAGCAGTTAAACGTGGGGCAGTAGTGGTTGATAATACTTCTGCTTTCCGAATGGATCCAGAAGTACCATTGGTAGTGCCTGAAGTGAACTCTGAAGCATTGCAAGATCATAATGGTATTATTGCTAATCCAAACTGTTCAACTATCCAAATGGTAATGTCACTGGAACCAATCCGTGAACGTTATGGATTGGCTCGAATTATTGTGACAACCCTTCAAGCCGTTTCTGGTGCTGGTAATCGCGCAATTCAAGAAACACTTGATGAAAGTCGCGATGTATTGGATGGCAAAAAGGTTACACCAAAAGTGTTGCCCGTTGCTGGCGATAAAAAGCACTATCAACAAGCATTTAATGTCTTGCCACAAATTGATGTCTTTGAAGACGATGGTTATACCCATGAAGAATGGAAAATGATTCATGAAACCAAAAAGATTATGTGTGAAGGCGATATGGATAGTGATGCAATTCAAGTGACTGCCACTTGTTCACGTGTGCCAGTACCAGTAGCTCATAGTGAATCGGTTTATTTTGAAGTATTAGATAAGAGTGCCACGGTAGAAGGAATTCATGAAGCTATCAGTAATTTTGATGGTGATATCTTAGAAGATGATCCAGCTAATCAAATTTATCCACAACCAATTAATGCTGAAGGTAAGCGCGAAACGTTTGTTGGACGGGTTCGTCCAGATTTAGAAAATAAAGGTTCATTCCACCTCTGGAATGTTTCTGATAATCTATTAAAGGGTGCCGCTTGGAATTCAGTTGAAATTGCTGAATATCTTGATAAGATGGACTTACTCAGGGTTCCTGGCTTTACTAAATAAATTGTTAATAACAAATCGAGTCCTCCGTTATTGGAAGACTCGATTTTTGAGTGCGCCCGGCATGGGCGCCAACTAGGTGGTGAAAGTCCACTGTGGGCCGTAGTAGTCGGAACCACTAGCCAAGGACAAGGGTGTCCACTGTGAAGTGGAATCTGAAGGAAGTCTGAGGAGCAAAATACCGCACCAATGAACAAGAAGTAGCTATAAGGCCAGAACTGATTGGATAAGATTGCTCAACAAATCGAAGTCCGATACTACTCAAAATCACGATGGTAAAGCTAATGGTGACATGGTATGAAAGTTGACGTTCTTACCCGGGGAGGCCTGATATACAAGTCCCGACAAGAAGAGCAATCAAGTTCTACAGGACAACTGTTTCAGTGATGGAATACTGAGTTTATCAGGAGTCAGCCGAGGCCATAGTAGTGACTTCGTCACGAAGGGCTGAACAGTAATAACTCACATTGATTATGGAGGTGGAATTTATGCGACGATCGCAGAAAACAGAAAACAAAGCTGACCACCAGTGGATGGTAGGTCTGGAAGACCAAGAACAAACTGGGGCGCGTAGGATGAATTCTAATGAAACAACGATGATGAGTGGCATTAAGTTTGAACAACGCGTGTTGGATCGAGATAACTTGAATCTGGCCTATCAACGGGTTGTGCGTAATAAAGGTGTCGCAGGCATCGACGGAATGACCATCGATGATCTGTTAGGTTATTTGAGAGTTCATAAAACTGAACTTATTCATCAGTTGAATGATGGGACGTACCGGCCGAAGGCGGTTAAACGGGTAGAAATACCCAAACCAAATGGTGGCGTGCGAAAATTAGGCGTGCCAACGGTAATTGACCGAATGATACAACAAGCAATCGCACAAGTGATGTCTCCGATTTTTGAACAAGTTTTCTCAAATAATAGTTTTGGTTTTCGACCTAATCGAAGTGCGCAAGATGCAATTAAACGAGTGGTATCGCTGTATAACGAGGGTTACCACGTCGTGGTTGATCTTGATTTAAAGGCATACTTCGATACAGTCAATCATGATTTACTGATCAAGTATATCGAACAATATATTGATGATCCTTGGTTGATTAAGCTAATTCGAAAGTTTTTGACTAGTGGTGTTATGACTGGTTCAACCTTCGAAGCGAGTGTCGTGGGAACCCCGCAAGGCGGACCACTGTCACCACTATTGGCGAATATCTATCTCAATGAGCTGGATAAAGTATTAACGGAACGAGGTCTCCACTTTGTCCGATATGCGGATGACTGCAATATTTACGTTAAGAGTAAACGAGCAGGTCACCGGGTACTTGAGAGTATTAGTAGATTTCTGGAAAAGGATCTTAAAGTAACCGTCAATCGTGACAAAAGTAAAGTCGGGTCACCATTGAGATTGAAATTTCTGGGATTCTCACTGAGAGTTGGTAGGGGTGGTGCTTTCTCAAGGCCGTCAAAACAATCCCAAATACGGGTCAAACAGGAACTCAAACGAATTACGAAACGCAATCGCGGAATTTCACTTGAACAAATGTTTATGGAAATCACACGAAAAATGCGCGGATGGATTCAATACTACTCATCTGGTAAGATGACAAACTTCTTGAAACGAATAGATCAGTGGCTACGGTCTAGAGTTCGACAATACATCTGGAAATCATGGAAGAAAATCAAAACGAAGATCACTAACCTGAAACGACTAGGTTTGAATCAGAATGATGCTCGGCTAGCTGCTTATACCCGCAAGGGTTACTGGCGCACAGCACATAGCAAAACACTACTTTATACGTTAACAAACGAAAAACTGGAACAACTTGGATTGATGAATCTCTCCAAGGTATTCCAGCCTATTCAAAATGCTTAAATTACTGAACCGCCGTATACGGAACCGTACGTACGGTGGTGTGAGAGGTCGGTAGCTGAACTAATCAACTGCCTCCTACTCGATTTTAATATTAGTTAATTATTTTGTAAGTACTCGTTGATTGAACGGTTTGGGGGCGCACTCTTATCCGAAACGTGTTCCCAATTCAAACTTCTCACTTAACTCACATAAGCAAATTACCAAGTGCAGGTAATCCGCTTATGTTTTGTTAATACTCGAAGTCTGACCGAATTGGCTCACACTCTTATTTTAGCAGTGGCATCACAATATTCGTCCATGCCCAACTGATGGGCATTATAACGACCATGGCGGGAATCATATCGGCAACGGGGAACATTTTAAGATTGAGAATCCGAAAACCAGTGGCGAGAATTAAGATACCACCGACCGCCTTGAAGTCTGCAATCATGTCTGGCGTAGTCAGTGGATAAATGAAGCCGGCTAAAAGAAACAGTAAAAAGAAAATAATAAAATTAGGCACTGAAATGGAACAGACGACAAACCCGAGACTGGCCGCAAAAATCATGGCGGTAAAGAAATCGAGGGCCGATTTAGCAATCAAAATCGATGGGTCGCCAGTCATACCTTCGTACAATGAACCATAAATTCCAGTTCCACTCGCACAAAAAAGCACCAATACGGTGACAAATGTTTGAATGAATTCAGCTTCACCAATCTTATTTTGACTATGAGGCATGATTTTATTCATCCCCTTTTGCATTTGCCCAGCACCCTTAGCAATCCAGTCACCAAAGTGAATAATCAGTCCAAATGCAGTCCCGATGATTAATGAAAAAATCACGGCCGGCATACTTTTCATTGGTGCGATTAAGTAAATTCCCATCGCTAATGAAGCTGAGCCGAAAATAGTTGTGAGTTGCGTTTTGAAGCTGTCGGACATTTTGCTTCCAAAAAATCCACCTAATAAGCCACCAATTAAGATGGACATTGAATTAAAAATAACACCTGTTGGCATATGATAAGTTCCTCATTTCGTAAGTTTGTTTCTAGCAGTGAATCGTTCATAGCTAATGAAAATAAAAGGCACACTTATGAATTGAAGAAGAATTAAAATTGCAATATGAATTCATACTTTCCCTCTAAACATGTAATTAATTACAGTAAACAAGATTATTATACGCTCATCAAAATAAAAAGCACGCTCAATTTTGAGGGTGCTCTTGGTCAAATTAAATTATTTTTTTTCCCACCAGTCGTTATGCATCAACATCCATCCGGCTGCCACACAAAGGACAACCATGATTAGCAGAGTTAGTTCCCAACCAATTGGCGATTTCTCGAATGGCACATGCACGTTTTGCCCAAAGAAACCAAAGACGATTGCCGGAATCGTTAAGACAATTGAATAGATGGTCAAAAACCGCATTGTGTTATTTAGTTCCATGTCCAGAACTTTGGAGTAGGAAGAAGAAACTCGAGCAGTCATATCAGAAGTCATTGTGGCCATTTCTAGGCCCTGTTGAGCTTCGACAATAACATCGTTTAACATTTCCCCTTGCGCGGGGGTTAAGTCGGTTGAGTGGCGTTTTAATTCATTTAAGAGTGAAACGTTGCCTTTGACTGAGGTTAAGATGTAAACTAATCCAGTTTCAATAATCATAAACTCATTAATTGCTTTACGATTGGTTTTTACCCTAAGGTCAGCCTGGATTTGCTGCCGTTTTCGGTCGGCCAGTCTGATTGGTTTGAAATAGGCGACTGATAAACGATACAATAGGGGCAGCACTAAACTGAATTGATTATCGATGGCGGGATTAGGGCCTAATTTTTTGAGTTGTCCCTCAAACATTTCACGCACAAATTTGGTATGATCACCGGTAAATGAAATTAAGGTACCCTTGGTCAGCATGATGCCAACGGGCACTGTTTGGGCCTCATTTTCTTCGTCACCTTCATAATAAACATCAAAAATAATTAAGGTGATATTTGAGTTTGGGTCCACTTCAACACGGGCACGTTCGTCAGGATCCAAAACGTACCCTAGCATTTCACTAGTTACACCATATTCGTTGATTAATGTGCTGATTTCCGCTTCGGAAGGCGAGAGCACATTAATCCAAGTAAATTCATCATTTAAAGCTTGCGTCGTTAACATAACTGTTTCCCCCATGTGTAAATTCAATTTAACCATACCATTTTTCAATCTTGTTGTGTAGTTTAAGTCGCTTATAGAACGGAGGTATCAGCATGTGTACAAGCATTTATCAAGTCGCAATTGACGGCACACATGTTTTGTCACGAACGATGGACTGGCCTACTTTAGAGTCGAGTCCGGTCTTTATTCCAAGAAATTTCAAGTGGCATTCAGTCTATGATCATCACGAATATTCAAATCCATATGCATTTATCGGTGGTGGAAAAGTCACGCCGAATCGATCTGATGTCTCAGATGGGGTGAATGAATATGGATTGTGTGCGCAAAAATTAACCTTTGCCAATGGCACTCAATATAGCGAACAGCGCAATGACAGCAAAATTCAACTAGCGTCATTTGAATTTGTTTTCTGGGCGTTAGGTCATTTTAAATCAGTGCTTGATTTAGAACAAAACATCGAGCAAATTGAATTGATGACGGAAACTTTTAGTGATTTGAAATATGGTAAGCCGGAACTACACTTTGCATTTACCGATACGACCGGACGAACCATTGTACTGGAGCCAACGCAAATGCCAATGAGAATTATTGAAAATCCATTGGGAATTGTGACCAACGTGCCTCATTTTGAACGCCAAATTGAACGCTTAAAAGATTACGTCAATTTTACTGATGAATTTAATCAGGGTCAGGTGCCGTTGAATACAGCGAAAGTCACGACGGGTAATTTATCTGGGAAATCAATTCCACCGGGGTCATATTCACCTGGTGCGCGATTTATCCGGGCAGCTTATTTTAAAGAACGGGCCAATCAACCAATTGATGAAACCCAAGCGATTGTCAGCAGCTGGCACTTGTTAGATAGCGTCAGCGTACCACGGAACACGGAACATCAATCGACATATTCAGTCTATCGGGCCGCTACGGTTGCCGAATCAAAAAGTTATTATTTTCAGTCCTATCATCGAGAAGGGATTGTTAAATTAGTTTTGCGACCAGAAATGCTCTCATGGACCGAACCTAAAGTCTATGAAGTTAAAGATGAATTAGCCGTAAAAAAATTAAATTAAGTGAGAATGATATGTCAGCAAAACATTACACAATTGAAGAATCCATCACTGGCTTACAAATGCCAATGGCATTACGTGAACTGTTAGAAAAAGTTTGGTTATTGCCTAAAAAATATGTCCATTTTTTGCGCATTCGAGAAAACGTGACGGTGAATGGTAGTTATCAGACGATGAATTCCATCGTGAACAATCATGATGTGGTGCGAATGCATTTTTTAGGGGATGAATTTCGGACACCAACTTCGAATTATCAAATCGATGATCGTTTGGAGTTACCAGTTATCTTTGAAAATCGTGATTTGATGGTGGTAAATAAACCGGCAGGTATTAAGAGTCACCCGAACCAGGCGGATGAAAGGGGCACCTTAATGAATTTTGCTGCGGCATATTTAGCCCAAACCGATGAGGCACCTTTTATGGTTCATCGAATTGATCAGCAAACTAGTGGTGCAGTGATTATTGCTAAAAATCCAGTGGTCGTGCCAATTTTAGACCGACTGATTAGTAGTCATTTAATTAAACGTTCTTATTTAGCGATTTTGGATGGCCAGGTGGAACCAAAAACTGGCCTAATTAATGGCGCGATTGGTACTGATCCAATGGACGTCAGAAAAAGGAAAATTAATGGCGAAAATGCCCAAACGGCCGTGACGCATTATCATGTGCTTGCTGCCAACAAATTGCATTCCTTGGTGCGCTTAGACCTAGAAACGGGACGGACTCATCAAATACGGGTTCATTTGGCGTCAATTGGACATCCAATTGTGGGCGATCCATTGTATAATAATCAGCCACAATCTGGTGAAATGTTGTTACATGGATTTGAATTACAATTAGTAGTACCATTTAAAAATACTCAGCAAAAAATAAATGTTAAATATCCGGACTATTTTTATCGAGATATAGTACACTATAGTCTTAATTAAAACACGTAAGTGGAGGACGTAAATTGTCACTTTTAGGGAAATTATATGGTCCATTCTTTGATTTAGATAATTGGGCTCAAGTTATAACTTCGGGTCAAGATTGGTTGATAATTTTGTCATTAATCTTGATTGAATGTTTGTTGTCCGTTGATAACGCAATTGTGTTAGCAACACAGGCACGAGTTTTGCCAACCTTAAGACAACAAGAAAAAGCTTTGTTATATGGTTTGATTGGATCGTATATCTTTAGGTTCTTAATTATTGGAGTGGGTGTCTACCTAATTCATATTTGGGAAATTAAATTTATCGGTGCGGCTTATTTGATGTATCTTGTGTATAAGTTCTTCAGCAGCAAGCTCCGTGGTAAGAAAAAAGAATCCAACGTAAAATTAAAAACCGATAGTAAACGATCACTATTTTGGACAGTCATCGCACAAATTATTTTGATGGATATCATTTTTTCAGTTGATTCCGTGTTGGCTTCACTGGCCATTTCAACTAACCCTGTGATTGTGTTGATTGGTGGACTGGTGGGAATTCTTGCGATGCGGGGAATTGCAGTGGTCATTATGAACTTGATGCGTAAAGTGCCAGAATTGGAACCCATGGCATACGTCTTGATTGCCTTAATCGCGGTCAAATTATTCTTAACGATTCCAATGATTGATATCGAAATTTCATCAGGGGTATTTGGAGCCTTCGTGCTAGTCATGTTCCTGATTACGTTTATCATTCATTTCATTCGCCAACGTGCTAAAGGAGACGATTCAGATGGCAACGATAGCAACTAAAGAAAATTTTAGCGAAGTAACCGCCGGCCCAATTACCATTGTTGACTTTTGGGCTCCTTGGTGTGGACCTTGTAAAATGGTTGATCCAATTTTAGAACAATTAGAGCCCCAATTTGCCGACAAAATTAATTTTGTTAAAATGAATGTCGATGACAATCAAGAATTGGCTGAGCAGTTCAAAGTAATGAGTATCCCCAGCTTAGTCGTGTTTAAAAACGGCGTGGCTAAAGAAAAAATTACTGGTGTTTTCCCCAAAGAAAAACTAGAAAGATACTTTGAAAAGAAAATTGAAGAATAAATTCAGAGCGTGAAACTTCCCGGGAGCTCACGAGCACTAACGTGGCTACGAGCAATTGCGAAAAGCAATTGGAGTAGGTAAGTTAGGCGTAATGAGGTGGGAAGATGAGCGTATTTAGACCAGAGCGCGAAGCTTCCCGGGAGCTCACGAGCACTAACATGGCTACGAGCAATTGCGAAAAGCAATTGGAGTAGGTAAGTTAGGCGTAATGAGGTGGGAAGATGAGCGTATTTAAATCAGAGCGTGAAACTTTCCGGGAGCTCACGAGCACTAACAATTTAAATATATTAATTTTGAGAGAATAGCTGACATGTTATTCTCTTTTATTATGTGGTCGGTCCAATTTTAAATAATTATAATTAAATCCGAAAATGATAGATATTTATCGTTAATAATTTATAAAATAATATGAAAATATTGACAAATTAATTATATTTTTTATCCATAATCCTTGATTTTAGGTTAACGATTGCCGTAAAATAAGATAAAATAATGAAATCAGGGATGGATTATGTTAAATTATCGGCAACAAGATAAATGGGACAACGGCAATGAAGGATTCCAATCACCAATCAGTCTAATTTCCGATGATGTAATTAATAATCAAACTGATTGGCAGTTCGATATCAAAAGTCCGATTCTGGGGCAGTTGATTGAAGATTCAAATAATACGTTTAGAATTACTGGTACAGGCAATGTGACAATCAATCAAATCAATTTTCAATTTCAAGAATTGCATTTTCATGCGCCATCAGAACATTTAATTGATAAACAACAGTATCCAATGGAATGGCATTTTGTCTTTAAAACCAATGCTATGCAAACGATGGTGATTGGTAAAATGGCAACGGAAGGTAAAAGCAGTCCCGTTTTTGACAGTATTTTGGACGAGTATGTCTCTGGTGAGCAAACTAAATTATCCAAACATATCGATTTAACTCCTTTCCTACAAGGATTAGACCATGTTTACCATTATCAAGGTTCACTGACAACACCACCACTCACTCAAGGAGTAGAATGGTATGTAGGTAAAGATCCGTTTTCCTTATCAGAATTGCAAATTGAACGTTACCAGGATATATTTGCTTTACCAAATAACCGAAAAATACAGCCGATGAAGCACCGGCCGGTCAGTTTCGGAAAAATGTAAGGAGTTTTTCAAATGAAAATTGGATTCGTAGGCACGGGCGTAATGGGAACAGGGATTGTTAATAACTTTCTGAAGGCTGGGCATGATGTGACGGTTTACAGCCGGACAAAGTCAAAGGCACAACCTTTAATTGATAACGGCGCCAGTTGGGGTGATACTCCAGCAGCCGTTACGAGTGGACAAGATTTTGTCTTTACTATGGTTGGATACCCGAAAGATGTTGAAGATGTTTATATGGGTGAAAATGGCATCTTTTCCACCGCTACACCAGATCAAGTGCTGATTGAAATGACGACTAGCACACCTAGCTTGGCTATTAAATTGGGCCACTATGCGGACGAACACAATTTAAAAATTATCGATGCTCCTGTTTCCGGTGGGGATGTCGGTGCTAAAAATGCCACATTAACAATTATGGTTGGTGGGACTGATGCTGGCTTTCAGCAGGCACTTCCAGTGTTGAACCAAATTGGGCAGCAAGTGAAACGCTTTGGTGATTATGGTAGCGGTCAGCATACGAAAATGGCTAATCAAATTATGATTGCCGGCACGATGACCGGATTAACAGAAATGCTGGTCTACGCGAAGGCCGCTAAGTTAGATTTATCCGAAGTTTTGGATACACTTAGTTCTGGTGCAGCCGACAATTGGAGTATGGATAATTATGTCCCTCGAATTTTAAAACAGGATTATACGCCAGGGTTCTTTGCCAAACATTTTTTAAAGGATTTACGAATTACTTTGGATGAAGCAGACAAGATGGATATTCCATTGCCTGCCACTGAAAAAGCTAAAGAACTCTATGAACAACTCGTTGATGAAGAAAAATTAGGTAATGATGGGACTCAAGCACTTGTAAAACTGTGGTGGAGTTAATAATTGTTTAAGAGACAGCAGCTGTTGATTCAGGGCTGTTTTTGTTTTGTAAGGATTAATTAAAATTGGAGCAAACCAGTTTACGTTTGAAAGATTATATATTAATATAAGTCGATTAAGAGTAACTATGGAATTAAGGGGAATGGATTGAAACATAAATCAAGTCTAATGTGGCTCGCAGTTGTTTTAGGATTCATTTTTCTGCCAACCATAGATAATGACAATACAACTTTGGGAAAAACTGTTGAAAAATGGAATTCAGAAATTAATACCATTTTCACAGATATTAATGCTCGATTTAGTTCGACGGGCGTGATTAATCAAAATTCAGTTTCATCGAGTAAAGATTCATCGAGTGATGAAACGCCAATTGAAACAAATGTTCAAGGAAAGACGTTATCGAATACGTATTATTACCACTACGATAAAAACGTGTCTCAAGCGGTTAAGGACCAGTTCAATCAAGCTGTGAAAATTTACAATCGAACTGGGATTGTTAAGCTGGTTAAGGGTGATGGTACCGCTGAACAAAATCAGATTGAATTTTCGGTCTATCAAAAGACAATGGAAACTTCAGCTCTTCAAAATTCAATCGAGCTTGGTCATGGTGGGCCGGCCATTATTCAGCGAACTGGATGGGGTGCTTATACTGCCAACCATGCAATTGCAAGTTTGAATATTAAATATGCCAACTCAATTAAGCTATCAGTGGCAGTCCATGAGTTGGGCCATGCCTTAGGTTTGGATCATTCTAAGGATATTCAATCAGTCATGTACCCAACTGACCAAGGACGAACTACTTTGACGAATGCTGATATAAATGGGCTCAAAGCAATCTACGCAAAATCATAGAATGAAGGTGGATCTAGATGGAAATTTTATTAACGCCACTTGCCATGTCTGACGGTGCTAAATTTGGTATCGCAGCTGGTGTAATAGTGTTTATTTTGTTGTTTATTAAATTGATAATTGGATTCATAAAATTTTGTTTTCGGCATCCAATTTTGTTCGTCTTACTATTAATATTCGGTGGGCTTGGGATTGCCTTTAACGTGTTACTGGCAGGAATATTAATCGTGGCAGTAATTGCCGGTTTTGGGGTTCTGTCGTTGTTTAATGTATTCGATTTATAACAAATATCAAAAGGAGATTAGACAATTTTGCCTAATCTCCTTTTCTAATCGAGTTCAAATGATAAATCTAGTGGTATGACGTGATTGGTTAAATAACCTAATGAGATAAAATTTGCGCCGCAATGAGCATATGTTGCCAAATTATCTAACGTAATCCCGCCAGAAACTTCAATTTTAATGCTGTCGGGTACGCTTTGTTTCCATTCGCTGACGGTGGCTGGAGTTTGATTATCAAACATAATGATATCAACTCGGCTTTCAACAGCTAATTGTAATTCTGCTAGTGTTTCAACTTCGACTTCAATCGTTTTCGTTGGGCCAATTTCAGTACGAATTTGTCGAACCGTTGTGGGCAAATCGTTGATTAATTTCCAATGATTATCTTTGATCATCACCGAATCGTATAGTCCCATCCGATGATTGATGCCTCCGCCAGTGTGAACGGCGATTTTATCAAAGTACCGCAAACCAGGTGCGGTCTTTCGAGTGTCTAAGATTCCGATCGAAGAATCGTTTAATGTGTCAATTGCGTGTGAAGTGGCGGTTGCAATGCCGCTCATTCGTTGCATTAAATTTAGAATTAAACGTTCAGCGGTCAATAATGTATGTGCAGGTCCGTTCACTTTTCCAAATACATTACCAGAATTTAACCTTGTGCCATCGGTGAGAAGTGGCGTGTACTCAACTTTGTCGGAGAGTAGTTGGTAAATTGTACTTGGCAAAAATTGACCGGCTAAAATTCCGTTTGACTTAGCAACGAAGTATCCAGAGACAATCGGGTTTGGAAGTGAAACCACAGATAAATCGCCGGCACCAATATCTTCTTGGAGAAAGTTCATTAAGATGCTTGTTTCATACGATGAATTATTTTGCATTCGCCAAATCCTTTGCATAGGCATCGTCTTCTTTTGAAATTCCGGTCACTAGGATTAGAACTCCTACAATTAAAATTGCCACAAAACCTAACCAGATACTGGTAATGGAGAAATTAAATTCAAGTGCCATCCCCACGAGAAATGGGCCAACCACGGCACCAACCCGGCCAACTGCTTGGGCAGTGCCCATACCAGTCCCCCGAATTTCTTGAGGAAATTGACTGGGCGTTAAGGCAATCAATGTTCCCCAGGTACCGAGCATGAAGAATGAAAGGAACGCACCACAGACTAACACCATGGCATTGCTGGCAGCAACACCAAATGCTAGGGCGCTAATAATAGTGCCAAGTAAGTAAATAAACAGCACTCGTTTGCGACTTAATTTATCCAGTAAGTAAACGGCAAAGAAATAGCCAGGTAATTGCGCGAAACTAATTAAGAGCGTGTAACCAAAGCTATTGACGATTGGCAATCCACGCAAGACGAGCACGCTGGGCAACCAAAGAAACATGCCATAATAACTGAGCATGACGACGAACCAAAGTGCGCCTAACACAATCAATGGACGACGATGTTCTGAGCGCCAGAGTGAACGCAGTGTTTGTTTTGATTTTTGAGGTTTAAGTGGCTCATCGGATAAATGACGCCGCATAATAAAGGCAAAGATAACAGTGATTGAAGCGACGATGATGGTATAGCGCCAACCAATTTTGGGCATGACGAAAAATGAGAGTAGGGCTGCGATAATCCAACCAATAGCCCAAAAACTGTCAGCAACGACCAACATCTTAGCTTGCTTTTTTCCTTGAAAACGGTCGGCAACAGCGGTTGCGGCGACGGGTAATTCTCCGCCTAACCCAATCCCAGTTATAAAGCGAATCGCGATGAAGGCTGAGACATTTTGAGTTAAGGTCAGCAAGATATTACTCAATGAAAATAGGATCAACGTGCCAATTAACACGTTTTTACGACCATACTTATCAGCCAGCAAGCCACACAATGGGGCACCAACAACCATCCCCAGTGAAGTTGAAGCACTGACTAATCCTAATTGACCAGCAGTTAAGGACCATTCGACCTTTAACAGCGGCATGATAAATGATAATAAGGCAACATCCATGGCATCAAATAACCAGGCAGTACCGATGATAGCCATGAAGTAACGACTTGAACGTGACATTGAAATTCCTCCTATGATTGCTCTTTCTCTTAATAAAAGTAAAAAATACTTTTATTTGAATAAATAAAAAAGTACAATGTACTTTTATTGAGTACACCATACCACTGTCAATCTGAGGAATCAAGCTGGAAGATAAGCTAATTGATATTTACGTGCGGGACGCCCGGGACGATTACTAGTCGTGATGCCCACTTCAACAAATAAATGTTTATGATTTTTTTTGAAATTTGAATTATCAATTTGGTTGACATCTTTTTTCAAAAAAGCCGCATACACGCGCCGCGCTGATTTTAGTGTAAAACTGGTTCCCAGCATTAAGAGAATATTCGGTTGATAGTCTAGCTTATTTTTAATCCGGTCACAGGCCACCTTTAAAATCCATGAATGATCAAAGGCTAATTGATTGTCCGCTAGTTGATTCGCATCTAATTTGGCATAATATTCATCATGATTTGTGTCAGCAGCGGTTGCAAATTGTTGGTCACCGTTTGAAAAAAGATACTGACTCTCGTTGAATGACATCGCAAACCAACGGGCGTCGGTGGTGCCATAACCAGGATCCAGTTTGGGCATATCAGGTAGGAAGGTCATATAAGAAAGCGATAGTGACCGACTGCCTGGATAACGCGTCTGATGCGTGAAGGTGGCTAGTTGTTCAGTATGAAAATCGGCTAGCTCTAGTCCAATTTTCTCCTTAACGAGCCTTAACGCAGATTCGTCAGCATCTTCATTTGACCTTAAAAAAGTCTCTGGCAATGCCCAGCGATTTTCAAAGGGCCACTCTGACCGTTTGACTAGTAGCAAATTGACGCAATTTGAATCGTGGTCGAAGCTCCAGATTAAGTTAGTAATATTAATATATGGTCGTTCATTGACGGAAGTTTCTGTTGCCAAGTTATATGTCCACTTCTTTCGAGTATGATAAATTAATTGTAGCACATCAAAAATGGAAATCTGCGTTGAAATTAACATTTGGATTAACGGTCATAGACGTATGTTATCATACGTTGCAAGGAGGAGTTCTTAATGACTAAAAAATTGAGTTCTTATATCAACGCCTATCAACAACAATTAATGCAAGGAGATATTGAAGTGGCTTACGTGGCCTTACAGAAATATATCCGCTCGTTAAAAACTAATTTGGCAAAAGCATTATCGTCAGAGTATCAATTCGGTAATATTTCGCCGGGTAATTTAGATTATACTTATTTTCCATTTTTCACTCCTCGGATGCGCACGGATAAATTACGATTTGGATTGGTTTTGAATCATCAAGCCATGCAATTTGAGCTGTGGCTGCTGGGTCAAAATGAACAAGTCCATCTGCAGTATTGGAACCTTTTAAAAGCTACTCTGTGGAATGCAGAGCGTACTAGTATGCCGCGGTATTCAGTCCTAGAAGTAACGGTCAGTGCACAGCCTAATTTTGATGACTTAGAAACGTTAACGACAGAAATTATTAATCATACCATCAGCAATAGTGAGGAAATTTTAGCAACTCTCAACGAAATTAATCATGCCAAATGAAAAAGATAATCATTCAAAATTTGAATGGTTATCTTTTTGAGTGTGCGCCGCGAAGCTCAGTTATTTATGAAAACATCTTTTTAGTGGCACGAGCTAGAACTCTTGGATCCTTGTCAAAGCGAGGATTCTTGACGAGTTTTTCCATTGGTACCCCAGCGAAATGGTAAGCGCCAATTTCACCAGAACGGACGGCACTTTGTTCAGTGAAAACCATTTGGTAAGGTTGTTCAACAAATTCACCAGTGAAGGCTAAGTTAGTGGAGTGACGGGGAATCACTTCAGGACGATCAGTCTTCGCACGATTATTGAAGAGCGCCGAAGCATATGGCATGTAAACGGGAATGTTATTAATTACACTGTCAAAAATTTCTGTTTTCTTTTCCAAAATGTTGTGTGGACCTGGATCAACCTTTGCTAGTTGACCAACTAATTCTTCTAGCATTTCTTTACCAGTCATTTTGATGTACTGCTTGTCGACAAACTCACCGGTCCGGCGAGGATAAAGGAAGTATCCCCAGATAACTGTTTCGTTTGGTTTTTGAGTCATGAAGTGGGGTTGATGGTGAACCACAATCGACATATTGATGTCTTCATGACCTAAGGCAGTGATTGGGGTGGTCGAAAGGAATGAATTTAAGGCATTTCCGGGTACTTGGGTGGTAATGCGAGTAATTTCATTTAATAAAATGTGGTTATTGGTCGTTAAGGTAAAGCTGACCCATTCGCTGGCATCTCTGTCGGCAAAAAACTTGTCGGGATTACCAAGGTTGTAGAAACGTTCGGCTGCTTTCTTCCACAAACCGGATGCAGCACCATAGTCCATATTTTCACTGACAGGCGTGTTGTAATCGCCCATGGTCGCAGAATCCGTAATTGAACCATTGGTGAAGAAGACGGCTGTGTCTGAGTCAACTTCAATTGATTCAGTCTCATCAGTTTCAGTGTTAACCATTTCTAAGCCCGTTACTGTAATTTCATCTTGCATTGGGGTGTCTAAGAAATCAAAATCAGTAACGCGCCGATTCAAAACAATCTTGCAGCCCTGGTCCTTCAGATAGTTAATAATTGGAAGCATGATACTTTCGTATTGATTGTAACGAGTCCGGTTGACGCCAACTAAATGTTCGATTTGAGTAAATTCGTAAATCATTTGATGCATGTAGCGCCGTAATTCCTGAACGGAACTCTTGGTTCTAAATGCAAAAGTAGTTTCCCACATGTACCAGAAGTTAGTTTGGAACATATGAGGATCATTCTTAAAATATTCCGCGATGGTAATGTTATCTAATTTTTCTTCGTCCTTGTCAGGCATCATGACTAATTTTGATAACAAGACCCGGTCTTTGTTATTTAAACCTAAATGACCACCATTGATGATACCTTTGCCACCTTGTAATAAACGTGCTTTATCAAACGTCCGGTGTTTACCATCAAAATCAAGGGTATCTTCGGCCGCGGTCATCCCATCCTCAGTTGCAGAAGGAATCCGTTGAAGTAAGTCCATCAAATCAACGTAGGTTCTGTAGTTGAGCATCCGACCACCACGAGCGACATAGCCCGTCGTATTAGCCATTTCTTGATTCTTGTTCCAATATTCGTCAGTTGTTTCGTCGGTAGGGGCACCGTCATTTGAACCGTGATCATCAAGTGAATAAAAGGTGATATTCTCTCCAGACCAGTGACCTTCTTGAATCAGATAAACCGCTGCAGACATGTTTGCGAGACCTGCACCAATCATTATTGCTTTATGTTTAATCATGATATTGACCTCCTGAATATGAAATTGAATTCGGGTTTAGTATAAAACACGCATTTGTTAATTGCAATCATTATGTACATCAACCATTTCATGCGGTTAATCATTTACAAGGGTTTAACATCAACCTTTGGCACTGGTGAAACGAGATAGCTACCACCAACATTACAAATAAAAAAACTACCCAACTAGTGGTTTAGTTAGGTAGCCATGTTTTATTCTTCGAAGTACGAATATAATTTTTCCAAGGTGAGAGCTGCTTTGTCATTCCCGGTTAAATCGGCGACAATTTTGCCATCGGTTAGCACAATCAAGCGATTACCGTAAGTCAAGGCATCTTCTAAGTGATGCGTAATCATTAAGGCGGTCAGATGATCTTCGCGGATTCGTTCATCCGTCGTGATTAACAGTTGACGGCTGGTTTTAGGATCAAGCGCAGCCGTATGTTCGTCCAATAGTAGAATATCTGGTTTTTTCAACGTTGCCATCAAAAAACTTAAGGATTGGCGTTGCCCACCAGATAGATTGCCGGTGGCGGTATTCATCCGTTTTTCCAGGCCGTTTTTCATTTTACCTGCAAATTCAGTGAGTTCAGGCAGTTGTTGTTTTAACTTACGAGAACGAAGACCGTGTGAATCACCACGCTTTTTGGCGAGCAATAAGTTTTCGGCGACGGTCATTCGGGGTGCGGTGCCTAGTTTAGGATCTTGGAAAACGCGACTCAAAAAGCGAGTGCGAGACTCTTCGGATTCCTTTGAGATATCCTGCCCGTGCAATAAGATTTGACCACTATCAAGCGACAAGTTACCACCAATGATATTAAAGAGGGTGGATTTACCGGCACCGTTAGCACCGACGATTGTAATAAAATCACCTTCGTTAATGGTCAGATTTAAAGCTTTTAAAATTTGTGTTTCAGAAGAAGTCCCTTTGTTGACCACGGTGGTGGCATTTTTAATTTCTAAAATTGGCTTAGTCATTCACTTTTACCCCCTTTGATATAACCGTATCAAGATGGAGTGTTTTGCTCAATTGTGGTAACATCATGCAAATTGCGAGCACGATAGATGATAGGAGGTTCAAATCGTTGGCGCTGAATCCAATTTGGAGGACGGCCAGTAATAAGAGCCGATAAATGATACTACCAAGGGTCACAGCGACTAACCGTTGCGTTAAAGTTAATTCGCCAAACACCACTTCACCAATAATGATGGAAGCTAAGGCAATGACGATGGTCCCAATCCCCATATTGATATCAGCGTAACCATTACTTTGAGCAATGAGAGCACCACAACCGCCGACCATGGCGTTGGACACCATTAGTCCCATGATTTTCATGTTATCGGTGTGAATCCCTAATGATTTTGCCATTTTTTCATTATCACCAGTGGCAATGAAGGCTTGGCCTAAATCGGTTTGGAGGAAAAAGACTAGCAATAAGGTGATGACCGCAATCACAACCATCCCCAACACTACACTGTCATAGTAAGTTGGTAAACTCTTTAAAAAGTCAGTTTTCAACAGCGTGTCATGTCCCAAAAGGGAGGTGTTTGATTTACCCATGATCCGTAAGTTGACCGAATAGGCAGCGGTCATGACTAAGATTCCGGCGAGTAAAATTGGAATCCGGCCTTTGGTATATAGTAAGCCGGTAATTAATCCAGCAGCCATGCCTGCCAACATAGCTAATAAGGTCGCCACGATGGGTGACATTCCGTTAACAATCGCAGTTACTCCAACGGCGGCACCGAGTGGAAAGGTTCCTTCAACCGTCATATCCGCAATATCCAGTATTCTAAATGTTAAAAATAATCCGAGTCCTAAGATAGCCCATAACAGGCCTTGCCCAATGGCAGATACAATTAATCCCATTATTTGAAGACCTCCCCATCAGTTTGTGCTTCTTTCAAGAATTTAGCAGGAACAGTAATTCCTAATTTCTTGGCTTGTTTCAAATTTACCGTGGCATCCCCATGACGAATATAGTCAATCGGGGTGTCTTTAGTGGTAATCTTACCCTTTAAAATTTGGCCGGCAATTTTACCACCACGAACGCCTAATTTATATTGGTTAATACTATAGGTTGCTAAGCCACCGTCTTTAACCATCGTATCGACGGTTGGAAAGATTGGTTTCTTGGCTGCATTAGCGTTGTTGACCAAGGTTTGCATGGCGCCGGCAATTGTATTGTCAGTGGGGACAAAGACCGCATCCACTTCAGTCAACATTTGTTGGGACACCTGATTTAAATCATTACTATTGGAAATTGAATAAGTTTTGACATTGACATTTTCTGCTTTACAAATGGCGACAAACTTCTTTTCCTCCGTCACTGCGGAACTATCACTCGAAGTATAGATGACGCCAAGAGTTTGCATATTGGGCATGAAATCTTTAATCAGTTGTAATTGTTCTTTCAAAGGTGCTTGATCAGAAATCCCAGTGATATTTCCACCTGGCTTCTTGTTGTTTTTGACTAGTCCGGCATCTTTAGGGTCGGTCACGGCGCCAAGGACAATAGGAATCTTACTGGTAGCATTGGCGAGGGCTTGAGCCGCTGGGGTCGTGATTCCAATTAAAATATCCGAATTTTCGTTGACCAGTTTTGAACTCATCGTCTTTAAGTTACTTTGATCACCTTGGGCATTTTGATAATCAATTTTAATGTTTTTGCCATCGGTGTAACCTTCGTCTTTTAAGCCCGCGACTACTCCTTTATGAATTTGGTCGAGCGCAGGATGATGCATTAAGGTCAAGATGCCGACCTTAGGTGTTTTATTCGTGGCAAAACCACCACCTTGAAAATAACCAATTCCAAGTAAAACAAGAATAATAGCAATAAAACCGTACATTCTTTTCATTAGTTACGTTTCCTCCATTATATAAATAGTGTGTGACAACATCCGGGAAACACCGAGCATTAGCGAAAAAATATAGAAGCTTCGGTAAGGAAGCGAGATATTTAAAGTTAAGAGAGGTGGTTGGATGGTGGAGCATGATTCAAATAGTGTGTGACAACATCCGGTAAGCACCGAGCATTAACGAAAAAATATAATTGCCTAAGACAGTAGAAAAGCCTACCGGTTAACCCGAGGTAGGCACATGAATTATTAATAGGAACATTAGCAATTTTAATGTTGTCTTAATCAATTTAATTATAAGGAATGAAAGAGAGAGTGTCAATTTGGTATCATTGAGATTATAATTTATGTAATAATGCATTATAAAAATAATTATATCAGTTAATATAGCTGATAAAGTAGAATTTAATGGCGTTTTAATGCCAAATTTAAAATTATAAATATATTTATGAAATAAATTTTGTGTAAGTCAAACGTTGACGTAATAGGGATATTGAGTTTTTTTTGCCAAAAATCGCCAATCTACTGATTGCAATAATTTGTCACCTCAGTATGATAGTAACAAATCAATTAAGACAGGAGAACGAGAATGACAGTTTATAACTTTTCAGCCGGACCTGGCGTAATGCCAACAGAAGTAATTAATCAAATTCGGGAAGATTTACCTTCGTATAAAAATAGTGGAATGAGTGTGATGGAAATTAGTCATCGTTCTCCACTGTATGAAGATTTAGAACTTGAGGCGGAACAAGATTTACGTGATTTAATGCATATTGGTGATGATTATGCGGTTCTTTTCCTACAAGGTGGAGGAACCCTACAATTCACGAGTGTGCCACTAAACCTAGCCACCAATTACCACAAGGTGAGGTACGCGAATTCAGGCTATTTTTCAAAAAAAGCGATTGAAGCAGCAAAACGAATCCAAGGCTTAGATGTGCAAGTAATTGAAAATGATGAAGTGGGTAGCAAATTACCAACCATTCCAACCACCATTGATGATCAGTTAGATTATTTATATTTAACGACCAACAATACTATCGAAGGAACCACTTATCATCAAGCACCTAACGTCAATCAACCATTAGCAGTTGATATGTCATCTAATATTTTGGCGGAACCATACAATGTAAATGATTTTGATTTAATCTTTGCCGGCGCGCAAAAAAATATTGGGCCAGCGGGGATGACCGTCGTCATTGTGAAGCGAGGAAAGCTTGTTGAACAACAATTACTCTCTGATGTGATGGATTATCGGATTGAGGATGCCAAACACTCATCATTCAATACGCCACCGGTTTTTAATACTTATGCGGCAGGACTTACGTTTAAGTGGTTGAAGAAGTTTGGCGGGGTAGATGCCATTTATCAACAAAATTTAGAACAAGCAGCCATGTTGTACGACTTTTTAGATAACTCAAAAGTCTTTCATAACGATGTGCCATTGGCAGAACGTTCAATTACTAATCCGGTCTTTAAAACGGATAGTAAGGCATTGGATCAAGAATTTATTGCGCAAGCCAAGGAACATGGCTTAGTTAACTTAGGCGGTCATCGAATTGTCGGTGGGATGCGGACAAGTTTATATAATGCCATGCCAACTGCTGGTGTAAAGAAATTAATTGAAGAATTAAAACAATTTGAATTGACTCATGGGGGAAAATAGAATGTATCAGATTAAAACTTATAACGTAATTTCAAATGTTGGATTAGCTGTCTTTCCTAAAGATAAATATGAAATTAATGGGGTTGCTGAACCAGATGCCCTCTTGATTAGAAGCCAAAATCTACATCGTGGGGTCTTGCCAGTCAGTTTGTTAGCGATTGGGCGTGCCGGCGCGGGCGTTAATAACATTCCGCTGGATAAAGCCAGTGAAAATGGAGTGGTGGTCTTTAATGCTCCTGGTGCAAACTCTAATGCAGTGAAGGAACTAATCATTGCAGTGTTGATCATGGCTGCCCGGCCAATTATTCCAGCGATTAATTGGGTCAGCACCTTAAATTCAGGTGAAGACGCAGACGTGACCTTGCAAGCTGAATCTGGCAAAAACCATTTTCGGGGGACTGAACTGGCTGGCAAAAAGTTGGGCGTAATTGGTTTAGGCGCAGTTGGCTCAAAGGTGGCCGATACGGCTCAACAACTGGGGATGGACGTGATTGGATATGATCCTTACATTTCGGTTGAACATGCATGGCAAGTTTCAAGCGACATTCCTCGGGCCAGTTCTATTGAAGATGTGCTTAAAGATAGTGATTACGTGACGATTCATATCCCATATACTGAAAAGAATAAGGATTTGATTAGCGCAAAAGAATTGTTAACGATGAAAAAAGGTGCTGTTTTATTGAATTATTCTCGAGATGGCATTGTTGAAGAAGCACCTGTTTTGGCAGCCTTAGAATCTGGCCAAATTAGTCAGTATTGGACTGATTTTGCCTCAGATGCACTCGTTGCTCACGAAAAAGTTGTGGTTACTCCCCATTTAGGTGGAACTACACAAGAAGCTGAAGATAATTGTGCGGAGATGGTGGCACATACTTTACGGAAGTATTTGGAGACTGGAGAAATTGAACATTCAGTTAACTTCCCCGCAGTCTATATGCCATTTAACTCTCCATACCGATTAACGTTGTTACATCAAAATGTGCCAAGCATGGTTGGTAAAATTACAACCGTTTTGGCGGAATTAAATATTAATATTGCCAACATGATTAACTCTTCAAAAGGCGATTATGCTTACACGATGATTGACGTTGACGCGATGGATGAAGGCCTATATGCAGATTTTGAACAAAAATGTTTAGATATCGATGCCATCATTAGGGTCCGTGGATTGAAAAAAACGGTTAACGATTAAAAACAAATGAAAAAATGGCGTTGACATTTTAATAAAGCATTAGGTATAATGTAGTCATTGATTTAATAGATGAACGCATTGATAGATGGAATAGTTAGTAGTGAATTTTTTAGAAAGCATCGTTGCTGAAAAGATGTAAATTCCTGTCTACGAAAGATTTATCGATTTCTTAATCTTTTTCGAGAGATTATGGGAAGACACCCATTATAAAGTCGGAGATTTATTGCTTACTGATAGATCTTGATAAGTTGGTACATGTGAATGGACCAAAAACATGGGTGGTAACACGCGGAAGCGTCCTTGTCGTATTTATACGATGAGGACGCTTTTTTATTAAATCAACATAGCAAAATGAAAACACATAATAACAACACATATTTAGTAAACACACATAGCGTCAAACATAGAAGTACCATATTCAGCACACATAATTAATTTAATGCAAAGGGGATAATTCAATGACATATAGAACAACAAACGTAAATTGGCCCCATTTAATGGTGCTGTTTGAAACATCACAACAATTCGTGTTATTGTAATTTATGAGAAGATATAGCTGGTAGATATTATTCTGCCAGCCTTTTTTTGTAGTAAAAGATTAAATTAATTTAGTGAAATTAATGATTTAAACAAAACCGAGATACTTTATGCAATAATAACAAAATAGACATACCAAAATTAGAAATCAAAAATCAAAGGAAATGAGCTGGATAAAATGGTTGAATCAATTAACACAAAAGTTGAACTTGTCGAAAAAGCCACATCCTATTTGGGTGCGGGTACGTATGGCCAATTGATGGTTGGTGACAAAGGATTTGAATTTTTTAACGATAAAAATGTGCGGGACTACATCCAAATTCCTTGGGAAGAAGTTGATTCAGTTATCGCTTCGGTCATTTTTGGTGGGAAGACAATCCCACGCTTCGCTATTAAGACCAAGGCCAACGGAACATATACCTTCTCTTCAAAGGATGCGAAGGCCACATTACGTGCCATTCGAAATCATATGGACCCAAATAAAATGGTACGCTCACTGAGTTTTTGGGACGTAGTCAAACGCTCCGTAAGTAATATATTTCACAAGAAAAATAAGAACAAATAAATGAACATAAAATCAAAAAATGATCAGATTGACAAACAACACGTACGACTGTAAAATGAAAGCGTATTCAAAAATACCAACAATTTGCGAGTTTACTAAAATTATTTTATTCTTATCGCAAAAATAAGCATTTTATATGTTTACCATGCGGTTTCGTAGCTCGTTTCTTGTTGAAGCTGTCAATTTGAAAAGGAGGTTAGTAAGGATGGTTGGAATAATCATTACAAGTCATGGCGCTTTTGCAGAAGGGATTCTTCAATCTGGAAATATGATTTTCGGAGAACAAGAAAATGTTAAAGCAGTTACACTGCAACCCAGTGAAGGCCCAGATGATTTTAAAAAGAAGCTTGAAGATGCTATCCAAAGTTTGGATAACACAGATCAAATTCTTTTCTTAGTTGATTTATGGGGTGGCACTCCATTTAATCAAGTTAACAACCTATTTGAAGCCCACAAAGATACATGGGCTGTTGTCACAGGTTTGAATTTGCCATTATTAGTTGAAGCATACGGTGCTCGTATGTCTTCTGAGAGCAGTCACGACATTGCTGCTCAAATTGCCCCAGTGGGACAAGATGGTGTTAAAGTTCGTCCTGAGGAATTACAGAAGGCTCGGACTGCTGCACCACAAGCTGCATCAACAGCTAATGCAGGTGCACCAGGGAAGATGTCTTATGTCTTAGCACGAATTGACACCCGGTTGTTACACGGTCAAATTGCCACAGCTTGGACGAAAGCAGTTAATCCAACACGGATTATTGTTGTTTCAGATGCAGTTGCGAAAGATGACTTGCGGAAGAATTTGATTCAACAGGCTGCACCAGTTGGCGTGCATGCACACGTTGTGCCAATCGACCACATGATTGAGTTGGCTAAAGATGATAAGCACTTCGGTAACGAACGTGTGATGTTACTCTTTGAAACACCTCAAGATGCTTTGAGAGCAGTTGAGGGTGGAGTTGATGTTGGAACAATTAACGTTGGTTCAATGGCTCACGCAGTTGGTAAAGTTCAACCAAATAAAGTGCTTGCTTTTGATCAAGACGACATTGATACTTTTGGAAAACTAGCCAAAGACGGCATCAAGTTTGATGTTCGTAAAGTGCCTGGTGACTCAAAAGATAATATGGATGAAATCTTGAAGAAGGCACAAAACGAATTAAATAATGAGAAAAAATAGGAGAAAAGAAGGAGGTTCAACATTATGAGTTTGAATTTTATTCAAATTATTTTAGTAATATTTGTATCTTTCTTAGCTGGTATGGAAGGTATTCTGGATGAATTCCATTTCCATCAACCAGTTATTGCCTGTACATTAATTGGATTAGTTACTGGACAATTATTACCATGTTTGATTTTAGGTGGTACCTTGCAACTAATCGCTCTTGGTTGGGCAAATATTGGGGCCGCTGTTGCTCCCGATGCTGCTTTGGCCGCTGTTGCATCCGCAATTATTTTAGTTTTGGGTGGCCAAGGAAAAGCCGGAGTTAACTCAGCTATCGCTATTGCCGTTCCTTTGGCTGTTGCTGGTTTACTTCTTACAATCATCGTTCGTACGATTGCTACTGCGATTGTGCATTTGATGGATAAAGCTGCTGAAAATGCAAACTTCAGAGTAATTGAATTTTGGCACATTTTTGCCATCTGTCTACAAGGACTTCGTATTGCTATCCCAGCCGGCTTAATCTTAGCTGTTGGTGCTGGCCCAGTGAAATCAATGCTAAATGCTATGCCTGGTTGGTTAACTGATGGTCTTGCCGTTGGTGGTGGTATGGTTGTTGCTGTTGGTTACGCAATGGTTATCAACATGATGGCAACCAAAGAAGTTTGGCCATTCTTTGCAATTGGTTTCGTCTTTGCCACAATCACTGATTTAACATTGATTGCTTTAGGTACAATCGGATTAGCCGTTGCATTAATTTATCTGACACTTTCTAAAACTGGTGGTAGCAGCAATGGAGGCGGCGGTGCAAATACCGGCGATCCGTTAGGCGATATCATCGATAAATATTAAATAAATTGAAAGGAGGAATAACAACATGGCTGATAACAAAATTAAATTAACAAAAAGTGATCGTCTTCACGTATGGTGGAGATCAACATTTATTCAAGGATCATGGAACTACGAACGTATGCAAAACGGTGGTTGGACTTATGCAATGATTCCAGCAATCAAGAAATTATATACTTCTAAAGAAGATCGTGCTGCTGCTTTAAAACGGCATCTAGAATTCTTTAATACTCATCCATACATTGCATCTCCAATTATTGGGGTTACCTTGGCTCTTGAAGAAGAAAGATCAAATGGAGCTCCCGTTGATGATGTAACTATTCAAGGGGTTAAAGTTGGTATGATGGGTCCTCTTGCTGGTATTGGTGATCCAGTGTTTTGGTTCACGGTTAAGCCTATCTTAGGTGCCTTAGCCGCAACATTAGCAATGAGTGGAAACATTCTTGGACCAATCATTTACTTCGTTGTTTGGAATTTGATTCGTATGGGATTCATGTGGTATACACAAGAATTCGGATACAAAGCTGGTTCAAAGATTTCAGAAGATATGTCTGGTGGGTTACTTCGTGATGTTACCAAAGGTGCTTCAATTCTAGGTATGTTTATCTTAGGATCGCTGGTTAACCGGTGGGTAACGATTACTTGGACTCCAGTTGTTTCTGAAACTAAGCTCTCAAAAGGTGCTTATATTGACTGGAACAGTCTTCCATCTGGTGCCAAAGGTATTCAAAAAGCCTTGGAAGGCCAAGATGCAGGTCTTGCATTGAGCGCAACAAAGACTACTACGTTACAAGATAACTTAGATATTTTGATTCCTGGATTATCTGCACTTCTATTGACACTCCTATGTATGTGGTTATTGAAGAAGAAAGTTTCTCCAATCATCATCATCCTTGGTTTGTTCGTAGTCGGTGTTGTATTCCACTTAATCCACTTAATGTAATTATTGCTTTAACAACAAAGCTCTTAGCAAATATGCTGAGAGCTTTTTGAGTGGAAATTAAAAATGTTCTCATGGCAGATTTGTAAGTCAAAATCTAGGAATCAAAAAAGATTGAGCAAATAGTTCACTCAATCTTGAAGGTAATTATTATTTAGTTGCGGCTAATGTTTGTAATGAAGCATCAATTTTTTCAGCACACATACGTCCTTCGAGAATGCCCCAAATAACAAGACTTGGACCACGATGAGCATCTCCGGCAACGTAGAGTTGTTCATCATTGGTAGCATATTTAGCAGTGACGTCAGTGATTCCTAATTCATCAAATAACCATTGTTCAGCACCTGTAAAGCCCATGGCTAGTAAAACTAAATCAGCTTTAACACGTTTTTCGGTTTCTGGAATGGCTTTGAAATTTTTCACATCGCTGATATCAACTTCAGAAACATGTCCGTCAGTTCCGTAAAATGTGGTGACGGTGGAATCATATTTAGTCACGTTATTACCAAACAACGCTTTGGCTTCTTTTTGTCCGTAGCCATTTTTTAAAACATTGGGCCATTCCGGCCATTGGTTGTCAGCAGAGCGTTCCTCAGGTAATGCGGAGGCAATTTCTAATTGCGTGATGCTAGCACATCCTTGTCGAATTGCGGTACCAATACAATCATTACCAGTATCTCCACCGCCCAGTACCAAAACATGTTTTCCGGCTAATGCATTGGTAGCCGCTGTACCATTTTCTAAAACGGACTTAGTCGCTTCAGTTAAATAGTCGACGGCTTGGTAAATTCCGCTTAAATTACGGCCAGGAGCCTCTAAATCACGCGCAACTCGCGAACCAGAGCAAACAACGATACGATCATACTGTTCTTTTAGCTCTTCACCTGAAATGTCTTTACCAACTTCCGTGTTCGCGATTAATTCAATACCAACTTCACGCATCGCATTGATTCTGCGTTCAACAATTGATTTATCGAGTTTCATATTTGGAATACCATACATCAAAAAACCGCCAAACCTGTCGGCACGCTCATAAACAGTCACTGTGTGTCCAAGCTGATTTAGACGCCAAGCTGCAGAAAGACCAGCAGGGCCGCTACCAATGACGGCAATTTTTTTGCCAGTGCGGCTGATTGGTTTACCTGATTCTACAACCCAACCATTTTTAAAAGCAGTTTCGATAATGTATTTTTCGTTGTCACGAATGGTAATTCCTGGTCCGTTTAGATTGTTTGAACAAGAGGCTTCACAAGGGGCGGGACAAACACGGCCTGTCATGTCTGGTAAATAATTTGTCCGTGTTAAACGTTCAAATGCTCGTTTCATTTGTCCTTGATAAATGGCATCGTTCCATTCAGGGATTAGGTTATCATTTGGACAACCACTCACGCCCCGCTTTCCTCCATAGAAAACACCATGATGACAAAATGGAATACCACAATCCATACATCGTGCAGCTTGTTCCTGTCGATCTTGTTCGCCCAAATCGAGTTCCATCACGTTAAAATCTTTCACACGTTGCATGACCGGACGAGTCGGATTATTTTTTCTCGCGTATTTAAGATATCCTTCTGGATCTGACATGTGGATGCTCCTTTCTTGAGTTACATAGTTATTTATTATTTGTTAGTCATTGAAAGCATTCGTGGTTTTCAGCACTCTGATTTGAAACGTGCTTTTTTAACCAATTTGTTCCGTCTAACTCAATAATTCTGATTACTAAGTACGTAATCACTCATTATTTTGTTAGTACTCACAAATAATTCTGTTAAAGCCGCACTCTATTTTGAAACGTGCTTTCAACCACCGCTTTCTGCGTTTAACTCGATTATCACGTAAGCAAACTCACTTACGTTAGATAATCTTTGTTAATCCTCAAAAGCATTCGTGGTTTTCAGCACTCTGTTTTAGTGTGCCGTTGCTTTATAAAATGCTTTTTCAATTGCTTGATCTTCGGGGGTACCAGCTTCACGGAACTCGGAAATCAAGTCACGCATACGGTGGTAATCGCGAGGATAGACTTTGACGAAGTTTTTCTTAGCGGTTTTCCAATTGTCTAAAATATTTTTTGCAGCTTCAGAGCTGGTAAAGTAATAGTGCTTTTCAAGCAAGTCTTTCAAAACGCTATCGTCGCCAGCTTCATCTAATTTAAACAAGTCAACTAATTCGGGGTTAACTTGATGTTTGAAGTTGTGATCAACGTCATAGACATAGGCGATACCACCAGACATCCCAGCGGCAAAATTACGGCCAGTCGAACCAAGAATGACAGCAACTCCACCAGTCATGTATTCGCAACCGTTATTGCCGACGCCTTCTGCAACCACATGCGCACCAGAGTTTCGAACGCAGAAACGTTCTCCAGCACGACCGTTAAAGTATGCTTCGCCAGCTGTAGCACCAAAGCAGGCAACGTTGCCGACAATTGGCGTTTGCGTGTAAATTTGACGAGCGGTCTCTGGTGCAGAAACAATCAAACGTCCACCAGATAAGCCTTTACCGACATAATCATTGGCTTCACCATTTAATTTTAGTTCCAAGCCTTGGGTGGCAAATGCTCCAAAACTTTGACCGGCGACGCCAGTATAGTTAAATTTCAGCAAATCAGGTTTTAGACCGTCATTACCAAATTTCGTGGCAATCCAGCCACCCATTCTGGCACCAACAGTACGTTGTACGTTATTAATAGGCAGGTTGACGGAAATTGGATTTCCATTTTCCAAACTAGTTTGCGCAAAAGTATCCAAGTCTGGCCAATCATATTTTGCTTTAAATGGATCGGTGACTTTACGTTCAATGGTAATAGTTTTACCAATCATGCGATCGTAACTTAAGGTCTTAGCTTTTCCAGCTGGGACATAACGAGGAGTTAAATGTTCGCCGTGGCCCACCATTTCATCAATGGTACGGTAACCTAATTCTGCCATTTGTTCGCGTAAGTCTTGAGCTAAAAATTCCATCATATTAATTACGTGTTCTGGTTTTCCAGCATACAATTTACGTAATTCTGGATTTTGGGTGGCAATTCCTATTGGGCATGTATTCAAATTACACTTGCGCATCATAATGCAGCCAATTGACACCATCGTCAGCGTGGCAAAACTGAATTCTTCACCACCAAGCATAATGGCAACTGCTAAATCGCGGCCAGTCATCAATTTACCATCAACTTCAATGGTAGTTCGTTGACGTAAACGGTTCAGTGCCAATGTTTGGTGGGCATCAGCTAAGCCCATTTCCCAAGGTAAACCACTATCTCTGGCTGAGTTTCGTGGAGCAGCACCTGTTCCGCCATCGTAACCTGCGATTACGACTTTATTCGCTCCCGCTTTGACAACTCCGGCTGCAATCGTACCAACACCAGTTGAGGAAACTAATTTGACGTTAATAGCTGCATAGGGATTGACTTGCTTTAAATCGTAAATGAGTTGAGCTAAATCTTCGATTGAGTAGATATCATGATGAGGTGGTGGGGAAATGAGTTGCACCCCGGCAATTGAACCGCGAATATCGGCAACCCATGGATAGGCCTTTCCAGCAGGTAACTGGCCACCTTCACCAGGCTTGGCACCTTGGGCCATTTTGATTTGCAATTCTTCAGCACTCATTAAATATTCGGTATTTACACCAAAACGGGCAGTAGAAACTTGTTTGATTTTACTATTTCGATTGTCACCATTGGCATCTGGTGAAAAGCGGCGACGATCTTCGCCACCTTCACCAGTGTTACTTTTAGCACCAATCCGGTTCATAGCAATCGCGATTGTTTCGTGAGCTTCTTGCGAAAGTGAGCCAAAACTCATCGCCCCAGTTTTAAAGCGTTTAACGATTGAACTGACCGGTTCAACCTCGCTAATATCGACTGGTTCGTTGTTGCCAGCATGAATTTCCCACATTGAACGAAGGGTAGTGGGGTTATCCAGTGCATCGTCATTCATTTGGTTAGCATATTTTTTATATTCTTCATAATCGCCACTTCGGACAGCTTTTTGAAATTGATAAATGGAAGTCGGATTGTAAAGATGGTGTTCACCGTCAACTTTGTACTGATAGCTACCACCAGAAGGAATATCGTCAATGGCATGATTACTATATGCCAGTTCATAACGTTCATGGTATTCATTTTCAATTTGTTCTAATGAAATACCACCAATTCTAGTTGGCGTTCCAGTGAAGTATTGCGAAACGACGTCGTCAGCGAGACCGACTGCTTCAAATAGTTGGGCACCATGATACCCAGCAACGGTTGAAATTCCCATCCGGCTCATAATTTTGACAATTCCCTTAGTGGCTGCTTTACAAAAGCTATCTAAGTCGGCGGCTAATCCACGTTCCGCTAGTGTCGCGAAGGCACCATATGGGTGAATGGCGGCAGCTCCGTAACCGACTAAGCAGGCAAAATGATGAATCTCACAGGCTTCAGCCGTATCAGCTACGATTGAAGCCGAGGTTCCTTTACCTTGACTGACGAGGTAATTATGCAAGCCTGCAACAGCTAATAAAATTGGAATCGCCATTTGTCCTTGTTGTGGATTACGATCACTGAGAATGATAATTGAAGCACCATCATCGATGGCATTTTCAGCTTGCTTAAAGACATTTTCTAAGGCGTGTCCGAGCCGATTAGGGGTGTCGTCCAAATCATAGACAATGGATACTGTTTCAGCTTTCAACGTTGGTACCGCCATTACGGCCAATTTAGCAAAATCTTTATCGCTGAGGATGGGGCTAGCAATTTTTAATTTAGCGCAGTTACCAGCGATATCTTGCGTAATATCGTCATCCCGGCCTAAAAATAAGGTCGTGTCAATGACCACTTTTTCGCGTAAGGGATCAATTGGTGGGTTAGTAACTTGTGCAAATGATTGCTTAAAATAGGTAAATAAAGATTGCGCTTTGTGACTTAAGACGGCTAATGGTGAGTCAAAACCCATGGCAATGACCGGTTCACCGCCATTTTTGGCCATGGGGACTAACGCGGTTTCAATCACTTCATGAGTATAGCCATTTCGACGCCATAACTTTTGTAAATTATCACCATTGATTCTGACATCAGTTTTAATTTCAGGTAATTCACTCAAGGTTTGACGATTGACGGCCAACCATTGTTGATAAGGATGAGAATCAGCATAACGGTCCCGCAACTCATCAGATTTAGTGATGGTCCCGTTACTGGTATCAACGAGCAGCATTTCAGCAGGTTTCAAAATTCCTCGTTCGACGACATCAGCAGGATCGATATCGACAATCCCGGATTCTGAACCCACTACTAACACGTTATCTTTAGTCAATGTAAACCGAGAAGGACGCAACCCATTACGATCAAGAAACGCACCAACTTGGATACCATCAGTAAAACAAAGTGCAGCTGGGCCATCCCATGGAGCCATAAAACTGGAATTATATTCGTCAAAGGCACGCTGTTGATCAGATAAGTCTGCATCTTCACCCCAAGCCTCGGGGACCATCATCATGAGGGATTGTGGAATTGACCGACCATGTCGATATAAGTATTCCATACAGTTTTCGAGCTTGGCAGAATCAGAATCGTCTTCATCGTAAATTTCAATGCCATGACTCGTCATCCAGTTTTCCGCACCCTTAAGAGTATTAATTTCGCCATTATGGGCTAAAAAGCGAAATGGTTGAGCCCGTTCCCAACTAGGAAAGGTATTAGTGGAAAAGCGTGAATGAATCAGGCAAATGGCACTTTGCATACTTTCACGATGTAAGTCAGCATAAAATAAACCAACTTGATACGCGTGTAACATTCCCTTGTAGACGATAGTTTGACTCGATAGGGAGCAAATTGAAAAAGATTGGTGACCAAATGTTTTCTCTAATTGACGTCTGAGACTATATAAACTGTCTTCAAATGGACGACCAGCTTTGACGTCAAAGGGTCGTTTAATAATAATTTGTGTAAAACCTGGCATGGATTTTTGAGCAGCAGGTCCACAGCTTTCATAAATGAAAGGCACGGCACGAGTGGCCAAAACTGGGAAACCAGCATTGTTGATTTCGTCGACAATTACCTTCAACATGGCTTCTTTTTCAGCGCGGTCATGTGGTAAAAATAATTGAGCCACTGCATAATTACCTGCTTTAGGTAAAGCTAAGTCATTGTCTTGCATATATTCTCGGAAAAATTTATCTGGCATGGCCATTAAAATACCGGCCCCATCACCAGTATCTGGTTCAGCGCCTGTTCCACCACGATGATTCATGCGTTGCAACATAGTGAGAGCTTTTTCAACTAAATCATGACTAGCAATGCCATCAACTTGCGTGATAAAACCCATCCCACATGCATCCTTTTCGAATTCAGGGGAGTACATTAATTTTCCAGTGGGCATTTGTGAACTCATTTAATCACCTACATCCTTTTTTTTATAGTTCAGAAATCACTCTGAATTTTAATCTATCAAAGTGCGTGTAACTCAAGCACTACATAACTTTATAAAAATAACGGCTAATAAAAGTCAGTTTATCATTATTAATATCTCATCTTATTTTAATTTATATTACAAAGCAATGTTAGATTTTATAAAAAATGTCAATGCACTTGGTTACTATGCACAAACAACTTCACATAGTGATGGTACACACGGGTGAATTATAAACAGTTTAGAACCATTCTAAAGTAGAGAAATAAGGCCAAGAAAGTCAAGGATATCAACGAACTAGCGCTATTTATAATCCCGGTTGAAACTATCCAATTTATCAGTTAAGATTAGTTGGTAAATTTGTGAAACATGGGTTATAATTTAATCCAATTTTAATTCTTAATATTGTCAGGCATTTCTCGAGGGCAGTCGAAAATTATGGTGGTTAATCTATATGCGTTCATTACATATTCATATGCACAGACTGGCAATTTACTAACATAGAGGAGGTTGACGTTCATATGTCAACATTAGAAGTTAAAGATCTGCACGTTGCAATTCATGATGAAGAAGAAAAAACCACCCGAGAAATTTTGACAGGGGTTAATTTAACGGTCAATACTGGGGAAACCCATGCCATTATGGGACCTAACGGAACGGGTAAATCGACACTCTCCGAAACTATCATGGGTAATCCAGCCTACGAGGTGACTCAAGGCGATGTTTTACTAGATGGTAAAAGTATCTTAAGCGATACAGTCGATACGCGGGCTCGTGCAGGGTTATTTTTAGCAATGCAATATCCTGCTGAAATCAAAGGAATCACCAATGCTGAATTCATGCGTGCCGCAGTCAATGCGCGCCGCGGTGATGATGATCCAATTTCAGTTCGTGCGTTCTTAAAAGAATTAGATAAAAATCTGGAAACATTAAACATGTCTGAAGAAATGTCAGAACGGTACTTAAACGAAGGCTTTTCTGGCGGTGAAAAAAAACGGAACGAAATTTTACAATTGATGATGATTAAACCTAAATTTGCAATCTTAGACGAAATTGATTCAGGCCTTGATATTGATGCTTTACAAGTGGTTGCTAAAGGTGTAAATGAAATGGCCAGTCCAGATTTTGGCACGTTAATGATTACTCATTATCAACGCTTGTTAGACTATATTGTGCCTGACCAGGTCCACATTATGATGGGCGGTCGCATTGTTAAAACTGGGGATGCTTCATTAGCTAAAAAGCTGGAAGCAGAAGGTTATTCTGCACTTCGTGATGAATTTGGCTTAGATGTTGAATTAGTTGACGAAGGTGTCGCTGGCAGAAACGGAGATGAATAAGTATGGCAATCCGTTCAAAAACTTTGCAATTAAATGAAACAATTGTGCAAAACGCGCAATTTAACAATGAACCGGAATGGTTTAACGCTCTCCGACAAAAAGCGGCAGACTTGGTTCCTACACTGGAGTTACCAACCATTGATAAGGTTGATTTTCATCGCTGGCCTTTGTTTAATTTTGCTGAAAATGAAGTTGAAACAACTGAAATTCCAACTGAAGTTCAAGACGAATTAGTTAATTATCAATTCGCCAGTGTCGGTTACCAAACAGTGAAAAGTGAATTACCTGATGAAATGACTGCGCAAGGAGTGGTGGTGACTGATTTTCAAACTGCGTTAGATGAACACGCTGATCTGGTACGCGATTATTTTATGACTAAAGCCATTCAATTAGATGAAGATCAATTGACGGCGGTTAATACGGCGTTAGTTAGTAGTGGAGCGGTGGTTTATGTACCCAAAAATGTGCATTTAAAAACGCCAATTCAATTATTACAAGTCCAAGATAGTCGCAGCAAACAAAACTTTGTTAACCATACATTAGTCATTGCAGAAGAAAATTGTAGCTTTCAATTGTTGCAACGAACTTTTACGGTTGGTGAAGAACAAAATCCAGCTCACGTCACGGTGGAAGTGATTGCTAATCCAGGTAGCCATGTGCGTTTTTCGTCGTTGGATTCAATGAGCGAAAAAACGAATAGCTACTTTAATCGCCGCGGTAATTTAAGTCGGGATGCACAAATTGATTGGACGTTAGGCGTTTTGAATCATGGAAACACTGTGGCGGATTTTGATAGTGATTTGAATGGTAACGGTTCGCACGCAGAAGTACAATCGGTGGCCATTTCCACTGGTAAGCAAGTTCAAGGAATTGATACTCGTGTCACCAACCGAGGAAAACATTCGGAAGGTAACATTTTGCAACGTGGGGTGATTTTAGATAAAGCCACCTTGGTCTTTAATGGGATTGGAAAAATTATCCATGGTGCTCACGGTGCCAAGGCACAGCAAGAAAATCGTATTTTGATGTTGTCTGATGAAGCACGTGGCGATGCCAATCCAATTTTGTTGATTGACGAAAATGACGTCATTGCGGGGCACGCAGCTAGTGTGGGCCGGATTAATCAACAACAACTTTACTATTTAATGAGTCGAGGATTGCCTAAAGAAGTTGCACAACGGTTAGTGATTCGTGGCTTCTTGGGAGTGATTTTACGCGAAATCCCTAGTGAAAATGTGCGTCAACAAATGGTAGATATGATTGAAAGGAAGCTTATTGATGGACAACGGACTAAATAATACACGCAAAGATTTTAAGATCTTAGACCAAATCGTCAATGACGAACCTTTCGTTTATCTTGATAATGCTGCAACCACGCAAAAGCCATCAGCCGTTTTACAATCAATCATTAATTATTATGAACACGATAACGCCAACGTTCATCGTGGTGTACATACATTAGCTGAACGAGCTACGGCAGATTTTGAAGCTGCTCGTGACAAAGTGGTCGCGTTTATTAATGCGCCCTCACGTAAAACAATTGTTTATACGCGTTCAACTACTGAAAGCTTAAATTGGATTGCCTCAAGTTTTGGCGATATGGTCGTCGAAGAGGGTGACGAAATTGTCATTTCTCAAATGGAACATCATAGTAACGTGGTACCTTGGCAACAAATTGCTGCCAAAAAACACGCGGTGTTAAAATATATCGATTTAACCGCTGATGGCGAATTAGATATGGACCACGCTCGCCAACAAATCACACCTAAAACAAAAATTGTCTCAATCGCTCATGCGTCTAACGTAATGGGAGTGGTTAATCCAATTAAAGAATTAGCCAAATTGGCCCATGCCAATGGTGCCTATATGATTGGTGATGGTGCGCAAAGCACGCCGCATCTACCCGTCGATGTCCAAGATTTAGATGTTGATTTCTATGCACTGTCAGGACATAAAATGCTTGCTCCAACTGGAATTGGTGTATTATATGGCAAACAAGAGTTACTTGAAGTAATGCCACCCGTTCAATTTGGTGGTGAGATGATTGATTTTGTTCATCATCAAAGTGCTTCATGGAAGGAATTACCTTGGAAGTTTGAAGCGGGAACACCAAACATTAGTGGGGCAATTGCACTGGGAAGTGCAATTGATTACTTAAATGATTTAGGCATGCAAAATATTCATGCGTACGAACAAGAGTTAGTCAACTATACCCTTCCCAAATTGCTCGACATTGAAGGCTTAACGGTTTATGGACCACATGATCCAGCTAAACATACTGGTGTGCTTGCCTTTAATCTGGATGATTTACATCCCCATGACGTAGCTTCCGGCCTCGATATGGAAGGCATTGCCGTTCGTGCCGGTCACCACTGCGCACAACCACTAATGGAATATTTGGATGTTGCCGCGACCGCCCGCGCCAGTTTTTATTTCTACAATACTAAAGAAGATGCAGACCGTTTGGTGAATTCAATTCAAGCGGTGAAGGAGTTCTTCGCTAATGGGACTATCTAAATTAAATTTATTATATAAAGAAACGGTGTTGGATCATTCTCAACACCCACGACATCACGGACAATTACCTGATGCGACGGCTCACTTAGAGTTACGGAACCCGACTTGTGGGGATGTCATTGACGTGCAAGCGCAAATCGAGGACGACAAAATTGTCGATTTATCATTCGACGGCGTTGGTTGTACCATTTCTCAAGCTTCTGCCAGCATGATGACGGTCGCTTTGATTGGCCAACCAGTGAAACGAGCTCGCGAATTAATTACTGATTTTTCGAAACTGACGATTGGTGACGAAATTTCTGATCAAGCGGATGAAGAACTTGGGGATGCCGCTATTTTAGGTACAGTTGCCCAATTTCCAGCACGCATAAAATGCGCTGCACTACCATGGCATGCCTTAGATGAATTACTTGAAAAAAGGGAGGTCGAAAAAAATGACTGATATTAATGATGTCTTAGATGATAAAGAATATGAATTCGGCTTCCACGATGATGTTAAGCCGGTGTTTACCACTGGCCGTGGATTAACAGAAGATGTTGTCCGCCAAATTTCAGCGGAAAAAGAAGAACCCGAATGGATGCTGGAATATCGTCTGTCTGCCTACCATGCATATTTAAAAATGGAAGATCCAGAATTTGGTCCCGACCTCAGTGGTTTGGATTTAGATCACATGAATTATTATCAAAAGGTGACGGATAAAAAATACCGCGACTGGAATGATGTGCCGGAAGAAATTAAAGACACGTTTGATCGACTGGGGGTACCAGAAGCTGAACGTAAGTATTTGGCAGGTTCTTCGGCCCAGTATGAATCCGAAGTAGTTTACCATAACATGCGTGAAGACTTTGAAAAGCTCGGCATCGTGTTTACCGACACAGATACCGCCTTGAAAGAATATCCTGAACTATTTAAAGAATGGTTCGGTAAATTAGTCAAACCGACTAATAATAAATTTGCTGCCCTCAATAGTGCTGTTTGGTCAGGTGGGAGTTTCATTTACGTACCTAAAGGAGTCACGTTAACGACGCCAATCCAATCCTATTTCCGATTGAATAATGAAAATACAGGTCAATTTGAACGAACTTTGATTATTGTGGATGAAGGGGCCCATGTGGAGTATGTGGAAGGCTGTACTGCACCTTCTTATGACTCAGACAGTTTGCATGCGGCCGTTGTTGAAGTCAACGTGCTCAAAGATGCATATTGTCGCTATACGACGATTCAAAACTGGTCAAACAATGTCTACAGTTTGGAAACTAAGCGTGCGCAAGCCTTAGAAAACGGTGTGATGGAATGGGTCGATGGTAATTTAGGTTCTAAAATCACGATGAAATATCCGTCAGTTTATCTGAATGGTGAAGGTGCTCGTGGGACGATGCTGTCGATTGCCGTTGCCGGTAAAAATATTGATGCCGACACTGGTGCCCAAATGATTCACAATGCTAAAAATACGTCTTCATCGATTGTTTCTAAGTCCATTGCTAAAGATGGTGGGGCGGTCGATTATCGTGGGAAAATTCGGTTTGGTCGTCATTCTGATGGCTCCTTTGCTCACGTAGAATGTGACACAATCATTATGGATGATGAATCTTCTAGTGATACGATTCCATATAATGAAATTTTGAATAGCAATGTTTCGATGGAACATGAAGCTAAAGTCTCAAAAATTTCTGAAGAACAACTCTATTATTTAATGAGTCGCGGAATCAGTGAAGCAAAAGCGACCGAAATGATTATCATGAGTTTCGTTGAACCTTTTACCAAAGAACTTCCAATGGAATACGCTGTCGAACTAAATCGTTTGATTAGTTTTGAAATGGAAGGAAGTATAGGTTAAAGAAGTGCGACGATACTCGGTAGGCATCGTAGTATAAGACGGAATATTGTATTTACGTAGTTTGTAAATAAATATTTTGGTTTATACAATAGATGGCTGAGTATAGGAGCACGCCACCAAAATCATGCTATAATTAGACGAAATACAATTAGGAGGCCAACCATGGCAAATCAAGTAGCATTCAACGAACGTGTCTTAGGGGCATTAGAAAATGTGATTGATCCTGAACTTGGGATTGATATTGTGAATCTTGGACTCATTTATGGAGTCGACATGGATGAAACAACTGGAGTTTGCACGGTCACAATGACGTTAACAATTGCAGGTTGTCCTTTATCAGATTACTTAAATGATGCGATTGAACAAGAAGTCAGTGGATTCGACGAAGTTAATGAAGTTAAAATCAACCTAGTTTGGGAACCCGCTTGGTCAATTGAAAAAATGTCTCGTGAAGCCCGAATTGAATTGGGTATTCACTAATAACAGTGTGCGACTCTCCACGGGAGCAATCGCGTACTAACAAAATTAACCGGCTAATCTGATTTATGGATTGGGCGGTTAATTAGTTAGATAAGATTGTTGTGGAGATGAGCATGATTAAAACAGTGTGCGACTCTCCACGGGAGCAATCGCGTACGACAAAAATAACCACTAATTTCAGTTTGAACTGAAGTTAGTGGTTATTTTTGTGATAACATGGAATCATTAAATTTAATTATGTAAGAGGATAAATGAATGTCTAAAAAATTACAAGATCCTGATATTGAAGCCTTAGCTAAGAAAAATATTTTTGACAAAGTCGCTGATGGAGATTGGTATAAGTACTCGCAAGAGCCAGAAATTCAAGCAATTGTTAGACACAGTGCTCAGGTAGTGCAACAAATTAATGATGTGGCAAAAACTGATTTGGATAAAGCAACTCTCATGTTACGTGATTTCTTGCCAAATGCCAGTCAATCTGCGGATATCTACTTTCCGTTAACTTCAATTGAACATCCAGCCAAGCTGTTTGTCGGCGAAGAAACTTTTATCAATGCAAACTTACAAATTTTGAGTGCTGGCAAAGTTACGATTGGTGCACATTGTTTTATTGGTCCTAACTGTCAACTGTATACTCCGAATCATCATCCATCTAATAAAGAATTAAGACGCCAAGGATGGCAGTATGATGGACCAATTACGATTGGGGATGACTGCTGGTTTGGCGGATCTGTCATTGTTTTACCTAACGTAACCATCGGTGATAATGTTGTGATTGGAGCCGGAAGTGTCGTTATTAAAGATATTCCTAGCAATACGGTTGCGGCAGGCAATCCAGCACGAGTTATTAAGCATAACGATTAGTATCTTAAAAACCTGACTGCAATTAAGCGTCAGGTTTTTCATTTATTATTCAGTTAAATAATGATGCCGTTACAATGGTCAATTTCGTGTTGAATAATTTGAGCTGTAAAGTCAGAAAAATCACTTTGTTGCGGATGGAAGTTGCGGTCCAGGTATTGGACTGTAATATCTTCAAATCGTTGTGTGGGTCGTTCGCCTTCTAATGAAAGACAACCTTCTTGAGTTTGATAAGGTCCTTTTTTACGAAGGATGACTGGATTGATCATGGGGACAGCAATCATCCCCAGCTGTACAATAATAATCCGTTTGAATTCGCCAATCATATTAGCTGCCATGCCGACGGTCGTTTGGCTATGATGTTGCAAGGTATCGGCTAAATCGGTGATGATTTGTTTATCAGCAACTGTCGCTGGTTTTGATTTTTTACTGAGTGATTGTTGATCACGATTGATTTCTTTAAGCATTAATTTCTCCTAACAGTACTATCTGACTCAATTATATCGTAAAATGAAAAGGACGAACGATAAATCTAAACTACAGGAGAGAATGTATGGCAAATTTATTTTTTGATTTTGATGGGACAATTGCTGATTCAGAACCAGGGATTGTGAATAGCCTCAAATATGCGGTTGCCGAATTGGAAATGAAGGAACTGACTGAGTCGGAGTATCGCACTTTTATTGGTCCTCCCATTTACGACAGTGTGAATTTACATTATCCAGAATTAAATGATGATCAAGTTCAAGAGGCTGTCCAGGTATATCACGAAAGATATGTCACCGTTGGTAAATTTGATTTGAGAATTTTTGACGAGTTAGAAAGTACACTGCAAGAATTGAAAACGATGGGCAATAAGTTATATACTGCCTCGGCCAAGCCTGTGGATGTCCTCACAGAAATCTTAGAACATTTCAATTTAGCTCAATATTTTGACGGTATCTACGGAGCCACGGACGAGTTTCCCGCTAAAACAGAAATTTTAAAGCACGCGATGGAGATGACAGGGTCGACTAAATCCGATAGTGTTTTAATCGGTGATACGATGAATGATATTAATGGTGGCCAAAATAATGGTGTTAAAACGATCGGGGTGACTTATGGTTTTGGCGAAGTGAACGGTGCCACCATGATTGTTAACTCGCCATCAGAAATTATTTCAGCTGTGAGAGAAATGTTTTAATCCAATTTTTGTCGGTAAGTTCATCAGCTAAATCCTTGGTATTAATGGAGTTAGTCGTAATGCAAAGCTAACAATTAATGTGACGTATTGAACTAAAATGAGAATTTTTTAATAAAAGTCCTTGCAATTTTTAATAATTGGATTTATATTAATTACATCAAATAAACAGGGAGGTACACAGCATGACTAAATCAAATCAAGCAATTAATCATACCAGCAACAACAGTACCTCTCTTCTAGCCTTATTATTATGCTGACGGACTCTGACAGATAAATTGTCGAGTCCTGTTTGCGTTATGGAATGGGGCTCGAGCAAGAGCACTCCATTCCTGGAGTGCTCTTTTTTATTTCTTGCTCAACCAAAAATATATCTTACGGAGGATGATCATTATGACAAAACAAATTCAATTTTTTGATACAACATTGCGTGACGGTGAACAAACAATCGGGGTTAATTTTAGTATTGAGCAAAAGGTCGCAATTGCCAAGCGCTTGGAAGCTTGGGGCATCGATGTAATTGAAGCTGGTTTTCCCGCTGCCTCACAAGGTGATTTTGATGCCGTCTCAGCCGTAGCTAATGCATTGACGACGACTCGAGTGACGGGCTTGGCTAGAGCTAAAAAAAGTGATATCGATGCTTGCGTGGCTTCAACTTCACAAGCCAAACATAATCAAATTCATGTGTTCATCGCAACGAGCCCTGTGCACCGTGAATCTAAACTACATATGACGAAGGAACAAGTCATCGATTCGATTTATGAAAATGTTTCTTATGCCCATCAATTCTTTGACATCGTCGAATTTTCACCAGAAGATGCTACACGGACCGAATATGACTTCTTATGTGAAGCTATTAATACCGCTATCGATGCGGGTGCAACGGTCATCAACATTCCCGACACTGTGGGTTATACGAACCCAGTTGAATTCACCAAATTATTTGAATATATGCAAGTACATATTCCCAACTTTAATGATGTAACTTTCTCCGTTCATTGTCATGACGACCTAGGGATGGCGGTAGCGAATAGCTTGGCAGCAATCGAAGCAGGCGCTACTCGGATTGAAGGAACTATCAATGGTATTGGGGAACGGGCCGGCAATGCTGCTCTTGAAGAAGTAGCGGCTGCCTTGATGGTTCGTCATGATTTCTATGACACAACCGACAATATCAATTTGAAAAAAACTAAGGAAACCAGCGATATGATTAGTTCATATGCCAAAATGGCGGTTCCTCGTAACAAAGCAGTCGTCGGTGATAATGCGTTTGCTCACGAATCCGGAATCCATCAAGATGGAATGTTGAAAAATCCTAATACATACGAAATTTTAACCCCCGAATCAGTGGGCGCCAAAGGAACTTCACTTCCTCTAGGGAAACTTTCAGGTTCACATGCCGTGATGGTTAAACTAAACGAAATGGGATATCACGTTGATAAAGCGCAAATGAAACACATCTTCCCAGCCTTTAAAGCTATTGCAGATGAACAACCAATTGTTCATGAAGCAGATTTACACAAAATTATGAAAAATGTCAGTGAGGTTGCCTAATCAATGAAAAATCAAATCGCGCAAATCACCGCATTAGCTGGTGACTATATCGGACCGGAAATCATGGCTGCAGGACAAAAAGTGTTAGCCACGGTCGCAAAAAATCAAAATTTTGACTATCAAATTACAGATATGCCTTTTGGTGGGGATGCTATCGACAAAACTGGTGATCCATTACCTCAGGAAACAATTGATGCCAGCAAGAATGCTGATGCAATTTTATTAGCCGCAATTGGTGGCCCTAAGTGGGATAAAGCACCACGTCGACCAGAACAAGGACTGCTACAGATTCGGCAAGAATTAAACCTATTTGCTAATATTCGGCCCACTAAAATCACGCCGGCCATGATGAAGTTTTCTCCATTGAAACAAGAAAAGCCAGTTGATTTCGTGATTGTGCGCGAATTGACGAGTGGAATTTACTTTGGCACACCTCGCGAAAAACATGACGAATATGCCTTAGATACGATGCGCTATACACGAACTGAAATTGAACGAATTGCTCGTTTAGCTTTTGAAATGGCAAGCAAGCGTCGTAACCATGTCACCTTAGTTGATAAAGCCAACGTGTTGGATACCAGCAAGTTTTGGCGTGAAATTACGGCAGAAGTTGCGCAAGAATTTCCAAATGTGACTTATGATCAAAGCTATGTTGATGCAGCTTCAATGAAAATTATTGCTTCACCAGAACAATTCGATGTCATTTTAACGGAAAACCTGTTTGGCGATATTTTAAGTGATGAAGCCGCACAAACAACCGGGTCATTAGGGACGATTCCATCAATGAGTAAAGGAATTGACGGACCAGCTCTTTATGAACCAATTCATGGTTCAGCCCCAGATATCGCGGGGAAAGGTATTGCGAATCCATTTTCAATGGTTAAATCAGTGGCAATGATGTTAGCCAATTCATTTGACCGCCAAGATTTAGCAGATCAAATTATGACCGGGATTGATGTGGCAGTAGAACGTGGAATCGTTACACCAGATTTAGGCGGCACCGCCACAACCGATGAGGTTACCGCAACAATTATTGATGCAATTAACGAAAGAAGGAACAGTTATGCAACGGACAATGTTTGATAAAATTTGGGATCGACACGTGATTACTGGGGAAACGGGAGCACCTCAATTAATTTACGTTGATTTACAACTCGTCCATGAAGTTACATCTCCACAGGCTTTTGAGGGGCTGCGTGAAAATAACCGGCAAGTGAGACGTACCGATAAAACATTTGCCACGATGGATCATAATGTGCCAACCAAGGACATCTTTAATATTAAAGACCAAATTGCCCGGAAACAAATTGATACTTTAGGACACAATGCAAAAGAATTTGGTGTTCGCTTGGCCGGCATGGGGGATGTTGACCAAGGAATTGTCCACGTAATTGGGCCACAATTAGGACTGACCCAACCGGGGATGGTAATTGTTTGTGGCGATTCACATACTGCCACCCACGGAGCGTTTGGATCAATTGCATTTGGAATTGGAACAAGTGAAGTAGAACACGTGATGGCGACTCAAACTATTTGGCAAACTAAACCGAAGACTACTGGGATTCACGTCCATGGCAAAATGCCCAAGGGTGTTTACGCTAAAGACATTATCATGGGTATTATTGCTCGTGAAGGTGTGGCATTTGGAACCGGCCAAGCCGTTGAATTTTACGGTGATACCATCGAAAATATGAGTATGGAAGAACGGATGACGCTTTGTAATATGGCCATTGAAGGTGGTGCCAAAATGGGTAACGTCCAACCTGATCAAACGACTTTTGATTATGTGGCAGGCCGCAAGTACGCTCCTAAAAATATGGACAAGGCAACCGAATATTGGAGTCAATTTTACACTGACTCACCGGAAGCCTTTGATCGAATTATTGATTTTGATGTTACGCAACTTGCGCCATATATTACTTGGGGAACTAATCCTGGGATGGCCGTTCCAGTTGATGGCCAGTTTCCAGCAATCAATAATGATGACGATCAAAAAGCTTATGATTATGTCGGGCTGACACCAGGCGATAAACCGAGCGATATTAAGATTGAATTTGCCTTCTTTGGTTCATGTACGAATGGTCGTTTGTCAGATATGAAAATCGCGGCTGAGGCCTTGAAGGGTCATCATATTGCTGAAGGCGTTACGGCCTTAGTTGTGCCAGGATCTAGGACAATTAAAGAAGAAGCTGAAAAAATTGGATTGGATAAAATTTTTAAGGACGCAGGTTGTGATTGGCGTGACCCAGGCTGTTCCGCTTGCCTGGGGATGAATCCAGACCAAGTACCTGCAGGGGTACATTGTGCGTCAACCTCAAATCGTAATTTTGAAGGACGGCAAGGTGCTGGTTCGCGGACACATTTAGCTAGTCCAGCAATGGTGGCTGCCGCCGCAATTAATGGACATTTCATTGATATCAGAAAGGAAACTGCCTAATGGAACCTATTACAATCGTTACAAATAAAAGCGTTCCATTGATGAACGATAATATTGATACAGATCAACTCATTCCTAAGCAATTTTTGAAAAATATTTTAAAAGTTGGTTTTGGTAAAAATCTATTTTATGATTGGCGTTATTTGGCACCTAATAAGCCAAATCCAGATTTTATCTTGAATCATGATGAACGGAAGGATGCTCGAATTTTAATTACGGGAGAAAACTTTGGTTGTGGATCATCTCGTGAACACGCAGTGTGGGCACTGAAAGATTATGGGTTCCGAGTTGTGATTGCCGGAGGATATTCAGATATCTTCTATATGAATAGTACTAAAAACGGCTTGCTAGCGATTGTGCTACCTAAAGAGCAACGTGATATTTTGGCTAAAGCCGGAGCAGATGAAGAAGTCGTGGTGGATTTACCCAATCAAGATGTTCGATATCGTGATGAGCACTTTAAATTTGATATTGATCCACTTTGGAAGAACAAGTTTATTAATGGCCTAGATGATATTGCAATTACAATGCAATACGAAGATAAAATTAGAGAATATGAAGCGAAGATTCCCAATTTCGATTAACCATTAGTAATGCAAACATAGAACATCAATCGCAAATTCATAGAAGAAGAGGTAGCAAAAAATGGAGCAAAGTATAAGTTTACAGCAACGAATTGACCGGACACATGAATCACCCTTATTTTATAAAATATTTGCGCTCGTGGCGGGTGGAATGTTCCTAGATGCCGCGGATGTTTACATGGCTAGTTCTGTGGCCGGGGCTGTTTTAAAAAGTGGCTGGTCCACGATGGCACAAGAATCCATGTTCTTATCTAGTGGTTTTCTGGGATTGTTTATTGGCTCCTTAATGGCCGGCTTTATTGGCGATTTAAAGGGGCGCAGAGTTGCCTATCAAATTAACTTGTTATTATTCGGTGGTTTCACCTTTTTGGCCACTTTTGCTCCTAACATGACAGTACTGACAATTTGCCGTCTCTTTGCCGCCATTGGATTAGGCTCATAAATCGTGACTGGCTATTCGATGATTAATGAATTTGCTCCCGTTGGCAAGCGTGGTAAATGGTGTGCTTCTGTTTCGCTCATCGCTAACTGTGGAGCGCCCGTCACCATGTTGCTTTGCTATTTTATTATTCCTCATTTTGGTTGGCGCGTGATGTTTGCTGTGATTGGGATTGTTGCCGCAATATTGTGGTATCTCCGTCGCGATATTCCAGAATCACCTCGTTGGTTGATGGCTCACAATCGTCAAGAAGAAGCTGAAAAAATTATCGATCAACTAGAAGTGAATGGTTCCGATGATTTTGATCCAACTCAAACTAAATCCCGAGATAAAATTCATCATAATCTTGGTGTCAGCCTATTTGTTGCAATTGTCGCAGTTTCTGCCACAATTATTTGTCAATATACCTTTACATCATGGGTACCAACTTTGCTAATCCAAAAGGGTATTAACGTTTCCGGATCGTTGGGACTATCAACCATGATGATGATGGGAGCTCCGGTTGGATGTGCAATTGGAGCATACTTAGTTGATAAAATTGGTCGTAAAAAAACGATTGCGCCAGCATTTATTTTCACCGCGATTTTTGGGATGATTTATGCTAACCAAACCACAATGGCCGGAGTAGTGGCTGTTGGTTTCTTGTTGACAACTTGTTTTTACGTTTTGATGGCAAGTGTTGTCGCTGTTTATGTGGCAGAATTATTTCCTACCACTTTCCGGTTCCGTGGTTCTGGGATTGCTAATGGGATTGCCAAACTATTGACAGTTGCAATGCCTATTGCAGTGGCATGGATGTTAAAAAAAACTTCCTCGTCAATGATTTTTTGGACGATTAGTGGCATCGCATTGTTCGCTGGAATCGTAGTTTGGTTCTTTGGCACCGAAACAAATCAGAAAGAAATCGGCTAAATTCGGATTCTTTGAAAAAAATAAAAAGACGAGAACGCTTGACCTTGACGGTTGGGCGTTTTTTTGTGGCACAAAATGAAAACGTATCCAATTATTCGGAAATATTTGAAAAAATAAAAAAACCTACGGATAAGAATTCCATTTCGGAATACTTTAAATCTTGAGATACTATAACCGTAATAAGAGATGTTGTTGATTCAAAGATTTGGAGGGAAATGTCATGAGAAACGATTACAGAAAAGTATCAAGCAAGAACATGATCGGTCGGGAAGAAAAAACGAGTTTTGGTTATAAGATGTATAAAGATGGGAAAAAGTTAGTATTCGCTGGAATCGTTGGATTTAGTTTGATTGGTTTTGGAGTAGTCGCACAGGCAGACGAATTACCTGCAGCTTCAGTAAACACTGAAGTGAGTGCAACACCTGTTTCGGGAGCTGTGGACACGAATAGTGCCGCGGTCAGTGATGTTGCACCAATCAATGTTGATTCAAATACCGCAGATGTTGTCGTTAATCCAACTAGTGAAAGTTTGTTAAAGCCAGAAGTTTTGTTATCTGATTCAGCACAAGTAGAGGAAATTACAACGCCAATCGTACCTGCAAGCACTGTGGCTGAACCAGTTGCACAATCAGCTCAGTCAACAGAATCAGCTGCCGCAGATCAAATTGATCCCAATGCAGCAGTTACGACAACTACTCAACAAGGAGTGCAAGCCGGGGTTAATGATTTAAATGCAATGCGGGCAGCCACCAGGAACTATCCTTATCAATATGAAGATCCTGGAAATTCATTGCCAGCCGTTCAAGTAAATGGAGATTTGAACGCTTGGGCACAAGTTCGGGCCAATGAATTATCAGCCATCGGCAAATTAAGTCACGCAGATTTGGCAAACGGTCGTCCAGGTTGGGTAACTCCACAGAACTTGTTGGATGCACCTAATTATATTGATGGCACCATCGCACATGGACCAGAAGCTTTGTATATGCAAATTACCACTAAGAGCAATGGTAGCTTTGTGGCGAAAGGTGAAGCAGATGCAATGAAGGCTGCCATTGATTTCTGGACAGAAGAAGCTAATGACAACTACGACAATGCTGGACATTATCTGACTGAAGTAAGTCCATTAGCAAATATTGCTGGCTTTGCTTACAGCTACAATCCAGCCACAGGAGCTGAAATTATCGTAATGGAATTGGGTTATGTAAAACCTGAAACACATTATGCTCCAGCAACTTCACAACCTGTTGGCCATGTAAACGGTAGGACTGTCGCACCAGTTGCTCATGTATTTAATGGATCACAACCGGTTGGTTCGGTTAGCTCCATCCAATCAGATACAAGTTACGCCGCTGCCAGTCAAAATGGTATTGCACAAGGTGTTGGATTACCAGGAATTCTGACCAGCGTAGCAGATCAATTAGTTGGCGATGAAGTAGTTGGAGAATCAGGAGTTGTAGCTAATGATGCACAAGTTGGGATTGTGGGTGGTGTTGCTGAAGGTCAAACCGACAATCAAACGACTGATTCAAAGAGTGGCACACAAGTTATTTCCACTAACCCAGCATCTACCGCTACTCATAAGAGTGCGACTCAAGATTCACAACGCCGTGGCCAAATCATGACCATTGTAGTAATGGTAACTGTTGCAGTAGTAGCGGCCTTAGGTGCAGCACTTGGTCTCAAAAAGAAAACTGATGATCAAGACTAGATGTTCGGAACTTTTTCAAAAAAATAAAATATGTAGAAGATAAAGTCCATTGTTAGAGAGTGTGTCGCGATGTATCATGGCCTTGACTAATGGCATAGCAAAGGAGGCATTCATGATGCAGAGGATAGATATTACTAATCAACGCTTTGGTCGGTTAATTGCCATTCGGTTTGTTGAACGTAAAAGTAATGGCAATGCAATCTGGGAGTGTGCGTGTGATTGCGGCAAGGTAAAAAACATTGATAGTTACGCACTTCGAAAAGGAATCACTCAAAGTTGTGGATGTTTAAAGATTGATTCCGTTAAGGAACGTTATAAGACTAATGAGAAGTTCCAATCAAATGTGGGCAACGCAGACAATCTCCGCCGAAGTGATGGTGTTTACTGGGCTTCGGTGACAAAAGGGAAAAAGAATAAATCAGGGGTGGTTGGCGTATCGTTTGATGAGAGTAAGAATAAATGGACTGCTCGGTTGATGGTAGATGGTAAGTACGTATTACTACAAGACTTCTACGATTTCGACGAAGCGGTCGATGCACGCAAGGCAAGTGAATTGATTTACCTCAAAAGTAAAGCGGGTTAAATTTAAAGGACCTATCATTTCCCCCAAAATGGTAGGTCCTTTTTTTATGCATTACGATATTTTTCATCTTTGATGGCTTTAATCTTGGTGATTTCTTCGACTAGATTGCCCCAGTCAGCAGGTGCGGGAGGTGTACCCCACAAAATTTGTGGAATTTGAATCAATTATGAAGGTAAATCCGACAAATAGATATTCGTATTTTCATCCATGGTTTCTTGAACCTGAATATTAGTGTTTCTAAAATTGTTATTCAATTGTTCAACAATGTATTTCGTGTACAATTTACCTAAAGAAAAATCAACGTAAATGTAAATTGGAGTCACCATAATTTTCATGGGGATTAAATTAATTAAGACAAAAATATAGATAAGATATAAATTGGTTTCAAACTTCTTTGAAATTGTCACATCGTCAGTACGTAAACTATCAATATATTCGTGAACAACACGACTAAATAACGGATTATCTTTTTCGAATATATCAATTTGTGGCTGATCAATAAAAGTGGATGGTTCAACATAAAAATATGAAATCGCAATGTTCACTCGGGTTAAATTAACCAAGAGTGCTTGCTTATTGATGTGGGCATAGCCAGCAGTTGTTTGGCTTTCATAGACCCGTTGGATTAAGTCATTCGACATTTGATATTCATGAGGGAATTCCTCTTTAAAAGTGTCATCCAATTCTAAGTAGTCATCGGTAATTAAAAATAAATATAAGTATTTGATTTCCGCGTCCGGCAGTGGGAAGGTTAAGTGTTCTTCAATCAATTTAACCGCACCAGCTAATTTATCCGTGTAATTATTTAGGTAAGCTGTGTCTAATTCAGATGAATCAATGAATTGGCGAGATTTTAGGCGTAATAACCAAACCGTAAGAAATGACTTTAGTTTGGAAAATCTAGCATGTGATAAATTAAATTGAAATTTCATATCGAGATCGGAGATGATTTCCGAAGTGATTGAATTTAAACCTTTGTATTGGCTCGCATTTGGAAAAGATTCAAAATAGATTTGAAATAAATGCTGGCGAATGGCAAATTCGTCACTTTTTTTGTTTAACGAGACGAAAAATTCATGTTCATTGAGGAGCTAATCTAATTTTTCCTCAGCCTCATAAAAAGGAGAGTTACTTAAAAAAAGCCGAGACAAATAACTGACCTTAGTGGATAAATATTGAAAAATAAAACGATATTCAAATGCCAAATAAATGGCAGATTGACGCAAGTAAAACGCACCTAGGTCTTGGATGGCCTTATTGTCTAGGTGAATTCCTTGGAAAACACCACGACTAATTTACTTGATTTCAACTACCACATCTGAAGTAGCAATTTCCATTAAGTCAGCGTTCAGGGAGTTAATGGCTTTGTCCATTTTGTAGGTACTTAACTTAAAGGTTTCCATTAAATCTACTTTAGTGGCCTTTAAGTTGCCCTGGTGGAGGATATAGTCTAGTACCTCAAAATTACAAGCGTCATCCTTATTTAGTAAATATAATTCCATATCAAATACCTCATAGTTCATACCCTACTTCAATTGTAGTATACCTTAAACGGTACAAAAAGTGAAAAGATAACAATTAGGTAATACCTATGCAGGCAGCAAAAAACGAAACTTTTATGTTATGGTAGTTCATTGCATAATTATATTAATAGTTCAGATGATAAAACAAAAGAAAATTAAAAAGAATCAAGTGAATTTAGTCAACTTGATTCTTGATTTGATGAAATTGTTTCAATTTATTTTTCGACGGTTACGCCATTTTTATCAATTTTTAAAGGAATTACGTCGTCATTAAAGCCAGCTGCCAATAACGATTCTTGGAATTGAGGAATTTTGTCTGCATCAATGATTGTCATGACGGTTGGGCCAGCACCACTCAAATATGTTGCTAACGCACCGACTTCATGGGCAATTTTACGAATTGGTAAGAATTCAGGGACTAATTTTTGCCGGTAAGGTTCGTGAAACATATCAGCTTCAATTAGTTTACCAAGTTCTTGATATTTTTTCGTGAAAATCGAAGCGACGAAGGTATTGCCAATGGCACTAGCGTGGGTCGCATTCGCAAAGGCAATGTTATTTGGTAGCACACCGCGACTATCGCTAGTCTTTAATTCGTAAGCAGGAACATAAGCGACTAGCGATAAGTCTGGGAACGGTGCCTGAATCGCGATAAATTTATCATTCACACTGGAACCAATCACTAAATCACCATAGATTGCCGGAGCCACGTTGTCGGGATGGCCTTCCATTTCAGCGGCATAATTAATCTTTTGTTGATCTGTTAAGTTGAGCCCAGCTAATTGATTGGCTAGCTCAATACCAGCAACAATGGCGGACGAGCTACTACCTAACCCACGTGTGACCGGAATGTCGGAAGTCATTTTTAATTCATGTGGGGTTAAATTGGGAGCAATTTTTAAGGCAGTGGAAACGACTAGATTAGATTTACTGTTAGATAATCCATGACCTAAATCGTGGAAGACGTGCCATTTTTCAGCTGTACCGATGACTTCGATGGTTAAATATAATGAAACTGCGATACCAATTGAATCAAATCCAGGACCAAGATTAGCACTAGTTGCAGGGACTTTGATTTTCACAGTAATTTCCTCTTTTCATTTTTTCAGCACAAAAGCCGGTTCAGTTAAGAACCGACTTGATGGTGAATTAATTTCACATTTTTATTCGCCTAAAACTTTATATGCGGCGCGGAGTTCAATGGTGTCAAATTTATCAATTTCGGCCTTCAAAGTGGCTAACTGTTTCTTTGACATCGCATGGGTGATGAAAATCACGCGGGCATCAGTATCGTTGGCTTTGGTCTGCACGATTTGACTGAAACTGGCACCAATTTCCATCATTAATTTAGTGACCTTCAAAATTTGACCAGGCACATCAAGCATTTGAAGCGAAAGGTAATATGGATAAATGACATCACCCTTATCAATTGGTTCGCTTTCGTGTTGATAGTTATTGAAAGTATTACCCGTGGTTCCTAAGGCAATATTTTTGGTGACTGAGACAATATCACTGAGGACACTGTTTGCAGTTGGTAAACCACCAGCACCGGGACCGTAGAATAAGGTTTCACCGACAGCTTGGCCGGTCACCATGACAGCGTTATTTTCATTGTGAATTGTGGCTAGAGGATGGTCTGAAGGCACTAAGACAGGTGCAACTTCAGCAAAAACACCTTCGCCAACGCGCTTAGCAATCCCTAATAACTTAATGGTATAACCAAAATCAGCAGCTTGGGCCACGTCTTCTAGTTTGATATTTTGGATACCCTCAATATTGATATCATCCAATGCTAGGTGTGAACCAAATGAAAATTGGCTCAAAATAATCATTTTGTAAGTTGCATCAATACCAGCAACATCATTGGTTGGATCAGATTCAGCGAAGCCAAGTTCTTGGGCTTTTTTCAAAGCATCTTCATAGCTCCACTTTTTTTGTTGCATTTGAGTTAGGATGTAGTTGGTTGTTCCGTTAACAATCCCCTTAACTTCTAAAATTTCATCAGCTGCAAAGCTATTAACGATGGTCCGTAAAATTGGAATTCCACCAGCAACACTGGCCTCATAAACTAAATCAGCGTTATTTTTGCGAGCAATTCTGGCAAGTTCATCCCCGTGAGAGGCAATTAAGTCTTTGTTGGCGGTGACGACATGTTTGTGGGCATTCAAGAGGTTAGTGATAATCTCCTTAGCAGGATCAATCCCACCCATGACTTCCACAGCAATTTTGATTTCAGGGTCGTTGATGATATCGTCAACGTTATCGGTGAGAATGATGTCATCTGATACTTCACTGCGGTGCTTTGCGACGTTGCGCACTGCAATGGTCTTGATAATCAATTCCCGACCGGTGATATTTGAAATCTTAGCTTGGTTGTTGGAAACCATTTCTAGTACACCCGAGCCCACAGTTCCCAAACCAATCAAACCAATTTTTATTTTTTCCATGTTTTAACCGCCTCACAATCTTTTTTTCATAATTGCATCCATTTTAACATAGCCTAAATAGTATGTGATAGGTTATAATTGCATAAATTCACAAATTCGGAGGTTTATGATGAATTATCGTAGTACTCGAGGATCAATTTCTAATTCTTTAAATTCCGCAGAAGCAGTCATCCAAGGGCTTGCTCCAGACGGCGGCTTATATGTTCCGGTTGCGTTTCCTAAACCTACAATTGATTTGGCAGCCATTGCAAAACTTACATACAAAGAAACAGCCAAGTTAGTTTTAAGTTTGTTTTTTGATGACTATACCGATGCACAACTTGATGAAAGTATTCAAGCAGCATACGGCCAGCAATTTGATGACGCAGAGATTGTCCCTGTCACGAAGAATCATGCGGGCAGTCATTATATGGAATTATTCCATGGGCCTACGTTGGCCTTTAAAGATATTGCCTTACAAATGTTGCCACAATTGATGGTCCGGGCAGTTAAATTGACCGATGTGAATCGTAAAATTGTCATTTTAACGGCGACTTCTGGTGATACTGGGACTGCTTCGATGAACGGCTTCCGGGATGTCGATGGCACCCAAGTGATTGTCTTTTATCCAAATGGCGGCGTGAGTCCAGTTCAATTACAACAAATGCTGACGCAACAAGGCAAAAATTTGGATGTCGTAGCGATTGATGGTAACTTTGATCAAGCTCAGACTGAGGTAAAGCACATTTTTAATGATGTGAAGTTTGGGGAAGAATTGAAACTCAGTGGAAGTCAATTTTCATCGGCGAACTCCATGAATATTGGACGATTAGTACCACAAGTGGCGTACTATTTTTATACCTATGGTAAATTAGTGCGTGATGGCGTAATCAAGTTAGGCGAACCAGTTAATTTTACAGTGCCTACTGGTAATTTTGGAGATATTTTAGCTGGTTATTACGCCAAGAAAATTGGCTTGCCCATCGGGAAGTTGATTTGTGCATCTAACCAAAATAATGTGTTAACTGATTTCTTCAAAACTGGTACCTATAATAAGAAACGTGATTTTTATTTAACAAATTCACCTTCGATGGATATCATCGTTTCTAGCAACTTAGAACGATTGTTATTTGATGTAGCAGACGGTAACTCGGATAAAGTCATTGAATTAATGAATGGCTTAAATACGCAGGATAGTTATACAATTACCGATGAGATGAAACAACGATTGGATGCAGGCTTCGATGCAGGTTTTGCGTCTGAAGATGCGATTAAGTCAGAAATTAAACGTGTTTATGATGCTGCAAAGTATACGATTGATCCACATACCGCCGTGGCTTCATATGTCGCTCATCAATATCAACAACGGACGGCGGACACAACGCCAATGGTAATTGTAGCAACTGCTAGCCCATACAAATTCCCTGAGACAGTCTACGAAGCCATTACCGGCAAGGAAGTGGTCGAACCAGGTTACGCTGCCGTTGGTCAACTATTTGATGTGACCGGTGATCCTGTGCCAGCACCAATGAAGAGTCTCTTTGAAATTGAGCCTCGTCAACAAATCGTTGTGAAACCCGAAGGCATGAAAGAATTTATCAAAAATAGTGTGAAATAGTAGTGAAATGACTTATCCATCAGTTGGATAGGCCATTTTTTTAATTATTTGATTAAAATTAGATTAGAAAATGTGGTTGATTGATTAAAATAAAGTGCTATAATTCTAATTATTCGAACGAAGATAGGCATATTGGGCTTCGAATACACATATAAACATTTAGGAGATGGTTTAATGAGCGACACGTTAAACTTTTCTGTCACCGGAGAAGACATGCAAAAGCGCAGTGATCAAATTACGGTTGGTGTTGATCGTGCGCCAGGAAGAAGTCTTCTATATGCGACAGGGAAAGTTAAAAATCCTGAGGACATGAAAAAAACCTTCATAGCAATTTGTAATTCCTACATAGAAATTGTCCCAGGACATGTACATTTAAGAGAATTGGCTGATATTGCCAAAGAAGAAATTAGAAAAGCCGGCGGAATTCCATTTGAATTCAATACGATTGGTGTTGATGATGGGATTGCAATGGGGCACATTGGGATGCGTTATTCACTTCCAAGTCGTGAAATTATTGCCGATGCTGCGGAAACGGTGATTAATGCGCACTGGTTTGACGGTGTTTTATATATGCCAAACTGTGACAAAATTACTCCAGGAATGCTCATGGCTTCATTACGGACCAATGTTCCTGCCGCGTTTGTGTCAGGTGGACCAATGAAAGCTGGACTGGATCCAAACGGAAAAGCCGCAACGTTATCGACTGTGTTCGAAGCGGTTGGAGCATTTAAAGATGGCAAAATGAGTAAGGATGATTTTCTGGAACTTGAACAAAACGCTTGTCCAAGTTGTGGCTCATGTGCTGGTATGTATACGGCTAATTCAATGAACTCATTGATGGAAGCGATTGGGATGGCACTGCCTTATAACGGGACAGCACTTGCCGTTTCAGATCAACGAAAAGAATTAGTGCGCGCAGCTGCACGACAAGTAATGGAAAATGTTAAAAATAATTTGAAACCACGCGATATCATCACTAAAGATGCAATCGATGATGCATTTGCCTTAGACATGGCCATGGGTGGTTCAACTAATACTGTTCTGCATGGTCTCGCCATTGCTCATGAAGCTGGCATTAAATATAGTGAAGAAGATATTAATGTAATTGCCAAACGCACACCACATTTGGCTAAAATTGCACCATCATCTTCTTATACGATGGAACAAGTTCATGAAGCCGGTGGAATTCCAGCAATTATGAATGAGTTAATTGATAAGGGTGGTATTTTACATCCAGATCGCATTACGGTGACCGGCAAAACCATTCGTGAAAACGTTGCGGGGGCACATACTAAGGACCCTGAAATTATTCGTGAAACTGACAATCCATATTCAGAAGAGGGTGGATTATCCATTCTTTACGGTAACGTTGCCAAAGATGGCTCAGTAATTAAGGTTGCTGGGGTTGATGACGATATTCATAAATTTGTCGGTAAAGCCATTTGTTTTGATTCACATGATGATGCAGTTGCCGGAATTGATGATGGATCTGTTAAAAAAGGTCACGTGGTGGTTATTCGTTATGAAGGACCTAAAGGTGGACCAGGGATGCCGGAAATGTTGAATCCAACCTCGAATATTATTGGACGTGGATTAGGTCGTGATGTGGCCTTGATTACTGATGGTCGTTTCTCCGGAGCTACCCATGGAATCTGTATCGGTCACGTTTCACCCGAAGCTGCATCTGGTGGTGAAATTGCCTTAATTCATGATGGCGATACAATCACAATTGATTTAACTAATCGAACATTAAATGTTGATTTAACACCAGAAGAAATGGTCGCACGCCGTGGAGAATTGAAACCATTTAAGCCAAAAGTTCGCTATGGTTATCTCGCTCGTTATCAATATCTCGTGACTTCTGCCAATACTGGTGGCGTCATGTTAGGTGCTGATGAATTGTTTGGACCGGAAGAAGACTAGAGAGTGCGACACCAATCGGGCTGACCATGAGGATTAACAAGACTAATGAAATGAACGGCCTAAGTTCATAAATTAGTTGAGATTAAACGCAAGGGTTAGATTGGTGGAGCACGTTTCGCAAACAGAGTGTATAATTCATCCGGTTAATTGGCGCGAAATAAGGAAGTTTAGCGAAATAGCGGGTTAGGGTAATTAGCTAAAGGACTTATATCAAGCCGATTGGATGGTGGAGCGCGTTTTCGGCTAATCAGAGTGTATAACCAACCAAATTTGCCGTAAAAACATTTTTATAAAGTTCACATTTTAAGAAAGTTGGTGCGATTATGACAAACGAACCGCAAACAACTGATTCAGTTAGTGATTTACAAGATCGAATGCTAACCGAAATGGAAAAAGTAATCGATCCTGAATTGGGGGTAGACTTAGTAAGTCTAGGATTGATTTATGGGCTAAGCATGACGGACGGGGTAGTGACAGTCACAATGACGCTAACCACCATGGGATGTCCCATTTCAGATGTTCTAGCAAATTTAATCCAAGCGGCATTAGAAAATAATGTGGCGGAGGTTAAAGAAGTCAAAATTGATTTAGTTTGGGAGCCAGCTTGGACACCAGCCAAGATGAGTCGATATGCACGAATGGTGACAGGCTATCATATATAATCAAGACAAGATATTTTAGGAGTAGAATTCGAATCTGATTGATGATTAAAATACGTTCACATATAACATAGTAAAGAATAAACGAAAATGAATACGCTCGTTTTCGATACATATTAAGGGGAAATTCACATGAAAAATGTCGAAGATTTAGGTAAATTTGTGGGGAAATGGTTTACAGTCTTAGTTATTTTATGGGCTGCATTTAATTACTTTGTGCCAGTTACAAGTGCTTGGGTAGTTCCAAACACCAAGTATTTATTAGGAATTATCTTATTCGGAATGGGTCTCACTTTAACGGGTGAAGATTTCAAACGAATTGCGCAACATCCAGTTCCCGTGTTTGCAGGAACAGTTGCTCATTATGTGATTATGCCAACCCTAGCTTGGTTACTCACTTTGATTTTTCATCTTGATGGCGCCATCGCTGCCGGAGTAATTTTAGTTGGCTCATGTCCATCAGGAACTTCATCAAGTGTAATGGCTTATTTAGCTGGTGGGGACGTGGCGTTAGATGTTTCGATTGAAACACTATCAACCTTATTAGCACCAATTGCCTTACCAAGTTTATTAGTTTTATTTGCACACAAGTTTGTTTCAATTCCAACACAGTCCCTGTTCTTAAGTACCGTTGAAATTGTGTTGATTCCACTTGTTTTAGGGATGGTTGTTCATACCTTATTTAAAAAACAAATTGATAAGGTGACGTTGGCTTTACCTTTAGTTTCACAAGTTGCAATTCTGTTAATCATTGGAGCTGTTATTTCCGCTAACCATGCTAACTTGTTTACTGCTGCTACAGCAATCGTAATTCCTGTTGTTGTCCTCCATAATTTATCTGGATATGCATTAGGATTTGGCTTTTCAAAGCTCATGCGTTTACGTGATCCACAACGCAAGGCAATTACTTTTGAAGTGGGGATGCAAGATTCAAGTTTAGGAGCAACGTTAGCGATGGCTTACTTCGCACCAGCAGCTGCAATTCCTTCAACTATTTTTAGTATCTGGCACAATATCTCTGGTTCAGTTCTTTCAACTTACTGGAGAAGACATACTGAATCTAAAGCTGAAAAAGAAACCACACCTGTTACAGGTGCAGTTCAAGGATAATTCTTGTGAAATAAAAAGGTGCCCAGTTGGGGACCTTTTTATTTTTCAAACGAGGGAGGGATTGAATGCAATCAAATTGGAAACATAATTTATATGTCCTGTGGTTTGGTAATTTTATGACCGGGATGGGTTTTTCGATGACGATGCCATTCATGCCATTATTTGTGAAATCACTTGGCCATTTTGACACATGGACATTGAATATTTTAAGTGGGGTCGCATTTTCAATCACGTTCCTGGCCAAAGCAATTATTTCTCCTTATTGGGGTAAATTAGCTGATCAATACGGCCGAAAATTAATGTGTTTAAGATCTTCATTAGGAATGACAATCACCATTACTGCCTGTGGATTTGTTCCAGGGGTCGGTAGTTTGATTGTTTTACGTGCAATTCAAGGGCTATTTTCAGGATATATCAATAATGCAAATGCAATTGTCGCAGCTAGTGCACCAATGGAAGTTAACGGTAAAGCAATGGGAACTCTGGCAACAGGGAACGTGGTGGGCACGTTATTAGGACCGTTAATTGGTGGGGTATTAGCCGAGGCATATGGTTATCGAACTTCATTTTATGTAGTTGGGGCCATGATGGCTGTTGTTTTCTTTGTAACTTTGTTCTTCGTTCATGAAGAATTTACGCCAATTAAACGTGAAGAAATGATGCCAATGAAACAAGTTTTTCACGAAATGAAATACCCCAAGTTGATTTGGGGGTTGTTTATTACTACATTGGTGATTCAAGCAGCCAACATGTCGGTCACACCAATCTTAAGTCTATTAGTGAGTGACTTATTGCATCATGGCGGTAGAGTGGCATTGGTTAGTGGGATTATTTCGTCGTTACCAGGTATTGTCACGTTATTCACTGCACCATTTTTGGGATCTTTGAGTGACAAATATGGTCCGGAGAAAATCTTGACTGGTGGCTTAATCTTAGCGGTAATGACCTTTTCGGCAATGAGTTTTGTAACCAACGTCTATCAGTTAGGTGTTTGGCGAGCAGTCTTAGGTATTTCAGACGCTGCCTTATTGCCAGCTGTTCAATCGTTGATGGTCGGTTATGTACCAAAGCAGGCATTCGGTCGAATTTTCAGTTGTAATCAATCGTTTCAAGCAATGGGAAGTGTTGTGGGTCCCATGTTAGGTTCAGTCGTCGCCAGCATTTTTGCTTATCAAAACGTCTTTATGATGACTGCTATCATGGAAATCTTCAATTTCATCTTCCTCTTTCCAATTGCCAAAGCCATTTGGCAAGGTAAGAAACAACAGAAAAAAGTGGAAGCATAAAATATGGTGCGAATCACCACGGGCTGCATTTGAGTATAACGAATGAGCACGAAGATAAGTGGGCTACTTATCAAGGTGGTCAAAGTTAGACGGAGAATGTAGTGGGGATGAGCCTGATTAAATTTAGGGTGCGAATCACCACGGTTTTCATTTCAAAACAAAAAAGCGCCGGATAAGTAAATTACTTACCGACGCGCTCAAGTTTATGCTTCAACAGCAATTTCAAGTAAATTGCCATCTGGATCATTAATAAATAACGAAGTTAATTGACTGTGGGCACCTTGATGTTCACTAGGTCCATCAAGGATAGGAATATAATAACTTCGTAGATGGTTTTCTACATCTGATAATTGTTCTTTAACAATAAAGCAAAAGGCAGCTGATCCGGCTGCTTTTTGTTTGGCTTCTAACGACTGATTTTCAGTTATTAGCTTAAAGTCTAATGCTTGCTTACCACATAGCATTAATGCATGGGTGTCATCTTGGTGTAAAACCGGCATGTCAAAAGTTTCGTGATAAAAGCGAATAGTACGGTCTAAATCGTTGACGTACATCGTTACGTGGTCAATATCTCTAATTTTCATTGGGTAAAACTCCTTATTATTGTTCGTCGTTAAATTGTGGCGTGGTTTTGTTGATGCCAAACCATTAAAAATTCAACTTCATTAGTTTTTAAATCGACATCTGTAGCTTGAGCGATGAATCCGTTCGTAATATAAAAGTTAACAGCGGCGACATTTTTTTCATACACCGATAATTTCAAAGACGAATTCGTTTGTTTGACGGTTTCAAGTAGTGCACCACCGATACCTTGGTGGCGATAATCATTTCTGACAAACAGGCCAGCAATGTAAGAGTCCGATAAGCCTAAAAACGCCACGATTTCATCATTTTCAATGGCAACATATAACTCTGCATCAGGCAGTGATTTTTGCACATCTTCGTAATTATCACGCCAGTATTGTTCATCGACAAAATGGTGTGCTTCAATGTTCACATTGAGCCAAATATCTAAAATTTTATTGAGTTGTTCAATAGACGGATTGTCCAGTTTTGTAATCATAATTTTTCCTAACAATGAATTATTTGTACGTAAGAGAGTATTCATTTATTGTAACTTTGAAAATCAATGGCGACAAGAGTACAATTGAATTTTGATTGTACACGTAGAATGAAAGGTAATATTAGAGATGAGTTTATTAGAAGTGCAAGACTTGAGTATGAGTTTTGCAGATAAAAAATTATATGATGACGCTAGTTTTCAACTAAACCAGTCGGACCACATGGGAATTGTTGGTCAAAATGGAGCTGGTAAAAGTACGTTAATTAAAATCATTACGGGAAAGATTTTGGCCGTTGAAGGTAGTATTAAATGGCAAAATCATACGAAAATTGGTTATTTGGATCAATATGCTGATATCGAAGCTGGGTCAACGTTACAACAATTTTTGCATACAGCTTTCAATGATTTATTTGAGATTAATGATCAAATGAATCAGGCCTATGCCGAATATGCAGAAGCCTTAGATGAAAAGCTTTTAACCCGTGCAGGTCGTTTTCAAGAACAATTAGATGCACGTAACTTCTATGATATCGAAACAGAAGTTGATAGAGTTATCTCTGGTCTTGGTTTGGATTCAATTGGTTTGGATCACGTTGTATCTGAAATGAGTGGGGGCCAACGTTCGAAAATTATTTTGGCTAAACTGCTCCTTGAAAGTCCCGATGTTATCTTACTGGACGAACCAACCAACTATTTAGATACTACCCACATTGAATGGCTAATTGATTATCTGAATAGTTTTACCGGTGCAGCAATGATTATCTCCCATGATTATGATTTTCTGGAACAGGTTACTAATTGTATTTGTGATGTGTCGTTTGGTAAAATTACGAAGTATCGTGGTAGTTTTAAGAAAGCGATGCGTCAAAAAGAAGAACGAAAAGAAGTTCAGTTAAAAGAATACGAAAAGCAACAAGTTGAAATTGAAAAAGCAGAAAAATTCATTAAAAAGAATAAAGCTGGTTCAAAATCAACGATGGCTAAGTCTCGTGAGAAAATGTTGGCGCGGATGGAACGGATTGATCCACCTTCAGATAATTTGGTGGCCAGTTTCAAATTTCCATATGAAGATACCGGTTCCCAAAATGCTTTACGGGTTGAAAATCTTTCAGTCGGCTATAACAAACCGCTCTTGGCGCCCGTCACATTTTCGATGAGTAGTGGTGAAAAATTGGTCTTTAAAGGATTTAATGGGGTTGGTAAGTCAACGTTGATTAAATCAATTTTGGGTGAAATTGAAGCTAAAGGTGGCTCAGCTGAGTTTTCTCCTTCAGCAATCGTGAATTATTTTAACCAAGATTTAGATTGGGAAAATGATGAATTAACGCCACTAGAAACGATTCAAGAAATGTATCCTACAATGTTACCCAAGACGATTCGGACGCGGTTAGCGCGAGCAGGAATCAACTCAGCTAATACGATGAAGCCAATGAATTTGCTTTCTGGTGGAGAACAAACTAAGGTTAAGTTAGCAATTTTGGAATTGACCCCAAGTAATTTCTTAATTATGGATGAACCAACGAATCATCTTGATGATGAAACTAAAGACGGCTTAAAACGTGCGTTAAAAACGTTCCGCGGTAATTTGATCTTAGTTAGCCATGAAGAAGGCTTTTATGACGGGTTAGCCGACAAGATATTGAACGTTGAAGCGTTAAGCCTGAAGAAATAGTGCCTCAGTATGACTGGCGGAGGGAAATATGAAAAAGTTTATATCAATTGTGCGAAGCATTGAGGGAATTCTTTTGATTATCTGTTCAGGACTAGTCGTACGTGATAATACGATAGCGTCGCACTTTAATAGTTCTGGTAAATTTGACGCTTATGGGAGTGGCATTGAAATAATTATTGCTCCAATAGTGGTGATTTGGATTGGCGAAGTGATGATTGCTATTGATAAAGCCAGCCGTAAAAAAGCCGGAACTGTTGATTCTCCATTTATCTATGTCAATGAATGGCAACAAATTGTTGCACTGACAGTGATTAGTGTAGTTTTATTAATTTTAATGATACTTAAAATTGTTTTTTAAAGACAATAAAGACGAGGATTATCGCAATTGCGGTAATCCTCGTTTGCTATCTATATGTAAAAATATTGAGTATCATTATCGCAAACTAATTCCAATGATCCCAATCACCATGATAATCAAACCGGCTAATTGCCATCCACCTGGGATTGCGTGCCCTAAGAACAATACACTAAGGAGGACCGAAAAAACGACCTCCATGGATTGTGTGGCTTCGACTTTGGCCAGGCTCGGCATGTGTTTGGCAACCATTGAAGTGGCTTGGAAAAATAGTACGGTAGCTACGACTCCAGATGATAGAGCCACACTGAAGGTATTTTCTAGCATGCCAACAGTGGGGGCACCAGCTTTGAAATAACTGATGATGGCCAGAATAATCCAGGTTGGATATGAACAAATCAGCATTCCGAAAACTTTTTCGACACCATTTACTTCAGGACTAGCAGCCATTACTTTCCGATTGCCTAGGGGATATGAAATGGCGGCAATTAATAGACTAATCAAACTTAAACCTAAATGCGCAATTCCATTCAGCTGTTGTGAGTAATTGATGACCGTTAATAACACGCCTGACAAGATTAGTACGGTCCAAGGGAGTGAACGATAGGGAATCTTTAAACGTTGATATTTAACGACTGAATTATCGATAATGGGGACTTTGACCAGCGGAGTCAGTAAGACGCCACAAATGATGGTAAGCTGCCAAGTGCTGGAGACTAGCCATCCTGGTAAATAGAGACTGGCTAAGCACAATGGAGCATAGAAGAGGACGAAACAAAATTGACTCCAAATCAACCAAGACCATTTGTGGGCGCTAATAGATTTAAAAACTTTTTTGAAGGAACTATGAGTCAGTGGGAGCCACATGACGATTAACATCATGGGCAAGGTCCATAAGTAACGCAGAGAGGCAGTCCAAAGCCAGTAACCGTGACTATTCGCCATCACCTCATTTAGTACGAAAGTAAGTGAGAAGAAGAATGCGGAAATAATCCCAATAATAATTGCAGTGTAACTTTTAGTCCGCATCAGTTCACCGGCTTTCAAATTTATATGTATGTAAATCATCTTAGCAGTCTCAATATCGACAAGCAAAGACAATTAAAAAAACCTTCTTATCCAAATAAAAACGGGTAAGAAAGTTATTTTTGTAAAGAATTATAGTAATTTTAGTAAGTCAGAGGGGTGTGTGAGTTTGTAATCAGCATCAGCTAATCGTTCTGGCATTGCAGCACCCCACATTGCACCGGCAAATTTAATTCCAGCGGCATGGGCAGCTCTCATATCATTAATTGTATCACCGACGTAAACGGAATCTTCAGCAATACCGTTACCTTCTTTAATCCCTGCGAGAATTGGATCTGGAGCAGGTTTATGGTTTTTCGTGTCAGAGGCAGTGACTGCACCACTGAAGTATTTAGCAATTTCAAATTTTGGAATGAATTCTGCTTCATATTCGTCCCGAACTTTAGAGGTAGCGACAATCAACTTAACCCCATCTGCATCGTTGAGTTGAGCCAAAGTGTCATCAACACCATCAAAAGTATTGATAGTCGCATTTTGTGCGTAGACTACTTTGTACCATTCATCTTCAATCGCTTGTCGATCTGCTTCAGGGACACCAATTTGTCCGAGTGCGTCCGCAGCGGTAATCCCAAAGAGTGGTTTAGTTTCTTCATGAGTGATGTTATAACCATGCTTAGCTAAAACAGATTGTAATGGTAATAAGTACATATCCATTGTGTCAATTAAAGTGCCATCTAAATCAAAAATAAAGTTTTTCATGTAAGGTTCTCCTGTCAGTATTGATTACTTCTATGATACCAGAATTAGCGTAATCAGCAACCGGTTACAATGCTTATCTAGTATAATAACTAGACAAAAAAGGTACATCTCGGGGATGAGATGTACCTTAATTTAATGAAAATTATTTTTCAATATCTTGTAATTTTTGATTATCATCCAAGGCAGAAGAACCTTCTGGATCTTTATCATCTTTCCAAGCCATTGCATGCCACTTTTGTTGAAGTAGGAACATTGATAGCCAGAGAAGTGCGAGTGAAATCGCAGCGATTAAGATTAAGACGAGAATTGAATGTGTCACAACTCCATTTCCAAGGCCAGATGTGATTGCTTGGCGTAAGCCGAGAATCGAGTAGGTCATTGGAAGGTATGGATGAATTGCGTTAAAGAATGAATTCGTGACTTCCATTGGGAAGGTACCACCTGAACCACCAAGTTGTAACATCAAGATAACCATTGAAATCAAACGACCTGGGTTATCAAATGCCATCGCAAGGAACATGACTAGATACATCGACGTCAGCGAGAATATCGTTGTTGTCAAGAAGAATGTTCCAATATGATCGACTTGTAGTCCAAATGCGATAATCAGGCCAGATTCAATTACTGCTGAAGCAATGGCGACAAAGGCACCGACAGTGACTTTACTCATGAACCAAGCAGTTGAAGACTTGCCACGCATTGAAACTTTCCGAATTGGGAAGGCAAAGTTGAAGACAATTGCGCCAACATACAAGGCCACTGACAGTACATAAGGAGCCAAAGCATGACCATAGTTAGGAACAGTACTATATTTCTTATGTGAAAGTTTCGTTGGGTCAGCGAACATTTTAGCAGTATTCTTTGAGGTATGAATACCGTTAACTGTTTTGCTACCAGACTTAAGAGCTTTCGCTAGAGTACCAGAACCAGAACTAAGCTTATCCGCACCACTAACAAGTTCAGCAGATTTACCATTCAAGGTACTTGTACCATCAGCTAATTGGTTCACACCTGAGACCAGTGTTGGTACTTGTGTATTCAATTGACCAAGTGCTGTTGACAAAGTATTAGCACCAGAGTTTAACGCACTTGAATTGTTATTCAAGGTTGTTGTACCGGCGTACAATGTTTGAGCACCATTATTTAATTGACTAATGCCAGATTCAAGTGTCGAAATTTGACCAGGCAAGCTATTGAGGGTGGCTTGTGTTGATGGATCGTTGAGGGCTGACATAATTGGGGTTACATCATTCATCAATGATTTTGCGTCAGTCAAAGTTGATTCCAATTGGGGAAGTTGACTTTGCAATGCCTGAACTTTAGTTAATTGTGGTGCGATAGAATTAACCGTATCTGTGACACCTGTCAATTTAGTACTGAGTGCAGTTAATGTTTTTTGAGTTGATTCTATTTGAGTACCATTATCTTTTTGTAAACTGATAATTTCAGCCAGTTTAGCTTGAGAGGTTGTGCTTAGCGTATTAGAAGAATCTTGTAATACTGTTGTGGCATCTTTTGCTGAGGTAGTTGAGTTGCTACCAATTTTCGTGAGATATTGCGTCAATGCAGTGTTGACAGCTGACAATTCAGTCTGCATTGTCGACATGCTAGATGCTAAACCAGATAATTTGCTGAAAGCAGTTTGAGTATCACTACTTGTTAGCGTATTTAATGCATCAGTCGTACTAGAGTTATTGAGTGTGCTTGACACATTAGCTGCTTTTTGAGAAATATCAGAAACATTGAGACCATTCAACATACTAAACAAACTTGAATTGGTCAGTGCTCCCATTGAACTTGAAACGGAACTGTTCAAGGTATTAGTACCAGCAGCTAATTGGCCTGCACCCGTATTCGCTGATGAAACACCAGCCGTATATTGGCTGATTCCAGAAGCTAAGGTGTTTGATCCGGTCGACAATTGTGAAGCAGCTGAAGGTAAGGCAGAAACAGATGTTTTCAGAGTTTGGACACCATCATTGACGGTTGAAACGGCAACTGTATATTGTTTAACACCATCAGTCATGGTGACTAGTCCATCATCAAGTTGCACGGCACCCGTTGAAGCAGATTTGAGTCCTTTACCCAGTGTCTTCACTTCGCCAAGCATGGTGCTGGCATAGGCATTAGTGACAGCGGTGCGAATCGATTTATCAAGAGTAGTCATCCCGACGCTACTCATAACTTCACCAATGTAGTTTAGTGAATCGTTAGTTTCATACTTCAAATTCATTTTCTTTGGATGTGAATCTAATACACTGGCGGCATTCTTAGAAAAGTTCTTTGGAATAGTCACAACCGTATAATACTTGCGGTCTTTTAATCCTTCGTGAGCTTTTTTAGCAGATACGAAGTCCCATCCTAGAGAATGATTCTTTTTCAATTTTGCTTCGGTATCAGCACCGACATGTAATTTTTTACCCGCATACGTCACGCCTTGATCCTGATTGACCACCGCGATTGGTAAATTTTGTGTATCTCCGTATGGATCCCAAACTGATTTTAGGAAGAACACACTATACAACAATGGAATGAAACAGATGGCAAAGACTGACAAAGCAATCAGCCGGTTCTTACCAATAAATTTCCATTCATTTTTAATCATTTCCCACATAAAACATTCCTCCATGCCAAATTCTAATGAAATTAATTAGTTGTTAAGTGTTGAATCACGCTGTTAAATAATTGCACAACTTCCTTACGTGGAATGTCGTAATTATATTCGTCGCAATAAACAAAAACTCCGGTCAACGCTCCAGCTAAGATGTACGACATCATGTCTGGATTCTTGCTGCGATGTAATAAATCAATCAGATTGTTAGTCCCTGAATCCGGTCGTTCCAGGATGATTTTACCGATTAGAGTTAATAAGTCTAGATTAATACTATTATTGCCACCGATGATGGAGATATTTCTGAAGACGGCCCGATTATCAATGATAAAGCTGACAATCTGATCTACTAAGTCAGGGTTGTGGCTTTCACTGATGTTTCTACGTAACATCGTTGATAAAGTTTGTTTTAATAAATCGACCTTATCATCAAAATAACGATAGAAACTGCTGCGATGCATCAATGCCACACAACAAATCTGATCAACAGTTACCTCCGCAAACGGGGTTGTCGCAAGAATTTCCCACAAAGCGTTTTCGAAATCTCTAGTAGTTCTGTTCGCTTTCATTTTTCTCCTCCATAAGACCAATACCAATGAATAGAACTAAAACAACATGGAATACTATATACTGTCTAATTCTAAAACAAAAGGTTCAAAGTAAAACTAATGTCTCAAATTAAGACAATTATCGCAAAATGTCTTAAAAAACACAAAAAAAGAATCCCAAAATTGAGATTCTTCTGTGAAGAGTTCAAATTAATTTCGTGATTTTTTCTTGAAAATAAGATTAATCATCAAAGTTATCTGATTCCACATCGCGAATGAAGGTTGCCAAATGATCGTAGTAAACAGGTGCGTTATCAATCATATGATGGTGACCACCATTTGGTGTGGTTGCAAGGCGAGCGTGAGGGATTTGTTCAGCCATCCGTTTGGCAGTGGCCAATGGCATTGTTTCATGTTCACCAAAAGTCACAAGGGTTGGCATTGAAATATTCTTAATTTGATCACGAACGTCCCATTCCTTTAACTTACCAGTCACAACGAATTCGTTATCGCCTTGGAAGACGCCGTAAACGTCAGTGGCCATCGTACTTGATAAGTGAGAAATAGCAGCGGGTTGCTTACGGTCAACGTAGCCTTCATTTAAAATATCGACATACCCTTGATAACGGTCGTTGTCGTAATCATTTTTAGCTTCGCATTCTTTCATGTAAGTAATAGCTTCTTCAGGTAGAGCTTCTTCACGAACTTTGTTGATGTTAACCACGTATTCATCGATATTATCAGTCATTGATGAAATGATGGCACCTTTCAAATGTTCACCGTACTTCAAAGCATACATTTGAACTAAAGCGCCGCCCCAGCTTTGACCAATCAAGTAAAAATGGTCGATACCTAACTTAGTCCGAACTTCTTCAACTTCATCCAAGAAATAATCGTAAGTGAGATATTTTTCAGCAATTTTCGGATCTGAGTAATCTGGTTGATCTGAATAAAATGAACCAAGTTGATCATAGGTGTGAACTGTTACGTTCAAACCTTGAGCTTTTAACTGTTTGGCTGTGTCTTCCCAGTATTCATGTGTGCCACCGGGCCCACCATGCAAAGCAAGCAGATGAATATCACCAGTGCCTTGAGTATTAGTCCATAAATGGTAGCCGTTATTTAATGTAATGATTGTGGTTCCTTGTTTCATATTAATCACCTTTTCCTAATATTGATGAAATAAGTGTAGCGCATTTAAAAAGAGATTGCCAATGAGCTATCGGTCTGTTAACCTAAAATAAAATAAGGTTAACGGAGGCGAAAAAACGTGGATACAAAATCAACAGTGCTTGCGTATCTAAATCAACATGCAAATCAATGGGTGACTAGTGCGGAGTTAGTCGATGAATTAGGGGTTTCCCGTACTGCCATTTGGAAAGCTATTCAACAGTTGCAGGCTCATGGGCAAACAATTGAAAGTCAATCTGGCAAAGGCTATTTATATTCGCGCGGTCTCAAACTGAGTCAAGCGATTATCGAATCTAGCATTAAATCAGATTGGCAAGTTGAGGTTTATGACGAAATTGATTCTACCAATATTCGCGCTAAGCAATTAGCTGCCACTAATCCGGGCCAGCTAACCGTCGTGATTGCCAATCAACAAACCGCAGGCTATGGACGCTTTGGTCGTAATTTCTTTTCCCCCGGAGAAACAGGCTTGTATCTTAGCTTTTTATTACCGATTAATGGGCAAATTAATCCAGGCAAAATGACCACTGCCACAGCCGTGGTGATTGCACAAGTATTGGAAAAATTATTTGGCGTAACGGTCGAAATCAAATGGGTGAATGATTTAATTGTTAATCATCATAAAGTGACCGGCATTTTGTCTGAAGCTGTCACTAACTTTGAAACCGGTACACTATCGAGTGTCATTGTCGGTATTGGGATTAACTTAGTTGAAAATGATTTGCTTGCGCCGGAATTAAAAAATAAAGTTGGCGCCTTAACGACACAAAAAAAGCAACTTGATCGGAACCAAGTTGCTAGTGAAATTATTGATGCTTTTGATACAATGTTGCCAACCTTAGATGATGGTAACTTTATGGATGAATACCGTCAACGCAGTTTGGTAATCGGTAAAAATGTTGAAGTTAAAATTGGTAATCGAGTTTTGACTGGTGAAGTGGAAACCATTAATGACGATGGCGCTTTATTATTAAAGACTGCTACCGAGGTAGTCACCGTTAATGCCGGAGAAATTACTAAATTGAATTTACAGGAGGGTGACTATCGTGGATAGAAAGAGATTAAGAGGTTTAATCTGGTCGGCAGAACTCGTTATTTTCCTCGCACTGTGTTCACAAGTGGTGATTCCATTGCCATTGGTACCCTTAACGGGGCAAACGTTCGCAGTGGGCCTGTTGGCTTCCCTGGTGGATTATCGAATTGCCAATTGGACGTTGATTGGTTACATCTTACTAGGTTTGATTGGAATTCCCGTGTTTGCTAGTGGCACTAGTGGTGTGGGTATCTTGTTTGGGCCAACTGGCGGGTTTATCTTTGCCTTCTTTGTTCAAGCTTGGATTGTAATTGGTTTGCGTCGCAAAAATACGGTGCCATATTTAATTGTGGGTAACTTAATTGGGGCGCTGGTTCAGTTGGTACTTGGAACGATTTGGTTGAAGTTTTTCAACCAGATGGCTTGGCCCGCCGCGTTTATTGCCGGTACAATTCCATTCTTGATTCCAGCCGTCATTAAAGCTGTCCTGGCGAGTGTAGTTGCTCGCGCAGTCTTAGTTAAAATTAAGATTCCGCTGAATATGGGGCAACGCTCGGAATAATCAGTGATGATTCGTTGGTTTCGATGGTATATTTAATGGCTTCAGAGTTATCTAATTGCGTCATACTAAAATCAGTGCCAAAAACAATTAAACCAATCAAATGACCAGCTGGAATATGATGGAAAATTGGTTGTAAGTCAAATTGTAAGTCGACGAGTTGATTAGGGATTAATTCATCAACTTGGGCGGGAGAGATCCTGTTTTGTAAGTTGATATGACCAAATGAAATCATTTTAAAATCAGTTTCTTTAGCTGCAAGGGTAAATTCACGTAAGTCATCTTCGCGCCACTGATGACCAAGTTGAAGGCCCTTTTTTTGTAGCATAGTTGGACTAATATTGAAGCGTTTTTGTAATCCGAAATCAATTAATTGTGCACTAATTAATCCGTGGTCAATGGATGATGAAACTGACAGTTTAAGGGTTGGCGTACCGCGAAGCAGCAAGTCTTCCCGCAGTGGCACGGTCATAAACCGGAGTTTAGCTGGATCATGGATTTGCAAAATATCATTTGGTTGAGCTAAATCAGTTTGCCAATTGTTTGGTTCCTTCGAAAATTTTTCAAATTCAGCGTTGGGACATTTATCCACAAATGAGACTGTTGCACTGGTGGTTAGCTTTTCTGTTCCCAGTCCTTGTTCACCAATCGTAAAGAGTTCGGTTGGTTGATTTTCTTCCCATTCGGCGTATGTGTTCCAAGTTTCTGGAGTGACATTGTCTTGCACAATTAAGTCAGGTAATTGTGACGCATCATTATCGACATCGTAAAGTTTATTGGAGAGCCATAAGTTGACGATATCGGTATAGTCAATTGAACGAAAGGCGTTAATGTAGATATGTTCACCTTGATGCAAAATTAACTTCCGGTCAACATTGACACTGGATAAGGCATCCCACAGTGCCTTGACTTGATTAGGTTTAACATTCCAGTCGTTTAATCCTTGGACCATCATAATATCGGCGTTGATGTTTTTAATATCTGGCCGGTAGTTTCTCTGTGCCCAAAAGCCGTTGTAATTACCAGTAATGCGGTCCATGTCACTTTGCATTTTGGTCAAATAATCATTGAAATAGGTTTTAATTTGTTGGTAATCGGCTGGATTTTTGGTACGACTCATCGTTTCAGCAGCTAAGACATCAGCATCTTCGCCTTGGAAGCCACCCGGAGCAATTACTAATCCATTTTCGCGGTAATAATCGTACCAGCTTGAGATGGCAGCTTCACTGATGATAGTTTTCAGTCCTTCAACGCCAGTCGTAGCAGCGGCGGTTGCCAGGGTACCCAAATAAGAACGGCCAGTCATCCCGACTTTCGCATTAGACCACCAAGCTTTGATTTCGGTAGTACCTTTTCGCGTGGTGTACGCTTTTCGTTTACCAGTCAACCATTCAATTACGGCAATGGTTGCAATGGTTTGTTCCGGTGAGCCGCAGGTTTGAATGCCATCAGAATCTTTAGTTCCAATCCCGGCAGCATAAGCTACCGCAAAACCACGAACAGCTAAATAATCATTGAGGGTATACGAAGCTTCCCGAGTGAAAGTTTCTGTAGCCGTCCGAGCTTCCTTACTTGGATGTTTAGTAGTAAATTCCTGGTTAAAGTTTTCCGTGGTATTCATATCGGGTTGACCAGTTTTGTGTTTGATTGGCACTCTGACATCATGCGTGGCTTTCGTGCCCCATTCGTCGTTAGTCCCTTGATTGTATGGGCTAGCAGTATAAACGGTTGGTACCTTTAATCCTTCATTCGTATCGCTAGGACGCAGTATTTCAACTTTGAGTAAATCGGCTTGGCCATCATTATCCGTATCTAGTGGAGCTTCAACGTAAACGACTTCGCGAATTAGTTGGACTGGATCAAACACCGCCAACGCTTTTCCGTTGAAAAAGATGGGCTTTTGCGTGGCTGGTAAAGCATATAGGGGTGTCAAAAAACCGCGAGCGGTTAATAAATCAAGGTATGTTTGGCCATTCTTGGTGTGTGTATTAAGGAGTAAATACCATGCGTCGATTAATTGACTTTCATTCCACGTCGTAGCCGTTAAAAATGGGAGCTGAATAGTTTCCATCGCTGCCAATGGATGTTGAAGATCAAAATCAACGTCGGGTTCAAATTGTAATAGTTGTAAGGCGACTAGATAGAAAATATCAGTGGTTATCGGCTCATCATCTAAAATAAATTGCAGGAGATTTTTAGTCGGTGTCGCTAATAAATTCTCCAAGTTGGTTTGCATGGTTTCTTCATCCGTTGTTTCTGGAAATGACAGGGTTAAAAATTGATTCCAAAGACTCGTCACGTTAATGGTGGGTTCTCCAGTTAAGAAACCAATGGTCGTTAATTCGTTAATTTTTTGTTGGTGAGTCCGTTTGATAATTGCAAATTGATTATTTTTCATAATATCTCCTTGATTTGAGTGAAAGTGTTGGTATCACGCTACAAAATACGTATAATTAATTAGGATAAGTGTAACAGAGAGAACTGAATTGCGGTAGGCAAACAGTTCGCTGAAATGGGGGACAAAATTGGCAAATCCAATTATTGAATTTAAAAATATTAGTAAGAAATATGATGATACACCAGTCCTAAAAAAGATTGATTTTGAAATTGAATCGGGTAAATTTTATACTTTGCTGGGCCCTTCCGGGAGCGGTAAAACAACGATTTTACGAATGATTGCGGGCTTTGAGGATCCAACCAGTGGTGAAATCTTATTTGAAGGTAAACGCATTGACTTAACACCAGCTAATAAACGGCCAATTAATACGATTTTCCAAGATTACGCACTCTTTCCACATCTCAATGTGAGCCAAAACATTGCATTTGGCCTCGAATTAAAGAAAATGAGTAAGACGGACATCCAAGCAAAAGTGGCTGAATCATTACGGATGGTGCAATTGAGTGGTTATGAAAATCGTGAGATTGACGCCTTGTCTGGTGGCCAAAAGCAGCGGATTGCAATTGCCAGAGCGATTGCTAATGAACCCAAAGTGTTGTTGCTTGATGAACCACTATCGGCGCTAGACCATAAGTTGCGGAAGGAAATGCAAGTTGAACTGCGGGCCCTCCAACAACGATTGGGGATTACGTTTATCTTTGTGACTCATGATCAAGAAGAAGCGTTGGCCTTAAGTGACCAAATTTTTGTCATGAATGATGGACGCATTTTACAAAGTGGCACACCCGTGGATATCTATGATGAGCCAATTAATCATTTCGTCGCAGATTTTATCGGTGAAAGTAATATTGTGCCGGGTACCATGACGGCGGACTATTTAGTCCATTTTGATCATAAAGATTTTGAATGTGTCGATGCGGGGATGCGACCAAACGAACCAGTAGAGATTGTCATTCGTCCTGAAGATTTAGATATCACTTCGGCTGATAAGGGTAAGATGCAAGTGACTGTCGACTCACAATTATTTCGTGGGGTCGATTATCAAATTACTGGCCATGATGCTGATGACCATGAGTGGACAATCAATTCAATTCATCAAACCACGGTTGGTGCACAAGTCGGGTTAGTCTTTGATCCAGAAGACATTCATATCATGCGCTTTGGTGAGGATGAAGAAACGTTCGATGCCCGTTTAGATAGTTACGAGGAATAGGTGATGGGGATGCAGAAAAAATCATTTTTTATGGTTCCATATCTAGCGTGGATTGCCTTATTTGTCGTTGCACCGATGGCCTTAATCTTGTATCAATCGCTATTTGACATTACCGGTCATTTTACGTTTAGCAATTATACTTCGTACCTTGAGTCGACGACCTATTTAAAAATGACCTTCAATTCGATTTGGTATGCCTTTTTAATTACGTTTTTTACTTTATTAATTAGCTATCCAACGGCATACTTGTTGAACCGCCTCAAAAATAAACGTTTGTGGTTGTTATTAATCATTTTACCCACTTGGATTAACCTCCTACTTAAAACATACGCATTTATTGGCCTTTTTAGTCAAAATGGTTCGGTAAATGATTTTTTGCGGTTTGTTGGGGCTGGTTCACATCAAATTTTGTTCACTGATTTTAGCTTTATTTTCGTTGCTTCCTATATTGAAATTCCGTTTATGATTTTACCGATTTTTAATTCCTTGGATGAAATTAATCCGTCATTGATTAATGCGAGTCGTGATTTAGGAGCCAGTGCATGGCAAACCTTTAAGCGGGTGATTGTGCCTTTGACGATGCCAGGAGTTAAGTCTGGGTTTCAAGCGGTTTTTATTCCTTCCTTATCACTCTTCATGATTACCAGATTGATTGGTGGAAATCGCGTGATTACGTTAGGAACGGCAATTGAAGAGCATTTCTTAGTGACGCAAAACTGGGGGATGGGTTCCACAATTGGCGTGATTTTGATTATTGCGATGTTCGTGGTGATGTTCTTGACTCGTGAACGCAAGAGTAAAGGAGGTCAATCGCGATGAAAGCAAAGTTTAAGTTGAGTAATTTATATTTAGTATTCGTCTTTATTGTGATTTATTTGCCGATCGCGTATCTAATCTTTTACTCGTTTAATACGGGAGCCACGATGGATAAATTCACTGGCTTTTCCATGAAGCACTACACGACGTTACTGTCAGATACACGGATGATCTCAATTGTGCTGAACACGGTGGTGATAGCGCTACTGTCCTCGCTGCTGGCAACACTAATTGGCACATTAGGCGCACTCTGGATTAATCAGTTGAAGCGCCGTTCCGCTAAGAATGCGGTCCTGTCGGTTAATAATGTCTTGATGGTTTCACCAGACGTCATTATTGGTGCCAGTTTCTTGATTTTCTTTTCTTTTTTAGGATTTAAATTAGGCTTTACATCAGTCTTATTGAGTCATATTGCCTTTTCAATTCCAATTGTGGTTTTGATGGTTCTCCCCAAGATTAATGAAATGCCACGCACGATGATCGATGCAGCTTATGATTTAGGCGCTTCAAAGTGGCAAGCTTTATCTCGGGTAATTTTACCAACTATTACCCCTGGCATTTTTGCGGGTTATTTTATGGCGTTCACATATTCACTAGATGATTTTGCGGTGACATTCTTTGTGACTGGGAACGGCTTTTCAACGCTTTCGATTGAGATTTATTCTCGTGCGCGTCAAGGCGTTGACTTGGAAGTCAACGCGCTATCGACTTTGATGTTCTTGGTGTCGTTATTATTAGTGGTTGGCTATTACGTCTTGGAACGTTACGGCCATTCACGCCGTGTTAATCGGAATAAGATGATGAAAGGACCGAATGCCCAATGAAAAAATTAATCGCAATCTTCGTTGGCATTTTAGCGGTTTGTGCGGTCATAGCCGGTTTGAATCACCAAATGAATGCCAAAACAACGTCCAATGAAAAAAAAGTTCTCAATATTTATAATTGGGGCGACTATATTGATCCAGATTTAATCACTAAATTTGAAAAGCAAACTGGTTACCACGTGGTTTATGAAACTTTTGATAGTAACGAAGCGATGCTGACTAAAATTAAGCAGGGTGGGACGAGCTATGATTTGACCGTGCCTAGTGATTACACCGTCCAACGGATGATTAAAAGTGGCTTAGTTGCAAAAATTGATAAATCAAAATTAAGTAATTATAAGAATATCGATTCCCGTTTTCTCAATTTGTCGTTTGATCCGAATAATGATTATTCCATTCCTTATTTTTGGGGTACGTTAGGCATTGTTTATAACGATCAATTTGTACAAGCTGACCAGGTACAGCATTGGGACCAATTATGGAATCCAGCGTTTAAAAAGAGCATCATGTTGACCGATAGTGCCCGCGATATGTTAGGCGTGGCGTTGATTACCCAAGGTCATAGTATGAATACAACCAATTACAGTGAACTCAAAAGTGCTCAAGAAAAATTGAATTTGTTAATGCCTAATGTTAAAGCAGTGGTAGCCGATGAAATTAAAATGTACATGAAACAAAATGAAGCTAAAATCGCGGTGACATATTCTGGTGAAGCATCTGAAATGATGTCATATAATAAGCATTTACATTATGTAGTGCCGGATGAAGGCAGTAATATGTGGTTTGATAATATTGTCATTCCAAAAACGGCCAAACATAAGGCTGCAGCCTATGCCTTTATTAACTTCATGTTGGAGCCTAAAAACGCGGCGCAAAATGCTGAATATATCGGTTATTCCACCCCAAATAAAGCTGCATTGAAATACTTACCAGCGGATGTGCGTAACGATAAACAGTTTTATCCAGCTGAATCAACGGTTAAGAACTTAGAAGTTTACAAAGATTTACCGCTGAAAGTAATTGGCAACTATAATGATTTATTCTTAGAATTTAAGATGAGTAAGTAAAAGGCTGTGAAATAAGGGTAATTTTAGTAAATTGTAATAAATAGTTTGAATTAAAATTTATAGCAAAAGGCTGCTCTGCGTGTGAACGAGAGCAGCCTTTTGCTATATAAAATGATGTTGCTTTTAATTTAATAGGTGATTGACCTAGTATTAGTTTTAAAATATTGTTGCAACCGGGCTGGTAGACTGGCATCAAGTAAATTTACGAGTTCATCGACAGGCTCACGTGCACCCGCATCGAGCCATTCATACATGATACTATTTTGACCATATGCATATAACTTGATAGCAAATAAATCTTCTTTTGAAATCTCAGCTCCAAAATTTTCTAATAAATATGCGTGCATGACCTCCACAGACGTATGACAATAAGTCATTTTAAAACTAAACTCATTTCGAGGAGAGAGTAAGTCAGTGTAAAAATTTCGATTTTCTTTAATCATTTCCAATACACGTTTATTAACTTTTGAAAGTGACTCATTTTTGAGTAGATGAGAAAACGAGTCAAAAAGTAAATAGGTCAGTGTGTCTTTAATTAAACATTCACGATCTGTGAAGTAGTAATAAAAGTTTTCGCGTTGCATGTTACTCGCAGTCATGATTGCAGAGACAGAAATTTTTTCTGGAGACTTTTTTTGAGATAGGTTCAAAAATGTTTTAATAATATGTTGTTTGGTTGACTCAGCCATGGCATATGTTACTTTCCATACACTTTCAATGTTTTGTATGTAGATTGTTATATAGTGTGTTGCTAAGATGGTCCTTGTTATGTTGCTTACTATTTTATAGTAAAAATATTTATTTTCAACTAGGAGGACTTTAAATTGAGAAAATTGAGTGATTCGCTAACTTTACGAAATAAGGTTGTCTTGCCAACTCGTATTATGATGGCGGCAATGTGTGATATATCAGCCGATGAAGATGGAAAAGTTACTGAAGATGAAGTGAAATATATGAGCGCACATGCAAGTGCAGCTTCGTTAATTGTAACTGGTTATGCTAGTGTCAGTGATAATTGATTTGTCGAACCAGGCCAGTTGGGTGTTAATTCAAACTCGCAAATCCCTAGTTTATCCAGATTGGCAGAGGCGATGAAAAAAGATAATGGGAAAGCTATTTTACAACTGGCTCATGGTGGACGTGAAAGTGCGTATTCACAGAACAATGATTATCAAGCTATTGCACCAAGTAAAATGGATTTTCCGTGGCTAGATTATGATGTAAAAGAAATGACTAACGATGATATTAACAAGATTATTGACGATTTTGCTACGGCGACACAACGTGCTATTGATGCGGGTTTTGATGGAGTTGAAATTCATAATGGAAATCACGATCTTTTACAACAATTTTTTTCAGCATTTTCAAATCAACGTATCGATAAATGGGGTGGGTCTTTAAGTAACCGTATGGAATTGCCACTTGCTGTGTTGAAAGCCATAAGGGCAGTCATTGATGATAATAAGCAAGCAGATTTTATCCTTGGATGGCGAATTAGTCCTGAAGAGATCCATGGAGAAAATATTGGATATAAGGTTGACGAGATGTTGGCTCAGGCCAAGAAAGCTGTCGAAATTGGGATTGACTACCTTAACGTATCACTAACCGGACTGCAGTATAATTATGCTGCAATGCCCCAAGGTTATAATGAATCATTTGCAGAGTTATTTGACAAAATTTCAGGTGAAGCTCCAGTTTTCATTGGTTCACAAATTCATACAGTTGCGGATGGCATGGCTGCCTTGGACAATGCTGAAGGAGTATATATTGCACGTGAAGCTCTGATTGATCCAGAATTTACGGCAAAGGTGATTGACAAAAAGGAAGATGAAATCGTTACAACGATGACTTTTGAAAGATTAAAGGAGATTGGCTTGTCTGATGGCTTGCTGAAGACATATGCTACTTTAACTGATTGGGCAAAAGCAATTCTGCTTAAAGGATTAAAGTATTGAAACAGTAATTTCATAATTTAGTGATAAGTCATAAAGATGAGGTGACAAACAATGAAAAGTGTATTAATTTTAGGAGCTGCTGGCCAAATAGGACAGTTAGTTACAAAAAATATATTAGAACAAACAAATTTAAATGTAGTGTTATATGGGCGCAATGTCTCAAAGAGATTAAACAATTTATCTGATGAACGTGTTGAATTTGTTGATGGTGATTTTGACGAATTAAGTAAATTAAAACAAGCAATGGCAGCTGTTGATATGGTTTATTTAAGCTTTGTTGGCTGGGGTGACCTTACTCAAAACATTGTGTCTATGATGGATGAATTAGGTGTGACTCGATATATAGCTGCCAATATTCCAGATATATATGATGAAGTAGAAGGGCCATTCAAAGCTTGGTATCAAGCTCACACGAAAGAAATACACACAGGTGGTCCACAAGCAGCTGCAAAAATAATTGAAGCAAGTGATTTGGATTATGTAATATTAAGAATTACGTGGTTATACGACGAACCAGGAAATACTAACGTGCATGTAACACGCAAAGGAGAACCCTTACGAGAATCACAAGTAACTCGTGAAGCAGTCGCACGGTTTGTGACAGATTTAGTGGATGGCAAACAGAATTATCATCGTGAAAGCCTAGGATTAGGTGAGTCTGATACGGATTGGGACAAGCCCAGTTTCTATTAACAAATCACTATAATTTCAAATTGAGAAAAGCTTAGCATCGGATTTATAATATCTGGAACTATTACTTTTTTATAAAACAAGGCCTCTGAAAGTAATTTTGCTTTCAGAAGCCTATTTTTTTGGTTCAATTATTTAGTTTTAAATGGGAAATCGACGACTTTGACAATGACGATTAACTCAATGATGATCCCAACTAGTAAGAAAATCATCCCGGAATGAGTTCCCAAGGCAGTCCCATGAGCTAGAGTTACGTTACTAGTTTGCTTGGCACCAACTAAGGCAGCACATAAAGATGTACCAACTGCGCCAGCGAATTGCTGGGTGGTGCTTAGAATGGCATTTCCTTGTGTCCGTAAATGGCTACTAACTTGTTTTAATCCATTGGTCATTAAGTTCCCAAGGTTCAGCCCAATTCCAATCATGAATAAGAAGAACAGTGATCCAATTAATAGGTTGGACATGGTATTACCAAGTAAACAGAAGATGATTAATGAGAGAAAAACAATAGCTGAACCTAAAGTCAGCGGAATCTTTGGACCCAGTTGATCTAAAATACGTCCGCCTAAAGGTGCAAAAACGGCACCAATTAACGCTGCTGGTAAAACAACCAGCCCTGCTAAAATGGCAGAATCATGATTAACTAACTGGATAAAGTTTGGTAATAGGAATGAGAGTCCTAATAACACCATTTGAATGACGAAAAAGGCAATTACATGACCACTAAAGTTTAGATTTTTGAGTAAGGCTAAATTGATAATAGGATTATCAATTTTAAGTGACCGCCAAACAAACAAGATTAAACCAACGGCACCAAGGATAAAGGCACCACCGATACTGGGCGAGGCAAAGCTTGCACTACCTAAGTTACTCATCCCAAAAATTAAGCCGGCCAAACCGATTGTAATGAAGATAAAACCAAGTAAATCAAATTTATTGTGTTCAATTTTACTTTTTTGTTGAATATTGAAAATACCTAAAATTAATGAAACTACTAACAACGGTAACAGGCAAATAAAGATATAACGCCAGCCGATGGAGCTAACCACACTACCGCCAAATGTCGGACCGATTGCGGGAGCGACAGAGGTGATTAACGTTCCAATCCCCATCATGGTTCCAATTTTATGAATTGGGACCTGTTCTAAGATGATGTTGAACATTAGGGGAAGGGCAATTCCAGTGCCTAAGCCTTGAATCATTCGGCCAAGCAATAACAAGGGGAAAGTCGGTGCGATTGAATCAATCACCACACCAAGAATAAACATTAAGTTGGCACATAAAAATAGTGATTTAGTTTTAAAATTTTGTTTTAAGGTGGCTGATAGCGGAACGACAATTGCCACAATTAATAGATAACCGGTCGTCATCCATTGAACAGTGTTAGTGGAAACTCCAAATTGTTTCATTAAAGTTGGGAAAGTGATGTTCATGGCGGTCTCAACGACTACACCACAAAATGACATAATTCCAGCGGCAATGATTGCCAAGAATACGCGAGTCGAGATTTGTTGATTAGATGTGTCCATAATAAAAAGTACTCCTTTTTGATTTCAGAAATATACCCGAGAATATAATTAAATATTGTTATTTCTGCATCCAAAAAATTGTGGGTAACTTGAATTAATTGGCGGCACATCTCACGAAGATTCCTCAGGATCAACGCTACTATTTTAGACGTGATGAAGCTAACAGGATAATACTATACACGAAATTTTTAATGAATGAAAGGTCAATTCGTCGGTCAAACGACAAAAAAACTTCGCTCAACCTGAATTGTTAAGCGAAGTTAAATTAATAAATTTTATTTGTTATCGTGATGCTTAAATGGAAAATCAACTACTTTAATTAAGACGATAAATTCGACAATCATGGCACAAATTAAAAAGATTAATGCTGAATGTGAACCAAGTGCTGTTCCATGGGCTAACGTGACATTAGCAGTTTGCTTAGCAGCGACAAAAGCGGCTGTCAAAGAAGTTCCCACGGCTCCAGCAAATTGTTGCATGGTAGTCAAAATGGCATTTCCGTGGCTGCGCATTCTGCCGTCGATTTGCTTTAAACCGTTCGTCATTAGGTTACCAAAACTCAAGCCAATCCCAATCATGAAGAAGAAGTACAATGTTCCCATTAACAGATTTGAAAATTGGGTCCCCATTAAGACAAAGACACACAGTACAATCAAAGCGATGGTTGAACCAATTGTCAGTGGGATTTTAGCACCAACACGGTCTAAAATTCGTCCACCTAAAGGTGCAAAGACTGCACCGATTAACGCACCAGGTAAGACAATTAATCCAGCTAACACGGCGGAACCGTGATTCACAATTTGAATGTAATTAGGGAGTAGGAATGATAATCCAAGTGACACTAACTGAAAGACGAAAAAGGTAAAGACGTGACCGCTAAAATTAGGATTGCTCAACACGCGCACATTGATAATTGGGTTATCAATCGTGGCTGAACGCCAGATAAAGGCCACCATTCCGATAATTCCGACTAAGATTGAGCCGCCAATTTTTAGTGACATGAAGGATTCACTCCCAAGGTTACTAAAGCCAAAGATTAACCCCGCTAATCCGAGAATAATGAAAATGAATCCAAGTACATCAAATTTAGTTCGACGAATTTCACTCTTTTGCTGAATGCTCAGTACTCCAAGAATAAATGAAATCACCAACAATGGTAAGAGGAAGATGAAAATGAAACGCCATCCGATGGAACTAACTACGGCGCCACCAAATGTCGGACCGACAGCCGGAGCAACGGCGGTGATTAGTGTTCCAATCCCCATCATCATCCCAATTTTACTCATGGGTACTTGTTCTAAAATGATATTGAACATGAGTGGGAGGGCAATTCCAGTACCGATTCCTTGAATGGCACGGCCAATTAATAAGAGTGAAAAAGTGGGTGCAACGGCATCAGTAGCGACACCTAAGATAAACATTAAATTGGCAAAAATGAATAAATTCTTTGTTTTAAAATTTTGTTTCAGTGTTGCTGATAATGGCACAATAATTGCAACCACCAATAAATAAACGGTGGTCATCCATTGCACGGTGTTGGTTGAAACAGCGAACTGTTTCATTAAGGTAGGGAAGGTAATGTTCATCGCGGTTTCGACGACCACCCCACAAAACGACATAATCCCTGTCGCAATAATTGCCATAATAACTTTACTTGAAATTTTTTGATCTGTTCCATCCATAATAATAAATTTACTCCTTGTTGATTTCTGTGATGTATTCAAGAATATTCTTGAAAGTTTCGACTTCTGTTGTCGAAAATTGTTGGGTAATGCGAGCCTGTTGACGATCACTATAAGCTGAAATATCCACCGCCAATGCCTTTGCTTTATCCGTGAGGTTCAATGTTTTTTGACGAGCATCATCTTTTGAAGTGGTACGAATAATCAAGTCTTTTTGTTCCATTTTCTGTAATAACACCGTGGCAGTTGACCGCTGAATGTTAAATTCATGTTCAACATTGCGTTGTTGAATCTCAATCGTTGGGTTTTGAGACATGTAATCAATTACCGAAATCTGGACGCTAGTTAAATCAAATTCACGGGCAAATTTGTCGAATTTACGCGTCATCTGATTGCTGGTTTTCTTGATTAACCGGGCTAGATTTTGTTCCATGAAAATACCTCTTTCTAAATATCGTTAGCAGACTAACGATTTATTACTATACTCGTTTTTTAATTTATGTGCAAGAAAAAAAGGATATATGACAAAACTTTCGCTTTGCGCATATATCCTTGATTAATTCTGTTTTTAATTATCTTTGGCAATCTTACTGTGTCTGAATCCGTAGGCGAAGTAAATTACTAAGCCGATTAAGAACCAGATACCCGCACCGACCCAAGTTTCTAATTGAAGTTGAGTCAACATCGCAATACAGGCCAGGCCTGAAACGATTGGTAGAACTGGATACCAAGGTACCTTGAAGCCACCTTCGTTTTTAATGTCTTTACGACGACGAAGTGGAATAATTCCAAAGGAAACAAAGGTAAATGCTAATAAGGTTCCGATATTAACTAGACTAGTTAATTGATCTAGAGGAACCAAGCCACCCATGAAGGCGATAATAATGGTTACCGCAATCAGTGCATTCAAAGGAATTTTGTGTTTCTCAGTAATTTTGTTCAGGAACGTTGGCAATAAGCCATCACGACCAATTGAATATACCAGACGAGAACTTGAGTAGATCATCGTAACCATCATCGTAAACATACCAATTAAGGCACCGATAGAAATGACTCCAGCAGCCCAATCTTGATGTGCCACTTGCATTGCAAAAGCGACAGGATTAGCAACATCCAAGTGCGTGTATTTAACCATTCCAGTTAAGACAACTGACACGGCCATGTACAAAATCGTGGCTACCAGTAATGTACCGATAATTCCGATTGGCATATTGCGTTTCGGATTCTTAACCTCGGCCGCTGATGAAGAAACCGCATCGAACCCAAGATAAGCAAAGAACACGGTTGCCGCTCCTTGGAAAACACCACTCATTTTATATGGTAAAAATGGATGCCAGTTATGTGGTTTTACAAAGAAAATTCCAACCACAATAAAAATTAGAATAATAGCAATTTTAATAATTACGGCCCAATTATTAATTTTCATGGAAGTACTCATTCCACGAGAAAGTAAAAATGAAATAGCTACCACAATCAAGACGGCGACCAAGTTAACGTATGTACCATGAGCTGGGTCAAATGAACCGGAAATTGCCTTTGGCACGTGTAGTCCAAAGCCTTCGATAAATGAATTGAAATACGCAGCCCAACCCGTTGAAACAGCAGCTACGGCTAACATATATTCAAGAATTAATGCCCAACCAAGAATCCAACCAATGATTTCACCCATGACCAAGTTACCGTATGAATAAGCACTACCAGCAACTGGTAAAGCAGATGAAAATTCGGCGTAACACATTGCGGATAGAGCACAGACAATGGCGGAAAAGAAAAATGATAGAATAATACCAGGGCCACTAGTTGTGGCGGCCACGGTTCCAGGAAGAATAAAAATACCAGTACCAATAACTGCACCAATCCCAAGGGCAATTAGGTCGAAAGCTGACAACGTTTTAGCAAAATGACGGTCACTTTCTAGGTATCGATCTAGACTTTCTTTACGTAAAAATTTTGAGAACATCTAACATACCACCTCTTTACATTATTGAAAAAACAATCTGCAATAAATTTTACCATAAGTTGATTATAATTAAAATAACGTTAAAATTGAAATAATACTACTTACAAAGGATGTTAAAAAATGTCATTAGAAATCACTAGTGGTGCAGTTGTGTACCGATTAAAAGAAAATGAGATTCAATATCTACTATTAAAAAGCGGCAATCAAGGGCATTTTTGGGGATTTCCGAAGGGCCACGTCGAGGCTAGGGAGGATTTAATTACCACGGCGCACCGAGAAATTTTTGAGGAAACACAATTAGATTTAGCGATTGACGAAAGTTTTCAAGTGAAAACTGAATATGATTTGCCCAATGGCAATCACAAGGAAATGACGCTTTTTACCGCTGAAGTAAAAGGTAATCAATTGATTGAGTTACAAACAGTTGAAATTGATGGTTCGCAATGGTTAAATTATAGAACAGCCCGAGAACGACTGACGTATGACAATTTAAAAGGGTTGTTGGATCAAGTCAATGAACACCTCGAAAATCAAAATGAAAAGTAGGATGAAATGATGAAACGAGTATTGGTAATTACAGGTGCAACTGGCTCCGGTAAAACAACAGTGAGTAAGTATCTGCAAAGCAAATATCATTTACCAAAAGTAATTACTCATACCACCCGTAAGCCACGTGAAGGCGAGACCAACGGTGTTGATTATAATTTTGAAACCCGCGAATCGATGCGCAAACTCGATTTGTTGGAACAAGTCACTTATGATTTCAACTTGTATGGTTCTTCAATGGAAGGATTAAATCAGGCGTGGGAAAAAGATGATTTAGTGACGATTGTGCTCGATACGAAGGGCGCCGTGACTTATAAGCAAAAGTTAGGTGATCAGGCCGTGATAGTTTTCTTGACCGTCAGTGAACCTGATTCATTGAAAGATCGCCTAGCTTCACGAGGGGACGAACGAATTGCTTTGGTGCAACGTATTAAAAGTGCTGAATATCATCGGGATTTAAAAATTCCCAAGCAATTGGATGGTCATTCACACGTGATTGTTAATGATGATTGGAACCAAACTAAGATTGCACTCGGGCACATTATGGATCAACTGAAAGCTTAAGTTACAAAGCAACCTGTGTGGTGCTGTTCGTAAATCTGTGCTAATATGTGTAAAGCGTAATCGTTATTATTTAGCGGAGGAAATCTATGGCTGCAGAAGCAGGTCAAGCACTCAAAATTTTAAAAGATGAAAATTATAAATTAACCAAGCAACGCAAATCGTTGGTTGACTATTTAGCTGACAATCAAAATCGGTATTTAGACGTCACCAAAGTGGATGAATATTTGCGTCAGCTTTATCCGGGGATGAGTCATAATACCATTTATCGCAATCTCAAAGAGTTTGAAGAAATTGGCATTGTTGAAACGCACGTTAAAAATGATCAGATGCAAGTCAAGTTTCAATGTGACTATAAGCATATGCATCATCACCATTTTGTGTGTTCAAATTGTGGCTTAGTTCAAGAAATTGAAATGTGTCCCATTGATATGGCTTTTTTTGAACAACAATTGCCTGGCGCAGAAATTGAGGGTCACCGATTCGAATTATTCGGATTATGTGCCAACTGTAAAGCAAAAAAATAATGACTGTTCGATAGTAGAATCTTAATTTTACTATCGTTTTTTGTCTGTTGCTTGAAGTCGGATGGTTGAACATATCATTAAACTTATACAATCCTTAACAATCAAGTCTGCAAAAATTCGAGATTATGATTTAAAATGTATTTAAAGCTATCAAAGGAGAAATATGGAATATGGCATATCGCACACCACCATTTATTACGCCGTTTGCAATCGTCTCGATTGTCTTGGCATTAAGCGCCACAAATGTGGTAGTAAATACGACCACGCATACTAGTGAAGGGGCACCAGCTTCATCAAGTTCCAGTGTCCGTGTGAGTTCGAGTTCACACTCTTCAACCTCAGAAAGTGCACCTAAAGACAGTAGTTCAAAAACTAGTTCAAGTGAAACTCCGGATACAACGGCAGATAATTCAAGTACCAAAACTTCCAGTGCAAATTCGACCACGACTGACAACACCGATGATACAGACGATTCAACGGCCGACTCAACCGCTGGAACAACCACGACTGGATCTAGCTCAACAACGAGTTCAACTACCGGCACCACGACTGACAATACAAGCAAATAGGAGATAATTACAATGTTAACGATTTTGGATATGATTAACCGTTCACTGGGTTATTTTAATGTGAATACAAAATTAAAAAACCAAGCCTATGTTGTGGTTGGTTTCTTTGGTGAATTTTATTTGTTTTACGTGGCCTTTCGACTCTTAAAAAATGGCGCCTATGTCCGCGGCCTGTTATTTATGTTAGCCTTTCTGGCATTAATGTACTTTGTGGTGTTAAATTTTATTTACTTCTTCACTGATAAAAAAGCAAAATTTGATATTTCACCAAAAATTGAAAAATTATTGGGTGGACCACGATTAACTGAAGCAGAACGTTTGGCTAAAGAACTTGGCAAGTCGTCTAACATTCCGGCAAATGGACTCTTTTCTAATGATCAAATTCTGCCGGCAGACGTGGCCATCAATGACCATGAGCAAGCCAATTTACGATGCATTGTGAAACAACTGGTGCGTGAAGATATTTTAGAGGCTGATTACGGTCATCGTTCGGAAAAAGAAATTTTAAAACGCAGCCGTCGCGAAGATGAATCTACTCAAAAATTAGTTGAAAATCAAGTGGTGCCTTATTTTGAATTGGTGCCAACTGGTGGACGGTTAGAAATTTTCATTGGTTTGAATAAAATGGAACGATTAGCAGTTGGCCATCTGAGCAGTGTGGGGCTAACTGATGTCAAATCTGCCCAAGAAGACTACCATATTTACTTAGCCAATGTCTTTATTACTGGCGGTCCAGAAAAGTTCGCTGGCCGAAGCGATACCACGATTGAACATGATCGACCATACGAATTGAACGTGAAAGTCGCCTATAAAGGCAAAGATGAAAAGTAGACTGAAAGGTCTCTTTTTTTGAATCTAATTGAGTAAAACTGGATAAGTTGTATAGAAGTCGGCGGTTAAAATAAATTCATTTTGACACAGAGCCGTGTGGTTGCTATATTATAATCAGTTTTTAATTTACTTTTAATTTACAGAATTGAGGGATAGAAATGAGCGAAAAGGTACAACAGTTATTAGGACGCATGCATAATGAACTTGCAGACACCAAGCCATCAAGTATTCGAGCATTTGATCAGGAGGCATCGGCAATCCCTGGCGTCATCAAATTGACTTTAGGTGAACCGGATTTCAATACGCCTGAACATATTAAACAAGCAGCAATCAAAAGTATTGAAAATAACCATTCGCACTATCCACAGTCTGCCGGAACTCCTGGGCTCCGTGCAGCTGCCGCTAATTTCCTCGATAAAAAATATAATCTAAATTATACCGCCGACAATATTTTGGTTACGGTGGGGGCCACTGAAGCCATCGCCACTGCTGTCATGGCAGTAACCAACCCCGGTGATGAAATTATTGTGCCAACTCCAATTTGGCCAATGTATATTTCAATTTTGAAGGCTCATGGTGTTGTACCTGTCTTCATTAATACTGCCGAAGAAGACTTTGTTTTAAGTTTTGAAAAATTGAAGGCCACCTTGGATGAACACGGCGATAAAGTTAAAGCCGTTGTTCTGAACTTCCCTTCAAACCCAACGGGAGTTACTTATCGTCGCGCTGACACGAAGGCGATTGCTGACGTGCTGGCAGACCGTGATGTCTTCGTAATTGCTGATGAAATTTATAGTGAACTGACTTATGGTGAAAAGCATGTGTCAGTCGCTGAATATTTACCTGAACAAACTATTTTGATTAATGGTGTTTCAAAGTCCCATGCGATGACTGGCTGGAGAATTGGTATCATTGCCGCTCAAGCAGACATTCAAAAAGAACTCTTTAAAATGCATCAATTCACTGTTACTACGGCCACTTATAATGCCCAAGACGCAGCAGAAGAAGCATTTACCAACGGATTCGAAGACGGCCTTGAAATGTGTAAAGATTACCAAAAACGTGGTGAATTTGTTTACGAACAAATGACTAGCTTTGGTTTTACTGCAACAAAACCACAAGGAGCATTTTACTCATTTTGTAAGATCCCTGAATCATGGAATATTGGCGACTGGGATTTCTGTCGTCAATTACTAGCTGAACAAAAAGTCGCTGTCGTTGCTGGTTCACCATTTGGACCAGGGGGAGAGGGCTACATTCGAATCAGCTATGCTTCATCGATGGAAAACCTTCAAGAAGCGATGGTTCGAATTGGTAAATTTGTTGATGCACATTTTAAAACAGCAGCTAATGCTTAATTAGCTCATTTGACTCGATTCTATTCTTAGAATTGGGTCTTTTTTTTATATTTTTTTGTCAACCAATGACGAAGTTGTGAATATTTTACAGCGATATTGTTAACATTTCTTTGACGATATCTAAGTATTGGTATAAAATTTAGTCTAACGTAAATTTAAAATGGCATTAAGTTTCAATTAGAAACGGTGCTAAAGAGTGGAGGATTTTCATATGTCAATGGTCGAATTTCACGATGTCCAAAAATATTACGGTGATTTTCATGCCTTAAAGGATATCAATTTAACGGTGGAAGCCGGTGAAACTGTTGTTTTAATCGGACCTTCAGGCTCTGGGAAGAGTACTTTAATCCGAACAATCAACGGCCTTGAACCTATTCAAGAAGGTCGTCTAATCGTTGACGGATTTGATTTGGCTGATAAAAAAACTGATGCCAATAAGATTCGCAAGAACGTTGGGATGGTATTTCAACATTTCAATTTGTATGCCAACAAGACTGTCATTGAAAACATTATGTTAGCACCTCGAATTGTGCTAAAACGTGATGAAAAAGAAAATAAAGAATTTGCACTAAGTTTGTTGGAAAAGGTTGGGCTGGAAAGTAAAGCAGATAGCTATCCTCGTCAATTATCTGGTGGTCAACAACAACGAATCGCGATTGCGCGTAGTTTAGCAATGAAGCCAAAATTGATTTTGTTTGATGAACCAACCTCAGCTTTGGATCCAGAAATGATTGATGATGTGCTGAACGTTATGAAAGATATTGCACGTGATTCAAGCATGGGAATGATCGTGGTTACTCATGAAATGGGCTTCGCACGTGAAGTGGGTGATCGTGTTATTTTCATGGCCGATGGAGAAATCCTCGAAGATGATAGCAAGGAAAAATTCTTTGATGGCGAACCAAGTAACGAACGTGCTCGTCAATTCTTAAGTAAAATCATCGTACACAAGTAAGAAGGGGGAAGCAGCCATGAAAAAGTTTGGTCGTTTCATGGGCTTGTTTGCCGCTCTTGCGTTGTTGCTAGTCACAATGACAGCTTGTGGGTCAAGCAAAGCTCTATCAAAACAAGACGTTTTGAAAGTAGATACAAAAGCTAATACCATCACTTGGGGTGTCAAAGCCGATACTAAGTTATTTGGTTTGATGAACACCAAGACCAGTATCGATGAAGGATTTGAAGTGGATGTTGCTAAGGCATTAACCAAAGAAATTCTCGGTAAAGATGGCAAGGCTGTCTTTGTTCCAATTACCAGTTCTACCCGAGTCCCATTACTTAGAAATGGGAACATTGATGCAATTATTGCTACCATGACGATTACACCGGAACGTGAAAAGCAAGTTGATTTCACCCGGTCGTATTTCAACGCTGGCCAAGCTATTTTGGTTAAAAAGGGTAGCCCAATTCAAAGTGTTAAAGACTTGAACAAAAAAGGAAAAGTCGTAATTGGGGTAGTTGGTTCAAACTCAGTTCAAAATATTGGTAAATTTGCACCTAAGGCTAAAGTGCTTCAAATGTCAGATTATGCGCAAGCATTGACGGCTTTGAAGTCAGGCCAAGGGGATGCATTAACTACTGATAATGGTATTTTATATGGTATGTCGGTCGACAACCCAGGTTATGTCGTGGTCGGAGGATCATTTACACAAGAACCTTACGGAATTGCCGTCAACCAAGGTCAAACCAACTTCAAGAACCGTCTAAATAAGGCATTAACCACCATTGAAAACGATGGTACTTACAATAAAATCCTTAAGAAGTGGTTCGGTAATGTTGAAGGATTTAATTATGAGGAGATGAAGCGATAATGATTCATATTTTTGCAACCGAATGGCAACCGTTATTACAAGGGTTCGGTCAAACATTGTTGTGTAGCATTATTGCACTATTCTTCAGTTTGATTATTGGAACCGTCTTTGCCATTTTCGAAATTATGCCTAACAAGATTATGCGAGTAATCGGTAATGTTTACGTAGAAATTTTCCGTAATATTCCATTACTAGTTATTACCATGTTCTTCTTCGTGGTTATTCCACTGTATGTCGTTAAGATTAGTGGTTTCGCTGCCGGAACAATTGGGTTAACAATTTACACCTCAGCCTTTATTGCTGAAACTGTTCGTGCCGGAATTCAATCTGTGGATGATGGCCAAATGGAAGGTGCCCAATCGAATGGATTAACTTTCTGGCAAGCTATGCGACACATTATTTTACCGCAAGCTTTCAAGATTGTGATTCCACCATTGGGAAACCAATTTATTAACTTAGTTAAAAACTCGTCTGTCCTAGCCTTCGTGGCCGGTTTTGATTTGATGTATCAAGGTAATATGATTGCCAATGATACACTCCAAACAATGTCAACTTTCTTTGCAGTGGGTGTCTTGTACTTGATCATCACCATGCCATTAAGTTATTACATGCGTCATCTAGAGAAAAAATTAGCCGCTTAAGGAGGTAGTAGAAATGCAAACATTTATTGATGCATATTCATGGTTAAACCTACGCTACCTTCTTCAAGGTTTGTGGGTGACTGTTGAAGTTTCAGTAATTTCAGTTATTCTTAGTTTTATTTTTGGGACGATTTTAGGGGTGATTCGTTATTCCGAGATCAAATACGTGTCCGCAATTGTCGGATTTGTGATTGATTTAATTCGGAACTTACCTTTGCTTCTAATTATCTTCTTTACTTACTTTGGTTTGCCCAACTTGGGATTCAAACCTCCAGTAATTGCCGCCGCCATCATTGCGATGACAGTCTTTGAATCAATGATGATTGCTGAAATTGTTCGTTCAGGAATTATGGCCGTGGATAAAGGACAAATGGAAGGTGCCCAGTCTAATGGGATTGGATATTGGACCGCATTGAGAATTGTGGTCTTACCACAAGCAATGAAGAACATGGTGCCAGCCTTAGTTAGTCAATTTATTTCACTAATCAAGGATACTTCATTGGGAACGATTATCGTGCTTCCTGAAATGATGTACCATGCTCAAATCATCTATGGTCAAAATACCAATTATATTATTCCAATGTTCGTTGCGTTAGCGGTACTGTACTTTATCGTTTGTTACGCATTGTCATTGGTGGGCAAGTATTTCGAACGTCGCCTAGCTTAATTAATGGTTCTACAATATTTGGTACTGATAGAGATTCACTTTGTGAATTTCTACTGGTGCCATTTTCTATTATCAAGTAAAATTGTACAAAAACTGATTCACCACTTTTTCTTTTTTTGCTAAAGTGGTAATGAAGTTGACATGTCGAAGGTCTATTTGGCGCACCTTCTGGTGACGTCGTCACAAAAACTGGCAACTTCATTTGGTTCACAAATTAACTCGCTCGAAGTCCGTTGGCTATTTAAAGTCGTGTATTGAAAATTGAGATGAGTGAATCAGTGAATACAACTTTCATAAAGGTGGTAGTTAGTCATGGATATCGTATTTGGTATTGATGTAAGTAAGCACAGCTCCAATATAGCAATTTTGATTGAACAAAAGGTTTACAAAGAATTCAAAATGACCGGCATGGGTTTGAAATTCTTGAAGATGAGCTAGATGGCTTAACATCACCACAGATAATTTTTGAATCTTCAGGAATCTATTCTCGCAGTATACGTGCATTTCTGATTCGTAACGGTTGGCAATATACAGAAATTAATCCTTTAGCAGCTAAGAAGGATATGGATAGTTTTCGCCACAATAAAAATGACCGATTAGATGCAGTTTCATTGGCAATGGCGATGTCACAACATCACTACAAGCCAACATTTCAGGAACAACCAGTTTATTCAGAACTGCATGATTTAGAACGGACATATCAAGAGCTGAATGAAGATATTGTTAGGGCTAAGAATCGATTACATCAAAAACTACAACTGGCTTTCCCCGAAATTGAACGATTCTTAAGTGTCACCGATGGTGCATTGTATTGGCACATCGTTCAGCAGTTTCCACATCCATCTCTGGTTTTAGAAATGGGAATTACCGAACTGGCTCGGCTAATTATTGAAGCGACACCTAAGAACATGGGTGAACGTCGTTCGCTGGTTCTAGCCCAGCACTTACAAGATTTGGCATATAATTCAGCTCCAGCTGTTGAAAACTGCACACATGCCGTCCAAGCTGTAATTTATTTAGCCGGAGAAGTAGAACGACTCGATACTTTGAAGAAGAAAACGATTGACGAAATGACTGAAATTTCAGCTAATCTTCAGGAAATTCCCATTCTACAATCGATTCCAGGAATTGGTATTAAAACAGCAGTATGTTTGGTGGCTGAATTGGGAGATATCCGCAGATTTAGAAAACCTAATGCGATTAATGCTTATATCGGAATTGACTTAATTCAATATCAATCTGGGGACTTTGAAATGGGACAGCACATCAGGAAGCGTGGGAATACCTACGCTCGTAAAATACTTTTCAAAGCTGTACTGAATATAGTGAGTGTCTCAAGATATCATCCTAGTAACATTAGTCTGTTCTATCAAAGAAAAAAGCAATCTTCCGGTGACATTCACACCAAGAAGATTGCCATAGCTGCGATGGGAAGGCTCAATCGAACCATCTACCACCTCATCAAAAATAATGAATTTTATGACCCTATGAAGTTCACGCCAGAACTGTAGATCACTATCCATTCAAATACATTATAGCATCTCAAAAATTAGGAATACTAGAGATGTTTATTTTGTGTACACTCAATTTAATTTAATTGATCTTTTTCAGTTCATATACGTTATTAAATAGGCCTGTAGCCATGCTTTATTAAAATAAAAAACCATTAGAACGAGGTTTTCCTTGACTAATGGTAGAAAATAGAAGATAGCCTGACCCCTATCTAACGAAAGGAACTATCTCCCATGGATAATAATACCAGATTAGCTCTCAATATCACAGATACTCGTTTAGAATTTGATCCCGACCCTAAATATAACTCTCAACCTATGTCTAGAGAAATGACTGACAAAGGTGAGGCTAACGTGTGGCACTGCGTGCTCACATACGAAATGACTTGTCCTAAATGTTCAACCGTCATGAGTCGAAACGGGTACAAAAGTGTCATGTATCAATCTGCTCAAAATGGTACAAGTCTGATTTTCTTTAAAATTAAAAAGCAAAAATACATTTGTAAATGCTGTAAAAATACTGAGCTTGCTGAATTGAGTGATGTAAGAAAAGGAGACCATCTTTTTCGTGACGTAAAACAAATTATCGCTATGCAAATTGAAGAAAACATGAGTATGACTACAATTGCGAAAATCAATAACGTCTCCTCAAATACTGTTATCCGGTCAATTCTAGGATTAGCTTGTTATATCAAACCATCTTTTCATTATTTATCGCGAAACATTGCTTTCGATGATTTCAAATCGGGAAAGTTTGCTAAAAGCGGATACTCCCTTTTACTTATGAATATTGAAACACGTCAACCAATAGATGTAATTTCTGACAGAGGTGATCACTCCCTTGAAAAGTACTTTTTAAGATATTCTCCGGCGGCTCGTGCTGCTGTTCGAACGGTTACGGTCGACTTATTTTTCCCTTATCGAAGTACTATTCAAAAAGTTTTCCCGAATGCAATTATCATTGCTGACCATTTTCATGTGGTAGTCCAGGCCTTTAAAGGCCTCAATCAGCTTAGAATAAAAGTAATGAAATCATTTAAGTACGGGTCACCCGAATATCGCCAACTTAACAGATTTTGGAAACTAATTATGAAATCAGAAAGCGACTTAAATCGCTCTGATCGATATAAACGTCGTAATTTCAAAAATTTACAATTGACTGACGACGAAGTCGTTAATCGTTTACTATCGCTTTCCGAAGAATTGCGTGCTGCTTATAACTTCTACCAAGATCTCATTTTCATAATTCATAATCAAAGTTCAGAACGGCTGAAAACCTTATTGTGGCCAGAAGATGATAAAAATTCGGCAATTCTCCCACAGGAAATGGATGCTGCCATCAAGACTCTACGAAAACATTTCGAAGAGATTATAAACAGTTTTAAAACAAAATACTGTCATTTCTCAACAGGTCCTGTAGAAGGATGTAACAACAAAATTAAAGTAATAAAGCGTACTGCGTACGGGTTTAGAAACTTCTATCACTTCAAGATTCGAATTCTAATTGCATTTAAAAATAGTTTCTATTCTAAAAATTTCATATCTCTCACAAAACAACAAAAAGCTGCTAATTCCCCGACAACGGAGAAACTAGCAGCTTGATGTTAATGATTGTGAAATTCTAGGTCATCAGTACTTCTTGACAAAGAACCTTTTGTATATGGAGACAAATCAGTCGATTAACTGATTCTCTCTTAAATTATTTCCTAGAATTCAGGCACAATTTTGATTTGATAATTTTTAGTTTCATTAGCACGTAAGGTTACATCACCAAAGTTAGCGTGGTGAGGTGTATCTGATAATGTTTGCATTTCCAAAGCAACGGCTTGGTATGGATGACCAACACCATTTTCATAAGTTGCGTCAGAGTTAAATGAGTTAGCCGTGAAGATTACTAGTCCATTACGATCTGAATAGAGCTTGATTGAACGGCCACTATCTTTGTCAGTCAAAGTAGCAATTTCTTCATCACTGTCAGGGTTAACAACTAAGATATCATCAAAGCCTTTTTCATCGGTATTTGACATACCTTCGATTGCATCCTTAAACAAAGTTGGTTTGCTGAAGTCAAATGGAGTTCCAGCATTTACTAGCAAGTTACCAGTGGGAATTTTTTCATTGTCAAATTCCAAATGTGAACCTGAGTTAGCTTGGAAAGTATGGTTAAGGATGTCAGCACCACCGTCTGACAAGTTCCAGTATGCATGACTCGTTGGGTTGAACAAGGTGTTACCATCAGTTGTTCCGTTGAAGTCAATGGTGACTGAGTTGTCATTGTGGAGCGTATAAGTTACTTTGGCATCTAAGTTACCTGGGAATTTATCGATAGCAGGTGTGAAAGTAAAGCTCAAAGTAATTGAAACTGTGTCAGCTGTTTGATTAGTTTCAGCGTTCCAGATTTGGTTGGCAAATCCGTTAGCACCACCATGAAGACTGTTTTTACCTTCATTTTGCTCAACTTGGTAAGTAGTACCGTCAATTTCAAATTGACCATCCTTCAAACGTCCACCAATCCGGCCGACAATCCGGCCTGCAAAGAATGGATTATTGGTGTAATTTTCAATGTTATCAGAACTGAGAAGCAGGTTAACATCACCTTTGGCAGTTGGAACTTTGAATGCTTGCCAGAGTGCAGCGAATGTTAGCACCGAAATGCTAACACCGTTATCGTTAGTTAAAGTATATTTATCAACTGGTTTTGAGTTTGCTTCTCCAAATGAGACTTTTTCAATATTCATGTATGTTTCCTCCATAATTAAGTTGTTGTGGGAATGTAAGCGATTAAATACATTCTACCACTACTTAACAATAATCTAAATAGTGAAGATTAAATAAACAGTATGAAACATTTGAAAGTGCTTGCATTGCATCAAGAACGTTTATATAATTACAATGGTAGTTAGTTTGGTATGTAAACGAACTATTCCGGGTTTGTACATTTTGTTGTATTCAAACTAACTGGGGGATATGGTAGAATTAGAAAGAATATGTAACTAGGCGAGGAGCAATTATGACACTTAGAAAAGAAGAGATACGGAGTAACAACGAAAAGTCAGTATTGCAACAAATTTTCATAGATGAACCAATTTCGCGGATCCAAATTTCGCGAAATTTAGGATTGAACAAATCAACGGTTTCAGCCATTTATAATGATTTAAAAGAAAAAGATTTAGTCGTAGAAACTGGTCAAGGTGATAGTTCTGAGGTCGGTGGCCGTAAGCCAGTGATGATTAAAGTCAACAAGAACTACGGTTACACCATTAATTTTGACCTTGGATTTAACCACTTAGATGTGATGGCCAATTATATAGAAGGAACTCCATTTTCCTACGACCGAATTTATACGGTCGGCAAAGACATTCACCAAATGGTCGAGATGTTAATAGAAGAAGCAAAAAAATTAAGTGCCACTCGTGAAGGTTTAATGGGTATTTCTGTAGCGATTCATGGAATTGTCATGGGAACGCAAATCAAATCATCGCCATTTATTGATATGCAAGATGTGGATCTATATCAAGTCTTAACGGACGAATTTGAAGTACCGGTGGTCTTAGAAAATGAAGCCAACTTGGTGGCGATGGCGCAACGCGATTTTTCTAAGTTGTCTGATAAACGATTACACAATATTGTTGTCTTCAGTATCCATAAAGGGATTGGGGCCGGGATTGTTATTGATCATGAAATTTATCGTGGTGAATATGGTGAAGCTGGTGAAGTTGGACGTTCAATTTACTTAGCTGATCCTAACAATCCGGATAAAGGCACTAAGATTGAAGATTTTGCTTCTCAAGATGCAATTATTGAAACGATTCGGACTAATCTCAGCCAACCTAGTTTGGATTTTGCTGGAGTTGCCAAGTTGTATTATCAACAAAACGAAGAAGTAGTTAAATCAGTGGAAGACTTTTGTAGCTATCTTTCAATAATCATTTACAATACAGCGATGGGGTTAAATCCAGAATCAATCTATATTAGTTCTGATCTTGTTGAAAATATCCCAGAAATGGTCCCCGTTTTGAACGCTAAATATAAGATGCGTTCTGGCAATAATTTGATTGAAATCTTTGATATGCCAGGAGCACGTTACTCCTCGATGTTAGGTGGCTGTTCGGCAATTACTCATAAAGCCTTAGCAATGGAAGGTATGGATTTGAAATTTAATTCAGAGTTAAACAAAATACTTTAAATAATGGAAGCTAGCGATAGCTTCTATTTTTTTACCGTCGAAATCAATGTGCAAATAATCACACACGAGGCAAATTTTTGAACTTTTTTGTTGAAAGGGGTTGCAATATAAAATGTAAGCGTTATACTTAATCTTGTAAGTTGGTTGAAACAACAAACTAAATTCAGGAGGCACTTTTAATCATGGCATATTGGAACGTAGACAAAGTCCCTTACGTGGGCACAGACAAATTGGAATCAGGCTTAGGCTTTCATTATTACAACGCTGACGAAGTTATCGGCGGAAAGAAAATGCGTGACTGGTTACGCTTCTCAGTTGCATACTGGCACACATTTGACCAACGCTTAGTCGATAACTTTGGTGACGGAACTGCTATTCGTCCTTACGATAAGTATTCTGATCCAATGGATTTGGCACTTGCAAAAGTTGACTATGCATTCGAATTTTATGACAAATTAGGCGTTGACTTCTTTGCATTCCACGACCGTGATTTAGCCCCAGAAGGCGACACACTTCGTGAAACTAACGCAAACTTAGACAAAGTTGTTGACCGTATCGTTGAATATCAAAAGACAACTGGCAAAAAGGTATTATGGAACACTTCAAACATGTTCGGTAACCCTCGTTTCGTTGCCGGTGCTGCTACTTCACCATTCGCTGACGTATTTGCTTACTCAGCTGCTCAAATCAAGCACAGCTTGGAAGTTGGTAAGCGCGTTGGATCAGAAAACTATGTATTCTGGGGTGGACGTGAAGGTTACGAATCACTTTGGAACACTGATATGAAGTTAGAACAATCACATGCTGCTAAGTTATTCCACTTGGCTAAAGATTATGCTAACGAAATTGGATTCGACGCACAATTCATGCTCGAACCAAAACCAAAAGAACCAATGACACATCAATATGACTTTGATGCTGCTACAACCCTTAACTTCTTGAAGGAATACGGACTTGAAAATGACTTCAAGTTGAACCTTGAAGGTAACCATGCTAACTTGGCTGGTCACACTTATCAACATGAAATCCGTGTTGCTCGTGAAGCCGGTATGTTAGGATCATTGGATGCTAACGAAGGTGACAAGTTAATCGGATGGGATATTGATGAATTCCCATCAAACCTTTACGAATCAGTTGCAGCCATGACTGAAGTTGTTGAAGAAGGACAAATCGGACCTCATGGTGGATTGAACTTTGATTCTAAACCACGTCGTTCATCATTCGAAGCAAATGACTTATTCTACTCACATATCGTTGGTATGGATACATTTGCTGCCGGATTACGTGTTGCATTGAAGATGAAGGAAGACAAGGTTCTTGATAACGTTGTTGCTGACCGTTATTCTTCATACAAATCAGGTATCGGTGCTGATATCGAAAGTGGTAAAGCAGGATTAGCAGAACTTGAAGCCTACACTATTGACAAGACTTCAAAAGAAATTCGTGATGCTACTCACTCAGATCACCTAGAACAAGTTAAAGATACAATTAACCACTACATCATTGACGCTTTGAAATAATCAAAGTATTCTGATGACAAGTTAATATAGGTCAATCATAAGTGGAGGATGGGATGAATATTCCACCCTCCATTTTATTTTATAAATTGAAAGTGAGGAACGGACGATGAGTTATGTACTTGGAGTCGATTTAGGAACTAGTGCCGTTAAAGTTTCTGCAGTTGATCGCAATGGGAACATTGTCGCTCAAGAAAGTTTTGACTATGAATTAAGTAATCCCAAACCTGGATACAGTGAACAAAATCCAGAAGATTGGGTTTCAGCCACAACCGTTTCAATCGTGCGCTTAATTTTAAATGATGGAATTAAACCTGAAGAAATTGAAGGAATTAGTTATTCCGGCCAAATGCACGGATTAGTACTCTTAGATGAAAACAAACAAGTTTTGCGTCCCGCAATCTTGTGGAATGATACCCGGACAACCAAACAACGGGAAGAAATTCTGGACGTGATGGGTGATGAATTTATTGATATCACTCGTAATCAACCATTGGAAGGCTTTACTTTACCTAAAATTTTATGGGTGAAGGAAAATGAACCTAATATTTTTGCGAAAGCCAAGACTTTCTTACTACCTAAAGATTACCTCCGTTACCGGATGACTGGCGAAATTGCTATGGAATATTCTGATGCTGCCGGAACGGTGTTATTAGATGTCGCTAAGAAAGAATGGAGCAAGACGGTTGCCGATAAGTTTGGTATTCCGTTGGACATGTGTCCTCCATTGATTGAATCAATCGGTTTTGCTGGTAACATCTCTGAAAGTTATTCATTATTTGCTGGTCTAACTCAAGACACGAAAGTCTTTGGTGGCGCAGCGGATAATGCAGCTGGAGCAGTTGGCTCTGGAATCTTAGCACCAAATATGGTGATGGCAAGTATCGGGACTTCAGGTGTAGTCCTGAAGTATGATGACAATGCCGATGTTGATTACAAAGGTAAGTTGCATTTCTTTAATCATGCCATTCCAGATAAGTTCTATACAATGGGTGTTACGTTAGCTGCTGGTTACAGTTTAAGCTGGCTAAAGAAGACCTTTGGACCAACCGATGATTTCACGGACTTCGTTTCGAGTGCAGCAGAATCAAAAGTCGGCGCGAATGGACTAGTCTTTACACCTTATATTGTTGGCGAACGGACACCATATGCGGATGCTGATATTCGTGGAAGTTTCATTGGCATTGATGGGACTGATACGCGTTCAGACTTTGTTCGCGCAGTCCTTGAAGGCATTATTTACTCATTTGCTGACATCATGGATATTTTTGATGAAAATGGTCAAGACTTTGACACGGTCGTTTCTATCGGTGGTGGATCAAAGAGTCCACTGTGGTTACAAATCCAAGCTGATATTTTCGACAAGAAGGTCGTAAGTCTTGAAAATGAACAAGGTCCTGGGATGGGAGCTGCCATGTTAGCTGCCGTCGGGTTGGGCTGGTTTGATACCGTTCAAGATTGTGCCGCTGAGTTTGTTCATTTCGGCAAAGTTTATACGCCAAATGCAGAAAATGTTGAGAAATACAAAGCGATGCACAAAATTTACAAACAAGTTTATCCTGCCACTGCCGACATTACTCATCAATTATTAGACTACCGTCGTAAGTATTAAGATAAATGGTTACGCATTAAGACTGAATGCATCATGATTCAGTCTTTTTTGCGTTGAATTTAAATACTTTGTACTTTTAATATGACAGATGGACGGAATGATGGGGTGATGGAATTGAGTAGTCAAGATGCACTGTTGATAATTGATTATACGAATGATTTTGTGGATGATAAAGGTGCCTTAACCTGCGGTAAATCGGGCCAGTTAATTGCCGACCGAATTATTGAGTTAGCGGATCAAACGTTAGCCGATGGTGGCTGGGTAATTTTGCCAACGGATGTGCATGTACCTAATGATCCCTACCATCCTGAAACTAAATTATTTCCGAGCCATAACGTCAGAGATACTTGGGGCTGGGAATATTATGGTCCTTTAGCAACTTGGTATGAAACCCACAAAGATGATGCTCAGGTTTGGATGATGGACAAAACGCGTTATAGTTCATTTGCGGGCACCAGTTTAGATCTTGATTTACGTGCTCGTCATATTAACCATCTGATTTTAACTGGCGTGTGCACCGATATTTGTGTGCTACACACAGCAGTTGACGCCTACAACCTGAATTATCCAATGACAATTCCAGCATCGGCAGTGGCCGCATTAACCGATGAAGGCCAACAATGGGCATTGGGACATTTTAAAGGTGTTTTAGGTGCGGAAGTAATTCAATAAAAATATAATTTCCATTGTAACTGAGCTATTGAACAATTTTTTGTTCAATAGCTTTTTGCATATATTCACAAAAAATAGGGCTATTTATGAATATTAACTGATTTTAATTGAAATAATGAATATATTGGGTGTATAGTTGAATTATTATTAATGCTATGAATGTGAGTAGGAGGTAAACATGGACAGTTCTAATTTAAATCAACGTTACCAACATCCAGCACCAAATATTATGGCGGAAATCACGACCTTAGCCGCTAATGCGACTGACGCCATCGACTTATCAATCGGGGATCCCGATTTTACAACGCCACAGCCAATTATCGATTATGCGTATCAGCAAGCCACAGCGGGGCAAACCCATTATACGGAAGCGAGTGGATTACCTGAACTACGCCAAACAATTAAAGACTATTATCATGATCGATATCAATTAGATTTTGCTATTGATCAAATTCGTGCCACTGTGGGAGCTTCACATGCTTTGTATATCACTTTGGGGGCCATTTTAACCCCTGGAGCTGGGGATGAAGTCATCATTGCCCAACCATGTTTCTCGCCCTATGCAGACGAAGTCATCGCCACTGGTGGGGTACCAGTCATTTTAGGTACTAAACCAGAAAATGGGTTTGCGGTCCAAGCGGCAGAAGTCGCTGCACTGATTACCCCAAAGACTAAGGCCATACTACTTAACTCACCCAATAATCCAACCGGAAACGTGATGAGTGATGAGATTGCTCAACAAATCGCTGATTTAGCCATTGAACATGACATGTTTGTACTCACCGATGAAGTTTATGGCGATTTCTTGATGCCAGGCCAACATTTCACGCCATTTGCCACGTTTGCACCGGAAAACACCATCACCTTTGGTAGTATGTCAAAGAGTTTTGCGATGACTGGTTGGCGCATTGGCTACTTAATTGCCCCAGAATATGTCTCGAGCGCCACTCGTTTGGTTAATGAAGGAATTACCTATTCAGCACCAATCTTGTCTCAAGAAGCGGCTATTTACGCAATGAAGCATGCCGATGAATTTGCACCAAAATTTGCTGCTGAATTCCGGGAACGTTTGGAATTTATCGATGCTGCCGTGAAAGAAATTGATTGGTTGGATGTTGCGCCAGTTGAAGGTGGGATTTATGCCTTCGTTGATATCCGTCAGACTGGTTTAAATTCAGTTGATTTCTCTGCAGCTTTATTGAAAAAAACTGGTATCATTGTGATTCCAGGGTTAGCATTTGGCCAGTCAGGTGAAGGCTTCATACGAATTGCCGCCACTCAACCACTGGATGTCATTAAAGAAGCATTTGTCCGCATTAAACAGTTGAACGTCAATGATTTTAAGGAGTAGATCATGAAAATTATTATGTATAGCGTTTTGCCAGAAGAAAAGCCCTATGTAGAAGCTTGGTCAAAAAAGACCGGCAATGAAGTGACCATGTTAGATGTGAGTTTGTCGACGGAAACGGTTGATTTAGCAAAAGGTTACGACGGTATCGATATTCAACAAACGACCAATGTCCATGAACCTGTCGTGTACGAGAAGCTAGCTAGTTTTGGCTTAAAACAATTAACGGCGCGGATGGTTGGGTTTGAGATTATTAATCTTCAAGCAGCCACGGATAATGGCCTAACCGTCACCAATATTGCAGCCTATTCACCACGAGCAATTGCTGAATTAGGGGTTACCCAAGCGATGCGTCTGATTCGTCAATTGGGCTACTTTGATCAACGGATGGCCGAAGGAAACTTCTTATGGCACGGGATGATTAGCCAAGAAATTCATAATTTAACCGTTGGAATTATTGGTGCCGGTCATATTGGTGGCGCCAGTGCGCAAATTTATACCGCCTTGGGTGCGAAAGTTTTGGCTGTTGATCCAGCATATAACGTGGAACTGGAACCATATTTGGAATATACGGATTTGGACACGGTGCTGACGCAATCAGATATTGTGTCAATTCACACGCCATTGCAAGACGATACGGTCAATATCATTAATGCAGACACATTAGCTAAAATGAAATCGACAGCGTACTTCATTAACATGGCTCGTGGAGGCCTAGTTGATACACCAGCTTTGATTAAGGCCTTGCAAAATCATGAAATCGCGGGGGCAGCCTTGGATACGTTGGCGGATGAAACAGAATTCTTTGAACAAAAAGTTGATCCAGCAACCGTACCAGATGATTATAAAACTTTAAAAGCAATGCCAAATGTAATGATTACACCACATTCCGCCTTCTTTACCAACACGGCCATCAGAAATATCGTTGAAATTGGACTTAACGATGTTGTGACTTTGGTCAATGGTGGGAAGAGTCGCAACGCATTAAATTAACAAACTTTGTACAATCTATAACTGATGGTTATTCCGCATGCTTGGGATAACCATCAGTTTTTTTCGGCCAACAATTATGGTAATTCTCCTTAAAATTTAATATACTTATATTTGGACTCAAATCGGGGAGAGAAAATATGATAGCAGCAATTGTAATTGTGCTACTAGCTAGTGCAGTGGGATTAGGAAGCTTGATTGTTGCGCAAGTAATCAAGCAAAAATTAGCATTTAATACTGGAGACAATGTTCTGGGTTTTGGGATTGGTTTCATCACGGACTTCTTAGATACTTTAGGAGTCGGGAGCTTCGTTACCACCACTACTTTATTTCAGTGGACCAAGTATCTGGATGATGAACGCAAGTTACCAGGAACGATGAATATGGCTCATGCCATTCCAACGATTGTTGAAGCGCTTTTCTTCGTGACGGCAGTCGATGTGGATATTACGACGTTAGTGTCAATGGTGTTAGCGTCTGTGATTGGTTCGGTGATTGGTAGTGAAGTTGTCGTCCGGCTTGATAAAGTCATGATTCAAAAGACAATGTCGGTGGCATTGATTGCAACGTCAATTTTGATGGCCATCAATAAAATGGGCTGGATTTCAATTATTGCTGTACACAATAATGCACTAGGGTTAACTGGAGCAGCCTTAGTAGTTGGAGTAATCGGAAACTTTATTTTGGGGATGCTGATGGCAGCTGGCGTAGGTTTGTATGCTCCTTGTATGGTTTTAGTCTATTTCTTGGGACTCAAACCCATTGCGGCTTTTCCAATCATGATGCTCTCTTGTGCACTCTTAATGCCGGCTTCAAGTGTTAATTTCATGCGCACCAATCGTTATTCATTGCGAGGTGTTTTTGGTTTTATTTTAGGCGGGATTATTGGGGTTGTGATTGCGGCGACAGTAGTTAAAAGCTTATCGCTCGAAGTGCTCGGATGGTTAATCGTCGTGGTCAGTTTCTGGACTTCATATCAACTATGGAGATCGGCGAAAGCAACTGAAAAAATTATGAAATAAATTAAATAATAAGTGTGACTTAAGTCGGGTAAATCATCGATGATTTGACTTATAGAGTTCATTCAAAAAAAGGGGCCGTTGAACACAACGTTAGTTATGTTCGACGGTCCCTTTATTAGTTCTTATTTCGCAGTTTTTATTAAATGCAATTTTATTGCAGTCAGAATTACGCGCAATAAGTCAGCAATTTCCGTTTAGTTACGAACAACGTAAATAAGAAGTGCACTTATATCCATTGTTCTAAACTAATACTCGATTGCACCCGGCTTATTTTGCAGCTTTTCTTATAATTCATATTCCGCAAATCGTTGATAATCAGCGGCAGATAATTCAACTTCAATTTGAGTGCCTTCAGCCACGTAATCAGTATTGATTACACTGGCATTGTCATTGAGATAAGTGACAACGCTACCCTCAGTAAAAGGTATTAAAAGCGTGGTCGTGACGAAATCTTTGAATAACGATTTTTTAATCAGGTCGGTTAACATGTCGAGTGATTCTGGTTGAATCGCAGACATGACGATTTGGGTATCACCTTCCAAAGTGGGATAGGTGATTTCCATTTTATCGGCCTTGTTAAAAATGTTAATCATTGGAATGTCTTTGATGCCAATGTCTGCCAGGGTGTCGGCAGTAGTTTCCATCATATCTTTATAATGTGCATCCGAATAATCAATAACTTGTAGCAATAAGTCCGCTTGGGACGCTTCGGCTAAGGTTGACTTGAACGATTCAACCAAGTTATGAGGTAGTTTGCTGACAAATCCAACTGTATCACTGAGTAAAAATTGTTTTTGATCAGGTAAAGTTAAACGACGGACACTAGTATCCAAAGTAGCAAATAACATATCTTTTTCAAAGACTTGCTTATCTTCATCGACCCCAAATTTACGGACTAAGCCGTTCATGACGGTTGATTTACCAGCATTCGTATAACCAACTAAAGCGACCATTGGCATTTGGTTCTTAATCCGTTGTTGGCGGCGAGTAACGGCCGATTTATTGATTTCATCTAATTCACCACGTAAATGTGTGATTGAATTTTCGATGGTTCGCCGATTCATTTCCAGTTTAGTTTCACCAGAACCACGGTTGGTAAAGCTCCCGCCACCGGCACCAGTTTGTTGATCCAAACTTTGATTGGCACTAGTGCGTAGACGAGGTAAACGGTACTTAAGTTGTGCAATTTCAACTTGTAGTTTAGCTTCTTTTGATTGGGCCCGTTTGGCGAAAATTTCGAGAATTAACGCAGTTCGGTCTAATAAACGTGCTCCGGTTGCGGCTTCCAAATTTCTAATCTGGCTGGGGCTTAGTTCGTCATTGGTCACAATTGTATGCACGTCTAATGCCCGTACAGTTTCTGTCAATTCGTCGACTTTACCCTTACCAAAGTAAGTAGCTGAATTAGGTCGATCCAAATTTTGAACTAAACGATCTTTCACTTCCATATTGTTGGCTTTGACTAATTCGGCCAATTCATTCATGGAGTATTCGAAATTTGATTGACTGTTATTCAAGCCAGCGATGATGACTGATTCAATTGGTGGCATTGTATCCATATATGAGTGTCCTCGGATTCCATTTTTATTTTGGTAATGAAACTTGATTAAAAAATTCAACCTTGGTTTCACTAGGAGTGAGCAAGAATTTAGTGATGCTCCCGTTTACCGGTGAACTGGTTGGATTGTATTCTGGTGCAAAGCGACTGACTAACGAGCGAATCGTCGTCCCATGTGAGACCACCAAAACGTTGGTGTTATCTGGTTGTTGACGAAGTAACGCAAGCCCTTCATCCATCCGTGCTTGGAAAGTAGCATCGTCTTCAGCGTCACCAAAGGTATCAGCGTCAGCGATAATGTCACGTGTTTTTTCGATAGTTAAACCCGCAATCATTTCTTCAAAGGTACTGTAACCATGAGGTCGCCCAAGATAGTTCCAGGTAGAAGGGCCATCTGCTCCTTCAAAGTAACCAAAGAATTCTTCTCGGAAGAACTTGCTAGGGATTGGTTGGGTCAGCGCTGAATGATTTTCAACTAAAATTGATTTGGCCGTGGCGATTGTTCGAGCTAAATCACTACTAAATGCAGCGTCGAATTGAACAGGTGCCAGTGCCTTACCTGCGCGGGTCGCGTCAGCAATGCCTTTTTCGGTTAGTGGGGCGTCCGACCAGCCTTGGAGACGATTATATTTGTTGAGATAGGTTTGTCCATGTCGAACAAAATAAACATTGATTGCCATAAGAAAATACCCCTTTATTTATCTTTTTTACTACACGTCAAGTGTACCACAATGATAAGTTAGGGGTATGGTTACAGCATGTTTCGGTCAATCACTTTGCGACGGATAAATTTAACAATCCATAAGCAAATTGCGGGTAGCATGGTGGCAAATGCAATTCCAATGATGACAAACGATAAGTGATTTTTCACCAGTGGAATCGTACCAAAGTAATAACCTAAGATACTGGCAATGGCGACCCATAGACTGACACCGGCCAAGTTAGCCAGCATAAATTTTTTGAAACTAAATTTAGATGTTCCGGCCACTAGTGGCACGAAAGTCCGAATCACTGGCACAAAACGACCAAAGATAATCGCTTTCCCGCCATGTCGTTTAAAGAACGCCTCCGCCTTGACGACATTTGGACCCATCACGCGGCGGCGGAAGAATTTCCACTTCATCAAAGTCTTACCGATATGGTAATTAACAATATCGCCACACACCGCGGCTACAAAAAAAGTGAGCACCAGTGGCACAATTTTTAATGAAGAGCCAGGGATGGCTGATAAGGTACTCGTGACAAAAATTAGTGATTCGCCAGGGAGCCAGGGGAAAATGACTAAGCCAGTTTCCATAAAGGTGGATAAAAATAGTACCATGTAGCTCCACGGTCCCAGCCAGGTGATGACTGACATGATAATATCTTCAATGTGCGTAAATACATAAATTACTTGATCCATGTCAATCCTCCCTCAGGTGCAGATTTATTACCCTTAGTTTAAATTTCTCAGTTCGAAAAAACTACTAATTTATACTATTTTTAGCAATCTGGACATAACTTTGGATATTCTTTAATAATAATTTGAAAGCGGTGTAGTTAAAATGCTATAATTGTACAATTAAAAAGCCACGGGGAGGTAGAGATAGATGACTGATTCAATTGAACAATACGAACAAAATCATCTCGACGAGGTAATTGGGAAAATTCAGGCCGCGGCCAAAAAGACTGAGCAAAATATCAACACCGCCGATAAGGATGTTGAAGATATTGGCAAACAGTTTAATGACATCAAAATTAACGGTACGACCTATAGTGGAATGGTTGAAACGGCGATGTCCGTGCGACAACAACAACAGATGTTGGAACAACGGGAAACTAGTCGTTCACACGCGGAACGCAATCTGCAAACCTTAACCAAACTTGAAAAAACACCTTATTTCGCCCGGATTGATTTTCATGAAGAAGGCGAAGATAGCGACGAAACTATCTATATTGGGCTCGCATCATTTACTGATCGTCCAGATCATTTTTTGGTCTATGATTGGCGTGCACCAATTTCCAGTATTTATTACGATGGCGGGTTAGGTAATATTAGTTACCAAACGCCAGATGGGGTCCAAGAAGTTGACGTCAAATTGAAACGTCAATTTCAAATTGCAGATGGCGTGATTGTGACGATTTATGATACCGACGAAACCGTTGGTGATCAAATGTTGTTGGAAGCGTTGGGTACGCATTCTGATACCAAAATGAAGAGCATTGTCACCACCATCCAACAATCACAAAATAAGATTATTCGAAATACCAGCGCCGAATTATTATTTGTCCAAGGGGCAGCCGGTTCTGGGAAGACAGCGGCCGTTCTGCAACGAATTGCTTGGCTACTATACCGTTATCGCGGCAATTTGAACGCCGGACAAGTTATTTTATTTTCACCTAACCAGTTATTTAATGATTATATTAATCAAGTGTTACCTGAACTTGGTGAACATAACATGGTGCAAATGACGTACTTCCAATTTGCGAACCGGCGTTTACCAAACATTCAAGTCCAAACGCTGCAACAACGATTTGAAAATGATCAAACCAAAACTGATTCCAATATTACGCGGATGGAAACAAGTCTCGGTTTCTTCAACGCCACCAACCGGTATGCTCATCATCTTGAAAAAGAAGATATGAAATTCCGGAACATTATGTTCAATGGCAAAGTGTTCTTTAGTCGAGAAAAAATTGAGGAACTCTATTATTCCTTCAATCAAAATTATCACTTGTCGAATCGCTTGGATGCGACGAAAGAAGAATTGGTCTGGTTATTAAATCATCGGGTTAGTTCAGAAATCCGGACTAAGTGGGTGGAAGAAGAAGTTCAAAACCTAACTAAGCAAGAAATTGATGGCTTGTTTGGAGATCAACCACGAGAATTTGATTCAGCAGATAAGGAATTTAAATTCTTAGCCCGTCAATTAGTTTTAAAAGCCTTTAAACCAATTAAAAAGGCAATCGATCACAATCGTTGGTTGAACATCAATGCCCAGTTTATTCATTTCAAACGGGTGGCCCCACATTTGGTGAACCTTGAAAAGTATGGTTTAACCAAAGAAGATTGGGACAACCATGTGGCCGTGAATTATGATCAGTTGAAGGAACGCCGTTTAACCGCTAATGATGTGACAATTTATTTATACTTGTATGACTTAATCACCGGTAAAAAGGGTGAACGAGATATTCGTTATGTCTTTATTGATGAAGTTCAAGACTATGATGCATTCCAATTAGCCTATTTGAAATTTAGTTTCCCACGGGCCAAATTCACCTTGTTAGGTGATTTGAACCAAGCCATTTTCACCAAGGAAAATAGTCGGTCATTATTAGCGCAGTTGAACACGATGTTTGACCCCGATAAGACGGAAGTTGTGCAGTTAACGAAGTCGTATCGTTCGACGAAAGAAATTACCGAATTTACGAGAGCTATTTTAACCAATGGTGAGGCGATTGAACCGTTTGAACGGACTGGAGCTAAACCTCGTGTCTTGATTGAAGATACTGAAGGACAAGCTGTCACGAGCTTGATTGGGGCCTTAAAGGATGCTAGTTCTGAAGACGATACCAGCGCGATTATTGGTAAAACGTTAGAAGACAGCGAGCGGATTTACGAAGAATTATTGGCGCGTGGTGTTAAAACGACCTTGATTCGGACTGAAAATCAACGACTCGCTAAAGGCACGTTGGTGATTCCATCATTCTTAGCAAAGGGACTCGAATTTGATTCCGTGATTATCTGGGATGCTAATGCCCAGAAATATGCTGAAGAAGATGAACGCCAATTACTCTATACGGTTTGTTCACGTGCCATGCATGCGTTGTGCTTGGTCGGTGTTCAGACGATGACACCATTACTTGATCAAGTGCCAACTGATTTATACGACACAATCTAATTTGAAAACTTAAACATCACTTCGGTGGTGTTTTTTGTATGAACTGAGAAAGTTACGTGCGTAAATTGAGAATTAATCGTGAATGACCAATTTGAATGATGGTTCCGCCTAATTCTTTGGTGTTCTAAATGGTTTAAGGTATAATTTCAGTAATTAATAAAATCATCCGTTCGGTTTATGAACAAAAGGTAAACATTTTGGAAATATTTCGAGAATAAATTGTCTTCTATTGGGAATAGAGTAATATGAAATATGGTGATTTTAAGATTAATGGAGGGGAAATTATGAGCAGTGTGTTGCAGAAATTAAGATCTGGTCTGAACACAAGATTAGGATTTTTCACGCTCACAGTAATTTTATTTGCAATTAAGAGTTACTGGGCGTATAGCACCAAGTTTGCGCTTGGTGTTACGGGGGGGATGCAACAGTTTTTGTTGGCGTTCAATACTATTCCCGGAGCACTAATTTTTCTGGGTATTGCACTGTATTTTCGTGGTCGCTTAGCCTATTGGTTAATGTCGATTTTAAATGGATTACTCTCTATGTGGCTCTTTGCCAATATCCTTTATTATCGAGAGTTTTCGGACTTTATCACGTTTAGTATTATTAAAAGCTCTGGATCAGCATCGAACAACTTAGGGAAAAGTATTGCAGGAATTTTCCACTTTACTGATTTGTTTGTGTTCGCCGATGTAATCTTGATTATTATTGTCTTAGCCTTCCACGTCATTCGGATTGATACGCGCTATTTCAAACGCCGTTATGCCGCAATTATTACCTTGCTTGGGGCCTTGTTGTTTGGGGTTAACTTAGGTATGGCTGAATCTGATCGTTCAGGTTTATTGACGAGAACCTTTGATAACAACTATCTGGTTAAATACCTGGGCATACAAGCCTATACGGTTGTTGATGGTGTCAAAACGACCCGGAACAGCGCGATTAAGGCGAACGCTAATACGAAAGACTTAACGCCGGTTTTGAATTTCTTAAAATCCAATCGAGTCAATGGCAACATTGAGTATTCCGGCGTAGCCAAAGGTAAAAATGTCTTTATTATTCACTTGGAAAGTCTCCAGCAATGGGTGATTGACTATAAAGTGAATGGTGAAGAAGTGACTCCATTCTTGAATAGTATTTATCACTCAAGTGATACCTTGTCCTTTGATAATTTCTTCCATCAAGTGGGACAAGGAAAAACGTCTGATGCTGAATTAATGTTGGAAACGTCACTGTTTGGTTTACCTGAAGGTTCAGCGATGAGTGTCGATGGGACCAGCAATACCTTCCAAGCTGCGCCAGCAATTTTGGCTCAAGACCAAGGATATACTAGTGCTTCATTCCATGGGGATGTGCCTAGTTTCTGGAACCGGGATAATACTTATAAGTCTTGGGGCTATGATTACTACTTTAGTAAATCTTACTTCCCAGAAATTAAGGATTATGACGCCGGTTATGGGATTAAAGATAAAATTTTTATGGCCAGTTCAATGCAGTATATTCAGCAATTACCACAACCATTCTATGCAAAATTGATTACGGTAACCAACCATTATCCATATATTCTTGATTCCAAGAATAAGTCAATTGATGCCTTGAAGACTGGTGATTCAACCGTTGATCCATACGTCCAAACGGCTCATTATCTGGATGAATCAATTAAGGAATTCTATAGTTACCTGGATAAAACTGGGTTACGGGACAATAGTATGGTGGTACTGTATGGTGATCATTACGGTATTTCCGACAATCATAAGTCGGCCATTGCTCAAATTTTGGGTAAGAACAGCGTCGATAATTATGATCTAGCGATGTTCCAAAAAGTGCCGTTAATGATTCAAATGCCTGGTTTAAAGGGTGGTATCAATCACACTTATGGTGGTGAAATTGATGTGCTCCCAACGATTGAAAACTTGCTAGGTATTGATTCCAGTCGCTTTGTTCAATTTGGTCAAGACCTGTTGTCAACGAGTCGTAATCAAATTGTTTCCTTCCGTGATGGTGATTTTGTCAGTCCAACTTACACGAAGTATGGTGGGACAGTCTACAACACCAAGACTGGTAAGGAGATTAGCAGTCCAACCAGCGAACAAACTACGGCCATTAATAAGATTCAGAAGTATGTAACCACAGAATTAAACATGTCTGATAAAGTCGTCAATGGTGATCTATTAAGGTTCTACCATCCAAAGGGCTTCACCAAAGTTAATAAGAAGAATTACACTTATAATTTGGAGAAATCACTTCAAAAACTTGCAAAAGCTAAAAAAGAGAAGGAAACAAGTATTGAAACAGAAAATGGTGGCTCTACCTTGTCAGATTACACCACCGATGCACCGGAATTAGAAGGTAAAAACATTGGTGAATACACATTCCCAACCGCTGCTTCGGCAGATAACTAACCGTTAACAAATCGTAACGAGATTCAGCTCAATTGAACTGGATTTCGTTATTTTTGTATCATGATTTAGTTTTGACAGTAAAGCCGATTTTTCCTCACTGAAAAGCTGACAATGTATGTTATTATTAAAAGCGAAAATATATCGGAAGAGGCCCAATTAATGGAAGAGTTAATAAACTACTATCACTTTGATCGTGATCAGTGGCGACAATTTTATTCGAACGACAGAATTGAAATCAGTCAAAATAGCTTGAACCAAATTAAAGCCTTTAGTGACCGCATTTCAGTTCGAGATGTGGATGAGGTGTTCTTACCTCTCACTAAATTAATTAAATTAAGATATCAACAATATTTAAACTGGCAAGAAGAAAAGACCGATTTTCTGCAACTGCCACAAAAACGGGTGCCGTTCATTCTAGGGATTGCAGGATCAGTCGCAGTGGGAAAAAGTACCTCCGCCCGGTTGTTAGCGAAATTGCTAGAGAAGTTCTTGCCTGATGCCAAAGTCGATTTGATTACGACCGACGGATTTTTATATCCTAACCAGGTATTGAAAGATAAAGAAATCATGAACCGCAAAGGGTTTCCGGAATCCTACGACATGGAGAAACTATTAACGTTCTTAAATGACCTGAAGGCCGGCGTTGATTCAGTACAACTGCCGGTTTATTCGCATCAAATTTATGACATTGTCCCTGACGAGATGCAAACGTTGGAAAAGCCGGATGTTTTGATTGTTGAAGGGATTAACACGTTACAGTTACCTAGTAATGAACTACTCTACATCAGTGATTTCTTTGATTTTTCATTGTACGTTGATGCTGATCCACGCTTGATTGAGCAGTGGTTCTTGGAACGATTTGGGATGTTACTGGATTCAGCTTTTAAGGATCCAACCAATTATTATTACTCACTAGCGATTGGTGATCGTAACGTGGCGTTTGAACATGCGAAGAAAATTTGGCGTGAAATTGATTACACCAACTTGCGCGAATTTATCCTTCCAACCCGGAATCGGGCGGACGTCATTTTACACAAAACTAAGCATCATCAGATTGATGACATTTATTTAAGAAAATAAATGAAGAAATTATCATAAAGATTGACCCACTAGGATAAAACACGTAAAATAAATTCATTGTTAAATAAAAAATAAGGGGTGGCAATTGTTGGCAAATATAAATCTTGATGCGTTCGATAAAATCGTTGTACTTGACTTCGGTAGTCAATACAATCAGCTCATTACCAGACGAATTCGTGATTTTGGTATTTACTCAGAGTTAATGTCTCATAAAACTACCGCTGAAGAGTTAAAGAAACTCAATCCAAAGGGAATTATTTTTTCTGGTGGACCAAACAGTGTTTATGATGAAGGTGCATTTACAGTTGATCCTGAAATCTTCAATCTCGGAATCCCTGTATTAGGTATTTGTTACGGAATGCAATTAATGGCAAACACACTTGAGGGTGGCGCAGTTGAAAAAGCTGACAACTCTGAATATGGTCATGCTGATATTGAAGTAACAGACGAGAATGCAGTTATGTTTGCTGGAACACCCAAAAAGCAATACGTTTGGATGAGCCACGGCGATTTAGTTACCAAGGTACCAAATGGCTTTAAAACGGTTGCGACAAGTACTAACTGTCCAATTACTTCAATGGCGGATGATGAACGTAAATTCTACGGTCTGCAATTCCATACTGAAGTCCAAAACACCGAATACGGTTCACAAATCTTGTACCACTTTGCCTTTGATGTTTGTGACGCAACTGCTAACTGGTCAATGGATGATTTCATTGACGTGCAAATTGCTGATATTCGTGAAAAAGTTGGCGACAAGAAAGTGCTTCTTGGCTTGTCTGGTGGGGTTGATTCCAGTGTCGTTGGAGTTTTGCTCAACAAGGCAATTGGTGACCAATTAACTTGTATCTTTGTTGATCACGGTTTACTCCGTAAGAACGAAGCACAAGAAGTCATGGATAGCTTAGCTGGTAAATTTGGCTTGAACATCATCAAAGTGGATGCTCAAGAACGTTTCTTAAGTAAATTGGCTGGTGTGAGTGATCCTGAAAAGAAACGTAAGATTATTGGCAACGAATTTATCCAAGTCTTTAATGACGAAGCAAGTAAGTTACACGATATTGATTTCTTAGCTCAAGGCACGCTGTATACCGACGTGATTGAAAGTGGAACTGATACCGCACAAACCATCAAGTCTCATCATAATGTTGGTGGACTTCCTGACGATATCCACTTTACCTTGATTGAACCATTACGGAGCTTATTTAAAGATGAAGCCCGTGAATTGGGTGAAAAGATGGGGATGCCTTACGAATTAGTATGGCGTCAACCATTCCCAGGTCCTGGTCTTGGAATTCGTGTTATCGGTGAAATTACCGATGAAAAACTAGAAATTGTCCGTGAAAGTGATTATATTCTTCGCGAAGAAATCAAAAAAGCTGGCCTTGATAAAGAAATCTGGCAATACTTTACTGTTTTACCAGGAATCAAGAGTGTCGGTGTCATGGGTGATGGTCGGACTTACGATTACACCGTTGGTATCCGTGCCGTAACTTCGATTGATGGAATGACTTCTGACTTTGCTCGTATTCCTTGGGATGTCTTACAAGATATCTCAGTTCGAATTGTTAATGAAGTAAAGCAGGTTAACCGGATAGTGTACGATGTTACGAGTAAGCCACCTTCGACAATTGAGTGGGAATAAATCCACAACTAGAATTGACACGAAAACAGCGGTATAAAGGCGTATTGAATTTATGGAAATAGGTTCAAACTCCTCCAACTCCGCTAAAAAAATAAGATGCTCCGCCAAAACTCCACCAGAATTTGGCGAAGGACTGTTGGTAAAGTTCATAAGAAAGTCGCTAGGGGTTCGTCCACTAGTGGCTTTTTGCGTATATAGAAGTGTCTCGTTGGTAAATTAAACCTGTTATAATAAAAGCGATATAGATCGTCAAAGAGTGAGTAAAAAATAATCTTGATAGAAACGGAGATATGTTACCCATGAGACCAGACCAGACTAGAAAATAATTTTGATAGTTTAATTGCCCAAATTGACAAAAGTGCTAATGGTGTACAACGTGATCGCGGCACGATGTTTGAAGAAGTTGTTAAGTCGTACCTACTTAACGAACCAGTATATAAGAATCTGTACGATGATGTGTGGCTATTAAGCGAAGTTCCCGCCGAATACCATATTCCTAAGAAAGACCTTGGCGTTGATCTTGTGGCTCGTCACCGCGATTCTGATGAGTTAACCGCCGTACAGGCTAAGTATTATCACGGCAAAGTTGGCAAGGATACCATCAATAGTTACGTTGCTGAATTGAACAAAAATTACTATGCAGACGGCCTATTAGTCGCCACCACGGACGACTGGAACAAAAACGCCGAAGCGGCTTTGGATGATGGCTCTAAGGATATTAACCGCATTGGGTTGTCTGACCTCAAGCACTCTAGCTTCGACTGGTCGCAATTCAGTTTTGGCAATGCAGAAAAAGCAATTACTGCCAGTCATAAACAACCAAGGGCGTACCAAAATGAAGCCATTGATAAGACCGTGGCTTACTTTGATGAGCATGAACGCGGTAAATTAATTATGGCCCCTGGAACTGGGAAGACGTTCACTAGTCTCAAGATTGCAGAAGCAATGGCTGCAAATGAACAGAAGCAAGACTATTTTGTGTTGTATCTGGTGCCAAGTATTCAGTTATTGTCTCAGACTTTGTTCAGCTGGGATAAAGCCTTAACGTATGCCAAAGTTGATCTTGGTGGTGCTCATCGAAGCAATAATCCTGCACAAGTACGTGATTTAGGTCAAATGGCCATGGAATTGCTCAATTTAGTTGATACTGATGGCATTGATCCGCAAATCACTGAAATTATTTCAGCACATGAAATAGTAAATGGATTGCAAAAAATTAAGTCACATCAGGTATTAGGCAAAATCGTGGCAACTTTTTAACACGTGGCCGCCAGATTACGAATAATGAGGATAGCTATGAATATTAATGAATGGCCAAAAATATTTCAACGAGAAACGTTTTCGTTTAAAGTATTAAAACAACAATTAAGTGAATCAGAAGTTGAAGCAATTAAAGTTGATTACAAATTAATTTGGAATGACTGGAAAAGTGCTAATTTACAAACAGCGGCGAAACTAGATTTGGGAAAACTGAAAATTGAAAGTTGGACCAATGGTTGGAAAATCAGAGATCACTTTTGGACCTGTTATCGAATCGGGGATGTTAATCCCTGCATCGGAGTGCTTGTTAATCGACAACAATTGCAGGTTTATTTAATGTTTCAAAATTATAAAAGTGAAACACGATTAGGAACATCAACCCAATACCAGTCAGCGGTTAATCAAAAACTGGCAAACTGGCAACGAACGGTCAATTCAACCGAATATTATGTTTGGCCTGCCAGTCAATCGGAATTGGAACCACATCAAAGATTGGATCAATATCAAGCGAGTGATGAACCGGTGATGCTTGGCAAAGTGTGGTATTTTCCATTAGCGGAAGAGTTCAATTTTGAACAAGAAGTTTCAAAAGCAGTAAGTGAATTATTGCCATTGTATCGAGAAGTTATTGGAAGCATGGAGGTAGCGGCGGATGAGTGAGTTTGATCAAATTTTTAATGCGATTAAAAATGATCCAGATAATGCAAGTTTCACTTCACAAGGGATTGAACCGCTGTACTACGCTGGCCAAAAGGCTAAAATCAATATCGTTGGTCAAGCGCCGGGGCGTAAAGCACAAGAGACAAAAATCTTTTGGAATGACGTTAGTGGTGTGCGGTTACGCGAGTGGATGGGTGTGTCTGATGATGAATTTTATCAATCAGGTGAAATTGCAGTGGTGCCGCTAGACTTTTATTATCCCGGGAAAGCTAAAAGTGGTGATTTACCACCACGCAAGGGTTTTGCAGAAAAATGGCATCAGCCATTATTAGATTTAATGCCAAATATTGAATTAACTTTATTAGTTGGAAGCTATGCACAACGTTATTATTTGGACCTAGATTCTAAGGCAACGTTGACCCAGACAGTAAAGGATTATCAAAAATATTTACCCCAATTTTTTCCGTTAGTTCATCCGTCACCACTAAACTATGGGTGGTTAAAAAAGAATCCTTGGTATGAACAAGATGTTTTACCAGCTTTGAAGCAACAAATTGATCATATTTTAAGATAGGTAAGGCAGAAGAGTGCTGTGACAAAACGAATGTTTTGGATCACAGTTTTTTTTACTGAAATTTTGTAGAACCGGCTTTATCACATCAAATGTTAGAAGAGTAGCTCTTGATTACCAGCAATGTACGACGAAAGGTGACATATCGGTTGATATCAAGCTATTACGTGACACTAAGTCATAAATAATTCATAAAATCTTACACAAATGTACCTAAATTTGTCCGTATAAAGACATAACGTATTTGTTATGATATTCGTTAAGAAAAAAGCAGAGAAGAAATTTTTAAAAGCAATTATTAGTGTGGTTGGTATTTTACTGATTGCAATTATCGGGTATAAGTACGTCCATACCAGTAAAGCCTCATCGGGTGGCACAGCTCAAACTGAAACACAAAAAGAAGTAGCCAAACGACAAAAAATTATTAAAGAAAATTTGACCAACTATTTAAAAACGGTCACTGATGATGGCACGGTCAGCGTTAGTTTTTATAACCTTGGTGCAACGAGTGGTAGCACGGCAGCTAAATCAAAATATGCAGATGTTTATAAAAAAGGTGAATTGCAGGTTGAGTCAAATGCACATACGGATCAAACGACAGCCAGCACTTACAAGCTATTTATCACGGCGTATTTAATGCAACAAAAGCTCAATGGAAATTTCACTTGGAATAGCACAAATGAAGATGGATTTTACCGCATGATTGTAAATAGTGAAAATGACTTTGCTGAAGAACAATTGCAAAAATATGGCATGAGTAAAATCAACAAATTTATTAGCAATCAGGGCTGGTATTCACCAGTTTTCCAAACAGATGAGAATGCCACCTCGACAAGTTATAGCTTACAATTATTATTGGAACAATTAGAAGCCGGAACTGGTTCATTCTCCAATGCTAGTGATCGAGCTAAAATTTTGAAGTTAATGGGTAAACAAATTTATCGAACTGGTATTCCAGCAGGTGTTGCTGCGGCAGACAAAGGGACCACCGTGTCAGATAAAGTTGGTTTCTTGGATGATACCAATAACTATGCTGCAATTGTTACGATGCCAAATGGGCAAAAATATATTCTAGTGATCATGACGCATGGCCATAATCAAAGTGGTTTTAGCGGATTCCCAAAGATTGCGAAAATTGCCAAGAAAGTGCAACAAATTGTGTATGGTGCTGATGCTGTAACCAAATTGGAAGACTATTCAAACTAGCCATAAATCAGCTTTCATGAGTTCAATTTGAATTGGATTATCGCTTGTAATATAATTCGAATTAATAGGAACTACTCGTGAAGGGATTGACAGCAATTGGCCATGATTGATTATGTGATCGAATTTGGTAAAAATTCATTTATAGATGAACCATTGAATGACATTGACGCAGTTGTGTTGTCACAATTGGCGTACATGGATTTTGCGTACTTACAAACGGAAAAGATCACATCGATTGCGCAAATGAATGAACGACAAATCCAGACAGTGATTGAAAACACTTGGCGTGCTAATCAAAATGCTGAACTGTTACGAGTGATGCAGCGAAGTGTCCGCTTTGGTAGCCTAAATTGGCATGATTGGGTTGAACGACAAGACATTGAGGCGGAAGAGCAATTTAGTGCCGTCACTTTTGACCTATTACCAAGCTTGTCATTTATCGCTTATCGCGGAACGACAGCCACACTGACTGATTGGAAGGAAGATTTTAATCTAACCTTCATGCCAGAAATTCCATCACAGCAAGCGGCACTCAAATACTATCAGAAAATGCATCGACATTATCCTGGAAAATATTATTTAGGTGGTCACTCCAAAGGTGGTCACTTAGCTGTCTAAACACTGGTGCATAGTCATGCATCTCGCCGAGAGGACATTTTAGCGGCCTATAGTGTGGATGGCCCCGGTTTAAATGAAGCAATCCCGGATTATTGTATTGATCGAGTCCACAAATTGATTCCCGAAGCCTCTGTCATCGGTCTGTTGTTGGAACCTGAATCGAGTTATCAAGTGGTACAGTCAGATAGCTTCGGGTTTAACCAACATGATCCGCATTCATGGGCCACACGAGGGCATGAATTTGTCTTAGCCACTAGTACGACTTCTTTATCCAAGTACACCCAGGCATCAATCACTCGATGGTTAGAGAGCATTGACGATGCGACACGGGGTGAATTCTTGAATTCAATTTTTGACTTATTTGAGGCCACTGATGATGACCGTCTCAGTGAATTAGCAAAGAATTGGCCAGTCAATTTTAGAATCATGATGAAAGCCATTTCTGATTCGAATCCTGAGACACGTCAGCGATGGAAAGATGTCACGGACAAACTATTTGGAGCAATGACGGATGAGGCCAAGTTACGAGTGACTAGTCGCTGGCAACAATCGATTGCGTCCATGCCCAAACTAAATGTGCCACAGCCGTCAAAATTACTAATTGAAAAATTAAAACAGACTGAAAATAAAAAATCTCAGAAATATTTCTGAGATTTTTTCGTCTAAAATTTATTCGCCTAAAGTAGGATCTGAATCAAAATCGTCTACGATTTCAAAGAAAACATCGGCATTAGCTTTGATTAATTTAGCTACTGGGCATTCGTCTAAAGCGGCATCAACCACGCCAGAAGCAGTCGATTTGTCTAAAGTATCAAATTTGATTTGAGCATGCACAACAAATTTGTAGCCAACCGCGTCTTTGACGATATCAACGGTGGTACGAATCGTACTTTCTTGAGGTAACTTTTTACGTTCTTCAACTAAGCGAATCGTACCGTTAAAACAGGTGCTGACTGCAAAACCAATGAATTGTTCTGGGTTGGTTCCAGGGGCGTCCATTAATGAGCTGCTAACTCCTAAAGTTAAGCCTTCGTTGCCTTCAACATAGGTAGTTCCGGTTAATCCATCATGATTCATAACATGTGTACTATATAATGATTTCTCTGCCATAAAATAGCTCCCTTTCTTGTATACGCTTTCAAAAGCTCGAGTATAATATATTTTTATTTTGGATAACAGGAATAAGCCTTATAACATAATTGGTATTTTTAACAAAAAAACGATAATCCTCAAATTGAGAATTACCGTTTCAAAGATGCCTAATCTAGTGTTGAATAATTGTAATGATTAACATAAAGATCGAGGCGACTGGGGTCATTACATCAAACAAGAAATGGGTGGTGATACTAACCCAGATATTTTTGCTATACAGATAAAGTAATGAGAACCAAGCACCCATCATCATATAGGGAATCATTTCAACAACGTTACCGTTGAAGTTATTCCAGTGAATCAAGCCAAAGAAAATCGCTGAGAAGAAAAACATCAGGACGGTCACGGCGCCACGGCCCTTAAATTGATAGAACAGCGCATGACGAGCAATAATTTCTTCCGTAAATGGTGCCATTAATGCAGCTAAACTAGCGATTGCCGTGATTAATGCCATCCGGACTGTAGTGGTTCCAGTTGAGTCACCACTAGCACCGCCTGCAGTAGCGCCAAACAGCATCTGGGTCAGGAACCGTGTTCCATAGAGAATAACTGGCGCGGCCACTAACCCAATAATTGCAGTTAATAGATTCCGCCAAATATGTTCCTTGAATAACTTCCAGTCTCTTTTCAAAACATCGTGATAAAGAAAAATTGCTAATGAGAAACCAGTAAAGAAAAGTAGGGTAACGATAATTACCCGAATGAGTTGATCGTCGATAACTTTAACGACATTCCCCAAGATTAATTCAATTGGAATAATAAGAAAGGCCACTAACGTTTTGGCTTTGGAAATTTCCATTTTTCCATTGTTCATAATTACAACACTCCCATCTATTGTAGTCTTATGTACTACCAAATATTATCAGTCATCTCTTAACAACACAAATTTTAAGCCATAACGTGCCGGAATTGCACCTAATAAGCTCATTTAGTGTCAGTATAAAAAATAAACTACTAATAGAGTATTATATTCTTTTATAAAATAGGGAAACTTATGATAAAATGCCATTGAAAGCGAGTTATATACATAAATTGGGGGGAGTGAAAAGTATGCGACGACAATATCTTAATTGGATTAGCTTGGCCATGTTGTTATTGGCCATTTTAGGGTTTATTTTCTTGGGTCCATTACAGTACGCAAAGCCAAAAATTGATACTGATTATAATAAGTACTACAGTGCATTCAGCTTGAAAAATTTGCGCAAAGATTTGAATGAATATCCTAAATTGGTCGCTGCTTCGTTGGATTACTATGGCCAAAATCATCAGGCAAAATCATATGTAATCAATTGTGTAACTGATACGAATGACAATGACAGTGATGCGTAAGGGACTTTTGTGGTACCTGCATTAGATGAGGCCAATACTTTGGCGACAAACAATGCCGGGTCAAAAAATACAAATCAAGTCATTACCTCGAATTTCATGACGCCGCAAGGAGTAGCGGTGACACCGAAGTATATTATTACTTCGTCGTATGACCATGAATATCGTGGAGCATCAATTTTGAGTATCATTGATCGTTCAACGGGTAAACATTTGAAAAATGTGATTTTGTAAGGTCGTCCGCATGTAGGTGGTGTTGCCTACGAGGCTGACAAAAATCTATTATGGGTTTGTGGCTCGTCTGGAAAAGAAGCAGCTTTGATTGCTATCAAGATGGATGATATTGATAGTTATGATTTTGCCAAGAGTAACAATGCAATTAACTATACCCATGTGGCTTTATTGCCGGGAATTGCTAAAGCATCGACTGTTGCTTACCGTGATGGACAGCTGTGGGTCGGATTTTTCAGCGTGACTGGCGATAGTACCGTGCAACGTTTTGATGTTGATAAAGTCTTGAGTGGCCGTAACAGCATTAAAAATGTATCTGGTGGAAGTTTACTGGGTAATGATGTGCGTGAACAGCTTTCACAGCAGTCAATTGGTAAAATTCAAGGGTTCTCATTTTATAAGAACTTGATGTATATTTCCCAATCATACGGTTCTGGCGATTCGGAAATTTACGTTTACAAAATTGATAGTAATAAACGTCGATTCACTAAAAATGATGCCGAAGCAGTTATTAAAATGCCTTCACATCTGGAACAAATCACGATTGATGGTAACCGAATGTACGCAATTTTCGAATCTAGTGCACGGTCCTATAAGACACATGAACAAACAAGAATTGGACGGGTAGTTTCATTTGATGTTTCTAAGCTGCCACCATTAGAGAAGTAAGGGGGGATTGAAATGAATGATTTAAGAAATAGACTGACGAATTTAAATAATTGGTTTTACTTTGGGAGTCTCAGCTTATTTCTGTTGATGCTGGGTACGACTAATAATCCATTAGCTAAGCACTTTCAACTCAGTTTCGTGAACTTATCTTACTCCAAGAATGCAACAATTTTGGGTGCGGTGGCCATGAACTTGGCATTTGTTATCGTCTTAATAGTTGCGGTTCACTACGCAAAAATTTTCCAAGGGCAACGAATTTTTCATGTTCCATCATTCCTGTCAATCCTTGAAATGATTGGGGTCATGATTGTTGTCACGTTTGCGATTATCGCAGTGTCCATTTGGATTTATATTCATACTTCGGAAGGAGAAATCTTTGCTTTCGTGGCACAGGTCAACGCGGATACCTTCGCTTCGACTTACTGGATGTACACATTTTTACACTCGGTGAAAATTTTAGGATTCCAATTGTTGTACTGTGCATCTTGGATTTTCTTACATCAAGTTTTTGTGGCAGCGTGCCAAAAGGACACTTTTATTTACCGGACGTTATTCACATTGATTATCGAATTACTAATTTTTGTTGTGTTAAAAGTGAGTTCCAACGATGCTACACTAGTTGAATATTTGGTCATTCACATTTTTTCACTCTTCAATTTTCAACATCGACGTAACTATTGGACCAGTACCATTATTGTTTTATGGGCAGAATGGCTGACCTTTGCCATCATGTTGCTGCCATTGTTAAATGCAGATTAATCCGAATTCAAATGACGCGATTTTGGCGTCATTTTTGTTGAGTTAAAAATAGTTTCAAGTCGGCTTGAAATCAGCTATAATGGTACGCGACGTTTAAAATGAAATTTAAAGGAGATTTATAATGACTTTACCTCAACTTGACTTAGCAAATGCTAAGGGACCAAAGGCTACAATTAAAACTAATCTTGGTGATATTACCGTTCAATTGTTCCCAGAACAAGCACCTAAAACGGTTGAAAACTTCACAACATTAGCTAAACAAGGCTACTATGATGGTGTTATTTTCCATCGTGTCATTGAAGACTTTATGATCCAAGGTGGCGATCCTACAGGCACTGGTATGGGTGGCGAAAGTGCTTTTGGCGATTCTTTTGAAGATGAATTTTCACAAGAATTATTCAACATCAATGGCGCTCTTTCGATGGCCAATGCTGGACCAAATACCAACGGTAGCCAATTCTTTATCGTTTCAAACAAGAGTGTTCAACCTGGAACTGATGAACAAATGCGTGAAGCTGGTTATCCAGAAGAAATCATCGAACCATACATGAATGGTGGAACTCCATGGCTTGATTTCCGTCACACTGTGTTCGGACAAGTGATCGATGGTAAAGATGTGATTGATAAAATTGAAGCAGTTGAACGTGACATGTCTGATAAGCCTCTAGAAGACGTTATTATGTCAACAGTTGAAATTTCAGAATAATAAAAATAGAAGTAACTTTGCAAATTTGCGAGGTTACTTCTATTTTTTTGTTGATTAAACGAGTTGTTCAGCACTTATTCTTTAATGGCTTCTCTTATCAACTTGCTCCACTTAATTAGCACTCATTATTATCCAAGTTCATGATAACAATGAGTGCCTATTAATGTTCACAAGTTCCCGTGAATCTCAGCACTACTCATTAACGGCATCTCTTATCAACTTCGTCACTTTACTAAAATAATCAACCATTGTCATAGTGCGACAACAATTGATTATTCTTCGTAAATGCTCCGAAGCTGCCCGATAAGTTCAGCACTATTTTTAACGGCTTCCCAACTCAATCAACTCACCTAACTACAACAGACAAACAATTCAAAGACCGAATTATCTGTCTGTTTAGGTTAGTACTCGTTGATTAAACGAGTTGCTCAGCACTTATTTTTAACGGCTTCCCAACTCAATCAACTCACCTAACTACAACAGACAAACAATTCAAAGACCGAATTATCTGTCTGTTTAGGTTAGTACTCGTTGATTAAACGAGTTGCTCAGCACTTATTTTTAACGGCTTCCCAACTCAATCAACTCACCTAACTACAACAGACAAACAATTCAAAGACCGAATTATCTGCCTGTTTAGGTTAGTACTCGTTAATTTAGCGAGTTACTCAGCACTTACTCTTCTACTATCGACACCTCATACTTATGTCCAGCAAGAATACGGGCAGCAGTGTAATTATTGAGGCCAGGACGATGGGTGATGTAGATTTTTTTATTGGTAGGGACTTCAGCGAGTCGGTCACGTAAGTCGTTTAAAGGAATACTGAGATTAGGCGTGATGGAACCGGTATTGGTCTTGCCATCTTCATGGATTGCTAAGAAGAAGGCGGACTTTAAATCGTCGGCTGGAATTTCTTTCAAAGGGACCATTAAATCGGCTTGGTTCAATTGATTAATGGCGACATAACCGGCGGTATTTAAAGGATCGCGTGTGGTTGAATATGGTGGTGAGTATGGCAACTCTAGATCAGGCAAGTCATGAACCGTTAAGTTACCAGTAATGGCAACTGAGAGTTCCCCAATCCGTTTATCTACACCAGAGTGACCAATTGCCTGGGCACCTAGAATAGCACCTGTCGATGGATGATAAGTGACTTTTAAATTCAACCGTTTGGCATTGGGGTAAAAATAAGCATGGTCAAATGGTGTAATAAAAATGCTTTGATAATTCATTACCCCAGCGGCTTCTAACGTCTGTTCGGTATAGCCAGTGTAACTAACGGTCATGTCAAATACTTGCGCAACTCCGGCACCGATGAAACCACGATAGGTGAGATCAGCTCCTAGTAAAGCGTCGGCTAACAAGTGGCCTTGACGATTGGCAGCGCTAGACAGGACACTTTGGATTGGCAAGCCAGTGATATAACTCGTTGTTTCAATTACGTCACCGATTGCGTAAATGTCTGCCACATTAGTTTGTAGGTGTTCATCCACGATGATGTGCTTGTCTGGAGCAAGTGTAATCTTTGCTGCAGGTGCTAGTTCACTATTTGGCACGACACCAGTTACGAAAATTAGCATATCGGTCTTTAGGGTTTCCCCAGAAGAAAGATGAGTTGCTTTTCTAAAATTTCTGTAATTTCAGGGTCAAATGGAGCTGCGACGTGTTCAGAGCGTTCCACAATCGAAACAGTTAAACCTCGAAGCTGAAAGTTTTCGGCTAATTCGATTCCCGCCGTTCCACCTCCAACAATGGTGACGTGATGGGGATGATTAGTTTCAATGAAATCACTGATTTTGTCAGCATCCGTAACGTTGCGAATTGTGAATAAGTTTGTCGCATCAGTTAAACCATTAATTTTGGGCACGGTGGGACGAGCGCCGGTTGCGAGAATTAATTTGTCGTAAGATTCAGTATAAGTAGAACCATCAACTAAATTGGTCGCCGTCACAATTTTCTGTTCCGGGTCAATTGCGGTCACTTCAGTTTGGATACGAACATCTATATTGTTCTTTTCTTTCAAAACTTCTGGAGTGCGTTCAATTAAACTGTCGCGTTCTTTGATGACGTGCCCCAAGTAATAAGGTAAGCCACAGCTGGCAAATGAAATGTGTTGCCCACGTTCGAACATGATAATGTCAACATCTTCATCTAACCGCCGAAGTCGGGTGGCTAATGACGGTCCTCCGGCAACGGCCCCAATAATAATGATTTTCATGATGAATCAGCTCCTTTTGTTATCGTTTTCATTATCGATATTATAGCGTAATTCTAGAAATAAAACCGTTTTGACGAAAAAGCAGCACAGCATCGCCGTTCTATAGTAATATGAATATTAATAAACGAGGGGGTACTTATTTTGCAAAATGTCTATTTCAATCACGATGGAAATGTTGATGACTTGGTGTCGTTATTATTGATGTTACAAATGCCAGATATTAACTTAACTGGAGTCGGTGTCGTTGGTGCAGATTCATTCGTAGAACCAGCCGTGTCCGCGTCACGTAAAATTGTGGATTTATTTGGCTCGCACTCGCAAGTCAAAGATATTGCTAAATCCAATTCACGACCTGTGCACCAATTTCCAACCAATTGGCGGTTGAGTTCATTTTCATTTGATAATTTTCCGATGCTTAATGAAACTGGCACAATCAAAACGCCTGAAGCCGCTAAACCGGCTCATCTGGATATGATTGATAAATTACAAAATCAAGCCGATAAAACAACCTTGGTCATGACTGGGCCGTTAACTGATTTGGCGCGGGCACTCCAGGTTGATTCCTCAATCACCGACAAAATTGATAAATTATTTTGGATGGGTGGCACGATGAATAACCAGGGCAATGTAAATGATCCTGAGCATGACGGCACGGCTGAATGGAATGCTTTTTGGGATCCCGAAGCAGTCAAAATTGTCTGGGATGCTGATATTGAAATTCAAATGGTTGGTCTTGAAAGTACCGATCAAGTGCCGTTAACAGTAGGATTACGCGATCGTTGGGCTAAACAGCGCCGTTTTCCAGCACTAGATTTGATTGGCCAAGGTTATGCGTTAGTGCTGACTTTTGAAGCTGATTCAAAATATTATTTATGGGATGTGCTGACTGCAATGTCATTTAAGTATCCGGAAATTGTTGAATCAAAGGTAGTTACCGGGGATGTTGAAGTCGATGGCCCTGCTGCTGGTAGGACCTATTTAAAAGATGGTGGTCGCAAAATTACACTCGTCACGGCTGCTCATGAAGATTTGTTCTACGATAAAATCGATGAATTACTTCAATCAGCTGCCAAACCACTTTATTAGACAAAACCTGTCAGGTTTGTTTAACTGTATAATTCGCGCGACGTAGTGGTTGCATTAAATTTCGGTTAGTATTTAAAATAAATTTTGTCAGACGTCAAGTTTGACGATATACTAAAAATAAATCTCTCACAGGAAGTGACACATATGGTACGCAAAGTAACAATCAATGATTTGGCTCAGGCCGCTGGCACATCAGTAACTACTGTGTCTCAAATTTTAAATGGAAAAGGTGACCGCTTTAGTGCAGATACGCGCAAACGGGTCTTAAATTTAAAAGTGGAAATGAATTATGTTCCGGACTTTAACGCTCGGAATTTAATTATGAAATCTGCGCAAACAATTGGAGTTTTAGTGCCAAATGTGGGAAATCCATTTTTTAGTGAATTAATTAAAGGCATTCAGACGATTGCTCGTGAAAATCAATTTATTCCCATTATTTTTAGTTCTAATCATGATGCGGAATTGGAAAAGTATTACCTGGAAAAATTGGTCGAACGATCAGTTAGTGGCTTAATTATTGCCAGTGCCGCAATCACAGCCGAAGTGATTGATGAAATTTTAAATCCGAATAACATTAAATACTTGTTAATTGATGAAAATACTGTAGAAGCAGGCGACACTGTTCAAACTGATGATTATCATGGTGGACAATTGGCAGCTCAGCATTTGATTGATTTGCACCATAAAAAAATTGCAATGATTATTTCAGATTCATTAACGAATAACTTGCGCCGTCGATTACAAGGATTCGAAGATGTCTGCATTAAAAATGATATAGATTTAAAAACCGATATTGTCAAAATTGCATCGCCAATGACTAAAAGGGGCGGTTATGAAGCAGTCACCGAATTAGTGAAGCATCCTGAAGTGACCGCGGTCTTTACGATTAATGATGAAATGGCCGTGGGTGTGTATCGTGGTTTGCGGGAACGCAAAATTGATATTCCTAATGATTTATCCGTTATTGGATATGATGGCATTGAATGGGGCGAATATTTTTCACCTAAATTAACAACTATTCGCCAACCAATTATTGAATTGGGTAAAAAATCTGCCGAAGTTTTGTTGAATAGAGTGAACAATCCCAAGGTAAAAACTCAAACCGTTAATTTGCCAGTCGAATTGGTTGCTCGGGAAAGTACTACCCAAAATACAAAATAGTTGTTGAAAAGGCTTATATTTCATGATAAAATATTTGTACAAGATTAGTAAAAGGTTTTACTTGAGTGTTTAACCAGAAAGAGAGAATTGATTATGGCAAATAAAGTAGTTATCTTAGGTAGTTTAAACGTAGATACCATTTTAAGAATTAAACGAGTACCACAACCAGGCGAAACTTTACAGATGAATGACCGTAGTAGTGCCGCTGGTGGAAAGGGCGCTAACCAAGCTGTTGCAGCTGCGAGAGCCGGCGCTGAAACGAGTTTTATCGGCCAAGTTGGAAACGATGATGCCGGTAAATTTATGATTGAATCTTTAAAAGATGACAATGTCGATACTTCTGGCATCAATGTTGATACTGGATCAGGAACCGGATCAGCTTATATTTTCTTAGATGAAAATGGGCAAAATAGTATCTTGGTCTATGGTGGGGCTAATCAAAAGGTTACAGAAACGGAAGTTAATAATGCTGCAGAACAAATTAAAAATGCAGATTTCGTAGTGACACAATTTGAAACTCCGCAAAAAACAGCTATTGCTGCGTTCAAGTTGGCGAAAGAAAGTGGTGCAATTACCATTCTGAATCCAGCGCCAGCTTCTGAAATGTTACCAGAATTACTAGAATTATCAGATATCGTGGTCCCTAACGAAACTGAAAGTGCTAGTTTAACTGGAATTGAAGTGACGGATGAAGCATCAATGGTTCAAAATGCGACCGCCTTTGCCAAATTGGGTGTGAAAAATTTGATTATCACAGTTGGTAGTAAAGGTGCCTTTTATTCAACTGAGGATGGTCAACATGATTTTGTCCCTGCCTTTAAAGTGGATGCTGTTGATACTACTGCCGCTGGTGACACATTTATCGGAGCACTCAGCTCACAATTAAAGAAGGACTTAAGTAATATTAAGGAAGCATTGACCTTTGCTCAACGCGCTAGTTCAATTACAGTTCAACGTTTAGGCGCAATGCCATCAATTCCAACGAAAGCTGAAATTGAAGCTGCAAGCAAGTAAGTTTTTGGAGGTTGAATGATGGAACAAAATGAATTAAAACAATTAGTCGGTAATGAAGCGGTTAAGTATGTTGAAGATGGCATGATTGTTGGCTTAGGATCTGGCTCAACGGTTAGATATATGGTCGATGCATTGGGTAAGCGAGTGGCTGATGAAGGGTTACACATTACCGCGGTCGCTACGTCAAATTTCACAGCTAATCAAGCTCAATCATTGGGAATCACTGTTAAAGATATTGACGAGATTGATCAAATCGATTTAACCATCGATGGTGCCGACGAAATTAGTGATGATTTTCAAGGTATCAAAGGTGGTGGCGCAGCTCATTTATGGGAAAAAATCGTCGCCATTAATTCGAAAAAGAATATGTGGATTGTTGATGAAAGCAAGTTAGTTCATCAATTAGGCGCCTTCCCATTGCCATTAGAAGTGATTCCATTTGGTTCAACGCACGTGTTGGCTAAATTGGAGCAGATGGGTTACCATCCAAGTTTCAGAAAAGATGATAATCAGCAATATGTTTTAACTGACGAAAAAAATTATATTATTGATTTACATCTGGGTACGATTGACGATCCATTTGCTCTTGCCAAAGTGTTAAATGGCATTGTCGGAGTCGTCGAGCATGGACTATTTTTGAACGTGGTTGACACGGTAATTGTCGGCACACAAAATGGCCCTAAAGCGCTAAATAAGTAGTAATTAAACCACAGAGATGCGGTTTTAGTTTTAGAAATATTTGAAAGCGTTTACTTTTTGTGATATATTTACTAATGCAAAATAAATTGGACGCTTTTCGCATGTTAAGTAAAACGTTTTATGTAAAAACACAAGGAGGGTTACTGTTTCATGAAGAAAACAACAGTTATTAATTCAGATTTGTCCAGAGTGATTAGCCAAATGGGTCACTTTGATACGTTAGCCATCGGAGACGCGGGGATGCCAGTCCCAGCAACTACTGAAAAAATTGATCTGGCAGTTACCAAGAACTTACCAAGTTTTATTGATGTGGTAACGAACATCATTTCAGAACTAGAAGTGCAAGAAATTATTTTAGCCAATGAAATTCGGACGAATAATCCAAGTCAATTGACAGCAATTCAAAAGTTATTTCCAGACACCAAGATTTCATTCATTGCACACGAAGATATGAAAAAAGATTTGAAGGATGCTAAAGCCTTCGTTCGCACGGGTGAGATGAGTCCGTTCTCAAATATTATTTTGGTAAGTGGGGTAACATTTTAAGGAGGAATATCATGGATATTGAAATGAAAAACATCTCCAAAGCTTTTGGACAAAATAAAGTGCTACGAGATGTCAATTTTTCAATTCACAGCGGCGAGGTCCATGCGCTGATGGGTGAAAATGGGGCTGGTAAATCAACGATGATGAACATCCTAACGGGCTTACTGAGTGCGGATGGTGGAGAAATCTTAGTTGATGGCCAAAAAACACTATTTAAAAATGCACTGGATGCCGAACAACATGGAATTGCATTTATTCATCAAGAAATGAATAACTTTGCGGATATGTCAGTCGTTGAAAACATGTTTCTCAATCGCGAACTCAAAAAAGGGTTTGGAATGTTGGACATGAAGACCATGCGTGAACAAGCTAAAGACGCACTTGACAAGTTAGGTGTAGATATCTCAGTTGATACACCAGTTGGTTCACTCAGTGTTGGTCGCCAACAAACGATTGAAATTGCTAAGTCATTAATGAATAAAACACAAGTTTTGATTATGGATGAACCTACAGCAGCGTTAAGTGAAAACGAAATCGCTAAATTATTTACTATTATTGGTTCGCTCAGAGAACAAGGTGTCGCTATTATTTATATCTCCCACAGAATGGAAGAAATCTTTGAAATTAGTGATCGCTTAACGGTAATGCGTGATGGACTCACAATCAATACTTATGAAACTTCAGAAACTGACGTTAAGCAAATCGTGCACGACATGGTTGGACGTGACATGGGAGACTTTTATCCAGACCGTCAGCCTAAATTTGGTAATGAATTACTCCAAGTTAAAGGTTTGACCAGTGGAGATACATTCAAAGATGTTAATTTTTCAGTTAGATCAGGTGAAATTTTAGCCTTCTCAGGATTAATGGGAGCTGGTCGGACGGAAATTATGCGTGCCATTTTCGGCGTTGATAAGCTCGACAGTGGTGACATCTTTGTTAATGGTGAAAAAGTTGAAATTAAAACACCGGAACAAGCCATCAAACACAACATTGGTTTTCTAACTGAAAACCGTAAAGATGAGGGCCTAATCTTAGACGGCAGTTTGTCAGAAAATATTGATTTACCAAGTATTGATGGGTTTACTAAAAATGGATTCATCGACGAAAAAGCGGATAAAGATTTTGTTGATATGTTGATGAAACGATTAGGAGTTAAGGCTCAAAGTTCTCAAGATTTAGCTTCTAGCCTTTCTGGTGGTAATCAGCAAAAGGTAGTTCTCGCTAAATGGGTTGGCTCAGGGGCTCAAATCTTAATCTTAGACGAACCAACTCGTGGAGTTGACGTTGGTGCTAAACGTGAAATTTATGATTTGATGAATGAATTAACCGACCGTGGAACTGCAATCATCATGGTATCTAGTGATCTTGATGAGGTACTTGGCTTCAGTGACAACATTGTTGTAGTTTATGAAGGCAAAATTCAAGGCGAAATAGCTACTAAAGATGCTACTCAAGACAAAGTCATGACACTAGCGACTGGAGGAGAAATAAATGAATAACACAGAAACGAAAAAGAAATTTAATATTGGTGAGTTTTATTCTAAGTTAGGCCCATTGGTGGCATTGCTTGTATTGGTAATTTTTGTAAGCGTTTTAAATAGTTCGTTCTTGAATATTAATAATATCATGAACTTGCTGCAACAAATTTCAGTTAATGCATTGATTGCTTTTGGGATGCAGTTTGTTATCTTAACTGCCGGAATTGATTTGTCAGTTGGATCAATTCTTGCATTGAGTGGTGCTTTCATGGCCCAATTGATTCTAATGGGTTGTCCACCAATCTTCGCCTTTGCAATTGGAATGATTACTGGTGCTATCTTTGGTGCCGTTAATGGTGTCTTGATTGCTTACGGTAAAGCTGCTCCATTTATTGCTACTTTAGCAACCGCCGCAATTTTCCGTGGTGCAACTTACGTGTTGACAAATGGTAACCCAATTACTGGTAAAACCATGAACAACGATTTCTCATTCTTATTCCTTGGACAAGGCTATTTATTCGGAATTCCATTCCAAGTTTATGTCATGGTTATCATGTACGCATTGGCTTATGTGCTCCTACACAAAACTACATTTGGTCGTAAAACGTATGCCTTAGGTGGGAACGAAAAAGCCGCCTTTGTTGCTGGTGTTAATACTAAGAAAATTACCATTTGGATTTATGTAATTGCTGGATTCTTATCAGCCGTTGCCGGTATGATTTTAACTTCACAACTTTCATCAGCTCAACCTGATGCCGGGACCGGTTATGAAATGGATGCCATTGCTGCCGTTGTTTTAGGTGGGACGTCATTAGCTGGTGGTAAAGGTAAGATGTTCGGTACTTTAGTTGGTGCCTTGATTATTGGGGTCTTGAACAATGGGATGAACTTATTAGGAATCTCAAGTTTCTACCAACAAATTGTTAAAGGTATCGTAATCTTGATTGCCGTATTGTTAGATCGTAAGCAAGCAAAAGCCTAGGAGGACGAATTCATGAAGAAAATTGGTATGAAAAGATTAATTGGGTTATTCACAGTATTCTCAGTCTTTCTGATGGTCGCTTCAGGTTGTCAATATGCGACAATCGGCCGTCCAACCAGCAGTGACAAGGTTGAAAAGAAAGCCGCTAAAGACGTTAAAATTGGTGTTTCAGTGTCGACGTTGAGTAATCCTTTCTTTGTTAATTTGAAAAAAGGAATTGATTCAGAAGCAAAGAAAAATAATTCAAAAGTGGAAACATTTGATGCACAAAATGATAGTTCAAAACAAAATAATCAAATTTCAGATTTAATCACTAAAGATGTAGATGTAATCATTGTTAATCCAGTTGATTCAGACGCGATTGTTTCATCTGTCAAAAAAGCTAACCAAGCTGGGATTCCAGTTATCGCCTGTGATCGTGGTTCAAATGGTGGTGAATTGCTAACGACTGTTGCCTCTGATAACGTCAAAGCTGGTAAGATGGCCGCAGACTTCTTGGCTGAACAAGTCGGGGATAATGCTAAAGTTGCTGAACTTGAAGGAACTCCTGGTGCTGATGCTGCCGTCCAACGTGGTAAAGGATTTGATGGTCAAATTAAAGGTAAGCTAGATTTAGTTGCCAAACAAAGTGCTAACTTTGATCGTGCCAAAGGACTCAATACTACGCAAAATATTTTACAAGCACATTCAGATGTTAAGGGGATTTTCGCCCAAAACGATGAAATGGCATTAGGTGCTGTTAAAGCCGTTCAAGGCCAAGACATCAAGATTGTTTCTATCGATGGAACTCCAGATGGTTTAGCAGCTGTTAAAAAAGGTACAATCACTGGAATCGTGGCACAACAGCCTAAAACTGAAGGTGAATTAGCCGTTAAAGCAGCCTACAAACACTATCGTGGAGAGAAGATTTCGAAGCATATTGCTTCTCCTATTCATTTAGTTAAATCACCAAATGCACAATAATTTGGAGTTGGTCATATCGCTTGTAAGCGTTTACATGATATGGTAATATACTAAGTGAGGAAGGACATTTAAAGTTCTTGAATCGAGTCGGTGAGGTTCAATCATCGGTGATTCGGACCTCTAGATATCAAGCACAGGTTTCTGGTAGCCGAAGATTAGTAGGCCAGAAGCAGCGTAAGAGTGGCTCATAATATCAAAAATAATTCGGACAGAGCAGCTACCGGCGTGCGCTAGGAACTCACAGGAGTAATGCAAATCAGATTGAGTGTCTGAGAAGACCTCCAGGGTTGCATATACAATCCGTTCTTCCGGAACACCTATCAACGTAAAAGGTTGGTAGGTGTTTTTTTGCGTCTAAATGTAAATTTATTCTTGCTTGATATACGGATTGATGGTTTAATATAAAACAATACTTAATTATATGAATATATATTCAGAAATGGAGAAAGATATGAAAGTTAATAAGAGGTTGTTAGCAGTTATTTCATTGTTAGCAGTATTGTTGGTAATCGTCAGTGGATGTGGGAAAAAAGCTGATAATAGTGTGAAGAAGATCCAAGATAAGGGAACATTGGTAGTTGGGACTGAAGCTGAGTTTGCACCATTTGAATTTCCAATTATCAAAAATGGACAAAAAGTGATCACTGGCTACGATATGTATATTGCTAAAGCGATTGCCGATGATATGGGTGTGAAACTAAAAATTGTGAATACCACTTTTTCTTCATTAATCCCGGATTTAAAGGAAAATAAGATTGATTTAGTTTTAGCGGGGATGACCGCTACACCGGAACGAAGAAAGTCGGTTGCATTTTCAAATGGTTATTACAAAGTCGAAAACTGGTTATTAGTTCAAAAAGGTAATGCAGATAAATATGCCAAAATTAGCGATACTAATAAGGCACAGATTGGTGTACAACAAGCTTCATTACAACAAACAATTGCGAAAAGTAAACTGAAAGCCAACTTAGTGACGGAAAGCAATGTTAATAGTTTAACTACCGAACTAGGTCAAGGCAAGTTGGCCGGTGTAATCTTAGATAGCGTGGTGGCGGAAAACTTTGTTAAGCAAAACCCAGACAAGTATGAAGTGGCTAAAGTTAAGTTACCAACGCCAAAATCACAACAAGACATCAGTGTGGCGGCACGTAAGGATGATAAAAAATTAGTTACACGAGTTAACAAGGTGATTAAGCAACTGAAATCATCAGGCAAATTAGATCAGTTATATAAAAAGGCTGAAGACAAACAAGCTGAGTTGAATAAATAAATTAAATATGCATAAATTAATGGATAAACCTTAAAAAATACAGATAAAATGCAAATAAACGGATTTTTTTGTAATAAATATTCACTTTTTACTTGATTTTTGTTTGAAGATGTCATATCATAATTACATTATAAAAAAACATTCGGTTTTATTCATAAATAACCGTATTATTGGATATTTACTTAGGAGGAACGGTATATGAAACATTTGAAAAAGAGTTTATTAGTCGTTGCAGGCCTGGCATTACTAACAATTGGATTAGCAGGTTGTAGCAGTTCATCAGATAATAGTGTTAAATCTATTAAGGACAAGGGTACGTTAGTGATGGGGACATCAGCTGACTACGCACCATTCGAATTTCCAATCGTGAAAGATGGTAAGAAGACCATTACTGGTTACGATATCTTCATTGCTCAACAAATTGCCAAAGATATGGGTGTTAAGTTGAAGATTACCAACACTGAATTCCCATCATTGATCACTGAGTTGAAGAATAAGAAAGTTGATATTGTCCTTGCCGGAATGGTTTCAACTGATGAACGTAAGAAACAAGTTGCTTTCTCTGACAGTTATTACAAGGTTGAAAATGTTTTGTTAGTTAATAAAGCTGATGAAAACAAATTTGGTTCAGTTTCTGCCCTAAAGGGACTCCAAGTTGGGGCACAACAAACCACTACTCAAGAATCTATTGCTAAGAAGCAAATTAAAGTTGCCACGACAGTTACAGAAGCTAATGCTAACAGCTTAACCACTGAATTAACTCAAGGTAAGTTGGCTGGTGTGGTTCTTGAAAACGAGATTGCTGATAACTACGTCAAACAATTCCCAGAAAAATATGCAATTGCAAAGGATGTTAAGTTAAACACGCCTAAGTCACAACAACATATTAATGTTGCCGTTCGTAAAGATGACAAGAAACTATTGAAACAAGTTAACAAAACAATCAAAGAACTTAAGAGCAACGGCAAGATGGATACATTCTTAGCTAAAGCTCAAGATTTACAAGCCAAGTATGGTAAATAAAATTAACTAGTAGGGGGAATTAGATGTTTAGCTTTTTAGGACATTACTATCCATTGTTCTTAGATGGAACAGCATTAACAATTATTATTTCAATTATCGGGGTTTTGATTGGTATCGCCTTGGGGTTGTTGATTGTGTTGATGCGATTGTCAAAAGTCAAAATCTTCCAATGGATTGCGAAGATTTATGTCGCAATCGTACGTGGAACCCCTTCAATGATTCAAGTTATGCTGATTTATTATATACTTTCGAAGGCACTACCAATCCCACAAGTTGAATTCTTGGGATCGGGTCTTGATCGTGTCATCCCTGGTTCAATTGCATTAGGAATTAATTCTGGTGCATACGTATCTGAAATTTTCCGTTCAGGAATCATTTCAATTAATCGTGGGCAAACTGAAGCCGGAATGTCACTTGGAATGAGCAGTCGTCAGACGATGTTTTCAATTGTCTTACCTCAAGCAATCCGTAACCTTTTACCAGCTTTAGGAAACGAATTTATTACCTTGATCAAGGAATCTTCAGTATTATTCTATATTGGGGTTCAAGAAGTTACCGCACAAGCACTTGGTGTTGGTGGAACCTTGTACGATTTCGTACCACCACTGATTGTTGCCGCCGTAATCTACTTCATCTTGACCGGTGTAATGTCACTCGCTATGACTTATGCTGAAAAGCATATGGGTGATAAGTATATAAGAGCTACAAATTAAATTAACAGAGTGCTTTTCACCACGGGCATTCATGAGTATTAACAGAAAAATTAAGTATGGTTCGCACTATGAACTGTGCTTAATTTTTTAGTTAAACGGAGTGAATGGTGGTGAAAAGCCGATTTAAGATTGGATGAGCATGATTAGTCAAATACGGATAAAGATGAAATCGAGTATGGTTCGCACTATGAACTGTGCTTAATTTTTTTGTTAGGGATGATTAATTAAATTAAGTTAGTCAAAAAAACTATTTTAATCTAAAATTTGTTCGAATATTTTGGCTTGAAGTTATCCCTTGGTAACAAAGGACTTAGAGCAATTTCAAGGCTGTGGAAAAATAGCAAAATGAAAAGAAGATTAAAATAATATTAAAAAACTGTTGACTTACTTTAGAATATTATGTATCCTAATTTCAACACTTAAACTTTGAAAGGGAGCACACATATTATGAATAAACAAATGCACACAAACACACATACAAGCTCCCTACAAAATTTAGCCTTATTATTAAGCAACTAGGACCTGACGTATTGAGAAGTATTCAATATAGTTAAGCCCTTATTTCCGTTTAATAATGAGGGTGATAACACGCAATCAATCAACCTCATTGAAATTTCAATGAGGTTTTTTTACGCAATGAAAGGTGGATCGAGGTCAAATTTCGGGTAAAACATATAACAATTTCCAAACAAGATACTTAAACATAACGTGCATTTGAATACATACACATAGGAGTGGAAGATTATGAAAAAGTTTATGAAGGCAGTTACGATTTTTAGTGCCATTGCGATGGTAAGTACAACATTGGCAGGATGTTCATCAGCCAAAAACGAAGGTAACGATGCAGGTAAGACAATTAAGATTGGTGTCAATATGGAACTTTCTGGTGCCGCAGGAGCTTATGGTCAAGCTGAAAAACAAGGAATTGAATTGGCCGCCCAAGAAATTAATAAAGCTGGTGGTATCAAGGTTGGTAAGACAAAGAAGAAAGTTCAAATGATTTATCGTGATAACAAAACTAGTACCACCGACTCAGCATCAGTTGCTTCAAAATTGGTTAATAATGACAAGGTCGTTGCAGTAATTGGACCCGCAACTACTAATGCCGGAACTGCTGCTATTCCAAATATTACCAAAGCTAAAGTAGCAGCCATTAGCCCTTCTGCTTCAGATTATAAATATACATTGCAAAAAGATGGTTCAGTTCAACCTTATGTTTTCCGAACTGAATATCAAAACAACTTCCAAGGTAAAGTTGTTGCCAACTTTACGAACAACACTTTGAAAGCAAAGAAAGTAGCCATTATTGCTGACAAATCAACCGATTATGCAACTGGTTTGACAAAAGAATTTAAGAAAGACTTCAAGGGTAAGATTGTTCAAACTGAATACTACACTGCTGGTGATAAGGACTTCAATGCTACATTGACTGCTCTTAAATCAAAAGATTTTGATGCAATTTACATTCCAGGATATTATTCAGAAGTTGGATTGATTGTTAAACAAGCCCGTCAAATGGGGATTAACCAACCAATCGTTGGTACTGATGGTATGGCCGATCCTAAGTTGATCCAAATAGCTGGTAAAGAAAATGCTAACAACGTTTACTACACAACTCCATTTTCTAAGATTGCCGCTGCTAGCGACAAGAAAGCCTCAAACTTTATGAAGAACTATCAAGCTAAGTACAACGAAGAAGCTCCAACGTTCTCAGCACTTGGTTATGACACAGTTTACATGGTTAAGAAAGCTATTGAACAACAAGGTTCAGCAAACTCAGTTAAGATTGCTAAAGGACTTGCTAAAATTAAGAACTTTAAGGGTGTAAGTGGAACAATCTCTATTGATAAGAAACATAATCCACAAAAGACCATCTCAATTGAAGAAATTCAAGGTGGCAAAGTTACAAAGGCTTATAAAGTTAAATAATTAAAGAACAGAGCGCGACACATCACGGTTAGCTGACGTGGTATAAGTAACCAGCCCGGCTTGATAGTGGTTTGCTATCAAGCCGGGCTGGTTGCTTATACAATAGTCAGTTGAGATGTGGAGCACGTTTCAGAAAACTGCAGGGCTTGATAGTGGTTTGCTATCAAGCCGGGCTGGTTGCTTATACAATAGTCAGTTGAGATGTGGAGCGCGTTTCATAAAGTGTGTGAAAGCCCTCGGTAAAGTATGAGGATTAACATAATGATTTAATTTTCGGACTTGGAAAAATAAATCATTGAGTTAACCGGAATAGTTTGATGGCTTGAACATGATTACTCAGCTGAAAAGCTGGCTGCTTATACAATCTAAAGTTGAATTATTACCTCACCATAACTAATACGACAATTAAACCGACTAAGTAGGTTAGAAATCCATATAGTAAACAAGTTAATTTGTGATATTTCCAAAGTAGAATCATTTCATCATTAAAAGTTGAAAGGGTGGTGAATCCACCGATTACACCAACTGAGATCAGCGTATTAGTCGTTGTATCGGGTAGATAATAAAAAATAAAGCCCATCAGTAATGATCCGACAATATTGATTAAAAAGGTCACGACAGGGAAATATAGTTTACTAAAAAATGAACTGTGACTAAATACATCCATGCAAACGAGCCGGAGACACGCACCGACACCTGAGGCCATACCTACGTAAATAATTAACATTAGAAGACCTCCAGTTTTTGTAATAAGCGTCGGCTTACCTTGCGCCCAGTCAAATTCATTAGGAGACTACCAAAAATAGTACAAAATAAGTAAATTGCAAAAAACGCCAATTGATGGTGAACAACCAATTTAATTGCGTCTAAGTTAAATGTGGAGAAGGTGGTAAATGATCCGATTAATCCGGCACTTAACCCAGTGGCAACCGTTGAACTGAGTGCGAAGCGCTTAGGAATGTAATCGACCATAATCGAAAAAAAGAAGCATCCAATGATGTTAATTAAGAGAGTACTGAATGGAAATCCATTGGGGGCGACAATCAATAATTCCATCAAATAACGCGCACCACCACCGATGATACCGAATAAGAAAACTGCTATGTATCGTTTGATTGTAATCACACTTTCGTAAGTATTAATAACATTGAGTTTACTAGTATTTGCATCAATTGTAAATACGGTTAGTTTAGAGAAATTTTGAAGTAAAAAAGCTGATTGATGATAGACCGCACTATCATCAATCAACTTACTAAAAAAACTTTTCTACTATAATATTCACGTAAATCTTGTAATTGTAGATTATCTTCAATCGTTTCACTATCATCAGAGAGAGTTAGCACGTTGAAGTTACTTTGGAAAGCAATCTTCAAGTTGTCACTCAAAAATTCCTTTGAGTAGCTCTTGTAGTAAATAGGGCCAAGCTCTGAATCATATTGGCCGTCATAATCTTTCTTATCCATTTTGTCAGTAATTAAAATAAAATCAAATTCAATTTGCAAAGCGACGAGTCCGTGATGTGAGTATGGACCAACACCATCAGCATAACTTAATAGCATAACCGTGTGATCATCTAATTTAGGTTTAATCTTGTTAAGAGCATCTTCAGTGAATTTTATTTCCATACAAATCGCCTCATTTCTTTATTTACTCACAGTATAGATAAAGCCCTTTCAAAAATACATTAATACACCTTATGAGAACTTTTCTCATAAATGAAGATTTATTGTGTAAAATCACCAATATTCTGTGAATTTTCTGTGAGTTTTGTTTGACGGCCTTGGTATAAGTGTGGTAAATTATTAAAATTAGATTAGAACATTTCAACTTTTTTTAATTTTACATGTGGAGAGGTAGATTGTTATGCATAGAAAAAAATTTTTTGCAGCGTTAGGGACGATTGCGCTTGCAAGTACGTTAGTTTTAGCTGGATGTAGTAGTAGCGCCGGTAGTAGTGGTAATAAACAAACTGGTAATACTATCAAACTGGGTGGTAACTTTGAACTTTCTGGAGCCGCCGCACAATATGGCCAAGCCATGGAACGTGGGACTAAGTTAGCCGTTGAACAAATTAACAAAGACGGTGGAGTTAAAGTTGGTAGTAAGAAATTGAAGATTAAGTTGATTCAAAAGGATAACAAATCTGATAACTCAACCGTTTCTTCTGTTGCAACTGATTTAACTACTAAGAGTAAGGTTAATGCAGTCGTCGGACCAATTACTTCCGGTGCTGGTTTAGCTGCTATTCCTAACTATACTAAAGCCAAAGTGCCATTCATTACACCCGGTGGGACACAAGATTCATTGACACTTCAAAAGAGTGGTAAGGTACAACCTTATGTCTTCCGTTCATGTTTTGAAGATAGTTATCAAGGTAAGGCTTTAGCTAAATATGCATACAATACTTTGAATGCTAAGAAAGTTGCCATTTTAGCTGATAAATCAACAGATTATGCTCAAGGATTAACGAAAGCATTTAAGGCTGAATACAAAGGTAAAGTGGTTACCACAGAATATTACCAATCTGGTGACAAAGACTTTAATACTTTGTTGACTAAGATGAAGAATAAAGGCTTCGATGCCATCTTCGTTCCTGGTTACTATTCAGAAGCCGGTTTGATTATCAAACAAGCTCGTGAAATGGGTATTTCAACTCCAATCTTGGGTGCTGACGGATTTGCCGATCCTAAACTTGCTAAGATTGCTGGTACAAACAATACCACCAATGTTTACTACACGACCCACTTTGATACATTGGCTAACACCGATGCTAAAGCAACTAACTACATGAAGGCATTCAAGGCTAAGTACAACGAAGATGCTGGTACATTTGATGCCTTGGCATACGATGCAACATACATGATCAAGGATGCAATTGAATCTGAAAAATCTGCTGACTCAACTAAGATTGCTGATGGATTAGCTAAGATTAAGAACTTCAATGGTGTCACTGGTACAATCACCATGGATAAGAACCATAACCCACAAAAACAAGTTATCATCACCAAAGTTGATAATGGTAAAGAAGTTAGCGCCACAGCAGTTAAGTAATATGAGAATGTAACATAAAGTTCTAATTGACAAAGTTTTAAAAGTCACCAATATGTCGATTTTAGATATAGTTGACTGGACATCGTAATGAAATGAAGTGCGGTAGGGATGGTATTTTGGATGAACGGGTGAATGAATGATTTTCCAAAGTAATTTGGACGTTCGCAAATGCAAAATAGTAATTCTGAACCGCACTTTTTTTAAACAAGATAGGAAGTGACAATCGTGGATACAATTCTTCAACAACTAGTAAATGGGCTTTCGCTAGGTAGCATTTATGCCTTGCTAGCTCTGGGTTACACAATGGTTTATGGAATCATTAAATTGATTAACTTTGCGCACGGTGATATCTACATGGTTGGCGCCTTTTGGGGATACTATGTAATTAATGAACTTCACTTTAATTTTTGGTTAGCGCTGATTTCAGCCATGCTTTTCTGTGGTCTGTTTGGTGTTTTGGTGGAATGGTTAGCATACCGCCCACTACGTAATTCACCTAGAATTGCTGCTTTGATTACAGCGATTGGGGTTTCATTTTTACTTGAAAATGGGATGGCATATTTGTTTACGTCAAATGTCCGGAGTTTCCCACAAGTCATGCACGTAGTTCGTTACCATTTAGGTGGCGTTAGTATTTCGAATATCCAACTATTAATTTTGGTGGTCTCAATTGTTTTGATGGTCTTACTACAATTAATTGTTCGTAAAACTAAAATGGGTAAGGCAATGCGCGCTGTGTCAGTGGATCCAGAAGCTGCACAGTTGATTGGAATTAACATTGATCATACGATTTCATTTACTTTCGCACTTGGCTCAGCCTTGGCTGGGGCTGCCGGAGTTATGATTGGACTTTACTATAACTCTATCGATCCGTTGATGGGGATGACACCAGGTATTAAAGCCTTCGTTGCTGCCGTACTTGGTGGAATTGGTTTAATCCCTGGGGCTGCGATTGGTGGCTTCGTTATTGGCTTACTCGAAACAATTATGCAGGCGTTGGGCTTTTCAGCCTTCAAAGATGCGGCCGTTTATGCCGTACTGATTATTATTTTGTTGATCAAACCTGCTGGGATTCTAGGTAAGAAAATTAAAGAGAAAGTGTAGGTGACAAACATGAAAAAAAATCTCAAATACAATTTGACCTGGCTTGTGCTCATGGTTGTTGGCTTCGTTCTCATTAATGTATTGGAGTTTGGCGGTATTATTGATGCGTTAGGTGAACAAACTTTAGTTACCATCGGAATTAATATTATCCTGGCGACTGGTTTGAATTTGATTATTGGCTTTTCAGGCCAATTCTCACTTGGTCATGCTGGGTTTATGGCCATTGGAGCATATGTCTGTGCCTTGATTACCACCTCAATTGCAACACCAATGGGGATGGTGATTGGAATGATTGCCGGAGCTGCAGTTTCGGCTTTGGTTGCCTTGATCGTTGGGATTCCAACGTTGCGTTTGGATGGAGATTATTTGGCAATCGCCACAATGGGTGTGGCTGAAATTATTCGAATTATTTTGAATAACTTGAAAATTACTAATGGTCCTGCTGGACTATACAACATTCCATTGCTTGCAACATGGCCAGTAGTCTACATAATGGTTTGTTTAACCACGTTGTTGATTGTTAATTTGATTCATAGTCGTGATGGTCGCGCAATTATGTCAGTTCGTGAAAATGAAATTGCTTCTGAATCTATGGGAGTTAATACGACCAAATGGAAAGTTATCGCCTTCGTTGTGGGAGCTGCTACTGCTGCCATTGGTGGTGCTTTGCATGCCAATTACATTCAAACAATTGCCCCAACAGATTTCGGAATCATGAATTCAATCAATATTCTGATTATCGTGGTGCTTGGTGGAATTGGCTCAATTACAGGGACCTTCGTGGCAGCTGCTGTCTTGGGTGTGCTGGATTTAGTACTCCAAAACTTTGGGACATTACGGATGGTGATTTACTCACTAGCACTCATCTTGTTGATGGTCTTTAAACCATCTGGCTTGTTGGGCACTCGTGAATTATCAATTCGTAAAATTTTTAACAAGTTTGGACATTCTAAGCAAAAGGGGGATGCCTAAGATGAGTTTATTAGATGTAAAAGAAGTTACGAAAACTTTTGGTGGTTTGACGGCCGTTTCAGATGTCACGATGCATTTGGAAGAAAATGAGTTGGTGGCATTAATTGGCCCAAATGGGGCAGGGAAAACGACCCTCTTTAATTTGCTGACCGGTGTGATCACTCCAACAGAAGGGGTAATTGCCCTTCAAACGGATAATGGTTTACAAACTTTGAATAAAGTTAAACCGTATAAAGTGGCGCAAGCGGGGTTGGCACGGACCTTTCAAAATATTCGTCTGTTTAAAGAATTGACGGTTTTGGATAACGTGTTAATCGCGATGACCGCGAAAAATAAAGAAGGCTTTTTGGAAAGTATTTTCCGGTTACCATCGTTTTATCGAAAAGAAGAAGCGCTGAAACAGCAAGCAGTCGACCTGTTGAAAATTTTTGGCATGGAAGATCAACTTGACGTTTTGGCAAGTAATTTGCCATATGGTGCACAGCGTCGTTTGGAAATTGTGCGTGCACTCGCAACTAAGCCGAAGATTCTATTCTTGGATGAACCCGCTGCCGGGATGAATCCAGAAGAAACAGCTGACTTGACCCGACTAATTCGTCAAATTCAAAATGATTTTCATATCACCGTGCTCTTAATTGAACATGATATGTCATTAGTGATGGACATCGCCCAACGGATTTACGTTTTGGAATACGGTAAACTCATCGCCGAAGGGACACCTGCTGAAATCCAACAAAATAAACGAGTAATTCAAGCTTATCTAGGAGGTGACGACTAATGTCATTATTAAAAGTTGAAGATCTATCCGTCAACTACGGTGTCATTCAAGCCGTCAAGGGTGTTAATTTTGAAGTTAATGAAGGCGAAATTGTTTCATTGATTGGAGCCAACGGAGCCGGTAAAACGACTATTTTGAAGACTATTTCAGGAATTTTAAAACCAGCCGGTGGTAAAATTTACTATGAAGACCGTGAAATTCAATCAGAAAAATCAGAGAAAATTGTGTTAGGCGGAATTTCGCAAGTACCAGAAGGCCGGCATATTTTTCCTGGCCTAACCGTGATGGAAAACTTGCAAATGGGTGCATTTTTACGCAAAGACAAGGCCGCCTTGAAAAACGATTATGATGCAGTTTTCTCACGCTTTCCGGTGTTATCTGAACGTAAAAATCAAGATGCCGCGACACTTTCCGGTGGTGAACAACAAATGTTGGCCATGGGTCGTGCTTTAATGGCGAAACCTAAGCTAATTTTGCTGGATGAACCATCGATGGGTCTCGCTCCCATTTTCATTAATGAAATCTTTGATATTATCAAAGAAATCAAGAAACAAGGCACCACAGTGTTATTAATCGAACAAAATGCATCAAAAGCACTTTCAATTGCTGACCGCGGGTATGTGCTAGCCACTGGTAATATTTTAATGACTGGAACTGGTGAAGAATTATTGGCAAATGAAGATGTTCAAAAAGCATATCTAGGAGGATAACAATCATGAGTGTAGCAGATTTTATGACCACGGATTTAGTGACAATTCGACCAGAAACTCGAATTAATGATGCAGTTGATTTAATGAAAAAACATGATATTCATCGATTACCAGTCGTTGATAATGGGAAATTGGTCGGATTAGTGACTGAAGGGATTATCCAACGTGCATTACCTTCAGAAGCAACCAGCTTATCAGTTTATGAAGTGAACTATTTACTGAATAAAACGACCGTTGATGAAATCATGGAAAAAGATGTGCGGACAATCAAGTCTTCATCTGTATTGGAAGAAGCCATTTATCAAATGCGTAAAAACAATATTGGCGTATTGCCAGTGGTTGATGATGGTCATTTGACTGGTATTATTACCAACAATGATATCTTTGATGCTTTCTTAAACGTTGCTGCTTATGGTAATGGTGGTACTAGTGTGACTGTCCATGTGCCAGCGCAAGAAATTGGTTTTTTAGCTAAGGTATCAGAAGCTTTAGCCAGCCATAAATATAATATTTTAAGCTTATTCGTTGTTAAACAAGGCGATGCGAAAGCAATTGAACTCCACGTTGACTCTGAAGACGAAACTGGTGTTAAGAATGCTTTGAAACAAGCCGGTTTAGAAGAATAATGACTATGTAAAAGTTTCCTAATGATAGACACATCAGCTATCGTTGGGGAACTTTTTCTTCCTAAACCATTCTTAAGTACTTTTAAAACTTTTTGTGCTAGAATATTGGGATACATAAATTTTAATGTACAACGTTTTATGGCTAGGAGAATTATTATGGGGAAAAAGACAAATTTGACAAAAATTGCAGCGCCAGTGATTCTTGCTGCCGGAGTTGCGACGGTCTCGGAAAAGTTGTTTTCGTTTGTATTTGATCGGGTAGATAAAGTACCTGCAACTTCTGCAGACAAGCAACAGTACGCCGAAAGTTATTTTGATGGCGTTGATTGGTTACATGATCAACCTGATACCGAGCAATGGCTTTTAAATGCGAATAATAAAAGTAAACGCCTGACTTCGACTTATGTGCCAGCAGAAGTTAGGACAACTGATACGGTCATTATCGCTCATGGCTATAAAGGTAACGGTGAAACAATGTCCAGTTATGCCCGGATGTTTCATGAATTAGGTTATAACGTATTGTTACCTGACAATCAGGCTCATGGGAGCTCAGCCGGTAAATACATTACTTTCGGTTGGTTAGATCGCTTAGATTATTTAAATTGGATTGATAAAATTATTGAAAAGAATGGTCGAAATTCACGCATTGTTTTATTTGGAGTTTCGATGGGTGGTGCCACGGTGGAAATGGTCAGTGGGGAAACATTACCTGAACAAGTTCGAGCTATTATTGCCGATTGTGGCTATTCCAACATTGGGGATGAACTCAGTTATTTATTGAAACGGACTTTCCATTTACCTAAATATCCACTTGTACCAGCGGTTAATTTGATTAATCATCGTCGCCAAGGGTTTGACTTGAAGAGTGTCTCTTCAGTCGATCAATTAAAGAAGAACACCCGACCAATTTTCTTTATTCATGGTGAAAAAGATGTTTATGTGCCCGCTGAAATGTTAAACGAAAACTTTGCAGCCACATCTGCACCTAAAGAAAAATGGTTAGTACCCAACGCGACACATGCAGAAAGTTTTTGGATTAATCCAGAAGAATATAAACAACATGTTGATGCCTTTTTAGATGAATATTTAACTTATCAACCAGCAAAGTAAAAGGAGACTCCTGACGGAATCTCCTTTTCTTATTGAATTTCAGATATTGCTTGTTGAATATCAGCTTCCATTTTCAATGGAGTAGTAGTTGGTGCGTAGCGATGAATTAAATTCCCATCTGGACCAATCAAAAACTTGGTAAAGTTCCATTTAATCCGACCATGACCAGATTCAGCCTTTAAATAGGTATATAGCTGATCTTCGTCATCTCCATTCAACACGACTCGTTGCGTAATTGGAAAAGTTACGCCAAAATGAATTTGACAGTATTCATTCGCATCGGCATCAGTTTTGAGTTCTTGATGAAATTGATTGGAGGGAGTACCGATGACAACTAGTCCTTGTGCTTGGTACTTTTGGTGTAATTCTTCAAGTTCTTTCAGTTGAGGTGCAAGTCCACATTTACTGGCGGTGTTTACCACTAAAACGACCTTGTTTTTAAAATCGCTAAAATTGATGGGTTTGCCACTAATTTCAGTTTCTGAAAAATCATAAATATTATTCATATGTGCAGCCTCCTTATGTATACTTAGAGTATAGCAAATTTTGAAAACAATCGCACACGATAGAAAAGAGAAATTATGGCAGAATATCAATGGAAATATGAAGGTGACAAACCAATCACCATCAAAAAGTTTATGTCTCAAGTCGGGTTAGGTCATCGGTTACTAGCGGATATTAAATATGGTGATGGTGTGTTTAGAATGAATGCCAAAGTTGAACCAATTACAACCATCATTGAACCAGGTGAAGTAGTAACGTTGGTGACTAATCCTATTCCGGAAGATCCTGAGGTCAAGGTTAGTGATGAACCAATCGAGATTGTTTATGAAGATCAAAATTGGTTAGTCGTTAATAAACCAGCTGGATTGAGTTCAATCCCGGGTCCGACTAATTCAACGGATACCTTGTTAAATCGTGTGAAAGGCTATTTAATTCAATCGGGAGCCACTGATTTACGTCCCAGTTTAATTATCCGTTTAGATCGATTTACTTCGGGAATTGTGTTGGTCGCTAAAAATCGCGTCTCACAAAGTATGATTTCACATCAAGTTGAAAATCACGAACTAGATAAACGATATACCGCCATTGTGAGTGGCCATTTGGAACTAGACCATGACGTGATTGATCATCCAATTGGTAAGGTGGAAGATTCTCCAAGACGAGTTGTACGACCAGATGGAAAAACAGCGCAAACAGAGTATTGGGTTAAATCTACCGGTGAAGATTGGACAGAGGTGGAAGTTCAATTACATACCGGTCGAACTCATCAAATTAGGGTGCATTTTACCCATTTAGGTCATCCGTTATTGGGTGACGAATTGTATGGTGGCCCACAAACTTTGATTCAACGACAAGCCTTGCATGCCCAATCTTTGAGCTTTACGGATCCATTTACGCACGAACAAAAAGTCTTTAAAGTTACTTTACCAACCGATATGAGCGATATTATACATGATTAGTATAATTGCTTTATTCGGGAGGATAAATCATGAAAAGCAGGATAATTGGCTTATTGGTCATTGTATTAAGCGTTGGAGTATTAACCGGTTGTACCAGTTCAACTAGTGATAAAAAGAGTGCCGATAGTTCAACGAACTCGTCAAAAAAGGTCACTAAAAATAGCAGCTCGAATACTTCATCGTCAAGTTCAAGTCAAGAACCGGTCGTGGATGCGGAGGGTAACGAAAAAGTCGCTTCACCTGAAGAAATCCGGGGTACTTGGTATGGATATAATTATGATGGTACCCAAATTGATACTATCTCAATTGATCAGTATTCTATGCAAACTAGCTTTAGCGGCCAAGCAAATACAACCTATTTTTATCGCAATCCTAACGATGCCTCTTTCCAAGTTCAACATGAAGATTGGGGTCGTGCGTTGGACGTGAATGAACCAGCGCACGGACTACATTTCTTTAATATTCGTGGCTGGCAACAAACTGCTGGTGACGGCCAATCCTATGCCGGACATACTGAGGACGGCCAAGCTGTTTTAGTTAGTGCTAGTGGAGCTGGATATTGGACTGACGCAGTCTACTTTAAGACAGAAGCCTTAGCTAAACAATATAAAGGACAAAAATTCGCAGATTTAGTTTATCAATAAAATAGTGCAAAAAAAGGGGATGCAAAGTTTATTTTGCATCCCCTTTAGCGTAGCTAATTATTTATTTACAATATATTTTGGTGCGGCATCTTTTGAAACACTCACAACATTGTCAGCAACGATGGTACCCATTGCATCACGAGCTTCAACAGTTGCATTACCAATATGTGGTGTGATAATCACATTCTTCAACGCTGCTAAACCGTCGGCGATTTGAGGTTCATGTTCATAAACATCTAAAGCAGCGCCAGCAATTTCACCGGTCTTTAAGGCTGTGACAATTGCAGCTTCGTCAATGATAGGCCCACGACCTACGTTGACGATGGCAGCAGTCGATTTCATCTCTTTAAAGACGGAAGCATCAAATTGATGGAGATTATCTTTGGTTTGTGGAGCGTTGATACTGATGAAATCACTGGTATTGATTAGTTCATTAAATGAGACATATTTAACACCAAGTGCACGTTCTTCAGGATCTGACAATTGATGTGGTTGCCAGTATTGCACATCCATCGACATCGCACGGGCTTTCTTCGCAACTTCACGACCAATGCTACCTAAGCCAACAATCCCTAATGTTTGACCGGCAATTTCACGGCCTAAGAAGTAGAGAGGTGACCAACCAGGGAAGCCAGTGGTTCTCATTTGGGCATCACCTTCAACGATTCGATGGCTTAAGGCAAGTAGTAATCCAATTGTCACTTCGGCTACGGAATTCGTTGAAACCAATGGCGTATTGGTGACGAAGATGCCTTTTTCTTTGGCATATGCAGTATCGATGTTGTTAAATCCGGCACCGAAATTAGCAATAATTTTCAGTTTCGGAGCAGCATCAATAATTTCTTTGTCAACCTTCGTTGATAGGGCGGTAATTAAAAAATCAGCGTCGGTGACGGACAATAATAATTCGTCATGTGAGATCAATGAGTCACCAGAATAAACTGAAACGTCAATGTTGGCGTCTTGTAATTTTGAAACGGTAATTGCTGGTAATTTTGCTGATAAGAAAACTTTACTCATAATAATTTCCCCTTTGAATAAATTATGTCTACACTTGAAGTATAAAACGCTTTCATGATTAGTACAAGGCACTTTTTAGACAAAAAGAAAGAATCAGCATTTGCTAATTCTTGCTTACATATTTAAATGAAAAATATTTTACATACCAAGATGGAAAAAGCTGACTAGTGCCATTTGAAATACGTGGTTTTTGCGTTAGTTCAATGGACATCGACAGTTTAATCCAAATCAGGTATTAATTCGCGCACAAGCACCTATTACATACCAAGATGAAAAAATCTGACCAACGCCATTGATACAATTCCCACGACACAAATGATCATCAAACTTTTAGAAATGATGGCCGCCGCAAAAGTTGGAATTGAGGCTAACATTTGTGGCCATTGAATTGTTGCCCATTGTCCAGGCTTAAAGACTAGTACGTTTTCAATAAAGAGTGCGGCCATAATGGCCACTGGTACAAATGACAGAAATCTAATCACTGGTTTAGGAATCGTAAAGTTTTTGACGAGAATGAATGGTACAACTCGAGATAACCAGGTGACGATGCCACAGCCTAAAATGGTCAAAAAAGTATAAGTATTAATCTCCATTTTCAATCACCATCCCCGTAAAGCACGCTGTCAGTGCTGATAATAGTAATGCAATTTCAGTATTCAAAAAGCGTCCATAAATAATAAATGAAATGATGACGACCAGCACGACTGAGAGTTGCACCGATAGTTTGCGGCGTCGATCACTAATCATTTGCAAGTAGAGTAAGCCAATAAACATGGCAACAATTGCAAAATCAAGGCCTAAAGTTTTTGGGTCAGAAATTAATTTTCCGGCCAAGGCACCAACTAAACATGATAGGCACCAGACAGAATAAGCAATCACGTTTGTGGCATTAAACCATTTAGAATTAAGCTTGCCATGCGTGACGGCAGCTTTATTCATCCCGAGCGCAAAGGTTTCGTCAGTCAACAGCGAACCAATCGCAATGTTGGCTTTTAACGATTCATTTTTAAAATATTGGGCCATGGACGTACTCATCAAAATCATGCGCGAATTGATTAGAAAAGCTGACATGATGATGGCTGGAATGGGACTGCCGCTGACAATCATGGTGGTAATGGCGAACTGAGCGGATCCAGCATACACAATCAAACAAAGTAACGCTACGGTTAATAAACTAAAGTTGGATGTTTGGGCAACAACCCCGTATGCCACACCAACTCCTATGTATCCAAGCAAAGTGGGAATAACATCTTTGACACCTGCTTGGAAGGTTATGTCAGAATTCATATGTGATCTCCTCCATAATGAATGTCGATAGTTACGATAATAACGCAATTCTAATCGAATTTTAATTTAAATTTTGAGTTTTAAACTTGTAAATCGGCAATTGAGTATAAAGCTGCATCGCCAGCTAATGTTGTGCGGTCACCCAAGTATTCACAATATAATACGCCAGATCTTGCTGAAGCTTGGTAGGCAGTGAATTTGGCTTGGTTTAATTTGTGCGCCCACAATGGAATGATATGACAGTGGCCACTTCCACAAACTGGGTCTTCATCCACCGCTAACTTTGGTGCAAAAGAACGAGAAACGGTATCGTACTGCGTACCTTGTGCAGTGACATGTAATAATTCGCCATCCAACTGTTTGATTTTGGCTAAGTCAGGTTTGAGATTGATGACCTGGTTTTCATTTTCCAAGACACAAACTAAATCCCGGCCCATATAGGCTTCAACGGGGGTGACACCAATCGCTGAAATCATTGCATCAGTCACTTCTACTGGTGTTAAATCGTATGAAGGAAAGTTCATGATAAAACGACCATCATCCATAGTAACGGTTAACTGGCCACTAAGGGTATAGAATTTAAAACTCGTGGCTTCTGGTTCATAAAATTGGTGCAAGACGAAAGCCGTCGCTAAGGTCGCATGACCACATAAGTCAATTTCTCCACCTGGTGTAAACCAACGGAGGTGATAAGCATCACCCGTCTTGACTGCGAAAGCTGTTTCGGATAATTTATTTTAATTGGTGATGTTCTGCATTAATTCGTCATCAATCCATTCATCTAAAATACAAATGGCGGCTGGATTTCCTTTAAAAATCGTCTTGGTAAAAGCATCTGCTATATAACATCTCATGTCACATACCTCCAGTGAATTAAAATTAATAGACTAACAATATCCCATCGGTTAATATAAGTAAAACAAATGTTTTTGAACTTAACATTAGGAAGTGTAATGAATGGATAATAAACTAGAAGCCCTTCAAAAAATCATTGAAGTCGGTAGTTTTACCAAGGCTGCCGAAATTTTAGGCTATACTCAGTCCGCCATTAGTCAGATGATTTCGTCGCTCGAAAAAGAAATGTCAATCAAATTGTTATATCGATCTAAACGGGGCGTGCAATTGACTCCGGAAGGTGAAGAAGTCTATCCATTTATTCAAAAATTATTAACCCAGCAAATATTATTGAGTGAAAAAGTGACGCAAATTAATCATTTGGAGTCTGGTGTGGTGCGAATTGGGGCCTATGCTAGTATTTCACGCCACTGGTTACCTAAAATTATCAAACAATTTCAAGCTCAGTATCCAAAGGTGAAATTTGTGATCCATCAAGGCGATTACACAACCATTACCCAATGGATTAGTAATGGGGAAGTGGATTTTGGTTTCATTAGTCCCGATGCGCCCAGTGGTTATGAAAGTGAATTGGTGGTTCAAGGGAAATTTGTCGCAGTTTTGCCCAAACATCATCGTCTCTCCCAACAAGTGTCGGTCACTTTACAAGATTTGCAGCACGAATCATTACTGTTAATTGAAGAAGGTAATTTCAGTGAGCCGTTAGAAGCGTTTCGTCAACAGCAACTGGAGGTAGATGTGAAAATTTGGGCTCACGATGATGATACAGTGGCGATGATGGTACAGTGGCGATGATGGTACAAGAAGGCCTCGGAGTGAGTATTTTACCTGAATTGGTTTTACAGGGAACCAATTATCAGGTGGATTTAAAGCCATTACAGCCCACTTTATATCGAAAAGTCGGTATCATTAAAAAAGATGATAATAGCCTGCCGATTGCCAGTAAATACTTTATTGATTTAATCCATCAAAATATCAATTCCCTAAAAGCTTAAACACGAGTTGACTGATAAAATTGAGACTAAAAAAACGAGACTTGAGGAAGTCTCGTTTTTTGACTCAAAATAATTGGGGAATTATCTTAAATGATTATTTTATTGAAGCAATCGCTTGTTTGAGCACTTGAGAATAATATTCAGCTTGTGCTTGTTTAGCAATTTGACCTTGTTCGGTCGTTGACATCGTTGGATTCTTAGCCATGGCAGCAGTCACTGCTTGGGTCACATATTGTGTTCCAGCAGTTTTGCTTGCGGCCTGTTGTTCGGTTGTCATGCTAGCCATTTCCTTTTTCAAAGCTGCGGATTGAGTGGTCGAAAGGGTGACCCAAGTTTTTGGCAATGTGAAGGTGTTGACGCGCTTAACGATTGTGTTATTCATTCCTGACCACATGTAGAGATTCTTGTAAAAGTCGCTCTTCCAAACCCAACGAGTGGTTTTGGTTTGCATTGTGGCTGTTGTACCATCGCTAGTGGTTTTTACTTTGTTAGAAGTATATTCGTCAGCTTTGGTATGATTTGGAGTCTTTTGAGTCGATTTTAAGTTGTATACATAAACATTATTTTTACCAGAGGTACCAACTTTTTTATAAAGCATCATAGGCATGGTATCTGAATTTGAAGCTGAGTAGATTTCTGTCGAAGTGGTAACAGTTTTCTTTTCCATCCCGAAATGATTTGAATAATTGGCAACCATGAGAACGATTGAACCAATTAGTACAATCCCTGAAATGAGCAACGCTGCAATGCGGCTAGCTGGCTTAAAGGTGAACATAAAGGCAATGAAGAAGGCAATTGCACCGATTACTAATGTGATTAATACCATTATTTAGTATCTCCTTTCGCTTCGAGTGTAACTTTTACTCGATTTTTGTTACTGCTTAAGAAGAAGGCTACAATCAATCCGATGACACTAAAGGCCACCGCAATGATAAATGCTGCTGAGTAACCATTCATAACTGCATCCACCGCTTTGATCTTGTAATCAAAAGGCGTAGCTTTGAGTAAACTCTTAGCTGGCATGTTGTTCGTCGTGACGTTTGATAAAACAGAAACTAAGACGGCAGTTCCCATTGAACTAGCGATTTGACGAGTGGTGTTGTTAACAGCCGTACCGTGAGAAATCATATCCATTGATAGTGAGTTCATCGCAGCAGTTGTTGTTGGCATCATAACCATTGAAATACCAAACAACCGAACCGCATAAAACATGGTAATGTAAATCGTTGGCGTGTTACGAGTGATAAAGATGAATGGAATAGTGGCAACCGTTAACAGAATCATCCCTGTTAAGGCCAAACGCTTTGCACCATATCGATCAAATAAATTACCAGTGATTGGGCTCATAACTCCCATCATCAATGCACCAGGTAGTAACGCTAATCCAGAATGGAAGGCTGACATACCATGAACATTTTGAAGGTAAAGTGGCAAGATCATTTCTGCACCCACCATGGCAACCATGACGGCAGAACTTAAAATTGTTGCAATTGTAAATTCTTTTGATTTGAACACACGAATTTCCAAGAATGGATTTTTGACGTGTAGTTGACGATAACCAAAGAATAAAATGAGGACCACACCAATGATAATGGTTGAAAGAACGGTGACGCTAGTCCAGCCATCCGTACCAACTGATGAAAAGCCGTAAAGTAAACTACCGAAACCGGCAGTTGATAATAGCAATGATAAAATATCGAGTTTGGGATTAGTGGTTTTGATAACGTTTCTCATAAAGAAGAAACTTAAAATAATGACTACGGCGACGATTGGAACAATCATTCCAAATAGGTCACGCCAAGTAAAGTTATCAATCACCCACCCAGACAATGTAGGTCCAAGGGCAGGAGCTAGTCCGATAACAATACCGGCCATCCCCATGGCTGACCCACGATTATTTGCAGGGAAGATACTTAACATAATGGTCTGCATTAAAGGCATCGTAATTCCCACACCGACAGCTTGAACTAAACGTCCAGCTAAGAGCACTTGGAAACTAGGAGCGACCCAGGCCATGATTGTACCAACTTCGAAAATACTCATGGCTACAATATATAACCATTTGGTTGGGAAGCGAGCACTTAGAAACGCACTAACAGGAATCATGATTCCATTAACCATCAAGAATCCAGTGGTTAACCATTGAACAGTTGAAGTGTTAATATCAAATGCCTTCATTAAGGCTGGGAACGCAGTGGTTAAGATTGTTTGATTTAATACTGTACAGAAAACACCTACTAATAGAAGAGCAATTAAAACTCCACGACTATAAGGCTTTCCGTTAACGTCTACATTTTTTGCCAACGTAAAATACCTCTTTTCTAAATTTCCATGTTTGTTACTTTAAACTCATTTTTTAACTTTGTCAAATAACTTGACAATGCTGTGAGAAAATATATACTGAGTTCATATAAATTATCAAAATGAAAACAACTTTGAAACAATACCACTATTAGAATTCGAAAGGAAGTAAAAAGTTGATTGAAGTTCCAACACAATTAAAAGAAGTCTTTGATCAAAAAATAATGCAGTTTGGTATTGGTGACTTGGCAAGGGTTACACAAGTTTCTCAAAGTAAATTGCGTTATTGGGAAAGTAAAGGCTATATTCATCCGATTCAAATCCAAACGGGCCAAAATCGTAAGTATTCGATGGCGACACTGTCACGCGTGCGGATGATCAAATACTTTTTGGATGAGGGTTACACCTTGCCGGTTGCGGTCAAAAAGGCTAATGAACAAAAAGAAACCATTTCGGTTTTACGTAAAGTAATGGTGGAACGGTTTGTTTCTATAGATGAGATTGATGGCAAACCAGCTGTTAACATGGGGCCGGTGGAAGACCAACCAGGTAAAAAGTTAGTAGCAATTGTCGATTTGGATGGGGTCACCATGCATTTAGTCGATGACAAATAAGATACTTTAGGCAATCAATCATTCCGGTTGGTTGCTTTTCTTATCCATTGAGTTGTGGGCAGTACCATTTTAGAAAACGTTATGATATACTGGAAAGTAACGAACGAGCGGATAAATAAATGAAGTTTTCATATTTTAAATTGATTGGGAGCACTACAAAGTATATTTTGCGTATTAAAAAATAGGCGGAGACCATTTTAATATTGGGAACATAGCAGTTATTCGTGACAAAAAACGGAATACATATAGATAATAAAAAACAAAAAAAGGAACTAGGTAGATATGCAAAAATTAAATATTAACAACAATGAAGTTGCGTTTTACGCACTCGGTGGACTCGGAGAAATCGGGAAAAACATGTACTGTGTGCAATTTCAAGACGAAATTATTGTCATCGACTGCGGGGTTTTATTCCCTGAAGACGAACTTTTGGGTGTTGACTATGTCATCCAAGACTATACTTATTTAGTCGAAAACAAAGATAAAATTAAGGCAATTGTTATCACCCATGGTCACGAAGATCATATTGGTGGGTTGCCATTCTTCTTACAACAAGTCAATGTTCCCATTTATTCGGGTCCATTTGCCTTGTCATTAATTAAAGGTAAGTTAGAAGAAAAACATTTACTTCGCAATGCTGAATTAATTGAAGTTCAAGAAGATACGATTCTGAAATTTAACAAAATGTCAGTTTCATTTTTCCGTACGACCCACTCAATTCCTGATGCCTTAGGAGTTGCGGTGCATACACCTCAAGGAACCATTGTTGAAACTGGTGATTTCAAGTTTGATTTGACCCCTGTTGGTGGGTTACCATCACCTAACTTACAAAAAATGGCTGCTTTGGGTGAAAATGGCGTCTTGTTATTGGCGTCAGATAGTACCAATGCAGAACGACCTGAATTTTCAAAGTCAGAACAATGGGTTGACGTGCATATTCGTCGCGTCTTTGAAAAAATTAAAGGCCGGATTATTTTCGCTTCCTTTGCCTCAAACGTTTATCGTTTACGGGAAGCCTCTGATGAAGCCATGCGCCAAGGCCGCATGATTGCCGTAGTTGGCCGAAGCATGGAAAATGCAATTGCTGCCGGACAAGAATTAGGTTATTTGAACATTCCAGAGGAAGTGTTGATTGATCCTAATGAAATCAACTCATATCCACCTGAAAAGGTTTTGATTATGTGTACTGGTTCGCAAGGGGAACCAATGGCAGCTTTGAGCCGCATCGCTGCCGGAACTCACCGTCAAATCACCATTCAACCTGGTGATACAGTGGTCTTCTCAAGTAATCCAATTCCTGGTAACACAACTAGTGTTAACCAATTAATTAACAAGTTGGATGAAGCGGGCGCTACTGTTATTCATGGTTACTTGAATAACATCCATGCGTCAGGTCATGGTGGTCAACTAGAACAAGAATTGATGCTCCGTTTGATGAAGCCTAAGTTCTTCATGCCAATTCACGGTGAGTTTAGAATGTTGGAAGTTCATTCCAAATTGGCTGAATTAACTGGTATTCCTAAGGAAAATCGCTTCACCATGGAAAATGGGGATGTGTTGGCCTTAACCAAGGATACTGCACGCATTGCTGATCATATTGATACAGCCGGGGATGTTTACATCGATGGCCGTGATGTTGGTGATAGTGTCGGAAATCCAGAAATTCGCGAACGTCGTCTTCTTTCAGAAGAAGGGGTCGTGACTGCAATTGCAGTGGTTGATTTGAAAAACCATCAAATTGTCGCTGGACCAGACATTGTCTCACGTGGGTTCGTGTACATGCACGAATCACAAGAATTAATTAAAGCCGCCAACCATGAAGTCTTCTGGGCTATCTTAAATACATTTAAGAGTCGGAAGAAGATTGATGAACGTGCTTTGAACCGGACAATTGTGAGTCGTTTGCAAAAACTTCTCTATGCCCAAACTGGTCGCCGGCCAGTCATCATTCCAATGGTAACCATTATTAATAATGAAGAAAAACAAGCAGCAAAACAAACTGTTTAATGAGTGATTTGCTTGTTGAAATGAAATGGACTGTAATACAAAACTAATGTTTTGTATTACAGTCCATTTTTAATTTTCCGTATTTGTGTCACCGGGAGTATTAAACAGTTCTTCGTCTAAACCGCGCGCTACTTCGGCTTGAATGGTGACATGACCGATACCGTATTTTTCTTTTAATAACAATTCAATTTCGGCGTAGATGGGTTCAACTTCGCTAATCGGTAAATCTAACACATTGATGTGAGCGGAAAAAATGATTCGGTGTTCATCAATCATCCACGCATGAATGTGATGAACTGATATGACATCATCAATTGCCACGATATCATTTTGAATGGCGAGATAATCGAGCTTGGGGGATGCTTGCATTAAAATGGTAATCGTTTGTTTCACGATGGGCCAGGCTTCAAAACAAATGAAGACGGCCACACCAATGGTTAAGACTGGATCTACCCAGTCGATATGCCAAATCGTGACAATTAAAGCACCGACAATCACGCCAACTGATGATAAGGAATCACTTAGGACATGTAGATAGGTAGCTTTGATATTTAGGCTGCCTTCGCTGCCCTTATGAAGCAAGAGGGCAGACACTAAGTTGGCGAGTAGTCCAACGATAGCGACAACCAGCATCACTGGTCCATCAATTGTGGAAGGACTGGAGAATCGTTTCACGGCTTCTATTAATAAGAAAACAGAAACAATAATTAAAAATAAGGCATTGAGAAATGCAGAGAGAATTTCAGCCCGGCGGTAGCCAAATGTTTGCCGTTCGGTTTCGGGACGCTTCCCGATTAATTGGGCAAAGTAACCGAGCAAGATGGATAATGAATCACCTAAATTGTGAAACGCATCAGATAGCAGTGCTAAACTACCGGACACCAAGCCACCCAGGATTTCTACTATAGTAATAATTAAATTAAGTACCGTTACCCATAAAAACCGTTTACCTGAAATCTCTTCATCCACCACAGCCACCCCATTAATAAGTTGTTTATATGTACATTGTTGGTTCAATAGAATATTATGTATATTGAAATTATTTTTAGGTAGTCCTAACTTAAATATTATGATATGCTATTTGCAACTTGAATTCAATATCTCAATTACATATCACCACGATTATTATTTTTAAAACACTTAAGGAGAGTCACGGAACAAGCTTATGACACCAATGAAAGAAGATTATATCAAGATTATTTTTGAACTGGGTGGCACAGAACGTAAAATTTCAAATAAAGAAATTGCTCTCGGGTTAGACGTGGCCGCTGGCTCAGTGACAGAAATGATTACCAAGTTAGTCGAAGAAAAGTTAGTGATTCATGAACCTTATGCGGGGATTACCTTAACTCAATTGGGCCATCAATTAGCCATTGAATTGGTGCGCAAGCATCGACTATGGGAAACATTTTTAGTTGATGATTTAAAATATGAAGTGGCCGATGTCCATTCCGAAGCTGAAGTACTCGAACATCAAACGAGCGACAAACTCGCCGATGCTTTATATGATTTTCTCGGCAAACCAAAGTTTTGTCCTCATGGTGGTGTAATTCCTGATGAAAATGGTGATTATCCAGAAAGTTCCAATATTGTTTTAGCAGATATTGAAGACGGGCAGGAAATCAAAATTACTAGAATTATCGATAATCATGATCTGTTAACGTATCTTCATAATTTAGGTGTCAGCGCGAACACCAAAGTGATTGTTTTAAGACATGAACCATTTGAGGGGCCAATTATTGTAAAACGGCTCGCAGATGAGACAGAAATCAGCATTTCGTTCAAAGCTGCGCACAATATTTTCGTTCAATAAAGCTAAATTGGACGGCGATTTGATAAAACATTAAAAAATCTTAGTTTTCTTAATAAAGTAGTGAGTTGTAGGTATCTTTTTAAAAATTGGTATGCTATACTAAATCTTGTAGTTTAAGTAAGGTAATTTTGGTTCGATCGTTTCATTGTTTGGAATATCCCCAATTTGCACCGGAGCATGAATTACAAAAAAACGTACGTGCAATTGCACAGGAGGATTTTCAACATGGAACAAGGAACAGTAAAATGGTTTAACGCAGATAAGGGCTTTGGTTTTATCACTCGCGAAGATGGCAACGATGTATTCGTACATTTCTCAGCTATCCAAGGTGACGGATTCAAGACTCTTGATGAAGGCCAATCAGTAACTTTCGACGTAGAAGAAAGTGACCGTGGACCACAAGCAGTTAACGTAAACAAGGCTTAATTTTAAATTAAATCTTATCTCCCAGAGCCGTCCGGTTCTGGGAGTTTTTTTGTGGTTTTATGTTGAATAACCACGTTTAGATAGTGCATAATAGGCAAGGTTAGAATAACAATAAAGGTGGCGAGATTACATGGACATGAGTTTTGAAAAACAGACCCATATTTTAAATGCCTGTCTACAGGCCGGACGAATATTAATTGAAAATGGTTCCGAAATGGCGCGGGTGATTGATACGATGCAGCGCATTGCTTATAATGCCGGCGTAGTTAACGCACAAATGTTTGTGACAGTGACAGGGATTGTAATCTCGATTGATAACCATCCCAATGCGCAGGTGGCGAGTATTGAACATCGTTCCATCGATTTGGATAAGGTGGCACGAGTTAATCAATTGTCTCGTCAATTTGCCCAACAAGAAATTGACTTACCAGAATTAGTGCGGTTGCTAGATCGAATTGATAATGATACGCCGACTTTTTCATTTCTCGTCCGTTTTTTAGCGGCAGCAATGTTGAGTGCGGTCTTACTGATTATTTTTACTCACGAGTATGTCGATGCACCCGCTGGCTTTGTAATTGGCGGAATTGGCTTTGCCATTTTTTACTTTTTTAATCATAAATTTCAAGTGCAATTTTTAAGTGAATTTTTTTCATCGTTTGTGATTGGTATTTTAGCATTAGTTGCGGTTAAATTAGGACTGGGAGTCCATTTTGATAATATTATTATTGGCAGTATCATGCCCCTGGTCCCTGGCGTGCCGATTACCAACGCAGTTCGTGACTTGGTCAGTGGCAACTTAATCAGCGGCCCGGCACGAGCGTTTGAAGCTTTAATTTCAGCTGTTGCAATCGCAGGCGGCATTGTCGTCGTGTTGAACTTTATTTAGGAGGAAGATAATGATACTTGATAATATGATCTTCCAACTAATTATGGCGTACGTCGCAACGATTTGTTTTGGAATCATTATGAACATTCCGCATCAAGCCTTTAACGTTGCTGGTTTAATTGGCGCGGGCTCATGGGGTGTTTACCTGGTACTGAGCCATCTAGGTGTTGGAATTGCTTTTGGTAACTTAGTGGCGGCCTTTTTAATCAGCGTGGCGAGCTTGTATGCTGCTAAGTATAAAAAAATGCCAATGATGATTTTTAATATTCCGAGTCTGGTATCCTTTGTTCCCGGTGGGCAGTCGTATCAGATGGTCAGAAACTTTGCGATTGGCCATACGCAAACCGCGTGGTCATTTTGCGTGCAAGTGATTGTCATTGCGGGTGCATTGGCAATGGGATTTGTGCTAGGTGAAATGTATCATCGCTTTTCGACTTATTTTCGGACTGAAGTAATCAAAAAAATGTGAATTTAATCAAAAGTTGAGAAAGATTACCTTGGTACGTATGCTAAGATAGAAACAACTAATTATTTGGGGGAACAAACCATGTTCATTGAACAAGACAAAGATAGAATTAAGAGATTCCTGTGGTCAGGCGTGTTCGTGATTATCCTTGCGTGCCTAGTCATGTTTAACTCAGTGGTGTTTCAACTGTGTGATTCGTTAATTCAAGGATTTTTTACCACAACGCAAACTAACTTTCGTGATAAATTAATGACGATTGTGACGTTCCTTGGAGAGCCGAAGCTGGCGATTGTGTATACCTTTATTATTGCCTTATTGCTATGGGGATTTAAGTATAAAATTCCGGCATTGTGGGCGTTAGGAACAATTGTTGGCGGAGATATTGTAGCTTACATTTTAAAAGCAATTGTGAAACGTGCCCGTCCGGTTCAGCATTTAAAGGGTGACGACGGTTATAGTTTCCCAAGTGGTCACGTCTTTGGTATGTTTTTGGTGATTGCCATCATCTTTATTATCGTGGTGCCACTGATTCAAAGTAGCTTACGACGCTTTATTTTGGAAGCTATCCTCGTGATTTTCTTGATTTTACTCGCTATTTCACGGGTTTATCTTTTCGCACATTACCCAAGTGATACGATTGCAGCCGTTTTATTGGCTTATGCCTGGTTGCAAGTATCGGAATGGTTGTATGTGTGGTTAGCGCCAATTTTAAAACAATGGAAGTTCGTCTCTAATTCAGAGATTTAAATATTTGGACGCGTTCGGTGGTTGTGCTATGCTTTAACTAAGGACAGCTAACTAATTTACTGGAGGTGCGCCATGGACAAATTACATCGTTCTAGAGATAAAGTACTTGCCGGAGTTTGCGGAGGCTTTGCCGAGCGTTATGGCTGGGATAAAGCGATTGTGAGAATTATTTATGCCACAGCAATGGTCTTTACCGGATTTTTCCCCCTCGGATTAATCTATATTGTGGCGGCAATCGTGATGCCAGGTGCAGACGATTAAAAATTATATTTAAACAAAAATGAGATTGAAGCTAAATAACTAGGCTTCAATCTCATTTTTTAAATCGTTTTAGCTAACCATTCCAGCACTAACGTGGTCCAGTGAGCGACGTGTGGTTGCACATGAGCATCATCTTTGGCGGTAGCTTCAGTCGCTAAATTTAAGCCGTGGGGACCGTGATGAAACAAGTGGAATTCCTGAGGGATGTGTTGTTTTGAAAGGGCCAGACTGTACTCAATTGAGTTAATTGAGGGAACCAGTGGATCATCATCAGTGGCCCAAAGAAAGGTTGGCGCATTGGTACTGTGCACATGCTTTTGAGCAGCGTAGTAACTTGGATCATCCGTCCAACTTGCTTCAACTTCAGCTGAGTTTGGGAATCCAAGTTGTGAATCAATGACTGGATAACCTAGGATGACGGCGTTGGGTTGCATTTCAGCACTAGTTGCCCCGGCTGCCTCAGCTAACCAAGGGGCGTGCCAAAAATTGTTGTACAAGCTTATTAAGTGGCCGCCAACTGAAAAGCCCATCACGACAATTTTGTCAGGGTCTACTTGCCATTCGGTGGCTTGGTGGCGAATTAATTTGAGACTTTTAGCAATTTCAATTAACGGACTTGGTAGCAAAGGTGATTTTTCGTTCACGAAACTATAACGCAGGATAAAACAGCGAAAACCATGTTCGGCAAAATATAGGGCGGTTTTTTCGGCTTCCGGCAAACTAATATGGGTATATGAACCGCCTGGAACAAATACTAAAGCGGGTTGAACCTGTGATTGATTGTCAGTAAAATAAGTAGTTAATGAGGCGGATGTTTGGTAATTATCGTCTGCCAGTGGGATAGTTTGTATATTCATTGAAGTACCTCGTAAAAATAGATTTGTCTAGGAGCTATTATAATGCAAGATACGTATGAGACCAATAGATTATTAATTAACCGTTTTGCGCTAACCGATGTCACAGATGTCGCAGATATGTTTGAGGATCAAGAACTCAATTTAATGAGTGGCTTACGGTTACCGGAGACACGGCCAGAAAAATTAATGGGTTTAACGATGTTAGTTAAGACCCAAAACTCATTAATTTATATTTTGCGAAATAAAAAATCGGGAAATGCGGTCGGATTAGTTGTGTTTTACCGGATGTATTTATTAAACTATGTGTATTCAGAGTTTGAGTGCGAAATTGGCTTTGTATTGAGTCGTGATTCATGGCAACAAGGATTAATGAGCGAAGCACTTCGACAGTTGATCAGTGCGTATTTTGAAGAGACAGATTTTGTTGGTATTTATGCGGGTGCACATTCAGGTAATGTCCGATCACAAGCGTTATTGAAACGCATGGGATTTCAAGCTAAGAAAGTACCGCGTTACCTGAGTGAAGATCAATTTGATGAACAATTAGAGTATTTTTATTTGTCTGAATCAATGTTAAATGATTGATAAACTATGGAGGGGTCATTTTGAAACTCACAAAGAAAGTCGAACAGGCGGCGTGCATTTTGACGTTACTCGCGACACAAGAACAAGATATACCGCTATCGTCGGAATTGATTCATACCCGTCTGGGTGGCTCATCTAGTTATTTAAAAAAAATCATGCGTAAATTAGTCGTGGGTAAAATCGTACATTCGATTCCGGGGACGAATGGCGGTTTTACGGTCAGTCGCTTACCGAGTCAAATTTCCATGTATGAGTTAGTGACGGCGGTTGAAGGTGAAATTCAAAGTTATCGACCAACTGGCATTATTGACAATGTCTTTGCCGATATACATTCATATGTGAAAGATGGTAATAAAATCATCAGTCAAGTTTTTGATGAAGCCGATGAAAAATGGGTTGCGGCATTGAAACAACACAGTGTGAATGAATTATTATTGAATTTATTGCATGTGTCGCAGGTACCGAAAATTGACTGGAATGAAAGCATTAGCTCACCAGAAGATTTTCGCCAACAATTATTAGATAACTTGAAAATCGTTTAAGCTATTGAGGTTTCGCCTGAATGGTGTATAATATTTGTCATATCGAAAGAAGAGGTCGCGTGACTCATCAGTAGATGGCTTTAGACGAATGAGCGTCGTAGAGCTGTTGAAAGGGTGCCATGCCGAAATGGATGACTACTTATTTTAGTTGTCTGTTGGGCCCTGGTCTAATAAATCAGGGACTGTCGCAAAAATATTTGCGGGGCGCTGTCGACGATTTGACCGGAAGAATAGGGGTCTTTTTGTTTGCGTGACAAACAAAGAGATCTTTTTTTATTTTATGTCAATTCTCTCTCTTTTAGATCAAACAGGTAATGTGGTATGTAGCACAAGGAGGAGATTCAATATGGCAACACAAGATTCAGGTAACAACCAAGTTAAGCGTGGACTCAAGACGAGACATCTCTCAATGATTGCGTTGGGTGGTTCAATCGGAACCGGGCTCTTCATCGCGAGTGGCTCGGTTATCCATCAAGCAGGTCCTGGTGGAGCACTAGTCGCATATGCAATTATGGGGATGATGGTTTTCTTCTTGATGACCAGTTTAGGTGAAATGGCAACTTATATGCCATTGACCGGTTCGTTTGCAGCATATTCAACCAAATTCGTGGATCCGGCACTAGGTTTTGCGATGGGTTGGAATTATTGGTTTAATTGGGCAATTACGATTGCCGTAGAAATAACGACAGCGGGGGTTGTGGTCAACTTCTGGTTGCCTCATGTTCCTAGTTGGATATTTAGTTTGATCACGTTAGTCTTAATTTTCGCCATTAATGCACTTTCGGTTAGTACCTTTGGGGAAGCTGAGTATTGGATGGCCATCATTAAAATTGTCACCGTGGTGATTTTCCTAATTGTCGGATTATTCATTATTGTCGGCATTTTGGGTGGTAGTAAACCAGTTGGCTTTTCAAACTTAACGTACAAACAAGCCCCATTCGTTGGTGGGTTAGCGCCAATGCTGGGAGTCTTCTTAGTTGCTGGATTCTCGTTCCAAGGAACTGAATTAATCGGAATCACGGCTGGAGAATCAAAAGATCCACAAACTAGTATTCCCAAGGCTATCAAGTCAACTTTTTGGCGGATTTTGATTTTCTATATCTTATCAATTTTCGTGATTGCTTGTGTGCTTCCATATACTAGTCACAACTTGCTGGGTTCATCTGAAGCTGATATCGCCATGAGTCCATTTACATTGGTCTTTAAGCGTGCCGGTTTAGCCGCTGCTGCTAGTGTGATGAATGCAGTTATCTTAACCGCCGTGGTGTCTTCAGCCAACTCTGGTTTGTATGCTTCAGCCCGGATGTTGTATTCATTATCATTAGAAGGATATGCACCTAAGATTTTCAAAATTACCAACATTCGTGGAATTCCTATGTATTCCGTGTTAGGAACTACCATTATTGGAGCATTAACCTTTTTAACAGGAATCTTTGGACCTCGCGTTTATGAATTCTTAATTGCCGCTAGTGGGTTAACTGGATTCATTGCTTGGTTAGGGATAGCAATCTCTCATTTGCGTTTCAGGCGTGCTTTCATCGCTCAGGGCCATTCGGTCAGTGAACTGAAATATCACGCTGCTTGGTTCCCATTAGGGCCTATTTTAGCCTTAGTATTGTGTGTGTTGGTCATTGTGGGTCAAGACTTAACTGCCTTTGCAAAACTCGACTGGGCCAAAATTGGAATTACTTATATGAGTGTGCCATTATTTGCCGTCTTGTATTTCTACTACAAAATTCGTCACAAGACACACGTCATTCCATTAAAAGAAGTGGATTTGACACCTAAAACTAAATCAGAATCATTTGAAGAATAATTAACTACAGTGATAGGTCGCTAATCAGCGGTCTGTCGCTGTTTTTGGTTTTGTAACAATCTAGTAACCTCTGAAGCTAAAATATGATGATACAATTATATTCGGACTTATTTGAACGAGGAGAATGAATATGATTGTATTATCTGGAACAATTGGTGCTGGTAAGACCAGCTTGACACAAATGCTGGCTGATCATTTACATAGCCAAGCCTTCTATGAATCGGTTGATGACAATGAAATTTTGCCATTATTTTATAAAGATCCAAAGAAATATGGATTCTTACTCCAAATGTATTTTTTAAATAAACGACTAGAGGAAATTAAAAATGCCTCATCTAATCCAACTGATGTGTTGGATCGGTCAATTTTCGAAGATCCATTGTTGTTTAAGCTAAACGCGGACCTTGGACGAGCAACTTCAACGGAAGCTGAAATTCATGAATCCCTTGTGCAAAATATGATGGAAGAATTACCCGAAGTACCACAAAAGAAGAATCCAGACTTGCTGATTTGCGTCCAAGTTTCATTTGATACGATGCTAGAACGCATCAAAAAACGGGGTCGTTCATACGAACAAATTGATGAAGATCCAAGTCTGTATGAATACTACTTAAGCTTGAACCAACGCTATTCAGAATGGTTCGACAAGTATGATAAAAGCCCTAAGTTGGCCATTGATGGTGACAAATACAATTTTGTTGAAGATCAAGATGCCCAAGCACACGTTTTAAAGATGGTTGATGCCAAATTAAAGGAATTATCAATTATCTAATTTTGTCTCGTATCGCCTAAATAAAAGTATTATTTTTTCAAAGAAATGTATCTGAATACCGTTGACAAGGGTTTTAGGTCATGATAAAGTAATATAGTTGTCTTATGGCGATATGTACAATGGAGGATTAGCTCAGCTGGGAGAGCGTCTGCCTTACAAGCAGGATGTCACAGGTTCGAACCCTGTATCCTCCATTTCACTCGGAATAGTGAAAAGTTACAATTTAATACACATTTGCGGATGTGGCGGAACTGGCAGACGCGCAAGATTTAGGTTCTTGTATCTTTTAGATGTGGGGGTTCGATTCCCTTCATCCGCATATTTGCCGACTTAGCTCAGTTGGCAGAGCACCTGTCTTGTAAACAGGGGGTCGGAGGTTCGAATCCTCTAGTCGGCATGTTACGCCTTTAAAGGAATTGACTATTTTATGATGGTCATTTTTTTTTTGGACAAAAAAATGACCATCGCGTTGGTTACGATGGACTGTAGATGACAATGAGCCATTAAAATTTAATTTCATCAACATAGTTTAGTTGACGATGATAATCGAGCTCGATAAAATCGGTTGGTCGAACGTCACCGGCTTTTTTATCAAAGTAAGCAACGTCGGCAATTTCTAACATGCGGTAAACAAATTGCGAACAAAACATGATATTGCGACGCAATGAACGCTTAGTAATTAAGCCGAGAATATTATACGCACTACCAGTCGTATTGATTTCACGAATCGTGTTCAATACGATTTCTTTTTGTGCTCGGGTGACAGGGAGGCGGTAGATTAAAATACTTGCGTCATCATTTTTGTGAAGTGATGATAACATTTCAGGATTTAATCCAGGTGGATAAACCCGTTCACCACCGTTGTACGAAATAATGGTCGACAATTCACGGTCAAAGCTGAGGCTGGCATGGTTAAATTGCTTTTGGGTAAATAATCCAATCAATTGACTGGCGGGAGTACCAGTATTGGAAACCACGATATACAAGTTCGGATCATCTAAGGATTGTTCGGCCCGGGCGAAGAAATCGGTATCGAGCGAACGTTCATTAATGTAATTGAGTGAATTATGACGGTGTAAATCACTAAACAATGCTTTAATATTGTTGCCTGACAGCACATGGCCAACACTTGAAACTTGTTCATGAATGGCTTGTAGATTTTCTTTAAATGGTTCAAAACTAATTGTTGCTAGTTCACCGAGTGATGGTAAATAAAATATATCATCATTTTTTCGCATGACCGCCCACTCTAGTAAAAATGGGAGTGGCAATAAGATAGCTGCGATGATTCTAGTGAAGAAGTATTGATCAACGTTGGCATTAGCGATAAATACAATTTGAACTACCATCACCGCAATGTAACCAAATGAAAGAATTACTTTCAGATTAGTTGGATAGCGAGTGGTGATACAAACTTTGAGTGTTAAAAATAGTGCAATCATGATACTAGCGACAATGAATAAGGGCAGATTACCAAAAATCGCCATAATTATTAGCAAAAAAAATGCAACTCGTTGGAAAAGTTGCTGATAACGAAATATATCATTCATAGATTTAATTCCTTCTAGTTAGTAGATTAGAACTGATTATACCATAGAATCTACATTGCCCAACTAGGCAGTCAAAGTTTGCCTAGAGGGACGATGTGCAGAGTCAATAGGTTCTTTATAGTAGTCCTTGTTAATAAATATTAAATTAAAGAGGACAATTAAATGAGTTATTTAGAACTGCAAGACATTCATAAATCGTATTATTTAGGTAAAGAAGAATTCCCGGTTTTGAAGGGGATTGACTTAAAATTTGAATTAGGAGAATTTGTTTCCATTCTCGGCGAATCTGGTGGTGGAAAATCCACGTTGATGAACATCATTGGTGGGCTAGACCGTAAGTTTGATGGTAGTGTGATTGTTAACGGACAAAAACTGACTAACATTAGTGGTGAATCATAATTCGACGGAATTATGATTCACCACTTTTTCTTTTTTTGCTAAAGTGGTAATGAAGTTGACATGTCGAAGGTCTATTTGGCGCACCTTCTGGTGACGTCGTCACAAAAACTGGCAACTTCATTTGGTTCACAAATTAACTCGCTCGAAGTCCGTTGGCTATTTAAAGTCGTGTATTGAAAATTGAGATGAGTGAATCAGTGAATACAACTTTCATAAAGGTGGTAGTTAGTCATGGATATCGTATTTGGTATTGATGTAAGTAAGCACAGCTCCAATATAGCAATTTTGATTGAACAAAAGGTTTACAAAGAATTCAAAATTCAAAATGACCGGCATGGGTTTGAAATTCTTGAAGATGAGCTAGATGGATTAACATCACCACAGATAATTTTTGAATCTTCAGGAATCTATTCTCGCAGTATACGTGCATTTCTGATTCGTAACGGTTGGCAATATACAGAAATTAATCCTTTAGCAGCTAAGAAGGATATGGATAGTTTTCGCCACAATAAAAATGACCGATTAGATGCAGTTTCATTGGCAATGGCGATGTCACAACATCACTACAAGCCAACATTTCAGGAACAACCAGTTTATTCAGAACTGCATGATTTAGAACGGACATATCAAGAGCTGAAGGAAGATATTGTTAGGGCTAAGAATCGATTACATCAAAAACTACAACTGGCTTTCCCCGAAATTGAACGATTCTTAAGTGTCACCGATGGTGCATTGTATTGGCACATCGTTCAGCAGTTTCCACATCCATCTCTGGTTTTAGAAATGGGAATTACCGAACTGGCTCGGCTAATTATTGAAGCGACACCTAAGAACATGGGTGAACGTCGTTCGCTGGTTCTAGCCCAGCACTTACAAGATTTGGCATATAATTCAGCTCCAGCTGTTGAAAACTGCACACATGCCGTCCAAGCTGTAATTTATTTAGCCGGAGAAGTAGAACGACTCGATACTTTGAAGAAGAAAACGATTGACGAAATGACTGAAATTTCAGCTAATCTTCAGGAAATTCCCATTCTACAATCGATTCCAGGAATTGGTATTAAAACAGCAGTATGTTTGGTGGCTGAATTGGGAGATATCCGCAGATTTAGAAAACCTAATGCGATTAATGCTTATATCGGAATTGACTTAATTCAATATCAATCTGGGGACTTTGAAATGGGACAGCACATCAGGAAGCGTGGGAATACCTACGCTCGTAAAATACTTTTCAAAGCTGTACTGAATATAGTGAGTGTCTCAAGATATCATCCTAGTAACATTAGTCTGTTCTATCAAAGAAAAAAGCAATCTTCCGGTGACATTCACACCAAGAAGATTGCCATAGCTGCGATGGGAAGGCTCAATCGAACCATCTACCACCTCATCAAAAATAATGAATTTTATGACCCTATGAAGTTCACGCCAGAACTGTAGATCATTATCCATTCAAATACATTATAGCATCTCAAAAATTAGGAATACTAGAGATGTTTATTTTGTGTACACTCAATTTAATTTAATTGATCTTTTTCAGTTCATATACGTTATTAAATAGGCCTGTAGCCATGCTTTATTAAAATAAAAAACCATTAGAACGAGGTTTCCCTTGACTAATGGTAGAAAATTAAATCACAGTGATGAAAAAGCGCTAGATTCATATCGACGTGATACTATCGGTTACATTTACCAAGCCTACAATTTGATTAACCACTTATCAATTTTAGATAATGTGCTGATTCCATTGGATATGACAACCTTATCTAAAAGTGAACGCGAGCAGAAAGCAACCGAATTACTAGATAGGGTTGGTTTACTGGAACAGATTCATAAGTTCCCTAATCAGCTTTCTGGTGGTCAAAAGCAACGGGTCGCAATTGCTCGTGCTTTAGCCAGTGATCCGAAAGTAATCATTGCCGATGAACCAACCGGAGCCCTGGATGCTGAAAACACGCAAGAAGTGCTACAAATTTTAAATGAAATTGCTGAAGAAGGCCGCTTAGTGATTGCGGTCACTCACTCGCAAACGGTGGCAGATTCTGGGACACGGATTGTGCATATGGTGGATGGAAAGATTGATGGTGATACTCATTTACGTGACGCTTATCCGGTCAGTCATGAGGTGAGTACGAAATCCTCACGATTATTGCCAGCCTGGGTGAGCTACAAAACAGCCTATAAACATTTGAAATATAACGGGTGGCGCAATTCATTAATTGTCTTTGGGACTGCCGTTGGGTTGTTTGCGGTGATGTTATTTTCTGGATTAGGGAATGGCATTTCTGGCTATATTGATAAGCAAGTTACGGATTTAGCCAGTCCACAGGTGATATCGGTATCAAAATATAGTAAATCATCAGGCGATGCAGCTGGACCATCTGCTTCGGCTGCAGCCACGACAGTCAAAACCTTGAGTAACGATGATATTAAGGAAATTAAGGACGTCAAAAATGTGGCGACGGTTGAAAAAAGTTATTCGGCAGCCAATGTCACTTTGCAATCTGGTTCAAAATCAACAGTGGTCTCTTCCTTAAAAACTGGACCAATACCAGCTCCACTTCGTCTATTGTTAAAGGTTCTAAACCAGGATCTGGTGAGATTTTACTCGATAAAGCATCGGCCAAGAAGATTAATAAGAATTGGAAGAGTCTAGTTGGCAAGACGATTGAGGTTTCATATACCACGTTAGACAAAGATGGTAATAGTGCAGCGGTGAAAACAACAGCTAAAGTTTCAGGAATTGCTAGTGCTTCCAATAGTATGGGGATGACTTCCTTAACGGCAATTAACACTAAAACTTTAACGGATGCGATGAAAGCTAGCAACGTTGACACGAGTGCAGCTTCAGTGGCCGTTAAAATCAACAAATTGAACAATGTGACGAAAACAACGAAGAAAATCAACACGTTGAAGGATAGTGGCAAACGTGAATATACAGCGACTTCAATTGGCTCAATGATTAGTACCATCAAGACTTACGTTAACTTGGCAACAATGGTATTGTCAGCAATTGCAGCAATTTCATTACTCGTGTCAGCATTGATGATTATTGTGACGATGTTTATGTCAGTTAGTTCTCGAACGAAAGAAATCGGAATTTTACGAGCTTTAGGTGAAAGTAAGAGTGATATTCGCCGTTTATTCATCAGTGAATCACTGATTATCGGGGTAGTGAGTGCCACATTAGCCACGGCGTTAGCGTTTGGACTCGGAGTCGGGATTAACTTCATGCTCAGCTCAATAGCAGATTATAGTTTTGTGCAAATTAGCTTTGGTAATGTGGTTACCACGTTTATCTCAGCGTTAGCCATTTCATTAATTGCCGCTTACTTGCCAGCTCGACGCGCTGCAAGTTTGAATCCAATTGATGCCTTGAGTGCCGACTAGTTCAGCTAGTAGTTAGTTATCGTTTGTTGTACAATCAAATCAGAAATAATGGGAGACAGTCAATGAACGATACAAACCAATTAAGTAGTGCTAGTAAAGCTATCAAAAGCGTGAGAATACCAATGTTGATTGTGATGTTGGTATTTTCGTTTGCCGCGGTCTTTGTTAATCAAGTGGTGACGGATAATGATTTTTTAGGCCCAGCCTTACCAGGCAAACCATATTTTTCATCGGCAATTCAAGCCACGTTGATGGGTATCTGTATCATTTACCAACTCACGATGATTTGGTTGAGCCCACGCATTGTGGCTGTCGCACCGAAAACCTTAATTTTTGGTCAATTAATACCAACGTTAATCATTAATTTTTTAGTCAACGGAATTTTCATTGTCAACATGATTGGCTTGTTTACAATTCTGCTGATTGAGTCAATTGTGATTTTCTCACGACCTCGGAAAATCTTGATTAGCATTATCTGTATTTACTCGGCATTAATTGTTAGTTATGCACTGTTGTCGAGTACTATCCGAGGATTACTGGTGTTGCAATCACTCATTTTCATGGGTATTGCGGCGTGGTATTTCTATCGAATTTATCAAAAAGCCGTGGAGGAACGTAACCGAGCCGAGGATTTAGTTGATGAATTAAAAGTGGCCTATTCGCAAATTGAAGAAGTGACGGTTAAGGCCGAACGACAACGAATTGCTCGAAATTTACACGATACGTTGACTCAAGAATTAGCTGGGATTAGTTTACAACTCAGTGCGGCCGTGAAGAACCTGGACAAAGGTAATTTGACGGCAGTCCGAGAAATTTTGACGGAAACCAGTGCGGCCAGTCGCTCATCACTGAAAGAATCGCGAGAATTATTGTCTGAACTGTGCACGATTCAATATGATAACCTTTCAGATCGATTAGCGATGCTATTTGATGCTTTCCAAAAGGGACATCAACTTAAAATTCAAAACAGTTTGAAAGATGTACCCGAATACTCACAAGAACAAATGACTGAAATTGTGCGAATTGTAGTGGAAGCCTTGAACAATGTAGAGAAACACACTGATGCTAAGGAAGTAATTATTCGGTCAGATATTAAGGATGCAATGTTCGTCCTCCAAATTATTGATTTTGGTGCAGGTTTTAGTTTGGAAAAACCTAATCTGAAGGGACACTACGGAATGCAGGGGATGCAAGAAAGGGCCATCTCACTTGGTGGAGCTTTGGATGTTACCAGTGTGGTTAATGAATGTACGACGGTTACACTGAAAATTCCGACGGTTAGGAAGGAAACCTTATGAGTAAAATAAAAGTCTTAGTCGTGGATGATCAACAAATTTTGCGGAATGGATTGACTATGATTCTCAATTTAACTGATGATTTAGAAGTAGTTGGTAGTACCGCAAATGGTGTGGAAGGAATCAAGCAAATTGAGTCCGTGGCACCTGATGTGGTCTTGTCCGATATTCGCATGCCAGAGATGGACGGCATTCAAATGTTGACTGAACTTAAACGAATAGGCAACTCGGTACCGGTAGTGATGTTAACTACCTTTGATGACCAGGGGCCAATTCAAGAGGCGCTCAAACTCGGAGCTAAAGGCTTTCTCTTGAAAGATTCAGATGAGGAGTTAATCACGAGTGCAATTCGTGGCGCCGTCAATAATCAGGTGAGTTTAGATCCTAATATTATTGCGAAAGCTTTGTCACCGACTGCAACGGCTGAAGAACAAATCACATTAACTGACCGTGAATTTGAAGTTTTGAATCAAGTCGCTCAAGGCTTGCATAATCAAGAAATTGCCGATCAAATGCATCTCAGTGAATGAACAATTAAGGTTCATTTAACGTCAGTTTATAGCAAATTACAGGTTGAAACCCGTGCAGAAGCGGTCGCTAAAGCCATGAAATTAGGTATTATTAAACTGTAAAAAACGATATCATCATTTAAATTTGATGGTATCGTTTTTTGGATTAATGAACCTCTGGTGTTGTGTTTTCAACTGGTTTATCAATGTGTGATGATTCTGAAGTTTCGAGCATTCTCCAGTAAACAATCAATGAAACCAGTGCCGCCGCAGCGACGTAATAGAAGAATAGCGATTCAAGGCTAGCTTGACGTAACCACAGAGCCACGTATTCAACCGTTCCACCGAAGATGGCTACTGTGAGTCCATAGGGGAAACCAACGCCAAGTGCTCGAATTTCAGTTGGGAATAGTTCGGCCTTCACAATTGCATTGATAGAAGTATAGCCAGAAACAATCACGACCCCGGCCAACATCAATAGGAAAGCGACAAAGTTTGAATTCGTATTTGATAGAAGTTTAAAAATTGGGACGGTAAAGACGGTGCCACCAACCCCAAACCAAAGGAGTAACGGTTTACGACCAATTTTATCTGACAATGCGCCAAAAATAGGTTGTAAGATTAACATAATGAGTAAGGCAGAAAAGTTAATTAAGGTAACCACCTTTTTGTCTAATCCGGTCGTGTTAATCATAAATTTTTGGAGATAGGTCGTATAAGCATAGAAGGCAATCGTACCGCCAAAGGTTAACCCAACGACAGTGAAGAATTGACGAGGGTATTGGAAGAGTAATTTTAATGTGCCGGCCTTCTTTTCTTTTTTGGCCTTTACGTCATTAAATTGATCTGATTCTTCCATGGTGAGCCGGAGCCAGAGTACAATTAAAGCACCAAAGGAACCAATCACAAACGGAATTCTCCAACCAAATTGGTATATTTGAGCATCGGTGAGTACATTTTGTAAGACAATCTGAACTAATAGTGCCAAAAGTTGTCCAGATATTAATGTGACATACTGAAACGATGAATAAAAACCACGCTTTTTAGGGGATGCCATTTCAGACAAGTAGGTGGCAGAAGTCCCGTATTCACCACCCAGTGATAATCCTTGAAACAAGCGGGTAATGACTAAAATAATTGGTGCCCAGATGCCGATAGTGGCATATCCTGGAGTAATTGCAATTACTAGTGAACCACTGGCCATAATAATAACTGATAACGTGAGTGCCGTACGGCGACCATGACGATCGGCGAACCGGCCAAAAATGAATGAGCCAAGTGGGCGCATGAAAAATCCAATTGCAAAGACTGCTGCTGTGGAAAGTAATTCAGCCGTTTTATCCTCTGATGGGAAAAATGCTGCGGAAAAATAAATTGCGAACGAAGCATAAACGTACCAATCAAACCATTCGACCATGTTTCCCAATGATCCTTTAAGAATATTAGTCGCAATTTTTCGTTCGCTTCTTGGTGCAGGTGCTGTATTCATAATTTAGTCCTCCTCTTCTCTTAATCGAGTAGGGACAATGTTACACGGGGATGGCAGATACTTCAATTGGTTGAGAAAAGTTCAATGGATAATAAAGTTTGCTTGAGATTTTGACTTATATTATGAGATTTTAATGAGAGTGTGCTTTCTTTTATAAAGTGACGATTTAAGTCGATTCTTGTTGAAGTAGTATTTTTTGTCTAAATGAAATCGAGACATTTTCGCCGACGATTCACACTTTTCTTTGAATAACTTGGGTTTGCTTGAAAACTATAAGTCACTGGTATATATTTGTATGTGAAAAGAGAACCAGCTGATGGCACAGCTGATTCCCTACCTAATATAGTGTCACTTTGCTTGAGTAACCGTTTAAACGGCTACTTTATTTTTTTTAATCGTGTTTTACCCAGCAACTTCGTCACCTAACTTAAACAAAGCAAATCATTTTAAAATTCAAAACAATTTGCTTTGTTTTTCGTTATTGCTCCGAATTTGAACGCCGGGTGCAATACTCTCTTCTTAACACTGTAATCATCTGACATGTGTCATTGAACAATTTAAAATAGTCCAATTCACAAAGTGACCTTTCTTTAGTTTTCACCATTCAGACCCCCTAACATATAAAGTTGGTTGTATAGGTCTGCTATGTGACACTAATGTATTAGGTAGCGGTTTTTAGCCACTCACTATATAAATACGTAAATAAATATCAATTACATTTTATTAGATGCAATTTTTTGATTTTTCATCGTAAATTTGTGAAAAACATGATGCCAGAGAATCTTAATAAAATCGAGACATTTTCGTTTACCAATTATTTAAGACATTATCACTGGCGATTCACAAAATTCGAACAAAATGGTGAAGGTGCATTGACAGAATTGAAGTTATAGCGTAATATACTTTAAGTCGGATGGCCGATAACAAAGCATTTGCGGAAGTAGTTCAGTGGTAGAACATCACCTTGCCATGGTGGGGGTCGCGGGTTCGAATCCCGTCTTCCGCTTTGTTACTAATTTGCACCCATAGCGCAACTGGATAGAGTGTCTGACTACGAATCAGAAGGTTGTAGGTTCGACTCCTACTGGGTGCATACGAAAAAGCAGCTAAACTTAATTGTTTAGCTGCTTTTGTTTACCATATTATTTAATTTAAACGATTGATGCACCACCATCAACGGCAACGTATTGTCCTGTGACATAACTGGAAGCGTCAGATGAAAAGAATAAAATAGTGCCATTTAATTCACCGCGTTTACCAGGACGTGAAGCCGGGGTAGTTGCGTTGTAGGCAGCTAAGAAACCTTCATTTTTAAACAAGGTATTTTCTGTCATTTCACTTTCAAATAGTCCAGGGCCAATTGAGTTGACCGTAATATTATCTTGAGCATATGATGCGGCCATACCAAGGGTTAAACCACGGACACCATCTTTAGAAGCGTTGTAATTATGACGCCATAATACTGGTACTTTATCAGCAATAATGGCGTTTACTGATGCAATATTGACGATCTTACCGTATTTAGCTTTACGCATCAATGGAACTACGTACTTGCTCATTAAGAAAGGCCCCTTAACATTGATGGCCATTCCTTGATCCCAGGCTTCTTCGGTAAGATCTTCCACACCACCAGGAACTGCGACCCCAGCGTCATTTAATAAGATATCGACTTTGCCAAATGTATCAACAACTTTTTGCACGCCATCTTTGACTTGTCGTTCATTGGAAACGTCAACTGAAACCGGAAGAGCTTTGCGCCCCATGGCTTCAATTTCTTTGGCAACGGCTTCAAGTTTTTCTGCACGACGGGCAAATAAAGCGACGTCGGCACCAGCTTTGGCATAGGCACGAGCGGCATCTGCCCCTAAACCAGAAGATGCTCCAGTGACAATCGCAACTTTACCCTCTAAATTGTATAAATCTGACATATTAATTCTCCTCGTGTTTTTAGTATAGTCATTCAATTGACCACTTTCATTGTAACCCGAACTACAGCTACGATTCAAAAGAAATAACTTCAAGTTAACTATTATTTTTTGCAACTAATTTTTGTACAAAATCACGGAAAGCTTGTTCACCTGGTGACAGGGTGGCATCGAGAACTTGGACGAAGTAAATATCACGCATAAATTCGACCCCGGTTAGCTCTTTGGCTGCCAAATTGTGGGCTTGGATAAAGTCTGCGAATTGTGTTAACTCGACTTGGAAATCAGGAATAATGGCCACACCTAAATTTTGTGCGACAAATTCAAGTAAAAAAGTATCTTCAGAAGTCTCAAAGTAGCTGGCGGGGACCGTATGGCGCTTGATCAACTTATTCAAATGACGATTGTAGATATCATATTCTTTTCCTTTAATACCGAGAGCTTGGCCATTCAAGTCAGCAAAAGTGAGAGATGGATGTTGGTATAACGGATTGTCTGGCGAGACCAAAATGCGGTAATGATTACGGGCGACAAAAAAACCATCGTATTTTTTTAAATCAATCGGACCGTTAATGAATCCAATGTTGGCGTGGTGATCATTTAACATATTTCGCAATGCCGAATCCGGGAATTCTACCAAATTTAAAGTTATCTCGGGATGGTCCGCTTGAAAGCTTTGAAAGAAATTGAAACCTAAAAAAGATAAGAATCCGTAAGTTGAAAAGACACTGACAATCTCATTGGCGAGTCACGTATCGTCCGTGGGTGCGTTGATACTTTGAAACATTAACTCTAGTTCGGTCGCTTTATTATATAAATTATGAGAGTATGCAGTAGGTTTAATGCCAGCTTTTGAGCGCATAAATAATTGCACCGATAAATCCGCCTCCATCCGATTAATGGCTTTGGCGACTCCTTGCGGCGACATGAAAAGTTTCTCAGATGCCGCTGAAAAAGAGTGATTGTCATAAGTTGTTGTAAATATTTTTAAGTCGTTAGTGTCCATTTGTCATTCACCTCAAGATAATTGTAAGTATTTAATGATACAGTTGTAACTTTTAGTTTCAAGGTAGTCTTCTTTAGTTGATTTATTTGCAAGAATTACTGCTTTATACTGTTCACGTAGTTAAGTTACTTAGTCAAACACAAGAGGAGATAAACTGATGAAAAGATTTGAAACATTAAGTCAAATTCAAGATGCAGGTATTATCGCGGTGGTTGGAGCAGAGACTGCAGACAAGGCCATCAAAGTGGTTGAAGCGTTAGTTGCTGGTGGAATTAAGGGAATTGAGCTGACTTTTACAGTTCCACAGGCGGATCAAGTAATTAGTCAACTGGCCGCTAAGTATGCGCAGACCGACGTCGTTATTGGGACTGGGACAGTGCTAGAACCTGTGACGGCACGTTTGGCCATTAATGATGGTGCTCAGTTTTTGGTCAGCCCTTTGTTTGATGAAGGAACGGCGAAGATGGCTAACTTGTATCAAGTTCCTTACTTGGCAGGTGCGTTTACTATTACAGAAATAAAAACTGCCCTGGAAGCCGGCGTGGATATTGTTAAGATGTTTCTAGGGGCGGAAGCTTCACCATCGATGGTCAAAGCAGTGATGGCACCCATGCCACAATTGAGTATTATGCCTTCTGGTGGTGTGAGCCTAGACAATATGGAAGAATGGATTAATGCCGGCGTCGTTGCATTAGGTGCTGGTGGTAATTTGTTGAAACCAGCTGACACGGACGATTATGCCGGGGTTACCGCAATGGCAAAGAAGTTTATGACTAAATATCGCCAACTGAAGCAAAAATAACCCTTGTGTAATACCAACTGAATCGTATAATTTACCTAAGTCACTAGCAATGGTGACTTTTTTATGTTTGGATAAAAAACGGGGTGATTTAAAATGAAAATCGTATTTTGGAATTGCAATGATGGTTTTCAAAAGAAGTATTCAAAATTAGATGAGATTTCGGCAGATTTATATATCGTAGCTGAGTGCCGAGATATAAATAATGATAAATTTACAACCTTTCGAGAAACCCATAAAAACATTATGTATTTAAAACAGGATGGTGATATCAAGGGATTATTGATTTATTCCAATAAAGACAAGTTTACGAAACAAGATTGGAATGACTACAATATGGATTACTACTTGCCAATCTGTTTTCAAGATAAGAAAATATTATGTGTCTGGACCAAACATGGTTATATAGAGGATTTATGCACATACACTCAGTTACATATGAATGATCTTAAAGATACAATAATTATTGGAGATTTCAATAGTAGTGTTATTTGGGACAAAAAGCACGGTCGACGGACTCATAGCTTTTTTAATCACTTAATGAACGGAGTTAATCACATAAGTGCTTACCATACACAAACTGGAGAACAATTTGGGAAAGAAACACAGCCTACTTTCTTCCTACATCGAAACGAGCTACAACCATATCATATTGATTATTCGTATGTACCAGAAAACGATGGGTATCATTTAGAAATCGGTAATAGGGATTTTTTAGATTACTCGGATCACTTACCTTTGATTTTAGATATTAATAACGATTTGAAGGATTAAAAATGAAAGCTAAAACCAATTTTTTATTAAGGTAGATTGTAAAATTAATCCGAACAGCGTTCGGACAAAAAAGATCAGCTTCCTTTAAAATGGTGTTTACCACAAACCCATCTTTTAGGAGCTGATCTTTTGTCTAGTATAACCTATTACGAACGAATTAAAATCGAAACCTTTTGTGAACTAGGGCTGTCCAATATCCAAATGGGCGTTCGGCTGAACCGATCACCGTCAACAATTTCTTATGAATTATCTCGATGTCAACCTTATCAGGCTGAATTAGCACAAACAGATGCCGAATACAAGCGATCACGATGTGGTCGGAAAACTAAGCTGAGCGATGAGTTAAAGCAAAAAATTCTCAACCATTTACGTCTAAGCTGGTCACCAGGAATGATTGCTCACGAATTTAAACTAGCTACTAAATCTATTTATAATTGGCTAAATCAGGGGAGAATTGATTTCTCCTTGAATGATCTACCTGAACATGGCGTACGCCAACGGCGTAACGTTGACCAACGATCCAAATATAATCAATCTTTGGGGCGATCAATTGAACAGCGTCCCATGATGATTAATCAACGTAATCGCATCGGCGATTTTGAACTAGATACAGTCGTTGGTCCTCTTGGGCATAGTAAGGCAGTTTTATTAACTTTAATCGATCGCAAATCACGGTTCCTTTGGGCATACCGGTTAAAAGATCGGACGACAGCGACTGTTAATGAAGGACTAACTAAGTTCCTAACCACTTTTAATGGTCCGGTGCACAGCTTTACTGTGGACCGTGGCACTGAGTTTAGTGGGCTAGTATCACTTGAATCACAATATGGTATTAAGACCTATTACTGCCATGCTTATACGCCAGCTGAACGTGGTAGTAATGAACGCTTTAATCGGAATTTACGTTATTTTTATCCTAAAGAAACTCGTTTTGAGCACATTAGTGCTCAAGATTTAACGACGACGTTACTCCAAATTAACCAGCGACCGCTTAAAATACTCGACTGGCAAACACCGTATCAGGTTATGCTGACAAATTTGTCCAAAAATTCGGATTAAATTTGCAATCTACCGAATATCCACTAATAGTGTATATCTATAGTTACATTATTCCACTGCTCAATGGCCTGTATGAAAGTGAAGAGCCAGATTTCACAGAACAATTAAATTCCTATAGTAAAGACTTAGCAAAGGAGATTATTCTTGATTTAATTGGAGCAACGGGTATTGATATACAAGAATTTGATAAATTAGCTATGAAGCTTTAGTTGTACTAATTGCAAATGGGACTACGGAAACTTTTAATAGATTTATCGAAAAGTTCAGCTAATCACTGTTTTTTTGCATATGGTCAGGAGGTGGCGATATCATGATTAATTCATAGTAAATACGGGTATGAGTTTCCGGAGTGGGCACAGGCGGGTGCTCGGCTCGATAAGATGGTGTAAGGATAATAGACGTCGTGCTAAATAGCGTGGCGTTTTTATTTTGCCCAAAATTTGGAGGTGGCCGGCATGGGCCAGATGGTAAATAGCAGATTTGGCCTTGTCAGTCGCACAGAGACACGTTGCTTGGGTGAATTAGAACATCAGCTTAAAGATGGACGGTGGTAACGTAAAAAGCCGCATCGACCACATAAGCCGCGTATTACAGTGTGGAGAAAGAACAGGGTAACAAGCGTGAAAAAATAAAAGAAGACCAGATTTTGGTCTTCTTAAAAATGATAATTTATTTATCGTCTTTATCTAACTTTTCCTTTACGTTATCAACCGTATCTTTAACAGCATCTTTGGCATCTGACAGTTTATCTTTAGCCTTACCTAGAATACCTTGACCCTTACCTTCAGCTTCGCGGGCCTTGTCGTTCGTAACCTTGCCTTCAACTTCTTTAGCTTTTCCACTTAGCTTATCTTTGGTGCTATCAATTTTGTCATCTAGACTCATAATATAACCTCCCATAATGTATTTGTTACAACAATATTATTCCACATTTTAATTTGCTTGTCTAATAAGGAGATCCTACAAGAGATAGTGTGAATGACACTTATAAGGTAGATTGCAAATTTAAATATTGATTAACTGATCTTCAATTGCTCAATCATTTACGTTCTAAGAAGCCTAATACAGATAAATTTGGCTAATTATCCATGTAATTTTTGTTGCAATGTATCACCAATGCCATCTACTTTCTTAGCAGCCAAGACGGTGCCACCGATGAGGACACCACCTACAATGAGCGTAGAAGCGATCATGAACTTAAATACACTTTTCAAGACGTCCATAAAATTCCCCTTACTTTTTACTGGTTCGACCAACGACTAATGAAACAATCAGAACTAAAATAATTGCCCCGATGATCGATGGTATCAATGCCATGCCAGCTAACGAAGGGCCCCAAGTGCCAAGGAGCCCTTGACCAATCCACGCACCGACTAAACCAGCTACGATGTTTGCAATCCAGCCCATAGCAGCACCACGGTTAGTGATTGCGCCAGCAATGGCACCAATGATTGCCCCGACGATTAATGACCAAATAAGTCCCATATTTACTCACTCCCTTACTTTTTACTGGTTCGACCAACAACTAATGAAACAATCAGAACTAAAATAATTGCCCCGATGATCGATGGTATCAATGCCATGCCAGCTAACGAAGGGCCCCAAGTGCCAAGGAGCCCTTGACCAATCCACGCACCGATTAAACCAGCTACGATGTTTGCAATCCAGCCCATAGCAGCACCACGGTTAGTGATTGCGCCAGCAATGGCACCAATGATTGCCCCGACGATTAATGACCAAATAAGTCCCATATTTACTCACCCCCTTAGTTAACACGACTAGATTTATTGTCAGACGTTACTTTATCAACGCTGTCACTTAATGTTTCCTTCGATTTCTTTGCGCCATTACTGACGGCTTCCTTCGTTTTGTCTGTAGCATCGCTCACGCGATCTTGCAGAGAAGTCGAATCTTTTTCATGTTGCTCCTTTGTCTTGACATCAACAACATTCACATTTACCTCAATTACTTCTAAGTCGGTCATATTCTTTACTTCCCGAACGATAACATTTTTGATCTTGTCATACAGTTTAGAAATATCAATGCCGTATTCAGCAACAATGTCGAGATCCACTGCAACCTGCTTTTTTCCAACCTCTACATCAATTCCTGATGTGACATCGGAAGTATTAACTAGTTTTTCAGCAACATTTGCGAAAAAACCGCCATCTACGGTTAATAAGCCATCTACTTCAGAAAGTGCAATACCAATTATTTTTTGAATAACCTTATCATCAAATGTTAAATTGCCTTTAATACCAGACTTTTCGTTAGTTGTTGTTTTTTCACTTGGCGTTCCGTTCTGCATAATTTTTCCTCCTTATAATTCAAACAGTTATTTAAAAACATTTGTTAAGATACCAGTTTTTTGAATATAATAACCCGCGGTAATCCCGATTACCATAAAAATCAAAACAAAAAGCGTCTTTAAAAATCCAAAAGTGATGATAAGGACCGCTAAGAGCAATCCTATAATTCCACCAATTAGTGGCCAAAAATAGGCTTTAATGAGTTCGGTCACGTTATCACCTCCTAGACAACTCGAGATTGATGCACATTAGCGTCCGACTCATTGAAATCAACGAGTCGGATTTTTATTTTTTTCTGTTCAGAAATTCCAAGACAAATACGCAAATCTTTTTTTAATTGATTGAGAAAATTTGCAGTCTGTTTCTTGGCATTGACTGAATTTAGTAGATCACCCGATATTTTAAGTGTGATCCTTTTTCGTGATAACTTAGCTGATACCTTGGGTTACCAATAAAGGGTTCATGTTGAAGTGCTGAAAGAGCAAAATGCTCAATAGCTTTCTTACTGATGGTAACTTGACCATCAGACTTTTGATGAAGATATAATGACTGTGACCGTGGCCAAAAAAGTGTGATAATCAATAAAACAATTAACACCGCCGCCAGAATTATCCCACTCCAAAAAAGGTATATCGGTTCGTACTGATCCAACCAATCAAACTTTAATTGCATGGGTGTGCTAGTGCCAATGGCCGTTGACCAATTTTTAAAGACAAGAACTATGGACAAAGGAAATGCAAGGATAATAACAACTACTATTAAAGCCTTAAATATAAATCGCAAATCATCACCACCTTTACCATCATTATAGCATGACAGGTAGTGGTGATGAAATTATATGCACTTATAAGGAACCAATTAAGATTTTTGGTGTTGGAAAGTATTTCCATTCCAAAAGTACTAGGCCCTAATTTAAAAAGCCATTGATAATGGATCAAAAACGGCCACTAGGGTATACCCTAATGGTCTTTTTTATTTCTGTGCTATACTAGGAATTACAAGTGTTCATTAGAACTGTCCAAAAGGAGAATTGGAAATGGCTAAAATCGGTTATGCGCGTGTGAGTTCCAAGGAGCAACATTTAGATCGCTTAGGCAGAAACAACCAGGATTTGACTAAGATCATGAACACTATTCAAAATAAGGGGGCCACCCTAGATGTGTTAAATTTGCCGTCCATGACAGGGATTGCTGACCCCAATTTACGTCAACTGATGACTAACCTCATCATTGAACTGTATAAGTATCAGGCTGAAAGTGAACGTAAGCGGATCATTGAGCGTCAGCAACAAGGGATTGCCTTAGCTAAGCAGCAGGGTAAATATCATGGACGCAAACCCAAATATGCCAAAGATGATCCCCGTTTGCAACATGCTTTTAAGCTTTATCGAGCTGGCATGAGTGACATTGATGTGTCCCGAAATACAGGTATTAAACGGACGACCTTTATTCGATACCGTGTGAAATACGGTATTAAAAGAAAATAGGGTCCCTATTTTCTTTACAATCTACCTTTTACCAAGCAATTGATGAAATGCTAGCTAACGCTAGTCCTAGTGACAAATTGTCTAAACGCTTGCAAGCAATCTTTGCCCAAGCATCTATTTCTCGGCGTGATATGTTGGGTGCAATGATTGGCGCCGGTATGAATATTGCTACAGCAAAAAGTGAATCATTTGCAGTGAATGAACTCAAACAGCAGTATATCGATGGCTATAATAATTCAAGCCCTAATAAACTATCAACAGTTCCAGATAAAGTAGCCAACCAAGCTGAGTATTCTCAACGAATTTGGGTGCATGGCGACGTCATGACGACACGAATGAAAGAAACCCTGAACAAGGGTTTGAGTCGCCGCATGAAAAAATCAGACATCAATAAAATGACCCGCAGTATTCCTCAAAGCGGTGATCGAATTGATGACAATTTAGCAACGCCTATGAACCAAATGCTATCCAGAATTTATACGTTAACAACTAATGAAGCTATACGCAATAGCAACGGTGGTAAGAATAGAGCGTATGATCAACAGAATGTTCAGTATGTGATGTGGTTAACCGAGGAAGATGATCGTGTTTGTGATATTTGTGAACCACTTGATAGACAAACATTTGCCTATGGACAAGCACCGATTCCAGTCACGGATACTCATCCAAGGTGTCGTTGCCAGCTGGTAGCCTGTGATGAAGATGGGAATCTGCTGTCTGGTGAACTGATAGGGTATTTAAGGAACAAAAAAAGCCCACTTAGTTTAAAACTAAGTGGGTCAGGAATATTATTAATTGGCTTCGCTCACAACAAAGTCGAGGGGTGCTAACTAAGTTAGCATCTATAATTAATATAAGAACCTTAAATGAAGCTTAAAAACTAATTCTTTGATTTACCGACAAAGAAAGAAACTACAGCAACAACAATTACTGCTCCAATAATTGAAGGAATAATTGCCATTCCGGCTAATTGAGGGCCCCAAGATCCGAGTATAGCTTCTCCAATAGAGGAACCAACTAATCCGGCAACAATATTAGCAATCCACCCCATTGATTTTCCTTTGCTAGTAATTGCTCCAGCAATAGCACCAATGATGGCACCAATAATTAAAACCCATAACCAATGCATAAAACATCATCCTTTCTTATTTTTCGAAGGATGTTTTTTAGATTTGTTATAATTTTGAATTTCTTTAAAAATGGCTAATAAAAGTTGAGATATAGAAATGATAATTGATATTTTTGACCAAAGTCCAAATCTTTTCATATGAAATCCTCCATTATCTAAATTGCATCCTTCTAAATCTAATTATAGGCAATTGAATATTTGCATACAAGTTATTCGATTGTGCCATTCTTTTTAAAATAGGAATTTTTGATTTGCCTTTTTTCTCAATTACAGGCGTTAAAGAATAATCGATTTAATTATTGCACTTACAAACAATTTAGTCTGCGGACTTAAAAAGGAGTTTTGATGATGAGAACAAATTCGCAATTTTTTGCTGATCCTAACCCAGAACCTAAGCCAAACGATTCCAACCCAAATCCTGATGGTAAAAATCAAAAGCCAGCTGGCAAGACCTACACACAGGATGATATTGGAAAGATGATGGCCTCTAAGGCTAAAGAAGTAGAAAGCAATCTGCGGGATGATTTTGAAAAGGGAGCTTAAGCAAAAGGAACAAGAATGGCTTGAAAAGGGTGAAAAACGAGCCAGCATGAATGCTAGTGAGAAGGTCCAAGCCGATTTAGAAGAGCAACGACAAGCCTTAAAAGAACAGCAAGACCGTCTTCAAGAAAAATTAGATGAAGCTGATCGTAAGGATGCTTTAGCTGCAACTAAAACTGTTCTAACTGACAAGCACATTCCAGCTGAATTTGCGGAGTTTATTAGTGATGTTAAAGAAGATGTTCGTAACAATAACTTAGATAAGTTTACAAACTTATTTAACAAAGCAGTTCAGGAAGCTGTTTAAAAGAAAGTTACGGGTAATCAATCACCACAGAATGGCGGTCAACAATTTAACGCTTCTATGACACGCGAAGATTTTGCGCAGATGAGCCTTGAAGAGCAGACTAACCTTTATCGTCAAAACCCAGATTTGTACAACAAACTTAAATAGGAGGTGTAGGTAATGACCGTAATTAACGGAAATCCTACGAATTTTAGTAATTTAATTGAACCAACAGTCTTTCTAGACTGGATCTATCGTCAAAATACTCAAACTAATCGATTTGTTCAATCTGGTGTGCTAAAAAACGATCCAGTATTAGGTGGCCGATTGCTTCAACCAGGACGATCAGTTGAGATCCCTGCAATGAATGATTTAAGCGGTGATGCAGATGAATGGAATGATACTAACGATATTCAAACTAATGGTGTTGATTCTGCTATGGAATACTGCATTAAGATATATCAAAGCAAGTCATTCGGTAATACTGACTGGGGAGATTTAATTTCTGGTGCAAGTACCCAACAGCAGATTGCTAATCGCTTTGGCAACTGGTGGACTCGCCAAGATACAAAGATTCTTTTAGATACTGTTAAAGCCACTTTTAACAATACTGATATCGCGACTGCCAAGACTTATGGTGTGGGTTCTGAAAAAGAATTATCCGCCTCAGACTTTGTTAAAGCACTTGCCCGCATGGGTGATGTAATGGATAACACCTTATCGACATTAGTTGTTAACTCAGCAGCTTATTCAGAAATGCGTGAACAACAATTGATTGAATACCTGCAACCTGCTGGCGCAGCTACTCCAATTGCCACTTATCAAGGTATGAGCATCATTCAAGATGATAGCATTCCGGTTGCTTCTGATGGAACTAGTTATGCACTCATCTTCGGCCCTGGAGCCATTGATTATGCAACTGCTACTCCGACTAATGGCCTAGTTGTTCAACGTGACGAATTTCAAAAGGGCGGCATGGTAGCCATTATTCAGAAACGAGTAGTTACTTGCCACGTTGCCGGAACAGATGTTGACTTGACTCAAACTAAGCCCGACACTTATTTAGCTGACTTGGCAGCGGGAACTAAGCCGTTATTCCAAGTATCCTATGACCCACGTAACATTCAATTAGTTAAATATGGTTTTAAAGTAGGAACTGATTATGTTGTCCCAACTATCAATTCACCTAAAGCTAAAGCTTCAGAAGCTGTCCAAGATCTATGATTTTTGATATACTTCTATGTAAAAATCGAGTTTAAGCTATGAAAAATTATCCCAGCAATATTACTCGGCAACAATTTGAATTAATTCGACCAGTTTTAGAAAATTTTCGTAAGCGAACCAAGCCTCGAAAATATGACCTCTACGAGGTCTTCTGCGCGGTTCTGTATGTCTTGAAAACCGGTTGCCAATGGCGTCAAGTTCCCGGTGATTTCCCAGAATGGCGGTCAGTTTACAACTATTACAAAATTTGGTCAACTAAAGTTGAACCAACCGCTGATTCTTTATTGGAACAAGTTTTAAAAAAATTGTCATTGATCGGCGAACTTACCAAGGACGTTCAGCTTTAACTTCGTTTATTATCGTGGATGCTCAGAGCGTCAAAAACACTGCCACTGCTGAAAACAAAGGTTACGATGCCGGTAAGAAAATCTCGGGAATTAAGCGCCATCTGGCAGTTGATATCCATGGCTTTCCGCAGGCCATTCACATGACGCGAGCGAACGTCTCTGATCGAGACGGGGCCAGTGCAATGATCACTTTACATGCCATGCATTTACGCCAGGTTCAAAATGTCTTAGTTGATGGTGGTTATTCAGGCGTTAATTTTCAGCTCGATGTGGCAAGCAATTTAAACGCAACCGTGCAGGTTGCGAAGCGTAATGAGTTGCATCGATTCAAAGTCATACCCCAACGTTGGGTAGTCGAACGCTCCTTTAGTTGGTTAGAGAATTGTCGGCGACTTTGGAAAAATTGTGAGCGTCAATTAACCACCAGTCTGCAAATGGTCGTTTTGGCGTTTTTAGCACTATTACTCAAGAGATTTTAGACAGCCTCTAGCTCTGCCTGGATGACCAAATACTTTTTGCGACCCGAGCCCCGACCATGAAATTCCTCACGAGTACCGAACACCTGAATGTTTGTGTCTGTAATTCCCAGTAATTTAAGTGTATTATCTAGTTGAGACATCTATTCCTACCCCGCTTATCTTGAGTTTCGTCGCTTAAAGCATAGCACTAGGGAGGCTTAGATGCCTTTTTTTGTTATCAAAAAGGGCCTAGTACTTTTGGAATGGAAATACTTTCCAACACCAAAAATTCTAGACCCTGTCGGAGTCTAAAACATGATAAGATTTAGTCAATTAGGAGAATAAAAATCGTGAAAATCAAATTTCTTACTAAAAAATTTTTTAGACCGAGACTATCTGAATTTATCTCTGTTCAAACTGATAACTTTTTGAGAAAATTAAAGCCGAGACCGTTTTTTACAAAATATATCGAGCAAGTTTTCAGAAAGAACGTTGAACCTAACGTTAGCCAAAATTGCTTGACTTTATCGGTTCTAACGGACACTCATGAAAAAGCTGTTGCCAGTTCATCGTACTATGGTCTCAACGGTGTAAGGCATATTATTGAAGCCAATAAGGCTTGCGATTCATTGCCAGTGGATTACAATATTCATTTAGGCGATTTGATCGACGGTAGTGATAAGCCAGAGATCAGTCGAGGATTGTTACAATTCACGATGGAAAATTACCAAAATAGCCAGCGTCCTTTTTATGTGCTGGAAGGTAATCACGATGAAAATGATAAGTATGATGAACACAAATTTATTACTTCAGCCTCATTTAGACGTGACGACTACTATAATTTGGTAACGAAACATGATTTCGAACAACCTGAGATCAAACGCTTGAGTCTTGGTTCCAAAGTTGCTTGGATCGATAAAGGGGATATTCGAGTAATTTTCTTGAATACGAGCGATATTCCCTATATCCTAAATGGCGGGACCAAGAAGTACGACTTCAAAAAAGTCCGTGGTATCCGCGAGCAACAGATCGAAGATTTAATATCTATTTTAGAAAAGACAATTGATAAGCATGTCGTAGTTTTTGGCCATGCTAATTTGATCAGTCAAAGTGGTCGTTCAGCTTTGAACTTCAACGGTGACTTAGTTCAGAAGATTTTTACTAGCTTTAATAATAAGGATTCTGGACAACTTAAAAATGAATTATCCGGTGATTTTGGAGTTAATGTTCGCTATAACTTTACTGATACCGGTATTTCGACCATATCGAATTATATTTGTGGACACATGCATTATGAAAAGCACTACAAAGTTAATGGGATTAATCATATAATATTAAATTGTTCGGCCTTAATGGGTAAAAAACATGGCGTAACGACTGATTATAATAAAAAATGGGATCGCCGATATAATGAGATTTCCGAATTAGCTGGATATTTCATTAATATCAATCCCGACAAAATGTTGCTCCAAATATTTGGATATGGTGCAGCAACCAGATTCGTAAGTTTTGAAATTTAAGGAGAATTAATATGTGCGGTATCGTCGGTTTCGTAGACAAGAAGATTGCTGACAAAAAGCCAGTTATAGAAGCTATGATGGATACGATCAAACATCGTGGTCCAAATAGTTCGGGGGAATTAGTTAATGAGGATACGGCGCTAGGATTTCGTCGATTGAGTATCATTGATATCAACAGTGGTATGCAACCTATTTACAATGAAGATAAATCAAAAGCAGTAATTTTTAACGGAGAAATTTATAACTACCAAGGTATTAGAGAAGAATTGATCAACAAGGGTCATACTTTTACTACTGAAACAGATACAGAAGTATTGTTACATGGTTTTGAAGAGTGGGGAATGGAAGAATTACTTAAGAAAATTCGGAAGTTGGTCGTTGCGACCAATGGGATTCCTGAGGCAATTTTAGCCGCAGTGGTGGCACCACTGATCTGTACACCACTATTGCGGTTCCGCAAACAGCGCTAAATAAAAGACGTAACATTGGATGTAATTTCCAGTGTTGCGTCTTTTTAGTTAGGCTAGAACCTGGACACCCAGTCCAATCAACCCGGGGCCAGTGTGCACACCAAGTGCCGGTGAAACATTACCGGTAAAAATATGTTCAGCTTGCGGATAAAGCTCGTGTAATTCCGCGGTCAGTTGTGCGGCAATCTCGTGATTAGCACCATCGGCGACTGCCAAATTAAAGCGTTGCGCGTTGCCGATAGTTTCGGCTAGTAGCTTCTTCATTTTCAACAATGTTTTTTTCTCACCACGAACTTTGGCAACGGGGTAGTAAATGCCGTCATCGTCGCAAGAAATAATTGGTTTGATGTTTAACAGCGTGCCGGCCATGCCAGCAACACGACCGATACGGCCACCTTTTTGTAAATAGGTTAGCGTTGGCACGTAGAAGAAAACTTTGGTGTGTTTGGCAACTGTCCGGATTCGTGCCTCAATCTCGACCTTGTGCAGGCCTTCTTCGCTGAGTTGGGCTGCGAGGATCGCAGTTAAGCCGCTAGCGATACCGATGTTTTTTGTATCGATCACACTGACGTCTAGGCCGGAAACACGTGCAGCAATTTCAACTTGCTGAAATGTACCAGATAAGCCGCTAGAAATACAAACAGCGATAACTTCCTTAAAGCCGTCCGCTTTGATGTCGGCAAAGGCTTTAGCAATCAGGTCACCAGTTGGTGAAGCAGTTTTCGGCACTTCTTTATCTAGATTAGCGTAAACCGTGTCCGGATCGATGGTGACTTTATCCAAAAAAATTTCATCGTGATAAGCAATCGTCATTGGGACCATGTAAAGATGATGTTCAGCAATAAAGTCTGCTGGAACGTCAGAACAAGAATCAACAAGAATAGCAACGTGCGGGTTAATTTTAGTCATGGGCAATAGCTCCTTTTTCAATTTGTGGTGCGTGCAGCATTAGCCGTTTGCTGATCAATTGGTAAATGATCGTGGTGGCGGCAGTCTGTTGAATGGCTTCATCCCATTCAAAATTTTTGGTAAAAGGTAATGGCGTACTTTGCGCCAGATCAAGGGTCTGTAATTGGGTCGTAAAATTAGCGGCAAAGCAATCGTAGGCTGCTTGTGCCGATAAGACGTTTAATTCACCATTAAAGCCGCTACGGATCATATCTAATGGAAATACGGTTTTGAGCAGGGTCAGCGTAATGACCGCAGCGAGATGTTCGCGCTGATAGCGTTTCTTAACGGGTTTAAACATGACCTTGTGTTTAACGTAATTATTGATCATTGCCGGAGTTACTGGATCAAGTTCTAATGGGGCTAGGTACTGGTTGACCAAATTGATCAGTTGTTCCATATAAATATCAAAATCAGGAAAATCGTCCCATTGCGGTAATTTTAGGGCCTGGATTTTTGTGAGCCATGCTTGAAAGTCATTTTCTTGGGTGGACATAAATTGACTCCTTTCACCAAGTAGGTTATTGATAGTATAAACTTGTAATCTAGTTTTGTAAACTAGATTACAAAGTTGATTCGATCATTATATGTGAGAGCAGAGTCAATATTGAACAATGAATGCCGAAACTTGTATCTATCTAGTCAAGCTTTTAAAATAAAGTTAAGATTTGAAATGAGCCATGTTTCAACATTGTGGAAGCGGAGGAAATAACATGACAGAAAAATTAACGATGGCGGTGATTGGCTTTGGTAAAAGTGCCACACGCTATCATTTGCCGTATTTGATGTTACGCGACAATATTCAAGTAAAATGGGTTTATGCGCGCCATTTAAATAAACGGCCAGCGGAACAAGAATTTTACAAGCAGCATCACGTTCAGTTCACTGATAACGTGACTGAAGTATTATCTGACCCAGCGGTTAAATTAGTGACGATCTGCTTGCCGCCAGCGTTGCATTTTGCCTTTGCCAAGCGCTGTTTAGAAGCTGGCAAAAATGTGCTGGTCGAGAAACCATTTACTAGCACGGTTGCGGAAGCTAAAGCCTTATTTGATCTAGCCGCTGAGCATAACTTATTAGTGATGCCGTATCAAAATCGTCGCTTTGATGGTGAGTTTTTAGCTTTACAACAGGTTCTGCAAGTTGGGTACTTAGGTGAGCCGCTGGAACTAGAATCACATTTTGATCATTTTCGGCCTGATCCGGAAGTTAAACAAGGAGCACCGGAAGATGGCGCCTTTTATGGCTTAGGTAGCCATTTAGTTGATCAAGTAGTGGCATTATTTGGTCGGCCCCAACAGGTCAGTTACGATATTCGAGCGCAACAGAATCCGGCTAGTACGGTTGACGATTATTATGATGTCAGTTTGTTTTATCCTAATTTCAAAGCTACGGTCAAAAGTAGCTCGCTAGTGGCGCAACCCTATCCGCGCTTTATTTTGCATGGCACTCAAGGTAGTTTCATTAAATATGGTATTGACCAACAGGAGAATGACTTAAAAGCTGGATTAACACCGGCTGCGGCGGGGTTCGGGGAAGATAGTCCGAAATTCTTTGGTGAGCTAAATTATCAAAACGCTAATGGTGATTGGATCAATAAACAGCTTCCAACGCCGCGAGGGGACTACGGTCGGGTTTACGATGGTCTGTATGAAAGTATTATCCACGGTGTCGCACCACTGGTCAGTGCTGATGAAGCAATTACTGATTTGGCAATTTTAGCTGCTGGCTTTAGTCAATTGAGCCCAAGCATTTATCAACTTAATTATTTCAATTATCGCGACTTCCTTTGCGTCGATTTTTGTGAAGTGGTCCAATGCACCAGCGACGACGATTAGTATGTATCGGATGTATTTTGCGAGCCTATTATTGTTGCCAATTGCGTATCGGTATCGTAAAGAGCTGTTGACGTTACGCAAAGCTGAATGGGGCCGGCTAATATTTGCCGGGATTTTATTGGGTTGTCATTTTGGGCTGTGGTTTGAATCATTGAAGCTGACGACGGTTGCGAGCTCGATGATTATCATTGCCTTGCAACCAATTGTGGCTTTAGTGGCGGAATTTTTGGTGTTTGGAAAGCGCACAAATTTGGCGTCGATGGTGACGATTGGGGTCTCCTTGATTGGAATCTGCTTGGTGGGATGGGGGGACTTTGGCCATGGAGTGGCGACGATGATTGGGGATGGACTGTCGTTATTGTGTATTATTGCGTTGGTGACGTATATGATGGTCGGTCAGCAAGTGATGCTCAAGGTAACGCACTGGTTATATAGTTTCGTGGTATTTTTAGTAGCCGGCATCACGCTGAACTGTTTTAACTTGATCACTCAACAACAGATGACTGGCTTTGCACCCAGAGAGTGGGGAATCTTCTGGTTGTTGGCGGTCGTCCCAACCTTAGCGCATGTGATTTACAATTATCTGTTGAATTACATTGATACCACGACCATTTCGATGAGTATGCTGGGTGAGCCGGTGGGTGCCACCATCCTGGCCACTTTGTTGCTCGGGTGAATCAATCACTGGACTGACAATTGTGGGAAACATTATTGTCCTCGGTTCAGTCTTTACCTTCTTATTAATTGAAAATAGTAGTAGTCAAAAAACTTAACATTTCAGTACTTCATTAATTATTCGTCGGATAATGATGAAGTATTTTTTTTGCTACATTATGAGGTATTTTTGTCCTAATTTACATAAACATGTCAGTTGTCAATTAACTCAAATATTAAAAAAATTGACTTAATAAAATAAGTTTGTGATGGTTGTCCACTTTGTTTTGCAATGCAATTGGCGAATAAACCCTGAATTTGCTTGACGATGCACAAGTTCCGATTTAGGGTATTAATAGTTACAAAAAATTAAAATAAGATTAAAAAGTTTTAATAATTGGGTGACACGACTTAGTAACCTTGTTAACTCATACATAAAATTCGGGAAAGATGGTGGATTATTTGGCGACAGATTCATTACAAAAGACATTTGAGATTAATGGAAAAACTTATCATTTTGCAAATATCGCAGCTTTTTTAGCTGATCATGGTGATTCGGTGGAATCAATGCCATATACGATTCGAGTGTTGTTAGAGGCGGCCTTACGCCGTGCCGGTAATGATGCTGAAAAGATTGCGGCGTTAACGACGTTTGTTAATTGGGATGAACATCATGACCAAGACGTATCCTACAATCCTGAACGTGTGATTCTACAAGATTTTACAGGGGTGCCTGCACTGGTTGATTTGGCCGCCATGCGTGATGCATTGGCAGAACAAGGTGGGGATGTTCAAAAAATTAATCCCGAAGTCCCCGTTGATTTGGTCATTGACCACTCGGTACAAGTCGACCGCTCTGGGGATGACTTGGCCTTTGACTATAATATTGAAAAAGAATTTGAACGTAATGAAGAACGATATAAGTTCTTGAAGTGGGCGCAAGGTAGTTTTGATAATTTGACCGTGATTCCACCTGATACTGGAATTATTCATCAGGTCAATTTGGAACGATTAGCTCAAGTCATTCGCACCAAAGAAAATGAGAATGGCGAACTCGAAGCTTTTCCAGATACTTTGGTCGGTACTGATTCGCATACAACCATGATTAATGGCCTGGGAGTGCTGGGCTGGGGCGTTGGCGGAATTGAAGCTGAAGCAAGTATGTTGGGCGAAACATCATTTATGCCAATGCCACGTGTCGTTGGGGTTAAGTTAACTGGCAAATTGAATCCAGGCGTGACGGCGACTGATTTGGCCTTAATGTTGACGAATCAACTGCGTAATCATGGAGTGGTGGGCAAATTTGTGGAGTATTATGGCTCCGGCTTGGCGCATTTACCACTGGCATATCGGGCAACAATTGCGAACATGGCACCAGAATATGGGGCTACCTGTGGCTTCTTCCCGGTTGATCAGCAAACGCTAGAATATTTGAAATTGACGAGTCGCCCAGATGAGTTGATTAATTTGGTGGAAGAATATTCACAAGCTAACCACTTCTTCTATGACGAAAGCACTGATAGTAGTCGACATTACAGTGAAATTGAAGAATTAGATTTAAGTACCGTAGAAAGTAGTGTCGCTGGACCTAGTCGTCCACAAGATATTGTGAAATTGGCGAACTTACCAGCACAGTTTGAGGACCGGCGAGACATGGCAGCCTATCCAGTACAAGTTGCGGGTCAACACTTTGCGCTTCGCCCAGGATCATTAGGCATTGCGGCCATTACCAGTTGTACTAATACTTCAAACCCACAAGTTCTAATTGCCGCGGCATTAATTGCTAAAAAAGCGGTTGAATTTGGGCTAAAGGTGCCCGCATACGTCAAGACGTCTTTTGCTCCTGGTTCACGGGTAGTAACTGACTACTTGAAAGCGGCTGGCTTACAAGATTCCCTCGATGCAATCGGTTTTAACTTAGTTGGTTATGGTTGTACGACTTGTATCGGTAATTCCGGCCAGTTGTTAGAAGAATTACAACAAATTGTCGTGGACAGACCTTATCCAATTGCGGCGGTAGAAAGTGGTAACCGGAACTTTGAAGGGCGGGTGAATCCGCTTGTCAAAGATACGTATTTGGCTTCACCTCCACTAGTAGTGATTTACGCTTTAGCGGGAACGCTTGATATTGACGTTACCACTGAACCAGTTGGTGTTAGCACAGATGGCACGCCAGTATATTTGACTGATTTGTGGCCAGCCGATGAAGACGTCGACGCAATCGCCACCGAGTACATTAAGCCTGAACAATTCTCAGATAATTATTCGTCTATTTTAAAACAGAACGAAACATGGAACGCTTTACAAGCACCATCATCAGTCACTTATGAATGGGATGATCAATCAACTTACATTGCGTCACCACCATTCTTTGAACAACAAGAAGGCCAACCAAGTGAATTCGATGATATGCGTGCACTGGCGAGCTTTGGTGATTCCATCACGACTGACCATATTTCTCCAGCAGGTTTCATCGGTTCAACCACGCCAGCTGGTAAATATTTAGCTAGTAAAGGAGTGCCAATCAAAGAATTTAACTCATATGGTTCACGTCGCGGTCACCATGATGTCATGATGCGTGGGACGTTAGCAAATATTCGTTTACGTAACCAACTTGTCCCGGATAAAACGGGTGGTTTTACCCGTTATTTACCAACCAATCAAGAAACGACGATTTTTGACGCAGCAATGCAGTATAAACAGGATCAAACGCCATTAGTGATTTTGGCTGGTAAAGATTACGGGATGGGTTCATCACGTGATTGGGCCGCCAAAGGAGTTAAGTTATTGGGTGTGAAGGTGATTATTGCCGAAAGTTTTGAACGAATTCACCGTTCTAATTTGGTCATGATGGGAATTGTTCCTCTTGAATATCAAAATGGTGATACGGCTGAAAGTCTTGGACTTGATGGTACCGAAACATTTGATATCAAGCTTAATCAAACGACGGCCCACGTAATTGCCACTAAAGATACCAAAAAAGTCGAATTTGATACCAAACTTCGCTTTGATACACCAAAAGACTGGGAATACTATGAAAATGGTGGCATATTGCCATTAATTGTAAAAGAAAAGAGTGCAACCAGCCTCGATTAGAACACCATATCTCAGGTAACCACACTACAATCTCGTGGTGCACTCTTACTTGTTAATAATTGCACAAAAAAATAAGACGTAGAGTAAGACACATAGAAAATATGAGGTGAGCATATGGACCTACCCAAAGGATTAGCAGGAGTTGTAATTTCAGAAACCAAAATCAGCTCGACAAAAGACGCAAAGTTAACATATAGTGGTTATCCAATTCAAGAACTGAAGGATGCTTCATTTGAAGAAGTCGTGTATTTATTGTGGCATCAAGAAACTCCAACCGTTGAACAAGTCCAAGACTTACGGAAATTGTTGGTTAGTGAAATGAAGTTGCCAGATGAAACGATTCGTTTGATCAAAGAAGTGGCTAAAGAACCACAGCATCCGATGAGTATTTTACGAACGACTGTTTCATTGTTGGGAACGACTCATAATGAGGATGGCTTGGATCAACCACCAGTGATTTTGGCGAAAATGCTGACCGCAATTGCTGCGATTATCCGGTTACGTGACAATCAAAAATTGATGGAAGTTCACGAAGACTGGGGTGTCGTCGAAAACTTCATGTATTTATTTACTGGACAGCGACCAAGCCCAGAGTACGTCAAAATGTTTTCAACGGTGATGGTGCTACATGCTGACCATGAATTTAATGCGTCGACTTTTACCGCACGGGTAGTCGCTTCAACGCAAGCGGACTATTATTCTTGTTTGACGGCTGCCGTCTGTGCTTTAAAAGGACCACTGCATGGCGGGGCAAATGAACAGGTTTTTAAAATGTTGGCGGAGATTCGCGAAACAGGCATTAAACCAATTGATTACATTGAAAAACAAATTGCCGCTGGTAAAAAAATTATGGGCTTTGGTCATCGGATTTATAAGCATGGAGATCCACGGGCTAAAATTTTGCGTGGCATTGCTGAAAAAATGGCACAAACTACGAATAATTCAGTATATTTTGATTTGGAAGAACAGATTGCTAATTATATGTTTGAAAAAACCAAATTATATCCCAATGTCGATTACTACACGGCTGTGATTTACCATTGCCTAGGCCTGGATAGTTCGACTTTTACGACGATGTTTGCCGCTTGTCGGACCACCGGCTGGATGGCACACATTATTGAGCAACAGACTGATGGCACATTAATTCGGCCATCGTCAGAATATGTCGGTGAGATGCATCATTATACTGGCCCAATTAAAGCACAAGCGACGGCATCCGTGACAAAAAAAGTCGTGGATTTTGGTGCGACTAAATCATAAGTGAGGAAGTTTAACATGGCAGACGAGAAAATTGAAATGAGAAATGGTGTGTTACTGACACCCAATCATCCAACAATTCCATTTATTGAAGGAGATGGGATTGGTCCAGAAATTTGGGGAGCGGCGCAAGAAGTTTTTGATGCTGCAGTAAACAAGGCCTTTGCTGGACAAAAAGCGGTCAACTGGAAGTCAATTTTAGCTGGTGAAGTGGCATTTAAGCAAACTGGTCAATGGTTACCAGATGAAACGTTGGCAACCTTAAAAGAATATCTGGTTGGCATTAAAGGCCCGCTGACGACGCCGATTGGAGTAGGTCATCGTTCAATTAACGTAACTTTACGCCAAAAATTGGACCTCTATGCTTGTTTTAGACCAGTTGAATTTTATCCTGGAACGCCTTCGCCGGTTAAGCACCCGGAAAATGTGGCCATTGATGTATTCCGCGAAAATACAGAAGACATTTATGCGGGCATTGAAGCAGACGTGCATACACCAGAAGCAGATCAAATCAAGGCATTGCTCAAGGATCAAAATCAAATTGACAAGGTCCGTTTCCCCGATTCAGTGGCTTTTGCAATTAAACCGGTCTCGATTGAGGGCTCTCAGCGCTTGGTGAAAGCGGCAATGGAATACGCTTTGGCCAATAACAAACATACGCTGTCGTTGGTTCATAAGGGTAACATCATGAAGAAAACGGAGGGTGGGTTTAAAAAGTGGGGCTATGAGCTGATCGAATCAGATTACGCGGACCAAACTTTTACACCACCTCAGTACGATGCTATTAAAGAACGAGACGGTAAAGCCGCAGCTGATCAAGCTTGGGATACTGCAAAAGCCGCTGGCAAAGTGATGGTCAATGACATTATCACGGATAACTTTTTCCAACAAACATTGCTATACCCTGAGCATTTTGAAGTGGTCGCTACCTTAAATTTGAATGGTGATTATATCTCTGATGCCCTGGCGGCCCAAGTAGGCGGTATTGGTATTGCCCCTGGTGGCAATATTAACTATCAAACAGGACATGCAATTTTTGAAGCTACGCATGGCACGGCCCCTCAATTCGTTGGTCAAAATAAATTGAACCCAACCTCGATTATTTTATCTGGGGCCATGATGTTTGATTATATTGGCTGGCCAGAAGTTGGTAAGTTAATTCGTGGTGGAATTGCTGATGCAATCAGCGGTGGACACGTGACTGCAGACTTTACTGATGATGAAACAAAAGCACTAAGTACTAGTGGCTTTGGTACCTACGTGGCTGAACACTTATAGAAATGAAAAAAAGTTGAACCGATTGGTCCAACTTTTTAAATACCCTTATTTATGCGGTTTCGCAATTAACATGACTGCAAAAATGCCAATAATGATGGCGGCAATCAGAACAACTGACAAAATTGGGTTGAAAAAGATACTGATTAATAACAAAATACCACCGTAAAATAAGACTCGTCCCACCGGAAACTGTGCTCCACGCCAACGTTTATCTTGTTTTCGTTCGCCATTGAAGGTTGGAAGGTAATTACCGGTGATGATGAAGACCAGAGACACAATCGTGACGGTGAGTCGCCAGAAGTCAATTTCATTACCCAGATTGTAAAGAATCGTGGCTGGATACAAAATGACGGTGAAGACGGGAATAACCCAAGCCACAACTTCTTGAAAACGACTGGCTGGTTTATTTTTAGCTGCGTATACCATGGTGTAGGTACAAAGGATCTGAACAAGCAGCATTAATAATGGTAAACCAAAAATGAAAAATGAACGACTCATAAAGCCATTAGGAGTGTTATCAATGCCAAAGTGGGTGGCCATTTTAGTTGGTAATTCGGAATAAACAGAAACTCCATATATCATTGGGGCTAAAATAATTAAGCCACTGATGATTAGTTGCTTGATTGTTTTCATGTTATTTACCTCCCTCAGAGTTGCTTGATTCAGGGCCTTTTGAAAAGTTATAAATCCAGGTTAATATTTCCTCGAAGACACTGATGTTTAAATCATAATAAATCCAGTTTTTTTCTTTCCGACTCGTAATGAGTCCAACTTGGGTCAGTAGTTTAAGGTGGTAAGACACCGTTGCTTGGCTTAAGTCAAACTGTGCAGCAATTTCACCAGCAGATTGACTTTGGTTTTTTAGACTTTCTAAAATTTGACGACGGACAGGATCTGAGATGGCTTTCAACGTTTCATTTAATGACATTCCATGACCTCCTCATCCAAACTATTTAGAATTATTTCTAAATAGATAATAGCCTGAAATAGTTAAAAAGTCAATACTATATCGATAAAATTCTAAATAGGTGTTAAAAAATAAAGTAGTCGTATAAACGACTACTCCAACAAAGTGACACTATATTAGGTAGGGACTCGGCTATGGACTCAGCTGGTTCTTTTTTTACATACAAATATATACAAGTGACTTGTAGTTTTCAAGTTAAACAAGCTATTGAAAAATTAAAAAAATGGGTTACTCAAAAGTACACTGGTTATGTTCACACACTAGTTTAATCATGTTCACAAGAGTAAACATTTCACTTAATTAAAAAGAATCATAATGGCAAAGTGCAGCCATCATGATTCTTTTCTATTAATACTCAATGTCTGACCGCTCATGCTCACACACTAGTTTTTAAATGAATGAATTGGTGCAGGAATATGGCCACCGCGACCAACGAAGGCAGCAGGAGAACTTTGATTAACACGCATAATAGGTGCTCGGCCGAATAAGCCACCAAAGTCAATTTCTTCGCCAACGTCCTTGCCAGGTACGGGGATGACCCGGATGGCAGTCGTTTTGTTATTTATCACACCAATAGCTGCTTCGTCAGCCAAAATGGCACTGATTGTGGATGCAGTCGTCTTACCAGGGACCGCAATCATATCCAAACCAACAGAACAAACTGCAGTCATTGCTTCTAGTTTTTCAATATTTAAGTTGCCATTTTCGGCGGCTTTAATCATCCCAGCATCTTCAGAGACAGGGATAAAGGCACCTGATAAACCACCAACGTGTTCACAAGCCATGATTCCACCTTTTTTAACGGCATCATTTAGCATAGCGAGGCCAGCGGTAGTGCCTGGAGCACCCACACTCTCAAGTCCTATTTCTTCTAAAATTTCGGCAACAGAATCGCCTGGAGCAGGAGTCGGTGCCAATGATAAATCAACAATCCCGAAAGGTACATTCAGACGTTCAGATGCTTGTGTTCCAATGAGTTGCCCAATGCGAGTTACTTTAAAGGCAGTCTTTTTGATGGTTTCTGACACAATATCAAAAGATTTACCGCGGACTTTTTCGAGTGCACGTTTGACAACCCCTGGACCACTAATTCCGACATTGATGACGCAATCGGCCTCACCAACACCGTGGAAACCACCAGCCATGAATGGATTGTCTTCAACCGCGTTGGCGAAAGCAACAAAATTCATACATTTTAATGGACTCTTATCAGCTAAGGCTTTGACCATTTCACCAACTTCAGCGACGGCATCCATGTTGATTCCAGTTTTAGTAGATCCGACATTGACTGAACTACAAACTCTCGAAGTAGCCATCAACGCATCTGGAATTGAAGCAATCAGCTTTCGATCACCACTTTGATATCCTTTTTGAACAAGGGCGGAAAAGCCACCAATTAAGTCTACGCCTAGGCTGGCTGCAGCTCGTTCCATGGTGACCGCATATTCAACATAGCTGTCTGTATCAGTGGCAGCCGCAGCGATTAATGAGATAGGTGTGACGGTAATCCGTTTGTTGACAATTGGCACACCATATTCATTTTCTAATTCTTCAGCGACAGGGACCAAGTTTTCAGCACAACGAGTAATTTTATCGTAAATCTTTTCACAGGCTTTATGACTATCACTGTCGATACAATCAAGCAGTGAGATACCCATGGTGATAGTTCTGATATCTAAATGTTGTTCGTCAATCATAGCGATGGTATCGCGAATTTGTTTGGTTTCCATTATTGGACAGACTCCTTAAATATTTTGCATTGCGTCAAAGAGTTCTTGGTTTTCAACGTGAATTGAAACACCAATTTGTTCCCCGACAGTGGATAATTCCTTTTTAATAGAAGCAAAATCTGCTTCCGCGTTTAATTCGCCCATCAGCATCATGGTGAAACTGCCGTGCATCAAGGTTTGAGACATATCGATGATATTAACTTGTAGTTCTGACAATTTTTGGCTAACAGCAGCCACGATTCCGACTTTGTCATTTCCGACAACTGTGATGATAATTTTCATAGCGATTCTCCTATTGTATAAGTTGTTTTCTATTATACCGAAAAGTGACAGACGTCGATAGTCCAATTATTAAAAAACTCTCATTTTCCCAAACATTCAAAATAAATTTGAATTTATTATTCGTATTTTATGTCGATTTTATGAATTTATCGAGCATAGTGATATCAAGACTGACAAATTGTTGATAGTGGCAACTATTAGAACGAGTCACTAATGCGTCCTGATGTAAGGGGTTGACATTCACCCGGGGTAACGGGTAAAGTAATAAACGGTTCATGACATTAATAAAAGGTTATGAAATGTTTCTAAGTTTGAACGGAGGATATCAGATGTTTAGTAATTTCGGGAGTGCCCGTGGTAAACGGATCGCGTACGTGGTACTTGCTTGTTTGATTCCAGCAGCTTTGCTGATTGCAATCTTTAATTTTATTCAATACGAACAAACAAATGCCACTAAAAACATTCCGGTTGCCGTTGTTAATCAAGATAAGACCATTGAAAGTAATGGCGAAGTGATTAACATGGGTGAACAGGTGGTTAGTACTTTAAAGAAAGACCACCAAGTTAAATGGGAGTTTATGGACGAGAAAACAGCTCAGAAGAAGTTGAAATCTGGAGATGTTTATCTAGAAATTAAACTACCTAAGGATTTCTCAACTAACGCAGGAACTGCCTTAGAAAAGAATCCAAAAATCAGTAACATCGACGTCTATAAGTCAAAGAAGAACAACTACTTGTCATCAATGGTGTCTACCACGGTTGCTGATACAGTAACGAACCAAGTTAAGACTGATTTACAAGAAGCATATAGTAAATCATTGTTGAGTGGAGTTAAGAAATTATCGACTGGGACAAAACAAGCCGCAGCTGGAACTCAACAATTAGACGATGGTATGGTGCAACTACAAGATGGAAACATCCAAATTGTCCGTAACCTCGATTTATTAGCTTCAAAAATGGTTGAATTTAAGTCAGGTGCACAAACACTTGATGACGGCGTTAACACTTATACAACAGGTGTTGATACCTTAGCCTCAGCCAACGCTAAAATGTTAGCTGGTATTCAAGAACTCTCTGCCAAGGCACAACCACTGATTAGTGGAACTGCACAATTAGCAGATGGCTCACAACAGGTTGCATCTGGTGTTAAAACGTACACTGATGGAGTTTCAACTCTTCAATCTGGATTGAGTGGAACGTTATTACCTGGTATTCAACAGTTGTTGGATGGTGTAACTGGTAATGGTAATCCAGACAAGAGTTTGACGACTTCAACTCAAAAATTGTCTGATGGTGCCAAGAGTTTGAACGTTGGTATCTCACAATTGAAGAATGGTAAACCAGGTGGAACTGCTGATGAAGTTGGAGTTGATAATGCTTTTGCACAACTTCAATCAGGAATTTCAGCCAATGATTCAATTATTGCTAGTGTTTCTGATATGACCAAGGTAATGAAACAATCTCAAGTTGACACAGCGCAATTAAAAACTGACATGGCAAGCATGAAGACTGCAATGGGAACGTTGCAAAGTTTAGCTCCATTGTTGGATCAAATCTCATCAGCTAAGTCGCAAATTGCATCATTGCAAAGCCAATTGACAATGGTTTCAGGAATGGTTAAGTCGAAAGATCAAGTTAGCTCTGATCAGACGGCCGCAACTTCGACACAAGCCACATTAGATGCAGAAATTGCCAAATTGAAAGCGTCTGGTGCTGACACTACAGCCTTAGAAGCTGCTTCGGCTGCTAATTCTACGGCAAATAAAAAACTTGGAACTGATGCTACAATAAACGCAAATGCATTTAATTTAGTTAAAACTCAATCAACAACAGCTTTACAAAAGTTCAGTGATCAATTAAGTGGCGCAACATTGACTACGGATGATGCTAATCAGATGTTAGCTCAAGTTCAAAAGATTATGACTGAAGCTGATACATTATTTAATGAAACTGATCCACTGTTGAGTGATACTACAATTAATAATTTAAATTCAGTCGCCGGTAGTACACAGACATTGAAAGAGAGCCTATCGCATGTCAATACTGTGATTGATAGTAATTTGGACTTATTAATTGATGGTTCATCACAACTTTCTGATGGTAATTCTCAATTAAATGATAGTTCACCAACTCTTGTCAGTGGAATTGAACAATTATTTGATGGCGTAGCCAATAAGATTATTCCTGGTGCAAATCAATTAGTAGCCAACAATGCCAAATTAAATTCAGGAGCTCAACAAGTTGCTGACGGTAATAAGACATTATCAGCTTCTGCTCCAACTTTAATTGCTGGTGTTGGACAATTATTATCTGGTGCATTGCAAATCAATGATGGTGGTTCACAATTGACTGCTGCAAGTCCACAACTTCGTTCAGGTACTGGTCAGATTGTTGATTCAACTGATCAAGCAGCTAGTGGCTCAAAACAATTGGCTGATGGTTCACATCAAGTTCAAGATGGTTTGGTCACCGCTGGAAATGGTACTAACAAGTTGAATACTGCACTTCAAGATGGTGTTAGCCAATTAACACCAGTTAGTGATTCATCTAAGAACACAAATCATTTTGCTACTCCAGTAACTACAAAAGACATTAATAGTGATACACAAGATTTGAAGAATACCTTTGCACCATTAGTATTAGCACTTGTGCTATTCCTAAGTGCGGTGGTAACCCAATTAGGTCTCTTTACACCTAAACAACGTAAGATTAGCTTATTACAAGAACCATTACTCGCAATTGGTGTAACGGCAGTTGTTCAAGCAATCATTGCAGATGCCTTAATCGGTATTTTAGGTGTGACTGTTTCAAACTGGGTTGGTTTAACACTCTTTACCTTGTTAACTTCAATCTTCTTCACCTTGATTTGCATGTTGCTTTATCATATCTTTGGCCGTGTCGGCGTACTGTTCGCAGTATTGTTGTCACTCCTTCAAGTGATTATCACTGGTCAAGTATTCCCAAACGCTATGCTTTCAGAGTTCTATCAAGCAGTTGGAAATATCTTACCAATGACTCATGCAATTCACGGTTTCGAAAATCTAATCAATGGCGGTGACTACAGCGTCTGGTTAGCAATCGCATTCTTAACAGTCTTTACTGCTATTCTCGGTGGTATCGCATATCTTGTTGATATGATGTTAAGTAAGCGTGATACAAATGATGCATCAGAAGAATAAGTAGTGAAATAAGTCGGTTTGCGACTGAGTATAGTTTAGAATTATGGATATAAGTGTTCTTCTTATGTTCATGATTCATAACTAGACGGAAGACGTAGACTTATTGAACACAATTCAATAAGTATGCTGACTGATGTAACGCTACTTAAATACAAAAATAGTTGGACCGAATAAAATCGGTTCAACTATTTTTTATCTATCTGAATGTGTGCAAATTTAGTCAGTGACTATTGTGTTTGATATATTTTCGATAAACATCGGTTATTTTAGGCTAAATCATTTGCAATTATGAATTTTGTTTGTATAATATTAGTCAACATTAGTCAAAGATACAGGAGGTTAGTTATGGAAGGCCAAAATATCTCAGATGTGATTGAGAACTATTTAAAAAATATTTTGTCCGATTCTGAGCACGTAGAAATCAGACGTTCAGAAGTTGCTGACCTGTTTGATGTAGTGCCATCTCAAATTAATTACGTTATTAAAACCCGGTTCACCATTCAAAATGGTTATCTCGTTGAAAGCAAACGAGGTGGCGGTGGCTATATTCGGATTGAAAAAGTTAACTTAATGGATGATGTTGCTGTGTTGAACACGTTAATTCAGGTCATTGGAGACGAAATCAATGAGCGGGATGCAGTTTCGATAATTCAAACATTGTATGATGAAGATGTGATTACACGTCGTGAAGCCGATTTAATGGCTGTGATGGTATCGAAGCAAACGTTAGCGTTTGACAATCGTCAAGTGGGGGATACACTTCGAGCACACGTTCTGATTTCATTATTGAACAGATTGCGTTACGAAAGTTAAGAAAGAGGGGAATTGTTATGGATAACTTATTTACACCAAGCGCCAAAAACGTACTTACTTTGGCTCAAGAACAGGCCAAACATTTCAAACATCAAGCTGTAGGTACGGAACATTTACTGCTAGCTTTGAGTATTGAACAAAATGGAATTGCTAGCAAAGTGTTGCAACAATTCTCAGTTGGTGAAGATGATATTCGCGAAGAAATTGAACGCTTCACTGGTTACGGGACTTTAACCGGCGCAGATAAGGATAGTTATTTACCATATTCTCCTAAAGCCAAAGAAATTCTCGCAGTCGCTGGAGAAGAAGCTAAACGCTTGGGCGCTTTGAAAATTGGTACTGAACACCTACTTCTTGCCTTATTATCAGATGAAAGTATTCTATCATCTCGCATTTTACTCAACTTAGATGTTGATTTAAATCAAGCACATCGCATTGTAATGCGTCGTCTCGGAGTTTCTGACGCACCTAAACGTCGCCAGGCTAACAAGCAAAAATCACCACAAGCTGAAGGGACACCAACTTTAGACTCACTAGCTCGTGATTTAACTCAGAGTGCTCGTGAAGATAAAATGGATCCCGTGGTGGGTCGTGAAAAAGAAGTACGTCGGGTGGTTCAAATTTTGAGCCGTCGGACGAAGAATAACCCAGTATTAATTGGTGAACCCGGAGTTGGTAAAACTGCGATTGCTGAAGGATTAGCTCAACGGATTATTAGTGGGGATGTTCCTGGTGATTTAGCTCAGAAACGTTTAATGATGCTCGATATGGGCTCATTAGTTGCTGGCACTAAGTACCGTGGTGAATTCGAAGATCGTTTGAAGAAAGTGATTGATGAAATTTATCGTGATGGAAATGTCATTTTATTCATTGATGAATTGCATACCTTAATTGGTGCCGGTGGCGCTGAAGGTGCTATCGATGCTTCCAATATTTTGAAACCCGCTTTGGCTCGTGGAGAACTTCAAACAATCGGTGCGACAACGTTAGATGAATATCAAAAGTATATTGAATCAGATGCTGCCTTAGAACGTCGTTTTGCAACCGTTCAAGTTGCTGAACCAACTGAAGACGAAGCCGTTCAAATTTTGACTGGTTTAAAGGATCGTTACGAGGACCATCACCATGTAGAAATTACTGATGATGCGATTGAACAATCTGTTACCTTGTCATCACGTTACATCAGTGACCGTTTCTTACCAGATAAGGCCATTGATTTGATGGATGAAGCTTCAGCTAAAGTTCGAATTGATGCGCAAGACAAACCATCAAAACAAACGAAGGCTACTGAAAAAATAGAAAAACTTGGTGTTCAAAGGGAAGAAGCTATCGAAGATCAAAACTTCGATTTGGCTGCTGAATTACGCCAAGAAGAACTCAAATTAAAGGCCAAGCTCGACAAACAAGCTGCCCCAGTTGAAGATAGTCATGCGAAGTATGATTTGAAAGTTACTGGTGAAGATGTTGCTGAAGTTGTTGCTGAATGGACAGGAATTCCACTGACACAATTACAAAAGAGTGAAAGTGACCGCCTCGTCAACTTGGAAAGCATTTTGCATAAGCGGGTTATCGGTCAGGGTGAAGCAGTTTCTGCCGTGTCACGAGCAATTCGTCGTTCAAGCAGTGGCCTGAAAGATCCTAACCGTCCAATTGGTTCATTTATGTTCCTTGGACCTACTGGGGTTGGTAAAACTGAATTAGCTAAGACTTTGGCTGAATCAGTCTTTGACTCAGAAGACAGCATGATTCGGGTCGATATGTCTGAATACATGGAAAAATACAGTACCAGCCGTTTGATTGGTGCTGCACCAGGTTATGTGGGCTATGATGAAGGTGGACAATTAACTGAAAAAGTTCGCCAACATCCATACTCAGTTGTGCTTTTAGATGAAGCTGAAAAAGCCCATCCAGATGTCTTTAACTTGTTATTACAAGTCTTAGATGATGGCTATTTGACAGATGCTAAGGGTCGTAAAGTTGATTTCAGAAACACAATCTTGATTATGACTTCTAACTTGGGAGCTACCACGTTACGTGATGAAAAGGAAGTTGGTTTTGGTGCCAAAGACATGCAAGATAACTATCAAGCAATGTCGAGCACCATTCAAGAACAATTGAAATTACATTTCCGTCCCGAATTCTTGAACCGGATTGACGAAACAGTCATCTTCCATTCATTAAAGAAGCCAGAATTACATCAAATTGTTAAATTAATGATGAAAAACGTGATTAAACGTATGAGCGAACAAGGCATTGACTTGAAAGTTACGCCAGCTGCCATCGATGTTGTTGCAGCAGCAGGCTTTGACCCAGAGTATGGTGCTCGTCCAATTCGCCGAGCTTTACAAACCAAAATTGAGGATCTCTTGAGTGAATCAATCTTGTCAGGTGAAATAAATGTCGGAGATACAGTGACAGTTGGGGCTCGTTCTGGTAAAATTAAGTTAAATGTTACAGATCAACACAATGCGTCGGGATTAGCGGCGAAGTAAGATCATTGGGTAGTTTAGGGAGAGCTTTTTTCTCTAAGCTTTTTTTTATAGAGTATAGTTAGTTTAGGTATCTAACTTTCCGTTTTGTGTCATATCTTGTACGTTAAATCAAAAGATTGGAGCAATACAATGGTTCAGGAGCAATCAAGAAGTGAAAAAACACGCGAACTAATCATTAACTCAGCCCGCAAAGTATTCCTGGAAAAGGGATATGCCGAAACTTCAACGCGTAATATCGCTGATGTTGCTGGCATTACACAACCTGCAATGTATCATCATTTTAATGATAAAGAAGCAGTTTATTTGGAAGTCGTTAACCGTGTCGGAAAAGACGTCCGTGAGGTAATTGGACAAGGCGTTTTAAAACCTCGTTTACAACCCCTTAACCGACTTTATGAAATTACTAAGAACATTTTTGATATTCATCCAAAGGGTGTTGGCATTTTTATTCACGAAAGTTATGCGCACCTATCACCAGCAGGGCAACGGAAACTGGGGATGCTTTATCGGATGTATTATCTTGATCCATTGACTGGCTACTTTAATTTACCCGAAGTTAACCTAAGAAAAGAAGTTTTACCTGATGAAGCTGCTGACATTCTAATTTCTAGTTTGAATGCCATGTTTAGTAGTTTTTACCGTGTTGGTGGTTCATCAATTTCAAGCCGTGATAAGGGTAAGTTATCCTTAAAATTAGTATTATTTGGAATTGCAGAAGAACAAGATTAATTGTAAGCAAACCGGTTGACATTTAACAGGAATGCAGTAAAATTGAATTTGTATATATTTGTGAGTCCATTTGAGCAACATGATCTATTGTCCATGTTGCGCTTCATAATAGAACCCAAAAGCAACAGTGGTTGTTTTTGGATTTTTTTGTGCTTAAAAACGTTGCTGAGGTGCATTTGTAACCAAAATGTAACATTTGAAGGATGGATTCTGTCAATCAAAAACAGAGAGGTGAACAGCTTGGCCGGACATTTAGTTAAGTACGGAAAACATCGTACTCGTCGTAGTTACTCACGGATCAAAGAAGTTCTAGATTTACCTAACTTGATCGAGATTCAATCTGATTCTTATCAATGGTTCCTAGATGAAGGTCTGCGAGAGATGTTTGATGACATCATGCCTATTGATGATTTCCAAGGAAACTTATCATTAGAGTTTGTTGATTATCAATTATTAGAACCAAAGTATACAGTGGATGAGGCGCGTGAACATGATGCAAACTACTCAGCTCCATTGCATGTCACACTTCGTTTGACGAACCACGAAACTGGCGAAATCAAATCTCAAGATGTTTTCTTTGGTGATTTTCCATTAATGACGAACCAAGGTACTTTCATTATTAATGGTGCTGAACGTGTTATCGTTTCTCAATTGGTTCGTTCACCAGGGGTTTACTTTAGTGAAGAAGCTGACAAGAACGGTCGCCCTAGTTTCGGCGCAACATTTATTCCAAACCGTGGTGCATGGTTGGAATATGAAACTGATGCTAAGGACGTTTCTTATGTTCGTATCGATAGAACTCGTAAAGTTCCATTGACAGAACTAGTTCGTGCTTTAGGATTTGGTTCTGATGATGAAATTATCGATATGTTTGGTAACAATGATTCACTTTCATTGACCCTAGATAAAGATATTCACAAGAATAATGAAGATTCACGTGTTGAAGAAGCCTTGAAAGATGTTTACGAACGTCTTCGTCCAGGTGAACCTAAGACTGCTGATTCTTCACGTAGTTTGTTGACGGCTCGTTTCTTCGATCCAAAACGCTACGACATGGCTCCAGTTGGTCGTTACAAGACTAACAAGAAGCTTAATTTGAAGACTCGTTTATTAAATCAAACCTTGGCAGAAACATTAGCTGATCCAGAAACTGGTGAAGTTATTGCTCAAAAGGGTGACGTGATTACAAAAGAAGTAATGAAAGATTTAGGCGAATACCTTGATCGTGAAGACTTCAAGACCATCACATACACACCTTCAGAACAAGCTGTTGTGACTGACCCAGTTATCTTACAAAAGATTATGGTCTTTTCTAAGAATGATCCTGAACGTGAAGTTCCTATCATTGGTAACGGTCATATTGATCTTAAATATAAGCACATTGTGCCTGCAGATATCTTGGCTTCAATGAACTACTTCTTTGATTTACAAGAAGGTATTGGAAACACCGATGATATTGATCACTTGGGTAACCGTCGTATTCGTTCAGTTGGTGAATTACTACAAAACCAATTCCGGATTGGCCTTTCACGGATGGAACGTGTGGTTCGCGAACGGATGTCAATCCAAGATCGTGAAACAGTTACACCTCAACAATTGATTAATATTCGTCCCGTTGTGGCTTCAATCAAAGAATTCTTTGGTTCATCACAACTTTCACAATTCATGGATCAAACCAATCCTTTGGGTGAATTGACGCATAAACGTCGTTTGTCTGCCCTTGGACCTGGTGGTTTGACTCGTGATCGTGCCGGATATGAAGTTCGAGATGTTCACTATACCCATTATGGTCGTATGTGTCCTATTGAAACTCCTGAAGGTCCTAATATTGGATTGATCAATAGTCTTTCAAGTTACGCTCGTGTCAACCGTTATGGATTTATTGAAACTCCATACCGTCGTGTGTCATGGGATACTCATAAGGTTACTGAAAAAATCGATTATTTGACTGCCGACGAAGAAGATAATTACGTTATTGCTCAAGCTAACTCGAAGTTGAATGATGATGGTTCATTTGTTGACGATACAGTTATGGCTCGTGCTCAATCAGAGAACTTGGAAACTGGTATCGAAAACCTTGATTACATGGACGTTTCACCTAAACAAGTTGTGGCCGTTGCCACTGCATGTATTCCTTTCTTGGAAAATGATGATTCTAACCGTGCTTTGATGGGTGCCAATATGCAACGTCAAGCTGTTCCTTTGCTTGACCCTCATTCACCACTTGTTGGTACTGGTATCGAATACGATGCTGCTCATGATTCTGGCGTTGCTTTAATTGCCAAAAATGATGGTGTAGTTGAATACGTTGATGCTCGTGAAATTCGTGTTCGCCGTGAAGATGGCGCACTTGATAACTACAAATTAATGAAATTCCACCGTTCAAATGGTGGTAAGAACTACAACCAACGTCCAATTGTTAAATTAGGCGACAAGGTTGAATCAAACGAAATTCTTGCTGATGGTCCTTCAATGGAACAAGGTGAATTAGCACTTGGTCAAAACCCAATTGTTGCATTCATGACTTGGCAAGGCTATAACTTCGAAGATGCCATCGCTATTAATGAACGACTTGTTCGTGATGATGTTTACACTTCAATTCATATCGAATCATATGAATCAGAAGCTCGTGACACTAAACTCGGACCTGAAGAAATGACTCGTGAAATTCCTAACGTCGGTGAAGATTCACTCAAGGATCTTGATGACAAAGGTATTATCCGTGTTGGTGCTGAAGTTCATGATGGTGACATCTTAGTTGGTAAGGTTACTCCTAAGGGTGTAACAGAATTATCAGCTGAAGAACGTTTGCTACACGCTATCTTTGGTGAAAAATCACGTGAAGTTCGTGATACATCACTTAAGGTTCCTCATGGTGGAGAAGGTATCGTCCAAGACGTTCAAATCTTTACTCGTGAAAATGGTGATGAATTGTCACCAGGTGTTAACATGATGGTTCGTGTCTTCATCGCCCAAAAGCGTAAGCTTCAAGTTGGTGATAAGATGGCCGGACGTCATGGTAACAAAGGTACTGTTTCCGTTGTGATCCCTCAAGAAGATATGCCATACATGCCAGATGGTACTCCAATCGACATTATGTTGAGCCCCATGGGTGTGCCTTCACGTATGAATATCGGACAAGTTATCGAATTGCATTTAGGTATGGCTGCTAAAGAACTTGGCATTCACGTTGCAACACCAGTTTTCGATGGTGCAACTGATGACGATGTTTGGGCTGCTGTGCGTGAAGCCGGTTTACCAGCTGATGGTAAGACTGTCTTATATGATGGTCGGACTGGTGAAGCATTTGATAACCGAATTGCTGTTGGTGTCATGCATTATATGAAACTTGCCCACATGGTTGATGATAAGATCCATGCTCGTTCAATTGGACCTTACTCATTAGTTACTCAACAACCACTTGGTGGTAAAGCACAATTTGGTGGACAGCGTTTTGGTGAAATGGAAGTCTGGGCTCTTGAAGCTTATGGTGCTGCTTATACCCTTCAAGAAATCTTGACTTACAAATCCGATGATGTTGTTGGTCGTGTTAAGACATACGAAGCAATCGTTAAGGGTGAACCAATTCCAAAGCCAGGTGTTCCAGAGTCATTCCGTGTTCTCGTTAAGGAATTACAAGCACTTGGACTAGATATGAAGGTTCTTGATTCAGAAGATGAAGAAATTGAACTTCGCGATATGGATGATGAAGGCGACGACGTTGTAAACGTTGATGCTCTAAGTAAGTTTGCTGCTCAACAAGAACAACAAGCGCAAGAACAAACCGGAGCCACAGAAACTGCGTCAACAACCGTTGACCAAGTTGCATCTCCAAAAGAAACTCAACAAGATTAATTTCATTTAAAAACTGTAGAATTAAAATAAGGAGGATCATCCTTTGATTGACGTTAATAACTTTGAAAGCATGCAAATCGGTCTGGCATCTCCAGATAAGGTTCGTAGCTGGTCATTTGGTGAAGTTAAAAAGCCAGAAACCATCAACTACCGTACTTTAAAGCCAGAAAAAGATGGATTGTTTGACGAACGTATCTTTGGACCAACAAAAGACTGGGAATGTGCCTGTGGTAAGTACAAACGGATCCGTTATAAGGGTGTTGTTTGTGATCGCTGTGGGGTTGAAGTTACTCGCTCTAAAGTTCGTCGTGAACGTATGGGTCACATCGAATTAGCTGCACCAGTAACTCACATCTGGTACTTCAAGGGTATCCCAAGTCGTATGGGTCTTGTCTTAGACATGAGTCCACGTTCATTGGAAGAAATTATCTATTTCGCTTCATACGTTGTTATCAACGGTGGAGATACACCAATGGAACCAAAACAACTTCTTTCTGAAGCTGATTATCGTGAAAAGAAACTTGAATATGGTAATCGTTTCACTGCCCTAATGGGTGCAGAAGCAATTAAGCAGTTGCTTGAAAATGTTGATCTTGAAAAAGAAGCCGATGAATTAAAAGAAGAATTGAAAGATGCTTCTGGCCAAAAGCGGACTCGTGCAGTTCGTCGTTTGGACATTTTGGAAGCCTTCATCAAATCAGGTAATCGTCCTGACTGGATGGTAATGGACGTTGTGCCAGTTATGCCTCCAGATCTTCGCCCGATGGTTCAACTTGAAGGTGGCCGTTTTGCTACTTCAGATTTGAATGATTTATATCGCCGTGTTATCAACCGTAACAACCGTTTGAAACGCTTGTTAGATTTGAATGCTCCTGGAATCATTGTTCAAAATGAAAAGCGGATGCTTCAAGAAGCCGTTGATGCTTTAATTGATAATGGTCGTCGTGGCCGTCCAGTTGCTGGACCAGGTAACCGTCCATTGAAGTCACTTTCTCACTTACTTAAAGGTAAGCAAGGACGTTTCCGGCAAAACTTACTTGGTAAGCGTGTCGATTATTCTGGCCGTTCAGTTATCGATGTTGGTCCATCACTTAAGATGAGCCAAATGGGATTACCTGTTCAAATGGCAATGGAATTGTTTAAACCATTTATCATGAAGGAACTTGTTTCTCGTGAATTGGCTTCAAACATCAAAAATGCTAAGCGCAAGATTGATCGCCAAGACAATGACGTATATGACGTTCTTGAAGACGTAATTAAGGAACATCCGGTTCTGTTGAACCGTGCCCCTACATTGCACCGTTTGGGAATTCAAGCTTTTGAACCAGTTTTGGTTTCTGGAAAAGCTATGCGTTTGCATCCTCTTGTGTGTGAAGCTTACAATGCCGATTTTGATGGTGACCAAATGGCTATCCATTTACCACTTTCAGATGAAGCTCAAGCTGAAGCACGTTTGTTGATGCTTGCTGCTGGTCATATTCTTTCACCTCGTGATGGTCAACCAGTGGTTACACCTTCACAAGATATGGTTATTGGTAACTATTACTTGACGACAGAAGAAGCTGGTCGTGAAGGTGAGGGTATGGTCTTCACTGACATTAACGAAGCTCGGACTGCTTATCAAAATGGTTATGTCCATCTTCACTCACGTGTTGGTGTGTCAACAGCATCAATGCCAAAGAAACCATTTACGCCAGAACAACGCGGTAAAGTGTTAATCACAACTGTTGGTAAGTTGATTTTTAATGATATTCTTCCTGAAGGATTGACATATTTGAACGAACCAACTAGTGAAAACTTAACAGAAGGTGTGGCTGATGCAGACTTCTTGAACCCTGGGGAAGATTTGAAAGCTCGTCTTGCTGAAACTCCACTTGTACCACCTTTCCGTAAAGGATTCTTGTCAGATATCATTGCCGAAGTTTACAAGCAATATAAAGTAACAGCTACATCATTACTCTTGGACCGTATGAAGGATTTGGGTTACTACGAATCAACCATTTCTGGAATTACCGTTGGTAGTGCTGATGTGCCTGTTCTGAAAGAAAAACCTGAAATTATCGATAAGGCTCATAAAGAAGTTGCTACAATTACGAAGCAATTCCGTCGTGGTTTGATTACTGATGACGAACGTTATGAACGTGTTATCGGTGTATGGAACAACGCTAAGGATGAAGTTCAACAAAAATTGATTGATGATATGGATCTCCATAACCCAATCAACATGATGAGTGATTCCGGTGCCCGTGGTAACATCTCAAACTTTACACAACTTGCTGGTATGCGTGGCTTGATGGCTGCGCCTAATGGTAAGATTATGGAATTGCCAATCCTTTCTAACTTCCGTGAAGGACTAAACGTTTTGGAAATGTTTATTTCTACTCATGGGGCTCGTAAAGGGATGACCGATACTGCCTTGAAGACTGCCAACTCAGGTTACTTAACTCGTCGTCTAGTTGATGTGGCTCAAGATGTTATCGTTCGTGAAGCAGACTGTCATACTGATCGTGGACTTGATGTTACTGCCATTACTGACGGTAACGAAATGATTGAACCATTGTACGACCGGATTCTTGGCCGTTACACAATCAAATCAGTTAAGAATCCTGAAACGGGTGAAGTACTGATTGGCCGCGATGAAATGATTGATGAAGATGTTGCACAAGCAATTATCGATGCTGGTGTTACTAAGGTAACCATTCGCTCTGCATTTACTTGTAACACTAAACATGGTGTCTGCGAACGTTGTTATGGACGTAATGCTGCTACTGGTGATCGGGTTGAAGCAGGGGAAGCTGTTGGTACAGTTGCCGCTCAATCAATCGGTGAACCAGGTACTCAATTGACTATGCGTAACTTCCATACCGGTGGTGTGGCTGGTAACGAAGATATTACTCAAGGACTTCCACGTATTCAAGAAATTGTTGAATCACGTAATCCTAAAGGTAAAGCTGAAATTACTGAAGTTACTGGGACTGTTGAATCAATCGAAGAAAATCCTGCAGAACGTACTAAGGATGTTACTGTCAAAGGTGAAACTGATACAAGAACGTATACATTACCAATTACGTCTCGTATGAGAGTTGCTGAAGGCGACTATATTCATCGTGGTGCTCCATTGAATGATGGTGCCATCGATCCTAAGGAATTACTCCAAGTTCGTGATGTTCTTTCAACTGAAACTTACTTGCTGAGTGAAATCCAAAAGGTTTATCGTATGCAAGGTATTGAAATCTTGGACAAGCACGTTGAAATCATGATTCGTCAAATGATCCGTAAGGTTCGTGTCATGGATCCAGGTGACACTGATGTCTTGCCAGGTGCTTTGATGGATATCAATGATTTCCGTGATGAAAACTACAAGACCCTTGTTGCTGGGGGAGTTCCCGCAACTGGTCGTCCTGTTATCCTTGGTATTACTAAGGCTGCCTTGGAAACTAATAGTTTCCTTTCAGCTGCGTCATTCCAAGAAACAACACGTGTATTGACTGATGCTGCTATTCGCGGTAAGCATGATCCACTTGTTGGACTTAAGGAAAATGTTATTATTGGTAAGATTATCCCTGCCGGTACTGGTATGGGTGAATACCGTAATATCAAGCCTAAGTCTGTTAAAGTCGGAGCTACTGACGGCGTATACTCAATCAAATCAACAAGTGAAGTTGAACAAGAATTGAATAACAAAAACTAGAGTGTAGCTCAATTTGAGACACAAACTAGTAAAGGACACTATCGCAACTTGCGGTAGTGTCCTTTTTACATATAGTAGAAGATTTGCGTCACAATTAAGAAACCGAGACTTAAAAAAGGGACGAACGGAATTCGTGATTGATGCCGAGTTAATAAGATGGTGAATAGTGCGAGTAAAGACGAGATACAAATAATCCACATCGTTTGTTCAAAGCCGAGTAAAATTTCAAAGATTAAAATTAATTCAATATCGCCCGAGCCTAACCCGTTAGTTAAATGGGCGAGTAAGAGTAAAAACAATAAGGTTGTAATCATCACACAACCCAGTTGCCATTCCCAACGCTTAGCCGATTCAAAAATGAAAATACCAGGTAAGAGTCCCAATAATCCGGTGGAATAAAAAAATTGGTGTGACAAATCAGTTAAACTAATGAATAATAAAAATCCATAGAATAAAATAAAACAAATGAGTTGTAAAGGATGATTGAGCGGTGCATGTAAGGCAATCAAACCAATAATTAATTCCACGCATGTTGATATGGGTGAAATGTGATGATGACAATTTTTGCAGTGTCCTAGTTGAAACAGGTAACCAAAAATAGGGATTAATTGCCAATATCGTAATTGAACCTGGCAATTGTCGCAGCGGGAACGTGGATAAAGAATTGAAACGTGTTTGGGAATTCGGTCCGCACACAAAGTGATGAATGAGGCTAGAACTGTACCGTACAAAAATGCTATAATTGACATTGTCGAAATCTCCTTTATAGTTAATAAGTACGCTACTGGAGTCAAATTAAATTAATTTAAAAAAGTTAGTTGAAATTAGCTTGATGTGCGTTGACATAGATAAAAACACATGCTATTCTTGTAAAGGTGCTTTTTCACAACACAGTTATTCTGTCGACTGACAGTTTTCACTGTCGTCGAAAAGAATCACAAATGAAAACACGATCCTTGTGTCATTTTTTTATAAGAAAAAATGAACCACCTGGATGTGTGGACTTAAAATTCGGAAGGGGAACATTTTAATGCCTACTATTAACCAATTAGTACGTAAGGGACGTAAGTCTCAAACATCAAAGTCAAAAGCTCCTGCTTTGAGCTTTGGTTACAACAGCTACAAAAAAGCAGCTATTGTTAATCCATCACCACAAAAACGAGGAGTTGCTACTCGTGTCGGAACTATGACACCTAAGAAGCCTAACTCTGCTTTACGTAAGTACGCCCGTGTGCGTCTTTCAAACTTAATCGAAGTTACTGCTTATATTCCAGGTATCGGACACAACTTACAAGAACATAGTGTTGTTTTGATTCGTGGAGGCCGTGTTAAGGATTTACCAGGGGTTCGTTACCATATCGTCCGTGGTACATTAGATACTGCCGGTGTTGATGAACGTCGTCAAAGTCGTTCTAAATACGGAACAAAGAAACCAAAGGCTTAGGAGGAAGTTAGTTAATGCCACGTAAAGGTCATGTACAAAAACCAGAAGTTTTACCAGATCCAATGTACAACTCAAAGCTAGTTACCAGCTTAATCAACCGTTTGATGATTGATGGTAAGCGCGGAACTGCTTCAAAAATTATTTATTCAGCATTTGATATGATTAAGGAAGAAACTGGAAACAACCCCGTTGAAGTTTTCGAACAAGCAATGGAAAATGTTATGCCAGTTCTTGAAGTTAAGGCTCGCCGTGTTGGTGGATCTAACTATCAAGTTCCGATTGAAGTTCGTCCAGATCGTCGTACGACACTTGGTCTTCGTTGGATTGCTCAATACTCACGTTCACGTGGGGAACATACTATGACAGAACGTCTTGCACGTGAAATCATGGATGCAGCTAACGAAACTGGTGCTTCAGTTAAGAAACGTGAAGACACTCATAAAATGGCTGATGCCAACCGTGCATTCGCACATTATCGTTGGTAAGATTCAAAGTTATCAGCTGACGCTGGTAATCCCTTTTAAAAGTGGCTGTTATATGTGTTCATATAGGAGTCACTTTTTTTCAGAAGTTAACTAATTATTTAAAAATTGGAAGGAGACACATTTTCAGATGGCAAACACACGCGAATTTCCACTTGAAATGACTCGTAATATCGGTATCATGGCTCATATTGATGCCGGTAAAACTACTACTACAGAACGTATCTTGTACTATACTGGTAAAATCCATAAAATTGGTGAAACTCATGATGGAGCTTCACAAATGGATTGGATGGCCCAAGAACAAGAACGTGGGATCACAATCACATCAGCTGCTACCACAGCTGCATGGAAAGATCACCGTATTAACATTATCGATACTCCCGGACACGTGGATTTCACTATTGAAGTTGAACGTTCACTTCGTGTTCTTGATGGTGCCGTTGCTGTGCTTGATGCACAAGCCGGTGTTGAACCTCAAACTGAAACAGTTTGGCGTCAAGCATCAGAATACAATGTTCCACGTATCGTCTTTGCTAACAAGATGGATAAGATGGGTGCAAACTTCGATTTCTCAGTTGAAACAATTGGGGATCGTTTACAAGCTAACGCTTTACCTATCCAAATGCCAATCGGTGCCGAAGATGATTTCCGCGGTATCATTGACTTAGTTGAAATGAAGGCTGACTTGTATCATGGTGACGATGGTTCTGAATGGGATACAGTTGATATTCCTGAAGAATTTGCTGCAGAAGCAAAAAAACGTCGCGACGCTATGATTGAAAAATTAGCTGACGTTGATGATGATATTATGGAAAAATACCTTGGCGGAGAAGAAGTACCAAAGGCAGAAATTAAAGCTGCTATCCGTAAAGGAACTTTGGACTTATCATTATTCCCAGTTCTTGCTGGTTCTGCCTTCAAGAATAAGGGTGTTCAAATGATGTTGGATGCCGTTGTTGACTATCTTCCATCACCATTGGATGTTCGTCCATACAACGCCACTGACCCAGATACTGGTGAAAACGTTGAACTTGAAGCTGATGATAACAAGCCATTTGCTGCTTTAGCTTTCAAGATTGCAACTGATCCATTCGTTGGTCGTTTAACATTTATCCGTGTTTATACTGGTACACTTGAATCAGGTTCATATGTTTTGAACTCAACTAAGGGCAAACGTGAACGTGTTGGTCGTTTGCTCCAAATGCATTCAAATCACCGTCAAGAAATTCCAGAAGTATTCTCAGGTGATATCGCTGCTGCGATTGGCTTGAAGAATACCACTACTGGTGATTCATTAACTGATCCAAATCATCCATTGAAGCTAGAATCTATGGAATTCCCAGATCCAGTTATCCAAGTTGCCGTTGAACCTAAATCAAAGGCTGACCAAGATAAGATGGATGTTGCTTTACAAAAGCTTGCTGAAGAAGATCCTTCATTCAAGGCTGAAACTAATCCTGAAACTGGTGAAACATTAATCGCCGGAATGGGTGAATTGCACTTGGATATCATCATCGATCGTATGAGACGTGAATTTAACGTTGAAGCTACTGTTGGTGCTCCTCAAGTTGCTTATCGTGAAGCCTTTACTAAACAAACATCTGCCCAAGGTAAGTTTGTTCGCCAATCTGGTGGTAAAGGTCAATATGGGGATGTTTGGATTGAATTTACTCCAAACGAAGAAGGTGCCGGATTTGAATTCGAAGATGCTATCGTTGGTGGGGTTGTTCCTCGTGAATATATTCCTTCAGTTGAACAAGGTCTTCGTGAATCACTTGAAAATGGTGTGCTTGCCGGTTACCCATTGGTTGACTTGAAAGCCAAACTTTATGATGGTAGTTATCATGATGTCGATTCATCTGAAGCTTCATTTAAGGTTGCCGCTTCATTAGCATTGCGTAACGCTGCTAAGAATGCTGGTGCAGTTATCCTTGAACCAATCATGAAGGTTGATATCGTTATCCCTGAAGAATACATGGGTGATATCATGGGACAAGTTACTGCACGTCGTGGACGCATTGATGGTATGGAAGAACGTGGAAATGCACAACAAGTTCATTCATATGTTCCTCTATCAGAAATGTTCGGCTATGCAACTACACTTCGTTCAGCATCACAAGGTCGTGGTGTCTTCACAATGACATTTGATCATTACGAAGCAGTTCCTAAGTCAGTTCAAGAAGAAATCATCAAGAAAAATGGTGGTTCAAACATTAAAGAATAATTCTTAACATGTTTAAAAATCTCAAAATTTGATTAATTTCAGATTTTGAGATTTTTTTTGTCGATTTTTCGCAAAATACTGTAACAAAAATGTAATGAAAATATTTGGATAATTTGCATAAAATGCTTGTACTCGCCCGTAAATTCTAGTATTATAGATAAGTACTTGAGCTTTCGAAGGGGTGAATGTTGCTCCCGGGTGGGTTCAAGACATGAAGAGCGGTGATGTGAAAGATTGCGACACACCCGGACGCTTTGCCACAGGATGTGGCGGTAACTTTCACGGAGCTAGTCAAATTTTTAAAAATTGACGAAGGAGGGAACAAAATGGCAAACCAAAAGATTCGTATTCGTTTGAAGGCTTATGAACATCGTATTTTAGACCAGTCTGCTGACAAGATTGTCGAGACTGCGAAACGTACAGGTGCATCAATTTCAGGTCCGATTCCGCTACCAACGGAACGTACTTTATACACGGTGCTCCGTTCACCACATAAGCATAAGGATTCACGTGAACAATTTGAAATGCGTACTCACAAGCGTTTGATTGACATCGTAAATCCAACACCTAAGACAGTTGATTCATTAATGAAACTCGACTTGCCTAGTGGTGTAGATATCGAAATCAAGCTTTAATCTAGAAAAAATTACAAAATATTGGAGGTGTACTCATGACCAAAGGAATCTTAGGAAAAAAAGTCGGTATGACACAAGTATTTACTGAATCTGGTGAATTAGTGCCTGTCACTGTTGTGGACGTCACACCTAACGTTGTTTTACAACTTAAAACAGTTGAAAATGATGGTTACAATGCCGTTCAATTAGGATTCGACGATAAACGCGAATTCTTAAGCAACAAACCCGAACAAGGTCATGTAGCAAAAGCAAAAACTACTCCTAAGCGCTTCATTAGTGAAATACGAGACGCTGAATTAGGAGAGGACATTACAGTCGGTGGCGAAATCAACGCTTCATTATTTGAAGCTGGTGAAGCCGTTGACGTAACTGGAACCACAAAGGGACACGGTTATCAAGGTAACATCCATAAGGATGGCCAACAACGTGGACCTATGTCTCATGGTTCTCGTTATCATCGTCGTCCAGGTTCACTCGGTGCTGTTATTAACCGTGTGTTCAAGGGTAAAGCACTACCAGGTCGCATGGGTGGAAACACTGTTACAATGCAAAACCTTAAGATCGTTCGTGCTGATACAGACAACAACGTATTGTTAATTAAGGGGAATGTTCCTGGTGCTAACAAGTCATACGTTACAATTACAAATTCAGTTAAAGCTTTCACTAAGAAAAATCTTAGCAAGCAAGCAAACAAAGCTTAAGGAAGGAGGAACTAGGTAATGACAACAAGCGTTGCATTATATAAACAAGATGGTAAAGAAAACGGCTCAGTTGATTTGAATGCTGATGTGTTCGGTATCGAACCAAACGAAAGTGTTGTTTTCGACGCAATTCTACGTCAACGTGCTTCATTACGCCAAGGTACACATGCGGTTAAAAATCGTAGTGCTGTCCGCGGTGGTGGTAAGAAGCCATGGCGTCAAAAAGGAACTGGTCGTGCTCGTCAAGGATCAATCCGTTCACCACAATGGCGTGGCGGTGGTATCGTCTTCGGACCTACACCACGTTCATACAGCTACAAGTTACCTCAAAAGGTTCGTCAGTTAGCTATGAAGTCAGTACTTTCACAGAAAGTTATTGATAACGGCCTCGTCGTCGTTGATTCATTGAAGCTTGACGCTCCTAAGACAAAAGACTTTGCAGCTGTTCTAAACAACTTAAAAGTTTCTGAAAAAACTTTATTAGTACTTGATGAAAGCAGTGAAAATGTTGAATTATCTGCACGTAACTTACCAAACGTTACAGTAGTTAGTGCATCTGGTGTCAATATTTTAAATGTAGTTAATAACACTAAGTTAGTAATTACTCAAGCAGCTCTTTCTCAAGTAGAGGAGGTACTCGCATAATGGAAGCACGCGAAATTATTTTACGTCCAGTGATTACCGAAGCATCAATGGCAACAATGGATGATAAGCGCTACACATTCGATGTTGATGTACGAGCTACCAAGACACAAGTTAAAAAAGCTATTGAAGAAATCTTCGAAGTTAAAGTTGTGCAAGTTAACATCATGAATGTTCGCGGTAAGTTAAAGCGCCAAGGTCGTTACGCCGGTTATACTAAAAAGCGTCGTAAGGCAATTGTTACTTTATCTGCCGATTCAAAAGAAATTAAATTATTCAACGAAGAATAATTAATAATTAAGATAGGAGGAAAAAATAGTGGGAATTCGTAAATACAAACCAACCACTAATGGTCGACGTAATATGACTGGTTCTGACTTTGAAGAAATTACAAAGACAACTCCAGAAAAATCATTATTGTCACCATTGAGCCACACCGCTGGTCGTAACAGTTATGGTAAAATTACTGTTCGTCATCGTGGTGGTGGTACAAAGCGCCAATATCGTGTTATTGATTTCAAACGTATCAAAGACAACGTTCCAGCAACCGTTAAGGCAATCGAATATGATCCTAACCGTACAGCAAATATTGCATTGTTAGTATATGCTGATGGTATCAAGTCATACATCATTGCTCCTAAGGGATTAGAAGTTGGCATGCAAGTTCAATCTGGACCTGATGCTGATATCAAAGTTGGTAACTCATTACCATTGTCAAACATTCCTGTTGGTACTGTGGTACACAACATCGAATTAAAACCAGGTAAAGGTGGTCAACTTGCTCGTTCAGCAGGTGCCTCAGCTCAATTACTTGGTAAGGAAGGTAAGTACGTCCTTGTACGTTTATCTTCAGCTGAAGTTCGTATGGTTCTTGCAACTTGTCGTGCCACTGTCGGTTCTGTTGGTAATGAACAACATGAATTGATTAACATTGGTAAGGCCGGTCGTAAGCGTTACTCTGGTCAACGTCCTCATGTTCGTGGATCTGTAATGAACCCTAACGATCATCCACACGGTGGTGGTGAAGGTAAAGCTCCAGTTGGTCGTCCATCACCTCTATCACCATGGGGTAAGAAAACTGCTGGTAAGAAGACACGTTCACACAACGCGCGTTCAAGCAAGTTTATCGTTCGTGGTCGCAAACGTGGTCCACATACTCGTTAATAAGTTATTGATAACTAAACGTCCGAGAGGAGGATACAAACAATGGGTCGTAGTTTAAAAAAGGGACCTTTTGCTGATGCTCATCTTTTAAAGAAAGTTGAAGCTCAAGCTGATTCTGAAAAGAAAACGGTCATCAAGACATGGTCTCGTCGCTCAACAATTTTCCCTAGTTTTATTGGGTTAACATTTGCTGTATATGATGGTCGCAAGCACGTACCAGTTTATGTTCAAGAAGACATGGTTGGACACAAGCTCGGAGAATTTGTACCAACCCGTACTTATCGTGGACATGGTACTGACGATAAGAAGACGGTTAAAAAATAAAGGAGGGTGAATTAATATGGCAGAACAAATTACATCAGCTAAAGCTGTTGCACGTACTGTTCGTGTGTCAGCACGTAAAGTTAGTTTAGTACTTGATACTATTCGTGGCAAAAGCGTCGCTGAAGCATTTGCAATTTTGAAGTTCACTCCTCGTGGTGCCGCTTCAGATATTGAAAAAGTTTTAAAATCTGCTGTTGCAAACGCTGAAAATAACTTTGATTTAGATCGCGAATCATTGGTTGTTAGCGAAACATTTGCAAACGAAGGTCCAACGCTCAAGCGTTTCCGTCCTCGTGCAAAGGGTTCAGCTTCACCAATTAATAAGCGTACAAGTCACATTACAGTGGTTGTATCAGAAAAATAGGAGGAACAGCTAGTGGGTCAAAAGATTAATCCAACGGGTTTCCGTGTTGGTGTCATTCACGATTGGCAAGCCAAATGGTATGCTGAAAAAGAATTCGCCACATATCTAAATGAAGATTTAAAAATCCGCAAATATATCACTAAACGACTTGCAGAAGCCTCTGTTTCAACCGTTGAAATTGAACGTGCCGCAAATCGCGTTAACGTTTCAATTCATACTGCCAAGCCAGGAATGGTTATTGGTAAGGGTGGTGCAGAAGTTGAAGCACTTCGTAAAGAATTAAACAATCTTACAGGTAAGAGAGTTCACATTAACATTGTTGAAATCAAAAAACCTGATTTGGATGCTCACCTTGTCGGTGAAAGTATTGCTCGTCAATTAGAAGCACGTGTTGCTTTCCGTCGCGCTATGCGTGGAGCAATGCAACGTAGTATGCGTTCTGGTGCCAAGGGTATTAAAACCCAAGTTGCTGGTCGTTTAAACGGTGCTGATATGTCACGTGTTGAATCATATTCAGAAGGAACTGTTCCTTTGCACACATTGCGTGCTGATATTGATTATTCATGGGACGAAGCAATGACAACATACGGTAAATTAGGTGTTAAAACTTGGATTTACCGTGGGGAAATTCTCCCTGAAAAGAAAGGCGTTAACAAAAACGCTGCAGAGCAAGGAGGGAAATAAACATGCTAGTACCAAAACGAGTAAAGCATCGTCGTGAACATCGTGGACATATGCGTGGTGAAGCCAAGGGTGGCAAGTCAGTTACTTTCGGTGATTACGGTTTACAAGCTTTAGATTCACATTGGATCTCAAACCGTCAAATCGAAGCTGCACGTATCGCTATGACACGTTACATGAAACGTGGTGGGAAAGTTTGGATTAAAATTTTCCCTCACAAATCTTACACTGCTAAAGGTGTAGGTGTTCGTATGGGTAATGGTAAGGGTGCTCCTGAAGGATGGGTAGCTCCAGTTAAACGTAGTACTGTAATGTTTGAAGTTGGTGGCGTTTCTGAAGAAACAGCCCGTGAAGCATTACGTTTGGCAGGCCACAAGTTGCCAGTACGCGTTAAGATCGTAAAACGTGAGGAAGTAGGTGGCGAAACAAATGAAGACTAAGAATTTTGTCCAAGAACTTAATGGACTAACCACTGCTGAAATGCTTGCAAAAGAAAAAGAATTGAAAGATCAATTGTTTAACTTGCGTTTCCAACTTGCCACAGGCCAATTGGAAAACACTGCAAGTCTCAAGCAAGTTCGTAAGGACATTGCACGAGTAAAAACAGTTCTTCGTCAACAAGAATTGAACAAATAGAATACGAAAAGGAGGACTAACGCATGAGTGAAGAACGTAATGCTCGTAAAACATATCAAGGTCGCGTTGTTTCAGATAAGATGGATAAGACAATTACTGTTGTTATCGAAACATATAAAAGTGATCCAGTTTACGGTAAGCGTGTGAAGTATTCAAAGAAATTCTATGCGCATGATGAAAATAATGAAGCTAGTACCGGTGATATTGTTAAGATTATGGAAACACGACCTTTGTCCGCTAAAAAGCGTTTCCGTCTCTTATCAATTGTCGAAAAAGCAGTTATTATCTAAATCAACACTGAAATTCGTATTCTGATATGAAGATGGAAGGAGGACACTAACCGTGATTCAACAAGAAAGTCGGTTGAAAGTTGCCGATAACTCAGGTGCCCGCGAAATTTTGGTAATCAAAATTTTAGGTGGCTCACGTGTCAAAACAGGTAACATTGGTGACATTATCGTTGCTACTGTAAAACAAGCAACACCAGGTGGCGTTGTCAAAAAGGGAGACGTTGTTAAAGCTGTTGTCGTTCGTACAAAAGCTGGTCTTCGTCGTAACGACGGTTCATACATCAAGTTTGATGAAAATGCAGCCGTACTTATTAAAGATGACAAGAGTCCCCAAGGAACACGTATCTTTGGACCAATCGCACGTGAACTACGTGATGATGACTTCATGAAGATCGTTTCATTGGCTCCTGAAGTGTTGTAAACTCATCTAATTAATAAGGAGGTGCACATCACAATGTTTGTAAAAACTGGTGATAAAGTCCGCGTCATTGCAGGTAAAGATAAAGGCAAAGAAGGAACTATTAAAGAACTCTTTGTCAAAGACAACCGTGTAATCGTCGAAGGCATTAATATGATTAAGAAACATCAAAAACCAAGTAACGCATATCCACAAGGTGGAATGATCGACAAGGAAGCTCCAATTAATGCATCAAATGTGATGCTTATTGATCCTTCAAACAACGAACCTACTCGTGTAGGCTACTCAGTTGTTGATGGTAAAAAAGTTCGAGTTTCTAAAAAATCTGGTCAAGCTATCGATTAATTCTTAAAGAAAGGAGGACCAACTTTTCATGGTAAACCGTTTGAAGGAAAAATACGTTAATGAAATTACCCCTTCATTAATTGAAAAATTCAACTACAGTTCAGTAATGCAAACACCTAAGATCGACAAGATCGTTCTTAACATGGGTGTTGGTGATGCAACTACAAACGCAAAGAACTTGGATGAAGCCGTTGCAGAACTTAGCTTAATCTCTGGTCAAAAACCTTTGATTACAAAAGCTAAGAAATCAATCGCCGGATTCCGTCTTCGTGAAGGTATGTCAATCGGTGCTAAGGTCACATTACGTGGCGAACGCATGTATGACTTCCTTGACAAACTAGTTAATGTTTCACTTCCTCGTGTTCGTGATTTCCGTGGTGTCAGCAACAAAGCGTTTGACGGCCGTGGTAACTACACACTTGGTGTACGTGAACAACTAATTTTCCCAGAAATCAACTTTGATAATGTTAATCGTGTTCGCGGATTGGATATTGTTATTGTAACAACTGCTCAATCTGACGAAGAATCACGTGAACTTTTGGCACAATTAGGTATGCCATTTGCTAAATAAATAAGGAGGTTCCACACATTGGCAAAAAAATCTCAAATTGCTAAGAACAAGCGTCCAGCTAAGTATTCAACACAAGCTTACACACGTTGTGAACGTTGTGGTCGTCCACATTCTGTTTATCAAAAATTCCATTTATGCCGAATTTGCTTGCGTGAACTTGCCCATAAGGGACAAATTCCTGGTATGAAAAAGGCCAGCTGGTAAAAATAAAACACAAACAGAAGGAGGATAAACTTCGATGTCAATGACTGATCCTATTGCAGATTTCTTAACTCGTATTCGTAATGCCAACATGGTACACCACGAATCACTTGAAGTTCCTGCATCTAAAATTAAAAAAGACATTGCTGAAATCTTGAAAAACGAAGGTTTCGTTCGCGATGTTGAATATATCGAAGATGATAAGCAAGGTATTATTCGTGTATTCTTGAAGTATGGTAAGAATAACGAACGCGTTATCACTGGATTGAAACGTATCTCTAAACCAGGTTTACGTTCATACGTTAAATCAGATTCTGTTCCTAAGGTTCTTAACGGACTTGGAATTGCAATCATCTCAACATCAGAAGGTGTTGTTACAGATAAAGAAGCTCGCGCCAAGAAAATTGGTGGAGAAGTTATCGCTTATATTTGGTAAAAAGTCTATTAAGTAAGGAGGTGCACAAATGAGTCGTATTGGTTATAAAACTATTGAATTGCCAGCCGGTGTTGAAGTTAAACGCGACGGTGATATCGTTAGTGTTAAAGGACCTAAGGGAGAATTAAGTCGTACTGTTTCATCAATCATTCCTATGACTGTTGAAGGTAACGAAGTTAAGTTCACTCGTCCAGATGACAACAACAAAACTCGTGCTATCCACGGTACTACACGTGCCAATGTGAATAACATGGTTGAAGGTGTTGTTAATGGTTTCTCAAAAACATTGAAGTTAGTCGGTGTTGGTTATCGTGCACAATTGCAAGGTAAAAAGTTAACATTGGCTGTGGGTTACTCACATCCAGTTGATTTTGATACACCTGAAGGATTGTCACTTGAAGTTCCTGACAACACTACAATTAAAATCGCAGGTATCGACAAGCAAGCCGTTGGAGACTTCGCTGCTGAAGTACGTGCAATTCGTTCACCTGAACCATATAAGGGTAAAGGTATTCGTTACGAAGATGAAATCGTTCGTCGTAAGGAAGGTAAGACTGGTAAATAGTCTTAGCTAGAAAAATTAAAATAAAGAGGTAAATTGTTGTGATTTCTAAACCAGACAAGAATCAAACCCGCCAACACCGTCATATGCGTGTTCGTGGTAAAATTTCTGGTACTGCTGAGCGCCCACGCTTAAATGTATACCGTTCAAATAAAAACATCTACGCTCAATTAATTGATGACGTAGCGGGTGTGACGCTAGCAAGTGCCTCAACAATCGATAAAGAAGTTAGTGGTGACACTAAATCTGACCAAGCCGCTTCAGTTGGTGCTTTAATTGCCAAACGCGGTACTGAAAAGAAGATTTCAGACGTAGTATTTGATCGTGGTGGATATTTATATCATGGTCGTGTTCAAGCCTTGGCTGAAGCTGCGCGTGAAAACGGACTTAAATTCTAAAAGAAGGAGGAAGACCCGTAATGGAATTCATTGATCCAGCAAAATTAGATCTTGAAGATAATGTAGTTGCAATCAACCGTATCACAAAGGTTGTTAAAGGTGGTCGTCGTCTTCGTTTCTCTGCTCTTGTAGTAGTTGGAGACAAACACGGAATTGTTGGCTTTGGTACTGGTAAAGCTCAAGAAGTACCTGAAGCAATTCGTAAAGCAATCGAAGCCGCTAAAAAGAACTTGATCAAAGTTCCTATTGTTGGCACAACATTGCCACACGAAATTATTGGTGTTTACGGTGGTGGACGTATCTTATTGAAGCCAGCCGTTGAAGGTTCTGGAGTTGCCGCTGGTGGTGCCGTTCGTTCCGTGATGGAACTTGCAGGTATCGCTGATGTTACTTCAAAACGTCTTGGTTCAAACACACCAGTTAACGTTATTCGTGCAACATTCGAAGGACTTAGAGGTCTTAAGAATGCCGAAGAAGTTTCAGCATTACGTGGTGTTTCACTCGAACACTTAGCGAAATAGGAGGACAATTATAATGGCTCAAGTAAAAATTACGTTAGTTCGTAGTGCCACTCATCGTCTTCCAGCTCAACGTGCAATCGTTAAGTCACTAGGGTTGGGACGCGTAAATAGCTCTGTTATCAAACCTGATAACGCAGCAACTCGTGGCGCTATTTTTAAAATTGCGCACTTGATTTCTATCGAAGAAGTTAAGTAATAACTATTAAACAAAGGAGGTGCCTATAGTAATGAAGTTACATGAATTAAAACCTACTGAAGGTTCACGTGGCGTTCGTAACCGTCTTGGACGCGGAACATCATCTGGTAACGGTAAGACTGCAGGCCGTGGCCAAAAAGGTCAAAAGGCTCGTGGAAAGACTCGTGTTGGATTTGAAGGGGGCCAAATGCCTCTTTACCGTCGTATTCCAAAACGTGGATTTACTAACATTAGCCGCAAGGAATATGCACTCGTTAACTTGTCAACTCTTGATCAATTTGATGATGGTGCAGAAATTACACCAGCATTGTTAGTCGAATCAGGTGCTGTAAGTAAAGAAAAGAATGGCATCAAAATTCTAGGAAACGGTCAATTGTCTAAAAAGCTTACAGTTAAAGCAAGCAAGTTCTCTGCTTCAGCTGTTGCAGCAATTGAAGCCGCAGGTGGTAAAACTGAGGTGATCTAATGTTCACAACTATCATGAATTCATTCAAAGTAAAAGAAATCAGAGGTAAGATTTTATTTACTTTGTTTGTTTTGATTGTGTATCGACTTGGTTCATTTATCACCGTTCCTGGGGTAAATGCAGCCGCATTAACACAAATTTCATCAACTGGGCTTGCTTCAATCTTGAACACGTTTAGTGGTGGTGGTTTGCAAAACTACTCATTGTTCGCAATGGGTGTTTCTCCATACATCACCGCACAAATCGTGGTTCAACTCTTACAAATGGATATTGTTCCGAAATTTGTTGAGTGGAGCAAGCAAGGTGAAGTCGGACGAAGAAAACTAAATCAAGCAACGCGTTGGTTGACTATTGTACTTGGCTTCGTTCAATCGATCGGGATTACCGCCGGATTTAACTCCCTCAGTACTCTCAAATTGGTTGAAAATCCAAATACACAAACTTACTTAACAATTGGTTTGATTTTAACAGCCGGAACTATGCTTGCCACATGGATGGGTGATATGATCACTGAACGAGGACTTGGTAATGGAGTTTCCATGCTAATCTTTGCTGGTATCATTGCTCAAATGCCATCAGCCATCAAACAATTGTGGAACGATCAAATTACTGGTGCTTCTGGAAACGACTTATGGATGGGAATTGGTTTTATTGCGTTAGTCGTTGTTGCAATCTTGGTCGTTGTTACATTTGTTACTTGGGTTCAACAGGCAGAACGCCGACTACCAATCCAATATACACGTCGTACCACCGTCGCTCCTGAAAGTAGTTATTTACCATTAAGGATTAACGTGGCCGGAGTTATCCCAGTTATTTTCGCTGGTTCATTTATTTCGACACCACAGACCATCTTGATGGCATTCCAACAAAATCATAGTGGTGATACTTGGTACCAAGTTATGACTAACATCTTTAGTATGCAAACCACAGCTGGTAGCTCGTTGTATATTTTCTTGATTGTTGTCTTTACATTCTTCTATGCCTTCGTTCAGGTTAATCCTGAAAAGTTGTCAGAGAGTTTGCAAAAACAAGGCAGTTATATTCCTGGGGTTTGGCCCGGTAAAGGTACCCAAGATTATATTTCTTCATTGTTGATGCGTTTGAGTACGGTCGGAGCATTATTCTTAGGATTTGTTTCCTTAATTCCACTTGTTGCTAGCAACGTTTGGAACCTGAGCCAATCAATTGGTTTAGGTGGTACGAGTCTTTTGATTGTTGTTCAAATCGCCTTAGATGTTATCAAACAACTTAACGGTTTAATGATGAAACGAGAATATATTGGATTTATCCATGATTAATTATTTAGCTTGCTAGGAGGATTTGAGAATGAGTACAATGAATCTCATTTTAATGGGACTCCCTGGTGCCGGTAAAGGCACCCAGGCAGATAAAATTATTAAAGAGTTTGATATTCCACATATTTCGACTGGTGACATTTTCCGTGCCGCTATGAAAAACGAAACCCCTATGGGATTGAAGGCTAAAGGTTTTATTGACAAAGGTGAATTGGTTCCTGATGAAGTTACCAATGGCATTGTCAAAGAACGATTAGCTGAAGATGACACAAAGGACGGATTCATGCTTGACGGATTTCCTCGTAACTTGGTTCAAGCCAATGCCTTGGATGAAATGTTAGCTGAATCTGATCGTCAATTAGACGCAGTAATCAATATTGACGTTAAACCAGATGTCTTAGTTGATCGTTTGTCTGGTCGCTTCTTGTGTAGAAACTGTGGCGCTGCATATCACAAACTGTACCATATGCCTAAGGTTGAAGGTACTTGTGATGTCTGTGGTGCTCATGATTTTTATCAACGTGATGATGACAAACCTGAAACTGTTAAAAACCGTCTGTCAGTTAACATTGAAATGAATACTCCACTTGTTGATTTTTATGACAAGAAAGGTGTTCTTCATACCATTAACGGTGATCAAGATATTGAAGTTGTCTATCAAGCTGTTCAAAAAGTATTGACTGCTATCTAGTAAAGCTGTCATTCTTGCGTTGCACATATTCGTGTGTTAAACTATTCAAGGTTTATGCGTAAAAATGATAGTGGATTTTGGTCCGCTATTTTGTGTTGATATTTATTTTACAGCAAGGAGGAACTATTTCTTGGCAAAAGACGACGTTATTGAAATTGAAGGTAAGGTTACGGAAACTTTACCTAACGCTATGTTTAAAGTAGAACTAGAAAACGGTCATGAAATTTTGGCTCATGTTTCTGGTAAAATTCGTATGCATTACATTAAGATTTTACCTGGCGACAGAGTGCAAGTTGAAATGTCTCCATATGACCTATCAAAGGGTCGTATTACATTCCGCTTTAAATAGAGCAGTGTTTTTTATATTTGAACTTTCTAGGAGGTCATTCAAATGAAAGTAAGACCATCAGTTAAGCCAATGTGCGAACACTGTAAAGTGATCAAACGTAATGGCCGTGTTATGGTAATTTGCTCAGCAAATCCAAAGCACAAACAACGACAAGGAAAATAATTTTTTAAATTAGAAACGGAGGTGTACTTAATGGCTCGTTTTGCAGGTATCGATTTACCACGTGACAAGCGTATCGTAATCGGTTTGACATACATTTTTGGAATTGGTGACACTACTGCACAAAAAATCTTAGCAAACGCTGGCGTTTCAGAAGATATTCGTGTTCGTGATTTAACTCCAGACCAAGAAGATAAGATTCGTGTTGAAGTTGATTCATTAAAGGTTGAAGGGGATCTTCGTCGTGAAGTCTCACTTAACATCAAGTCACTTCAAGAAATTGGTTCATACCGTGGTATGCGTCATCGTCGTGGATTGCCCGTTCGTGGACAACACACAAAAAATAACGCCCGTACTCGTAAGGGTAAGGCAGTTACTATCGCCGGTAAGAAGAAGTAATTAATTAAGTAAGGAGGTAAGATATCTTGGCTACAAAAAAAGGTACGCGTAAGCGTCGAGTAAAAAAGAATATTGAATCTGGTGTGGCTCACATCCATTCAACATTTAACAATACATTAGTTATGATTACTGATACGCAAGGAAACGCCGTTGCTTGGTCTTCAGCTGGTTCTTTAGGTTTCAAAGGTAGTCGTAAATCAACACCTTTTGCTGCTCAAATGGCCGCAGAAGCTGCTGGTAAAGCATCAATGGAACACGGTATGAAGACTGTTGAAGTTGCTGTTAAAGGACCTGGTTCAGGCCGTGAAGCTGCAATTCGTGCACTTCAAGCTACTGGACTAGAAGTTAGCGCCATTCGTGACGTTACTCCAGTTCCTCATAATGGTTCTCGTCCTCCAAAGCGTCGTCGTGTTTAATTTAATGCATTTTGGTGACGTGTTAACTTCACTAATTGTACATGTACTATTTAATAACGAACCACGTTTTGAAAGGGGTAAATGACTAGGATGATTGAATTCGAAAAACCAAACATTCATATTATTGAAGAAAATGATGGCTATGGTAAGTTTGTTATCGAACCATTGGAACGCGGATACGGTACAACTTTAGGAAACTCGCTTCGTCGAATCCTACTTGCATCACTTCCCGGTTCATCTATCACAAGTATTCAAATCGATGGTGTTTTACATGAATTTTCAAGTGTTGAAGGTGTAACTGAAGATGTTACTCAAATCATTTTGAACATCAAGAAAATTGCGTTAAAGATTGATTCAGAAGATGACAAAACCTTGGAAATCGATGTTAAAGGACCAGCAGTTGTTACTGCAGGTGACATCCAAGCCGATGGTGATGTTACAATTTTGAACCCTGATTTACAGTTAGCTACTGTCGCTGATGGTGTTGAATTGCATATGCAAATGACTGCTAATACTGGTCGTGGCTATGTTTCAGCAGACGATAACAAGTCTCGAATGGAAGATCTACCAATCGGTGTATTGCCAGTAGATTCCATTTATACCCCAATCGAACGAGTAAACTACAACGTTGAAGATGCTCGTGTTGGTCAGCGTAATGATTACGACAAGCTGACACTTGATGTCTGGTCAGATGGCTCAATTACACCAAGCGAAGCAATTAGTTTAGCCGCTAAGATTCTTACTGAACATTTAGCTATGTTTGTTGATCTTACTGAAACTGCCAAGAATGCTGAATTCATGGTAGAAAAAGAAGAGACCCATAAAGAAAAGATGTTAGAAATGACTATCGAAGAACTTGATTTATCAGTTCGTTCTTATAACTGTCTCAAGCGTGCCGGAATTAATACTGTCCAAGAATTAACTGACCGTTCTGAAGCTGATATGATGAAGGTTCGTAATTTAGGACGCAAGTCGTTAGAAGAAGTTAAGGTTAAATTAACTGATTTGGGATTATCACTTCGTAAAGAAGATTAATTATTCACTCGAAAAGGGAGGGAAATTTACATGAGTTACCGTAAACTACAACGTACTAGTTCTCAACGTAAAGCTTTATTACGCGATTTAACTACTAACCTAATTGTAAACGGTCGTATCGAAACTACTGAAGCTCGCGCTAAAGAAGTTCGTCGTACCGCAGAACAAATGGTTACGTTAGGTAAGCGTGGAGACTTACACGCACGTCGTCAAGCCGCATCGTTTATTCGTAACGTTGTTGCTGATGTTAAAGAAGAAGACGATAACATCCGTGTACAATCTGCACTTCAAAACTTATTTGAAGAGATCGCACCTAAGTTTGCTGATCGCAATGGTGGATACACACGTATGTATAAGACAATGCCTCGTCGCGGTGATGCCGCACAGATGGTTGTTTTAGAATTCGTTGACTAATCTAACAATTAAATAGCTGTAATAAAGAATCACTATAACTGATGATATAGAGCGTTATGATGGTGGAGTAATCCTAGTCTAGCTTGAATGCGAATTTATTCGTGCATCGCGGTTGTAAGTGATTTTTTTATTACCATTTTTCTGGTAAGATAGCTATTAGATACTTACGCGAAGGAAATCTGTAGAATGATTGAAGTTAAAAATATTACATATTCATATCCAAATAGTGATTCGAAAGCTTTGAACGATTTGTCGGTCACAATTCAAGATCAACAATGGATTGCGCTTGTGGGACACAATGGTAGTGGGAAGAGCACCATTGCCCGCGTGATTGATGGCCTAGTGGAAGGCTATCAAGGTGAAGTGACAGTGAATGGAATGCCCTTAAATGATGATACCGTGTGGGATATTCGGGATCAGATTGGCTTTGTATTTCAAAACCCAGATAATCAATTTGTCGGAGCAACTGTGCAAGATGACGTTGCGTTTGGTTTGGAAAATCGCAATGTTCCGCGACCAGAGATGGTTGAACGGGTGCAGCAAGCGTTAGAAGTGGTGGGTATGAATGAGTTTGCCACTCGAGAACCTTCATCATTGTCTGGTGGGCAAAAACAACGAGTGGCTTTAGCTGGAGCGATTGCGTTGCAACCTAAGATTCTGATTTTGGATGAAGCGACCAGTATGTTGGATCCCCAAGGACGCCAAGAAATGCTCGAAATTTTGAAACAAATGAAACAACGATTTGAACTGACAATTATTATGATTACACATGATTTGTCAGAAACGGCCATGGCGGACCGTGTCTTGTTGATGAACCATGGGCAGCTGGTGGCGGATGCCCAACCGGAAAAGCTGTTTGCGCGAACACAGGTGATTAAGGATAACGGGTTGGAATTGCCATATTCAGAACAACTGAAGGAACAATTGGCGGTGGCAGGCATTGATCTGCCACGGGATTATATGAATGAAGATCGGATGGTGGAGTGGCTGTGGGACAAATTGAACTAAATAATGTGGACTATAAGTACCAACCAGACACCCCGTTTGAAGCAACGGCCTTGCAGGCCATTAACTTCACTGTCGAAACAGGTTCATATACTGCGCTAATCGGGCATACCGGAAGTGGCAAATCGACCTTGATACAGTTGATTGATGGATTGATTAAACCGACAAGTGGTGAGGTTACGGTTGTGGATCACCATTTGACTGCGACCAGTAATAGTAAAGATTTGGATCAACTCCGGAAGAATGTCGGGATTGTTTTTCAATTTCCCGAAAGTCAGTTGTTTGAAGAAACGGTTTTGAAAGATATTGCTTTCGGGCCTAAAAATTTTGGCAAAACGGACGCCGAAGCGACAGCGATTGCCAAAAAATCGATGGCTTTGGTCGGGTTAACGGCAGATTTTGCGGAGAAGTCACCTTTTGACTTGTCTGGAGGGCAGATGCGGCGAGTAGCAATCGCCGGAGTGCTAGCACTCGAACCAGAAATCTTAATTCTTGATGAACCGACCGCTGGCCTGGATGCATCCGGACAAGCACAAATCATGAATTTATTTAAACAGTTAAATGTGGAACAAGGGATTACAATCATTTTGGTGACTCACAATATGGAAGATGTCGCTAAATACGCCAACCAGGTTTACGTTTTGAACCATGGGGCAATTGTTAAATCTGGCACGCCGCGGGAAATTTTCGCCAATCAACAATGGCTGATGGAAAATTATCTAACGGTACCTGTCACCACCAGGGTAGCCCAAAAACTGATTGATAAGGGATATTCATTTGATGAATTTCCACTGACAGTCGCCGAGTTGAGCCAAAAATTAATACCAAAATTAAAGGGAGAGCAATAATGTTTACAAAAGTTATTTTAGGCCGTTATGTGCCGATTGATTCAGTTATTCATCGGCTCGACCCACGTTCGAAGTTAGTTTTGAGTCTTTATTTTATTGTGCTCGTTTTCTTTGCGAATAATTGGCAGTCTTACGCGTTCTTAGCCGCCACAACCTTGGCAACTATCCTCTTAACTAAAGTACAGTTAAAGTTCTTCTGGGAAGGGATTAGGCCGCTAATCTTCATTATTATCCTGACCGTCCTCCTGCAGATTGTCTTTAGTGCCGGTGGAACCGTTTATTGGCATTGGGGTATTTTTTCGATTACTTCCATGGGATTAGTTAATGGTGTTTATGTCTTCATGCGTTTTTTCTTGATTATTTGTATGTCTACTGTGTTAACGTTAACGACACCCCCGTTATTAATTGCGGATGCGGTGGAATCATTGATGAAGCCATTATTAAAAATAAAAGTCCCAGTGTATGAAATTGCGTTGATGTTGTCGATTGCACTCCGATTTATCCCAACGTTGATGGATGAAACGCAAAAAATTATGAATGCCCAACGCGCACGGGGCGTGAACTTTAGTTCTGGCAGCCTGATTAAACGCGTGAAATCGATTGTTCCAATCTTGATACCGCTGTTTATTAGTGCGTTCAATCGGGCAGAAGATTTGGCCACGGCGATGGAATCACGAGGGTATCGTGGTGGTGATCACCGAAGTAAATTTAGAATTTTGAAATGGCGTGGAGCAGACACAATTGCCTGCGTTGGCCTGGCAGCTATTACCGCCGGCTTATTTCTATTAAGATTATTGTGAGAAAATAAATGACATATCGATACAAAATTACATTTGCATATGACGGCACAAATTTTGCCGGATTTCAGGTACAACCTAAGCAGCGAACAGTCGAGCAGGCCTTGACGATTGCGGTGAATAAAATTGCGAAAAAGCCGACCCCGGCGATTCAAGTTTATGGATCAGGACGGACGGATGCCGGGGTGCATGCTCTGGGACAGGTGGCACACTTTGATTTGCCATTCAATATTCCTAATGAGGCGATGCGCAAGGCGCTGAACAGCATTTTGCCATTGGATATTTTGGTACAAGAAGTCGAACAAGTTGATGAGAGCTTCCATGCTCGATTCAATGCACACCATAAAACTTATCGGTATCGGGTCAGTCTGGGTGAATTCGTGGATCCTTTTAAACGAAACTATACTGGCCATTGCAAGTATCACTTGAATCTCAGTGATATGCAGTTAGCCGCACAAGATTTGGTTGGGGAACATGATTTTTCTAGCTTTGTGGCTTCCGGTAGCGGCGTTAAAAGTAATGTGCGGACAATTTATCAAGTTAGGGTACAAGCTGATGAAGCTAACCACGAAATTATCTTTGATTTTACGGGTAGCGGCTTTTTGTATAACCAAGTGCGAATTATGACGGCCTTTTTACTTGAGGTTGGTAGTGGTCAGCGCAAAGTCAGTGACGTGAAGCGCGTGATTGTGGCGAAGAACCGTGATTTAGCTCGTGGTACCGCCCCAGCCAGTGGCCTTTATTTAGTGAATGTTGATTATGATGCATAAAAAATATGTTCAACCTCAAACACAGGTTGAACATATTTTTTAGTACGATTAACGTAATAGATAGCCACCGTCAACAGGGACCGTTGCACCGACAACATAGTTGGATGCAGCACTCGCAAGAAAGACAACGGTGCCCATTAATTCAGATGGATCTGCCCAGTGACCAGCGGGGATGTGAGCTAAGATTTCAGTATTCCGACCCACATCTTCTTGGAGTGGTTTAGTCATTGCGGTATCGATGTAACCGGGAGCGATGGCGTTCACTTGAATACCATCGGGTGCCAACGCATCTGCATAAGCTTTGGTTAAACCAACCACGCCATGTTTGCTGGCAGTGTATGGGAAGATGAATTTACCGGCTCGGAAGGATTGCATTGAGCCAATATTGATAATTTTGCCAGAGTGATTAGGGACCATAACTTTAGCGGCTTCATGTGATAAGAAGTAAAGGGCATTCAAGTTGATATTGATGACCTTCAGCCAATCTTCGTCCTTGTAGTCGAGGATTTTATTCCGGATTTGGACGCCGGCATTGTTCACGAGAATGTCCAGTTTGCCAAATACTGAGATACACCGATCGATGACTTTCTTAGCAGCACCATCCTCAGTGATGTCAATTTGCATGAATTCAGCTTTGCGACCATGACCAGTGACAACATCACGAGTTTCGTCCCAACCTTTTTGACTCCGACTAACGATAAAGATATCAGCGCCCGCATCAGAAAGAGCTTTTGTGTAATTTTGGCCCAGTCCAGATGCGCCACCAGTGACCAGAGCAACCTTTCCGGTTAAATCAAACATTTTACTAATTTCAGACATGACAATTCTCCTTTATTTAAAATTTAAAGCACCTTGAAATCGTTTACGGGATAAGTATAGCAACATCATGCGCATTATTAAAGGTAACGGTCTTGTGACAAATGTGACAATAGTGGCACTATCCGAAAACATCCGGGTTTATTATTGAAAACCATTGACTAGAGGCCAAATATTTAGTACACTAATTCATGGTATTTCTTTGAAACCGAATAAGCCCCGGAAACTTAATCTAACTCGAAGAAAACAAGACAATGGAGGAAATTACATTGAGAACGACATATTTAGCAAAGCCAGGCGAGATTGAACGCAAATGGTATATTGTTGACGCCACAGACGTACCAATGGGACGTTTGTCAACAGTTGTTGCATCAATTTTACGCGGTAAAAACAAACCAACATTCACACCTAACGTGGATACTGGTGATAACGTTATCGTCATCAACGCATCAAACATTAAATTAACAGGTAACAAGGCCGATGGTAAGATTTATTATCGTCACTCAAACTACCCTGGTGGATTAAAGGCACAATCTGCTGGTAGCTTGCGTGCCAACGCCCCTGAAAAATTAATTGAATTGTCTGTAAAAGGTATGCTTCCACATAACACGCTTGGTCGTGCAATGGGCATGAAGCTCCATGTATACGCTGATGCAAATCACAAGCATGAAGCACAAAAACCTGAAGTTCTAGACATTACAAATTTAATTTAAGGAGGAAATCACATTGGCTCAAGTACAATATATCGGCACAGGCCGTCGTAAAAACTCTGTTGCTCGCGTACGTTTAGTACCAGGCTCAGGACAAATTACTATGAATGGCAAAGCAATCGAAGAATACATTCCATTTGCTAACTTGCGTGAAGTTGTTTTACAACCATTTGAAGCAACTGAAACAAAAGGTAACTATGACGTTTTAGTTAACGTTAATGGTGGTGGATTCTCAGGTCAAGCTGGCGCAACTCGTCACGGTATCGCCCGTGCATTGCTCAACGTTGATCCTGATTTCCGCGGTCCTTTGAAGCGTGCAGGTCTCTTAACTCGTGACCCACGTATGAAAGAACGTAAGAAGCCAGGGCTCAAAAAGGCCCGTAAGGCATCACAATTCTCAAAACGTTAATATCCAGTTATATCAATGTTTACAGACACTTTCCAGAAATGGAAGGTGTTTTTTTTATGCCAAATTAGTACGAGCTGTTTTGACCATTAGAAGTAATTAAGGCATTTTCTTGATGCTCCTTTTTCCCAAATTGCAAGAACAAATTAGCCACACAATAAATCCTATTAAATCAGTATTTTCATTAATATTCATATTTTATGGACTTAACTTAACCGGCGGAAGCAGCGGAGAAAAGCTCTTTGGGTGTTTGATAGCCAGTTTGCCGGCGCGGTAAGTTGTTTAGCTTTGACTCAACTGCTTGGATATCATGAGGACCCAAAATATCCATGGATAGACCCTTGGGGACATCGCGGCGGATCATTCGATTATGCGCTTCGTTAGTCCCACGCTCAGAGGAACGATATGGATGGGCATAATAAAGGTCAGCGACACCGGTAAGTACAGCGCCAACTTCCGAGAACTCAGCGCCATTATCGGCAGTAACTGACTTCATGATTGATCCGTATTCTTGACAGATCTTGGCCAGCTCATAGTTGACTGAATCGGCATCACGACCATCGATCAAACGTAGAATTTGGCAGCGGGATTGACGCTCGATCAGCGTTAAGATCACACTCTCTTGACCGTTGCGCTTGCCCACCACGGTGTCCAATTCGAAATGGCCAAACTCTTGGCGCTGGTCGATACTTTTAGGCCGTTCATCAATACTCCGTCCGGCCAGACGCTTGTGCTTGATCGAGTGATGATGTTTGGCAAGGTGGCGCGTTTCTTCGAGTAGATCAAGATTACGGACTTCAAGTAACTGGGCATCAATATAGTGGTATAGCGTCTTGGTCGAGACCATCTCCTCAGGTTGATATAAGCCTTCAAGTTTGTCCCGTCCTACTGCTGCATCAGGCGACCAACCATCTTGACGCAAATGAGTCGTAAAATAGTCGATAAAATCAGCGACACCGACGAGTTTCAAAGGTCGATGACAGTGGGCTCGATTAGCTTCGTACTTAGCTTGTGCTGTTTCTGGTGAGTATACAGCGTAATATTGGCGTTGACCATTCACTTTTTTTACTTGGTCGATCTCGCCGCGGCACAATTCATTATTGATTGTTTGATGACAAACATTAAGCGCTCTGGCAATTGCACGATTGGAATAGCCTTGGCTGTGTAGCGTAGCAATTCTGCCTCGTTCAAACGAAGTTAGGTGCTGACCTTTTTTTCTGACTGTGGTATTCTGTTCTTGCATCAAGACAATAACCTCTTTCATTGTTTGTGTAGGAACATCAATGATAACAGAGATTTGTCTTGGTGTTTTTTATTTTATCAATTAGCTAAAAGTATTTGGCTAACTTGATTATAAAACGCGCGTTTAAGATGTTTGCTTGCAAAATCACCATCTCCATTTCAGCGTTACTTTGTCAAAGAGAGCATCACAATTTTTCAAGTTCATTGTATCGTTATTTAGAATTATCGCCAACAGATAAACTTAACGGCATTAAATAAAATGTTAATTAACCAAAATTTGGTGGTAAAATATAGCAATAATAATGCATGACTGAATTAAATCATAACGGCATGGGGGTTAAATTGATGAAAATTGTTTTGTTAGATGGGTATCATTTGAATCGAGATTTAAACTGGGACGCAGTGAGAGCGCTCGGGGAGTGTACTTTTTATGACCGTACACAGCCTGACGATAACCAACAGATTCTGGCCAGAATTGGGGATGCCGAGATTGTCATTACCCATAAAACACCAATCCAGGACTCCGTGATTAGCCAAGTACCTAATTTGAAATATATCGGCGTCATGGGTACCGGTTATGATGCGGTTGATATCGCGAGTGCCAAGCAACATCAAGTCACTGTCACGACAGTCCCTAATTATTCGACCGATGCTGTGGCGCAATACGCGATTTCTCTACTGCTAGAAGTCACGGGTCAAGTTGGGCTGCACAATCAAGTGGTACATGACGGAAAGTGGGCCACCATTGCTGACTTCACCTTTTGGGAGAAACCGTTGATTGAATTAAAAGGGAAAACCATCGGGATGATTGGTTACGGGCGGATCGCTCAACAAGTCGCGAAAATTGCTCACGCTTTCGCGATGAACGTGATTTTTTATAATCATCGGCCAAAAAATGTGACCGACGACTGGGCCCACCAAGTAAGTTTCGATGAGTTACTCCAGCAAGCCGATATTATCAGTCTCCACGTACCGCAAACCCCAGAAACCATCAATCTAATTAATCAAGCCAGCATTGCCAAAATGAAAGATGGGGTAATTGTCATCAATACCGCCCGCGGCACCTTGATTGACGAGTCCGCCATGGCAGCAGCCTTAAATGAGGATAAAGTACTCGCCTTGGCTACGGATGTAGTGGCGACCGAACCAATTGATCCGCAAAATCCTTTATTAACCGCCAAAAACTGTTTTATCACGCCGCACATTGCCTGGGCACCGCTAGAAACCCGGGAACGCCTGTTAGATATTATTACGGAAAATATTCAAGCGTTTATTGCTGGCAAACCAATAAATCAAGTTAATTAAACGGGTTCTTGAAATTTATGGATTCCAAGTGAATCTTGTATTTTACTAGTTCACAATCGTTATCTCTTTCCAAATATATAAAATTGGAATATCATTATATCTCGTAATGGAATTTTAAGGAGATGACGAGTATTAATAAAAAAGACTTTCGAACCCAACAACTAACTAACTTACAAGCAGCGATGCACACCACTCAAGCTGAAGCGACGGTGTTAACTAATTTGCTGTTTGAAACCGATATTTGGCAAACCGCCCAAACGATTGGAACGACGATTAGCAATCCAATTGAATTGCCTACTGGTGGCATTATCGAACGGGCACTGCAAGACAAGAAACAAGTCTACTTACCCAAAACGATGCCACATCGCCAAATGGCCTTTTTGGAATACCCAGGTCATAGTCAACTGGTCAAAAACAGTTTTAGACTACTAGAACCGGCTTATGATGAAACCAAAATGAATCAAGCCGTTGATTTGATGATTGTACCGGGAGTGGCTTTTGCGCAAGATAGTCATTATCGCGTTGGCTTTGGTGGTGGATACTATGACCGCTTCTTAGCCAACTACCGTGGTCACACGGTTGCGTTAGTGCCACAAGTTATGAATTTTGAGACGGCCAATTGGCCCGTTGAGGATTTTGACATCGCAATTGATTACTTAATCACCGCTTCGAATTAATCACAAAATCATATCCAAAGAAAGACGCCATCGCAAATTGCGAATGAGCGTCTATTTTAATCCTTACTTTTAATGGCATTCCATTTAGGCCATGGGAAACTGAACTTCAGCTTACCAATCCAAGCCAAGATTTTATTGGTACGTTTGAGTAACATCATCAGGAGCGTCGCCAAAACGACGATACCGATTAAATTAGTTGGCACATAGAGAATTCCCATCAAGCTGCCCACCAAGAGTGGGGATTTTAAAATGGCGGTGGCCATGCCCATCACAAATAAGGTGACGACGAAAATCTGATCCGAGTTAGGGAGCAAGTAACTGATAGCAAAGCCAAAGTTGGTGGCTGCAAATAGAACGGGAAAAATGTCACCACCTAACCAACCGGTACTTTGCGAGATGGCAGTTAAAATTAACTTTAAGATGGCGACACCTAACAGCGTGATACCAGCTTGATTAGGCCAGTTGGTCGCAAATAAATGGAAATTATGTTGTCCGGAAAACAGTACTTCCGGCACCAGCAAGCCACACAGGTAAATAGCCGCACCGCCAACCGTCACGAGAATCAGAGGATTAGTAAACCGATTGGCAATTAACCATTTCAGATGTACCAGCAACCATTCAATCACGGTCCCTAACCCGTAGCTAACTGCCAAGATGGGGCCAAAAAGCCAGAGTTCATTGGACTGCCAATGTGAGACGCCAATGTGCATGACTAATGAAGGTAAACCACTTATGTGAAAACCAATTGCAAACCAAATCAGCATGTTGGTAAAAAAGATTCCAATTAGCGCATTGCGAATGAGCTTCGATGGAAATTGATTTTTCCAATCAGCCACCGATAACGATTGTAAATAGCGATGGGGCACCACTAACATTTGCAATCGTGCACGCGTATCAGCAGATTGAAAGTGATGTGTGACATAGTTTAACTTTTCCGCCATCCACACCCCATATAAGACGGTCGAACTAACTAAAGTTGCTTCCGGTCCTAAACTGGTACCACTGACCAGAATGATAGCCGGAACAAGCAACTGGAGTAGGACGCGCCGATAATCAACACTTCCAGTGGTCTTCAACTGGACGCGGATTTTGATAATATTTTGTGGTAACGTCCCCCAAAGTCGCTGGGTGACCAGAATAATAGCGCCAATCACTAGCACGATGAGTAAATTAATCACTGGACGAGCGCCAATCGTCGGCCAAAAAAGCTCAATTAATGCGTTTTGTAACCAGTAAAATCCGGCCAGTAGTGCACCAATCAGGGCACTTAAAATGAGGCCATAGCCAAATAAGAATTGTTTCATTTTTTTCTCCGTTTTAAAAAGTTCCTTTAATAGTTAACCATAAATGATTGGTAAATAAAAGCACTTCAACCTCGTAAACTCAATGAAACCGCTATTTTCAGTACATAACCGACAATTATCAAAAAGATTTGCGAACTTGATTTTAATCAATTTAAAACTCCGACTGAGCGCTTATGATATAGACAGTAAAAGAAATCAAACGGCTCCTGATCAAAGCTGTTGCTGAACAAATCTCAGGTGTTATCAAACGAAGGAGTGGCAATCATGAAATTTCAAAAATATGTTCAAGATCATAATAATCAAATTACTTTAATTACAGCGATTTTAATTGTAGCCGGTTACCTCAGTAAATATGCGTTAAATAGTCTGCTGGGATATAACGTAATTCTCGCCGTCGCCTCAGTTATTGCGGCCGTGCCAATTATGATGCATGCGTACCAAGCCTTAAAAGCGCGCGTGATTAGTATCGAGTTTCTCGTCAGTATCGCCGTAATTGGGGCGTTCATCATTGGTGAGTATAACGAATCTGCCATTGTAACCTTCCTGTTTTTATTTGGGAGTTACTTAGAAGAACGGACGTTATCCAAGACGCGGCAATCGATTAAATCATTAACCGAAATGGCTCCAACTACGGCAACGGTAGTGCAGGCCGATGGCACAACGGAAGAAGTTGATGTCGATGACGTTGATGAAGGCGATATTGTCTTAGTTAAAACGGGAGGTTCAATTCCAGTTGATGGTCAAGTTGTGGAAGGCCACGGTTACACCGATGAAGCAGTAGTGACTGGGGAATCGCGTGAAGTTGGTAAACAAGTTCAAGACAGTGTGTATTCCGGGACGATGTTGAGCGATGGGTACCTCAAAATTGAAGCAACGAAAGTCGGGGATGATACGACCTTTGCCAAAATTATTGAATTAGTTGAAGATGCGCAAGATACTAAATCACATGCGGAGAAGTTTATTGATCGGTTTTCACAGTATTACACGCCGGCCGTGCTGATTATTGCCATCCTGGTGTTCATTTTCTCACGTGACTTTAAGTTGGCGATTACGGTGCTCGTCTTGGGTTGCCCAGGAGCTTTGGTAATTGGCGCACCCGTGTCAAACGTGGCCGGAATTGGCAATGGCGCCAAACGTGGCATCCTAGTCAAGGGTGGCGAAGCGATGGATACATTCTCAAAAATTGATACCTTTGTTTTTGACAAGACTGGAACCTTAACAAAGGGAAATACTTCAGTTTCAACGGTTAAGAATTATGGGACGGATTTACCAGCTGCTTTGAGCATGACTGCCCGGATTGAAAGCTTGTCGGATCACCCATTGGGTCGCGCAATTGTTTCATACACAGAAGGCAAAAATTACGTCTTTAACGACCTGGAAGTCGAAGATAATCAAACGGTTAAGGGGCAAGGAATGGTGGCCCAGATTGATAATCATGATGTCTTAGCGGGTAATCAAAAACTGATGCAAGCCCGGGACGTGAAATTAAGTGCACAGCAAAGTCAAGATTTAAGTGATTTACAAGCTACCGGGAGTTCTGTAGTTATTGTCGCGGTCGATGGGGTTGTGACCCTAATCTTAGGAATTTCCGATATTATCCGCCCAGAAGTCGCCCAACAATTGCAAGATTTGCGGGATAAGGGTGCTAAGCATTTAGTCATGTTGACGGGTGATAATCAAGCGACCGCTCAATATGTGGCTGATCAAGTCGGCATCGATGAAGTTCATGCCGAATTAATGCCAGAACAAAAGGTAGAATTCGTTAAAAAATTCCAACAAGCTGGTCGCAGAGTGGCCTTTATTGGGGATGGTATCAACGATAGTCCCTCGATTGCGACTGCTGATATTGGGATTGCGATGGGAAGTGGAACCGATGTTGCCATCGAAACCTCAGATGTTGTCTTAATGCAATCTAGTTTTGAAGCACTCACCCATGCTTATGGCCTCGCTAAAAAGACCGTGTTGAATACCAAGGAAAACATTGTGATTGCGATTGGCGTGGTGGCCTTTCTCTTGATTGGCTTAATCGCCGGGTTCATTTACATGGCCAGTGGGATGTTCGTGCACGAAGCCAGCATTTTAGTGGTAATCTTCAACGCCATGCGCTTAATTAGTTACGGCAAGGCACCCAAAAATGATCAGGTCGTGACCACAACACCAGTTTTAAAATAAAAAGTTCGTAGACTTGATTTTTATCAATTTTTTCTTGAAGGCAAGCACGTACAATAAAGACAATCAAAGAAGTAAGTTTCACTAAAGGAGGAACTTGATTATGACAAAGAAAGCAATTTTACAATTAGAAGCACTCACCTGCCCATCATGTATGCAAAAGATCGAACATGCGGTGGCACATGTCGATGGCGTTTCATCAGTTAAAGTGATGTTTAACGCTAGTAAGGTTAAAGCCGAATTTGACGACAGCAAGACCAGCGCCCAAGATTTAGCCGAAGTAGTGACTAAGTTAGGTTACACCGTTGATAAAGTGAAGGAAAAGGAATTAGCTCAGGAGGCTTAATCTTATGACAGATGTAGAGACACAATATGCAGCAGAATTAAAGCAAGCCGATATTGATCATCATAAACCAACCGCTGGCGCCATGACCGGTCATATCTTATCGAATCTATTTATCAACAATGTTAAATTGCATCAAACGAGTTGGTATTTAAAAGGACTGGAATCAGTTCAGTTAAAAGCGCTATACCAAGAGTTGATTGAACAAGGCAGAACGAATTATGATCAACTTGCTGCGATTTTGTTAGATGAAAATGAATTACCACCTTCGACCGTGGATGAATATGTGAAATATTCAATGTTAGAAGAAGATGCTAAGAACAAGTATCTGAGTGCGACCGACTTGGTTGATATCACCGCGCACGATTATGCGACGCAGAATATGTTTATCGATCGGGCAATTGTCCTAGCGCAAAAAGAAACGAGACCTGCGATGGCAGTTTTTCTAACAAACTTACGCGGACAAAACAATCATGCCATTCAAACTTTACAAGCAATTCTTGGAAAACAAGCCTGGGATGACTTAGTTGAAATTGACGATGACGATGAAGATTAATTAAGCCCCATATAAACCAACAATCAAAAGAACAGAGACACTTGAAGGCAGGATTCTTCAAGTTGTGGGCACTGTTCTTTTTTTTGCACATGATAAAGATGGCGTGTATTTTTTAGTCACATGTTACAATGACACTAAACCATTGAAAGAAGTTGTTGTGATGTCTGATTTATACAAAATCCAAAATGTCCCATTTGATCCCAAAGCGCTGACGATTTATGGAATTCAATTTCCTAACCAGCCGCAATTCAGTGCGGCACTCAATACAATTACCACGTCTGTCTTTAAGGGTAAAACTATCACCAAAAAAGATGTGGAAAAAATATTAACTGATTTAAAAAAATAACTAAAAGAATTGACCAACATCACGCATAATCTCTTAACCCACCCAACATCAACCCGGCGTTGATGTTTTTTTGTGGCATAATCACTATCAAAGATCAGCAGATCATCTGATAGCAAAAATCCACTAGACAAAGTTCACCAAAATGAACTATTCTTAGTAGTAATTAGAGAAATTCGCGAAACTTGTTAAAATAATCGCGGAACTAAGAAGAAGTGCTTATTTTTTTAATAAAGATTGAAAGCGCTTTAATAATCTAACATGGATTAAGGTATGATAAATACGTACGGCTACTTAATCAGTCAGTAAAGGAGAATATATATGATTCCATCGATAGAATGGTTGGATGATCCAGAAATATTTAGTCAAGGGACCGTGCCGGCCCATAGTGACCATCATTACTACAAGACGGCTCAAGAAGTACAACAAGGCAATAGCTTTGAACAAAGCTTAAATGGAACGTGGCAATTTCACTTTGCGCCCACGCCACAAGTTCGACTCACAGATTTTTTTGATTCGCAATTTGACCCGGCTCACATGGATGAAATTCAAGTGCCACAACATATTGAACTAGCTGGCTATGCTCAAATTAAGTATATTAACACCTTGTATCCCTGGGAAGGCAAGGAATATCGGCGACCAGTTGGGACAGAATCGTATTCACCTGAAAATTCAAGTCCATTTGCGACTAGTGAAATGAATTGCGTGGGGCAATATCGCAAGCAGTTTGATCTGGATAAAGGCCTACAAGGGCAACGAATTAAAGTTCGCTTTGATGGTGTGCAAACGGCCATGTATGTCTGGGTGAATGGCCACTTTGTTGGCTATTCTGAGGATAGCTTTACGACGGCAGAATTCGATATTACTCAATGGGTTCACGCGCAACATAATGTGATTGCGGTGGAAGTATTTAAGTACAGTACGGCCTCATATTTGGAAGATCAAGACTTTTTCCGTTTCTTTGGCATTTTTCGTGATGTAACATTATTAGCGGAACCAGCCGTCCATCTAGCCGATTTGAGTTTGGTCCCAACCGTGAGTGATGATTTTACTCAAGGTGATTTAGCCATCCAAATGAAATTAACGGGTGAGTCCGCCCAGCTACGGGCCAGCACGATTCGAGTTACGATTGCGGATAGTGCTAATAATCAGCTACTGACGCAGACGATGGCCGCCGAAGAGCGAACCACGCCCGAGCCACTACACTTTGATGAAGTGACATTGTGGAGTAATCAGCATCCAACGCTGTATCATTTTCAAGCTGAAATTATCGATGCAACTGGATCAGTGATTGAAGTGATTTCATATCAATTTGGTTTTCGTAAAATTGAAATTAAAAACAACGTTGTCATATTGAATGGACAACGATTGATCATTTCGGGAGTTAACCGGCATGAATGGAACTGCCAAACTGGGCGGGTAATTTCTGAACAAGATATGCGGGCCGATTTGAAAACTTTCGATGAATTAAATATTAACGCGGTGCGTACCTGTCATTATCCAGATCAAGATTTGTGGTATGACTTATGCGATCAGCATGGGACATATGTGATGGCCGAAAATAATTTGGAAACGCATGGCTCATGGCAAAAAATGGGTGCAGTTGAACCATCTTATAACGTACCTGGTTCAGTGCCAGAGTGGCGAGGTGCCGTGATGGCTCGTGCACAAAATAATTACGAAATGCTCAAAAATCATGCGTCGATTTTGTTTTGGTCACTAGGCAATGAATCATTTGCTGGCGAAAATATCGCCCAGATGAATGCGTATTATAAGACGATGGATCCAAATCGCTTAACCCATTATGAAGGTGTCTTCCGAGACCCAGCCTATCGGGACCGGATTTCTGATGTTGAAAGTCGGATGTATGCCACACCAGCAGAAATTGCGGAATACTTGGAAAATAATCCCGATAAACCGTACTTAAATTGTGAGTATATGCATAGTATGGGTAATTCAGTTGGTGGCATGAAGAGTTACGATGACTTGATTCAAAAATATCCAAGTTATCAAGGTGGCTTTATCTGGGACTTTGTCGATCAGGCGTTATTAGTCAAAGATGAAATCACGGGGCAACAGGTTATGCGGTATGGTGGCGACTTTGATGACCGCCATTCGGATTATGAATTTTCCGGGGATGGTTTGTTGTTTGCGGACCGTCAACCCAAACCGGCAACACAGGAGGTTAAATATTTTTATGGAAAATACTAAACACCAACTTCAAGTCGTGTATGGCGATGGCTCACTAGGAGTTTTAAGTGACCGGGTTAAATACCTTTTCAGTTATGAACGGGGTGGACTCGAATCATTAACAATTGACGGTAAAGAATGGTTATATCGCGTACCGAAGCCACTGTTTTGGCGGGCAACAACCGATAATGACCGGGGGAATCACTTTTCTGAGAAATCGGCGATGTGGTTGGGCGCTGATCTCTTTAGTGCATGTGATGAGATTGCGGTGGCTATTGATGGTCAACCAATTGAATTGCCAATTGCACCAGTCAACAATCAATATTCAAATCATGAAACTGCCGATAGTGTCGCGATTACGTTTACCTATTTGACTCCGACAGTTCCACAAACGAAGGTCGAAATCAATTATCAAGTCACAGCTGATGGCCGACTACAGCTGACTGCGAATTATCATGGGCAAGCTGGCTTACCACAGTTGCCTGCATTTGGGATTAAGCTCGTGATGCCAACGCCTGCCGTGTCGTTTGAATACCAAGGATTGTCCGGTGAAACTTATCCAGACCGAATGGATGGAGCGAATGCCGGTAATTATCAAACAGTGGGGATGCCGGTCACCCCTTATTTGGTACCGCAAGAGTGCGGCATGCATATGCAAACAGATAGTTTAACGGTTAATCGGCGGTCCACGTTAAATAATGCGGATGCAGATGCACAGGAGTTTAGTTTGATGATCAATCAAAACGGCAATCCATTTGCCTTTAGTTGTTTACCCTATACCGCTGAAGAGTTAGAAAATGCCACGCATCATGAGGAATTACCAGCCAAACGCCGGACGGTTTTATCAATTTTAGGAGCTGTTCGCGGTGTTGGTGGTATTGATAGTTGGGGCGCCGAAGTTGAACCCCAATTCCAACTGGCTGCCGATCAGGATTATTCGGTGTCCGTTGAAATTGGACCTCAGGTATAAAAACCTAAATTTAAAAATTTACGGGATAACATCTTTTATGGCTGATATATAATTTGCCTTGAAGATGTTTTTTTATTACCACAATCCGGAAAATAATTAATAATCTAAGTCTGGGGCTTTGGACAAACGCTTGCATGAGTGTGGTTTAGCTTTGATTTATAAAGATTTTGTTGAAAACATGATATTTATTTACATTTTTTGTGAATTCTGTTTACAAATAGGTCGGAATAACCTATTATGTAATTAGTTAATACGATGAATGATTTAATTTGTATTGTCCGCGATTATTCATGTAAATAACGAGTTAGTAACATGTATCTTTTGAGGGGAATTAATGTGCATTTGAACATGAGCCGTTTACGGTTGTGAGCATGTCGATTAGTTTGATATTGGGGATATAAGTTATGCGGCCAAAACCAAGGAGCAATCGGGGGTTCTTCGGCTGAACTTGTGAAAAAGGTTGCCTCAAACTTTCAAAACTCACCGTGATGGTGAGTTTTTTTCTTGCCTCATCATTCAACATGCGACGTGGAGTTAATTTCGTGCTACCATAGACCTATCAAATACGGGGGGATGAAGATTGTGTCCAAATCAAGATTAGAGGCATTTAGTGACGGAGTTTTTGCCATTATTATTACCATCATTGTCTTGGAATTAAGTACGCCGAATCAGCCGACTTGGAGTGCCATTGTTAGTAGTGGTTGGATTTGGAAATTCATGGCGTATGTCATCAGCTTTTTGCTGACCGCTAGTTTCTGGATTAGTCATCACAATATCATTAACAGTGTCCGTAAAGTGACCACCCGTTTACTTTGGTTAATCGTGTTGACCATTTTTCCAATTTCATTAATTCCAGTGGCCACGGCTTGGTATGGTGAATTTCCAACTTCCGTCGCACCAAGTGTGGTTTATGCCGTCGATTACATGTTAATTATTATTATGTTGTATTGGTTAGCCAGTATGACTTCGCGTCAAATTGAAGATGAAAAACAACGTAACGCCTTGAAAAAAATTAATGATACGCGTTTAATCTTAATTATCCCGGGATTGATTTCCATTGTCTTCGCCTTTATCTGGCCATTGGTTACGGCTGTGATGATTGCGTTGTTTACTCGCAGCTGGGCAATACGAGCGGTCATTCGCAACAAAGGATAAATTTAAAAATGGAGTGAGAATATGACAGCTAATAATGAAACAGAAGCATTAATGTTAGACCACCGCACAATTCGTAAATTTAAGGATCAACCGTTAGATAGTGACCGTGTCGATAATCTGTTGGCAATTGCGCAACGTACCGCCACGTCTAATTTTATGCAGGCCTATACGGTGATTAGAATTAAAGACAAACAACAACTAGCCCGTATGAGCGAACTAGGTAATCATCAGTTTACTGGTGGCGAAGAACTGGTAATGTTCATCGCTGATCAAAAACGTAACGTTGAATTGGCTCAAAAAGCCGGTCAGAGTATTGAGTATATGATCAACTTCGACCGCTTCTTAGGCGGCTTTTATGATGCTACCTTGGCCGCACAATCATTTGCGTTAGCTGCTGAAAGTGAAGGCTTGGGATCGTTAATTATGGGGTCATTTTTGGATGACGTGCAAGCCACTATTGAAGCATTGGAACTACCGCAATATACTTTCCCAGTTTTGGGAGTTGCCATTGGAGTACCAGATGACAAACCTGAAAAGAAACCGCGGTTAAACAAGTCATTGTTCCAAATGACAGATAAATATCGACCGGCACCAGATTATGATGCTCAAATGGAAGATTATGATCAACGGGTATACCAGTATTACAATACGCGGGCTGGGGCTCCTCGTCAGGAAAAATTTAGCGAGATGATTAATCGGTTTGCCGCACATGGTAATCCTAGTCGGGACGCGATTTTTTCAATGGTCGCACATCAGGGATTTAAGTTAGAGTAGTCAAATAGTTTTGAATGTTAAGCAAATATTCTTTATATGTTAATTAATAGACTTAATTCAGAATAGTATTCTGTTTTAAGTCTATTTTTGCTATAGTGTATTATTAACAAAGATGCATAAAATGTAGATTAAGTAGACCAAATCCACACGATTACTGCTCAATGTGATACTGTCCCACTATATTGATATATACCAATTCAAATTTTATCTTGCGTCGGATTTAGCAAACGTGTAAAATTTTGTCTATTGGCAATGAGAAGGAGATAAGATATGAAGACGTATTTACAGAAAATGGGTAGATCTTTAATGCTTCCCGTGGCAGTTTTACCAGCTGCCGCACTTTTAGTCGGGATTGGGAATTGGCTACCTCAAGATTAATTCTTCGCTAAGTTCTTGAGTGCTGGTTCTAATGCAATTTTGGGTAGTTTACCTATTTTATTTGCGATAGGTCTCGCAATCGGGATGTCTAAAGGTGGGGATGGTGCCGCTGCACTAGCTGGTTTGGTTGGTTATTTAATTCCAACCAAAGTGCTTTATCCTGCATCCGTAGCGACTTTGATGGGAATCAAAGAAACCAAAGTTGATCCTGCCTACGCTAGTCTTGGTAGTAATGTCTTTATTGGGATTATTGCCGGGTTAATTGCTGCCGCGCTGTATGACCGCTTTTATCAGACCAAATTACCGATGGCGCTCTCGTTTTTTAGTGGGAAACGGTTAGTTCCAATCGTGACTGCCGCAGTAATGTTGGTGGTGACTGCCTTGTTAATCGTGATTTGGCCACCAGTCTACGAAGGCCTGGTTAACTTTGGTAAGTTTATCGTGAACTTAGGTGCAGTCGGTGCCGGACTTTATGGGTTCTTTAACCGATTATTGATTCCAACCGGGCTACATCAAGCGTTGAATTCAGTCTTTTGGTTTGATACGGCGGGAATTAATGATATCGGTAAGTTTTGGGCTAACAAGGGAACCAAAGGGATTACGGGGATGTATCAAGCCGGTTTCTTCCCAGTAATGATGTTTGGTTTACCAGCCGGAGCTTTGGCAATGTACCGCAATGCCCGTGCTGACAAAAAGAAACAAGTTGGTGGTTTATTGATGGCTGGTGCGTTTGCGTCATTCTTTACTGGCGTTACCGAACCATTGGAATTTTCATTTATGTTTGTCGCTTGGCCATTATATTTAATTCATGCCGCTTTGACTGGCTTGTCACTGGCCTTTGCTGCCTTCATGCACTGGACAGCCGGATTTGCATTTAGCGCCGGACTTGTCGATTATTCTTTGAGTTTTCACATGGCGATTGCCAATAAACCGTACATGTTAATTGTGCAAGGCTTAGTGATGGCAGTTATTTATTACTTCACTTTTGATTTTGCGATTAAGAAGTTTAACTTGATGACTCCCGGTCGCGAACCTGATGTGGTTGAAGATGAGAGTACTGCCGTTGCCACTGATGAAAATGATGACAAGTATACCGTCCAAGCTAAGAAAATTTATGCGGCGATTGGCGGTAAAAATAATATTAAAGTGATTGATAATTGTACGACCCGTTTGCGCCTGCAATTAAATGATCCGCAGGCAGTTAATCAACCAGCGGTGCGTGCTTCTGGCGCTGCCGGTGTGAATTTGCTAGATGATACAAATGTGCATATCATTGTCGGGACTGAGGTGCAATTCGTGGCCGAAGCGTTGAAGAAACTTTATGCAGATGGTGCGGAAGTGGGCGAAGTTACTGAAGAACCAGCAACTGCTCCCGCCGAAACCAATCCAAATGTTGAATCTGGTGTCGTCAATGATTTTTATAGTGTCGCAAATGGTGCATTCGTCAATATTGAAGATGTCGATGATGCCACATTTGCTCAGAAATTATTAGGCGATGGGTATGCGGTCAATCCGACCGAAGGACAAATTGTGTCACCAGTTGATGGCGAAATTATGTCGATCTTTCCAACTAAACATGCCATCGGTATCAAAACCGATTCAGGGTTAGAGATTCTGGTGCATATCGGGATTAACACGGTTGCATTGAAAGGTGAACCTTTTGATGTTGTCGTGGAAGCTGGTCAAAAAGTGACTCATGGTCAATTATTGGCAAAGGTTGATTTGGAAGCTATTACCGCTGCTGGTAAGTCAACAACTACAATGGTCATTATTACCAACATGGCCGATGTGGCTTATATGAAAGTTAGTGCGAACGGAAATGTTACCAACGCTGACAAGATTGCGACAATCACAACTAAATAAATTTTAAAAGATTTAATGATTTTTATAGATAAAAAAGTGCGTATCCACGTTTGATTTATGGGTACGCATTTTTACTTGATTTGCATTAAAATTAAAAAATTTTGTGAGGGAAATGACTGAGGGAAAGTTGGTTATGTGTAGGAATTAGAGTGGAGTATAATTCGTTTTACGATTTTGCTAAAGTATTTGAAATAAAAAAGACTAGTCACAAGGACTAGTCAACCAAAACACGTACTATACTCCGTCAGCCATCTAATATCACAACTATCAGGTGACCTTAACACAAAGTAATCATATCATGGATTTTGAGGTTGTCAAAATAATCATATCGACGGCGGAAATGAAGTTATGCGTGGGGAAAGATGGATAATAAGATGATATGTAAGCAAAATGTAAATTTCCTTTAAGGATGACAAAGTTGGCGATAATTTTGATAGGATGACTTGAAATGATTGGAAAAAAATCGATATAATGATTGTTGATTATGTATCGGCTTAACGTGCGTAATTTGTGGTATTATTTTGGTAGGAAGATTTGATGTAGAGGTGAAACTGGGTGGCCAAACGAAGACGAAAAAAGTACCGTCCGACCAATTTTTTATTTAATCGTGGCCATTTAAAGTGGAAAAACTTATTCGTTTTGTTGCTGGCATTTTTCTTGGTAGGTTATGGAGTTTATGAACTTCACCAAATTCGGGTGGAACAAGAAGCTCGTGCAAAGATGCCATCTGCAAAAGAACAGTTTATTGCGTCAGTCAAACCAGAAGCGCAGGCGATGATGAAGCAACATCATGTCTATGCTTCAATTACGATTGCTCAAGCTATTTTGGAATCTAACTGGGGTAAAAGTACGCTTGCCGCCAAATACTACAATTTATTCGGTGTCAAAAGTGATGATCCAAACAATAGTAAGGTTTTACGCACGCAAGAATATGTCAACGGCGAGTGGATTACGATTAATGGTCGGTTTCAAGTATATGCCAGTTGGAATGCTTCAATTGATGATCATGCCTTATTGATGGTTAATGGTACGACTTACAACAGTCAACAGTATGCGCAAGTAATTGCCGCAACTAGTTATCAAGATGCTGCACAAGCTTTGCAAAATGCGGGCTATGCAACTGATCCAACGTACGCAAGCAAGTTAATATCAATTATTCAGAAATACAAACTAGATCAATATGACAGTTAGGGGATTATAATGAAGGCATTAGAAGAACGCATTAAACAAGACGGGGTTGTTTTATCTGGGGATGTTTTGAAAGTTGACCAATTTTTAAATCATCAAATGGATCCAGACTTAATGTTTGAAATGGGTCAGGAATTTGCCCACTTATTCCAAAACCAAGGAATTACCAAAATTTTGACAGTCGAATCTTCTGGGATTGCGCCGGCTATTATGACGGGGTTACAAATGCATGTGCCGGTTATCTTCGCACGTAAGCAAAAAAGCCTGACGTTGACCGACGATTTGTATTCTTCTTCAGTCTATTCATTTACCAAACAAACTGAAAACCAAATTACGGTTTCTCAAAAGTATATTAATGCTGACGACAAAGTGCTGATTATTGATGATTTTTTAGCCAATGGTCAAGCTGTCTTCGGACTAATTGATATTGCCAAGCAAGCAGGTATTGAAGTAGCAGGGGTCGGAATTGTGATTGAAAAAAGTTTCCAACCCGGTGCCGATAAAATTAAGGCACAAGGCATTCATTTAGAATCATTAGCCAGAATCAAGTCGTTGGCTGATGGCAAAGTAACCTTTATGGATGAGCAGTAAAATAAATTGATGAGGTGTTAACAATGAGCAATCAACCATTTTATCCAGGACAAATATTAGGAGTTATGGGTGGAGGATATTCAGCTTTGCGGCTAGTGATGGTGGCAAAAGTAATGGGATACAAGGTTGGAGCATACGGGCCATCGCCGTCGGATGATGCACTACAACAGGCGGATTTTATGATTATCGGTGCAAATAACGATAAGGATCAGTTGAAGCATTTTGCGGAAGAATGTGATTTTGTCGCGTATGTCGACGATATGATTAATTCGTCAGTGATTGAATATATCAGTCAGTTTACGACGGTTCCTCAGGGCCAAAATGCGCTCGAAATCATTCAAGATCGTTTATTAGGACGGGCATTTTTTGACCAAATTAATGTTAATATTGCTCCCTATGTCACGATTTTAGGCTTAGATGATGTCTATTCATCAATTGATTCCATTGGTTATCCGGCGGTGATTCGGCCAATTCAACGGGTTCGGGACAACGATTCATTACTGATTAGTCGGTCCTCAGATGTTGCCAAGGCTGCGGATTTCATTGACACCGGGACGTTTGTGTTGGAATCTTACATTCCGCATGTGCGTGAGTTTTCATTAATCATTGCTAAAGGACAAATTGATCGGTCGTTCCCAATTATTGAAAAACAAATTGAGGGCACCCAATTGATTTCGGCCAAATTGGCGAAACTAAGTCAACCCGTTGTTGATGAGATGCTACGAATTGGTAATGAAACGGCAAGCGGGATTGATGGCTATGGCAGCATTGAAATCGAGTTTTATTTGACTGATACGAATGCATTGTATTTGAAAGGGATTAAGCCGGGTATCTGCGTTCAAGCAGATTTATTTGATACAGTCACTAATGTTGATCAATATACCCAATTTATCACGGCGATTGCCGGCGCACCTTTGAAAGATGTCAAAGTCATTCAACAGGCTGTTTTAAAAACTTTTGAACAAAGTCAATTACCTGAATTACAAACGCAGTGGGTGTTGAAAGACAACTGGTACTACTACGGTTACCCCGAACCCATTAAATCAAAAATTGGCCACATTATTGCGACTGGTGAATCCGTTGATAAAATCGAAATGCAACTGGATAATACCGAAATGTGGAGTGAGAAAAAAGAATCCGAATAGGATTCTTTTTTATTTGGCCATAAAATAATTGGTTGCAAAGTCGATAAATGCCTGTTTGGCCCGCGAAATATATTGTTGTTTGTGATATGAAATGGCGACGAATCGTGGTTGCTCAGGACTATCAATCCGGTAGAAATGTAAATCATGGACCGTCGGACTGGATTGAACCAACGTATCCGTAATAAAGGCGGCGCCCCAATACTGTTTAGCAAATTCAAAGCTACTTACTTGTTGATTAACGGTCAATGGTGAAATGGGTGAAAAGTTAGCCTCAGCAAAGTACGATTTGGTGCGTTGATAGATTTCATTAGACGGCGTCATTAGGATAAACGGTAATTCGGTGAGTTCGGCTAAGTTAATTTTTGGGCGTTGATCAGTTAGGTGTAAACCATTGGCAATATCGTTGCTGCGATAGCCACTACGATTGACCAGCTGAGCTGGCATTAATTCATCGGCCACCGCCAATAATATATGATTTTCAAAGAGCTGGACTGTTTCAATATTGGGATTTAAAAACCAGTCCGTATCAACCGCTAAGTCTAATTTATTTTGAATTAACAAGCTGGGCAATTCAGGGAAGGGAGCTTCTTGTAAGTCGAGATGAACCTGGGGATATTCAGTGTGAAATTGTTTCAGTAGAGGTGGCAATAAATAATTGACTGAAATAAAGGCGCCACCTAACTTGAGAGTGCCGACGACATTATGTTTTAAATTGTCGAGGTCATCTTGGAGTTCTTCTTGTAAGGTTTGAACTTGTTGCGCTTTGGCGACATAGATTTCGCCTACCGCCGTGAGCGTTAGCGGATTATTGGTGCGTTCAAATAGTTGATAACCCAATTCAGTTTCGAGCTTTTTGACGGCGATGCTCAATGCCGGCTGTGAAATATGTAACTGCTTGGCAGCGTTTGAAAAAGTCCCTTGCTCAACAATCGTTAAAATATAATCACTAATGGTAAACATACTGGCCTCCATAAATATTATTTATGACTCATAATATATAATATGATTTATACTAATGAAATGCTATGCTAAGGACAATATTTTTTTGGAGAGTGATGGGATTGATTACATTTTTGATTGTGTGTCCGTTGGTATTTTTGGGTGGTTTTGTCGATTCCATCGCGGGTGGTGGTGGCCTAATTTCGCTGCCGGCGTACGTGATGACGGGGATGCCGGTGCATTTTGCAATTGGCACTAACAAACTATCGTCAGCGATGGGAACGACGGTTTCGACCTTGCAGTTTGCACGGAGTGGTTACATGAAATTGAAGTTGTCAGTGGTGACAATTTTGGCAGCTTTACTTGGATCATTTTCTGGGGCAAGAATTGCGTTACATATTTCCGATTATTATTTTCGGATTATCTTACTGGTGGTATTGCCGTTGACCGCCTTGTACCTGGTCTTTAACAAGAAAGCGCTCAAAGCAAATTCGTTCTCCGAAGACGTGGTGAGTAAGCAAGTATGGACGTCGGTGGTGATTGCATTTACGCTAGGCATTTATGACGGCTTTTACGGTCCGGGAACAGGGACCTTTTTGTTACTGTGTTTGACAGGTATTGCACATCTGCCAATTAATTTAGCCGCGGGGACGACGAAAGTGATTAACCTGACGACTAACGTGACGGCGCTCTCAGTGTTCTTGTTCAGTGGCAAAGTATTGCTCGTCTTAGGTTTAACCGCCGGATTGTTTGGGATTGCCGGTAATTATCTCGGGGCCGTTTATTTCAAACGTGGCGGTGCGAAGATTGCCAAACCAATTATTTTGGTGGTGTTGGTGATTTTCTTTGTTAAATTAATTTTTGATTTTATTAAATAGTTAATAAACGGTTTAATCAATGGTGAGTCTGCTTTTCAGCGGATGTCACCATTTTTTCGTGGACTGAGCAGTGCCATTACATGCATAAATTTGGTATAATATTTAATGATTGAATTTAGAGGGGATTGACATACAAGTGGCAAATTTACCATTAATAAAAGGAATGAATGACCGGCAGTCTGAAGCGGTTTTGGCAACTGAAGGACCATTACTCGTCATGGCTGGTGCCGGATCTGGCAAAACGCGGGTGCTGACCCACCGGATTGCGTATTTAATTGAAGAAAAAGATGTTAATCCATGGAATATTTTAGCGATTACCTTTACCAACAAGGCAGCTAAAGAAATGCGTGACCGGGTTGGTAAATTATTACCTGAAGGTGCGCGTGATGTTTGGGTTTCAACGTTCCATGCATTGTGCGTCCGAATTTTACGCCGAGACATTGAACAAATTGGTTATAACCGTGCCTTTACGATTGCGGCCACCAGTGAACAACGGACGTTAATCAAACGAGTCTGTGCGGATTTAAATATTGATACTAAAAAGTTTGATCCTCGCGCAATTGGCTCAGAAATTTCCAACGCAAAGAATGCTTTGAAAACCCCAGCTGAATATGAAAAAGACGCTGCTTCACCCTTTGAAAACATTGTGGCGAACGTCTACAAAAATTACCAACGTGAATTACGGGCGAACCAAGCCGTCGACTTTGACGATTTGATTATGCTCACGATTGAATTGTTTGAACTAAATCCAGAAACGTTGGCGTTCTACCAAAACAAATTCCACTATATCCATGTGGATGAATACCAAGATACCAATGATGCTCAATACAAGCTGGTTAACATGTTGGCGCAACAATTCAGAAATCTCTGTGTAGTTGGGGATGCTGATCAGAGTATTTACGGTTGGCGTGGTGCCAATATGGAAAATATCTTGAACTTTGAAAAAGATTATCCAGACGCTAAAACTGTGCTCTTAAATCAAAACTATCGTTCAACTCAAACCATTTTGGATGCCGCAAATGAGGTCATTCAAAACAACACGATTCGCCGTGAAAAAGACTTGTGGACTGACAATGGCAAGGGTGAAAAAATATCTTATTATCGTGGCCAGTCAGAAAATGACGAGTCTCATTTTGTGGTCTCAAAAATTCAAGAAGGTATCAAAGATAACCACCAAAATTACAATGATTTTGCGATTCTCTACCGGACTAACGCCCAATCACGTGTAATTGAAGAAACCTTCCTTAAAGCCAATGTTCCATACACAATGGTTGGTGGACATAAGTTCTACGACCGGAAAGAAATCCGTGATGTGCTTGCATATTTAACCTTAATGGTTAATCCTGCTGACTCAATGAGCTTTGAGCGGGTAGTCAACGAACCCAAACGTGGTATCGGTGCTAGCAGCATTGAAAAATTGCGCTTATTTGCCGGTGACAACGGATGGTCCATGTTAGAAGCTTCTCAAAATGTCTTGTTAAACAATGGCCTTTCAACTCGGGCGCGTAATTCACTCGATGACTTTGGCCGGATTATGACCGACCTCCAAAAAATGACTGAGTTCCTATCTATTACTGAACTGACGGAACAAATCTTGAAAAAGACGGGTTACACCGCTGCTTTAGCGGCTAATCCCACCCTTGAAAATCAATCTCGGATTGAAAACTTGGATGAATTCATGTCTGTTACTCAAGAATATGATAAAGCTCATCCTGATGATGAAGTTGAAAATAAATCAGATAATTTAATTAACTTTTTAGCTGATTTACAATTAGTTTCTGCGCAAGATGATGTCGATGAATCAGCACCGGCTGTGACCTTAATGACTTTGCATGCCGCTAAGGGACTTGAATTTCCAGTCGTCTTTTTGATGGGCTTGGAAGAAGGCATTTTTCCATTATCTCGGGCCATTATGGAAGATGATGAATTGGAAGAAGAACGTCGTCTCGCTTACGTCGGAATTACTCGTGCGAAGACGAAACTGTATTTAACCAATGCTTATTCACGGATGCTGTACGGCCGTCACCAAAATAATCAAGCTTCACGCTTCATTGATGAAATCGATGCTGATTTAATTAAAAATGAAAACGTGAATGTTGGTGGAGGCGCATCTGGTGCGCGTCAAGTGCCATTCGCACAACGCAATGCAACTGCAACAACCTATCACGCCGACACCACTTCGTCTAAAGTGGTGTCATTTAATGGCACAGGCGCTGACAAAGTGGCTTGGAAGACTGGCGATAAAGTCAACCACAAAAAGTGGGGTCAAGGGACAGTTGTTAAAATCAATGGAGAAGGCGACGATATGGAACTTGATATTGCCTTCCCAGCTCAAGGTATCAAACGCCTCTTAGCTAGCTTTGCACCGATAGAAAAAGGATAGTGTGAGACCATTCACGCATTGGTCTTGAGCACTAATCTAGAATTACTCACATTACCGTTTTTGGGTAGTGCGAGTGATTCATTATTAGGCGTAAAAGGCAGTACATTGGAACATAGCTGGCACACTTGTTTTTCGACAAACAAACCGAACCAATCGCGAATATAATTCAGTAACAAAGGTGAATTGAATGGATGAATTAAAACCAATTGAACAGCTGACACTGGCAGAAGCGACTAGTGAAATTAATGAGATTAAAGCTAAAATTGTGCAATGGGGAGTTGAGTATTATGAACAAGATCAACCCTCTGTTGAAGATTTTATCTATGATCAAACGTATGCTAGATTAGTGGCGTTGGAAACTAAATTTCCAGAATTAGTCACTGCCGATTCACCAACACAACAGGTCGGTGGAGCACCGGATAGCAACTTAGACAAGGTGGTCCATGAAATTCCAATGTTGTCGATGGGGGATGTATTCTCCGTTGAAGAATTAATGGAATTTAACGACCGAGTTTATAAAAATACAAAAGATAATCTAGAATTTAATTTGGAATTAAAAATTGATGGACTCGCCGTCTCGATGGTCTATGAAAACGGAAAGTTTGTTCAAGGATCAACTCGGGGCAACGGAACCATCGGCGAAGACATCACTAAAAATTTAAAAATGATCAAATCAGTCCCCCAACAGCTCAGTGAACCATTATCGGTTGAGGTTCGTGGTGAATGTTATATGCCAAAAGAAGCGTTCGCCAAGTTAAATTTACAACGAGAAGCTGATGGCGAGGCAGTTTTTGCCAATCCACGGAATGCCGCTGCAGGTAGCTTACGTCAATTAGATGCCAAAGTGACGGCGGAGCGTGAGTTGAGCGTATTTGCTTATTACGTTCCTGAATTTGAGGTACTTGGAGTTGATACTCAAAGTGCTGCCTTGGAACGACTCAAAGAATTAGGCTTCTCAATTAATGAAAATTATCAAAAAGTGACTACACCAGCTGAAATTCATGATTACATTGATAAGTTCACTGAGCAACGGAACTCGCTTGAATTTGGCATTGATGGGATTGTGGAAAAGGTCAATGACTTACATTTACAAGCTGAACTAGGGAATACCGTTAAGGTACCGCGCTGGGAAATTGCCTATAAATTTCCACCAGAAGAGGAACAAACCATTCTGCGTGAAATTGAATGGACTGTGGGCCGAACTGGTACAGTGACACCGACAGCGGTCATGGATCCAGTGCAATTAGCTGGAACAACCGTCTCACGGGCTTCCCTGCATAACCCGGATTATTTAATTGAAAAAGACGTTCGCATTGGCGATACCGTCTACTTGCATAAAGCGGGCGATATTATCCCAGAAATTTCTCATGTTAACCTCGCAAAACGGTTATCAGATAGCGTCGCCTACGAAATCCCTACTAGATGTCCAGAATGTGATTCACAACTGGTTCATTTAGACGGAGAAGTGGCTTTACGGTGTATCAATCCGATGTGTCCAGCGCAAATTAAGGAAGGCTTGGCTCATTTTGCTTCCCGGAACGCGATGAACATTGACGGCCTTGGCCCTCGAATCGTTGAGCAGTTATTTGAACTCAAAATGATTGATGATGTGGCCGGTTTATATCGGCTGACTAAGGATCAATTATTAACTTTAGATAAATTTGGGGAGAAATCCGCCGATAACCTATTGACAGCCATCGACACAAGTCGGCATAATTCATTAGAACGTTTATTATTTGGGTTAGGGATTCGCCATGTTGGTGCGAAAGCTGCCAAAATTATCGCAACTCATTTTACCTCGATTGAGACACTCATGACGGCTTCTAGCGAAGCAATTAGTGAAGTGGAATCGATTGGACCAACAATCGGCGATAGCGTCGTGACCTATTTTGATAATGATCAAGTTAAACAATTAGTGAATGAATTACAAACCGCCGGGGTTAATACAGATTATCTCGGGGCAACGGATGTAATTGTTGATAGCGAATGGACTGGACAAAAAGTTGTCCTGACAGGTAAGCTAGAGGCATTCACACGCAATGATGCGAAAGAGTGGCTGGAAGCACACGGTGCCAATGTGGTTGGCAGTGTTTCGAAAAAAACCGATTTACTCATTGCTGGCGCTGATGCTGGTAGTAAATTAGCAAAAGCACAAGATTTAGGCATTGAGATATGGAACGAGCAACGTTTTGAAACGGCCATGAAGGAGGATTCATCGAATTGAAATTTAAAAAGGCAATTGCCATAGTCGCGAGCTTATCAGTTACATTGATTTTAGCGTCATGTAGTTTTGGCAGCTCAAGTTCAAGTAGCAGTAAGTCGTCGAGCTATTCCACAACTGGAAAGGCCGAAAGTGGTACTTATCAAGGCGTTATCAAAAATGGTAAATATCAAGTCAGTAAGTCTCGTGGGGTCAATGTCAGTCAAAACGATAACCTCTTTAACTTGAAGAGTTTTGAAACTGGCTTACTCAATGTTTCTAAGAAAGTTTACTCGACCAAATCGTACGTCTTTGAAGAAGGGCAATACCTTTCAACAAGTACAATTGAAAACTGGCTGTCTCGTAAGTCGAGCAGTAATGCGTCTGGTTTGAATCCTGTTAAAGGTAAAACCAATGGTACTCGTAATCCAATCTATATCCAACAAATTGAAGAACAAGACTTTATGAGTCAAAGTGGTAGTTCCTTGAAATTACATGGAATTACCGTCGGAATTGGTTTGAATTCGATTGATTACTACCAAAAGACGACTGATGGTCCAACTTATAAGCAAAATATTAGTGATTCAGAAATGAAGGACTATGGTGAAAAAGCTGCTCAAACAGTTTTGAAACGTTTGCGTAAAAAGAGTGCCTTAAAAGACGTGCCGATTACGATTGCGCTTTACAAGCAAGCCGCTAATGATAGCTTGGTCGGTGGAACCTTCTTTGAATACACTTCAAATAGTGGTTCAACGATTAGTAGTTGGAAACAAATGAATGTGAAGAATAAAGTTTATCCTAAGGCATCATCAACTAGCAGTAGTAGTGATGATCAAGATGATAACGATACGTTCTCTAATTTTAAGAGCCAAATTCAAGGCTTCTTCCCTAACTTGAGTGGTGTAACCGCTCAAGCACAATATACTGATGGTAGCTTATCGGGGATGCATATCACCGTTACAACGCAATTCTACAGTCAAACTGAAATTACCAGTTTCACTCAATACATTGCGCAAGCCGCTAACAAGTATCTACAAAAGGGAATCCCAATTGATATTAAGATTCAATCTGCGACTGACTTACAAGCAATTGCCTTCCGTGATTCGGGCGATAGTAAGTTTACAACGCATGTGTTTGATAGTTATTAAAATTGAAGAGTGCGAGCTCAATCGGGAATACCGGAGCTTCTAACATAAAAATGGTCGTCCAAGTGGGTTTGCTTGAATGGCCATTTTTGAGTTAGGTGACGGTATTGATTGAGCGAGCACGTTTCAAAAAAATATAATATTTATAGCTTCTAACTGAAAATAACACCTATGATTTGTTTTTTGAATCATAGGTGTTATTTTTGGTTAGGTGAGTGGTCTGGCTGAGCGAACACGTTTCAAAAGTTAGATTGCGGTCCAATTCGGTAATCAACGAGGATTAATAAATAAAATGAATTCATCAGAAGTTAGATGAAGAATTTTATGGATTAACCGGAGGTGATTGAATTGAATAGCATGTTTCAAAAACCTAGAGTTCGATTCAATTCGGTAATTAATATAAAACATATTTCAAAATCCAAATTATCATTTTTCCAGTGTATCCGTTGCCAGGTAAAATCCTATATAAATCATGAAAATCGCATGGCTTTTTTTCAAAAAACTAGGTAAGATAACTTAAAAAAATTCTGCGATATGGTACAATATTACGGTATGAACAATTTGAAAAGAGGATAATAAAATGGCAAGTCAAATTGATGAGCAACAAGTGCAACACGTCGCTTCATTGGCAAAATTGAAATTTACTGATGAAGAACTTTCTGAGTTCACTCCACAACTAGAAAGTATTATCGACTTGTTTGAAACACTCGAAAAAGTGGATACCACTGGTGTAGAACCAATGACATCAGCAACTGATCGTGTCAACGTGATGCGTGAAGACGTCGCAGTTAATAGTCACCAAAGAGACGCACTCTTAAAAAATGCACCAGATGCAGAAGATGGTTACATCAAAGTTCCTGCAATTATCGATGAAAGTGGGGATGCTGAGTAATGAATTTTTATGAAACTGATTTAACTCAATTGCATGATGACTTGGTTAACAAGAAAATCAGTGCAACTGAATTGACGAAAGCAACCTATGACAACATCAAAGCTAAAGATGATCAAATCGAAGCGTTCTTAACTTTGAATGAAGAAAATGCGTTGGCAGAAGCTGCTGCATTAGATGAAAAAGGGATTGCCGCTGACCAATTGGTTGCCGGTATTCCTTTGGGTGTCAAAGATAACATTGTTACCAAAGACATTCGCACGACTGCTGCGTCAAAAATCTTGGATAACTTCAAGCCAATTTATGATGCAACCGTGATTGAAAAACTCAAAGCACAAAACTTTATTAATGCTGGTAAATTGAACTTGGATGAATTCGCCATGGGTGGTTCTACCGAAAACTCAGCTTACCAGGTAACCCACAATGCATGGGATCTAACCCGTGTACCTGGTGGTTCTTCTGGTGGATCAGCCGCTTCAGTTGCCGCCGGTGAAGTACTTGCTGCGCTAGGAACTGATACTGGGGGCTCAATTCGCCTTCCAGCTTCATATAACGGTGTCGTAGGGATGAAGCCTACTTATGGTCGTGTATCACGTTGGGGAATCATCGCCTTTGGTTCAAGTTTAGACCAAGTCGGTTGGTTAACCACTAGCGTGAAAGATAATGCACTGCTGACTTCTTTAATCAGCGGACACGATGATCATGATTTGACTTCCTCAACTCGTGATGTTCCTGACTTTGGTGCTCAATTAAATGACGACACTAACGTTAATGGTCTTCGAATCGCTGTGCCAAAGGAATATCTTGGCGAAGGGGTCGATGAAAAAGTTAAAGAAGTTATCAAGGCTGCCTTGAAGCACTATGAATCATTGGGTGCCATTGTGGATGAAGTTTCCTTACCACATACTCAATATGGCGTGGCTGCTTACTATATCATTTCCTCATCTGAAGCTTCATCTAATTTACAACGTTTCGATGGTATTCGTTACGGGGTTCGTGCGACTGACGTGCAAGATTTGGAAGATGTTTATGTGAAGTCACGTTCGGAAGGCTTTGGGGATGAAGTTAAACGTCGGATTATGTTAGGAACCTTCTCATTATCAGCTGGTTTCTATGATGCTTACTTCAACAAAGCGAGTCAAATTCGGGCCTTAATCCGTCAAGACTTTGAAAATGTCTTTAAAGATCATGACGTTGTGATGGGACCTGCTGGACCAACTGTTGCTTACAAGATTGGTTCAAACATTGCTGATCCAAAGACGATGTACATGAATGACGTCTTGACGGTACCTGTTAACATGGCCGGCCTACCCGGCATGTCAATTCCTGCCGGATTAGCTGACGGGATGCCAGTTGGTTTACAAATTATTGGTAAGCCATTTGATGAAGAAACAATGTATAAGGCCGCTTATACTTTTGAACAATCAACAGATTTCCACAAAGCACAACCTAATATAGGAGGACAAAACTAATGAATTTTGAAACAACGATTGGACTTGAAGTCCATGTTGAAATGAAGACGAATTCTAAAATTTTCAGTCCTTCACCAGTACAATTCGGTTCAGAACCAAACGCCAACACTAATGTTATTGATTGGGGTTACCCTGGAGTTTTACCATCAACTAACAAGGGTGTTGTCGAAAATGGTATTCGTGCTGCATTAGCCTTACATGCCGAAATCGAACCACATCAACATTTTGACCGGAAGAACTACTTTTATCCTGATAATCCTAAAGCTTATCAAATTTCGCAATCGGTGAGTCCACTGGGCCATGATGGTTGGGTTGAAATTGATGTCGACGGCGAAAAGAAAAAAATCGGGATTGCTGAAATGCATATTGAAGAAGATGCCGGTAAAAATACTCATAGCCCTAATGGTTATTCATATGTGGATTTAAACCGTCAAGGAACTCCTTTGATTGAAATTGTTTCAAAACCTGATATTTCTTCACCTGATGAAGCCTATGCTTATCTGGAAGCTTTGCGTGAACGAATCCAGTTTACTGGTATTTCTGACGTGAAGATGGAAGAAGGTTCAATGCGGGTTGACGTTAATATTTCAATTCGTCCAGTTGGTTCTGATAAGTACGGTACCAAGACTGAATTGAAGAACTTGAACTCATTCAACTATGTGCGTAAGGGTTTGTTGTTTGAAGAACAACGTCAACAACGAGTGTTGATGTCTGGTGGCGAGATTGGTCAAGAAACTCGTCGTTACGATGAAACAACTGGCCAAACCATCTTGATGCGTGTCAAAGAAGGTTCCGACGATTATCGTTACTTCCCAGAACCAGATTTACCTTCATTGGAAATCAGTGAAGACTGGGTCAAAGAAATCGGCGACACCATGCCACAAATGCCTAATAATCGTCGTGATCGTTATGTGAACGAATTAGGTTTGACTGAATATGATGCGATGGTCTTAACCCAAACTAAAGAAATGTCAGACTTCTTTGAAGCAACAGTCGCTGATGGAGCTGATGCTAAATTAGCATCTAACTACCTTCAAGGTGACGTTAATGCTTATCTGAATGATGAACAAGTTGATTTGGCTGCCACTAAGTTAACACCAGCTAACTTGTCAGGCATGATTAAATTAATTGATGATGGTACAATTTCATCGAAGATGGCTAAAAAGGTCTTCAAGGGAATCGTGGCCGGTGAAAATCCAGCTGAATATGTGAAGGCACATGGCTTAGTCCAATTGTCAGATCCAGCTCAATTACAACCAATCATCGATGAAATCTTAGCAAATAATGAACAATCTGTAACTGACTTTAAGAATGGTAAAGATCGTGCGGTTGGTTTCCTAGTGGGCCAAATTATGAAGCAAACTAAGGGTCAAGCTAATCCACAAGTTGTGAACCAACTTTTGATGAAGTCTCTACAAGCACTATAAACCATAAGGGTGGGACCAATTATGACAAAAAGAGCTCGTGTAATTTATAACCCAACTTCTGGTCGTGGAGCGTTAACCGGCGATCTCGTCGAGATTTTAGCAACCTACGAACAGGCGGGTTATGAAACAAGCGCGTACGCAACCGTTCCAGCACCAGATTCAACTGAAGCTGAAGCTAGAAGGGCAGCTAAAGATGGATTTGATTTAATCGTAGCTGCCGGTGGTGACGGCACGATTAATGAAGTTGTTAATGGAATCGCCGGCTTACGCCGACGTCCAATGATGGCTATTATTCCTGCCGGAACAACCAATGATTATGCACGTGCGCTGGGAATTCCACGTGACGATCCAGTTGGTGCCGCCAAAGTTATCTTGAAGAATAAAACCTTGAAGATGGATATCGGTCGTGCGGGTAAGAAATACTTTATCAACATTGCTGCTGGTGGATTATTGACTGAGTTAACTTATGATGTGCCGTCTCAAACTAAATCACTGTTTGGATACTTGGCTTATATTGTTAAGGGAGCAGAATTATTGCCCCGAATTAAACCAATCGAAATGGATATTAAGTTTGATGGCGGTGAATATCGCGGTAACGCTTCAATGTTCTTCCTGGCGTTGACTAATTCCGTCGGTGGATTTGAACAAATTGTGCCGGATGCCTCATTGGATGATGGTAAGTTTACGATGATTATCGTCAAAACCGCTAACGTGGTCGAAATTATGCAATTGATGACTAAAGTCTTGAACGGTGGTCGTCATGTCGATGATCCACGAATTATTTATCGGAAAACTTCCACTGTTACAGCTAAGCCAATTAGTAATCGAATGATGATTAACTTGGATGGTGAATATGGTGGGGATGCGCCAATGAAGTTTGAAAATTTGGCACGTCATATTCGAACCGTAGCTAATTTGGATGAAATTCCTTCATTAACTGCCGAAGAAATGTCTGCTGAATTACAAGAAGCTGAAGAAAAATTCCTTGCTGGAGTTGAACAAATTACTGAAGATGAGGTAAAGGCAGCTGACCATCCTGAACCAACTGATGCAACCGTTAATAAATAATCATAGAATCGTTAAAAACCAGATCTAAAAATCTGGTTTTTTATACGCAATTTTTTCGTTTTGATGTTAATTTATTTCGCTTGAGTTTCAGAGTAATTGGCGTTATATTATTCTATGTAAGGAGGGTCTTGTACACCCTCCACCTATCTTACAGCACCATTCAACCTTGATAACCGCCTTTGGGCGGTTATTTTTTAGGTTTTGAAGCATCAATGAACATCTGTATAATCTGCATTAGATCATAAAGAGCGTTAATTGCTCCAATGAATACAAGGATTGTATTCAAAATGGCACCTTTCCTCATCTTCATTCAAAGTCCACCTCCTATCTATGGCGTGTGCGAGGCACTTTGAATGGTTCCGAACGATAGGGTACAGTTATTTACTTAAGCAATTAACTGTACATAGTATAAATACGTAAAAAGATGTGATTTAGCGTTAAATTATTTGATTTGAGTTTCTGAGTAATTGGCTTATATTGTTCTATGTAAGGAGGGTGATGCGACACCCTCCAACTATCTACAGTACCATTCAACCTTGATAACCGCCTTTGGGCGGTTATTTTTTAGGTTTTGAAGCGTCAATAAATTGAGACATTTTTTTCAAGAGTAATCATTTTGATGATTGCTCTTTTTATTTTTAATTTATCCACGAATCTTTGCGAAAAAGATAAAGATTGTTCAATTTTTTCGGGCAAAATAAGAGACAATTAAATATTCGGAAATGGAGATTACAAATGGAAAAAAATGGCAATTCACTCATCTTTAAAAATCAAACAATCTTTTATAATGATCGACCAATTCTCAGTTATGCATCTGATAAGACGTTTGCATTTATTGGACGTGGGACGGAGCAAGTTAAAATGTATCGTGGCAATTTTGATATTCAAGATTATGTGGAAAGCCGGGTACCATTAAATCATTTTGAAATAGCAGAAACTAACGAGGCAATTACTTTTAATCTGAGTTCCAATGGCCAAACTCAATTACTACAAATTCGTACTGAACTAGACAAGTTTGGACGTTTAGTTTTGAAGTTGATTTCTAAGGATAAAACGTATAATCGGCTATGGTTACGGTTACCAGCGACCGCACAGGAAAAGATTTATGGTTGTGGTGAACAGCTGTCATACTTCAATCTACGTGGAAATCACTTTCCGTTGTGGACTTCAGAGCCAGGTATTGGTCGGAATAAAAGTACGTTAACCACCTTCAAGGCAGACACCCAGGATAATGCGGGCGGAGATTATTACACAACAAATTTTCCAGAACCAACTTTCATTTCAACACAAAAATATTACTGTCATACAAATTCATTTGTCTATGTTGATTTTGATTTTCGTAATCCTGAATTTCATGAACTACAGTATTGGGGCATCCCGGAGTCCATCGTCTTTGAAACGGCCGACACGTATAATCAATTACTGGGTAAGTTAACTAATTTATTAGGCCATCAACCAATCCTACCCAATTGGACTGATGAAGGTTTGTTACTTGGTATCCAAGGTGGAACGCAACGAACGTATGACACCGTCGATAAACTTAGAGCTGCGGGTGTTAAAATTGCGGGCGTGTTTTGTCAAGATTGGGAGGGTACTCGACAAACTAGTTTTGGCAAACGGAACTTCTGGAATTGGGAGTGGAATCCAGCACTTTATCCGGGGCTGGATACTAAAATTCACGAATGGAAAGATGAGGGCATCCGCTTTTTGTCATATATCAATCCGTATTTAGTTGATACCAGTGCCCTGTATGCAGCCGCTGCAAAAAATGGGTATTTTGCCAAAAACTCTGACGGCAGTATTTATCTTGTTGACTTTGGTGAGTTCAACTGTGGGGTGGTTGATTTTACTAATCCAGCTGCGTTTGATTGGTTCAAAGAGTTAATCAAAACTAACCTAATTGACTTCGGCTGTGATGGCTGGATGGCCGATTTTGGCGAGTATTTGCCAACTGATGTCGTCTTGTTTGACGGTTCCGACCCAATGATTCGACATAATGAATGGCCAGCTTTGTGGGCCAAATGTAATCACGATGCCGTGGCTGAAGCTGGTAAAACAGGTCAAATTGTGTATTTCATGCGCGCTGGTGCTACCGGAAGCCAACGATATTGTCCAATGCTATGGGCGGGGGATCAAAGTGTCAATTGGAGTCTCGATGATGGGATTGCTTCCACAATCCCTGCGGCACTGTCAGTCGGCATGACCGGGATGGGTTTAACACACAGTGACATTGGTGGATATACCAGTATGCACGGTAACGTTCGTTCAAAAGAATTATTCATGCGGTGGGCGGAAATGAGTGCTTTTACGTCACTGATGCGGTCCCATGAAGGAAATCGTCCCGCTGAAAATTTCCAAGTTTGGGACGATGACGATGCGATTCAGTATTTAGCAAAATTTACTGACGTTTTTCAGAGGTTGGCACCTTACCGACGGACATTAGTCGCTGAAAATAATGAATATGGACTACCAGTGCAACGACCATTATTCCTCGAGTACGAAAATGATTCCGTCGCTTATGACATCCAGTATGAATATTTATTTGGTTCAGATATGTTGGTGGTACCCGTTTATCAAGAAACTCAAACAGACTGGGATGTCTATTTACCTGACGATGAGTGGATTCATTTGTGGAGTGGCCAAGAATTTCACGGTGGCCATCATACGGTTGCGGCACCTTTAGGTGAGATTCCAGTCTTTTATCGAAAAAAATCTGAATTTAGAACCTTGTTTACTGAAATTACCAACCAAAAATACTCAAATTATTAAAATCATTAAAAATAAAGTTGCAAGAATCTACAGTATTCTTGTAACTTATTTTGTATAATATGATTAGATATCTTGGGAGGATAGTGATGAAAAATTGGGGTAATTGGCGCATAGTTGGTTGCGTGCTCATCAGTTTGCTAATGGTGAGTTTCTTTGGTATACAGTCAGTTAAAGCCGCTGATTATACGATTAAAGAAGTTAACATGTCAGCCGTGGTGGACAAAACAGGTGGAGCAGCAGTGACGGAAAGGGTCACATATCATTTTAATGAACCTAAGAATGGAGTTTACATTGTTCAGGATACGGCTGGGTTAGGTCAAATGTCACAGGTTGCCGTTTCGGAGTTAGTAAATCAGACCAAGTGGAACGCAAATGACGCCTATACTAAGCAAGAAGGTTGGATGCCATATCAATTGGTTTACTCAGCCCAAAATGGTAGTCAAAATGTTTTCACCTTTAATAAAAATATGGATGGTCATGAAAAAAATAGTGACGGGTTGAACACAATCAAAATTTACCGGCCAACTGATACGACTAAAGATTTAACCGTGCAAGCCAAGTTTTATTTATCTAGTGTGGCAAAAAAATATTCCGATACTGGAGAAGTTAACTGGAAAATGATTGGTTCCAATTGGGATGTTCCGATTGAACAGGTGAAGCTCACAGTTAAATTACCATCTCAGTCAGGTTCAGTGCGCGCTTGGAAACATTCATCGGCTGATCCTATTCAAAAGTTGGTGGTTCATGATGGAGTCATCAAAGCTAGGGCATCGAATGTAAATAATTTTGTTGAAATTCATACTTTGTTTAATCGACAAGCCTTAGCTGCCGCACCGTCGAAAAATCAAGCACGTTTAAAATCAGCATTAGATGTAGAAAAACAAATAACGCAACGTACTAATACGCGATCAATGTTGAAACATGCAGATGTTGTCATAGCAATTGTGATGACAATCGTGTTTGTTGGTCTAACAATCAGAGCGTGGCTCAAGAACGGTGCACTAGTACGGCGCAACAAAACGTTAGAAAAATCACACCGGTTCGATTTACCAACCTTAACACCGACGCTTGCTGCAGCGGTTTATTCATACGACCAAAACAGTAGTGGAATGACAAATGATGTCCTGTCGACGTATCTGATGGAGGCACAACAAACAGGTCAAATTGAGATTGAACAAATTGTTCCGCTGAAACATCCAAAACGCGCAAAAAAACAGAAAGATTTCGTCATTAGAGCTGAGCCAGATGCAGAAATTGATCTGTATGTCAGACGACTAATTGATTTGATTGGGAATGGTCACCAGGTCTCAACTGAAGACATTAAAGAATCTAAAGTTAGTTCGGCGATGGTTGGCGAGCAGACAAGCTTTAATCAGCGGATGTTAGAAAAAATTAGACGATTAAAGATTGTCAATCCAGATTATGTCACGGCCAGGAATCGTTTGGACAAATTACAAGTCAGGTTTAATATTTTGATGCTTTTTTGGCTCGTGCTTGATATTCTCGTTTTCCTCTTAGGTAATTTGTCAGCCTGGCTGTTAATTGTGATTGTCGCTGTAATTATGATGTTTATGGCCATCTTGACCGTTGGAATAACCAAACTTTTTTCTAACAAAATCGATAATCAATCATATCACGCAATTGAAATTAACAAGAATGGCTTTGGGGTGATGTTTTTCTTTTGCATGGGATATGTTGGCTTTATGATAATGGGAAACTTTGTTGCACTTGGTGCCATTGTCGTCAACGCAATTCTGATGTTAATTGTGAAGGGTGCGTTTAAAAATAAGTACACGCCATTTAATGAAGATGGCTATCAACAATGGACTGAATTGAAACAATTCAAGACGATGCTGCATCACTTGGATCGATTTGATCAAGCAGATTTACCCGATCAGATGCTTTGGGGCGAAGTACTCGTGTATGCCGTGGGGTTGAAGGAAGCTAAACGGGTGCAGCGTCAATTGAAATCAATCTATGGCGAGGCGGTTGTCGATAGCACAATCGGTAATCAAATGATTTATGCAAATTATTTCTCCGGCAGCAATGCCTTCACTGCTAGTGGTAGTAGTGGATCAAGTGGCGGCTCCGGCGGTGGAGGCGGCGGTTCCGGTGGCGGTGCATTTTAACACGGATTCTACTCGCTTTTTGGTGGCAAACATTGTATACTATCCTAGTTGCCTATTTTTGAGGCATAATTTAAGGTGAGCGTCGAAAAGCTCGAAGGAGATATCTATGAAATTTAAAGCACCAGTCGTTAAAAATGAAACGTATACCGGTACTGTAACCGATTTGACTTATCAAGGAATGGGCGTTATCAAAATTGATAAATACCCAATTTTTGTTGACAATACGTTGCCAGGTGAAGAAATTCACTTCCGCGTAATTAAAGTTTCAAAGACTTACGCTTTTGGTAAGCCAATCAATTGGATTAAAACTAGTCCAGACCGTGTTGAAGTAAAGGATAAGCAATATACCCAAACGGGAATTGCACCATTGCAACATTTGGCATACCCAGCACAACTGAAATTTAAACAACATCAAATTGAAGAGTTACTTCAAAAAGAACATTTAGAAATCCCTGTGTTAGATACCATTGGAATGGAAACACCATATCACTATCGTAATAAAGCTCAAGTGCCTGTTCGTGAACTTCACGGCACAGTTGAGACTGGCTTTTATAAGCGTGGCAGTCATAATGTGGTACCAATTGAGGATTACTATATTCAAGATCCAAAATTGGACGAGGCAATTATTGTCCTTCGCGATATTATTCGTAAATATCACATCAAGCCTTATGATGAAGCTACCAAAAAAGGAATTGTCCGTACGGTGATGGTTCGTCGCGGCTATTACAGTCACGAAATGATGGTTGTTTTAGTTACTAATGGTAAAAAGCTGCCTATCAAGGAACAACTTGTTGAAGATATTCGCGCTGCCTTGCCAGAAGTGAAGAGTATTTTCCAAAATATCAATGCGGAAGATACGAACGTTTTACTTGGGCGTGAGAATCGTAAACTTTGGGGAGCTGACACGATTGAAGATCAATTACTTGGTCTTGATTTTGCCATTTCACCTTCATCATTTTATCAAGTTAACCCTCAACAAACTGAAAAGCTCTATGCCAGTGCGATTGAACAAGCTGGTTTGACTGGAAATGAAACGGTTATCGATGCCTATAGTGGAATTGGAACTATTTCACTTGCGATGGCCAGTCATGCTAAGAAGGTTTACGGTGTAGAAGTTGTGTCTTCAGCAGTTCAAGACGCTAAGCTCAATGCCGCCAAAAATGGCATTGAAAATGCTGAATTTGTGGTTGAAAAAGCCGAAATTCAGATGAAGAAATGGGCTGAAGATGGTTTAGATCCCGATGTTTTAGTTGTTGATCCACCACGTAAGGGACTCGCTCCTGAATTTATTGAAGCCACTGGTGAAATGAAACCTAAGAAGATTGTGTATGTGAGCTGTAATCCGGCTACCTTGGTTCGTGATATTACATTGCTCAAGGACCAAGGATACAATGTTAATCAACCAATCCAACCAGTCGATCAATTCCCACAAACGACGCACATTGAAAGTATTACTGTCCTTAGTCGCTAAACAATCTTAAAGGTGAAATATATTTATGAACGCTAAAGAAAAAATGCAAGCTTTAATTGACCAAAAGAAACAAGACGGCAAACATTCTGTTAACAAAAATGCCATTGCCAGAAATGATCAAAAGAACATGCGTAAGGGTCCAAAGATTTATAATAAGTGATAAGGTAAATTAAAAGCACTGATTCTCGTCGTAGTCGACTGTGAATCAGTGCTTTTTACTTTAGTATGAAGATTGAGTAGTTTTCATCAGGTTCAATAGGTCTGCACTTGGAGTTTGGAGCTCCCAAGTTTGTGGGTTGTTCATATAAGTATTAACTTCATTTTGTGCCCAATTATCATCCGTCAACCAACGTTCGTCTTGAAAGTGGGAGGGACGGCATATACTTTTGCTGTGTGATTGTTCACTAATTGAAAAGTAACGGATCCCGCTGCACTCATCGAACTGAAAACTAAATAGGTGTTTTCAGGAAAAACTCTTGTCACGCTTTTATTATAATCATAAGCAGCATTCTTGCCGCTAATTTCATCCAATTTGATACCTGATAATTGCTTGTTTTGAAGTGACTCAGTTATACTATCGTCGGAATAGCCTTCACGCCTATACATGGTATACAAAACTGACATTCCTTGATCTTCTGATGCTGGAATACTGGCGGTAGTCGAACTGGCATCAGTGTCATTACTTGAATCCTGTTTGCTAGTCTTTTGACTAGATTGGCTGGATTTTGAATGTTTGGTTACTTTCTTTGAACTCGTCACTTTCGAAGAACTGGAATCCTTTTCGTTAGCGTTACTTGAAGAACATCCTGCTAAAGTTAGGGCACCCACAAGACAGATTGTTGCAATGCTTAACCGTTTTAACATATTAATTACTCCTCCCAGAAGTTAATATTTCTAATAGTAGTATAGCATTCAATTGAATAAATTTTTGAACCCAAATTGCAAGAACAAATTAGCCACACGATAAATTCTATTAAATCAGTATTTTCATTAATATTCATATTTTATGGACTTAACTTAACCGGCGGAAGCAGCGGAGAAAAGCTCTTTGGGTGTTTGATAGCCAGCTTGCCGGCGCGGTAAATTGTTTAGCTTTGACTCAACTGCTTGGATATCATGAGGACCCAAAATATCCATGGATAGACCCTTGGGTACATCGCGGCGGATCATTCGATTATGCGCTTCGTTAGTCCCACGCTCAGAGGAACGATATGGATGGGCATAATAAAGGTCAGCGACACCGGTAAGTACAGCACCAACTTCCGAGAACTCAGCGCCATTATCGGCAGTAACTGACTTCATAATTGATCCGTATTCTTGACAGATCTTGGCCAGCTCATAGTTGACCGAATCGGAATCACGACCATCGATCAAACGTAGAATTTGGCAGCGGGATTGACGCTCGATCAGCGTTAAGATCACACTCTCTTGACCGTTGCGCTTGCCCACCACGGTGTCCAATTCGAAATGGCCGAACTCTTGACGCTGGTCGATACTTTTAGGCCGTTCATCAATACTCCGTCCGGCCAGACGCTTGTGCTTGATCGAGTGATGATGTTTGGCACGGTGGCGCGTTTTTTCGAGTAGATCAAGATTACGGACTTCAAGTAACTGGGCATCAATATAGTGGTATAGCGTCTTGGTCGAGACCATCTCCTCAGGTTGATATAAGCCTTCAAGTTTGGCCCGTCCTACTGATGCATCAGGCGACCAACCATCTTGACGCAAATGAGTCGTAAAATAGTCGATAAAATCAGCGACACCGACGAGTTTCAAAGGTCGATGACAGTGGGCTCGATTAGCTTCGTACTTAGCTTGTGCTGTTTCTGGTGAGTATACAGCGTAATATTGGCGTTGACCATTCACTTTTTTACTTGGTCGATCTCGCCGCGGCATAATTCATTATTGATTGTTTGATGACAAACATTAAGCGCTCTGGCAATTGCACGATTGGAATAGCCTTGGCTGTGTAGCGTAGCAATTCTTCCTCGTTCAAACGAAGTTAGGTGCTGACCTTTTTTTCTGACTGTGGTATTCTGTTCTTGCATCAAGACAATAACCTCTTTCATTGTTTGTGTAGGAACATCAATGATAACAGAGATTTGTCTTGGTGTTTTTTATTTTATCAATTAGCTAAAAGTATTTGGCTAACTTGATTATAAAACGCGCGATCTAGCTTTTTTTACATAAAATTTTAAATAAGGTCGATTCATGGTTTCTGGTACTAAATGTCATAGATTTTATTTTCAGATATTAGTATCCTCCTAAAATTATGGACAGCAAAAAAAACGCAATCTCGAGAGATTACGTTAACAACAGGGAAAATTTAGAATGAATCCTACAGGAATTCATCTTCCTTACACTGACAAGATAACGCCTTCGACTGGGCGTGTTTTTCGTATTTACTACTGCTGGGAATGCAACCATTGAGCAGCATCTAGAATCTCTTCTTTAGTGATAGCGTGGCCCATGTTGGACTTAAAAGTGGAAAGATTAAAGTAGCGTTTCTCAGCTTCACTTACGAGTGAGGCAAAGTTTTCTGGTGTTACGATTGGGTCATTGTCGCCGTATGAAGCCCACAAATTAACGTCGTCAGCGATATCGTCAGAAAAATCATCACTGACTAACATTGGATGCAGCAAGATGGCCGTCTTGAAAAATGTGCGGCCCGTTAAGGCAGCATAAAGTGCCATGTTTGCGCCATTAGAATACCCCAGGACAGTGACAGATTCATCATCTAACTGGTAAGTTTCAATGACCTCCGCAATCGTAGCCAGTAACCACTGCGTTTCATTTTCCAAACTGGTTTGATCAAAGCTACCGTCTGGATGATGAGCGAAATAGCGGGTTAAGCCTTGTTCCATCAACCGCCCGCGAATGCCAATTTTAGGTTGTTCTGGAAATAACACATTGGCAATTGGTAGTAAGTCATTTTCATCGCCGCCAGTACCATGTAACATGATGACCGGGGCGTTCGAGGTGCCGGGTGTGTAACTGATGTGCTCATTATTCATTGGAATCGTCCTCAATCGTGTTTGGGGTATTGAAAGCCACTAAATTAGCTTCAATATCGGCCCGCTGTTCTTCCAAAAATGGTGGTAGCTCAAGGTGTACGCCAGCTTCTTCGTAGGTTTCATCTTGTAAGAACCCAGGACCATTCGTGGCAATTTCAAATAAGATGCCGGTCGCTGGTTGGAAGTATTCTGATTTGAAATAGAAGCGATCGACAAAACCGGAGTTGGGTAATCCAATTTTATCGATTAATTCAATCCAGAAGCGTAATGCCTCCTCATCTTCAACCGTGAAGGATAAATGATGAACGCTCCCATAACCTTGCACTTCCATAGCACCATCCATGTCATCTTCCACAATCACTTGTGAACCGTGGCCGCCTTTGTCATAGGATTCATATAAATGTAAATTGCCAGCGGTCATAATTTCGTCGTAACCCATTAGATTGGTCAGAACTAGATTCAAAATTTTTTCACGAAATTGGGTCCGAATTAACGCGGGACCTAAGCCGACAATCGCATATTCTTTAGGAATAGGGCTAAAGCGATAAGGTGTGCCTCCTGGTAAGCCATGGTTATGTTCATCCGAGACAAATTGATATTTTTGACCATCAAAATCATAAAAATTCAGTACTTTGTCACCAAATTGAGTGGTTTGTGGATCGTGACGAATATCAAATTCATCGAGTCGTTGTTCCCACCAGTCAACGGCCTGATCATTCGGTAAGCGTAGGCCAATCCGGTTAATGGCATTGTTTCCTTTACGCGCCGTTTCGAGGCCATGAAAGTCCAAGAAAGTAATATCCGTGCCGGCACTGCCCATATCGTCAGTAAAATAAAGGTGATACGTGCGAATATCATCTTGGTTGACGGTTTTTTTGATGAGGTGTAATCCCAAAACTTCGGTCATAAATTTGAAAATCTTTGGGGCACTGGAAGTAATCACGGTGATGTGATGTAACCCTTGTAATCGTTGCGACATAATAACTCCTCCGTTCGTTTATCGGCCATAATTTACCATAGCGAAAATCGCAACGCAATCAAAATGTATTCTAGTTAATTTTGCAGTACTTTTGTGGGCGAGAGTGATAAAATGTATGAAAGTAATTAATCATAAAATATAAGGTGAGTTTATGTCTGAAAATGTTGGGGAAAAAATTAAACAATTAGGGTTAACGAATAAATTATTTGAGGGCTTTTTTGGCTTGGAACAAGAAGAGCACCGTGTGACTGCAGATGGACGGATTAGTCGTTATCCATATCCGACTAAGTTTGGATCACGGAAGAATCATCCATATCTACAATCGGACTTTACTGACAGCATGTTGGAATTGATTACGGAACCAACCAAAGGTGGACGTGAGGCAGTTAAAAACTTGAAGATGCTGCAACAGATTGTCAATGCTCAGCTCCATGATGATGAACGAATTTGGCCACTTAGTATGCCACCCAAGTTGGAAGAAGACGATGAAGAGTTTATTCATCAAGATTTCCATCGGGATTGGTATCAAGACTATCGTGATTATTTGGAACAAAAATATGGTGCTAAATATGAAATCATTGCCGGTTCACATGTGAACTTCAGCGTGAATGATACGTTATTGTACCAGTTATACCAAGCGGATAATGGCGAAAACTTTGAGTCAGTGGCCGATTTACGAAACCACATGTACTTTAAGTTATCGCAGTATTTCGTTTTGTACAGATGGTTCTTCACATACCTGTATGGGGCTTCGCCAATTACCGAAAATCCACTCGAACATTTGCCCGCTGATTTAGAATTCCCTGTCCGTAGTTTGCGCAACAGCAGTCTGGGTTACGCTAATCGTGAAAATGAGACTATCACTTACGATTCGTTGACCGAACAAACTGCCCAACTCAAACAGTTCGTCGCTGATGGAACCTTTTATTCGACCCAAGAATTTTATGGTCCTGTCCGCTTAAAAGGGATGACTCATGACGATGATATCGATGAAATGCTGGAAGAAGGGGTGACTTACCTCGAGTTCAGATCATTTGATTTGGATCCGTTCTCTCGCTCTGGTGTCAGTGACGATACCTTGGATATGCTCGAATTATTGATGGGCTATTGTCTAGTTTCTGGTGTCCCAACCGATATTAAAGAACAATTACGCCATGCTGCCGACAAAAATGAAGAAGTTGCCCTTCAAAATCCATTGGAGCAACCCGAATGGCTAGTTGAAGAGGCTAATCAGCTCTTGGATAATCTGGCTGCTTTCGTCGAAGAATATGACGCACCAAAAAAATATTCATTTGCCATTGAAATTGCTCGCAAACGAGTTCGCAACCCTGCGTTGACCATTAGCGGCCAACTATTAGCACGAATTGAGGATGATTCTTTGGAAGCCTTTGGATTAAAGATTGCCAACGATCGTTATCAAAAATTACACGCCTTAGAATTACCTCTTGAAGTTATCTCCAAAGAATATTCAGTAGTTGCTCAAGAATTAATTAAAGCGGCGATTTTACTCGGTATCCGAGTTAAACTATTCAACGGCATCAAGCTCACCCATGGTAGTCACCACGAATGGTTTGAAAATCATCCCCGCCTCGAATTCCCCAATGGCGCCCGTGATTATTTGTTAAAGATGTTCCCGGAGATAAAGGAATAAAAAGAGTGCGCATCCTATCGGGCTGCGGCTGAGGATTAGTCTAGAAACTTTGATATAAGAGGGTTACTTATATTGAAGTTTTGTAACTAAACGAAGGCCGTAGATAGGATAAGCACGTTTAAAAAATAGAGTGTATATCAGTTCGATAATCATTGAGTACTAAAATAAGACATCAGCTATCCGGACTTTGGATGGTTGATGTCTTTATTTAGGCGGAGATGATTGAATTGAGGAGCACGTTTTAAATTTACACGTCAAAAAATATTCCCTATAATTTATGCCAAAAAGATATAGAAATATCTGTTAAAATTTCAAATTATTCTCAAAAGCACTAGTCAACAGGTCAGAAACGCTGCTACAGTGCGATTTGCTTTTTTATCAACTTCAGAAATAATTTTATTCGTAAAAATATTCACATACTAAAATATATAAAATTATCCAAACTACCACCAATACTGCCTAAGTATTTGGTGGTTTTTTGTTGAAATTAAGCTTTGTTGATAATCTAGAACTTGTAAAGACGTGTTATGGACATATATGTGAATTACTACACAGCTTGATTGCCCGTCACGCTATCACTTTACAAAAAAATGATAAGGCAAGGAGTAATCAGTATGACTAAAAAATACGAAACAGAAGCCCCTGGCTACACCATGACTACCGTAATGGAAGAAGCTGCACGCTGTCTATTATGTCATGATGCACCATGCTCACAAATGTGCCCCGCACATACAGATCCAGGTAAATTTATCAGAAGTGTTCGTTTCCGCAACCTTAAAGGTGCTGCTGAAACCGTTCGTGAAAATAATGCAATGGGTGCCATTTGTGCCCGTGTATGTCCCACAGAAAAATATTGTGAATTAGCATGTTCACGTACCGGTATCGACAAACCAATCGATATTGGTGGGATTCAACGATTTGTTACTGATTTTGAACAACAAGCTGAAATGGATATTCTTCAAAAAGGTGAATCAAACGGTAAGAGTATTGCTATCGTCGGAAGTGGACCAGCTGGTTTACAAACCGCAACCACAATGCTCGAACGTGGCTACTCTGTTGATATTTACGAAAAAAGTGAAAAAGCCGGTGGATATTTAACATATGGTATTCCTGAATATCGTCTACCAGCTGACATCGTTGAATATGAAATCAAACGAATTATTAATTTAGGTGCCAAAATGCACTACAACGTCACCATTGGTAAAGATATTACCATGGACGAATTGAAAGCTAGCAACGATGCTGTGGTTGTCGCAGTTGGTGCCAGTGAAGCTAAAGTTCTACCAATGTTTGAAGGCAATGATTACGTTGAATCAGCTGTTGATTTCCTTGCTCGTGTTAAGGAAGCCAAAGGTAATATCAAAGACGTTCCAGCCAGTGCTGTAGTTATTGGTGGTGGGGATGTTGCGATGGACGTTTCAACGACTCTCAAACGTTTAGATGTAGAACATGTAACCGATGTTGTTTACGAACAATTTGATGAATTCCGCGCTTCAAAGAAAGAATTAGCTGGAACTCAACGTGAAGGCGTAACAATTGTTGATGGTTATGTACCAGAATCTGTTGACGGCAATGAAGTTACCTTCAAAGCTCGTAACATGGACGGCAAATTAACCATTAAAGCCGACAAGATTATCCTTGCCATTGGCCAACAAGTTAACGCTGATAATTTAGGCATTAACATCGAACACGGGGTTGTTCCTTATGCTGGCTACAAGACTGATGATCCAAAAGTCTTTGTTACTGGTGATATTGCTCAAGGTGATCAAACCGTTGTTTGGGCTGTTCGTAAAGGTAAAGAAGTTGCTGACTTGATTGATAGCGAATTGATTGGAGGTACAAAATAATGATTAAAAAAGACTTATCCGTAGATTTTTTAGGCGTTCATTTTGAAAATCCTTTCCTACTATCATCATCTCCAGTTGATAACTGTTATGAAATGTGTGCGAAAGCCTTTGATGAAGGCTGGGGCGGGGTTGTCTTTAAGACAATCGGACCAAAGCATTTCGAAGTTGATGAAGTATCTCCACGTTTTGATGAATTAACCAAAGAAGGAACTCCATTTGTTGGTTTCAAAAACATGGAACAAATTGCTGAACATTCACTTGAAGAAAACTTACATGATTTAAAGCAATTAAAAGAAAACTATCCTGATAAAATTGTCGTGGCCTCAATCATGGGTACTAATGAACAAGATTGGGAAGAACTAGCTCAATTAGTCACTGAAGCCAAAGCTGATATGATTGAAATGAACCTTTCATGTCCACAAATGACTTCACACGAAATGGGTTCAGATGTTGGGACTAATCCTGAATTAGTTAAAAAATATTGTGCCGCTGTTAAACGTGGATCAGATTTGCCAATGATGGCCAAAATGACTCCAAATATTACTGACATGATTCCAGCTGCTAAAGCCAGTCTTGCTGGTGGTGCTGAAGGGATTGCCACAATTAATACCGTTAAGTCAATTTCAAACATTGACCTTGAAAAACGGGTTGCATTACCAATCGTTAATGGTAAATCATCAATTTCTGGATTCTCTGGGAAAGCTGTTAAACCAATTGCCTTACGCTTTATTCAACAATTACGTGTGGCCGCTGGTTTGGAACAATTACCAATTTCTGGGATTGGTGGAATTGAAACTTGGCAAGACGCTGCCGAATTCATTTTACTCGGAGCTACAACGCTTCAAGTAACTACCTCGGTAATGCAATATGGTTACCGGATTGTTGAAGATATGAAGAATGGTTTAATGCATTATATGGAAGATCAAGGCGTTGATCATCTGAGTGAATTGATTGGTTCTGCCAACAAGAATATCGTGCCTGCTGAAGATTTGGATCGTGACTATAAGGTCTATCCAAAAATTGACTGGGACAAATGTATCGGCTGTGGCCGTTGTTATGTATCATGCTTTGATGGTGCCCATCAAGCCATTACATGGGATCCAAAAACGCGCCGTCCAAGCGTTGATACAAGCAAATGTGTCGGCTGTCACTTATGTAACCTAGTTTGTCCAGTTGGTGCAATTACTACGGGTGAGAAGGTGATGAAACCTGGTCGTAAGGGTAATGCTGAAGATAAACAAGTTGAATCGGTTCGTTTAACTCACTTCTAATCAAACATAAATTAATACACTAACCATTTGAAATTAAGCTTGTCTACAACAATGCAATGATTGATTAGATAAAGTAAGGCTGGCCCATTTATTTGGCACCAGCCTTATTGTGTTAGAACTTAAAATTAACCACTTCTCGATAATCATCAATAAAAAGATATGGGGTAGTTATCATGAAAATAAGTAAAAAGGTTTGGTTTGATTCAATTGGAGTTGGTTTATGTACCTTGATTTACAGTTTAATTATGACCGGTGGCGGGCTATGGATGGGATCAGCAGCCTTCATCGCTGTGTCATATTTCTTCGGGGCTGGGTTTCCAAAGGATAAAATTTGGAATATTCTGATTAGTTTCGCATTAGGAATTGTCTGGGGTTTAATCGCCTTTCGTTTTCTTCATGTTTCGTTCATGTCAGGCCTGATTGGTTCGTCAATCATGTTTGGTATCATGACCTTCATCGTATTGTTCCTTCAAGGGACCATCATGAAATTTACGATTGTACCTGCTTGGCTAATCGCTTGGGGGACTACGATGCTAATCCTTTCAAATATTACGATTCATAGTTGGGGGCTGTTCGTTTTCCAACTTTACCTCTCAATGCTGTTAGGAATCTTCGTTATCGGCTATGCATCGGGAATATTGAGTATAAGAGTACTTTTCTTATGTTCGATATTCTTGACTAGACGGAGTTTGCAGACTTATTGAACGTAACTGAACTAGCTGAAAATAAAAAGATGGATTGTGATACAAAACAAGAGTTTTGTATCACAATCCATCTTTAGAATCGGTTCCATTAGATATTAGTCTTTAGTGGAGTTAGCACTAAATTTGCGTTGGAAATCAGCAATATTTGCATATTCAGTTTGAAGTTGACGACTTAAGCGAATGAAAATTGGAACAAGTTCGCGATAAGCGGCATAATTTTCTTTGTTTGGTTGGTACGTGTGAGTTTCACCGATGTAGTCTTTAATAACAGAAATGTCATCGATGAGGCCTAAGCTTTTCTTAGCAATTGTGACGGCAGCTAAGGCACCTGATTCAAAGGCGGTTGGAATTGTAACTGGGCTTTCAAAAATATCAGCCAACATTTGACGCCATAGTTCTGAACGAGCAAAACCACCAGTAGCCATAATTTCTTTTGGTGAACCAGAAACTTCTGCCAAGGCTAACATCACGTTGTACAAGTTATAAACGATACCTTCAAGGGCAGCCCGGACCATGTGAGCACGGGTATGGTTACGAGTTAAACCAAAGAATGAACCACGAGCGTTAGCATCCCAGATTGGGGCACGTTCGCCACCCAAATATGGATGGAAAATTAAGCCATCTGAACCAGCAGGGACTTCGCCAGCAATTTGAGTTAACATATCGTATGAATCGACGTTCATCATTGAAGCAGTAATCTTTTCAGGGGCGAATAATTGATCACGAACCCAGCGGAAGACAATTCCACCGTTATTAACTGGTCCACCAATCACCCATCTGTCCTTAGTTAAGGCGTAACAGAAGACACGACCCTTAGGATCAATCACTGGCTTGTCAACAACTGTCCGAACGGCACCAGAAGTACCAATTGTAACAGCGACAACACCGGGATCAATAGCGTTAACCCCTAAGTTAGACAAGGTACCATCAGAAGCTCCCATGATGAAAGGAGTGTCCGTTGGGATGCCGATTACTTTGGCATATTCCTCATGCATACCTGTAACTTGTTCAGTTGGTTGGACCAATTCTGGTAATTGATCACGAGTGATGCCAGCTTCTTTCAAAGCACCTTCGTCCCAGTCTAATTTGAAAATGTTAAACAAACTAGTAGCTGACGCGATTGAAATTTCTTCTTTTAACACACCGAACAAACGGTAGAAGATATATTCTTTAATTCCAACCCAATATTTTGAGTTGTCAAAAATGTCTTTATGTTCATTACGTAGCCAAATTAGCTTGTAAAGTGGTGACATTGGGTGGGTAGGGGTACCAGTACGTGAATAAATTTCGAACCCTTTACCATTTTGCTTATATTCGTTAGCATATTTTTCAGCTCGGTTATCAGCCCATGTGATGACGCCAGTAGTTGGTTTGTGATCAGCATCGAGGCCAATCAAACTATGCATTGCGGCAGAAAATGATACACCTTGCAATTTACCATTCTTTAAATCCGCTTTACGTAAAACTTCTGTTAAAGCGTCGACAACAGCATCGAAGATTTCTTCTGGATCTTCTTCAGCCATGTCTGGTTGGTCTTGATATAATGGATATAATTTGTTGGCATAACCTAACACGTTACAATCCATATCGTATAATACGGCTTTAGTACTAGTTGTTCCTAAATCCATTCCAATCATGTAATCCATATTATAAATCTCCCTTGCATTTCTCAAATTGATGTTGAACTTATTAACCAATGTGATTAAAATATCATGTAAAACATACAATAGTATTATATGAAAACCGCTTTCTTTTAACAACTAAAAATAGCTAAAATGGACACAATCTTAATAAATGTCTTTGATTTTCACCAAACAATTCGTGAAACAGATATTTTACAGTTCTGAAAAATGACTAAATATAAAAATTGACTGGAAAAAGATAATGGCGAAAGAAAAAATTGAACCAATTTATAACGATACATTTCGAAAATCAAGAAAACATCCACGCCGCATCGTGTGGATCATCCTGGTTTTGGTCATCATTTTGGCCGGTGCGGGTTATTTTTGGCACGTTCACCGGTCTTCCAGTTTGTCGACTTATCCAGTGCGTGGCGCAATGATTACGCAAGATGACGGCTATGTTGATTTTCAACAATTAAAAGATAGTGGCCTAAAATTTGTTTATCTAAAAGCGACTTCAGGAGCACGGTACAAAGATGATGAGTTTGAAGATAATTACAATCGAATCTCCGGCTCAGGTTTAGAAACTGGCATCTATCATGAATTCAGCTTTACTTCGAGTGCGAAGGAACAATATGATTACATCGTCAGTCAAGTCAAAAAAGAAAGTGGGACGCTCCCAATTGCCATTCACGTCACGTACTATGAAGGCAGTAAACCAAACGTCAAGACACAAGGGAAAAAGTTAGCCCAACTGATGAAGATGCTAGCAAATCATTATGACCAAGAATGCATTGTTTGGGCCAGTCCCTCCATTCAAAAAGCGCTCGTCAATCCCTATGTGACTCACAGTAAGCGCATGCTAACGACCACTGAGTTAACCAGCAAAAACACCGACGTGAAGTTTATTCAATATGTCGGTAAAGACAAATTAGAAATCAACAAACAAACTTCCAATCTGCTCCCAGCCATTTACAACGGGAACGTCAAATCTTGGAAACAATATATTAATTAAATTTCTGTTAAACGATGAATATTTATTGAAAAACGATAAAAGCTCTGGTATTTTAGTGTTGAGGTGATGACATGAAAACCAGAACTTTATTTTTGAAATTGAGTCTAGCATTGGTTGCTGGCATCGTATTATTTTTCAACGTGCTATTGTTCCCACATTTTCGAGCACACAGCGTTGAAGATTACTTTTTTATTGGGGCACTTTATGTGTCGGCGTTAATCTTTTATTATCTAGTTTTTCAAGCGTTCAAAATTCTTCTGTTAGTTGACCGTAATTTAGCATTTTCTGGGAAGTGTTTAAACGCGGTCCGTCAAATTAAACTGGCCGCTTGCGGGATTGGGATTACGTATTTGGCATTGATGCCCGAGATTTATGCCATGGCACAAGAAGAGGATGCTCCTGGTTTAATTCTAATGGGTGGCACCGTGATTTTATTGCCATTTATTATTTCAACTTTTGTGGCGGTCCTCCAACGATTATTGCAAAACGCAATTGAGTTGAAGCAAGAAAATGATTTTACAGTGTGAGGTGAGAAGATGGCCATTAAAATTACGCTAGATGTCATGCTAGCCAAACGCAAAATGAGCGTCACTCAACTAGCCGATGAAGTCGGGATTACGTTAGCCAATATTTCTATCTTGAAAACTGGCAAAGCCAAAGCCGTCCGATTTTCCACACTCGAAGCTATTTGCAAAGTCCTTGATTGCCAGCCTGGCGATATCTTGGAATATGAGAGTAGTGCGGAATAACTCGGGACCTGGCGAGTATTATCCTAGCTGGACGGTTTGTTCGGGTTGAGAACGAAACGGGCAGTGTAGATAGACGGAGGCAAGTGAGTTAAGGAGCCGTTTATAGAGTAGTGCGGAGTAACTCGGGACTTGACGAGTATATCCTAGCTGGACGGTTTATTCGGGTTGAGAACGAAGCGGTCAGTGTAAATAGACATTAAAAAAACGATACCAAATTTGAATTTCAAATAGGTATCGTTATTTTTTTGTATTAATAATTGTGTAAACTTGATCGTCAGCTTCATCCATCATTTGGATAGGGCGACTTTCACTGGCTGTAAATGTAATATGATAGCCAAAATTATCAATATAAATTAAATTGTGTTGATCGACAACTTCTACTTGAGCATTGATTGGATGTTGGTCAATCGTTAGTTTTAAATCTTGTGAAATTTCTACACAGTGCATACGGTTGCGATTTTCGTCTTTATATTGCCAAGTACCCGCGTATAACAATGGCAATAGGGTCTGGTTTTGCTTGTGCGATTTCGATGATCTCCCCAAAAAGCTCGAAAGGCCGGCGATTAAGCTGGCACCAAACAAGAACAGACTTCTTTTCCTCATTTGCAAAGTCCTCCCCCATTTCTGTAAATCCATTAAAACGACTGTATCATACTGTGAGTATACAACAATCGTCGATAAAAGTTGGTTACAAATATGTAAAATATTCAAAAATCTGGTAAACTGAATGTAACAATTCAATCGTTTGAGAGCAAAGGAGCAAGATTATGCTTAAATTAGGAATTATCGGGACCAATTGGATCACTGATCAATTTATCGATGGTATCAAAGCTGACGGACGCTGGGAACTGGCATCGGTCTATTCAAGAACTATGGAAAAAGCCACGGCCTACCAACAAAAACACGGCTTTGCGGAAGCATTTGCGGATATTGACCAATTTTTTGAAGAAGGGTCTTTTGACACCGTTTATATTGCTTCGCCAAATTCAATGCACTATCAATATGCCAGACAGGCGATTGAAAATGACAAACATGTGATTGTGGAAAAACCATCCTTCGCTAATATCGACGAGTTCGCTCAAATTGAGGGCTTACTACAAGCTCATCCGGGCGTTCGTCTGCTGGAAGCGGCTCGTCACGTCCATACGCCACTCTTCAAAGCTGTCCAAGCTAAAATGGCGGAAATGACGCGCATCCAAGGGGCAACGTTGACCTATATGAAATATTCATCACGCTACGATAAGGTGTTGGCAGGTGAGAGGCCAAATGTGTTCACATTAGACTTTGCTGGTGGGGCTTTATACGACTTGGGTGTTTATCCAGTGTATGCTGCCGTGGCTTTATTCGGTGAACCTGAAAGCGTCGTGTACTTCCCAACTTTGATTGAAACCGGGGCTGATGGCAAAGGGGTCGCCATATTGGGTTATGAAAGCTTTGAAGTTACCCTTAACTTTGGTAAAACTGCCAATTCCCACATGCCATCTGAAATTTATGGCTTAAAAGACACGATTGTCCTGGATAACGTGGCCGATTTTTCAAACGCCTCATATTTTGATGATGACCAAGTCGAACATCCATTAGCCACCGAAACCGCTGCTAATCCGATGAAATATGAAATAGAAACATTTACCGAAATTCTCCAAGATCCAACTAATGAAACTCAAGTTAAAAATTATCAAAAATGGTTCTTAATGAGCAAACACGTTAACGGACTATTATTTACACTGCGTGAATCAGCGGGACTCGATTTTCCATCTGATGACCAATAGGGGGAACCAATTTGATTGAAGCTTTTAAGAAACATTTTGAACAATTAGGATTTAACGAACAAACGGCCATTCAAACGGCTGTTTTTAATGCGCTCAGCGAAGATACCTCAGTGCTGGGTATTGCACCAACCGGATCTGGGAAAACAATCGCCTTTACTTTGCCAGTACTACCAAAATTGATGCCAAAGCAAGGTGTCCAAATGCTTGTGCTGTCACCATCACAAGAATTGGCCATGCAAACCACCAGTGTGATTCGTGACTGGGCCAAGATTTTAGATTTAAAGGTGCTGGCCGTGACCGGGGGTGCCAACGTTTCTCGGCAAACAGACAAGCTCAAACAGCATCCAGAAATTGTTGTTGGTACGCCTGGACGAGTATTGCATTTAATCGATGAAGGTAAGTTAAAGCTTGGTAAATTAGAAACCATGATCATCGATGAAGCCGACGATATGCTGCAAGATGAAACTTTGGCAGTAATCGAAGATATTGAACGAACAACACCAATGACCTCGCAATTGGGCTTTTTCTCTGCCACGCGGACAAAAGTACTGGACGATTTAAGTATCATGTTTGGTCGTGACATCATCGAATTTGATGTTCGCAACGAAGATCACACACAAGGGGTTGTGCGCCATGCCGGCCTCGAAGTTGGTAACGAAAAGCGGGTAGAAATGCTCCGTCGTTTGAGTCGCGTAAAAGACATGCGGGCATTAGTCTTCTTCAACCAATTAAAAACAATGAATTACGTGGCTTCGCGTTTGAAACACGAACATGTGCAAGTTGGTGTACTTGGTGGTCAACAACGGGCAACCGACCGTGAAAAAGCGTTACGGATGTTTAGAAAACGTCAATTGAAATTATTGCTGACGACTGATGTGGTGGCGCGAGGCCTAGATATTGCCAAATTACCAACTGTCATCAATTTTGATTTGCCGACTAGCGCAATTACGTATACTCACCGATCTGGTAGAACTGGCCGCCAAGGTGAACCGGGTCTTGTGATTAATTTAGGCAATGAGCATGATTTACGTGACTTTAAGAAGCTCATTGCCGAAGAGTATCAATTAGAACCTATCTATTTTGATAAGAGTAAATTGACCGACGAACGGCCTAAATCCGTGTCCCATAAGCCTGCTACTTTGGCAGAACAAAGTAGTGAGTATATTCGTGAAACTCAAAATAATGATGACTCTGAAGTCACTAAGCGCGTTCATAAGACACTTGATCCTAAGCATGCCAGCCAACCACGGGCGAAGCGACGCAAGAAAAATAAGAATAAAAAAGATAAGGGAATTCGTTTGAAACGACAACGTCAAGCTGCCGAGAAAAAAGGCGAATAAACCTTTACAGAACTTAGTAACAATGAGAAAATTATTCTTGTTGTGTGTGATTAATCAGCCATCAGTTGAACTGGTGGTTGGGGATGAGCACATTTTGTTCTCATAGCATAACTGGATAGTGCACCCGCCTCCTAAGCGGATGATTCCGGTTCGATTCCGGATGGGAACATACAAAAAGAAGAGTGTGAATCAATTTGGGAATCATCGAGCACTAAAATGATATCAGCGTTATCCGTTTTTGGGATAACGCTGATATTTATTTAGGCGGAAATGATTGAATTGATGAACACGTTTTATGTGAATACAATTAGGTGACGGGATTGATTAATTGAGCGCATTTTAGAAAATAGAAAATGATATCAATATCTGTATTTTAGATATATTGATATTTTTTTGTAAAATATTCTAAATTAAGACTTTAGATTGATTCATTTCATTAATTTAAATAAATTGATTATATTTTTACGTATTTAATTAATAGATGGGTTGTCGTGACTTTTTGGCAGTCTATCTCTTGTCGCTTAGTATCATTACGATCCCTTGCGAAAAAGATTATGACAAGGAGGGAATCTAACATGAAGACTAAGAAAGGAATCATTTTGTTGAATTACAATGATTTGTCTTTCAACATCCTACGAGCAGCGTACTATGAACTGCAAATTGCACTCGCAATTGCAGGATGGTTGAATTCAAAAAAAGCGTAATCCAAAGGATTACGCTAACAACAAAATGATACTATATGACAAGGGGGTAACGGAGAAACACCTCTTCGTTATCCTTACATAGATAATATACCGCGAAAGGTAATAAAACTCAACTTAATTAGTTTAATGAAAAATAGTTATTTAGCCGTACTGGTTAAAAAAGATACTATTTAATTTAGTAAGCATAAAAAGTCTAATATGCTTTATCTTAACTAGAAAAATACCAAGGTTATTAACAATGATGCCTATTATTTCAATCTGTTCCAATACATAATTAAGTGAGCGAAGATTAATAGCTAAACGTGCTAAATATTGCACTGAAAATAGCAGCAAAGAATACAAAATAAAGAACAATGAAAATAATCGCAAGGATGAAGAATACGAACCCTGCACGATTCCAAGTTTCTTGAACGGCTTTGAATGTAGCAATGTCCTTGTAATTACCTTTTTGCCAAGCCCACTCGTTGCCTTTGAAACCAACAACAAACACCCAAACGAGATTGAACAGTGGAATGAGACAAAGTAAAGGTAGATATGTTTTGTTACCTATGCCCCAATAAATACTAAACATGAAGGCACCCCAGTTCCAACCTTTGACCTCGTTTGGTGCCACAACACTTCCATCTTCTTGCATAATATACTCCTCCATAGCAGCTTTTACCGCCGTTCAGCTTTGGACGTCCTTAACTGTGAGTATACCCATGTATTTATTGACTGACAATAAAAAAATTGAGCACGTTAAATCGATGAAGATTAACTTTCCTAAGTTGTCAGCAAAAGAGCATTAAATTCACATTAATTTAACTGATAACTCTCAAAAATTAAAAGATAAATGCGGACTATGATTAATATCATGAATCGGTAATAATCGAGTAGGAGGCAGTTGATTAGTTCAGCTACCGACCTCTCACACCACCGTACGTACGGTTCCGTATACGGCGGTTCAGTAATTTAAGCATTTTGAATAGACTGGAATACCTTGGAGAGATTCATCAATCCAAGTTGTTCCAGTTTTTCGTTTGTTAACGTATAAAGTAGTGTTTTGCTATGTGCTGTGCGCCAGTAACCCTTGCGGGTATAAGCAGCTAGCCGAGCATCATTCTGATTCAAACCTAGTCGTTTCAGGTTAGTGATCTTCGTTTTGATTTTCTTCCATGATTTCCAGATGTATTGTCGAACTCTAGACCGTAGCCACTGATCTATTCGTTTCAAGAAGTTTGTCATCTTACCAGATGAGTAGTATTGAATCCATCCGCGCATTTTTCGTGTGATTTCCATAAACATTTGTTCAAGTGAAATTCCGCGATTGCGTTTCGTAATTCGTTTGAGTTCCTGTTTGACCCGTATTTGGGATTGTTTTGACGGCCTTGAGAAAGCACCACCCCTACCAACTCCCAGTGAGAATCCCAGAAATTTCAATCTCAATGGTGACCCGACTTTACTTTTGTCACGATTGACGGTTACTTTAAGATCCTTTTCCAGAAATCTACTAATACTCTCAAGTACCCGGTGACCTGCTCGTTTACTCTTAACGTAAATATTGCAGTCATCCGCATATCGGACAAAGTGGAGACCTCGTTCCGTTAATACTTTATCCAGCTCATTGAGATAGATATTCGCCAATAGTGGTGACAGTGGTCCGCCTTGCGGGGTTCCCACGACACTCGCTTCGAAGGTTGAACCAGTCATAACACCACTAGTCAAAAACTTTCGAATTAGCTTAATCAACCAAGGATCATCAATATATTGTTCGATATACTTGATCAGTAAATCATGATTGACTGTATCGAAGTATGCCTTTAAATCAAGATCAACCACGACGTGGTAACCCTCGTTATACAGCGATACCACTCGTTTAATTGCATCTTGCGCACTTCGATTAGGTCGAAAACCAAAACTATTATTTGAGAAAACTTGTTCAAAAATCGGAGACATCACTTGTGCGATTGCTTGTTGTATCATTCGGTCAATTACCGTTGGCACGCCTAATTTTCGCACGCCACCATTTGGTTTGGGTATTTCTACTCGTTTAACCGCCTTCGGCCGGTACGTCCCATCATTCAACTGATGAATAAGTTCAGTTTTATGAACTCTCAAATAACCTAACAGATCATCGATGGTCATTCCGTCGATGCCTGCGACACCTTTATTACGCACAACCCGTTGATAGGCCAGATTCAAGTTATCTCGATCCAACACGCGTTGTTCAAACTTAATGCCACTCATCATCGTTGTTTTATTAGAATTCATCCTACGCGCCCCAGTTTGTTCTTGGTCTTCCAGACCTACCATCCACTGGTGGTCAGCTTTGTTTTCTGTTTTCTGCGATCGTCGCATAAATTCCACCTCCATAATCAATGTGAGTTATTACTGTTCAGCCCTTCGTGACGAAGTCACTACTATGGCCTCGGCTGACTCCTGATAAACTCAGTATTCCATCACTGAAACAGTTGTCCTGTAGAACTTGATTGCTCTTCTTGTCGGGACTTGTCTATCAGGCCTCCCCGGGTAAGAACGTCAACTTTCATACCATGTCACCATTAGCTTTACCATCGTGATTTTGAGTAGTATCGGACTTCGATTTGTTGAGCAATCTTATCCAATCAGTTCTGGCCTTATAGCTACTTCTTGTTCATTGGTGCGGTATTTTGCTCCTCAGACTTCCTTCAGATTCCACTTCACAGTGGACACCCTTGTCCTTGGCTAGTGGTTCCGACTACTACGGCCCACAGTGGACTTTCACCACCTAGTTGGCGCCCATGCCGGGCGCACTCAAAAAAACACATCGATTAAGAATCGATGTGTTGCATCTGAATATTATTCAAGTTTTAAATTAAAGACTAACATTGATAAATTTTTGTTGGTCAAAGTCGTACAATCCTTGATCAGTAATCTTGATGGAAGGAATCACTGGTAAAGTTAAAAATGACAAAGTCAAAAATGGATTAAAATCCCGGTTTGAACTGATCTTGTAGTATGCATCTGTTATTGATTTGAGATCAACTAGGGCATCTTGATAAGTTTTGGCAGACATGACACCGCCAATTGATAATGGCATCGTAGCTAAGATATTATGGTCATCAGTTACTGCAATGCCACCACCAACGCGAGTTACTTCTTGTACGGCCTGAATAATGGCTTGGTCATTGGTACCAGCGACCACCAGGTTATGCGAGTCGTGGGCGACAGTTGTCGCAATCGCTCCTTCGTGTAGTTCAAAGCCTTTTACAATTCCTACGCCAACAGTACCTAGATCATGATGGCGTTCGATGACCGCAATTTTAATTAAATCACGGTCCAAATCTGGTTGGAAAACGCCATTATGAACTGGAACCTCTAACTTTAGATGATCCGTGACAATGTGGTTTGGTTGAATTCCAATCACGTGTGCATGTTCTGAAGTCATTGGTAATTGTAGGTCATTTAAAGATAAATGATGATGAACCGTGGAAGCACCAGGTGGCAACGGAGTAGTATCATCCTCGGTTATCATCGTACCGTTCTTAAAGACAGCATCAATATTAACGGTATTTAACCCATTTAGAATCACCAAATCAGCGTGGTAACCAGCAGTGAGAGCACCGACGTTAGATAAGTCATGGGCAATGGCCGCGTTGTAACTAGCCATCGTATACGCTAATTCAGGGGGTAACCCCAAGCTAATCGCTAGCTTAATTGAATAGTCGATTGAGCCTTCGTCTAATAAATCATCGACGATTTTGTCGTCCGTACAAAATGAAAAATTATGGGCGTTTTCTGGGGTAACCGCGTTTATTGTATTGGCTAAATCACGTTCCACAGTGCCTTCTCGCAAAAAAACAGAAAAGCCCGTGGCGAGCCGTTCATTCACTTCAGTGACACTAGTTGCTTCGTGATCAGTATGGATATGTGCACGGCGAAAAACATCTAGTTGTTCAACGTTTAAACCCGCACCATGGCCATCTGCATGAAATCCCGCGGTAATGGAATCATTAATTTTAGCAATTGTGTCTGGATCTCCGGCAGCCACCGCTGGATAATCCATTACTTCAGCTAAACCATGAACTTCAGGGTATTGATAGAGTGGCCTTAAATCTTTAGCAGTTAACACTGCACCAGAATGATCAAATGGCGTACAAGGTACTGATGACGGCAACATGTAGTATACATCTAATGGTGTTTGACGAGAATCGTTAATCATATATTCAATGCCTTGCACACCTTCAATATTGGCCAATTCATGCGGATCTGCCACAATCCCAGTCACGCCATGTTGAAGTAACACTTTCCCTAATTCACTTGGACTGACCATTGAACTTTCAATATGCATGTGCGCGTCAATAAATCCAGGAACGATGTATTTATCGGTGGCATCAATAATGGCGTTTGCTGTGTAGTCAGTTTGCTTACCAACTGCGACGATTTGGCCGTGGTCAATCCACAGAGTTGTGGGTTCGAATTGACGGGTAAAGACGTTTAATACTTGTCCATTTTGAATACTTGTTTCCACTTGATTCATGAGTTAAAAGTCCTCCAGTTAAATTTGAAATAAGAAAACTTTCATTTTGATTATTTAACGTTATATTTAAAGACTTTTTGTATCAAATGTCAATCATAATCAAAATTAGATTAAAAAAGATATCGTCCAAATGAATTCTAGACGATATCAACATTTTGTTATATACAAGTAAACTAGCACAAACACAATTTCTATATACAAATTAATTTATTATGCCCAATCACCATGGCGGAAAATAGGTACCACAGTGCCATCAAATTGAATGCCATCAACATCCATGGCTGCGGAACCAACCATAAAATCAACGTGGGCAACACTTTGGTTTAAGCCGTGGGTCGTTTGTTCTAAAACAGTCATGTTAGTGCCATTTTTAATATTAAATGGATAGGCAGCACCAATCGCAATATGATTGGCTGCATTTTCATCAAACAGAGTATTCAAAAAGATAATGCCGGATTGGGAAATGGGTGATGGATCAGGAACTAATGAAACTTCACCTAAACTGTGAGTACCATCATCAATTTTTAAGAGTTCTTGAAAGATTGCATCATTAGTGGCGGCATGACCGTTAGTAATTTTGCCGTGAGCAAACGTTAATTCAATGCCCTCAATTAAGTGGCCATTATAGCTGAGTGGTTTGGTAGATTTAATCCAGCCATCAATCTGACGATTATCAGGGGCGGTAAAGACTTCTTCAGTCGGGATGTTTGGTACGAAAAAGTTACCGGCTAGGTCCGTGCTCCCAGCAGCTTCCCAAACATGTTGGTCAGCTAAGCCAATCGTAATGTCAGCGGTCGGTGCACTATATTTTAACGCTTTAAAATTAAAGCTATTTAACCAGTCGGCCTTTTGACTAAGTTCACGAATATGATCTCGTCAGGCTGCAATTGGATTGGGAGTATCAATTCTGGCGGTAAAGAAAATCGCATCCCATAATTTATCGAGGGCAACGATTGGTGCGTCATCTGGAAAGACTTTTTCTGCCCAAGCCTGTCCCGCTGCTCCAACCACGAGCCATGACACGTCGTTATTCATTGTAGCTTTCCGAATTGACCGTCGCGCAACACTGAGAGCCTTTTGATAGGCACTGAGTCGTTTGCTATCCAGTCCCGCTAACGCATCTGGATCATCGGAAAGGACCGTAATCCGACTCGCATGTTTAGCCATTAATTCATCAGCCTTACCCTTGATATAGTCTGGCATTGTTGTTAAACGTTCTTGACTAGTGTGGGCTAAGAATTCGCGTGAAAGAAAATCATCGGTCCATTCGACGACAACTTCATCTGCGCCAAGGTCGTAAGCTGCTTGGGTGATGGCGTGGGCAAGGGGTTGTTGGTCGACACCGATGGTTAAAATTATGGTTTGACCAGGTTGCACGTTGACGCCAACTTGCGTAATTAAATCCGCATATTTATTTATTTTATCTTCAAAGTTTTTAACAGTCATAAAATTCACTCCTTCGTTGCTGATATCGTAACATATTGGCGGAAAAGTTAGTGAGTGCAACCCTTGCTGAATAAGAGTAAGATAGTATTAAAAAGGGGGGATTCAGTTGACGAGTGTACACAAAGTGATGTTAATTTTTGGGACCCGACCAGGGGCAATTAAAATGGCACCAGTTGTTAAAGCCATGCAAGCACAGCCAGACCGGTTCGAGCCGATTGTGGTGGTGACTGCACAGCATCGCAAATTACTGGATCAAGTGTTATCGATTTTTGATATCCATCCTGACTTCGATTTAAATTTAATGGTACCGCACGAAAGCCAAGCTGAACGCACGAGTAAGATGCTGCACCACTTGGAAAATATCGTGAATGCCGCCCAGCCAGAGATGATTCTCACGATTGGAGATTCGACGACGACTTTGGTGGCAAGTTTGTGTGCCTTTTACCACCAAATTCCGATTGGCCACGTGGAAGCGGGGTTACGAACCCATGATAAGTACGCGCCGTTCCCAGAAGAAATGCACCGACAATTGGCCGATGTGTTGAGCGATTTGTACTTTGCCCCCACCGAACAAAGTAAGCAAAACCTGTTGATGGAAAATAAAAGCACAGATAGTATTTTTGTTACCGGTAATACTTCCGTCGATGCGTTAAATTATACGATTACTGATGATTATCAGCATCCGGTGTTACGACTGATTCCCGATAACCATCGGGTCATTTTGGTAACTGTTCAACGCCGCGAAAATATGGGTGAACCGATTCGTCGCGTTTTGCACGCCTTGCGGGATGTTGTCGAAACTAATCCCGATGTGGAGTTGGTTTATCCGGTTCATCCCAATCCGGAAGTAGAGAACCTAGCTGAATCCATTTTGGGTGGGCGTGATCGGATTCACTTAGTTGAACCAATGGATGTCTACGACTTTCATAATTTTTCTGCACGCAGTTTTTTAATTGTAACTGACTCTGGTGGGATTCAAGAAGAAGCACCCTCGATGAATGTACCCGTCTTATTATTACGCGACGAGACTGAACGACCAGAAGGAATTGCAGCTGGCACCGTCAAAATTGTCGGCACCACGATTGAAGGCATTCAACAGGGCATCTTTCAGATGCTGCATGATAAAAAAGAATACCGCAAAATGGCGCATGCTAAAAATCCATTTGGGGATGGGCATGCCACAGAACGAATTTTGAAAGTGCTGGATGAATATTTGGACTAACCCTTCTAATAGTAAATACAGTAAATACATGTTATACTTGAATGTGTAAATATGGCTATGTGGAGGAAAATCATGGAAGAACAAGACTATGGTACTTTTAAAACTCGTAAACAAGGTAATTCTGTTACCGTAACACTTCCAAAAAATTCAGGAATTCCAGCTGGAGTTGAAGTAACCGCCTCTGGTTTTAATGAATCTAGTGTGACATACAAAGTAGTCAAACCAAGATTGAAAAAGAACCGATTTAAAAATTTTGATAGATCAAGGTATGATTTTGAACAAGACATAAAAGAGCTCAATTATAATCCTGATGATATTATTCCAGTTGGACGAGAAAGGTTGGATTAATACAATGGATTTTCCTAAGCAAGGAGATATAATTTGGTTAGACTTTGAGCCACATGCCGGAAGAGAAATTGGTGGTCATAATCCTAAAAATGGTAATATACGGAGGCCGTGTATAGTTGTTAGTGGTTACGATTATAATGTCACAACACAATCTGTCCAAGTTATGCCAATTACTCACAGTAAACATGACAATGATTCTATGAAAATTCATATTGTTGATCCGGGGTTAGGGATTGATGGGATGATTATTATGTATCAACTACATGGCTATGACTACGTCAGTAGACACGGTGAAATCATTGGAAGTGTGAGATCTAATATTTTGCGAGAGGTACTTGAAGTGATCCCGGAAATCTTTGAATTGTAGAAATTAAAAAGCAGTGAATTCGTCTGAATTCACTGCTTTTACTATATTAGTTAGTTTTCTTAAAGATGTACCATTTGGAAAAGACATAATTGACGATGATGACAATCACATTATCAATGATTTTGACTAAAATTGAATTGGCATCTAACAAAGAAATTCCGACGTACATAATCACCACATCAATGACCAAGGTCAAGACACGGAAAAAGAAGAACTGAGAAATCTCAATAATAAATGCTTTCACGGTTGTGTAATGGGATGAAAAGACCCAAACCTTGTTGGTTAGGTAAGCGACTAATACGGACAGGAACCAAGCAATGACGTTGGCAACTTGATAATTCCAGCCAAGCCAATCTAAACCAGCAAAGACACCGATATTAACCAGGGTCGTCACGCCGCCAAAGAATGCGTAGGCAATTAGAGATTGGTATTTTTTAAAGAGTGCGAACAAAATAATTACCTCGTTTTACTTGGTCGCAGCTTTGACTAAGTCAGCTGCGAATGCGTTTAAAGTTTTAATATCATCTGAGTCAGGATCAAGGTCAATCTTAACTTTTTCAGCACCACTCTTAGCACCGGCTTTTTCAAATGCGGCCGCAAATTTGTCGACCGAAACGTTGAAATCGTCTAGGTAGAAGGTATCGCCTGAACCGGCCACTCCAAAAATCTTACCTGACAAATCAAGTTCTTGAAGGTCTTCATAGAAGTCCAATCCTTCTTCGGGAAGCGCACCTTCATCATAGGTATAGGGACAAACCACACAGATATCAACGTCTTCAAAATCTTCCGCGTCGGCTTGAGTAATTTCTGTTTCTTCAACTTCAACGTTTAGTTCTTCCAACGCTTCGGTCACGATATCAGCGACATCTTCATTATTTCCAGTTATTGTTGCAAAAACGACTAATGCACTTGCCATAATTGTTTCCTTCTTTCGAGTAGTTATCCTAAGTAGTATAGCAGAAAAATGAAAAGATGTTACAGCGTTAATTGATTAATTGTGTGTTAATTGTGTTATTATTTTATTTGTGATTATTTCAGACTGAAATAATTAACGCCAAGTAAAATATGGAGTTTGTTTATGAAAAAAAAGGTTCTTAATACTTTGATAATCATTAGTACGATAATTATGGTTGGATGTGTACTTCTCTCACTTCAATCAAATCCATTTTCTGTAATGGATCCCCAACATGATTCTTCGATGTTTATATATTTTGGTCGTGGGATGAGTAATGGGTTAATTCCATACATAGATATGCTTGACCATAAAGGACCAATGTTGTGGTTCATTAATTTTGTTGCAGACTTAATAGACAAAGTTGCTTCAGGTTGGGGATTATTTATTGTTGAATTAATTTTTATTGGTGCTGCTTATTATTCAATGTTGAAAATCAGTAAACTTTTAAAAAGCACTAGCTTGGTATATTTATTGACAATTTTGTTCATTACACCTGTGATAATGTTGCTATTCAACAATGGAAATTATACAGAAGAGTATGCATTTACTTTTATATTATGGGCATTATATTTATTAATTAGAAATTTTGTCACAGAAGAAAACACTAAGCTGAGTTTGTTTATAATTGGTTCATTAGGTGCTGCTACCTTTTTCTTACGACCAAATATGATTTCAGTTTGGGTAGTATTCTGTTTAATGTTTTTATTCTTTGGAATTTTCACTAAAAAATATTTTGTGTTGAGAAAACAGGCATTATGGATTTTTATTGGCGGAACCAGTGTAGTCTGTCTAATTTCTTTGTATGGAATTTTAACCAATTCTTTCTCAAAAATGTGGAATGATTCCATAATAATTAATATGATGTATTCAACTTCATCAACAGTGGAAAAAATTAATAGTGGAAAATTTTTCTTAAAACTATTTTGGCAAAATGGAATCCTATGGTCCGTATTTGGATATGCGCTGATTGTATTGCTTAACTGGAAAAATTATAATTTGAAATACAAATTTATGCACATAACACTGTTGATTGGGTTTGTAGTAAATTTTTTAACAATCATAATGTCTGGTCGAAATTATTGGCATTACGGAGTTACACAATTACCGTATTTCTTTATCATGATTTGTTTCTCATTAGTAACGATAACCAATATTAAGTTTAAAAAAATACACAAATATTGCTTGATAACAATAATTGCGGCAATACCAATCGTATTTTCTGCAAAATATATGATAAGTAATTTAGTATATATTAATACAACTATTTTTCCAAATTACACAGGAAGAAAAATTTCAAATTCACACCAAATAATTTCATATATTGATAATCACACCACTAAGAACCAAAAAATATATGTTCACAATATAGATGCAAATATATATTTACAAAGTGGTCGATTTGCCAATTCAAAATATTTTGTTTTGCCTGCAATTGATTATGATAAAACCTCAAAATTAAAAACAGATTTTGAAAACAGCTTTGAGCACAGTTATCCAAAATTTATTGTAGTGACAAAAGTTCTGTATACTCAAGATCATGAGAATGATTTTATGATGAATAATTATATTTACGATGTTATTCAAAAAAAATACACAAAAGTAAAGAGTATTCATGGTGAAATGCTATTATTCAAACTTAACCCAAATTGAGACAAATAAAGGACTACAATTAATTTGACAACTAACAAAAAGGAGAAAATGTTAAATGATTAGTATAAAATCACCACGTGAAATTGAAGCAATGAGAAAATCCGGCGCTGTGATTGCCGGCATGCATATTGGATTACGCGATATTATTAAACCCGGGATTTCCAGCTGGGTCATTGAAGACTTTTGTCGTGATTATATTGAAAACCACGGTGCGGTTGCCGCTCAAATCGGTTTTGAAGGCTATGAATACGCCACTTGTGTCAGCATCAATGATGAAATTTGTCATGGTTTCCCCCGCAAGCACGTTATGTTAAAAAACGGCGACTTAGTTAAAGTCGATACTGTTGTTGAATTAGATGGTGCCTTCAGTGATTCTTGCTGGAGCTATGCCGTTGGTGAAGTCAGCGACGAAATTCAAAAATTGATGGACGTCACAAAGAAGTCACTATATATGGGTATTGATCAAGCAGTGATTGGTAACCGCATTGGTGATATCGGGGCCGTTATTCAACATTACACTGAAGATGAAAATGGCTACGGGGATGTTCGTGAGTTTGTTGGACATGGCATTGGACCTACAATGCATGAAGATCCTTCAGTGCCAGCCTATGGTGAAGCAAACCGTGGACCTCGTCTGCGTGAAGGAATGACTATTACCATCGAACCAATGATTAACACCGGTACTTGGAAAGCAGACGTTAGTGATCCTAGTGGTTGGTTAGCCGTCACGGAAGATGGTGGCTGGAGTTGTCAGTACGAACATACTTTAGCAATCACCAAGGACGGACCTAAGATTTTAACTTCCCAAGATCCAGAATTTGATGCTAAATATCTATAAAAATTTGAGTAATTTGTGCAATTTCGCATAAATTACTTTTTTTGTGCACTCAATTAAACGTTTGATGATGTATTTCATTTTTCAAATTATTAAAAAAGCAAAACCTGGTTTGCGGTTGACACTGGTTATAGGGTAGTTAATAATATTAAGTATAGTGTGTAAATCGGTTTAATACGGGATTGGGAGCGCTATCATTATGGGGGATAAATTAAAAATTCATGCACGGCTGATTGGGGAAATTGTGACAGTGACTGTCATAGTTATTTTTGCTATGGTTAGCCTTTTGCCGACAGCTAGCTTATTTGGCACGCCCAAAATTAATGATGGTGATTTGACCTATCACGGACAAATTAAGAATCATAAGTACGATGGGAAAGGTAAATTAACTTTTCAAAATGCTGATTACTATGTTGGCGACTTCAAAGATGGCCGGTTCGCCAACCAGGGTAAATTTGTCTCACATGATGGTTGGGAGTTCCAAGGAAAGTTCAGACATGGGGTGCCAAATGGGAAGGGTCAAATTAAACAACAAAATCAAATAATTTTTCAAGGTGATTTTAAAAACGGGGAGGTAAATCATGCGAATTAAATGGTTTAGCCTGGTCCGAATTACCGGGTTGGTAACGGTATTGTCTTATCACTTTTTTCAAACAGAGTACACTGGCGGCTTCATTGGTGTAGATATCTTTTTCACTTTTTCTGGATTCCTGATTACGGCTTTGATGGTGGATGAATTTAGTCGTTCTAATGGCTTTAAATTAATGGCTTTTTATCGCCGTCGTTTTTATAGAATTGTGCCAACGTTGTTTCTGTCGGTATTATTGGTCGTTCCATTTACATTTTTGATTGGCAAAGACTTCATTACAAATATTGGGCAACAAATTGCCGCGGCCTTGGGATTTACCACCAATTACTTTGAGATTGCGACCGGTGTGAGCTACGAAACTAAATTTATTCCGCATTTATTTGTGCACACTTGGTCACTGGCGGTTGAAATGCACTTTTATCTCTTGTGGGGCTTAGTGGCATTTATGCTTGCTAAAATGGTGAAAGCTTCAATTGGCAAATCAGAGAAAGCTACTCAAGTCTTTCGGTGGTTGTTATTTAGCTTGTCGACAGTCATGGTGATTGGTAGTGCGACGGCTATGTATTTAGGTACTAATGGATTAGTCGACTTTTCACGGATTTATTTTTCAAGTGTCACCCATAGTTTTCCATTCTTCGTGGAAAGTGCATTTGGGGCAATTACCGGAATTAAATCCATCCTTCCAGCGTTTAAAAAGCTGATTGATATTACTAATAAGTACGTGATTATTGGGGTTGCAAGTTGTGCATGTCTGGCGTTAATTGGATTAGGATATTTTCTAAAATTTAATCAACTATTTACCTACCATGGTGTATTATTATTGGCGACTTTTTTAGCAGTCATCATGATTGTCAGTGCTCGAATTTTGCATGATAAAACACCGAATACCAATGAACCGAAAATTATTACATTTTTAGCAGATGTCAGTTATAGCGTCTACTTGTTTCATTGGCCACTATATGTGGTGTTTGCCCACCTGATGCATAACTGGCTGGCGGCCATCTTGACGACCGTTGTTTCAATTATTTTGTCTGCCTTGTCTTACTATGTTTTAGAACCAATTATCGCCGGTAAAGAAGCAGTGATTGGGCATAAGCAAATCGCTTGGAAACAAATCGGCGTCACGGGCTATGTTGTTAAAAGTGCGCCCAACATGTCGACGCTAGAACGTAATTTGTGGTTGATTGGCGTTCATCAAGATGCTGATAAAATTAATGGCATCCATGAGACGGTTTTAGCCGACACTAACGCCGGTGATACCACCACAATTCCGCAAGGTGTTTCCATTATTGGTGACAGTGTTACTTTAGGGACGCGTGCTTATTTAGGTGATCACGTGGCTGACAGTACTATTGATGCTGAAGGTAATCGAACGATGAATTTGGCTTACCAAGTGATGATTGATCAACAATATAATCATACTTTGGTCCCCTGTCAATAAAATAGACAATTTAAATAGAGACTTTTTTGTCCTATGCCACGACTAAATTTTGAATTTGAGTTTGATACTCATCTTCAAGTTGCTTTGGTGATTTGAATCCACAGTGACTGTGAATTCTAACTGTGTTGTAAAACGTTTCAATGTACTGAAAAACTAGTCGTTTAGCTTCGGAGTATGAATGGATTTTAAACCGATTTATCCATTCACGCTTAATCAAGGCATGAAACGACTCAATGCAGGCATTATCCCAAGGATAAGCTTTCTTTGAATAGCTTAATGTCATGTTAGCTGTAACTTGATTGTAAGCTTCAGACGTAAACTGACTACCACGATCACTGTGCATGATTAATGGCTTGCTAATATGGCGACTGTGCTTAGTCTTTTCAATAAGTGGGATGACATTCGATACCTCCAAGGTTTCAGATAAGTCCCAACCAATGATCCGTCTGGAGTACAAGTCCATAATACTGGTTAAATAAACGAATCCGTCATGAACTGGAATATAAGTGGTGTCAATGCACCAAACGGCGTTTGGTCGCAATGGATTGAACTGCTCGTCTAAAATATTTATTAGCTGTTTATCAAACTTAGAATTGCGAGTGGTAGTCGTCCAAGGGGTTAGGTAAACGGCGTGAATGCCAAGTTCACGCATATACTTACCAACAGTTCGTTCAACGATCTTATATCCTTTTGAGCGAAGTTCTTGGGTGATTTTGCCGGCACCGTAAATACAAAGGCTTTTGAGCCAAATTGCTTTAATTTCACCTTGAATAAACTTCTTCCGAAGCTTTCGCGGTGATTGGTGATTATGACGCTTTTCTCGTTGATAGTAACCACTTCTTGAGATTCCAACATAATCACACATACCATTGATGGAAGGGTGGGATTCCAAAGCGTGCTGAACGTCCATTTCTTGGTATACCTTTTCGGTAGTTACTTGCTCAGAATCCCGATTGATTTTTTTAACACTTCAATCGCTCCTTCAGCGTCACGAAGTTGACGCTTTAGTCGTGCAATCTCCTTGTCCTTATCGCTGGCAAAATTACCAGAGCCACGGCCAAACTCCCCAGTCTCAGTAAACAGCTTAATCCATTTATGTAATGTACTAGCCCCAATACCTAGATTCTTACTTATTTCATTCATGGTCATGTGATCCTTGTTATCTAAGTAATACTGAACGGCCTGTTCCTTAAATTCCTTGTCATAACTGTGCTTCGTCATTATTTGATCCTCCAATTTACTTCCTTAATTATACTAAATCAGAGTCTCTATTTAACTTGTACACTTTTTATTCTAGGCCCACTTTACGTGAATACGTCGTGGTTTGTGTTGGGACTAATGCGCTGGATGATTATTCGGAACAAACAATGAAAATCGTTCATGATTTGGACAAAGGGTACAAACTAATTTTTATGACACCATATAATGCGAATGCAGACAACACTTATAACTCGACCAAACTGGGTAACTTGGAGCGTAAGTTGCCAGCCAAGTATAAATTTATTACGATTGCGGATTGGGGGAGAATTGCGCCACAACACCCGGATGTTTTTGATGGCACGGATGGCGTGCATTTTGGTGGACGTCCCAGTGGAGATATTTTGTATGCTAGAGTGATTAATCAAGGGTTGAAAGACGCCCAAGAAACTCCGGTGAAATAATGACTGATTTAGGACACAATTGTGGCCACTTTCGGTACAAATCAGCACTTCTAATCTTTCATTTTTTGCTACTTCGTGTATAATTTCAAAAGGTAAACAAAACGGAAAGGGAGGAAAGGCGGATGATTAAGCCAACTTTTTTCCAACGAGTAAAAATTACAATATCAGAATTTATTAAACATTTTTTTATGGCACAGGTTTCATCATCGGCCAATGTTTTAGCGTACTATTCGTTATTGTCAATTTTTCCAGCCCTGATTGTGGTGGGGAACTTGTTACCAATCTTGGGTGTGCAAGCCACAACGTTATTGAATTACCTTGAAACGATTATTCCTAAATCAATCTTTGCCTTTATTAAACCAATTGTTCAAGATTCCTTATCAAATGGTAGTGGCGGCTTATTAACGGCTGGTGCATTGATTACTCTGTGGTCAACCAGTCAAGCGGTAGCTGCTTTTCAGCGTGGTGTGAATCAAGCTTACGGGGTCGCGAAAGATCAAGATCCAATCACTAATCGAGTACTATCTTTCGTATGGATGGTATTGGTTATTGTCATCATGGGAGCTGTAATCTTATTCTATGGGGTTGGCGAGTTGTTGCTGGTTCGGTTTAGAACCACTTTTCATATTCAAACTAGCGTGATTGATACCGTTAGCCAACTGCGATGGCCGGTGTCATTCTTCGGCGTGTTTATCGCGTTGAGCTTACTATATTACTTCGTCCCCAATGCTAAGGTGATGTACCGTTATGTATTTTGGGGTGCGTTGATTACGACTATGTTATGGATGCTGCTGTCACAAGTGTTCTCATTGTACACGGTGGTCTTTAGTCAAGCTGTCGCCACATATAAGACGATGGGGGCCTTTGTGGTCTTCATGATTTGGTTGGATATGTCGGGGATGGTGATGATGATTGGTGCTGTAATTAATGCAACACTGCAAAGTTTGCGGCAAGGTGAGATTCACGAAAAAAAGCAATTTTGGAAAAGAAGGAAAGAAAAAAAGGCCTCGCGCTAGGCGAGACCTTTTCGTAATTATTCAGCTGAGACTTTTTCAGCGGTGAAAACTGGTGTGGTAATTGTTTCAACGTACTTAGCTGAAACTGGTGTGGCGTAAATATTTTCGCCTTCAGACGTGAACATTTTCATTTCAGCGAATTGATCCATTGCTGACTTGATGGTAGCTGAATCTAAACCATCGTTAGCGTAGGCTAATTTCAAACTGTGGTTCTTTCCAAGACTACCTTTGAATGCAAGATTTAATGATTTCATTTATAACGACTTCCTTTCTGTTTGTGAAATTGAATTATTTCTTATCGACGCGGTATGATGAAGTAACAGTGGCATTTTCAAACTTGTCACTAGTAATAGTTTCAAGTAATGCACCAAGCTTTTGAATTTGATCATCAGTTGCATTTTCGTCAACGTGACTGAATGAACGGTTGATACCAGTATCGTGGCCTTCACCGACCATGAGTAATTGAACTTTTGCAGTTTTAAATGTACGATTCATATTTGTAGCTCCTTAATATTTTTATTTGGTAAGTGGCGGCCGCTGCTTACATACATAATTAAGAAATGAAATTTGGAATGTAAACTAAAAAATGAGGGGAATGTAAATTTGGTTAAAAAGATTACGATGATTGAAGCTCAAAAAAAGCACGCCGGTCGTTATAACATCTATCTTGACGGGCAATTTGAATTTGGAGTAAGTGAAAGTGTGCTGATCAATTTTAGATTGGCCAAGGGGATGGAAGTTGATAAACAGCTCCAAGCAGACATTACTAAGTCAGATAGTGTGGCGAAAGCTTATTCAAAGGCACTGGACTATATCTCTCATCAATTACGGGCAGAAAGTGAGGTTGTCGACAAACTTAAATCATTAGAGATCGACGAACAAACAATGGCTCAAGTGATGGCTAGGTTACATGAACAAAATCTGATTAGTGATCAAAACTATGCAGAAAGTTTTGTGAGAACAATGGCTATTACTTCAGATAAAGGTCCCACGGTCATTCGACAAAAACTGAAAGCCAAAAAAATTGACGATAATTTGATTGAAAATGCCCTAGCTGAGTTCGATAATAATACAATGCTTGAAAATGCATCAAAAGCGGCTGAAAAAGCAGCCAAACATTATCATCGTGTACCTGAAAAAATGCGCATGCAAAAAATTAGAGTCGCTTTAATGACAAAAGGCTTTAGTACAGATTTAATTAATCAAGTTTTAAATGACCTTGTTCTCGAGACAGACGCTGAAGATGAATGGTATAATTTAACAGTTCAGGCTGAAAAAATTTGGCAGCGAAATCGTAAATATGATGATCGAACTCGAATCATGAAAACCAAACAAAGTTTATTTGGTAAGGGATATCAGATGGACGATGTGAATAGGTGGCTGGATGAAAAGAATTAACATAATCTGGAACTTGAAATTGAATGGGGTAATTGTAAAATTCACTAGTCCACATAATATACGTAAAACGATTAGTATGCACTCAAACTTAGTGCTTTTATAGTATTTGAGCTAAGCATTGTAATGTAAATTGCACAAAATAAATGGAGCGTGTAACATGAAAAGGATTCATAGTAAAATTTTTTTAATATCGTCTTTTGGAATACCTTTCATATTTATTCTTGCAATACTAATGTCAAATAATGTGGTTCCTTTTGGGGACAATTCGTTAATAATTGGCGATATGAATAATCAATATGTAGCTTTATTTGCATATTTTAAGCAAAATATATTTCACCCGATGAATTTTATGTATTCTTCGTCCTTGACACTTGGCGGGAGTTTTTTTGGAGTTTTTACTTATTATTTGTTGAATCCATTAAACTATCTGATTATATTTTTTTCAGTTCAACAATTACCATTATTTTTCACTATTCTGACAACTTTAAAAATTTCACTTATTGGGCTAACAACTTACGTATTTTTTTCCAATTCTACTTTTATTAATAAACTGTTAGATGGAAAGCTTTCGGAGTTATCTAAGTTAATATTCTCATCTGCCTTTGCACTGATGAATTACACATTTGTGTATAAAGAGTGCGTAATGTGGCTTGATGCGATAATCATGTTGCCATTAATAATGATTGGAATCGATAAAATTTTATATAAAAATAAAATCGGATTGTATGTCTTAACTTTAACGCTTACAATATTCACAAATTACTATTTAGGATATATCGTAGGACTTTATTGTTGCCTAATATTTATTTTTTTATTGGTTAGAAGTTTAGTTTCAAAAGATTTGGTTAAGGTTAATGTACAAAAGTTAATTCAATTTATTTTGGCAAATATATTTAGTGTTTTAATTTCGGCAATTGTATTAATTCCAAGTTTTCTATCGACTACAGGAGTTTCAAAGAATACTTCATTTAATTTTCAATCGGTTTATGGATTTACATCACTCACACGTCAGTTGCTCAGAGGTGATCTTGGGGGTAATGTACCCTTAGTCTTTGCCGGTATAGTAGTTCTTTTCTATTTTATTTTATTCTTTTTTGAACAAAAATTCATTGATAGGATTATGGCTTTTATATTAATAATACTGCTGTTCTTATCTACTAAAATAGACATATTATATTTGACTTGGCACGCATTTGCTTGGCCAAATGGTTATGCGCAAAGGGAAAGCTTTGTAATTGTTTTTACAATTTGTGTAATGGGATTCATCGCTTTTAATAAGAATGTTGAAAAAAGTCCAGTAATTAAACAAAGTTCTGTAGTTATTACTGGAATATTGATACTAATTATTGGTTTAATAGCTAAATTTAAAACACAGTTGTCAGTGGAATATTTATTTTTTATACTTATTTGTGTTGTAGGAATAATTGTTTGCATTGAGGTATTGCAATTTAAAAAGTCGGCAATAATTTGGCTACTTATAATTTCTTTAGGTAGTTTATTTTTTGTTGAAAACAAAATCGTAAAACTTCAGGTTACAAATAGCTCCAGTGTTTCTCAATTTTCAAAATACTTCACAAGTACCAACAATGTTATAAAAAAAATTAATAGTAGTGACGATGAAATCTTTAGAATTGGAAACAATTTTCAGATTAATGAAAATGACCCAATGTTGTTCAACTACAAAGGTGTTTCTAATTACGTTTCTCAGCAAAAAAATAGCTTAACGGATTTTATGTCATTTTTTGGATATTACCAAAAGCATGAGTGGCATAGGTGGGCTAATTACAATGGTGGATCAACACTTGCTATGGATCGACTTTTTGGAATAAAGTACACAATTAGCAACAAGTCTAAAACTTTTTATGACTCAATAAAACGTGTTAACAAGTTTATGTATGGTGATAACTTTGGAAATACTGCTACTAATTTTGCAAAACATGTTACTGAATTAGGTGAGTTTACAATTGCAAAGGACAAACTGGCATATCCTCTTGTTTTCAATACAACAAGAAATGCAGCAACTTTAAAATCTTTAAAATATGACACAACTGATAATCCTTTCACCAATCAGAATAAGATTTGGAAAAATATTTCAACTTTCACTAATCAAAATATGTATCAAAAGCAAAAAGTTGACAAAGAACCCAATGTTGATAATCAATTTAATGTAGTTACACGTAAAGATGGTATTGTTTATATTTATGTTCCAGTCAAGCAATCAAAGGAAGCAAGTCCATTTTATATTTATTGTAATAATAGGTTTATAGCTAAATCGTTTGTTGATGAAGGTGAGAACGGGATAGTTTCCCTTGGCAACTTCAAGAAAGGTACAAATTTAAAAATTAAGATTAAATCTGACAACAAAATGTTGAGTAATCCTTATGTATCAGTAGAAAATGAAAAGTTATTTAGTAGAATAAGGAAACAGATGGTTTCAAAGGATATAAAGAATATTAATTATGAGGGTAATAAAATTAGTTTTAAAACTACTTCTAAATATAAGACCAATAACGTTATGATTTCAGTTCCTTTTGATACTGGATGGAAAGCTTACGAAGATGACCATCGGGTTGGAATTGTACGAGGAGCAGGTGGATTAGTGATGATGAAAGTAAAATCGGGTTCGCATGAAATTAAATTGAGGTATTCTGTGTCGGGATTTTTTGTAGGACTAATATTATCGTTATGTGGAACTTTGTCACTGATACTATACTTTGTCGTAAAAAAATATCAAAAAAATAAACTAAAATGATTGTATTAAATTAATCTTAACTATGAAATTCAAAATTATTTATAATGAGGAGTATTGATGTGAACGCCTTTAAAAGAATCATAAAAAAATATTATATGATTTCAGCAACGTTTTTGTTCCTAGCCTTAAGTCTATTAATTGTTTTACCATATTTGTATGGTAGACCAATTGCTAATATTTATGACTTACAATTTCATTTAACGAGGCTTCAAGAAACATTTTTAAACATGAAAAACGGTGATATACTGAATTTGGTTCCAGATGTTTCAACTATGACTTTTGGATCAATCGTATACCCTCAAAATTTATTTTATCCTGTGTATACCTTAATTCCGGAAGCACTAATTCATTTATTGATTGGTAATGCTTGGATTTCATATATTTTGTTTATTAGTTTAGTAAATTTTTTAATTTTTATGTCAATGTTTGTCACTACTCTGAAAATTACTGAATCCAAAGTTGCAGCTTTGTTTTCTGCTTTACTGTATGGCTTTACTCAATTTGAGTTAACATATGTGTTTGTTAAACAAGATATAGCTCAAGCAATGGCATTGATTTTTGTTCCAGTCATATTTTATGGTGCTTATTTAATATTTGTTGGAAATTATAGACGGTGGTACATTTTATCAATTGGAATGACTTTGTTAATTTTTACCCATATAATATCAGTTTTCATGGTAACCATCTTTATTGTGCTTTTATTCGGACTGTTGATAATTAATAAACTAACGAAAAGAGAAGTATTTGTTAGAACTAGCTACTTTGTACTTTCAGGAATTGTTACAATTTTACTTTCAATATTTTTCTTAGGGCCATTAGTTAACAATTATTTGTATGCGGGGGGGATTACTGTAACAAAATGGAATCTGTATTTATCTACGGTTAACATTCAACAAGCTTTATTTAATTTTTTACCAAGTAGTAATGGTGAGACAACTATTGGAGTTGGTGTATCCGGATTGATGTCGCTGATAATTATTTTTAGCACATTTAGAAAGTTTAATGTATTATTTAAGTATTTAACAGGTATGCTTATTGTTTTTTTTATTCTTTCCTCAAATTTATTTCCATGGCAAATATTCAATCAAAAGTTGGAATTTATTCAATCTCCATGGAGATTTTTTCTAATAGTATGCTACTTATTAGCACTAATTTCTGGATATGGTTTGGCATTCCTTTTGAAGAAAGATAGTAGTATTGTTGCTACAGCGATGTTAGTTGTATTTATATTAGTAAGCTCTTTCACTGCAGCTAATATGTATATTAAACAAGATGCTGCAGATAAACCAAACGAAGTGAAAAGTTTCGTTACAAATTATAAATTTTTCGAAAAATTTGAGGTTAAGTCTACAATTTTAGATTATCTACCAAGCAAAACTGGGAATCAAGCTGGAAATTTGCTTAATCATTCAATTAGTGGGTTAAACAAAGGTAAAAATATTAGATTGAGTAAATATGAGATAACCAAAAACGGAGTTAAATATAACGCAATATCTTCTAAAAATTATTCCAAAATTATCTTACCAAATATATATTATCCTGGGTACCATGTACAGATAAATGGTCGCGAAATTAAGCCAAAAATAAATAACGATAAATTATTAGTTGTACCTATTAAGAATGGGAATAACAAAGTTCATGTTTATTATTTGAAAACTAATCTGCAAATAGTAACTTTATGTATCAGTGTTATTTCATGGATAGGAATAATTATTTTTATCAGCGTTATGAAATACCGCATTAAAAGTGATATTGACTTTATTCATCGAAAAATTGAATAGATTATCGTAATAATTGTTACTTATGAAAACATGTATACGTTTTCGCACGTAGTATGTGAATTTTTACGGACTTTTATTTATCCATCAATTAACTTTGTGGTATGATAAAGTGCAACATTGTATTTACAAATTTTGAGGGGGATTTAATATGGAAAGTCCAAGATTTAAAATGTTTAAGCAGGGCAAGTGTTGGTGTGTTTCAGCAATTGCCATTGTTGGAATTGCTATTGGGATGGGGAGCGGCGACGTGAATGTTTCTGCGGATAAGATATCGACTTCCTCGATAAGTGAATCAGATACACTTCCTAGTAATTCATCAAGTTTGCAAGACGCAGAATCATTATTTGTCGAAAATAACGCATCAAACTTAAGTACAGTATTGGATGCAAATAGTACAACGTGGTAGCGTCAAGAATCTTGTGTAAATGAAATGCCTTCGTACATATAATATGTATCTAACTTAAATAAATGATGCTTCCAAGGTGTCCTGGAGTCTTTTGAACCCTCGGTGGATCCGCTTCAGAGACTTCTCGTTATAAACATTAAACTGAGAAACCAGGAAGCGATCCAGTGAATCTTCCGTTGGAAATTGTTCTTTGTGGTGGGTGGTGCGCTTGAGATGCTTATTAAAGTTCTCAATCAGGTTAGTGGAGTATAGTGATTGCCGGATAGCTGGTGGAAAGTCCATGAAAGTGAGTAAATTCGGCATTTTAAGCAGATCTTTGATTAATTTGGGATAGGTCTGATGCCAGTTGTTGGCGAACTCATTCAGTTTCAGTTCGGCTGCTTCACGGTTGGCGGCCCGATGAACTTGTTTAAAGTCACTGATCACGGCCTTGCGGTCTTTTACGCGAACTTTGTTCATCAGATTCCGCCCAACATGAACCAGGCAACGTTGTCGTTTGGCTTTAGGGAAATGCCGATTCAAGCCTTCATCCAAACCAACTAACCCATCGGCCACAAACAACAGCACATCTTTAACGCCCTGCTTGATCAAGGTTCCCAGCAGTTCAGTCCAGATTCCAGTCGATTCCGTTGGCGCCACTTGGTAGTTCAGCACTTCTTTCGTACCATCTGGACGAATGCCAATCGCAATATGAACGGCTTCTTTTTGAACGGTATCCCGCTTTAACGGCAAGTAAGTGGCATCTAAGAAGATGGCCGCATATTGTGAAGCCAGTCGACGTTGCTGGAAAGCTTGAACCTGTTCATTGACGGCTTTAGTCATGTTGGAAACCGTGGCTTTGGAGTAGTGAGCACCGTACATTTTCTCAATAAGTTCGGCAATTTCAGCAGTGGTAATTCCCTTGGTATACAACTGAATGACCGTTGTTTCTAAATTATCACTGTGCCGACCGTAGGCTGGCAAGGTATGATTTTCAAACCGGCCATTGCGATCTCGAGGAATGGTTAAGTTAAGTTGGCCGTACTTCGTATCAAACGAGCGCTCATAACTGCCGTTGCGGTTATTACCAGTGTTAATCCCAGCGTATGAGTAGCGTTCGTAACCCAAAAACTCTGCCAATTCGGTTTGAAGCAGCTGGTTAATCGCAATTTCGAGGTGGTGACGAAAAACTTCGTCCAAATCTTGCTTTTGGGCTAGTGCAGCGATAATTTCTGTGGTAAGTTCATTCATGGGGAATGCCTCCTGTGATGTTTTCTGTGATTACTAAATATCATAAGGGAAGGCATTCACTATTTCTATACAATTCAGAAATCTTTTATGCATTTACACAAGATATTTTACGCTCTCTACAACGTCTACAAGTAGTGAAACAGTACCATTAAGCGAAACACCTTCGGGGGGCGATGTTTCAACAGTTACCGATTCAACGTTGTCGTCTAATGACGAGAGTGAAACGTCAAGTTCGGCACCTGCTGAAAATGACAGTGATGCTGCAACTACAGGTGTCGACGATACTACTGACGTAATTGTTTATAAAAATAATCCTGTAACGACAGTTACTGATGCGGACAAGAATGGATTAGCCATTCAAGAGGGACATACTTATTTTTATCAAAATGGGCAAAAGTTAAGTGGCCAACAGGCCTATGATAACAGTAGTTACTATTTCGATGCTGATACCTTTCAAATGAAAACTAATTATTTCTATTCTGCCAATGATAAATTATATTATTATGGTAACGATGGAAAAATGTATCAAAATCAGTATTATCAAAATTGGGGTGCTACTTATTATTTCGGTGATGATGGAGCCCGATTTACCAATCAATTTTTAACTAATGATGATGGAACTTCATATTTTGGTAATGACGGAATTCGATATGAAAATCGTTTTTACAGCAACTGGGGTTCGCTATATTATTTTGGTACAGACGGAAAACTCTTTGTAAATAAATTTTATTCGAATTGGGGTAATATGTATTACTTCGGTGACGGTGGAATTCGTTATACTAACAAGTTTTACTCTAATTGGGGAGCTTTATACTATTTTGGATCAGATGGAGCGAGGTATACGAATAAATTCTATTCCAATTGGGGTAGTATGTATTACTTTGGATCAGATGGAGCACGCTATACCAACCGGTTTTATCATAATTGAAATAAATTGTATTATTTCGGCGGTGATGGAGCTCTACTGAAAAATACAAAATTTAAATATAATTACATTGATTTTTATGCAAATAATGCTGGTGAATTAAGTTTAGAAAATAAAATTAATGCGTATATAATATCTACTGGTAAAGTTCATGCCAACATTGAAACACAAATATGGCAAGGATATCCAACCGATAGTTCAATGGAGTACCGATATGGAAAACCGGAGGGTGTTGTCGTTCATGAAACTGCAAACTACAACGATAGTATTTCTGGCGAAATTAATTATGCAATGAATCATTATAATAGTGCTTTTGTTCATTCATATGTGGACGATTCAAGAATTATCAATGTAGCTAATACCGACTTAAAGTGCTGGGGGAGTGGCGGAGGCGGCAATGCCAGATTTGTTCAATTTGAACAAGTTGAAGTACACTCAGCCGACTCATTTGCCAGTGAAGTGAATAATGCAGCATATTATACAGCGTATCTGTTGAACAAATATGGTCTTGGGGTTCAAACTGAACAAAACGGATCTGGCACAATTTGGTCACACCATAATGTTTCTCAAAATCTGGTAGATACAGACCATACAGATCCAGATGGATATTGGACAACCAATGCGAATTCATTTTTTGGGACAGGATACAATATGGCTACATTTACGGAGCTAGTTGAATATTACTATGTACAATTTTAATTTTTAATAAAATGTTACCTCAGTATTACATTGGGGTGACATTTTTATTTATAACCAAAAATTTCATGAGTAATATGTTAATATTTCGTTAAACCGTTTAATTTAGGGGTATTAATTAAAGGAGTATTTGGAATGAATGAAATTGTGAGATTTAAAATGTTCAAAAAAGGTAAGACATGGTGCATATGTGCAATGGCTACAGCAGCATTGATTGTCGGAGTTGCAAGTGGTCAAAACAGTGCGCAAGCAGACAGCGAGAACAATAATTTAGTTGGGACTGATGCATTAGTTGAATTAGAAGCGGTTTCACAAACTAATTCTGTTGTTCTTCAAGATGACACAGCAGCCACCAGTGACACAGCAGCCACCAGTGACACAACAGCCACCAGTGACACAACAGCCACCAGTGACACAGCAGCCACCAGTGACACAGCAGCCACCAGTAGTGACACAGCAGCCACCAGTGACACAGCAGCCACCAGTGACACAACAGCCACCAGTGACACGGCAGCCTCAAGTGACACAGCAGCCACCAGTGACACAACAGCCACCAGTGACACGGCAGCCTCAAGTGACATAGAATCTGCTGGATCAGAAGTTTCATCCAATTCTATAATTTATAAGAATAATTTGGATAGTACTGTTACTGATTCAGATAAGAACGGCATGGCTATTCAAAATGGTAAAACTTATTTGTATCAGAACGGGAAAAAATTAAGTGGGCAGCAAAACTATGAAAATAATACCTACTATTTTGACAGTACTACTTTCGAGATGAAAACCAACTATTTCTATTCTGCCAATGATAGACTCTATTATTTTGGCAATGATGGGAAAATGTATCAAAATCAATATTATAAAAATTGGGGTGCGACATACTATTTCGGGACAGATGGTTCTCGTTATACAAATCAATTTTTAACGACCGATGAAGGAACGTCTTATTTTGATAATGATGGAATCCGTTTTGAAAATCGGTTTTACAGTAACTGGGGTGAATTGTATTACTTTGGTTCAGATGGGCAACTGTTCGTAAACAAATTTTACAGTAACTGGGGAAATTTATATTACTTTGGTGACGCAGGAATTCGTTATACAAATAAATTCTATTCAAATTGGGGAGCACTTTACTACTTCGGTCAAGATGGAGCAAGGTACACGAATAAATTTTATTCAAATTGGGGAGGTATGTATTACTTTGGATCTGACGGAGTAAGATATACAAATAAGTTCTATACTAATTGGGGTAAAATTTATTATTTTGGTGATGATGGAGTGCGTGCAACAAATAAATCAGTTAATTTAGGATTTGGAAACATCTTCTTTAATGGTGATGGTGAATTAGCATATAGTGGGAACAGCTTTTTATCAAGCATTGTAAATGCAGCTGTTTTAGGTTGGAGTAAGTATGGAGTTTTACCTTCACTCACATTGTCACAAGCAATTATTGAGAGTGGATGGGGTAATTCAACATTGGCATCTGTATATCATAATTTATTCGGAATAAAGGGATCGTACAATGGTCAGTCAGCTAATATGGCAACTGGTGAATATTTAAATGGATCTTATGTCACCGTTAATGCTGGCTTTAGAGCATATCCAACAAATGATGCCAGTGTGTTAGATCATGCACTTTTCTTGACTCAAAATTCTAGATATTCAAACTTACTTTGGGATAAGAGTTTTGTTAGTGTTACAACCAAAATAAGACAAGACGGTTATGCAACTTCGCCAACATATACATCAACTTTACAAAATACTATTAATACCTATCATTTGAATTTATTTGATCAACTGGGATTTGTATTGTAATTGGAATAATTGAACAAAACACTTCAACAATACATTTTAGATATATAGATAAGTATTAACAGTAATCCCGATTATTGGAATTTCCAATAATCGGGATTTATTGTGTTAAAATGACTATTGTTGTGTTCACAGTAGAAAATTTAACAGACTTGTTCGAATATTGACTCAACAATTATAAAATAGAATTTGAATTGTAGATACATTAAGGAGATACATTAAATGGATAAGATTTCGATTGTTGTTCCTTGTTACAATGAAGAAGAAATGATAGCTCTTTTTTTACAAACCTGCGAAGCTACGATAACTGCGATGAGTAATGTTGTTTCCGAGTATTGGTTTATTGATGATGGATCTAGAGATAATACACTTGAAGAAATAAAAAAATTAAACAAACGGTTACCAGAAAAAGTGCATTACATATCATTTTCAAGAAACTTTGGGAAAGAAGCAGCATTGTACGCTGGACTTGAAGCAGCTACAGGTGAATATGTTGTTGTTATGGATGTAGACTTGCAAGACCCACCTGAGTTGATGACTAAAATGTTTGATATTATCAAAAATAATGAAATTGATTGTGTTTCAACTCGAAGAAGCAATCGAAAGGGTGAGCCAATAATCCGCTCTTTTTTCTCAAATATGTTTTATCGTGTCATTAATTCTATCTCAACTACAAATATTATTAATGGGGCTAGAGATTATAGAATGATGACTCGAAAAATGGTATCAGCAGTTTTAGAATTAACGGAATATAATAGGTTTTCAAAAGGAATTTTTAGTTGGGTCGGATTTAAAACTGAATACATTGAATATGAGAATATCGAAAGGGCTGCAGGAACAACAAGTTGGTCCTTTTGGAAATTGTTGAGGTATTCGATTGATGGTATAACAGATTTTTCTGAGGTCCCATTATCAATAGCATCATGGGTTGGGATGATTTCTTTTATTGGATCAATGATTGGTATTGCTTTTATTATAATCAGAGCAATTATTGTACCTGGAAGTAGTGTTTATGGCTGGGCATCTTTGATTTGTGTATTTTTATTGCTTGGTGGAATTCAACTTTTATGCCTAGGAATTGTTGGAAAATATATTGGTAAAATTTATATGCAATCCAAAAAAAGGCCTATTTACTTAGAGAAAGATAGAAAGTAATTCAATACCAAATGGTATTAATAAAACACATTAGTTTCACAAACTAAAATATTTCGTTACTTTTTAGTATATGGCAGATTGCAAGAAATAACTTGAACAAATTTAGTAACGCAGATCACGCAAAAAGATCTCAATCGGTGTTCGCCAATTTAAACATTTGAGTGGTCGGGAATTCAAATACCAGTTAATTTGAATCAATTCATCATCGGTAATCTCATCAATCGGTTGACCTTTGGGAATGAAGCGGCGTAGTACTCGGTTGCGATTTTCATTACTGCCTCGTTCATGTGGCGAATAAGCGTGCGCAAAGTACAGCGGAACACCGGTCTGTTCTTCAATCAAATTGTAGTTGGCGAATTCTTTCCCATGGTCAACAGTAAGGGTCTTGAGATTATCTCCTAACTGGTTAGCCAATTCTAAAATAGCCTTGGTCATTGAAGTACTATCTCGTCCATTAAGCCGTTTAACGATGGTAAGCCGACTCTTACGCTCGACAAACGTAGCTACTGCTTGACCTTTACGTTTTCCAGATAAAACTGTATCAGCTTCGAAGTGACCTGAAGTATTACAATCAGAAATTTCAGCTGGACGATCTTCGATGGAACGTCCATGACTAAAAGTACCACGGGTTTCTTTAGCTCGTTTGCGACGAATACCATGGTCAGGTAAATCAGTCACATTAATATCCAGTAGTTCCTGATCAATCCAGTTATAGATGGTTTTGTAGGCAATTCTAACTACATGAGCCACTTGTTCAATTGACCATTTTTGGATCTTGATTTTTTCTTCAATCAATCGCTTTAGGTTAGTCGTTAAGATGGTTTTACGACCACGATGACTAAGTTTAACTTCATGGTCAGTTTGAGCCCTAACTGCGTTATACTCACCAGCTAAGTGATGAACCTCATTAAAGATAGTGGTTTTACTAAAGCCTAAATAATCGGCAATATATTGAAGTGAGTGCTTTTCATGATGAAGTGTTTCGATGACAACGCGGTCTTCAAATGATAAAATAGTGGTGCCCATAAAGGTTTCTAGTGGAATGTTGTGGTGACACCATTAAAGGCCTTTATGGGTTTTTCTGTCCACTAATATGTTCAACTTAAATTTTACAATCTACCATATTATTAAATTAGTGTGAATATTAATACTTTGAGGTCAATAAATCACGTAACAGGAGAACTAATGCATGAAGTTACTTAAAAATGGCTATATACAATTACTAATAGTTTCAATTTTTACTAGTATTATCTACGTTTTTAGTATGTACAACAGGTTGTCACTGATGTATGGCGGTGGTATAGGAAATGATTTACTTTTTCATATTTCTCGATTAGATGGTTTGAGGGCAGTCTGGACTAATCCAATTAATTTTGTAACTTTCGGTGGTACTGGTTCTGGAGTGAATTTCTTTTATCCATGGCTAACATATTATCCGGCTATAGTGATTCATTTTTTAATTAAAAACTGGGTTATTACTATGTTGGTATTCTTTGTTTTATTAACAGTGTTAACTTTTGACATTGCTTATTATTACAGTGGATTTATTTTGGAAAACAAAGTACAAAAATATGTCTTTGCTGTTTTATATGTTTTTTCTACAGATAGATCTATTACTTTATTTCAACGGTCTGCTATCGGTGAAGTAATAGCTTTTGCTTTTTTACCAATGGTTATTGCGAGCTTTTACAAGTTAATTACCGATGATAATAAAATTTATGTTCTGCATCTTGCTGTGGGTATGGCCTTAATCGTATATAGTCATGTCTTGAGTGTTGTAATTTGTTGTTTTTTTCTTTTCTTGTTGTTTTGCTTAAATCTAACCAAACTAATTAATCATAAATACAGACTTTATAATCTTTTCAAAAGTATAGTATTTACATTGCTATTAACAACGTTCTTTTGGGGACCGTTATTTGAACAAGGATTCTTTCAAAAGATTTCTAGACCATACACCCCGGAATTGTTTGACGGAGCTTTGAGTATAAAATCATTTTTTCTGAATATAGCAAATAATTCGTTTGACCCATCGCTTGGTATCATACTGTTTATTGGTTTTGTTATTAGTTGCTGTGCATTTAGATCAATGAATCTTGCAATAAGACAAATGTTTTATTTGAGTTTGATTGGTATGTTTTTGTCAACCCAACTTTTTCCGTGGTTTGCCCTACAGAACACTCCAATAACGATAATTCAGTTTCCATTTAGATTCTTGGGTATTACGACGGTGTGTGTATGTTTTTGTATTGCATCACTTTTCAAAGAACCAACTAAGATTCCATTTTTAATTGCATGTTTTTTAGCATTATGCTGTGTTCAAATCACAATGACACACAATATAAAAGGGAATGCGGTACATTTAAGTAATAATCAAGATTATCTTTTAAGCACGAAAAGTATAAAATGGCAGCAAGATTATTACCCTAAGATTTCAACAACTTCAAAAAATCTTAGCTCAATTAGAAATCATATTTTTTATGACAGAAATGGAAAGAAAATTAATGTCAATTCTCATTCCTCGGCAACAAAAGAAATTTTTTATTTAAATACTAAAAGTGAAAGATATATCAATACACCATTTTTGTACTATAAAGGAGTTAGCGCAAGTGCAAATGGTAAAAAATTGGAAATAAGGGAGTCCAATCGTGGAACTGTAGAAGTTTATTTCAAAGAGGCCACTTCAGATGAAATTATTATTTCAAGTCATTACACGTTAGTTGCAAAAGTTTCAATATTTATTTCGGCCACTACTACGTTAATTACTTTTATTTTATTTATGAAACAAAGAAAAAGTCTATAAATTTTTATATTTGTTATTAAAAAATTTATATGATGGGATAAATTAAAAAAAGATTGTTATCAAGAAAGAAAAACGACTAACACTGACATTTATATGAGAAAAAGCATGAATCTTTATTAAAACTGTTTTAAATTTATAAATACGATTGCAGTTGACCTAGGTTTATTGGTATGATAATTGTTGTGTAAAAGTCTAAAATTTATATGAAGGATCGTATGTACCGTGACAGATAAGAAAATACAATTGACTGAAAAACCGTTTTATACTTTTTTTAAACGACTATTTGATATCTTATTCTCAATGATTGGATTGATTGTTCTAATCCCGTTGTTTTTTATTGTATCTGTTTGTATTTTAATTGATGATCCTAAGGGTCCAATTTTTTATTCACAAACACGAGTAGGTAAGAATGGAAAAGCATTTAAAATGTATAAATTTAGATCAATGGTTTCTAATGCTGATGAAATCTTGGAAAAATTAAGAAGTAAAAATGAAATATCAGGTGCTATGTTTAAGTTAAAAAATGATCCTAGAATTACAAAAGTGGGTAGAATAATTAGAAAATACAGTTTAGATGAGTTACCACAGTTATTAAATGTTATCCAGGGATCTATGAGTTTAGTTGGTCCTAGGCCACCACTTCTTAGTGAAGTGGCTCAATATACTGAATTTGATAAGCAAAGGTTACTGGTTCGACCGGGATGTACAGGCTTGTGGCAGGTTGGTGGAAGAAATGACGTAAGTTTTGATGAAATGGTTAGGCTAGACCTAGAGTACATAACACATAGAAGTCTGCTACTGGATGCTCAGATTATTTTCAAGACAGTCCTCGTAATGCTTAAACCGAATGGAGCGTATTAAAAAATTGACAAGTTCGAAGCGATTAGTTCATCAATTTAAACATTCCATTAAGCAAAAAGTTTCTCCAGAACAAATTTATTTTTTTGCTTTTATTTTGTACTTTGTGACTAGCTTTGTGCAAACTTCTATGTTTAATAGTGTAATTTCATTTCATTTAATCAATTATTGTGGATATGTTGCACTAGGGTTGTTAGGTGTTAAATTAGTATTTTATCAAACATATACTAAGGCTGAGTTCTTGTTTATTTTTATTTGTATTTTGACGGCGCTACTAACATGGTACTTTTCGAAATCAACACTAGCGCTATACATGATTATGTTCATGATAAGTTCCAAAGATGTTAATAAGGATAAAATTATTGAATGGTACTTCTGGATTGGTCTGATAATGATAACAATTATCATTGTATCATCTCAATTAAACATTATCCCTGACTTGAAGTATATCCGTGATGGTGGAGTGAGACACTCATTTGGAATCATATATCCAACAGATTTTGCATCACATATTTTTTACTTAATCTTAGCTTATTGCTATCTGTTCTTTGAAAAATTAAATTGGAAAAGATATTCATTTTTTGTTGTTATAGCAGTATTCCTCTATATTTTCAGTGATGCCAGATTGGATACATTATGCATACTTGCAATAATTCCAATTATGTATTTTATTAAGTTAAAGTGTAAAATAATAAATTATTATTGGTTTGCCCCAATATTATTAGCCGTCATCATATCGTTTTCAACTGTACTGTATGGATTGAAAATGAAAATATTTTATGAATTAGATTCGGTATTATCTTCAAGGTTGTCCTTGGGTAGTACTGGTTTTACCGATTATGGATTACAGCTGTTTGGAAATCATATTATGGAATATGGTTGGGGTGGTGAATCTGGAATTAAGGCATATAAGGCTGCTAGCGGAAGCTTTAAGTATTTCATGATTGATTCGTCATTTATCAGATTACAGCTGATATATGGAGTGATTTTTACTATTTTGATAATGTTCATTATAACCAGAGCATCTTTTAAAGCAACGCTACAGCAAAAGTATGTGTTTTGTGGAATCTTGTTATTACTGTCGTTGAGTAGCGTTGTAGATCAACATATGTTGGAAATCGCGTATAATCCGTTCTTAATTTTATGCATGTCATTTATTTTTGAACACGAAGAGAAAGTAAGGGGAAATCAACTTGGCTAAAAGGTATTCTATAAAAGATTTATTTAATTTAATGTTTAGACATATTATCATCATCTTTGCTTTTGGAATTGTTCTGTCTGTTGTGTTTGGTGGGATGGCCAAGATGAAACAAAAGACTACCTACAGTGCTTCGAGTAGTGTAATGGTTGCGAATGAACATTCTGCTGATAAAAGTTATAATGTTAAAAACGATTTAGGGATGATGCAAACATATGCAGATGTTGCGAGTGATGGTGTCATACTAAAAAATGCTCAAAAAAATTTAAAGAAAAACTCTCATGTTAATGTTTCAATTTCTGAATTATCTGATTATGTTAAGGTTGAAGCCAGAGACGACTCATTTGTTCTCGATTTTAAAGTGGATAGTGGTAGCAAAAAAAAATCCCAAACTATTGTCAACACAGTTGTTAATAGTTATAAACAATTGGCCCCTCAAGTGGTAGAAAATCAAATCGATGTTAAAGTTTTAAGTACTGCTAAACAAAATGTTGTTTCTTCAAGGACATCGCCATCGGTGAAAAAGTATGTGTTGGTGGGGGCCGCTATTGGAGTACTATTAGGAATGGTACTAGTTTTTGCTAAAGATACTTGGAAATATATGGGATAGTTTTAAATTAAAAATTATTATAGGATGAAATCATGAATATCAAAGTTTTAGTTGCTACACATAAAAAATATGAAATGCCAACAGACGATTCTCTGTATCTTCCAATTTTTGTAGGGAAAACTTTGCATCCTGATGCAAGTTTGCCTTACACGGGTGATAATTCTGGAGTTAACATCTCTGAAAAAAATACAAGTTATAACGAGTTGACAGCACTTTACTGGGCATGGAAAAACTTAAATGCGGATGCCATTGGACTAGATCATTACAGAAGATATATGAGTTTATCCAAGGACAAAAGTATTTCTAAAGTTTTGACTAGAAACGAAATTGAAGGATTGCTAACCAATGTAGATATTATTCTGCCAAAGAAACGTAATTATATTATTCAGTCCAATTACAATCATTATGTTCATGCCCATCACTCAGATCCGCTCGATGAGACATCTAAAATAATTCATGATCAGTATCCAGAATATTTTTTGGCTTTCGAAAACGTCATGAAGTCGAAGTCAGCCCATATGTTTAACATGTTCATAATGAAAAAAGACAAATTTGATGAGTATTGCGAATGGCTATTTGATATTCTGTACTTATTAGAAGACAAAATAGATACAAGTGAATATGATGCGTACGAAAAAAGAGTTTATGGGTTTGTAAGTGAATTATTGCTGGATGTTTGGCTAGAAACAAATGGTTACTCATATAAAGAGGTAAATCTAGTGCACATGGAAAGCCAAAAATGGCTGAGTAAAGGATTTAGATTTTTAGGTAGAATGTTTGTGAAGTCGAGGAAATAAAGTGAAAACAATCCAGATAGTTAGCCCGTTTTTATCGGGACATGGCGGAACCGAAACAGTAATTGGAATGGTTATGTCAAATCAAGAACTTAAACAATCTTATCATTTTCAATTATTTTTAAGTAGCGGAACATCTGACTCAAGTTGGATTGATAAATTTGAATTATCTTCAGACCAAGTAAAAAGTGCTCCGTCAAATAAAATAATCCAATTGGGCACGATAATAGCTTACTTTGCAAACAGCAAATCTGATATTGTCATTTGTATGACTGGAAGAATTGTGGAAATTGCTTTTTATGTTAGAAAAGTATTTCATAAAAAATATAAGATTGTGTCTTGGATTCATTTCTCACTTTTTGATGAGAAGAATGTTAGGTATAACAAATTACATCTTGCAGATAGGCATTTAGCAATAAGCTCGGGAATCGTTGAGCAGTTAGTTTCGCTTGGTATTAATGAAGAAGATTGTTATCTTGTTTATAATCCCGTTAATGTTGAAAAACAAGTTGTTATCAACAACAAAGTTAAGAATGAATTTGTGTTCATCGGACGTCCAGAACTTCAAGGGCAAAAAAATTTATATGAAATGTTTTCTATTTTACAACAGCTTAAAAATTATTGGCATCTTACAATTTATGGTTCAGGTGAGGGGCTGGAAGAAACAAAGAAATTTGTTGAAGATAACGGTATAATTAACCATGTAACTTTTGAGGGTTGGGTTGCAGAACCGTGGAAACATATACATTCCGCAACTGCTGTTTTACTGACATCTCGATATGAGGGGTTCCCGATGGTATTAGTTGAGTCATTAAGTCATGGTATACCTGTCATTAGTTCTGATTGTCCGGTAGGCCCCAAAGATATCGTAGACAATAAGCACAATGGGTTTCTGTACACTCTAGGTAATATAAAGCAGGCCGCCCTGTACTTAAACTCATTAAATGAGTCAACGCCTTTATTTTCCACAGAAAACGTCAAAAATTCAATTAATAAATTTTCCACAGTTAATTACAATAAAAGATTTATTAAAGCATTGAATTTTGAGGAGAACGAATAGTGAATTTATCAATCATCATACCTGCCTATAATGCTGAAAAAACAATCGCGGATTGTTTGGATAGTTTAGAAATACAACGCACAACAATATATGACTTTGAAGTCATTGTCGTTGATGATGGATCAACAGATGCGACATTATCAGTACTAAATCAGTTACAAAGCAAATTTGATTGGTTAAAGGTAATTCATCAGTCAAATTCTAAGCAGGCGACTGCACGCAACACTGGGATGTTATATGCGAGTGGTGATTATTACTGTTTTATTGATGCAGATGATAAAATTGCAGTAAACTATGTTGAAAAGATGCTCAACTTAGCCTTTTCAAATAACTACCAACTAGTGGTGTGTGGAATTCAAAAAGTTTGGAATGATGATGCAAGCAATAAAGTCGTTGAGAGCAAAAGTATTTTTTCCGAGGCGTTAACAAAGACAAAAAAGAAAATGATTGGTGATCTGCTTAATAATAATAATGAGGCAGATGTTGGGCTTTGGAACAAAATCTATGCCTCTAAAGTTATTGAAGATAATAAAATTCAGTTTAAAAATGAAAATTTTTTTGAGGATTCTCTTTTTAATTTAGAATTTCTTATTGCCGCAAATTTGAGCTTAATTATCACAACTGAGGAGGTTTTATATACTCTCAATAAACGTGATAATTTGAGTACAACTACAAGCTATTCCTCTAAGATGGATTTTTTAACAAACCAATTTATTAAGTTTGCAAATAAAGCTTTGTCTGATAATTTTAGTGAAATATCCTGGCGTAATAAAGTAATGAAGTCGTTGATTGTTAGATTAACTATTCATCAAATTAATTATCATTTGACTACTGATGAACATTGGACAACTAAAGATACCAGATTTATTGTTAAAAGCAACATTCAGTTTTATTTAATATTTAGTTATTACGATCTACCTAGAAAATATAAAATTAGTTGTCTTATACTTAAAATTATTCCAAGATTGTATGAGCGTATGTACACGATAAATAGCAGGGGAAGCAAGTGAAAACAACATTTAGCATTATTATTCCATTCAAAAACGCCAATAAGACATTATCAAAAGCAGTTGAGAGTGTTGTCGCACAATCAATGGATGATTATCATTTATTCTTGATTGACGATCATTCTGTTGATAATTCAACAGTGATTGCTCAAAGTTATTCAGACAAGTTTGAGCAAATTACATATTTACTTAGTGACGGTATGGGAGTTTCGGCTGCTCGTAATTTTGGATTAAAACAGGTTACAAGTGATTATGTATGTTTTGTTGATGCTGATGATTTTGTTGCAACTAATTATTTGAGTACTTTCCTTGATATTTTAAATGAAAATCCACAACTTGCAATAACAAACGTAACTGTGACGAGCAAGATTTTAAATACTGAAACAGAAAAGCAAGTAATGAACCGAGAAGAAACTTTAAAAGCTTTGTTTAGGAATGACTTGTTTGAGGGTTATTCTGTTAACAAGGCTTTTAAAGTTTCTGTTATTCATGATAATGACATACGATTTAATGAAAATATACAATATTCTGAAGATCTATTGTTTTGTTTTGAGTATATTCAACACATTGAAAAAGCTATTTTTCAAAATATAGACACCTATTTTTATGTGTTGGATAATAGTTCAACAATGGAAAAGTCTAAACTTGGATATGAATTTTCTGAAAACGAATTATCCGGCATTAAAGTTTTGTCGATGATTGAACGTAAGAATGATATCAAACAGCTTGATAAAATAATTAAGACAAGGCTAGTTTGGGCAAATAGTCTGATTTCAAGAAAATTAAGCTTTAACAATTCCAATGGAGAGTTAAGTCAATATCAAGCTAAAATTAGAAAACAATGTAGGCAATTTGTAACTCGCAATTTACTATTGTTTCTTGCAACTAGTTATTATGGTTTAAAGGACAAATTATTAGTTACGATTGACATTGTCTGTCCGACATTGTTAGTAAAAATGTGGAAACTTAAAAATGATTAATCAGAAAGTAGATAAATTCATGAGTAATTCTAAATCGATTACTGCGGTAGTCGTGACTTATAATAGATTAAAAATGTTACAAGAATGTATTCCAGCGTTACTAACTCAGAGCCAACAATTGAACAAGCTTGTAGTGGTAAATAATCATAGTAATGATGGAACTGAAGAATATTTGATGGACATTGATGACAAAAGACTGCTTGTTTTTAACTTAGATGATAATTTAGGCGGTGCCGGGGGATTTGAATTTGGAATTAAACAGGCTGTTGAGCACACTGATTCAGACTACATTTGGTTCATGGATGACGATACCATACCAACAGAAAATGCTAGTACTAATTTATTGATTGCAGCACATAAATTGAACGATGAGTTCGGCTTTTTGTGCAGTAACGTTAGATGGACCGACGGAAGTAGCACTAATATTCCTAAAGTTCATGACAAATGGCCAGAAAAAGTTTTGTATAACCTAATAAGAGTGACGGAAGCAACTTTTGTTTCTGTAATGGTTAAAAGGGAAAGTATAATCGAGTTTGGTTTGCCAGGAGCAGACTTTGTCATTTGGGGAGATGATACTGAATACACAGTTCGTTTATCACAAAAAAGTGCCTCGTATTTTGTTGAAGATAGTATAGTGCAACATAAAACAGTTAATAATCTCGCAAATGATACATTGGAAGAAATTGCCGTAAATAGAATTAATCGGTATTATTATATGTATCGAAATTTGATCTATATAACTCGAAAATACCAAGGCTCTGTAAAGATGTGGAAAAGAGTTCTCGGTAACGCTAAGGATTACTTTAAAGTGCTTTTTAAAGCGCATGATAATCGATTTAAAAGGTCAAATGCGATATTAAAGGGTACTTTGTCAGGGCTTATATTTCATCCATCAATCAAATTTCCAAAAGTGTGATAATATATTGATTGGACAATTGTAGATGTGTAGACAATAGATATATTAAATTCTATTTAAGGAGAAGCTATGGAAAATTATGACTATTTAGTTGTTGGATCAGGATTATTTGGTTCAACTTTTGCCTATGAGGCCGCAAAACGAGGCAAGAGAATAAAAGTTATTGAAAAAAGGGATCACATTGCTGGAAATATTTACACTCATGAGGTGGATGGAATTCAAGTTCACCAATATGGAGCACATATTTTTCATACTTCAAATAAACAAATATGGGATTACATACAGCAATTCGCTGAATTTAACCGATATACTAATAGCCCAGTAGCTAATTATAATGGTGAGATGTTTAATTTACCATTTAATATGAATACATTTAATAAATTATGGGGTGTTAACACCCCAGATGAAGCATTAAAAAAAATAGAAGAACAAAAGAAAAAGGCACGAATCGTAGGTGAACCCAAAAACTTGGAGGAACAAGCCATATCATTAGTTGGCACAGATATTTATGAAAAACTAGTAAAGGGCTATACCGAAAAGCAGTGGGGTAAAAAGGCTACTGAATTGCCTGCGTTCATTATAAGACGGTTACCAGTAAGATTAACGTATGACAATAATTATTTTAATGATTTATATCAAGGCATACCAATAGGCGGTTATACTCAAATTATTAAAAAAATGCTTGATAGTGAATTGATTGATGTTGAGACACAGACAGACTTTTTTGAGAATAAAGATCAGTATTTGAGCACTTTCCCAAAAATAATTTTCACTGGCATGATTGATGAGTTTTTTGATTACCGACTTGGAGAGCTAGAATATCGTAGTTTGAAATTTGAAACAGATGAGCTAAATATGAATAATTATCAAGGGAACGCTGTAATTAATTATACCGATGCAGAAACTCCTTTTACTCGTATTATCGAACATAAACATTTTGAATTTGGTAATGGTGATAAAAATAAAACTATCATCACAAGAGAATATCCGGCAAATTGGAAACGTGGGGATGAACCGTATTACCCAATGAACGACGCAAAAAACAATGAATTATATAAAAAATATAAAGAATTGGCAAATACAATCCCAAAAGTTTTATTTGGTGGTAGACTTGGTCAGTACAGATATTATGACATGCACCAAGTAATTCATGCAGCATTAACGGCTGTATCTCAGGAGTTTGATTAGTAAATGAAGGTTATAAAAAACTATCTTTATAATGCCGGGTATCAAGTTTTAATTTTACTTACTCCGTTAATTACCGTACCTTACGTGGCACGAGTGCTGGGAGCTGCTGGCAGTGGAATTAATTCTTATACAAATAGTTGGGTCCAAATATTTTATATGTTGGGCCAATTGGGAATCACGCTTTATGGAAATAGAGAAATTGCATATCACCGAGATGACGTTCATGAGAGATCTAGGATTTTTTTAGGAATTGAAATCTTGCAACTTATATCAATCGGCTGCACGCTCATCGTTTATATATTTGCAACAATTTTTTTTAGCACGACGTTTCAAACGTACTTTTTTTTACAAATATTGTGGTTAATTGCAGCTGGACTGGATGTTTCTTGGTTCTTTATGGGAATGGAAGACTTCAAAAAGACAGTGGAGCGGAATACAATTGTAAAGTTTGTCTCTATTGCTCTAATATTTATTTTGGTTAAACAAGAATCTGATTTAGGAAAGTATATAATTCTGCTAGGGCTTTCACAATTTGTTGGTAATCTGACATTGTGGCCATATTTGAAAAAAATGATTATTAAAGTTCCGTGGCGTGAATTAAAACCTTGGAAACACTTATATCCTTCAATTATTTTATTTATTCCAACTATATCAACTCAAATTTATCTTGTTGTTAATCGGTTGATGTTGGGCTCAATGGGTCCATCAGAAGCTTTAGGACAGTTTGACTATGCTGATAAGCTTGTGAAACTGATACTGGCCATTGTCACAGCTTCTGGAACAGTTATGCTACCTCATGTTGCAAATAAATTTGCTAAGGGTGATGTTTATGGAATTAGACGTGGATTGTATAATTCGTTTGATTTTGTAACGGCACTTGCGGTTCCACTCATGTTTGGATTAATGGCAATATCATTTAAGTTTGCTCCATGGTTCCTAGGTGACCAATACATTCCAACGGGGAAAATCATGTTTATTGAGGCTCCTGTCATTTTGCTGATTGCATGGAGTAATGTTACAGGAACTCAATATTTAATGCCTGTTAATCGCATTAAAGAATATACAATTTCCGTTACAGTAGGATCTGTTGTAAACATTGTTCTTAACATATTCTTAATAGAAGTTTTCAGCGCTAATGGTGCTGCACTCGCCACAGTTATTTCAGAGTTTGTTGTAACTGCAGTTCAAGTGATGTTTATTAGAACAACAATCAAGCGAAGAACTTTGTTCAAAGATACGTGGAGATACGGAGTTAGTGGAATTGTCATGTTTTTTGTTGTTTACCGAATAAGTATGACAATAAATATGACTCTTCCAAATTTAATTTTACAAATATTTGCAGGTGTTTTTGTCTATTTTGTTGCTTTGGTTATTACCAAGGCACCAATTATCGATAGTGCACAGGAATTGTTAACAGGATTAAAAAACAGAAACAAGTAGCTCTTTGAACATTTTAATGGAACAATATTAAGAGAGCTTTTTAAGAAACAGTTGATTGCACATTTGTGTTAAGAGGCTGTTTTTTGTATAGTTATGTGTGTGTAAGTTTGTGAATTTTATTTTATGTCTCAATTGTTTTTATTAGTATGGTAGGATGTGATTGTTTGAAAAACAGAGTTTACTGGATAGATATTGCTAGAGCGATAGGTATGTTGTTAATTATTATAGGTCATTCCTTGGGAAAGTATACATTGACGCCAATTGGATCAGTTGTATTTATGGTCAATGTGACAATCTTTTTTGTATTGTCAGGATATTTATATAAGCAAAAGAAATTTAGTAAGCAAGCAGTAAATCTTTGTTATAATGTGCTAATTCCATATATCATTACAGCTATTGGAATCGTTCTTATTTCAGAATTTGTAAATCATTTTGGACAGTTTAAAATTTTTACGACCGTGGGTGGAGCAGAAAATATAATAGAGCGAATTTTCTTTGGTATGGGTACAAATGTTAAATTAATATTTACAAATCATATTATGCCTCAAATTGGTGCAGTTTGGTTTTTAGTCGCTTTCTTTTGGACTAATATAATATTCAATGTATTGCATAGTTTGCTCACTGGAAAGAAATTGATATTTTATTTTTCAACAATCATCGTGGCAGTATTTGGGGTATATTTGACTAAGTGGGGAATGCTACCTTGGTCATTAAATGCAGCATTAATTGGTGTTTTTTTTATGGGTGCAGGAAGTATAATAAAAGGTACATCTATTTTTAATAGACATAAAATGATTATATTTTTATTTTGTCTCGTTTTATGCGTATTTTCTTCATTACAAGGATACTTTTGGTTTGATGTCGCGTACACGCAAAATGTGGTTTATGCAGCATTAGGTGGTATTTCAGGTAGCATAGCTATTATGCTTATGAGTCAAGGCATAGAAGTATTAAATATTAGGTATAATCTTAAATTTATTATTGACGCGCTTGCTTGGTTTGGTCGTTATTCGTTACCTGTGTTATGTGTCCATATAATAGAACTATCCAACACAAGAGGCGCAGAAATAATTAGTAACCACCTGATGGGGCATAGTTCTTTGCTTATAATGTTTGTTATAATCATTTATCGAATTGTATTCGTTACTATAGGGGTGATTGTATTAAGACATTTACCAATTTTAAAATCAATATATTTTAACAGAGAGTTTCCATTTTACTGGCAAAAACGTGATTCATAGTTTACTCACAAATTTTGGTACCACCATCATCACAATAATGATTCTTTGTCAAGAAAGTATGGTTCTTTTTCAAGAAGTACTGATGACCTAGAATTTCACAATCTTTAACATCAAGCTGCTAATTTCTCCATTGTTGGGGAATTAGCAGTGGACCATGTAGAAGTAAAAACAACATTTTGGAGTATTTAATAATGAATGTTTTATGGAACTATCGTCTATATAAATTCAATCGTCTAAATTTAAACTAACTTAACAAAAAAATATCGTTTTCATATAGTTAACAATTTAATCTTATTATTGACTTTTTTATTGAGAATGCTATCCACTCAACTATGTTTTTTGGGGAATATTTCAGAATTGATTTTATTGTTTTTAATATTAATTGAAGCATACTTTGTTTAGCTGATACAAATAAGCCGCTAATTTCTCCGATAATGGAGAAATTAACAGCTCAATATTACAAATTGTGAATTTATGGTCATCAGCACTTCTTGGCGAAAACTATATGAATTAATTAAGTTAGAAACGAATATCTAATTTTGATATATTAAAGATATCGTTTAATAAATAATCATATTGTTATTATTTTTCTTCTTAACAACAATGCATCTATTTCTAAACTTGTGTTTTAAATGCAGTGTTATTAGTATGAATAGTCAATTGAAGCGGTAGACGATGTAGCAGTTGAACTACTACTGTAACCACTTCCAGGAGAATTATAAGAAGCACCATCAGGTAAAACGAAGTAGACGTTGTTGTATCCGTCAAAATTAGTCTGATTGTCATACATCTTAGTGGCATAGTTAGATACAGTTGTTGTTTCTTTACCTTCAGCTTTTTTAATCAACTTGGATACACGGTTTATTTCTTTTGTTGAGGCAATCTGGAAAGAGGTGCCATCAATAGTAGCATCTTTCCCTTGAAATTGAACCGTTTTGACATTATTCATTGAATTGTGATAGTTAGCATAGAGGGTAGCAATACTGTTAATTGGAACATCAGTTTTTAATCCATCTTTTGCAACATCAAGAAGCTTATTGATTGCTGTCACTGAGCTAGCTGATTTGAATTTATTTACAACTGCCTTCATGACTTGTTGTTGTCGTTTTTGTCTTCCATAGTCATTGTTTGGATCATCATATCGCATTCTTGAATATTTTAAAGCATTCGATCCATTTAACTTTTGACTACCTTTTGGAAAAGTATGTCCTTCATATGTGAACTCAAATGGATTATCAACAGTCACACCACCCAACGCATTGACTACTTTTTCTAGTGCTCCCATATCTACATTTGCATAGTAATCAATTTTTATATCCAAAAGTTTTTCTATGGCAGACTTGGTCATTTTAATGCCCCCAATTGAATAAGCGGCATTAACCTTTACATAATCATCACCATCGTCGGTATCAAGTTTTACAAGGGTATCCCTAGGAATACTGGTAAATGTAATGGTTTCTTTTTTTGGATTTACAGTTGCAATTTCTAATGTATCTGTATTTCCTATCCCATACGTTGATTTATTTCTACCAATAGCCCCTGAATCAACTCCAGTTATTAAAACGTTGACAGGCTTTCCGTCCCGTAATTTTTTGCTGACTTTTGCCGAGCTTTTTCCAAATATACCTTCAGCAGTTTGGTGAATTTTATAATATTCATACCCACCAACTGACAACAATACTAGCCCAACTACTATTGCAATCCATCTGCCCCAATGACGCTTACGACGCGGTGCTCGGTGTCTATTAGTTCTTGTGTCTTCTTCATTCATAAGTTATCCCCGATAATTTTATATTTAACTCTACTAAAGGTATCATTGTGGTTACTACATCGTCAAACAAAATTCAATATTTTAACAATTCTGTAAACTTTTTATGTAAGTGCTTTTTAATCACTTTTTAATAATAATATGATATTCTTATCTGTAAATATAAATGAAGGGATTGACACACATGAAAACTGTTTTAACTTATGGTACTTTTGATTTGTTGCATAAGGGACACATTAAATTATTGGAACGTGCAGCATCATTTGGAGACCAGCTGATTGTCGGTCTTTCCACAGATGAATTTAACATCAATCAAAAGGGTAAACGTGCATATACAAAATATGAAGATCGGAAGTTTATGCTGGAAGCAATCAAGTACGTCGACTTAGTCATACCGGAAACTAATTGGAATCAAAAAATTGATGATATACAAAAATACAATGTTGACATTTTTGTAATGGGTGATGATTGGCGCGGACAATTTGATGACCTAGAACAATACGTAAATGTTATTTACTTAGAACGAACTGATGGAATTTCAACTACACAAATCAAACATGACTTATCAGAGTAAAGTCCACAACACAAGCATCAATAATGTTTCGTGTGTGGCTTTTTATTTTGGTTTTGTAGACTTTATTATGTATCTATATTACTATTGTATAGAATGATTTTTCGAAAGAGGACAAAATATAAATGAATAACAGTGAACTATCAAATGAAGTAAATAAGCGTAGAACTTTTGCCATCATTTCTCATCCGGATGCTGGTAAAACAACTATTACAGAACAAATGCTCCTTTTCGGAGGAGTAGTTCGGGAAGCCGGTACAGTTAAAGCAAAAAAATCTGGTACATTTGCTAAATCGGATTGGATGGAAATTGAAAAAAAACGTGGTATTTCCGTAACTAGCTCAGTGATGCAATTTGATTACGATGGGAAAAGAATCAACATTTTGGATACCCCGGGACATGAGGACTTTTCTGAAGATACTTATCGAACCTTGATGGCTGTGGATTCTGCCGTGATGGTAATTGATGCAGCGAAGGGTATCGAGCCACAAACAAAGAAACTATTTCAAATTTGTAAAATGCGTGGTATTCCTATTTTTACTTTTATGAATAAGTTTGATCGAGATGCTCGTGAACCTCTTGATTTGCTCTCTGAGGTGGAAGAAGTCCTGGGTATTGAAACTTACCCTATGAATTGGCCAATTGGCATGGGCCGTGGTTTAAAGGGCTTATATGATCGTTACAATCATCGGGTAGCCTTAACACACCCTGAAGACGATGCTAATCCATATTTACAATTGGATAGTGAAGGACAAATTCCTGCTGATCATCCCCTACGTCAAGACAGCATTTGGCAAGATACATTGGATGAAATTGAATTAATTGACGCCGCTGGAAATAGTTTGGATGAGGATAAAATTGCAACTGGTGATTTAACGCCTGTATTCTTTGGTTCAGCATTAACTAATTTTGGGGTTGAAACATTCCTTCAAACTTATCTAAATTATGCGCCAAAACCAAGTGCACATAAGACGTTGGCTGAAACCGTGATTGAACCAACTGACAATGAATTTTCCGGATTTATATTTAAAATCCAAGCAAATATGAATCCTCAACATCGTGATCGTATTGCTTTTGTTAGGATTTGTTCTGGTGAATTTGATCGTGGGATGGATGTAACCCTTGGTCGAACAGGCAAAGCTATTAGGCTTTCCAATTCAACTCAATTTATGGCGGACAGTCGTGAAATTGTTGAAACAGCAGTTGCGGGTGATATTATTGGATTATATGATACTGGTAACTTTCAAATAGGTGATTCTATTTATTCTGGTAAAACTAAAGTTGAGTTTGAAAAGTTGCCACAATTTACTCCTGAATTGTTTGTCAGAGTAATGGCTAAAAATGTGATGAAGCAAAAATCGTTCCATAAAGGAATTGAACAATTGGTTCAGGAGGGTGCGGTTCAACTCTATCGCAGTTACAGCAGTAACGAATATATTCTTGGAGCAGTTGGACAATTACAGTTTGAAGTTTTCCAATTTAGGATGTTAAACGAATACAATTCAGAAATTGTGATGGAAAACTTAGGTCATAAAACTGCCAGATGGATTAATCCGGATCAATTGGATGAGAAGATGGCATCTTCTCGTAATTTATTAGTTAAAGATCGTCAAGATGCACCATTATTTCTTTTTGAAAATCAATTTGCCGAAAATTGGTTTAAGGGAAAATATCCCGATGTCGAGTTGACATCAAAATTGTAATCTTAAGAGTGGGGGATTTCGTTTGAAAAATGCAAATACAAAACAAACTAAAATGCTATTTTGGACACTGGAAATTTTAGCAGTGGTCGCAATCATATTTGTTTGTACAAAAATTAAGTTTGTCTTTGAACCACTGTTTACATTTGTATCGGTAGTGTTTGTTCCATTTGTTATTGCCGGTTTCTTATTTTATATGCTGAATCCACTTGTAACTCGGCTTTCAAAGCTGCGGTATAAAAAGTTTGGCTTAAATCGGAGTTTTGCGAGTCTGTTTGTGGTTTTAATACTTGTATTAATCATCGTAGGAGGAATTGGGTTATTAATTCCAACCATCATTAATGAATTTACTTCGTTGGTTAAAGCATTACCTGATACAGCAAATCAAATAAACAAAATTATCAGTAAACTCAGTGAGTCTAAATTATTTAAGCAAGTTGATTTCAGTACTTATCTGGATAAAGTAGATTCTAAAATTGGAACTTATGCAGAAACATTCCTGACTGGGCTATCGAAAAGCCTAGGCACCATTATTAGCACCATTACTAGTGTCACAGTTGTTGCCATCACTGTTCCCGTGATGTTGTTTTATATGCTTAAAGATGGTCAAAAATTGGTACCAAGCATTCAAAAGATTACTCCCGGCAAGCGTAGTGATGAAGTCAGTGGCTTATTAACCAAAATGAGCGCAACTCTTTCATCATATATCTCTGGTCAAGTTATTGAGTGTTTGTTTGTTGCTGTTTTCACCACTATCGGTTATTTAATTATCGGACAACCTTTGGCAGTTGTCTTAGGGATTATTGCCGGGATGGCCAATATTATTCCGTATGTTGGCCCATATATAGGTATTACACCTGCGTTAATCGTGTCACTAACAATGGCGCAAGATAAAATTATTTGGGTTATTATCATTGTGCTTATTGTTCAACAAGTGGATGGTAATATTATTTATCCAAATATTATTGGAAAGAGTTTAAATATTCATCCTTTGACAATTATTGTCCTGTTATTAGCTGCAGGTAATATTGCTGGGATAGCAGGGATGATTTTATGTATTCCATTCTATGCTGTTGTACGGACGATTGTTGTGTATTTCTGGGATATATATCAATTAGACAAGTCATAATTATTTTGGTAAACGAGTTAAATTGTTTTTTTATGACAAATTTCATTTATTGTGTAAGGCTTGGCTGATACAATTTATTCTTGTCGTAAATTTCATTTTTCGTTTTAAAAAGTAACTATAAAAATTAAATAACCGGGCTTAAGTTAAAGTTAGTTATTTTTAAGTATAGTGTAAATAATTTGTATAATTTTGGAGGGGAAAATGCGGAAACTACAGAGAACGCTAGTAAAGGTGCCAACTGTATTATGGATTGTAATTTTATATGCGGTTGCTAGCTTTATAGTAATATTTCCACTAATGAAATCTAAAGTGTTTTTTTATGGTGACGATATTGTTTTTCAGTTAAACCGAATTGACAATTTGGTTGGATATATTAAAAACGGCTCGATTTTGCCTATACTATCTTCTTTTGCTTTTAAGGATCAAGGAATAATCACAAATATGGTGTATCCTTATCAGTCCTTGTATCTTTTTGCGATTATTAAGCATATGGTCGGAGATTCAATTTTGTCAATTTACTTAGGAATGTGGATACTTACTCTTTTAACGCTACTGTCGTCACATTTTTCGATGCAAGTATTAACAAAATCATTGAAAACTGCTATTATTTTTGCTTTTACCTATACATTTTGTATGTATAGAATGATGACAATGATTTCTCGATTTGATTTAGGGGAACTTTTAGCAATGTGTGCGCTTCCTGTATTTATTGTGGGGTTAACTGAAGTGTTGTTTGACAAGTATTGTTACTGGCCTTTAATTCCGTTTGGTGCTACTTTTATTTTTTCTTCTCATATTTTAACGAGTGTCTTATTAGGCTTATTTACTCTTGTATTTTTTATAGTTTATTGCTTTGCAAAAGATATTAAGTTTAAAAATACTAGAAATAAGTATTTGATTATTTCGTTGTTATCGACTGTTGTTCTTAATTGTTATCAAATTTCACTAGTTTGTTGGGGACTTTTACAAAAATTACAATTGCCCTCGATTCCTGCTTTGATTGATACTGATCTTGACTTTTTTGACATACTAAAAAATTCAATTTCTAATAATATTGATAGAAGTTCCACATCTGGAATAGGTATTGTATTAATTATTATGATTCTGTTGGTTTTATTCAATTTAAACAAGATTGAATTTAAATACAGAGTACTTTTCTTGACTTCATTAGCATTTGTTATTGTTTCTACCTCATTTGTTCCTTGGAGCCTGATCCAGCATACACCATTAAAAATAGTGCAATACTCATTTAGATTCCTAATGATTGCTAGTTGCGGTATAAGTATGGTTGGTGCAATTGTTGTCGCAAAATATTTGAATTCTAAAATGGTTGTCAGTTATTTATTTTTTATTGTAATGCTAAATCTGTCAATTGTTTTAAGCTTTATTCATTACAATTCAGTAAATTCAGTTACGTCTAATGCACCTGTAGTAGTTGAGGGAACAAGAATTTTAACGGACTCTACTAACTATAATCGCATTGTACATGGTGAATGGTATCTTGATTACTTACCCCGACAATCGGATGTAGTTAGTACGGAAATAAAAAGTAAGAAAGTTATTACATCCACAGATAATTACAAAGTTAGCTATCTTCCAATTTCAAATGGCATACAATACACAATTAAGAATAAAAGCGGTAATCATGAACAATTTGATTTGCCTTTCGTGTTATATAAACATCTAAACTATGAAGTCAGAGTAGATAATAGCGTTGCTAAAACCGAACGAAGCAAAAGATCAACTTTGCTTGTGAATATTCCGAATGGTACTCATAAAGTCAAAGTACATTTAAAAATACCCATTTTTATAATATTTATGTATAGTATTAATTTCTTTTCATATTTTATTGTGCTAGGTAGCATTATTTGGTTCATCCGTAGATTAATAAAAAATATGACTGTACACAGATCTTAAGTGTTAAGGTGATCGCCATTACTAAAATGGACGATCATTTTTTATATTCATGGGATAAATCATTTGTTTTAATTTCCCAAATTGCAAGAACAAATTAGCCACACGATAAATCCTATCAAATCAGTATTTTCATTAATATTCATATTTTATGGACTTAACTTAACCGGCGGAAGCAGCGGAGAAAAGCTCTTTGGGTGTTTGATAGCCAGTTTGCCGGCGCGGTAAATTGTTTAGCTTTGACTCAACTGCTTGGATATCATGAGGACCCAAAATATCCATGGATAGACCCTTGGGTACATCGCGGCGGATCATTCGATTATGCGCTTCGTTAGTCCCACGCTCAGAGGAACGATATGGATGGGCATAATAAAGGTCAGCGACACCGGTAAGTACAGCGCCAACTTCCGAGAACTCAGCGCCATTATCGGCAGTAACTGACTTCATGATTGATCCGTATTCTTGACAGATCTTGGCCAGCTCATAGTTGACTGAATCGGCATCACGACCATCGATCAAACGTAGAATTTGGCAGCGGGATTGACGCTCGATCAGTGTTAAGATCACACTCTCTTGACGCTGGTCGATACTTTTAGGCCGTTCATCAATACTCCGTCCGGCCAGACGCTTGTGCTTGATCGAGTGATGATGTTTGGCACGGTGGCGCGTTTTTTCGAGTAGATCAAGATTGCGGACTTCAAGTAACTGGGCATCAATATAGTGGTATAGCGTCTTGGTCGAGACCATCTCCTCAGGTTGATATAAGCCTTCAAGTTTGGCCCGTCCTACTGCTGCATCAGGCGACCAACCATCTTGACGCAAATGAGTCGTAAAATAGTCGATAAAATCAGCGACACCGACGAGTTTCAAAGGTCGATGACAGTGGGCTCGATTAGCTTCGTACTTAGCTTGTGCTGTTTCTGGTGAGTATACAGCGTAATATTGGCGTTGACCATTCACTTTTTTACTTGGTCGATCTCGCCGCGGCACAATTCATTATTGATTGTTTGATGACAAACATTAAGCGCTCTGGCAATTGCACGATTGGAATAGCCTTGGCTGTGTAGCGTAGCAATTCTGCCTCGTTCAAACGAAGTTAGGTGCTGACCTTTTTTTCTGACTGTGGTATTCTGTTCTTGCATCAAGACAATAACCTCTTTCATTGTTTGTGTAGGAACATCAATGATAACAGAGATTTGTCTTGGTGTTTTTTATTTTATCAATTAGCTAAAAGTATTTGGCTAACTTGATTATAAAACGCGCGATTTGTTTTAATTTAATTTATTGGTGATATAATCACTATGAAAGTTCGTAACGTTATGGAGGAGATTATATTGAATGATAAGCGGTTTAAGGTTCGTCAATTTCTTTTGATTAGTGCGTCTGTGTTATCTTTGTATTTAGTATCCAACTCTGTAGAGGCTAATGCCTCAATTGCAGAAACTAGTTCTTCGAAAATGTTTCTGAAAAAAGTAATGATATTGATATGGATGTAAGCTGATTCCTGAGACAACTTTTAAGAGAGGTTATAATGAATAAATCATCTCTCAAAAGGAAGGAATTTTTACATGCCAACTCGTTACGACAAAGAATTCAAACAAAACATTATCAACCTATATAAGCAAGGCGAATCAGCTGCCCAACTGGCCAGAGAATATGGCATTGGCTATTCAACAGTTCATAAGTGGATCCAGGGCTAGGCCAAAACTCAATCCGGTAAATCGCCAGACGAAATCAAAACGATGGAAAAGCGACTGGCTTCGCTGTCTGAGGAGAACGAAATCCTAAAAAAAGCCCTGGGCTTCCTTGCGCAGAAGTAACCAATATCTTTGATTACATTCACCAAGAAAGCCATCACCACCAGGTAACCAAGATGTGCCGAATCCTCGGTGTTTCCAGAGCTCAGTATTATCGTTATCGATCCCCCAAACCTTCAAAACGCCGGGCCGAAGATGCGGGCTTGAAACAACGGATTCTGCGGATCTTTGCGGAATTTAAGCAGCGATACGGTGTTATGAAGATCCACCATGAATTGAATCTGGAACTTCAACCACTGCAGCTTCGGTGCAGTCCACGACGGATTTCCCGGCTCATGAAGGAACTGGATATCCACTCCGTTACCGTCAATAAGTGGAAAGCGGCTTCGGCTTCCAAAACCAAGGTTGAACAGCGTCCCAACTTGCTTAAGCAGGATTTCTCGACCACTGGTTTAAATCAAAAATGGACCGCTGATATGACCTATATTCAAACGAAGCGTAATGGCTGGTGTTACTTATCAACCATCATGGACCTGCACTCACGACGGATTATCGGTTATTCGTTCTCAAAAAAGATGGATACTGATTTAGTCTTAAAGACCCTTGAAAGCGCGGTTAAAAATCGAACCATTACTGGGGACCTGATTATCCATACGGATTTAGGATCACAGTATACCAGCGATGATTACAATCAACGTTTAACTGAGCTACATATCCGCCACTCATACAGCCGTAAGGGTTGTCCGTATGATAATGCGCCAATGGAATCCTTTCACGCTTCCCTCAAAAAGGAATGTGTTTATCCAGTGCCGGTCTTTGAAGATTATGAAACTGCCGCTGCCGTCCTTTTTGAATACGTGCATGCTTTCTACAATAGGAAGAGAATTCATAGTTCACTGGGCTACCAGACCCCCTTACAAGTTGAAATTGCAACACTTACGAGCCAAATGGCCGCCTGATTTAATGCTTTCCAGGGCTCAAATAAGTTATTAATCGCAATTAATTATTTATTTGAGCTGCGGAAGGTAAACGCGGTTCTGAATGTCTCTTAAAATCTGTCTCAAATATTGACTTCAATCCAACCTAATACAAATACAACTTGGAAACAGTTAACTGATAATGTAAATCGGCGAATAGTTGAATAAAAATAGCTAATACAAAAGGAGGTAGCGTCAAGAATCTTGTGTAAATGAAATGCCTTCGTACATATAATATGTATCTAACTTAAATAAATGATGCTTCCAAGGTGTCCTGGAGTCCTTTGAACCCTCGGTGGATCCGCTTCAGAGACTTCTCGTTATAAACATTAAACTGAGAAACCAGGAAGCGATCCAGTTAATCTTCCGTTGGAAATTGTTCTTTGTGGTGGGTGGTGCGCTTGAGATGCTTATTAAAGTTCTCAATCAGGTTAGTGGAGTATAGTGATTGCCGGATAGCTGGTGGAAAGTCCATGAAAGTGAGTAAATTCGGCATTTTAAGCAGATCTTTGATTAATTTGGGATAGGTCTGATGCAGTTGTTGGCGAACTCATTCAGTTTCAGTTCGGCTGCTTCACGGTTGGCGGCCCGATGAACTTGTTTAAAGTCACTGATCACGGCCTTGCGGTCTTTTACGCGAACTTTGTTCATCAGATTCCGCCCAACATGAACCAGGCAACGTTGTCGTTTGGCTTTAGGGAAATGCCGATTCAAGCCTTCATCCAAACCAACTAACCCATCGGCCACAAACAACAGCACATCTTTAACGCCCTGCTTGATCAAGGTTCCCAGCAGTTCAGTCCAGATTCCAGTCGATTCCGTTGGCGCCACTTGGTAGTTCAGCACTTCTTTCGTACCATCTGGACGAATGCCAATCGCAATATGAACGGCTTCTTTTTGAACGGTATCCCGCTTTAACGGCAAGTAAGTGGCATCTAAGAAGATGGCCGCATACTGTGAAGCCAGTCGACGTTGCTGGAAAGCTTGAACCTGTTCATTGACGGCTTTAGTCATGTTGGAAACCGTGGCTTTGGAGTAGTGAGCACCGTACATTTTCTCAATAAGTTCGGCAATTTCAGCAGTGGTAATTCCCTTGGTATACAACTGAATGACCGTTGTTTCTAAATTATCACTGTGCCGACCGTAGGCTGGCAAGGTATGATTTTCAAACCGGCCATTGCGATCTCGAGGAATGGTTAAGTTAAGTTGGCCGTACTTCGTATCAAACGAGCGCTCATAACTGCCGTTGCGGTTATTACCAGTGTTAATCCCAGCGTATGAGTAGCGTTCGTAGCCCAAAAACTCTGCCAATTCGGTTTGAAGCAGCTGGTTAATCGCAATTTCGAGGTGGTGACGAAAAACTTCGTCCAAATCTTGCTTTTGGGCTAGTGCAGCGATAATTTCTGTGGTAAGTTCATTCATGGGGAATGCCTCCTGTGATGTTTTCTGTGATTACTAAATATCATAAGGGAAGGCATTCCCTATTTCTATACAATTCAGAAATCTTTTATGCATTTACACAAGATATTTTACGCTCTCCAAAAGGAATTAGTGATTGTTGTACATTACTAATTCCTTTTGTATTTCCCTCCTCAGAACCAATTTAATATCTTTGTTTAGATAACATTTATATTACAACCTATTAATGTTCATATAATGTATTATTAATTGTGATACACTTTTTTTAGTGTATATGTTGCATGATATTGGAGGAGGATGTAGGTATGAAAATTAAAAGGTACAAGATGTTTAAAAATGGTAAAGCGTGGTGTATTGCAGCAATTGCTACAATAACATTGGGATTTGGTTTTGTTAGTAATTCAATTGATGTTTCTGCTAACACAGTCTCATCAGTCGAAGCGAATGATAATAAGAGTAACACACAGTCAATAGCTTCAAGTGAATCGAATGGAACAATCAATAATAGTAATGAAACTGTAGAGAGTAATGCGACTACTAAAAGTAGTGCAGCAGCACCATTAAGCGAAACACCTTCTGGGAGCGAAGTTTCCACAGTCACCGATTCAACGATGTCGTCCAATGAAGATAGTGAAACGTCAAGTTATGCACCTGCTGAAAATGGCAGTGATGCTGTAACTACAGGTGTTGACGATACTACTGACGTAATTGTTTATAAAAATAATCCTGTAACGACAGTTACTGATGCGGACAAGAATGGATTTGCCATTCAGGATGGTCATACTTATTTTTATCAAAATGGGCAAAAGTTAACTGGCCAACAGACCTATGATAACAGTAATTACTATTTCGATGTTGATACCTTTCAAATGAAAACTAATTATTTCTATTCAGCCAATGATAAATTATATTATTATGGCAACGATGGAAAAATGTATCAAAGTCGGTATTATCAAAATTGGGGTGCTACTTATTATTTCGGTGATGACGGGGCCCGATTTACTAATCAATTTTTAACTAATGATGGTGGAACTTCATATTTTGGTAATGACGGAATTCGATATGAAGATCGTTTTTACAGCAACTGGGGTTCGCTATATTATTTTGGTACAGACGGAAAACTCTTTGTAAATAAATTTTATTCGAATTGGGGTAATATGTATTACTTCGGTGACGGTGGAATTCGTTATACTAACAAGTTTTACTCTAATTGGGGAGCTTTATACTATTTTGGATCAGATGGAGCCCTGTACACGAATAAATTCTATTCCAATTGGGGTAGCATGTATTACTTTGGATCAGACGGAGCACGCTACACCAACCAATTTTATCAAAACTGGGGACATAATTACTTCTTCGGTGGCGATGGATCATTGCAAAAAGGATTCTTTAACGACGGTCGGACTAAGTTTTTAGCCGATGGTAATGGAGTAATTTACGCAGCAGCTAATGATGATACCGTGGCACTTTCCCAACGGCCTAATTTACCAACTGGTTGTGAAATTGTTGCAATTACGATGTTATTACAATATGCTGGCGTGAATGTGAGTAAAGAACAAATTGCTAATGAAATTCCACACAGCAGTAATCCAAATTATGGGTTTGTAGGTAATCCATATGCGACAGCATCTGCATGGGTTCTTGCTTCTGGAATCGCTAGCGAATTATCTAAGTATCTTGGCACATCACAATTGATGAACGGTGCTAGCATGTTTGACATTCAAACCAAGCTAAATCAAGGACACTTAGTTGCCGTTTGGATGGGTGATATGAATGGCTTCTCAGAACATTGTGTTACTTTAACAGGCTATGGTGCTGACTATTTACAATATAACAATCCTTGGACCGGTCAAAAAGAAACCATGAGCTATGGTACTTTCTATAGTCGTTGGGGCAAAATTTGGAATAATGCATTAAGCTTTTAAAACTAAATAGATATCAAAAAAAGGCTCTTTGTCAAATAGCGTGAAAAAACAATAATCGCTGATGAAAAGCTTATGAATAGAAGTGTAATATCAATCTCAATTGATGATTGGTATTGCACTTTTTTCATACTTTAAAAGTTAAAAACTGCTGCTTTAAAATAAACTTGTTATGCAACTGAATCCTAATTCTATAAAAGTAATTCATTGAATTGGCATAGCCGTAGGCAGTTCTACCAATTTGTTTGATTCGTCTATTTGTGCCCTCTAATCGGCCGTTAGACGCATTATTTTCGAATGCTGCTTTAATTCCCTTGATGTACTTTTTATATGTTTTAATCACAGTATCCATTTCAGTTTTGTTATTTTTATAATTATTAATTAGTTGTTCTAATGGCGTGAAAGTATGATTAAACCGAGCGTCTAGAACACTTTGATAAACATCATACACTGTTTTAAAGTTCGGAAAGTCTTTAAAAACTAGTTGTAATGCATCCTGAGGATACATATATTCATGTACACCACGAAACCACTTCGTGTTTGAGGTATCGATATTACGTTCTGCTTTTAAGAAAAATTTCCAGTTTGATTTTAATAATTTGTAAACACGATTATGCTTCTTGTCGCTGAGTTCCCGTTGTATTTTGATCCTTTCAGATTGAACAGCTTTCATAGCTAATTGAACAATATGAAATCGATCGACTACAATAATAGCGTTAGGAAATAGCTCTCGTATGGGTGATTGGTACCCAGCGTTCATGTCCATAACAACAATTTCTACTTTTTGCCGGTTTTTTAATGAGAATTGTGATAAATATTGCCTAATTGATTTATTATCACGCTGAGGGTAAATTTCGATAAATTCACTGGTATTTCCGTTAAGTATTTCAAATCCAAAATGACCTTTTCGATATTTTACTTCGTCGATACAAACTACGTTTGGTAATTGTTGTGTTGTATCAGTTACGTAGTCCGAAGCGGATGCAGAAATAATTACATGTACTTTAGATGTTGATAATCTAGTAATATGAGCAATTAATTTTTCACTAATATCTTGTTTTGCCAAGTCAAATATTTGTTTCCAAAGAGGCTTAGTTATCTTTGAATTTTCAATAAAATCAGGTGATATTGAAGTACATGTACCGTAGCAATTTAAACATTGAAATCTTTGCTTGGTTAAGGTTAATTCTTGTTTGAACCCATTTGTAGAAGGTAATGATAGTCGGACTTCGTCGGTACCGTTATGATAGTAATTGCTTTCCATCGGAAAGCCACAGTATGGGCATCTTTCAGGGAACCTTGATAGTTCCCCGTATAGCATCAGCGTATCATCATGTTTATCATTATGAATTGTATGATTAAATTCTCCATTCTCATCAATCAAAAATTTAATTGATTTATCTGTTAATCCTGCAGATCTTAGTATAGAATTATTTATGGACATTAGTTTTACCTACTTTCATTTTGGTTTGCCGATTAAAGTGTAACACTAGGTATAAACTAGTGTCTTTTTTTACGGATTTTTAGAATGTACATAAAAAAGCGTAGAGGTTGTTAACCTTCCACGCTAAAAAGTATAGAGCCCAAAAAAATCGTTCCCCACTGACAACCAAGTTGCCAATCGGGAACGATTTTTATTTTCCAAGTTTATTTAACGGTTTAAACCGTATTTGCATGATTACAATTCCGGCCACAATCAGTAGACCACCGTATAGTAAGTGAGTGGTGAAAGCTTCAAAGCCAAAAATCACTGAAAAGATTGATCCAAACATGGCTTCAGTCATAAGAATTAAACCAGCAGGTGTAGGATTGGTAAACTTCTGTCCCAAGACCTGTAAGGTTTGGGCAATGAAGGAAGAGAAGATACCGAGGATAACTACCGGCACAATTGCCGCATTCCAATCAATCGAACCATAACTGGCATGTTCAAATAGGAGAGACCAGACACCACCAAAGACACATTGGGTGGCACCTAACATAAAGGCGACAATCCAAGGACTTGAGTCGGTGGCTGTATAGCCGAAGTAGACAATCTGTAAAGCGTAGAAGACTGCGGAGATAATGGTAAGCACATCCCCCAGTCTAAACGTAAAACCAACCGAAAAGATATTTTGTAAAAACATCACACCAATCATACAAATGGCCACAGAAAAATAGCTTTTGGTTTCAGGCCGTTCATGAAAGAAGATCCATGAAATAAAGGGGATAATCACCACATAAATGGCAGTTAAGAAGGCATTATTACTGGGCGTCGTGTATTTTAGTCCCAGAGTTTGAATTTGATAACCTAAAAAATTGATAATTCCGGCGACTAAACCAATTCGAAAATCCTGCCGATTCATTTTGTTGATGGTTTTATGGAAAAATAGATAGGCGAGGCCGGCACAGATAGCCCCACGGAAGAAGTTAATCATCCCCGCTGGCATTTGTACATCAGTCGCTTGTTTAACGAAGAGGTACCCGGCACCCCAGATAATTGCGGTCACAAATAAGACAATGTTAGCTTGTACTTTAGATAATTTCAATGTTCTACTCCTACTCTGAAAACTTATCTAACTACTATACCACTAATTAAAACAGCGATAAATAGTCGCTTAACTTGCCATCAGTAATGACTAACAAATTAGTTAAAAAAAGTTTGAACAAACCGAAGTCTGTCCAAACCTTAGAATACTTATTTCAATTTAACATAGGTGCCATTAATGAATTCGTCACCCTTAATTTTGTACCAGGTAACGCCATCGTCGCCAGTTGAGGTAGCGATGACTGTGACTTCAGTGCCATCTTCAAGTTCGTTGGTGATTTTACCATAGGGCTTTTCATACACTTTAATTTTCTTGCCAGGAATATAATCAATCTGAGCAGGTACTTCGCCAACGGGATCAAATTTGAGTTGTTGCCCAGAAGGTGATAATTCGATATGTTCAAATGGATTTTTGGTAATTTCCATATCTTTATAGAGGACCCATTGATTAGGACTAATTTCGTACCAAAATTCACCATTGGTGGTAGCAACTCGCTTGAACGCCCGAATGGTCATTCCTTCTGGTAATGAACTAGGGGTCTTGAGACCTTCAATGCCATCATAAATGACAGTATTGTCTTTTAAATGAAGGTACATATCGACGTCTTCCATTTCCGCCCAGTTAGCCTTGCGGTAAAAGAGTTGTACTGAACCAGGTTGATCCTCGAAAGTCCCAGTTAAATCACCTTCAGCTTTAATAAACCTAAAATTATCGAATTCGGTTTTGTAGACCACGTAATGTTGGCCATAAAGTCCCTTTAAAAGTTGTGGAGCCACAATATTGGATTGATCATCGATATTAATGTAATATGCCCATACCGGCATACCAAGTACTGGATTTTCACTCATAATCTACACTTCCCAATTGTTTTAATTTATTATAGTCTTTTTTTTAGAGATATTTCACTAGATATTTTTAATTTTATTTCCTACACGTTATAATAATAACATTAACTAGGCGAGGTGGCCAAATTGAGAAAGAAAAGATCAACATATCGTATCAGTATTTTAGCAATCTTAACTGCAATTATCGTGTTACAGGACTTTATTCCAATGCTCGGGAACATTCCAATTGGTCCGCTCAGTCTGACAACGCTTCACGTGACCGTGATTATCACGGCGATTGTCTTGGGGCCGGTCGATGGAGCAATCGTGGGAGGCGTCTGGGGCGTTTTGACTTGGATTCGCGCGTTTGCTTTTCCCAGTAGCCCATTAGCACCCTTGGTATTTGTGAATCCGTTGGTATCAGTTTTCCCAAGAATTATGATTGGGTTAGTGGCTGGTTGGACATTCATGGCACTGTTTAAACTTTTCAAACATTCGCTTAGTTCAATGGTGATTGCGGCAATTTTAGGAGCACTTACCAACACGGTCTTGGTGTTGGGATTCATTTACATCTTTTATCACACACCAGAGGTCGCAAAGGTCTATGGTGTCAACGTCAGCAATTTATTTAAAGCTTTGTCTGCTATCTTTGTAACTAACGGACTAGCGGAGATGCTGATGGCAGCAATTATTGCGCCATTAATTGCGACGCCGTTACGCAAAGTGACTCAACGACAACAAGCTTCATAAGGGCAGAAACAAAAAAAGGAATTCTCTCACAAAATGTGAGGAATTCCTTTTTTAATATTGATTAATTTTTAGCTTTTTCTTCAACAGCCACGGGAGCGTTGTTAGAAGGTTCAATCACGATTTCACCATCAACAATTTTGGCATTCAAGTTCTTAATCTTGGGATTATCGATTACAAAATCAGCAATCCGGTCTTCGATTTGTTCTTGAATCACTCGACGGAGTGGACGAGCACCCATAGTTGGGTCATAACCTAATTCAACTAACTTATCTTGGACTGGGCCAGTGACGTGAATATACAAGTCACGGTCAGCCAACATCTTATTCACATCATCAATCATCAAGCCAACAATCTTACCTAAGTCTTCCTTAGTTAAGGCGTTGAATTCGACAATGCCATCAAAACGGTTTAGGAACTCTGGTTTGAAGTAATCGCCAAGTTTGGCCATCACTGAGTGCGTTTCACCAGCAGAGTCGGCCGCAAAGCCAACGCTGACAACCGCATCCCCAGAACCGGCATTCGAGGTCATGATGATAATCGTATCCTTGAAACTGACAGTCCGACCTTGTGAATCTGTTAGACGGCCATCTTCCAAAATTTGCAAGAACATGTGCATTACATCAGGATGAGCCTTTTCAACTTCGTCCAAGAGAATCAAACTATAGGGGTGGCGCCGAACTTGCTCAGTCAACTGACCGGCTTCTTCGTAGCCCACATACCCAGGAGGCGAACCGATTAACTTCGCCGTGCTGTGTTTCTCCATATACTCACTCATATCAAAGCGAATCATTGAATCGGTTGAACCGAATAATTCTTTGGCCAGTTGTTTAGCAGTTTCTGTTTTACCAACTCCGGTAGGGCCAACAAACAGGAAGGAGCCAATTGGACGACCAGATTTATTCAAACCAATCCGGTTCCGACGAATTGCCCGGGTAACTTTATTAACAGCTTCATCTTGACCAATTACGTTAGCTTCCAAGTTTTTATCTAAATCTTTCAATTGAGATTGTTCTTGTTTTTGTAATTCGCCAACTGGAATATTGGTCTTTTCTTCGACAATCGTTTGCATGTCTTTTTCAGTGACCGTTGCGGATTGATCCGAATGATTTTCTTCGGCATCTTTCTTGGCTTTTTCGAGTTTCGCGACTTGATCACGGTAAAAGGCAGCTTTTTCATAATCTTCATTGTCCAAAGCTTGTTGCTTATGGGCTTCAGCCGTGTGAATTTCATTTTCAATTGTGGCTGGATCAGCGGTCTTTAAAGTTAAGTTCTTTTTGGAACCAGCTTCATCAAGTAAATCAATCGCCTTATCAGGTAAGAAGCGATCTTGGATGTAGCGCGCAGATAACTTAACAGCTGCATCAATGGCTGCGTCAGTATATTTAACGTTATGATAATCTTGGTAACGTGATTGAATTCCACGTAGAATTTGTAAAGTTTCTTCTACAGATGGTTCATCAACTTGAACTGGTTGGAACCGACGCGCTAAAGCGGCATCTTTTTCAATCTTACGATATTCATTTAAAGTCGTCGCACCGACTAGTTGGAATTCACCACGAGCGAGGGCAGGTTTTAAGACGTTACCTGCATCCATACCACCTTCAGCATTCCCAGCACCCATAATTTCATGGATTTCATCAATAAAGAGGATGATATCATCGTTCTTGGAAACTTCATCCATTAATTTTTGGAGTCGTTCTTCGAATTGACCACGGACACCAGTACCTTGGACCAATGACACGACGTCTAAACGAATAACTTGTTTATGGGATAATTTAGCAGGGACTTGACCGGCAACAATTGCTAGTGCTAAACCTTCAACCACGGAAGTTTTACCAACTCCGGCTTCACCAATCAAAACGGGGTTATTCTTCGTCCGACGATTCAAGATTTCAATCACACGGTTGATTTCATTGTCCCGTCCAATCACGGGATCAATTTTGCCTTGCTTAGCTTGTTCAGTTAAGTTGAGACCAAATTGAGCGAGTAAACTATCGCCGCCGTTATTATTACCACCGCGACCACGTTGAGCTTGTTGTTGTTGATTTTGTTGCGCTTGCGAAAATTGAGCTTGGTTTTGTTGTTGAATTGCGCGAAGCATTTCATCTAAACTACCAAACCCGAATTGACCGTTATTGTTGTTATTATTGTTATTTGCCATTCCGTTACCTCCATTTAAGAAGTTTTGTGTTTGTTTTAATTGCTGATAGCAGTTTTGACAGAGGTCAACTTGTGTCCGTTGACCATTCAATGAAACTTGTAGGTGAATGGTGGCGGGATTCTGTTGACAATTTTGACACAACATGAAGTGAACCTCCTTTTAATAGTAGCAGTGTTTGGTCAAAAAAACATTGACCTTCTTTGACCATTGACTATATTATACATGCATTTATTTTAAATGCAAGTCATTTGTATTAACTCCGTAACCGTTGGTACATAAGGGATTAAGAAGGCTCCGTAAAAATATTGTTGTAGAAAATTTAGCAAACTAACTCGTCGAGTGCTAATTAATCTCTGGTATAATAGACGCTAGGAGGTCGGTTATGGATAAAGATTATTTTCAGTTATTAGAACAGCTTCGAACCGGCGTAATTACAGAGTTACCGATTGAAGCCAGTGAGTTTGTGGAATTCCAAGCAATCTTCCACGCTTACGAGTACCGAAAAAGAATAAAAGGGCAGGCGATGCGGGGCGGACAGATTATCTATCGGATGGTTGCCGAATAGCTAAATAAACCGTTTACATTATTTAACTTGAATTTAACGCTTACAATTGCTAAAATATTAACAAACGAGAACGGATTGTCCATAAAATTGGAGTTCTCATTAATTTATACTCTTGAAGGAGATTGATATCATGGAAAAACAAGATTTTAACGTAACAGCAGAAACAGGAATTCACGCACGTCCAGCAACTATTTTGGTGCAAACTGCATCAAAATTTAGCTCAGACATTACTCTTCAATATGATGGTAAGGGTGTCAATCTTAAGTCAATCATGGGTGTTATGTCACTTGGTGTAGGCCAAGGTGCAGCAGTCACAATTTCAGCTGAAGGTGCTGATGAAAAAGACGCAATTGCAGCTATTGCTGAAACTATGAAAAAGGAAGGACTGTCTGACTAATGTCAAACCGACTCAGTGGAATTGCCGCCAGTAATGGTATCGCAATTGCGAAGGCTTACATGTTAGTAGATCCCGACCTGTCTTTTAATGAAGAAACTATTACGGATACAAAACGTGAAGTCGAAAGACTTCACGATTCATTTAGTGAATCAAAAAAAGAACTCGAGATTATCAAGGAACACGCAGTTAAATCACTAGGTGAAGAAGAAGCAGCAGTTTTCGAAGCACATATTACGATTTTGACTGATCCTGAACTAATTGGCGCCATTGAAACTAAAATCAATGACGATAAAGTTAATGCTGAGTCCGCAGTCAAAACCGTCACTGATATGTATATTGGGATGTTTGAGGCAATGACCGATAACCCTTATATGCAAGAACGTGCGGGTGATATTCGTGACGTCACTAAACGGGTCACGAGTCACTTATTAGGAGTAATCCTTCCAAGCCCTTCATTAATCGATTCCACTTCAATCGTAGTTTCACACGATTTGACACCTAGCGATACGGCTCAATTAGACCGTCAATTTGTGAAAGCATTTATCACTGATATTGGTGGTCGGACTTCACATTCAGCTATCATGTCTCGAACCCTTGAAATTCCAGCCATTGTTGGAACCGGGGATGCGACAACTTCAATTAAAGACGGTGATACCATTATTGTTGATGGTAATACCGGAGAAATCATTATTGATCCTTCAGATGATGAGATTAAACAATATGAAGCTGAAGCAGCCAAGTTTGCGGCTGAACAAGCTGAATGGAAATCTTTAAAAGATGCCAAAACTGTTAGTGCTGATGGCAAACATTTTGACATCGCTGCTAATGTTGGGACTCCTGATGATTTAGATGGAGTTCTGGACAATGGTGGGGAAGCAATTGGTTTATTCCGTTCTGAATTCTTATATATGAATTCATCAGAATTGCCAACTGAAGACGAACAATTTGAAGCTTATAAAAAAGTAGCTGAGGGGATGAACGGCAAACAAGTTGTTGTTCGGACCATGGATATTGGTGGCGATAAGCATTTACCATACTTACCATTGCCAGAAGAAATGAACCCCTTCTTGGGTTACCGGGCTATTCGAATTAGTTTGTCTCAACAAGACATTTTCCGGACTCAGTTGCGTGCGCTCTTGCGTGCATCTAATTACGGTAAAATTGCCATTATGTTCCCTATGATTGCCACGGTTAACGAGTTCAAACAAGCTCGTGCTATTTATGATGAAGAACGCCAAAAGATGATTGATGCTGGACAACCAGTTGCTGATAATATCGAAGTCGGAATGATGATGGAAATTCCTGCTGCAGTTATTATCGCCGATAAGTTAGCCAAATATGCTGATTTCTTCAGTATTGGAACTAACGACTTGATTCAATATACTTTTGCGGCCGACCGTGGAAACGAACATGTTTCTTACCTCTATCAACCATACAATCCATCATTGCTTCGCTTGATCAAGCAGGTGATTGACACTGCTCATGCTGAAGGTAAATGGGCTGGTATGTGTGGTGAAATGGCTGGCGATCAAATCGCCGTTCCAATCTTAATGGGACTAGGTCTTGATGAATTTTCAATGAGTGCGACATCAATGCTTCAAACGCGTTCATTAATGAAACGCTTGAATACTGCTGATGTTAAAACCTTAGCTGACAAAGCTCTTGAACTTGAAACAAATGAAGAAGTTCAAAAGTTAGTCGAAGATTCATGTAAGTAAATATGATTAATAATTTGGATTTTGATGAAAGGTGACTTTCATTGAAATCCTTTTTTGTTTTGCCTTGGTATCATCAAATTAAGATCGTTTTCAATTCAATCCAGACTTCAATTGAAAATATAAAAAAATACCAAACCTCATTCAGTCATGAACGTGGTCTGATATTACTATGTCGAATAATTCTTATTTATTTAATTGAAGTTTTTCATAACGATGTTCTAAGAAGAAGTAACCCGTGATGAAGACGTAACAAAGTGCGGGTACAATGAATGAAAATTGCATTGAACCAGATAAATCTGAAACGAGTCCTTGAACAAATGGCATGATAGCTCCACCAATTAATGACATCACAATAATGGCACCGGCAGTTTCAGTGTGCTTCTTGTCAGTTACAGTATCAAGTGTGTGTGCGTAAATGGTTGGCCATTCTGGACCGAAGAAGAAACTAGTCAAGACTGCTGCGTAAACGGCAGTTACATTCGGTACAGTAAACGTCACGATTAAACAAATGACTCCGAGGGCTGAGAACCAAGTCAACACACCGGTACTTGAAAATTTCGTCATGAACATATTAGCAACTAGCTTACCAACGAACCACGAAACGTAACTCCAAATCATGAACGTAGCAGCGGCACTATCAGACATATGAATTAAGTTTAGTGCTAAGCGAATTGTAAAGGACCAGACTGTCGTTTGCATTCCTGCGTAGATAAATTGAGTGAAAACACCTTTCTTAAAGCGAGTGTTTGACCAAAGATATTTGATGGTTTCTTTCAAAGTTGGTTTGTCTTCAACTTCATCACCATCAGTACGAGAAATAGAAGTGGCTTTGGCGTGTGGCATTGGTGTCACCGCTAAGATAATTAGCAAAACTAATAAGACAATCAAGATATACTTGTAAGGCTGCAAGGTAAGTTGTAACATCTTTTCGCCATAAGCGACGCGTTCAGCCCCATGCATATTAGCCATTTTTTCAGAAATACTACTGATTTTACCGAAAATTAAAAATTTACCAAGAACAATTCCCATGATGTCGCCAAGTGGAATCAAAGTATTAGCAATGTTTAAACGCATAATACTCGACTTTTTAGGGCCCATCATTGAAACGTAAGTGTCACACGAAGTCTCAAGGAAACTGAGTCCTACGGCAATCGCAAAGATGGCGACGAGGAACATACTATATGTGGCAAAATGCGACGCTGGGAAGAAAATAGTACAACCTATAATATAAAAAACTAACCCAGTCATAATTGCTATTTTGTAACTACTTTTTTTAATAATTAGTGAAGCGGGGATGGCGATTAAAAAGTAACCCCCATAAAAGGCAGTTTGCACAAAGGCAGTTGAGGCATCGTTTAAAGTGAAAACTGTTTTGAATTGAGTGATTAAGATGTCATTCAAACTAGCGGCACATCCCCACATAGGGAAGATCAGACAGACAATAATAAATTGTAATAAGGGGGTCTTGTTCAAATATCCGTCAGATAATTGAACCCAACCATGTTTCTTTTCTGGGACAACAGTAGCTTCCATGATAATAAGTACTCCTTTAGATTATAAAAATAAATTCTTAATTCTTTAATAAAACGTTTTACCCGTAAATTAAAATGTTACGCCAGATTCTAAAATGATATTTGAGAACGGTGTCATTTCTCCCGTACGAATAAACGCATGAGTTTTAGCTAAGTCTTGCTTTAATTGAGCGTGAGGAACGTATTCGATGTCAATTTCAGGTAATAAATCTTGGATTGCTTGAAGTTGAGTAGGATTTTCAGTCTTAATTTCATCAGCTAAATAAATCTTTTGGACTTCCAGCTCACTCAAGATATTTTCTAATACCGCAATGAAGCAAGGTAAGTTTTTGGTTAATGCCAAGTCAATTTTTTCAGTACCTGTGGGCACTGGCATACCTGCATCCCCAACACTGAGCCAGTCCATATGTCCCATGCCGGCAATCACCGACGAGAGGTGAGTGTTGATTACAGTTGATTTTTTCATGGATCTTAGTGCCTCCTAAATTTAAATATACATTCGATAAAACGTTTTACCTGTAATACCAAAACTTGAACAACGATAAAAATCATATCATGTTTTGGAAATGATTGTAACCAACTGTTTGACAATTAAGTGACAAAAATCACAATATTTGTTGTGAGAAAAAACTAATTAAAAGCACTAACTGGCAGTCTTCACCACGAATTGAAAATTCAGAAAATACCTGAATTATTCATAGTTCATAAAAATCCCGTCAGTTTTCGTATTTTTTCGAAAACTGACGGGTATGTCTTTATCTTTTGCTGAAATATGATGTTTATCAGTTCTAGCTAGTGAGATCTTTCAACTAACTCAGAATTGCTTTGAACTTTTGGATACACTTGTCCCTTGGTTGTACAGATTTTTTTAATTTTGCCGGTTATTCAATAGCCTGGATACGCTGTAGAGCCTGGTAGAACAGCCGATGGTAAACATGATACGAGCTCAGCCGCAACTGAATGCGTCGGCCAGTATGCACAACACGTGCCGCAACTTTGAATAAACGGATCCGCAATGTGCTAACGCACAAGCCGGAATCATTTTTTGTCAGTGCTAGCTGCTTTAAAAAGTTGACAATATTGTAAGCCAGTACACTAACCATCATCCGGGCAGCATTGGCATTAAACGTTGAACTATCAGTCTTATCGAAAAAGAAACCTGTTTTAGCTTCTTTGATGTAATTTTCCATTTGGCCGCGTTTGTGATACAGTTCGAAGGCAGTTTCAGCCGTTAAATTAGTCAGATTAGTGACGATAAATTCATGTGAAAAGATCAGTTCACCAGCTACTCGAGTTGATTTAATATAAATCTGCCATGGCTTAGGCCACGATGCTGATTGATAGATTTCAGAGTAGTAATGAGTCTCTTCCTCTTGCCACTGGGTTTGATCACTGATCTTGACGAACTTTTCAGCTAGATTCTGTAATTTTCGATTGCGTTTGAGTCGAATAATGTAAAACACATCGTTGGCTTCACAGACATCGTAAACTTCTGGCGTGGCGAAGCCACTATCACCACGAACCAGAATGTCAGTCGTGGGCAGCTGAGTTTGATAATGCTTTAATAGTGGTGTTAAAAAAGCTTTTACATCTTTACTGGTGTAGGCATTTCCAGGACGCAAGACAGCTTTCAATAAGTTACCATCTTGATCAGTTGCCAGTAATGGATGATATCCTTCAGTACCATAATGTGCGTTGTAGTTAGTGGCTTCCTGTTTGCCATAAGTGTCTGAGTGAGTCGAATCGATATCAATAATCGTGGCTGTCTGGTTGGTTAATAGTCGAACACGGTCGATCAAAGCCTCATTTAAAGTCTGTAATGTGCTAACACTATCTTTATCAAAGCGTTGCCAAAAACGTGATATTGTTGCTTGTGAAGCCAAAGACGGTTTATCCAATAATAATTTAAAAAGCGGTTCTTTTTCTAAAGAAGTTGCCGCAGAATCTGCGCTATAACCAGCAATAATCTGAAGAATTAACTGTTTTAAGATACTAGAATTACTGTGTTGACAATATCGTCGCTGGTCATTGAACCTCAATAGTTTGTCGGCCAAGATGGTGAACTGGAATTTTGCCATCAGCTCTACACACAATGTTAGCCCGCCATCGGAAGATAATTGACCACCCGTATGCGATGCTAAAATGTTTTTGTTGAAATTTAATGCCATTTCCTGTAAAGTTTTCAATATAGAGTCCTCTTCTCTCATGTGGTTTTGTTTAGCAATTTAACTATACCAGAGCTGAGGCTCTTTTTGTGTACTTAAAAGGTGAAAATACAAAATACCCATCAAACGCGTGATGCATGTGTTTGATGGGTATTTTGCATATCTTTGTGAATAAATCAGGAAATATTTAATTATATTTTTTTAAATTAGTCCTGTACATGCAACGATTTTGACAAATAATCAATCGATGGTTGACTGAGGGCAATTTTTAGAAGCAATCAAGATTTAAATCAATTTTTTAGCAGATCAATCAATTTTTGAAAAAAATTTTATTGTCCGACAGTTATAGAAGAAAGTTGTCATCAATGATGGAATTTTAACTTACAGATAAAAAATATCTAGAAAACGGTTTCGAGCTATAATAGACTGTTAACTTGAAAACAACAACACAAAGTTTAAATGCGTAACGTAAAACGTTTTACCAGTTATTATATTTTTAAGGAGAATTCACATGTCAAACACAGTTACAGTTCTAGGAAGCCTGAACGTTGATACCATTGTTACAATCAACCATATGCCGTTACCTGGTGAAACCATTTCTTCACATGACAAAAGTAGTGCTGCCGGCGGTAAAGGTGCTAATCAAGCGATTGCAGCCGTACGGGTAGGTGCCGACGTTAATTTTGTTGGTAAAGTCGGTCAAGACGATGCTGGTCAATTTATGCTGAAGAGCTTAGCCGATAACGATGTCGATACGAGCAACATTTCCGAAGACGCGAATACTGGGACTGGTTCAGCTATTATTTTGTTAGATGATAATGGTCAAAATAGTATCGTCGTTTACGGTGGAACTAATCAGTTAGTCGGAACAGCTGATATTGAAAGTGCCCAAGCTAAAATTAAAGAGTCAGATTTCTTAATTGCCCAATTTGAAACTCCACAAGCTGCTACCTTAGAGGCCTTTAAATATGCCAAATCCAATGGAGTTATCACCATCCTGAATCCAGCACCAGCTGCTGCAATTATGCCGGAATTATTAACATATACCGATATCATTGTGCCCAATGAAACTGAAAGTGAAACATTGACTGGGATTAAGGTGACTGATGAAGCATCAATGCTCCAGAATTTTGCTGCATTTCAGCAAATGGGTGTGAAAAACTTAGTCATTACGGTAGGTGATAAAGGGGCATTTTATGCCAATGACCAACACCATGAATTTATTCCAGCTTTTAAAGTTAACGCGGTTGATACAACGGCAGCGGGTGATACCTTTATCGGCGCACTCAGTTCACAATTGACTAGTGACTTACAAAATATGGGTGATGCCATTGCGTTCGCCCAAAAGGCTAGCTCGATTACTGTGCAAGGTTTCGGTGCAATTCCTTCGATCCCACACTTATCACAAATATTAGAAACTAGTCATAAATAATTTTGGAGGTTTGATGATGGATCAAAATAGTTTGAAACAGATGGTTGCCGATGAAGCAGTCAAGTTTATTAAAGATGGTATGGTAGTTGGCTTAGGAAGTGGTTCTACCATTCGCTTAATGGTTGACGCCTTGGGTCAACGAGTGAAAGCCGAGAATCTTAAGATTACTTGTGTTTCGACATCTAAATATACAGCCAACCAAGCCAGAGAATTGGGGATGTTGGTTAAAGGAATCGATGAAGTTGAGACCATTGACCTCACGATTGATGGTGCTGATGAAATTAGTGATGATTTTGACGGTATCAAAGGCGGTGGCGCGGCCCACTTGTGGGAGAAAATTGTGGCGATTAATTCTAAGCGCAATATGTGGATTGTCGATGAAGGCAAGCTGGTTCATCAACTTGGTGAATTTCCGTTACCAGTTGAAGTGATTCCATTTGGCTCAGGCCAACTATTTAAAAAGTTAGAGGCAAAAGGGTATCACCCAACTTTTCGCATGAATGGTGACCAATATTTATTAACGGACTCAGATAATTACATTATTGATTTACATTTAAAACACATTGAGGCTCCTCATGCGTTGGCAAGTGAATTAATCAGTCTGGTGGGGGTCGTTGAACATGGACTGTTCTTAGACATTGCAGATTACGTTATCGTCGGGACTCAAACTGGCATTAAAAGGATGACTCGCGACGGGGAAAGCTTTGATCAACTTAAATAAACATTTCAGATGGTTGCTAGTTCTCAGTCGAGGATTAACAACCTTTTTAATTTTGATCGGTTGGCTAATTGAGAGGCCATCATTTTGATTAACTTAAATAAGAAGTAATTGATATGTTTAATATTGAGTTAAGACTGGAAAATGGCAATGGTATCAATCGGTCAGAAGACTATAATAATTCGTGTTGAACTATTATTCGATTTTCTAAATTTATGGTGGCATCGTAACAGACAGGTGTGACATGTAAATCATTTGGAGAATCATGATAATTAAGATAAAATAAACCACATTGGAGACAACGGTTCAATTGAATTAATAGCTTATGTTTAGTAGAATTAAATAAGATTAAATTCACGTGAATTCGTGTCTAATGAGACCGGAGGAGTAGAAAATTGAACATTGGGCTATTTACAGATACATATTTTCCACAAGTCAGTGGAGTGGCAACCTCAATCAAGACATTGAGAGATGAGTTGCGCGCACAAGGTCATCATGTATATATTTTTACGACGACTGACCCTAAAGTTGGCCCAGAAGATGATGAACCAGGAGTCTATCGCTTTACAAGCGTCCCCTTTGTTTCGTTTACAGACCGCCGGATTGCCGTTCGAGGGCTATTTAAGGCCTATAAATTATGTAAGGAACTAGAACTCGATGTCATTCACACCCAAACTGAATTTTCACTTGGCTGGATGGGGAAAGTGACGGCCCGTTCGTTAAAAATACCCTGCATTCATACGTACCACACTATGTATCAGGACTATCTGCACTACATTGCTAATGGTCGAATTTTAAAACCACGCAATGTGAAACAGATGGCCAACGTGTTTATGATGAATATGGCCGGGATTGTTTGCCCTAGTGAGCGAGTGCGTTCCACCTTAACTGGTTATGGTATCAAAGTACCAATGCGCGTTATTCCTACGGGCGTTAACTTAGACCGCTATAGTGTGCAACGCGATGAAGCTCAAATTAAGACGATGCGGGAAAGTTTGGGTTATAACTCGGATACACCTGTGTTATTGTCTTTGAGTCGCTTAGCGTTTGAAAAAAATATTCATGAATTGATTGAAGCTTTGCCTGATATCTTAGAATCAGAACCCAAAGCACAATTATTGATTGTCGGGGATGGCCCAGCGCGTGAAACCTTGGAAAAACAGGCGAACCAATTAGGTTTAGCTGACCATGTGACGTTTACCGGAGAAATCAACAATAATGATGTTCAAAAGTATTACCAACTTGCCAATGTCTTTGTCTCAGCCTCTGATTCTGAATCTCAAGGCTTAACTTATATTGAAGCCTTGGCATCTGGTCTACCAATCGTTGTGATGAAGAGTCCTTACACTTTGGAATTAATCGATGATCCTGCAATCGGGGTTAATTTTGAAACGAAAGCACAGCTGGTGGCAAGCGTCTTGGAATATTGCGGTGTTGAATTTACACCGGAAGACAATGATAAGCGAAGTGCCAAACTTGAGGAAATCTCCGCACATACATTTGGATCACGGGTAATCCAGTTTTACAAAGATAGTGAAATTGAATACGCTCAGTCAGCACGAGAACCAATTAATTTATTTAAAGGACCACGAGGGTAGTTATGATTAAAATCACGATGTTTTCATCAGCGAATAAAGTGGCAGGGCAAGGAGTCGGTAGTGCCTATGTTGAGTTAGTCAATTTATTAAATGAACGGTTTGCCGATCAGTTTGATATCAAAATCAATAAATTACGGCGCTCACAAATCAGTCATTACCATACTATTGACCCTCAATTTTTCTTATCCACTTTGTTACCTGGTCGGGGTCGTAAAATTGGTTACGTTCACTTTTTGCCGGAAACATTGAAAGGTAGTCTGAAGATTCCACAACCATTTAAGTCAATTTTTTATTGGTATGTACTAACTTTTTATCGTCGAATGGATCACATTGTGGTGGTTAATCCGTCATTTATTAGTAAGTTAGAGGCAGTTGGAATTGATCGTGGCAAAATTACGTATATTCCTAACTTCGTCGATCCAGAAGAATTTAGTGAATACACACCCACACGAAAAGTTGAATTACGGAAAGAACTTGGTTTTTACCAATCTAAATTTTTAGTGATGGGTGCTGGTCAGATTCAGGAACGTAAAGGGGTCAATGATTTCATCGAACTTGCGCGCCGTAATCCAGAAATGCAATTCGTCTGGGTAGGTGGCTTTTCATTTGGTAAAATCACCGATGGATATGCTGATTTGAAAAAAGTCGTCGATAATCCGCCGGCGAACCTCACTTTTCCAGGAATCGTGGGTCGAGATAAAATTGTCGATTACTATAATATCGCCGATTTATTTCTACTTCCTTCCTATAATGAACTATTTCCGATGTCGGTCTTAGAAGCATTTAGTTGTGGGACTCCGGTTTTACTCCGTGACTTAGAGTTATACAGGGCGATTATTGATGGTTACTATGAAGCCGCTGAAGATGTTGATGATATGAATCAAAAGATTCAATTATTGCAACACAATCCAGCTGGTCTGCAATTCTTACATGACAAGTCTGTGATTGCTTCCCAACGTTATTCAAAGGACCATTTAGCAACTATTTGGGAAAAATTTTATGAGGAACAAGCCAGAGAGGTATAGTAATGTCGAGACGAAACAAAATTGTTTTAGTTTTAATGTTACTGGTCGGAATAGGAATTTTTGCTTACTCCCTGCGTAATGTTAAATTGTCATCACTGGTTCATGATATCCAAACGCTGCGGTGGGAATGGCTACTTGTGGCATTAGCTTGTATTATCATCTATCTATTGATTGAAGCGGTGATTGTCCAACTATTTATGTCTGAGCGCGATGATGACTTTACTTTTAAAGATGCGATTCGAGTTCCATTGGTGGAACAACTATTTAACGGATTAACACCATTTTCAACTGGTGGCCAACCAGCCCAATTGATTGCGATGATGCAATCGGGTGTTGAAGCTGGCCAGGCTAGTTCAGTGTTACTAATGAAATTCGTGATCTTTCAAAGTATGATTGTTATTAACTTTTTGATTAGTTTAGTAATTGGCTTTCATTTTATCGCCGAAAAGTTACAGGTTTTATCCTTGCTGGTAGTGTTCGGTTTCCTATTTCATCTAGCGGTCGTAGTTGGATTGCTGATGATTATGTATTGGAACGGGATGACTAAGAAACTGGTGAACTTGTTAATTAAGCCAGTTAAATGGTGGGGCTCTAAAGATAAATATGAGTCTATCAAATCCAACCTTGATGAAAAGATTGATAGTTTTTACAAAGAAAGCCTCAAGATGAAACAAGAAGGCTTTAAACTGGTGAAAGTGGCCATTATGACGTTAATCCAGTTATTGTTCTACTATTTAATCCCATATTTCATCATGCTTGCATTAGGCGTGTCACACGTCAATGTAATTATGGTTACCAGTTTGCACGTGCTAATTGTGATGATTATCTCGTTGTTCCCAATTCCTGGTGGCTCTGGCGGGGCGGAATATAGTTTCTCCGTCTTATTCTCCAGCTTCATTAGCGTGAATAGTAAATTAGTCCTGGCGATGTTATTGTGGCGCCTGTTGACGTACTACTTTGGTATGTTTGCCGGCATGTTTGCCTTAGCATTTGAACCGAAAAAAAGAAAAAAGAAATAACCATCCAAATTTGGATGGTTATATTTTTTGCTTATTTATTGGTATCCATGTAGGCTTTCAGACGTTTCATAGCTTCTTGTAGTTTGCTGAGATCAGCAGCGTAACTAATGCGAACATAACCTTCACCTTCGTCACCAAAGGCATGACCAGGAATGATTGCTAGATGATTCTTTTGTGCTAAGTCTTTACAAAATTCCATTGAATCTTGAATGTAACCTGCAGGAATCTTAGCAAAGATGTAAAAGGCACCATCTGGACGAGCCATTTCAAAGCCCATCTTTTCCATTTCACCATAAACGTAATCACGACGCTTAAGATATTCTGCAGCCATTTCCTTACCATCATCTATTCCGGTAGTTAATGCTTCAACAGCCGCTTTTTGGACAATTGAAGTGGCAGCGGTGACCATGTATTGGTGCACTTTACGGATTTGGTCGATCATTTCAACTTCCGCAAAGATAAAACCAATTCTCCAGCCTGTCATAGCGTGCGATTTTGACAAACCATTAATTAAGATAGTCTGTTCAGGTAGATACTTGGCAATTGAAGTATGGGTATCACCATAAGTCAATTCAGAATAGATTTCATCACTGACAACCCAGAGTTTATACTTCTTGAAAACTTCCACTAGTGCTTCGATTTCATCAGGACGATAGGTAACGCCAGTTGGGTTACTTGGATAGTTGAGGACAATCGCTTTAAAATTCACATGTGGATTCGCCTTAATCGTGTCTTCTACCATCTCAGGGGTTAGGACAAAGTTATTGGGACGGGTGTTAATTCGATACTCTGTACCACGATAAAAGTTAATCAATGGTGTATAAGCCGAGTAGATAGGTGCGGGAAGCAAGACACCATCGCCAGGATTAATAATCGTTCCTAACGCAGCCGCAATTGCTTCAGAGGCACCGACAGTAGTAATCACATTGTCAGCAGTATAGTTTAAACCGTATTTTTTATTTTGAAAATCAGCAGCAGCCTTTCTCAGTTCAGGAATTCCTGCATTTCCTGTATAATGGGAAAAGTTATCATCGATTGCTTGTTTGGCAACTTGCTGAACGTGTTCAGGGATGGTAAAATCAGGCTCACCTAAGGTTAGTTTAATAATATCTGGAATAGAACTTGTCGCTTCATCGAATTGACGTATTTCAGAAACTTCAATATCATCGAGGGTTTCGTTTAAATCAGTTCTAAATAGGCTCATGTGAAAATCTCCTTTTTATTTGTCTAAAAACAATTTTAGCATATATATAGAAGTAAATTAGAAAAATGAGGTGAATAAATGGATCAATTATCATTATTTAAAATCATCAGTCGCTTGCACGCCATGCAATCTGATCAAACTGATGACGTACAAGTTCGTCGTTTTGAAATGTTCGGCGTTGAATTATGCAATGTTGAATACAAACATGTAACGGGTTTATATACGGTTGAAGAGTATCGTCCTTATCAACAGTTTGAGTTCGATAACCTTGATTTAGCAGCGATTGAAATCTATGACTGCTTATCAGAATTACAAGAAACCTTTTAATATTTTGTACTAACGTATAAAAATCGAGAATAAATGTTTAAATATGCTTGACCAGGCCTTTGATTCTTGCTATGATAGTTTTCGTTGTCAAAGCGACAAAGTGTTGATAAAGTACCTGATAATTAGTTGGAAATATTTTACAAAAGTAGTTGACTTCAGTCAGTTGCATTGGTATGATTATTCTTGCTGTTATAGGGATTCGCGAGTTTTGAATCGTCAAAATAAATCGAAAAAATTGTTGACAGTAATTTGTTAAAATGATAACATAATATACGTTGCTTAATTGGATTTTGCAACGAAATGTAGACCTTTGAAAACTGAATAAAGTTTCGACAAATCAAATGTGTAGGGTCTTTTGACAATAGTCAAAAGCAAATAACATTTGCGAAGTCAATTTCGTGAATACAAACAAATAAGAGCTACAAACTTAAATTATATATGAGAGTTTGATCCTGGCTCAGGATGAACGCTGGCGGTATGCCTAATACATGCAAGTCGAACGCATTCTCGTTTTAGATTGACGGTGCTTGCACCAGATTGAAAAGACATTTGAATGAGTGGCGGACGGGTGAGTAACACGTGGGTAACCTGCCCAAAAGTGGGGGATAACATTTGGAAACAAATGCTAATACCGCATAAAAATTAGAACCGCATGGTTCTAATTTGAAAGATGGTTTCGGCTATCACTTTTGGATGGACCCGCGGCGTATTAGTTAGTTGGTGAGGTAATGGCTCACCAAGACAATGATACGTAGCCGAACTGAGAGGTTGATCGGCCACAATGGGACTGAGACACGGCCCATACTCCTACGGGAGGCAGCAGTAGGGAATCTTCCACAATGGGCGCAAGCCTGATGGAGCAATACCGCGTGAGTGAAGAAGGGTTTCGGCTCGTAAAACTCTGTTGTTGGAGAAGAACGTATGTGATAGTAACTGATCATGTAGTGACGGTATCCAACCAGAAAGCCACGGCTAACTACGTGCCAGCAGCCGCGGTAATACGTAGGTGGCAAGCGTTATCCGGATTTATTGGGCGTAAAGCGAGCGCAGGCGGTTTTTTAAGTCTGATGTGAAAGCCCTTGGCTCAACCAAGGAAGTGCATCGGAAACTGGAGAACTTGAGTGCAGAAGAGGACAGTGGAACTCCATGTGTAGCGGTGAAATGCGTAGATATATGGAAGAACACCAGTGGCGAAGGCGGCTGTCTGGTCTGTAACTGACGCTGAGGCTCGAAAGCATGGGTAGCGAACAGGATTAGATACCCTGGTAGTCCATGCCGTAAACGATGAATGCTAGGTGTTGGAGGGTTTCCGCCCTTCAGTGCCGCAGCTAACGCATTAAGCATTCCGCCTGGGGAGTACGACCGCAAGGTTGAAACTCAAAGGAATTGACGGGGGCCCGCACAAGCGGTGGAGCATGTGGTTTAATTCGAAGCAACGCGAAGAACCTTACCAGGTCTTGACATCTAGCGCCAATCCTAGAGATAGGACGTTCCCTTCGGGGACGCTAAGACAGGTGGTGCATGGTTGTCGTCAGCTCGTGTCGTGAGATGTTGGGTTAAGTCCCGCAACGAGCGCAACCCTTATTATTAGTTGCCAGCATTCAGTTGGGCACTCTAGTGAGACTGCCGGTGACAAACCGGAGGAAGGTGGGGACGACGTCAAATCATCATGCCCCTTATGACCTGGGCTACACACGTGCTACAATGGACGGTACAACGAGTTGCGAACTCGCGAGAGTAAGCTAATCTCTTAAAGCCGTTCTCAGTTCGGACTGTAGGCTGCAACTCGCCTACACGAAGTCGGAATCGCTAGTAATCGCGGATCATCATGCCGCGGTGAATACGTTCCCGGGCCTTGTACACACCGCCCGTCACACCATGAGAGTTTGTAACACCCAAAGTCGGTGGGGTAACCTTTTAGGAGCCAGCCGCCTAAGGTGGGACAGATGATTAGGGTGAAGTCGTAACAAGGTAGCCGTAGGAGAACCTGCGGCTGGATCACCTCCTTTCTAAGGAATATACGGAACCTACACATTAGTCGAAACTTTATTTAGTTTTGAGAGGTCTACTCTCAACTTAATCAATTGGATTTACATGGGCCTATAGCTCAGCTGGTTTAGAGCGCACGCCTGATAAGCGTGAGGTCGATGGTTCGAGTCCATTTAGGCCCATATATGGGGAATTAGCTCAGATGGGAGAGCACCTGCTTTGCAAGCAGGGGGTCAGCGGTTCGATCCCGCTATTCTCCATTAGTCAACGTAAGTTGACTAACTTGTACTTTGAAAACTAAATAATATCAAAATTTTTTATTTATTAATTGTTTTAACAATTAAACCGAGAACACCGCGTTATTTGAGTTTTTTTAAAGAGTTATCGCATATACTCAATTAATCTGTTGTCAGCCAGCACGCAAGTGCTGGAATCAACAAGGTTAAGTTATAAAGGGCGCATGGTGAATGCCTTGGTACTAGGAGCCGATGAAGGACGGGACTAACACCGATATGCTTCGGGGAGTGGTAAGTACACTTTGATCCGGAGATTTCCGAATGGGGGAACCCAGCTGACTTAATCGTCAGTTATTGCTTAGTGAATTCATAGCTAAGTAAAGGTAGACGCAGTGAACTGAAACATCTCATTAGCTGCAGGAGTAGAAAGAAAAATCGATTCCCTGAGTAGCGGCGAGCGAAACGGGAAAAGCCCAAACCAGAGAGCTTGCTCTTTGGGGTTGTAGGACAGAACATTTGAGTTACAAAAGTATTACGTAGTTGAATCAGCTGGGAAGCTGAGCCAGAGCGGGTGATAGCCCCGTAAGCGAAACGTAATACCCTCAGCTCTGTATCCTGAGTACGGCGGAACACGTGAAATTCCGTCGGAATCCGGGAGGACCATCTCCCAAGGCTAAATACTACCTAGTGACCGATAGTGAACCAGTACCGTGAGGGAAAGGTGAAAAGCACCCCGGAAGGGGAGTGAAATAGTTCCTGAAACCATGTGCCTACAATCAGTTGGAGCCCGTTAATGGGTGACAGCGTGCCTTTTGTAGAATGAACCGGCGAGTTACGATTGCATGCAAGGTTAAGACAGAAAAGTCGGAGCCGTAGCGAAAGCGAGTCTGAAATGGGCGTATGAAGTATGTTGTTGTAGACCCGAAACCAGGTGACCTACCCATGTCCAGGTTGAAGGTGCGGTAAAACGCACTGGAGGACCGAACCCGTGTCAGTTGAAAATGGCTGGGATGAGGTGTGGGTAGCGGTGAAATTCCAAACGAACTTGGAGATAGCTGGTTCTCTCCGAAATAGCTTTAGGGCTAGCCTCGGACTTAGAATCATGGAGGTAGAGCACTGTTTGGACTAGGGGCCCGTCATGGGTTACTGAATTCAGATAAACTCCGAATGCCATTGATTTATGTCCGGGAGTCAGACGGTGAGTGATAAGATCCATCGTCGAAAGGGGAACAGCCCAGACCGTCAGTTAAGGTCCCAAAATATATACTAAGTGGAAAAGGATGTGGAGTTGCTTAGACAACTAGGATGTTGGCTCAGAAGCAGCCACCATTTAAAGAGTGCGTAATAGCTCACTAGTCGAGTGATCCTGCGCCGAAAATGTACCGGGGCTAAGTATATTACCGAAACTACGGATGCAACCATTAGGTTGCGTGATAGGAGAGCGTTCTAAGGGCAATGAAGTCAGACCGTGAGGACTGGTGGAGCGCTTAGAAGTGAGAATGCCGGTATGAGTAGCGAAAGACAGGTGAGAATCCTGTCCACCGAATGACTAAGGTTTCCTGGGGAAGGCTCGTCCTCCCAGGGTTAGTCGGGACCTAAGTCGAGGCCGAGAGGCGTAGACGATGGATAACAGGTTGATATTCCTGTACCAGTTAAATGCGTTTGAACGATGGAGGGACGCAGGAGGCTAAGCAAACCAGACTGTTGGATATGTCTGGCCAAGCAACAAGTCTTGGAGAGAGTGAAATGCTTTTTCCTTTAAGGACAAGTTGTGATGGGGAGCGAAATTTTAGTAGCGAAGTTGCCGATGTCACACTGCCGAGAAAAGCTTCTAGTGAGTATTTAACTGCCCGTACCGCAAACCGACACAGGTAGTCGAGGAGAGAATCCTAAGGTGTGCGAGTGAACTCTCGTTAAGGAACTCGGCAAAATGACCCCGTAACTTCGGGAGAAGGGGTGCTGTACGAAAGTACAGCCGCAGTGAATAGGCCCAGGCGACTGTTTATCAAAAACACAGGTTTCTGCAAAATCGTAAGATGAAGTATAGGGGCTGACGCCTGCCCGGTGCTGGAAGGTTAAAAGGATGGGTTAGCTTCGGCGAAGCTCAGAATTGAAGCCCCAGTAAACGGCGGCCGTAACTATAACGGTCCTAAGGTAGCGAAATTCCTTGTCGGGTAAGTTCCGACCCGCACGAAAGGCGTAACGATCTGGGCACTGTCTCAACGAGAGACTCGGTGAAATTGAAGTACCTGTGAAGATGCAGGTTACCCGCGACAGGACGGAAAGACCCCATGGAGCTTTACTGTAGCTTGATATTGAGTGTTTGTACAGCTTGTACAGGATAGGTAGGAGCCGTAGATACCGGAACGCTAGTTTCGGTGGAGGCGTTGGTGGGATACTACCCTCGCTGTATGACCACTCTAACCCGCATCACTAATCGTGATGGGAGACAGTGTCAGGTGGGCAGTTTGACTGGGGCGGTCGCCTCCTAAAAAGTAACGGAGGCGCCCAAAGGTTCCCTCAGAATGGTTGGAAATCATTCGCAGAGTGTAAAGGCACAAGGGAGCTTGACTGCGAGACAGACAGGTCGAGCAGGGACGAAAGTCGGGCTTAGTGATCCGGTGGTTCCGTATGGAAGGGCCATCGCTCAACGGATAAAAGCTACCCTGGGGATAACAGGCTTATCTCCCCCAAGAGTCCACATCGACGGGGAGGTTTGGCACCTCGATGTCGGCTCATCGCATCCTGGGGCTGTAGTCGGTCCAAGGGTTGGGCTGTTCGCCCATTAAAGCGGTACGCGAGCTGGGTTCAGAACGTCGTGAGACAGTTCGGTCCCTATCCGTCGCGGGCGCAGGAAATTTGAGAGGAGCTGTCCTTAGTACGAGAGGACCGGGATGGACATACCGCTGGTGTACCAGTTGTTCCGCCAGGAGCATCGCTGGGTAGCTACGTATGGATGAGATAAACGCTGAAAGCATCTAAGTGTGAAACTCGCCTCAAGATGAGATTTCCCATCTCCTTCGGGAGAGTAAGACCCCTCAAAGATGATGAGGTAGATAGGATGGAAGTGGAAGTGCAGTGATGCATGGAGCGGACCATTACTAATCGGTCGAGGACTTAACCACAAAGTGGTGTCCGGTTTAAAAAATTCTTGATATTATTTAGTTTTGAGAGCGCAAGTTCTCTTGTTTAACAATGTTAAACATTAGTGTGGTGATGATGGCTAGAAGGATACACCTGTTCTCATGCCGAACACAGAAGTTAAGCTTCTAAGCGCCGATAGTAGTTGGGGGATCGCTCCCTGCGAGGGTAGGACGTCGCCATGCAAAAGCATAGGCTTTTGGAACAATTTGTTCTCTGCTTGGATATTTGGAGAGTTGTCCGAGTTGGCCGAAGGAGCATCATTGGAAATGATGTAAACGGGTTAAAGCCTGTTTCAAGGGTTCGAATCCCTTACTCTCCGTTTTTATATGACCCGTTGGTCAAGTGGTTAAGACACCGCCCTTTCACGGCGGTATCATGGGTCCGAATCCCATACGGGTCACTTTCATGGAGGATTAGCTCAGCTGGGAGAGCGTCTGCCTTACAAGCAGGATGTCACAGGTTCGAACCCTGTATCCTCCATAATAATGGGTTCCACATCTCATTATTTAATAGTATCAACCGAATAATTTGGCTCGGTAGCTCAGTTGGTAGAGCAATGGATTGAAGCTCCATGTGTCGGCAGTTCGATTCTGTCCCGCGCCATTGATGGAGGGGTAGCGAAGTTGGCTAAACGCGGCGGACTGTAAATCCGCTCCTTCGGGTTCGGAGGTTCGAATCCTCTCCCCTCCATTTTTATAGGGATATAGTTTAATGGTAGAACTATGGTCTCCAAAACCATCAGTGGGGGTTCGACTCCCTCTATCCCTGCTTTTTAATATTTTGGCGGTATTGGTGAAGTGGTTAACACACCGGTTTGTGGATCCGGCACGCGTGGGTTCGATTCCCACATACCGCCCTTGATTGGGTTTGAGCCAAGTAGTGATGAAGATTGTAGACTTTGACTCCATCGTCATTTTCAACGGTTTGTAATTCCAATCGTAGGTATTTGATGGTGGTATAGCCAAGTGGTAAGGCAGAGGTCTGCAAAACCTTTATCACCGGTTCAAATCCGGTTACCACCTTTAGTACTTACGCTATCTTGCCGCTGTGGCGGAATTGGCAGACGCGCTGGACTCAAAATCCAGTTCCTTCACGGGAGTGTGGGTTCGACCCCCACCGGCGGCATAGATGGTTAGTTAAATCGATAGTGTAATGCTTAAATAAAAAAGACTTCGTAGCTATCTGCGAGGTCTTTTTTATTATTATTAGACAAAATAAAAAATGGGTCTTCGTCAACTGGTATTGGTGACCCAGATATTGGAACATCCTTCGGGATGTTCTTTTATTTTACAATCAAAAGGATACGAGTCCTAAAATGACTCATGTTAGTAAATCCATAGCAAGCTCTTTTCAACGTTTTTATTTTTCTGTTAATTCCTTCTATGGCTCCGTTTGAGAAAGCTGAAGAACAGCTAGCAACAACACTTGAACGATTCTTTTTTAATGTTGATATAGCTGTATCCATAGCATTCCCCATGGGAATGTAATTTTTTAATATACTTGTTAATGACTCTCCATCACGATTATGGATTGCCTGTTGAATAGCATGAGCAGTTTCATATACTTTTTTTAAAGTTGAACTTTCATTCAGGCCCAAATCAATTAAATTTTGTTGAGTCATGTATTCATTGATTCCACAAATATATTTTGTGTTGGTATCATCAATTTTATCTTGAGCAAGATGAAACAAACGCCAGTTAGTTTTAAGTGCTTTATATGGTCTAGATTTCTTATCTTGAATGCCTTTTAAAACAGAAGTTCTAACGTTGTCAAAAGCGCGATTTACCAGTTGTACAATGTGAAATCTATCTACAACAATTTGTGCATTTGGAAAAAGTCGATGTACAAAAGATTGATAAGACGCATTTAAGTCCATAACAATCGTTTTTACTGCTTGACGTTCTGATAATTCGTATCTATTTTCAAAATAGTCACAAATATCTTTGGATAATCTTGTATCTAGAACTTTAATAATTGAATGCCCTTCGGCATCAATGCATATAAATGAAAAACCTTTATTAACAGATCTAAATTCATCCCAATTCATATGAGTGCCTAAATTTTTAACCCTGTATGGCTCTGGATTGTTGCTGTACAATAACCGTTCTGCCGAACTGGGCGAAATATTTAAAACTTTTGCGATAGAAATAACAGAATGCGAAAGGCGGGCTTGTTCTACAACTTTTGCTTTGATATTAGTAGCTAAACTATGATTTGGTTTAACAATTGGAGTGTGCACACCACATGTTAAATGGCACGTTTTACATTGATACCGTTGTTTCTTTAAATACATGTATGTTTCAGGACCGGAAATAGTCGCCAAACGAATATGGTGCATAGTATATCCATTTTTAATTAGAGTTTCAGTTCGGCATTTAGGACACGTCGTACGGCTGTACGTGAGTACAGCATTGATAATTTTGATGCGCTTGACGATACCATTTTTTACTATTTTTTTATCTTCAACATTAATTGCATTAATATTTTCATCTGTTAATTCACAGAGACTTAGTATAGAGTTAGATTGGGGCATGACAATACCTTCTTTCGATTTTTGTTTAGGCGCTTAAATCTTACCATAGGATGTCATGTCCTTTTGTACGCAAAAAAATCTGATATTAGTTTTCACCAATATCAGATAGTGTAGACCCTAAAAAATCTCATCACTAAGTATGAGATTATCGTGCATGAACTAATTACTCCACCGTGTTTGGCTATGGCTAGGGAGAAGCATGAGGATAAGGAACCATATTGTTCCAAGCAATGGAATGATTTGAATTACAATCCACCAGCCTGAACGGTCAGTATCATGTAAACGGCGGACGGTGACAGTCCAGTTAGCTAGCCAAACTAAGAACGCGATAAAGCGAGTCCCTAAAGAATAGTTAAGATCAGCGAAGTTGTAGATTTCTGTAATCGGATGACCGACAATGTTCTGAACAACAGCTGCCGCAATAAAGGCAATAATGGCATTAATAATAGCAGGCCACCAATATTCAGAACGAGTTGCGGTACCTGAGAAGTTTAAAATGTTACTCCAATACTTTTTGTATGCATTCATCAATGTTACACCTCCAATCGATAATTTATAATAGGTCATTAAATAGTTTAGCAAAGTTTTGGCTTGATTACTATTCTCGACTACGACATCCACTAAAAAAACACGCATTGTGGAAATTTGGTTTCAATTTTCATTTAAATATTCGTTCAAAATGCTGAAAATTATTTTAAAATTTTTATTTGTGAGATTTGTTTGCAGAACTGATTTTTTGTTTATTGAATGACAAGAGAGGGCAAATCGGGGCCTAGCATAGGGTTAGAAATTTGAGTAACTGACCACAGGAAACTTGAAATCGAAATTTTTGACATTTGCTTTTATCACTATATATGGTAATTCAAAATAAATGTAGACACAACATATTGTGTTATTTTGCAAAATGGTTTACCATAGGCTTACTGAGATAAATGAAAGTGAGTGGTTCCAATGGACATTACAAGAGATCGGATAGATCAATTAAACGATTTAAAAGAGATTAAAGTTGAAAAACGAGATGGCTCAATGTCATCATTTTATTCATACAAAATTGATTTCGTGCTACATAAACTAACGACAGATATTCAAACCATAAACGAAGTTGAAGAAACACTCTACGGTGAATTAAGTGGTACCGCCGAAGTTAAAACCTCTGAAATTGCAGAGATGATCGTCAACATCTTGGACGGCTTAAATCAAGATGTTTTAGCACAGGACTATGTAACTTTCTATCAAAAGGAAGTTCAAAGTTTCAAAAATGCAACAAATGCTGAAGCTCGTCTACAAAAGTTGTTTGATAAAAACTCAAGTGTTGTGCATGAGAATGCGAATAAGGACAGTCGGGTCTTCAATACTCAACGTGACCTAGAAGCCGGTGCAGTTAGCCGCGCGATTGGGTTAAAGATGTTACCTAAGGTCGTTGCGCAAGCACACTTACGTGGAGATATTCACTGGCACGATTTAGACTATTCACCAGTCACACCGGAAACTAACTGTTGCTTAATTGATTTTGATGAAATGCTTACCAATGGATTTAAAATTGGGAATGCTTGGGTGAGTTCACCTAAGTCAATTCAGACAGCCACTGCCCAAATGTCACAAATTATTGCTAATGTTGCTTCATTACAATATGGTGGTTGTTCCGCTAATCGAGTTGATCAATTATTAGCTCCTTACGCGCAACTTAACTATGATAAGCATATGGCGGATGCTGAAAAATGGATTACTGCAGATAAGCGCGAAGCCTTTGCTAAAGAAAAGACTATTAAAGATATCTATGATGCGATGCAAGCCCTCGAATATGAGATTAACACCTTGTATTCGTCACAAGGCCAAACACCTTTTACGACCGTTAATTTTGGCTTAGGAACTAGTTGGATTGAACGTGAAATTCAAAAAGCTATTCTTAAAGTACGGATTAAAGGATTAGGCAAGGAACATCGGACTGCAATTTTCCCTAAGTTAGTTTATACAGTTAAACGTGGTCTTAATTTGGATGTGACTGATCCTAACTATGACGTTAAACAACTAGCACTCGAATGCTCAACAAAACGGATGTATCCAGATTTGTTAATGTATGACAAAATCGTTGAATTGACTGGTAGTTTCAAAACTCCAATGGGCTGTCGTTCATTTTTACAAGGATGGAAAGATGATAATGGCGTTGAAGTGAACTCAGGTCGTATGAATTTAGGCGTTGTCACTGTTAATTTGCCTCGAGTTGCCATTGAAGCAAAGGGGAACAAGGATCTTTTCTGGGATATCTTTGAAGAAAAAATGGATATCTGTCACCAAGCTTTGGAATATCGGATTGAACGGACGAAGGAAGCCGAACCAGAAAACGCACCATTACTATATATGTATGGCACATTTGGCAAACGATTGAAGTCTACCGACAATGTTGATGATGTCTTTAAAAATGGTCGTGCCACAGTTTCTTTAGGTTATATCGGTATCTATGAAACTTGTACCTTATTTTATGGGGACGGTTGGGAACAAAATGCTGAAGCGCGTGCTTTTGCTGAATCAGTCGTTAAACACATGTATGAACACTGTAAAGACTGGGCAGCTGAAAGTGGGTATCATTATAGCCTCTACTCAACACCAGCAGAATCATTGACGGATACTTTTGCGCAAGCTGACCTTAAGAAGTTCGGTAAAATTGAAAACGTGACTGACAAGGAATACTACACGAATAGTTTTCATTACGATGTCCGTAAACATCCATCACCATTTGAAAAGTTATCCTTTGAAGAAGTCTTTCCAAAATATGCTTCAGGTGGATTTATCCATTATTGTGAATATCCAAGTTTGCAAAACAATCCAAAAGCTTTGGAAGCAGTTTGGGACTGGGCTTATGATCACGTTGGTTATTTAGGCACCAATACTTCAATTGATCAATGTTTTGAATGTGGCTTTACTGGCGACTTTAAGCCAACTGCCAAGGGATTTGTCTGTCCACAATGTGGTAATCACGATCCAAAGACTTGTGATGTTGTCAAAAGAACTTGTGGTTATTTAGGTAACCCACAACAACGGCCAATGGTCCACGGTCGTCACGTCGAGATTTCGTCACGTGAAAAACACATGAATGGAGAGATGATTAAGAATGCCGCAGTACATGAAAGAGCCAAACAATCCGATGCCCAAAGAATGGCTGGCGAGCGAGCATAGTCTCCAAAAGATTGCCAGTTATAAACCATTTAACTTTGTTGACGGTGAGGGAGTGCGCTGTAGCCTGTATGTCAGCGGATGTTTGTTTAATTGTCCGGGCTGCTATAACGTAGTGGCTCAGAACTTTAATTATGGTCATGAATACACGCAGGAACTGGAAGATCAGATTATTGAAGATTTGAGTCAATCTTACGTACAAGGTTTGACGCTGTTAGGTGGCGAACCATTCTTGAATACTCAAGTTTGTCTGAAACTCCTCAAGCGGATTCGTAAGGAATTTGGCGATACTAAGGATGTTTGGTCTTGGACTGGTTATAAGTGGGATGAATTGATGCAAGAATCCGATGATAAACTCGAAATGTTGTCCTATGTCGATATTTTAATCGATGGCCGTTTCTTAGAAGCCAAAAAAGATCTCACTTTACAGTTCCGTGGTAGTAGTAATCAAAATATTATTGACGTCAAGAAGTCATTAGCCCAAGATAAAGTAGTTATTTGGGATAAATTAGTTAAATAGTTCGATTTAAGCACTCGCAAATGATGATTTGCGGGTGCTTTTTTGCCGTTTTGACTCGCTTTTGAACGATTTATTGGGATTTCTCTGTAATATTTTTGAAATTTTTCAATTAAAAAATTAAAAATACATTAGTAAATACCTATTAAATCAGCAATTTTCACATTTAACACTCAGACAAAGAATGAAAATCGGTCAAAAAGAACAGTTTTGTAATAATTGAAATTAACATAAAATTAAGGGCTTTATACATGCGGTAGATTTAAACATGGATAACGTATCCGCCGGAGTTGTCATATTTTGTGAATCAAGAGACCGTTTTCTTGTTGATATCAGCAACGTGTCAACTGATTAATTAAATTGGCATAATAGCAATAGGTAAAACAATTTACTTATTTGATGAAAATGTGCATTTTTGAACAAACTCAAACGAACATTCGTATTTCCTTCGTTTTTATTTCAAACAAAACAAAACGCCAGAAAACGGATAAAATCCCGACATATGTTTGTAATGTTTATCCTGTAAAGTTATCATCGTTGCATAAGCAAAGCACAAAGAAAAAGGATGGTTTTTTAATTTATGAATTTTAAGAAGAACGCACTCAAGTTCTCTGTTGCAGTAGCAGGCGCAGTTACATTAGGTTTCGCCGCTACATCTATTCAAGCAAACGCTGACGAGATTTACACAGTTAAATCAGGCGACACGCTTTCAGGCATTTCATTCACTTACGCTAACGATTACAGCTTAATTGATTCACTTGCCTCAAACAACAACATTGCAGACAAGAATTTAATTTATGTTGGTGAACAACTAATGATCACTGACAACGGTACAATTCGCGAAGCTACTGATCAAGAAGTAGCTACGACACCAGCTGCTGACGAAAGTGCCACAGCATCAACTGATACTACTAGTTCAGCTGCTACTGACACTACATCAACAACTACCACTACTGATACAACTTCAGCTTCTTCAACTTACACAAGCAATGTGTCAGGTTCAGAGGCTGCAGCTAAAGCATGGATTGCTAACAAAGAATCTGGTGGTTCATACACTGCTTCAAACGGTCAATACTATGGTAAGTATCAATTGAGTTTATCATACCTAAATGGTGATACCTCAGCTGCTAACCAAGAAGCCGTTGCTGACAACTACGTAACAAGCCGTTACGGTTCATGGGTTGCCGCACAAACATTCTGGCAACAAAATGGTTCGTACTAAAATTTAGTACACTTAAGACGTCATTTCGATGACGTCTTTTTTTTGTCGATTTTTATTCAAACTACCAGTTGACAAAACTTATAAATCCAAGTACCATAATAACAATCGAAAAAATTAAAATACGATGAAAAGATGAGTAGAAAAGTGGATTTCGCTGAGAGAGTTCCCGCGTTGGTGAAAGGGAATCGAAAGACATTTTCGAATATGGTCTTGAAGTGTGGACGACTGAGTGTGAACAAGGTAGTCATGGGGACGCCCATTACAGCGTGAGGGTATGCAGTACTTAAACCACAACTATGTGGCACGGTATCAGTACCCAGTGAGGGATATTCGCGTGAACGGTATCTAAATCAAGGTGGTCACACGGCAAGTCGTCCTTATCTATGCAATTAAGCATGGATAAGGATTTTTTTTATGGAAAAACATAGTTCATTCACATCAATACAAGGGGAATATTAACATGACAACTAAAACAAAAGCACAACCAAATCGTTACGATATCGTCGGGAGTTTCTTACGGACACCAGAATTAAAAGATGCAACGGCCAAGTTCCGTTCAGGCGAACTTAACCAAGGAGAATTCAAAGTTATCCGTCAAGAACAAACCCAACAATTAGTTGAAAAAGAAGTTGCCCACGGTTTAAAAGATGTGACCGATGGCGAATTCAATCGTAGTTGGTGGCATTTGGACTTCTTATGGGGCTTGAACGGTGTCGATAAGTATGACTATAAAGAAAGCTACAAATTTGAAGGTGCGCATACGCGGACTGATAATGCAGAATTGACTGGTAAAGTTAGTTTCAATCCAGACCACCCATTTTTTGAAACGTTTGAATATTTACAATCAATTACTCCAGATGGGGTAACACCTAAGCAAACAATCCCATCCCCAACCATGTTATTCCGAGATAATCGTTCTGATAATTGGCCAAATTTCTATGACACGCGTGAAGCTTATTTGGATGATTTAGCCAAAGCTTATCATCTGACAATTCTTCATTTTTATGAATTGGGCGCACGTTATGTCCAAATTGATGACACTACTTGGGCATTTTTAATTAGTAAGTTGAACGAAACTAAAGACGATCAAACTGAACATGCAAAATATGTGAAATTGTCAGAAGAAGGCGTTCAAGTTATCAATGCTGCAATTGCAGACTTGCCCGAAGATTTGACCGTCACCACCCATATTTGTCGCGGTAACTTCAAATCAACTTTCTTATTCTCTGGTGGATATGAAGCCGTGGCCCAATATTTAGGTCAATTGAATTATGATGAATTTTTCCTTGAATATGACAACAATCGTGCAGGGGACTTAAGTCCAATCAAAACTATTTGGAACAATCGCCCAAATACTATTATTGTCCTTGGCTTGATTACATCAAAAGATGGTCAATTAGAAGATCGCAAACAAGTGATTCACCGCGTCAATGAAGCGACTGAATTTGTACCCTTAGAAAACTTAGCTATTTCAACACAATGTGGCTTTGCTTCAACTGAAGAAGGTAATGCCATTACGGAAGCTGACCAATGGGCCAAAATTGATCTCGTAAAATCAATTGCTGATGAAATTTGGAAATAAACACTAGAGGAGAGAATTAACATGACTGAAACACAAACATTTACTAAACGAACAACGGCACCTTTTAGATTTGATGTGGTCGGAAGTTTCTTACGTCCAACTACCTTGAAAAATGCGCGGGCCAAATATGCTGACGGCGAAATTACCGCTACTGACTTAAAAAAGGTTGAAGATGAAGCGATTATTCATTTGATTAAGCAAGAAGAAGCAGCTGGCATTCAATCAATTACTGATGGCGAATTTCGTCGTAGTTGGTGGCACCTAGATTTCTTCTGGGGCTTGCAAGGTGTTAAAAAAGTAGTCGTTGATAAAGGCTATGTCTTTAACGATGAAGAAACACGTGCTGAAACATCTGAGTTAACCGGTAAATTGAGTGGCGAATCACATCCATTTGTCGAACATTTTAAGTTCTTACGGGCTCATTTAGCTGACCCAGCCACTGCTAAACAAACGATTCCCGCTCCGGCGCAATTTATAGCTGAATTGCATCGACCAGAAAACATTGAGTCGACCCGTAAATTCTATGCGACTGATAAAGAATTAATCACTGATATCGCCGCAGCTTATAAGAAAGTTGCTTTGGATTTATATGATGCTGGTTTACGCGTACTCCAAATTGACGATTGTACCTGGGGGATGTTGGCTGGTTCACACGCTGGTGCTAAAACTGGGGATGGCGCTGGTCAAATTGCTCAAGAAAAATTAGATGCAGCCAAGGAACTATATGTCACAGTCAACAATGCTTTTCTTGAAGGATTACCTGAAGATTTGATTGTGACCACACATGATTGTCGTGGTAACTATCATTCAACCTGGGCGTCAGCCGGTGGTTATGAAAGTGTGGCAGAACCACTATTCACTCGTGAAAAAGTTGCTGCTTTCTTCTTGGAATATGATAATGATCGTTCTGGTGGCTTTGAACCATTAGCCAAAGTTGGCGATAATCAAATCGTTGTTTTGGGCTTAATTACAACTAAGAATGGTGAACTAGAAGATAAAAATGCTGTCATCAATCGTATTCATGAAGCTGCAAAATATGTCCCATTGGACCGCCTAGCCCTCAGCACACAATGTGGCTTTGCTTCTACTGAAGAAGGCAATGTAATTACTGAAGACCAACAATGGGCTAAGATTGCATTAGTTAAAGAAGTTTCTGAAGAGGTTTGGGGAAAGTAAAAAGCAGAGTGCTGAATACATCGATAATTCGCGAGCTTCTAGCCTAGATTATCGAAAGATTACGGGTGAAGCACGTTCTGAATCACAAATAGCACCAAAAAATGAGAATCCAGTCGGATTCTCATTTTTTATGGGCTCTATACTTTTTAGCGTGGAAGGTTAACAACCTCTACGCTTTTTTATGTACATTCTAAAAATCCGTAAAAAAAGACACTAGTTTATACCTAGTGTTACACTTTAATCGGCAAACCAAAATGAAAGTAGGTAAAACTAATGTCCATAAATAATTCTATACTAAGATCTGCAGGATTAACAGATAAATCAATTAAATTTTTGATTGATGAGAATGGAGAATTTAATCATACAATTCATAATGATAAACATGATGATACGCTGATGCTATACGGGGAACTATCAAGGTTCCCTGAAAGATGCCCATACTGTGGCTTTCCGATGGAAAGCAATTACTATCATAACGGTACCGACGAAGTCCGACTATCATTACCTTCTACAAATGGGTTCAAACAAGAATTAACCTTAACCAAGCAAAGATTTCAATGTTTAAATTGCTACGGTACATGTACTTCAATATCACCTGATTTTATTGAAAATTCAAAGATAACTAAGCCTCTTTGGAAACAAATATTTGACTTGGCAAAACAAGATATTAGTGAAAAATTAATTGCTCATATTACTAGATTATCAACATCTAAAGTACATGTAATTATTTCTGCATCCGCTTCGGACTACGTAACTGATACAACACAACAATTACCAAACGTAGTTTGTATCGACGAAGTAAAATATCGAAAAGGTCATTTTGGATTTGAAATACTTAACGGAAATACCAGTGAATTTATCGAAATTTACCCTCAGCGTGATAATAAATCAATTAGGCAATATTTATCACAATTTTCATTAAAAAACCGGCAAAAAGTAGAAATTGTTGTTATGGACATGAACGCTGGGTACCAATCACCCATACGAGAGCTATTTCCTAACGCTATTATTGTAGTCGATCGATTTCATATTGTTCAATTAGCTATGAAAGCTGTTCAATCTGAAAGGATCAAAATACAACGGGAACTCAGCGACAATAAGCATAATCGTGTTTACAAATTATTAAAATCAAACTGGAAATTTTTCTTAAAAGCCGAACGTAATATCGATACCTCAAACACGAAGTGGTGGGCCTAGAATAAAAAGTGTACAAGTTAAATAGAGACTCTGATTTAGTATAATTAAGGAAGTAAATTGGAGGATCAAATAATGACGAAGCACAGTTATGACAAGGAATTTAAGGAACAGGCCGTTCAGTATTACTTAGATAACAAGGATCACATGACCATGAATGAAATAAGTAAGAATCTAGGTATTGGGGCTAGTACATTACATAAATGGATTAAGCTGTTTACTGAGACTGGGGAGTTTGGCCGTGGCTCTGGTAATTTTGCCAGCGATAAGGACAAGGAGATTGCACGACTAAAGCGTCAACTTCGTGACGCTGAAGGAGCGATCGAAGTGTTAAAAAAATCAATCGGGATTCTGAGCAAGTAACTACCGAAAAGGTATACCAAGAAATGGACGTTCAGCACGCTTTGGAATCCCACCCTTCCATCAATGGTATGTGTGATTATGTTGGAATCTCAAGAAGTGGTTACTATCAACGAGAAAAGCGTCATAATCACCAATCACCGCGAAAGCTTCGGAAGAAGTTTATTCAAGGTGAAATTAAAGCAATTTGGCTCAAAAGCCTTTGTATTTACGGTGCCGGCAAAATCACCCAAGAACTTCGCTCAAAAGGATATAAGATCGCTGAACGAACTGTTGGTAAGTATATGCGTGAACTTGGCATTCACGCCGTTTACCTAACCCCTTGGACGACTACCACTCGCAATTCTAAGTTTGATAAACAGCTAATAAATATTTTAGACGAGCAGTTCAATCCATTGCGACCAAACGCCGTTTGGTGCATTGACACCACTTATATTCCAGTTCATGACGGATTCGTTTATTTAACCAGTATTATGGACTTGTACTCCAGACGGATCATTGGTTGGGACTTATCTGAAACCTTGGAGGTATCGAATGTCATCCCACTTATTGAAAAGACTAAGCACAGTCGCCATATTAGCAAGCCATTAATCATGCACAGTAATCGTGGTAGTCAGTTTACGTCTGAAGCTTACAATCAAGTTACAGCTAACATGACATTAAGCTATTCAAAGAAAGCTTATCCTTGGGATAATGCCTGCATTGAGTCGTTTCATGCCTTGATTAAGCGTGAATGGATAAATCGGTTTAAAATCCATTCATACTCCGAAGCTAAACGACTAGTTTTTCAGTACATTGAAACGTTTTACAACACAGTTAGAATTCACAGTCACTGTGGATTCAAATCACCAAAGCAACTTGAAGATGAGTATCAAACTCAAATTCAAAATTTAGTCGTGGCATAGGACAAAAAAGTCTCTATTTAAATTGTCTATTTTATTGACAGGGGACCAGTGGTTTCGTGGTGTACATGAATATATGTATCCTCAGGATGCATTACAACTAGTTTTTAAAGACTTTCCGAACTTTAAAACAGTGTATGATGTTTATCAAAGTGTTCTAGACGCTCGGTTTAATCATACTTTCACGCCATTAGAACAACTAATTAATAATTATAAAAATAACAAAACTGAAATGGATACTGTGATTAAAACATATAAAAAGTACATCAAGGGAATTAAAGCAGCATTCGAAAATAATGCGTCTAACGGCCGATTAGAGGGCACAAATAGACGAATCAAACAAATTGGTAGAACTGCCTACGGCTATGCCAATTCAATGAATTACTTTTATAGAATTAGGATTCAGTTGCATAACAAGTTTATTTTAAAGCAGCAGTTTTTAACTTTTAAAGTATGAAAAAAGTGCAATACCAATCATCAATTGAGATTGATATTACACTTCTATTCATAAGCTTTTCATCAGCAATTATTGTTTTTTCACGCTATTTGACAAAGAGCCTTTTTATGTCGCATTATCGGTGAAAATATAGCCAAAGCCACGGGCAGTTTTAATCCATTTTGGATTTTGTGGATCGGTTTCGATTTTATCTCGGATATGGCTAATGTGGATATCGACCATCCGGGAAGTCCCCATGATGTCGTAGCCCCAAACGCCTTCCAGTAATTGATCACGACTTAGGACTTGGTTGGGATGATTGACAAGGTACTGAAATAATTTAAATTCTTTGGGAGTTAAGCCTAAATCTTCACCATTTCGTGAAACCGAATAGTGGTGAGTATCAACAATCAAATCATGAAACTTCACTAAGTGTGAAATGTCTTTGGATTGTGATGACTCATCATTATCTTCGTCAAAATTAGTGGTGATTTGGTCATAAACCCAAACGCGTTGTTTAATAATGCGCATCACATCGGCTAAATTGGTTTTATTGGCAACTAAATCATCAATAAACAATTCTGATAACTGATCTGCCATTGAGCTATTAATTTCACTGTAAAGAACGATGATGGGTCCTTTAATTCGAGGCCTTAATTGTTTCAAAGCCTCAAGACTGGCCTTAAAATCTAAACTGTCTAAATCCCAAACAATTGCTTTAATCCGTTGTTCGGCTGCCGTTCGGATGGCAATATTTGCTTGGACAGTATTATTCACAAACCAGCCGGCCTGATTTGCGACTTCATTTAATGAAGTGAAAAGTTCTAATTTATTCGTCATTAGTAATATTCGATCTGCCAAAATTGATTCCCCTCAAATCTGCCAAATTTTCCTACATCTTATTTATCCCACAAATGTAAACGAATGTCGATACATTTACCTTTTATTTACAAAGCTATCTTTACGGCATTTTTACCTAAAGAATATTTTAGTTTTACATCGGCTACATATACTTTAGGTGCCGGTAAAGGAAAACACAAAAAAGGGGATAGAAAAATGAAACGAATAATTGGATTAGTATTTTCACTCACGATGGCAGCGCTCTTGATAGCAGGTTGTTCCAGTAAAAGTGCTGCACAATCAAGCAAGTTAACAATCGTTGGATCCACGGCCCTGCAACCATTAATTGAACAAGCGGCTAAACAATATCAAGAAAGTAACTCAGGTGCTTCGATCACTGTCCAAGGTGGCGGCTCTGGGACTGGCTTAAGTCAGATTCAAAATGGCTCCGTTTCGATTGGTAATTCAGATGTGTTCGCCTCGCAGGTTTCCGGGATTAATACTAAGAAAATCGTTGATCATAAAGTTGCAGTCGTTGGAATTACGCCTGTCGTTAATCCAGATACAGGAGTTACAAACTTATCGATGCAACAGCTCCAAGATATTTTTACCGGCAAAGTCACGAACTGGCAAGAAGTTGGTGGCAAAGACAGAGCCATTACAGTTATTAATCGTGCAAAAGGAAGCGGAACACGGATTACATTTGAGCAAAGTGTGATGAATGGACAAACGGCGATTAAATCGCAAGAACAAGACTCCAATGGAACCGTTCAAAAATTAGTGTCTACGACTTCAGGATCAATTAGTTATGTGGCCTTCTCTTACGTAACGGCCAAACTGCAAGCAGTATCAATTGATAATGTGAAGCCCACTGATGCGAACGTTAAAACTAATCAATGGAAAATTTGGGCTTATGAACATATGTATACCACTAAAAAAGCAGACGTATCTACCAAGAAATTTATTAAGTATGTCGAATCTGCCAAAGTGCAAAAGACGCTTGTTAAGAAATTAGGGTACATCAGTATTCAAGATATGAAGGTCACTAAAGATGCAGCAAACCAAGTGAAATAGATTTCTAGGAGCTCTGGGGATGTTTACTATTCTTGGAGCTTTTACATATTTACAACTTCTTTACATGAAGCAAACATGAATTTTACACTCGTCATTTATACTTAATTCGAAATCTTGGATTAGTAACAATGAAAGAGGTTAGGTCATGAAAAAAACTCTCACACTCGTTGGAGCAATGTTGGCATTATTATTATTAATTACTGGATGTGGAAAAAGTAAGAATCAGGATACAAAGATGACAATTGTCGGTTCAACGGCTTTACAACCGTTAGTTGAGCAGGCGTCGAGTCAATATTCAGAAAAGAACTCGAATATTTCAATCACGGTGCAAGGTGGGGGCTCTGGAACGGGACTCAGCCAAGTTCAAAGTGGTGCAGTGGTTGTTGGTGATTCGGATGTGTTTGCTGAACAAGCTTCGGGAATTAAAGCGTCAGAATTAACCGATCATCAAGTTGCGGTCGTTGGGATTGTGCCGGTTGTGAATCCTAAAAGTGGAATCAAGAATTTATCCATGAAACAACTGGAAGGTATTTTTACCGGTAAGATTACTAACTGGAAACAGGTTGGTGGTAAAAACGAAAAAATAATTGTGATTAATCGAGCTCAAGGTAGCGGAACTCGCTTAACGTTTGAACAACAAGTGTTGGGTAACAAAACGGCGGTTAAGTCTCAAGAACAGGATTCAAATGGCACCGTGCAACAAATTGTTGGGAGCACGCCGGGCGCAATTAGTTATGTCTCGTTTTCATACGTGAATAATAAAATTCAACCAATCTCAATTGATAACGTGAAACCAACCGCCAAAAATGTGGCAACAAACGCTTGGAAGATTTGGTCATACGAGCACATGTATACGCAAAAAAAGGTCTCGGACAAGGCAGCTGATTTTATTAAATATATTCAGTCTGAATCAGTCCAAGATGGATTAGTAAAGCAGCTTGGATATATCAGTATTCATGATATGCAAGTGTCGAAAGATGAAAATAATCAAGTAACGGATAAGTAGGGGGCAGACTGATGGATGAAATTAAAGATCGACTCTTAAAACCATCGAAAGCAACTAAGCAAGATCAACGTGGGCGGATGATTAGTTATTTAAGTATTGGATTGATTGCGATTCTAGTGATTTCAATTTTATACTTCATCGCGACTCGTGGTTTATCAATGTTCTTTAACGATGGAATTAAAGTCTCAGATTTCTTATTTAAAACGGATTGGAATCCGGGCAAAAAATTGGTTGGAGCATTACCAATGATTGTGACGTCTTTTGGAGTGACGTTATTAGCAGCCTTAATTGCGACGCCATTTGCTATTGCCGTCGCTTTATTTATGACAGAATTTGCTCCTAAGCGCGGGGCACGTTTCTTACAAGTCGTGATTGAATTGTTAGTCGGCATTCCTTCTGTCATTTATGGACTAATTGGTTTGGCGGTGGTTGTTCCAGCGATGCGAATCACGTATGGCGGGACTGGTTTTGGTATCTTAGCCGGGGCAGTAGTCCTGTTCGTGATGGTGTTACCAACCATCACGTCATTGACCGTGGATGCATTAAAGGCGGTCCCATCACATTATCGTCAAGCGTCACTAGCATTAGGAGCCACGCGTTGGCAAACTATTTATAAGGTCATCTTACGGGCTGCCACGCCTGGCATTTTGACTGCGGTGGTCTTTGGGATGGCGCGCGCGTTTGGTGAAGCGCTAGCTGTACAAATGGTGATTGGAAATGCCGCAATGTTACCACATAATTTGGTATCACCATCGGCGACCTTGACCAGTCAATTAACCATGGGAATCGGTAATACGATTATGGGCACATTACCAAATAACGCTTTGTGGTCATTAGCACTCTTACTCTTAATTATGGCCCTTGTCTTTAACATCTTAGTTAAATTAATTGCACGCAAAGGGAGGATTAAATAATGAATGCTAAAAGAAATGATCACTTAGCAACTGGTATTATTTATGCCCTAGTTGGAATCGTTGTAATTATCTTGTTTGGGTTAATTGGTTACATTTTAGTGTCTGGAGTTCCGCATTTATCATGGCACTTCTTAACTAGTCCCTCAAAGTCATTTGCCGCTGGTGGTGGAATTCGTGATCAGTTGTTTAATTCAGTTTATCTTTTAGTACTGACGCTGTTAATTTCGTTTCCATTGGCACTGGGAGCAGGAATTTATTTATCCGAATATGCGCCTGATAATTGGTTAACAAGTTTGATGAGAACTGCCATTGAAGTCTTAAGCTCATTACCATCAGTTGTTGTTGGTTTGTTTGCATATTTAGTGTTTGTTATTCAATTTCAAATTGGCTTTTCCATTCTAGCCGGGGCGATTGCCTTAACATTCTTTAACCTACCATTGCTGACTCGTAATATTGAAACCTCATTAAGCTCAGTACCTAATTTGCAACGAGAGGCTGGAATTGCCTTGGGATTATCGAGTTGGAAAACCATCACTGGAATCATCTTGCCAGCAGCAGTACCCGGTATCTTAACTGGGGTCATTCTCAGTGCGGGACGAGTATTCGGTGAAGCTGCCGCCTTGATTTATACAGCAGGTCAAAGTGCACCCGCGTTGAATTATGCAAATTGGAATATTTTCGATACGAATAGCTTTTTAAATCCGTTTAGACCAGCAGAAACGCTGGCAGTTCACATTTGGAAAGTTAATGCTGAAGGGATTGTGCCCGATATCGACGTCGTTTCAAACGGGACAGCCGCGGTGTTAATCATCGTGATTTTAGCATTTAACTTAAGTGCACGTTACGTTGGTAATCGACTTTATCGTCGTTTAACATCCAGCAAATAATGGAGGCGTCTAATGGAAAATTATATTGCAAAAACAAATTTAGAATTAGCCATTGAAACAAAGAACCTGGAAGTCATCTACGGAGATCATCAAGTTGTTTTTGATTCCAGCTTAGAGTTTCCACGACACAAAATTACTGCGATTATTGGCGCATCAGGTTCGGGTAAATCGACATATTTGAGAAGTTTAAATCGGATGCACGACAAAACTGTGACCGTGAATGGACAGATTGTGTACCGTGGAGTGGATATTAACCAACCCAGTGTAAATGCCTACGAAGTTCGAAAACAAATCGGCATGGTTTTTCAGCGACCTAATCCATTTGCAAAGTCAATTCGGAATAACTTGGTCTTTCCATTGAAAGAAAATGGAATTACTGACAAACGTGTGTTGGACGAGCGGGTGGAAGAAAGTTTAAAAGAAGCAGCACTTTGGGATGAAGTAAAAGATGATTTAAACAAGAGTGCCTTAGAGTTATCTGGTGGTCAGCAACAACGGCTCTGTATCGCTCGGGCTTTAGCTTTACGCCCTGATATTTTATTGATGGATGAACCGGCCAGTGCCTTAGATCCAATTTCGACGGAAAAAGTTGAAGCAACTATGCGCAAATTGCGGCGTAATTATACGATTATTATTGTGACGCATAACATGCAACAAGCTTCTCGGGTTAGTGATTTTACGACTTTCTTCCATCAAGGTCGAGTGGTTGAATTTGCGCCCACCCAAGAACTGTTCCAAACACCACGAGTTAAAATGACGGAAGATTATATTTCTGGTAACTTTGGATAGGAGTGAAAGACATGCAGCCAATTATTACGAGCCAAGATGTTAAATTATCGTATGGTGCATTTGAAGCGTTACATGGAATTGATTTAGACTTTAACCAAAATGAAATTACCGCCTTAATTGGACCATCAGGATGTGGTAAATCCACCTACTTACGTTGCCTAAATCGGATGAATGATTTGATTGAAGGAGTGACCATTACAGGTTCATTTAAGTTGAAAGACTTAGATATGTATGCTGAAGATACTGACGTGGTGGAACTCAGACGGCAAGTGGGGATGGTTTTTCAACAACCAATTCCTTTTCCAATGTCGATTTTTGATAACGTCTCATATGGTCTGAAATTAAACGGTAGTCCTGACAAAAATTTCTTAGAAGAACGCGTCGAAGAAAGTTTAAAACAAGCGGCTTTGTGGGATGAGGTCAAGGATGATTTGAATAAAAGTGCACTCGAATTATCTGGTGGTCAACAACAACGAATTAGTATCGCGCGTGTGTTGGCGGTTCGACCCGATGTAATTTTGATGGACGAACCTACAAGTGCACTTGATCCAATTTCTAGTGCGCAGATTGAAGATACATTATTACAGTTAAAAAAAGAATACACAATCATCATGGTGACTCATAATATGCAACAGGCGACACGGGTCTCAGATAAAACGGCGTTCTTTAACTTAGGTAATTTAATTGAAGCAGATTCAACTGAAAAAATCTTTATGAATCCTGCTAAACAAGAAACTGATGATTATATTAATGGTAAATTTGGATAGGAGGATTTCAGCATGCATGAATTATTTTCGGATGAATTAAAAAAATTACGTGGTCGGTTCATGGAGATGGGTATCAATGTCAGTGAACAGATTTATACCGCAACAAAATCATTTATTGATCATGATTTAGCGTTAGCTCAACAAGTAATCGATGAGGATAAAACCACCAACCAAGAAGAAGTTGGCTTGGAAGAACGAGCATTGAAGCTGATTGCCTTACAACAACCCGTGGCATCAGATTTCCGTTCCATTATTAGTATTCTAAAGGCTAGTACCGATTTAGAACGGATGGGTGATTATGCGACGAGTATTGCCCAAGAAACCATTCGTGTTAAAGGTAATCGTCGTGTGAATGCGATTGAAGAATCCATCAATGAAATGACTGGCTTAGTCCGTCAAATGCTAGAACAAGGTCTGGATGCTTATGTGCATAATGATGAAAAAGCGGCACGTAAAGTTGCTAAACTTGATTTAGAAATTGATAAAGAATACATTTTAATTCGCAATAACATCACTGCAGCGATGCAACAAGATTCAGAAACAGTGATTGCAAATTCAGGCTACATGATGGTTGTACGTCTATTAGAACGAATGGGCGACCATATCGTTAATCTGTCTGAATGGATTGTTTACAACGCTTCCGGTGAATTAGTAGAATTAAATCCTGGTAAAAAAGATCCTGAAATGGTGCAAAAATTGTTGAATGACAAGTAAGAAAAGGCTTTGCCTTTCGGGAAAATACGAGTAATAACGGAATAATTAATAATTTCGGGTTAGGAAATTTAATTATTTAGTTATACGGAATGTTTTGAAAGGGAAAGCTGGATTAGGCAATAGCGAGAAACAATTCGGTAATCATTGAGTACTAGCAAGAAATATCAAAGTAGCTGGGTTTGCTACGAGATATTTAAAGCTAGACGGAGATGATTGAATTGAGGAACACGTTTAAAAGAAGGCTTTGCCTTTCGGGAAAACACGAGTAATAACGGAATAATTAATAATTTCGGGTTAGGAAATTTAATTATTTAGTTATACGGAATGTTTTGAAAGAGAAAGCTGGATTAGGTAAGAGTGCGTATCAATTCGGTAATCATTGAGAAACACGTTTAAGAAAAGGCATTGCCTTTCGGGAAAACACGAGTAATAACGGAATAATATTAAAGATTGGTGAGAAAAATTCTCACCAATCTTTTTGTTTTCTTAACCAAAGCTATCATCAAACTTAATAAAATAAACCGCCTGCAAATATTAGATTAATAAACAATAGCGGATTATGGACATGTTTTGGAGAAAACGGCATGGTCATTTTTCGTTTTGTTGATTAGAAATAAAATTTCATTTAAGATGAACGTTAACCATATTAATAGAAGGAACGTGAAAGTTATGAAGCCAAGCATTATTCCAGTTGGTGACACAGCTGTTGATGTAGTTTTTGAAAATAAAATTGACCCAATAATCAATAGTCAAATTCGTAACTTGCAATCTAAATTAGAACAAGAAGCAATTACGGGGATTACCGGATTCTTAGCATCATTTAGAACACTGACTGTCTTTTATAATCCGATGCAAATATCATGGCCAGAGCTAAAAAGTATTTTAACTAAAGAGAGTCAACATTTGGATTCAGCTTTACATACTGAAAAAACAATTGTTCATTTACCGGTTTTGTATGGTGGTGAATTTGGACCAGACATGGTCAATATTGAAAAACAATCAAAATTAAGTAGTTCAGAAATTATTAATCTTCATTCCCAACCTCAGTATTTAATTTATATGTTGGGATTCTTACCTGGGTTTGCTTATCTGGGTGGCTTGGATGAACGATTAGCCACGCCACGACTAGCTAATCCACGGTTAAAAATTAATCCTGGTTCTGTTGGGATTGCCGGAACCCAAACGGGGATGTATCCAATTGAATCGCCCGGTGGTTGGCAAATTATTGGACGGACGCCGTTACAGTTATTTCAACCATCCGCTGATGATCCATTTTATTATTCAGCTGGTGATTATATTAAGTTTGACGCGATTACGGTAAGTGAATATCAAGCAATACAACATGATGTCGAACAACATCAATATCAAATTGAAGTAGAGAAGGAAAAATAATGGGTATTCGAATAGTTAAAGCTGGAGTACTCACGACGGTTCAGGATGCTGGCCGGTTGAACTTTCAGGCGAATGGTTTTTCGGTCTCCGGTACGATGGACCAGCAAGCAGCCAATCTAGCCAACCTGTTGGTGGGAAACTTAGCTAATCAAGCAGTGTTGGAATATAGTATCGTTGGGCCAACCTTAGTGTTTACGAAAGCAATCGTTTTTGCCATTACTGGGGCCATTTCAACCAGTTATTTAAATGGTAATGAGATTGAAAACAATAAAGCTTACATCGCAAGTAAAAATGATCGATTAGAAATTGGACCAATGTTGTCTGGACGCTATGGCTACTTAGCCGTATCTGGCGGGATTCAGGTGCCACCGGTCATGCAAAGCCGTTCAACCAGCTTAAAGTATCATCTAGGTGGCTTTAATGGTCGCGCACTAGTTGAAGGTGACTTTGTCAATGTGATTGAACCATTCATTCGGGTGCCGGCATTAGAAGACCGAGCAATCCCGGTCGAGTCATTTGACCAAGATGTGACCATTCGGGTTACGGCTGGCCCACAAAGTCAGTATTTTAATCAGGATGAATTAGATCAATTTACCAGCCAAACATTTTGGGTTTCCAATGACACTGATCGGATGGGGATGCGATTGACGGGTAATACAATCGAAACATCTGGTGTGCCCGAGATGCTGTCTGAAGCAACGGTTATGGGTCAAATCCAAGTGCCAAAAAATGGGGATCCGATTGTTTTATTAGCGGATCGACAAACTAGTGGAGGATATCCCGTGATTGCGGTTGTTGCGAGTGTTGATCTGTCAAAATTAGTGCAATTAAATCCAAATCAAAGTGTGCATTTTAAAATGATATCGTTGACAGAAAGTCAACAATTAAACCGGCAAATGATTGCCAAACGAGAACAATTAGCTGCGAAATTTGATGCTGAAGCCAATTCTGGTGTTGATACCAGAGTGGTTGCTCGTCGAGTGGCACGCTTGTTTAAATAGAGAGGAAAATACCATGAATTTAGAAGACGCTAAAGCCATGATCGAGTTAATGAAGGACAATGATCTAACAGAATTTGATTATGAAACTGAAGACACCAAAATCCATTTAAAACGGGGCGGCAGTGCAGTAAATTTTCCAGTGGCACCAAGCCAACCAACCGCTACCGCAGCTACCAACTTAATTCCAGAAACTGTGAATGCAGAACTAGTCGGGACTTTTTACCGTGCACCTAGTCCAGAAGATGATCCGTATGTTAGTGTCGGCGATAAAGTTGTCGTTGGCCAAGTCATTGGCATGATTGAAGCCATGAAAATGATGCACGATGTGAAGGCACCTTATTCAGGAACATTAAAACAAATTTTGGTAGGCAATGAAGAAAGCGTTGAGTATGCTCAACCACTTTTTGAAATTACCGCTGAATAACGAAGTGAGGTCAGAACATGCAGAAAGTACTCATTGCCAATCGCGGTGAAATTGCGGTACGAATTATTCGTGCTTGCCAGGAATTAAATATTCACACGGTGGCAGTTTATTCTGTCACTGATCGGGATGCGTTGCATGTACAAATCGCTGACGAATCCATTTGTATCGGGCCAGCTAACCCTATGCAAAGTTATCTGAATCAAGCTAGCATTTTAGAAGCCGCTCGAATTACGGGGGCCGATGCAATTCATCCTGGCTATGGCTTTTTATCTGAAAACGCAGAATTTGCCAAGTTATGTGAAGATAATGAAATTGAATTTATTGGCCCTACTTCGGCTGTTATCGAAATGCTAGGAGACAAAGCGGAAGCCCGGTCAGTCATGATTAAAGCCGGTGTTCCAGTCACACCCGGAAGTGGAACTGAATTTACTGATTTGGCAACAGTTTTAGAACAAGCTGGTCAAATTGGTTATCCGGTAATGCTAAAAGCCGCGGCCGGTGGTGGTGGCAAAGGTATGCGCTTAATCAAATCTGCTAAAAATTTCCAACATGAGTTTCAATTAGCACAAGGTGAAGCCGAAAAAGCTTTTGGTAACAATGAGATGTATTTGGAAAAGTTTATTGTTCGACCTCGTCATATTGAGGTGCAAGTGCTGGGAGATAATCACGGTAACGTGATTGCAGTGGGTGAGCGAGATTGTTCACTGCAACAATATCATCAAAAGGTGATTGAAGAAGCACCATCGAGTATTGACCCTGCCACGCGCGATGAAATTTTGCAGACCGCAATTCGAGCTGCTGCAGCCGTCAACTATGCCGGTGCCGGGACTTTAGAGTTTTTATATGAAGGTCCAGGGCAATATTACTTCATGGAAATGAACACCCGTATTCAGGTGGAACACCCAATTACTGAAGTTACTAGTGGCATTGATTTGGTCCAAGCTCAAATTAAGATTGCTGCCGGAGAAGCGTTGAGTTTATCGCAGGCAGACGTCAAACAATTTGGGCACGCGATTGAATGTCGCATCACCGCACGAACTCCAGGTGAGATTACGGGACTACATTTACCAGGTGGACCCGGCATCCGGATTGAAACGGCCATTTATCAAGGATATCAGGTCCCAGCGAATTACGATGCGATGATTGCTAAGGTGATTGTATTTGCTAATACTCGCGAACAAGCGATTATGAAGGCCAAAGTAGCGATTGCCGAAACGGTTATTATTGGTCCTGAAACGAACTTGGAATTTTTGTACCAAATTTTAAATAATCGAGATTTTAATAATGACCAAATAGATATTGAATTTTTGGATCGGTTAACGTCAGGGGATGGATTAAATGGATAAACAATTAAGTCCAGTAGAACTAAGACACCAAATTAGATCAGGTGAATTCAGTGACCAGACTAGTGGTCTGTGTCCAGGTTATACCCAAGCTAATTTAGTCATTTTGCCAAAAGCAGATGCTTATGATTTTTTGTTGTTCGCACAACGTAATCCTAAGCCCTGTCCCATCCTAGAAGTGACTGATTTAGGCTCAAAAAATTTGCATACATTTGCTAGCGATGTTGATATTGCCAGTGATTTCCCTAAATATCGTGTCTTTAAAAATGGTGAATTAGTCGCCGAACCTACTGATGTAAACGATATTTGGCGTGATGATTTAGTGTCATTTTTGATTGGTTGTAGTTTTTCATTTGAAGCGTCCTTGATTACCGCTGGAATTGAAGTTCGTCATATTACTGCAGGTACCAACGTGCCGATGTATAACACTAACATTCCGACTAAAGCTGCTGGAAAGTTTCATGGTAATTATGTGGTTAGCATGCGACCCATTCCACAAAATCAAGTCGTTAAGGCAGTGACGATTACCGAACGATTACCTCAAGTGCATGGCACACCAATTCAAATTGACCACCCGGAAACAATTGGCATTACCGATATCAACCATCCTGATTATGGGGATGCAGTCGAAATCAAAGATGGTGAAGTGCCAGTCTTTTGGGCATGTGGAGTCACTCCCCAAGCGGCAATTATGGCTAGTAAACCAGAATTTGTTATCACTCATGCACCAGGTCATATGTTGGTAACTGATGTCAAAGACGTTGATTTAAGTGACATACTTTAAAAGATTGGAGGATGGACAATGACAAAAATTGATTTAAATTGTGATCTTGGAGAAAGCTTTGGTCGTTACACTTTGGGCTTAGATGAAGAAGTCTTACCATATATTACCTCAGCTAACATTGCGTGTGGATTTCACGCTGGCGACCCAGAAGTGATGCAACAAACGGTGACCAATGCTGAAGCGAACCACGTAGAATTAGGTGCTCATCCTGGTTTGCGAGATTTACAAGGCTTTGGTCGTCGTAAAATGGCCATTGCACCAGCCACAGCGAAAGCCGAAATGAAATATCAAATTGGTGCACTGATGGCATTTAGTGCGACCGGGAAATTACATCATGTTAAGCCACACGGTGCTTTATATAATATGGCAGCCAAGGATACTGCCTTAGCGACCGCCATTTGTGAAGGAATTGCCGAAGTGGATGACTCATTGATTTTAGTGGCGTTAGCTAACGGTGAATTAGCCAGAGTTGGTCGTGAAAAGGGCTTACGAGTTGCTCAAGAAGTCTTTGCTGATCGTCAATATGAAGCAGACGGCAGCCTAGTTTCACGTACCAAGCCAAATGCGATGGTTACTGACGAAGATGAGGCAGTCAGTCGGGTTATCAAAATGATTACACAACATGAAATTGTTGCAGTCGATGGTTCTAAATTAGCCATTACTCCAGACACAATTTGTGTTCATGGGGATGGTGTTAAGGCCGTCGCTTTTGTCAAAAAAATACACGCTGCATTAACCGCAAACAAGATTGATGTCGTAGCGATGTAATTCAAAGGAATAGGTGAGAAGAGATGGATAAAAAATTAACTAAATCGCCATTTAGTGTGGCGATGGGTGCGGCCTTTATGATGGCCATGGCCGCCGTGGGACCCGGGTTTTTAACCCAAACCGCAACTTTTACGGGACAATTAGGTGCAGATTTTGGATTTGCCATTTTAATCTGTATCTTAGTTGATATCGTGGTGCAATTAAATATTTGGCGCATCATTATCGTGTCTGGTAAACGTGCACAAGTGTTAGCAAACGAAATTGTGCCAGGCTTAGGCTACTTATTAACTGTGTTAATCGTCGTTGGTGGCTTCTTCTTCAATATCGGGAATGTTGGTGGAGCCGGTTTAGGTTTGAATGTCTTATTTGGAATCTCGCCAGAAAATGGTGCTGTGATTGCCGCAGTGGTTGCAATTATTATCTTTATAGTTAAAAATGCGCTGACAGTAGTCGATCGTACGGTGCAACTCTTAGCCGTTGTGAAAGTGGCAGTGTTAATTTATATCATCGCGGTAACGACCGTACCTTATCAGTCAGCAATTGTGCATACCTTTGCGCCATCAAAGATTGATTTTTATTCAATCGTTACAATCGTTGGTGGAACCGTTGGGGGCTATATTTCGTTCTCTGGTGGTCACCGTTTATTAGAAGGTGGCGTCCGTGGTAAAGAAAATATCAAGTATGTCAACGAAGGAGCGTTAACCGGGATTGGGGTTGCTTCCGTCATTCGCGTGATGTTATTCCTTGCCGGCTTAGCAGTGGTATTAGCTGGGAACAAGTTGGATCCATCAAATCCAGCTGCATCCATTTTCAAGATTGCCGCAGGTCAATTTGGTTATAAATTCTTTGGGATTTTGCTGTTGGCAGCAGGGATGACCTCAACGATTGGTTCTTCCTTTACTTCAATTTCCTTCCTCGATTATTCGGAAAAGGCTAAAGGCGATTCATCAATTGCTAAATGGCGTTCAATTGCAGTTGTGCTGTTTATTGTCGCGTCAACAGCGGTATTTTATGTGGTTGGTAGTCCCGCCAAGGTGTTGGTTGTTGTTGGAGCCATTAACGGCTTAATTTTGCCAATTGCCTTAGCCATACTATTGTTGGCGTCAACTCGTAGTAAGATTATGGGAAGAGGCTATAAACATCCAAAATGGTTGTTAGTAACCGGCTGGTTGGTGGTGCTTTTTATGGCTTACGCTGGTATTCGCACCATTTTATTACTCGTTTAATTATTTTATTGCAGCAATTTATTTTCAAATTATGGCTGAATCTGTTAGGTTCAGCTTTTTTTGTGGTTTAAAAAATGAAATATTAAAAATAAATGATTGATTCACAGCGTATTTTAATCTAATATGTTACTTATACATTTTTTATTTGGAGTCGAAATCATCGAATTATTAACATTGAAAAAAGGTAATTGAGTAACGAAAAAACTGAAAATTTATAATTATTTAGCTAAATAATTAATTTAATATTTTTATGAAAACGCTTGTGAAAAGGTTGATGTGATAGCACTTTCACCGCTTGATAACCATGTATACCAATTTAAAATAATGTTAAATAATAGCAGTAATACCAGGTTATACTTGAATGTACCAATCTATACTGATATGATATGTTACATGCTCGAATAATAAATAGAATTAATAACTTTGGAGGCTTCAAACATGTTCAATAATACAGATCAATTAAGCGTAAAAGCGCTGCGTATGCTTAGTGTCGACCAAGTCCAAGCAGCAAATTCCGGACATCCAGGGCTACCCCTTGGAGTGGCACCAATGGCCTATGTATTGTGGCAAAACTTTTTAAATGCAAATCCTAAAGATAGCAAGTGGGTTAATCGTGACCGCTTTGTCCTATCACCGGGTCATGGATCTGCACTCTTATATAGCCTATTACACCTTGCGGGCTATGATTTACCACTAGAGGAATTGAAACAGTTCCGTCAAATTGATAGTAAAACTGCGGGTCATCCTGAATATGGACTCACAGATGGTGTTGAAGCTACGACTGGTCCACTTGGCCAAGGAATTGGTATGTCTGTTGGGATGGCCATGGCTGAAAAACATTTAGCCGCTAAATACAATCGTCAAGGATTCCCAATCATGGATCACTATACCTATGCGATTTGTAGTGATGGTGAAATGATGGAAGGAATTTCTCACGAAGCTGCTAGTTTAGCTGGTCATTACGGCTTAGACAAGCTAATCATGTTATACGATTCAAATGACATTTCCTTAGATGGACCACTGGCTAATTCATTTAATGAAGATATTAAGGGCCGGTTTGAAGCTTATGACTGGAACTATTTACGCGTTGAAGATGGTAACGACTTGGATCAAGTTAATGCTGCGATTGAACAAGCCAAATCACAACATGACAAGCCAACCATTATTGAAGTTAAAACGATTATTGGTCATGGCTCACCATTGGCTGGTACCAACAAAATTCATGGTGCACCCATGAAACCAGATCAACTTGAAGAACTACACAAATATTATGATTGGAATGAACCCGCCTTTTCTGTTCCTAGTGAGGTTTATGATCAATTTGATTCGAAAATTGGTGCGCGTGGTGCAGAAGCTGATGATGCTTGGCATAAAATGTTTGCTGCGTACCAGGACAAGTATCCTGAATTATCTGAACAATTTGTCAAAGACTTTAAGGGTGAAATTGATACTGACTTCAGTTTTCTTCCTCAATATAAAGACGGAGACAAAAAAGCTTCTCGAGCATCTGGTTCAGAAGTCTTGCAATCAATGGCAGAAAACCTAGATGTTTTATGGGGTGGCTCAGCTGATTTATTTGCTTCTAATAAAACAGAAATTAATGATTCAGATCGCTTTAGTAAAGAAAATCCTGCCGGACGTAATCTATGGTTTGGAGTTCGTGAATTTGGCGAAGCAACCATTCTGAATGGGATTGCGTTACATGGTGGGACGCGAGTTTACGGTAGTACGTTCCTAGCCTTTTCTGATTACATGCGTTCGGCTATTCGCTTGTCCGCTTTGCAAAAATTGCCAGTAATCTATGTCTTTACGCATGATTCAATTGCAGTCGGTGAAGATGGACCAACGCATGAACCAGTTGAACAGGTGGTTAGCTTACAAGCAATTCCAAACGTTGAAGTAATTCGTCCTGCTGATGCTAATGAAGTTAAATATGCATGGCAACGCGCGGTGACGGCGACTGATCATCCAACTGTCTTGATCTTATCACGTCAAGGGTTGCCAGCATTACCGGGGGCCAGAACCCAACCAGATGGATCATCAAAGGGTGGCTACGTAATTTCTCCACAAACTGGTGAAAAACCTGAGGCTATTATTATGGCTAGTGGTTCAGAAGTTCAATTAGCAATTGCTGCTCAACAACAATTAGCAGACCAAGGAAAAGACGTTTCAGTGGTGTCAATGCCAAGCATTGTTTTATTTAGTGAACAGTCTCAACAATACCAAGATTCTGTCTTGCCAAAAGATGTTCGGGCTCGAGTTTCGATTGAAATGGGAAGCACGCAAGCATGGGGCCGTTACGTTGGGCTCGATGGTGCATGTATGGGAATTGACACATTTGGGTTAAGTGGTAACGGCGATGAAGTTGTTAAACGTTATGGTTTTACCACGGAAAAAGTTATCGAAAAGGTTAATTCTGTAATCAATCGATAAATAATATATGGTACCAAATTGCTGAAAGTAGAAAAAAGTTTAATTTAGACAAATTACGCTTAGCGTGCTATAAAAGACGTTTTCATGGGAAATATGTGTTCCATTTGCAACTATATCGGTGTATACTGTGGAACATACTTTGATATGAAACTTAATTAAAAAATTATGATTACTTCGCAAGTAATCTTAAGAGTAGTATATGGGGGAGTATCAGTTATGTCTGGTGCTCTCTCTTTGTCTGATTTAGTAACTTGTCAAAAAATTCTACAGGAGGTGTTTGTATGGCAATCGATATTACGGGGCAAAGATTTGGAAGACTGGTGGCGATTGAACGTCAAGGTCGAGCTAAAAATGGAAACGCGCTCTGGTTGTGTCAGTGCAGTTGTGGCAATATGACTGTAGTGGAATCATACGGACTTCGCCATGGCTCAACTAAGAGCTGCGGATGTTTGCGAAGTGAGATGTCAAGCAAAGCAATTAAAACAAATAAAAAAACTGCCATCAATATTGGTAATGAAAAAAATCTCAGAACTGCATCAGGTGTTCCGGTATCAAGTGTTGCGCTTAGTTCGCGTAACCAAAGTGGGGTTACAGGGGTCACATACCTATGTAACACTGATAACTGGCAAGCACGCATGATGGTGAATGGTCGATATGTTCTTTTAAAAAGCTTCGATACCTTTCAAGAAGCCGTTGAAGCACGCAAAGCTGCAGAAAAGAAGTACTTTGGTTCAAAAATTACCGTTAAAACTGAATTTCAGCACGGATGCAAAAATCCATTCAACAACATTTAATCTGTTATTGAATGGATTTTTTGTGTTTAATAGCCTTTGTCTAAATTCACTTGATTTTGACTGATGGTTCCTGACTTAACAAAACCAGGCAAATTCTTTAAAAGTAATTCGACTTGTATCCGTTGGAAATGTGAAATTTGGCCAGTGCTGTGTGGAGTGACCAAGACATTATCCATTCGCCAGAAGGGACTGTTAGCTGGTAACGGTTCAGTTTCAAAAACGTCCAATGCAGCGTGTTGTACTTGACCAGCTTGGAGCGCTGATATCAAATCATTTGAATTAACCGATGGCCCACGTCCAACATTGATAAACAGGAACAGGTTGTTAAAATGATTGAAAAATTGTTGATTATAAAATTGTCTTGTGTGGTCATTTAAAGGCATCACATTAATAATCACATCACTTTGCCAAATATGATCGTCTAAATGCTCTAGTGCGAGTGTTTCATCGAAATAGTCGACGGGATGCCCAGTCGAATTGATCCCAATCGTTTTAGCACCAAAGGATTTTATTAGTCGTGCGATTTCTTGGCCAATATGACCAGTACCAAAGATCGTATAAGTAAAATCAGTCATTGAATGAGGCTTCACTTCATCGATTGCAGGCCAGTGTTGCTTAGGCTTGTTGGCCATTGCCACATCGATATTTCTGACGAAGTGTAAAATAAAGGCCAAGACAGATTGAGCGATACTAGTTGCATGAATTCCACTGGAGTTAGTTAAAATAATGTTTCTTTTAGCAAATTCTGCCAGTGGGAGTGTATCAACGCCGGCGGAAATGGCGTGAATCCATTTGAGCTTTGAATTAGGGGCATTTAAGAGCTGGTTGCCAGCAGTTTGATTCCAACCAAAGGCAATGGTGATATCAGCTGGGTCGACGGTCTGACCTAAATCGCTTGGTTTAAATACCTCAACACCATAGTCAGTAAAATTATAGAATAAAGAATCATCCAGATGTGCAATGATTAGTAGCTTTTCAGTCATAAGCAATATTCTCCTTTTCCTTGATTGCTATTATTGTATGCGGGATTTGAATTGGTAGCAAATTATCATGCTTTTACGACCAGATTGCCGAATTATCACACTAGACGCCACAGTTGAACATTTTTTGACAATTGAAATTTAAAATGGTAACTTCTAGTAAGCGCTTACATTTTTAAATAAGAGTATTTAGGACACAAGCAGAGGATGGTAGAGAGATGGATGAAGTATTGTTTTTCAAACCGGTTTTTAAAGAAAAAATCTGGGGTGGCCAAAAATTGGCGCGTTTTGGATATGATTTGCCAGCAGGTAAAATTGGTGAATGCTGGGCAATTTCAGGTCATAGCCATGGGACAACAGAAGTCGAAAATGGTACATATGCTGGACACACATTAGCTTCACTGTGGAAATCTAACCAAGAGTTGTTTGGCAATAGTCAACTTGAAAAGTTTCCTTTATTAGTTAAAATTTTGGATGCTGAAGATTCTCTTTCGGTACAAGTTCATCCTGACGATGCTTATGCGAAAGAACACGCGAATGATTTAGGTAAAACTGAATGTTGGTATGTGATTGATGCTGACCCAGGTTCGTATTTAATATTTGGACACCATGCGCAAACGCGCGATGAATTTGAACAAATGGTCAAAGATGGTGAATGGGATAAGTTGTTGAATAAGGTGCCGGTTAGCAAAGGTGATTTCTTCTTTGTACCAAGTGGCACAGTCCACGCGCTCACAAAAGGGGTCATGGTACTGGAAACTCAACAAAGTAGCGATACGACATATCGGTTGTATGATTTTGATCGAGTTGACCAAAAGACTGGTAAGAAACGGGAACTTCATTTGGAAGATTCATTTAATGTCACAACCATCCCTGCAAAAACAGTCCAGCAAGAACCGAGCGTGTTAAAAATTGGAGATTCAACGCTGACTACTTTAGTCTCAGATCCAATCTCGAAATACTTTAACGTTTATCACTATGTCATTCATGGTAAAGTCGATTTTTCAAAGGAATATCCATACACCTTAGTGTCTGTGCTGGATGGTGAAGGAACATTAACCCTAGATGAAGAAACTTATCAAATCAGAAAAGGACAACATTTCATGCTAACCGCAGCGGCGAACGACTGGACGATTGCCGGTGACTTGGAATGTATCGCGTCAGTGGCACACTAACATATTAATTGAAAATCATCATGATTTAGGAGTCGAGTTTTCTCGATTCCTTTTTTGTTATACATAAAAATAATTTATAAAATTTGAGTGAATGCTTTGAATGATTGCATCACTAGTTAAATAAGGCCAGATAAAAAGTCACATTTTTCAATAAATATTCATTTTATTATTTTAAATTCACTAGTTTTCTTCAAACTTAGCGTGGCGAATATTCTAAATTCGCGAGTAAAGTATCGGTTATTGAATGAATATAACTTTTGTGTCGTTTAGATTCGATGGAGGTAATCACATGAAGAAAAATAAAATGAAAATTATTACAGTGACAGGTGTCGTCGTTACCGCAGTTATTGCGGCCACAGTGTATATCAGTTATGAAAATTGATAGTTGGAGGTAAGGACTATGAGTAATCAAGTAATTAACCCTTCAACGGGGATGCAAGAAATGGTCTTCTCTTTAAACAGTGAGGAAGATTTGCACAATGCTTTAGTTGAAGGAGATAAGTATTATCGCAGACAACGCATAGTACCAGTAAAGGTTCTTGCTCAACAATTGATGGCGATTGCGGCAAGCTTTAGAGAAAATGCTGATAATCTAGCACAAACGGCTACCAATAATATGGGTAAGCTGATTTCTGAAAGTTATGCCGAAGTTGAGGCCACGGCAAAAATCGCAGAATATTATTGATACCACCATGGTGATTATGCCAATGTTTCATATCAATTCTCAAGTGATGTGATGTCATGTCTGTCAATGCGTTATGCTGGCAGAATTATGACGACAGCGAAATTCAGTGCGAGTCGCTTCTGGCACCAAGTTAGTGATAAACAGGTCACGTGGGTCTCAGTCGTACCAACAATTGTCTCTATCTTGTTGATGAATGACGGTGCCAAGGCTGCCTATCAAGAACATAAGAACAATATCAGTCTCCGCTTCTTACGTTCTTCATCATTTTCTTTACCCGAACATCAATTAGTCGCTTTTGAAGACCAGTTTAATACTCAAATCCTCGAAGGCTATGGGATGACCGAAACTACTAGTCAATCAACGATTAATCCATTTGATGCACCCAAAGTAGGCTCTGCTGGTAAGCCGTTTGGGACGGAATTGGCAATCAACGTTGACGGACAATTACAACGTACGGACACGGAGATTGGTGAAATTTGGTTACGTGGAGATCACGTGATTAGTGATTACCTCGACCCACAGCCAGAATCATTTGAAGACGGTTGGTTTAAAACCGGAGATTTAGGCTATGTTGATGAGGATGGTTATTTATTTGTCAAAGGCCGCCAAAAAGAAATGATTAATCGTGGTGGCGAAAAGGTTGCTCCAGCGAAAGTTGAAAGTGTTTTGAGTGACTTAGCCGTCATTAATGAAGTGGCTGTGATTGGGATGCCAGATGATTTGTATGGTGAACAAGTTACGGCGGTGATTGTTAGTGATTCACAAATTGACGGAGAAACACTGTCAGAGCAAGTTATTGCATACACCAAGAATAATTTGGCAACTTTTGAACGGCCAACTCAAGTATTCTGAATTAACGAATTTCCAAAAAATAATACTGGTAAAATTCTAAGACCAAAATTAAAAGAAATGTTGGTCATGCAACACGTTTAAAATTAATATCTCTGTCTATAGGCTTTTGTATAATACAATTAAAATCTAAGATTGATTTTTAATCTCGTTAGCAGTACATTAATCGTGTACGATTAATTAAAAGGAGTTTTCGATGATAAGTGAAGATTTGAAATTAACCAATCAACTGTGTTTTTCGATTTACAATGCTAATCGGTTATTTAATAAGTTCTACCAAAAAGCGCTTGAACCCTTCAAAATTACGTATCCTCAATACTTGGTTTTGTTATCACTTTGGGAACGAGATCAGCAACAATTACAAGAATTAGGTGCTGAGATTGGCCTATCTAGTAATACACTGACACCGCTTCTCAAAAGACTTGAAGAAAAAGAGTTGATTACTCGTGTTCGACCTCAAACGGACAAGAGACAACTAGTGGTTTCACTCACCAATGCCGGAGAAGCCATTCAAGCACCCATCGTTGAAGCGATTGCTAATTGTATTTCGCAAGACCAGTTTGATATAAATCGATATCATCAATTACTCGAAGACAACAAAAAATTAGCGGATGAATTACAAAAGCAATTAGAATAAATTGCTGTCAGTTTGGACAACAAATTAAAAAGACATCATAACGAGATTTCAATAAATCCAGCTATGATGTCTTTTTGTATATACCAAATTATTTATTAACCATGAATTTACGGGTTAATTGTTGTAGAGGTGATTTGAGTAAGAAATAGACAATTATCATGCCAATCCAAACGCCACATGCATTCGTAATTAGATCATCGACTTCGACCCAACGTCCAAGATGGACAAGAAAATTGATAATCATTTGGGTACATTCTAAGAAAATGCCTGTGCCAATCCCTAATAAAACCTTGTGACTTATTTTGGTTGGTTGAATAATTAATTGGTAGAAGATGCCGGCTGGCACAGTCATCAAGACGTTCATCCAAAACGCAGTGTCTAACGATTGAAATGGAATTAAATTGAAAATAATACCATCAAACAAAAAATAATGGATTTCATGAGGTGAGGTGAACCCAAAAGATACCGGGGCGAAACAAATCCGACAGATGAAGAAAGCATAAACCCAAGCACCAATTAGTGTCATTTTGGGGAATAGCGTATCATGACGTTTAAAAATGAGATAAATGAGAATAATTATTAGAATTAAAAAAATAAAAATAAATGGTATCCATTTAAGCATGGCAAGGGTTCTCCTAATATAGTGATGATAGATTACAGCCAAAAAATTGGAAATTATGGTAAATTTTCGATATAATTTTTAACATGAATTTAATTGATACAAATATGCGCAAATCAATTAATAATGAAGATGAGAGAAGTGAGTGATCAAATGGATACGCAAGATACCACGGAACTAGCGCGTAATTTAAAGAATCGACATGTTCAATTGATAGCCATTGGAGGCACAATTGGAACTGGATTATTCTTAGGCTCGGGCCAATCTATTCGATTAGCGGGACCATCAATTATCCTAGCATACATTTTAACTGGAATGGTATGTTTTTTACTTATGAGAGCGTTAGGTGAATTATTGCTCTCAAACTTAGGCTACCACTCATTTGTGGAAGCTGTACGTGAATACTTGGGAGATACAGCTGGCTTTATTACTGGTTGGACCTATTGGATTTGTTGGGTCACAATTGCCATGGCCGAAATGACCGCGATTGGTATTTATGTTCAACTTTGGCTGCCGGGAGTTCCCCAATGGGTACCGGGGTTAGTCTTTCTAATCATTTTACTAGGTGTTAATTTAATTACTGTTGGGGCGTTTGGCGAGGTTGAATTTTGGTTTTCATTAATTAAAATTGTTGCCATTATTGGCTTGATTGTTGCCGGAATTGTGATGCTCATCGTGAGTTATAAAACGCCATCTGGACATGTTACCGTCGCTAACTTGGTCACTCATGGTGGCTTCTTTCCAACAGGGATGAAGGGCTTTTTGCTCTCGTTTCAAATGGTTATCTTTAGTTTTATTGGTATTGAAATGGTCGGTATGACTGCCGCCGAAACTCAAGATCCCAAAACAGTGTTGCCTAAAGCTATCAATGACATTCCAATTCGAATTATTATTTTTTATGTTGGAGCACTCTTTATTATTATGTGTATCTACCCATGGAATCAGTTGCAAGCATCACAAAGCCCATTTGTAATGGTCTTTAAAGATATTGGAATTACAGCTGCCGCAAGTGTGATTAATTTCGTCGTGATTACCGCGGCGGCCTCAGCATGTAATAGTTCACTGTACACCACAGGACGGATGTTAGCAGAATTAACTGCTTCATCAAAAAATCAGAAAGTTCGTCGAATTAGTAAATTATCAAAACACCATGTACCGGCCAATGCCTTGTACGTGTCATGTGTTATTATTGCTATTTCGGTGGCGTTGAATTATTTAATTCCTAGTCAGGTATTTACTTTAGTTTCAACGGTTGCAACGACTTGTTTTATCTTCATTTGGGGCATTATTATTTTAACTCACTTGAAATTTAAGAAGACCGAAAAAGGTAAAAAATCTGAATTTAAGACACCATTTGCACCAGTCAGTGATTATTTCATCTTAGTTTTCTTGGCTGCAGTGGCTGTCATTTTGTGCTTTAAGCATGAAACCTTAGTCGCACTGATTTTGTCAGTCGTCTGGTTCTGTGTCCTATACTTTGTTAAAAAACATAATGATAAAAAAATTGCATAGTTGCATCTTTCAAGTCGATGATAAATCGGCTTTTTTGTTGGCTAAATCTTATTCTTTTGAATGCGTCAGCGGTTGTGGTATAAAGTGAGTATCAACTGTGGGAGGTTAAGTAATATGGCAAATCAACATCATCGCCCTGATTGGGCGGAAAAGTCACCGGAGCTTCGTGAGTATCATGACCACGAGTGGGGTGTAGAACAACATGATGATCAGAAATTATTTGAAATCTTGAGTTTAGAAACATATCAGACGGGGCTCAGTTGGGAAACAGTTTTAATGAAACGCGATGCTTTTAGAAAAGCGTTTGATAATTATGATATTGATCAAGTTGCGAAAATTTCAGAAGGGGCCATCAATGATATGATGGAAAATTCAGCAATTATTCGTAATAAGCGAAAACTTGATTCAACTGTGAACAACGCCAAGGTTGTTCAAAAAATTCAATCGTCAGGTCAAACGTTTGATCATTATTTATGGAGCTTTGTTGATGGTAAGCCACAAAAAATTGTTCGCGACGCTGATGGTGGTCGAGTGGTTGAAAATGAATTGTCACAGCAAATGGCTAAACAAATGAAAAAAGATGGCTTTAAGTTTGTTGGACCAGTCACACTGTTTACTTATATGTTTGCCATTGGGATGTTAGTCGATTAATTAGTCGTCATTTACGGCTTTTTATTTTTGCATTAATTTAGTTGTATTATACAAGTAAATTAATCAACATTTAATAAATGTATTTTGCTGCAATTTAGCGTATTTAAATAATATAAGCTAAAGGAGGCAACAACAATGATAAATCGACCTAGTTGGGCAGAAAAAACAACTGTTTTACAGGATTACTACGACGATGAGTTGGGTTTTGAAGAACATGATGATCAAAAATTATTTGAAATTCTATGTATGCAATCTTACCAAATTGGGTTAAGCCGCCAGACGGTGTTGAACAAACGAGATGGCTTTCGTCATTATTTTTGTGAGTACCGGATTGATAAAGTTGCGAATATGGGAGATGCACATGTCAAACTAATGCTCATTAATCCGGAGGTAATTCGTAATCGAATGAAATTGGAAGCAACAATTAACAACGCTAAGATCATTTTAGAGATGCGCGAAAATGGGTTAACCTTTAATAATTACGTGTGGGGGTTTGTTGAATTTCAGCCATGTAAGTTGAAGGTGTCAGCAGATGAAAGGCTACCTTCGCAAACTAGATTGTCTGCCAAAATTGCCAAACAAATGCATAAAGATGGGTTCAAGTTGGTAGGGCCAGTCACAATTTATTCGTTTATGTTAGCGGCGGGGATGATTGATGCCCGGTTATAAAAAAATAGCCTCAATACATGTGAAAAGCCACTGTATTTGAGGTTATTTTTAGTAAATCAATAAGACAACTAGTAATTCGAGAAAACTATAGGTGACGTATTGATGTTTCATGTTTGGAAAGTTATGCATGCCAAACCAGCCAAGGACTACTAAGAGAATCGCCAAAATGGATCTAACCGAGATTGATTGAGTTAAAACTAAGATGATAAAAATGATGGCGCTAACTGTATTAATAATTGAAAAAATAAAGTTGTTTTTTTCAACAAAGGCCGGTGTTAGGAACAAGGATGATAAGAAAAATAACGGAATTAGTGTTTGAATGAACGACCATGAGAGAAAATGCACCGACATGAAGGCAATCGTGGCTGGAACGCTGACCGTCACTAACAAACTATAAATAATCAACCCATATTCATTTTTTAGTTGTGCAAAGCCGATTTGAACGATTAATAAGAAAATTGGAAGCAGAAGTAATAATAAAAGTAATGTGAGGTTTCCTTTGATGACACCGGAGAACGCTAAGATAAAACTGGCCAAGATGGATAACATCGCAAACGGTGATTTAAAATTTGAACTAAAAATCAGAAACGATGAAATGGCAATCGTAGCTGTGTATAGTCCAACCAGCCACAAGTTAAATTCAAATGTAGCAGTGGAGACGCCTTTGGCATATCGAATGGGAATATAAAACCAAATGCTGAGTTGAATTATGAGGGAAATAATGAGTACTTTCCAATTGATTTCTCGCCATCTTGAAATAAGTTGTGTAAACACGGCGCACCTCTGAGTAATTTATTTATGTTATATGTTAATTAATATTTACCGTTACGTCAATTGGATTTAAGATTATTAACGGTAAATTAAATTGATTCTAATACTAACTTTATGTTAGGATTGTAAAGTTATAAGTCCATTCCCGATAGGATTCACGCCTGTGAAGATGCCTTGTAACCGCAATTAGAAATTCATCTGGAATGAATTTCAAACCGCAAATAGGGGGAATTTTTTTATGTCAGAACGACATTTATTTACATCTGAGTCAGTCTCAGAAGGACATCCGGATAAAATTGCTGATCAAATTAGTGATGCAATTTTGGATGCGATGTTAGAACAAGATCCACATGCTCGTGTTGCCTGCGAAACATCAGTTACTACCGGATTGGTGTTAGTTTTCGGTGAAGTATCAACCTCTGCTTATGTTGATATTCAAGGTGTTGTCCGCGATACAATCAAAAAAATCGGCTATAACGATTCAAAGATTGGTTTTGATGGAGACACTTGTGCCGTGTTAGTAGCATTAGATGAACAATCACCTGATATTGCTCAAGGAGTCGATGAAGCTCTTGAACGTCGTGATGGTGATGTTGATCCACTCGACCAAATTGGTGCCGGTGATCAAGGTTTAATGTTTGGTTATGCTACTGATGAAACACCTGAATTGATGCCATTAGCGCTTTCGTTGAGTCATAAGTTGATGCAACGAATTGCTAAATTACGTCATTCTGGTGCGTTGAAATATTTGCGTCCTGACGCAAAGGCCGAAGTTACCATCGAATACGATGATAACAACGTCCCAGAACGTGTTGATACGGTTGTTTTGAGTACTCAACATGATGAAGAAGTTTCGTTGGAGCAAATTCGTAAGGATGTCATTGAACAGGTTATTAAAAATGTCATTCCAGCTGAATTGTTGGACGATAAAACCAAATATTATATTAATCCAACTGGTCGTTTTGTGATTGGTGGTCCTCAAGGGGATGCCGGATTGACAGGACGTAAAGTGATTGTTGATACTTATGGTGGTGCAGCTCATCATGGTGGTGGTGCCTTTTCTGGTAAGGACGCAACGAAAGTTGACCGTTCAGCTAGTTATGCCGCGCGTTATATTGCCAAAAATATCGTGGCCGCTGGTTTTGCCAAGAAGGTTGAAGTTCAATTAGCCTATGCAATTGGTGTTGCACAACCAGTTTCCGTTTCAGTTGATACATTTGGTACTGGAACGGTCACAAATGCTGCGTTAACAGAAGCTATCCGCCATAACTTTGATTTACGTCCACAAGGTATCATTCAAATGCTTGATTTACAACGTCCAATTTACAAGCAAACTGCTGCTTATGGACATTTTGGTCGGACAGATATTGATTTACCTTGGGAACATCTTGATAAGATTGATGCACTAAAAGAAGAATTAGCATAATTATAAAAAGGTTTGCCATTAATGCAGACAAAAAAGCAACTCATCTAAAATTTTTAGGTGAGTTGTTTTTTATGTGGAATCACAATTAACGTTTTTGAATCACAATTAATTTAGGTGGCGTATGGGCTTGATTAACAAATTGATATTCGAGGACATTAAATTCTTTTTGTGGGAGAGTGGCAGTAAATTTTTCCACAGCAATTCTTTCGTCATTCCCGCCAGGATGTCCATAATACACAACTAAACAAATCAAACCTTCCGTCCTTAAGTGAGGTAACATTTTTTGAACAGCTTCAATGGTGGTTTGTCCGTGAGTAATTACTGACTTATCACCACTTGGCAAATAGCCTAAGTTAAAAATGGCTGCGGACAGATCTGTGGATAGATATTGGTCAACGTTTTGATGTCCAGTTTGGTACAGTGAAACATTTTGTAAATTGGCAGCGGCTAATCTGGTGGTAGTGGCTTGGATTGCTGCTGGTTGAATGTCAAAGCCAAGTACTTGACCAGAATTACCAACTAATTCAGCTAAAAATTGAGTGTCATGACCATTACCAACAGTTGCATCAACGACGGTTTCACCAGGGCGAACGGTATTTTTTAATAATTCGTGACTGTATTGTAGTGCAGGAGCTAATTTCATAATCATGTCTTCTTTATTTTAAATACAAATTGACCAATGGTAATGACTATAAATCCAAGACAAAAACCTGCCAGGACATCACTGGGATAGTGAACGCCAATATAAATCCGTGAGATTCCTACTAACAAGATGGCAAACAACAAAATAGCGATTAATAACCATTTCACGTAGCGAGGAATTGGGAGCCGTTGAACTAGAAGAATAATTGAACCGAACACCAAAGTCGCAATCGCAGAGTGACCACTTGGAAAACTGTAACCGCCATAATGTAATAGCTGGTTAGTTTGTGGGCGAGCACGATCAATCATGTCTTTAATACCCACGTTGATTATTGAACCAACTAGTGGAATCAGTAAGAAAAAGAAACCAATCCGATAAAATTTGTACATGAACAAGACCGCAACACCAACCACCACGACAATCATAATCGGTAGAGTGTTAAAGAACACAGTATAGGCTTTAAAAAAGGCCGTTTTTGATGGTGAAAATTGGCGAATCAAGTTAATGATGGTCTGATCAAATGTGTGCACCCAGTTGGCATTCATTTTGATACCGGTCAATAGGGCGATAAAAATTAGGAGGGCGGCAACAAAGAAGGCTGCCTGAGTTTTACTTATCCGTTGTGTAATCATTTATCTTCATCCTTGTTAAGTTTATATCTTTAGTCTACCACATCAGCCACCTTGCAAAGACGGGATTGGTTTGGTACTATTGTATCAATATTTGATTGTTGAAAAGGAATAGTAAATTTCTGGTATTTTAAAGAGACTGCGTGCTAGTGTGAACGTGGAAATATTAGTTTTTGAACTCACCTTTAAAAACTTTTCGCTGAACTAAGTAAGTGAAAACGTGATTTCGCGTTACGAAAGACAAGCGCTACAGTAATGTAGAAAATGGGTGGTACCGCGGAGTTTATTCGTCCTATAGGAGTTTTTCCTATGGGATTTTTTTATTTCAACAACAAAAATACATAATATTTTTAAGGAAGAAGAGAATAACATGGCATACGAACATGATGCGATTGAAAAAAAATGGCAAAAATTTTGGCAAGATAACAAGACGTTTAAGGCAACAATTAATAATGATAAGCCAAAGTATTATGCCTTAGATATGTTCCCTTATCCTTCTGGGCAAGGACTACACGTTGGACATCCCGAAGGTTATACTGCCACTGATGCAGTTTCTCGGATGCACAGAATGCAAGGGTTCAATGTTTTGCATCCAATGGGTTGGGATGCGTTTGGTTTACCTGCAGAACAATACGCATTAAAAACCGGTAATAACCCTAAAGATTTTACCAATCAAAATATCCAAGTCTTTAAAAAGCAAATCCAATCACTTGGATTCTCTTATGATTGGGATCGAGAAATCAATACCACTGATCCTAAATTTTACAAATGGACCCAATGGATTTTTGAACAACTTTACAAAAAAGGCTTAGCTTACGAAGATAAAATTATGGTTAACTGGGCACCTGACTTTATGGGTGGAACAGTGGTTGCCAATGAAGAAGTCGTTGATGGTAAAACCGAACGTGGTGGTTATCCAGTTTATCGCAAACCAATGCGCCAATGGGTTTTAAAAATTACTGAATATGCTGACCGCTTAGTTGATGATTTGGACGATTTGGATTGGCCTGAAAGTATCAAAGAACAACAACGTAACTGGATTGGACGTTCAACTGGTTCTAGTGTGTTCTTTAATGTTGAGGGGCATGAAGGCGCACAGATTGAAGTCTTTACAACTCGTCCGGATACGCTTTTTGGTGCATCGTACATGGTGCTAGCTCCTGAACACGAGTTAGTAGACCAAATTACGACGCCAGAACAAGCCGATGCCATTAAAAAGTACCAAGATGAAGTATCTCGTCGTTCTGACCTGGAACGGACTGATCTTAACAAAGATAAGTCTGGGGTATTTACTGGTGCTTATGGCATTAATCCAGTTAATGGCGATAAATTACCAATTTGGATTGGTGATTATGTCTTAGCATCATATGGGACAGGTGCAATTATGGCCGTACCTGCTCACGATGAACGTGACTGGGAATTTGCTAAGAAATTTGATTTACGTATTACACCAGTGATTGAAGGTGGGGATGTGCAAGAAGCTCCTTATGTTGGAGATGGCGCTCATATCAATTCAGAATTCTTGAATGGTAAGAACAAAGCGGATGCGATTAGTGAAATGATTGACTGGCTTGAAGAACACCATGCCGGTGAAAAGAAGGTTAATTACCGTCTTCGTGACTGGATTTTCTCACGTCAACGTTACTGGGGTGAACCAATTCCTGTGATTCAATGGGAAGATGGTGAAACCACATTAGTCCCTGAAGATGAATTACCACTGCGCTTACCAGATACTAATCAATTGGAACCATCTGGAACTGGAGAAAGTCCATTAGCCAACATCGATGACTGGGTTAACGTTGTGGATGAAAATGGTCGTAAGGGTAAACGTGAGACGAACACAATGCCACAATGGGCCGGTTCATCTTGGTATTGGCTCCGTTATATGGATCCAGATAATGACAAAGAATTAGCTAGCCAAGAAGCACTTAACTATTGGTCACCAGTTGATTTATACGTTGGTGGTGCAGAACATGCGGTTCTCCATTTATTGTATGCACGTTTCTGGCACAAAGTCCTTTATGATTTAGGCATTGTACCAACCAAAGAACCATTCCAAAAATTAGTTAACCAAGGCATGATTCTCGGTGAAAACCATGAAAAAATGTCTAAATCAAAGGGTAACGTTGTTAATCCCGATGATATTGTTAACCAATATGGTGCTGATACTCTTCGTCTCTATGAAATGTTCATGGGACCTTTGGAAGAATCAGTGCCGTGGGGTGAAAAAGGATTGCACGGTAGTTACAAGTGGATTCAACGGATTTGGCGACTATTCGTCGATGACGACAACAAATTACGCGACCGCATTACCACAATCAATGACGGTAAGTTAGATAAAATCTACAATCAAACAGTTAAGAAAGTTACTGAAGATTTCGGTAGAATGCATTTTAACACTGGAATTTCTCAATTGATGGTCTTTGTTAATGATGCTTATAAAGTTGATGACCTACCAGTTGAATACATGGAAGGTTTCGTTAAGATGATTTCGCCGATCATGCCTCACGTGGCGGAAGAACTTTGGAGCTTCTTTAATGAAAGTGATACGATTGCTTATCAAACATGGCCAACATATGACGAAAGTCAATTAGTTGAAGATGAAATTGAAATGGTAGTTCAAGTTAATGGTAAAGTTAAGGGACACATTAAAGTTGCCAAAGACTTAGATAAAGCTGCTGTTCAAAAAATAGCATTGGCTAATGAACATGTTCATTCAACCATTGATGGACAAGATATTCGTAAGTTAATCGTGGTTCCAGGCAAGATTGTTAATATTGTTATTTAAATAGAATTCTAATCGTACTAAAAAGGCCTCAGGAGATTTTTTCCTGAGGCCGTCTTTGTTACTTCAATAAACGAGCATTAATTTTATTAATTTCCTTTTTCGTCTGCAGCATAGAAATGATCCAAATTATGCTGTAAATAATTCCAAATTCAACGAAAAATGCTGAAATATTAAACAAGGAGAATGGAAACCACCCAGCTATTAAGGCAAGCGGCAAAAAGAGGAAAAAGGTAATACCGAAATGAACAATCGTCATTTTAGTGATACTCCAGTCAAATTCTGAAAAAATTAAATTTGTACAGGAAAAAACGCCTCCGATGACTGCCCAAATTATGACGGATACCAACATCGCGTTTGTTTGATTGTGAAAATGGTTTAAAAAACGCGGAGGTGCGGGAACATATTCATTTAATTTCAACAAATAACTAAATGCAAGAGAAATCAGTAATCCAGCATTTACGCCGATTACGGCGCCTTTGGTTAATTGTAATAAAATTTTTTTTATCATAATAATCGCTCCTTTATTTTGGGTAAGTATCGTCTCGAGGAACTGGTTTGCTCGTTGTTTTTAAAATGAATATTGATAATTCCGTTTTTTGTTAGTTCTAATCTGTCTAAATAATGGATGTTAATGATTTCCGTATTCGAAATTCGAATAAAGTTATCAGGCAAGATGGCTTCAAGTTCATAAAGACGAGAATTTAGAATTATCTCTTCAGTCAACGTAACACCAAACACCTTCTTTTGAGCAGTATAGATTCTCACAAAATTTTGAGTGGGTTGGGAAAGTGTTCTGTCATTAAGTGTTCCCGTCAACGAATGGGGTTTATTTTCAATGTTGCGAATGATTTGTTCAATCTCTACATTCATTTGTTTAGCTTGCAGAACAATTAGATTATCAATTAGTTGTTCATTTTGCATAAAATTAACTTTCATTTTGGGTCCTCCTTCCCCTTATCAAAAGAATAACCCAGTGACTTTAATAATTCTATCTTTTAAGGATGAGTGGTTTGTGGGGGAGGATAGTTGGCCATTTTTCTATTGAGATTTTTTTAAATTCAGCTTAAGTTTTTGCACTTCAGTAAAACTTTGCAAAAAATTAATTGCGTCCGGTACGTTTCAACGATAGAATAGTAAGGATTGAAACAAAAGGAAGTTGGTACTAGTATATTGCGCGCAGATGGTGGAAAATTAGATTTATCAGGGAATCTTAATGCTCAAGAGCAAATGGTCCAGGGGTCTGTTTGGATGACTGCAGGGAGCATTTTTTCGCGAATCCTTGGTGCGATTTATATCATTCCATGGGTAACATGGCTAGGGGCATATAGTGATCAAGCTAATGCCTTATTTAGTAAAGGCTATAATATCTATAGTCTGTTCTTAATGGCGGCTACTGCCGGGATTCCTGCCGCAGTCTCTAAGTTGGTATCACATTACAATGAGTTAAATGAATATGGAGTGGGACGGCGTCTTTATAAGCATGGGATGCTGGTATCTGCGTTTACCGGTTTAATTTCAGCGATGATTTTATTCTTTGGTGCGCCACTGTTGGCCAACGGGGATGCTAATGTAGTCCCGGTATTACGTTCACTAGCAGTAGCTGTTTTGGTGATTCCGGGGATGAGTCTCAGTCGGGGCTTATTTCAGGGATATCATCAAATGGCACCTTCTGCCATTTCACAATTTAATGAGCAACTGTTCCGCGTTATTTATATGTTGGCAAGTACATATGTCATCATGAAAATTATGCATGGTAGTTGGAAAACTGCCGTGGTGCATTCAACTTTTGCCGCCTTTATTGGAGCAATTGGTGGCATTATCATTCTGGGCTATTACTGGTTAAAGAACCGGAAGCAAATGAATGATCTTAGAGACAATAGTAATGATGAACTCGTGATTTCATCTTGGACTCTGATTAAAGATATTATTATTCAGGCCATCCCATTCGTTATCGTAAGTTCTGGGACGATTATTTTTCAATTAATTGATCAGTATACTTTCTTTGATGCAATGCAGCGTGTCGGTAGTTACTCGATGTGGCAGTTAAATCAGTTGTGGGCACTATTTTCATTTAATGCCAACAAGTTGATTATGATTGTTATTTCCTTAGCGTCAGCGATGTCAGAAGCTGTAATTCCACTGTTATCAGCTGCACGAGCTCGAAAAGATAATCGGGATATTCGTAATCAAATTTCCAATGCATTAATGCTCTTTTATTTTGTCATGATTCCTGCTGCACTAGGATTAGCAGCAGTCTCAACACCAATTTATACGGTGTTCTATCGTTACAGTGCTAGTGGCTCAACAATTCTAGAAATCTCAGCGTACGTTGCAATTTTTATGGGACTATTTACAATCGTCGCTGCAATTATGCAAGGCGTTTCGGAAAACATAAAGACTTTGAAAATGTTAGGTATTGGCTTGCTGGTCAAATTAGTTTTGCAGTACCCGATGATTTTCATGTTTAAGACGATTGGACCGCTGTTGTCGACTGGTGTCGGGATGGCAGTGACGAGTTATCTGATTATTCATTCGTTAAATAATGAGTTTCACATTCCATTTAGAAAGATGTTCAAAACGATTAATCAAATTTTACTGTATTCAATTATTACTTATGCAGTAGCAAAATTGATTGTGACGTTACTTTACTTCGTGATTGATCCAAGTGGACGGGTGACCGCTGCCTTGGTATTAATTCCAGCTGTGGCTGGTGGTGGCTTGGTCTACGTCTATCTTGTTTTGAAATCAAGATTGGCACAGATGCTGCTTGGACCTAGAATGGATAGTTTACGGATTAAGTTGCACATTAAATAGGGGTACTCAATGAGATTAGACAAGTATTTACGAGAACAGCAAGTGGGTTCGCGCAACGAAGTTCATGAATTGATTAAGCACAATCGGGTGACGGTCGATGGTCAAGTGGCTAAGAAATATGATTTCAAAGTCAAGCCCGACGAACATGAAGTGGCTGTTGATGGTAAGCCAATTAAATATCAAGCCGAATATTTTTATTTGGTGAATAAACCAGCTGGTGTTATCACTGCTACCAGTGACGAAAAAGAGAAAACGGTGATGGATTTATTTACACCGGAAGATTACCGAACGGATTTATTTCCGGTGGGTCGGTTAGATAAAGATACGACTGGAATTATTTTAGTGATGATGGATGGTAAGTTAGGGCACCGCTTGGCTTCGCCAAAAAGTAAAACACGCAAAACTTATTTAGCGACGGTGACGGGACAAATTGCTGACACTGATTTACAACAACTCAAGGATGGCATTGAGTTGAAGGACGGCACAACTGCGGTGGCTGATGACGCGCGGTTGATTAGTCAAGATCCTGATTCGGTGGTTGAATTGACATTGCATGAAGGTAAATATCATGAAGTAAAGCGGATGTTTGGCGCTTTTGGCGAAAAAGTAGTTAAGCTGCATCGAGTTTCCTTTGCAGGATTAACTGATGAAGCCTTACTTCCTGGCGAATATCGTGAACTTACTTTGTCTGAAATTGAGGAATTAAAAAAGCTCTAGACTAAAATGTCTAGAGTTTTTCTAATTGGCATAACGTTTCATGAAACTAGGCAGCGCTTGGCTGATTTGATGAGGCAACACTACGTATTGTGATTGTGCTAGCTCTTCTGCAATTGCACTGTGTGTGTAAACTGCTGCTAAAACTGCATTTTGTTGATTTTCAAATTGTGCGGTAAAGCCACCAATCATACCGGCTAAGGTATCACCCATACCGCCAGTTGCTTGGGCAGGAGTGCCAATTGGTAATTGATAGGTATCGGTTTTGGTGTAAATTTCTGAATGATGTTTCTTTAAAACAATGGTCGCATTAAATTGTTTTTGGACAACTTGGTTGGCTTCTACGGTCTGTTCACCAATTTTGATACCGGATAAACGTTGCCATTCCATTTCGTGTGGGGTATAAATTAAGTTTCCAGCAGGAGTATCAATTTTGTGAGCTGCAAGCAGTGTGATGGCCGATCCGTCGATAATGACGGTTTGGTCAGCGTTAGTATTGGCTAACACCGTCGCTAAGACTTCTTCACTATGGAAATCTTCACCTAAACCGGGACCGACGACAACCGTTGTAGCGTCACTAACTAGTTGACTTAATTTTACTTTATCGTAGTAATTGACAAACATAGTTTCTGGCAAATTAGCGTGTAAACTACTGAGATTACTAGTATCAGTTCCTGTAGTCACTAATCCAGCACCTGCGTACACTGCAGCCGTTGAAGCCATGATGATGGCACCGCCAAAATTGGCATTACCACCGACAAGTACGATTCGACCGTATGTGCCCTTATAACTATTGTCAGGTCGAGTACGAATTGTTTTAGTAAGTATATCTTCAGATAGAGTCAGCATTGTTAATCAGTCCTTGTTAGTTTTCTTAATTATATCATTTTTACTCAATACACCAAATTTAAAAATAAGATTCACTGAATTATGTTACAATATAACTAAGTTTTTAAGCAATTGGAGGTTAATTTAGTTATGGTCAATTGGCAAGCTAAAGCCCAAGAACAACAAGAAGAATATATTAATGATTTAATTACAATGATGAAAATCCCCAGTGTTCGGGATGATGCACAAGCAACAGATGAATTTCCACTTGGACCAGAACCAGCAACTGCCCTAAAGGTATTTTTAGAAATGGCCCAGCAAGATGGTTTTAAAGTTAAGAATATTGACAATGTAGTCGGTTACGCACAATGGGGTGAAGGAGACGAAACCTTAGCGATTTTGGCTCATGTGGATGTCATGCCGGCCGGAAATGGCTGGGATACGGATCCCTTTAATCCAGTAATTAAAGATGGCAACTTTTATGGTCGTGGTGCCTCTGACGACAAGGGGCCCGGAATGGCGGCTTATTATGCCATGAAAACTTTGAAAGATATGGGAGTTGTCCCTAATAAAACTGTCCGCTTTATTGTTGGTACAGACGAAGAAAGTAATTGGACCGGAATGAAACGGTATTTTGAAGTTGAACCTGCGCCAACTTATGGTTTCTCACCCGATGCAAGTTTTCCATTAATCAACGGTGAAAAAGGCAATTTTTCTTTAAAAGTTGATTTTAAAGGAGCTAATGATGGGCGCGTTAAATTGGTTTCCTTTGATTCAGGATTACGTCCTAATATGGTTCCTCGTGATGCCGAAGCCGTGATTGAAGGCGGCGAACTGACCCAATTAATGCAGGCCTTAGATGAGTATCTAGCACAAACTTCTGTAACTGGAAAAGTGATTCAAGATGGTGAACAATTTACCATTAGCTTTGTCGGAAAAGCAGCTCACGGTATGGAACCCAAAAATGGAGACAATGCCGGAACATATTTGGCCAACTTCCTGAAACACCAAGATATTCATGGCGACGCCGGTGATTTTCTTGAATTTGTCGGATCATATTTACATGTTGATTCTAGATTAAAAAATTTCGAACTCGATTACACTGATGAATTAATGGGTGAGTTGACCATGAATGTTGGCTTAATGAATTTTAAAGCCGAAGATGGTGGTCAAATTGATTTGAATTTCCGTTATCCACAAGGAATTACGCCGAATGATATTCAAGTCGGTATTAATAAGGTGACCGACAAACTGCATGCCTTTACCTATCAATTAGAGGGGATGTTGCCACATTATGTTTCAACTGATGATCCGTTAGTTGTTTCTTTGATGGCATCTTATCGTGAAATCACTGGCGACGTTGATGCATTGCCTGAAGTAGTCGGTGGTGGGACATATGGTCGGATGATGGAACGTGGCGTTGCATTTGGCGCACTTTTCCCACATACACCTGATACCATGCATCAAGTGAATGAATTTCAGCCAGTTGATGATTTAATTACTGCAATGGCCATTTATATGGATGGAATCAACCGATTGATTACGGATTAAATGACCATATCATTACCATTCGTGTTATAATTATGCTACAATTTAATTAGGAAATAAATAATATTTAATTGTAGTCTAATCTTATGGAGGTGCCGGTTATGAGCAAATATTCAAATGTATTAGTCGGAATTGATGGATCTAAACAATCAGAGATGGCTTTAAACAAAGCGATTTCGATTGCTGCACAAAATGGTGCAATTTTATCATTACTTAGTGTGATTAACGGAGAAAGATTTCCCAATACCAGTACGGTCGGATATGGATTCATTGACAGGAGTGTTTATGATTCCTCGGTTTCTGAAATGGAGAAAAAACTCGCCGAATATAAGAAGACAGCTTTAGCAGCGGGCGTCAAAGACGTCGTTACCGATGTTAAAATTGGTAATGCTAAAGTTGAGTTAGGCAATGACTATCCACAAGATAATGATGTTGATTTAATTGTGGTGGGGGCAACTGGCCTGAACTTTATTGGTCGGATGATTGTCGGATCAACTGCTGCATATGTTATCCGTGAATCACCTTGCGATGTTATTGTCGTTAAAACTGATGAGAATAATCAAGCCGTCGATTTACAAAAGACAACTTATCCAGAAATTTAAATAGTAATACTAAATGATCATCTTCGGATGGTCATTTTTTTAACGTAAAAACAAAAATTTTTTCGTACTTAATAAGTGTGACTACTTATTAGGAGTGAAAAAATGAAAAGTAAGCAGATATTAATAAGTCTAATTGTGGGGATATTTTTATTTGGTGCCATTAGTGTTGATGCCGATGATGTTAATTCAAAGGATGAAATCCTGACTAGTTCCAGTTCTGAGTCTATTGATTCAACTTCCAAAGTTGAGGATGAATTACATAAGAAAATTACTGATCAGGCCACTGCCAACATTATTAGTGGCCATCTGGTCAGGAGAGAAGAATTTGATACTAAAAATGATTATATTTTGTACACCGAAATATATGCCAATTTAAAAGTTGAATATAAAAAAGGTGAAAAAAAAGGACGTACAGACGGATATAAACATCAAACTCACGATGTGAACAATAAAAGTGAAGTGTTTCAAGCAGGTTATCAAGAGGGGGTACGATTAGGCAATGAAATCTATGAATTGAAACATGAATCACATGATAATAGCAGTTCAGCGACAAGGTCTGTTGAATCGGAAATGAAGCAAACGACACCCAGTCATGATGTTCATAAGGACATTCATGCACCGATTAGTTATGCGGAGCAGACCAATGAAATCAATCCACCCAATTCAGTGGATGAATCGTCATTACTAAATACACTGTTACAACTGCCAGAATTGCCAGCTTTACCATTAGGACCAATTATTGAAAGCCACCAGGCATTTATCGATTTAATTGCGTTAGACGCTGTTAAAATTGCTCGAAAAAATGATTTGTATCCATCCGTAATGATTGCTCAAGCTGCATTGGAAAGTTCATGGGGGACCAGTGATCTCTCACGACCAGATATTTATAACCTGTTTGGCGTCAAAGGTGGTTATAAGGGTAGTTCGATTCAAATGAAAACACAAGAGGATAACGGGTCAGGCGAACTTCAATATGTAAATGCCGATTTTAGGCAATATCATTCTTTTTCGGAGTCGTTACAAGACTATGCCACCGTTCTTAACCAACCCATGTTTATGATGGTTAAAAGAAGTGTCTGTGCAAATTATCAAGAGGTGACCTTGAAGTTGACGGGAACGTATGCCACAGATACGCAATATAACCTCAAACTGAATCAAATTATTGAAACTTATCATTTAACTAAGTTCGATAAAAAGACAGGGGTTAAACCACTAACGGCGATTGTCATTCCCAAAAGTGCGTTTGTTTTCGAGCAGTCTAATAAACACGTACAAACGCGTCGACAACATAAGGATTCCATCAAGATTAATGTGATGGGTCAATGTGTCATGGTAATTATTACCATGTTAATTGTATTAAAAAAGCCAACTGTCAAAAAATGACAATTGGCAAGTTGGTTATCTAAAAGATTTGAGAGCAGTATCAATTTGGCCTAACACGATATCAATATTGTGAGGGTTCTCAAGATCATACTTTTGTAAATCAATTTTGATTTTAGGGCTAACATCATAGTCATCAAACCATGATTTGTAAGCCGTCCACATTTTATAATAATATGATTCAAGCTCTGGATTGTTGTCGAATTGTTCGTAATCACGTCCACGTTTTTTGATGCGATAAAGGATCGTTTCAAAATCTGTTTCAGCATAGACTAATAAATCAGGTGCTTTTTTGGGTAATTGTTGTAAATCATCCATCATGTTATCTAGTAGATTTAAGTAGACGCCCAGTTCAGTATCAGTAATATTGCCTTCAGCATTATTTTCTTTAGTAAATAATGCATCCTCATAAATTGATCGATCTAAAACGTTGTTATCATCTGCCAACGCGCTTTTAATCATTGAAAAACGTTTATTGAGAAAATAGATTTGAAGTAAGAATCCGTATTGTTTAGGATCTTTGTAATATAAGGGGAGAACTGGATTCTCACCAACTGGTTCGAAAAATGCTTTTGTACCTAAATGTTCGGCAATTTGTCCGGTTAGGGTTGTTTTACCGACACCAATCATACCTGCTGTTATAATCACCATAATGGTCCTTCTTTACTTTAGAATAGAAAACTCAATGCATAATAGCTTACTACATTTTTCCGCTAAATAAAACTGATTGAGATTTAACTTGTATATAGCAAAAAGCCATTCTGAATGAATACAAATGATTATTACAGTTTCTTATCAAACAAATGAGTTATTCAGATTGTTTTTCTAATAAATCACGAATGTCCTTTAAATATTCTTCTTCTTTGGAAGGAGCCACAGTTTTTTCCTGCTTTTTAACAAATTTGTTAATTGCCTTAATCATGAGAAAAACGACAAAGGCGATAATTAAAAAATTAATGATATCGTTAATAAAGGTTCCGACTTTGAATTGAGCAGAGCCGATGGTTAAAACAATTTTTGAAAAATCAACTTTACCTAAGAATACTCCTAATAAAGGACTAATTAGGTTTTCAGTGAAAGATTTAACGACGGCAGTGAAGGCAGCTCCAATAATAACCCCAACAGCCAGATCAACAACATTTCCTCGTGAGATAAAATTTTTAAATTCTGAAATCATAAGTTTCCTCCTGTGAAATAATATTTAATGTATACTATGTATTATCAATATACCATAAGGGAAAGTAATGCCTAAAGTAAATCGCGGTAAATGAGAGTGAAATCAGATTAATGAATAATGAATTGAAACAAGAATTAATATTTGCTAAACAAAATAATGAATTAGTTGCTATATACAACTTCGCATCGGACGACACTTTTACAGTTGGGTATGTTGTTGCCATGGATAGTCTGTTTGTGTTGATCTTAGGCTTAGATATGGATAGTAAAATTAATGGCTTGAATGCAGTACGCCTAACCAGTATTCATGATGTGAAGCGAGATAATGATTATTTATTGAATGTCAAAATTCGGGAACAAAACGCAAAAAAATACGGATATTATGATGTTTGGAAATTGGAGCAATTTTTAACCAGCACCAAATATGGCCAACAGCCAATTTTAATTCAGATGTTAACCGAAGCGTTTGAACAAGAAGAACCCATTGTGATTGGAACGAAAGAATTTAAAGATCGTGATGATTTTGATGGTTATCTTGCATCGCTCGACGCGGTGAAACTGACGTTAAATTATTTAAATTTTGAAGACTTGTCTTCTTTATGGACACGGGATATTTTATTAGCAGATATTGATTATTTGCGAGTGAAGGGTATGCAAGCCCATAACAGCGCCACGATTTTAAAAGAGATTTTTAATTTTCCCGAACAAAATTAAATTGCAAAAAAAGCAACTAGGAGAATAAGTTTCTCTTAGTTGCTTTTTTTTCATGTCATTACTATCTGTAATTTGGCTTCATTGGTCAATTCGTTCACCTAGCTCAGTTAATTCAATTTCAAACAAGCGAAATTATCATTAACTAAGCTAGAAGCTCACGAACTGAACGACTCGCGCAGCACTATACTTTAATTAGAAATTTCAATCTTACCATTGGTAGTAGTGGCAACAATTTTGTTAGTTGCATTTTCATTTTGATTTAGGTTGGAACTTTGGTGATTACCGAAGAGATGAATTGAACCATTAGTTGACGTTAATTGGTAACCTTCAGTGATTGGGTTTTCAATTTCAATTTTACCGTTGTCATTAGATAGGGTAACTGTTTGATTGAAAGTAACATCGTCTAATTCAAGTGAGCCATTTTCATTTTCAATTCGGCCACTAGTAAAGGTACTATTCTCGGCAGATACTGAGCCGTTGGTTTGTTTGATATTAACATTAGTTAAGTTCGAATTTTCAAGGTCAATTTCACCGTTGGTACTGGTAATATGTCCACCACCGGTAACAATTAGATTGTTAGCATCTAATGATGAATCGGTATCGAGATTAATATTGTTAGCGGTAATGTTATTGATTTCTAGTTCGTAATAGTTCGTTGAACCTGTAACATCGTCAAGTTTAGTACCATTTGGAACCGTGATAATAATTTCGTTATCATGATCGTTGAATCCAAATGTGCCAGATTCGTTTTCAGCTGACTCAATGGTCAAAGCTTTATGACTGACCGCCACTTTAGGCTTATCCATTTTTGAGCCTTTAACTTCGACAGAGTAATTGGTGCCAGATTTTATTTTTACTTCATAATTGTTTGTATCTAGGTGAATCGAATTAAACTTCGACACTTGTTTCGTTTGATTGATGCGGCGATCAATTTTTAAGCCATTTTGCCAAACTAAGCTTGTTGATGCACCATTTGAAAGTCCAATAAAGGCAAGAATTGCACCAATAATAAAGATGATTGCACCAATAATAATAGTCTTTTTCATGATTATTTGGCCTCCTGTGGTGTTTTATGGTCGTGGACAAACAATTTATAGATAATAATGTTGATGATTGAGAGCAAAAAGACAACAGCATCAACTAGCAGGCAGACAATCGTTAATCCGCCAATTTCTAAACTGAGTAAAATCGTTCCGGCAATCGTTAAGACTAGCGCATGACCAAATGTCATTATGCCAAAGAGTAGACCGCAAACACCCAAGATGATGCTGGCAATAGCTAACAGGCAGAAAAATTTTTTCATAATTAATGTGCCTCCTTTGCCGTGTTTTTTGAAGTAACAAATCGATTATATAAGAAACGTGAAAAGTTGGCCGTCATTTGAATTAGTGCTCGAACGACGACGTAACTAATTGGTAAGGCTACTAAACCTAAGCCAAAGATTGCCAGACCGCCACCGATAAAGAGGACGGCAGTTGACCACGATTGACCGATAATTGCTAATCCAGAGAAGAAGGCAGCAATTCCAACGGCGAAGAATCCAATGATAACAACGAATATACAGGCAATCACGGCCAATACACCAATTAATAAGCCAGCAATTGTGCCAATGATGGCAATGGCTAGTGGAAGTGCAATTGGGGCAGCAAATATGGCTAAGATGACTAACCAAATCATGCGGATGTTTTTCTTAGATTTAGGTTCATAACGAGGAACCCCAGCTGTTGCGTCGTCAACCGCCTTAATAGAGTAATCTGCTAAAATTTTACGAGATAATTGCTTGGGAGTCCCAAGTTGAGCGATGATTTCATCTTCGGTAGTTAAACCGGCATCTAAAATGTACTCATTGTAAAAGTCGAGCACATCATCACGTTCGTCAGACGTGAGATTAGATAAATAGCTGGTTAATTCTTCGATGTATTTATTACTTTCCATTATCCTTTTCCTCCTAAAACGTTATCTAGTGTTTCTTTGTATTCATGCCAATCATTTTTGATTTCGATGAGGCGATCGAGCCCGGCATCGGTAATTTTATAGTAGCGACGGTTACGTCCTTGATAGGCTTCATCATAAGTTTCAAGCCAGTTTTCTTTCTTCAGTCGTCTCAGTACAGGGTACATTGTCGATTCAGATACTGGGGAGAACTCTTGCACGCGTTGAGTTAAAGTATAACCATAATAATCTTCTTTGCTCAACAAAGCCAATACACAACCATCTAGTAATTCTGTGGTTATTGAAATACTCATGATTATTTCTCCTGTCATATTATATTCAATATAGTATTAATTCATTTACAATATAACAACTGCATATATAATTGTCAACAGATAAGTTTGTTTCATGGTATAATTTCATATATATTTTAAGGAGTTAATAATGAAAAAAGATATTTTATTCCCAATTATATTAATCCCATTGGTGGTCTTTGCCATCATTGGAGTAATCACCTATCTGAAACTAATTTCAGGGATTCTCCTGATTGTTGTCTGGATTGTTGGTTTCTTACTGGCATCAGTCGGCATCACGTACGTGGTGACTCAAGAACAATTGCGAATCTTGAAAGAGGAGGATAAGAAAAAAGATGATGAATAATCAGTACCTGAATCAACAGCAGCGGCCAGGGCTGTTCACGAGAGTGATGATAATCTTCGCGATGTTTGTGGTCATTCAATTACCACCAGAAATTTTAGCCATTATTAAGTACGTGAAAGGTAATGCACTGCTGACCGGTTTGTCGGTGGTGGCATACTTAGCGTTATTTGGAGTGATTATTTACGGTACGTGGCAGTTATATAGAAGATATCGGGTAATTTCCGTTCGCCCTGGAATTTTCATCGCTGATATTGGGATTGTGATTACCGGATATTTAGCTATTTTTGGGGGCCAAATCGTTCTTGGCATTTTAAATCAATTATTTTTTAATCAAAGTCAAACTGCTAATAATCAAGTTATTGAAGGCTTAATGAAAGATAATTCGGTGATTTTGATTGTCTTAAGCTTTTCAGCCATCTTTTTAACCCCGTTTGCCGAAGAACTAATTTTCCGGGGATTAATCACAAACTTATTCTTTAAAGCTGACAGTTTCTGGCCTAAGGTAATTTTATCAGGATTCATCTTTTCTTTAGGGCACGTTAGCACTAATATTATTAGCTTCCTGGTGTATTTCTACATGGGCGCCGTCTTAGCCTTCATTTACGTGAAAACGGGACGAATTCGCATTGCGATTATGTTGCACATGGTTAATAATGCAGTGGCGATTGTTGAAATGATTGCTTTATTACAAAAATAATCTGTTAGACAACAAAAGGGCGTTCACAGCTGTTGTGAGCGTCCTTTTTCATACCTTTAAAATTTAGCGAGAATGGTTTCTAATCGTTTAGAAATATCATTCACTTCTTGCACACGTTCGCGATATTCTTGATCAGTCATATTCAATTGATTTAATTTAGAACGAATTAAATTGACAATTTCATATTTCTGACTGGTTGCGGTGGTGGTGAGTTCAACTAGCACGCGTCGGTCATCATTGGGATCTTTATTACGAGTGACCCACCCATGAGTTTCTAACCGCTTTAGAAGTGGGGTTAGAGTTCCACTATCAAGGTTTACTGCCTGTCCTAATTGCCTGACGGTCATTGCCTCGTCGGTGTCCCATAAACTAGATAGGACTAAATATTGTGGATAAGTTAAGTTAAATTGTCCAAGCACCTCTGCGTAAAAATGGTTAAAGCGCTTGTTGGCTTCGTAAAGTGCAAAGCACATTTGTTTATCCTGGTTAATTAGGTCTTGTTGGCCGAATTCCATAATGTCAACTCCCTTATATTATTACAACGTATATTTTACATGATAAAAAAACATGAAACAAATATTTACGTTTGTGAAATTCACAATGTGAAATAAATAATTAAATAAATGTTTTTATTTTGCTGATAACAGTAGGATTGCCTATTTTTGGGAGTTAGTGACAAAAATGAAATTTCACAAGTGAATTAAATGACTTTGCTTACTAAAAATTAGTGGTATTCTGTCAATATTCAATAAATTTTTGATTGGAGAATGTGCATATGACAGAAGAGAAACGCTACGGTGCTGACGCAATTGTTGAGAGCTTGATTAATCATGGGGTGAAATACGTTTTTGGAATCCCAGGAGCTAAAATTGATCGCCTATTTGAATTATTGGAGCATCCAACAGATCCACGGACTCCCAAGCTGATTGTTTCTAGACATGAACAAAATGCCGGTTTCATTGCGGCTGGGATTGGTCGAATTACAGGTAAGCCAGGAGTAGTGATTTCAACGTCTGGTCCCGGTGCGACTAATTTAGCTACACCAGCAGTGACTGCCACTGCCGAAGGTGATCCACTGATTGCGATTGCGGGACAAGTTCCACGTCGTGATTTGTTCCGATTGACCCATCAAAGCATGGCCAATAAAGAATTATTTACACCAATTACAAAATATAGTGCAGAGATTGCGGATACTGAAAATATTTCAGAAGTTTTTGCCAACGCCTTTCGAATGGCAAGTGAAGGTAAACAGGGAACTAGTTTCATTAGTATTCCACAAGATATTGATGATGGTGAAGTCACGACGCCAAGTCTCAAACCAATGAATGAACCTAAATTAGGGTCTGCTGATCAACAATCTATCACTGATTTAGCTGACAAAATTAAACATGCCAAATTACCAGTTTTGTTGGCGGGGATGCGTGCATCTTCACCAGAAGCTGCGGCTGCCATTCAAAAATTGATTAAAGCTGCCAAATTACCCGTTGTTGAAACCTTTCAAGGCGCTGGCATTATCTCTCGTGAGTTGGAAAAAGATTATTTCTTCGGCCGGGTCGGGTTATTTAGAAATCAACCGGGTGATAAGTTATTAAAACATTCCGATTTAGTGATTACGGTTGGTTATGATGCAATTGAATATGAACCACGTAATTGGAATGCGGAACAAGATGCCAATATTACGGTTATTGATACTACGGCGCCACAGCTAGACAAACATTTCCAACCAGATACAGAATTGATTGGTGATATTACTGCAACAGTATCAAATTTAGCTGATCAAGTTGAAAATTATCAACCAGATCAAGAATCACGACAATATTTGATGGAGTTTCATCAAGAAATTGATGCCGACGTTGACCAACCAGTTCCAGCCGGTCAAGGTAATTTGAATCATCCTTTGGCAGTGATTAAAGAATTGCAACAACGGGTCACTGATGACATGACAGTTTCCGTTGATATCGGGAGTCATTATATTTGGATGGCGCGTCATTTTAGAAGTTATACACCTAGACATTTACTTTTCAGTAATGGCATGCAGACATTAGGAGTAGGGCTACCATGGTCAATTGCGGCGGCGCTCGAACGTCCTAATGCCAAGTCGATTTCAGTGTCTGGGGATGCCGGCTTTACCTTTTCATCACAAGAATTAGAAGTTGCAGTTCGTTTGAAATTGAACACGGTGCACTTCATTTGGAATGATGGCTATTACGATATGGTACGATTCCAAGAAATTTTGAAATATGGTCAAGATGCAGGGGTCAAAGTGGGACCAATTGATTACGTTAAATATGCTGAGAGTTTTGGTGCCAAAGGATTACGTGTTGACTCACCTGACCAATTAGGTACAATTATTGATGAAGCATTTGCCACACCAGGACCAGTGGTCGTCGATATTCCAATCGATTATTCACATAACGCTGATTTAGGGAAGACATTGTTAGCGGATCAATTTTAGGCATAAAGGGAGATAACAAGAATGAAAGATACAACAACTGTTTATCAACATGGCACGTTAGCTATGCTTGTGGTCGGTTTATTTGAGGGAACATTACCAGTTAGCGAATTGATGAAACATGGGGACACTGGAATTGGAACTGCCAATGATTTTGATGGTGAATTGGTCATTGTCGATGGAACCGTTTATCAAGTTGTTGAATCTGGCGAAGTTAAAGTTCTAGCACCAGACGATAAGATACCTTTTGCTTCAGTCCATTTTCATCAATCGCGGCCTGCAGTCACCATCAATAATACTAATGGCGTTGAATTAGAACACCAACTTGAAAATAATTATCAGTTTGGCAATTCATTTGTCGGGATTAATATTCAGGGGGCCTTTAAACGGATGCACACACGGGTTGTGCCTAAGCAATCTAAACCTTATCCTAAATTATCGGCTGCTATCAAGGTACAACCAAAATTTAGTCAGGAGAATGTGACTGGAACGATTGTGGGTTACTATGCACCATTTCTATTCCAGGGGGCTACAGTCGGTGGCTTTCACTTGCATTTCATCAATGATGCTCATGATTTTGGTGGGCACATTTTAGATTTTGAAATTGATCAAGCTGAAGTTGAAGTACAACCACTCGAAAATTTGCTGCAACATCTACCAATTAATGATAAAAATTTTCAAGCTGCTAACCTTAATTTGCAAAATATGAACGAAGAAATTGAATCTGCTGAACACTAGATAAATAAAATTTTATGCAAAAGTACATTTAAATGTCTGGGGAATTATGGCTATCAATTCCAACCGGACAAAATGCTTATAAATGTGGAAATAGAGCGATTAACATTACTTGAAATAATGTTAATCGCTTTTTAATTGTATAAAATTATTATCATGTATAAAAATAATTAAAATTTAGCTTGTTAATGCACATATAGCAATATTATTTATCTTTAATTAACCTTATTTATAATCTTATAATATTCATTGTGAAATAAATAATTTAATTACGGGAGGGGCTTTTTTGGTATGTCTATGAATAAACAGACATTGAATTTAGTAAATAATAATGATCGGCAAGAACACTATCGATTGCGGAAAATCGGTAAACATTTTGTTAATCAAATGTTGGTTGGAACGGTAATCGCAGGGGGATTATTGCTGTCTCAAGAGTTGAGTGTTGAAGCAAGTCAGACTGATAGCGTGGCTTCTAACAACGTGCAAACTGTGGTCTCAGATGCAAACGATAATGGCAAGTCAGTAATTTTATCAAATACTGATAGTAATGCCGGTGCTTCTTCGGATAACGTGAATAAGGCTAGTGTACAAGATAGCAAAACTGATGCGTCAAGCGATAACTCTACTGCTGATTCTGGCAATAGTACATCTGATAATTTAGATAGTGCTGCCTCAAGTGCCAATTTAGCAAGCACCACGACACCGGTCAAGACTGTTAGTGCGTCCGAAGACGATACTTATGAATCTGCAGCGCCCGCAACACAAAATACGACGGCGGTACCAGTTCGAGATGGATCGGCAAATAGTACTACTCAGGTGGGCACAGTTGCTGATTTTATTAGTGATGTGAATAACAATACCGGTAATACTGCGCCTAATGTTTTAGGTAGTGAATTTGCCCAAGCGGCAATTTATTTAATGAACAAAAATAATATTGGTAGCGTCAAGAATCTTGTGTAAATGAAATGCCTTCGTACATATAATATGTATCTAACTTAAATAAATGATGCTTCCAAGGTGTCCTGGAGTCCTTTGAACCCTCAGTGGATCCGCTTCAGAGACTTCTCGTTATAAACATTAAACTGAGAAACCAGGAAGCGATCCAGTGAATCTTCCGTTGGAAATTGTTCTTTGTGGTGGGTGGTGCGCTTGAGATGCTTATTAAAGTTCTCAATCAGGTTAGTGGAGTATAGTGATTGCCGGATAGCTGGTGGAAAGTCCATGAAAGTGAGTAAATTCGGCATTTTAAGCAGATCTTTGATTAATTTGGGATAGGTCTGATGCCAGTTGTTGGCGAACTCATTCAGTTTCAGTTCGGCTGCTTCACGGTTGGCGGCCCGATGAACTTGTTTAAAGTCACTGATCACGGCCTTGCGGTCTTTTACGCGAACTTTGTTCATCAGATTCCGCCCAACATGAACCAGGCAACGTTGTCGTTTGGCTTTAGGGAAATGCCGATTCAAGCCTTCATCCAAACCAACTAACCCATCGGCCACAAACAACAGCACATCTTTAACGCCCTGCTTGATCAAGGTTCCCAGCAGTTCAGTCCAGATTCCAGTCGATTCCGTTGGCGCCACTTGGTAGTTCAGCACTTCTTTCGTACCATCTGGACGAATGCCAATCGCAATATGAACGGCTTCTTTTTGAACGGTATCCCGCTTTAACGGCAAGTAAGTGGCATCTAAGAAGATGGCCGCATATTGTGAAGCCAGTCGACGTTGCTGGAAAGCTTGAACCTGTTCATTGACGGCTTTAGTCATGTTGGAACCCGTGGCTTTGGAGTAGTGAGCACCGTACATTTTCTCAATAAGTTCGGCAATTTCAGCAGTGGTAATTCCCTTGGTATACAACTGAATGACCGTTGTTTCTAAATTATCACTGTGCCGACCGTAGGCTGGCAAGGTATGATTTTCAAACCGGCCATTGCGATCTCGAGGAATGGTTAAGTTAAGTTGGCCGTACTTCGTATCAAACGAGCGCTCATAACTGCCGTTGCGGTTATTACCAGTGTTAATCCCAGCGTATGAGTAGCGTTCGTAACCCAAAAACTCTACCAATTCGGTTTGAAGCAGCTGGTTAATCGCAATTTCGAGGTGGTGACGAAAAACTTCGTCCAAATCTTGCTTTTGGGCTAGTGCAGCGATAATTTCTGTGGTAAGTTCATTCATGGGGAATGCCTCCTGTGATGTTTTCTGTGATTACTAAATATCATAAGGGAAGGCATTCCCTATTTCTATACAATTCAGAAATCTTTTATGCATTTACACAAGATATTTTACGCTCTCTATGAATATGAAGATGGCACTAAATTTGCTACATCTACGATACAAAAAATTACGGCTAATCGCTTTGTTTTGCAAGATGAGTCTGACCCCAGTTTGAACAAGTATTATCCATGGGTCTTATCTGGTAATGCTGATTTGAAAGTTAAATCTGTTGAAGGCTATACTGTCGACACTAATTTGATTCCAGGATTATCATTGCCCAATGATGAAATTACTAATTATGATAATCAAGATGGTAAATACGATATTCATGTAATTTATAAGCCAACAAGTAATGACAATTGAATTTGTAGATGTGACGTCAGGACGTTCACGATTAAAACAGATTCGAAAAGATGGTTTTTCAGGCGGAGAAGTTGACTATAATCCGGCACAAGATATTCAATACTACAAAGATCTGGGATACACTGTTGTAAACAATACCATTGTAAGCAGTGGAAACAAGATTAAATTTACGGCTGATCCTGACGATAATCAGTATTACGAAGTAGATTTAAAGGATGGAACTACAAATAATGGTGTACCAACGGATGCAGATAACTCAGAATATAATGAAACTCATCACACAGTAACACGGACAATTAATTATGAAGGCACCCCAACTTCAATGGATAAGGTTGTCCAGAATGTTAACTTTGAAAGAACCTACACGACTGATAATGTGACTAAAAAAACGGTAAAATATGGCAATTGGACGTTAGTTGGAGATAGTAAATTTGAGTCAGTAATTAGTCCGTTAGTATTAGGATACTCACCAGAAAAGTATACTGTGCAATCAGTAACACCAGAAATAACTGATACTGATAGTACTGAGACGGTGATATACACGATTAATGGGCAAACGTTAGATGTGATTTATCATGATGACACTGATGATAAAACCATTGATGTGGTCACAAAACAGGGATCGTTTAATCAAACTGGTACTTATGAGGTCACCGCTCCAGAAAACTATGAATTGGCAGAAAACCAACTATCTTCAGTTGATTACACATTCGCCAATAATAGTGATGCTGACAATTTTACGATTCATTTAGTACACAAACATGAAACATCAGTTATCACGACTACGAGAACGATTAATTACAATGTAATTGGATCAGATATTAATGCGCCAGAACCTACAGTTGAATCTGTAAATTGGAATGTTGATACGGATAAGGTAACTGGTGAAATAACGTATACGCCAACTGATAACTATGCAGAAGTGAAAGTTAATACTATTCATGGAACACAAACTGATGGTAGTCAATATAGCTTAGTGCCGGAAACTAAAACAGTTGCGAGCGTTAACTTGAATACAACTCAAACGAAACCAGAAAGTACTAGTGAAACAGTTAATTATAAAGTAGCGATAATTGGATCAGGAACTGCACTTAAGACAGAAACGTCAGATCCAGGCTATAAAGTGATAGATTCAGATACACAAACACAGACAGTACCAACTGACGAAGTTGAGGATACCCCCGTTTATTCAGATTTAATTAATCAACCCGAAACTAAATCTCAGACAACTGTTAAATTAAATACCTCGAAAAATAATAATGACAAAGTTCAATCTGCTACACAAAGATTACCTCAAACTGGTGAAAATAATGACCAGAATGTTTTAGTATCACTTGGACTGATTGGAATGATGTTCTCATTTATGGGCATCACACGATTTAAGAAACGTAGTCGTTAAATTTTAATATCTTCTGAATTCAAATTTTGAAATCAGAAGGTATTTTTTTACTTGAAAAAGCGAACAAATGTTCGTATAATTTAAGTATCAAATTAAGGAGGGCTGACAAAATGGATTATGCTAATGAGCCACATGGGGTCTATTTGATGATTGATAATAAAAGTTTTTATGCGTCTGTTGAAAGCGTTGAGCGTGGGCTTAATCCACTCCAATCAGTCCTCATTGTTATGTCGGAAACGGATAACACCGGGACTGGTTTGGTTTTAGCCGCTTCGCCGAAAGCTAAAAAAGAATTTGGTATTCGAAATGTTTCTCGGCAATATGAAGTGCCAGTCAGTCATGATTTATTAGTAGTGCCACCTAGAATGAATTTGTATATCGAACGTAATTTGGAGGTAAATAAAATTTTTCGAGAATTCGTGGCGGATGAGGATTGTTATCCATATTCAATTGACGAATCAATTTTAGATTTAACTAAATCTTGGAAGCTGTTTGGAAAGACGCCATTGGAAGTAGCCAAACGAATTCAGCTAGAAGTGCGTCAACGAATGGGGTTATATACGACTGTTGGTATTGGTGAAAATCCCTTGCAAGCTAAATTAGCATTGGATTTATTTGCTAAGCATGATCATGACTTAATTGGAGATTTGACTTATGAATCAATGTCTCAAAAAGTTTGGCAGATTACTAAATTATCGGATGTTTGGAGTATTGGTAATCGAACTGAGGCACATTTAAAACGAGAAGGAATTGAGACAATTGGTGAATTAGCATTGGCAGATCCATATGAATTAAAAGTTGAATTTGGCATTATTGGTACGCAGCTATATGCGCTGGCTTGGGGAATTGATCGTAGTCAATTAAGCCAATTAGTGACCCCAAAAGATAAAAGCTGGGGTAACTCGCAAGTTTTACCACGAGATTATCAAAATCAAGATGAAATAGAATTGGTGATTAAAGAAATTGGCAATCAAGTGGCTTCACGAATGCGACATCATAATCAGATGGCTAGTTGCGTGAGTTTAAGTATCGGTTTTTCGTATGCAGCGACGGTTGAAGATGGACGGGGCGGCTTTAGTCACTCAATGCGAATTGAACCAACAGATACTGGGCGTGACCTATGTAATTATTTATTGGGACTATTTCATCGTTCATGGACTGGCCAAACGATTCGAAATATTGCCGTGTCGTATTCAAGGTTAACGGCGAATTATGGGTTGCAACTGAACTTATTTAGAGACCCAAATCAACAAATTAAAGAAGATTTATATCAGCGAATGTTAGATAAAATTAGAGATCGATTTGGACAGATGGCGTTAGTTCCAGCCAGTAGTTTAATGAAAGGCGGTACGATGCTAGCTCGTTCTAAATTAGTAGGAGGTCATAATGGAGGAAACAGTTTTGACTAAAAAAGTTGAAGAAGATAGTGAAATTATTTTGACGAGATTAAAAGTTTTATTCAAGCCAAAGAGTCAACATCGATACCATATCGATGTAGTTAATAACATTTATGGGAAAAGCTATAATTTCTTTTTTGATGTTTATCATGATAAAAAGCGAGAAAGGTCATATCCATTACATTCAATTTTTAATTACAAGATTGAATATTTGGAACAAGTATTGAAGTTAGTGAAACAAGAAACTAATTTATCGATGGCTTTTCGTGGCTTCGAAGGTCAAAAATGGACGAGTGGGAAGTTAATCCAAAGGAAGGATACACATGATTCACAAAGCAAAGGATGAGACAGTTCCAGACGTGTTTTTTAGGCGTGACTATCAAGATCGAGGAATGATTAAATGGGCGGGATTCTTTTTGTCAGACCATACTAGTGCAATTAAAAAGATGCACAAAGACGAAGAGGCAGAACCGGTCAGGCCAAGTCAGTCAATAGACGAAAAAAGTGAAATTATTTATGACGCATTATTTGGTCATAAACTAGTTGCGATTCAAATGTCCTATGTTGAAGGCGGTAATTTATTACCAATTATTGAAGGAATTGTTGAAAGTGCAGATGAAGGGAAACTATGGGTAAAAAAGGTTAATCAAGAGCAGGCTACCCAGTATGAAGTTGATGATATCCGTAATATCCAAATTGTTGATAATCCCAAGTGGGAGAATAGCTGATTTTGGATATTAGTTGAAATGACTATCAAGAACTGATATAACTAAGTTGTAAACGATTTCACAAAAAGAGGAGAGTGTTTTTTATGAAAATTACAGCAGCAGTTGTTGATGAAAAGGGTGGCAAATTTGAAATCAGAGATGATATTGAATTAGCTGACATGCAACCAGATGATATTCAAGTGAAAATGGTATCAAGTGGTATTTGTCATTCCGATGAGGCACTTCGTAAGGGTGATGCAGTGATTGGTTACCCAATCGTGCTAGGACATGAAGGAGCCGGAATTGTTGAAAAAGTTGGCTCTCATGTTCAAAACTTTGTACCAGGAGACCATGTGGTGATGTCATTTTATGCCTGTGGGAACTGTGACAATTGCTTGAAAGGAATTCCAACACAGTGTTTGCACTATGGTGAAAATAACCTTTCAGGTGTGCGTCCAGATCAAAGTGCACACTTTACTGAAAATGGTGAAAAAGTGTTAGACATGTTTGATCAATCATCATTTACAACCACAACAGTAGTGCGTGAACGGAATGCTGTGAAAGTTGATAAAGACCTCGACTTACGCAAATTAGCTCCATTGGGCTGTGGTTATGTGACTGGTAGTGGGACGGTGTTAAATACCTTGAAACCACGTCCAGGTGAAACAATTGCTGTCTTTGGGACGGGTGCCGTTGGTTTAGCTGCAATGATGGCAGGTAAAATCTCTGGGTGTACAACCGTGATTGCAATTGATGTCGTTGATGAACGTCTTAAATTAGCTAAAGAATTAGGGGCTACAGACACAATCAATAGTAAAAATGAAGATGTTGTAGAGGCTGTTAAAGCATTGACTGATGGTCGTGGTGTTAATTACGCAGTTGACACTACTGGTGTAACTTCAGTAATGGAAAATTCTATTTTAGCCTTAGCACAAGGTGGCGTTAGTGCTTGTATCGCTGTTACCCCAAATCATATCGATTTAGATACTTGGAATAATCTATGTGTTGATGATCGATCAGTTATTGGTGTTAACATGGGTGATTCGATTCCACAAATTGATATTCCGCGGTTAATCAAATTCTATCGTGCAGGAATGTTCCCATTTGATAAGACTGAGAAGTTATATAAGTTCTCTGAAATTAATGAAGCCAATGCCGATTCAATTAGTGGCAAAACAATCAAGCCAATTCTAGTAATTGATGAAGATTACAAATTTTAATAAATAATAGTTGCAATTCCCATAATTTGAATAATCAGATTGAGAGTATAAAATAGTTTGTGTAAATGAATTAAAATCCTATTGAAAAGGGAACCCCTTCCCCTTATGATTAAATCGTCAAACCAAACCAAAACGGAGGGATTCCCCATGGAACAGTTTACCAAAGATTTAACCAAAACTCTATTATCAAATGGCGATGTTAAAGAACTTTTTCGCCAACAACTTGAAACAGCTATTAATCAAATCCTACAAGCTGAGTTAACTTCGTTACTTGGTTATGATCCTTATGAACGTAATAGCTTTAAGACTAACAATTATCGGAATGGTCAATACTTTCGGTTAATTGATTCCGAATATGGTAAGTTGAAAATTGCTGTGCCGCGTGACCGACAAGGCAAATTTCATAATCATTTACTTCCAGCTTATTCTCGTCGTCAAGATGCTTTAGAAACTACAATTATTCAACTTTACTCTAAAGGTGTTACCACTCGTGAAATCGCTGATTTGATTGAAAAAATGTACGGTTCTTATTATTCGGCTACAACTGTTTCTAACATTACTGCCCAAGTAACTAAGCAGATTGAAGCTTTTCATCAGCAAACCATTAAAGCAAACTATGTTTGCTTATTCTTAGATGCAACTTATTTACCTTTGCGTCGTGACACAGTTCAAAGAGAGGCAGTTTATATTGCCTTAGGAATTACACCCTGGATTGAAGTCAATATTTGAGACAGATTTTAAGAGACATTCAGAACCGCGTTTACCTTCCACAGCTCAAATAAATCATTAATTGCGATTAATAACTTATTTGAACCCTGGAAAGCATTAAATCAGGCGGCCATTTGGCTCGTAAGTGTTGCAATTTCAACTTGTAAGGGGGTCTGGTAGCCCAGTGAACTATGAATTCTCTTCCTATTGTAGAAAGCATGCACATATTCAAAAAGGACGACAGCGGCAGTTTCATAATCTTCAAAGACCGGCACTGGATAAACACATTCCTTTTTGAGGGAAGCGTGAAAGGATTCCATTGGCGCATTATCATACGGACAACCCTTACGGCTGTATGAGTGGCGGATATGTAGCTCAGTTAAACGTTGATTGTAATCATCGCTGGTATACTGTGATCCTAAATCCGTATGGATAATCAGGTCCCCAGTAATGGTTCGATTTTTAACCGCGCTTTCAAGGGTCTTTAAGACTAAATCAGTATCCATCTTTTTTGAGAACGAATAACCGATAATCCGTCGTGAGTGCAGGTCCATGATGGTTGATAAGTAACACCAGCCATTACGCTTCGTTTGAATATAGGTCATATCAGCGGTCCATTTTTGATTTAAACCAGTGGTCGAGAAATCCTGCTTAAGCAAGTTGGGACGCTGTTCAACCTTGGTTTTGGAAGCCGAAGCCGCTTTCCACTTATTGACGGTAACGGAGTGGATATCCAGTTCCTTCATGAGCCGGGAAATCCGTCGTGGACTGCACCGAAGCTGCAGTGGTTGAAGTTCCAGATTCAATTCATGGTGGATCTTCATAACACCGTATCGCTGCTTAAATTCCGCAAAGATCCGCAGAATCCGTTGTTTCAAGTCCGCATCTTCGGCCCGGCGTTTTGAGGGTTTGGGGGATCGATAACGATAATACTGAGCTCTGGAAACACCGAGGATTCGGCACATCTTGGTTACCTGGTGGTGATGGCTTTCTTGGTGAATGTAATCAAAGATATTGGTTACTTCTGCGCAAGGAAGCCCAGGGCTTTTTTTAGGATTTCGTTCTCCTCAGACAGCGAAGCCAGTCGCTTTTCCATCGCTTTGATTTCGTCTGGCGATTTACCGGATTGAGTTTTGGCCTGGCCCTGGATCCACTTATGAACTGTTGAATAGCCAATGCCATATTCTCTGGCCAGTTGAGCAGCTGATTCGCCTTGCTTATATAGGTTGATAATGTTTTGTTTGAATTATTTGTCGTAACGAGTTGGCATGTAAAAATTCCTTCCTTTTGAGAGACGATTTATTCATTATACCCTCTCTTAAAAGTTGTCTCAGGAATCAGCTTACATCCAGAATCACTTTTCGACTGAAAAGATTTAATTTTATGGAGAAAGAGCAATCACTTTTTACACAAACTTCTTGACACTCCCATCAGATTATGGGACTTTTTGATTAATCTAAATAATTTTGTGTTAAAGTATTAACTAAATAAAACATTGGAGGATTTACAGATGTTTCAATCAACAGGTGGTATTGGCCAACCTCATCAAGTACTTGGAATTGTAAATGCGACAGCACATTTGATGCTTTCTTCAGAAACTATCGATGCTTTTGAATCGATGGATCAATTATTTGTTGAAGTACAAGAAAAGTTAGCGGAAAGAGCTACCGCAAAGGGGGCCGACGGTATTATCGATATTCGATTTAATACGCAGTCGGTCCGTGTACAAGTTGCGCCTAAATTTTTAGTGGTTACAGGATATGGAACCATGGTTAAATTAGTCCAATAATAAGAAAACGTCCCTAACTCCAATTAGAAGTTAGGGACGTTGCATTATGCTTTTCTTTTAGCATCTGTATGAACCAAATGCGTTGAAGCTCGATGTGCAGGAGCTTGATTATGTGCACGACGTTTTGTTTGCTCTGGTGTTTCTTTGCCTCGAGTGTCTTTGCCTTTGCTTTCTACTTTTTTATCCATGATGAGCCTCCTTAAACATAATTCAGTTATCATTACCATAATTTTATTATATAGACTGAAACCAATAATCTCAACTAATAACCCTTGTGAAATTTATGATCTAAATGGGTACGTAAAAAACACGAAATTTTGCTTTTAAAAATTATATTTCAGGTGTAAACTATTATTAATGTGTTGCCGCAGTGGCGGAACTGGCAGACGCGCATCGTTCAGGTCGATGTATGGTTATCCATGTGCAGGTTCGATTCCTGTCTGCGGCACTAGCAAAAGATTCAAGATGTTAAGTGACTAACGTTTTGGGTCTTTTTCTGTATCAAGATTCATCGGTATTGTTGGAGGCAAACTATGAATAAAAAATTTTGGCATTTATTTACTGCATTAGCATTACTTGGGTTTGGATTTACCACGGCCATGGAAACTAGTATTCAAATTTCGAACCCAGTTTATGCCAAAGCAACAACTAAAAAAAGCCTATTAAAACTGCATTATTCTGGTCAACAAACAGTTGATGTTAATCACGGCAATCCAACTTTTTCTGATGATGATCTTTCAACGTCAAATGGTCGTTGGGATTCTTATGGAGATTTAGACACAATGAATCGACCAACTGCAGCTAATGCGCTAATCAATCAGAGCTCGATGCCAACGGAAAAACGGGAACCATTAACTTTTACCCCAACGGGCTGGCATAACAAAAAATTAAAGTCGGGATATCTATATAACCGGTCACATTTAATTGGATTTCAGTTAACTGGCCAAAATAATAATCCTAAAAATTTGATCACTGGGACTAGGCAGTTAAACAATCCCGAAATGCTTCATTATGAAGATGACATTGCTGATTACATAAAAAATAATCCAAATGATTATGTTCGTTACCAAGTTACTCCGATTTTTAAAGAGAATGAGTTGGTGGCACGCGGAGTGCACATGCAAGCTCAATCAATTGGCAGCAACATAATTCATTTTAATGTGTTTATCTTTAATATTGAAGATGGTGTTAATATTAATTATTCTGACGGTACGAGTACGGTTAGTTCATCAGAAGCTGAATCTTCATCAACGGTCACTGCACCAGCGACCACATTACCAGTCACCCAAAGTAATAATGATAACCAGCAAGTTGTTTATTACACGCCAAATGGGACAAAATATCATTTCAATCGGAATTGTCGTGCATTGCGGCGTTCTAGTGATGTGGAGTCAACGACGGTTTCGGATGCGCAAGCACGAGGATTAACACTTTGTGGCTTTGAAGATTAGTGCTAATTAACCTCAGTCTTTTGGTTCAAATTATGTTGCGAAGCCGGTAAACGTGATATGATATTCTCATGTATTCAATAACTATTAGGACGTGATTGAAATCGGCAAGATAAGAATAAATAATATGAGTTTTCATACATACAATGGAGTCTTTCCAGAGGAAAAAAGGTTGGGACAACGGCTAGAAATTGATGTGGAGTTAACTTACCCAATCGAACAACAAGTTAAAACGGATAATTTGAACGAAACAGTCAGTTATGCTGACATTTATGAAACAATTGAATCATTCGTGCTCAATCACAATTATAACTTGATTGAAAGTTTAGCTAACAATTTGTTAACCACTTTATTGGCCAATTATCTTAGTATTTCTGATATTACACTAAAGGTTAGAAAATATAGTGTGCCAATCGCTGGAATCTTCGATAATATTGAAATCGAAGTGTCAGGAAGTCAACAACATGGCTAAGGCATATCTAAGTATTGGTTCAAATATCGGCAATCGTATTGAAAACTTACAAGCCGCAATTGACGGTTTACGTAAAGCTGGTATTTCAGTAGAACAAATTTCACATGTTTATGAGACTGAGCCAGTTGGTGGAGTAGTGCAGGATGATTTTTTAAATCTGGCGGTTAGAATTGCAACTCAATTAACGGCTCATGAATTATTAGATCAACTCCACATTATTGAGCAAAATTTGCATCGAAAAAGATTGATTCATTGGGGACCAAGAACCATTGATTTAGATATCTTGTATTATGCAAATGAAATAATAAACGATGAAACTTTAACGGTGCCGCATCCAGAAATTAAAAATCGTCAATTCGTATTAGTACCGTTATTGGAAGTAGCCAATCAAGATTTGAAAAATCAAGTCCAGCAAATGTTAGAAGTAACTAGTGATCATAATTTGATCGTAAAAACAAATAAGTATGGTGGTATTGAATAAATGGATGAGAAGAGAATAGCAAACGCAGTAAGTGAAATAATTAGCGCCATTGGTGAAGATCCTACACGCGAAGGATTAGTTGAAACACCTGAACGAGTAGCCAAAATGTATACTGAAATTTTTTCGTCATTATCCGATGAACCTAGTGATTTTGACAATTTTAAAGTTTTCCATGAAGATGACAATCCTGAAATGGTTTTAGTTCAACAAATTCCATTTTATTCAATGTGTGAACATCACTTTTTACCATTTTTTGGGGTTGCTAATGTTGCTTATATACCCAATAATGGTGAAGTGATTGGAATTAGTAAAATTCCACGATTGGTAGATTATGTGGCTAAAAAACCTGGCATGCAAGAACGAATAACGAATGATATTGTTTCTGAAATGGAACGCATTCTTCATCCGAAGGGCGTCGCAGTCTCACTTTCGGCACGGCATATGTGTATGGAAATGCGTGGGATTAATAAATCAGATTTATCTACTTACACATCTAAGTTTTCTGGTGAATTTGCTACAGACCGAGACTTGAAGACGGAATTTTTGCGACAAACGGGGCGTTAAAATGTTGAGTTATCAGGAATTAATTCATCAAATGAATCAATCAATGTTGGCCGCTGAGTCGGATCGAGTCGCGTTATTGCGACACATTCTAGACCAGTTAGGACATCCTGAAAGCAAATATCACATTGTTCATATCGTGGGAACCAACGGTAAAGGTTCAACTGGAACTTTGGTTGGAAATTTATTAATGAACAGCGGAGAAAAAGTTGGTCATTTTGCGAGTCCAGCGATTCACGATGATCGTGAACAAATTTTGCTCCAAAACCAAATGATTTCAGAAACAAACTTTGTAACAACGTATGAAAAAATAATGGCTAAATTGACGGTTGAATTCGACATGAGTTCGCTGTCAATTTTTGAATGGTTTGTCATAATTATGCTTCAATATTTTGCAGATCAAGAAGTTACATGGGCAATAATTGAAGCCGGGTTAGGTGGAAAGCTAGATGCGACCAATGCCATCAATGCACCACTACTAACAATCATAACTCATGTTGATCTTGATCATACTGCCATCTTGGGTAATACAATCAAAATGATTGCATATAACAAATCAGATGTAATTAAACAGAATACAACTGTATTTATGGCACCAAACCAGACCGATGATACAAAACAGGTAATGGTGAATCGAGTAATTGAGCGAAATGCAAAAGAGCTAATTGATAGTAGTTACGTCTCAGTCAAAATTCAACGAGAAAATTTAACGGGTTTTGATCTACAGATTAGTAGTCACTATTTGGATAATGTGGAGTTCCATTTTGATATGTTGGGTGAGTTTCAAATCGACAACTTGCAGACTGTTATTGCCGTTTATGATTGGTTGGTACAAAATAATTTTGGTGTTGGATTACAAAGCTTAAAAGAAACGTTGACCACAACTAAAATTGAAGGGCGCATGCAAGTGATTCATCATCAGCCAACCGTAATTTTAGATGCCGCCCATAATCCTGATAGTACCAAGCGATTAATCAGTAGTTTGAAACATCTGTACCCAACTGAAAACTTGAAATTTATTCTAGGCTTTTTACAAGATAAAAATTACCTAGAAATGGCCAAGTTGTATCATACAATTTCAAAAGAAATTGTGGTCGTTACGCCAAATAATTCAAAACGAGCATTATCAGCAAGCCGGTTACAAAAGGAAATTCCAGGGAGCCAAATTGCTGTGAATGCTCAAATTGGACTTGAAATGTTAATAAAGCAGAGTGGACCTAATGATGTTATTGTTGTGACTGGATCGTTTTACACTATTAAAGAAATTGAGGCCTGATTGTGAATCTTAAACAACCAATTGTCGTTGCATCTAATAATCAGTTCAAAACTGCCGAGTTAGTCGAATGTTTCCAGTTTTGCGGATTACAGGCGATTTCTTATTTTGAGCTGATTGATAAAGTGGAATTTCCAAGTGAAGGAACGAATGACTACCAGGCTAATGCTTTAGCTAAAGCTGAGTTTATTCATGAAAAATTGCCTAATCAGATTATTGTTGCCGATGATTCAGGGATGATATTGGAGGCTTATCCGGACGCTTTTGGAGTGACTACAGCCAGAGATTTGAGGGAATATCGAGATTTAACAAAATTAAATCAGCATATTATCGAATTGGTTGAAGGTCATTCTCGGGGCGTTACCATGGTTAGCCATTTAGCAGTAGTTGGGTTGGATGAAACTTATTATGGTGTGGGAAAATTTATTGGTACGATTGCTCAGAAACCTCTTGGTCACAATGGCGGAAGCTTTGATTTAATTTTAACGGACCCAGTAAGTGGTAAAACCTTGGCACAATTACCAAATACCCAAAAAATTCCATTACTACACCGAACAAAAGCAATCAAGGACGTGATGATGAAGATAGGGGAAAATAGATGAAAGTTATAGAAAAACAAATCACCACTGAAAATGAATTTGTGAATGCAGTATTTCACGATTTGACAATTCGTCAACAACAAATAATTTTAGAATTTTCAGACTTATCAATTACGCAACTAGAACAATTGATTAAACTTGTAAAACAGTTTGATGCAACATACGAAGTAAGTAATAATATTTTGACTTGTATAATACAAATGAGTGCTATCAAAGTATTTAAAGGGCGAATAGATAATGTGGAAGTTCAGGACCAAATCGATGTAATTATCAATCAACATGCTGTAATTTGGCAGGCAGGTCGATTTAAATTGAATGTTTCTCAAACGCCATTAATTTACGGTATTTTAAATGTTACGCCAGATTCATTTTATGATGGAGGGGCGTATTTTGACGAAGCATCTGCCTTTAAACAAGTTGAAAAAATGGTTGCAGATGGTGCTAACGTGATTGAGGTTGGTGGTCAAACCACTCGTCCGGGTGGCTTTGTTGAAGTTGATCCTAAAGAAGAAATTAGCCGGATTGCTCCCTCAATTAAAATGATTCAAGAAAAATTTCCACAAATCGTGATTGCAGTCGATACTTACAAGTTTGATGTGATGAAAGCAGTAGTTGATTTGGGCGTCGACATTATTAATGACGTCAATGCGTTCACTGATGACGTCCGCAAAGTTAAGTTGATGAAAAATAGTAATGTCGGATTGTTAACGATGCATAGTAGTCGGGATGTTGAGTATCAAGATTTAACTGAAGAAATGACCAAATTCTTTGAACAAAATTTGACTGACCTCACTGAGGCGGGAATTGATGTGGAACGAATTGCTCTGGATCAGGGAATCGGATATGCCAAAGTGGCTGACGGGTATCAGGACTATGCAATGATGCGAAACATTGATCAACTAAATTATTTGGAACGGCCAATTATGGTTGCTATTTCACGTAAAGGCTTTGGTGCCAAATTATTTGATTTGGCTAAAGAAGATCGTTTATCCGTGACGTTGATTGCTGAAAGTTATATGTATTTACACGGTGGTCGAATTTTAAGAGTACATGACGTGAAAGAAACAGTCCAGTTGGTCAAAATGTTAGATACTATTAATACAGCATTTTGGCAACGATAGGTATTAATAATCGAAATAAAAGGGACTTTAAAATGAAATTTCATTTTAAAGTCCTTATTTTTATACGCAAATATTAATCAGTAAACTAGTAACAAAAGTGCAACTTAACATTGTAAAGGCTTTCCAATTAATAGTTTGAGATTGTTTTCTAGCGAAGAATAGCTCGATTAACACAATTAACAAAATCACTAATAAAAGTTTAATTGAAACTGCTAGTGGAGCTAACGGTGTGAAATGGTAGCTAATTAGGACACGCCCAACTAATAGCGTCAGGTAGAGCACGCGACTAATTACCAGCCAGTTCTTTGTTTTTTTTAATGTCTTAGCCCTTAAACCAATAATTGCGGCAAGGAACAATAGTGTTAATAGCAGACAATTTAAAATTACTAATATCATAAATAACACCCCGTTTGATTAACCTTAGTCTATCACGAGTGGGGGATAGAAAGAAAATCTAAGCGATAATTTAAGAAAATCAGTAAAAAAAGAATACAAAACCTTCTTGAAGATACCAAATCACACGAGTAAAATGTGTGAAGTTGTTTTCTTAAGTCAATGAAGGAGAAATATGAAAGATTTAACCAAAGGTAGCCCATTAAAGTTGATATTGTTTTTTACCTTTCCACTTTTTATTGGGAACCTCTTCCAACAACTATATAACTTTTCAGACATTCTGATTGTTGGACAAACTCTTGGAGTGAAATCATTAGCGGCAGTTGGGGCCACTGGTAGTTTAAATTATTTAATTATTGGATTATCGACAGGATTAACCACCGGGTTATCAATTGTAACGGCCACGCGATTTGGAGCGCGAGATTATCGTGGCGTTCGGCGCAGTTTTGCTGCTGGATTGATTGTTAGTTTAATTTTTACATTAATTTTGACAGTGATCACATTGACGTTTATTGATCCAATCTTACACGTAATGGAAACTCCAACTGAAATTTATGCCCAAGCTAAACAGTTTATTATGGTCATTTTCATCGGTATTTTCTCCACGATGGCCTTTAACTTTTTAAGTAATGAAATTCGAGCACTTGGTGATTCCAAAACACCGCTGTGGTTTCTGATGATTGGGACCGTGATTAATGTCATTTTGGAATTATTATTTATTATTGTTTTTCACTGGGGTGTCAAAGGAGCCGCTTGGGCAACTGTTATTTCACAAATCATTTCCGGTGTCTTGTGTGTCATTTATATTTATCGAAGTTTCCCAATGTTGCAGTTGCACCGGGTAGATTTTGTAGATTGCACCAAAGAATTACGTACACAGCTCAAATTTGGACTACCAATGGCCTTTCAATCGTCAATTATTTCTGTTGGGTCAATGATTATGGCGGCAGCTTTAAATAGCTTAGGGACGACCTCAGTGGCAGCTACTACGTCAGCATCAAAAGTTGATCAGTTAGCAACTTTACCAATGATGTCATTTGGAATCACGATGGCCACCTTTGCTGCACAAAATTTTGGTGCTGGAGAATATGATCGAATTATTAAAGGCGTCAAGCAATCGCTGATTGCATCTATTTCATTTAGTATTGTCGTTGGATTCTTGATTATTTTAGGTGGCAAGTATGTGGTCATGCTATTTGTCGGGAGTGGGGAAACTGCCGTATTAAAACTCAGTCAAGTTTATTTTAATATTGTTGGCGTTTCTTATTGGTTATTGGCCATTTTATTTATCATCAGATACACATTACAAGGTTTAGGCAAAAGTGTAGTTCCGACATTAGCTGGGATTGCAGAGCTAGTGATGCGTGCATTTGCTGGGTTAGTGTTAACTGGAGCAATGGGATATGCGGGTGCATGTTTTGCTAATCCGTTGGCGTGGTTTGGCTCTATGGCGGTCCTCACAAGCTCATATCTACGCGCAATAAAACATTTGCATAACTTACAAAATATGAAAAATCAGCAGCAAAGTGAGTAAAACGGTTGATTAAGCTGCATATATTTGTTACTATTACTTGATTAAATTCATGGGGGTAAGAGTAATGGCTGAACCAGAAAATACAGAAGTAGAAGAAAAATTCAAGATAGGTATGATTGTTAAATGTACTAAGTTTGGTTCGATTGAACATGATTTCACGGGAGAAATCGAAAAGGTTTATGAGAATTCTGTTTTAGTAGCAATCAAAGAACATGATGCGGCCGACGATATGGCAATTAGTGAGTTAAATCAACGTGCAATCGTTCGTAAGAGTGAAATTGAAATTATTGAATAATTTCGTTCAATAAACGGTTGGATTATGCTATACTATTATTTGTTTCGTGCTAGCAATAGCCGTACCTTTGCGAATGTAGTTTAGTGGTAAAATCCAAGCTTCCCAAGCTTGTGTCGCGGGTCCGATTCCCGTCATTCGCTTGAATATGTATAAAAAGGACTAGAATTTTTAAAATTCTAGTCCTTTTTTGTTGCACTATATTTAACGGATTACGTAACTTTCAGTGGCTTCAAGCAAGGAAATGAGTTATCAAAAGCGTATCAAAGTGCGGCAGTAGTAATTCAAACCTCGCAACATGAAGGATTTGGATTATCTACGGTAGAAGCTTTCGGTTACGGCGTTCCAGTCGTTAGTTATGACATCAATTATGGCCCTCGCGATTTGATTGAAAATGGAATTAACGGATATTTAATCGATAATAATAATATTCATGATTTCGCTGAAAAATTGAATGCTGTGTTAACTGATTCAGACTTGCAAGCAAAATTACGTGAAGGTGCGTTAAATACAGCAAAAGAATATACCAGGTTGAATGTTGCAACTCAATGGGAAGACATTATTACTGAGTTGCAAACTGTTGCTAATTAATGACACAAATTCATAGTCCGTTGATGTAAATCAATGGCAGAAAATGATAACTGTCAATTATCATTTTCTGCATTTCATTTGGAAAAGTAGGGATTTGATTCAATCAGTAATCGGTTGTGTCGAAGACGTTGAGTATTTCAATCTATCGTGGAGTAACACACGGTTTTCATTACAAGGAGGAAGATATATATGCAGTTTATTAATATCAAGCGGAGGAAGGATGCCAAGAACACCCATTATCGGATGCACAAGTCAGGCAAGTGATGGATTTTTGCGTCCATGGTCGTTGCTGGATTATTGGGTGGTTCTGCATTAGCTGGCGAAGATCAGCATGTGCTAGCCGATGCATCTGTGGCTACTTCAGTCACCAATCCTAATTCTAGTCCGTCCAGTTCCGAGACAGGTGCAGAAGCTGTTTCAGACAATTTAACTACTAGTGATAGTACACAACAGGCTAACAGTGTAGCGACATCAACAGGTGAAGTTGCTGATACAAGCGTGGCTACTTCAAGCGAACCAGATGCGACGGTCGTGGCACCAACAGCTCAAACTTCAGTTGCTGATCAAACAGTTATCAATTCTGCGGTACCTGCTTCAACCAGTGTAAGTTCAGTTTCAGCAAAACAAACAAGGGCTGCTTCGGTTCAAACCACTGATTTAACAAGTAAATATACTGGGGATGCTGTTACGGCGGTCTCTGTGGCATCTGAAGCTACTGCTCAAGCAAATAGTTTTGCCGCAGTTGTTACAGGTGATTCAAATGTTCAAAGTTTAGCAGCCAAAGTAAATACTGAGTATGATAAAGCCTCTGCTCAACAGCAGCTAGTTGAATATTATTCTTCATTAGCAGTTGTGTTTGATGATCAAAGCAATGCAACTTCATTGACTGCAGCACTCACTAGTGCAAGCTCTGCGGCAGCTGCTGCATCAGTAGCTGCGTCAAACGCGGGTTCGACTGGTAAACAAGTCGCGTCAGAAGCAGTTGTAGGATATGTTAATGCTGTGAAAGAGACTACTAACTCAGCTGCTGCTGTCTCATCAAGTGCAGCAGCGTTATATAATGCTGCCAACATCAGTCTGGCTAGTGCTTATACAGCCTACCAATATGATGCTACCAACAGTGATGTGTTTGCTGCTTATACTGCTGCATCAAATGCAGTCGTTAAAGCATCATCGAATTCAGCTTTAGCTAATTCAAATGCTACCAACGCTGCTACTCAATACGCTGTAGCTTTGTCAGCTGCTGCAGAACAAAATTTTGATATGGTTAACAGTGCTTATGTTAAGGCACAAATCATGAATAGTACGGCTGCCGTAAACAATACCGCAACAAGTGTTGCAGCTACTGATGCAACAGTTGCGGCTTCGACGGCGATTAGCCTGGCAGTGTCTGACGCCTGTCGTTTCATCGAAATCTGCTGCAACAGCAGCATCTAGTGCATCAACATCAGCAGCAACCGCATTTAACAAAGTAGCATCAATTTCTAATGTTCAAGGATCATCTTATGCAACACTTGCCAGTTCGGCTAATTTAAGTACTTCAAAAGCCGCATCAACTACGACAAGTTATGCTACCACCGCGACAAGTGACGTGCCAACTACTTACTCTTTGGCAGTTGCTGCCAACTCAACAGCTGCTGTTACCATTTCCAATGCTAAAACAACAGTCTCATATGCCAGCGTTGCAGCACAATTTGCAATCAATGCAACGAGTCATTCAACAACTAACACAGGTGCAGCTGCTTCATTGAAACTTGCAAACGGATTGACTGATATTATTACTTTAGGATCTAGCACAACGTTAGTTCAGCAAGTAACTGGTTTAGGGTCATTTGCAGGTGATTCATACAATATCAGTAGTGCAGCTTATGTAATTTCTCAATCTACGAATGCAAAAGATTGGATAACAGTCAATACTGTTAATACTAGCAAGGAATCTATTAACTATGTGTTTACACCTGAGTATTCAGGTACTTATTATTTACAGACAGTTATGACTGGTAAGAAGGGTGCTTTTTTATCCAGGGATAAAAGTTTTACAGCTTCTTCTAATATTATTACCATCGTGGTAACAAATCCAGCTGGCAACTACACGACTCAAGCTAATACAGCAACAAAGACTGCCAATTCATATGCTGAACAAGCCAGCTTGGCATCATCAGCTGCACAAATTGCTGTAGCAGCTATGAGCAGCTATGCAACATTGACCGATCCAACTGCATCATATAATGGCAGTTTAGCTAATGCGAATAAAGACACTGCTAATTCCAACGCAGTAACAGTTGCAAGCCTTGCTGCAGTTGCTACCACGAATAATAGTGCGGCAGCGACTGCAGAATCTCAAGGAGCCTATTCATCAGCCGCATCATTTGCAGCAGTCGCAGCAGGAACATTAAGCGCAGCAAGTGCCGCTGCATTAGCTGCACAAAGTGCTTCATCGTTAGCTGTATCGTATGCTGCAATCGCAATGTTGACGGCTGCATCTACAGCACCTAATAGTGCTACTTCAACATATCTGGCATCCAGTTATGCGAATGCAGCTCAGTCTCAAGCTTAGGAAGCTAGTTTAGCTGCAAGTAATGCAAATATTCAATATCAAAATATTAGTAATGCATTTACACTTTTGAGTAGTGCGTATACTTCTTCAGCTGCGACGTATTTGGCAAATGCATCTAATTCTGCGATTGCCGCATCATCTGCCGCAGTTGCCGCATCAACAGCAAGCTCAGTCGCAGTGATTGTTCAGAGCGTAGCAGCTTTCGGAGGCAATGCTTCAATTGGTGACAGTTACACAAACTTGGCTGACTCCGATGCAACGTATGCGACTCAAAACGCTAATTTTGCTAGTTCAGCAGCAGCCAATGAATCTAATTATATGAGTTTAGCTAATAGCGCACTCAAAACAGGTGATTTAATTTCAGCTAGTTCATATGCCACGTTAGGTGGATTAGCTGCCACTCAAGTCAGTTCATTTGCGGATAACGCTTCAAGTGCAGCAGTTGTTGCTGCTAGTTATGCTGAATTAGCTAAGAGCTATGCTTTAAATACTGATGGTCAAAAAGGCCAACCGGTTGGAGATTCGACAGTATGGATTGGAATTACATGGTGGAAAGGCTATTCTGTTCAACCGGCAGAGTTAACTAGCACCGTGGTTGGTGGAAAATCAATTACTTTACAGGCAACTTATCAACAATCATTCGTTGCAAACCTAATTCCTCCAGTCGTCAATTGGTATGTTCAGGTTAATGGTGATACATGGCTGAGTGTCGCTGATGCAGTTTCGAAAGGATATATAGCAACTCAAGCAAAAAGTGATAAGAATATAAACTTTTCAACCGGTACACAATCAAAATTAACCTTTACAACTTCATCTTACGCAGGAACACTTCGTTTCCAAGCTGATATGGCATATTTAGGTGTTGATCATCAATTTAGTGATATTGCTGAAGTTGATGTTTATAATAACGATATTGCAACCTCGGCTATTGCTATCACAGGGGATGATTACCTTACTAAAGGTTCAACCACACAATACGTTTCGACAACTAATCCAGTTAATGCGACCGGTGATATCACGTGGACAAGTGATAATACTGCTGTAGCTACAGTTGATCCTATTACTGGAGTTGTTTCCGGTGTAGCTACTATCACAGTAACAATTACTAATGCAGATGGGTCAATTGTCTCTTCATCGAAAATTATTACTGTAGGTAATGGACTAGTCGACCAAAAAGTCAATGTTGGTGATAATCTTACATGGTCACCGGAAGGCATTAATTTAACTTCATTGGCTAATGATGGAGCCGCTATTAAGTATCAGTGGTATAAAGGAACTTCTCCTTCGGATACTACAACTGGAACTGCAGTGTCAGGTGCCACTTCGGCTGCATTGTCACTAGCAGGAGTTAAAGTATCACAAGCTGGTTATTACTATTTAAAAGTAACTGTCACTTACAAAGGTAAAACACAAGATGTTATCGCAGGTCCAGCACAATTAATTGTTAACACAATTTATACAGAAATATCATCTTTAGCAGCGTCGGTAGCTAATACTGATGCTAGTGAAGCTAATGAATTTAGTAAAGTTGCATCGTCATATGCTAACGCTGCGAGTGAATATGTGGGATCGACGCCGCTTCAGTCATCATATGCAACGTTAGCTTCGAGCGCTGCAAATGATGCAAATAGTTACGCAGTTACTGCTAGTTCAGCTGCATCTGTTGCTAAAAGTGCATATAGTGCAGCTTCAAGTGCAGAAGCAACAGGCTCAAATGCTGTTGCATCGTCTTATGCAGCAATTGCACAAAGTGCTGCAAATGATGCATCAACAGCACAATCACAATCCGAACGTTCTGCAAGTACAGCAGCATTCTACAATTCATATGCAATTGGGAATTCGCTGTTAGAAGGTGCAAGTAACGCGAATAGTACAGCCCAGTCTGCCGCAAGTGTTGCATTATCTGCCGCACAAGCGTCGACATCTGTAGCAACCAAATATCCTGAAAATTCTACTATTAGCAGTGCAGCCAGCGTCGCATCAAGTGCTGCATCAACAGCTAAGTCAGATGCTTCAGTTGCTAGTTCAGCCTCTAGTGTTGCTTCAAGTGCCGCATCAACTGCTAGTTCAGCAACTTCAGATGCTAAGTCAACAGCTGATTCAATTGCTAGCTCAGCAGCCTCAAGTGCCGGCAGTTCATCTGCTTCAAGTTCTGCTAGCCAAGCTGGATCATCAGCTAGTGGTGCAAGTTCTTCAGCTTCAGCTGCAAGTTCATCAGCCGGCGAAGCTTCAAGCCATGCATCAAACGCTGGCTCATCTACAAGCGATGCTTCAAGCAATGCCTCAACTGCCAGCTCAGCTGCTTCAGCTAACCCTGATAATTCAGCTATTAGTTCAGCTGCCTCAACTGCATCTAGTGCTGCCTCAACGGCTAGCTCTGCAGCTTCAACAGCTAGCTCAGCTGCCAGCGATGCATCAAGTGCTGCATCTGTAGCAAGTTCTGCTGATTCAGTTGCTAGTTCAGCCGCAAGCGTAGCTTCGAGTGCTGCATCAACAGGTGATTCAAGTGCTGCATCAAGCGCTGCTTCAGTTGCCAGTTCAGCTGCCAGCGTAGCATCAAGTGCTGCATCAACAGCTAAGTCAGCTGCTTCAGTTGCCAGTTCAGCCGCTAGTGTGGCCTCAAGTGCCGCATCAACCGCTAGTTCAGCAACCTCAGATGCTAAGTCACCAGCTGATTCAATCGCTAGTTCATCTGCTTCAAGTTCAGCTAGCCAAGCTGGATCATCAGCTAGTGGTGCCAGCTCATACGCTTCTGCTGCAAGTTCATCAGCCAGCGAAGCTTCAAGTCATGAATCAAATGCAAGTTATGCAGCAAGTGAAGCTTCAAGCAGTGCCTCAACAGCCAGCTCAGCAGCTTCAGCTAACCCTGATAATTCAGCTATTAGTTCAGCTGCTTCAACTGCATCTAGTGCTGCCTCAACGGCTAGCCCTGCAGCCTCAACAGCCAGCTCTGCTGCCAGCGATGCTTCAAGTGCTGCTTCTGTTGCTAAATCAGCCGATTCAGTAGCAAGTTCAGCAGCAAGCGAAGCTTCGAGTGCTGCATCAACAGGTGATTCAAGTGCCGCATCAAGCGCTGCTTCAGTTGCCAGTTCCGCTGCCAGTGTTGCTTCAAGTGCCGCATCAACTGCTAGTTCAGCAACTTCAGATGCTAAGTCAACAGCTGATTCAATTGCTATTGATGGAAGTCATAAGTCAGATGGTGGATCAACAACATCTTCTAATGCTGATTCAACTACAACATCTGGTAATGGTAAAGGAAAAAATAATGGTTCAACAAGTGCCATTAATGCTGAATGATTAGGTAAGAATGTTTCAGCTATTTCGACGAAAAATTCTAAAGCAAATGAATCAAAAGGAACACTTCCACAAACTGGAGAAAAAGATAATCAAGAAATGGGACAATTTGGGCTGTTAGGACTCGGATTGCTAACATTAACTGGACTATTTGTCTTTAGACGTAAGGAAGAAAAGTAATTAAGTAATAAGAATTAAAAATAAATATCTGTCAATTAACGGTGACTAAATTTTCTGCCAATTCGATAAAGAATTGGCAGTTTTTTTGCGTGTATGTATTTTATTAAGAAGATAATTGGTAAAATTAACGTATCTAATTAAACTAGAACGTATATAAATAATGAGATTGAATTTTTGGAGGCACAACTTAAATGAAATTATTACATACTGCAGATTGGCATATTGGTAAAGAACTTGGAGAATATTCTTTACTAGAAGAACAGTGGAATGCTTTTCATCAAATTGTTAACATTGCTGAAACTGAGCACGTCGATGGAATTATTATTGCCGGTGATTTATACGATAGAGCTATTGCTCCAACTTCCGCAGTTAATGCACTAGAGTCAATGTTACGTGAATTAAATTTGGAAAAACAATATCCAATTTATGCGGTATCAGGAAATCATGATGGCGCTACACGTTTAGGCGCAGGGCATGAATGGAGAGAGCAAACCAAACTATACTTAAATACCACACTAGCAGGAGCCTTTGAACCTATTGAAACTAATGAAGCTCAAATTTTTCTATTGCCATTTTTAGATCCCTTGGAAGCCAGAACTTATTACCAAATTTCTGAAGATGAAGCAGTAAATTATTCAACAATCGAACAAGTAATGGCTAAAATTATTCCAGATTTAGTGAATAATTTTGATAATGCAAAAAAACATATTTTAGTGACGCATTTTAATGTTACTGGTTCTGGCAACGAGGATTATAAATTTACATCTGAAACAAATTCTAGGGTTGGAGGTTTAAAAGGTGTTCCTGCGGCCTTATTTAACGATTTTGATTACGTTGCGCTGGGTCATATTCATCTAAAGCAAGCCAGTCCAAATGAAAAGATGCAGTATTCCGGCTCGCCAGTTAAATTTAATACAAAAGAGGCACAATCTGAAAAGGGTGTTTATATTGTGGATATCAGTGAAGAAGAAGTCTCGACTGAATGGAAGAGAATCACCACGGGTAAGGATTTAATTGTTTTGAAGGGGACCTATGAAGAGTTAATTACACCTAGTTTTTATGAACAGTACGATAGAGATGGTAAAAATTGGTTCAGCATTACGATTAATGGAATAGGTGCTCGTGATTCACGGGCCACTCTGAGTGGTATCTATGGAGAAGTCGTTGAACTAAACTATAATTTACCAAAATTGATTAATAACGAGATTGATTTAGCCATTGATACTAAAGATCAGGCCGAAGAAGATGTCATTGCTGAATTTTATGAAAAAGTCACTGATAATCAATTGTCAAAACAGCAAGCAGCTATCGTTGAACAAACATTGACAGAAATTAAGCAATCGGAGGAGGACTAAAATGAGACCATTACAAATTGAACTATCAAACTTTGGTCCTTTTGAGCAAGCTGAAATCGATTTTAATCATTTTAGTGATGCCAACTTATTCCTTATTTCAGGTGATACTGGAGCCGGGAAAACAACCATTTTTGACGCCATGACTTATTCGTTGTTTGGTGACAAGGACATTGACCGTAGTGCAAAAGAAATGCGGAGTGAATTTGCTGACGGTGATGCGATCACCTCTGTTTCATTTTGGTTTGAGCACAATGGTAAATATTACAAAGTTACTAGAACACCCGAACAAGAAATCTTAAAAAAGAATCCAAAAAATGATCAAGATACAACTAAAAAAATTGCTACGGCCCAGTTCGCAGAAGTTAGTGATGATTTGAAACAAGAACTGACATCATTAGGAACTAAGCAACATGAAGTCAATGAGGCAGTTGGCGAACTATTACATTTGAATGCTATCCAATTTAGACAAATTATTATTTTGCCACAAAATCAATTTCGTAAATTCCTTGCTTCTGGCAGTGATGACAAAGAGGGCATTCTAAGGACTTTATTTGGAACGGAAATCTATCAAGAATTCACCACTCAACTGTCATTAAGACAAAAGTCTCAGGGCAATGCAATTGATCAAGATTTACTTGAATTGAATTCAATATTTAAAGGAGTGGATTGGGGAGAAACTGAATACCAAGAAGATTCCGCGGTTACTGATAAATTCGAGTTGCTGACAGGCCAAGTTAGTGAGGACCAAAAGGTGGCTAAAGAAGCCACTCTTCAATTGAAAGCGGCTGATAAGAATCGAAAAGAAGCTAATGAAAAACGTAGTCAAGCGGAGAAAGTTGACGGCTTGTTTAAGCAACAAGACCAAGCGAAAGAACAAGCAGATATCCTAGAGCAGAAAACGCCTGAAATAAAAAAATTGAGACAGCAAAAATTACGACTTGAATGGCTTGATAAGCAAAATAAGTCAGTAGATGAAGTGATTCGATTAGACAAAGTTAGCGATGAAATCAAAGATTTAAAAGCCACTCAAATTGATCAACAAAAACAGCTAACTTCGACGAAACAAAAATTGGCCAAACAAAAAGAAACGATGGAACATTCAAAACCAGAGTTTGATCAATATACTACCAGAGGAAAGTTAATTGAAATAAACCTACTACCAGCTGCTAAACAGCTGACAGAATATGTGCAAAATAAAAAGAACGCTGTAGAATTACAAGCGCAATTGGAGGAAAATTTAAAAAATCAAGTTAAAAACTTGGACCAACAGCAATTAAGTCAAGTTGAATTACAAGCTCAATTAGCTGAAATTACACAAACTGATACAGCCCAGTTACAGCTTAGTGAGATTAAAAGTCAATTTAGTTCAGTCCAGTTAATTGCGAATCAATTAGATGAAACACGTCAGAAACAAGCTAAAATGGAAGATCATTTAGAGCAACAGATGACTAATCAAAAGTTGGCAGATGAGAAGTATCAAGCTAGTTTTGCTGCATTTGAAACTGGTAAAACTAGACGACAGGAGCTGATGATTGATCTTTTAAAATCTGAATTAATTGAAGGCGAACCATGTGTGGTTTGTGGCGTTCCTTATGAAGGAAGTCAAAGCCAACATGAACACGTTGATCAAGCTGACATTCGCAAGCAAATGGATGAGGTTGATGATTTAGAAAAAGTTCAAGCCGATGATAAGCAAAAACTGGTGGTGATTGGCAGCCAATTAAGTCAAACTCACAAAGATAATGACGAGTTAAAAAAAGCAATCACTGCAATTAACCAACAATTGCAAGTTGCATATGCCCAATTTAAAAATATTTGGGAAGATACATATGCCACTCAGTTAGCGGACGAATATGAAGAAAAAAATATTGTTGAAGCATTTGACAATCAAGCTAAGCTGATTGATTCAAATACTCAAAAACGAAATGATTTAAATTCAGAAATAGAAAAAGTCAAAGGACAAATCGAACAAATAACTAAGCAAATTGCAGGATTAAAAACAAATATTGCGGTACAAGTTAGTGCAGTTGCATCAAATCAGGAATCCGTTGATAAGATTAATCAGCAGTATCCTAAGTTAGACAGCACCGACTCATTAAACCAAGAATTAGAAGAGGCAAATCGGTTCATTACTCAGTTTAATCAGCAAACTGAAAAGTTCAAAACAGATGAAGCAAATTTTGAAGTTAATACAGCAAAATGGGATACAAATCAAACAACGTTGACAAAACGTGAAAAAGAGTATGAACAGCAGCGTCACACAAGCAATCAACAACTAGTCAAAATCCTCAAAGATGGTGAATTGGATACCTTTGAAGAATTAAAAGTTGAACTAGCATCTGTAGCAGAAGGAACGTTGACGAAAGTGATTTCGACAATCACTGAATACGAGACGCAATTAGCAGAAAACAAGAAACGATTATTAAATTTGCAAGATCAATTGCAAGAGCAAACGCGCCCCAAGCTAACTGTAGTTATTGATGAGGCTAAGAAACAAGATGAAGTTTATGATCAAAAAAATGCACAATTAACGACGATTAAGGTTAAATTGGAAACGTTAGTTAAGTCAGAAAAAAGAGCGAGTGATTTGAACGAAAAAATTCAGCTTGCCCAAGCAGACAGTCAAGCTATTAATGATCTTCAAAATGCAGTTTCTGGAAGTAATAACGTTAAGCTGGGGCTGGAGCGATTTGTTCTTCGCAACTTTTTAAATGAAGTCTTACAGTTTGCCAATGAAAATTATATTGGCCAATTATCAGCAGGACGTTATCAATTTAGATTAAGTGATGAGTCCTCAGGTCGTTCTAATCGAAATGGCTTGAATATTGATGTCTTCGATGGCGAAACTAATACTTACCGTTCTTCAAATACGTTGTCAGGCGGCGAATCATTTATCGCGGCCTTGTCGATTGCGCTGTCATTAGCAGAAATAGTTCAGCAACATGCAGGTGGTGTTAGTATCGAAGCACTGTTTATCGATGAAGGGTTCGGTACGTTAGATTCGCAAACCTTAAGTCAAGCCATGGAAGCATTGAGCTCATTGGAATCAACTGGACGTTTAGTCGGAGTAATTTCTCATGTTGAGTCAATGAAACGTGAAATGTCGCAGCAAATCTTAATCAACAAGCAAGGAGATGGCCGAAGCGTGGTAAAATATCAGGAATTATAATACTAATTAGTCAAAAATAGTACCTTAAAAAAAGGTACCTGAGGTCTAATTAGGCTATTCTTAATTGCCACCACCTTATTTCGCAGACTTTGTTATTTTGAATATACTTCCGTCCATTGCTGAATGAATTTACGGCACTTTTCAATTTCAAGATAAACATTGTGAGCCCGCTCAATGACATAGAATTTCCGTAAATAATCTGATCCTAAGTCTTGATAAGGCACGTCGATAACCGCACGTTTAGATAATATGGAGCAACCAAAACCAGAATTGATTAACTTGGCAATGATGGCATTATTTTGAATTCCCATCATCGGTTCATGTATATTATTCTCTTCTAAATAGCGATTCATATAATAGTACACACCTGAAGTACTCTCCCGCACAAGCCATGGACCAGCAGTTGGATTACCAGCCAGAACTAGTTGATCGTTTAACAATGGATAGCGTTCGACGTTTTTTGCGGATAATGGCTTTTCAATTATCCCCAAATCAATCGTATGCTGCTCTAATGCATTAATCACCTCAAGTGAATTTAACATTTGAACGCTGAAATTTAATTGTGGAAACTGTTGATTCAAGGCCACAATTAAGTCTGGCAAAATGTACAGTGCAAAAGTATGAGATGCGCCGATTTTAATCGTTACTAAGTTGTGTTCGGCATCTTGAATTTCTTGGTATAAATGTTTCCACTCGTCTAAAAGGTCAATCGATTTTTCGTATAAAATATCTGCTGGTGGGGTGGCGATAATTTCCTTGCGACCTTGACGGATAAATAAGTCTGTTTTTAAATCGTGTTCGAGTTGTTTAATTTGGGCCGAGACGGTTGGCTGAGAAATAAAAAGTAATTCTGCTGCTTTGGAAAAATTACGGGTTTCATATACGATTCGAAATGTTTCAATTAATTTATTCATTATCTTACCTTCTATTACTATTTTCTATCGTAACTATTATATCAATTAATTAAAACTATTGAAAGTTTAACGTATAATAGTTTTCGTAAGAGAGGATGGGGCAGAGATGAATAAAATATTTAATTATGAGACGTGGAACGAAATCCGCGAAGTTTTACCGGGGTTAATTTTATCGGTGATTGTGGCAATTATTTCTAAAGTGTTGGCAATTTGGTTACCACAACTGGGTGGCGCAACCATTGCGATTTTATTAGGAATTGTCCTAGGTAACCTGTACTTTAAACAAGGCTTCTTAGCGAAGGGGACGAAATTCTCCGAAAGTCGTTTACTAGAATACTCGGTGGTCTTACTTGGATTTACCGTGACGTTCCAAACCTTAGGTGAGGTGGGCATTAATGGAGTTGCCTATATTATCTTGATGATGTGTACGGTGATTTTTACCGCTTATACAGTGGGGAAAAAATTAGGCTTTAGTGAACAGATGTCACTGATGATGGCCGGTGGGAATGCAGTCTGTGGTTCCTCGGCGATTGGTGCAATTGCCCCCGTTATTCATGCAAAGGAAGATGAAAAGGGCCAGATCATCACATTGGTTAATTTGCAAGGAACAGTGATGATGCTAACGTTACCATTCTTGGGGATTGCGTTGTTTGGCAGTGATTTACTTAGTAAGAGTGCCTTGCTTGGTGGAACGCTTCAATCAGTTGGGCAAGTAGTTGCAGGTGCGAGTTTAGTCAATGCTGAAACCGTCCAATATGCGATGCTTTTTAAAATTACACGGATTATCTTTTTAGTTTTTGTGGTGTATTTCTTTGGACGCAAAGTTCGGAAGCAAACGCCAGACACTGAACAAACCGGGAAACAAAAGAAATTCTTTATTCCTTGGTACGTACTGGCCTTTCTTGTGTTCTGTATTTTAAACAGTTTTGTAGATTTACCCAGCGTTTTTGACAATGCAGCGCACGGTATCAGTACCTGGTTTGAAACCACGGCTTTAGCTGCGATTGGCTTACGGTTAGATTTCCGCCGTTTCATTAAAGAAGGACCTAAATTCTTACTTTATGGCCTATCAGTTGGCGTTGTTCAAACAGTCGCTGCACTATTATTCATTACCATTTTGCATATTTAAACAATCGAATCTCAGACGACCTAGTCTGGGATTTTTTCTATGCCTTGGAGGCATGCATTCAAGATGAATAAGTATTGGATTCGTGCATATGTCGGTTCTATAATAATGTTCGTACAAAAGAATATGAACTCTAAACGAGAGTGGTTAATTCGTGAAAATTCAAACTTTTAGAAGTATAATGAGCACCATGACATGGAGGCGTATAAAATGACAAAATTAACAGACACTTTTGAACTAAATAACGGGACTAAAATTCTTAAGGTTGGGTTTGGTACTTGGCAGATTCCAGCGGGAAAAGCTCGACAAGCTGTTTTAGATGCTTTGTCGGTTGGATATCGACATGTTGATACTGCGCTAGTTTATGGTAATGAAAAACAAGTTGGACAAGGTATTCGTGATTCAGGGATTCCTCGTGATCAATTATTTGTGACTTCCAAGTTACCAGCTGAGTCGAAGAGTTATGAGGAAGCCTTACGCGACTTCGAAACTACTTTTAACAATTTAAATATTGAATATTTGGATTTATATTTGATTCACGCACCAGAGCCATGGCGTGAAAATGGCGCTAATTATGATGCTGAAAACCAAGATGTTTGGCGTGCAATGGAAGAAATCTATCACTCGGGTCGTGTGAAAGCGATTGGAGTATCCAATTTCCGAGTGCATGATTTACAAAATATTTTAGAAGTTGCCTCAGTGAAGCCCGCGATTGACCAGATTCAGTATTACGTTGGTTATAATCAACCAAAAGTCTCAGCCTTTGGTAAACAGGAGAATATTTTAATTGAAGCATATTCACCCTTGGCCACAGGTGGTTTATTAGGCAATCCGGTGTTAACTAAAATGGCAGCCAACTACCACGTGACACTTCCACAATTGGCGATTCAATTTGTGATTCAAAATGGAGTTTTACCACTTCCTAAAGCAACGAGTAAGGAACATATTGAGAGCAACGGTCAACTTGATTTTGAAATTTCAGCAGCCGATATGGTGCAACTCAATGCAATCCAAGATACTGATGCTCGTTATCATTTTATGTAGACGAAAGGAAATACAATGAAAACATTAATTTTAGGTGCTGCCGGTCAAATCTCACGGATGTTAGAGGATGACTTATTAGAACAAACTGATTCGGAATTAGTTTTGTATGGACGCAATGTTTCCTCGCGTTTATCCGGAATTAATGATGATCGAGTGACATTGATTGACGGTGATTATTCAGAATTAGACAAAATTAAAGCTGCGTTAGCAGACGTTGATTTTGTTTACGTCAATACTGTTCCCCGAGATGTGCAATTTGTACGTGACTTGGTGAAGTTGATTGAAGACAATGGTCAGGCACGTTTAATTCAGGCTAATATTCCTGATTTATATGAAGAAGTCAGTGGGCCATTTACGAAATGGTATCGCCAAATGACTGGTGACCGGATTTGGGAGGGACCACGTCGTCAAGCTGCAGATGTCGTTGAAGCAAGTAAGCTTGACTATGTCATTTTACGGATTACCTGGTTGTACAACCAAGATGGCAATACTAATGTGCATGTTTCACAAAAAGGTGAACCTTTAGTAGAATCACAAGTTACTCGCCAGGCGGTCGCTCAGTTTATTACTGATTTAATTACTGGCAAGGCCGATTATCACAAGGCCAGTGTGGGTCTTGGTGAACCTGACACTGCTTGGGCAAAACCATCATTTTATTAATTCAATATGTACAAAGGGTCTGTGACAAAATTTACGTTTTGTATCACAGCCCTTTTTTTACGAACATTTTTTAGAATTGGTTTCATAAGTCAACTCTTTACGTTTAATTACAAATGATGAACGATTCTAAGATCAAATCATCCATCATTCGAAATTGCCATTGGAACTTGGCGAACTTTGCCGTAGTTCAATGGACGTCGTAGCTATCCTCAAGAGCTGAACGACTTATGTCACATTACTTTTCCTATTTTAAATATTGATCCAGGTGATTCAACACAGCGGTCCGTTTGGCTGAACTTAAATGTTCAGCAGTAAAGTTATGCCATTTGACGTGAGTAAGGTTTAACTTGCGGAAAGTACCACGGTATAAGGCTTTCATGACGGGATTACCAAAAACTAACCGATATAATATTTTTGGGGTGCCCATCACAGTAAAGACGTGAATCACTGGATTTTTTCTAAAATAAACCGTTTGGGTTTGCGAGTAACTTGACCTTTGGCGAGTACTTTATCCAAAAATCCTTTTGTCATGGCAGGCATCAGTTCCCACCAAATTGGAAAGACAAAGATGATTTCGTCAGCGGCACGTAATCGTTGTAAATAATCGAATGATTGTTGGTCAACAAATTTGTTAGTACGCCAGGCACGTAAGTCATCGGCGTGCATCACGGGATCAAAGTGGTCCGCATGTAAGTCAATCACATCAACTTGATGTCCTTGGGCAGTGAGTGTATCAATTGCTGATTGAGCAATAGCCGAAGTAAAGCTTCGATTGTGTGGTTCATTGTGACCGCCAGCTAATGTGTAGGGGTGATCTAAGATTATTACATAATTCATTTTTAAATTCCTTCTTTCAATTATTAATTCCGTGGAATATAATATTACTAACAAATTAATTTGTCAATTTACATTCCAAGGAATTTATTATGAAAAAAGGAAATCAGATTCAAACTCAGCTTGAAATTTTAAAAGCCACAGATGTAGAAACTCATTTGTTAGCAGTGATTGGACGGACACCAACCGTTAGTATCCATCTACAGGCGCTTATCGATGAAATTAGTGTTAATGATATCCATGTGATTCGAGCAATTGGTCAACTTGATAAACCAAAAATCGGTGAGGTAGTCGCTGAGATTGAATTAACCCAAGGTGCCGTGTCGAAGATAATCAAACGGTTAGAAAGATTTAGTTTGATTGAAAAATATCATCTGGCAAATAATAAGAAGGATACTTATTTACAATTAACTGATGATGGGCGAGAAGTATTTGAATTACATCAAGAATATCATCAGAAACTACACCAAAAATTAAACCAATTGGCAGATAAATATTCGTCAGCTGAGCAAGCGATTATCTTACAATTTTTGACCGAATATAATCAAATTCACGGTGAATAACTGATGACTTTACCAATTAGCTTGATATGACGTCAAACGGTATTTTTTAATGCTATTTCATTTTAATATATCGTCCGATGCCTGATTATTCTAAAAGCTTAAAAATCACTGATCATGTATTATCCACTTTTTTATAAATTGTATAACTTTTCATTACAGTATGACTGTTTCCTTTACGATACTTATTCTGATTGTTACAATTCGAAATGAATGAACAAAAGTTAGGGAAGGTCACGCAGAAAATGGTTACGATTTTATTAGTTGAGGATGAGGCAAGTCTCAGTGGCTACCTAAAAAATGAATTACAATTTGAAAATTATGAAGTTTTAATCGCCAATGATGGTGAGGAGGCCTTGCAACAATTTCAAGCCAATCAAGATCAGATTAATTTAATTTTACTTGATTGGATGTTGCCCAAAATTGATGGTCTAGGTGTCATGCGGCGAGTTTTGAAGATTAAACAAGTTCCAATTATCATGATGACCGCTCGAGATTACATTGGTGATAAGGTCGCTGGTTTAGATAACGGGGCGGAAGATTACATCACGAAACCCTTTGAGATTGAAGAATTACTCGCCCGTATTCGGGTGATTTTACGTCGTGAAGAACAAAATCACAAGACCGCGCCAGATCATTTTCAAATTGGCAAATTCGTTTTGGATGTTAAAGCCAAAGCGTTGTATTTTGGTGCAGAAATTATTAAACTAACGCCACGTGAATACGATCTTTTAGTCGTTTTACTTAAAAATGAAAATCAAGTGATGACCCGGGACGAATTATTGGATTTGGTGTGGGGGGTCAATTTTGAGGGTGATCCCAATATTGTAGATGTTTACATTCGTTATTTACGCCAAAAAATTAAACATGATGAATCGCTGATTCAAACGGTGAGAGGAATCGGGTATATTTTAAAAGTTGATGAAAATAAAAATGAAGCGTAGAAGTAGTGCCTCGCAAATGACTTTGGATTACGGTATTATGCTGATTATTATTACGATCATAACCAGTTTTGCCGTGATGGCAGTCGTGGGTTCGATGTTTGTCGTCAATACGCGTAGTAACAGTGATCAATTAATCGGTTCCTTGAGTAATTCAGTCGTCGACGGTCAATTTGATTGGAAATATTGGAAAGCCAATAACGACGTGGATACACGGAATACTTTTATTGCCGTGACCACGAAAGATAACAATAAAGTGGTCAAAAAACAATACTCGGAAAACGCTGAAGAATTTTTGTACAAATCATTTCGGAGTTGGCCGGTTTTAAAGAATGTGCAGGTTCGTGAGAATCAAGGAATTTATTATCACGCTGATCGTGTCGTCCACTTTACCAGTGATAGTGGCCAGCCACGTCAAATTAAATATCAAATCTGGATTAGTTTGAATCGAGTGATTAATCTCTTTAAAAAATTATTTATCGTAATTTTGTCGATTAATTTATTTAGTTTTGTGCTTGGGTTAATCGTTATTTCAAAATTAGCCAATAAATTAACGCGACCGTTAAAATCGCTGGTTAGCGAGACTAAACAAATTATTAATTCACCAACTGCGATGTATCAATCGAACTTAACCGTAGCCGATAATCCAAAAGAAGTGCACGATTTAACGATTGAATTTAATAAATTATTAAATGAACTCAATGAAAATATTAAACGTGATCGCCAGTTTATTTCTGATGCGTCGCATGAATTGCGGACACCAATTGCTGGCATTAAAGGCAATGTGAAATTAATTCAGCGCCGAGCCGACGAGCATCCTGAAGTAGTGCCAGAATCCTTGAATTATATCGAAGCAGAATCTGATAAAATGCAAAACTTAGTGGAAAGCTTGTTGGCTTTATCAAAAGTCGATAAAGTTGAATTGAGTTTTACTGGCGTGGATGTGTTAGCTACCATTAATGAAACGGCGGGGGTGATGCGTCGCCAAATTGACCAAACGATTCAAGTATCGGGAGTTGAAACGTCCAGAGTGGTCACGAATAAGAATAGCTTGCAACAAATTTTGGTGACTTTACTTGATAATGCTCAAAAATATTCTCCCAAGGATTCGATTATTGAGATAAATCAAATCGAAACAGACAGCGAAATCCAAATCAGTGTCGCGGACCAAGGCATTGGAATGAGTGAAGAAGATAAGCAACATATTTTTGATCGCTTTTATCGTGGCGAAGCGGCCCGTAACGCAAAGATTGAAGGCACCGGCCTAGGACTTGCGATTACGGCACGGATGGCGGAATTAATCTACGCCAAATTGACGGTGACGAATAACCAACCAAACGGGACTAAATTTATCTTAACGATTCCTAAACACATTTCTGAGAAATTCTAATCTTTTACTCAGCAAACATATATGGCACCCTACAATGGCAATGTTTATAGTACAGCTATAGACATAAAGCTTTGTAGGGTGTCTTTTTTATGAGGTGAAAACAATGCACATTTTGGAACGAATGAAACAAAACCCGATTGTCTGGTTCTTACTCAAGTCAGTCTTTTATTTCTTAATTATGATGGTGCTGATTTACATGTATGGGTATAGCGGAGTCAATAATTCAGGATTTATCTATAACGAATTTTAACGTGGGGGAATGAACAATGAATTTAATACAACAAATTGATCAATTCGCAAGTAAACATCCAGATAAAGTTGTTTATGATTACTTGGGCAAAACGAATACGTATGGTCAATTACACAATCTATCGAATCAATTAGCAGAAAAAATTCAGTCACTTGGACTAACGACTGGCTCACCAATCATCGTGTATGGTGGGCAAACGTTTGACATGCTGGTAGCGTTTTTGGCCAGTGTTAAGACAGGGCACGCGTATATTCCAGTTGACCGGCATTCACCGGATGAACGGATTAAACAAATCGCTGAGATTGCGCACCCTGAGTTAATTATTGAAGTCGAAGGAGCAACTCCTGAAATTAATCAGTTGCAAAAAATCACAGAATCACAATTACAAGAAATATTGGTACAAAACACTAATTTGGTGGCTAACCCAACTCAATTTGTGGATGGGGATGACACCTTTTATATCATCTTTACTTCCGGTACCACCGGTAATCCAAAGGGAGTCCAGATTAGTCATGACAATTTACAAAGCTTCACTAGTTGGATGCTCAGTGATTTTGGTATCAAACCAGGAGCCACGATGCTTTCTCAAACGCCATATTCATTTGATTTATCGGTGATGGATTTGTATCCAACATTATTACTAGGTGGCACCTTACAAGTTTTACCCAGAGCCCAAACTGAGGATTTCAAAAGCTTATTTCAAAGTTTATCTGACTTAACAGTTGATGTATGGGTTTCAACCCCGTCTTTTGTCGAAATGGCTTTATTAGATCGTAATTTTAACGGTCAAGTCCATCCAGAACTCACAACTTTCCTATTTTGTGGTGAAGAATTGACCAATGACGTGGCCAGTAAATTAAAATCGCGCTTTCCTGAAGCACACATCTTTAATACTTATGGCCCAACCGAGGCCACTGTTGCCGTGACCGCCATTGAAATTACGGACGAGGTCTTAAGTGAGTATCAACGCTTACCAATTGGCTATCTTAAAAGTGACACGTTAGGCTGGATTGAATTTGAACAAGGCAATCAACAAACCGGTGAAATTATTTTGAGTGGCCCTTCTGTATCAAAAGGGTACATTAATGATCCAGTTAAAACGAAACAGGCCTTTGTTTTAGACCAGCAAGCTACGTATCGGACTGGTGACTTAGGTTACCGTGCAGAAGATGGCATGATGTTTTACGTTGGACGGAAAGATTTTCAAATTAAAATGCATGGTTATCGAATTGAATTGGAAGAAGTTAATCATTATCTGAATTTAAACGAAAATATCAGCCGGGCTGTGGCGGTCCCAGTCACTGATAAGTCCGGTAAAGTGGCTTCATTGTCTGCGTATGTGGAATTAAATTTGGCTAGCTTACTCTATCGCGATTTTGAATCCGGAGGGCTCAATTTAAAAATTACTAATGAACTGAAACGGGAATTAGAACAACAAATGATGTCCTACATGATTCCTCAGAAATTTATTTACGTCGATACTTTGCCAATGACCATGAACGGCAAAATCGATATTAAAGCATTGATGAGGGAGGTTGAATAGTTTGATTAATATACAACCATATGAGAGTCCCGAGTATTTTGTTTTAATTCTCGGTTTACTGTTACCGATTATCATTGGTCTCTTTTATGGCAAACGATTGGTAAATTATGAGACTCTTTTTTCACTGGTATTTTTAGTGCTAACTTTCGGTGGCGATAAATGGCAACAAGGAGTGGCTTTGATAGGGTACGTCTTGTTTGAACTACTGGTGATCTTTAGTTACTCCAAGTATCGATCCAAGCAAAATCAAACTTCGGTATTTGTCGCAGCGGTTCTGCTGGCGATTGCACCGTTAGTAGTGGTGAAATTGACGCCGTTATTTTCAACAAATTCTTCCATCATCGGATTCTTAGGAATCAGCTACCTGACCTTTAAAACGGTTCAGATGGTGATGGAAATGCGTGATGGGGCGATTAAGGAATTTGAACCGGTATTATTTGTCAGATTCTTACTGTTTTTCCCAACCATCTCTTCTGGGCCAATTGATCGGTTTAGAAGATTTAAAAAGGATTATCAGACTGCACCAGACCGCGAGAAATATCTCTGTATGATTGATAAGGCAGTCAAATATCTGTTTTTAGGCTTTTTATACAAGTTTATTCTTGGGTATTTCTTCGGTAAAATTTTACTACCAATCGTGTCGCATGCAGCGTTAGCACATAAAATGGCGTTCTTTCACACCGGCTTATCGTGGCCATTAGTGGAATATATGTACACCTATAGTATGTATTTATTCTTTGACTTCGCCGGATACAGTTTGTTTGCAATTGCGATTAGCTACTTAATGGGGATTGAAAGTCCAATGAACTTTAATCAACCATTCAAATCGCATAACGTCAAAGATTTTTGGAATCGTTGGCACATGTCACTCTCGTTTTGGTTCCGTGACTATGTCTTTATGCGTTTCACATTTTTCTTAATGAAACACAAACTAATCAAAAATAAATTGCGGATTTCGCAAGTCGCTTACTTAGCCAATTTCTTGATTATGGGATTTTGGCATGGTGTGACCTGGTATTACGTGTTGTATGGGGCCTTCCATGCTGTTGCCATTATCATCAACGATTATTGGCTACGTTTCAAAAAGACTCACAACGTCCCACACAATCGATGGACGGAAGGACTGGCGATTTTCACCACCTTCAACGTTGTCTGCTTCAGTTTTCTCATCTTCTCAGGGTTCTTGAACACCCTCTGGTTTAAATAAATAAAAAAGGAAGTTATTCAAATGAATGTAAACGAAATTGTTTTAGATATATTAAATGGCATCACCGAAACAGATTTTAGCAAGGATATGGACGAAGATATTTTCACCTCTGGCCTAGTCGACTCAATGGCAACGGTGGAATTACTACTGGAGTTACAAGAAAAGTTTGGGATTGATGTGCCAATTTCAGAATTCAATCGAGATGACTGGAATACCGCTAATAAAATTATTCAAAGGGTGGAATCATTACAATGAGTGTAAAAAAGAAGCTTTGGAATATTTTTGGACCAATTATTACCGCTGGTCTGCTGGTGTTCATAGCTTTTTTTGCAGCTAATCAATTTGTCAGCGTAAATAAAGCAACTGAAAAGCGAGCGGCGGTTTCCTTATCATCAAATGTGTATAAAGGTAGTGTGATTAAATCTGCTGCGTTAAAAGATGGTTATGTCCCATTCTTTGGTTCATCTGAATTATCAAGAATGGATCCATTTCATCCAGCTTCAATGGCCCAAAAGTATCATCGCAATTATCGGCCATTTTTGTTGGGGAATCCAGGGACTCAATCGTTATCACATTTAATGCAAATGCAAGGTATGAAGTCACAAATTAAGAACAAAAAAGTAGTGTTCATCATTTCACCACAATGGTTTACGAAACAAGGTCAAGTTCCACAGGCCTATAATTTTTACAATTCACCAATTGGCACAATTAAATGGATTAAGAGTGCCACAAACAGTTCTATGACGCGTTACACGGCGAAACGAATTCTCGCTATGAATGTGAGTGGCAATTCTGGTGCAATTCATCAATCATTGGAAAATTTAGCGGACGGTAAAAAAGTAACGGCGATGCAAAAAATGCAGTTAAATATGAGCGAATCAGGTTTAACCGCAGAAGATAAATTATTCTCTGCCTTTGTGTCAGGCAAAAACGAAGCCAAGATTAGTCGTGATCAAGCTAAATTGCCAAAACAATACGATTTTGCTAAATTAACAAAAACGGCTAATCATTTGGCAGCTCAACAGTCTAATGATAATCCATTTGGCATCAGTAACTCATTTTTCAAAAAACGGTTAGCTAAAGGCCACAAGTTAGAAAAATTAGAGGGTTCGCAGACAGAAATTAATTATTTGCAGTCTCCAGAGTATGCTGATTTTGAATTAATCTTAGCGCAATTTGCCAAATGGCACGTGGATCCAATCTTTGTCATCACACCCGTAAATCAAAAATGGGTTCAATATACCGGCTTATCTGATGAAATGTACCAAAAAGCTGATCAAAAAATTAAGTATCAATTGAGTTCTCAAGGCTTCAATCACGTGGTTGATTTGAGTGCTGATGGTGGGAAAAAATATTTCATGGAAGATACGATTCATTTAGGCTGGAACGGTTGGTTAGCGATGAATCAAAAAGTAGCTCCATTTTTGGAACAGAAACAAGCTCAACCAAAGTATCAAATTCAGAGCAGATTCATCTCAAACCAGTGGCAGCAAGCAGAATAGTCGGTGAATAGGATGGCTAAACATGTTAAAAAATATTTGATAGTTTTACTGGCAATACTGGTCGTTAATGTTCCAGTGGGTTTAGTTGAAGCGGCGACTAATACTCAAAAAATTCAACGAATCACTAATCAACAATTTATTGGGACATTGGCAATTTATCGAAATGGGAAATTGGCGGAACACGTGAGTGAAGGTTACGCGAATGAACCAAAGCGAATTAAAAATCAGTTAAATACAATGTATGAGATTGATTCGATTCAAAAATTGATTACTGGTGTGCTAATTATGCAACAAGTCGAAAAACACCATTTGAAATTAACAGACACACTAGATCGGTACTTTCCCAGTGCTAAAGGTGGCAGACACATCACGATTCGACAAATGCTTAATATGACATCAGGCTTGTCGATGAAAGAGTCGGATATGTTCAATTTTTTGACGGACGATAATGGCATTATCCGGCACGACATTTCTGTCATGACCTATAACCAAGCGAATCAAGGCAAATGGGATTATCAGCCAGTCAACTTTGTCCTCCTTGCCGGAATTTTGGAAAAAGTTTCCCACCAAACTTATCACCATTTGGTGCATCAACAAATCATTCAAAGATTCAAATTGAAGCACACTAAATTTGCCTATGAATTGCCAAATTCATGGAATAAAACAATTGGTTATCAAGTTCCAAAAAATGCAACGGGAATTTCATATGGGCAACCATATGCTCGGAGTAAAGCGTTGGAACGAGATGAATTAGGTACTGGGCAACTGTATATGAGTGTGGGTGACTTGTATCACGTGGTACATGGCATTATGCGTGGGAAGGTCATCAAGAAGAAAAATGTACCAATATTATATTCTAAGGGTTCACTCAGTGGTTATGGTGGTGGCTTGTATAATCGTCCGGGTCGTTATAAAAGTAACGGGGCGGGTTATGGCTTTGAAAGTACGATTCGCATTAGTAAAGATGGCCAAGATGCGGTCATCATTTTAAGCAACTATGAGTTTCCGAAGATGTCGATTAGTACGTTAGGTGATAAAATTGATCGAGAAATTTTGAAATGATTGGGGATGACGTGATGGATGGGGGAAGATACGTTAGGTTAAGTCGTAAGATCATGGCGGCGGATTTTGTTCAACGATTACAGCAAACTTTCCGACTATTAAATCAGCAAATTTTAGTAGCTAGTGTTATTTCAGTGATTAATTTTGTTGTACTAGATTGCCATGGATTTTTGAAGGAAATTTTCGGGATCAACAAATGGTTGCCATTTTATTCTGCCATTCATGCGGCAACTAATAGCTTGGCGATGATAATCTGTACCATTTTGGTAATTTCAGTCGCGTATTCGATGGGTTCCAAAGAAAACGTTGAAAATTCATTAGCCGGCTATATTAGTGGAATTATGACGATCATTTTTCTCTTTCCGGGAGATGTAATGACCGGTAAAATCAACCAAAATATCTTGCTGAATGGCTACAATGCGATTAATTTACGTAATTTGTTAATTGCCGCCATCGTGGGTTACTTGGTCGGCCGAATGTATGAGCAGTTCTCGCAATCACTAACCTGGCAATTAGCTTGGCGGGTTGGCGTTACTCTGTTAATCCTACTGGTATTATTTATCATGACCAGAAATGATTGGACTGAATTATTGATTGGCGAATTGTACGGCCTAATTGACGGAATGCAAAATTGGAGTATTATCGCCATTCCAATCTTAGCAATGCTTAATTGTGTGATGTTAATTTTTGGAGTAGAGTCGTTATTACCCATGTCGGGGGCTGAATTTAGTCATGCCGCAACCAAAAATTTGAACTATGTATTGGAAGGGCACAGTGTGTATTCAGTGCCAGCACCAATCAATATTCATGCACTATTTGATACGTATGCGACGCAAGGTGGAATTGGGATGTTGTTACCGTTGGTGATTGCAGTCTGGATTATTAACCGTCACCGGCACGATATTCGTAATTTAAAATGGACGACGATTCCGACTTTGTTTAATCTAAACGCACCATTACTGACGAATTATCCAATCCTATTTAATCTCATTTTGTTGGTACCAATGATGATTTCCTCGGCAGTTACCAGTTTAATTCCTGGGATTTTAATTTTGTTAGGTTGGTTACCGAGTTCGGTTTATCCAGTCTCACTTTCCGCGCCAGGGCTATTACAAGGTTATTTTAGTACGAATGGAAATTGGTTAGCCCTTTGTGTTGGACTGTTTAACTTGGTGATTTCAGTACTCATCTACATGCCATTTATCAAAATTTCAGATCAGGAATTGCAGGTGAGTCGCCATGAAATTTAAAAAAATTATGTTTGGCTGGCTGGTCTTGGTGGGGTTTGTGGCGATGGCAGGATTTGGCATTAGTCAGCAAAATGCCAATGTGAAACTGATGCGTGCCAAAGTACCGTCAGCGATCGATCCGATTATCTTGGTACCCGGAAGCTCTGCCGATGAAAATCGGTTTGATTCATTAATCCAATCGTTAGATTCGAAAAATGAAACGCACAGTTTGCTGAAGGTGCGTGTGAATAAAGATGATTCGCTCCATTATTCGGGTCGAATTCGGCAAAGTGACAAGCGACCATATATTGTCGTGGGTTTTCAAAATAATCAAGATGGTTATGAAAATATCAAAAAGCAGGCAAAATGGTTTAGTATTGCTTATACGGCGTTATCGAAACGATATCACTTCAATCAGTTTTCGGGGATTGGACACTCCAATGGTGGCTTAGTTTTAACCATCTTTTTGGAAAAGTATATGACGTCGACTAACTCGATTGATAAGCTGATGACGATTGGGACCCCATTTAATTTGGAAAATACTTCAAGTGAAAAAACAACGATGCTGAAAGACTTGATTGCAGATCGTAAAAAAATTCCAAAGACATTGAAAATGTATTCAGTGGCGGGGACCCAGTCGTATGCAGGGGATGGAATTGTCCCATTTACCAGTGTCGACAGTGGTAAGTACATTTATCAAAATCAAGCCAATCTTTACACGGAAATGATTGTGACAGGGACTGATTCCGCACATTCAGATTTACCAGAAAATAAGCAAACGATTAGTTTAATTAGACGTTTTATGTTGAAACCAGGCAATTTAAACAATCGATAAGCCGGTAACTTGAAAATGGGTCCCAATATGTTAGACTAATTAGACAGATAAAAAACGACATTGCCACCGGGCAATTAACACCATGTTTCACTCCAGTAGGTCTTAGAAGGAGTGAGATTTGGTGTTTTTCTTTTGTCTGAGATAGTAATGTAAATAGAATGTAGAAAAATTATGAGTTGGACATATTTAATTATTGCTGGAATATTTGAAACGATTTGGGCAACCTTTATGAAGTTAAGCCATGGATTTACGAATTTAAATTACACAATTTTGACGATTGTGGGGATGATTGTCAGTTTCTATTGCTTGGCCAAAGCTACCGCAACGTTGCCATTAAGCCTGGCTTACCCAATTTGGACCGGTATTGGTGCTGTAGGAACGGTGATTATTGGTGTAATTTTATTTGGTGACAAAGTTAATCCGTTAACCTGGGTATTCGTTGGCTTGTTACTGATTGGAATTGTCGGAATTAAAGTGACATCATAGACAATTCGAATTGTTATCTATTTTAGGCCAATCAGAATATACTCAAGGTAGTGAATTGAAACTACTCGAGGGGGATTCTGATATGGAAATTGAAAAAGATATAATTTATGATGCAGCTAATCGTTTAACGACCGACATTTATTATCCAACTACTAATACGGCACGTGGTGCAGTGATTGACATTCATGGTGGTGGCTGGTTTCGTGGTGATAAAAGTAAGGACGCGGATTTAGGACAAAAGTTTGCTGAACTTGGCTATTTAACATTTGTACCTAACTATCTCTTTACACCGAATGCGTATTATCCTGCGCCTTTAGTTGATATGGATACCTTGTACCAATGGATTAAGAAATCAGATTATCAATTTGATCATGATAATATTGCTGCTTTTGGGTCATCAGCTGGTGGTAATATGTCAGTGGAAATGGCCATTAAATATGGTATTCCAGCAATTTCTTGGTCAGGTATTTTAGATATCGATGACTGGCTGGCTAGACACCAAGACGTAGTACCAAAGCAAGATCAAACGCAAAACTTTAATGGTGCAAGTGCTGAAATTAATCAATCTGTTAAAGATGATAGTTTCTATAAATGGTTTGTGACTAATTACTTTAATGGTCGGACAGATCAATTTGTAGAAGCCACACCATACCACCGCGTTAATCAAAAAACAGGGCCAATTTTCTTGGCTAACTCCTTAGACGAGTTCGTGCCAAACACAGGCGTTTTGAAAATGTCCGATAAATTGGCGGCTAACCAAATTGTGCACGCTGTCCGGTTTGTGGCTGGTACAAAACATGCTAAGGGTTATATGAATGAAGTTTTTGATGAAGCAGCCTTGTTCTTGAGCAAGTGGTTTTAACAATTGAAGAAATAGAAAAAAAGTGAGGATAAGTGTCCTCACTTTTTTGGTACTTAAAGATAATTTTTAGTGTCCTGGTTCAGTTTCATTTTTACTCGTCAGATATAGAATAATTGAAACCACCATTCCGAGTACAGATAATGCAGTTGCTAGGAAGAACACATTTTGAAAGGCACCCATGAATTCTTGGCCTAATTTACTGGAAACAACCTCAACGCCTGGCATTTGGATGAATAAGGCAGTTGATCCAAGACTAATTCCGATTCCCATTCCGAGAGTACGGAAGAAAGAATTCATCGAGCCAGCAATCCCCGAGAGTTCGCGAGGTAAGTATGACATAGATAATGCATTATTTGGTGACAAGAAAGTTGCCATTCCAATCCCGTTAAGAATAATAGGGATAATGATAATTGTATAATTCACCCCACTAGGGTAAAACGCATAACCCAGTTGAGATAAAGTTAAAATGGTTGTTTCAAAAATTGTTAAAACGTGACGATTCATTTTGTCAGCTAAGTATCCTGCCAATGGAGTAACAAAGAACATGGTTGCCGATTGGAGCACCATCAACAAACCACTAGTTAGCGGTGAAAGGCCAATGAAACTTTGTAGGTAAAATGGCAAGAGAATATTTGAGACGACGTTGACCATCATTACTAAGAACATGGTCATAACTGCGCCCATAAATTGCTTATTTTTGGTGACAGAGGGATCGACCCATGGATACTTGCTACGGTTGTCTTGCACGAAAGAAAAGATAGTGACAATCGTACCAATGACGAGAAAAATAGCTCCTGATATAATATTTGGTTTATGTGACTGGAAAAAGAGGCTGCTCATGAAAAAGATGATCATTCCAACCGTAAAAATTAATTGACCGCGCCAGTTAGATTTTTTGACTAACGACTTTAAATCAGCCATCGTAATTTTGGTGGTGAACAAGAAACGGCAACCAAAGAAAGTTAATAAAATTGCTAATGGAACGTTAATCAGAAAAATCCAACGCCACGAACTGACACTTAAAATCAATCCACCAATTGCTGGACCCGAGACAGTTCCGACTTAGATAAACATGGAAACGGCCGCAATCGCTTTTCCTCGAGCAGACGCCGGGAACGCTTCGGTGACAATGACCATACTGTTAGCCATAATCATAGCCGTTCCAATCGCTTGTACAAACCGTCCAACGAGCAAAATTGAATAAACTGGTGCGATGCCAGAAATAAGAGAACCTAAAGTAAACCCAATTCCACCATATAAGAAGACATCTTCTTTAGATAGGAGGTCTCCAAAGTGTCCAAATAATACCAAAAAGACGGCTGTGGTAATAACGCCAATTAACACTGCCCAAGTGGCAGCCCCGTTGGTGACATGGAAACCTTCACTGAGTTGTGGTAACGCTAAAGTAACGCTTGATCCAGATAATCCAGTCATCAGTGAAAACAGCCCTAAAATGATTAAAGTACTTTTATTTGATGCTTTTTTATTTTCCATAATCACTCCCCCAAATAATCGTATTTCTTTACGGTAAGTATAACAGTTCATGGGCTGAACGAAAATTGATAACAACTGAGGACAATTAACTTGTCTAATTTATATTTGTATTTCACGGCAAATTTGTTATACTAGTGTTTGGAAATCTCAGTGATGAAGAAGTAGTAATTAATGGTCCATTCAAGCGAGCTTACGTTGGTGCAAGGTAGGCATGGCAATTAGTGAAGGCGTGTCTTCTAGAGAACAGTCAAATATCTAAAGTGGATTAATTTCAAATAGAGTGGTACCGCGGGTAATCTCGTCTCTGATAAGGCATATAGTCTTATTAGGGGCGTTTTTTATTTGCAAGAAAGGAAGCTAACATGGAAACCAAAACACAAGTTGTAGATGCACTAGCCACAGTTTTACCAGATATTCAGAAGGTCGATATCGAATCAAAAATTGAACGACCAAAAGATACTACTAAGGGAGATTATGCGTTCCCTGCGTTTTTCTTAGCTAAGCAATTACATCAAGCACCCCAACAAATTGCACAAGATTTATTAGCAAAAATTGACCAAACTGGTTTTGAAAAAATCGAAGTTGTTGGACCTTACCTAAACTTTTTCTTAGACAAAGTGACCGTTGGGGCCAGCATTTTAGATGAAATTATTTCTGATCCTGTCAATTATGGTTCATCAAATGTTGGTGAAGGTGGCAACGTGACAATCGATATGTCATCACCTAACATTGCGAAACCAATGTCGATGGGTCATCTCCGTTCAACGGTGATTGGAAATGCACTAGCTAACATTTTGAAAAAGGTTAACTACAACCCAATTAAAATTAATCACTTGGGTGACTGGGGAACCCAGTTTGGTAAGTTAATGACAGCGTATAAAATGTGGGGTAGTGAAGCCGAAGTTAAGGCTGATCCAATCAATACCCTCCAGAAATACTATGTGCGTTTTCACCAAGAAGCAGAAACTAATCCTGAACTAGATGAAGATGCTCGTGCTTGGTTCAAAAAGCTTGAAGATGGCGACCCTGAAGCTATGCATCTTTGGGAATGGTTCCGTGAAGAATCACTACAACTATTCATGAAAATCTATGATTTGTTGGACGTTCATTTTGATTCATTTAATGGTGAAGCATTTTACAACGATAAGATGGATGAAGTCATTGAATTACTTGAATCAAAGCATTTACTTCAAGAAAGTAAAGGTGCTGAGATTGTTGATTTAGAGAAATACAACCTCAATCCAGCCTTGATTAAGAAAAGTGATGGGGCAACTTTGTACATCACTCGTGATTTAGCGGCAGCAATTTATCGTCAAAGAACATACAACTTTGTTCAATCACTCTACGTGGTTGGAAATGAACAACAAAACCATTTCAAGCAATTAAAGGCAGTATTGAAAGAAATGGGCTATGACTGGTCAGATAATATTCACCACATTCCATTTGGTTTGATTACTGAAGGTGGCCGTAAATTATCAACTCGTAAAGGACACATCATTTTACTTGAAGAAGTTCTTGATGACGCCATGCAACTAGCTAAGAAACAAATCGCTGAAAAGAATCCTACTTTAGCAAATGCTGATAAGGTTGCTGAACAAGTTGGGGTTGGAGCGGTGGTCTTCCATGATTTGAAGAATGAACGTTTGAATAGTTTTGATTTTGACTTAGAAGAAGTCGTTCGTTTTGAAGGTGAAACCGGTCCATACGTACAATATGCCCGTGCTCGGTCATTAAGTATCCTCCGGAAAGCCGGCAATCCTGACTTAACAAATGTTGATAAGAAAATTTCTGATCCAAATGCTTGGGAAGTTATCAAAGCATTGGGTAACTACGGTGATATTGTGCAAAAGGCTGCCAAAGATTACGAACCTTCAGTAATTGCCAAATATACGCTACAATTAGCTAAAGACTTTAACCAATATTACGCACATTCAAAAATTTTAGTTGAAGATAATGAAAAACTAGCTCGTTTAGCACTAGTGAAAGCAGTTAGTGATGTGTTAGAATCAGGGTTAGCATTGTTGGGTGTTCAAGCACCAAACGAAATGTAAAAATTATCACTGAATTCCAATATTCACATTAAAAATTAATAAATATTCATTAAGACACGAAAATTGTTTATATTTTCGTGTTTTTTGTTATAATAAATCATAATATCCATTTTATGAGGAGGATTATTCAGAATGAAGAAGTCGTTACGACAAGCAAAAATTGAACAATTAATTAGCCAATATTCAATTTCCACTCAAGAAGATTTGATGGACAAGTTAAATGAAACTGGTATTTCCGCCACGCAAGCAACAATTTCTCGTGATATTCGTGAAATGCAAATTGTCAAAAGCGCTGATGGAGCTGGTGAGTTAAAATATACGATTTTTAAAGCTGGTAATCGGAGTGAAGAAAACCGTCTCTACACGACTATTAATGACGTTGTAACCAATGTCGTTCAAGTTGAATTTATGAATATCGTACGGACCTTGCCAAGTGATGGTAATTTGTTAGCCGCAATTATTGACGACTTAGACATGCCTGAAGTCGCTGGCACTTTAGCTGGACACGATACCATCTTTATCATCAGCCCCAACCAAACCATTGCCAAAAAGTTCAACCAAAAAATTAAAGAACATGTTAATGACAATATTTATTTGGATTAAATAAAAGGCTTTTTAATTCGATAAGTTCTCGAGCACTAACAAAGATATTGAAGGGACTGCGAAGCAGTATCAAAATATTGAGTTAGGTGAGAGAACTGAATAAAAAAGCTGGATTAAATGAAAGTTGTGGTCAACAACGGGTGAATTCGAGCACTAATTAATTTAGGAAAGTTAACGAGGGCTAGGCGTTGAATTTTCTAAATAGATTAGTCATTAAAATTAACAATATTTCGGTCTTACTGATTCTAATTATTTAGAATCTTTTTTAATTTCACGTAAGATTCATAATAAAATCTAGGAATGAATGAAACTGTGATAAAATTAAACTCGATAATAATTGGGACTGGAGATACTAAATGAACGATCAGCAATCAAAATTTAAACGCTGGTTTGCGGATTTTAAAGAATGGTTTTTACCACACTGGCGAAAATTTCGAGTGCGACAAAAAGCCGTTTGGAAAAGATTCCAAATTACGCGTTGGATTATTGCAATTTTACTTACATTATTCTTAATCATCAGTGTTTACCTAACAGTAGTTGCCAAAACAGCCGATGTTAGTAACTTAAAAGCGGACTTGTCACAAAATACTGAGGTCTATGATAAAGACGGTGATTCTGCGGGAAGTTTATATTCTCAAAAGGGAACATATATCTCTTTGGATAAAATTTCGCCTAATATTCAAAACGCGGTTCTTTCTACAGAAGACCGAAACTTTTACCATGAACATGGATTTTCCGTTAAAGGAATTGCTCGTGCGGCATTAATGTATGCAAAAAATAAAATCCTTGGGAATAATTACATTTCAGGTGGGGGGAGTACGTTAACCCAACAGTTGGTTAAAAATGCATACCTGACTCAAGAGCAAACATTTACCCGAAAAGCGAAAGAAATTTTCTTATCAATTGAAGTTGAAAATGTTTATTCTAAAAAAGACATTCTGACAATGTATTTGAACAATGCGTACTTTGGAAATGGGGTTTGGGGCGTGCAAGATGCTTCCAAGCGCTACTTTAATAAAAACGCGAGTGAATTAACCAATGCACAATCAGCGGTTTTAGCTGGGATGCTAACGTCGCCAAGTGGCTATGATCCGGTAGCGCATCCAGATGCTTCGAAACAGCGACGGAATTTGGTCCTTCAATTGATGGTTGAAAATAATAAATTGACCCAATCCGAGGCTGATGCAGCCAAGAAAACAGCTTTGACTGTAACGGACGGCTACGAGTCATCTGATAGCTATAAATATCCATATTATTTTGATGCGGTGATTGACGAAGCAGTCAATACCTATCATATTTCTGAAGAAGATATTATGAATAAGGATTACAAAATTTACACTACGCTTGATCAGAACGAACAAAAAGACATGCAAGATACGTTCGACGATGATGATAACTTTCCATCAGATTCGGCCGATGGAACTATCGTGCAAGCTGCGTCAATCGCAATCAATCCAAATAATGGTGGAATATTAGCTGTTGTGGGTGGTCGTGGTGATCACGTCTTCCGTGGGTTTAATCGCGCAACCCAAATGAAACGTCAACCAGGATCGGCAATTAAGCCAATTGCAGTTTATACACCGGCATTGGAACATGGGTACTACTACGATTCGATGTTGACAGATAAGAAAAAATCTTACGGAACAGATAATTACACGCCGAAAAATTATGACGATACCTATAGTGGCTCAGTCGCAATGTACAAAGCGTTGGCACAATCATTAAATGCGCCGGCAGTTTGGCTATTGAATAAGATTGGGATTAATCGTGGCTATGAATCAGTGAAGAAGTTCGGCTTGCCGGTAACTAGCAAGGATAAAAACTTGGCGCTTGCGCTGGGTGGACTTTCAACAGGGGTGTCACCACAACAATTAGCAACAGCCTATACAGCCTTTGCTAACGATGGTAAATTGGCTTCGGCCCATTATATTACCAAAATTGTCGATGCTTCTGGCAAAACGATTGTGTCAAACCAAAATCCGAAAAAGAAGCAAATTATATCTAAGAAAGTTGCTAAGGCAATGACAAGTATGTTGATTGGTGTCTTCAGTGATGGAACCGGGAAGACTGCTAAACCTTCTGGTTATACAGTGGCTGGTAAAACTGGTAGTACCAGTTCGGACGTTGTTAATGGACAAGATTCTGAACGTGATAAATGGATTGTTGGTTATACGCCGGACGTGGTGGTGGCAACCTGGGAGGGTTATGACACGACGGATGCGTCACATGTATTACCTGATTCGAGTTACGTCAACACTAACACGCTCTTTAAGACGGAAATGGAAGATATCTTACCAAATACTAAGGGAACTGATTTTGACACCCAGGATGCGGCCACGTTAGCGAATAACGATAGTAGTTCGTCGTCTAACATTTGGGATGAAATTCAAAATGGAACTTCTCAAGTTGGAGATAAGATTAGCCAAGGTGCTGATTCAATCTCTGGAGCAGCAAGTGATCTTTGGAGCAAAGCTAAATCAATTGTGGGACAATAGATTTCAAATTGAAGTAGAAAGCCCCTTCATGTATAATAAACATATCGAAAATTTAGGAGGACTATACTAATATGGTAGTCAATATTTATGACACAGCGAACCAAATGGAACGTGATTTACGCGACACACAAGAATTTGCTGCATTAAAAGAAGCACATGAAGCAATGCGTGCCGATGCCAATGCATTTAGTATGTTTCAAGATTTCCAAAACATGCAAATGACACTTCAACAAAAACAAATGCAAGGGCAACAACCAACTGAAGACGAAATCCAAGCAGCACAAGATTTAGCTGGTAAGGTTGGCGAAATTGAAGTTGTTAAAACTTTAATGGAAAAAGAACAAGCCGTTGATCAAATGTTGAGCCAAATCAACCAAGTGATTACAAAACCAATCCAAGAATTATATCAAGGATAATTAATACAAAAAGAAATACGGAAAAGGGCAGTAACTGACTACGGTTTGTTGCGGCCTTTTTTGATAGGAGTAGAACGATGAAATTCATTCATACAGCTGATTTACATTTAGATAGTCCATTTCTTGGCTTGCAACATACACCTGCAAAAATAAAAAAAGACATCATGCAATCAACCTTTGCAGCATTTAAAAAAATTGTGTCCAATGCAATCTCTACGCACATTGATTTCATTGTGATTGCAGGCGATATTTACGATCGTGATTCTCATAGTGTTCAAGCAGAAAACTTTTTCATTCAGCAATGTGAACTACTTCAAAAAAATTCAATTGATGTTTATTTAAGTTACGGTAATCATGATTATCAAATCGTTAATTATGATAAATCACTACTACCAAGCAATGTGCATGTGTTTGCTAATCAAGTAGAAACCAAGACTTTTACCACCACTGATGGAACCAAAGTGGCAATTACTGGATTTAGTTATGATACACGTTGGGTGACTGATGACATGACGGGATTGTACCCGAGCCGCAGTCAAGTTGACGTTCAAATTGGTATGTTACATGGGATGGTATCAGGTTCAAATGCTAAACATGATAATTACGCGCCATTTTCAGTGGCTGAGTTGACGGCTAAAAATTACGACTATTGGGCACTAGGTCATATTCACGCACACCAAGTTCTAAGCGAGAATCCTTGGGTGATTTACAGTGGCAATCCACAAGGAAGACACAAAAATGAAACTGGTTCCAAGGGCTATTACGAGGTTGATTATCAAAATCATCAGTTGCAGCCAGTCTTCAAGACGGTTGCCCCAATTGATTGGGAAAAGTTAGTAATTGAAATCAATCAAGACATGACTGCTCAAACGTTACAAACGGTCCTAGTGCAAAGCTTAAAAGAACATGCAAATGATACCAACCAAATTATTCAAATTGAGTTGCATGGTGATACAGTGACCCCTGACATACAAGACAATATTGAATCTGGCTTACTGTTAGAGTCATTGCAACGAGTGACAAGTGAGTGGCAACCTAACTGGGTTTGGCCAACAGAAATCAAGGTCACTGAAAATGCTGTTTTACCGGGGATGACCAGTTTAGATAGACAATATTGGGAAACAGCAGCTGGGGAAGTATTCAATCAAGACACGCTTCACGAGTTAACAAATAAATTATTTGCCAATCAATTCATTGCCGATGAATTTGATAATCAGACCGCAATCGAATCTTTAAAAGAACAGATTGAACTTGATTTAAGTATGAAGGGAGAAAAGTAATGCGTATTACTGAAATTCAAATCGATGGCTTCGGTAAGTGGCAATCAACCAATTTTGAATTATCTCCTGAATTACAAATCTTTTTTGGTTCCAATGAATCTGGGAAGTCTACACTGACCCAATTTATTATCAGTGTGATATTTGGTTTTCAAAACCATTTGGGCAAGAATAAGTATTTGCAATATATCCCCAAGAACACTGCTTCGTATGGTGGTGTGATTGTTTTTGAACACAAAGGCGAAACATATCGTTTAAAACGGACAAAAGGGAAAAAAGTTGCCGGGAAGATTGAGTTTTCGACCCTAGATGGAGAAAAACTGACAGAAGACGAGTTGAACGAAGTCTTAGCTCCAATGAATGAAACATTATTTCGAACACTGTTTAGTTTTTCTCAAACAGATTTGAATCAAATTTTTGATTTGTCTAAAAATGATATTGATGCTGCCCTACAGCAAATGGGTACGGTGGGTAGCTCACAATGGCTGGACTTAGCAAAAAATTTCGATAAATCGGCTGGGCAAATTTACAAAGATGGCGGACAAGTTCCAACTCTAAATGTGAAACTTAATCATCGCCAAGAGTTGATCAATAAAATCAATACCGCAAAACAGGACTACAACCGATATCACCAACTTGTTACTGATAACGATAAGGATGTTGCTGAGCAAGTGAAGATTGTTGATCAACTCGCCGAAATTCGTAAACAAGAACAACAATTAGACCAATTAAATCGTTTGATGCCAATTTTTGAAAAGCTAAAGATAAACGAAACTAATGAAGCTATCAAATTTACGAGTAATGACGAGATTGAAGTTAATCAAAGTGAAATTCAAATCAACGAACTTCAAAATGGTATTACGCAAAATCAAACGCAACTTAAAGTAATTAACGATAAAAAATTTACGAGTGCCAAGCAACAATTTTACTTTGATCATCTTGCAGATTTTGATGCAGCTTATCGTGAAATACCAACTGTGAAACAGGCGGTCTCATCAAGAGAACAATTGATGGATGAAATTCAACGGGTTTCAAACGCCGTAAATGAAATTAAAGCGAAATACGGTCAGGTTCCTGAACCATTGAGTGAAGCCCAGCAAGCCCAATTAGATAAGTTGCTAACTCAAAAAAGTCAAATTAGCGAACAACAAGATGTGATTGTTCAAACGCGTTCTGCTAGTCAGAAAAAATCGAGTCAATTACCATTAGTTTTTGCCATCGTTGGATTAGTGGGCCTTGTGACTGCCGTTTTAGTTAGCTCATTTATTGGACGGTCGATTGGAATCGTTGTGATGATTATCGGTGTCATTGGGTGGTATATAAATTCACATCAGACATCCATTAACACAAATGAACCAAAGAAAAATCAGGACTTAGTTGATGTAGAAAATGAATTACAGCAATTTGGTCAAGACAACGGATTTGCAAGTTTCCCTCAAAATCAATGGTTAGCGATTCAATATGAATTAAATAATTATGTCAATTTCACTCATCAATTAGCAAAATTTGAAAATGAATTATCCGATGATGAGTTAATTATTGATAATTTCATCACTAAATATGCTAATTTGGATTCATGGATTGATGGTGATGATTTAGCATCTAGCATCGTTAAAATTGAAGAGTATCACGGCGAACAAAGTACTGCCGTGGAAAATTATCGTAATGCCAAAGAGAAAAGTCGACTGTTAACTGAGCAGATTGAACAACAAACGGAAAAATTAAAACAGGCACAACTGCAACAACGAATATTATTGCAAAAAATTGGGGTGGCCAATGTTGCTGAGTTTAAAGTCAAATATCAGTCACAATTGGATGAAGTTAATGAAAATGCTGAACAAACTGCCTTAGCTAATCAGATTAATCCAGAACAACAACGACAATTAGCTGAGTATCGCAACGCAGGTGAATTACAGACTGAATTACAAAACTCGCGTGAGCAACTAAATACCTTAACCATCAATCGGGATAATATTGAAAGTGAAATTAACCGTCGGAACTTTGAAATTAATGCGATTGCGCAAAATGGACTGTTAACTGAGTTAACTCAAGATTTAGCGGATTTAGAAGCTGAAATTAATGAACTAGCTGGAAAATGGCTAAAAGCTCACTTCTCGAGCTTGTGGATTAATCAAACTTTACAAGCTGCTTCACAAGACCGGTTCCCACAAATTGTTCAACAAGCAAAACGATATTTTCAATTATTAACTAATAACCACTATCAAGATATTGTGGTGGATGAATTAATTAAAGTTGTGGATAATACAAATACAGAATTTGAAGTCGGCGAGCTTTCACAAGGGACAGCAGAGCAACTGTATGTGGCGTTGAGATTTGGCTTTTCCACCGTGATGAATCAAGAAATTAATTTTCCATTTATTATCGATGATGGCTTCGTTAACTTTGATAATATTCGAAAAAATCGTACAATTGAATTATTAAAAGAGTTATCTAAACAAAACCAAGTAATTTATTTTACTGCAGATGACAGAATTTTACGTATGTATAATAATGAACAGGTAATTAATCTAGATGAAAAATAGGTGATTTGATGGACTCAAAAAAATTAATGGATTATAAAGTTGATGAAGCAATGGAACTATTTGTATTGCTCAAAAATTCGGATGCTCGGGTGGCAAAAAATGGGAAACGTTTTTTGTCAATCACATTTGAAGATGAATCAGGTGAAATTAGTGGTATGTACTGGGATGCTAATGATGCTGATGTAGCTGCATTTGTACCGGGTAAAGTGGTTAAACTTAACGGCAAGCGAGAATTATATCAGGGTAAGGCGCAGGTCAAGATTCAAAAATTACGATTAGCAACTGATAGTGAACCTAACGATCCCAGTTACTTTGTACCGCACGCACCCGAAAAACGAAAGAGTATTCAAGAAGAGATTGAAACATTCTTGTTTGATATTACCGAACCAACTTGGAATCGGATTGTGAGAAATCTGTTACAAAAACATGGTGAGGCGTTTTATACGTATCCAGCGGCTAAAACTAATCATCACGCTTATGCGGGTGGATTATCTTTCCATACCTTGTCGATTTTGAGATTAGCGAAAGCAGTCGTGAATGAATATCCGGGAATTAACGCACCGCTACTGTATGCGGGTGCTATTTTACACGATATCGGTAAAACGACTGAATTATCAGGGCCTGTATCGACTCAATACACAACGACCGGAAATCTACTGGGCCATATATCGATTATTGATGGTGAAATTGTCAGTGCTTGTGATGAATTAAAATTTGATCCACAAGGGCAGGCAGTGGTTTTGCTTCGCCACATGGTTTTGTCTCATCACGGATTAATGGAATATGGATCACCAGTACCTCCGCATATGCTTGAAGCAGAAATCTTACATCATTTAGATGAAATGGATGCTTCAATTATGATGGTTCAAAATGCATTAAAAAATACTCCAAACGGACAATTCTCTGAACGTATTTTTGGCTTGGATAATCGGACCTTTTATAAGGAATAACCGTTAAGATATAAAAATATCCATTCACTTGCTGTTGTGAATGGATTTTTTTTGTTTATTTACATGTTAACGTTAATTTATTCTAAATTGGAATAAGATATTTTCACTTAAATAAATTTTCAGATACAATGGGGTTATTAATAATAATCGAGGATAGATAATGGATATTCAAAAGCTAAAAGCATTCGTCTAATTGACCGAGACCAATAGTTATACCGAAACCGCTGAGCATTTATTTTCTACACAAGCAACAATTTCGAAACAAATAATGTCACTAGAAAAAGAATTGGGCATTAAATTATTTAGTCGCGAGCACCGAACAATTGAAATCACAGATGAAGGCCAACTAGTTTTAGAATATGCCAAACAAATTGTTGCGTTAAAAGATGAAATGTACGAAAAAATCAGTGAGAATAAACGGGAACATTCACTTGATTTGGTTATTAAAACAATTCCATCTATTTCTAATTACCATGCTCTAGAATTAATTAGTGAATTTCATCAAGCACATCCAGAAATCACCTTACATTTATCTGAGGCAGAAAGCTATGAATTGATTCCGGCATTACAAAATGGTATTGCTGATGCTGTGTTTATGCGCATTTTTGATATGGATGAATCTGAGTTTGAGGTGGCTAGTGGCGAAGAAGATAAATTTGTCGTGGTGGTACCAAAGCAACATCGGCTTGCTGGTCAAACTGCAGTTACAATGCAAGATCTGAAAGCAGAAAATTTTTTGATGTTGGGCAAAGAAACTAATCTATACGACCCAGTTATGAAGTTGATTAATCAAGCTGAATTTACACCTGAAGTGATTTATGAAGGGCGCCGAATTGATTTAGTTTTAGAGTTAGTTAACAAAGGCATGGGAATTTCGATTGTAATGGACAAAACTGTTAATCTGAAGGAATATCCACAAGTCGTCAAAATTCCACTAATACCTGAAGTTACTAGTCGCTTGGCTTTTGTACGTCGAAAAAATGACCATTCTGTAGCTAGTGAACAAATTGGACAGTTCTTTCAAACACATTCTAAATTCAATTAATTCCAAATTGGAATAGGGCAATTGCAACTCGTGCTAATATTTTAACCATACAAACAACTGAGCATTTTTCCAAATAAAAAAGCCGCGATTTTATAATCGCGACTTATTTATTTAACTAATTATTCGCTAGCTGAGCTTGATGAATCTGAGCTGCTTGATGAGCTAGTAGAACTTGATGAAGTGGATGAACTTGTTGAGCTTGATGAAGATGATGATGTTAGATAATCATCAAGAATGCTCTTCAAGTCATTGTCCTTAATTGAAACATGACCCTTCTTCAAGACTTTTGAAACAACATTGTGTAACTTAGTGCTGTTGTTCATGTTTGAAGTGATAATTTGATCTTTCAACTTAGCACGATTTGATTTTTCAGTACCCTTGTTTGGATGCTTGATCATGTAGATAACTTCATAACCATCACTTGTTTTAACAGGTTCTGCACTGTATTCGCCAGTCTTCAATTGGAAGGCGGCCTTACGATATGCGCTTGCTAAAGTAGTGTCAGTGTTATCAAAGGCTGATAATTTACCACCAGTACTTGCAGTTGTTGTATCAGTTGATTTGCTCTTGGCAAGTTTCTTGAATGTTGACCATTTCTTATCTGACGAAGCTGAATTTAATTCATCAATGACAGATTGAGCGTCATCTTTACTTGATACTAAGATGTGAGCAGTTGTAACTTCTGGTTCAAACTTCTTCCATTGCTTGTCGATTTGAGCTTGAGTGATCTTGCTGTAATCTTTGACAGCTTCTTTAAGAAGTAAGTTAGAACGGATTTGTTCTTTCAAACTTGAAGCAGTCATACCACTTTGTGAAAGAACACTGCTAAATGATGAACCATATTGTGCTTTATAAGCATTATATTCTTTGGTAACTTCTGATTTTTTAACGTTATCGCCGTATTCTTTTTCAAGAACCTTGTTTAAAATCATTTGTTGGAGGACTTGCTTACCACTAGAAGTACTCTTCATGCTGCTGTAATAAGCACTTTCTGTAATTTTACCCCCGCTAGTAGTGGCAACAGCTTTGTTACCACAGGCAGCAAGCGGAATCATAATTACAAGTCCCGCTAAAATTGCAAGCCATTTTTTCATTTCGAAAACACATCCATTCCTTTTATATTGTAATACTAAAAAATCTCACCTAGATAATATACCACACTCACCAATTTATGTTTGGAATCCAGAGAAAAGTTTAAAGAAAATTCATAAGTTATTCATAATCTAAATGGATAAATTACCACTAAAAAAGTCGAACCAAGTCGACTTTGATAGGTTTATTTAAGGGTTCAAAATTTTTCCGTTTCTTTTTCGATTCTTGCTTGTGCTTCCGCAATACGTTTCAAAGGAACTTCATTTTTATGATTGAAATCTTCCACGGATTGGTTGATGGAATCAATTGTTCGTTGGGCTTCTGCCATTTTGTCATTTAAATTGTGTAACGACTTAGAGAGGTTAGTAGAAGCTTTCACTAGTTGCTTGATATCGTTGACGAAACTTGTAAACGGTGCGAATATTTTTTTCATAGGCTTACTCCATATGATCAATGATTGACTGTTGAATCCTGGTGTAACTTTCATCATTATATTTTTTGGAATTATCTTGGAAAATTATCTTAAAGTTGTCATCCGTGTAGCGAGGTACTAAATGAAAATGTGAATGGAAGACGGATTGATAAGCGAGTTTACCGTTGTTATTCATCACGTTCATAGCTTTAATGTTGGGATTAGAAGCTTTGACGGCACGGGCAATCTTGGGAATCCGTGAAAAAACAGCACTGGCTAAGTCTTCGTCGTAAGCGAATAAATCGGGAACATGTTTTTTAGGAATCACTAACGTGTGGCCAGGGGTGCCTTGAGAAATATCAAGAAAAGCTTTCACCACGTCATCTTCATAGACCGTATAACTAGGAATTTCACCAGCTACAATTTTACAGAAAATACAATTTTCATCCATTATAAATCCTTCTTTCCATTGCTTGTTTGTGCTTAGTATACAAAATATTTCGACTATCTGCACCTTTTTCTGCATTTTGCTGATATGCTATAATGAACCCAAATTAGAAAATGAATAAATAGAGGATTTAACATGACCTTAAGAGTTGAAAATATTGTGGGAGGTTACTCCCAAGTTCCAGTTTTAAAAGATGTGAGTTTTGATGTGAATGATGGTGAATTAGTCGGATTAATCGGCTTGAATGGGGCTGGTAAATCGACTACTATTAATCATATTATTGGTTTATTAACGCCATTTAAAGGGCGGATTTCGATTGATGGCACGAGCATCATGGATGACGCTGAAAAATATAAAGCACAGATTGCTTATATTCCAGAAACACCAATTTTATATGACGAATTGACTTTAAAAGAACACTTAGAATTGACAATTACCGCCTATGGTCTAAACAGTGATGCCGCCTGGGCAAAGGCGAACCATTTACTAAATATTTTTCGACTAGACAATAAGTTAGAATGGTTCCCAGCCAATTTTTCCAAGGGGATGAAGCAAAAAGTCATGATTACCTGTGCTTTTATGACTGATGCCAAATTATTCATCGTCGACGAACCATTCTATGGCTTGGATCCAATTGCGGTCCATGATTTATTGTTGGAAATTGAAAAAGTTAAAGCAGCAGGGGCAGCCGTGTTGATGTCAACACACGTCTTAGATACTGCAGAAAAGTATTGTGATAAATTTGTGCTGCTTGCTGACGGTCAGGTCAAAGCCGATGGAACGTTAGACGAGTTGCGCGCACTTAGTCATGGTGAAAATCAAACACTAGATGATATCTATTTAGCATTAGCAAAGGAAAATGAAAATGAGTAAATTATTTCAAACTCGATTACAAGCTCATTTTTCAATGCTATTTAAGTATTGGAAATTGGTGTTTAATGACCATTTTGTAATCGCGTTATTCTTCATGTTTGGGGCGTTAGCGTATGGCTACTCTCAAGCATTAGACAAAATTAAATCACCGGTCTGGTGGGGCAAACCATTAGCTTTAGTGGTATTACTATTGATTGTTCAACTCGGTCGATTAGCTACGTTGGTGGAAAAACCTGATCCAGTCTTTTTGCTACCACAAACAAAGCAAATTAATCGTTATTTGAATCAAGCTCGTAACTACAGCCTGCTCATGGCTGAATTAATTACAATTGCCTGTTTTGCGGTTTTATCACCATTTTTAGCTGTTGGAGTGGGCATGAATACCACTTCCATTATCTTGCTCGGAATTTCGATGATTGGTCTTAAATTAATTTGGATGAATTGGTCGGTGGTAGCGTTATTTGACCGGAAGTGGCAACGCAGTGCTTACGATTTCAATGCTAAATGGCTTGATCCAGCGTTGCTGATTGTGATTGGATTGTATTTAAGCGCAGTGATAACAGTAGTAATTACTATTATTGTGGGTCTTTCGTCATTTTACTTAATTTCAAATACACAAAAAAGTAATGTACTCGATTGGCGTACTGCGGTTGATCAAGAAGCTACCCGGATGCAACGCATTTACCGATTTTTCAACATGTTTACCGACGTGCCATCAGTTCAAGGCACGATACATCGTCGTCGGTACCTGGATTGGATTATTAAATTACTTGGTAATCAAAAAACTACCTATGGTTATTTATTTTCAAGAGGACTGGTCCGTGGGGCAGATATTAGTGGTCTAATTGCCAGATTGACGATTGTCGGGATGCTGATTGTCTTTTTCATTCCGCAAGGTTGGCTAAACGTCATCGTTTTTGGCTTGTTTATTTATCTAGTTAGCGTTCAGTTGATTTCGTTATATGGACAATTTGATAATTCAGTCTTTGTTCACATCTATCCAGTCACCGAAACTGAAAAGCAAACAGAATTTAGATTGATTGCAACCAAGGTCTTGGTCGTAGTGACAGTCTGTCTGTTGGTCGGTAGTATCACCCAAAAACCAGATTGGATGATGATGGGAATTAAATTTGTGCTCGGAGTAGTTGAAGTTGGAGTACTTTCTACGGTATATTTAAAGGGTCGGATACAATCAAAAGCTTAAGCGAGGAAAACAATGAGAGTTAGAAACAAACCGTGGGCATTACCAATGATTGAAAAGAACCCACAATTAATCACTGCAGATGCAACTAATTTTGGTGGTCACTGGGATGAAAAGTTTGCGAAGAAACAACCAATTCATATTGAAGTGGGGATGGGGAAAGGCCAATTTATTATTGGTATGGCTAAAGCACACCCAGATATCAACTATATCGGTATTGATGTTCAAGTTTCTGTTGCCGCAGTTGCATTACGCGCTGCGTTGGAAGAAGAACAACAATTGACTAATTTATTTTTAGTTGCCGGGGATGGTGAAGACCTCACCGAATACTTCAATGATGGTGAAATTGATCAGTTATATTTAAATTTCTCTGATCCATGGCCCAAAACGCGTCACGAAAAACGACGCTTAACTTATAAAACATTCTTGGATACGTACAAACGAATTCTCCGTCCAGAAGGTCGAATTGAATTTAAAACTGACAATCGTGGCTTGTTTGAATTTTCATTAACGAGTCTCAATAATTACGGTATGATTTTCGAAGGTGTTTGGTTAAATTTACATGACAGTGACGAAAACGAGGGTAATGTTGAGACTGAATATGAACAAAAGTTTAGTGCTAAAGGTCAACCAATCTACAAATTATCTGCCCGTTTTCAGAAAAAATAAAAAGTCGATTTCAGCTGAAATCGGCTTTTTGTGTGCTTGGCCTAAACTTAGTCTTTTTAAATGTAATTCAATAATTGAATTGATTAGTGTTGCGTTAATAATGGATCGAATAATAATCCTGAAGGATTTGCCAGCAGCGGTGAAATTATTGTTACTGGTTTACCAGTTATAATAAGAGTTATCTTTGAGACATTTTTGGATCAAAGTAATCTCCACCGCGTTCCCTGGCAATAAATCCGAAAGATTATGTTTCTATACTTGGTTCATTTTAAGTACAGTACCAGTGCCACTTTAACTAGGCGAATTGAGCCGTAGTTAAATCGACAACGGAAGTAAGTATCAAGTAGGAATTAATAAAAGAATGTGATTACTAAACTCGATTCATTTTAAGTACAGTGCCAGTTTGGGCATCTGTTAAAAATTCGTAAGTGACAATGTCGTTATCTTCATAACGAGAAATCCCGCCTTTATAGGCATCGGTCTCAAAAGCAAAGTTATGGAAGTGAATAGGGGTACTCTCAATCCATGAACCTTGAATTGGACCTTCTTTTTTAAATTGTTTTTTGATTTTACCAAGGATATCAGTCGCTGAGAGATTCTTATCAGCAATTTTTTTGCCTGCAAAGTAACTAGTTGCAGCAAGGGCAGCGATGCCTAAATTTATTCCAAGTCGTTCAATTGGAGAAATTGATTTCGTCATAATAATTGCCTCGCTTTACTTTTATATTTAGGATTTAAACCTCATTCGATTATGACTGATTTAAGAAAAAAATGCAAAAGTAGTGAATTTAAAAAATAATCTTGTATAATGATATCTTAGACAGTAATTAGAGGGGAGATTCATCATGGAAAAATTACCTAAAGTAGATAAAGAAACACTCTTAACACAAATTGCAGATGGTAAATATATGTTATTCTTTAGTGCCGATTGGTGCCCAGACTGTAACTTTATTAAACCTCGTATGCCTGAAATTGAGGCAGAATACCCTGAATATAAATTCTTGGCAGTTGATCGTGATGAAAATATCGACTTGGCTGTTGAATTAGATGTCTTTGGGATTCCTAGTTTTATTGCTTTCGAAGATGGCAAGGAACAAGGACGCTTTGTTAACAAAGACCGTAAAACTAAAGAACAAGTTGAAGAATTTGTAAATGCTTTATAATATTTAAACAAATAAGTAAGTCAAAATGGCGGCTACCGCCATTTTTTTGTGAGAAAGGGAATAATAATGTTAATAGCAAGTTATAATCGGAAAGTTTTGGGAGATATTCTAGTCGTTGTGGTTGATCAAGACGGCGAGGAACAAGTGACTGAAGTCAAAAATAATGTGGCAATTATCAAAGATGTTGAAAATGACCGTGTATTAGGTTTTAATTTCTTGAATGTCAGCCAAATATTGGGTGAGATCGAAGTTAATGGTCAAGTATTTTTAACACCAGAACAAGTGGAAAAATTAAATCAAGTTTTGCGTGATAACGAGATTACTGCAGAACTTGAATTTGATGATAGTCCTAAGTTCGTTGTTGGCCACGTTGAATCTCTTGAAGAACATCCAAATTCTGATCACTTGCATATTACTAAAACCAGAGTTGATAACAATCAAGAAGTGCAGATTGTTTCAGGCTCACCTAATATTGCTAATGATATTAGAGTTGTAGTGGCTAAAGTTGGAGCAATGATGCCAAGTGGATTAATCATTTTCCCAGGCGAATTGCGCGGTGTGGCAAGCAATGGTATGATTTGTTCAGGTCGTGAGTTAGAAATTAAAAACGCACCACAGAAACCAGGTGCATTGATTTTACCAAATGACTTCCAAGAAGTGGGACAACCATTTGATTTTAAGTTGGGCGATCTACTATTTCAGTAGGCGCTTTTTTCTTGTAATGAGGTGAAATGAAGATGACAGACAAATATGATGGGCCATCTTTTTCAAGAGCTAATCATGAAAACAAAAATTCAGAAACTGGCTATGAAACAAAGTCGGGTGATTTTTTGAGCACTTATGTACCGCCCGTAATGAAAAAAGAAAAATTCAAAAACAAAACTAATTTTAGAATGCTCGAAAGACGTTTATACAAACGCCCAGAAGATTATTACATTGTGGTTGATGATGAATCAACTGATTCAAAAGTAACATCGGCACGTGAAGAATCGGCAACAAATGTTAAAGAAACCGTTAAACGTGATAACAAACAGGCCCTAGGACACTCATTAAGCGATATTCTAGAGACTGAGAACCAGGCTCAAAAAAAGTTAAAAATATTTAATCAGAATAATTAAAGTCTTTTGAAAGAGGGAACTCGGGATGGATAAGAACACAGTATATTACTTTGTAGGGATTAAAGGCTCAGGCATGAGCGCACTTGCATTGGTACTTCATGACAAAGGGTATCAAGTAGAAGGGTCAGATATTGATCAATATACTTTTACTCAACGTGGCTTGGAACAAGCCGGTATTAAAATTTATCCTTTTGATCCAAAAAATTTGCATGAAGGACAAACTGTGATTGCTGGGAACGCCTTTCCTGCAACACATCCTGAAATTTTACAAGCCAAAAGTTTAGGCTTAAAAACATATCGTTATCACGAATTTTTAGCTCAACTAATTGAAGGCTATACAAGTATTGGTGTCGCTGGTGCGCATGGTAAAACCAGCACATCTGGTCTATTAGCACATGTCTTAAGTGGTGTTGCACCAACGAGTTATTTGGTTGGAGACGGTAGTGGTAAAGGCCGTCCTGACGCACGCTTCTTCGTGTTTGAAGCTGATGAATATCGTCGCCATTTTGCCGAATATCGTCCAGATTATGCTATTATGACGAACGTCGATTTTGATCATCCCGATTATTATAGTGGTATTGAAGACGTCTTTGATGCATTCGAAGGCTTTGCTGGTCATGTTAAAAAAGGAATCTTTGCATGGGGTGAGGATGAACATTTACGTAAATTAAAAGTTGATGTACCTGTTTATTATTACGGTACTGAAGAAAATGATGACATCCGTGCGACTAATATCAAACGCTCAACTAACGGTTCAACCTTTGATGTGTACTACCGTGATGAATTCTTAGGTAATTTTGCAATTTCATTATTCGGTCAACACAATATTTTGAACAGTTTGGCCGTGATTGGTGTTGCTCATTTTGAAGATATTGATTTAGATGAAATTAAGGAAGAATTGCTTTCATTCCAAGGGGTTAAACGTCGCTTTAGTGAACGTGATGTTGCGGATATGGTGATCATTGATGACTATGCCCATCATCCATCTGAAATTCAAGCAACATTGGATGCAGCCCGTCAAAAATATCCAGACAAAGAAATTGTGGCAGTTTTCCAACCACATACGTATACCCGAACATTGGCATTGTTAGATGATTTTGCGGCCAGCTTGAATTTAGCTGATAAAGTTTACTTAACTGATATTTTTGGCTCCGTTCGCGAAGACGCTGGTAAAGTCTCTAGTGCTGATTTAGGTGCAAAAATTACCAAAGGTGGAGAAATCCTCAAATTGGATAATATGTCACCATTATTAGACTTCCATAATGACGTAGTGGTCTTTATGGGGGCAGGCGATGTGCAAAAGTATGAACGTGCTTATGAAGAATTACTCAGCAATATTACACCTAAAAATAATTAATCATTAAGAAAATATTAAGATGAGATTTTCACGTAAATAGTGAGTCTCATTTTTTTATTTGACCAATGTTGATGTATAAGCCTGTAGTGAGATTGTTAGCTTTTTGATTATGGATTAATTCGGAATAAATTACTTGATTAAAACAGTGGCGTTAGCTAAGATGTTCATTACAGAAGAAAAAATAATTTGTAATTTTAAAGGAGAAGTGAGATAGATGAACAACCCTAACGGTGATTATTCTGATTCAAGGCGGGTGGTAAATGCCGACGCCGGATTAAATCGATTTATGACGAAAATGTACGGACACATGGCACTGTCAGTCTTGGTTTCAGCAGTGACTGCCTTTATCTGTTCGTTCTACACCAGTAGCATTACCACATATTTAGCACAACATGGTGCGATGATGTGGTTGCTATTCTTGGTTCCAGTTGGACTTTCAATGGGAATCAGCTTTAAGGCAACGCGCAATTATGCAGCTAGCTTTACGATGCTGATGGCAATGGCGATAATTTACGGATTTATATTCTCGATTATCAGTCTGGCATATACTAGTGCCAACATCGCTGCAGCCTTCTTATCAGCTTCGGCAGTCTTTATCTCAATGACGGCTTATGGTGCTGTTACAAAACGGGACTTAACCAAATTTGGAACACATGCGCGTGCCGCATTGATTGCATTAATTATCGCTAGTGTGATTAACTTGTTCCTACAAAGTCCAGCAATCACTTATATCTTTTCGTACATTGCAGTTATCATCTTTACCGTTTTAACTGCTTACGATACACAAAATATGAAACGGATGTATCTACAATATGGGTCACAAGTTTCAGTTGGTGGGTTAGCCGTGATGGGTGCCTTACAACTATACTTAGACTTCATTAACATCTTTATCAGCTTGCTCCAAATCTTTGGAATGGGTGGCAGTCGCGACTAATAATTAGATTTCAAACAAAAAAGCAGCCAGATGACTGCTTTTTTTGTTACAATTGATAGTAGATTAAGTTAAAGTCGGGAGAAAATAATGTCAAAAAAAGTATTACTAATTGATGGAAATAGCGTCGCCTTTCGTGCATTTTTTGCGCTGTTTCAACAGGTGGATAAATTTGTAAATCAAGATGGTCTCCATACCGGAGCGATTTTTGGGTTCAATAAAATGTTAGATATTGTGTTAGATGAGGTTAAACCTGACTATGCGCTGGTTGCTTTTGATGCTGGGAAAACTACCTTTAGAACTGAAATGTTTTCAGATTATAAGGGTGGCCGTTCAAAGACACCATCAGAACTGTCTGAACAAATGCCGTACATTAAGAAGTTAGTTCAAGCCCATGGGATTGCGACATATGAACTGCCTAACTACGAAGCCGACGACATTATTGGTACTTTAGCTAAAGAGGCTGGTACCACCGGCTTTTCAACTACGATTGTTACCGGTGATCGTGATTTAACGCAATTGTCGACTGACAATGTGACGGTCTCGGTCACTAAAAAGGGTGTGACTGAGGTTGAAAATTACGATCCAGCTCACGTGATGGAAAAATATGAACTTACACCTGGCCAAATTATCGACATGAAGGGCTTGATGGGCGATACTTCAGATAACTATCCTGGAGTAACTAAAGTCGGTGAAAAGACCGCTATCAAGCTCTTGAAACAATATGGTACTATTGAGGGTATCTATGACCATATTGATGAATTTAAAGCCAGCAAGATGAAAGAACATTTGATTGATGATAAGGATTTAGCTTATCAAGCAAAAAAATTGGCCACAATCAATCAAGATGCACCCTTGGAAATTAAGTTAGCCGATATTGAATTTAAGGGAATTCAAACAGAAGATTTAATCCAACTGTATCAGCAATTAAATTTTAAATCATACCTAGCCAAATTAGATGGCGAACAAACGACGCTCGATTTAGATCCTGAAATTAGTGCGATTGAGTTCACGGTCTTAACTCAGGACAATTTAAGTGAAGTGGCACAATTTGATGATGAAATCACGTTGTACGTAGAGATGCCAGACAGTAATTATCATACCTCTGACTTTGCTGGCTTTGTCATCGGCAATCAAGGCAAGTGGTATGTCAGTCGTGACATCGAGCTACTACAATCTACAGTATTAAAAGCTATTTTAGAAAGTACCACAATTAAAAAGAACGTCTTTAACGCCAAGGCGATGACCGTGGGGCTCAATCGCTTGAATATTCAGCTCAATAATCCAGATTTTGATTTATTGTTGGCCTCATATCTTTTAGATACGAATGATAACAGTGATGACCTTGGACAAGTTGCACATGAACATGGTTTCATGGATGTACAATCCGATGAAGAAGTGTATGGCAAAGGGGCGAAGTTTGCGATTCCTGGTGATACAGAATTGTTTGAACATTTAGCTCGCAAAGCTCATGCCATTGATTCGTTACATGAAAAACTGTTTGCTGAATTGGAAACGAATGAACAAACAGCCCTTTACCGGACAATTGAGTTACCACTTTCTGATGTCTTAGCGAAAATGGAAATTCGTGGTATTCATGTGAATGCCGATACGTTGCAATCGATGGGAAGTAAGTTAATCGAGCGACTCAGTGAAATGGAACAATTGATATATCAAGAAGCCGGTGAAGAATTCAATATTAATTCACCCAAGCAACTGGGTGAAATCCTATTTGAAAAAATGGGCTTACCAGTGGTCAAGAAAACTAAGACTGGTTATTCAACGGCCGTTGATGTCTTAGAAAAGCTCCGTCCAGATGCACCAATTGTGGACAATGTCCTGCAGTATCGTCAAATTTCGAAGTTACAATCGACCTATATTGAAGGCTTACTCAAGGTGATTCATTCAACAGATCAAAAAGTCCACACTCGTTATTTGCAAACCTTAACTCAAACCGGTCGGTTATCATCAGTTGATCCTAATTTGCAAAATATTCCAATTCGTTTGGAAGAAGGCCGCAAAATTCGGCAAGCATTTGAACCAAGTCATGAAGGTTGGGAGATTTTCTCATCCGATTATTCGCAAATTGAATTGCGTGTCTTGGCACATATTACTGGCGATAAGAATCTTCAAGAAGCGTTCATCCAGGATGAAGATATTCATGCCAGTACTGCCCGTCGAATTTTCAAATTAGGTCCTGATGTTGAAATTGATCGTAACTTACGTCGGCAAGCAAAAGCCGTCAATTTTGGTATTGTGTATGGTATCAGTGATTTCGGTCTGGCACAAAATATCGGAATTACTCGTAAGCAAGCTAAAGCGTTTATCGATACGTACTTTGAAGAATTCCCTGGGGTAAAGCAATACATTGACGATATCGTTGAACTGGCCCACAAGCAAGGCTATGTTGAAACATTGACCAACCGTCGTCGTTATCTACCAGACATCCATGCGAAAAACTTTAACTTACGTTCATTTGCTGAACGGACTGCCATGAATACACCAATTCAAGGGAGTGCTGCGGATATTATCAAAATCGCAATGATTAAGATGGAAGACGCATTAAAGGATACTGGCTTACAAGCTAAGATGCTGCTACAAATACATGATGAACTAGTATTTGAAGCTCCAGCAGAAGAAATTGCTACATTAGAAAAATTAGTACCAAGCGTCATGGACTCTGCAGTCTCATTGGATGTGCCTTTGAAAGTTGAAAGTGCCCATGGCAAAACTTGGTATGAAGCTAAATAAATTCATTCACTTTGGGAGAGAAGAATATGCCTGAATTACCAGAAGTTGAAACTGTTCGTCGTGGTTTAATCAAAATTGCCAAAGGTCGTAAGATTATTGGTATCGACGTACACTACCCACAAACAATCACTAATGATGTTGAAATGTTTAAAGAAGCTTTAATTGGCCAAACAATTGAAGATATTAACCGCCGTGGAAAATATTTACTGTTTCGTTTCAGTAATCAATTAACTATGATTTCGCATTTACGGATGGAAGGAAAGTATTTCGGGATTCCGGAAGGCGAAGTACCTCGCAAACATACACATGTTGTTTTCCATCTAGATGACAACACGCAGTTATGCTATAACGATACGCGTAAATTTGGTCGGATGACGTTAGTCGAAACAGGCGAAGAATTAAGCTATGCCGGGTTGAAAACGATTGGGCCTGAACCGACAGACAAAGATTTTACGCTTGAGTATTTTAAAGACATTGTCCACAAAGGACGTCGAGAGATTAAACCATTTTTGCTAGATCAAAAAGGCGTTGCTGGATTGGGTAACATTTACGTTGACGAAGTTTTATGGATGAGTCAAATTCATCCGGAAGAACATGCCAATAATTTAACTGACCAACAGATTACTCGCCTCCGCGAAAACATCATCGATGAAATTGCGATTGCCACTGAGCATCATGGTACTACGGTGCACTCGTATACCAATGCGTTTGGTCATGCGGGTGATTTTCAAAATGAGTTACATGCATACGGTCGCGTTGGCGAACCTTGCGAACGCTGTGGAACCAAGTTAGTGAAGATTAAAGTGGCGCAACGTGGGACGACTTTTTGTCCTCATTGCCAACAATTGAGTGAGGAATAAGCATGACGACTATGGTCCTGGGATTGACAGGTAGTATTGCCACCGGTAAATCGACTGTCAGTGCATTTTTTCGAGAATTAAATATTCCAGTGATAGATGCTGATTTGGTTGCCCGTGAGGTGACTGAACCGCATTCTTTAGGCTTACAGCGGATTGCAGCTTACTTTGGCGAGAAAGTTTTAAATCCTGATGGGACAATGAATCGCGGGTATCTTGGCCAACGTGTTTTTGGCAATCCAGCGGAGCTAAAGGTGCTAACCAACATCACAGCGCCATTAATTCGGGTCGCCATTATTGATGAATTAGCTGCCTATAAGGTCAAACAAATTCCCTTAGTGGTGTTAGACATGCCGCTATTATATGAACAACATTACGAGACAGTTGTCGATCAGGTGATGGTCGTTTGTACGACTGAAGAACAACAATTAAATCGCTTGATGCAACGCAACGGATTAACACAAGTTGCGGCTCAACAGCGTATTGATTCGCAAATATCAATTGCTGAAAAAATTAAGTTAGCTGATGTGGTGATTGATAATACTGGGGATGTTGCCGAAACAAAGCGTCAAGTGGTAAAATGGCTTGAAGAACAATCGTTTAGAAATGAGGAGTGACGCACATGCATTGTCCCAATTGCGGCAATAATAATTCGCGCGTGGTTGATAGTCGACCAACCGAAGATGGCAGCATCAGACGCCGTCGAGAATGCGAAAACTGTAATTACAGATTTACGACTTTTGAACGCATCGAAGAAACTCCGATATTAGTCGTCAAAAAAAATGGCGACCGAGAAGAATTTAACAGTAAAAAAGTTCTCGCCGGGGTAGTTCGGTCTGCAGAAAAACGGCCTGTGAACATGGAAAGTATGACCTCCTTAGTCAGTCGCGTAGAGACAAGTGTTCGCGGCTTAGGTGAAAATGAAGTGTCCAGTACTGCCATTGGTGAATTCGTGATGAATGAACTGAAAGACTTAGATGAAATTGCCTATATTCGCTTTGCCAGTGTTTATCGGCAGTTTAGAGATATGGATGATTTTATGTCCGAATTAAAGAAAGTTATGAAAGACTAAAATTAGATTGGAGGAGCCGTCGTGGTCAATCAAATTCAAAGAATTAAGCCACATACTGGTTTCGTCGTTTCGTTAGCAGCTGATTTTAGTGCTTTTTCTGAACAAAATTTTACCAATCTCTATCAACCAATTATTGGTGCAAATGCGTTTGCACTTTTTTTTGCGTTACAAACAAATGTTGAGGCGCACCCAATGCTTTCAAAGCGAGTGGGCCATACTAAATTATTAAATCGATTAAACTTTGATATTGATCAATTAACCGAAGCACGTGCCAGGTTGGAATCTGCTGGTATGTTAAAAACGTTCGAAACTAATGATTCTCTTGGTGAGGCAGTGGTGTATGAATTGCAGCCCACGTTGACGGTCCATCAATTTAATAATGATGATTTATTGAGTGTGTTACTGTTGGAAGCAATTGGGGATGCAGATTATACCGCTTTGATCAATCAAGCAACTCAATATCAATTGAATACGCGTGATTTAAAACAAACCACTCAAAGCTTTTTTGGCTCATATCATGTCGCGCAAAGTGAAGTTGAACAAGTACCGGATGTCATTCAAGAGAGTCGGCAAAAGTTTGTGATTTCTGATAATGCACAGCCTCAAATTGCCGATAGTAAATTTGATTTTCAATTATTACTTAATTTAGTTGATCAACAACCAATTCGAATTGATGGTGTTGAAAAGCATCAACAATTGATTATGACCGAACACGTAATGTATGGGATTGATGAAATGACGATGGCTAGAATGGTGGGCCAGTCGATTAACTTAAATACTAATGAGTTAGATGAAAACAAATTTAAACGTAATATTGTACAAGCTTTTACGATGGTGCAACCAGTTCAAACGATGGAACCTGAACAACAAGAAGTACCTGTGACTAAAGCGGATGCTAATCAGTTAACGCCGAAAGATCAACAGTTACTCAAGGTTGTTGAGGCCTATACGCCTAATGAGTTCTTAACAGACTTATTAAAAGAAAAAGGTGGTTACATTTCCAATAACCAGCGGGCTAATTTAACCGCGCTGATTAATCGAAACTTATTTCCATCGACCGTCGTTAACCTGTTAATCTATTATTTATTGGTCGAAATGGACCAAACAACGTTAACGCAGGCCTTGATGGATACGGTGGCGAATGGTTGGGCACAAGCTAAAGTGCGCACGCCAATCCAAGCCTTTGATCAAATTAAAACTTATCAAAAGAAACGGCAAACTCGCAAGCAACCAGCTCGCAAGGGTCAAGTTAAAGAAACTTTACCTGATTGGGCCAAGGAAGATTATCAACCCAAGAAAAAAGAAACTTCAGCGGAAGAATTGGCAGCCATCCAAGCGCAAATGGAGCGCCTAAATAAAAGTAAGAAGGGGTAGCGATGCAAAGTCTTAGTGATGCAATTAAAGAAATTATGAATGAGGACGATTTTGATCCAAAATATCGAGCATTGATGCAAGAAGTGTATCAAGATGAAGATGTTCGTAGTTTTATTAAAGCCAACGAGGATAAACTTTCGAAAGAAACGTTGGTCCATGGTGAGGCGAAACTATATGAATTTTATACGCAGAAAAAAAATCCAGAGTCATCGTTTGCCCCGGGCTACGAGCCAGCACTTGTGATGAGCGGTAAGTGGATTGATGTGACCTATCAACCGTCACAAAAGTTAACCGCCAAAAGAAACTCGCAATATCGTAGCAAGTTAGTGCATTCAATTAGCATGCCTAAGTTTGTCCAATCAGCAAGCTTTGAAAGCTTTGATATCAACGATGCACAACGCGCTGAATCCATTCGTGAAGCCTTGGATTTCATTGAAGGTTATACTTCTGATTCTGATCAATATCAACCTGGGTTGTACTTATACGGCAACTTTGGGGTCGGCAAAACCTACTTACTGGGAGCCATCGCCAATGAACTTGCAACACACGGGGTGGCCAGTACCATGGTTCATTTCCCAAGCTTAGCGGTTGAAATTAAAAATTCAATTAATGATAAAACCATTGATACCGGTAAAATGGTCGACACCATTAAAAAATCACCAATCTTAATGATTGATGATATTGGTGCTGACGCGATGTCGTCATGGATTCGCGATGATATTTTAGGGGTTATCTTGGAATATCGGATGCAGGCGGAATTGCCTACGTTCTTCAGTTCTAATTTTTCGATGAAGAAATTAGAAGACGAGCATCTCGCTGTGAATCAACGCGGGGACATCGAACAATTAAAAGCCAAACGGATTATGGAACGAATTAGATTCTTAGCTAAAGAAGTAACCTTGACCGGCGAAAATCGACGGACAAGAGCTTAAAAATGCATCAAATTGCCTGATTCCTGTCATACTTGATTCAAAGAATCTATATCTTGTTGGATTAATTCACTATTATGGTTTGAATAATCACAAAGCTAGCAGGGGATGATTGTTTGTGGTAAACTAATAACCTTGGTTTAATATCTATCGATTTAGCGAATTCATCGAATAATGTTGACATGACCTAGTTAGATTTGTTATGATATTAAAGTTGAAAGATAAAGCAGAAGCACCCGCTTCTCGCCTTGGTAATGTTAATTGCCGGGCTTACGAGTTTTAATAAGCAGTTAATGAGAGTTAACTGTGTCGCGGGGTGCATGTGCACGCCGCTTTTTTGTTTCATCTTTCGCTAAAAAAATTGGAGGTGTGTTGCCATAGCTCAAGATATGATGGTCAATGACGGAATTCGCGCTCGCGAAGTACGACTCGTTGATGACGAAGGTAATCAATTAGGTGTTAAGTCTAAGTCAGAAGCGTTAAAAATGGCTGAAGATGCTGATTTGGATCTTGTCTTAGTTTCACCTAAGGCAAAGCCACCCGTTGCTCGGATTATGGATTACGGTAAATACCGTTTTGAATTACAGAAGAAGCAACGTGAGGCTCGTAAGAAACAAAAAATTGTCTCAGTTAAAGAAGTCCGTTTAAGCCCAACAATCGATACGAATGACTTCAACACTAAACTCACCAATGCCCGTAAGTTCTTGGGTAAGGGTGATAAAGTGCGAGTATCAATTCGTTTTAAAGGTCGTGCCATTACTCATAAAGAGATTGGTCGTGACGTTTTAAATAAGATGGCTGAAGCAACTAAGGATATTGCGACTATTGAACAACATCCAAAGATGGAAGGTCGCAGCATGTTCTTAACATTAGCTCCGGCTACCGATAAAAAATAGAAAGTAGGAATTTTGTAATGCCAAAAATGAAGACTAATCGCGCTGCTGCAAAGCGATTCAAGAAAACTGCAAATGGTGGACTAAAGAGTGCCAATGCTTATACAAGTCACCGTTTCCATGGTAAGACAAAGAAACAACGTCGCCAATTACGTGGACTTAGCATGATGGATAGCACAAACGTAAAACGTTACAAGAAAATGCTTAATCTATAAAATAAATAAGATAGTAGGAGGACACCACAATGCGAGTTAAAGGTGGAACAGTTACACGCGCACGTCGCAAACGTATTATTAAATTAGCCAAGGGATATCGTGGTTCAAAACACCGTCTCTTTAAGACTGCTAAAGATCAAGTGATGAAGTCATATCTTTATTCATTCCGTGATCGTAAGCAAAACAAACGCAATTATCGTCAACTTTGGATTGCACGTATTAATGCTGGTGCACGTATCAATGGTATTAGCTACAGCAAATTAATGCACGGTTTGAAGTTAGCAGATATTAACATCAACCGTAAGATGTTAGCTGAATTGGCTGTTAACGATGCTGCTGGATTTACAGCAATTGTTGATGCTGCTAAAGCTGCAAGCAAATAATTATTTCAAAAGACTGACGCAAAACTAGATTTTGTTCAGTCTTTTATTTTGTTTAAAATATTGACTAAGCAATATTTCGACAAAACGTTGTAATTGCATGTATTGACGGATAATCGTATAATAAATTGAACTATATAAGTGGAGCTTACAAATTATGATGAAAGCATTTAAACCAACTTGGATGGTTAATACAATCTATTCAATTTCTCCATCACAATTGAAGAGTCATGGTATTCGAGCAGTGTTTACTGATCTCGACAATACTTTGATTGCTTGGAATAATCCTGATGGGACGCCGGAATTAAAGGCGTGGATGCAAAGTTTAAAAGATGCAAACATTCCATTGCTAGTGGTTTCAAATAACAGCCATAATCGCATTGAACGGGCCGTGGCAAAGTTAGAATTACCATTTATTTCACGTGCACTAAAACCCTTAGCTACGGGTATTAATCGTGCAATGAAAAAGCTTGAATTAAAACCGCATGAGGTTGTGATGGTTGGCGATCAACTTTTAACAGATATTGCGGCTTCTAACCAAGCCGGTGTATATAGTATTTTGGTTAAACCACTCATTGATTCTGATCAATGGAACACCCAAATTAATCGTTTCTTTGAAAAATACGTAATGAAACAGATGCTAAAAGAAAATCCAACATTAAGTTGGCAGGAGAGTTTGAATGACTGAAGCTTTAACAGAAATAGAAGATGAAGAGTTAAGATGTATTGGATGTGGTGCCTTAATCCAATCTGATGACCCAGCTGGAATTGGTTATACCCCAGAATCAGCAATCAAAAAAGGACTCGAAACTGACGAATTATATTGTCAGCGTTGTTTCCGCTTGCGCCACTATAATGAAATTGCACCAGTTTCTTTAACTGATGATGATTTCTTGCGCTTATTGAACCAAATTCGTGATGCGGATGCGTTAATCGTTTACGTGATTGATATTTTTGATTTCAATGGTAGCTTGATTCCAGGATTACACCGGTTTGTTGGTGACAATCCAATTTTGCTCGTTGGAAATAAAGAAGATATTTTACCTCGTTCATTGAAACGTACGAAGTTAATGGATTGGATGCGTCAGCAAGCCAACCTCAGTGGTCTACGCCCAATCGATGTGGCCATGGTATCTGCTAAAAGGAACAATCAAGTGAGTGACTTACTCGAAAAAATCAATAAGTATCGTGAAAACCGCGATGTATATGTTGTTGGAGTAACTAACGTTGGCAAGTCAACTTTGATTAACCAAATTATCAAAAGCACGACCGGCGTGAAAGAATTAATCACGACTTCACGTTTCCCAGGCACAACGTTAGATAAAATTCAAATCCCATTAGATGATGGGCATGAGTTAGTCGATACTCCCGGTATTATTCATGCAGAACAAATGGCTCACGTGCTGTCTGCTCAGGCATTAAAGTTGGTGGCTCCTCAAAAGGAAATTAAACCACGGACCTTCCAGCTAAATGATCAACAGACTATTTTCTTGGGTGGGGTTGCCCGGTTTGATTACGTCAAGGGACCACGGTCTGGCGTGGTAGCTTATTTTGATAATAATCTTAATTTACATCGTACCAAGTTAGAAAATGCAGATGCCTTTTATGAAAAGCATATGGGTGGATTGTTAACTCCACCAACTGCTGATGATAAAGACGATTTCCCAGAATTAGAACGACATGAATTCCATATTGACCAAAAGAGTGATTTAGTAATTGAAGGACTTGGATGGGTAACTGTTCCAGCTGGCACAACTGTGGCCGGCTGGGCACCAGTTGGTGTTTCAGTACTCGTTCGTAAAGCAATGATTTAAGGATGAAGGTATATAAATGCAATTAAGAGGTAAACAAAAGCGTTTCTTACGCGCAACGGCGCATGATTTAAGACCAATGTTTAGTGTTGGTAAAAATGGTCTGACCGAAACTTGGTTGGATCAATTGAGCGGAGCGCTTGATAAACGAGAATTAATTAAGGTTAGTATCTTACAAAATTCTGATGCAACCGTCGACGAAACCAAAGAATTTATTGAAAGTAATACCGATATTCAAGTGGTTCAAACAATTGGTCGCGTGATGGTATTATTCAAAGTATCTGCAGATAAGGATCTTCGTAAAATTTCTGAAGAGGTTGCTGCAATTTAAGAGGAGTGTTAAGTTTGCAGAGTAATTTAGCTTATCAAACCACCACTGAGGTCGAATTAGACCAACAAATCAATCCAGAACGGAAACGCATTGGGTTATATGGTGGAACGTTTAATCCAATTCATACCAGCCATTTAATTGTGGCTGATCAAGTATACACGGCGTTAGGTTTGGACGAAGTCTGGTTTATTCCAGATGAAGTGCCACCTCATGTTGATAGTAAGACAGCAATTAACGCCGATTTACGCGTGGAAATGGTTGAAGCTGCCATTGCGGATAATCCCCATTTTCGCGTTGAATTAGCGGAGGTTGAACGTGGTGGCGTGAGTTATACGTATGACACAATTACCTTTTTAAAAGAAAAGTACCCGATTTATGACTTTTACTTTATTGTTGGAGCGGACATGGTGGCAGATTTGCCAACTTGGCATCGGATTGATGAACTTGCCAAGTTAGTCATGTTTGTTGGTGTGCAACGCCCTGGATTTATTGTAGATAGTAAATACTCGGTCTTGTGGGTGGATTCACCTTTATTAGATATTAGTTCAACGGATATTCGCAACCGAGTGAAAAGTGGGTTATCGATTAGATACTTGGTACCTGCGGCAGTTGAAACCATAATAAAGGAGCACCATTTATATGAGTAGTTCATTGTCATATGAACATAAGATTATTAATTATAGTCGTGAAGAGTTAATTGAACTCGTCAAAGCAGCGGTGTCAGAGTCTCGCTTTGAACATATTTTACGGGTTGAAAAAATGGCCTTAAAGTTAGCCGAAATAAATCATTTTGACTTAGAAAAAACGAGTATTGCGGCATTAACCCATGATTACGCCAAGCAACGACCTGATCAAGATTTTATTGAGGAGATTCACGCCAAGCAATTGGATCCAGAACTATTGTCGGCTAACAATGCCATTTGGCATGGGGTAGTTGGCGCTGAATTAATTAAAGATGAATTAGGTATTTGGGATGAAGATATCTTAAATGCAGTTCGGCACCATACAACTGGTAATCCAGAAATGTCGACGCTGGAACAAATCATCTTTATGGCTGATTATATTGAAGAAGGTCGCACGTTTGATGGGGTTGATAAAGCCCGCGCGTTAACTTTTAATAATTTACGCGATGGTGTGCAATATCAAATTAAACGCACAATCCAATATTTAATTGAACGAAATAAGAATGTTTATCCCAGTGCGATTGATACATACAATGCCTGGGTCGCAAAGTGAAAGGAATTTAAATGAATACAAAAGATATTTTAGAAATTGCTGTGAAAGCAGCTGATAGCAAACGTGCTGAAGATATCGTTGCCTTGGATGTCCAGGGTGTCAGCTTTATGGCCGACTACTTCTTGATCACCAATGCTAACTCAAAGCGTCAAGTGCAAGCCATTGCGGATGCGATTGTTGAAGATGCTCGTAAAGCGGGTATTGAAGTCAAACGGGTTGAAGGTAAGCAAACTGGTAACTGGGTCCTTGTTGACTTAGGTGATGTTGTGGCTCACGTCTTCCAAAAGGATCAACGTGAGTACTACAACCTAGAAAAATTATGGTCAGATGCACCAATCGTCAACGTGAATGACTGGGTTGAGGCTTAGTCATGATTTACTCGACGTTTGCTCAATTTTATGATGAATTATTTGATGAACAAATGTATCTTGATTGGGCAAAGTTCGTGCAAAAGAACGTCGCTCAAGATGATAAAATTTTGGATTTAGCTGGTGGCGCTGGCCGATTGGCGGTCTTGTTAGCGAAGAAAAATTATGACGTAACCGTCACGGATTTATCTGAAGAAATGTTGAGTCTGGCAGACCAACATATCGAAGATGCTAAAGTGCAGGTACCCTTGATTCAAGCTAATATGCTCGATTTAGATGGTTTTGATCAATTTGATGTAATTACTTGTTTTGCCGATTCACTGTGTTATTTAAAAGACATTACTGAGTTGGAGCAAGTATTCCACCAAGCGATTAGCCATTTAAATGAAGGTGGTAAGTTCATTTTTGATGTGATTTCACCGTATCAAACGGATGAAGTGTATCCTGGCTACATGTATAACTTTGAAAATGAAGACTCCTCACGTTTTTTCATGTGGGCGAGTTTTGAAAATGAGGACCAGCCACACTCAGTCATTCATGATTTATCATTCTTTAATGAGAATGAGGATGGTAGTTATCAACGCGTAAGTGAAATGCATCATGAGCGGACTTATGAAATGGATGAGTACTTAGATGCCCTTGACCGCGCAGGGTTCAAACAGATTACGGTGAGTGCTGACTTTGGTCAACATGAAGTAGATGATCAGACGACGAGATGGTTCTTTATTTGCGAAAAGTAGGAGAATCTCATGAAAGCAGTGGGCTTAGTAACTGAATATAATCCGTTTCATAACGGCCACTTACATCATTTAAACATGGCGAAACAAGTCAGTGGTGCTGATGTAGTGGTTGCGGTGATGAGTGGTAACTTCACGCAACGTGGTGAAGCTGCGATTCTGGATAAATGGACCCGGGCAAACGAGGCCTTGGTTAGTGGTGTAGATTTGGTGATTGAATTGCCGATTTTTTATGCAGTGCAGCCGGCCCATTTATTTGCCCAAGGGGCGTTAACTTTGTTAAATCAGTTGCAGATTTCGGAGCTAGTTTTTGGTTCTGAACACCCAGAAATTGATTTTAACCAATTAGTGCAGGCAGAAGAACAATTCGATAGTGAAGAGTTTAGCCAGTATAACGGCACCTATGCGACCCGCTTTAACCAACAGTTAAAGCAACAAACGGGGATTGAGTTGACGGAACCGAATGACATTTTGGCGTATTGCTATCATAAAGCAGTGCAGCAAATGAATTCGTCCATCAAACTGACGGCCATTGAACGGGTTTCAAATTCATACCATGATCAACGAATTAGTTCGCAGATTGCTAGCGCCAGTGCGATTCGGCATGCCGTGTTTAATCAGTTAGATTATCGGGAAAGCGTGCCGGAGCAAACGGCGATTGATTTGTTTCAAAGTAAAGCAGTCGTCGATTGGAATATGTGTTATCCATACTTGAGATACTTGATTAATCAAGCATCGATTGACTTTCTCCAGGGTATTTACCAAATGTCTGAAGGCCTGGAGCACAAATTTAAAGAAATCGCTGAAAATGCTGCTACTTTTGATGAGTTTATGAGTCAGATTAAATCTAAGCGTTACACTTATTCTCGTCTATCTCGCTTATGTTTATACACTTTGCTGCAAATCACCGATACTGAGATGAAACAGGCCGCTCAGCTGCCATATTTGCGGGTGTTAGGCTTCAACGAGCGTGGGCAGGAATATCTTCACTCTGTGAAAAAGGATTTAACTATCCCGTTAGTTACTAAAGTGGATCGAGATTTGAAACAAGGGGCGTTGAATTTAGATTATCGTGCTGGTAAATTCATTGAACAAATGACTGGAGCAGCACAAGATCTAAAGAAAAGCCCGATAATTATGAAATAGTTGTGCTGTCAAGCAAATTACATTGACATTCAATTTTGTCGCTAGTATAATGTAATTTGTTGCGTTAGGAGGGTCTACTGATGAAATGGTCATTAAACGAACTACAACGATACAAAAATGAACCACTCCATGTGAAAGAACAGTTAGACCTGAATGAGATGCTAACTGAACGATTCCCAGATCAAGTTCTGGCCGTTGCACCAGTCATGGTCGATGGTTATGTTTCGTTTAAAGATGGAGATGTGATGTTAACGTTGAAGGTTAAAACAACCTTGACGGTCCCATCTAGTCGTTCATTAAAGCCGGTTCAGCTACCAACTGAAGTAGAAATCACTGAATTTTATTTGAGTGATGCTGCACATTTGGAGAATTATGAAGCTGATGAAGCGGCACTCGTGTTGGATGAAGATCAAAAAATTGATCTTGACGAGGCAGTAGGAGAAAATCTGTTACTAGCAATTCCATTACGTGTTTTGGCCGAAGATGAATCTGAAGACGGGGATGATATGCCAACCGGTACTGGTTGGGAAGTTGTTTCTGAAGAAGAATACATCGATAAAGGGTCGAAATCTAACACTGTTGATCCACGTCTCGCTAAATTAAAAGAATTACTTCCTGATCAGGATAACGAAAATGATTAGCAGACAAACACATTAATGTGGATAAATTTTATTAAGGAGGTGGCAAGAAATGGCAGTTCCAGCAAGAAAGACATCAAAGACTAAGAAGGCAATGCGTCGCGGACACATTAAACTTTCAGTTCCTGGTTTGGCACCATGTCCAAACTGTGGAGAATTACGTAAGTCACACGTTGTTTGCCCAAGTTGTGGTTTTTACGACGGTAAGCAAGTTATCAACGTTAAGTAATTCAAATTTTTAAATCGCATTATCAAAAGAAACATTCAAGGTGCCGGACCTGAATGTTTCTTTTTTTGGGTCTTCGTCAACTGGTATTGGTGACCCAGATATTGGAACATCCTTCGGGATGTTCTTTTATTTTACAATCAAAAGGATACGAGTCCTAAAATGACTCTTGTTAGTAAATCCATAGCAAGCTCTTTTCAACGTTTTTATTTTTCTGTTAATTCCTTCTATGGCTCCGTTTGAGAAAGCTGAAGAACAGCTAGCAACAACACTTGAACGATTCTTTTTTAATGTTGATATAGCTGTATCCATAGCATTCCCCACGGGGATGTAATTTTTTAATATACTTGTTAATGACTCTCCATCACGATTATGGATTGCCTGTTGAATAGCATGAGCAGTTTCATATACTTTTTTTTAAGTTGAACTTTCATTCAGGCCCAAATCAATTAAATTTTGTTGAGTCATGTATTCATTGATTCCACAAATATATTTTGGAGAGCGTAAAATATCTTGTGTAAATGCATAAAAGATTTCTGAATTGTATAGAAATAGGGAATGCCTTCCCTTATGATATTTAGTAATCACAGAAAACATCACAGGAGGCATTCCCCATGAATGAACTTACCACAGAAATTATCGCTGCACTATCCCAAAAGCAAGATTTGGACGAAGTTTTTCGTCACCACCTCGAAATTGCGATTAACCAGCTGATTCAAACCGAATTGGCAGAGTTTTTGGGTTACGAACGCTACTCATACGCTGGGATTAACACTGGTAATAACCGCAACGGCAGTTATGAGCGCTCGTTTGATACGAAGTACGGCCAACTTAACTTAACCATTCCTCGAGATCGCAATGGCCGGTTTGAAAATCATACCTTGCCAGCCTACGGTCGGCACAGTGATAATTTAGAAACAACGGTCATTCAGTTGTATACCAAGGGAATTACCACTGCTGAAATTGCCGAACTTATTGAGAAAATGTACGGTGCTCACTACTCCAAAGCCACGGTTTCCAACATGACTAAAGCCGTCAATGAACAGGTTCAAGCTTTCTAGCAACGTCGACTGGCTTCACAATATGTGGCCATCTTCTTAGATGCCACTTACTTGCCGTTAAAGCGGGATACCGTTCAAAAAGAAGCCGTTCATATTGCGATTGGCATTCGTCCAGATGGTACGAAAGAAGTGCTGAACTACCAAGTGGCGCCAACGGAATCGACTGGAATATGGACTGAACTGCTGGGAACTTTGATCAAGCAGGGCGTTAAAGATGTGCTGTTGTTTGTGGCCGATGGGTTAGTTGGTTTGGATGAAGGCTTGAATCGGCATTTCCCTAAAGCCAAACGACAACGTTGCCTGGTTCATGTTGGGCGGAATCTGATGAACAAAGTTCGCGTAAAAGACCGCAAGGCCGTGATCAGTGACTTTAAACAAGTTCATCGGGCCGCCAACCGTGAAGCAGCCGAACTGAAACTGAATGAGTTCGCCAACAACTGGCATCAGACCTATCCCAAATTAATCAAAGATCTGCTTAAAATGCCGAATTTACTCACTTTCATGGACTTTCCACCAGCTATCCGGCAATCACTATACTCCACTAACCTGATTGAGAACTTTAATAAGCATCTCAAGCGCACCACCCACCACAAAGAACAATTTCCAACGGAAGATTCACTGGATCGCTTCCTGGTTTCTCAGTTTAATGTTTATAACGAGAAGTCTCTGAAGCGGATCCACCGAGGGTTCAAAGGACTCCAGGACACCTTGGAAGCATCATTTATTTAAGTTAGATACATATTATATGTACGAAGGCATTTCATTTACACAAGATTCTTGACGCTACCATTTAGTCTTAAAGACCCTTGAAAGCGCGGTTAAAAATCGAACCATTACTGGGGACCTGATTATCCATACGGATTTAGGATCACAGTATACCAGCGATGATTACAATCAACGTTTAACTGAGCTACATATCCGCCACTTATACAGCCGTAAGGGTTGTCCGTATGATAATGCGCCAATGGAATCCTTTCACGCTTCCCTCAAAAAGGAATGTGTTTATCCAGTGCCGGTCTTTGAAGATTATGAAACTGCTGCTGCCGTCCTTTTTGAATATGTGCATGCTTTCTACAATAGGAAGAGAATTCATAGTTCACTGGGCTACCAGACCCCCTTACAAGTTGAAATTGCAACACTTACAAGCCAAATGGCCGCCTGATTTAATGCTTTCCAGGGTTCAAATAAGTTATTAATCGCGATTAATGATTTATTTGAGCTGTGGAAGGTAAACGCGGTTCTGAATGTCTCTTAAAATCTGTCTCAAATATTGACTTCAATCCACAAATGTTCCAACGACTTCAACAGGTCAAACGGGACAACCGGTGGTACCAGTTGAAATTCCAGGCTACACTGTGGTTCCCGGTCAAGAGGTGACGATTCCAACAGATACAACACCAGTTGAAATTCACTACATCGCTAACGACCAAACCGTGACCGTTCATTATGTCTTTGAAAAGGCTGGCCAAGCAGCAGCCGCGCAGACAATCACCGGTAAAACTGATGCGACATTTAGTCCTACTTCTCCAGTGATTGAAGGCTATGTCGCTGATTCATTGATTGTTACGGGCAAGTATTTAGCGACAGGCAATGATTACACTGTGACTTATACCGGGACTGTGCACACATTTACATTCCAACCCAAGGATCCGGATGGAAACAACGTTGGTAATCCGATTGAAGTGACCGGTAAGACTGGCGAAGCAATCACGGTACCAAATGTGCCGGGTTATGAATATGTTGGTCAGGAAGTGAAAGTGCTAACCACGACTACTGAAGTTCCGCTTGTATATCAACCTACTGAACATACAGTGGTTATTACACCAATCGATAAAAACGGAAAACCAATTGGCGATGCGCACACAGTGACGGTTAAGACTGGCGAATCGCTGACAGTACCATTGATTCCTGGCTATACATTTACTGGAACTGTGCCAACCATTTCCGGCAACGGGGCAGTGACCTTGACATACACGGCCAACCCAGTTCCTAAAGAATCATCCGCTGAAAGCGTGACTAGCCAACCAACTAAACATGAAAGTGACAGCTCACCAGTCGCAGCAAAACAGGCAAGCTTGCCACAAACAGGAGAGGAGGAAAACTCAGAATTATCGGTCTTAGGAATTACAGGAACATTGATGACAATGTTTGGCTTATTCGGAATTGCTAGGAAACGAAAACGTAAAGATGAATAATTTGCAAGAATTTGTGAGATGAGCCAAAATAATCATTATGATTTGACTGATGGAACCAATTCTAAAAAAAGGTTGTACAAAAAAGGAGCCGTGAACAAAACTGATGTTTTGTTCACGGCTTTTTTTGAGTGCGCCCGGCATGGGCGCCAACTAGGTGGTGAAAGTCCACTGTGGGCCGTAGTAGTCGGAACCACTAGCCAAGGACAAGGGTGTCCACTATGAAGTGGAATCTGAAGGAAGTCTGAGGAGCAAAATACCGCACCAATGAACAAGAAGTAGCTATAAGGCCAGAACTGATTGGATAAGATTGCTCAACAAATCGAAGTCCGATACTACTCAAAATCACGATGGTAAAGCTAATGGTGACATGGTATGAAAGTTGACGTTCTTACCCGGGGAGGCCTGATAGACAAGTCCCGACAAGAAGAGCAATCAAGTTCTACAGGACAACTGTTTCAGTGATGGAATACTGAGTTTATCAGGAGTCAGCCGAGGCCATAGCAGTGACTTCGTCACGAAGGGCTGAACAGTAATAACTCACATTGATTATGGAGGTGGAATTTATGCGACGATCGCAGAAAACAGAAAACAAAGCTGACCACCAGTGGATGGTAGGTCTGGAAGACCAAGAACAAACTGGGGCGCGTAGGATGAATTCTAATGAAACAACGATGCTGAGTGGCATTAAGTTTGAACAACGCGTGTTGGATCGAGATAACTTGAATCTGGCCTATCAACGGGTTGTGCGTAATAAAGGTGTCGCAGGCATCGACGGAATGACCATCGATGATCTGTTAGGTTATTTGAGAGTTCATAAAACTGAACTTATTCATCAGTTGAATGATGGGACGTACCGGCCGAAGGCGGTTAAACGGGTAGAAATACCCAAACCAAATGGTGGCGTGCGAAAATTAGGCGTGCCAACGGTAATTGACCGAATGATACAACAAGCAATCGCACAAGTGATGTCTCCGATTTTTGAACAAGTTTTCTCAAATAATAGTTTTGGTTTTCGACCTAATCGAAGTGCGCAAGATGCAATTAAACGAGTGGTATCGCTGTATAACGAGGGTTACCACGTCGTGGTTGATCTTGATTTAAAGGCATACTTCTATACAGTCAATCATGATTTACTGATCAAGTATATCGAACAATATATTGATGATCCTTGGTTGATTAAGCTAATTCGAAAGTTTTTGACTAGTGGTGTTATGACTGGTTCAACCTTCGAAGCGAGTGTCGTGGGAACCCCGCAAGGCGGATCACTGTCACCACTATTGGCGAATATCTATCTCAATGAGCTGGATAAAGTATTAACGGAACGAGGTCTCCACTTTGTCCGATATGCGGATGACTGCAATATTTACGTTAAGAGTAAACGAGCAGGTCACCGGGTACTTGAGAGTATTAGTAGATTTCTGGAAAAGGATCTTAAAGTAACCGTCAATCGTGACAAAAGTAAAGTCGGGTCACCATTGAGATTGAAATTTCTGGGATTCTCACTGGGAGTTGGTAGGGGTGGTGCTTTCTCAAGGCCGTCAAAACAATCCCAAATACGGGTCAAACAGGAACTCAAACGAATTACGAAACGCAATCGCGGAATTTCACTTGAACAAATGTTTATGGAAATCACACGAAAAATGCGCGGATGGATTCAATACTACTCATCTGGTAAGATGACAAACTTCTTGAAACGAATAGATCAGTGGCTACGGTCTAGAGTTCGACAATACATCTGGAAATCATGGAAGAAAATCAAAACGAAGATCACTAACCTGAAACGACTAGGTTTGAATCAGAATGATGCTCGGCTAGCTGTTTATACCCGCAAGGGTTACTGGCGCACAGCACATAGCAAAACACTACTTTATACGTTAACAAACGAAAAACTGGAACAACTTGGATTGATGAATCTCTCCAAGGTATTCCAGTCTATTCAAAATGCTTAAATTACTGAACCGCCGTATACGGAACCGTACGTACGGTGGTGTGAGAGGTCGGTAGCTGAACTAATCAACTGCCTCCTACTCGATTTTCAGTGAATTGAATATAAATTGGTTTACCAAAAAAATCCAAGGTCGAAATCGACCTTGGATTTTTGCACAGTTTGTAAAAGAAAAGAGCAGCGAATGAACGCTACTCCTTGGATAATTATGATAAAGACATATCTACGACTTCACGACCAACAATCTTGCCGGCTTTCATTTCGTCGATGATATCATTAACTTCACTTAATTTACGAGTATGAACGATTGGTTTAACTTTACCTTCAGCACCAAATTGGAATGTTTCAGCTAAGTCTTGACGAGTACCAACAAGTGAACCAGCCACTTGGATACCATCTAAAACAGTTTTACCAATGTTTAATTCCATGTTACCAGTAGGAAGGGCAACGGCAACTAAACGGCCATCTGGACGAAGTGAATCAACAGCATCTGTAAATGCTTGAGCATTAACAGCGGTAACTTGAGCTGTATGAACACCACCAGTTAATTCTTGAATCTTTTGAGCAATGTTTCCATCGTGACGGTTAAGTATGATATCAGCGCCACATTCTTTAGCAGCACCTAATTTATCTTCATTACCATCAACTACGACAACATGAGCACCAAAGACATGTTTTGCATATTGAACGGCAAGGTTACCAAGACCACCGGCACCAACAACTGATACCCATTGACCTGGCTTTACGCCACCGGTCTTCAATGCTTTGTACATTGTAACTCCGGCACAAGTTAATGAAGTGGCTTCAACTGGGTCAAGGCCTTCAGGAACTTTAACAGCATAGTTAGCATCAACGATAACTTGTTGTGCCATGGCACCATCAACAGTGAAACCAGCATTACGGACGTTACGACAGAATGTTTCACGACCAGTTAAACAATATTCACAGTGTCCACAACCGCCAAAGAACCAAGCGATTGAAACACGATCGCCAACTTTAAGTGCAGTAACCCCTTCACCTAATTTGCTAACAATCCCAACACCTTCATGTCCAATGACACGGCCAGGGAAGGCACCATAATCGCCACTAGTAACATGCAAATCAGTGTGACAAAGACCACAATATTCAACATCAACAAGTGCTTCACCAAATTCTAGTGGGCGAAGTTCCTTGTCAATAATATCAACATAGCCATCTACTGCATCACGTACAACTGCTGCTTTCATAAACAATACCTCTTTCAATATAAAATATAGGGTTAAAGAAACTAATCAACTTACTCTAAAATGATAGCACTTACAGCGATAATCAGCAAGTGAAATTATGAACAAAAATGTTTAAATTTGTGTTGAAACTCTTAATTACTAGTTAGTTTGACTTACAAACTTTTTCACATGATGGATAAATGAAATCTACATTAAAATTTATCGTAAGAACATTTACCTGAATTATTCATAGTTCATAAAAATCCCGTCAGTTTTCGTATTTTTTCGAAAACTGACGGGTATGTCTTTATCTTTTGCTGAAATACGATGTTTATCAGTTCTAGCTAGTGAGATCTTTCAACTAACTCAGAATTGCTTTGAACTTTTGGATACACTTGTCCCTTGGTTGTACAGATTTTTTAATTTTGCCGGTTATTCAATAGCCTGGATACGCTGTAGAGCCTGGTAGAACAGCCGATGGTAAACATGATACGAGCTCAGCCGCAACTGAATGCGTCGGCCAGTATGCACAACACGTGCCGCAACTTTGAATAAACGGATCCGCAATGTGCTAACGCACAAGCCGGAATCATGTTTTGTCAGTGCTAGCTGCTTTAAAAAGTTGACAATATTGTAAGCCAGTACACTAACCATCATCCGGGAAGCATTGGCATTAAACGTTGAACTATCAGTCTTATCGAAAAAGAAACCTGTTTTAGCTTCTTTGATGTAATTTTCCATTTGGCCGCGTTTGTGATACAGTTCGAAGGCAGTTTCAGCCGTTAAATTAGTCAGATTAGTGACGATAAATTCATGTGAAAAGATCAGTTCACCAGCTACTCGAGTTGATTTAATATAAATCTGCCGTGGCTTAGGCCACGATGCTGATTGATAGATTTCAGAGTAGTAATGAGTCTCTTCCTCTTGCCACTGGGTTTGATCACTGATCTTGACGAACTTTTCAGCTAGATTCTGTAATTTTCGATTGCGTTTGAGTCGAATAAAGTAAAACACATCGTTGGCTTCACAGACATCGTAAACTTCTGGCGTGGCGAAGCCACTATCACCACGAACCAGAATGTCAGTCGTGGGCAGCTGAGTTTGATAATGCTTTAATAGTGGTGTTAAAAAAGCTTTTACATCTTTGCTGGTGTAGGCATTTCCAGGACGCAAGACAGCTTTCAATAAGTTACCATCTTGATCAGTTGCCAGTAATGGATGATATCCTTCAGTACCATAATGTGCGTTGTAGTTAGTGGCTTCCTGTTTGCCATAAGTGTCCGAGTGAGTTGAATCGATATCAATAATCGTGGCTGTCTGGTTGGTTAATAGTCGAACACGGTCGATCAAAGCCTCATTTAAAGTCTGTAATGTGCTAACACTATCTTTATCAAAGCGTTGCCAAAAACGTGATATTGTTGCTTGTGAAGCCAAAGACGGTTTATCCAATAATAATTTAAAAAGCGGTTCTTTTTCTAAAGAAGTTGCCGCAGAATCTGCGCTATAACCAGCAATAATCTGAAGAATTAACTGTTTTAAGATACTAGAATTACTGTGTTGACAATATCGTCGCTGGTCATTGAACCTCAATAGTTTGTCGGCCAAGATGGTGAACTGGAATTTTGCCATCAGCTCTACACACAATGTTAGCCCGCCATCGGAAGATAATTGACCACCCGTATGCGATACTAAAATGTTTTTGTTGAAATTTAATGCCATTTCCTGTAAAGTTTTCAATATAGAGTCCTCTTCTCTCATGTGGTTTTGTTTAGCAATTTAACTATACCAGAGCTGAGGCTCTTTTTGTGTACTTAAAAGGTGAAAATACAAAATACCCATCAAACGCGTGATGCATGTGTTTGATGGGTATTTTGCATATCTTTGTGAATAAATCAGGATTTACTATATTTGATGAGAAAAATATGATAATATGAAAAGGTATGTAAGAAATCGATAAAAATATTAAAACTTTTGTGAAAATGGAGCGTATTTGTGATGAGTAAAATTTTAATTATTGAAGATGAAGAGAATCTTGCCCGCTTCGTAGAATTGGAATTAAAACATGAAGGATATTCAGTTGATATCAAGCTTGATGGCCGTTCCGGACTCGAAGCCGCTATTACAACTGATTATGATGTAATTTTATTAGACTTGATGTTGCCTGAATTAAATGGTTTAGAAGTGGCCCGCCGAGTTCGTGAAGTTAAAAACACACCAATCGTAATGATGACTGCACGTGATTCCGTGATTGATCGAGTATCTGGCTTAGATCACGGTGCCGATGATTATATCGTTAAACCATTTGCGATTGAAGAATTATTGGCTCGTGTTCGCGCATTATTGCGTCGTATCAACATTGAAGACGAAAATAGCAATGGAAAAACTACTCAAACAATCGTGCGTTATCGTGACTTGGCTGTTGAAAAAGAAAACCGTATCGTTCATCGTGGTGATGAAGTAATCAACTTAACTAAACGCGAATACGATTTATTACTTCTTTTAATGGAAAACATTGATAAAGTGATGTCGCGTAGTTTATTACTGGAAACTGTTTGGGGCGCAGACTCAAAAGTTGAAACCAACGTGGTTGATGTTTATGTGCGTTATATCCGTAATAAGATAGACAAAGAAGGCACCGAAAACAGTTACATTCAAACCGTTCGTGGAACTGGTTATGTAATGCGTTCAAAATAACGATTTTTGGGGTTTTTGAATATTGGAAAATGCAACTAAATCAAATAAAAGAGAATATCGTTTATCATTAAAAGTTAAATGGGCACTGGGGACCGCGCTTGGCGCACTGGTCATCTTTGCTAGTTTAACTTTTGTTTTATTTAACGCGTTCACAGACAACTTACTTGATCAAGAAAAAAGCGCAATGAACCGTTCATTGGTCAATGTTGAAAAAAAGTTAAGTCAAAATTCAACTGACTTAAGCACACAAGCAGTAGCTAAACAAATCGGTGATAGCCAGTCAATGGAAACTAGTCGAAAAATCACACAGGATTTGAGTACTTCGAATACGGTGATTGCGGTCTTTGATCCAGACGGCAAAGAAATATATTCAACTGGGACGATTGATAAAAAGTTTAAGCCAGTCAAAAAGCAACAAGTCAGTTTGGCTGGTAAACATTTTGCACGACGATTGTTTGGGGTTGAACCAGTTATTTCAAGTAAAACCAATAAAACGATTGGGTATGTCTATATTGAAAATTCGCTGACGGCATTTTATCGGATTTTCCAACGCTTACTGATTATTTCCGCTTTAACGTTGGTCTTAATGGTCATAGCCAGTGGCTTACTCGGTTACTGTTTGTCGTATTTCTTGTTGCGACCAATTGATGATATTCATGATACGTTGGTAGCAATTCGAGACGATCCAACTGCTGATAATCGGGTGCCTAAATTATATCGACACGATGAACTTGGCGATTTGGCTCTGATGTTTAATGAAATGATGGACCGGATGCAGCGGTACATGGACCAACAATCACAATTTGTGGGGGACGTGTCACACGAATTGCGGACGCCGGTTGCAATTATTCAAGGGCACATGGAGCTACTTAATCGGTGGGGAAAAGACGATCCCAAAGTGTTAGCGGAATCCATTGATGCTTCATTGAAAGAAACTAAGCGAATGCAAGATTTGGTCCAAGAAATGTTGGATTTGAGTCGGGCGGAACAAGTTGAAACGAATTTTAAAGACGAAAAAACGGAAGTTGGCGAAGTTGTTCATCAAGTCTTTAATAATTTTAAAATGATTCATCCGGACTTCTTGTTCATCATGGATGATGACTTGAAGGATCGAATTGTTTCACCAATCTATCGAGATCATTTAGAACAAATCCTGATTATTTTGTCTGATAACGCGGTGAAGTATTCAACCGACCGCAAAGAAATTCATATTTCATTGTCACGGACTTTGAATCGTGTTGAAATTGGAGTTCAAGATTTTGGTGAAGGTATTTCGAAAGAAGATATGGCTAAAGTCTTTGACCGGTTCTACCGAGTTGATAAGGCTCGTAGTCGTAAAAAAGGTGGTAATGGACTGGGATTAGCCATTGCAAAACGCTTAGTCGAAGGCTATGGCGGAGAAATGACCTTGGAAAGTTCAGCCGGATACGGCTCGCTATTTAAGGTCACCTTACCAATTGTCGATGAAGATATCAAAACCTTAGACGATTAACTAGCCAAGCCAAATATAGGTACTAAAAAAGCTGTCCTTCAAAACTATGAGTTTTGAAAGGCAGCTTTTAAAATACCAATTTATTTATGATGTTGCTGTTTACCAGCATTCCGGTTTTGTTTCTTAGCTGGTTGATTATTTTTTGGAGCAATTTTGGTTGGTGATTCAATAATTGGTTTTACCACTTTTTTCTTCTCTGGGGGATTTTTCTTTAATTCAGCTTCAATATCACGTTTAATCTTAGGACGATAAAGGTTGATAATGATTGTTTGAATGATGGCAAAGATACCACCGATAAAGAAGTAAAGTCCTAATCCGGCAGATGAAATCATGGCCATATATCCAAGCATAATTGGGCTGACGAACATCATCATGCGCATTTGCTTCTTTTGGGCTTCAGGAATTCCAAGTGTTGATAGATAGCCTTGGATTAGGTAAGCCACAAATGAAAGAATAGCTAGGATAATACTTGGAGAACCAAGTTTAATGCCGTAGAACATCGCGTTAGATAAGTGAGAATAACGAATGGCTGCGTATAAGGCGGCAAAGACGGGCATTTGAATCAATAGTGGTAAGCATCCAATTCCACCGGTCATGCTAATACCATTATCTTTATAAAGAGCCATCATTTCTTGACTGATAGCGGCTTTTTCTTCAGGTGTTGTCGCAGTCTTTTGACGTTCTTGGATATCGCGCATTTCAGGTCCAACCATACCCATTTTTTCTTGTTGAATGGTTGATTTACGCATTTGGCTAATCATAATTGGTAGCAAAATCATTCGAACGACGAATGTAATGATAATAATTGCCCAACCGTATGAATAAGGGCCACCAAAGAAATTAGCAATCCATTCCATTAAGTGTTGTGTAGGCTTGGCGAGATATTCGTAAGTCATCCCATAAGGATTACCATTCTTGTCTTGGCGAACACAACCGCTTAAAGTAAGTGCTAGGACCGATATTATCGCAATTAGCGATATTTTTTTATTTCTCATTTTAATAAATCAATTCCTTTTTCTTCATATTAGTTTCACAAACATAGGATAATATACCACGGAACAAGTCCTCAACGCCACTAACTTTTTCAAACTTTATCTGATTTGAAAGTCGATAAATGATTGAAGGGGCTGATTGACCACATCAACATATTCGACTGAAGCCAGTGGAGTAGGGCCGTTTTGTACTCTTTTGGTGAATTCTGCAATCATTCAGGTTGGACCTTCTGCTTCTATATATACATCCCCATTAGGTAAATTTTTAACAAAACCTTTAATATTCAACCGTTGAGCCAGTGACACGACTGACCAGCGGAAACCGACACGTTGAACTCGTCCCGTCACAGTTATTTTAATAGATTCCATGTTAAGACCTCCGTTATGACCCTTGTCATGGTATAATAGCACAATTGGAGTGAATAAATTTGGAAAACATATCATCGACACAAAACCAAAAAGTAAAAAACTGGACAAAGCTCGCCACAAAGAAGCAAAGAACTCGCGAAGGCAGCTATCTTTTAGATGGTTGGCACTTAGTACAAGAAGCACTTAATTATGATGCACCAATTAAAGCAATTATGGTGACACAAGAACAGTTTGATTTGCATAATCAAGATTTTAAAGACATCGACGAAATCTATATCGTCACGTTTGAAGTTATGCAACATATCACTGATACAGTGACACCACAAGGAATTGCTGCTGAAGTTGGGATTCCTGTTGCATATACCGAAGTACCAAATGAATTGTCTGGCACCTGGTTATTAATGGATGAAGTTCAAGATCCAGGTAACATAGGTACCATGATTCGGACCGCAGATGCTGCCGGCTTCACTGGTGTTGTTGCTGGTAACAAAACGGCTGACATTTTTTCACCAAAAGTAGTTCGTGCAATGCAAGGTAGTCAATTCCATATTGACGTTAAGCAAGGTTCAACTTTGGATTGGATTGATATGCTACATGCTGAAGGAATTCCGGTTTACGGAACTGAATTAAACAAAGATGCAGTGGATTATCGTGAAATTGAAAAAAGTGATAGTTTCGCATTAATTATGGGTAATGAAGGCAATGGCGTTCAACCGGCAGTCTTAGAACGGACTTCCAAGAACCTGTATATTCCAATTGCTGGGAAAGCAGAATCGTTGAATGTCGCTGTTTCAGCCGGGATACTAATGTTTGAATTAAAGAAATAATTTGAGCGTTATAGTTTACTTTTATTTAGTAAGCATGTATCATACCTTTGAGTTAATAAAAAGGAGAACTAAATGAAGAAAAATGCATGGCAACATGATAGTGAATATGTAGAATTGATTAGCGATTTAATCGACACTGATGAGGTTCAAAAATTAGCTACTTATACCCATCATCACAACTCAGACCGGTTGCAACATTCTCTATCAGTTTCATTTGATAGTTATCGGATTGCGAAAAAGTTACATTTAAATTATCGTAGCGTTGCTCGTGCAGGTTTACTTCACGATCTTTTTTACTACGACTGGAGAACCACTAAATTTGATTTAGGTTCTCATGCTTTTATTCATCCCCGGGTGGCTTTACGTAACGCTGAAAAGCTCACACCTTTGAATGACATGGAAAAGGATATCATCTTGAAGCATATGTTTGGCGCAACCTTAGCCTTACCAAAATATCGTGAAAGTTTGCTGGTTTCATTAGTGGATGATTACGAAGCTGAACGTGAATTCTTTGCACCAATGCGTGCTCGTGTAGAATTATGGTTGAAAGTTCGGACTACTTTATAATATAATAGTTGAATAAGTTAAATGATTGGAGGGGTTAACGTGGATCAAGTAATGATTGATACAACAGAAAAATTAGCACTTTGTCCTAAGTTTGAAGAAACATTTGTCATTCTTGGTAAAAAATGGAATGGTTTAATTGTCGAGCTACTTTTGAAAGAAAACGTCTTGAGATTTAAAGATTTCGTTGCCGGAATCGGTAAATGTAGTGATCGTGTTTTAGTTGAACGATTGCGTGAACTTGAGAGTGAAGGAATCGTTACGCGAAACACGCATCCCGGTTCAGTCTCAAAAGTTGACTATTCATTGACCGACAAAGGTCTAGCTCTCAAACCCGTTATGGAAGCTGTTCATAACTGGGGCGACGAATGGATTGATTAGTTAATTATTGTTTTAATGTCACACGTATTAAAAACGTTGATGGAAGTTAGTAGCAAATGTATTTGGTTAGGAAGTTCTTATCAAGACTGAAAGTAAGAACCTGAATCATTTCCGAATTTCACTTCCGTAGTTGATACTTAATCGTACTCCGGTTAATCACCGTTACCGATTTCTAAGTGTATAGCATGTTGCTATAAACTAGGGTGGTACCGCGATACTTCGTCCCTTTTCAGGGGCGGAGTTTTTTTATTTTGAAAAAGGAGAGTTCAAATGGGATTACAAGATAAGTTAAATGATTTACTGCAACAAGGACTGAAGCAAGTCGAAGAAAGTGTTAACCTCGAATCGATTAATGATGTACGAGTAAAAATGTTAGGTAAAAAAGGCCCAATCACTGAAGTGTTACGTGGTATGCGTGATTTGAGTGCTGAAGAACGTCCCAAAGTTGGTCAATTTGCTAATGAAGTTCGTGATCAATTAACCAATGCAATTGATGAACAAAGAGCCAAACTTGAAAATGCAAAGTTAAATGACCAATTAAAAAAAGAAGCGATTGATGTAACTTTACCGGGTAACAGTGTTGCTCAAGGTCAACCGCATGTGATTCAACAAATTATTGATGAATTAGTCGATCTATTTATTGGGATGGGATATGTCGTTGCTGAAGGCGGTGAAGTTGAAGAAGATCGTTATAACTTCGAAATGCTAAATTTACCTAAGGACCATCCAGCTCGTGATATGCAGGACACTTTCTATGTGACCCCAGAAATTTTGATGAGAACTCAAACTTCACCTATGCAAGCGCGGACGTTGGAAACACATGACTTTAGCAAGGGACCACTTAAAATGGTTTCCCCTGGGAAAGTTTATCGTCGTGATACCGATGATGCCACCCATAGTCACCAATTCCATCAAGTGGAGGGCTTGGTTATCGGGAAGCACATTACGATGGCTGATTTAAAAGGAACCCTAGAAGTCGTGGCGCAAGATTTATTCGGCGATGAATTAGAAGTTCGTTTGCGTCCTAGTTACTTCCCATTTACGGAACCATCAGTTGAAGCAGATATTACTTGCTTTAATTGCCATGGTAAAGGTTGTGCTGTCTGCAAATATACTGGATGGATTGAAGTGCTAGGTGCCGGTATGACTCATCCTAATGTACTTAAAATGGCCGGTGTGGATCCAGAGGAATATGGTGGATTTGCATTTGGTCTTGGACCAGATCGTTTTGCAATGCTCAAATATGGTGTGAATGATATCCGTGATTTCTACCAAAATGATGTACGTTTCTTAACGCAATTTGATCAGAAGGGATAATTAAAACAAATGAAAGTTTCTTATAAATGGCTTCAAGAATATTTGGATATTGACGTAAAACCCAAAGATTTAGCAGAAAAATTAGCACGGACATCGGTTGATATTAATGATGTCTATTCACCCAGTGATGGTTTAACCAAGCTCGTTGTTGGTTATGTAACTAGCCTTAAGCCACATCCAGATTCAGATCATTTAGCAATTTGCCAAGTTAATATTGGTGAAGCTGAAGATGTTCAAATCGTATGTGGCGCACCTAATATTGCTGCCAATCATAATGTGATTGTAGCTTTACCAGGCGCACGGATTGGCAATAATATTAAAATTAAGCGCAGCAAAATGCGTGGTGAACTTTCTGAAGGGATGATTTGTGCACTTCAAGAAATTGGTTTTACCGAAAAAGTTGCACCCAAAGCTTATGACGAAGGTATTTGGTTCCTACCTGAAGAAGCTAAACCAGGGGAATCTATTTTTCCATATTTAGGTATGGATGATGTAATTATCGATACTGATATCACACCTAATCGTGGTGATATGTTCAGCATGCGCGGTAACGTGAATGATATTGCGGCTTTTTATGATTTAAAACCACATTTTACTGAGAAAAAAGTAGTTGAAAATAGTGATGAACAAACATCAGATTTAATTAGTGCTGCCATTCCAAATCCAGAAATTGCTCCAACGTACAAATTACGAGTAATTAAAGATGTTCAAATTGCTGACAGCCCATTATGGCTTCAAATTAAATTATGGAATGCTGGGATCCGTCCAATTAATAATGTGGTTGACGTTACCAACTATATTTTAATTAAATATGGTCAACCATTGCACAGCTTTGATTACAATAAATTACCTAGTCATGATATTAGTGTCCGTCATGCTCATCAGGGCGAAGAATTTGTTACGTTAGATAAAGATACCCGTGAGTTGATTGCGGAAGATATCGTGGTAACTGCAGGTGATAAGCCTGTTGCCTTGGCAGGAACAATGGGTGGGTTAGAAACCGCCATTTCTGATGACACCACTGCGGTGACTTTGGAATCTGCTATTTTTGATTCAATCTTGGTTCGTAAACAAGCCCGCCGCTTAGACTTACACAGTGAATCATCTACCCGGTTTGAACGAGGCATTGATCCAGCAACAGTTGAAACTGCAGTTGATGAAGCTGCCCAAATGATTGCCGAATTAGCTCATGGGACAGTAACCACTGGTATTGTGACCGGTTCAGAAACGAAACCTAAACCAGTGATTGTCAAAGTGACTCTGGCTCGGATTAATCATGTGTTGGGGACTTCATTAGTGGCTCAAGACGTAACCGACATCTTCAACCGATTAGCCTTTGTCAGTGAATTTAACGGAGATACCTTCACCGTTGACGTACCAACTCGTCGTTGGGATGTAAACATTGAGGCCGATTTGTTAGAAGAAATTGCTCGAATCTTTGGTTATGATAATATTCCATCTACTTTACCTGCTCAAACTAACAATGTGGGTGGATTGGATGCGGAACAAAAATTAATTCGTTCATCACGTCATGTCTTGGAAGGTTTAGGCTTAAACCAAGCCATCAGTTACTCATTGACAACAATTGAGAAGGCACAGCAATTCCAAATTACGAATGGTGGCACGCCGATGGTCTTGGATTATCCAATGAGTCAAGATCACGTAGCTACTCGGATGAACTTAATTAGTGGATTACTAATTGATGTGGCGTATAACGTTGCTCGTTCACAAGAAAACATTGCATTGTACGAACAAGGTCGAACATTTGTACCAGTTGCAGCTGATCAACGTCCAACTGAAGAAGAACATATTGCCGGTGTTGTGACGGGTAAATTGTTAACTGATACTTGGCATAATAAGACCGAGGCAGTTGATTTTTACCAGATTAAAGGTATCGTTGAACAATTCTTACAAAATATGGCGCTAACTGGCAATGTCACTTTTGTGGCTAATACGGCTCGCAAAGAAATGCATCCTGGACGGACAGCAGATATTTTATTAGATGATCAAATTATCGGTTACGTTGGAGAAATTCATCCTAACACGGCCAAAGAATATAAGATTCCTGAAAGTTATGTGTTTGAATTAAACCTAGAACCAATTATCGCTAATGATAAGATTGCGCGTCATTATCAAGAAATTAGTAAATACCCATCAATTACTCGTGATATTGCGATGTTAGTCAACGACTACATTACCAATCAAGAAATTGTGTCGTTGATTCAAGACAAGGGTGGGGCTTTCTTAACTGACGTGACTCTATTTGATGTTTATCAAGGTACCCATGTCCCAGAAGGTAAAAAATCACTTGCCTATTCATTAACGTATCAAGACAAAAATGAAACTTTAGTTGAAGACAAAGTTAATCAAGCATTTGATAGAGTGACCGCAAAATTAATCGAAGAATTCGATATTACGGTGCGTTAATTATTAAAGATTGGTTTACAAATTGTGAATCAGTCTTTTTTATTTTATAATGGGGCGTGCAATCAAATTTGAGATAATATTTTAATTCAAAACTAATTGGTGGGGTGGAGTTAAGTGAGTCGGTTTAAAGAAAAAAAGAAGAGTAAAAAGTACGGATGGATTATCGCACTGGTCGTCTTAATTGTCGTCGTTATTGGTGGAGCTAAATTTTATATTAGTGATTCAATGAAGGCCGTTGATTCGAAAAACTCGAAATCAGTGGAAGTTTATATCAAGTCTGGATCTTCTAATGACCAGATTATTAAAACTTTACAAAAAAAGAATTTAATTAAAAGCTCAATTGTTTTTAAATACTATGCTAAAAGTAATGTCAAAACCGGTTTTAAAGCTGGCTACTACTCATTGAATAAATCAATGAATGTGAAAACAATTGCCAAGAACCTTGAAAAAGGTGGAAGTGCAACTCCTGTTTCTGGGGTTGGCAAGTTAGTTGTTCAAGAAGGGGCGACCGCGGATCAAATCGCGACCGCAGTTCAAAAATCGACTAAATATTCTTCAAAAGAATTTATGGCGTTGATTCAAGACCAATCTTTCTTAGACGAATTAGCCAAGGAATATCCTGATTTATTGGGTTCTGCAATGTCAGCAACTGATGTGCGTTACAAGTTGGAAGGATATCTATTCCCAGCAACTTATGACACTAAGAATGTGACAAGCCTAAAAGCTTTAGTTACACAAATGGTAGCCACGACCAACACGCAGTTGAGTCCTTACTTTGCCACAATCAAGAGTAAGGGGTATTCTGTCCAAGAAGTCATGACCTTAGCTTCATTAGTTGAGCGTGAAGGGGTTACTAACACCGATCGCAAAAAGATTGCCGGAGTGTTCTTCAATCGAATCGACAAGGACATGCCCTTGCAATCGGATATTTCTGTCATGTATGCGTTAAATACTCACAAAAAAAATCTAACTTATGCTGATTTGAAAGTTGATTCACCATACAATTTGTATGTCGAAAATGGTTATGGACCTGGACCATTCAATAGTCCTAGCTTACAATCAATTTTGGCAGTGCTAAATCCTTCAGACCGTAGTAAAAATTATTTGTATTTTATTGCGAACATGAAGACGGGGAAGGTTTACTATGCTAAAACCTATGCCCAACATCAGAAGTTAACTGACAAGCTGGCTGACTATAATAAATAACCTGGAGTGTAATTTTGACAAAGAGAAAACAACCAATCATTATTGGCGTTACTGGCGGCTCTGGAAGTGGTAAAACTTCTGTAAGTCAGGCGATTTATGAGCAAATGGCTGGTAAGTCAATTATGATGTTACAACAAGACACATACTACAATGATCAATCAGATATGACGATGGAAGAACGTAAACAAGTTAATTATGACCATCCATTGGCCTTTGACACAGAGCGTTTAATTGCCGATTTAACCAAATTGCGTAACTTTGAAACGATTGAAATGCCAGTTTATAATTATGCAGAATTTAATCGTTCCAAAGAAACGATTCGGACAGAAGCCAAAGATGTTATTATTCTTGAAGGTATCATGATTCTGGATGACGCGAGATTGCGTGATTTAATGGATATTAAGGTTTTTGTTGATACGGATGATGATATTAGAATCATTCGTCGAATTAAACGTGATATGGAAGAACGTGGACGTTCACTGGATTCAATCATTACACAGTACTTAAAAACCGTGAAACCAATGTATCATCAATTTGTTGAGCCATCAAAACGTTATGCAGACATTATTGTGCCAGAAGGCGGAGAAAATAAAGTCGCAATCGATTTATTGAGTACAAAAGTTAATGATATTTTAACGAAACATGGAAAATAATGAGAAAATTACATCTCCTTGTTTACAACGTTATGCCCACGTGGTATTGTATGGCTTGTTAATTAATTATGATGTATAGAGGTGCGAAATGGCAGAAGAAAAAACCTTTCCTATGACATTAGAAGGAAAGAAAAATTTAGAAGAAGAATTAGAAACACTAAAAATGGTCACTAGACCGGAAGTAATTGAAAGAATTAAGATTGCGCGTAGCTTTGGTGATTTATCAGAAAACTCTGAATATGAATCAGCTAAAGATGAACAAGCATTTATTGAAGGACGGATTAGTAGCATTGAACATATGTTATTAAACTTAGAAATTATCGATAACGATTCAATTGATAAAGATGTTGTCTCAGTTGGTCGGACCGTTACCTTCAAAGAATTACCAGACGAAGAAGAAGAAGCATACACTATTGTCGGTGCAACAGAAGCCGATCCAATGTCAGGTAAAATTTCTAATGAATCTCCAATTGCGGCTGCATTATTAGGCCACAAAGTTGATGAAGAAGTGACTATTAAGATTCCTTCTGGTGATATGCACGTTAAAATCACTAAAGTTGAAGAATAACTTACAAAAAAGAAGTCTAATCAAACCGATTAGTACTTCTTTTTTTGCATTCTGTGCTAGAATATATATATTCTATGAAAACGATTACAGAAGGAGAGAGAACATATGCAAATTACAGTGACGAAAGAAGCAAGCAATTGGTTCCACGATGAAATGGGCGTTAAGTCCGGTGAAGGAGTTCGTTTTTTTGGCAAGGTCTACGGTAAAACACCGGTTCATGATGGTTTTTCATTAGGCATGGTCCGTGATGACCGGCCACTTCATCCAAGTTCAAAGACAGAATTTGATGGCGTGCATTACTTTGTCGATCGTCTAGATGAATGGTTCTTTAAGGGCTATGACTTAACTGTCGATTACGATGATAAAACTGACGGTCCTAAGTATGATTACAAAGAAAATGGAGAATTAAAATAGTTTAAATCAAAAAGAATGAAACGCATTAAGCTGCGCTTCATTCTTTTTTGGGGTGCGCCCGGCATGGGCGCCAACTAGGTGGTGAAAGTCCACTGTGGGCCGTAGTAGTCGGAACCACTAGCCAAGGACAAGGGTGTCCACTGTGAAGTGGAATCTGAAGGAAGTCTGAGGAGCAAAATACCGCACCAATGAACAAGAAGTAGCTATAAGGCCAGAACTGATTGGATAAGATTGCCCAACAAATCGAAGTCCGATACTACTCAAAATCACGATGGTAAAGCTAATGGTGACATGGTATGAAAGTTGACGTTCTTACCCGGGGAGGCCTGATAGACAAGTCCCGACAAGAAGAGCAATCAAGTTCTACAGGACAACTGTTTCAGTGATGGAATACTGAGTTTATCAGGAGTCAGCCGAGGCCATAGTAGTGACTTCGTCACGAAGGGCTGAACAGTAATAACTCACATTGATTATGGAGGTGGAATTTATGCGACGATCGCAGAAAACAGAAAACAAAGCTGACCACCAGTGGATGGTAGGTCTGGAAGACCAAGAACAAACTGGGGCGCGTAGGATGAATTCTAATGAAACAACGATGATGAGTGGCATTAAGTTTGAACAACGCGTGTTGGATCGAGATAACTTGAATCTGGCCTATCAACGGGTTGTGCGTAATAAAGGTGTCGCAGGCATCGACGGAATGACCATCGATGATCTGTTAGGTTATTTGAGAGTTCATAAAACTGAACTTATTCATCAGTTGAATGATGGGACGTACCGGCCGAAGGCGGTTAAACGGGTAGAAATACCCAAACCAAATGGTGGCGTGCGAAAATTAGGCGTGCCAACGGTAATTGACCGAATGATACAACAAGCAATCGCACAAGTGATGTCTCCGATTTTTGAACAAGTTTTCTCAAATAATAGTTTTGGTTTTCGACCTAATCGAAGTGCGCAAGATGCAATTAAACGAGTGGTATCGCTGTATAACGAGGGTTACCACGTCGTGGTTGATCTTGATTTAAAGGCATACTTCGATACAGTCAATCATGATTTACTGATCAAGTATATCGAACAATATATTGATGATCCTTGGTTGATTAAGCTAATTCGAAAGTTTTTGACTAGTGGTGTTATGACTGGTTCAACCTTCGAAGCGAGTGTCGTGGGAACCCCGCAAGGCGGACCACTGTCACCCTATCGGCGAATATCTATCTCAATGAGCTGGATAAAGTATTAACGGAACGAGGTCTCCACTTTGTCCGATATGCGGATGACTGCAATATTTACGTTAAGAGTAAACGAGCAGGTCACCGGGTACTTGAGAGTATTAGTAGATTTCTGGAAAAGGATCTTAAAGTAACCGTCAATCGTGACAAAAGTAAAGTCGGGTCACCATTGAGATTGAAATTTCTGGGATTCTCACTGGGAGTTGGTAGGGGTGGTGCTTTCTCAAGGCCGTCAAAACAATCCCAAATACGGGTCAAACAGGAACTCAAACGAATTACGAAACGCAATCGCGGAATTTCACTTGAACAAATGTTTATGGAAATCACACGAAAAATGCGCGGATGGATTCAATACTACTCATCTGGTAAGATGACAAACTTCTTGAAACGAATAGATCAGTGGCTACGGTCTAGAGTTCGACAATACATCTGGAAATCATGGAAGAAAATCAAAACGAAGATCACTAACCTGAAACGACTAGGTTTGAATCAGAATGATGCTCGGCTAGTTGCTTATACCCGCAAGGGTTACTGGCGCACAGAACATAGCAAAACACTACTTTATACGTTAACAAACGAAAAACTGGAACAACTTGGATTGATGAATCTCTCCAAGGTATTCCAGTCTATTCAAAATGCTTAAATTACTGAACCGCCGTATACGGAACCGTACGTACGGTGGTGTGAGAGGTCGGTAGCTGAACTAATCAACTGCCTCCTACTCGATTGGGTTACTTTCGTTTCTTATAAATTACTACTCCGGCAAGACTGATAATAGTAATCGTACTGATTACGATGCCAGTCATCAAATAAGGAGAGCGGTAGTAGAATACAACTTTATGGTGACCTTTTGTGATGTCAGCGGCCATAAATGTTTTGATAACTTTGGTGGTTTTAACTTTTTTACCATCAATTTTGATATGCCAGCCCTTTGAATACGGAATCGTGGTCATCAAAACTTGATTCTTTTTCTTGATGTCGATATTTCCCGTAATCTTGGTGTTGGAATGACTCGTAATCTTTAAATCTTGTGATTTGATTGATTGATTCAATTGCTTGAAGTAAGTTTGATTCAGGCGATATAAACTGACGTTTTGTAACCAGATACTTTGTTTAGCCAGCTTAATCGTAAACGTGATTGGTTTATCTTTTTGTTGAGATGCAACGTTAATCACGATGGTGTGCCGATAGGTGGGATACTGTTTCAATTCCTTCCCATTCAAATAAAAGGTTGCTGAGTCGGAGTCAAGAGCGGAACCTAGCGTTAGGTAGTACGAATCGTTTGTTTTGGGCGTGAATTTTAATTTCACTTCAGCCGGTTCAAGGACTTGTTTGCGAGTCAGCATGGAACCAGTAATTTGAGTAACGGTTGGTAAATTGACGAACGTCACATTATCAAAGTTCTGAACATCAAATAATAAAGTGGCCGACTTATCTCCAGACAAAACTTTATAGAGTTCAGATTGATACATGATTGGATCTTTAGTCTTCAACACTAAGCTCTTAATTGCTTTTGAAGCACCAAAGGCAATCGATAGCGCAGATTTATTTTTATAAGTTTTGGTTAGAGTATCACTGGAAATTTCTTTTTGTCGATTTAAGTCGGGTTTGTTAGAGACCTCAGGTAATGAACTGACAGTTTTAGTCTTCCCTGACAGATTAGTGACTGTCTTTGAGGTCATAAAGTACTGCATCGACAATAATGAATCTGTAACTTGAGTCCCATTAGTATACGTGACAAAGCCATCACCGTCAAGTTGACCAATCGAGCCCATAAATGCAGGAATTGATGGCTCCAATGTAGAACCAAAGTGCGAACCACTGTTATAATCACCTTGCATCGGATCGTCCTTGGTTCTGAGGAAGGTTTGACCTACTCGATAGAAGCCAGAATCAATTGATTTCAATTTTGAAGAGGTTTTATCAAGCTGCTTAGTGTAATTACCAAATTCCGATTGGCTGACATAACTAATATTATTCAGTGAAGTGAACGCATTAGTTGCTGATTCACCGATGACAACCATCATAAATAATAGTTCATGTAAAAGTGGTGAGCGAGAACTCGGGACAATCATCCAAATTAATGAAATTGCACTAATCGCGACACTAAATGATAGCTCAACGTTGTTAATATATGTGATTTTATCTAAGTAATGGAATAAGAATGCATAGATGATAACAAGGAAAACTGTGACAATAATCAGACCATATGGTGACGGTTTAAAATCTTCATTTAATTGCTTAGCAGCTAAGTAAAGCATCCAAAATGAAAATAGGAATGAAAAACGGTAGGGATACCAAACTGGAAACTGTCCTGCGTGCCATAATAAATCTAATGGTTGCAGGAAGAACGAGCAAATAAAGAATATTGAGATTAATCCGGCCACAATTCGAGTTTTACGTGACCATCTTGAGTCAAAGATGAAGAGTAAAAAGGCAATGGTCAGTAACATACCAATAAAAATATTTGGCTGACCATCAGGCATTTGATCAAAGTTAAAGGATCCGGGAATTAATTTGGCCACCATGTTAAATGGAAAGTATTCAGTGCTCCATTTAATCGCGGTTTCGGTGTAGGTCCCTTTACTTTGCGACAGAGAGAAACCGACTGGTATTAAGAATGCAGCTGCAACCAAGACTGATGTTAAGCCGCTGACAGCATATCTAACGAAACTACGGATACTTTGTTTCAAATGTTGGTTTGATTCAAATAAGTGAAAAATCGTGAAGAGTACCGTAAAAATGGCCACCATCCATGCCATATAATAGTTATCAATCAGCAAGACCGTAAACCAAATGATGAAGGTCCATGGTTTCTGAGTATCCAATAATTTAATTAAGCCGTAAATGACTAATGGTAGCAAAATTAGTACGTCCAACCAAATCACGTTTAGCTGGTTGGCAATCATCCATCCCATCAAGGCGTACGATGTGGCAAAGGCGATCACTCGCCAGCTGGTTTGTAGCTTGAGCTTCATTAACATCCAAGCAAAGCTTAAACCGGACAATCCGTATTTCAGTAACGTAAGAATTAAAATGCCGCTAGAGAGTAGCTTACCTGGAAAAAGCAAGATGATGACGTTTAATGGGCTCATCAGGTAGTAGGCAAAAATTCCAAGGGTATCGCCACCCAAGTCCTTTGCGAATGAATAGAAAAATGTCGAGGGATGGCTTAAAATGGTTGAGCGATAGTAAGAAAAGAAGTCAACATATTGTTGACCTAAATCGACGGTTAGAATCGTGCTAGAACCAAATGGTGCCATTCCCCGAAAGATAAAATAACCTGTCATTAATGCGAACGGAAATAAAAAACTTAAGATTAATAATAGCTTAGTAGTTGGTTTTGTAAAGCGAATACTTAATTTCAATATAATTTCCTCAATCTCATCTGTTGTGAATTATTAATTTTGCATAATAACACTGTTTTATATGCACAAGTTAATATAGAATAGAATATCATACGTTGCTCAATAAAATGACACGCAAACGGCATAATTTGTTAAAATAAGATTAATATGTCTGTCTGAAGGAGTATTAAACAAGTTGAAATTTTCAAAAAGAATCCGAAATATGTTTGGCAACACTAAAAAAAGACGTTCTTCGCAATCTGAAATTCCGTTCCGCCTGAATTTCTTAATGTGGACAGCGGGAATATTGCTTTTGATTTTGGCGGCCAGACTATTTTATATGCAAGTACTAAATGGTGCAACCTACACAGCAGAGGTTAATCGATCAGAAGTTTCCACCCAAACAGGAAGCGTGCAACGTGGGGCCATTTATGATTCAACTGGTAAGGTACTAGTTGGAAATGAAGCCCATCAAGCCATCACCTACACAAAAGGTGAAGATGACACGTCCACTGAGATTTATAAAACAGCTAAGACTCTCAGTAAGTATGTTTCAGTTTCAAAAACTAAATTAACGAAACGAAACAAGGCTGACTACTTGTTAGCTGACACGAAAAAATATAAGGAAATTACTGCTAAAATGTCAGGCACGTCTGGCTTAAGCGATGATGCTTTATACACTAAAGCCCTCAAGTATTTGTACTCTCATCCAGATGATTTTACATTAACTAATAAGCAAAAAAATGGAGCCATGATTTATGCTGACATGTCTGGTGCTTACTCATTATCAACGACTTACATCAAAGAAACTGGAGTAACCAGTACTGAAATTGCCCAAGTTGGTGAACACTTGAGTGAAATGTCAGGTGTGGCCATCGGGACTAGTTGGACGCGTAACTATCCTCAAGGGGATGCGATTCAATCATTGACTGGGACTGTTTCGACTCAAAAATCAGGATTGCCTAGTGATAAGGTCAATACACTCTTATCAGAAGGCTATTCTCGGAATGATAGTGTTGGTCAAAGTTATTTAGAATCTGAATATCAAGCTACGTTAGCTGGCTCTAAATCTCAAACTGAAGTTTCAAGCAGCGGTTCGGGGACAAGTTCTATTACCAAAGCTGTAGAGAAATATTCTGGTAAAAAAGGTGATAACTTAGTCTTAACTATCAATGCTAAGTTCCAAAATGAAGTTCAAGACATTGTTAAAACTGTTTACCAAACTGGTGCCATTAGTGATTCAACCGGTGCCTATGCGGTTGTTATGAACCCAAATACCGGGGCAATCTATGCTATGGCAGGGGTCGACCGAGATGTTGATACTGGTAAAATCACAGATGATCAAATTGGTTCCATCAATCATCCAATTACAATGGGGTCCGTTGTTAAGGGAGCTACTGTACTGGGTGCCATGATGGATGGGGTCATCTCACCAACCAATGATACTTTGACTGATCAGCCAATTAAGTTAGCCGGGACTGCCTCGAAGGCATCTTGGTTTAATAAATCTGGTTCAGCCAATATCACCTTGGATGCCTCAGACGCCCTTGAAGTTTCTTCTAACTCCTACATGATGCAACTTGCCATGAAAGAAGGAGGTTTCACTTATTCTTCTGGTGCTGGATTGGATATGCCAACAAGTATCTTCAGTAAATTGCGCGGTTACTTCAATCAATTCGGATTAGGTGTGAAGACCGGGATTGATTTGCCAGGTGAATCGGCCGGTTATACTGGGGTTGCCAGCCAGGCTGAAATTGGGAAGGCATTGGATTTGTCGTATGGTAACTACGATGCCTATACGGTTATGCAAATTGCACAATATGCTTCAACGATTGCCAATGGTGGCTATCGGATGAAGCCATACGTCGTCCAACAAATTCGTGGTACTAAGTCAAATGGGTCATTAGGTAAGGTTGAATCAACAACTCAACCAACTATTTTGGGCTCAATCAATGCGACGGCTGCCGAATGGAAAGTAGTTAAACAAGGAATGTACCAAGTGGTCCATGGTACGAACACTTATAAGACTGGTGGGGCGCTCTCAAGTATTTCACCATCGGTTGCTGCTAAGACAGGGACTGCCGAAACATTTTATGGCACGGCTGAGACCGAAACACTTAGTTTAATCTCGTACGCACCATATGATGATCCACAGGTAGTCGTGGCATTAGCCATCCCTGGACTAGGAACTTCTGGAGCATCAATTAATACCACAATGGCTAAACAAATTTACGAAGCTTACTGGAAAGATGTTCAATCTGACAGTGATTACAAGTAAATTATCACGAAATACTAGTCAAAGCCTTTTTAAAATGGTATAGTATCATAGTTAGGGTTTACCCAATTAATCAAAGAAAAAGTTTGGAGGTTTCCGACATGCGTGTTCATATTACACTAGAATGTACTGATTGCCACGAACGTAATTACTTATCAAGTAAGAATCGTCGTAACAATCCCGACCGTGTTGAATTTAAAAAATATTGCCCACGGGAACGTAAAGTTACATTACATCGCGAAACAAAATAATATTATTTATTCGGGATAAAATTTCGAGTCGTCGGCTAAAGCCGCGGCTCTTTTTTTTAATATTTTTGACATTAAGAGGTGCGAAAATGGCTTCAAAAACAGAGATACGAGAAAAATATATCGGGCGAATGATGAAATTCACCGCACCGGACAGAACTGTTAATCAAGAAAAATTATATCAACAATTATTTCGCAGCTCTGAGTGGCAAAATGCGGCAACCATTGGGGTAACTCTGAGTTCACCAATGGAAGTCGATACAGCGCCAATTATTAAACAAGCTCAAAAAGAGGGGAAGATTGTTGGCATCCCAAGAACTTTGCCACAGCGACAAATGGAATTTGTTAAATTGACTGCTGACTTACAATTTATTTCTAAATTTCACATTGATGAACCAGTTGACGGTCAAGTGATTTCAAAGTCAACGATTGACTTGATGATTGTTCCTGGTGTGGCGTTTGCCAATAATGGTTATCGCCTGGGATTTGGCGGTGGATATTATGATCGCTATCTTGCAGAGTTCGAAAATGATACAATCTCTTTATGCTTAAACGTGCAACAAATTTCAGATGATCAAATCCATGAATTAATTGATCTGTTTGATATTAAAATCAAAAAAATTTTTAGAACTTAGGAGGACATAATGATTAGAGACTTAAGAAATCAACCATTTGTGACGTATACCATCGTTGCAATTAACATCGTCGTCTTCTTGCTCATGACCATTTTAGGTGGTTCAACTAACACACAGATATTACTAGAGTTTGGTGCAAAATATTCTCCATACATTCAGCAAGGAGAATGGTGGCGGTTATTTACTCCCATGTTTATTCATATAGGCCTCATGCATTTAGTGGTTAATATGGTGACCGTATTTTACCTTGGTCGAATGGTTGAATCTTTATTTGGACATTTGCGGTATACGATTGTCTACCTAGTTTCTGGGATTGTGGGAAACATTGCCAGTTTCGTCTTTTTACCAGCCAATATCTCTGCGGGTGCTAGTACGGCTATTTTTGGCCTATTTGGGGCCTTTATGATGTTAGGTGAATCATTTAGGAACAATCCTTATATTCGCTTAATGGCACGTCAATTTATGATTTTTATCGTCATGAACTTAGTTTTTGATATCTTTTTGTCCGGGGTCGATATCTATGGCCATATTGGAGGGCTTTTAGGTGGATTTTTAATTGCTTATGTTGTGGGAGCACCAAATCTTGGTAAAAATGACTTGATAAAGCGCTTTCTTAGTGGCATTATATTATGTATAGCAATTGTTTTCTTTCTTCAGCTCGGAATGCGAGGATTTTAGTTTTGGATCGTGAAATGAATACGTTGTATGACGTTCAACAACTACTCAAACAGTTCGGGGTGTACGTCTATGTTGGTAAGAGAATGTGGGACATTGAATTAATTGCCTTAGAATTGGATAATCTTTATAAATCTGGCGTAGTTGAAAAAGATTTATATTTAAGAGCTAAGATTGTGTTACGGCATGAACATCGAATTGAAGAAGACAGCGAGAAGCATAAATAAACGGCATTAGGGAGATTTAGACATGAACAAAAAGTTAATCGGCGTTGATTTAGGTGGCACTACTATTAAGTTTGCAATTTTGACTGACACTGGTGAAGTTCAACAAAAATGGTCACTAAGAACTAATATTTTAGATGATGGTAGACACATTGTGCCAGATATCGTTGAATCAATTAACCATCACATTGATATATATGGAATGACTAAAGATCAATTCATCGGTATCGGAATGGGGACACCTGGGACTGTTAATTTTGCTAACGGGACTGTTAAAGGGGCCTTTAATTTAAATTGGCGTGAAAGCCAACCAGTACAAGAATTAATTGAAGAAGGTACTGGTTTAAAATTTGTTGTTGATAATGACGCTAACGTTGCCGCTTTAGGTGAACGTTGGAAGGGTGCTGGTAACAACAGTACCGATGTTGTCTTTATTACTTTAGGAACTGGTGTTGGTGGTGGCGTCATTGCCAATGATCAACTGGTTCACGGTGCCGTGGGTGCTGGTGGTGAACTTGGACATATGAATGTACAACCAGGTGGTTATCTATGTACTTGTGGTAATCATGGCTGTTTGGAACGTTATGCTTCCGCAACTGGAATTGTACAATTAGCTCAAGATTTTGCTGAACAATATGTTGGTAATAGCAAATTAAGTGCTATGATTAACGATGGTGAAGAAATTACTTCAAAGATTGTTTTTGATTTAGCCAAAGAAGATGACTATTTAGCTGTTAAAGTAGCTGAAAAAGTTGGATATTATTTGGGTATGGCATCTGCCAATGTTGCTAATATTTTGGATCCAGAATTCATCGTTATTGGTGGCGGCGTTTCAGCTGCTGGTGATTTCTTACTCGACTTTGTTAAGAATAGTTTCCAAGAATTTGCGTTCCCAACCGTCCGTGAATCAACTAAGCTTAAGCTAGCTGAATTAGGTAATGATGCTGGCGTGATTGGCGCCGCTTCATTAGCAAAGAAATTTATGTAATTTTTGGAGGAAAAAGAATTGGCTCTCGGATTGTCTAACATGAATATGCTCAATATCTTGATTATTGTATTAATCGCGGCTTGGGTAATTTACCGTGTCTATCAATATGCCATGCGTAAAAAGTATGCAAATATCATCACCGAAGAAGAATTCACGCAAGGGATGCGGAAAGCTCAAGTAATTGACTTACGAGAAAAAAATGATTTTGATCGTGGTCATATTATGGGTGCCCGTAATGTGCCTTTGACAGTGCTTAAGCAGCGCTACGTGGAAATTCGTAGTGATTTGCCGGTTTATCTATATGATCAAGGAATGATGCTCAGCACACGGGCGTCAAAATTACTTGGTAAAAAAGGATACAGCGACATTTCAATTTTAAAGAGCGGTTATGCACGTTGGACTGGTAAAACCAAAACTAAGAAATATTAACACAAAAAAATAACGAACGATTCATTAACTAATGAACTGTTCGTTATTTTTAATTGTTGTTTATAAATTATGTGCTGACCGATTTTTACGGTTAGCTGTTCTACGATTCTCGTCGAACTTAATTTCTTGATCTTCAATTGGTTTAACAACCTTCCGATGATAGGAAAACAAGCCACCAACGACGGCACCAAGTGTGGCAGCAGTTCCGACGATAACGCCTTTTGCAAATGATTTCATGATCACGCCTCCTCGTTTGATTATCTACATTATGCAAAAAAATGAGACAGATTACCAGTAAAGAGTATATTTTAGGAGAAAATAATGATAAATGTGGTGGCAATTGTTGGCCCGACAGCAGTTGGGAAAACTAAATTATCAATTCAAATGGCGAAACAATTAAACGGTGAAATCATTTCAGGTGATTCGATGCAAGTTTATCGGAAACTGGATATTGGAACTGCTAAAGTAATGCCAGCTGAAATGGACGGAATTGTCCATCATTTAATTAATATCAAAGATTTTGATGAACGGTTTTCGGTGGCAGAATTTAAACAATTAGCAGAACAGCTAATTGAAGATATTCACCAACGAGGCAAGTTACCAATCATTGTCGGGGGCACTGGCTTTTATTTGCAAGCTTTGACTGATAACTTAACGCTCGGTAATGACGATTATGACGAAACGTCAGATAAAATTCGAAAACAATTTCATGATCAATTAGCAGCGGATGGACCTGAGGCATTGTGGCAGCAATTATTTGAACTCGATGAAGCGGCTGCCAAGAAGATTCCACAAACTAACAGTCGGCGAGTTATTCGTGCATTGGAAGTTATTCAAAAAACTGGGCAACTTTTTTCGGATCAAGAAAGCAGTCGACCGAAGTACAATTTCAAATTGATTGGACTGGATACAGAGCGGTCCGTATTGTATCAGCGGATTAATCAACGCGTAGATCAAATGATTGCACAAGGCTTGTTGGATGAAGCAAAATGGCTCTATCAACAAGGTGGACGAGACTCACCGGCTTCCAAAGGAATTGGTTATCATGAATTATTCAATTATTTTGATAATCAGATTTCATTAGAAGTGGCAGTTGAAAATATCAAAAAAGATTCTAGACATTACGCTAAACGACAACTGACATGGTTCCGGAACAAAATGACAGTTAATTGGTTTAATTTGGTCAGTGGGCAGAATACGATAGAACAGGTTAATAACAGCATTTTAAAATGGTTAAAATAAATAATTCGACAAAGATGTTAGAAAATGTAACATCTCTTGTTGACTTTTTATTTTTCTACTGGTATTCTAAGACACATTAAGGGAAGGAGGGGACATTGTGAGTGAAAAAGAACTTCGTCGCTCGTTAGCGGTTCTTCCAATCGGGACAGTGATGAAATTGACAAGTTTAACTGCACGACAGATTCGGTACTACGAATCCCAAGAGTTAATTAAGCCTGAAAGAAGCGATGGAAATCGTCGCTTGTACTCGCTTAATGACATCGATCGGTTACTTGAGATTAAAGATTATATTGATGAAGGCCTCAACATGGCTGGGATTCGAGAAATCTACACTCAAAAGCAACTTGAGAAGCAGCAAATCAAAGAGCAATTGACGAAGTCGTTAACAGATGATGACGTTCGAAAAATTCTTCGCGATGAGCTTCTTCGGGAAAGTGGTTTTGGTCAGATTAATCAGGCTTCAAATTCACAACCACCCTTACAGAAACCATTTTAATGTTGGGTATAAGAAAGGACAGGAGATATTTTATGGCAAAGCACGTGTTTACAGACGATGAAGTTCGTCAATTAGTTAAGGACGAGAATGTTCGTTTCTTACGTTTAATGTTTACTGATTTATTCGGAACAATCAAAAACGTTGAGGTTCCAACTAGTCAACTTGAGAAGTTACTTGATAACAAAATCATGTTCGATGGTTCATCAATTGATGGTTTCGTTCGAATTGAAGAAAGTGACATGTACTTGTACCCTGATATGTCAACATGGATGGTCTTTCCATGGGGCGCAGAACATGGTAAAGTCGCACGCGTAATCTGTGAAGTTTACAATGCTGATCGTGAACCATTCGCTGGTGATCCTCGTAATAACTTGATTCGTGTCGTAGAAGACATGAAGAAAGCCGGATTCACTGATTTTAACATTGGACCTGAACCAGAATTCTTCCTCTTCAAGATGGACGAAGATGGCAAGCCAACTACTAAGCTAAATGACCAAGGTAGCTATTTTGATATGGCACCAATGGATTTAGGTGAAAATTGTCGTCGCGATATCGTTCTTGAATTAGAAAACATGGGCTTTGAAATCGAAGCCGCTCACCATGAAGTTGCTCCTGGACAACATGAAGTTGATTTCAAATATGCTAATGCACTTGAAGCTGCCGACAACATCCAAACATTTAAGTTGGTTGTTAAGACAGTTGCTCGTAAGTATGGTTTGTTTGCAACCTTTATGCCAAAACCATTGCCATCAATTAATGGTTCAGGTATGCACATCAACATGTCACTCTTTAATGGTAGTGGTAATGCCTTCTTTGATGAAAGTGGTGATCTTCAACTTTCGAAGACTGCTTATAACTTCCTTGGCGGTTTGTTAAAACATGCTCGTAGCTTTACAGCCGTTACCAACCCAATTGTTAACTCATACAAACGTTTAGTTCCTGGATTTGAAGCACCAGTTTATGTTGCTTGGTCAGGTTCTAACCGTTCTCCACTAATCCGAGTACCAAACTCACGTGGAGTTTCAACTCGATTAGAATTACGTTCTGTTGATCCAGCAGCTAACCCATATCTTGCTATTGCAGCAGTTTTGGAAGCCGGCTTAGATGGTATCAAAAATGATATTACGCCAGAAGATAGTGTTGACCGTAACATCTATCGCATGGGCGAAGCTGAACGTGAAGACAATCATATCGATAGTTTACCAAGTACACTTCACAATGCCTTGAAGTATCTTTCTGACGATGAAGTCATCAAGAATGCTATGGGTCCACATCTTTACAATGGTTTTGTGGAAGCCAAGAATCTTGAATACGATGCATATCGTCAAGAAGTTTCCGATTGGGAACGTGAACAATATATGGAAAAATATTAATCATAGTCTCCGATTTGAAGGTGATTTTGCCATTTGGCAGGATTACCTTTTTTATTTTTTTCTTAAATAAAATAAACGACTTTAATAAATTCGCATAATTAGGTATGATTAGTGTAAATACATGTGTTAAGGAGAGTTTGAAATGACAGAAGAGAATAGTCAGGAAAACGTGATTGATGTAATTTCCGACCAAATTACAATTAAAATGCAATATCTACAAAATTTGCAGGCGGCGGTTAGTGATCACGATGATAAACTAGTTTATTCATTGTTAGACTCTCGTCGATACGCATCCGAAATTTTACATACCGAAAACGTTGAAAATGACGTCACGGTTGCAAACTTAGTAGATAACCTATCTGACGAATTGAGCCATTATTTAAGTGCCAATATTATCAAATATTTGGGGCACCGCTATCCATTCTTCTATTATGAAGAATTTAAGCAAGGCCACTTCAGAGTGTACTTTGGTAATTGGTGGGATAGAAGAGAATTCGGTGAACTAGATGTCTTGAATGTTCGTTTCATTTTTGATGAAACAGAATATGAAAAGTTATCTACTTCTTTTGCCTTATCTAAAGAAAGTAAACGTTATAATACCGCCAAAATTGATCAAATTTCAGAAGAAAATGATCATTTACAGGACTTGATTGATAGTCAGGCGACCCGCGAAGCAAAAAAGAATGAAATTCAAGAAGAATTAAAAGAAGTGAACAACAAAAATGGAATGCCATGGGAATCTGGTAAGCAAAAAGAAGCCCGCCAAGAACTAATTGATCAATTAAGTGATTTAGAAGATCAAGATGATCAAGCCCGTGGAGCTAAGAAACAAATTAAAGATAATGAAGCCAAAGTCTTGGTCCTTTCAAAAGAAAATACCATCTTGAGCTATGAACAAAAGAGCATTATTGACACCTTTAAAAACTTCGAAACTTTTGAAGCTGCTAATCGGAGTCTTTATGCTGATTATCTTGCCTTTCTTTCAAGTGAAAAGCAGGTGACAGATCATGAGTAATGAAAAAATCACCACTCAAATGAATACCTTTACGGATACGCTTAAAGCTGGTCTAGATGCTGGTGAAATGTATGTTGACCTGATTAACCAATTAATTGAAACGGACGACGCAGAACAGCTCTTAGGGGCCGCAAATAAGCTCTCTGTCTACGAATTAAAGAACGATTTTGTGAAATACCCATTTCAATACCAGCCTCAAGATTACTATTTGGTACTGGCATCCCGACTGTTGCAATTTCATAATAATGAATCGCTGGAAACGTCAATTGATGATGCAGGGGCAGTGAGTGCGCGACTCAATCAATTAGGTAATTCAGCCAAATTTCAGTTTGTGATGGATAAAAGTAAAAATGGTGGGGCGCTGTTTACTGAAACGAAAACTAACGAAGCCTTATTTTATTTGAACTTACAAAAACGAATGATGCGATTTAATAACCGTTCACTCGTGAATTTATTTGTCGAAAAGTTGAGTGAAGTTACAACTATTATTCAAATTCAACAGGCAATTAATCCGCTAATGACCTTAGCACATTATCTACAAACTGACCTAGGATTTAGTGTAGATTTAGGTATTTTGGATACTAGCAATGCTGCCAAATATTATCTACTCAACAAACATATGGGGCTTGAAGTGATTGACAAGTTATTCGTTTCAACCGAAGGCACCGACTATATGTTGATGAATTTAACCAACGAGACGGGGATGAGTCTACAAATGGACTCAAATTCGAAGCTGACCTTGTCGTCAGGTAGAGAATCTTGGGCATTTTCTGTTTCTGATGAAAAAGAAGCCGTATCGTTCTTTGATATTTTGATTAGATTCAAGTTAATCCGAACTTGGTTTATGGATAATCGGGCATCATTGGAAATTAAGTCTGATCCAATGATTTTTAAAGAATAAAAGAGGAACCAAATATATGTTAGACATTACAGATTTATTGCACAGCTCAATTGAGTTGGATCACCAAATTTCGTACGATCGCCAAATTGCAATGAAACCAGAAAAAAGTTTAGAAAATGTTTATGTTGCCTTAGACGTTGAGTTGGCCGAAATTGCCAATACAGCAGAATGGTTTAAAGTTTGGAAAACCCATAAAGGCAAAGCTCATGATGGTAAAACCAAACGTGAAACTTTGCTGGGTGAATATGTTGATGCAATGGATTTTTTCTTACTTGCAAGTGCTAAGCATCAATGGACTCATTTAATTGTGTTGGACAGAGACGGCATTGAAAAAATCAAAGCTGCGAAAGCAGTACCACAAGATTTAAACAAAGAGTATTTGGCTATTAAACACATGTTAAATTCGGCTTATTTTGAGCATCGACAAGACGATTTTAAACATGCCTGGAGATTGTTCTTAAAACTAGGTCTGGTTGAATTTGGCTACTCAGAAAACGAAATTATGACGGCCTTTAAAAACAAGAATGTCATTAACCAACAACGTCAACAAAATGATTATTAAATTAAAAAGGACTTGAAAACAATAATTGCTTTCAAGTCCTTTTAGATTAGGCTGCTTTACCATTTTGATCATTAGAAATCGTTTGATCTTCCTGGTTATTGAAATGTTTACCAGAAGATTGCTTTTTCTTTGGATTTCCAAAAAATGTTTGCCATAGCATTGAAAATAACAAAATCGAAACAATAATAATAAATGGTCCCATGGCGATTCCTCCCTTAAACACAGATTTAACTGGTGCTTATATTACATTATCGTTTCATTTTTAACATAATGCAATATAATCCAGAAGAACCTAGGCAATCTTAAACTTTTAATATACAACTTAACTTTTATTTAATAATTTTGACTAAAAAGTCGTTGAAATTCTTTAGTTTTAAGCATAAACTGGCAAAAAGTATAAGAGGTGTAGTTAATTGGAAAAAATGCGAAGGCAAGAGCGTCAAATAGATTTAGCACGCATTAAAGACGTAGTTGAATCGAATCATATTTTAAGACTAGGAATGTTGTCTGAAGACTATCCATATGTCGTTCCAGTTAATTACGGTTACGAATGGCTCGATGATCAACTTGTCATTTACATTCATGGAGCACGACAAGGAAAGAAAATCTCCAGTATTAAAGCCAATCCAAAAGTATGTATCGAAATGGATCATGATAGTGAGATGATTAGCGGGGGGTTCAATTGCCCCTGACTATTCAACCGCGTTTTCGAGTGTGATTGGATTTGGACTCGCTGAAATTGTGACTGATTTAGAAGTGAAAAAGCATGCTTTAGATTTATTGATGAGACATGAAACAGGCAAAGGATTAAGTAACTATGATTTAATTCCAGATCAAAAGGTTAACGCGACCGCTATCATCAAAATTAGTATCGAAAAAATAACAGGTAAAGCACATCAACTGCCAAAAAAAGACAACCAAGACGAATAGTCGTGGTTGTCTTTTAGCTTTCACTTAAGCTTCTGTATAGAAGAAGTCGGTGAAGAAAATTTTATCATGCTTCAATTGGGTCATTAACTTAGTCACACTGGATGACATGTATCTTGGAGTATAAATCATGCCTTTTTGTAACCAATACTTAATTAATCCCAACTCAGCTGACACAATTAATGCCATTTGAATATCGGTAGGGACGTCAAGTTCGACGAAATCAGGTTCCAATTTTTCATAGAAGTGATTTATTTCTACACCAACCCGGTCGGATAGGCGATCGAAGAAAACAACATTTTCAGGATTGTTTAGGAGAACATCAAACGCATCTGCTTCATCCTCGATATATTTAAACGCGTGTTGCATTGAAAATACTTTAACGCCATTTGGATAGCTTTTTCCTGCTAAAGAGTAGACTTCAATCATGACGTTTTCAAAAAAATCGTCCAATATTCCATTCATAGCACGATCGATAAAGTCTTGCTTATCTTTATAGTGTAGGTAAAAAGTACCACGTGTAATAGACGCTGTTTCAGTGATTTTTTGAACACTAATATTTTCAATTTTATATTCTTTCATCAGATGCACTAGCGCTTGTTTTAAATTGTTACGGGTTTTGACAACTCTAGGATCTGTACGACTATTCTCCATAATAATCCTCCTCGATATATTTTTTTAATTTGTTAATGTTCAGTAATATGAGTTTAATTGATTATATAACGATGTAAGCGCTTAGTCAAACCCCCTAATAAGACAAATGTGCAAAAAACATTCATAACTTTAATGTCATATGGCATTGACAAGGGGCGTGAAAATTCTTATAATTATTCAAGTCTGGAGCGGTAGCTCAGCTGGATAGAGCATTCGCCTTCTAAGCGAACGGTCGTGAGTTCGAACCTCACTCGCTTCATTATTATAAAAAGCACACTTAACATTTTCAAAATGTTTAAGTGTGCTTTTTGGGTGCGCCCGGCATGGGCGCCAACTAGGTGGTGAAAGTCCACTGTGGGCCGTAGTAGTCGGAACCACTAGCCAAGGACAAGGGTGTCCACTGTGAAGTGGAATCTGAAGGAAGTCTGAGGAGCAAAATACCGCACCAATGAACAAGAAGTAGCTATAAGGCCAGAACTGATTGGATAAGATTGCCAAACAAATCGAAGTCCGATACTACTCAAAATCACGATGGTAAAGCTAATGGTGACATGGTATGAAAGTTGACGTTCTTACCCGGGGAGGCCTGATAGACAAGTCCCGACAAGAAGAGCAATCAAGTTCTACAGGACAACTGTTTCAGTGATGGAATACTGAGTTTATCAGGAGTCAGCCGAGGCCATAGTAGTGACTTCGTCACGAAGGGCTGAACAGTAATAACTCACATTGATTATGGAGGTGGAATTTATGCGACGATCGCAGAAAACAGAAAACAAAGCTGACCACCAGTGGATGGTAGGTCTGGAAGACCAAGAACAAACTGGGGCGCGTAGGATGAATTCTAATGAAACAACGATGATGAGTGGCATTAAGTTTGAACAACGCGTGTTGGATCGAGATAACTTGAATCTGGCCTATCAACGGGTTGTGCGTAATAAAGGTGTCGCAGGCATCGACGGAATGACCATCGATGATCTGTTAGGTTATTTGAGAGTTCATAAAACTGAACTTATTCATCAGTTGAATGATGGGACGTACCGGCCGAAGGCGGTTAAACGGGTAGAAATACCCAAACCAAATGGTGGCGTGCGAAAATTAGGCGTGCCAACGGTAATTGACCGAATGATACAACAAGCAATCGCACAAGTGATGTCTCCGATTTTTGAACAAGTTTTCTCAAATAATAGTTTTGGTTTTCGACCTAATCGAAGTGCGCAAGATGCAATTAAACGAGTGGTATCGCTGTATAACGAGGGTTACCACGTCGTGGTTGATCTTGATTTAAAGGCATACTTCGATACAGTCAATCATGATTTACTGATCAAGTATATCGAACAATATATTGATGATCCTTGGTTGATTAAGCTAATTCGAAAGTTTTTGACTAGTGGTGTTATGACTGGTTCAACCTTCGAAGCGAGTGTCGTGGGAACCCCGCAAGGCGGACCACTGTCACCACTATTGGCGAATATCTATCTCAATGAGCTGGATAAAGTATTAACGGAACGAGGTCTCCACTTTGTCCGATATGCGGATGACTGCAATATTTACGTTAAGAGTAAACGAGCAGGTCACCGGGTACTTGAGAGTATTAGTAGATTTCTGGAAAAGGATCTTAAAGTAACCGTCAATCGTGACAAAAGTAAAGTCGGGTCACCATTGAGATTGAAATTTCTGGGATTCTCACTGGGAGTTGGTAGGGGTGGTGCTTTCTCAAGGCCGTCAAAACAATCCCAAATACGGGTCAAACAGGAACTCAAACGAATTACGAAACGCAATCGCGGAATTTCACTTGAACAAATGTTTATGGAAATCACACGAAAAATGCGCGGATGGATTCAATACTACTCATCTGGTAAGATGACAAACTTCTTGAAACGAATAGATCAGTGGCTACGGTCTAGAGTTCGACAATACATCTGGAAATCATGGAAGAAAATCAAAACGAAGATCACTAACCTGAAACGACTAGGTTTGAATCAGAATAATACTCGGCTAGCTGCTTATACCCGCAAGGGTTACTGGCGCACAGCACATAGCAAAACACTACTTTATACGTTAACAAACGAAAAACTGGAACAACTTGGATTGATGAATCTCTCCAAGGTATTCAAGTCTATTCAAAATGCTTAAATTACTGAACCGCCGTATACGGAACCGTACGTACGGTGGTGTGAGAGGTCGGTAGCTGAACTAATCAACTGCCTCCTACTCGATTGTGGAATGATAGAACAACGAAGTTTTTAACTAGTCGTTCAAATGTTGAATTGCATATGCAGCTTCATCTGCGGTAAATTGTTCGCCATAACTAGAGGTTAATTGGTCTGAAATTGCATCAGGAGACATGTCCATATTATCCTGGTAATCTTTTGCCTTAGTTAACGCATTTTTGTTCCAGTCGACATTTTTTAAATTATCAACTGCGTATTGAGATGCTTCTGGTGAAAATCCTTCGCCAGCATCAGAAGATAATTGATCATATACTCCAGCTTTTGACATGTCCATCATTCTGGCATAAGTGGCTGCTTTACGTAATGCAGATTTATAATCAGCTGGAACGTCATCCGTAGAAGACGATTCTGTATTTTCTTCAGAATCTTCCTTTGATGAAGTCTCAACCTTTGTTGATTCAGTGCTGACCGGTGTATCTGATTTTGAACTTGTATCTGACTTTTTACCCATATTGGACAATGCAGCAACGACTAAAATAATAATTAGCCAAATCCACCATTTTTTGTACCATGCTTTTTGATTCTTTGTTTCCATATTGATTCCTCCAAAAGCAGCTTTTAGTGCCATTCAGAATTTGGGCATTTATTATTTGCTTCCAACAATGCTATTCTTCAAACTGTTTGTTGACGCGACTTGCAATCAAAACTGTATCCTGAAAAGCACGAGTGGCTTCAGGAATCGAATCCGCGTGAATAAATTGAGTCCAGCCGCCGTCAACATGGATCTGAACCTGCATTTCAACCCGGTGAATGGTGATTGCACCAACTCTTGCAAATGAAACATAATTAAACATTAATAAATCCTCCTAAATTTATATCTAATTAATAGATACGGTAAAAAATCGCTTTTACATTAAATTAATTAATTTTTTTTGAAAAGGTTAGTGATATTTTGAATTACATATTGTGGTATACTAATTAAGTATTCGTTTATCTTCTGCGGTTTGACCGTAGAAATGTAATCTGATATAATAAGCAAGTTGTATTTGTGAACCGCAACTACAACCGCACGCAACAAGTCTTCAAAGCTTTAAGTAGCTACTTGTATGGCGAGTCTAAGATATTAAGGAGGTGCACAATATGTACGCAATTATCGTAACAGGTGGAAAACAATATAAAGTTGAAGCCGGAGAAGCTATCTTCGTTGAAAAATTAAACGTTGAAGCTGGTGAAAAAGTTACTTTTGACGAAGTTGTCTTCGTTGGTGGTGACTCAGCTAAGATCGGTACACCAACAGTTGCTGGCGCAACCGTTACAGGTACTGTTGAAAAGCAAGGCAAAGAAAAGAAAGTTATTACTTTCAAGTACAAAGCCAAGAAACATTCACATACTAAGCAAGGTCATCGTCAACCATATACTAAGGTTGTTATTGACGCCATCAACGCTTAATCGAGGTAAGTACAATGATTAAAGCAAATTTTGAATTAGATTCTCAAGACAATATCTTGAGTTTCCAAGTAACAGGACATGCTGAAGCTGGGCCTTATGGACAAGATATTGTTTGTGCGGCCATCTCAGTTTTGACCATTTCAACCATTAATGGGTTAGAAAATGTTGTTGATGTGCATCCCCAAGTCATCTCAGATGATTCAGAGGGTGGATTCATATCAGTTCAAAAGTTGGCAATTGACCATGATAGTCAAATCTTGTTAAAAACTCTGATGAATGGAGTTCGTGATGTAGCTCAGTCTTATCCGGACAATATCATCGTTGAAGAAGTTACAAAAATTTAAAGTTGGAGGTGAACGATTATGATTATGGATTTACAATTCTTCTCACATCATAAAGGGGGCGGTTCTACTGCCAACGGTCGTGACTCAGCTGGACGTCGTCTTGGTACAAAAGCTGCAGACGGTTCAACAGTTACAGCCGGTTCAATCCTTTATCGTCAACGTGGAACACATATCAATCCTGGTGAAAATGTTGGTCGCGGAAACGACGACACACTTTTCTCAAAGGTTGACGGTGTGGTTAAATTCGAACGCATGGGTCGCGACAAACGTAAAGTTTCAGTTTACCCAGTTGCTGAATAATTAAAGTTGATTACTATCCCAAAAGTTTTGGCTTTTGGGATATTTTTGTGGAGTTAAATAGGTGGTGAAACTGATGAACCAGATTGAACAACTAAAAAATTTATTCCCAGAGTTATTTATTGATGCTTTTTTAATTACTGATGAAATTAATATGCAGTATTTAACCAATTTTAGTTTAACACAAGGTGATGGTTGTGTTCTAGTCACAGCTAGTGAAACGTACATAATTACTGATGCACGCTTTGAAGAAGCTCTAAATGAAACAAATTTAGGTGATGTCAAAGTAAGGATTATCCGTGATTACTTTGGGGCTGTGAACACATTGTGTGGTGCATTGGGTTTAGAAACGATTGGAATTGAAGATACGGTTTCTTTACGCATTTACGACGCATTAGTTGATCAGTTGGATGCTGATATCGATGCAATGGATGATGTCATTGAGACTTTACGTTCTGTTAAAAGTTCATCTGAAATTATGAGATTAACTGCTTCCGCAGAATTAAGTTCGGCCGGTTTTGAATATCTGACCCAAGCTATACACGTAGGAATGTCAGAATTGGAAGTAGCTAATTTACTCGATGCTTGGATGAAACAGCAAGGCGCTCAAAAGTCTTCTTTTGATACAATTGTCGCTAGTGGCATCAATGCGGCCAAACCGCACGCCACTGCAAGTGATAAAATTATCCAGTCTGGTGATTCCGTCGTACTCGATTTCGGCTACTTTTTGGACAACTACACGTCCGATATCACCCGAACTGTGGTGATGGGAGAAGCTAGTGAGCAGATTAAAGAGATTTATGGCGTTGTGTTGGCAGCATCTCAGGCGGTGATTACAACTGCTAAAGCCGGCGCCAATGGACAAGAACTTGATGCTGCCGGTCGAAATATCATTGATCAAGCTGGGTATTCACAGCAATTTAATCATGGCATGGGACATGGTATCGGAATGTCAGTGCATGAATTACCAGCAAGCTATGGACCAAACAGTTCATTAAAACTTAAGTCTAATCAAATTATTACCGTCGAGCCTGGAATATATCTTCCAAATCTTGGTGGAGTGAGAATTGAAGACGATATTTTAATCACTGAAAACGGTCACGAAGTACTAACAACTGCTAATAAAGAACTGCTAATTTTGTAATTTAGTTGCAATTTTGCGTTTAATATAGCAAAATATAAATTGATATGTAATCTAGGAGGAAACAAATAATGGCAATCTCAACAGCAGATTTTAAAAATGGTCTTACAATTGAAGTGGATGACGCAATTTGGCGCATCATTGAATTCCAACATGTTAAACCTGGTAAGGGTGGAGCATTCGTTCGCTCAAAATTGAAGAACCTTCGGACTGGCGCAGTGCAAGATAAAACTTTCCGTGCCGGAGCCAAAATGGAACGTGCAAACATTGAAACTAAAAAAATGCAATATCTTTATGCAGATGGTGACAATCACGTGTTCATGGATACAGATACTTATGAACAAACTGAATTACCTGCCGAAAACATTCAAAACGAATTGAAGTTTTTGAAAGAAAACATGGAAGTAAGTATTACTTCATTTGGTAACGAAACTTTAGGTGTTGAATTACCTAACACTGTTACATTGAAAGTGGCAGCTACTGAACCTGGAATCAAGGGTGATACTGCTTCAGGTGGCTCAAAGCCTGCTACAATGCAAACTGGACTTGTAATTCAAGTTCCATTCTTTGTTAACGAAGGCGACGAATTAGTTATTAATACAACTGATTCATCATATATTTCTCGCGCATAATCGAATTCACAAACTAATCGGAGGCGTTTAAAATGGCTGAAGAAACAAATCTAATTTTAAACAAGGATGACCAATCACTAGGATCAATTGAAATTGCACCAAGTGTACTTGAAACAGTAGCTGGCATTGCGGCTAGCCAAGTGGATGGTGTTTCAAAGATGCATGGTTCAATCACCAGTAATGTTACTGAATTATTGGGCCGACCAGATCATGCTCGTGGTGTAAAATTATCAAGAGATGAAGATGAACTTGTGGTAGATGTTGACGTTTATCTTGAATATGGAGTACCAGTTCCTCGGACTGCGCTTGAAATCCAAGACAAAGTTAAACAACAAGTATCACTGATGACGGATTTGAAAATTCAAGAAGTCAATGTTCACATCGAAGGAATGGTTCCTGAAAAATCAGAACAAAAAGTGGATCCCAACGATATTTTTGCAGAAAATGAAAATGGTGAACAATAGTGAGCATGAATCGTCATCAAATAAGAAAGAGCGCATTTCAAACCTTATTTGCTGAATTAGCAAATGAGGATGCGGACATAGCTGAGCTTTATAAAGAAGTTTTAGCTATTGAACACGAAAAGGATATTCCAGACTATCTTGTGACACTGGTTGAAGGTGTCAACAATCATCGGGATTCCTTAAATGAACAAATCCAAAGTTTACTGAGTGCCAAATGGACAGTCAGTCGGATTGCTAAATCTGATTTGATTATTTTACAAATTGCATTATTTGAAATGCAATACGTAGATGATGTTCCGAATGCGGTTGTGATTAACGAAGCATTGGAACTCGCCGCTGCATTCAGCGATGATTCTTCCAAGAAGTTCATCAATGGTGTTTTAGGTAGCTTTGAAAAACAAGTTGGATAATCAAAAGCTGAGATAGATTAAATCTATCTCGGCTTTTTTTACATCTGACAGAAAAATGAGCTCCTAAATATGATAAAATTGAATACATACATTCATTATTGGAGGGATTAAATTATGGCGATTATTTTAGATGGTAAGACCACAGCAGCGTCGCTAAATGATGCTACTAAAATTCAAGCTGATAAGTTAACCGCACAAGGTATCCAGCCAGGAATCGCGGTCATACTTGTAGGAGAAGATCCTGCGAGCCAAATATATACACGCAATAAACACCGTAAAGCTGAAAAATTAGGGATGAAATCGGTCCTAATCGAATTGCCAGAGACTGTCAGCCAAGATGAAGTCATCAATGAAGTTGAAAAGCTAAATCAAGACCAGTCAATCCATGCAATTTTGGTACAATCACCATTACCTGATCACATCGATGCCACCACTGTGACAAATTCAATTTTACCTAGTAAAGATGTGGACGGTTTTAACCCAACTAATTTAGGAAAATTATATGGACGCCAACCGGGTAATTATCCGGTGGCATGTACGCCTAAGGGAATTATGACGTTGCTCAAACAATATGATATTACATTAGCCGGTAAAAACGTTGTAGTCATTGGCCGGAGCGTACTCGTGGGCCGACCAGTCGCTGCTTTGATGATTAACCAAAATGCGACCGTCACGTTAGCAGGACGGTTTACGCAAAATCTCAAGGCACTGGCGAAAACAGCCGATATTTTGGTTGTTGCTACGGGGACGCCAGCGCTGATTTCTGGACAAGATATCAAACCGGGAGCAACGGTCATTGATGTTGGAATCAATCGTGGCGCAGACGGTAAATTGACTGGAGATGTTGATTTTGAAACTGCCAGCCAGGTTGCCGGTGCCATTACCCCAGTGCCGGGTGGAGTTGGGCCCATGACGATTGCGACTTTGATGCAACAAACAGTTGAATTAACTCAATGGAGTCTTAATAATGGAAAATAGTGATCAGTATCTTACTGTGACTGCCCTAACTAAATATATTAAGCGTAAATTTGATGTCGATCCTTATTTGGGTCGCATCTATTTAACTGGTGAACTATCTAACTTTAGATTACGTCCCAATGCTCATCAATACTTCAGTCTCAAGGATGATCACGCTAAAATCAGTGCAATCATGTTTAAGAGTGCATTTGAAAAAGTTAAGTTTACCCCTGAAGAAGGAATGAAAGTCCTTGTAACTGGTCGGATTAGCCTGTATGAAGCTAGTGGTAGTTACCAGATTTATGTTGATAGCATGCAACCAGACGGTATTGGTGCCTTATATCAAGCGTACGAACAATTAAAGAAAAAGTTGACTGATGAAGGGTTATTCGATTTACCAAAGAAACGGCTACCAATGTTTCCAAAGAGAATCGCGGTTGTTACTAGTCCAAGTGGAGCGGTTATTCGAGATATTATCACAACGGTCCAGCGTCGTTTCCCAATTGCACAAATCGTTTTATTTCCAGCACTAGTACAAGGGGAAAAAGCGGCAGCTGATATCGTCAAACAGATTGAACACGCTAATGAAATTGGTAACTTTGATACTTTGATTATTGGTCGTGGCGGTGGCTCTATTGAGGACTTATGGCCATTTAATGAGGAAATAGTTGCTCGTGCGATTGTCGACAGTCAATTACCGGTTATTTCCTCAGTTGGTCATGAAACAGATACGACGATTGCTGATTTGGTAGCGGATGTTCGAGCAGCCACGCCAACTGCGGCGGCAGAGCTCGCGGTACCAGTTTTAAATGACGAACTTCTTAAAATTAATCAGTATCGACAACGACTTTTTCAAGCAATGAATCAAACGATTAAAATTGACCAACAAAAAGTGGCTAAGGTGCGAGAAAGTTACATTTTCACGCAACCCACTAGATTATATGAACGCTATATTCAAAATGTTGATTTAGCCAAAAATCGCCTGGAACAACTCAAAGATGGTTATGAGCAAAATTGGCAACAAAAAGTTGATTTACTCACGAATCGTTTGTCTGGTCGAAATATCCAACAATCAATTGCCAATCAACAGCAACAATTAGCAAACTTAGAGGTTCGGATTAATCAAGCAAGTCGCACAATTATTAATAATCAACGACAATCAACAGCCAAGCTAATTGCACAATTGGATAATTTAAGCCCATTAAAAATTATGAGTCGTGGATATTCATACGTAACTTTGGATAAAGAAGTCGTAAAGTCAGTCACTCAATTAACACCAAATCAGACAATTAAAATGAATTTTGAAGACGGATCTGCTTCGGCAGAAATCAAAGAAATCAATAAGGAGTAGGAAATGGCTGAAAAAGTAAGCTTTGAAGAACAACTCGAAAAATTACAAACAATTGTGAGTCAATTGGAACAAGGGGATGTTCCATTGGAGAAGGCGCTAACCCAATTCCAAGATGGGGTTAAATTAAGCAAGCAACTCCAAGACACACTTGATAACGCTGAAAAAACACTTACTAAATTAATGGACGATAATAATCAAGAAATCAATTTTGATGCTGATCCTAAGGAAGAGTAATCATGATGTTTGAATTAACAACAATTGATGAATTGCAACAGACGATTGACGACTTTTTGAGTCGTAGTATTGAAGCTGATACTGACCAAACTCTTTTACATTCGGCCATGCAATACTCGGTGGCTGCTGGCGGCAAGCGGCTACGTCCAGCACTAACACTGCGAGTCATTCAAGCACTTCAACGCGATAATTTCGACTTAGAAAAGTATCTAAAAGCAGCGAGTGCACTAGAGTTACTTCACACGTATTCATTGATTCATGATGACTTACCAGCGATGGACAATGACGATTTGCGTCGTGGTATGCCTACCAATCACAAAAAGTTTGGGGATGCAATCGCAATTTTAGCTGGTGATGGGCTTTTGACCTTGGCATTTCAATGGTTAGTTGATAATCCACTTAATGATCAAGTGACTCGCAATTTAACTTTACAACTGTCGCATTATGCAGGGCCTGCAGGCATGGTGGCTGGTCAAGTAATTGATATTTCAAATGAAGGAAGCCAATTAACCTATCCGGAATTACAAAATTTACATCTGAAGAAAACTGGCGCTTTGATTGAATATGCAACGCAAGCCGGTGGCATTATGGCCGGTGCAACAGCTGAGCAACAAGCATTACTACTTTCGTTTGGACGACACTATGGACTCGCCTTTCAAATCTTTGATGATTTGATGGATCAAACTAGTACTACTGAACAAATGGGTAAAGCAGTGCATAAAGATGCGGTTGAAGAAAAAAATACATATCCTGGATTATTTGGGATTGACGGTACCAAAGACAAGTTATCTGCGGTGATTAAGGATGCTAAAGCTGATTTAGAAAAACTTTCTGCAATTTCACCAATTAAAAAAACGGATTTTGATGACTTTTTAGCGTACTTTAAGATATAGGGGTTAAATTAATGGAAAAACAACGAGTTGATGTTTTACTAGTTGAACAAGGACTATTTGATTCAAGAGAACAGGCTAAGCGGGCAGTGATGGCGGGTGAAATTTTGGGCCATAACAATGAGCGATTAGATAAGCCAGGCGAAAGGATTCCAACCACAACTACGCTTCACATGAAAGGTAATAAAATGCCCTATGTAAGCCGGGGTGGGTTGAAATTAGCCAAGGCACTAGAGGTGTTTAATATCTCAGTTGCTGACAAGATTGTGCTAGACATTGGATCATCAACAGGCGGTTTTACTGATGTGGTCTTGCAAAATGGTGCTAAAATGAGTTATGCACTCGATGTTGGGACCAATCAACTTGTTTGGCAATTACGTGATGATCCGCGCGTAGTCGTAATGGAACAAACCAATTTCCGGTACAGCAAACTCGCCGATTTTACGGACGGACAACCTCAATTTTCTTGTATCGATGTGTCGTTTATTTCCTTGGATTTAATCTTACCGAACTTAGCCACGATATTGATTCCAGGTGGAGAAGTGGTTGCACTGGTAAAGCCTCAATTTGAAGCTGGCAAGAATAAAGTTGGTAAACATGGAATTGTGCATGACGAAAAAGTCCATCATGAGGTTCTCGAAAAGGTGACTCAATTAGCCATTAATAATTCTTATGATGTAATGCACCTTGATTATTCACCGATTAAAGGTGGTCAAGGAAACATTGAGTTCTTAATGCATTTGAAATTATCTGATCAACCTGGGATAATTCAGGATAACGTATCAATAGATGACGTCATCGCAGCAGCGTATCAAAATTTGGACAAAAATAAAAACTCTGGAGAATAATTATGCGAAAAGTTGAAAGGCAATCACATTTACGTCAATTGATTAATAACACTAATATTGAAAGACAAGACGATTTTGTGCGATTATTGGCTCAAAAACATATCGAAGTCACGCAAGCTACCATTTCACGTGATATTAAAGAAATGCAATTAGTCAAAGTTCCAACTGCGGGTGGCGGTTATCACTATAGTTTCCCACCAAAGAAACAGATGGATAGCGAAAAGAAAATGCGCAGAACATTAAGAGATGCGTTTATTTCGATGAATGCCCAAGACAATATGGTTGTAATCAATGTGCATCCGGGTAATGGTCCAGCACTAGCTACTCTGATTTCTCAAACGAATGATGAGAGTCTCTTTGCGACCATTGGGGACGATGCGACAGTCCTATCAATTTGTAAGACTAAAGCAGCCACCCATGAATTTATGAACAAAATGACTAATTTATTAGCTGACTAGAGTTGAAAGGAGTAGTCGTATGCTTCAAGAATTAACAATTGATAATTTAGCAATAATCGACCATCTCTCATTAAATTTTAGTGACCAAATGACTGTTCTTACTGGTGAAACTGGAGCTGGTAAATCAATTATTATTGATGCAGTTGGATTACTAGTAGGTGGCCGAGGATCTCAAGAATTAATTCGTAAGGGAACCAATACCTTAAAAATTCAAGGCCAGTTTAAAGTAGCGAGTCAAATCGAATTAGATGACGTCTTAAATGAATTAGGGGTTGAAGCTCCTGATCGCATTTTAGTTGTTCAAAGAGAAATTAACCGCAATGGCCGTAATGTCATTCGAGTTAATGGGACTTTAATGAATACAACATCTTTAAAACGGATTGGCTCACGTTTAGTTGACATTGAAGGCCAAAATGATCATCAACTATTAATGCAACCAGAACAACATTTAGGTTTGCTAGATGAATTTGCCAATAAAGATGATAATTTATTAAGTCAATATCAAGAAACATATGAATTATATCAATCGACCCAACGAAAAATTAATCAAAAGCAAGCTAACCAACAACAATGGGCACAACGTTTAGACATGTTGGAGTTTCAAGTTAATGAAATTAAAAATGCTGATTTGATTGAAAACGAAGATGTAGATTTACAAACTGAACAAGAACGACTCAACCATTTTCAACAAATTAATAACGCCTTGCAAATTGTTCAAGGGGCGTTATCTGGCGATGAGAATGGTTCTTCATTAGATGCAATTGCTGCTTCAATGGAATCATTAGAAGAAATCAGTACATTTGATGATGAGTATGCTAAGCTTAATGAAAGTGTTTCAGAGGCTTATTTTAATTTACAAGATGCAGCCAATGAAGCGAGTCGACAATTAGATAACTTATCATTTGACGAGGGCCGTTTGAACGAAATCGAACAACGGTTAAATTTAATTGCTGACCTAGAACGTAAGTATGGCGGCTCGGTAACAGAGATTTTAGCGTACTATGATAAGATTTCCACTGAGTTAGATTCAATGACTGAAAATAACGTCACAGGGGATGAACTTGAAACCCAACTCGATAAATTAATTGCCAAATTAACCAAGCTAGGTGGAAAATTAAGTAAGAATCGTCAAAAAGCCGCGAAGACAATTGAAAAAGAAATCAAGAAGCAATTAGATGATTTGTACATGGATAAAGCAGTTTTTGAAATTAAATTCATGGATCATCAACCAAACACATTTTATCCCAGTGGGATTGATCAAGTTGAATTTTACATTCAAACCAATCCTGGGGAAGAAATGGGACCGTTGGCAAAAATTGCTTCTGGTGGAGAATTGTCCCGTGTGATGTTAGCGTTGAAAACTATTTTTGCACGTTCACAAGGAGTAACCAGTATTATCTTTGATGAAGTTGATACAGGTGTGAGCGGGCGAGTTGCGCAAGCGATTGCAGAAAAAATTAGGGTCATCGCTGATCAGTCTCAAGTACTTTGTATTACCCATTTGCCGCAGGTTGCGGCAATGGCGCAACATCATTTATTGATTTCTAAGGAAGTTCATGATGACCGAACGATTACATCAGTTGATGAACTTGATGAAAAATCTAGGGTTGATGAACTTGCCCGTATGCTGGCTGGCGCTGAGGTCACACAACTGACCGTCGAACATGCTAAGGAGTTATTGAACATGGCCAAATAATTTAACCACCGTTGATACGATGAGTTTTCATAGGAGGATTTATATGCTACTTTCACTCGAACATTTACGCAAAGAATATCCTGGACATAAGGTGGCCGTCAATGACGTCACCCTTGACATAGAAGCAGGTGAATTTGTCTGCTTTATTGGAACGTCAGGCTCAGGTAAAACCACGGTACTAAGAATGATCAATCGGATGCTGATGCCAACCTCTGGTACAGTGCTGATTAATGGTGAGGATACTAGCAAGTTAGATCCAGTTAAATTACGCCGTAAATTAGGTTACGTTATTCAAAACATAGGCCTGATGCCCCATATGACAATTCGTGAAAATATTACGTTAGTGCCTAAATTGTTGAAATGGTCACAGGAAAAACGAGATGCTAAGGCAATTGAACTGATCAAATTAGCCCAATTACCCGAAGAATTTTTAGATCGTTATCCATCCGAATTATCAGGTGGCCAGCAACAAAGAATTGGCGTGGTGCGTGCATTTGCAGCGGATCAAGATATTATTTTGATGGATGAACCATTCGGAGCACTTGATCCAATTACGCGTGAATCATTACAAGATTTAGTTCAAGATTTGCAACAACGCTTGGGTAAAACTTTCATTTTCGTCACTCATGATATGGATGAAGCCCTTCGACTTGCTACCAAAGTGGTCATTATGGATGCCGGTGATGTCATGCAGATTGATTCACCAGAAAATATTCTCAAACATCCAGCCAATGAATTTGTAACCAACTTGATTGGTGAAGAACGTTTGATTCAAGCACGTCCAAGTGTCACGCCAGTTGGACAAATCATGTTGAAGTCACCAATCTATATTACGCAAGATCAATCACTACCAACCGCTCTAGAAACCATGCACAAAAGCCGAGTTGATACTTTGCTGGTCACCGATGCTAATCGCGTACTGCGCGGGGTGGTAGATATTGAAACCTTGAATGATGAATTTAATTCTGGCAAAACGGTTGGCGACATTATGGATGATAAGGTATTTTATGTATTCGAAAATTCAGTTGTTCGTGATACGGTGAACCGGATTTTAAAAATGGGATATAAAAACGTCCCAGTTGTTAACAAAGAGTATCAACTTGTTGGAATTGTTACCCGCGCTACTTTAGTTGATATGGTTTATAACGCTCTTTGGAGCCAAGATGAGGATGCGAATGATCAGACTCAAATTGGAAACAAGGAGGCGAACGTGGATGATTAGTTTCTTTCAAACCAATGGAGCCGAGTTACTAGTTAAAATTTGGCAACATATCTATTTATCGTTTGTGTCGTTAGGATTAGGGATTATTGTTGCTGTACCAGTCGCAGTCGGATTAACACGGGCGAAAAAGCTTGCTGGTTTTGTTATCGGATTAGCCAGTGTCCTTCAAACCATTCCATCAATGGCGCTATTAGCCTTGATGATTCCAATTTTTGGGATTGGTAGTTTTCCTGCAATTGTAGCGTTGTTTATTTACTCATTATTGCCAATTTTACGCAATACGTATATTGGGTTAAATAATGTAGATCCAAGTGTCTTAGATGCGGCTAAAGGAATTGGCATGAGTAATATGCAATCGATTATGCAAGTGGAGTTGAAACTTGCCGCTCCAGTTATTATGTCTGGAATTAGATTGTCAGCTACTTTTGTGATTGCATGGGCTACGCTTGCTTCATACATTGGTGCAGGTGGACTTGGTGATTTCATTTTTAATGGGTTAAATCTTTATCGTAGTGACCTAATTTTAGGTGGTTCGATTCCTGTTATTATTTTGGCATTGATTACGGATTATATACTCGGCAAAATTGAGTATTTGTTAACTCCGAAATCAATCAGAGCGTAGGAGGGTCGTAACTATGAAAAAACGAAGATTAGCAATTATCACAGTTTTAGGAATTTTAATGCTTCTTTTGTCTGGTTGTGGCTTTCCAGGGTTAAATTCATCTTCAGATGATACAATTCGAATTGCTGCCATCAATACCACTGAACAACAAATCTTAGCCTCTATCGATCAACAAATGATTGAACATTATACTGATTTAAAAGTTACGGTTATTAGTAATCTTGGGTCATCAAATGTTACTTTGGAAGCTATGAAAAATGGCGACGCGGACATGTCTGCCGCCCGTTATGATGGGACTGATTTAACGACAATTCTTGGTAAAACCAGTAGTGGTGATCCTGCCAAAGATAGTGCAACGGTCAAGAAAGCATTCCAAAAGAAATATCATTTCACTTACCTGCCAACATATGGATTTGCGGATACGTATGCTTGGATGGTAACGCAAAAAACGGCTCAAAAATACAATTTAAATACCGTTTCTGACATGAAAAATAACGCCTCACAATTAAGCGTTGGACTTGATCAGACCTGGATGAAACGTAGTGGTGATGGTTATCCTGCTTTCCAAAAGAAGTATGGATTTGCCTTTGGTAAGGCTTTGCCAATGCAGATTGGGTTAGTTTATGATGCCGTGTCTGCTGGTAAAATGGATGCCGTACTTGGTTATTCGACTGATGGACGAATTAGCAGTTATAATTTGAAAATTTTAAAAGATGATCAACACTTCTTCCCACCTTATTATGCTTATCCAGTCGCTACTAATAAGGTCTTAAAAGAACATCCGGAATTAATTAAAGTCTTATCCAAACTAAGCGGTAAAATTTCAGTTTCAACCATGCAAAAATTGAATTATAAAGCTGACGATGAATTACAAGAACCTAGCGTTGTCGCTAGGAATTTCTTGAAGGCACATAATTACTTTGAAGGGGGTAGCAACTAATGAAGGGTATGAATTTAGGTCAACAATTAGTCGAATACTTCTCTAACAATGGTATGTATGTCTTACAGCAATTTAGCCGCCATTTCTTAATTTCAATTTATGGTGTCTTAATGGCCGCCATCATCGGTGTGCCCATTGGAATTTGGATTTCTCGTTCTAGAAAGTTAAGTAACGTTGTAATTGGGATTGCCAATGTGATTCAAACTGTTCCTTCACTAGCGATGCTGTCTATCATCATGCTAGGATTAGGATTAGGGGTTAATACAGTAATTGTGACGGTGTTCTTATATTCGTTACTACCAATTATAAAAAATACGTACACAGGTATGCAAAATGTGAATGAAGACGTTTTAGATGCTGGTAAAGGAATAGGAATGACTGTCTTTCAGCGATTACGTTTTATTGAACTTCCATTATCTATGTCAGTAATTATGGCGGGGATTAGGAACGCGTTAGTGATTGCAATTGGAATTACGGCAATTGGTTCCTTCGTGGGTTCTGGAGGATTAGGTGACATTATTATTCGTGGTACCAATGCGACTGATGGTGGGGCAATTATCCTCGCCGGAGCTTTACCAACAGCACTGATGGCTATCATTTCAGATGGAATCTTAGGATTTTTAGAAAAACGACTTGATCCATCGAAACATAGCAATTAAATTACAATAAAAAAGAGAAATTCCAATTTGATTTGGAATTTCTCTTTTTGAATGCACTATTTTAAAGTAATAAATTTAATTTGGTTGAAATCGATAAAGAAACTGACTGACTTAGAACTTTTTAAAAGAAATCTACTCTTCGATATTTTTGAAAGTTGACCAGTTGCAAACGAGGTTGATTCACTTACATTAAAAGGAATCATCTCAATTGTAATTGGAGAGTTATTAGCAATTGCTTTATCAATAAACAATTGTTTTTGGAAATCAGGCATTGCTGGACTGCTGACAGGAGCATCAGTTTTACGAGCATTTGCTAAAAAGAAATCATCAAATCTTTCCTTAAATTCAGTACTAACCCGTTGAATTGGCTTTTGATAATAATTTTGCATTTTTCTCTCCTCCGAACATACGTTTGCTATCAATAAATATAGTATACGAACAAATGTTCGAATTTGCAAGTGCCTTAATTTTTTCTTAATAACTTGGTGCTTTGAATAATGAAAAATGCTTGATAAAACAGCTAATTTAGTGCAAAATGAAAGGTATCATTAAAAAGGTAAGGAGCATTTTCAGCATATGGCAAAGCGCGGCATGTTAATTGTTTTATCTGGACCTTCTGGTGTTGGTAAGGGAACGGTACGTAAAGCAATTTTTGATCAAAAAACAAATGACTTTCAATATTCAATCTCAATGACTACTCGAAAGCCTCGCCCTGGTGAGGTCGATGGAGTTGATTATTTCTTTGTTTCTACTGAAGAATTTGAAAAACGAATTCAAAATGGTGGAATGTTGGAATATGCCAAGTATGTTGACAATTACTACGGAACACCGTTAGACTATGTTGAAGAGACTTTGAACTCCGGAAAAGATGTTTTTCTAGAAATTGAAGTTAATGGCGCTATGCAGGTTCGGGCTAAATGTCCAGATGGTGTGTTTGTATTTTTAACACCACCAGATTTAATCGAATTAAAGCAACGTTTAATTTCTCGCGGTACTGACGATATGGATGTAATCAACAAACGTATTGCCAAGGCTGTTGGTGAGATTAAGATGATGCAAAATTATGATTATGCTGTCGTCAATGATGTTGTCGCAAATGCTGTTGAAAAGATAAAAGATGTCATTCGTAGTGAACGTTTACGCGTTACACGAGTAATGCCTGATTATATCGGAATGTTAGGGGAGAATAACTAATGATTTTATATCCATCTGTAGATAACCTATTAAACAAAGTTGATTCACGTTACTCTTTAATTATGCTTGCTAGTAAACGTGCTCATGAATTAGAAGCTAATCCAGGAAGCGAATTACTAAGTAGCTATAATTCAGACAAGTCAGTTGGTCGCGCTCTTGAAGAAATCGAAGCCGGCGAAGTTACGATTGACAAAGAATAATTAATCCAAAATTTCCATTTTAGATCGCAATTTGTTGCGGTCTTTTTATTTTCAATTGGTTTCGTTGGTTGATAGAGCTTGTAATGGTATAATTTTAGAAGAGAAACCTGAGGGGGAATTTAAAATGGCAAATGTTGCAATTCATGTTACTGGCGGAATCGCTACTTATAAAATTGTGTCCTTAGTGCGTGAATTTCAAAAACATGGTGATGTAGTCCGAGTAGCCATGACAGATGCGGCTGAAAAATTTGTGACAGCAACTACTTTCAGTGCGTTGACCAAATACCCTACATTAACGAGTTTATGGTCTGAAGAAAATGCTGATAAAATTGCCCATATTGAATTGGCTGACTGGACAGACTTAGCCGTAATCGCTCCAGCAACTGCGAATGTCATTGGTAAATTAGCTAATGGAATTGCCGACGATGCAGTCACAACCACTTTAACAGCCACTGCAGCACGTAAAGTCATCGTTCCTGCCATGAACAATCACATGTGGAGTAATCCCGCGGTTAAACGCAATATTACCCAATTAATTAGAGATGGCTATGAAGTGATGCCACCAGTTAGCGGGCGTTTAGCAGAAGGTTATTCAGGTACCGGACGGATGCCAGAAGTCAATGACATTTTTGCCTTTGTGACGCAGGCCACCAAACCAATTTTGAAAGATAAAAAGGTATTAATCAGCGCGGGTGGTACGCGCGAGCAAATTGATCCAGTTCGTTTTATTGGTAACCGTTCATCTGGTAAAATGGGCATTGCACTTGCCAATGAGGCAGCTAATGCCGGTGCAGAGGTTACGTTGGTCGTTGGGCAAATTACAGTGCTATTACCAACGCATCCCCAAATTAAAATAATACACATTGAATCAACTAATGATTTGTTCAAGACAATATCAAATGAATTTACTCAAACGGATATTTTGATTATGGCGGCCGCAGTGGCTGATTTTGAGCCGGAAACCGTAGCCACTCAAAAAATTAAAAAATCCGCTGATAATGATGAATTTTTGTTAAAGCTTAAAAAGACTCCAGATATTTTAAAAACTGTTGGTGCGACAAAAAAAGACCAATTGGTGGTTGGCTTTGCAGCTGAAACACAAGGATTATTAGCCAACGCACAAAAAAAATTAATCAAAAAAAATGCCGATTTGATTATTGCAAATAACGTGGCTACTCCAGGTATTGGCTTTGCCAGTGACGACAACCAAGTGACGTTATTAGAACGTGATCAAGATCCAAAACAATTACCAAAAATGACTAAAAATGAATTAGCAGCACACTTAATAAAACTTATTGCAACCAAAATTAACTAGGTGATTAAATGGCGGAAATCGCACAAATTATTGTTGATGTCCCAACCATGCAAACAAATCGTCCTTATACTTATCAAGTTCCCGAACAACTGGAACATCAAATTCAAACGGGAATGCGTGTAGTCGTCCCATTTGGTAATGGTAGTCGACAAGTACAAGGTTTTGTTGTGGGGCTGGACGATCAAACCGCTTATGACGGCGAACTAAAGTCAATCATTTCAATATTAGATTTGAATCCAGTTTTAAATCAAGAACTGCTAACAATGTCTCAATGGTTAGCAGACTCTTGTTATGCCTTCAGAATTTCATGTATGCATACCATGTTGCCAAATGTCATGAAAACGAAGACTCATCGGCGTTTGAAAATTATTGATGAACTTGACGAGACAGATTTATTTGAATTATTTCATGGTCAAGATGAAATTGACTTTGAACCAGAAAATATGCCTGATGAAATTGTTAGTCGTTTACTCAAGTTGAAACGAAACCAACAAATTGAAGTAGTTTATTCGCTAACTGACCAAGCTAAATCAAAATTTGCCACTGGTATTAAGCCGCTCCTTAGTTTCGAACGGCTTGAAGAAGAACGTACTTCGCTACGAAAAACTGCGAAGGCGCAAAGTGAGTTATTGTCGTACTTACAAAGTATGATAGGCTCTGAAATTAAATTAAGTGAAGCGCGCGAGCAAACCGGCTTATCCAATGCTATTTTTTCGACTGGTGAGAAAAAAGGTTGGCTCGAAAAAATTCAGATAGAAACCTTTCGAACCCCAAAAGCCTTATTAAATGATGCAAAGAAGCCCATTCCAGAATTAACGGCAGACCAACAAACGGCAGTTGATGCGATTTGTGATTCAATTCAATCTACTGACCCACAAACATTTTTACTTCAGGGTGTGACTGGAAGTGGCAAAACAGAAGTTTATTTACGATCAATTGCTGAAACATTGGCCAACAATCAAACGGCCTTAATGTTGGTACCAGAAATTTCACTAACCCCCCAGATGGTCACGCGAGTTAAAAGTCGGTTTGGTGATTTAGTGGCGGTGTTACATAGTGGCTTATCAAATGGCGAACGTTATGACGAATGGCGCCGGATTGAACGTGGAGAAGCCAAAGTTGTTGTCGGTGCACGTTCAGCAGTCTTTGCGCCACTAGAAAACATCGGTTTAATTATCATGGACGAGGAACATGAGTCGAGCTATAAACAAGACGAAACCCCACGTTATCATGCAAGAAACGTTGCCAAATGGCGCAGTGATTATTATGGAGCTACGGTGGTGTTAGGTAGTGCCACCCCGAGCTTGGAATCACGCGCTAGGGCACAAAAAGGTGTCTATCAGCATTTGTTACTTCCGGAACGGATTAATCAACAGCCACTACCAGCGGTTCAAGTCGTCGATATGCGTCAAGAATTACGGAAACATGCGGAAAGTAATTTTTCCACGGAACTATTGGACGAAATTCAGATACGAATGAGTCGGGGCGAACAAAGTATTTTGATGCTTAATCGCCGAGGGTACTCATCATTTATCATGTGTCGGGACTGTGGGTTTGTTTTGCAGTGTCCCAATTGTGATATCTCACTGACTCTGCATATGGATACGCACACGATGAAGTGCCATTATTGCGGACACGAGGAACCTATTCCAAAAATTTGTCCTAATTGTCAGAGCCACAAGATTAGATATTATGGCACTGGAACACAAAAAGTCCAAGAAGAATTACAAGCGATTATTCCAGACGCTAAGATTTTGAGAATGGATGTCGATACTACCCGTCGCAAAGGCATGCACGAAAAGTTGCTGAATTCGTTTGGTAATCAAGAAGCCGATATTTTAATTGGTACCCAGATGATTGCCAAAGGGTTGGATTTTCCGAATGTAACCTTAGTGGGGGTTTTAAACGGCGATACGGCCTTAGGATTACCTGACTTCAGATCAAGTGAACGAACGTTCCAATTGCTCACTCAAGTCAGTGGCCGTGCTGGTCGAGCAGATAAAACTGGTTCGGTAATCGTCCAAACATTTAATCCAGATCACTACGCCATCAAACTAGCGCAGCATCACGATTATGAGCATTTTTTTCAAATGGAAATGAATATTCGCCATCGTGGTAAATATCCTCCATACTTTTATACGTTACAAATTTCGGTTAGCCATGAAGAAGAAGCTCAGGCAGCTAAAGCTATTATGAACATTGCTCAGTTTTTAAAACCAAACTTGGATAAAAATAGCATCGTCTTAGGACCAACTCCCAAGTCAATTGCCAGAATGAACCGTAAATATTACTATCAATTAGTAATCAAATATAAACAAGATACACGGTTACACCAATTATTAACGCAAATGATGGATCAAATTCAAAAACAAAGCCGACATGGTGTTCAAATTTCAATTGATCCGGAACCTCAAAATTTTATTTAAAAGGATGACTTAAATGACCTCAATCGTATTCATGGGAACACCTCAATTTTCAGTACCAATTCTAGAAAGCTTAATTGAACATCACTATGATGTCTTGGCGGTGGTTACACAACCAGACCGCAAAGTAGGGCGCAAACATGTATTAACTGCACCGCCAGTCAAGCAAGCGGCAGTTAAACATGGTGTTGAAGTACTGCAGCCAGAAAAAATTAATCATAGTCCAGAAATGCAGCGGGTAATTGATTTGCAACCCGACTTAATTGTCACAGCTGCCTTTGGCCAATTTTTACCAACCAAATTATTGGAGGCAGCGAAGTTAGCGGCAGTCAACGTCCATGCATCCTTATTGCCTAAATATCGTGGGGGAGCACCAGTCCATTATTCAATTATTAATGGTGATCAACAAACCGGTGTTTCCATTATCTATATGGAAAAGAAAATGGATGCGGGTGATATGCTAGCACAACGGGCCATCGATATTGAAAAAACTGATGACACCGGTAGCATGTTTGATAAATTAAGTATTTTAGGTCGCGACTTGTTATTAGAAACGTTACCAAGCCTATTGGATGGAACTAATCAAGCTGTTCCCCAAGATGACGAATTAGTTACATTTTCGCCAAATATTTCGACTGAAGAAGAATGCATTGATATTAACAAAACTGCCGAACAAATCGACAACCAAGTCCGGGGGATGCGACCATTTCCAATTAGTAACATGATTGTTGATCAATTGGTGACTAAAATTATTGATGTGACCCCGTTAACCGAAACGACTGATTTAAAACCTGGTCAAGTTGTGCGACTAACAAAAAAAGAACTCGTGATTGCAGCTGGGCAAGGGACTACTTTTAAAATTAATCAATTAAAACCCGCTGGCAAGCCTTTGATGACCATCGTCGATTATTTGAACGGTCATCACGATTTATCTGAAGGAGAACAATTAATTACTAATGACTAATTCATCTCAAAAGAAAACCGCGCGCTATCTTGCACTCGAATCACTCGAAAAAGTCTTAACTTCGGGTGCTTATTCGAATTTGCAATTAAATCAAGTGATTGAAAAAAATAATCTGGCCGATAATGATCGTCGATTGCTGACTAACTTAGTCTATGGCGTTATTCAACACCGTTTAACACTTGAATATTGGCTGGAACCTTTCACTAAGGGAAAGAAAATTGATGATTGGGTTAAAGCATTGTTAATGATGGCAATTTATCAGTATCATTATTTGGACAAAGTTCCAGATTGGGCCGTGACTGATGAATCAATCAAACTGGCAAAACAACGAGGCCATGAAGGAATTCGTAAATTTGTGACGGCCATATTGCATCGCATTTTACGTGAAGGCTTGACCGATTTTAATCAAATTGCTTCTGAGACGACGCGGGCAAGTATTGAATACAGTGTGCCAGAATGGCTCATTACCGAATTAATTAATCAATATGGTACTGAAAAAATGATTGAGATTGTCCAATCATTGAATCAACCAGCTAATCAATCATTAAGAATTAATACTCGCCTAACGGATAAAGAAGAAGTTTCACGACAACTCTATGAAGCAGATTTAGATTTTCGGGATAGCCAAGTAGCGGAAAATGCCTTGGTCTTAGAACATGGAGTGATTGCGAATACTGAGGCATTTAAAAATGGTGAAATTACCATTCAAGATGAAAGTTCCATGTTAGCGGTCGAAAATATGCATTTACAACCATCATTTAGAGTTTTAGATGCCTGCGCAGCTCCAGGCGGAAAAACCGTCCAAATTGCCGCTGAACTTGATGCAGATGCTGGTGGGAAAGTCACCGCGCTAGACATCCATCAACATAAAATCAAACTAATCGAGTCAAACGCTAAGAGATTGGCTGTGAATGATGTGGTTAAAGCAATTGATTTAGATGCGCGCAAAGTTGATGAAAAGTTCACTGATGAAAGTTTTGACGCAATTTTAATTGATGCTCCATGTAGTGGATTTGGCTTAATTCGCCGTAAACCAGAAATTCGATATGAAAAACGATTAAGCGATAGTTATAATTTACAAAAAATTCAATTAGAAATATTGGCGGCGGTTGCCCCAAAAATCAAAAAAAACGGTATAATCACTTACAGTACTTGTACAATTTTGCGACAAGAAAATGACGATGTGGTGAATCAATTCTTAGCTAACCATCCAGAATTTACGTTAGAAAGAACTCAGACAAATTTAAATCTAAAAGATGACCGTCAATCTGATACATTGACGATTTTACCAAGTGACTATGGTTCAGATGGATTCTTTGTCAGTTCATTGCGTCGGACGATGTGAGGAGTAGGATTATGAAGATTGCTTTTCAAACGGACGTTGGACAACAACGCGAGGATAATCAAGATTATGTGGGTACCTTTACCAACGATGCAGGCCTAACTTTAGCAATTATTGCTGATGGGATTGGTGGACATCAAGGTGGGGACGTGGCCTCAACAATGGCTGTGACACATATGGGCCATAACTTTGAAGAAACTAATGTCCAAGCACCCATTGAAGCATATCAATGGCTGGCCACCCAGGTTAGAAACGAAAATCAAACGATTATTGAAAAAGCAAATAAATATAAGGGCTTAAATGGAATGGGAACAACGTTAGTAGCTGCCATTTTATTTGAAGACAAAATGGTTCTCGGCAATATTGGTGATAGCCGGGGTTATTTGTTACGCAACGGTGAATTCAATCAGTTGACTGAAGATCATTCGTTGGTTAATGAATTAGTCAAAAAAGGTGTCATGACGGCAGAAGAAGCCCAAACTAATCCGAAGAAAAATATCATCACTCGTACGATAGGAATTTCCAAAGAAGCAGATACGGACATCAGTATTTATCGGCTTGACAAGCATGATCAGTTATTGCTGTGTACCGATGGGTTATCAAACATGGTGAGTGATGATGAAATTGCAGCCGTGTTAAGTTCTGATTTTGATATTAAGGCCAAGTGCCAAGAATTAATTGCACAGGCTAATCAAGCAGGCGGACCGGATAATATTACGGTTCTAATTGCGGATAATACTTGCCAGGAGGAAACTAACTAATGAATCCTGGATATAAAATAAGTGGTCGTTATGAAATTATCAGGTCGCTTGGTGAAGGCGGCATGGCCAATGTTTATTTGGCACACGATTTGATTTTAGATCGTGATGTGTCAGTCAAACTATTGCGTCTTGATTTACGTGACGACGAAAAAACTAAAAAAAGATTTCAACGCGAAGCACTTGCAGCTACCCAATTGAGTAATGACCATATCGTTGGTGTTTATGATGTGGGCGAGGAGCAAGGCTTACAATATATGGTGATGGAGTATGTAGAAGGTACTGATCTTGAGGCCTATATTAAAAAGAATTTTCCAATTCCTTATCAACAAGTTATCGACATTATGGCTCAAATTTTAGAAGCGGTGGAAGATGCGCATGAGCACAATATCATTCATCGAGATTTGAAACCTCAAAACGTCTTGATTGATAATCATCAGCAAATCAAGATTACTGACTTTGGTATCGCTGCGGTTGCCGAAAATTCGATGACTCAAACAAATACCATCATGGGATCAGTTCACTACCTTTCACCTGAACAAGCTCGCGGTGGGATTACAACCAATAAGTCAGATATCTATTCCTTAGGGATTATGTTGTATGAGATGCTAACTGGCAAGGTACCATTTGAAGGTGAAACGGCAGTTTCAATTGCGCTCAAGCATTACCAAGAAGAAACGCCTTCCGTCAGAGAATTTGATCCACGGATTCCACAAGCACTTGAAAATGTCGTGTTAAAAGCTACTAGTAAAGCACCGTCAGATCGTTACCAAACGGCAGATGCGATGCGCGAAGACCTAGCCACATCCTTGTCGTCAGCCCGCGCTGGCGAGAAAAAGTTTGCACCTAAGTCTGACGATCATGGTGAAACTAAAGTTTTAAGCGCAGCAGACCTGGAAAAAGCTGAAAATGGGGTTAAAATTGATGACTCCACACCAGAACCTGACAAAAAATCCAAAAAGAAACGTCGACGTAAGAGATGGCTGTGGCTCATTCCATTAGTGTTAATTATTGGTGTCGTGGTGTGGATTGCTTTAATGCCCGCCCGGCAAGTGATTCCAGATGTCTCGGGTATGACTGAAAGTGCTGCAAAATCAGCACTTGAAAAGAAAGATTTAAGCGTTGGGACAGTAACTACAAAGCATAGCGATACAATTAAAAAGGATCTCGTGATTTCTAGTTCTCCTAAAGCTGAACGAAAAGTCAAAGCTAAATCAAAAGTTAACCTGGTGATTAGCTCCGGAGTCAAAAAGGTAGAAATTCAAAATTATGTGGGGCAATCGTATAATTCAACGGCTGCTAAGTTACGTAAACTTGGTATTACGGTGAAGAAAACGACAATGTCCTCGAATGATTTTGGTAGTGGCAAGATTATGTCACAAAGTGTGAAATCGGGAACTAAGGTCAAGGCTAGTGATACTACTATCACTTTAAAAGTTAGCACAGGCAAAACCAAGATAACGTTACCAAGCTTTACTGGTAAAACATTGGCTGAAGTCCAGGAATATGCTAACCAAAACGACTTAAAAGTTAGTTCAACAGAAGAAACATCGAAAACGGTTAGTGATGGCAGCGTTATTAGTCAAAGTCCTTCAGCAGGATCAACGTTAACTGAAGGTGATACGATTTCAGTGGTAGTTGCTAAAACCTCAACTAAGACTGCGACTGAAACAGTCAGTGTTCCATTTGATAGTTCAAATAGTAAAACCGAAAATACTATTCAAATATATTTACAAGATTCTAACAATAACATTTCTGACGTTTCCCAAACCTTTACCATCACGTCAACTCAAAGCGTCACGTTAACTTTGACTTTGAACAATGATGACAAAGGCGCATATAAAATTGTTTCAGATGGCAACACAATTGCAAGTAAGAACAATATCACAGGAAGTTAATTAGGTGACTACATGAAAGAAGGAATCATCCAACAATCACTCGCTGGCTTTTATGACGTTTTAAGCGATGGTGAATTATATCGAACGCGTGGCCGTGGTAATTTTCGTCAACGCGGGATTAAACCGATGGTCGGTGACCACGTTGAATTTGACGCGCCTAATAATCGAGAAGGCTACTTGCTTGAAGTGTTGCAGCGCAAAAATGAATTAGTCAGGCCACCGATTACAAACGTTGATTTGGCGGTGGTGGTTACTGCTGTTCGCGAGCCAATTTTTTCAACCAATTTGCTTGATCGACAATTAGTTGCCTTAGAGTCTCAAAATATTACGCCAATTATCTATTTTTCTAAAACAGATCTACTGTCTGAAGAAGAGTTTACTCATTTACAAAAATCAGCAGATGGATATCAAGAGATTGGTTATCAAGTTTTTTATCAAAAAGATCCATTTGGCACGACTGAATTAGCTGAGTTACAGGCGGCTTTGAAAGATAACATTAGTGTCGTCATGGGACAAACTGGGGCCGGAAAATCAACTTTGTTGAATCACATCGCACCGCAGTTACAACTTGAAACTGGTGAAATCTCGCAAGCTTTACAACGGGGGAAACATACCACCCGCAAAGTCAGCTTACTCAATATTGATGGCAGTTTAATCGCCGATACACCAGGATTTTCATCATATGAAGCCTTTGAGATGGATGTGACTAAATTACCTAGATATTTCCCAGAATTTGTCGAATTAAGTGTCAATTGTAAGTTCCGTGGTTGTTTACATCTGAAAGAGCCCGGATGCGCAGTGAAAAACGCTTTAGAAAATGGTACAATATTAGCAAGCCGATATAAAAGCTATGAACAATTTCACGATTTAATTGTTCAGCAAAAACCTAATTATAAGAAATGAGGATTTGAATATGATTAAAGTTGCACCTTCAATTTTGAGTGCGGATTATGTTAATTTACAACGGGATATTGAAATGGTAGAAAAGGGTGGCGCCGAATATTTACACATTGACGTCATGGATGGTACATTTGTACCAAGCATTTCTTATGGTCCTGGTTTTGTAAAAGCAATCCGTAAAGTTTCTAACTTGTTTTTGGATGTACATTTGATGGTTGAAAAACCAGGTCATCTGATTCAAGACTTTGCCGACGCTGGCGCCGACTTAATTGGAATTCATGTTGAAGCTACACAACACATTCATGGTGATATTCAAACCATTAACAATGCAGGTGTGAAGTCAGAAGTTGTCATTAATCCTGGTACGCCGGTTTCAGCAATTTTGCCAATTTTACACATGGTTGATCAAGTATTAGTAATGACAGTTAACCCTGGTTTTGGTGGACAAAAGTTTTTGCCTGAAACTGTTGCAAAAATTGCTGAATTAAATCAGCTAAAAGCTGACAAAGGTTACACTTATGATATCGAAATTGATGGTGGCGTAAATGCCGATACTGTTGTGGCTTGCTATGAAGCTGGAGCTACAGTTGCAGTTGCCGGATCATACGTCTTTAATGATGCTGACCCAGTTGCTAAAATTAATGCTTTGAAAACAGCAACGAAATAAAAAAAGTGCGGTTTGTTGATTTCAACATCCGCACTTTTGTTTTTAAGGAGTATGGAGATGGACCAGGTAATTAATATTTTAGTTGGTGGACCAATATCTGAATGGCCCGACCAGCTCACAAATGGCGAAATTAGTGGCGATTGGATTGCGGTTGATAAAGGGGCAATTAGACTGCTTAAAATGGGAATTACGCCCAAAATAGCTGTCGGTGATTTTGATTCGACCGTTGATAGCGAAATGCAAATAGTCAAATCAAAAATTGATCACATTGAAGTTTTTCCACCGGAAAAAGACTTTACCGATACTCAAATTGGCGTCATGACGGCTATGAAATACTTTCCGAAGCATCAGATTGATATCTATGGGGCAACTGGTGGTCGAATTGATCATTTATTAGCTAACTTGTTTCTGTCATTAGAACCGCGTTTTGAGAAGGTTGTTGACAAACTGAGAATTATTGATCAGCAAAACACAATCCGATTCTATCAACCTGGTGAATATGAAATTATCAAAGAAGCCGATAAAAAATATTTAGCTTTTGTCAGTTTAACTGCCGTTGATGGTTTGACTCTGCCAGACGAAAAATACACATTACAAGATTTTAATTCCAGCTATCCAATTTCTTGGGCCAGCAATGAATTTAGTCAACCAACCAATCATTTCTCTTTTAAAAAGGGAATCGTTGCAGTGGTTCAAAGCAAAGATTAAGTGTGAAATCAAAAATACGCAATGACACTCGGAAAATCAAGTGTCATTGCGTATTTTTATTGCGTCTTTAGACCTGGTTGAGCACGTCAAGTGTGCGAAACAAAAAACCACCTGCTATGCGGGTGGAGAGCAAATGGGTTATACAAAAATGCCCCCATCAGATTTAGAATGAAGGTGTCGAAGCCAACATAAAAAATCGAAAGGGAGCATTAAATATGGCGAATAAACTTAATAGTCTTGCGCACACAAAATGGTATTGCAAGTACCATATCGTATTCACACCAAAGTATAGAAGAAAAATCATTTATAATCAATATCGGAAGGATATACAAAACGATATTAGGCTGTTATGCCAGTACAAAGGTGTTGAAATAATTGAAGGACACATGATGCCAGATCATGTACACCTGTTGGTCAGTATTCCACCCAAATTAAGTGTTTCAAACTTTATGGGATACTTGAAGGGCAAAAGTGCGTTAATGATGTTTGACCAACATGCGAATTTAAAATATAAATTTGGAAACAGGCATTTCTGGTCAGAAGGATATTATGTTAGTACAGTTGGTTTGAATGAGGCAACCATAACAAAATATATTAGAGATCAAGAAAAACATGATCAAGCAGTAGATAAATTAAGTGTTAAAGAATATGAAGACCCTTTTAAGGGTTCCAGGTAAGTAATAACGTCGCCACTTAAAGTGGCGGCAAAAGTGACAAATGCATTCAATTGGCTTTGATGAAATAAAAAGCCAGCGCCTTGAGACGCTGGCAAGTACATAGGGCTTATAGCCCATGAACAAACCATCCGTTTTACGGGCGGTTATGATTGAATTATTTAAAGGTCTTTTGGATCAGGTAAAAAATGCAAAAAAATAAACCATCCTGAGGTAGGATAGTTTATTTTAATAAATTAAACTCGAGTGACTTTACCTGATTTAAGAGTACGTGCTGAGACGTAAACTTTCTTTGGCTTACCGTCTACTAAAATCGTAACTTTTTGAAGATTTGGCTTCCAGCTACGACGACTTGAGTTAAGGGCATGAGAACGCTTGTTTCCAAAACGTGTCCGCTTACCAGTAATAAAATCTTTTGCCATGAATAACCCTCCTCATCTCATTGAATTTTGACTTGAGCGCTTGTTACAGCGCGATAACTCACTTAAATAATTTACCATAGCCGCGAATACATTGCAAGAATTTTCTTTCAAGTAATTTCACTTGACAGTAAATTATTTGCAAATTTTCGAAAATAAGCTAAAATATGTATTCGTTGTTGCACAAATGGACTAAAGCAGCATATTCTGATATTATATCATTAATGAGTTCAAGCAGAAGGGAGCCAATAAAATGGCAGTCAAAATTAAAACCCAGTTTGGGACTATTGATATTACAAACGATGTAATTGCAACAGTAGTCGGAGGGGCAGCTACTGACAACTATGGTGTTGTCGGGATGGCAAGTCGTAACCAATTGCGTGATGGCGTTAACGATATTTTAAGGCGTGAAAATTACAATAAAGGTGTAGTTATTCGTCAACAAGATAATGGTGTTTCAGTAGATGTAAACATTATTGTTGGATATGGCACAAAAATTTCAGAAGTTTCAAAAAGTGTGCAATCAAAAGTAAAATACAACCTAGAATCAATGCTTGGTGTTACGGCTAATTCAGTTAATGTCTTAGTACAGGGCGTTCGTGTACTAGCTGACTAATTGATATTTGTTCATCTGGAGGAAATTTAATTGACAGTTACAAAAATTACAAATCTTGAATTCGGTAAAATGGTTCAAGCTGCTTCGGCATGCTTGGAACAAAATGCCGAATTTATTAATTCGTTAAACGTTTTCCCGGTCCCAGATGGTGATACGGGAACAAATATGAGCATGTCCTTAGCAAGTGGTGCTAAATATGAACGCGAAGAAAGTAGTACTCGTGTGGATGATTTAGCTGCTGCAGTTGCTAAGGGCTTATTAATGGGAGCTCGCGGAAACTCTGGAGTCATCCTTTCCCAAATTTTTCGTGGCTTTTCAAAGGGCATGGAAGGCAAGGCAGAACTAACTGCTCAGGATTTTGTTGAAGCGTATGCTAATGGGGCTAAAACAGCTTATAAAGCAGTTATGAAGCCTACTGAAGGTACAATTCTGACCGTAGTGAGAGAATCTGCCGCTGCTGGAAATAAAAAGATTACTGAGACTGATGATTTAATCGAAGTTATTGAAACCATTTTTCATGCTGCTGATGAATCTTTAAAAACAACCCCTGATTTATTGCCAGTGCTTAAAGAAGTTGGCGTAGTGGATTCTGGTGGGCAAGGACTTGTCTTTGTCTTACAAGCATTTTATGAAGTGTTATCTGGCAAAACTATTGAAGTCGAAAGTTATCAACCAGATAATGCCCAAATGGATGAAATGATCAATGCTGAGCACCACCGTAGTGCTCAAGGTCAATTAAATCCCGATGACATCAAGTACGGTTATTGTACTGAAATTATGGTACGACTCGGTCGCGGTAAACAAGTAGATCAAGAATTTGATTACGACAAATTTTATGAAAAATTAGCCGGTTTAGGCGATAGTTTGCTTGTTGTAAATGACGAAGAAGTTGTTAAAGTTCACGTTCATACGGAACATCCAGGCGAAGTATTAGCTTGGGGACAAGAATTTGGTGATTTACAAAAAGTTAAAGTTGATAACATGCGTTGGCAACAAGAAGAAATCATGCAATCTGATGAACAAGAGTCTCCTGTGCCTGCTGCGGAACAACCTAATGGTGAAACAACTAAGACGATTGATACTGCTATTATTTCGATTTCTAGTGGAGATGGCATTGCCACATTATTCAAGAGCCTTGGAGTAACTCACGTGATTAATGGTGGTCAAACCATGAATCCAAGTACCCAAGATATTGTGGATGCAATCAACGCAAGTGGTGCCAAAAGTGCGATTGTATTACCAAATAATGGCAATATTTTCATGGCTGCAGAACAATCCGTTGATGTGGTTGATATTCCGGTTAAAATTGTCCATAGTAAGACGATTGCACAAGGAATGGCCTCATTACTTGAGTTTAATCCTGATGCCACGTTAGAAGACAATCAAACTGCAATGGAAGAAGCTTTATCAACTGTCAAAAGTGGTGAAGTGACTGTTTCAATCCGCGACACAACTGTCGACGGGGTTGAAATCAAAAAAGATAATTATATTGGTATCGTTGATGGTAAAATCACCGTTACCCATCCTGAAATTAAGCAAACGGCGATTGATATGGTTAAATCAATGTTGGATGAAGATAGTGAAATTGTCACAATTATCATGGGAACGGAAGGCAATCAAGCTGACGCTCAAGAAATTGAAAACGCACTATACGAAGTGGACGATGAACTTGAAATTGAAATCCATGAAGGTGGACAACCAGTTTATCCATACTTAATTTCCGTTGAATAATTAAAAAATGTGTGTGACATATTCTAAATCAGTTAGATATATGGAGCCGATTGATACAGACTAAATTGTATATTAATGAGGCTGTGCCGAAACGAATGTTTTGGTACAGCCTCATTTATTCAGAAAGGAGGTAACATGTTAAGTTTACAAGATTCTGTGGGTAATTTAGCTGGTGTTGGACCTAAACGAGTTGAAGATTTAAAAACATTAGGTATTTTTACGGTTGAAGATTTGTTACTGTATTTTCCAACTCGATACGATAGTTATGAAATTCAAAATCCTAATCAGGCTGTTGATCAACAAAAGTTAACTTTGCAAGGGACAGTCATGTCGGAACCGGTGATTGCACGGTTTGGCTATAAACGTAATCGGCTCAGTTTTAGGTTAATGGTCGATACGGAAGTCGTCATGGTTACATTCTTTAATCAACCCTATTTGAAAGATAAGGTTGAATTAAGCAAAGATATTGCCGTATATGGCAAGTGGGATGCAGTCCATAAACGGTTAGCAGGCACAAAAATCGTCAATATTACTACTAATCAAAACTCGGTGGATGCTGTATATTCCACTAATAAATCAATGAAACAAACCACGCTCCGAAAATTTATTAAGACGGCTTTTACAGCATATGAATCTGTGATTGCATCGTTACTTCCTCCTAAATTAATTCAACAATATAAACTAATTGAACGCAAAGACATGATTCGTGAAATGCATTTTCCATCAGATGATACACAAGCTGCTGAAGCCAGACGGACGGCAGCTTATGAAGAGTTTTTCTTATTTCAACTGAGACTTCAAGCCATTAAAATGGAAAATCAACAAAAAAATGGCATTTCAATTTTATATCGGAATGACGAATTAAAAGATTTTATTCACGCATTACCGTATGAACTGACAAAAGCTCAACAACGAGTGATCAATGAAATTTGCCGTGATTTACGTCGACCAATCCAAATGAACCGTTTGTTACAAGGAGATGTGGGGTCCGGTAAAACGGTGGTGGCCGCGGTAGCAATGTACGCCACGATTACGGCAGGCCTCCAGGCGGCCATCATGGCACCAACTGAAATATTAGCCGCGCAACATGCTCAAAACTTTGCTAAAATGTTTGAGGGGTTACATGTTAATATTGGCTTATTGACTGGATCAATGACAGCGAAACAACATCGTGAATTAACCGCCCAAATTAAAAATGGTTCCATCAATTTAATTGTGGGGACCCATGCCTTGATTCAAGATAGCGTTGAATATGCTAATTTAGGCCTGATTGTTACCGATGAACAACATCGTTTTGGCGTTAACCAACGGCAAAAATTGCGCGAAAAAGGTGAAGATCCCGATGTGTTAGCCATGACTGCCACGCCAATTCCGCGAACGCTTGCCATTACTGCCTATGGAGAAATGGATGTGTCCGTGATTGATGAATTGCCAGCTGGTCGGAAAACGATTAAAACTAGTTGGTTGAAAACTAATCAAGTTGGGGTCGCCTGGGAAAAGGTCAGACAAGAATTAGAGCAAGGCGCCCAAACCTATGTCGTGACACCGTTAATCGAGCAATCTGAAACGTTGGACGTTCAAAACGCCCAAGACTTATTTGAAGAATTACAAGAGTATTTTGCTCCACAATATCAAGTTGGTTTACTCCATGGTCGAATGCCAAATGATGAAAAAGATGCAATCATGGAAGCTTTCAAAGCTAATGAAATTCAAGTGCTTGTCTCAACGACGGTAATTGAAGTTGGGGTAGATGTTAAAAATGCATCGTTGATGGTTGTATATGATGCGGACCGTTTTGGATTGGCACAATTGCATCAATTACGCGGACGAGTTGGCCGCGGAGAGCGTCAAAGTTATTGTATTTTGATTGCAGACCCTAAAAATCAAGTGGGAATTCAACGGATGCAAACGATGGTTGAAACGACTGATGGCTTTGTGGTCGCTCAACGTGATTTAGAATTACGGGGATCCGGGGATGTTTTAGGATTAAAACAATCTGGGGTGCCAGAATTTAAAGTAGGTGATCCAGTGGGAGAACTTAAAATGTTACAAATTGCGAAGAGTGACGCGGCCGATTTGTTGTTAACGCCTGACTGGGATACTCAAACTGAAAATTTACCACTCGTCGAATATTTAACGATTAGAAAATTACAAACACACTTTGATTAAGGATGGTAACTGATATGAAAATTGCAGTCGACGCAATGGGCGGAGATCACGCGCCTAAAGAAATAGTACTTGGGGTTGAGCAGGCCCGGGATTTGTATTCCGATATTGAGTTCACCTTGTATGGTGACCAAGCACAAATTAACCCTCTTTTGACTAATCAAGATCGAATTACCGTAGTTCATACGAGTGAAATGATTGAGATGGGCGAGGAACCTGTCCGGGCAATTCGGAGTAAGAAAGATTCTTCAATTGTACGTGCCGCGACAGCGGTGAAGGAAAAAGAAGCAGATGCATTTTTCTCCGCTGGTAATACTGGTGCTGTCATGGCCGCGGGTTTATTTATCGTTGGTCGCATTAAAGGAATAGATCGTCCTGGATTGACTTCGATTTTACCGGCAGCACATCCGGATACCGATAAACAAAATTTTGTTTATTTGGATACTGGGGCCAATGCTGAAAGTAAAGAAAAAAATCTAGTTCAATATGCCTATCTAGGTAAATTTTATGCGCAGAAAGTTTTAGGCATTGAGAATCCTTCAATTGCTTTATTGAATAATGGTGAGGAAGAAGATAAGGGTGATCGATTACACAAAGCTGTCTGGCAATCACTCAACAGTGCAGACGATTTAAACTTTATTGGCAATGTCGAGGCTGGAAGTTTACTCATGGGTAAAGCGGATGTGGTCGTAACTGACGGTTGGACTGGAAATGCTGCCTTAAAAGCGACTGAAGGTACTGCTAAGACCATGTTAGCCTTAATTAAGGACAGTATTTTAAAGGGTGGTCTGCGTGCCAAATTAGGTTATTTGATTCTTAAACCGGTCTTTAGTATCGTTGGTAAAAATATGTCAACTTCAACTTATGGTGGGGCAGTTTTGTTAGGTTTAAAGGCCCCCGTAGTAAAAACACACGGTTCTTCTAAAGCTGATGCAATCAAGAATACAATTGGTCAAATCAAGACCATGATTGAGTCACAGGTCGTTAATCAAACTGTTGATTATTTTAATAACCAAGAAGTACTTGAAAAGATGGACAAGACCGACAAAATCGACTAGAATTGGTTAGGTTAAATTATTACAAGGGGTTTGTAAAATGGAAAAACAAGAAATTTTCGATAAAGTTTGCGAAATAGTTGGAGATCACTTTGACATCGATCAAGCGAAAATCACCAATGATTTGAATTTGAAAAATGATTTAAATGCTGATTCCATCGATTTTGTGGAATTCGTACTTGAAATTGAGGATACTTTTGGTTCTGAAATTTCAGATGCAGAGGCTGAAAAGCTAAACACAATTGGTGAAGTTGTCGATTATATTGCGGAACATCAAGCATAAAAATTGAATCTGAAATGGCCGACACGGGGATTCCTCGTCTCGGTCATTTTTGCGAATACTGCTTTATATAAGCGCTGAAAACACGTATAATATAAGGCAGAAGTATTATTAGGAGGATGATTACCATAAAAGAATTAGAAGAGCATTTGGCTAAAACATTTGGAATCCATTTTAACGATTCCAGTTTGCTGGCTGAAGCGTTTACCCAAGCATCGTATGTCAATGAGCATCCGAAAGAAAATTTAAAATATTATGAACGCATTGAGTTTTTAGGCGATGCCGTCATGCAACTAACTGTTTCAGAGTATATTTATCAACGCTATCCAGAAATGCCACAAGGGAAGTTGTCTCGATTACGTATTGCGATGGTTCAAGAAGATAGTTTTAGTAAATTTGCCTTGGAATGTCAATTTGATAAATTCATTCGACTCGGAAAAGGCGAAGAAAAAGCCGGTGCTCGTCACCGGTCATCATTACTCTGTGATATTTTTGAATCGTTTATTGGTGCACTGTATTTGGATCAAGGACGTGATGCAGTAATCAAATTTGTCACCAGAGTGGTATTTGCCAAGTTAGATCAAGGTTGGTTTGAACAAGAAGTTGATTATAAGACCCGCTTGCAGGAATATTTGCAACGTCATGGGGATGTTGAAATTGACTATGATGTGACCAAAGAAAGTGGCGCTGAAAGTGAGCGTGTGTATACCGTAGCTGTGAGTGCTGATAATAAAGTCATTGGTGAAGGTACTGGTACTTCAAAGAAGCGTGCAGAAATACAGGCCGCCAAAAATGCATTAACGAGATTACAATAATAAGGTAGCTGTGGGAGGGTAACATGCGACTAATTTCGCTTGAAATAAATGGTTTTAAATCATTTGCACAAAAAACAAAAATTGAATTCATGCCGGGGATGACGGGAATTGTTGGCCCGAACGGTAGTGGTAAAAGTAATATTATCGAGGCAGTCCGCTGGGTAATGGGGGAACAGTCTGCTAAGGATTTACGTGGGGATCGCATGGCTGATGTCATTTTTTCGGGTTCCTCAACGCGTAAATCACTCAATCGCGCCGAAGTTTCAATTACTTTTGATAATTCAGATCATTATATTAACAGTGACTTTAATGAAATTCGAGTGACTCGGCAGCTTTACCGTAGCGGTGAGAGCCAATATATGATTAACAATCAGGAATGTCGTTTAAAAGATGTAACTGAGCTATTTATGGACTCTGGACTTGGCCGAGAGTCTTTTTCGATTATCTCTCAAGGTCGAGTTGAAGAAATTTTTAATGGCAAGCCAGCTGATCGTCGCAAGGTAATTGAAGAAGTCGCTGGTGTGTCTAAATACAAGAAAAACAAAGACACTGCTGAGAAACGCCTCAACGATACTAATGACAATTTAAATCGAGTGAATGATATTTTAGCTGAGTTAGAAAGCCAAGTTGAACCATTGGCCGAACAAAGCGCTCTTGCAAAAGAATATCAGGAACAAAAAACTCGCTTTGATCAATTAGATAAAACCAAAACAGTTTTAGATATTACGGATAATCAACAAAAGCATCACGAAATCCAAGATCGAGTTGAAAATGCCAAAAAAATGAGTGAACAATATGACACTCAAAGTACTGAATCCGCACAACAACTTTCCGAGTTAAAGCAACAACAAGTTCGCTTAACGAAAATTAAAGACGATTTACAGGCGAAATTACTGATTCAAACTCAATCAATTTCTGAATTAGAGAACAACCAAAACATCAACGCAGAACGAGCCAATAATCGTCAAGCTAATTTGGAGCAAATTCAAAAGCAAATTGAACAGCTAACGGCACAAATCAGCGAGCTCTCAACTGAATTAGCTGATTTAAATACCGAACAAGCTGCTCACCTGGCAACAGTTAGCCAGAATAAAGACGACCTAAAGCAACTAAAATCAATGAGTGCTGAAGAACGCCAAGCTCAATTAAGCCAGCAAATAGAAGACTTACAAAATCAGCAAATTGAACAGATGCAAGCTTTGACGACATTACATAATCAAAAAGCTTATCTGATTAAGAATCATGAACAAAATGATCAACGACAAAGCCAGTCAAATATTGATTTGGCAGCGGCCAAAAAGCAACAAGCACAGCTCGCCGACAAATTAAACCAAGTTGAAGAAACGTTGACCAGTGAGCAGGCTGCTTTATCAAAACAAGAGACAGCACTGAAAGAAGAAGTCACCCGCCGTCAAACATTACGAAGTCAGTACGACGAGATTCAAAAGCAATGGTATCAAGCACTAGGAACTGAACAAACCTTGCAGGCTAAAATTAACGGTCTAAAATCGTTAGAAGCCGATTACTCAGGATTTTATCAAGGGGTTCGGTATACGTTACAACATCGCAACGAGTTCGATGGGCTACTTGGGCCTGTGTCTGAACTAATTGATGTGCTACCCCAATACATGACAGCTGTTGAAACAGTTTTAGGCAGTCAATTACAGAATTTGGTCGTCGATAATTCTGCGACAGGTAAACAAATTATTAAATACTTAGTTTCAAAAAAAGCAGGCCGGGTTACGATTTTACCGGTTGATTCTCTGTCGGTGCATTCACTAAATTCAAGCTTACTGGATTCACTAACTACGATGGCCGGTTTTGAAGGAGTCGCAAGTGAATTAATTTCGACTTCTAAACAAGCATCAACTGTAGTTAAGCATCTATTAGGTACGACGGTGATTGCAGATAACCTTGATCATGCCACCCAAATTTCAAGAGCTGGACAACATCGAGTCCGGGTTGTCACACTAGATGGCCAATTAATTAATGCCAGTGGTTCTATGACTGGTGGGGCCAATAAGCAACAACGTCAGGGGCTATTAAGCCGCCAACAAGAACTGGAAACTTTGGAAACCAAATTAGTTGATGCGAAAACTGCTAGTACTCAATTTGAAGAAAAAGTGGCTAAATTTGACGATGCGATTAAAGCTAATCAACAAAGTGGTGAAAAGCTGCAACAACAAGTGATTGCACAACGCGCCACGGTCCAAGATATCAACGGGCAATTGCAAATCTTACAAAACGAACAAACCGTCGTGAATAAGCAATTGACTGCTTTGAAATTCGAAGTTGATCAAAATAACGAAGAATCAACTTCGTATGCAGATACGTTAGCGAGAAATGAAACTGATGATAAGACCGTTAATGAGTCAATTGCAGCGTTAAAGACACAAATCATCCAGTTAAAAGATGATTTAGACAATCTACAAACTGATGCGTCGGTACAAGCCAAGCAGATTCAAGCTCGTGAACAAGCGATTGCCGTTGAAACCGAAAAAATTCAACACGGCCAACAGGAAATTAATCGAGTTCAACAAAGTATCGAAGCTCAAGAAGCACGTTTGGCTAATCTCAAACAACAAACGGATACGACCAGCGCTACCCAAGCTGAACAGGAAACTCTCCAAAAAAATAATCATTTGCGATTAGAAGAATTGATTGCTGCCAAGTCAGCAACTGAAAAAGAAATTACCACGACTAGTCAAAAACTAGACACTAATTCATCTGAGGTGGAACTCGCAGATCAAAAACAAGTTCGCACCCAAGAATTACAACGTGCGGCTTTAAATGAGTTAAATGATGTCAACGCCCGCAGTGTGAAACTAGAAACCCTGATTGATACGGGGATGAATCGCTTGAGTGAACGCTATGCGATGTCCTTTGACGAAGCTAGCCTAGACTTAATTGATTTGCCCATGCCTGAGATTATGAGTCAATTAAAATTACTCAAACGAGGATTGGATGAAATTGGTCCAGTTAACCTTGGTTCAATTGATGAATACGAACGAGTTTCTAAACGGTTCAATTTCTTAACTGAACAAAAAGATGATTTAATGGCTTCGAAACAACAGCTGAACGAAACCATGGCTGAAATGGATGAAGAAGTTAAAACTAGATTTGAAACTAGTTTCCATGAAGTTGCTCATGAATTTGAGCAAATTTTCGTCGAAATGTTTGGTGGTGGACAAGCTAAACTAGTTTTAACGGAACCGGATAACATGTTAACGACCGGGGTAGATATCATTGCACAGCCACCTGGGAAAAAGAATCAACAGATGAGTTTACTGTCTGGTGGTGAACGGGCACTGACGGCGATTACGCTTCTATTTTCAATTTTGGCCGTGAGACCAGTACCATTCGCTATTTTAGATGAAACTGAAGCTGCCCTTGACGACGCCAACGTTAATCGATTTGCGAGGTATTTGAGCACGTACGGGGATGATGGACCACAATTTATTGTCGTGACCCACCGTAAAGGTACCATGATGAATGCTAAAGTTTTGTATGGGGTAACCATGCAAGAATCTGGAGTGTCCAAGATGGTATCCGTGTCATTGGAAGATGTTAAAACAACTTAAAGGAGTCAGAATATGGGATTATTTGATATATTTAAGCGCAAAGCAACTAAACCTGAAGAACCCAAACCGGTTGAATCAGAAACTAGCGAGGCACCACTGACTGCCAGTGAAGAAAGTGCGATTAGCTCAGACACATCAGTTGATCAAACGTCTGTCGTAGAACCTGAATCAAGCTCTAATGTTGAAGCACAACAATCGTCAGAGGTTGATAGTCAAACAGCCGCTTCGACTGAAAGCTTAGAATCAGAATCGATGGTTAGCAAATTAGCCAGTCAAGAAACTAGTACCATTGCTGAACAATCAGAAAGTCTTGCATCAGAAGACTCTAATGAATCGTCTGAAACTGAAACCTCAAAAACACCAGTCGAAGTTGATTCTACTGAGACCAGTGATGAACCTGAAGAACCAGTAGCCGATGAACCTGAAGATTCAGTAACTGAAGAACCGGCAGTCGCCGAACATGAAGAAGCAACCTATGAAAAAGGACTGGAAAAAACCCGTTCCACATTTGGTAGCCGTTTAAATGAATTTTTAGCTAATTTTAGAAGTGTCGATGAAGATTTCTTTGAAGAGTTGGAAGAAACATTAATTAAATCAGATGTTGGTTTTGACATGGCAGTTTCCATCAGTGACCAATTACGTGATGAAGTTAAGCTTCAAAATGCCAAAAGTAAACAGGCGGTTTCCAATGTTATTATCGAAAAGCTAGTCCAAATTTATGATGACCAAGGTAAAGACGAAGATAACAGCATTCATTTTGCAGCTCAAGGCCCAACCGTCATTTTATTTGTTGGGGTGAATGGAGTTGGAAAAACCACTACCATTGGGAAAATGGCTGCTAAATACAAGCAACAAGGCAAAAAGGTGCTCTTAGCCGCTGCTGATACTTTCCGAGCGGGAGCAACCAAACAATTGCAAGTTTGGGGTGACCGCGACGGTGTTGAAGTAGTTACCGGTCCAGAAGGTAGTGATCCAGCGTCGGTTGTTTTTGATGCTGTTGATAAAGCTAAAAAAGAAAATTATGATGTCTTGTTCGTTGATACCGCCGGTCGTTTACAAAATAAAGTTAATTTGATGAACGAACTAGAAAAAATGAAACGGATTATTGAACGTGAAATCGCGGGTGCTCCTCAAGAAGTATTGTTAGTTTTGGATTCTACGACGGGACAAAACGCCCTGACACAAGCCAAAATGTTTAAGTCAAGTACCGATGTCACCGGTATTGTGTTGACTAAACTAGATGGTACTGCTCGTGGGGGAATTGTGTTAGCCATCCGCAATGAATTACATTTACCAGTCAAGTTTGTGGGCTTAGGTGAACAAGTTGCTGATTTACAAGAATTTGACGCCAGTGAATACGTCTACGGTCTCTTTAAAGGGCTTGTAACTGAAGAAGGATAAAGCACATGGAAATTGAAAAAAACGAGCGCATCAATTCATTATTTGAATTTTACCAGGCACTCTTAACTCAAAAACAAACGGACTATATCCAACTTTACTACGCTGATGATTACTCATTAGGTGAAATTGCTGAGGAATTTAATGTCAGCCGACAAGCAGTTTATGATAATATAAAGCGTACAGTCGCCATCTTGCAAGACTATGAAAACAAACTTCATCTTTACGCCGAATTTGTGGCACGAAATCAAGTGGCGGATGAAATTCAAACTTATATAAACAATCAATATCCAAATGATCAAACCTTGAAGTCATTGATTAAACGACTTGAGAATTTAGAAGAAGAATAGGAGAGCTGATTAATGGCTTTTGAAGGATTAACTGAACGATTACAAAGCGCGATGTCTAAGTTACGTCGCAAACCTAAAGTTACTGAAGCAGACCTCAAAGAAACCATGCGTGAAATCCGCTTGGCCTTGCTGGAAGCCGATGTTAACTTCACCGTTGTTAAAGACTTTGTCAAACAAGTTCGTGAACGTGCAACTGGAACTGATGTTTTACAAGGATTAAACCCAGCCCAACAAATTGTTAAAATTGTTGATGAAGAATTAACCAAAACAATGGGTTCAGAAGCGGTTCCGCTGAACAAGTCAGATAAGATTCCTACTATCATCATGATGACCGGGCTCCAAGGGGCTGGTAAAACTACCACCGCTGGTAAATTAGCCTTAAAGTTAAAAAATGAAGAAAACGCACGACCAATGTTCATCGCGGCCGATGTTTATCGCCCAGCTGCGATTGACCAATTAGAAACAGTTGCCAAATCAATTGATGTTCCGGTTTTCCAACTTGGAACAGATGTTGATCCGGTAGAAATTGTCCGTCAAGGACTTGAAGAAGCCAAAGCAAAACATAATGATTATGTCATCATCGATACGGCCGGTCGTTTACAAATCGACGAAAAGTTGATGAACGAATTAGTTAATATTGAAACCTTGGCTCAACCTGATGAAATTTTGTTAGTTGTCGATGCCATGACTGGTCAAAATGCGACTGAAACCGCCGATGGATTCAACAGTAAGCTCAATATCACCGGGGTCATCTTAACTAAGTTAGATGGCGATACCCGTGGTGGGGCTGCGTTATCAATTCGGGCAGTCACTGGCAAGCCAATTAAGTTTGTCGGTCAAGGTGAAAAAATGACTGATTTGGATGTCTTCCATCCAGATCGAATGTCATCTCGAATCTTAGGCATGGGTGACATGCTGACCTTAATCGAAAAAGCACAACAAGATTTTGATGAAGATCAAGCCAAGAAAACTATGGATAAAATGCGTGAAAACTCATTTGACTTCAACGATTTTCTCGACCAAATGGAACAAGTTCAAAACATGGGCCCAATCGAAGATATCATGAAAATGATTCCAGGGATGGCCAATAATCCAGCCATTAAAAATGTGAAAGTTGATCCAAAAGATATGGATCATATCAAAGCAATTGTCTATTCAATGACGCCAGCGGAACGTGAAAACCCAGATTTATTAAATCCAAGTCGTCGTCGCCGACTAGCAGCTGGTGCAGCACGACCAATTGTCGAAGTTAATCGAATGATTAAGCAATTCAATGAAATGAAAAAGATGATGAAACAAGTCTCTAGCGGTAATATGGCGGGGATGGAACAAATGATGGGCGGCAACATGCCTGGTGGTCGTTTGGGCAAATTAGCCATGAAACAAATGACTCGCAAGATGAAGAAAAATAAGAAAAAGCGCAATAAGCGTAAATAAATTTTAACTGTTAAGTAAAAATACTTTACAAACTATTTTTGAAATGGTATATTTATATCTGTTAAAAAACTTCGAGGAGGTGTTTACACATGTCAGTTAAAATCCGTTTGAAACGAATGGGATCAAAGAAGCGTCCATTCTATCGTATCGTTGTTGCCGATTCACGTTCACCACGTGACGGCCGTTTCATCGAAACAGTTGGAACATACAATCCATTAGTTGAACCAGCAGAAGTTAAGCTTGAAAAAGAAGACATCATGCAATGGTTAAACAATGGTGCCCAACCTTCAGATACAGTTCGTAACTTGTTATCTCAGGCTGGAATCATGAAAGAATTTCATGAATCTAAAATGACAAAAAAGTAGTCGTTTAACGAATACTCAATAATGAAATTAAGTCACTTTATAAGGGACGTGTTGCTTCTACGGTCCGGTCTTTGATGAATAATCAAATCGCGGAAGTTTCGTTTCATTATTAATGATCGTCAAACACAAAACTCCCACACATTAGTGTTGGGAGTTTTTTTAAACTAATTTCGGACTTAATGAGGAAATGAAATGAACTATTACAAAATTGGCACCATCGTTAATACACATGGATTAAAAGGGGAACTCAAAATTTTGTCAGTCACGGACTTCCCTGAATTACGCTATAAAAAAGGTAACCAAGTCTATATCGCAGCTAAAGATAGCAAAATACCCGTGACTATCAAAACCGTTAAGTTACAAAAAAATATGTATCTAGTTACTTTCAAAAATTTGGAAGATATTAACTTGGTTGAAAAATACAAGGGTCTTGATTTAATGATTAGTGAAGATGACCAACAAGAATTAAATCAAGACGAATATTACTATCGTGACATTGTGGGTCTAACCGTTGAAACTGAAGATGGTCAAACCATTGGAACAATTAAAGAAATTCTTTCACCTGGGGCAAATGACGTTTGGGTCGTTAATCGCAAAGGCCAAGATGATTTACTTTTGCCAGTTATCGATGATGTAATTAAAACAGTCGATTTAGCAGAACATAAGGTGATTGTTGAACTGATGGAGGGACTATAAAATGCGGATAGATGTATTGACCTTGTTTCCAGACATGGTTAAAGGTCCCTTAAGCGAGTCAATCATTGGTAAAGCCATTGAAAAGAATTTATTAGATGTTGAAGTAACTGACTTTCGCGATTACACTGACGATAAACAAAACCATGTGGATGATTATCCATATGGTGGTGGTGCGGGGATGTTATTGCAAGCCCAACCCATTTTAACCGCCTATGCAGATACCGTTGCTAAAACAGCAGATCAATACCCAACTGGGAAAGTTATTTTAGTTGATCCAGCGGGTCGAAAATTTGATCAACAAGTCGCCCAAGAATTATCACAGGAAGAACATTTAACGTTTATCTGTGGCCACTATGAAGGCTATGATGAGCGAATTCGGAGTATTGTCACTGATGAAATCTCCCTTGGGGATTTTGTCTTAACTGGTGGTGAATTGCCAGCCATGGTGATGATTGATGCTGCAGTGCGTTTATTACCAGAAGTGTTAGGTAATCAAGAATCTGCTCCGAGTGATTCATTTTCAAATGGGCTACTGGAATACCCACAATATACACGCCCACCTGAATATCAGGGGATGAAAGTCCCAGAGGTGCTGATGAATGGTAATCATCAACTAATCGCTGATTGGCGTGAAAAAGAATCGTTGCGAAGAACTTATTTGCGTCGTCCAGATTTATTAGAGCAAATCGAATTAACAACCAAACAACGACATTTGTTGTCAGATATTAAAATCGAAGAATCTGAAGATGAAATTGAATAGTACTTTACATTAAACTATCATGTATGCTATTATTCTATATGGCTGTAGAGCCACAGTAACGATATTCCGCTGCTAATAAAACATGAATGTCGATTGAAAAGGGAGAAACAACATGCGTCAAAATGACTTAATCCAAAAAATCACTTCAGATCAATTACGTAGTGATATTCCAGATTTCCGTGCCGGAGACACTGTTCGAGTTTATGCTCGTATCGTCGAAGGAACTCGGGAACGTGTTCAATTATTCGAAGGTGTTGTTATCAAACGTCATGGTTTCGCAATCAGCGAAACTTATACTGTTCGTAAGATCAGTAATGGTATTGGTGTGGAACGTACATTCCCACTTCATTCACCACGTATTGATAAAATTGAAGTAGTTCGTCATGGTCGTGTTCGTCGTGCTAAGTTATATTACTTACGTGCACTTCATGGTAAGGCAGCTCGTATTCAAGAACGTCGAGTTTAATTACAGAAAAAAGCAATCCGCTTGGATTGCTTTTTTTGTTGAGTGCGCCCGGCATGGGCGCCAACTAGGTGGTGAAAGTCCACTGTGGGCCGTAGTAGTCGGAACCACTAGCCAAGGACAAGGGTGTCCACTGTGAAGTGGAATCTGAAGGAAGTCTGAGGAGCAAAATACCGCACCAATGAACAAGAAGTAGCTATAAGGCCAGAACTGATTGGATAAGATTGCTCAACAAATCGAAGTCCGATACTACTCAAAATCACTATGGTAAAGCTAATGGTGACATGGTATGAAAGTTGACGTTCTTACCCGGGGAGGCCTGATAGACAAGTCCCGACAAGAAGAGCAATCAAGTTCTACAGGACAACTGTTTCAGTGATGGAATACTGAGTTTATCAGGAGTCAGCCGAGGCCATAGTAGTGACTTCGTCACGAAGGGCTGAACAGTAATAACTCACATTGATTATGGAGGTGGAATTTATGCGACGATCGCAGAAAACAGAAAACAAAGCTGACCACCAGTGGATGGTAGGTCTGGAAGACCAAGAACAAACTGGGGCGCGTAGGATGAATTCTAATGAAACAACGATGATGAGTGGCATTAAGTTTGAACAACGCGTGTTGGATCGAGATAACTTGAATCTGGCCTATCAACGGGTTGTGCGTAATAAAGGTGTCGCAGGCATCGACGGAATGACCATCGATGATCTGTTAGGTTATTTGAGAGTTCATAAAACTGAACTTATTCATCAGTTGAATGATGGGACGTACCGGCCGAAGGCGGTTAAACGGGTAGAAATACCCAAACCAAATGGTGGCGTGCGAAAATTAGGCGTGCCAACAGTAATTGACCGAATGATACAACAAGCAATCGCACAAGTGATGTCTCCGATTTTTGAACAAGTTTTCTCAAATAATAGTTTTGGTTTTCGACCTAATCGAAGTGCGCAAGATGCAATTAAACGAGTTGTATCGCTGTATAACGAGGGTTACCACGTCGTGGTTGATCTTGATTTAAAGGCATACTTCGATACAGTCAATCATGATTTACTGATCAAGTATATCGAACAATATATTGATGATCCTTGGTTGATTAAGCTAATTCGAAAGTTTTTGACTAGTGGTGTTATGACTGGTTCAACCTTCGAAGCGAGTGTCGTGGGAACCCCGCAAGGCGGACCACTGTCACCACTATTGGCGAATATCTATCTCAATGAGCTGGATAAAGTATTAACGGAACGAGGTCTCCACTTTGTCCGATATGCGGATGACTGCAATATTTACGTTAAGAGTAAACGAGCAGGTCACCGGGTACTTGAGAGTATTAGTAGATTTCTGGAAAAGGATCTTAAAGTAACCGTCAACCGTGACAAAAGTAAAGTCGGGTCACCATTGAGATTGAAATTTCTGGGATTCTCACTGGGAGTTGGTAGGGGTGGTGCTTTCTCAAGGCCGTCAAAACAATCCCAAATACGGGTCAAACAGGAACTCAAACGAATTACGAAACGCAATCGCGGAATTTCACTTGAACAAATGTTTATGGAAATCACACGAAAAATGCGCGGATGGATTCAATACTACTCATCTGGTAAGATGACAAACTTCTTGAAACGAATAGATCAGTGGCTACGGTCTAGAGTTCGACAATACATCTGGAAATCATGGAAGAAAATCAAAACGAAGATCACTAACCTGAAACGACTAGGTTTGAATCAGAATGATGCTCGGCTAGCTGCTTATACCCGCAAGGGTTACTGGCGCACAGCACATAGCAAAACACTACTTTATACGTTAACAAACGAAAAACTGGAACAACTTGGATTGATGAATCTCTCCAAGGTATTCCAGTCTATTCAAAATTCTTAAATTACTGAACCGCCGTATACGGAACCGTACGTACGGTGGTGTGAGAGGTCGGTAGCTGAACTAATCAACTGCCTCCTACTCGATTATATTTAATTTAGCGCCACCGCGCTAATTTCTTTAATTGATAAGGATAACCCCAAATCATAAACTTTTTGCTGAATAAATTTCGCTGACTATTATTTAAACCGTCAATTCCACGCTTTAACATTTGGTCAAATGTGATGTTGGGCTCAATAAATTGACCATCACGATAACACATTTCACAATATTCATTTGATAGAGTGCCATCCGTTTCAGTTCCTTGATGTTTCTCCAGTGGCATCCCACAGCTTTGACAAAATTTATTCATGTGTAAACTACTCGTATTATAAGTTAGCGTCAGTTTTAAAATTAAGCAGTGATAAGTCAGTTGATTCGGTAATTAGCTGACGGGCAAAGTTCCGATAGGCTGTAGATGCGTATTCTGCCATCTCAGTCGATTTATCAGTTAAGTAAGCTTCTCGGCTGTCAGCATTTGTTTCAAGCTCAGAATCGGCGTTTTTGAGCATTTCACGTAGGTGAGTATTGATTTGTGTTTGCAAATCCGTCATCGGTTTCCAAAAATGGTCTAAATGTGCATCAACTAATACACCGACTAATTTGTAATTCCAATATTCACTATTAACGTTGTATTGTTGTTTACCGCGTTGGTAGCGGAGAGGAGTGTCGTTGATTTCAGCATAAAATGGCACGTAGACACTTTCGGCACTTACACCAAGCGAGAGCCAATGAAGATTAACGGGTTCTCGATTCATCTGTAAGACGTGTGATTCTTGTGTTTTAGCCAAACTGATGGGGCGATACTTACGTTTATCACTATTATTACCCGAACCCAATGGATCAAATTGTGTCCCTTGAAAATGAGAACTCAAGTAATTTTGAGCATCGTCAATAGACAATAATTGGTCGGGTTTCATTAAAAATGGTAGCGTGTCGGATTCGGGTTGTTCGTCATACATTTGACTTGCACTAAACATCCGGTGCCCATACCAAACTCGAGGAGTATTATAAACAGCATCTGACGCATCATGAGTACCGAAAATGTTTCTAAAGTTGAAAGTCCCAGGTGATGGATTCAACTGATTTTCAGTTACAAATTGTTGGAGCTTTGGATGTGTCATGAAATTATCTGAATCAGCAAAATCGATTTCTTGAATACTAATTTGATTAGCTACAACGGCATAACAATCATCGGGAATACGTTGAGCTGCCCAATAGTGTCCACCGACTGTTTCAATGTACCAAGCTTCTTGATTGTCCGCAAACAAGATTCCATTAGACTCGTTGGTACCGTGAGCTTCAATAATTTTGCCTAGTCTTTGGACACCTTCACGAGCAGAATGAATAAAGGGAAGGACTACAGTTACCATCGCTTCTTCTGTAATACCAGCTTCAACAAGCGGGTCAGAAGCTAAAACACGAATGTTTGAATAGGCACTTTCAGTTGCACTCATTGCTACATTGAATTCATTAATCCCATCTTCCTCGAAAACGCCAAACTTATCTGTCCATTCTGGAGTGGCCGTGTATTTAGCACTGGTAGCCGGCAAATCAATTTCAAACTCATTATCGGTAGATTTAAAATGGTTAGTGATATAGTTTTTGGGACGGACGACAAAATGCTTAGGCCAGGCAGACTTGGCGTCTTCGTTTCGTCCAATCATGATGGTTCCGTCGATACTAGCCTTACGACCAATTAATATACTGGTACATGCTGAATATTTTGATTTATTTTCCATTCTAGAATCCCTTTCGCACGTTATTAAATTCATTGTAACTGATATTGTGAATTAATTTAAGCAAAACACATGAGTTCAATTGGCAAAGTCACAATTTTAAAGTATAATGTATCTAACTAGTTTAGAGGAGTGAATCAAATGCCATTAGTACACATTGAGTTAGTCGCAGGCCGTTCACAAGAACAGCTAAAAGGCCTTGTTAAAGACGTTACCGCTGCAATCGCCAAAAACGTTAACGTTCCTGAAGAACGAATTCATATTGTTTTAGACGAAATGCAACCTGATCGTTACAGCGTTGGTGGAGTTTTAAAAAGCGACCAATAGACAGAAGAAATAAAGAAAAGGTGGCAGGATGATTTATTTCAATCCGCTACCTTTTTTCTTTATGTAATCATTGGAGGAATAGGATTGAGTACTCAAATTACTGAACATCAAATAACCAACGACGGGCATCTCTTAATTGGTGGTGTGGATACAACCAAGTTGGCAAGTGAATATGGCACACCATTGTATGCCTATGATATAAGCATTATTCGGAATCAAATTACCCATTTTAAAACAATTTTTGAAAAAGCAGATGTTAAATATCAAATCAGTTACGCTAGTAAAGCCTTCGCTATCCTAGCGATGTATCAATTGATTAATAAAGAAAATATTCATTGTGACGTAGTTTCCGAAGGCGAATTGTATACTGCTAAACAGGCCGGCTTCCCAATGGATAAAGTTTCATTTCATGGCAATAATAAATCAGTTCAAGAATTGACGATGGCTCTTGATCAAAAAATTGGTTGTATCATCATCGACAATTTTTATGAACTTGATTTATTAAAACAATTAACTCAAGAACGTCAACAATCAATTAACGTCATGATTCGAGTTACTCCTGGTATTTCAGCGCATACGCATGAATATATTTCAACCGGTCAAGAAGACTCTAAATTTGGCTTTGACTTAAATAGTGGGCAAGCCGACAAGGCATTAGAACAAATCCTTGCCGCTCCATATCTGAAGATGCTAGGCGCACATTGTCATATTGGTTCTCAAATCTTTGCCACAGCCGGATTTGTTGGCGCAGCAGAAAAGATGATGGACCTCTTAATTCATTGGCAAGCAGATTTTGATTTCACGGCGACGGTGCTGAATCTAGGCGGCGGATTTGGGATTCAATATACTGATGATGAAAAACCATTAGCACCCGAAGTCTTTATTACTTCAATTATCGAGGAAGTTAAACAATTATCAGCAACAAATAATTTTCCATGTCCTGAAATTTGGATTGAACCGGGTCGTTCAATTGTGGGTTCAGCTGGAATTTCTTTATATACAGTGGGTTCACAAAAGACGATTCCAAATGTTCGCGATTACGTAGCGGTCGATGGTGGGATGGGTGACAATATTCGACCTGCTTTATACGAAGCCAAATATGAAACTGTGCTCGCCAATAAAATGAACGAACCAGCCACACATAAAGTTTCAGTTGCAGGTAAATATTGTGAATCTGGTGATATGTTGGCATGGGACCAAATATTACCAACGACGACGGCAGGTGATTTGCTAGCAGTCCTTGATACAGGAGCCTATGGTTATTCAATGGCTAGTAATTATAATCGCAATCCACGACCAGCTGTGGTATTTTGTGATGAGGGAGAATCAAAGCTAGTGGTTAATAGAGAAACTACAGAGGATCTAATTAAATTAGATCTTCCACTAGAATAAATTCTTGTTTGAAAGGATGAATTAATTTGGCAAATCAACAATATGTAATGTCAATTGATCAAGGTACAACTAGTTCACGAGCCATAATTTTTGACCATCAAGGTCAGGTGGTAGCTAAAGCACAACGTGAATTTAAACAATACTTTCCCGAACCAGGTTGGGTTGAACATGACGCAACTGAGATTTGGGAAGGCGTGCAGCAAGTAGTTGCTGACGTCATGATACAATCGCAAATTAAGCCTTATAAAATTGCTTCGATTGGAATTACGAATCAGCGTGAAACGACAATTATTTGGGATAAAAACACAGGCAAACCTATTTATCACGCTGTCGTTTGGCAATCAAAACAAACAAGTGAAATCGCTGATCAATTAATCGCCGATGGTTACAAAGATTTTATCCATGAAAAAACAGGTTTAATCATTGATTCATATTTTTCTGCTACCAAAATTAAATGGATTATGGATCATGTTCCTGGTTCCTACGAACGTGCACAAAAAGGTGAATTGTTGTTTGGAACGATTGATACCTGGTTACTATGGAATTTAACCGGGCGCAAAGTTCACGCTACTGATGTGACCAATGCGAGTCGGACCATGCTGTTCAATATTCATGATATGAAATGGGATTCTGACATTCTGGAATTGCTAAATATTCCAGTGCAAATGTTGCCAGAAGTCCGTTCATCATCAGAAATATACGGCTATACCGGTGACTACCATTTTTACGGGGTAGAAATACCAATTAGTGGGATTGCTGGTGATCAACAAGCTGCACTCTTTGGACAGGCTGCATTTGAAAAAGGCAGTGTCAAAAACACGTATGGTACTGGAGCTTTCATTGTGATGAACACGGGAAATGAACCAACGATTTCTGACAATGGTTTGCTCACCACCATTGCGTATAGTTTAAACGGTCAAGTTAATTATGCGTTAGAGGGTAGTATTTTCGTAGCCGGTTCAGCCATTCAATGGTTACGTGACGGCATGCAGATGGTTGAACACGCATCTGATTCCGAACAAGCTGCGGTTGATGCTGAAACAACAAATGGTGTTTATGTGGTGCCGGCATTTACTGGGCTAGGTGCGCCATACTGGGATCAAGATGTCCGTGGGGCAATGTTTGGTCTTACTCGTGGAACTACCAAGAATCAAATTATTCGAGCCACCGTCGAATCAATCGCATTTCAAACCAAAGATGTCATTGATACGATGGTCCAAGATACCGGTTTAAGTTTAAAAGCTTTGACCGTCAATGGTGGGGCATCCAGAAATAACTTCCTAATGCAGTTTCAAGCTGATATTTTACAAACCAAAATCAATCGAGCGAAAATTGAAGAGACAACTGCTCTAGGGGTAGCCTTCTTGGCTGGACTCGCTGTTGGATTCTGGCATGATCAGGCAGAATTAAAACAATTGAGTGCGATTGGTGATGAGTTTAACGCACAGATGGACAGTCAACGTGCTGAGACTATCTATGCGGGTTGGCGTAGTGCAATCTCGGCTGCACAATACTTTTCACATCCAAAATAAATAATTGTTAAATTACCATCAAAAAAGGGTTGAAGAACAAAACAATGTTTTGTCTCAACCCATTTGTATTTAAACGCTTAATTTGAAGTAGTTTTGTAAATAATGTGCTAAGCCGTCATGTTGATTATCATCTTCAGTTTGATCATCAGCATCAGCAGCAATTGATGGGATGGCATTCTTCATTGCTACGCCACGACCAGCGTATTTCAACATTTCTGCATCGTTAGCTTCATCACCAAAGGCAATCACATTTGACTGATCAATGTTGTATGTTTTGGCAAGGTAGGCAACACCCATAGCTTTTTGAATACCTTTAGACACAACTTCAAGAATGTTATGAGGTCCGCCCCAGACGCGAATATCAACGTCAGAACCATACTTATCAGTGATATTCTTGATCAGTTTGTCTTTTTCACCTGGATGGTATTCAACAGTTAACGCAGTGGGATCCGAGGTTAGATTATTACTATTGAGAATTTCTTTTGGCGTTAACTTAGTAGGGAAGAAGTCAGCCATGATGTTACTCTGTTGATTAGCCCAGAGATGTAATTTGTTTTCGGCAGTCATGGTGTCGATCCCTAATTCATCTTTATGAGTCAGTAAATCGAGTGCAATCTCACGATTCAAATTTTTTTGATATTCTTGATGCCAAGTTTGGTGGGGAATATGGGCTAAAGCCCCGTTAAAATTAACCATGGCAGATTTCAATCCTAATGAGTCATAGTATCGTTGAGAAATTCGATAAGGTCGTCCTGTTACGATACTGACAATGTGGCCAGCCTTGCTAGCAGCCTGAATTGTTTTAATTGTTGTTTCTGATAATTGTGCGTCGTTATTAAGTGTAGTACCATCTAAATCAATGGCAATTAGATGTTGATTCATAATTAGATGACCGTCCTATATTTTTAGATTATATTATTTAAATCTAACATATCTAAGTAGAATTAGCCAATAATCGAGCGTTAAAGTAGTTATAATTAGCATTATTTGTATATAGCAAATAGTTAATTGCTATATACAATAAGTAATAGAATGGAGACAAAGTTGAAATTACCTGAAGGATTTATTAAAAAGTATACTAAGTTACTCAATGAGGAAGCTCCAGCATTTTTTGCAACTTTCGATGACCCTAGTTATAGTGGATACCGCATCAATACCAACAAGCCCGGGAAACTAACTACTATGGAGTATCTTGAAAATAAAGATAGAATAGACTATTGTGACACGGGCTTTTATGGACAAATTGATGGCAAGACTATGGATCACGTGACAGGTTACTTGTACAGTCAAGAACCTTCTGCAATGTATGTGGGTGAAGTTGTTGATGCACAACCTGGCGAGAGAGTGCTAGACCTTTGTGCAGCACCTGGTGGAAAAAGTACTCATATCATTAATAAAATGAACAATGAGGGTATTTTGGTCAGTAATGAAATCTTTGGCAAACGAGCTTCAATTTTGTCAGAAAATATTGAACGTTGGGGTGCAACGCACACTGTCGTTACCAATGAAAGCCCAGATAAATTAGCTCCACATTTCTTACAATATTTTGACCGGATTCTTGTAGACGCACCATGTTCTGGTGAAGGAATGTTTCGTAAGGAACCTACCGGAATCCAATATTGGACTGAAGATTACGCTGCTGAATGTGCTAATCGGCAAAAAAAGATTCTGGCTTCAGCTCTTGAAATGTTAAAACCAGGTGGTACTTTAATCTATTCAACCTGTACCTTTGCACCTGAAGAAGACGAACAAATCGCTGCCTGGCTCTTGTCAGAGTACGGTAACTTAGCAATGGTGCCTATTAAAAAATACGATGGCATGGATGAAGGTCAACCACAATGGGCCAATGACAATCCCGAATTATCAAAAGCTGTTCGTTTATTCCCACATCATCTTCAGGGAGAAGGACATTTTATTGCTAAATTTGTCTTAGATGCTGACCCAGCTCCAGAGGAAATCAAAGTAAAAGCACCTAAATACAATACCATGGATAAAGATGAAACTAGTTTATTCAATGATTTTCTCACCGCAACTGGCTTACGATTGCCAACGGGTGATTTAGTTAAATTTGGTGACAACTTATTCTTATTACCAATTGGATTGAACTCCATTGCCAAAGTAAAATTTGTAAGACCAGGATTGCAATTAGGTATTTTTAAAAAAAACCGTTTTGAACCGGCTCACTCATTGGCGTTAGCAACTCATCCAGATGATATTAAAGCGAAAATTGAAATCACCGATGAACAATGGCATCACTATATCCATGGTGAAACTATTACTATTGAGGAAACAAAAGACAAAGGTTGGTATTTACTAGTTTGTCAGGGACACTCCATCAGTTTTAGCAAGTTAGTGGGTAAAACCCTGAAAAATTTCTATCCAAAAGGATTACGAGTTTAAAAAATAGGATTGCCGTAATTGGCAATCCTATTTTTGTCTTTGATTAAGAAAATTGATTAATTCACTGTTTAAAACATAGGGGGTATTTTTCAAATCTGCAAATGATTTTGATCCACAAAGCAACAGCAGCTTTTGAACTTCATCTGACCACTGAGTCAACGTTAGGTCCAAAGCATCATAGCCTTGTGACGTCAAAATATGGAGGAAATAACCAGCCACGCCAACTGCTTGAGCACCTAAAACACCACATTTGATGACATCCAGTGGAGTAGTAACTCCACCCGATGCAAACAAGTTAACGTTCGTTACAGTCCCACAATCTAATAATGACTCAACGGTTGTTTGACCCCAATCGGAGAGGTATGAATAATCATTTTGGTGGTTCCGACGATTTTCAATTTCTACAAAATTAGTGCCACCATGGCCGCTCACATTAACGTTGTTAATGCCAATTTGCGCTAATTGTTCAACGGTCTCGTGACTCATTCCAAAGCCAACTTCTTTAACAATCACAGGAATTGACAATGAAGATTTCAGCTGTTTCAAATTTTCTAACCAGTAAAATTCACGTTCACCTTCTGGCATGACAATTTCTTGAGCTGAATTCACGTGAACTTCTAATGCATCAGCTTTCATAAAATCAATAATGAATTCAGCTTGTTCAACCGTCGTATGTGCACTGACATTGGCAAAAACAAGACCATTAGGATTTTGCTGCCTGATTACCGCAAAACTATCTTTGGCAGATTCATCGGCCAATAAGATGCTGGCCGAACCAACGGCCATAGCCAAGTTATGCTTTGCAGCTAATTTGGCCAATTGTGAATTAACCTTAGCTGCCGTCTGGCTACCGCCGGTAATTGCTTCAATGTAGTAGGGGTGAACAAAAGAAAGACCGGCGACTGTGGTTTGAAGAGTAGCGTCGTTCAACCCAAGTTCCGGCAAACTATTATGAATAATTCTAATTCCGTCAAACGAATCTGTTTGATGCACGGTGGAATAAAATTTTTCGGCTAATGATAAATGTTCATCCTTGCGATGTGATTGGATTGATTCCATGTTTAAGACCTCATGTGTTGAATTAATTTATTTCATGTACGGATAAATCTAATTGTTCAATATCAGCGTCAGCCCATTTGTTAATTAATGATTTCAAATCTTTTGTCGAATCAATTGCGACGATTCCACAATCTCCACCACCAGCACCAGAAGTCTTGGCAGCTCCTTCAAATTCTTCCGCAGTATCACAAAGATTTGTGAGGACATCTGTTTCAATCGAAACACTTGAAAAGACTGAAAGGTTTTGTAAAATTCTACGATTATGACGAATTTCTTCTTGAATTATTGATAGTTCACCGTTGCGAAAACCAGAAATCATTTTTTGAATACAAAGACGACTTTCAGCAAGAAAATCTTGATATTCGGTACTTTCACGAGCTTTGGCAATTGAAACCTTATCAACTAACTTGGAAGTAGAAGCGGGGGAACCAGTCCACCCAATTAATAAAGTCATATTTTTAGGTGCTTTGAGTTGTTCAATTTTTAGTTCTGGCCAAGGCATCGAGATTAAGTCGATTAAACTAGTTGTTTTGCGTTGTTCCATCAGCCATTGACGATCAAAAGAATGATAGGCAATCCAGCCACCATAAACCGAGGCCGCAATATCACCTAATGAACCATTACCTTGCACTTCAAAATGTGCAATCGCAGAGAGCTTGAAAATTTCATCTTGTGTTACATCCAGTTGATAGAATTCACACAAAGCTTTGACCGTAGCAACGGTGACCGCTGCTGAAGAACCAAGACCATATTTTTTCCCGTCAGCACTATCGAGTTGACTGTCCACGTTCAAGTGGTAGACGCTTAAATCACGTCCTAATGCATGGGCATAATCTTCAGTAATCTTGATTGCTGATAAGATATAATGAAAAGGGTTATCACGGTTGTCAAAGACCATTTGACCATCTTGACGACGCCAATAGATTGAATTTTCTGAATATTGCGTAGATAAAATACTTCCTACGTCTGAACTTTTTTCAACGGTACAAAAAACAAACTGGTTTAATGCGACTAAGATAGCGGGAAATCCCGTTTCAACAACGGCGTATTCGCCAGCAATATATAATTTTCCAGGTGCAGCTGCTTTAATCAATTAAATTGTTCCTTTCAAAAATAAGACTACTTCATAAATGTAATGCCGGGGCCTGGTTGACTAACAACCAGTTGATTGCGGCCGAAAACTTTTGCGAGGCTCGCAAGAATTACATCACGATCCTGACAATCGTAAATGACTTTGACATTAGGGCCGGCATCCATAGTATAAAAACATTCTACTCCATTTTCACGTAATTTCTCAACTTCCTGCATTGCGAGAAGACTATCCGCATTAAAGTAAGTGAAATGTGGATCAGCAGAAAGCGTTAAAGAATGCATACGCATCGCATTTGATTCTGCAATTTTGCCGATAAGATGAACATCTTTGTCAGCAATGGCTTGTTTCATGGCACGCATATCATTTTCGACTACCGACAACCACTCGTGATAAAAAGGCGAGGTGGTCACAGTATTTTGCATCCCCGAACGACTCGAAATTTTTTTCTTTTTGGTATCTAATAAAATGGCAATCATTTCTAACCCAAAATCTAATTTTTCTTGAATGGGGGAAGCAAAGGAATCATTATCATCGGTACCTTTGTGCCATTGTGCTAAACCACCAAATACTGAGCGGGTCGCTGAACCAGATCCACGTCTAGCCAGACGTGACACATCGGTCATCGTATAAGGTTTGCCACTGGCTTCATAAATCGCACCTGCAAGAGCAGCAAAGGCGGACGAGGATGAGGCCAAACCTGCAGAAATCGGTACATGGTTGATTGAATCCACATGAGCGAATTGGGTCAACTCAATTTTTTCACGCGCAATATCCATAAAATGCGTCAACTTCATAAAATTTTTTTCATCGACAGGCATTTGATCAATCGTAAATTCATCTTGGGATAGTTCTGAATCAAATTTTACCGTAGTCGTTGTATAAAATTCATTCAAAGTCAGTGATAAACTGTCGGTCCAGGGGAGAATTAATTGATTATCACGTTTGCCCCAATATTTAACTAAAGCGATATTCGTATGAGCTTTCGCTGTCGCAATAAAATTAGTCATGATTTACTCCAATTGTATTTAATGGTTGCACCCAAGTGGCTGTTGCACCGGCATCAATTAATTTATCTGAAATTAATTTGGCGTCAGTTTGATTCTTGGCAATCGCGATGATACAACCACCGCGGCCACCGCCGGTAAATTTAGCGCCTAACGCACCATTAACTTTTGCCACCTTAATTAATTTGTCAATTTCTGAATGACTTAGTCCCAGGTCAGCCAAAAGTGTCTGTGCCTGATTAAAAAGCTGACCCAACTCCAGTGACTGGTTATTTTTTAAACAAGTCGCAGCTTGCACCGTTAACTCACCAAGTTGATGAATGACTGACTGGGTGGCTTGTGGTTGATCACGTAATTGAGTTTTAACTAAGGCAATGGCTTCTTTAGTTTTACCGCGAATGCCAGTATCGGCAATTACCAACGTGGCATTCATCTTCATTTCAAAAGGTTCAATTACCTGATCTCGAATAAACCAGATAGGGTGCGAAGAACTAACCGTTGCCGCGTCCAAGCCACTCGGATTATTATGGGTAATATGCTCTTCTAAATCGGCTAATTTAAGTAATTCATCTTCTGTGAGTGTGGCTTGGTAATAGTCATAAAAGCAACGAATTAAGGCAATGGTGGTGGCGGCAGATGAACCCATTCCACGCTCAGCAGGGAGCATACTCGTAATTTTCATGTGCCAGGTGTCGTCCTGTCCGTAAAACCGTTGTTCTAATATGTTAATGACTTGTGCAATTCCTGTCATATCAGTTGGTAAATCATTAATTTGACCACTGAAGTAGCGACTATCAAGAGTCTGTTGTCCATCGGTTGTACTTTTCATGGTGACACTACATTTGATTTCTGAAATGGGCATCGCAATGGCTGGTTCACCATAAACGACACTATGTTCACCCATTAAAATTATTTTGGCATGACTGTTACCTAGTCCTGTTTGAATCACGTCATAACCTACTTTCTATTTATCCGAACTTTGAAAACCAAATACAATTATACCTGTTTCAACGATTTTTTACAGTAAAAGATAAGAAATTCTTCAATAAATGGCCGTGGTAAACTTTCCATAGAAATAGTATGATAGACAATAGATTAAATGATAGGTGATACGGAGAAAATTATGGATAAGCAACCGATATATTCAATTGTTGATTTAGAGACCACTGGGACCAGTGTCAAAAACGGGGATCGAATCATTCAAATTGGATGCGTGCTCATCTCGAACAACAAAATAGTCAACCAATTTAACACGTCAATCAATCCACAAAAATCGATTCCGCCAATTATTGAACAATTAACTGGTATTTCCAGTGATGATGTTAAAAATGCTCCTTATTTTGATGACGTCGCGGGGACTTTATTTAGTTTACTATCTGGGACTATTTTTGTGGCCCATAATGTCAGTTTTGATTTCCCATTTCTAAATGCAGAATTTGAACGGGCCGGTTATCCAAGTTTAGAAATTCCAGCCATAGATACAGTCACCCTCAGTCAAATTCTATTTCCCACCGCGCCTGGTTTTAGATTACGGGATCTAACCAGCTATTTAACCATCAAGCATGACGCACCACATAGCGCCGACTCCGACGCAGAGGCAACCGGACAATTATTGATTCATTTATTACAACGAATTCAACAATTACCCACGCTCACTTTGCAAACGTTGGTTAAGCTTAATTTAGGCTTACCGTTTGATACAAACGAAGTCTTTAAGTCCGAACTAGCTAACCGTGAAAAAAGCAACTTTAAATTACCCAATAATTTATATATTAAGAATAATTTAGTCCTAACGCGCACAAAAAAGGTAGTCCGCAACGGAAACTTAAAGAAAAAGAAATATCCCAATTCTAAACAATCTAAAGAAAAGCTATTTGGTGGTAAATTAATTTATCGTGGTGGCCAAGCCAAAATGATGAATATGATTTATAACAATTTCGTTCATGAAGAATCCCATAATATTTTGATTGAGGCCGGTACGGGTATCGGTAAAACATTGGGATATATGTTGCCCTTAGCTTATTTAAGCTATCCAAATGACAAAATCATTGTTAGTACCGCTACTAATATTCAGCAGCGACAAATGGCTGATATTGCCGTGACTCAATTAAATAGCATTCTACCTTTCAAAATTTCGAGTGTTGTCCTCAAAGGTAACTCACATTATGTTGATATTACTCGCTTTTACCGTTCGTTGAGCGCGATGGGGGAGTCAACGCCAATTCAATTATTAAAAGCTCGCATCTTAATTTGGCTATTAGAAACGAACACCGGTGATTTGGATGAGTTGAATTTGGTTAATTACAATTCCACCTACTTTAATGAAATCCGGCATCAGGGGATTGATGGCTTAGATAAAGATAGTGTCTTTTATAATGACGATTTTCTGGTTCGTCGACAAAAAGCGATGCTTGATGCTGATGTGATTATTACTAATCATTCCTATTTAGCACAACACGCTGAAGAACTCGGCACTAATTTAAACACTCCTTACTTAGTTGTTGATGAGGCACAACATCTCAGTGAAAACATTTTACGGCAATCCCGTCACGAAATAGATTTTCAATCGTTTAGTACTATACTAAATATCCTACGGGGATTAGTGAACGATGGTCATGATCGTAACTTAGCATCGATATTTACTGACTTACCGAATGGTGATTACTATATTCGGGCTATTCGGAATGATTTGATGAGTTTATCTGATTCCGTTAAACAATTTGAACAAGTCTTATATCGCGGTTTCATGTTAAATGTGGTCGCTGACGAAGCGCATTCCATTATTGAACAACCAATTGACAGTCGTCAGTTAAAGCAACTGCTGAATCCAGAAGACAAACTAGTCAAAAATTACACCAAAATTGTTGGAGATTTGAATGAACACTTCGTTGCCTTAGACAATCTATTTACTCGCAGTGCCGAACGCTGGATGATTAGTGATCGTTTCTTAATGGGTCAATTTGAAAGTCAATTATCGAGTATTTCCAATATTCATGAACGCTTATTAGAATTCATTGAAATTTTGACAAATCAAACCTCATCGTCTGTTTTTTGGCTCACCATTCACCAATCAATGGATCAAAGTTCGATGCGCTTGAGTGGGGGACTTTTGACTACGAATCAATTCTTATCCAAAAATGTTTATCCTTACTTTAAGAAACCGATTTTTACTGGGGCTACGTTATTTTCATCCAGTCGCTCACAATTCATTTACGATCAACTCGATATAAATTATAAAGATACGAAAATCAAACGGATTGAATCACCATTTGATTTTGCTAAACACAGCAAAATGTACATTGCAAAAGATGCACCCGAAATTTCAAACCAACACTATCAGGAATACCTAGATTATCTCTGCAACACCATCTACCAGCTGACAAAAGATAATAGCCGCCAAACGATGGTCTTATTTAATTCACTATTAACAATTGAACAAGTGTATAGTAAATTACGCGGTACCGATTTATTTGCCGGTCGTGAAATTCTCGCGCAGGGCATTACTGGGAACCGCGATAAATTGTTAAAGCAATTTAGCAACAGTTCAAATGCAATCCTACTAGGTGCTTCTAGTTTTTGGGAGGGCATTGATTTGCCTAACGAACAACTTGAATTGTTAATTGTCACACGCTTACCGTTTGATTTTCCCGATGCAATTGTGACCCGGGCAGAAAATGAGTGGTTACAAAAAAATGGCAAAAATCCGTTTTACAATTCATCGCTACCTAAAGCAACATTACGCTTACGCCAAGGGATTGGACGCTTAATTCGGACTGAGGATGATCGAGGAGTTGCGGTCATTTTAGACAAGCGTTTGGTTGATCGTCGTTATGGTCAAACGATTTTAAAAACTTTCCCACAGAATATGCCGATAGAAGCTTTAACCACTGAAGATTTGCTGACTAAATCCGCCAAATTCTTTAAACATAATCAATAACCAAATCATGTAATTTCTGCTATAATTACAAATCATCTAAAAAAGGGGATTGCACTTAATGCAAAGCCGCAGCAGACAAAAATCACGTTTCCATCCCATTCGCATCACAATCGTCGCAATTATCGTCGTCTTTTTAGCGATTTGGGCAGTTTTAGCAATTGCTAATCATCCCAAGAATCAAGCCAAGCAAACGACTATCTCGATTGCAAAATCAAAAGCTAATCTTAAGGACCCCGGTGACTTTTTTACCTATAATCGCGAAAAAACTTATTATTCAATTGCTGGCAAAAACAGTAAGAATAAGGGCATTTTCGTCATTACCAATTCAAAGGGGAAAGTCGTCAAAGTACTGAAACAAAGCGCGGGAATCTCTAAAAACGCCGCACTGACACAAATTTGGGATAAACGTAATCCCAAAAAAGTGCTAAAAATCGCTTTGGGTATTTTCAAGGGCGAGCCAGTATGGGAAATTACCTATACCAATAAACAGGGTCAACTCTGCTATGAACTTTTAGATTATAAGAATGGCAAAGATTTGCAAAAAATTGTTAATATTTAACAATGCTAGTAGGAGGCGCAGTGAATGGACAAAGCAAGTAATGCGCACAAATGGCTTTCAGCCGGACAAACGGTCGTTAATGACTTAATCTTGCATGATTATCGCAAGCTGGGAATGTCGACGACTCAATTTATGGTTTATCTGGAATTAAAGTCTTATTTAGACAAGGGGATTGTTTCTCCGGATATCAACTTAATAGCGGAACATCTAGGGAGTGAACCGGCCCAAATCTATGAAATTATGCATGAAATGATCCAACAAAAATTAATGACGCATGATACCACTACAGACGCATATGGTAAGCAAAGCGAGTCATATAGCTTTGATAATTTGATTCTCCGGGTTCTAGGCCTGGAACAAGCAGAAGTTACCAAACAAACTCGTGCTGAAGTTGAGAATCAACGAGAACAAGTTTTTAACAAGATTGAAGTAGAATTTGGTCGACCTTTAACACCCATGGAAATGGAAGTGGTGGCCAAATGGATTGATGAAGAAAACTACTCGATGAATTTAATTACTCAGGCTTTGCAAGAAGCTGTGATGAACCAAGCGTGGAGCTTAAAATATATGGACCGAATTCTCAGCAGTTGGGATCGGCAAAATATTCGCACGGTTCAGCAAGTTGAACAACTGCAAGCTAATCGCTTTGAAGCAAAACAAAAGGCCAAAGGGGAAACCAAATCTAAAACTCCGAAGCCCAAAATACCAATCTATAAAATTTCTCAACAAGATGAATAGTCAAAAAAAAGAGCTACGATACCATTTCTGATATCGTAACTCTTATTTTTTTGATCATTTATGGGGTTGTAGCGGTTGAGGAAGATGTTGAAGATGTTGAAGATGTTTCAGTGTCATTATTGCCACCGTTACCACCGGTTCCTTGGCCAACGCTGTTAGCATTATTTGAACTGCTACTTGCCGTTTCTGATTCTTGTTTAGCTTCACTAGATGAAGTAGTTGAACTTGAAGTAATAACTGACGAGCTACTTGATGATGAGCCAGACGAACTATTGTTCTCAGCATAAGTATCACTGACACCAGTAGAACTCCAACTTGCACCAGTAACTTCGTATTCAGTATTACCGTTTTTAGTCACCTTGGTAACTGAACTTGGTGCTGTCCAATCAGAACTTGAATTTTCGTCTTCCAAGTAACTCATTTCGTTACTATAAACTCGAGCAGCTACTTTTTCATAGGTACTTGTTACGGCATGACCAGTTTCATACTGTTTATCATACCCAGTCCATACTGAAATTGAATATTTCTTAGTGTAGCCGGTGAACCAAGAATCCATAACGCCAGAACTTGATGTCGTGCCGGTAGGATATTCAGTCGTACCAGTTTTACCAGCTTGATGTACACCAGAAAGGGCAGCAGTAGTACCAGTTCCTGAACTACTATCAATAACATCTTTCAGCATATCTGTAATCATAAATGCTGTTGAAGACTTCATTGCTTTTTCACCTTGAGCACTATACTTATGGGTTTCACCACTCTTAGTAGTGATAGAGCTAATATAGTAAGGCTTGTAATACGTTCCTCCATTTGCAAAGGCGGCATACGCAGCTGCTTCCTGGAGTGGAGAGATATAAAGACCAATCCCATTTTGTAATTCATAATCTGTTTTAGAAGTAATTCCCAATTTAGTCAGGAACTTAGTAGCTTTTGTAATTCCAACGTCTTGTAAAGTACGAAGAGCAGGGATATTACGTGATTGAACTAAGGCACTTCTCATCGTGATACTGCCTTGATATTCGTGATCAAAATCATAAGCTTTCTTCGTTGTACCTGGATACGTAAATGGTAAATCCTTCACTGTTCGATAAGTAGGGTAGTTAAGGTCTTCAATGGCAGGACCATAATCCATAATTGGTTTCGAAGTTGATCCGGAACTGCGATCAGTTTGGACCGCACGATTCAATCCGAATGTAACGTTCCCAGTTTTACGACCACCTAACATGGCAAGAATTTTACCATTCTTAGGACTAGTAACGGCAACACCAACTTGCATGTCTGAGCTTTGGAAGGTGATGGTTCCATTATTAACAATATCGTAAAGATTTTGTTGAGCGCCCATATTCAAATTAGTATGAACTTCAAGGCTGTCATTATAAGGATCATAACCATCAGATTTCAATTGACTAACGACTTGCTTCAAGTAGGAATCCACTACTTTAGACTTATTCGTGCTTGAATCAGCACTCGCAGTATCTCCGTGGCTTGAATCTAGCCCATCCTGAACGCTAGTTTTTTCAGCGGCTTTAGCTTGACTACTAGTAATGTAGTTACTTCGAGCCATGGCTTCCAAGACTTCGTTGCGTCGAGTTGTTGAAACCTTTGGATTAGTAATTGGATTGTAATAGGTTGGTGATTGTGGGATTCCGGCTAACATCGCATATTGGGCGATAGTTAAATCTTTCAAATCTTTACCGTAATAATATTGGGCACCGGTTTGCATCCCGTAAACACCATTACCCATGTAAACTTTATTAATGTAATATTCTAGAATTTGGTTCTTTGAAAAATGGCGTTCAACATTTAAGGCTAACCAAGCTTCTTGTGCTTTTCGCTTAAAGGTTTGGTCAGATGATTTGGTTGAGAAAACTGATAATTTAACTAATTGTTGAGTTAAGGTACTACCACCTTGTAATCCTGAAGAAGAACCGGTGATATTAGAGAAGGCAGCCCCAACAATCCGAACTGGATCAACTCCATGATGTTTATAGAAGCGACGATCTTCAATAGAAACAACCGCTTCAGAAAGTTTTGAAGGTATAGCACTACTCTTAACGTACTCACGTTTTTGGACGCCTAATTGTGAAATCACGTTATTATCAGAATCATAAATTTTAGTCGCATTTTGACTCTCTAATGAACTTTGGGTAATTTCTGGTGCACTTGAGGCCCAGTAAAAGAACAAAACTGCACCAAGCAAAATTAAAATTCCAACAGCACTAGCTCCCCAAAGAAGAATCTTTTTGATAAGTGACTTCGGGCCTTTGGGGCTCTTGTGATTGTTAGAATATTGTTCTCGTCGCGATGATCGCGATGGTGTCTGATTGTCTGACATATGTAACTCCTTTAGTGAATTGAATTTTCAATCATTTTATCTACAGCATCTAAATAGGGAATCACTGGATTAAATTGGTAACTGAGTGAATAACCAAACTTTTTAATATCAGCCAATTTAATTGACTTTCGACCGCTATCTTGATGGTCCCAATATTCAAATAGCTTTGAAGCTGGTAAAAGGTAAATCTGATTCAAACTTGTAAACTTCAGAAATGCAAAACAAATTCCGCCTTGCTTCAGGCAAGCTTTTAAGTGGTTAATTTGATGCTCATGAAAATTATACAACGGAAACGAGGTTTTATTCTTAGTTTCTTTAGCATCAAAGTCCAAGTAATAACCTTTATAGACACCATTATAGTCGGTAGTCGACGGTGTTTTGAAATAAGCTTCCTTAATCACTGCCGCACTTCTTTTGGGATAATCGACTTTAACTAACTGGACGGGAGTTGGCTTTTTATGAATTACGGCCTGTCCGCGAGCAGCATAATAAGCGTTGCTTTCATTAATTTCTTCTTCCAGTGTCATACCACGTTTAGCGAAATTAACGGTTCTAACAATCGATTTCGAAGATTTATTTTTAATGTTATACTGATTACCATTTGGATAGTTGATAGGCATTTATCATTCACCTTCCTGTATTCACAATATTATAACAAATTTATACAAGAATATTCATCTTTTTTGAAGGAGTTAGCTATATGAGCCGTTTATGGATATCCGGATATCGCAGCTATGAGCTAGGTGTCTTTGGTGATAAGGATCCCAAAATTGAAATTATTAAATTTGCTTTACAAGATGCCATCAACCAAAAAATTGATAATGGCGTCGAATGGATCATCACTGGTCCGCAATTGGGAGTCGAACAATGGGGTGCTGAAGTGGCACTCCAGGCAAAAGAAGATTACCCAGAATTGAAAGTGGCAATTATGCGACCATTTGCCGAATTCGGTAACCAATGGAACGAAACCAATAAAATGAAATTAGCAGATTTAATGAAACAAGTTGATTTTTCTGATCAGGTCAGTGATCAACCATATACAAATCCATCGCAGTTGAAAAATTTTCAAGCATTCATGCTGTCCCACACCGATGAGGCATTATTTGTCTATGATGAGGAACACGAGGGCAAAAGTAAGTACGATTATCTGGCAGCCCAACAATTTGCGAATCAACATCCATATCCAATTACTTTGATTGATTTTGATCAATTGCAAGAATATGCAATTGAATTTTCTGAGAAGAAAAACTTAGAAAATTACGAAGATGAATGATTTATGTTTTAATTCTGCATACTTTCTGGTATATTTAAATATATATTGAATAAGATTGAGGTGTGACACATTGGATAATATTATTTTTAGCCAAAAAGATATCCTAACTAAAGAATTCAAAGAAAAACGAATGGGCTCAGCATATGATCCCGCTGATGTCGATGCATTCTTAGATGACGTTATCAAAGACTATGATACGTATTCAAAAGAAATTACACGTTTAAACGACGAAAACGAACGTTTACGTGCAAAGGTTGACGAATTAAATCGCCAAGTTGAAGTTGGTACAGTTAGCGCGCCACGGCCAGCTGCTGCCACTACTAATACAACTGAGCAACCAGTTTCAAATGCCACTAACATGGATATTTTGAAACGACTATCTAATCTTGAACGCCGCGTTTTTGGTTCACAATTAGACAATGGTCAATCTGATTCACATTTAATTTAATATCACATTTGTAAATTTCGGGTGATTGCGGCTGACTTATGTCAGTTGAGGAAAGTCCATGCTCGCACAGGCTGAGATGCTTGTAGTGTTCGTGCTCGGTGAAAAAATAAGCCGGGGGACCAGCAATGGTTACGGCGAGTAAAATGGCTAAGGCTTCGGCTATGCTTGAGTAACTCTGAAAGTGCCACAGTGACGAAGCAATATTGGAAACGGTATTGATGGAACGCGGTAAACCCCTCGAGCGGGAAACCCAAACTTTGGTAGGGGAGCTTCACATAAGGAACTGAACTGATTGTGGGGGGAGACAGCAATGTCTCGAGATAGATGATTGCCACTGTACAATTGAGCCTGAAAATTGTACTTCGACATAACATGGCTTACAGAAATTTACATTCAGGAACTCGAATGGACTTCCATTCGAGTTTTTTTGTATAATTGAAACGATAAAATAAAAAAAGAGGTACAACATGGAACAATTCAATTTAATGGCGACTGCTGCAGCGGGTATCGAAGCATTAGTTAGTAAAGAATTAAAAGATTTGGGTTACAAAACACAAGGTGAAAACGGTCGAGTGAGATTTCAAGGGACCATTAAAGATATTCTGAATACTAATTTATGGTTGCGTACCGCTGACCGTATCAAAATAGTGGTCGGTGAATTTGATGCAGTCACGTTTGATGAATTATTCGAAGGGGTCAAAGCATTACCTTGGGACGAGTTACTGCCAATCGATGCAGAGTTTCCTGTAGAAGGACGCTCACGTAATTCACAATTGCATAATGTGCCTAGCGCGCAAGCAATTACCAAAAAAGCCATCGTCGAAAAAATGAATTCAGTTTATCATCGACGCACTGCACTTCCTGAAACCGGTGCTTTATATCCACTAGAAGTCATGATTAACAAAGATCACGTTATGATTACTCTCGATACGACCGGTAGTAGTTTATTTAAACGTGGTTATCGGGTTGATAAAGGTGGCGCACCCCTCAAAGAAAATATGGCAGCTGCGTTAGTTTTATTAGCGCATTGGTTTAGTGACAATCCATTTGTTGATCCAGTTTGCGGTTCAGGGACTATTCCCATTGAAGCAGCGCTAATTGGTCGTAACATCGCCCCTGGATTCAATCGTAATTTTGTGTGTGAAGATTGGTCACTAACGCCTGAGGGCATGTCTGACGAACTACGAGCAGAAGCTGATAGCAAAGCCGACTACTATACACCACTACAAATTTTTGGTTACGATATTGATCCTAAAATGATTGAAATCGCTAAAGTAAATGCTCAAGAAGCCGGTTTAGCCGCTGATATTCATTTCGAAACTATGGCCGCCAAAGATTGGCATACCGACCTAATCAATGGTGTTCTGGTCGCTAATCCTCCATATGGTGAACGATTAGGGGACGAAGAAACTGTTCGTCAATTGTACAAAGAAATGGGCGAAGTTTACCGTCCAATGAAAACCTGGAGCAAATATATTTTGACCAGCGACCTAGAATTTGAACAATTTTATGGTGCTCGGGCCACTAAGAAACGTAAGTTATATAATGGTTCGCTTCGGACAGACCTATTTCAATATTGGGGCAAAAAAGAGCGTTAATAAAAAAAGTAGCTAAAATACTTTACTTACAAAAAGTAAGTGTGTTATATTGATTACTGTTAAATAATATTAATCAACGGAGGCATTAAATATGCAAACAGAAACACTTAAATTAGCTACTCAACGTCGTTCAATCTACGCTTTAGGAAAGAACGTTAACGCGTCTGAAGACGAAGTTGCTTCAGTAATTAAAGAAGCCGTTCGTCAAGCACCAACTGCTTTTAACAGCCAAACAACTCGTGCAGTCATCGCATTTGGCGATTCACATGACAAAGTCTGGGACATCGTAATGGAAACTTTACGTAAAATTGTTCCTGCTGAAAGCTTTGCTAGCACTGAAGAAAAAGTTAACAGCTTCAAAGCTGCTTTCGGAACTGTTTTATTGTTCACTGATACAGATGCCGTTGCAGATCTTAAAGAAAACTTCCCATTGTACGCTGACAATTTCGATGATTTTGCAGAACAAGGAATTGGTTTAGCAACACAAAACATCTGGACTGTTTTAGCTGAAAACAAGATTGGTGCAAGTAACCAACATTACAATCCATTGATTGACAAAGCTGTTCAAGATGCCTTTGGTGTTCCTGCTAACTGGCACTTGCGTTCAGAAATGCCATTTGGTTCAATTGAAGCACCAGCTGGCGACAAAGACTTTATGGACGATGCAGATCGTTTCAAGGTTCTTAAATAAAATACGTTTTTTTGGCAAAAGTGGCTGGGAAAAAACTAACCAGCTATAGAGAAATCGACCAAGAATTCTATAATTAATAGAATTTTTGGTCGGTTTTTTGTTTTTTTTATATTTGATAATTGTTTATGTGAAAAATTAGCGGTTGCTTTGGTTAAAATTCCCGCTAATTTTGTTAGATTCATTGTCATTAATAGAATACCCAATTCATTTTCCACAGGCTGTTTCCCTCTAAGATGAGTTCTGCGCACACCAAAAATGGACTTCATTCTGCCAAACATTGGCTCAACATCATACTTACGATGCGAATAAATCTCTGAGCCATGATCAGATGAAAGTAAATCCTTAACATAATTTTTAAAGTAGTTCCAAGTTGGATTATAGGCAACCTGTCGTTGCCTTCCCTTAGGGGTTTTAGCTAGTTCATCTAGCTTGAATGTTTCCTGTGTTTTATCCGCTTCATAAATTTTGAACTGTCGTTCGTATCCATATTTATCATGACGAATACTGTATCGTTTAAAACTGAATTTAACACTCAAATGATCCGTATAGTAATCGTCTGCGGCATTGTACTTCCAATTGTGTATTCGTGTAGGATCATTTTTAAATTCGCGCTTCTGTTCCTTTTCATACATACCATACGGTATCAGTGGTGTCTTATCAAAATCGTCGACAATCGCGGAATAATTAGATTCACTACCGTAACCTGCATCCGCCACGATGTATTTAAACAAATCGAGTGAATGCATGTCAGATAAAAATGGTAATAAAGTTCTCGTATCCGTCGGATTCGAGAAAATTCCGTAATTTAGCACGAACTGTCCATTAGTGGCAGCCTGTAAATTATATCCAGGCTTTAATTGACCATTCATCATTGGATCTTCCTTCATACGCATAAAGGTAGCATCATGGTCGGTTTTTGAAAAACTGTTCCGACCATTAAAAAGGCGTTCAGCTTCTTCGTACTTTTTTGCTCGGGGCAAATAATCATTTTCCATTTTGTGCGCTAATTTTTTGAGTTTTCGCCGCTGTTGTTTATTCTTAGAGCCACCTTTGATAACCTTCGGTTCTTGTTCAATGACATAATCTAAGTGAGTAATTTCATCGTGCGTTTTTTCTAAAATCTCAGCTAATCCATCGCTAGACGTTAGGTATTCTTTCTCCATTTCTTTGACAACTTGATTTTCAATCAATTCTTCATAAAGGAGCACAATTTTTTCTTTTAGTTTTGGATAGAATTTATCAACTGCACGTTTCCAAGTAAATGAGTACTTATTTGCATCGGCTTCAATCTTCGTACCATCAATAAATAAGGCCTCATCTTCAATCATACCGTTGTCGGCTAACAATTTGGTAAAGTAAATAAAGGAAATCTTGATTAAGTTAGAAACTTCTTTACTGGATCGAAAATTATTGATTGTTTTGTAAGAAATTGTGGCATCTTGACTCAACCATTTCATTGGAATATTTTCGGTATTCATTTCAACAATTCTACGTCCAGAAAATACTTTGCGAGAATACGCGAAAAGGAGCATTTTTATTAACATAGCCGGATGATAAGCAGGACGACCGGTGGTCGCCACAGAGGTTTCAATAATATTATGCGGAATTGTCTCAACAAACATATCAATTAGTCTCGCAATATGGTTATTAGGAATATCAAAATTTAAGTTTAAAGCGATGCTAGTTTGTGCTGTGTTATAATTCTTGTACATGGAAGGAAACTCCTTTACTGTTTTGTTGTTTGGTTTGGTCGCTAACATCATAACAGGAATTTACTTCCTGTGTACATAGTTAAAGGGACTTTGGAGTGTTTTTCCAAAGTCCCTTTATTTTTTATAGTCTGGAATTAGTTTTTTCCCAGCCACTTTTTGTATGAAATTAGAAGTAATAATCAGCCTCAATGCCTCGAAATTTGGTATAATTGTTATTGTAATTTAACTAGGAGGCTTCCATGAATAAAATTGCAATTATTGGTGGCGGGATTGTTGGTGCATCCGCCGCGTTTTACTTAAGTAAAGCAGAAGATTTTGACATTACTGTCTTTGATGAAAAGACGGGGCAAGCAACTTCGGCAGCTGCCGGAATTATTGCACCTTGGCTATCTAAACGTCGTAACAAGCAATGGTATCAGTTAGCACATCACGGTGCCGCATTGTACAGGCAATTAGCTCAAGATGCCAACTTAGACACACAAGCATTTTCTAAAGTTGGCGTGTTTGTTAATCGTAACAAACCAGAGTCACTCGATGATTTAAGTCGTTTAGCACAAGCAAGAATCAAAACAGCACCTGAAATGGAAGTCATTGAAAAATGGGATAAACAGACAATCGTCGATCGAATGCCTTATTTATCCGACTGGGCAAAACCAGGACTATTTGTCAGTGGTGGGGCTCGTGTTGACGGCAAACATTTAATTGCCCAGTTAGAAACCGCTTCAAATTTAACCATCAGAAATGGAAAAGCCAATATTACAGTTAAAAATCATGAAGTATTAGTCAATCAAGAACATTATGACTCAATTGTCATTGCTGCTGGAGCGTTTGCAAAAGAATTAGTTTCACCATTTGGTTTTGAGTTAAAAATCACCCCACAAAAAGGACAACTGATTGAACTACAGAGTAACTTAATTCAAGCTGATGATAATATGCCAATTGTCATGGCAGAAAGCTTGTCTGAGTTAATTCCAATTGGTAATCACCAAGTCTTAGTTGCAGCTACACATGAAAACGATGCTGGCTTTGACTTAAGAGCGACCCAACCAGAAATTAATGGCTTAGTTCAAAATGCCGAAGTTACCATGCCGAAGCTCGCTGGCCATATTGCCAATATGATTACCGAAGTACGAGTGGGGACGAGACCCTATACTGCAGACTTTGCGCCGTTTATGAGCACCATCCCCGGATTTGATAATGTTTGGATTGCAAATGGGCTTGGTTCATCAGGCTTAACTACTGGACCAATCTCCGGGAAACTAGTTGCTGACGATATCATGTCAGGAACAGGCTTTGATGGCTACACTAAGCCAATCAGTAATTATTTATCCGAAATTTGATGTAACGCTTGGAGCGCTAATTCATGCGCACCGTGATTGGATTTGTCAGGGATCCATTGCGTAACTACTAAATTGAATGAGTCAATTAATTGATTGAGTTCAACTAATAAATTTTCGTAATGTTTGGTGTAATTTTTGCCAATTGCATCGCTTAATAAGCGGCTGTCGGTATAAAATAAAATAGAATCTGGATTTTTATGATGATCAATCAAATATTGAAAACCGAAAATAGCAGCTAAAAATTCTGCTTCATGATTGGTCACTTGAGTTGGATAAGCTTGTTTTAATTGGATTTGGTGTTGTTCTTCAACAATCAATGCACCAAGTCCAGTTGGCCCAGGATTCCCAATTGTTGCACCATCAGTATAAATTTTAATCATTATGATTACCTCTTGAAGGGAGTTTTATGTAATTATGCAAGAAGAAAAATTTTTTTACCAGCCTAATCTGGTAAATACCATCATTATCTGGTCATGGACGACGATGATATTATTGCTCGGAATCATTATGTGGCTTGAAATCACACACTTTCAATGGATTACAGCCGTACTGTTTCTAATTTTTATTGCATTAACAGTACTTCAAATCTTTCGTCGAACGTTAAAAATTACGCCGGACAAATTAGTTTTTAGTAGAATGCTTCAAGCCAACTACTTAACAATTCCGAAAAGCAACTTAGAACAATTACGTTTCACCAATTCAACGTTGCAATTCACAGCTGGTGGACAAACTTTCTATTTTACTTTTACACCACATTCATTAGCCGCGATTAAAGAAATTTTAGCTGACAAATAAATGGAATTCTAAGGAGAGAATAGACATGACTGATTTAGAAATTGCAAAAGCAGCAACCCTTACACCCATCGTTGATATTGCCGACAAGGCCGGACTAAAAGAAGACCAAATTGAAATGTACGGCAAGTACAAGGCCAAGGTTAACGTGACTGGTTTAAAAAATCAAAGTATTGAAGGCCACAAGTTAGTGTTAGTGACCTCAATTAATCCAACTCCAGCAGGCGAGGGTAAATCTACGGTTTTGGTTGGACTTGGTGACGCCATGAACCAACTAGATAAACAAACCATGATTGCGATGCGTGAACCATCAATGGGGCCCGTGATGGGAATCAAAGGTGGCGCAACCGGTGGGGGATATAGTCAGGTTATCCCTATGGAAGATATCAATTTGCACTTTACGGGGGACATGCATGCCTTAACCAGTGCACATAATACGTTGATGGCCTTAGTCAATAACTATTTGCAACATGACAATGCCCTTAATTTAGATCCAAGAAGAATTATTTGGAACCGTGTTGAAGACGTCAATGACCGCACGCTCAGAAATGTAATTACCGGGCTCGGTGGCGTTACCCAAGGAATCCCACAAGAATCTAGCTTTGACATTACGGCAGCTTCTGAATTAATGGCAATTTTATGTCTCGCCAGTGATTTAACAGATTTAAAAGCCCGCATTGGAAAAATTGTCGTTGGTTATACCCATGATAAAGTGCCAGTTTCAGTGGCTGAATTAGGATTTGAAGATGCAATCACGATTTTATTAAAGGATGCTTTCAAGCCTAACTTAGTTCAAACGTTAGCACACACTCCAACCTTGATTCATGGCGGCCCATTTGCTAATATTGCTCATGGCTGTAATAGCGTAATTGCAACTAAAACGGCACTCCAGTTAGCAGATTATACTGTCACTGAAGCTGGCTTTGGTGCTGATTTAGGTGCAGAAAAGTTCTTAGATATCAAACGACCCGTCTTAGGCAAAACTCCAGATGTTGTCGTGATTGTTGCGACCGTTCGTGCATTAAAATATAACGGTGGGCAATCAGTGAAAGAACTTACTACCGAAAATATCGATGCCTTAAACGCCGGCTTACCAAATTTACAACGTCACATGCAAAATATTCAATCATTTGGACTCCCAACAGTTGTGGCGATTAACCGCTTTACGAGCGATACGGATGCCGAATTGAACTTAATCAAAGAATATTGTGCTGCCCAAGGAGTCACTGCTGTCATCACCGAAAGTTGGGGTAAAGGCGGGGATGGAACTCTTGATTTAGCTAAAGAAGTTGTTCAATTAACTACCAAGCCAGCTAACTTTACTAGCTCATATGAAGCTGATGATACAATTGAAGCTAAGTTAAATAAAATCGTCACTAACATTTATCATGGCCGTTCTGTTAGCTTAACCAAAAAAGCTCAAAATCAACTCAAAACCTTTGCCAAAAACGGCTGGGATAAATTGCCTGTCTGTGTTGCCAAGACTCAATATTCATTTTCAGATGATGCAAAACGACTCGGTGCACCGACAGATTTTGATGTGGAAATTAGAGAATTTGTACCAAAAATAGGAGCTGGTTTCATCGTCGCCTTGGCAGGTAACGTCATGACGATGCCAGGCTTACCTAAACAACCTGCCGCATTGAAAATGAAAATCGATGCACAGGGCGAAATTACCGGATTATTCTAAATAAATTTTTACTTGGAGGCTGTTATGCCGTACTATGGCTTATTAATTGTGCTACTCGTGATTGGTGATCAGTCACTTAAATTTTGGATTACCAACAACATTCAATTAGGAGCTGTAGATTCTTTTATTCCCGGCTTACTTTCTTTCACTAATCTGCGTAACATTGGGGCAGCCTGGAGTATCCTTGAAGGACAACAATGGTTCTTTATTGTTATTTCAATTGTCGCTTTGATTTTGATTTGTTACTTTTTATGGAGATATCGTGCCAATTGGCATTTTGGCTGGCCACTATCACTCATTTTAGCTGGAACGATTGGCAATTTTGTTGATCGTCTTCGATTAGGATATGTTGTTGATATGTTCCAATTAGATTTCATTAATTTTCCAATTTTTAACATTGCAGATATGTGCTTAACCGTCGGTGTAATCTTAATGATTATTGCCATACTTTTTGAAGATGAGGGAACCAAGAATGACTGAACCACAAACAATCAAAATTACGGAACCTGACCAAACTGGGCGAATTGACAAAATTTTACCTAAGTTAACCGAACACTTGTCACGTTCACAAATTCAAAAACGAATTGAAAACGGCCAGATATTGGTCAATGGTGAAACTATCAAAGCCAACTATAAGTTACGTTTAAACGATCAAGTTGACTTAAAGGTCGTTGAACCACAAACTTTAAGCATCGAACCTGAAGATATTCCATTAGATATTATTTACGAAGATGATGATGTGTTAGTCGTGAACAAACCCCAGGGGATGGTCGTCCATCCCTCAGCCGGGCATGCAAATCACACGTTAGTGAACGCACTCTTATTCCATACACCTTTATCAACTATCAACGGTGAATATCGTCCAGGAATTGTGCACCGTATCGACAAAGACACTTCTGGTCTATTGATGGTTGCTAAAAATGATATCGCTCATCAAAGTTTGGCTGAACAATTAAAAAACAAAACCAATACCCGCGAATATTGGGCCATTGTCCATGGTCAAATTGCCGAAGATGAAGGCACAATCGATGCTCCAATCGCTCGCAATCCGCAAAATCGTCAAAAGCAAGCGATTGTCCAAGGTGGAAAAAACGCCGTGACCCACTTTAAAGTCATCAAACGCTATCAACATTACACATTGATTAGCTGTCGACTTGAAACCGGCCGAACCCACCAGATTCGCGTCCACATGCAATATATCAAACATCCAGTTGCCGGAGACCCTTTATACGGTCCACATAAAACGTTACCTGGCAACGGCCAGTATTTGCATGCTAAAACACTCGGCTTTGAACACCCAAGAACTCATGAACAACTATTATTTGACGCACCATTACCAGATTACTTTGATAAAATGATTAAATATTTGGATGAACACGATTCATAAAAATAATTAGGGAGGAGGGACTAACATGGTTGAACGTTATTTAATTCTAGAAGATGGCACCGCCTATAAAGGTGAAGGCTTTGGCGCACCCGCGGTTACAACCGGGGAACTTGTATTTAATACCAGTATGACTGGTTATCAACAAATCATTACTGACCAAATTTACCACAATCAGATTGTGATTTTTACCCAGCCAAATATTGGTAGTTATGGGATTAATCAATCAAATTACGAATCAATTGTACCAACGATTAAAGGTGTGATTGTTCGAGATTTAGCTAATGTTTCAACTAATCGCATTAGTCGTCTCTCCCTTGATCAGTATCTGAAGCAAATGAACATTCCAGGTATCAGTGGTATTGACACTCGCGCAGTTGTTTCAAAACTGCGTCAAATGGGCGAAACTGTCAAAGCTAGTATTGTGCCCGTGGCCGATGACCATGCGTTTGATCAACTCCATGCCACAGTGCTAACTAATCAACAAGTGGCTCAAGTTTCTACGCCCAAACCGTATCCGAATCCTGGTACAGGCAACAGTGTGGTTGTGATTGATTTTGGACTCAAACATGGTATTTTACGCGAACTAGTGAAGCGCAATTGTAACGTGACCGTGCTGCCTTACACTGCTTCTGCTGAAGATATTTTGAGTTTGGATCCAGATGGCGTCATTTTGTCAACTGGGCCAGGTAGTCCATATGATATTAACGACTCCGTGATTGAGATGATACAATCAATTCAAACTAGAGTGCCGTTATTTGCGATTGGCTTAGGACATGAATTGTTTGCGTTGGCGAATGGTGCAAACGTGGTCAAACTACCAGCTGAGCATCATGGTATGAATCACCCAATCAAAGAAGTGATTACAACCCATATTATTTATGCGTCTCAAGGACAGGGATTTGCTGTGGAACGAAATTCAGTCGATCGCAGAACATTGTTTATTACGTACGTTGATTTGCTCAATGACACTGTTCAAGGATTACGGCACCGTGATTTCCCAGCATTTTCCGTTCAATTTTTCCCAGATGGCGCACCAGGTCCTGATGAAACTAAGGGCCTATTCGATGAATTTCTAGAAACTATTCATCGTCAGGAGGACAATCGATGAATCATCCAATCTCTAAAGTTTTAATAATTGGTACTGGTGCTGATCAAATCAACCAGTCAACCGAAACTGACGACGCTATTTATCAAGTAGCGTCTTCTTTAAATGACCTTGGAATTGATGTTTCGTTGATTGATAACAATCCATTCTCAGTAGCCCTCGGTGACAAAACAATTATTCATGACAGCAAAATTGCTCCAATCACCTTTGATAATGTGCTCGAAACAATTAATGAATTTCAACCCGATGCGATTTTACCAAACTTAGGTGGTTTGAAAAGCATTCAGATTGCACAACAACTATTTGAGTCTGAAGAACTTAAAAAGCGTGACATCACCATGTTAAGCATGCCTGAATTTGCCATTAGACAAATTAGTAATCCAGTCTTAATGAATGAAATGCTAAAAAAAATGGGTGCTCCAATTACAACGACTGAAACCATCACTAGCTTTAGTGATGCAATACATATTGTCCAAGAAATTGGCTATCCGGTCATTATTAAACCAGTTTCACCATTTGGAAACTCAAGTCGGCGACTGTGCAACGATAATGACGAGTTGGCTGAAGCCGTCGAAATAGCGATGTCTCAATCCAAAATCCAACAAGCTGTCTTGCAACAAAGTATTGTTGGCTATCAAGAAATCGAATTAGTGGTAATCAGAGATCGGCTTGGCTCGATGCTCCAAGTTGCCGGAATTGAAGACTTTGATCCAATTGGTATTCATGCTGGTGATTCAATTTCCTTTACACCAACTCAAACCTTAATGGATATCGAATTACAAGAATTACGTGATTTGGCCTTTTCGATTACTCGAAAATTAAGAATTGTTGGCGTAAACCACGTTCAATTTGCGTTAAATCCAGATACTGGTAAATTCTACGTAATTAAAAATAGTCCTTATTTTGACCGAATTACTTCGTTTGCTGGTCACGCCACCGGCTATCCATTGTTATACGTTTGTGCCAATTTATTAATGGGTAAAACGTTAGAGCAACTGGAATTACCAGCCAGCTTTGGCTTTAAATCAGCTTTATTAGAACCCACAATGGACCATATTGCTGTGCGCATGCCCATCTGGCCATTTCAGTCATTACCAGATGCCGACCAAAATCTAGGTACCCAAATGCGGTCGACTGGGGCAGTAATTGGAATTGGACGAAGTACGGAGGAAGCTTTAATCAAAGCAATTCGAGCAACACGAGCACAAGCGGATTCTCTGAGCATTGAGTCCCAAGTTAAGTTAACCGATGACCAAATTATCCAGTATATTATTCATCCGCGTGCCAATCGCATTGTGATTTTGATGGAGGCTCTGCATCGGGGTTATTCCAGAGATGAATTATCGGAATTGACCAAAATTGATCCATTTTTCTTCTATAAATTAGAAAAGATAATCAGTTTAGAAAATGAAATTGCTGAAAATCCTGATGATGTCGAAGTTTTGACTAGAGCTAAATACTTTGGGATGAGTGACCGAATGATTAGTGTCTTATGGAATCAAACAGAAGACAAAGTTAGACAGTTTAGGATTGATAACGAGCTGTCACCAACGTATAAACAGGTCGACTTCAGTGCAGGAGAATTTGATCAACATTCGAATCGATTCTACTCAACCTTTGAGCTGGAAAATGAAAGTCATCCATCCGACGCCGAACACAGGGCATTAATCATTGGAACGGGAGGTCTACGTCTCGGTAATGCAGGGGCGTCAGATTACTTTACCTCGAAATTGATTTTATCGCTCCAAAAGCAAAATTACGAAACCGTGCTCGTTAATAATAATCCCAGTGCTGTTTCAATGAACTTGGCTGATAAACTATATACCGAACCCTTGGAAGCACCTGATATTTTAGAGGTAATTTCCATTGAAAAGCCTGAAATTGTTTACGTTCCCGGCAGTCGTAGTCGCTTAATTACAATTCTCGAACAAAAAGATTTAAAAGTAGAAAAATTGCCACAAAATGGCCAATTACTGTCTCATTTAGCCAGCGGTAAGGAATACGCCTTAACCATGATTTATGATGGCACTAATGCTGTGTCATTAGATTTAACCTCTTATCTAATTCAAAACGAGAGTGGTTTTGGCGATCCAACCGCATTTATTTACCCAGCCAAAGTTAATTCTCGCCTTAAATCGGACATTATGTCGATTGGTACTGAACGCATTAAGCAACAGGTCACGCCAGGTATTTATCAAGCGTTGTTCGTTGTCACAGGTGGGGTACATTTTGAGCAAGTTAGACAATTACCCTTAGCTGAACAATCATTTTTGGCAAAGGTATTAAATCTAGATTTAGTTGATATTTCACTGAAGCTTGCTCAATCGCAATGTGACGTCAACCAACTAGAAATCAATCTCGTTAATAATAAAATCTGGGCGTTTTCTGCTGCCTTTCCATTCAGATCACTTGGGCTTCATGATGAAACTATTCAAAGTGAAACTATCATTGGAGCAGAGATGGCATACGGTCACAGTATTACAGACGCATTAAAACAACTCAGTCCGAATGGTGAAGATTCAATCCATAATGGTACCTACTATTAAATTGCAGACAAATAGCCTAAAACCAGCAAAATTGGTTTTAGGCTATTTTTTATTTAGTACGTAATTCATTTACTTTTTGACTATCAGGCGTGATTGACAATGTCGTTTGACCTGTAAAGGTCACGAAGCCAGGATTTGTACCAGCTGGCTTTTTTAAACGTTTGACGGGAAGGTAATCAACTGGCACATGCGCAGAATCACGACCCTTTGAGAAGTAAGCAGCAATATTAGCAGCTTCTTGAATAGTTTCGTCTGAAGGGTTGGAATCACGAATGACCACGTGTGAACCTGGAATATCTTTCACGTGTAACCAAATATCGTCCTTATTTGCAACTTTGAAAGTCAGCCGTTCATTTTGTAAATTATTCTTACCAACCAAGATAGTTGTTCCATCAGTAGCTGTATATTCTTCTGGCTTGCTAATTGTTACTCGTGCTTTTTTCTTTTTATTTTGATTTTCGCGCAAATAACCTTGTTGTTGTAATTCAAGCTTAATCTCTTCTGTATCGGCAGGAGAGGCGAGTTCAATTTGAGATTGAATACTCTCTAAGTATTCAACCTCTTGATTGGTTAAGGCTAATTGCTCCTCAACGTGAGCAACCGCATTACGTAATTTTTGGTAACGGGTAAAATATTTTTGAGCATTTTGTGAAGCTGTTAATTGATTTGAAAGCGTAATTTTAATTGGTGAATTATTATCATAAAAATTTTCCAAGGTAATTTCAGTCATGCCTGGTTCAATTTTATGAAGATAAGTGGTTAAGATCTCACCCTTAATCCGAAACTGATCCGCCTTTTTGGTATCTTCCATAGTTTGATTTAGCTTCTTAATTTTGGAATAATCTTTTTTCAAAATATTTGAAATAATTTGAATTAGTTGTCCCGCCACTTGCCGAGTACGGTCTAACTGTGACTTTTCAGTATAAAATCCATCCAATAGAGCGGACAGAGTAGGATAGCTGATTTGTTCACCAATCGTATCTGGTTTGAAGACTGAAAAAGAAACTTTACCATCTGGCGTTTTAGTCAAGGTTGGTGTGGGATGGTCGAAGTGTTGAAGAAATTCTTGATAAGTTTGTGGCGTGTTATCTGAATCAATCAGTTGAGTAGCTAAGTATGATGCTGTATCTGATGCTAGCCCTTGGTAAACAGTTTGTAACTCGGATTTTAATTCCTTAACGTCTGTATGTTTAAGTGCTAAATCTGCATATGCTTGATTAGCGATAAACGGATTCAGTTTGTTTTCTTGCTTAGGGGGCATCACAAATGTTGCTCCAGGTAACAAGAGACGATAACGGTTCTGATCACCGCTGACGTGTTTGATGGTATCAATAATTTTGTTTGTTGCCGTATTAACTAAAGAAACATTACTGTGGCGAGACATAATTTCAACGTACATCAACAAGTTCTGCGCATCACCCAATTCATCACGAGTGTCAAAAGCTAATTCCACGACTCGGTCATTATCTAACTGTTTAATTGACTCTAAAATAGCACCTTCAAGATACTTACGCATTGCCATGGCGTATTTCGTAGGTGTTTTAGGATTTCGGTATGGCACGTCCGTAATTTGAATTCGTGGGTAGGTCGGATTTGCTGAAAGAAGTAAAGTTTGATTATGTCGATTTGCTCGAATTACTAAGATTAGTTCACCAGGATAAGGTTGGTGGATTTTTGATACGCGCCCGGTGGCTAACGTATCATTTAATTCTTTCACCATCGCATGGGTGAAAAAGCCGTCGAATGACATTTGAATGCCTCCAATTTATAAATTTAACAGTAACAAGTATACAGTTATTTGGGAATTAACACAAAAGTTAAGATTTTTTTAAGAAAATACTTGTACATTACAATTTCGATATTGTATAATACAAGTAAATATTAATTGGTAATGAGCGGGTGAACTAAATGAAGGATAGTCTTTCAGCATTAACAGACATTTCAAAAAACCATAAAAGTGCTTTGCTTCGGATTACGAAGCAAGTTAATTTGACAATTGCTGAATGGCAACTTCTACTTCAAATTATAGATGGCAATACAACACAAGATCTCTTATCTAAAACAACTGGTTTAGATACGTCGACTTTGAGTCGACAACTGAAGCATCTAGAAACTAAAGAAATGCTTGATAAAACACCAACCGGACGTGATAAGCGACAACTTATTTACGCAGCCACAGAGTTAGGTGTTAATGCCGTTAAGACAATTAACGAGCAAACCGAACAATTGGATAAGCAGATATTTGATCGTTGGACTGAGGAAGAAACAAATCTATTACAAATTCTTTTAAACCGTCTAGATAAGAGTGTTAAGCGGATTTTAAGCAAAACTGAAAAATGAAAAAATAGTCGTGTGAATTGGCCTCGGCTATTTTTTGTGCTAATATTATTAAGACATTTAAGTATTGATAGTGGAGGACGATCTAATGAAAATAGCTGTTGTTACTGACAGCACGGCTTACCTGGATCCAAAGGAAGTTGAAGCTAATAACATCAAAATTGTACCAATTCCAGTAATCATCGATGGCAAAAGTTACAGTGAGGGAGTCGATATTGGAACCGAAGAGTTTTATGACAAACTTAGAACATCAGCTTCGTTTCCAAGTACTTCACAGCCACCACTTGGTGAAATGATTGAACTGTATCGCTCATTAGCAAAAGAGGGCTATGACACTGTAATCAGTATCCACTTATCAAGTTCCTTATCAGGATTGCTTGGGAGCTTAGTTCAAGTCGCTGAAGAAGTCAAAGACGAAATTCGTGTGATTCCATATGATTCGCATGTAACTGTTAAGCTAATGGGTTACATCGTTTTAGAAGCAGCCAGACTAGTAAAAACTGGGATGGCTGCCGATGATATTGTTTTACGTCTTGATAGTTTACGTGAGACCGTGGATAACATCTTCGTTGTTGATGACCTACAAAACCTTGTTCGTGGTGGTAGATTGTCAAACGCATCAGCGTTTATTGGTTCTATTTTAAAAATTAAACCGCTGTTAACAATGAGCACGCCAAATCATGAAATTCAAGCTTTTGAAAAAGTTAGATCTTCAAAGAAAGCATTAGCAAGAGTTGAAGAATTGTTCGGTGAACGAGTTAGCAAGTTGAGATATCCAGTGAAAGCCATCATTATTCATGCTAACGATGAACCAGCAGCAATTAAGTGGCGTGACAAATTAGCACAACAATTCCCAGACATTGATTTTGAAATTAGTTATTTTGGTCCCGTGATTGGAACCCATCTCGGTGAAAAAGCTTTGGCTTTAGGCTGGATGAAAGATACTACAAAGTAATTGCCATTATTATATAAATAACCATACTGAAGTTTAGTATGGTTATTTTTTGATTTATAGGGGGGCTTTTATTGATATTGGTAATAGTTTAGCTTTTTGTTATATTCTAGTTTACATAATATATATTATACAAAGTAGATTGCTTAATTAATTCTGGACAGTAGTTCATCTAATTCTACCGCCTTCAATTTTTTTGCTTATCTACAATCATCTTTAAGTAAATTTTTTATTTTAATTCTTAGTTAGATCAGTAAATTTGTATGATCGCAATCATGAATCTAGAACGCTGTCGTCTTTAGTTTAATTTAACGCTGCATGACTCTTAACTCGTTTCATTAAGTACGCCATTTTGATTATATTAGTAGCATTATTATATATATCTAGCATTATAATGATTCGTTTAAAAACAGTTAAATTACCATATTTAGCAAATAAACTATGTGAACATAGATTCTAGATAATTGGTGTTAAGTTACTTAATAGATAGCCCGATGAAGAATACATAATTGTCATTTTGATACCTGTCATTAAAATTTTTATTTTAATGACTACAGGTCCACTATCCGTGCTATGCTGTAAGTAATAAAACTTATTGAAGGAGTTGTCTTTAATGGAAAATGAACGCTATATTCACCTAATTGATTCTGAACTCGCCAACTTACCTGACTTCGTTAATCAATATCGAATCGGCACTAATCTGTCACTAACTACTACCTACCAGTATTTGACGGAATTTAGACGTTTCTTTGATTGGCTTCGAATAAGCTCCCTCTCTCAAGCTGCAGATAACAATCATGTCTCTCCTACAGACCTGGAACAACTTAAACGCAACGATATCATGCTTTATATTGATTCCATTAAACATAACAGCAACGAACACAAGAATAGCGTCTCACCTACTACCATTAACCGGTCCATTAATGCGTTGCGCTCACTCTACAAATTTTTAACAATTAAATCTGATAACGTCAATGGACACTCATATTTTGATCAAAATGTAATGTTAAAAATAGATTCCATGAATACCAATCAAACACTGAGCTACCGTGCACATGCCATTAAAGCACACATGTTAATTGGAGAAGAAAAGTTTAAGTTATTAGACTTCATTGATACTACCTACATCAGTAAAATAAATAAGCAGGCAATCTATTCTTTTGAAAAGAATAAAGAACGTGATTTAGCCTTAATTGCTTTAATGTTAGGTACAGGAATTCGCGTCTCTGAAGCAGCCAATGTCAATATGAAAGATATCAATCTGAGTGACAAATACTTAGATATCACTCGCAAAGGTGGACAAAAAGACACAGTGCCAATTGCTGATTGGACCATCGACTATCTAAAAAATTACGCAAACCATCGTAGCAGCACCTATCATCCCGATAAAACTCAAACTGCTTTCTTTATTACTGAATATCATGGCAAAATCAATCGAATTGCATCAAATTCAATTGAACGTTTGGTTAGTAAGTATTCAGCAGCTTATGGTCGTAAACTCACGCCACATAAGTTACGACATACTGTAGCATCGGAAATTTACAGCAACACTAAAGATCAAGTCGTTGTTGCTCAGCAGTTAGGACAAAAAGGTACTTCTGCCACTTCACTTTATACCCATGTTGATCCAGATAAGCAACGTGCCGCACTGAATGATAATTCCAATCAACGTCAAAATAAATAGCTTTAACGCAAAAGAACTTCTAACTAGACAACTAGCCAGAAGTTCTTTTTGAACCAGATTGTATTATTCAGGAATAATCATTGCCTTGATTGCCTTACGGTCAGTCATTGCCTGATAAGCATTATTAATATCATCTAAACTAAATGATTGAGTGAAGACTTTACCTGGATGAATATCGCCATCTAAAACGGCCTTCAATAATACTTGTTTATCATAGGTAGTCACAGATGCTGGTCCACCAGCAATAATCGTATTACTATAAAATGATTGGGTCATATCCATTTTAGGTTCATGAGGCAATCCAACCCGTCCCACAATTGCACCAGGACGACCAAACTGCATTGCTTCAGCATTAGATTGTTCACTACCCACACATTCTAAAACTGCATCGACACCATCATTATTCGTCAGTTCTTTAATTTTGGCTACCGCGTCATCACCACGTTCTGCAATAATATCAGTTGCTCCAAATTCAAGAGCTAATTTTTGACGATCTTCATGGCGACTTAACGCAAAAATACGTTTAGCACCACGCATCTTAGCTGCAATTACACCACACAACCCAACTGCCCCGTCACCAACGACGGCCACACTGTCACCTCTTTGAACATTGGCAACACGCGCTGCATGATACCCAGTTGCCATCACATCAGCTAATGTTAGTAATGACTTTAACATTTCTTCGCTATAGTCTTCTGGCTGGCCAGGAATTTTAACCAAGGCCCATTCACCATGTTGAAACTTGATGTATTCAGCTTGTACACCATTACTAAAGTTATCACTATGGTTTTGACAATCGCCATCAAATCCTGCTAAACAAGCGGCACAACGACCACAGCCATGCGTAAATGGTGCTATGACAAAATCACCAGGAATCACAGTCGTGATATCAGACCCAACGGCCGTGACAATTCCAATCGCTTCGTGACCGGAGTTCTCAGAGTTAGCTGGCACTTTGTCTAGCCCTCGATATGCCCACAAATCAGAGCCACAGACACAAGTTCTGACAATTTTGATGATGACATCATCGCTTTCCTTGATAGTTGGTATTTCAACATCTTTAACTTCAACTTTTCCTGCTTCAACAAAAATGGTAGATTTCAAACCAAACACTTCCTCAAGTTATTATTTAATACAGCAGAAAGTAAACTGCTGCCTAATTAAATTGTACTCCTTAAAGTGAACTCTAAGTCAAGCTACTATGATCTTGATATTTACGCTTAAAGTACAATTTACTCATTTACAATCGCCTGGCTGATCAAGCTATGAAAATAATGGTATTCTTTTGCAAATCTTGCGTAATCACTAAAGCAATTAGATTCATATTGATTTAAAACAACTTGATTAACATCAAAAAATGCTTGTTTGATGTTGTTAAATTCGATTTGTTCCAGAGTATCATCTGACAACTTTTCCTCCAGTAAAGTTAATTATTGATTTGCCTCAATTAAATACGTAGAAGAAATTGAAGCAACATCAGCTCTGGAGGCCTGTTTGACTAAATTATCAATAATTTCAAAACTGATATTTATTTTGCTACTTTGTGAATCTTCAACTTGAAGCATAATAATCCATCCTTTCTAACCAAAAATACTTAACGAAATCCACAATCCACACAAGGTAATAAACAAAACTGGTATTGTAATCGTAATCCCAATTTTAAAATACGTACCCCATGCAATTTTGACATCTTTTTGTGCTAACACATGTAACCAAACTAACGTGGCTAATGAGCCAATCGGAGTGATTTTAGGACCTAAGTCGGATCCAATGATGTTCGCGTAAACTAATGTTTGATGCATGAGACCAGTCGCATTCGCCCCCTTTATTGATAGTGCATTAATCATTACTGTCGGCATGTTATTCATTGCCGAAGACAAGAATGCTGCTAAATATCCCATTCCCATTGTGGCCAGGAATCTGCCCCCAGCCATCATCTTCGCAATTATTCCAGCTAATAAAGTCGTTAGGCCAACATTTTGTAACCCAAACACCACAACGTACATACCCAAGGAGAAAAATACAATATTCCATGGTGCTCCTTTGAGAACTGCTTTGGTATCTACAGAATGACTGCGTTGACCGACAATCAAGAAAATGATCGCAATTGTTAGTGCGATAAATGATACTGGAATATTTAAGAAACTGCTGCTAAAGTAGCCAATCAATAAAGCAGCTAAGACGAACCAGGAAAATTTGAATAACTTTTCATCTTTGATGGCTGATTTAGGTGTGGCGACTTGGCTGACATCATATTCTTTAGGAAGAGCTTTACGAAAATATAGATACAAGATACTGATACTAGCTACCAATGAAAATAAATCCGGAATCCACATACGAAGCGCATATTCAGAAAATGTAATGCCAAAAAAGTCAGCGGAGACAATATTAACTAAATTACTCACAACTAATGGTAGTGAAGTCGCATCGGCAATAAAACCACTGGCTATAATAAACGGAAAGACTTTCTTTTCGTCAAAGTGTAAAGCTCGAACCATCGCCAAAACAATTGGTGTTAATATCAGTGCGGCACCATCATTCGCAAACAATGCTGCCACGATTGCTCCTAAGACGGCAATCAGTATAAACATTCTCACTCCGTTGCCTTTAGCAATTCGAGCCATATGCAATGCTGCCCATTCAAAGAAACCAATCTGATCTAATATCAATGAAATCAAGATAATCGCGACAAATGACAGTGTAGCATTCCAAACAATACCCGTCACCGTGCCAACATCGTGTAATGTCACAACTCTAAATATCAGTGCTAAAATGGCCCCGCCAATGGCGGTAATGCCAATTGACAATCCTTTTGGTTGCCAGATAACAAATAACAAAGTGATTAAAAAAATTGCGACAGCTAAAAATACTTGCATAACTCCTCCAAATTATTCTCATAAATTTTATAGCAAATTCAACCATTTCGGCTAATCATTTTGCGCGCTACCATCTCCTCAGATAGACATCCATCGATGTTTTAAGCAAACTAAACCATGAGTTAATCATTTCGCTTCAATATCCTCAGTTGGCTGACATTCATCACAACTTAAATTAGTCTGTGACTGGCAAATGCAGTGTTGACTACCAGTCAATAAGTCACCAGCATTAGTCTGAAAATCTCTAATGAAATGTGGTTCTAATGAGTAACGTTGCCATTTTCCATCTTTTTTGGCACTAACAATTCCGGCTGATTGTAAAACTTTCATATGATGCGACAATGTTGGTTGCGTAAATTCAAAATGCGTTAAGATATCGCACGCACAAAGCGATCCGCAGGATAACAAGTCAATAATCTGCAGTCGATTTGAATCTGCCATGGCTTTCAACATTTTCACGTATTTAGGATAATCCATTATTAACTCCTTACAAAAAAACATAGACAACGCTCTATGTCTAATATAGAGCATCATCTATGTAAGCGCAATCTTTTAGTGAAAATTAACACAAAGATTGTTTATTGTAAGACGGTTATTACTTGTCCCAAATCAGGTAAGATTTTAAATGCCTTCTCCGCATATTCTGGACGCGGTGTGCACATATCAGGTACACAAATTACTTTAATTTCAGCATTAGTTGCCGCGGTTATACCCGCCTCACTATCCTTTAAAACCAAAGATTCGACATTTTTGGCATTCAATTTGTCTAAGCTAGTTAAGAAAATATCTGGACTTGGTTTACCGTGCTTGATTTCTGGGCCATAAGTTTCTGCATCAAAATAATCGTAAATATTATTTTGTTTTAAAATTTCAACGGCTCGTGACTTATGGCTCGATGTGGCTAGAGCAATCTGATAATTATTACTTTTGAGATATGTTAATAACTCTGTTGCCCCAGGTTTTAAATTGACACCTTTGGCAATCAAATCTTTCTCAATTACATCGACAAAATCTAGCCCTTCTTGCGTTGTGATTGGTAAATTAAACATTTGAATGAGTAGGTTCATATTGACCACGGCTGGCTTGCCACTAAAATTTTCCGCATATTGATCAGTTGTTAATTCTTGATTGTTGGTCCCCTGTCTATAAAATAGACAATTTAAATAGAGACTTTTTTGTCCTATGCCACGACTAAATTTTGAATTTGAGTTTGATACTCATCTTCAAGTTGCTTTGGTGATTTGAATCCACAGTGACTGTGAATTCTAACTGTGTTGTAAAACGTTTCAATGTACTGAAAAACTAGTCGTTTAGCTTCGGAGTATGAATGGATTTTAAACCGATTTATCCATTCACGCTTAATCAAGGCATGAAACGACTCAATGCAGGCATTATCCCAAGGATAAGCTTTCTTTGAATAGCTTAATGTCATGTTAGCTGTAACTTGATTGTAAGCTTCAGACGTAAACTGACTACCACGATCACTGTGCATGATTAATGGCTTGCTAATATGGCGACTGTGCTTAGTCTTTTCAATAAGTGGGATGACATTCGATACCTCCAAGGTTTCAGATAAGTCCCAACCAATGATCCGTCGGGAGTACAAGTCCATAATACTGGTTAAATAAACGAATCCGTCATGAACTGGAATATAAGTGGTGTCAATGCACCAAACGGCGTTTGGTCGCAATGGATTGAACTGCTCGTCTAAAATATTTATTAGCTGTTTATCAAACTTAGAATTGCGAGTGGTAGTCGTCCAAGGGGTTAGGTAAACGGCGTGAATGCCAAGCTCACGCATATGCTTACCAACAGTTCGTTCAGCGATCTTATATCCTTTTGAGCGAAGTTCTTGGGTGATTTTGCCGGCACAGTAAATACAAAGGCTTTTGAGCCAAATTGCTTTAATTTCACCTTGAATAAACTTCTTCCGAAGCTTTCGCGGTGATTGGTGATTATGACGCTTTTCTCGTTGATAGTAACCACTTCTTGAGATTCCAACATAATCACACATACCATTGATGGAAGGGTGGGATTCCAAAGCGTGCTGAACGTCCATTTCTTGGTATACCTTTTCGGTAGTTACTTGCTCAGAATCCCGATTGATTTTTTTAACACTTCGATCGCTCCTTCAGCGTCACGAAGTTGACGCTTTAGTCGTGCAATCTCCTTGTCCTTATCGCTGGCAAAATTACCAGAGCCACGGCCAAACTCCCCAGTCTCAGTAAACAGCTTAATCCATTTATGTAATGTACTAGCCCCAATACCTAGATTCTTACTTATTTCATTCATGGTCATGTGATCCTTGTTATCTAAGTAATACTGAACGGCCTGTTCCTTAAATTCCTTGTCATAACTGTGCTTCGTCATTATTTGATCCTCCAATTTACTTCCTTAATTATACTAAATCAGAGTCTCTATTTAACTTGTACACTTTTTATTCTAGGCCCAAGCTGTGACACGTTTTTTAACAAAAATTCAATATATTCTCTGGGATTGGTTTTGTTTGCTTTGGCACTTTCAACGATGCTCATCCAGATGGCATTTGCTTCAGCGCCTTGCGGGCTGGTTGAGAACAGCCAGTTCTTACGGCCGATGACGTAACTTTTCATATTACGTTCCGATGCATTATTGGTAAAATCGACTTCGCCATAAAGTAGAACTCGATTTAATGCAGTTCGTTGACCCTGTGCATAGGCAATAGCTTTTCCTAAACGTGTTTTAGGAAGGACATCTGCCATATCGCACCACTGCCAAAATTCATCAAGTAATAGCTTTAGATACTTTTGGCGTGCCTGATATCGTGCAACACTATCCCATTTTCGCCACTTTTGTTCTTCATGCATCATCTGACCAATTAAAGTTAATCCCTTTGATGCATTGAAATGTTTCTTGTCGATATTGGCATCGTCGTAAAACTTACGTCGTACATGGGCCCAACAGCCAACATGTTCAACTGAGTCCGCAATGGCGTTATAGCCGTAGTAGCCGTCACACTGAAGAACTCCTGTAAATCCGGAATATAGTTGCTGCGCCACTTTTCCTGCCCGACTATCTGCATAGTGATAGCATACAATTTGATGTTGGGCACGACCGATGGTTCGTGCAAGCCAAATATATGATTTACTGGTGGCTAATTTACCCGGCTCTTGTAAAACTTGATAGGGCGTTTCATCACCTTGAAGGAATTTCTGGGATACCAAATTTTGTCGGAGTAGATCATAAACCGGCTTCACAATCTGGGCACAAGCAATCATCCAATTACCCATAGTCTTATCGCTCAAATCTAGTCCTTGGTTTTTCCAATATCCTTTTTGTCGATATAGCGGTGTACCGAGGACATATTTGTGATAAGCAATTTCAGACACTAAAGAAGCCGATGCCATGCTGTGAGGTATTAACGCCCACGGCGCATTTCCTTGGTAGAGATGGCTAATCGCATCTTGTTGGTCACATTGATGGCATTTGTAAGTTGCCTCGTATATGTTGGCGACATATAGTCGACCCGGAATCACGCGAACTTCTTGTCGCACATAATGTTTACCAACTCGTTGGAGGTCATGCCCCTGCGGACACAGTTTTATCATTGGTTCATGGACTTCATCTTCCGTCGGAAGATCAGTACTGATAATCTCAGATCGTTTTCGTTTCGGTTTACGTGTCTTACCTTTTTCGCCGGTTGTTACTTCCGGTTCTTCGCTTTGTTGGCCAGTCTGCTCTGGTTCGGTAAAAACACCATTGTCCTCAAATAACGATTGTTGATTAGGATCATCAAGTTTTTCAGAATGACGCCCATATAACTTATTGGTCAGGTACGCAATGTTTTCGTTGAGCTGCTTGATTTCTTTCAAAAATTCAGTTTGTTGTTTCAGCAGTTCCTGATTTTTCTTAAGCAAGTATTCTTCAGTTGATGTCATGCATACCACCACCGTTCATTGTTGTGTTGGCATGATTTTACCACTGGTCACCGTCGGTGCCTAGTGTTTTCTGGGCGGTGTGCTCTGTTTTATCGAAGATTCTAATGACCACCCTGAAAGTAGTCTCTCAAGTTGCTTTGAATGGAGCTTTTTGACTTCATTCATATTACGCGGCCATTGAAGTCTTCCATTCTCAATCCGCTTATAAAGTAACAGAAATCCATCGCCATCCCAAAGTAGTGCTTTAAACCGATCTTTTCGTGTGCCACAAAACATAAATAGCGATTTACTGTATGGATCAAGACTATACTGCTGGCTGACAACGTTAGCCAATCCGTCAATTCCACGTCGCAAATCGGTCTTGCCACATACCAAATAAATACCGTGAAGTTATTTCATATCAATGATCATTCCTAAACACCGCCTTTAATAATGCATCCAGAATGTAGTTATTGATTCGGTTGTAGACGAGAACAGTCTTATTTTCACCTAACTTCATTTGAAAAGCTTTACTGGCAGTAGCGGCCTGATAATTTTTTGGTTGATCCAATTTCACTTGGACAATTTCTTGGTCATTATTCAAAAAAATCACCTCATCATATTTGATAAAGTGATTCTATCGCACTGAAGTGCGTAATTATAGCCGGTTTGTTATTGGGTGCTTACTGCCATACTAGGTTGATAATTTAAAATTTTAAATTGATTTACCTCATAATATTTTTGTCTATCATAGTATAGCATTTAACCAACATTTTACTCCATCAAAAAAAGGCCCCCACTATTGTGAGTGCCAATTTATCAACCTAATTTAGTTCATTTTTGCAGCAATGTTATCTAATGTAACTAAACTTGTTTGTTCAAAGTTTAGAGCCGCTTTATTTAATACTTTTGGATCACCAATACCTAACGAAACTTGGCCAGCGCCATTAATTGATTCAATCCCTGCAGCTGAATCTTCTAAGCCAATCACCGATTCAGGGACCAAATCAATAACCTCAGCAGCTCGAACAAAGATTTCTGGATCCGGTTTACCGGCATGTAAAGTAGCTGGGTCAACGATACCAACAAAATACTTCGTTAAACCAAGTTGCTTCAAAATTAACGGTGCATTCTTAGAAGCCGATGCAATTGACATTTTATAGCCAGCTTTGTCAGCTGAAGTAATGAAATCCAACATACCGGGTAAAATATCGTCTGGCGTTAACGTTTCAATCAACTTTTGATAATTTAGATTTTTTTTGGTGGCCAAGGCTTCTTTTTGTTCTTGCGAAAATTCATCAGCATGGTCTCCATGGTCTAAAATCATTTGTAATGAATCCATTCGACTAATGCCTTTAAGTGATTCGGCCAATTCTTCAGTCCAAGTGGTCCCAACTTCATCAGCCGTCTGATGCCATGCCTGACCATGAAAACGTGCCGTATCGGCAATGACACCATCTAAATCGAAGGCAAATCCCTTAATTTCGTCAAATTTGGTCATTCTAGTTACCTCTTTCTCTTCATATTTTACATTCTAAATTTAAAAACTTCTAATCAACTTCGTCTCTTTGAATAACAATAACGGCCACCAAACGTGGCGTCCGTTATTATTAATTAACCTAATTTTTGATCAGAGCCGTTCAAATCAATTACTAATGGATCACCAGAAATTAATTCAACCTCGGTTCCCTTCTTATCAACATGAACTTCTAACACATGTCCACGGAAGACAAGACGGAACGAATATCCTGTCCATTTAGCAGGTAAAAATGGTGCCAAATGCAATTTGCCTTCTCTGACACGCATGCCAGCAAATCCTTGGACAATCGCTAACCATGACCCGGTCATCGCTGTGATGTGTAAGCCATCATCAGTATCATTATTATAATTATCTAAATCTAATCGAGCTGCCCGTTCATACATTTCAACAGCTTTGTCTTCCATCTTCAAATCAGCTGCTAAAATTGAGTGAACAGATGGTGATAAGGAAGATTCATGAACCGTTAATGGTTCATAGAATTCAAAGTTATTACGTTTTTCTTCTTCAGTAAATGCATCTGGGAAGTAGAACATTGCATGTAATGTATCGGATTGCTTGATATATGGTGAACGAAGAATTCGATCCCATGACCAGTGTTGATTAATTGGACGAATTTTTGGATCCAAATCGGCGGCTGGAATCAATTCTTTATCTAAGAATGTATCGTTTTGTTCAAAGATATGTTTAGTTTCACCGTTAATTTCAACATCAGCTTGTGGAAGATACATCTTGTTTGCAATTTCTTGCCAATGAGTTAACTCATCTGGTGTAATTCCTAACTTCTCTTTTTCGTTATCACCAACAGTTGGGTAATTATCAATCGAGTATTGTAAGACCCATTTAGCCATCCAATTGGTGTAGAAGTTATTGTTAACGTTATTTTCATATTCGTTTGGACCAGTAACACCGTGAATCATGTATTGATCTTTACGAGCTGAGTAGTGCACACGGTCTGCCCAGAAACGAGCAATGTTGTACAAAACTTGAGCTCCATCGCCTTCAATCCAGCTACGATCACCAGTGATATTCGTGTAATTGTAAATTGCGTAAGCAATTGTCGAATTACGATGAATTTCTTCAAAAGTAATTTCCCATTCATTATGTGATTCAATCCCATCGAACGTCACCATTGGGTACAAAGCACCTGCTAAGTTTTGTTGTTTAGCATTATGTTTGGCACCGTCAAGTTGGTCAAAACGGTATTGTAGTAATGAACGAGTAACCTTAGGATCTGCAACACCGAGATAAACTGGAATAGCGAAAGCTTCAGTATCCCAATATGTCGCACCACCATACTTTTCACCAGTGAACCCTTTAGGACCAATATTAAGGCGAGGATCATTACCATAATATGTTGAAAATAGATGGAACAAATTGAAACGAATTCCTTGTTGAGCGGCGTCGTCCCCTTCGATTTGAACGTCAGCTTTTTCCCAACGTTTACCCCATTCTGCTACATGAGCATCGTAAATATCTTGGTAACTTGCAGAAGTCAAAGTCTTGAGTAATTTTGCACCAGCGTTAACAATTGCATCAGTCCCGTCATAATCACGAGACGTAGTGACAATCACACGTTTTTCAAAGGTTGTACTGCCAGAAGTTGCAACATCGATTTCAAACGTATCAGTCACTTGCTCATCCGTCTTTTCTGAACCGGTCTTTTTACCACCGATAAAGGCTTGACGACCAACCACTGTAAACTGAGGTACTCCGAAATCATTTGGTACAGTTTGGGTAACAATGTATGACGCATCGCTTTCATTCCCTGCTCCCAAAACTTGCCAGAATTTTTCGTCGTAGTTTGAATCTTCATTTGCAACATCGGCATCGATTGACGCATCATACTTGATTGTATGTGCCTTGCCATCTGTTGAAGTGAATTCATAGTGTAAATCTGCCAATTCTTTCGTGGCGGCTGAAACTAACCGTGTAACGACAAACTTCACTCCGTAAACACTAAACGTCCGTGTTAAGGTTCCCTTTTGCATGTCTAATGAAATTTCAAATTCATCTGGCTTATTCACGGCCAAATCGACTTGTTGCCCATCGACATAAATATCAGTTTTCATGAAATTAAGTGCGTTGATAGCTTTACCAAAGTACAGTGGATAACCATTTTTCCACCAACCAACCCGAGTCTTATCTGGGAACCAAACACCCCCGATATAAATACCTTGGTGAGTATCGCCAGAATATTGTTCCTCAAACATTCCTCGCATACCCATATATTCATTACCCAAAGAGGTAATCGATTCTTGTAATCGTTTATCTTTGGGATTTAAATCGTGAGTTGTGAGGGTCCATGGATTCACTTCAAAAGTTCGTTTCATCTATTTTCTCCTTATTCAATAACCAAATTCATTTTTTAAAAATTATTGTGCAACATTAGCATTGGCACCATCAATTTCTTTGATACCAAAGACTGAAACTGCCCCGATGAGCATTAAAATACCAGCTAACAAAATCATTGACTTCATTTCTGATCCTAATAATGGATACAATCCAAATGATGCAACTGAGGCTACAATTTGTGGCAAACAGATTGAACCATTAAATAAGCCAAGATAAGTACCCATGTGATCACCATTCAATGAATTAGTAAGCATAATGAATGGGTATGCCATCATACCTGCCCATGAAATCCCAATCAAAATGAATGAGAAGATCAAGACCCATTTGTTTGTAACAAAGAAGACGGAAATAAATCCAAAGGCACCGATGAATAATGAAAGTGCGTAACCAACTTTACTTTTTTCAGCTGGAATTTTTGATAATACTAATGACCAAACAACAGCGGAAATTGCATAAACGGCAGACATAACACCATACCAGTTACCACCATCTTGGAAGGCTTGTGAAGCAGCATTAGTTGTGTGATAGATATTATCAGCAACAGTACCAGTTCCGTAAGTCCAAAGATATTGGAAGGCCATCCAACAGAAGAATTGAGTTAAAGAAACCATCCAAAATGTTTTTGGAGCACGTTTTAATAACGTGAATATGCCAACATGTGGTTCCGTTTTATCATTCAAAGCAACACCATGATAAAGTTCATATGTAGCATCATCGTATTCATGAACTGAGAAAACAGAAATTAATGAGAAAATAACTAAGACAATTGCACCAACGTAAAACGAAATAATAACAGATGCAGGTAATTGACCTTTGGCAGCAACGTTAGCAACCCCAATTGCAGTTAAGAAATATGGGAAGATAGTTGCCAACACTGAACCAGTATTTGATAAGAAAGATTGAATTGAGTATGCGTATGATTTTTGCTTTTCATTGACCATATCACCAACGACCATCTTGAATGGCTGCATGGCAACGTTAGAACTTAAATCCATAAACAAGATTGTGATAGCACCAAACCAGAGAGCTGCAAAGGTTGAGAATCCAAATGAACCCGAGTTAGGTAGCAAAAACATAACAATAACTGATACGAGTGCACCAATTAGCAGATATGGCATCCGACGCCCAAATCGTTTCGACCAGGTACGATCAGAATAGTAACCCACCATTGGTTGAACAACTAATCCTGCCAAAGGAGGCAAAATGAAGAAGAATCCTAGTTTAGTTGGATCAGCACCTAAGGTTTGGAAAATCCGAGACATTTGTGAAGATTGTAGTGAGAATGCCATCTGGACACCTAGGAAGCCGATACTCAACATCCAAATAGTGCTTTTTCGGAGGTCAGGCAAGCCTATCCCCTTTTTTTGCTTTGTTTCATCCATGAGTTCCACTCCTTCATAGTTTAAAGATAATTATAATTGTTGTAACCGATTACATTCATAATGATAACCCAAAACAATAATTTGCGCAAGCGCTTGCGCAAATAAAAATTTATTTATTTTAATTTATGTAAAAAAAATAACAGACTCTTCCCAAGCCACCGGGCTTTTGAGTCTGTTATATTAATTAGAAAAAAATCAGTAAATCAACTAAAAACTAGTTTAATTATTTATAAAAAATGGTTTTCCAGCCTAATCTATCAGTAATCATAGTTTAAAACTTACCATAGTAATCGTTAAAAATTATGGAATAGATGGTAAGCGATATGGCACCATAATTTGCTTCAGGTTGTCCTTTTTATCCTTGTCATTAAAGAGCAAACGGACTGATTCAGAGCCCAGAATATTTGGTTGCACATCAACCGAATAAAAGTTTCCCTTGCTTAGTTGGCCATATTCAGATGCATTAAACGCAACAGTTGGCAGTTTTTGATGATTATCCAAAACATTTTCAGCTTGTAATTGGGCTAAAATCCCAATTTTATCATCGGTGGCAATGATGCCATCGACATTCGGATGAGTTTCAAAGAATTCTTTCAGCTGACTCTTCTGATCGACGAAAGATTGGGACAATTTGATAACTTCGCCATCTGGCCAAACTTGTTTAAAACCAGCTTCACGATTAATTTCGAAGAACCAATCAGCTTCCGTGCGAATAAAGATTGGATGGCTTAAGTTAAACTTGTCCGTCAATAATTGCGTCGCTTCTCGACTTGCCTGCTGATTATCATTATCGACAAAGAGTGTTTGCAATTTTGACTGGGGTTCACCAATCACGACTACGCGAGCATTAAATTCCTTTAAAAGTTGGGTAATTGGATCATGGCCAGTCGTATATAACAAGATAAAACGACGGACTTTCCCCGCTTCAACCATCATTTTAACCGACTCAAATACCTCACCCCAAGAATTACCGGTCGCTGCAGCCAACAAATAATTCATTTTACAGAGCTGGTTATTAATACCAAATAATTCATGGAGCACGAAATCGTTGCCAGATATCTCAGGGTTTTGTGGCTGAAAGACCACTCCCACCGTGTTACTTTCATCTGCCATTAGGTTTCGAGCAGCAAAATTAGGAGTATATCCCATTTCTTGAGCGAGTGATTGAATTCGTTTCCGAGTTTCTAGGCTAATTCGGGTAGAATTATCTAAGGCTCGAGAAACGGTTGAAATCGATACGCCGGCTCTATTCGCAATGTCTTGTATTGTTATCATTCTTTATTTTCCTTTACAATCAAGGCTTAAAATTCCTCGTGAGTTGCTGGATCCTGATTTGAAGTTCGGCCATCAGGTCTAGTCAATGAATTAATAGTTTGCATTTCAGCTTCTGTCAATTGAAAATCAAACACGGCTAGATTTTCCAGTTGACGACTCTGAATAGTCGCTTTTGGCACTGGAATCGTATTGAGTTGTAATTCCCAGCGAAGAATTACTTGAGCAACTGATTTGCTGTGACTAGCTGCAATTACAGCAATTGTTTGATCTTTAAGCATTTGATTGGCATGACCAATCGGGCTCCAATCAATCGTAGCTATGCCTTTGCTAGCATTATAGGCACGCAAATCAGCATTATTGAAGTATGGTTGAACTTCAATTTCATTTGCAACTGGTAACACACCAGTTTCTTGCTCCAACTTTTCCAAATGTTCTGGTAAAAAGTTAGACACCCCAATGGATTTGATTAATCCAAATTTTTGAGAATCAATCAATGCTTGCCAAGCTTCTACATAAAGCTTTTGATTGGGATTTGGCCAATGAATCAAATACAAATCAATATAATCCAATCCAGTCCTTAATACAGATTCTTGAATGGCTTTAATCGCTTGGTCATAGGCATGAAAACGCCCTGGTAATTTAGACAACACGGTAATCTCATCCCGAGAAATATTGCTACGCCGAATCGCCTCACCAACTGCTCCTTCATTATCATAGTTAAAGGCAGAATCTAAGAAACGATAACCATTATTTAACGCGCTACTAATCGCATTCACGCCTTGATAACCATTCAATAAATAAGTCCCAAATCCGACTCGTGGAATGATTCTGCCATCACTGAGTTTAATTAAATTTTCCATTCTACTAAACTTCCTTTTTGATTGATTAAATACCATACATTCCAATTACCATCGCAATCACCAAAATAATCAGCACGGCGGTCGTAATCCATACATATAGTTTATCACCAGCAACCACAAATGCGTATATTGAAACGACCACTCGTAGCACAGGAGTTAAAATTAATAAGAATAATCCACCCATAATAATCGCATACGACTTTAATTGAACAATGCCCAACAAAATTGAGCTAAAATCATGGGGATGGCTATTACCAACATACCCAGATTTACCGGAAACAAATAGTAATAAAATACCTACAATCATAAAGGCAGCGGCGATCATAACTCCAATTTGCATAACTTTGCCAATCATGATTTCAACTTTTTGCATTTCTGCTTGTTTGATTTCATCTTGTGCTTTTTTCATTAGAATCTCACCCCGAATCCTTTAAGGAACATTTCGACTCCCATGATTAATAAGATGGGCACAAAAATCATTCTCAAAACTCTTGATTGAATGCGTGGCATAATCCGAGTCCCGATTGCAGCACCAATCAAAATTCCAATCGCTAATGGAGCAGCTATTTCAGGTTTGATGGCCCCGTTAAAGAAATAGACCGTTGCACTTGCAGCAGCTGTAACCCCCATCATCAAATTACTAGTCGCACTTGAGGGTTTGAGGGGCATTTTCATGATAGAATCCATGGCAATCACTTTGAAGACCCCACTACCAATCCCGAGTAGGCCACTGGCTAATCCAGCGCCATACATCATGGCAAAACCGCCCTTAACATGAGTCACTTCATAATCAACATGTTCCATGCTGACCTTGTCTGTGTAGGCGCCATTTAATTTCAATTGTGTTGATAAAACATCTGGTTCAACATCGGTGGCATCATCTTTTTTACCCTTGCCACGAAGCTTTTTGACCATGTTGAAGCATTGATACAGTAAGAATAAGCCAAAAATAGTTTCCAACCATAACGGATGAATAACGCCAGCAATCAAAGCACCACTAATTGCTCCAACTGTTGTGGCAATTTCCAAAAACATCGCCACACGTAAATTAATCAAATCATCTCTTAAATAAGCAATTGTCGCCCCTGAACTGGTGGCAATTACGGCAATGATACTCGCGCCAATCGCATATTGAATTGGTAATCCCATGAAAACGGTCAAAACAGGCGTGACAATCATTCCGCCACCAATTCCTAGTAATGAGCCTAATGTACCTGCGGCAATTCCCACAAGTAATAAAATAAATGCTGTTTGAACCAACTCTTCTTCCTCTTCTCTGTCTCTTATTTATCCCAATTATTGCGAATAAATTCTTTACGCTGAGCTTCCTCTGCATCGTGACGTAAAGGATCTTTTTTATAAAAATCCTGATGATACTCTTCGGCCACATAAAATGGCTTAACATCTTCAATCTTGGTTACAATCTCATCATCAAAGGGATTATTATCAATTAAATTTTGTCGTGATTGAGTCGCAATTTGGCGCTGTTCGTCACCATCGACAAAAATAACCGGGCGATAATTATCTCCGCGGTCTTGAAATTGTCCCATTGCGTCAGTTGGATCAGTTTGTCGCCAATAGATTTCAACTAAATCAGCATAGGAAATCACCGATGGATCAAAAGTGATTTCAACCGCTTCAGTATGACCTGTTGTATGGCTAGAGACTTCTTCATACGTTGGGTTCACAGTATGACCACCTGTATAGCCAGAAAGGACTTTTTTTATTCCGGGTTGTTGGTCAAAGGGCTCAACCATACACCAAAAACAACCGCCTGCAAATATTGCTTTTTCTTCTGCCATCTTGATCCTCCTTTTATAAAATCATGCTTATATTTTATCATAGTTATCAAATTATATTAATTAACTAGCAACTAATTCTACGATTACTAGAACAAACAAAAAGTACTCGGCATCAATTTACCAAGTACTTGAATACTTAATGAAAGTTATTATTATGCGAAAGCATCAGTCAATGGAGGCACAACTTGTTTCTTACGAGAAACAACGCCTGGAAGACTCATTGTATCATCAGCGGCAAATTTGCTACCAAAAGCAGTTTCAACCGTAGCTTTTGGTTCGCCAACTGCTAACAATTTTGAATCGCTGTTTAAGATGTTAGTAGCTAAGAGCAAGAAAATGTCATAACCTTTGGCATCAATTTCTGATTGCATGGTTTTGACTAATGCATCACGACGAGCAAAGACGTCATCTAAATCAACCGTGTTAACTTGGCCAATTCGTAAAGTTTTGCCGCCAAGTTCAAAGGTTTTAGCATCGCCATCAACAAGCTCCAAATCAGACTTACTATCTAAATCAGTGCCAGCTTTTAACAAATCCATGCCATATGAGTTAGCATCGATGCCAGCAATTTTAGCAAGTGTTTCTAACGCATTAACATCAAAATCAGTTGTGGTTGGTGACTTTAATAATAATGTGTCTGAAATAATGGCAGATGCCATTAAGCCAGCTAATTTAGCTGGGACTTCAATATCATTTTCAGTGAACAAATCAAGAATGATTGTGCTGGTACATCCAACTGGACGAGCAGTATACCAAACTGGACCTGCAGTAGCAAAATCAGCAATCCGATGGTGATCGACTACGTGAGTCACTTCAACGTCAGCGATGTCGCTAACACTTTGAGGTGCTTCATTATGGTCAACTAACATTACAGATTTAACTTCATTAGCGGCTGTCTTAATTACACGAGGTAATTCTTCGCCAAAATGATCAAATGCAAACTTAGTTTCAGCATTAGCTTCTCCTAAAGCAACGGCTTCAGTGTCAAAGCCAATTTCATTTTGTAAATATGAGAATGCTTTTGCTGCAACAATTGCATCCGTGTCTGGCTTTTGGTGCCCGAAAACTAATTCTTTACTCATGATTAATAAACTTCCTTCTTTAGTTTTTGTCAGAGTTTTTGATCTTTTTTGCTACGATATCGTCCAATCTTTCAAAATAATCTCTATCTCCAAGATAATTATTAAACTCTGTTAAGAACTTGTCAATACGTGGAATATCTTGTTTTTCAGTCCGATAAACAAATGACAAATCAAATTTAATTTTTGGTTCAAAGTTAGCAGTCATAATTTCATCACGATCGTAACGTGACATGATATAACTCTTTGGTAAAGCTGTATACGTATCAGTTTCCTTTAAGAAACGATAGATTTGACCAGGCTGTGTAAATCGTGCAGCGACATCTGGGGATGCAACTAATTCACGTTTATAAGCATCGGTGATTACATCGTTTAAATAGAAGCCAACTGGATATGTGACCCATTTGCGATCATCTAACCGTGAAAGTTTAACCTTATTTTTACTGGCTAATTTTTCATTGTTATGAATTAACAATAAGTCTTCGGTCACAATTGTTTTTGAATCGTATGGTTTCCAATTTTTGATGCTGCCATCAGGTAAGTACATAATTGCCAAGTCAATTTTGTTAGATTCTAAGGCTGCCCAGATTTCACGACGTGTCAGCATGTGAACACTGACTTGAATGTCTGGATTATCACGATAATAATCGACAATAAAATCTTCAAAAACTTGTGATTCAATCGATGACAAAATTCCTAAATGGATTTCACCATGATTTTCACTAGTCGTTTGTTGAATTTCGTCAGCGGCTTTATTCAATAACGAATAGACTTGATTAGTTGTTTGTAACATTGTGTATCCAGCTTCGGACAAACGAAGACGTTTTCCAACTGAATAAAATAATGGTGCACCAACGATTCTTTCAAGTTTTTTAATTTGTTGTGTTAAGGCTGGTTGTGTAATACCCAGGATTTGTGCTGCTTGAGTATAATTCATAGTTTGAGTTAGTTGTAAAAAATAACTTAAACTCTTTGATGCGAAGATGTTCTCTTGTTGAGTCTTCTTTGGACGTACTCCTCGGTTGTTCTGCATGACAAATAAATCCTTTCAATATAAGCTAAAATTTAAGTTCATTATTCATAACTACATATCATTATAAATGATTATTTTTAATAATACAAAGAATAATGTTCATATGCTAATGATTATATTACCCTAACTAACAGATATTTTAATGAATAATATTTAGCTTTTTTATGATGATTTATTTAAGAACTAATTAAATTACTAGTTCTATAGCTTTTTGCTTAATCATCACTGGTGTTCCTTGAGTTTCAACATCTAACACAAACGAACCATTAGAATAACGTGATCCTAATCCATGTTCTTCTGCCAAAACTTCTTGAACCGTTGGTCGATCAGTGATAATTTCAAAGGCACCCTTAAAGTCAGCGTGATAACTGATAAAGCCACCAACACGATGCGGATCACTCTTTAACTCACGTAAAATGAGGACCCCTTTACGGGCACGAGAAGTAACAGGTACTTCTGCTAATTTCATAGCTTTAAATGCACCACGCGTGGTTACAATTGCAACGTTATCATCATCGCTAACGATTTGCATGTTCACTACATGGTCATCACCTTTAAGTCCCATCGACTTGACACCGGCCGTGCGAGCACCATTAACCGGTACTTCTGCTAAGTCAAAACGTAATGCCAACCCTGTGTAACTCATCAAAAGAACAGTAGAATTTTCGGAAACTGTCTTTCGATACGAAATTGAAACCACTCTTGAGTCATCGGACTTCAATTTGATGTATACGCTTGGATGTTTCTTGTAAGTCCGACCTGGTAAATAATCTTTAAAGGTTGTTTGCTTAATATAACCATCATCGGTGGCCATAATAAATTGACCCGTTTCATCCAACGTCTTAAACGTCATCGCTTCAATAATTTGCTCATCACTGTCTAACCCAATTGATTGAGAAATATGTTCGCCAGTGTCTTTCCATTTGGAATCGGCAATCTCGTAAACTGGGCGATAAATCAAATGACCTTTGTTGGTAAACAAGAACAGATGCGATAAAGTATTCGATTTTTCCAATAAAATTGGATAATCATCTTCCTTTAACCCATTCTCAGTTTCACAAGTGGCTGTAAATGAACGAAGACTGCTTCGCTTGATATAGCCATCTTTCGAGACCATAACCACAACATCTTCATCAGGTACCAAGACCTTCGTATCAATCTTTAATTCGGATACTTCGGATTGCACTTCAGATAATCGAGGAGTGCCAAATTCTTTTTTAACTTCTAATAATTCTTTTTTGAGAACTTTAAATAATTCTTTTTCATCGCCAATAATCAGTTTAAAATTCGTGATTGCGGCTTGTAACTTCTTTTGTTCATCTTCCAGTTCGGTAACATCAGTATTTGATAACCGATACAATTGCAATGTTACAATGGCTTCTGCTTGTGGATCAGTGAACTCGAATTGATCAATTAAGTTTTGTTTGGCATCTTTACGGTTTTTACTAGCACGAATAGTAGTAATAATTTGATCTAAAATTGATAAGGCCTTAATCAAGCCTTCCACAATATGCATCCGGTTTTGTGCCTTATTCAAATCAAACTTAGTCCGTTTCAAAATGACTTCTTTACGGAATTCTAAATAAGCCGATAGCATCCTTAACAAGCCAACTCGTTTGGGCGTCATCTTATCAATGGCCACCATATTAAAATTGTAATTCACTTGTAAGTCGGTGTTTTTAAAGAGAAAGTTTAAAATTCCCTCTTTGTTAGCTTCACGCTTTAATTCAATCGCAATTGACAGCCCATTACGATCAGATTCATCACGGACTTCAGCTATACCTTCAACTTTTTTGTTGATTCGCATTTCATCAATTCGCTTAACCAGTTGTGCTTTATTCACTTCATAAGGAATTTCAGTCACATTAATCTGTGACTTTCCGCCTTTTAAGTTTTCAGTGTTGGTTTTAGAACGAACAACAATTTTTCCACGTCCAGTGGTATAAGCTTTTTTAATTCCTTCTACACCTTGAATAATACCCCCGGTTGGAAAATCGGGTGCTGGAATAAATTCCATCATTTTATCTAAAGTGACGTTAGGATGGGCCAACATATAAATTAGTCCATCGACAACTTCACCTAAATTATGTGGTGGAATATCCGTTGCATACCCCGCTGAAATCCCAGTAGAACCATTCACTAATAAATTAGGTATCCGTGATGGTAATACGGTTGGTTCATTTTCTGTATCATCAAAATTCAAGACCATTTCAACGGTATCTTTTTCAATATCTTGCAACATCAAACCAGATATTTTACTTAATCTAGCTTCAGTGTACCGCATAGCGGCCGGTGGATCACCATCCATTGATCCGTTGTTTCCGTGCATTTCGACCAATGGAGCGCGTAATTTCCAATCTTGACTCAAGCGAACTTGGGCTTCATAGATTGAGCTATCTCCATGGGGATGAAAATTACCCATGATATTACCAACTGACTTGGCTGCCTTACGAAAGCCTTTATCGTAGGTATTACCATCTTTGTTCATCGCAAATAGAATTCGTCGTTGAACTGGTTTCAGTCCATCGCGAATATCTGGCAATGCACGTTCTTGAATGATTGACTTTGAGTACCGACCAAAACGGTCTCCCATCACATCTTCTAAGGTTAATTCCTCAATTTTTGTTCCACTCACAAACGTTACCTCACTTCAAATTACTCATTAAATAAATCCATTTGTTCCTCGCCACTATTATCCCAAGTCGTGATGGTTGGTTCTGATGATTTAGACTTTGGTTTCGAGTCAGTCGTTAATGTTTCTTCAACTGATTCCATTTCATCTTCTTCAGCTTCTGCATCAGCTTTTTCTTGAGTCGTATCCAAAATACTACCCGCTTCTTCCAAAGTGAATTGCACGTTATCTTCAATCCACTTACGACGTGGTTCCACTTTGTCACCCATCAGGGTAGTAACTCGACGTTCAGCCAAGGCTGCATCTTCAATCCGAACCCGAATTAAAGTCCGTGTATCTGGATTCATGGTTGTATCCCATAACTGATCCGCATTCATTTCACCTAAACCTTTAAATCGTTGTAAACTACCACCCTTACCAAATGTTTTGGATAGTGTGTCCAATTCTTCGTTGGTCCAAGCATATTCAATCTTAGTTTTAGCGCCTGCCCCTTTTTGCAACTTATAAAGTGGTGGCAACGCAATATATATCTTACCGGCATCAATCATAGGCCGCATATATTTATAAAAGAACGTTAATAACAAAATCTGGATATGAGCACCATCATCATCCGCATCGGTCATAATAATAATCTTGTCATAATTAGAATCGTCAGGATTAAATTCTGAACCAGCTCCAGCACCAACAGTATAGATAATTGTATTCAGTTCTTCGTTCTTCATCACATCATCAAGCTTAGCTTTTTCAGTGTTTAAAACCTTACCACGCAATGGCAAAATAGCTTGGAATTTACGGTCTCGGCCTTGTTTGGCAGAGCCACCGGCAGAATCACCTTCGACTAAGAATAATTCATTTTTAGCCGCATTTTTTGATTGTGCTGGGGTCAGCTTACCGGATAACAGGCGATCGTTCTTCCCCTTTTTCTTACCAGTTCGTGATAAATCACGTGCTTTCCGTGCGGCCTCACGTGCTTCACGTGCCTTTAGGGATTTGCGAATCAGCATTTGAGCGAATTCACCATTTTCCATTAAGGTATAGCCAAGTTGTTCGTTCACAACTGTATCCACGATTTTACGGGCTTCTGGAGTACCTAACTTATCCTTGGTCTGTCCTTCAAATTGAAGAATTTTTTCTGGAATTCGGACCGAAATGACTGCTGAGAGTCCTTCACGAACATCACTACCCTCAAGATTCTTGTCTTTGTCTTTCAACAAGCCAACTTTTCGAGCATATTCATTAAAGGCCTTCGTCCAAGCTGAGCGCATACCGGCTTCATGAGTTCCACCATCTGGCGTCCGCACATTATTAACGAACGACAGTAAGTTCTCTGAGTAACCATCGTTGTATTGTGCTGCCACTTCAACTTCGACGCCTTCACTGGTACCATCAAAATATAAGACATCGCCTAGGACATCCTTATCTTCATTTAAGTAAGCGACAAAGGCCTTAATCCCGTCATCATACAAGAAAATATCTTCTTTTTCTTGCCCGACCCGCTTGTCAGTGAGCGTGATTTTAATTCCTTTTAACAAGAACGCTGATTCACGCAGACGTTCAGCGAGCGTGCCGTAATTATAAACAATCGTTGAAAAAATCGAACGGTCTGGTTTAAAAGTCACTAATGTACCATTAGGCTTTTTAGTCTTACCCAATTTTTCTAGGGTTCCTACGGGATGACCACCATTTTCAAATTGTTCTTCGTATTCCATACCGTCACGGACAATTTTTAAAGTAACGTGGGTTGACAGAGCGTTCACAACGGAAGCCCCCACCCCATGTAAGCCACCAGATGTTTTGTAACCGTCTGCTTGGCCAAATTTACCACCCGCATGTAGCACGGTCATAATTACTTCTGCAGTAGGTACTCCTGATGAATGCATCCCAACCGGCATTCCCCGTCCATGATCTTGGACGGTAATTGAATTGTCCGCTTCAATAATGACGTTTATTTCGTCACCAAAACCAGACAATGCTTCATCAACAGCATTATCCACAATCTCATAAACCAAATGGTGTAATCCACGTGTGTCTGTAGAACCTATATACATTCCTGGTCGTTTCTGAACCGCTTCTAATCCTTCAAGCACTTGGATTGAAGAATCATCATATTTATTTTTTGCCAATCTAAAAGACTCCTTGCCACTTCGAAATCAAATTTCGAGTAATAACATATTTAAGTATATCTGTTTTTCGGCATAAATGCTTGCCCAATTTTTTAACTACCAGTTCTGATAATAAAACAAAGTACCTCATATTTTCAACTAATTTAAAATTAGTTGATGCAATGTTGTAAAAATATTTCTCAAATGCGGCGTGAAATGATAGAATTAATAGGACGAATTTTAAGGAGTATTTATATCATGCAAATTGCAATAATGATTATTATCGCGTACCTAATTGGTTCGATTCCTTCGGGAGTCTGGATTGGAAAAATCTTTTTCCATGTCGACATCCATCAAGAAGGTAGCGGTAATAGTGGTACGACAAACACTTTTCGTGTTTTTGGTAAAAAAGCCGGCATTGCTGTCTTATTAATCGATATTCTCAAGGGAACTTTGGCCGCTAGTCAACCCTATTTCATTGGAAGTGACATCAATCCACTTCTCATTGGGGTGTTTGCATCACTGGGACACACTTTTTCAATCTTTGATCATTTCAAAGGCGGCAAAGCAGTGGCGACCAGTGCCGGAATCTTGCTCGCTTACAACCCATTATTATTTTTAATGGCCAGTTCAATTTTTGTAATTACCTTGTGTCTATCAAGCATGGCCAGTGTGGCGAGTGTGTTAGGTATTACTATTACCGCCATTGTAGCAATTATCATGCAAGACTGGATTTTTGCAGCGATTGCTAGTTTCTTAGCGATTGTGGTCATTTTACGACACCGTGGTAATTTCAAACGAATTTTCAGTGGCACCGAGTCAATGGTCCCATTTGGCCTGGGCAACTACTTGCGACATAAAAAAGAACAATAATTTAACATCCGTAAAAGGACTGTGCACTCTCACCATATTGGTAGAGTCACAGTCCTTTATTGTTAGAACAATGAAATTGAATATCCATGTTCTGCGCTGGCTTCAGGTGCCAGTTTATTAATAGCCATTTTGTTTTCTAGTCGTTGATTGGAATCCACACTATCAGCAATTCCCCACCATGGTTCGATACAAACAAATGGTGATTGCGTTGGATATGGAGACCAAATACCAGTATAAGGGGCATTAGCGACGTTCACATTGATACCATGTTCAGAGTGCGCACCTTGAATTTTAAACTGCACTGGTTGATTCTCTAGGTCTAGAATTAACGCATCTTGATCAAATAACTCATGATCCAGAGTTAATGGTTGTTCAAAATTTAACGTCTTAGGGTGTTTGGCATCATTAAATGGACCGACTAATGGAATTTGTTGAAATTTTTGATTTGGTTCAACACTTACAGTGGTAGTCTCAAAAGTGTCTCCGGCTGCTAACGGAACATTAAATCCGGGGTGTGCACCTACTGAATACAGCATTTCAGACTCGCTGTCATTAGAAACCACAAAGTTAACTGTTAATTCATTGTCATCGGTTAGCTCATATGTAACCTTTAATTCAAAGTAAAATGGATACACGCTCAGTGTTTTACGACTACTTTTTAACTGAAAGACTGCATAAGTATCTTTATGTTCTAACACGTCAAATTGTGAATCTCGTGCAAAGCCGTGTTGCCCCATTTCAAATGGTTCATTTCGATAAGTGTATTTATTGTCTTTGAGCCGACCAACGATTGGAAATAAAACCGGTGAAGTTCGACCCCAAAATTTAGGATCAGCTTGCCACATGTACTCAATTTGCGTTTCGGGGCAAAAAATACTTTTTAATTGTGCCCCTTGTTCATCTATTTTAACCGTTAAATTACCATTATCCAGTGTAATCATTATTTGTTCTCCTTTTTCGCCCGTGGGAAATATTTTTGATAATCACTTTGTAAATGTTCAGTAGTAACGTGTGTATAAATTTGAGTGGTTGAGAGACTCGAATGTCCCAATAGTTCTTGTACTGTTCGCATGTCTGCCCCGTTATTTAACATGTGTGTGGCAAAGGTGTGCCGTAACATGTGGGGATGAATGTCGGCCGTAAGACTACTTTTCTTAATCACTTGGTTGAGCACGTATTCAACTCCCGTGGAAGTAATTGGCTCACCATGCTGGTTAATAAATACTATATCATGTTCGTGATGATATTTGGTCATCAATGGTGTGCGACATTCATCAAAATATTTCTTTAAGGCACGTTCGGCATAGCTACCAAACATCACATAACGTTCTTTGTCACCTTTACCACGAACTAAAATCATGTGTGTCGAAAAATCGATTTGATTTAAGGTTAATGACGTACATTCGCTCGCTCGCATACCAGTGCCATACAGGATTTCTAAGATTGCCTCATTGCGAAAATCTAACGGCTTCCCGGTGCCTTTAGCAGCCTCAAATAGAGCTGTCATCTCTTGCTCATAAAAGAACCGAGGTAAATGGTGTTGATGCTTTTTTAACACAATATTTTCAAATGGATTTTTAGTGGCCAAATCATTTCGAGTTAAGAAATTATAAAACGACCGTAGACTGGAAATTCTACGTGAGATGGTCGTTCGAGCGTAATGCTGGTCGTTTAAGTACGACAAATAAACTTGAACATCTAGCTTATCAATTTGATTCCAAGCTTTCATTCCACCATTCTCGTCAAGAAAATGGGTAAAGTCATTCATATCCTCTTGATAAGCGATAATCGTATCATCTGAATATTGTCGTTCAACTTTTAAGTATTGTAAAAATAACGCTTCTAAATTTTCGCTCATACAAAAAGCCCCCATAACTGCACGATAGCAGAGTATGAGGACAATTTCAAATATAATCTTATTTTTGAACGGCTTCTTCGTAATCGCCGTTTGGACAAAGAACTTGTTTGCCACCTTTGACCTTCTTTTCAACCAAGTAGTATCCATCTTTTGGACAATCTCGGCCGATTGGACGGTCCCATGAAACAAAATCACAGTCTGGATAACGTGAGCAACCAAAGAAAGTACGATTCTTCTTTGATTTACGTTCAACAATGGTTCCTTCATGACAAGTAGGACAAATGATTCCTGTGTCTTTGACGATTGCCTTGGTATTCCGACAATTTGGGAAGCGTGAACAGGCGAAGAACTTACCATACTTACCCATCTTAACGACCATCGGTGCACCACAGACATCACAGTCAAGACCGGCAAGTTCATCTTTAATCTCAATTTTTTCAACGGCTTCTTCAGCTTCAGAAACTTCTTTTGAGAAAGGTTGATAAAATTGGTCAATAACTTTAACCCATTTTTCTTTACCTAATTCGACTTCATCCAATTCACCTTCAACTTTAGCCGTGAATTTAACATCAACAATATCAGGGAATTGTTCAATAATAATTTTATTAACGATTTCACCTAATTCAGTTGGTTCAAATCGTTTCGACTCAAGTTTCACGTAATAACGTCGTTGGATTGTGTCCAAAGTTGGTGCATAAGTTGATGGACGACCCACTCCGTTTTCTTCCAAGGCCTTAATCAAGTTGGCTTCTGAATAACGTGCGGGTGGCTGTGTAAAGTGCTGACTTGGGTCAGTTTGAACCAAATCAACCATGTCACCTTCCGTTAAATCAGGCAAGATATTATCTTTTTCATTACCGTTATTATAAATCACCGTAAACCCTGGGAACTTAACTTTAGAACCATTGGCACGAAAATCGACATTACTTTGTGAAATCGTCACCGTCATAGTATCAGTAATTTGATCAGTAATTTGACTGGCGACAAAACGTGACCAAATCAAGTTATATAACTTGTATTGATCATTCGTCAAAAATTCCTTCATATCAGCTGGTGTTCTAAAGACAGACGTTGGACGGATAGCTTCATGGGCATCTTGTGCGCCTTCAGCTAATTTACCCTTAACTGGTTTGGTTGCTGCATATTCTTCCCCATATTTTTCATGGATGAAGGTTGATGCATCGTGTTTTGCGCCCGTTGAAATCCGTGTTGAATCGGTACGCATATAGGTGATTAGCCCCACGGAGCCACCCTTACCGATATTAATTCCTTCGTACAACTGTTGTGCTGCCATCATCGTTTTGCGAGTTCTGAAACTCAACTTACGGTTAGCATCTTGTTGCATCGTGGAAGTAGTAAATGGAGGTTGTGGATTGCGTTTACGTTCCTTCTTAACAACTTTGGTAATTTCAAAGTCACCTTTACGATCCAATTGACCTAAGATCTTTTGAACAGCCTCATTATTACCTAAATCTTGCTTCTTACCGTTGACACCATAAAATGAGGCATCAAACTTAGCGCGGCCTTTTTTGAATTTTGAATCAATCGTCCAATATTCTTCTGGCTCAAACGCTTTGATTTCATTTTCACGGTCGATGATTAGCTTCAAGGCAATCGATTGAACACGACCTGCACTTAATCCTTTTTTAACTTTCTTCCATAAAATAGGACTAATTGAATAACCCACAATTCGGTCAAGTACACGACGAGCTTGTTGTGCGTCTACCAAATCCATGTCAATTCCACGTGGTTCTTTGAATGCATCTTTAACAGCATCCTTGGTAATTTCATTGAAAGTGACACGATGGATTTCATCAGGTTCCAATTTGAGAATATTCGAAACGTGCCAAGCAATTGCTTCGCCTTCACGATCCGGATCAGATGCGAGATAAACAGCTTTAGCGTTCTTAGCATCCTTACGTAGCGACTTAATAATGTCTCCCTTACCACGAATCGAAATGTATTCCGGTTCGTAGTCATTCTCAAAATCAACGGCCATTCGACTCTTGGGTAAGTCACGAATATGTCCAATACTTGCGACGACTTTATAACTTCGTCCTAAATATTTTTCAATCGTTTTGGCTTTAGAAGGTGATTCGACAATCACAAGATTTTTCTTAGGCTTTGCACGTTTTTTTGTTGTTTTTTTAGTTTTAGTTGCGGTTTTTGTTGGCATTCACCATGCTCCTAACATACAGTTTTCTTCATTAATACGAGTATCAAACACAAAACATCATATTTCAGAAAAAAATTATTGTCAAATCAAAAACTCATTTAAAATGTCTTTTGCGGTCAAAATTGGCTTCGCACCTGCCGCAATTAGCTCGTTACAACCAGCTGATAATTGTTCGTCAATTCGGCCCGGGATTGCACACACGTTACGGTTTTCTTGTAATGCTAAGTTAGCCGTAATCAAGCTCCCACTTTTTATTTTTGCTTCAATCACTAATAAAGTTTCACTTAAGCCAGAAATTATCCGATTTCTTTCCGGAAAATGTGAACGATATGGTTGAGTTCCGAGTGGATATTCCGAAATAACTAAGCCATGAGTTTCCATTTGAGATTGCAATTCATGATGATTTCTGGGATAAACTTGGTCCAATCCAGTGCCAATCACGCCAATTGTGCTACCACCATACTTTAATGCGACTTGATGACTAATTCCATCGATGCCAGTCGCTAAGCCACTGACAATCGTGATCGAATTTTCAATCATAGTTGGCATCAGTTCTAATAATACTTTTTTGCCGTAATTTGTGCTCTGCCTTGCTCCAACTACTCCTAACATTTTTGTACTAAATAGTTCTTTCTTGCCGCGATAGAACAAAATAATGGGTGGACAATAAATTTCTTTCAGTTGGGCAGGATAGTCTTCATCCAAAATAGAAATGAATTTACATTCAAACCAATGACGTTTCACATTATCTGATAATTCTGGTAAATTCCAGTTAATCAAAATTTTCTCAGTTGTCGCCGCCGTTAAACCGGCCAACTGACAACATTCCAAAATATTCGTTTGATAATCATTGAACTGAAACGCGGTAAAGATTTTTTGCTCCGTCATCAAGCCAATGCCCTTACATAAATGTACTTTTAACAAAAATAATTTTTTTAACATAAAAAAGCCTCCTACATATTAAGTACGTATGCGAAGGCAAAATACATTATTTATATTCTGGAACCGGTGAAAATGACATCCGATGAATAGGCGTTATTCCGAGTTGTTTCAATCCAGCTAAGTGTTTAGCCGTGCCATAACCTTTATTATGCGCAAAGTCATAACCTGGATAAAATTTGTCATATGTATCCATCAAATGGTCACGATATTCTTTGGCAACAATACTGGCAGCGGCGACACTAATACTTTTTTGATCACCTTTAATCAGTGTTGTTTGAGGAATATTCAAATCTAGCGGAACGGCATCGACAATAATTTGTGTTGGTTGATGCTGAAGTCCTTGAATAGTTTCAATCATCGCTAATTGAGTAGCATGGTAAATATTGTGTTGATCAATGAAATCACGATCTTTGACGCAGATATTGACTTCAATGGCTTCCTCAATAATTTTCAAATACAAATGTTCTCGCTCATTCGCCGTCAGTAGTTTCGAGTCAGTTACACCGATTAAATCAAAACTTTCATCTAAAATAACTGCAGCAGTCACTACCGGTCCCGCTAAAGGGCCACGACCCACTTCATCCATGCCGGCAACATATTGATTCCCTGTCGACCAAAATGATTTTTCATACTTAAATCGTTTTTCGAATGCTTCCTTGGCGATAATTTGTTTTTGAATTCGTTTTTCAAACGCCACTAATGCACTTTGAACGCCCTTACGTGTATCAGTTCTGAGCTCTGCCACTAATGGATCATCTAAATGATTAAGTGACTTCAATTGTGTTTTAACTTCACTAATTGTCAGCGTCAATTTGATTAATTTCCTCTTTAATTTCAGCCGGAGTTTCTAGAGTGAATCGTCCTAATTTACCTTTACGTAAATCAAAAATAATTCGTTCACTAGCACGATCATAATCGTCTTTAAATCCGAGCTTGCTTGTAATCGTTAATAACACGTCAGCATCTGACACTGATTCATCAACATCTGAATCATTCAAGTGATAACGTTCTACTAATGCATCTGGATTAGTCTTCCGTAAATGCTCAATAGCATATAATCCAATGTCATCCTTGGCATAAAGTGTATCCTTGATTGCACCGGATAAGGCCATTTTTTTACCAATCAGTTGTGTCTGGAACTTAGGCCACAGCACTCCTGGGGTATCTAAGAGTTCCAGCTCATCGGTCGACCGTAACCATTGCTGACCAGTTGTGACCCCTGGCCGATTACCTGTACTAGCCACATTTTTTTGAACTAAATGATTGAGCAACGTCGATTTACCAACGTTAGGGACCCCAACACACATGGCGCGAATGGCTCTATCTTGCATACCTTTTTGCTTTTGAAGTGCTAATTTATCACGCAACACTTCCTGGCTTTTGCGGGTGACAATTTTAGCCACGTTGTGTTCGCGAGAATCTAAAGCTAGCACCGGTTGACCCTCTGCTTCAAAATACTTAATCCAATCTGCAATTACTTTCGGATCAGCCAAATCTAGTTTAGTCATGATTAACAAATGAGGCTTATCCCCCATCGCTTTTTTAACTTCTGGATTTTGCGATGAATATGGCACTCTGGCATCAATTAATTCAAACACAATATCAACCAACGGCATTTGTTCTCGAATTTGACGCAAGGCTTTTGCCATGTGTCCTGGGAACCATTGTATAACACGCATATTATTCTCCTAATTCATTTTCTCTAAATATAATTTCCACGCTTCATCAAAGATGGTCATTGATGGTAAATAGCGTGCATTGTCTTCCAGGTAATGTGACACTTCATCAAAATCCTGAGACTGTTTGGGAAACAAAGTATCAAAAAATGCATTATTGGCGAACTGTTCAACCTCATCTGCACCATCTGGATTGCGTTGTGTCATTAAAAACTGATAGAAACTTAGTCGCATTTGATTCTCCTATTGTTTGGGGATGGTTATCGTAAAAATAAATTCTTTATTAGGTAAATCTATCTTTTTAGCAGCATAATGCACCGACTGTTTTTTACTATATTTGTTTATATCCAATAAAACCGTCTTTTTACGCTGATTAATCGTTACCCACTCTGGTAATTTATTATGCTTATTAATGTACCCTAAAACGTACGTAACTGGCAAATTTAGGCGTCCAACAGACATACCCTTAGCTTTCAGCAAGACATTTCCATTTTTTTGACGAATTGGCACAAAATTAACCGCAAAGGCGACTTTGGCACCTAAAAACTTACTGCTACCCGAAACGGTGGCATATTTTTCACCAACAACAAAGTTATAATGTTGTTTGTCTTGCAGTCTTGTTAAATAGTTATCCGCCAACGCATTAACCTGAGTGGAATTCAATTTAACTTCAAAGGTCGTTTCGTTTGTCGCCAATGCACTAGATTCGTTCGCATTCTCTACTGGGGCGGTAACTTGATACATCACGAACACAATTAAAATGACAATTAGTGCCGTGACACAGCCAAATGCCCACTTCCACATATTGCGTTCACGTTTTTTTAAATTCTGATTCTTTCTCGAGTCTGCCATGGTGCTCCCATCTACTTATTCAACCAACTATTATTGGTTTTCATTACACTTAATAGTTTATCACTCATTTTTTCATATCCTAGATGATTTGGATGGAAATTGTCATCTGTCGAAATATATTTGTTCAGGTTTTTATCGCTTTCTGACATGATTTTTGAAGTTACTTTTTGCGTCAGTTTATTTTGGCTATTAGTCGCAGCGTCTTCCTTAGCAAGTTTAGCTTGTTCCGCCTTAGTTGTATACTGCCCGTGTGACATCAGGTTATCAACATCTACAAAGTATGCTGGTCCATATTTTGAAAGTGTCTCTTTGCTGGTGTCGTTCCACTCATGAACCGAATCCGTCAAAGAATCAACATGAGCAAAGTATACATAGAATGGATTATAAATACTAAATAGGAATATTGGAGCATCCGTATTATATTTACGTACTTGAGTTAATAACTGATTCAATTTTTTATCATAAGTCTTTGAGCCTGAATTCAAACTTGAAGTGATCTCAGAAGTTGAACTGGCAAATGCAACTTTTTGTAATAGCTGCAATAAATCGTTACCACCAACAGTCATCACGATGACGTCCGCGGACTTGAGGTTATTTTGAAATTTTGTACTTTTGTCCAACCGTGTCAGAATTTGATCTGACCGGTCTCCTGAAACGCCATAGTTACTGGTATGTACCTTAATATCATAAGTCGAAGCGAGTTTATCCTTGATAATGCCAACATAACCACCATTTTTAGACTGATCACCAACTCCTTGGGTCAAGGAATCACCTAACGCTACCAAATTAATGGAACTTTTCGTTTGTTTAGAATCAGCCTTAGTTTGCTGAGTTACCGGGGTATTCGAGTCATGTTTTGTGATTTGCATGTATGCAATTCCGCCAATTGCTAAAACCAAAATAACTAGAATTGATACAATCCAGCCACGCTTTTTCACTATTCTTCCCCCTTTTTTCTTCCTATTTCATAAATAATCAATAAAAGGCTGAACAAACCTAGGTTTGTGCCAGCCTCACAATCTTAACTTATTCAGTATAATACAACAAACAGTATGCTCCCATACCGGTATGTGTTGCAATAATTGGAACCGTTGTTCTTTCAACGATTTCAATATCAGGGAACAATTCTGACAACTTAGCTTTCATCTTATCGACTTCGGCTCCACCGCGAACATGAGAAATCCCAATACCTTTAATTTTCTTACCTGATGCCATTTGTTGATAAACATCATCTAAAAACTTATTGATTGGTTTCATGCCTCGTCCTTTCAGACGAATTTCAATTTGTCCCTTGGCAACTTCAAGCATTAACTTGATATTTAACAAGTTTGATAAGGCACCTGAAAAACGGCTAATCCGTCCACCAGCAACTAAATTATTTAAGTTCATGATGGCAAGATAGATTTTGCTGTTATCACGCACGTGTTCTAGTTTTGTGAGAATTTCAGGCACTTCAGCTCCCTTTTCAATTAATTCAGCAGCTTCAATAATTTGGAAGGCTAAACCACGGTCTGTTTCTTGACTGTCAATTACTGTCACTTTTGTTGAACTCATGGCAGCAGCTTGTTCAGCCGCATGTACAGTCCCACTGATTGATTCCATCATATTGACACAAAGCACTTCACTTCCATCTTGACCTAAACGATCAAAGACGTCCACGAATTTACCAATTGGAGGTTGTGAAGTTTTTGGTAACGATTTAGCAGCACTCATCATATCTGGAAATTCTTCTGCGGAAATTGTTTCACGCTCCACATAAATTGTTCCGTCAATCATTACAGATAAAGGTACAATCGTAATATCATATTTTTTTATTTCATCCTCAGTTAAACCGGCAGATGAGTCAGTGACGATTTTAATTTTAGACATGACTTGACCACTCTTTCTTACAAATGTATTATGTGTTATAGTTTATCTAGTATGATAAACCAGATAAGCTAGTTTGTGCAACTTTATTTGTAAATATTTATTCAACACCGTAAATTATAGCAGAATTCACAACTGATTTCATTTCAATTAACTATTTTCTGGAGGGAAAATTATGCAACCGACCAAAACAAAAAAAACAATCATCATTGAGGTGATAAATTCAGTCACTCACGGCATTGGCGCAGCTTTAGCCATTGCAGGTTTGGTATTGTTAGTCATTCGGGCAGCTCATACAGGTAGCCCAATGAGAATCGTAACCTTTTCAATCTACGGCAGTATCCTAGTTCTATTTTATCTATCGTCAACCCTATTTCATTCACTGGTCTTTACTCGTGCCTATCACTTGTTTCAAGTGTTCGATCATTCAATGATTTTTCTATTAATTGCGGGTACCTACACCCCTTATTGTCTGGTAACAATTGGTGGCTGGGCTGGTTGGACATTGTTTGGCATTATCTGGGCAATGGCGATTGCCGGTGTCGTTTATAAAAGTATTTGGTTAAATAAGGCCAGCGTAATTTCAACCGTCATCTACATCGTGATGGGTTGGATGTGTGTGTTTGCCTTCAAACCACTCTGGGACTCATTATCACCAGTTGGATTTTACTTGTTACTTGCTGGTGGTGTCTTATATACACTTGGTGCGTTAGTTTATTTGAAACCAAATGCGTATTCGCATTTAATCTGGCACTTCTTCGTACTTGGAGGGTCAGCAACCATGTACTTTTCAATCTTATTTTACGTTTAAAGTTTTTCCCAAGTTTCAAAGTCATAAGAGTACTTATTTTTTTCATCAGGTTCAAAAGATTCACTCTGAATTAATCGCCATTGATTATAATCGATGGCGATTATTTTTGTATCGCCATTAAAATGGTCCTTAATGACAGTTCGATATAAGCGATTAACTAGCGGTAACGTCTCCGCAAATATTTTGGCGCCACCAATAATCACAATTTCTCCATCGACATCTTCAAGTTTGTCCGCCAACTCTTCAATACTGCGAACAATTTCAATACCTGCTTGTTTTTCTAAAGAATGAGAAACTACGATATTACGGCGATTTGGCAATGGCTTGCCCAGTGATAAGTAGGTGTTTGTTCCCATGACAATCGTTTTTTCGACCGTTAAGGCTTTAAAATGCTTTAAATCTGCTGGTAAATGCCATGGCATCGTATTATTTTTTCCAATGTAACCATCCAAATCTTCCGCCCAAATAAAACTAATCATATTGAACCTCCATTATTTTAAAAAAAATAGCCACAAATTGATTGTCGACTACCTTATTGTTGTTTTGTTAAACTGCAACCGGAGCTTTGATAGCTGGTTCAGGATTGTATCCTTCTAACTTAATATCATCAATATCAAGTTGGTCTAAAGGACCAATTTCATCCGGTAAAATCAATGTTGGTGCATTTTTAGGAGTTCTAGCTAATTGTGTTTCGATTTGATCAATATGGTTGTTATAAATATGGGCATCACCTAATGTATGAACGAATTCGCCCACTTCAATTCCACATTGTTTAGCAATCAAATGCGTTAATAATGCGTAGCTAGCAATATTAAATGGCACACCAAGGAAGATATCACCACTACGTTGATATAATTGACAACTCAATTTTCCATCAGCAACATAAAATTGAAACATCGTGTGACATGGTGGTAGCGCAACAGTTGGTACATCCTCTGGATTCCAAGCTGTCACAATCATCCGGCGAGAATCTGGAGTATTTTTGATTTGATCAACCACATTTTGAATCTGATCAATAGAATCGCCATTACTCTTCTTCCAATCACGCCATTGGCTACCATAGACCAGTCCTAAATCTCCATATTTTTGTGAGAATTGATCATCTTCTAAAATACGATTACAAAATTGCTTTTTTTGATCTAAATAAACTGCCTTAAACTCTGCATCTTCTTCAGCACGCAAACCAAAATCAGTCATGTCAGGACCATCGTATTCATCACTATTAACCCACTTTTCAAAGGCCCATTCGTCCCAAATGTGATTTTTATGTTCTAACAAGAAACGAATGTTAGTGTCGCCACGCAAAAACCAAAGTAATTCACTTTTGATTAATCCAAAGGGAACTTTCTTCGTCGTTAACAATGGAAAACCTTGTGATAAATCAAAACGCATTTGGTATCCAAATAATGAATGGGTTCCGGTACCAGTACGGTCAGTCTTCTTGTTGCCATGATCTAAAACGTCTTTTGCTAATTGCAGATATTGTTCTTCACCAGTTGTCGTGGTCATCAAAGTTTCCCCCTATTACCTTACTCGGCATATTCACTTAAGTATTCCCAACGAGCCATCTTTTCATCAGCTAGTTTCGAAACTTTAGTTAATTCTTCTTGATATTCTGATAGTTTCGAATAGTCAGCACCATTTTCTTCCATCAGTCGTTTCAAGTCAGTTTGCTTTTCATCAAGTTCTTCAATTTCAGTTTCAATTGTTTCCCATTCTTTTTGTTCAGAATAGGTCAACTTTTTCTTCTTTTCAGTTGGCTTTTCTTCAGATTGAGAAGTTGCTGGCTTCACTTTTTCTGGAGCAGCGACAGTCTCATTTTGTTTGGCCAAGTAATCAGTATACAAACCATTATAGCTATCAATTTGACCTTGTCCACTAAAGACCATCAGCCGGTCAGCTACTTTATCTAAGAAATAACGATCATGGGAAACAGTGATGACTGTCCCTGCAAAAGTATCTAAATAATCTTCCAAAATCGTTAACGTTCCAATGTCTAAATCATTGGTTGGTTCGTCAAGAAGCAACACATTGGGTTGTGACATTAAAATCTTTAGTAAAAACAAACGTCGCTTTTCTCCACCGGAGAGTTTCCGAATTAATGTACCGTGCATAAATCTTGGAAATAGGAATCTTTCCAATAATTGTGTGGAACTCACGGAATCCCCGTTTGAATCAGTTACGGTTTCTGCCACATCACTCAAGTAACTGAGCATTCGTTTATCACCATCAATTGGTTCAGTTTGTTGCGTGTAATAACCCAACTTGACGGTCTCACCAATTTTAACCACCCCTGAATCAAGCGGCAATTTACCAGCTAATACGTTAAGCAGGCTTGATTTACCAGTACCGTTTTCTCCGGTAATTCCAATTCGGTCGCCGGCTTGAACCAAAAGATTAAAGTCGTCTAAAATTTTATGGTTGCCAAGGGTCAGACCGCCATTGGTGATTTCAATGACATCTTTACCCAATCGTTGTTGTCCCAAATCAATGGCGATATTTTCATCAGTTTGCACGTTACCAATTGAATCTTGTAACTCATTAAAATGATTGATACGACCCTTTTGCTTAGTTGAACGAGCTTTCGCACCAGTGCGCATCCACGCCAATTCTTTTTGATACAACTGGGTCTGCTTATGTTCTTGTTCGGCTTCACGAGCAACCCGCTCTGCTTTTTGAGCCACAAAACTTTGATAGTTACCAGAATATTTGTAAAGTGCCCCAAATGAAAGTTCCCAAATTTGATTAGCAACTTCATCCAAAAAATAACGATCATGTGTGACGATAATAACTGCTCCACGATACGATTTCAAATATGACTGTAGCCAAACAATCGATTCTAAATCTAAGTGGTTGGTCGGTTCGTCCAATAATAACAAGTCAGGTGCTTCAATCAAAATTTGTGCAAAGCCAACCCGCTTTTTTTGACCACCAGATAAAGTTGAAATTTTTTGATTTAAGTTCGTAATCTTGAGTTGCGTTAAAATCGTTTTTACTTCGCTCTCAGCCGTCCAAGCATCTTGAGCATCCATTTGAGCCTGAGCACGTGTAAAACGATCGACAGCACCCTCATCTTCAGGATTTTGGCTATATTCCTCCAAAGCTGCTTCATACAGACGGATTGTTGCAAAAACTTTTTGAGCACCAGAAAAAATGGCATCTAAAATAGTTAAACTCTCATCAAGTTCTGGTTGTTGCTTTAAATAACCGATTGAATAATCATTCGGAGTCGTAATTTGACCAGCTTCAGCACCCACTTGGCCACTGATAACGTTCAATAATGACGTTTTACCTGATCCATTTGTTCCAATGAGTCCAATTCGATCATTTTCATTGATTAAAAATGATATTTTTTCAAATAATGTTTTCTCACCATACGTACTGGTTAAATCATCTGCTCTAAAAGTCTGCATGCTATCCCTCTTCTGTTACCATCTGTGTGGCAAAACTAACCAGTTCTTCTTGCTTATTTGCTAAGTCCCCATTAACTACTTGATTTTCAATTGCAAACAAAACTTTGCCAAGCAATGGTCCTGGTTTGATGTGTGCCACTTTAATTAATTGGCCACCATCAATATTTAAGTCACTTTTATTTTTTATGGGTAAATTTTGATAAATATTTTTAATTTCATCGTTCTTAATCGTACCACCAAAGAAAATCGCAATCTTTTGAGCAGATAATGCGCGTTCAAGTCCAGCATCATAAACTACTTTTGGGGTTAATTGTTCTGCCAATATGGCCTCTATTACTTTTTGAATTTTCAATACATCAGTAATAATTTGATTTGACGTTTTCCAAGTTTTTAAGAAATGAGTGCTGCTTCCATTTTGTAGTCCAAATAAATACGTGATAAACGTCCAAACTTCTGTATCACTATCCAGACTAGGTAACTCTGATTCAGTTAATGACTGCAGCTCAGTACGATAGATATCCATTCCTGGGCAGTATCTGTACAAATCAGTATCGATAAACGCATCCAGACCAGCTTGAACCGTCTGACCCATAAACATTTTTTCTAATTCAACTCGAATTCGCTCCACTGCAATTTTTTCCAATAATGCAGAATTTTCTTCAATTCCAGTCAACGTGGCTGAATCAATTTTAAAATTTAATTGACTAGCAAAGCGGACGGCACGCATCATTCTTAGCGCATCTTCATGAAAACGTTCATAGGCTTCACCAACTGTACGAATCAGCTGATTGTCTAAATCCCGTAATCCATCGAACAAATCAATAATTTCACCAGTTTCTTTCATCGCTAGGGCATTGATGGTAAAGTCACGACGTTGTAAATCTTCCGATAAAGATCGGACAAAAGTTACTTCGTCTGGTCGCCTGAAATCTTGATAGCCGCTTTCGGTCCGAAATGTAGTTGTTTCGTAACCTTCTCCGTGATCTAAAATCATTACCGTCCCATGTTCAATGCCAGTATCCACGGTTCGTTTGAAAATCTTTTTTATTTCTTCAGGATATGCACTGGTTGCGATGTCAACATCATGAATGGGCTTGTTTAAAATTGTATCTCGCACACTGCCGCCAACAAAATAAGCCTCAAAACCAGCAGATTCGATTGCCTGCATGATGGGCCGAGCTTGTTCAAATTCAGTTGGTAAATTTTTAATTATCATAAAATATTTTCAAGACCTACAAATAATTCTTTTTCTGCTGAAATTTTTTCAACTGCCACAGCAACTCCACTCATAAATGAAACGCGGTCAAAACTGTCTTGGCGAATGGTCAAGCCTTCACCAGTTGAGCCAAACATCACTTGTTCATGAGCCACTAATCCAGGTAACCGGACAGCATGAATTGGAATTCCGTCATATGTTCCACCGCGGACACCAGGAATAGTTTCTTTTTCATCAGGATTACCTTGTTTGTGTGGTTTTCTGACTTTACTAATCAGCTTAGCAGTGTTCAATGCAGTACCACTTGGTGCATCAAGTTTTTGATCGTGGTGCATTTCAATAATTTCAACATCAGGCATGTATTTAGCTGCTTGTTGAGCAAATTGCATCAACAAGACGGCACTAATTCCAAAATTAGGTGCGATTAATCCACCCAATTGTTTGTTAGCTGCCAATGCTTGTAGCTCTGTAATCTGATCATCTTTCAAGCCGGTTGTCCCGACAACTGGAGAGTAGTTATGTTCAATTGCAAACTTAGTGTTTTCAAAGACAGTCGCTGGAATTGTAAAATCAACCCATACGTCAGCATCCACATCAATGTCATCAAGCTTGTCAAATACCTTTGTATTATCGGCTAACGGAGTCGCAGATGATTGTCCAGGCTGTCCATAGACTGCAACCAAATCAAAATCATCACGATCTTGAACCATTTTAACTGCATTTTGCCCCATTTTACCTGCATAACCAGCAATAATTACTTTTGTCATAATCTTCTCTCCATTCAAATAAATTCTCTATCAATCTTAACAGATTTTTCCGTCGAATTAAACGGTCTATTGTGGTCTTTCGCTGCGGGGTTTGCAGCGAGTTGTTTTTTACGTTATAGTTAAAGTAACTTTTTACGGTTTACTAATTTAAGGAGTGATGCTTTTGACTTCCCAATATCCGTTCCAATTACAATATGAAATGTATTTGAAAACGACCGAACTGGCTACCTCAACTCAAATTACTTATAGCCAAACTATCGTTAATTTTTTCAATTTTCTCACAGAATTTAATCCAGGTTTTGCACAAGATCCTTCAGTCAATAATATTTTTGACCGTGATGTATCTAACTATCTCGCCAACCTGCAAGAACAACAGTCTATTACTAATGGAAGTTACAATAAATTACTATCGCAACTAAATCATTACTTTAATTTTTTATTTAGTCATGACCTATCGACACAATTGCCCACCCTCAATTTGCATGGACAAACCAAACAAGTGAATATCAGTCATTCAACAAAATGGTTAACAATGCTATCAGAAATTTTACAAGACCATCAAATTCATGTATATACCAAAATGGTGTTGTTATTAAGTTCTAAAGGATATACCATACAGGAATTTATGCAGCCCGGATTTTATCAAGAGTTCAATCGATTATCCGTGACTGATCCAATCGAGCAAGCCTTTATACAAGGTTTTAACTCGTTTATCAAGCCAATCCAACAACGACAAAATTCACGTGACTTATTTTTAAAACAACGAGTTAATTTATCACAACCACTACTTTCAAATGCTGGTCTCCACAAATATTTAAGTAAAGATGAACAGTATCTTGCACTTGACTTAAGTCCTAAGAAACTACATCAGTCGTACTTGTTACAACAATTAATAAAGCTCAACGACCAACCGGACTCTGTTTTAATGGAGCAGTTAAAATTGGACCCGTCTTCGTTGGCGTACTACAAACATTTATCACAACAAAATCTATAATCCAGTCAGGAAAAGGAACCGTAATACAAAATAACTTTTTGTATTACGGTTCCTTTCATGTTTGAACATTTTTAATAATCAGTTCCAGCAATCAACTTAGATCGCTTATATCTCGTAATCTTCCAACATTAAGGCCATCTCAGCATCGTCTGGGACTAAGGCTACATATTTTCTTAACGTCTCTAACATCTGGTCAAATTGACCCATTTCTCGATAATAGTAGGTCGCCTGTCTCAAGAAATCTGGTTGATCGGTGAAAAATGGTTGTGCGGCTTCAAAATACTGACCAGCTAACTCTAATTTTTCTGTATGTTGGTAAGAAATAGCTAAATTCCAATACATTTGTGGATCAACTTCATCTTGTTCAATAATTGGTTTCAACAACTCCACATTGGCGGAGTACTGATTTTGTTTCAAGAGCCAATTGCTATATTTCAAGACAATTGATAAGTTCTCTGGATTAATTTGATAAGCATCTAACAAATATTCACCAACCAATTGCTCCTCATCCAAGTGACTCGCAACGCCAGCGGCATATTCGTACAAGTTTTCATTATACTCATCGACTCCCATACCTTCTTTGAGCGTCTGTAGCGCCTGCTCCTCATCATTATCTTGTTGATAAGCCTTAGCTAAGGGCTGATATAGTGTGGCGTACTGTGGGTCTTCTTCACGCAAATTTTCCAAGGTTTCAATAGCATCTTTGGTTTGCTTTAATTGTAATTGAGTAAAACCGGTTTGAAACTTAACGTCACTCGTTTGAAACTCTGGTTTAACCTGTTCCAAATACCCTAGTGCTTGTTCAAAATGGCCACGTTGAGCTTCTGCGGTACCAATTCTACCGGCTAAGTCAACTTGTGCAAAGGTAGTTTCACCTGATTTAATCAAGTCAAAATAATACGGAATGGCTTGCTCATATTGTCCCATCATGTAATAAAATTCTGCCAAGGCAAATAAGACGACGGGTTCATCCGGGGCAATTTCATACGCATTTAGCAACTTACGTTCTGAAACTTCAAATAACTCTTGTGTTTGGTATAAATCAGCTGCCACTAATAATGATTCCAAGTAAGCTGGTGAATCTTCATTGATTTGATCTAGATAAGATAAAGCTTCATCGCTTTCCCCTTCATCAATGGCAATATCAGCTAACGCTGTTCTTAATTGATCCTCATCAGGATATTTTTCTAATAATTTTAAATATGTTCTTCTAGATTGGTTCAAAAAACCAAGTCCATATAATTCTTCAGCAAGACTATATAAAGTATCATCGTCATCGTTTCTCAAGGCTAAAGCAAACGATTTTTTGGCGTCATCTAATTGACCACCGCTCAACTGATCTAACATTGTTTCTGAATAACTCATTTTGTTTCCACCTTTCCAACCTGAACAATCATACCAAACTATCTGCGTTCATGCAGTTAAATTCACTTTTTATCAAATCAAAAACACAAAAAAACCAGCATGAATAAATTCATACTGGCAGCATTGAAGTTGTTAAATACTATTTAACAGCGTCCTTTAAAGCCTTACCTGGCTTGAATGCTGGAACCTTGCTTGCAGGGATTTGGATTTCTTCCCCAGTTTGAGGATTGCGTCCTTTACGTGCAGCACGTTCACGTACTTCGAAGTTACCGAAGCCGATTAATTGAACCTTTTCACCTTTAGCTAAAGATGATTGAACTGAACCAAATACAGCATCTACTGCTGCAGTTGCGTCCTTCTTTGTTAAACCAGTTGCAGCAGCAACATCGTTAACTAATTCTGCTTTGTTTGCCATGTAATTTCACCTCCCAACCAAAATTATAGACATAAGGATCATCTATATTGCATGTTGATTTTGAGTGGTCCAAAACCAACGAAACAAAAACGGGTAACCGCACTTTATTTCAATGACTAGATTATCATACGAAATCAATACTGGCAAGGGTTTTAGTGTCTTTTTTTATTAAAAACGTCGAAAAATTAAGGAAGTTAACCATTTTTAATTGAAATGTAACAAAAAAGTACTTTTTTGTACGTTTAAATTGGTATACACGCCAGTCTTTCAACGTTTATAAGTTTCCTACTTTATTAAAAATTTTTAAAAATAATTAAAAACGTTCCAAAATGATTTCTCCATTTTGAAACGTTAGTAATTCATCAAAATATTTCTATTTTCTCGTCCGTTTAATCAAGTGAATTGGTGTTCCAGTAAAATCAAATGCTTTACGAATTTGGTTTTCTAAATACCTCTCATATGAGAAATGCATCAATTCAGTATCATTCATAAAAATGACAAACGTTGGGGGCTGAATAGCCACTTGAGTACCATAAAAGACTCTCAAACGTTTACCATTCTTACTTGGGGTCGGATTAGCAGCAATGGCATCCATCAAAACATCATTCAGAGTTGATGACTGAATGCGACGAGTATGATGGGTATAAACTTCTTTCACCAAATCAGGAATCTTAGTTAATCGTTGCTTAGTCATTGCAGACACAAACATAATTGGCGCATAGCTCAGATATTGAAATTCAAACCGAATCAGATTTTCAAAATCTTGCATCGTATGATTGTCTTTTTCAATCGTGTCCCACTTATTGACAATAATAATCACACCACGACCAGCTTCATGCGCATAGCCAGCAATTCGCTTGTCATGTTCCCGAATACCTTCTTCAGCATTCAAAACCACGAGCACAATGTCACTATTATCAATAGCGCGCATGGCTCTTAGCATCGCATAGTGTTCAGTATTTTCGTAAATCTTCCCACGTTTTTTGATTCCGGCGGTATCGACCATCGTAAACTTGTCACCATCTTCACTCGTAAACTGAGTGTCAATCGCATCACGGGTAGTGCCGGCAACATCAGATACAATCACCCGATTTTCACCTAAAATAGCGTTGACTAAGGATGATTTACCAACATTGGGACGACCAATTAAACTAAAGCGAATGCTATCATCTTTTTCAATAACACCTTCTTCAGGAAAGTTATCAATCACAGTATCCAACAAATCGCCAAGTCCAATGCCATGGGCACCAGAAATTGGATATGGATCGCCAAAACCGAGTGAATAAAAATCATAAACTTGCGAACGTAATTCAAAATTATCGACTTTATTCACAGCCAACACAACTGGCTTATTCGAGCGGTACAAAATTTGTGCTACTTGTTCATCCGCATCAGTCATGCCACTTTGAATATCAACCAAAAAGATAATCACGTCTGCTTCATCAATCGCAATTTCAGCTTGTTGCTTGATTTGTTCAACAAATGGCGCATTAGAAATTTCAATTCCACCAGTATCAATCAGGTTAAATTCTTTTCCAAGCCATTCACCATGTGCGTAAATTCGATCACGCGTTACACCGGGAGTATCTTCGACAATCGAGATTCGTTCACCGGCAATTCTATTAAAAATCGTTGATTTCCCAACATTAGGACGTCCAACGACTGCCACGACAGGGTTTGCCATGATATCACCTCATTTTATTGCAAAAATTAAGCCGGGAATCATCCCAGCCTAATTTAAAGTATTATTCGAATGTTGTTAGACTATTCTTTGTTATCATCTTTTAGAGCTTGTCCAGCAATTTCGCCGAGGGTAAAGCCAGTTTCTTCTTCAGGAGCATCTGAAGCCAAGTTACGTGATTGTGATGGCTTCTTTTCTTCAGTAGCTGGTTTTTCTTCCAATGCTTTGATTGAAAGACCAAGACGTTGATTTTCTGGATGTACTTCTAACACTTTAACTTGAACTTCTTGTCCAGGAGTTAAAGCATCAGCAGGTGTAGCGATATGGTTGTGTGAGATTTGTGAAATATGAACCAAACCTTCAACACCAGGGAACACTTCAACAAAGGCACCAAATGCAGTCAAACGCTTAACAGTACCTGTTAAGACACTACCTTCTGGAGCTTTTTCAGCGATATCATCCCAAGGTCCAGGCAATGTTTGCTTGATTGATAATGAAATTCGTCCACGTTCTTGGTCTACTGAAAGCACCTTAACGTTAACTTTTTGTCCATTTTCAAGTACATCTGAAGCTTTTTCAACACGGTCATATGAAATTTCTGACACGTGAACAAGTCCATCAACACCACCAAGGTCAACGAAAGCACCAAAGTTGGTCATACGAGCAACAGTACCTTCAACGATTGAACCAACTTCAAGAGTTGCGAACAACTTCTCAGCAGCTTCTTTACGTTGAGCTTGAACAATAGCCTTATGTGAAAGGATCAAACGATTTTCGCTTGGTTCAATTTCGATAATCTTAAATTCAAGTTCTTGACCTTTAAATTCATTTAAATCTTCAACAAAGTGATCTGTAATCATTGATGCAGGAACAAATCCACGCACACCAACTTCAACCACAAGTCCACCCTTAACAACTTGGCTAACGGTTCCTGTGATTGTTTCACCAGCATCAGCTTGTTTTTGAATTTCGTCCCAAACTTTACGTGATTCAAGACGACGATGTGATAGCAAGTAGCTACCATTTTCTTTGTCATTTCCAATTTTTGAAATAACTACCAAGTCTAATACATCCCCGACTTTAACTTCGTCTTTGACGTTTTCAACTGGCTTTGTTGATAATTCTTTTGCGGGAACAACCCCTTCAACACCGGCGCCCTCGATCCCAACAATTACTTGTCGGTCATCATCAATGGTAAGTACTTCACCCTTGACAACATCGCCAACATTTACTTCTTCTACGCTATTTAAAGCATCTAATAGGTCGTTTCTATCTTCATTTTCAGACATGAAAAATATTTCCTCCTTGCGACTCAACAGTACACATTTAATAATACCTAAAAACAACTGATAAAGCTAGTATTTAGCGTAATTCATCTTGTTTTTTTCTGATTATTTCACTAATTGCTTCAACAACTTGATTAATGTTTAATTTAGTTGTATCTAGCAAGATGGCGTCATCAGCCTGTTTTAATGGTGATACCTTGCGAGTTGAGTCTTTTTTATCTCGTAATTCAATTTCAGCTTGTAACTTATCTAATGGAGTCGTGATTCCTTTAGCGATGTTTTCATGGTAACGACGGAGTGCACGTTCATGTGCACTGGCAATCATAAAGACTTTGACATCTGCGTTGGGTAACACGGTTGTCCCAATGTCTCGTCCGTCCATCACAATGCCACCTTGGTCCGCGATGGTTTGCTGTTGTTTCACCAACTCTTCACGCACTGCACCAATGGCGGCGACGGTCGAAACATTGTTTGTGATTTCTGGTTGCCGAATGGCTTCAGTTATTTCTTGGTCACCAATAAAGACCCGCTGTACTGGATCTCCTGGTAAGAATTTAATTAACGTTTGCTGTGCGATGTTCGTCACAGCTGAATCATCCGTTAAATCAACTTTAGCTTCCAGCGCCGCCACGGTAATTGCCCGATACATGGCGCCAGTGTCACAGTAGACATAGCCAAATTTTTTTGCGACTAACTTAGCCACCGTACTTTTTCCAGCAGATGCTGGTCCATCAATTGCTACCTGTAATGCTTCTGTCATTGCCTATTCCGACTCCTATTTAACTCTGATTTGTTGGCCTGGCGTTAATGTTGCTCCGCTACTCAAGCCGTTTAGTTGATACAATTCATCAACTGAAATACCGTTGTTGACTGCGACCCGGTAAGCCCCTTGTCCAGATTCAACAGTCACGTACTTTTCATCTGCATTAGAACTGCTAGAACTCGAACTAGATGTCTTTTTTTCCGAACTAGCAGAAGCTTTTTTTGAGCTAGTAACTTTACTGTTTTCTACAGAAGTTTTAGCTGAACTGGCCGAACTCTTTTTTTTACTACTGGATGCACTGGCCACCTGCTCCGTATTACTTGGATGATTAAATGAATTTTGGTGATTCACCCAATAGATGATTGGTGTGGCAGCTAAAGCAATAATTACCACAATCAACAGCGTGGTGAACATTGTATGGTGTGAAGTTTGTTGCCGTCTTCTAGTTCTTGACAGGTTACCCTCTTGATCTTTATCTTGATCATCACTAAAAGTTTTTTCCCAAGGTTTTGTTTCTTTTTTCTGTTGGTCCTCCCGATTGTCACTCATCAAGCGTGCCCCCTTTGCATTTTCATTTACTTAATTGTATCATACCGCATTTTATTTTTACTTAAGATTTTACAAAATATAGTTGATTGAGTCTACTCTGCCAACTTTGGACGTTTGGTTTTATCGATGTTTTCTCAATTTTTTTCAATCCCAGTTGTTCAATGTTTAATGGATTATCGAAACCATCACAACAGCTCTCATTGTGAGTTAACAATTGTTCACCAAAATAATTCAAGATAACCGCCCGACGACACCCAGTTGTATTCACGTATTGTAGTAATTGGTCTAAATTATGGCGATTCTTTTGACGTTGCTGCTGAAAGATTTGAATAATCTGTTCCGTTTGTAAGTGCTGGGAGCGATAAAAGTCTAGTAAATCACCCACATCCCCCAACTGCTCCGCCTTAATTTGCCCAGACATAAAATCATTGACCACTGCATCACTAGGAATCGTCAAATCACTGAGATTAACTTGGATATACTCATCCCCTGGTGAATACAAAATGACCGCTAAACTTTGCTGACCATCGCGACCGGCCCGGCCAATTTCTTGCACATAATTTTCTAGGTTAGCGGGCACATGATAATGAATGACAAAGCGAATATCTTCTTTATCGATTCCCATCCCAAAGGCACTAGTAGCACAGATCACTTGGAGTTGATTGTTCATGAATTGATGTTGAATCTTGTAACGGGTGGTTTGACTCATCCCCGCATGATATGCTGCCACGTTCAGACCAGTTTGTTCTTGTAACCACTGTGCCACTTGGCTGGCTTGTTTTCGACTAGAAAAATAGACAATTCCAGCCCCACCTAACGTCTTCACTAACTGCAGTAATTGGGTTTGCTTGTCAGTTTGCGAGGTAGAAGTTTGGACGCTCAAAAAAATATTTGGGCGATTCACCGACTGTCGCACCACCGTGACTTGTCGCACCCTTAAACCTAATTTGATTAGAATGTCATCTTGCACTCGCTGCGTCGCAGTGGCGGTTAACATTAAGGTCACATCATGGGAAACGTCCGCTAACAGTGTTTTTAATAATAAGTACTGCGGCCGAAATTCAGGCCCCCACTGAGAGACACAGTGCGCTTCATCAATCACAATCATCGCAATCTTAATTTGCTTTAATTGCGCCATCACCTCTGGCTTGGTGATTGTTTCCGGTGAGGCAAAGATGTACTTGAAATGCGCTAAATGATTCATCGTAGCTTGTTGTTGAGCGCGGGTCTGAATTGAACTCAACATCGTCACCTGTTTTTCACCTAACTGACGTAACCGATTCACTTGATCTTGCATTAGAGACAATAACGGTGAAATCACAATCACGCTACCTGGTAAAATACGAGCTGGCAATTGATACAATAGGGTCTTGCCAGCGCCAGTTGGTAAAATAGCTAAGGTATCTTGGTGATTCAAAATTGCTTCAATCACCGGTTGTTGGCCTGGCCGAAAATCATCAAAGCCAAATTGTTGTTGTAAAACTTCATGTAATTGTTGCTCATTCATGACTGGTACTCCTCATAATCTGAAACAATCGAAAGTTAAAGAAATCTAGGTTCTTATCGCCACTCACATTTTGCACTTGCCAATCATCAATATTTCCAGCATATTGAGCGTCAAAATCCGCCAGTTGTTCCGCAGTTAGTAACCGCTGATATGGAAATTGAGGACCATCAAAAATAGCCGCTTCCAATAAGTGTTCGCGGACCGTGCTTAATTTCAAAAACCGTTGTTGTTCAATTTGTGCAATCGAATGATTCGCTACAAACAGTTGGTAGGTCACATAGCCACTATGACTCATCGGTGACTCAAGATGTAAGTCGGCAAATAACTGTTTTAATAACGTCGTTTGCTGATCAGCATATTGCATTAAACCGACAATTAAATCATTGGCCATAATCTCGCCATCAATTGACGGCAACTTTAGTTGTCCCGTTAACTGGTCAATCGACAAGCCGGGGCTGTCATGACCGACTAATAATTCCGTCATAAAGGTGGCTTCGGTTTCACTTAAGGTACCTAAAAAACCGGTTAACTCGTCCTTAAAATCTTGAATAATGGCCGCTGATTTGTTGGCAGCAAACCATCGCTTTACGTACCTGAGTTCATGATCTTCAAACGAAATCGGCGCATATTTGGCATTTTCATAACTAAACTCCGAAATCACCTGACTGGCAAACATCAGCCGTGGCCAGGCAGCATTCACTTGATAATTTAAATAGTCACTGGTAAACCGTGGTTGGTAGTGCTGGCTCAAGAATTGGGCTTGCGCTGCTTTTCCCTGGGACGTTAATAAAATAAATTGATTATCCAGCTGTAGCAGTCCATCGTCTTGCATTTGGCGTAATTGCCCATCAAAATCAGCGCGCACTAATTGGCGGTCGCTACCGAGCCAATTTAAAATACCATAACGAAGTCCCCAAAATAACGTCGTCACTGTATGGCGATTGGTTAAGATATTCTCAATCACGCGCATCCGTCGTGGCTGTTGATCTGATAATAATGTAATTAAATAAGTGTCCACGATAAACTTCCTTGTCTTTAAGTATCGATGACCGAGACCATCGGCTAATTAAATCCGTCCAAATAAAAATTATCCAGCTTTTACACTGAATAATTTACTTTATACTATTAAGTTATGCGAGTTAACGGTTGGCGTCAAGGAATTTATTTGGCCGTCCGTTTCCCTAGCCAGTGGTTTAAACGTGTCGCCACAAACCAAAAGACCACCCCAACCACAATTCCCTTGATGATATTAAATGGAACTACGCCAAACAAGACCATTTGGGCCAGTGGAATTGATAATTTCATCCCAAACACAGCCATATACACCGGAATAATCACTAACCAATCTAGTAACGACATGATTACCGTCATGGTGAGGGTACTACTAATCACACCCCAACTCATCTTCTTTTTCATCGACCAGTCACGGCCCAAGAAGTAGTGATAAGGGATAATCAACGTGAGCGAAGCTAAGAAATTGCTCCCCACGCCAATCAATTCGCCTAATGACATTCCATAAATAATGGCATGTAGGAGACACTTAATCGCGGCAATACAAACTGCCCCAATTGGTCCATAAATGACTAAACCTAATAACACCGGAATATCTGAAAAATCAATTTTCAAAAACGGTGTGATTGGAATAATCGGAAATTCAATAAACATGAGGACAAAAGCCATCGCACCTAACAGTGCCATCATGACTAATTTCCGGACATTGAACTCTTTGCTGTTGCTCATCATAAAAACCTCCGTGGAGGCCATCTTCACGATTGACGTTCGAAAAGAAAAACCGCAAATCAAATAAGATTTACGGCTATTAATTAGCGAAAATCTTCTTTATACCAGACTCTACTGTCGGCACTCGGAATTCCACCGAGTTCAGCTGCACATAATGCAGGTCGCGGGCTATTACCGCCGGTCGGGAATTACACCCTGCCCTGAAGACGAACCTATTAAATTTTTTTGGCGTACTCACATACGCTTCAGTTGCATTGTATCAAATGATTTTGTAACCTTCAATACTTTTGTACCAAAAGTTATTCAGTTGTCCCTGTTTGCTTTCTCAGTTCTAGCACTTCACTCGTTCGAAGTGGGCGATATTGGCCACTAGGCACGCCTTGTAAATTCAAAAAGCCATAAGATTCCCGATGAAGTTTGATGACTTCGTGGCCAACCGCTTTCAGCATTTTCTTAACTTGATGATTGCGCCCTTCATGAATGGTTAATTGTACTAACGACGTCTTTTTTGAGGTATCGGTATCGAGTAACTTTGTTTTGGCCGGTTTAGTTTTCCGTCCATCCACTTTGACCCCAATCCGTAACTGTTTCATTTCTTCATTACGAATAATACCTTGGACCTTAGCAACATAGGTTTTTTCAAATTCAAACCGTGGATGTGTGAGTTTGTTCGCCATTTCCCCATCGTTGGTCAACAGTAACAGACCGGTTGTATCATAATCTAATCGTCCGACTGGGTAAACACGAGTAGTGACGGTGTCGGCCAAGATATCGACCACCGTCTTTCGACCCTTATCATCTTTCGCTGATGAGATCACGCCGCGTGGCTTATTAAGCAGGTAATACACCAACTTAGCATGATTTAACGGAATGCCATCGACACTTACCTGGTCGTGCACACCGACTTTAATTCCTTGTTCCGTCACTGTTTCGCCGTTAACTTGGACGTGGCCTTCTGCAATCAAGACTTCTGACTTTCTACGTGATGCCACGCCGGCCTCAGCCATTACTTTTTGTAGTCGTTCCATGTTGTTCTCCTTCGCGTTGCCGCTTTTCAAATGCTTGTAAAAATAAATTGCCAGACATCTCTTCTGGGTCAATGTCGGTTTGTTCGCTCAATGGGGGTAATTGTTCTAAGGCATGTAAGCCAAAATAATCTAAGAAATAACTACTTGTAATATACAAGAACGGACGGCCTGGGGCATTTAGTCGACCATTTTCTTCAATTAAATTTTGTAAGACGAGCTTTTGCACGGTGGCGGAACTCTGCACACCGCGAATTTCATCAATTTCTAAGCGGGTAATTGGTTGCCGGTACGCTATAATTGCCAATACTTCTAATGAAGCTTGCGACAATGGCGTACTCAATGGCACTTCAAAATAACGCTTAATGATTGGCGACAATTCTTGTTTCGTTGCCAAGCGATAGGTTTGATCACTATTTAATAAAATTAAGGCTGAATCATTATCTTCCGCATATTTTTCCGCTAATTTATCCAACATTAAACTAATTGCTGGTCGCATAAACCCAGTAATTTGCTCAATATCAGTCACAGTGATGCCCTCATCACCACTAATGAATAATAGTCCCTCAATCTTCTCCAAATTGGTCATCGTTATACTCCTCACTCTTTGGTCCGACAGCAAGTGTCAAAGGGCCAAACGTGTCATCTTGATTAATTAATATTGCTTGATGCTTAGAAAGCTCCAGAATTGCAAAAAAGGTGGTCACCAAATCTTCAACCGTCACTTGATCTTCAAACAAATCTTCGAAATTCTGGGTACCGGTAATCACTTGTTGTAAGACCGTCTTGATTCTGGCTGAAATACTTTCGGCCTCACCTTGGACCGTCTGATTCAGCGGTTGATTAATTTGTTTACGTTTCAAAACTTTATCAAAGGCGGCTTGTAATTGTTGAATGGTGACCCCTGGTGCTAATTTAGAACTAACCACTCCGGCAGGAATCCCCATCGCCTGTCGCGTATATTCTTGCTGGCGCAATTCTTCTTTTTCTTTGAGTTGCTGCGCTGCTTGTTTATAACGTTTATATTCAATTAATTGATCCACTAATTCTTGTCGTGGATCAACTAGTTCTTCATCGTCGACAAATTCATCTTCCACTGGTTCGTTTGGCAATAACATCCGACTCTTAATCGACATTAAAGTGGCCGCCATTACTACATATTCGCCTGCCACTTCGAGTTGGTTTTCTTTCATATTATGCAAGTAATCCAAGTATTGGCCAGTGATATCACTGATTTGAATATCGTAAATATCCATCTCTGAACTACGAATTAAATGCAGCAATAAATCCAGTGGTCCTTCAAAATCGCTAACTTTAATCGTTGGCTGGCTGATTGGCGAGAGATTGTCATCATTGGCCATGTTGCATTCGCCTCCAATTAGTCACGATGGGTTGTGTCTCCAACGTGCCCATCAATCGCTTGCCTGGGTACTTGTCGCTAATCGCACTTAATAAGCCAAAAATATCACGACCAGTCCGGTTAGTCGGGGTAAATGATAAACGGCGAATTAAGACATAATCTTCACCGACTTCACAACAGCCGATGCCAATAAAATGATCATCTTCATCGCGCCACAAATAAACCGGCCGACTTTCACTCTTTAAATGCCATTGCATTTCTTGTTGAAGTCGAGCCAGCGGTTTTAATTCTGGTACAAACGAAAGCAGTCCCATTGCAATTTTTTCGTAATCACTACGATAGTTTACTAGCATTGAATTGCTCCTTTAAATTTCTTCAGTTTATTTTATCATTTTACGCCCGTGGATGAAATTGTTTATAAACTTCCGCCAATCGTTTTTGCGAAATGTGGGTGTAAATCTGGGTGGTAGAAATATCGGCATGACCTAATAATTCTTGGACCACCCGTAAATCAGCCCCATTTTCCAAAATATGGGTTGCAAATGAATGGCGTAAAGTATGCGGCGTGACATTCTTGGTAATTCCAGCCTTCACCACAATGGCTTTCAAATTTTTCCAAATGCCTTGCCGAGTCAATTGCCGGCCATGAGCATTCAAGAAAACATATTTACTCGATTGTTGTTTCAATAAGGTTTCCCGGGCGCCATTTAAATATTTCTGTAACCAGTCAATCGCCACTTCGCCAATCGGAATAATCCGTTCTTTATCACCTTTTCCCAGTGGCTGAATTAGTCCCATTTCTAAATGCAACTCATCCATCGATAAATTGATTAATTCACTAACTCGCAAACCCGTTGCATACATGACCTCTAAAATCGTTCGGTCACGAATCCCGAGTGGCTTGGAAACGTCTGGCACGGCTAGCAAGCGTTCAACTTCTTCACTAGTTAAGACTTGTGGTAAATGTTGGGCCCCTTTAGGTGGATCAATATGCACCATTGGATTGGCTTCAATTTTTTCTTCATTGGTTAAGTACGAAAAAAACTGGCGTAATGTCGACACTAAATGCGCCACTGAACTTTTAGCCTTTTTTTCGTCTTGCAACTTAGCCAAATAGTTCAGCACGTCATAGCGATCAACTTTATCCCAGCTAGTAATTTTTTGTTCGGTTAGAAATTCTGAAAAGGCAACTAAGTCTTGTTTATAGCTAATAATCGTATTTTCGACTAACCCTCGTTGAATTCGTAAATAATGCAAATAATCTTGCAATATATCATTCATCGATTATTCTCCGTCTGATTTGTTTAATAACCTTAATTCACCATCAACTTGTTCCACCAAGCGTTGTTTTAATAAATTACCAATCGCCCGCTTGAATTGGCCCTTACTGATGCCAAAGACATCCCGAATCGTTTCTGGATCACTTTTATCGGTGTAAGGAATTGAATTGGTTCCAGAATGTTCCATCATTGCGACTAACATCTGGGCGTCTTCAGGAATAGCTTCATAAGCCCGTGGTTTCATCGATAAATTCAAGGTGCCGTCTGGACGAACACCGATGACCCGTACTTTAACTTGCTGACCGAGTCGAGGTTCCACATCCCGTTCGCTCGGGTGAATAAAGCCTAGATAATATTCGTCAGTCAACACCAACGTACCGACCATTTTTAAGCGATAAACGGTGGCAGTCATATCCACGTTCTTTAAATGATCATCCGCACGGTTGGCGATGGCCGTATACATCTCTTCATCGGCTAATTGGCCCCACATCCGGTCATGATTATCAAACTTCAAGCCAATCATCAACTTATCACCTTGTTGAGGCCACAATGGCTTAACAGTAGGTAATTCATCCAATGAGACAACTACATCCTTATTAGCTAAACCAATATCCACAAACACACCTAAATCACGACGAACGGCCACAACCGTCCCGTAAGCGAAATGTTCGCGGCGAACTTCCGGAATTTTGGTTGTCATTTGGAGTTGATGATCTTCATTTTCATAAACAAAACCCTTGACCATCCCTCCAATGTGGAGTTCTTTGTCCATTTCCTGCTTGGGTAATTTGTATGTTTCACCGTCAATCTGTACAAAGTAATTGTCGTCATTATCGTCAATCATTTTGGCAGTGACAATATTTCCTAAATTTGGATTCATTATTTTTCCTCGAGATTCTTATATTCCATATCGTTATTCATTTTACACGTAAACAACTGAATATGAAAGCAGCTAACGTAGATACTTCTATTCAGGCGCTATTTTACTCCAAAAAAACTGACTAACATTAGTGGTGAATCATAATTCGACGGAATTATGATTCACCACTTTTCCTTTTTTGTTAAAGTGGTAATGAAGTTGACATGTCGAGGTTCTATTTGGCGCACCTTCTGGTGACGTCGTAAAAAAAACTGGCAACTTCATTTGGTTCACAAATTAACTCGCTCGAAGTTTGTTGGCTATTTAAAGTTGTGTATTGAAAATTGAGATGAGTGAATCAGTGAATACAACTTTCATAAAGGTGGTAGTTAGTCATGGATATCGTATTTGGTATTGATGTAAGTAAGCACAGCTACAATGTAGCAATTTTGATTGAACAAAAGGTTTACAAAGAATTCAGAATTCAAAACGACCGGCCTGGGTTTGAAATTCTTGAAGATGAGCTAGATGGCTTAACATCACCACAGATAATTTTTGAATCTTCAGGAATCTATTCTCGCAGTATACGTGCTTTTCTGATCCGTAACGGTTGGCAATATACAGAAATTAATCCTTTAGCAGCTAAGAAGGATATGGATAGTTTTCGCCACAATAAGAATGACCGATTAGATGCAGTTTCATTGGCAATGGCGATGTCACAACATCACTACAAGCCAACATTTCAGGAACAACCAGTTTATTCAGAACTGCATGATTTAGAACGGACATATCAAGAGCTGAATGAAGATATTGTTAGGGCTAAGAATCGATTACATCAAAAACTACAACTGGCTTTCCCCGAAATTGAACGATTCTCAAGTGTCACCGATGGTGCATTGTATTGGCACATCGTTCAGCAGTTTCCACATCCATCTCTGGTTTTAGAAATGGGAATTACCGAACTGGCTCGGCTAATTCTTGAAGCGACACCTAAGAATATGGGTGAACGTCGTTCGCTCGTTCTAGCCCAGCACTTACAAGATTTGGCATATAATTCAGCTCCAGCTGTTGAAAACTGCACACATGCCGTCCAAGCTGTAATTTATTTAGCCGGACAAGTAGAACGACTCGATACTTTGAAGAAGAAAACGATTGACGAAATGACTGAAATTTCAGCTAATCTTCAGGAAATTACCATTCTACAATCGATTCCAGGAATTGGTATTAAAACAGCAGTATGTTTGGTGGCTGAATTGGGCGATATCCGCAGATTTAGAAAACCTAATGCGATTAATGCTTATATCGGAATTGACTTAATTCAATATCAATCTGGGGACTTTGAAATGGGACAGCACATCAGGAAGCGTGGGAATACCTACGCTCGTAAAATACTTTTCAAAGCTGTACTGAATATAGTGAGTGTCTCAAGATATCATCCTAGTAACATTAGTCTGTTCTATCAAAGAAAAAAGCAATCTTCCGGTGACATTCACACCAAGAAGATTGCCGTAGCTGCGATGGGAAGGCTCAATCGAACCATCTACCACCTCATCAAAAATAATGAATTTTATGATCCTATGAAGTTCACGCCAGAACTGTAGATCATTATCCATTCAAGTTCATTATAGAATCTCAAAAATTAGGAATACTAGGGATGTTTATTTCGTGTATACTCAATTTAATTAATCATTTTCAGCCCATATACGTTATTGGATAGGCCTGTAGCCATGCTTTATTAAAATCATAACCGCCCGTAAAACGGGTGGTTTGTTCATGGGCTATAAGCCCTATGTACTTGCCAGCGTCTCAAGGCGCTGGCTTTTTATTTCATCAAAGCCAATTGAATGCATTTGTCACTTTTACCACCACTTTAAGTGGCGACGTTATTACTTACCTGGAACCCTTAAAAGGGTCTTCATATTCTTTAACACTTAATTTATCTACTGCTTGATCATGTTTTTCTTGATCTCTAATATATTTTGTTATGGTTGCCTCATTCAAACCAACTGTACTAACATAATATCCTTCTGACCAGAAATGCCTGTTTCCAAATTTATATTTTAAATTCGCATGTTGGTCAAACATCATTAACGCACTTTTGCCCTTCAAGTATCCCATAAAGTTTGAAACACTTAATTTGGGTGGAATACTGACCAACAGGTGTACATGATCTGGCATCATGTGTCCTTCAATTATTTCAACACCTTTGTACTGGCATAACAGCCTAATATCGTTTTGTATATCCTTCCGATATTGATTATAAATGATTTTTCTTCTACACTTTGGTGTGAATACGATATGGTACTTGCAATACCATTTTGTGTGCGCAAGACTATTAAGTTTATTCGCCATATTTAATGCTCCCTTTCGATTTTTTATGTTGGCTTCGACACCTTCATTCTAAATCTGATGGGGGCATTTTTGTATAACCCATTTGCTCTCCACCCGCATAGCAGGTGGTTTTTTGTTTCGCACAGTTGACGTGCTCAACCAGGTCTAAAGACGCAATAAAAAACCATTAGATCAAGGTTTCCCTTGACTAATGGTAGAAAAATAGAACCTCGAAAGGTCCTATTTTGTCATCAATAATCAAAGTGATTATTCGATGGTTTGGATACGCATCATGTTAGTTGTACCTTCCTTACCAACAGGGAAGCCAGCAACAACGATAATCTTTTCGCCAGTAACAGCAAAGCCAAATTCTTTAGCCTTTGTTGATGCTTCGGCAAATAAATCATCCATGCTCTTTGGTGTTTCAACTTGGAATGGTTGAACTGCCCAGTTGACAGTCAATCCACGTTGAGTACGTTCGTCAAATGTAAGTGCTAAGATGTTAGCATTTGGACGATATTTTGAAATCATACGAGCAGTATAACCTGAACGAGTTGCAGCAACGATAGTCTTGATACCAAGAGCATCGGCACTTAAAGCAACTGATGAACCAATTGCTTCTGTAACGTCAGCAGTATTGAAGTCAAATACTTCAGTACCGAATTCGTCTAATTCGTTTTCAGATTTTTCGTCGATACGAGCCATAGTTGCAACAGATTCTACTGGGTAGTCTCCGTTAGCACTTTCACCTGAAAGCATTGTTGCATCAGTACCATCAAAGACAGCGTTAGCAACGTCAGATGCTTCGGCACGTGTAGGACGTGGGTTTTCTTGCATTGAATCAAGCATTTGGGTAGCAGTAATAACTGGCTTACCTAATAAGTTACACTTGCGAATCAATGATTTTTGAGCTGAAGTAACATTTTCAACTGGAATTTCAACACCCATGTCTCCACGAGCAATCATAAGACCTTCTGAAACTTCCATGATTGAATCAATGTTGTCGATACCTTCTTGTGATTCGATCTTAGGGAAGATTTGAACATGACCCATGTTCTTTTCTTCAAGTAAGGCACGAATATCAAGAACGTCTTGTGGCTTACGTACAAATGAAGCAGCAATAAAGTTGATTTCGTTATCTAAACCGAAACGGATATCGCTAGCATCTTTTTCAGTAATACCTGGAAGGTTGATAGAAACACCAGGTGCGTTAACACCCTTACGTGAACCTAACAAACCATGGTTTTGAACTGTAACAACAAGTTCTTTGTTAGCAGCATCTTTATCGTCGATTAACATGTCAATCAAGCCATCATCGAATAATACGTGTCCACCAACTTGAACGTCGTCAAACAATCCAGGATAAGTGACAGCAATCTTGTCGTGAGTTCCTTCAAGACTATCATCCATTGAAATGCGAAGCTTGTCGCCAATGTTGAATTCAATCTTACCTTCTGCTTGAACAGTAGTACGAATTTCAGCACCCTTAGTATCAAGCATTAGTCCAACTTTAACGCCGGTAATTTCTTCGGCTTTATGAACATTTGTGATACGGCCAAGGTGTTCTTCGTGATCACCATGTGAGAAGTTGAAACGGAAAATGTTTGCTCCTGATTCAATCAACTTTACAATTGTATCTACATCGCTACTGGCAGGACCAAGTGTACTAACAATCTTGGTTTTCTTCATAAGTAAAATCTCTCCTTTGAGTTATCCGGACAAATGTATGTCCTTTTTGTACAAATGCTAGTTTATCACTTTTTAAAAACGGTGTCTTGTGTTTATGTCAAGTTTCACAAATGTAAACGATACCATTGACAAATTAGTGACTTTTATTAAAAAATGCTCATTTTTTCGTGCCTGTCCATCGAAAAAACTTACGATTTCAATTAGTCTAAAATGCTAAAGCCCAAACTTGAAATATCCTTATCAAATCCCTTAACCGTATCTACAGAAACTTGATATGAAGACTTACCAACTTTACCTAACTTAGCTAAAATTGCTGGTGGCACCGTAATCACGTCGACTCCCATATCTTGTGCCTGATAAACATTAATTACTTCACGAGTTGAAGCCCATAATAGTTTGGCATTTGGATGTGGCTTAGTTAATTCAACGCTTTGCTTCACAAATTCAGTAGGATCTTGACCAGTATCAGCCACCCGTCCAACAAAAATTGATACCAAGGCAGGAACATCGTCATCCAAATTATCAACAGTTTGTTGTACCTGTTCAATAGTAGAAATTGCCGTGACGTTTACTTTAATGCCCGCATGTGACAAATCGTGAATCAATGGTGCGTTACTAGTTCCGTCTGCCAACAAAATTGGAATTTTAACAAAGACATTATCGCCCAATGCTGAAATAATGGCGGCTTCTTTTTTCATGGTTTCATTATCATGACCAAAAACTTCAAATGAAATGCCGTAATCTGGCAATTCCTTGATTGCGTTTTTAGCGAATTCGAGGTAATTAGTGATGCCTGCTTTTTTCATTAATGATGGGTTAGTTGTAAACCCAGTCACGTAATCACGTTTGGCATCTGTGAGCATATCGTTAATATCTGCTCCATCTGAATATACTTCAATATCGAATTTTGATTCCATAATATAAAATCACCCTTCTATTTTTTAATATTTTGTAACACAACGTTATCTGTACCTAAAATCTCGACCAGGCGAGATTGAATTCCCACCGAATCGGGAATCCACCTCTCTTTCGGCTGAATTAGTTTTTTGTCAGTTCGTTGTTCAAAAATAATTACCGGAATATTGCCTGGTTCACTGACCAGAAAGTCAGCTAAATTTTGTTGCGTTTGTTGATTTTCATGTTGCGCATCAATGCGTAACACCCAGCGTTTGCTTACAGTCGGTGGCTTAGTTTGGTTACTTTTAACAACCACCGTCTTGGCATCTTGGATCTGATTAGCAATCACTTGCAAGCGCCGCTCAGTCTCCACTTTCCCATCAACCAGTAAAATCTTATTTTTTTCAAGTAAAGCACTGATTCGTTTATATAGATTAGGGAAAACGGTGACTTCGATGGACCCGGTTTGATCACTGCCCGACACGAAGGCCATTTGTTCACCTCGTTTAGTACGAATCACCTTGACATTTGTCACAAAGACAAAGATTTTCACACTTGCACGGTTAGCTAATTCAGCGACTGGAGTCACCCCGAGTCGCATCCCCGCGTCCGCAAATTGACTCACCGGATGACCAGACAAATAGGCACCTAAATATTGTTCTTCAAATCCCAATCGTTGTTCTAAACCAAATTCTTTTCGTTCAGAAATTGTCGGTTGTAACTCCTCAAACAAACTCAGACTAGACCCGGTTAACTCAACACTATCAATAATTTTTGGTAGTGCCTCTGCTAACTCTGCCCGATTATTGCCTAGTCCATCAAATGCTCCCACGTATACTAATGGTTCGATTAATTCCTTTTTTTGCCACTTTGAATCTAACCGTTGCACAAAGTTCAGTAAACTTGTAAACGGACCATCGTTGACCCGACTCTCAAGTACATCTCGAATCATGTCGCGGCGTAATCCCTTTACATCCCCCAGACCGAACAAAATATGCCCGTCTTGCATTGTAAATTCACGTTCACTGACATTAATATTGGGCCCATCAACCTTGACTTTATGTTTCTGGGCTTCTGACATGTACATCCGAATTTTAGCAGCGTCATTATTGACCGTATTCAGCAGTGAAATTAAGAATGCAGCTGGATACCAAGCTTTGATATACGCCAGTTCAAACGCTAACTTCGAATACGCCACCGCGTGTGACCGGTTAAATCCGTAATTTGCAAATTGATCAATATAGTCAAAAATCCGTTCTGCCACTTCTGGCGTATAACCATTATCTTGCGCGCCATGGATGAATTTACTGCGCATCGAATCCATCACGCTTTGCTTTTTCTTACTCATGGCTCGCCGCAGTAAATCGGCCTCACCATAACTAAAGCTGGCCATTTTCGATGCCACCTGCATGACTTGTTCTTGATAAACGAGGATGCCATACGTAACACCCACAATATCTTTTAATGATTCATCTGGATAGCTGACTGGTTCCTGACCTTTTTTCCGTTTGATGAACGTGTCAATGTTTTCCATTGGTCCTGGACGGTATAACGCATTAACGGCCACAATCAATTCAAACGTTTCAGGATGTAATTGCGTGAGGACATTTTTAATCCCACTAGATTCAAATTGGAAGACTCCATTTGTGTCGCCATTTTGAAAGAGCTCCAGAGTTTTTTTATCATTTAACTCAATTTGCGTTAATGCAAACTCTGGATTCGTTTGTTGGACCAATTTGACGGCATGATCTAGAATCGACAAGTTCCGCAACCCTAAGAAATCAATTTTCAACAACCCAATCGCTTCGACCGTATCTTTGGCAAATTGAGTCATCAGCATGCCATCGCCACCGTCTTGTAACGGCACTAAGTCTTCTAGTTTTTCTTGCGAAAGCACAATCCCGGCGGCATGCGTCGAATAGTGTCTTGGTAAGCCTTCCAACTTTTTAGCAGTCTCAAAGATTAACTGGTTCTTGGCGTTATCTGCCACCAAGTTCCGTAAGGGCAACGATTGACGGTATGAATCTTCCAGACTAATGTGCAAGGCTTGTGGAATAGTCTTACTCCATTCAGCGGCTTCAAATTGCGATAAACCGAAGACTCGACCGACATCACGTAACACTTGTTTAGTCGCTAAAGTCCCAAAGGTGATAATTTGGGCGACTCGTCCGTGGCCGTATTTATCATGAACGTATTGCAAAATTTCTTCTCGCCGGTCATCTGGAATATCTAAATCAATATCTGGCATTTGAACCCGTTCTGGATTCAAGAATCGTTCGAAGAGTAAGTTATATTGCAACGGATCAACGTCGGTTATCGCCAAGGAATAGGCAACCAATGATCCGGCCGCTGACCCCCGCCCGGGACCAGTAATGATATCGTGTTGATGCGCATAGGCAATCACATCCCCGACAATCAAGAAGTAATCATCAAAGCCCATTTCGTGAATAATTTTTAATTCACTCGCAAGCCGGTTCCGATAATCATCCACGGTGAAGCCCGGTGCAATCGCTCTCAATTTTAAGCCTTCAATACACAATTGCTTTAAGTACGTAAATGAATCTAACTGTTTGTCGTTTTCAAATTTAGGTAAGATGGTGTCTTGTGATTCCAACTTGACGTTGGCTTGGCCAGCAATGACTTGGGTTAAATTAACCGCGTCTACTAACCCAACCGTTTGGAATTCACGTTCTATGTCAGCAACTGGCTTTAAGTAATGCTCGCCTTGCTGGCTGGCTAACATTTGGGGCTGGTTCATTTGGTTACCACGATCAATCGACCGTAAGACTTCCACCGAAAAATGGTCGTCCGCATTTAAATAACCCACCCGTGATAAACCAATTAATTGCGTGTTTAATTGTGTCACTAACTGCATCATGGTTTGGCGTAAAATTGCATCAACACTTGGATTAATGCCAATTAATAAACTTTGCTCATCGACTGATTTGGCCAGTTGTTCAAAATAGACCCGCGCTTCATCTGCTTGACCGGATTGAATCAACCGGTACAAATCATTATCCGTGGGTAAGATGACGAATAAATCGTGGAACCATTCGGATAATTGATCCAAGGTGATGGTTTCACCACGTTCCAAGGTTTGAATCGTGGTAGTAATTTTCATTAGGTGACGATAGCCATCATAATTTTTGGCAATTAAGACTAAACGTTGGTCATCATCTGCCACTACTTCTGATGGAAAGACGATGGTCATCCCAATCAATGGTTTAATTCCTTGTTTCACGGCCTCATTGTAAAAATCAAAGGCTCCGTATAAAACATTTTCATCGGTAATTGCTAGAGCAGTATAGCCACGATCTTTGGCACTCGCCACTAGCTGTTTAATTTGTGAAGTACTTTTCAGTAGGCTATAGCTACTGAGGACTTGTAACGGTACAAAGCTCATCTACTAACTCCCTTTCCCAATGATTATATCAAATTTGACCCCTATCCTGTGAAAACACAAAAATCAATTTAGATATACCAATGTAGATTAATTTGACCTGATAACATTCATAATAACAATCATATTCACAATAAACAAGTCTATTTTTAAAGTATACCAATATTATTAGTTGCGAAACTTTTTTACACTTTTTTTCAAATTGTGATAAACTAGTGTCTATATTATGTGAGGTGAAGAAGATGCGTTTAATCGTTTCAAACTTAGTGGCCGCATTTTGGGCATTAATCTTAGGTGAAGTCCTAGGATACATCTGTGGACAACTTGATATTCTAACTATTGACCCCGTAACAATGGGTGTGTTAGCCATTGTAGTTGGCTTGTTCGCAGCTAACTGTTTCGCATGGATTACAAAAAGTGTGGAAGTAACAAGTAAATAATAATAAAAACAAACCTCGTTGAAATTTTTCAGCGAGGCTTATTTTTTATTTTCGTTTGGCGACATTTAACTCACTAATTTTTAACAAGACATCAACGGCCTGTTTCATCACTTCAAGTGAGACAAATTCAAAGCGAGAATGCATGTTTTCACCACCGGCAAATAAATTAGGGGTTGGTAAGCCCATAAATGAAATCTTGGAACCGTCCGTACCACCTCTCACCGGATAAATGACAGGCTCAATCCCGAGATCCTCCATCGCTTGCTTAGCAATCTCAACGACCTCCATGTGTTCTTCAATTACTTCACGCATGTTGTAATATTGGTCATACATCTTTAATTGAATCCGATTTTCACCATACACATCATTTAACGCCTCAACAATGCTCTTCATTGCGGCTTTGCGCGCGTTAAATTTTTGTTTGTCATGGTCACGAATGATATATTCCATCGTGGCTTGATCAACGGTGCCGTTCACTTTATCTAAATGAAAGAAACCTTCGCGGTCCGTGGTTAATTCAGGGCGGTCATGCGTTGGTAATTTACTATTCAATTCAAAGGCGACTTGCAAGGCATTGATCATCACCCCTTTAGCTGTAGCTGTATGAACATCTTTACCTTGAATGGTAATCTCGGCTGCCGCCGCATTAAAGGTTTCATATTCCAGTTCACCTAAAGGACCACCATCAACTGTGTAAGCAAAATCAGCACCAAAATCAGCAACATCAAAATGGTCAGCGCCGGTGCCAATTTCTTCATCTGGACCAAATGCCAGTTGTAAATCACCATGTTTGATTTCTGAGTGGTCCACTAAATACTTAGCCATTGTCACAATTTCCGAGACCCCTGACTTGTCATCCGCACCAAGTAAGGTTGTTCCATCCGTTGTAATCAACGTGTGCCCTACATAGTTTTCCAAAGCTGGGAAAGAAGCTCGATCCAGCACATATTCGCTCTCCCCCAATTGGATATCACTGTTGCCATCATATTTATCAATAATTTGCGGATTAACGTGATGGGCATTGAAGTCGGCCGTGTCAATGTGGGCAATATACCCAATTGCAGGGACTTCATAATCCAAATTACTCTTCAGCGTGCCCAAAACATATTGATTTTGGAGATGGATACGGACATTTTCAACGCCAATCGCAATCAATTCATCCTTTAATTTGTTTGCAAAATCTGTCTCTAGTGGACTAGAAGGAATCGTCGTTGATTTGTCGTCTGAACGAGTCTCTTGTTTCACATAATTAATAAAACGAGGAAGCAAATCGTCATATTTAGTCATTTTCTCATCACCTCATCATAAATTTGAATGGTTCTGTACTTAATTTTGATTCAATAATTTCAACTTGCCATCCTTGCGCTGCTTTCCACTGTTCAAATAGCAAATGAAGTTTGGCTTTACAAATGGATTCGAAATGGTGCCCGGGATCGACCGCTACTAAGCCATTAGCAATAATGTCATGTCCCGTGTGATAGGAAATATCGCCCGTCACATATGCATCAGCCTGGTGATTGACCGCATCCAAATAGAATTGGCCACCAGATCCACCTAAAACGGCCACTCGTTGAATTTGTTTCTCTGTGCCCGCAACAATTCGTAGCGCGGGAACATCAAATTTTTCGGCCACGTAATGGCCAAATTGTTCGACTGACATTGCTTGCGCTAATTGACCGACTCGCCCCATTCCGTAATGTTCGTTGGTAATTGGATGAGTTCCACCGGCTAGCAAGGGTTCTAACCCACTTAATTCCAGTTGAGCAGCTAACCAATCATTCATCCCCCCATTCACATTATCCAGATTCGTGTGTGCGCCATAGACCACAATGTCATGTTTCATCAGTTGCGCGTACATTTCATTTTGTGGCACGCTTAAATCTAAATTATGAGGTGCTCGAAAAATCATTGGATGGTGGGCAAAAATAAAATCAGCGTGCTGAGCAATTGCCTCAGCCACAACTTCTGGTCGCACGTCTAAGGTAGTCATAACTTTGTGAATTTCTTGTTGCGGATTACCTAACTGGAGTCCGACTGGATCGCCATCCTCCGCAATTGACTTGGGTGCCCATTGTTCGAAATAATCAATTAATTCTTGTGCAATCATTTATAACACTTCCTTAATCAGCTGAATTTCCTGTTGAAACTCCTTTATTTTATCTGCTGGAACTTTTTGAGCTTGTTCCATTTGCTGAATCGCTGTTTCTAAATGAGCGACCTGTCCTTGCCATTTTTCTACAAATGGTACTGACTTTTCATGCAGTAAAAATGGTCCGAACAGTATTTCTTGCGCATCATACACGGCTTTAATGTCAGTCGGTTCTGCGACGATAATCTCATAAACATGTTGATCTTCAGATAAGATTTCCTCCGTCGTAATTTCAAAATAGTTATCGACCAACCACTGACGCACAATTTCCGCACCCACATTTGGTTCTAAAATTAACCGATTGACCTGTGCCAACTTATCCTTACCGTTTTCCAGGATGTCACTGATTAAGGTACCCCCCATGCCAGCAATTGTAATCGTGTCGATTCGATCACTTGTTTCAATAGCAGCTAAGCCATCCGCTAGTCGAGCTTCAATCACATTTGTTAAATGATGATTAGTGAGTTCTGCTAAGGCATTTTGGTATGGTCCCTTGGCAACTTCGCCTGCAATCGCAAACTCAATACGTGAGTTTAACGCCAAATTGGCAGGTAAATAAGCATGATCAGAGCCAATGTCGGCCATTCTGGCTTGATCAGGGACATATTTAGCGACGGTCGCTAAGCGTTTTGACAGATGTAATGAATCCATTTACTTCACTCATTTCTTTAAACATTAATAATTTAAGTATATAGCAAATATTGATAAGTTAGTATCGAAATCAACCACATCGGTTCAAATTTTGATATGATATTCTTATCATTAATTTTTAGGATTGGTTTGGTGTTCATCATGAAAAAGAAATCTTCGCTGTGGCTAGTTTTACTATTAGGTACTTTAAGTGCCTTTGGGCCACTGTCATTAGATATGTATCTCCCTGGATTACCCGCAATGACCAGTTCATTGCATACCTCAGCATCATTAATTCAAATGAGTATTAGCACGTGTATCGTTGGCCTCGCCCTTGGTCAATTAGTCATTGGCCCAATCAGTGACCGGATTGGCCGTAAAACCCCACTGATTATTGGCTTAGCTGTCTTCGCCATCACTTCATTTGCACTCGCATTTACCTCGAATATCTGGATTTTCTTGGCTATTCGTTTCTTACAAGGTTTAGCCGGCGCCAGTGGTAACGTGCTTTCACGCGCACTTGCCAAAGACATGTTTACTGGTAAAAAGTTAACCCGCTTTTATGCTAACTTGATGTCAATTAACGGCATTTTCCCCGTCATCTCGCCAATTATCGGTTCGATGACCATGTTAGTCGGTCCCTGGAATTTGATTTTTGTAGTCTTAGGTTTCATCGGTATTTTCTTAATTATCAATTCTATCTTTTTACCTGAAACGGCTCCTAAAGAAGTCGAAACCACCTTCAGTCGTAAGTCACTGAGTACATTAGGACACGCCAAAGACTTTTGGCAACCAACCTTAATTCTCTGTATGGCCAACGGTGTGTTGTTCTGTTATATTTCGGGTTCATCGTTTATTTACCAAGGTGTTTTTCATTTAAATAGTACACAATTTAGCTTAATGTATGCCTTGAATGGCTGTGGGATTGCCTTTGGTAGTTTCCTCGCTGGACGGATGGCTAGTTACTTTAGAAGCAAAAAAATGGTTAACATCAATTTGTTTGTTACGTTAATTATTATTGGTTTAATGGTTCTCAATGGGATTACAATTGGAAGCCACTTGCTTTCAATGATTGGTATTTTCCTAATTATCGGTAGCTTTGGATTTACCACTGCATTAGCGACTGATCTAGCAATGCAGGTTCCTGGTATCAACGCTGGCGTTTCTTCGGCCATGGTTGGCTTATTCGGTAATATTGCCGGTGGAATTAGCTCACCGTTGGTTGGGTTGTTTGGGACTAGCAGTCCTACACCGATGTTTGCCATTATGTTAATTTTCCAAGTGATTTCAATTGGCGCGTTTTATCTATTAAACACCAAAAAAGCAGTCGCATAGCGGCTGTTTTTATTCATTAAATTGATTTTGGCTATTGATCGGAAGCTTATCGAATCAAAAAGCCTTTTGCTATAACTTACTAATGACTTTTTCCACGTTCTTGATCATCACAGAAATTGTACCATCAGGATGGTTTTGAAATTCAATCAAATCCGGATTTTGATAAACATCTAACGGCACCGTTAATTCAATACCATTGGAAAGTTTCAATTTTTGTTTTCCATATTTCTTCGTCGCAATTTCTTGTACGGCTTTTGATACAGGCATTTTAGGTACTTCTACCTCTTCTGCGATACTATCATTGAATTCGGTTTGAGCAGAAATATTATCCTTAAAAATGTGTTTTGAAATGACTCCCGTATCAATTGCTTGTTCTTGTTCAATTGATTCTTGAACCGCTTCTTTTACTTGATTAACAACTTCAAACTTCGGTACATCATACTGTTTAGCAACTTTTTCTGCCACTTTTTTCACAGTTTTGACGTTTTGCTCAAGTGATGGAATTGGCGCACTTTCAATCACTTTGGTTGAAAGATACTCCATTTTGTCACCCGAAAAACTATACTTTTTCTCCATTAACTGATAGGTTAACTCATCAACATTTACACTGAATCCTTCATCTGCTTTTGTTGTTTTACCAGATAAAATTGACTGATGGATGATGAGTTCATTTGATAATTTACCATCTTGATCACCAATCAGATGTGTGAACCCTTGATGATAATCTACCTTTAACATCGCAACGTATGGTTGAGCATCATCTTCATACAAAACTACAAAGACATCCGCACTTGGTGCATCTTCACTTTGTTTATAAATGTTAAACCATTGTTCAGCAATCTCTTTACTAACTTCTTCAAAGTTATCAGCCGCACCTTTAACGAGTTGTGCCATCTTTGAATCAGCAACCAGCATCCCCGTCTTCGACTGTGCCGATACAAGCTTTTCAATTTTCTTCTCTAAATATTCGCGAATATTAATGTTAGTTAAGTCCAAATTAACCTGTGAAAATACAGGATCACCGAACCCACGATCAATCACGTGCATGATTGCCTGTTTCAAATATACATCCATTTTTATACCACTTTCTTTTCGTCAATTCTAAAATTATACCATTAAAAAATTAGTTGTATTATACAAATAAATGCAAAAATAAAAGAATAATCCTTTGAGGACCATTCTTTAGATTAGTTGTATATAACAAGTTTTTATTATTCTAGGAAATCTTTTAATTGTTTTGAACGTGATGGATGGCGAAGCTTACGAAGTGCTTTGGCTTCAATTTGACGAATCCGTTCACGAGTAACACCAAATACTTTACCCACTTCTTCAAGTGTCCGTGTCCGACCATCATCTAATCCGAAACGTAGACGAAGCACGTTTTCTTCACGATCAGTCAAGGTATCAAGCACGTTTTCAAGTTGTTCTTTTAGCAATTCATATGCCGCATGGTCAGCTGGACTGGTAGCGTCTTGATCTTCAATGAAATCACCCAAATGTGAATCGTCCTCTTCACCAATTGGTGTTTCCAATGAAACTGGTTCTTGAGCAATCTTCAAGATTTCACGAACTTTTTCAGTTGGCATATCCATTTCGGCACCAATTTCTTCAGGTGTAGGTTCGCGACCTAAATCTTGAAGTAATTGACGTTGAATCCGAATTAATTTGTTAATGGTTTCCACCATATGAACTGGAATCCGAATTGTTCGAGCTTGATCGGCAATCGCACGCGTAATCGCTTGACGAATCCACCAAGTAGCATAAGTTGAGAATTTGAAACCTTTACGGTAATCAAACTTTTCAACGGCCTTCATCAAGCCCATGTTACCTTCTTGGATTAGATCAAGGAATTGCATCCCACGTCCAACATAACGTTTAGCAATCGAAACCACCAAACGTAAGTTAGCTTCAGCAAGTTCTTGCTTAGCTTCTTCATCACCGGCTTCAATTCGTTCAGCTAACTTAACTTCTTCGTCAGCTTTCAACAAGTTAACACGACCGATTTCTTTCAAATACATCCGGACAGGATCATTAATCTTAATCCCAGTTGGTGCAGAAGTGTCTTTTAATTCTTTGCTTGAAATTTCTTTTTCGGTCTTGAGGGCACGTGGATCTGGATCACCATTTTCATCGACAACACTAATTCCAGCATCTTCAATGTTAGAAATTAAGTTTTCCATACCATCTTCAACTAAGCCAAAAGGTGTCGCAATTTTGTCAGTTAAATCATCATACTTGATTTCTTTGTCTTTTTTAAAGTCACGGATTAACTTACCAACTGCAGCGTCATATTTCTTTTGATCGAAATCTTCCAAGTTTGAAATAATTTTTTCTTCTTTTTTCTTTTCCATTAATTATTTTCCCCCACTTTGTAGTTGTTCTTGTTGCTGTCTCATTAAATTAATTACTTCGATTGTGAGTGATTCTTCTAAATCTTTATTACCAAATTTAGTTGCTTCTTTTAATTGGGCTTTCTTTTCCGAAATCAACTGCTTCAACGGTGTCTTCTGGACAATCACATTGATATAATCATCAACGGCTGCCATGCTAACCTCGTCATTGGCTTCAATTTCTTCTAAGTCAATCATCAAACGTTGTAGCTTCTCATCGTCAATGTAGTCAAAGAATTCATTGGCGGCATAGACGTCATGTGTTGAAAAGTAACTTTGCGCGAGTAGATACAATGTTTGAAACGATTCATGAGCAAAATAGAAATTTTCTTTACCTTTAACATAATACCAAACATCATGGTCATGTAACATCAATCTCAGCAACATTCGTTCTGCGCGCTTCGTTTGATCCAGAATTTCAACATCATGTTGAATCACAGGTTGTGCTTCTCGTCGAACATTATCTCGACGAACTTCAACAGTATTTTGTGATTGATTCTGACGGCGAATCTCTTGTAACTGGCCTTGTAAGGTCTGTTTGTCCAAGTTAAATTGGGTCACAAGTTGGTTGAGATACACATCTTGTTCGAGTGAATCTGGCACATTTGCAATCACCTTCAAAATAGAATGCAGATAGCTTATTTGATCAACTTCATTATCAACATTCAAATTGCGCTTCAAATAATTCATTTGAAAGGCAACTGGTGTTTGCTTGGCGTTATCTAACCACTCGGCTAATTTGTCTTCACCATACTCTTGAATATACTCATCCGGATCAATTCCGGCTGGCATACTGACCACGTTTAACTTAAGCTTTTGACTCTGCTCGCTAATAATCGACAAAGCACGATTCGTGGCATTTTGCCCCGCATCATCCCCGTCATAACAGACATCAATTTCGGACGTGACTCGTTCCATCATATTAATCTGTTCTTCAGTTAAGCTTGTTCCCATGGAAGCCACGCCACAGGTAACACCTGCACGAGTGGCCGCAATGACATCCATAAAACCTTCAAACAAGATAATTCTTCGTGATTGACGCACACTTTTTCGGGCGACATCAAAATTAAACAAGGTTCGCCGTTTATTGAAAATCTCCGTTTCCGGACTATTCAAATATTTGGGCATATCTGTGTTTTCGGTACTCAACAACCGACCCGAAAAGGCGATTACTTTACCATTTGGATTTTTTATTGGAAACATCACCCGGCCAAAGAACCGGTCATGTAACTGTCCGGATTGGTCCTCTGCGAATAATCCAGTTTGACGCAGCAGTTGATAATCAACCTTTTTCTCGTCAAAAAATGGATAGAGCAATCGTTGTTCCGGCGCAAAGCCAATTCCAAACTGATCAATCGTCGCATCATTCATCCCCCGATGATAGAGGTATTCCAATGCTTGCTGACCGGCTTGGGTATTTTTTAAAATATGATGATACAAATTTGCTGCTTGTTCGTGTAAATTGATTAATTGTCCAGACAACGAATTTTGTGAATTTTCAGAAACATATTCTTTCGTTTGGTACTCATTAGGTAAATCAATATGAGCATCCTCTGCGACTTTAATCACCGCTTCTGGAAAGGAGATATTTTCCAGTTCCATAAAGAACTTGAAGACATTCCCACCACGGCCACAACTGAAACAATGAAAAATCTGTTTTTCTTCATTGACGGAAAAAGAACCTGTCTTTTCATCATGAAACGGGCAAACTCCAAATAGGTTTTTGCCCGACTTTTTCAATTGGACGTATTGACCAATCACATCCGCAATATTAACGGAGCTACGGACTTGATCAATTACTTCCTCAGGAATTCTGGTTGCCATCCAAACCCCTCATTTCTACCTTAAAGTTGCGAATAGCCGCGTTCAATCGGAACGCGACTACTAATCTACATAATTATTCAATATATATCTTAACGCAAATACAAAAATTGTCAATCAGGAAGCATTTGGCATACATGTTTGTCAAGTTTCCAGAACTTATTTGACGATTAGTTCATTCAAGTTACCGAGTTCTTCAGTTAACTGCGCAATCCGTGTTAATTGGTGAAGACGGTTGTTCTTAACTTGTTCATTTTTGTCCATAATCATGTTGTCTTCAAAGTACTGAGCAATGGTTGGTTGTAGTCCAGCAAGTTGTTGATATAAACCGTCAATTGTCTCAGCTGGTTTATTTTCAATGGCAGTCACTTGATCCAATAATTGTTGTTCAGATGGAGCTTGGAATAAAGCAGCATCCACAGCCAAATTTGCATCAGCGTCATTTTTATCAGCAATCCGCAAGACCCGGGTTAAGGCTTCAATTGAATCCTTAAAGTTGGCATCATCTTTGTGGGCATCCAACGTAGCGGCGGCTTCCATCACGTTAACAATATCGTTTTGTTTACCAGAAATAGCCGTTTCGACGATATCATGGCGATATTTCTTGCCATCTAATGCTAAACGAATCCGTTCAGAGATAAATGAGTGCACATCTGAAGTCACTTTAGTCATGTCAAAGGCTGGACTAACACCAGCTGCAGTCATAGCAATGACTAACTCTGGTTCAATGTCCAATAAGTCAAGGTGCCATTGCTTGTCAGCCACAATCCGCACAATTCCATAAGCTTGACGTCTCAGGGCATATGGATCATTTGAACCACTTGGAATCATCCCCACAGAGAAGAAGCTCAAGATACTTTCGAGTTTATCGGCCAAGGCCAACACCGAGCCAACTTTAGAATCAGGCAATGCGCCTTCAGCTGAAATTGGCATGTAGTGTTCACGAACTGCTTGTGCCACGGCGGCGTTTTCGCCATTTAATAAGGCGTATTTTTCTCCCATGACCCCTTGCAATTCAGCAAATTCGCCCACCATTCCAGTAGTTAAATCAAACTTGTAAATTTCACTGGCTCGTTTTAAATCAGTCAGTTCAGCAGCGGTAAATCCTAATTTAGTCCCAATTAATTGAGCTAAGACTGTTACACGTTGCATTTTTTCATACATTGAGCCAATTTTGTCATGGAAAGCGACATTCTTCAAGCGTTCCACGTATTGCTCAATTGTAACTTGTTGGTCTTCTTCATAGAAGAATTTAGCGTCTTCCAAACGGGCAGTGAGTACTCGTTCATTACCTCGCGCCACGTTGGCCAGATGTTCTGCATTTCCATTCCGAACCGAAATGAAATCAGGCAACAACTTGCCAGCTTGGTCACGGGCATAGAAGAAGCGTTGGTGTTCTTTCATTGAAGTGATTAAGACTTCATCAGGTAACACTAAGTACTGTTCATCAAAACCACCATTAAAGGCGGTTGGCCATTCAACGAGATTGTTAACTTCTTCTAGCAAGTCTTCGTCGATATCGACAACCCATTGATGTTCGTCAGCAATTTGCGTAATTTGGTCCCGAATCAATCCCTTACGTTTGTCTTGGTTCGCAATCACATATTCATCTTCCAAAGCAGCTTCATAATCAGTAGCCGTAGACAATTCCACCGTGCCACCTAAGAAACGATGGCCAAGCGTTTGCCGACCTGTGGTTACATCTAAAATTGAAAATGGAATTACTTGATCATCTAACAATGCAACTAACCACTTGATAGGACGAACAAATTCAAATTTATGAGTCGACCATTTCATCATGGTTGGGAAATTCATCGCCATAATGACATCATTTAATCCCGTTAAAATGTCGTTCACAGATTGACCGGCCACATGCTTATCAACATAGACATATTCAACACCTTTAAGTTCTTTAAAGGTAATATCATCTACTGTAACCCCTTGACCACGTGTGAAGCCGATAGCGGCTTTTGACCAGTTGCCTTCAGCATCTTGCGCGATTTTTTTAGCGGGGCCTTTAACTTCTTCATCGATATCTGGTTGCTTATCAGCTAAACCACTGATTGACAGTGACATACGTCGCGGTGTGGCAAATTCTTGAATATCATCAAAACTAATCCGTTGTTCTTTTAAGTAATCACGAACGCGTTTGTCTAATTGTTTGATACTTGGGCTAACTACATGAGCAGGCATTTCTTCAACGCCAATTTCTAATAAAAATGTATGTGACATCTTACTTTGCCTCCTCTTCATCTGCTAATAATGCTTGTCTTTGCGCTTCATCTTTAATGAGTGGGAAACCTAACTTCTTACGTTCGGCCACAAATGCCCGTGCAATTGAACGAGCCATATTACGAATTCGAGCTAAATAGCCGGCACGTTCCGTCACTGATACAGCTCCTCGAGCATCAAGTAAGTTGAAGGCATGACTACATTTCAAAACGTAATCATAGGCAGGATGAACTAATCCATCCGCAATTAAACGAGTAGCTTCCTTTTCATATTCTTCAAAGAATTTCAGTAACATTTCTTGGTTACTTTCTTCAAAGGAATACTTAGAATGTTCATATTCGGGCTCTTTGAAAATGTCGCCATATAGCACGCCATCGGCCCATTCTAGATCAAACACATTGTTTACGTCTTGGATGTATTGAGAAAGGCGTTCTAGTCCGTAAGTTACTTCGGCAGCTACGGGATCCATGGTCAAGCCACCAACTACTTGGAAATAAGTAAATTGAGTAACTTCCATGCCATCAAGCCAAACTTCCCAACCAACACCAGCACAACCCATCGAAGGATTTTCCCAGTTGTCTTCCACAAACCGAATATCATGTTCAAGTGGTTCAATTCCGAGTTCCCGTAAACTATTTAAGTACAGTTCTTGAATGTTATCAGGAGAAGGTTTCATAATTACTTGAAATTGATGGTGTTGATACAAACGATTCGGATTGTCACCATAGCGACCATCAGCTGGACGACGTGATGGTTCCACGTAAGCGGCGTTCCAAGGTTCAGGTCCAATCGCACGTAAAAAAGTATAAGGACTCATAGTCCCGGCCCCTTTTTCCGTATCATAGGCTTGCATTAACATACAACCTTGACTTGCCCAATAATTTTGTAATTTTAAGATGATATCTTGTACAGCTAATTTTTCTGTCATTTCATCCAATCCCTTCTGTGCCATATTTTTAATTTTTACAAACAAAAAAACCTGTAAAGACTATAGGTATAGAAATAGTCTTTACAGGGACGATTTTATTCGCGGTTCCACCCTGCTTTTTTGCTTCACGCAAAACAGCTTAGTTACATTTCAACTGATAAAGTGCCGAGGATAGACATTGCTGACTTTCACTTACTCAGCATCGCTGTTACTTGTTATCCATTTATTCTTCGTCATCATTGAATATTTATATAGTTATTATGATAGTTGACTCACTCGTTCTTGTCAATATCTGTCCGGGGCTTCAAGGTTAACTTGTCACTCCAGGAACCCATTTCATCAATAAATTTTTTGCTTTTTAATTTCAACCCGACGGATTCATCATAAATTTGATCAATCACCGTGCGCAAATGTTTTTTGGTCTCTTCACTGACATTAACATGATTAATTTGCTCCATCTTAATAACGGAAAAGCGTCGCAAGAAAAAGATGGTTTTTTGATCAACATGCAATCGGTGTTCATCCATCTGAAAATGTTGCTGACAAATTAAGCCATTGTATTTCATCGAATAATCAAATGGTAAATCATCACGACCACAAATCGCACAATATCGCCATTCTGGTTGCACACCAAATGCCGCCAGCAACTGCACTTCAACAATATTAGCAATGATTTGCTCGTCATCACCTTCATCTATTAAAGTGAGTGCGTTTGAAATCGTATCAAACCAGTGACCCAGTGGTTGGTTATCCTGATAAGCACTATCTAGTAACGCCAAGATATAAGTCGCATAAGCATTTTTAAAAATGTCTTGCGCTATATTAAAGTATTGTTCGGCATCTAACACGGCATTGATAAAGCTCATCCCGGTTTGATTTAACGTACCAACATATCGACCATGAGTATTTGGCAACACGGCAGGCCCAATGCGTGAACCTCGCTTTTTGGCATCTTTAACCATGAACATGGTTTTGCCGATTTGATCAGTGAGAATTTTAACTAATAAATCTCGTTCTTTATAATCACGGCGGTACATGATAATCCCGTTGAATTCCTGATTAGTTGCCATGTTAACCACCACCTTTGAACGATACCTAAGTTATTTGTCTGAGTTGTGATCCAGCCAACTGGCCACTCCGCCTAGCCTTAAATATTGTACATACAAAAATCGTATATACAATATTTTTCGCTATGCTCATGGTCACCCGTTAGCTGTCGCACACTGTTTTAATAATCTTTTTTCTTATATCCAAATTCTTTAAGCATAGTTGGTTTGTCACGCCAGCCTTCAACTACTTTAACAAAGAGTTTGAGGTTTACGCGGTCACCCATCAATGCTTCGATATCTTTACGTGCACGAATCCCGATATCTTTAATCATCTTACCACCCTTACCAATAATGATACCTTTTTGGCCAGGACGTTCCACAATGATAGTTGCTTGAATTTGAATCTTTTGATCATTGACACGTTCAATCTTTTCAATATCAATCGCAACAGAATGTGGCACTTCTTCTTGAGTTAATTCAAAGATTTTTTCACGAATTAATTCAGCGACCACAAAACGTTCCGGATGATCACTCATTTGATCTTCTGGATAATATTGAGGTCCGTTAGGTAATAATTTAGTTAATTCGTTAAGTAGTTCGTCAACATTATTTCCATTTAAGGCAGATATTGGAATAACTTCTTGCCAATGTACTTGCGCATCTTTATATTGATCAATTACTTGGAGCAACTTATCAGGATGGATGGCATCAATCTTATTGATGACCAAGAAAACTGGTTGCTTAACGGTTTTTAATCGATCGATGATGAAGTTATCACCTGCGCCACGTTTTTCTTCGGCATTCACCAAAAACAAGACTGCATCAACTTCATCTAAAGCTGACATCGCAGACTTTTCCATAAAATCACCAAGTTGCGTTTGAGGTTTATGTACCCCAGGGGTGTCAATGAAGACAATCTGTTCTTCGTCGGTGGTGTAAATACCTTGAATCTTGTTACGTGTGGTTTGGGCCACATCACTCATAATGGCGATTTTTTGGCCTAGTACTTGATTTAATAATGTTGACTTACCAACATTTGGACGACCAATAATGGCCACAAAACCTGATTTGAAATTGGGGTTATCCATGAATTTTCACTCTTTCTTGTTAATTACTAAAATATTTTGGGTAGGAAGATTAGTGCACCAACGATGACAGCAAAAATAGCTGACATTAACACGCTTCCGGCTGAGACATCTTTGATACGTTTGGCAATTGGATCATAATTATTCTTAACGATTAAATCTGTTAGTGCTTCAGCAACTGTATTTGCAAATTCACTAATCATCACAAAGAAAATTGCTAAAATAATCCACAGCCATTCCAGGATACTGATTTGCAATAAAATCCCTAGAAAAACAGCAATAATGCCCAGAAAAATATGGATGCGCATGTTTCGTTCATGACGTAAAACAGACCATACGCCCACACTTGCGTGGCGCATCGCCTGAATTAGTCGGTTATTTTTAGTTGTCTGGTGCTTATCTTTTGAGTCCATATGCATCTAAAATATCCCTCTGTAATGTAAACATTTCATCTTCATCTTCTTGAGTTTGGTGATCATACCCATTTAAATGTAAAAATCCATGAACCACAAGAAAGCCTAACTCACGATCATCTGAATGTCCTAAAAATTTAGCCTGTTCTGAAACCTTATCAATCGAAACAAAGATATCACCAATATTGTCAGGAATTTCTGCTTCCATTTCATCACTGATAATAATTGGGAAATCTTCTTCGGAAGAATCTTCAATCGCAAAGCTAATCACATCAGTTGCCCTATCAACACCACGATATTCTTTGTTAATCTCTTGAATGCGGTCATTATTGACAAACGTGACTGACATTTCAGTATTATCGTTTAATTTAATGTATTCACCAGCGTATTGCAAGATGTTTTCAACTAACTTAAGTTGATCATCTGTAACGCCTTTGCCAGTGGTTTGGTTGTAAATTTCTAAATCCATTATTTTGCTCGCTTTTCTTCATCGGCTTTGTCGTACGCATTAACAATACTTGCAACAACAGGGTGACGGACAACATCATCAGCATTGAACGTGACAAATTCAATTCGTTTGATATTTTGTAGAATACGTTGTGCACTCACTAGCCCACTGCGAGCACCGTTTGGTAAATCAATTTGCGAAATATCACCATTAACTACCATTTTAGAACCAAATCCCAAACGAGTTAAAAACATCTTCATTTGGGCATTAGTTGTATTTTGTGCTTCATCCAAAATGACAAATGCACCATCTAAAGTACGTCCACGCATATATGCCAATGGTGCGATTTCAATAACTTCGCGATCCATTAAGCGATTCGTGTGGTCAGCACCTAAAATTTGATATAACGCGTCATAAATTGGTCGTAGGTATGGATCAACCTTTTCTTTTAAGTCACCAGGAAGAAAACCTAAGCTCTCTCCAGCTTCAACGGCGGGACGAGTCAAAATAATTTTTTCAACATCGCCCTTTTTCAACGCTGAAACAGCCATGGCGACCGCAAGGAAAGTTTTACCGGTCCCGGCAGGTCCAATTCCAAAGGTCACGTCATTTTCTTGCATCGCTTTAATGTATTGACGTTGGCCGTAATTTTTCACACGAATAGACCGACCTTGGCGATCTTTTATAATCACTTCATTATATAAATCCGTGAAATATTCCAGTGTGCCGCGATCAGCCATTTTCATGGCGCTCACGATATCTGTACTACCAAGACGAATACCGTGACCAATCAATTCAGTTAATTTTTTTAATATTTGTAATGTTTTTTCAACGGCAAATTCATCACCGCTGATTTTCAAATCTTCTCCAAATGGATTAATGGATACACCCATTCCCTCTTCTAGAAGTGCCACAAATTTATCTTGTGTGCCTAACAGGCCGACTTCCGTTTCAGGATTACTCACATGAAATGTTCTTTCGTAACTTGCAGATTCTTCAGTCAAACAAGCGTCTCCTTTAATTGTGCAACCAGGACATTAAAAATATCTCAGTTTTAATTTAAATACTAACTGTTAGTTTACGTAATCAAACGATAAAGTGTGGCGTTCACACCACTAACATCAGCTAAAATATTAACACAAATTCATGTAAATCAACAACTTTATGCTAATAGGTCTTTAACTGTTTGATTAACTAACTTACCATCTGCTTGGCCTTTAAGTTTAGGCATTACGGCACCCATCACTTTACCAAAGTCAGCTTTGCTGTCAGCACCAACTTCTTTAACTGTGTCAGCAATGATTTGCTTTACTTCTTCATCAGTCAATTGAGCTGGCATATATTTTTCAACAACTTCGATTTCCATCTTAGTGTGTGCCACTAAGTCATCACGATCAGCTTTTTCAAATTCAGCCAATGAATCTTTACGTTGCTTTAATTCACGTGACAATACAGAAAGTTCTTCTTCTTCAGTTAAGTCATGTCCAACGTTAATTTGTTCGTTCATAGCTGCAGCTTTAAGCATCCGAACAACACTTAAGGTATCTTTGTCCTTAGCCTTCATAGCAGTCTTCATATCTGATTGTAAAGTTTCTAATAAACTCATGTTAAATTCCTCCAAATATATTTGATTAATTCTATTATAAATTTATTTCTCCAAAAAGAAAATGCCCCCGTCCGAATGTATAACATTCGACTCAGGAGCATCAACGACTAGAAGCGCTTCTTGTTCTTACGTTTCCGTGCCGCTTCTGATTTCAACTTACGCTTAACACTAGGCTTTTCGTAAAATTCACGTTTACGATATTCTTGTAGCGTACCGTTTTTTGAAACCGTACGTTTGAAGCGTCGAAGAGCGTCATCAAGAGATTCATTCTTGCGAACGACTGTTTTTGCCATATGAATTCCCTCCCTCCGAGCTTAAGATTACACTGTAAACTGCTTTTTCAGTTTTACCGTCAAAAATATTATACATAAATATAAATTATCAGTCAACATTACATTGCATTATATTTCAATGTTTTTTGACAATCTCTGATTATTTAGCGTTGTTAACGATTTCATCTATGAACTTTTCATTAAACTGACCAGCCTTAATCATCGCAATTTCTTCTTTATAAGGTGCAACCTTGTTTTTATCGTCTACTGGAACATAAGGTGTTTCTAAAATTTTGGGTACATTCTCTAATTGTGGATGATGTGCAATATGATTTAAAGCATCAAAGCCAATATGACCCATACCGATATTCGCATGACGGTCTTTATGACTACCTTGTGGGTTCTTTGAATCATTTAAATGCAAGACCTTCAATCGATCGACACCAATAATATGATCAAATTCATTTAACACACCATCAAAATCATCTTTGATGTTATATCCAGCATCACTCGTGTGACAAGTATCAAATGTCACCGCGACCCTGTCATTGTAAGTAATTCCATCAATCATTTTGGCAATTTGTTCAAATGTGATTCCGACTTCGTTTCCTTTACCGGCCATCGTTTCAATCGCAATTTGAGGGCCGTCATTAGACGTTAGGACCTCATTGAGCCCTTTTACTAACGATTCAATTCCAGCCTCTTCACCAGCTCCTACGTGCGAACCTGGATGCAAAGTGATTTCTGTCGCTCCTAGAGCAGCTGAACGGCGTACTTCTTCCGTCAAAAATTCAACACCAAAGGCAAATTTATCAGGCTTAGTGGGATTAGCTAAGTTCACAATATATGGCGCATGAACCACGATATTAGTTAAATTGTGTTCTTTAATATACGCAGTACCCTTTTCAATATTTAATTCTTCTAAAGGTTTGCGACGCGTATTTTGTGGTGCACCTGTATAAAGCATAAACGTAGAAGAACCATAACTGACTGCTTCTTCCGCTGAGCCTAATAACATTTTTGGTGCTTTAAATCCTACATGAGATCCAATTAACATATAATATTCCTCCACTTAGATAAAATAAATTCGTTTGTTTCCATATAAATAAGTATATTCCAAATATTGCTGCAATACACATCATTTGTAATTAGGTAAGATAACCGATGTGCGCCTAATCTTGTCAGTTAATTTCACATACCGAAATTACACTGCCTTCATTAGTGCTCATGAGCTGAACGAGATGTATCACAGCATCTTTCAATCCGGCTTTTATCACCAACCCACTGAGCTTAATCACGCTCCACATCTCAACTCTCTTCGCCTAATCTTGTCAGTTAATTTCACATACCGAAATTATACTGCCTTCATTAGTGCTCAGCTGAACGAGATGTGTCACGGCATCTTTCAATCTGGCTTTTATCACCAACCCACTACGTTTAACTTTGTCAGCTAATTTCAAGATTCGAAATATAGCTGTCTTTGTTAATCCTCGTGTGCTGCCCGGTGAAAAAAGCACTATATTATAGCTCCGGTTCATAAAAGTGTCCCATTACTTGTTTGATTTCAGTGACGGAGACGAAAGCGTGTGGGTCGGATTCTTCCATAGCTTCTTGTAATTCGTACATTTCATATCTAGAGATTACTGTAATTAATAACGCTTTTTCATCATGTTTATAAGCACCCTCTGCGTGATGGACAATCGTAATCCCACGACGAAGATGATTTTGAATACTGTCAGTGACTGATTTTGGTCGACCAGTGACAATTAAAATCTGTAGCAACTGTTGACGCGTATAGACCATGTCCATGACCCAAGCATTCACGACTAATCCTAAAGCAGAATATAGCGCATAGGGCCAGCCAAAGACAAATCCGGCCGCGACAACAATGAAGAAATTAAAGGACATGTTGATTGTCCCCATTTTGGCACCGGTCTTTTTCCGCAAAGTGAGACCAATAATATCTAAGCCCCCGGTAGACAGACCATATCTTAACGCCAGCCCAGTTCCTAACCCATTGATTGCCCCTCCAAAAATTGCACAAACTAATGGATCATGGGTAATCACAATTGGATGCAAAGTATTCATCATAATACTGGCTAAGGCAACTGATAAAATAGTAAAAAATGTAAACTGTTTGCCAATCTTAATCCAAGCCAGAATAAACAATGGAACATTTAAAATAAATAACATTAAGGCAGTGCTCAATTGAAATGGTGCATACCGGCCAGTTAAGGTATTAATTAATTGAGCCACCCCGGTTACTCCTGAAGAATAAATATGACCCGGCGTCCAAAAAAAATTAACCGCAATTGAAACTAGCGTGGCATAAATCAACGCCGTTCCTGCCCGTCCAAAATACTGATGTTTTTCAATTAATTTTTGAATATCTTCCATATTTCACTCGCCCTTCTCGTCTTTCTAAGTATATCAAATATCATTTCGCGATGTGATGGGATATGTAAATTTGGGCAAAAAAAAAGAGTCTGAAATCAGAATCCACCAACACCGACTGAAGTTCAGTCTTATAAATATCTTACCAACCGCAGTTGGTTCCTCAAAAGATGATTCAAAACGTAACACTATGTGAAAGAAATAACTTTCTTTTCATCCGATATACATCTTCCCCAAGATGTTCCCCAAAAATATCGAATCGCATATATGTTACGCCTTGTGATTATCAAGTAATAATATTTGATAACCCTTGTTTATAATTTAACGCCAACAACGACAAAAGGCAATACAATAACGTTATTTGATAGTTCGGATTTTTTTAGATTTTTTAAAAAAATTCGGAAATAATACTAGAGCCACTTAAATACGACATGGTTTGTGAACTTCTGCTTATCAACCGATATAATCTTTTACAAGTTGATACGTTCACAAGTAAAACCATTTACCTAAAAACGTCAAGTAGTCAAAATCATAACCGCCCGTAAAACGGGTGGTTTGTTCATGGGCTATAAGCCCTATGTACTTGCCAGCGTCTCAAGGCGCTGGCTTTTTATTTCATCAAAGCCAATTGAATGCATTTGTCACTTTTACCGCCACTTTAAGTGGCGACGTTATTACTTACCTGGAACCCTTAAAAGGGTCTTCATATTCTTTAACACTTAATTTATCTACTGCTTGATCATGTTTTTCTTGATCTCTAATATATTTTGTTATGGTTGCCTCATTCAAACCAACTGTACTAACATAATATCCTTCTGACCAGAAATGCCTGTTTCCAAATTTATATTTTAAATTCGCATGTTGGTCAAACATCATTAACGCACTTTTGCCCTTCAAGTATCCCATAAAGTTTGAAACACTTAATTTGGGTGGAATACTGACCAACAGGTGTACATGATCTGGCATCATGTGTCCTTCAATTATTTCAACACCTTTGTACTGGCATAACATCCTAATATCGTTTTGTATATCCTTCCGATATTGATTATAAATGATTTTTCTTCTATACTTTGGTGTGAATACGATATGGTACTTGCAATACCATTTTGTGTGCGCAAGACTATTAAGTTTATTCGCCATATTTAATGCTCCCTTTCGATTTTTTATGTTGGCTTCGACACCTTCATTCTAAATCTGATGGGGGCATTTTTGTATAACCCATTTGCTCTCCACCCGCATAGCAGGTGGTTTTTTGTTTCGCACACTTGACGTGCTCAACCAGGTCTAAAGACGCAAAAAGACCATTATCACATATAGCGATAATGGTCTGCTAATTTATATAGCATTATTGAATCGAACTTATTCTTCGACGTTTGGGCTCACGAATAGTCCTAAATCAGTTAATTGTTGATCAGAAACTGTTGTTGGAGCTTTCGTCATTGGTTCAGTTGCTTTTGAATTCTTAGGGAAAGCAATCACATCTCGGATGTTTGAACGTTTAGCAAGTAACATTGCAAAACGGTCTAATCCGATTGCTAGACCACCATGAGGTGGAAAGCCCATTTCCAATGCTTTCAAGAGATAACCAAAGGCTTTTTCGGCCCGTTCAGGAGTAAATCCTAAGGCTTTCAACATTTTTTCTTGAACTTCACGAGTATGGATACGGATTGAACCGCCCCCTAGTTCGTAACCATTTAAGACAATGTCATAACTTTGAGCGTGAGCCTTATGTGGATCTTCACCTTCGTCAAGATAATGAAGATCTTCTTCATTTGGCATCGTGAATGGATGGTGAGCAGAAATCCAACGTTTGATTCCTTCATCATATTCAAACAATGGCCAGTCAACAACCCAGATAAAGGCAAATTGAGATTCGTCAATCATCCCCATTTCTGAACCAATTGAATTACGTAAGTAACCCAAGGTATCAGAAACAATCTTAAAGTTATCAGCAGCAAACAAAATCAAGTCGCCTTCTTTGGCACCAAGGGCTTCAGAAATTTCAGTTTCCTTAACCTTCAAGAATTTACCAACTGGTCCAGTAAAGCCGTCTGCCGTAATCTTGATCCAAGCCATTCCCTTTGAACCGAAACGTTCGATGTATTGAGTCTTCTTGTCCAAGTCTTTACGTGAATACTTTTCAGCTCCACCAGGCACAACGATAGCTTTAACAAAGCCACCATTTTCAATGGCATTATTAAAGACCTTAAAGTCGATATCTTTGACAACATCTGAAATGTCTTGTAATTCCATGTCGAAACGAATATCTGGCTTATCAGTACCAAAACGGTCCATTGATTCTTGCCAAGTAATTTGTGGAATTGAGCCAACTTCAACGTCAACTGCATCCTTCATTACTTTCTTCAAGAGTCCTTCAGTCAATTCTTGAATTTCAGGAATTGATAAGAAACTGGTTTCAACGTCAATTTGAGTAAATTCAGGTTGACGGTCACCACGCAAATCTTCATCACGGAAACAACGAGCAATTTGATAGTAACGGTCATAGCCGGCACCCATCAATAGTTGTTTAAACAATTGTGGTGATTGTGGCAAGGCATAAAAATGACCAGGATAGACACGTGATGGCACCAAATAATCACGCGCACCTTCTGGAGATGAAGCAGCCAATTGAGGCGTTTCGATTTCCAAGAAGTCATGGTTATCAAAGTAACTATGAGTAGCACGAGAAATAGCAGCGCGAATCTTTAAATTCTTTTGCATTTCTGGACGACGTAAATCTAAATAACGATATTCCAAACGTAATTCGTCTGAAACGTTAATGTCGTCTTCAATATAAAATGGAGGGTTTTTAGCAGCAGCTAATAAAGTAGCCTTGTGAATTTCAACTTCAACCTTACCAGTTTTCATCTTAGGGTTAATTTCACGTTCAGCACGATTCTTAACGACCCCTTCGACTTCAATTACATATTCATTCCGTAATTTATCGGCTACGGCCCAAGCATCTGCGCCAAATTCTTGACTAAATACTAATTGCACGATTCCTTCTCGATCACGTAAATCGATAAAAATCAATCCACCTAAATCACGACGTTTTTGGACCCATCCTTTTAAAACAACGTCTTGGCCAACGAATTTTTCATCGACAAGGCCAGCATAACTAGTTCTTCTCATATCTTCTACTCCTCAAAATGTTGATCATAAATTTGTGGGAAATCTTCATATACATCTGCTAAGCGAACTGACTCTTCTTCACCAGTCGCCATTGATTTGAAATTAACGGTGCCATTGTCCAATTCATTTTGTCCCAGTGTCATGACAAATTGGGCATGCTCACGGTCAGCACTCTTGAACTGTGCTTTTGGTTTCCGGTCTAAGAAATCACGATCAGCGGAAAAACCAAAACCACGAATGGCTTGGACGAGTTTCAAGGTTTCATGACTCGTTTCTTCACCAATTCCAACCACGTACACATCTAAATCATTGGCAGTAGGAATTTGAACCCCTTCGCTTTCAAGTAACAAAATCAACCGTTCCAGGCCAATTCCAAAACCAACACCAGAAACATCAGCTGGTCCACCAAATTCTTTAACCAAGCCACTATAACGGCCACCACCACAAACAGTGGTAAATCCTTTACCAAAAGCTTCGGATTCAATCATGATTTCGAAAATAGTGTGATTATAGTAATCTAAACCACGAACCATCGTCTCGTCAATATCAAAGTCGATATTCAATTCAGTTAACAGTGCTTTAACTTCATCAAAATGGTCTTGGGCATCATCAGTTAAGTAATCCAAAATTGATGGTGCATCTTCAACAAATTGTTGATCTTTCGGATCTTTACTATCCAGCACTCGCAATGGGTTCTTTTCTAGTCGTTCCTTAGAATCGTCACTCAATTCATCAAAATGTGGTTTCAAATAGTCAATCAATGCTTGTCGATAATTAGCTCGACTTTCCGCATCCCCGAGTGAATTAACCGCCACGCGCAATCCCTTTAAACCTAACGTTTCAAAGAATTGAATTGCCATCGCGATTACTTCAACATCTAAGGCTGGGCTATCACTACCGAACGCTTCCACCCCAACTTGATGGAATTGACGCTGACGGCCTGATTGCGGACGTTCATACCGGAACATTGGTCCAATATAAAACGCCTTATATGGTTTCGCAAATTCTGGTCCATATAATTTATTTTCAACGTAAGCACGAACCACCCCAGCCGTTCCTTCTGGACGCAAGGCTACATGGCGGTCACCCTTATCGTGAAAATCATACATTTCTTTCGTCACCACGTCAGATGTGTCACCAGCTGATCTGGCAAACACGTCAAAACTTTCAAACAATGGTGTTCTTATTTCGTTATAGCGATAATCGCCAAACAATAAACGAGCGGTTTCTTCAACGAAGTGCCACGTTTCAGATTGTCCGGGTAAAATATCAGCAGTTCCTTTGGGACGTTGATAACGCATATATGCTTTTTCCTCCTAAATTCGTCTAAGTTATCACTGAAAACGAATAAAAAGCACCCCTGTAAAATTTACAAGGGTGCTTTGTTCGCACGGTACCACCTTAGAGTCACTATTTAATAACGTCTTGCGACGGGAATTTCTTCCAACCTCCAAAGTGTCAACTCGGTCATTTGAATGCAAAGCTCTCACCTACGCTTTGCTCTCTTTCAATCAATTGAACCGTGCCCTCTTTATCATCGGCATTTCATATTTAACTTACCTAATAAGGATACTCAAACTGACTAGTAAAGTCAATATGGTTTCCATTTTTGTAAAATTGCATCTATTGATTGATTTAAATCTGGTTTGTGAGGCGATTTTCGGTATAATATATACTATGAGTTTTAATCAATCACCTAATATTTTCAAACCATTTTAATAATTTCCTTGATTTTGTGAAATAATATCCATACACTTATCAAATACTATTAAATGTCTCTCGTCTTAAGGAGCACCATGTAAATGAAGAATTATCGTCCAACTAAACGACAAATTATTCTCACCATCGCCTTCATTGTTGTAGCATTAGGCTTAGTTTTTAGCCTGACTCGCCAAAAAACAATTGTCGTGAGCGTCCAAGACGTCAACGTGCGCTCAGGTCCTGGTTTGAAATACAAATCACTCGAAAAAGTAGATAAGAAGACGCGCTTTAACGTCTTAGATGAAAAAGATAATTGGTACAAGGTCCGGATTAACGATCACAAATTTGGCTGGGTAGCCAGCTGGTTAGTCAATCGCGAAGATAACCTCAAGAAAGCCTCGAACCTGTCGGAAGCTACCATCGTAATTGACGCTGGTCATGGCGGTTCTGATTCTGGAGCCGAGTATAAGGACAGTACCAAAACCAAGTATATGGAAAAAACTTACACGCTCCAAATGGCCAAGGCGGTCGCAACACAACTCCGGGCCCAAGGTGCACATGTCATTATGATTCGTGATACCGACAAGTATGTCAGTCTGAAAAAGATTGCAGCAACCTCCAATAAAGTTTCGGCTGATGCCTTTATCAGTTTCCACTTTGATTCTTCACCAGAACGCAACACTGCCAGTGGTTTAACGACTTATTACTATCATAATGGGGCTTCAAAACAGTTAGCAAAAGCTCTAAATGCCCAATTTGATGGTTTGGCACTCACCAACCGAGGGGTCCAATTTGGTAATTTCTACGTGATTCGTTATAATTCACGTCCCGCCGTATTGTGTGAGATGGGCTATATCAACGAAACCAAAGATTTCAAAAAAATTAAGAGTAAAACTTATCAGGTCAAAGTGGCCAGCAAAGTGGTCAAAGGTTTACAAACTTACTTCAATAATTAAAGCATCCTAGCGATGCTTTTTTATTTTGAACTTGAGTGTTATTATGTGGGTGTTTCCAACTACATAAAACTAACGAAGGTGATTTGATGAATCAAGACTGGTTAGCGCAATTGCCAATTACAAATATCATCGACTATCGTGCCGTCAGTGGTGGCGATATTAATGATACCTATAAAATCGATACAACGGACCATGAATATTTTTTGAAAGTTCAACCAAACAAAACGGCTGATTATTTTGATCATGAAAAAGCGGGCCTCGAAGCGATTGGCAAAGTGGTCAACGTTCCTACCCCGATTGCTCAAGGTCAAATTGATGGCGATGCTTATTTACTATTGAACTGGATTAACTCCGGGGATGGGTTTCAATCAGACTTGGGTAGTGCCGTCGCTACGATGCACCTAGTTCATAATGATAAATTTGGCTTTGACTTTAACCATCAATCCAAAGCAGTGATCAAAAACAATCAATGGCAAACTTCATGGGCGAAATTTTATAGTGAGCAACGACTCGATATGGTCGCCCGTTTGGCCAAAGAAAAACACGTTTGGAATGCAACTCGGCAAGCTGGATTTGACAAGATGAGAGCGGAATTTGTGGATTACTATCAAACTCATGACGTGGTGCCTAGCTTATTGCATGGAGACTTATGGTCTGGCAATTACATGTTTGAAGCAGATGGCACCCCCACTTTGATTGATCCTGATGCACTCTATGGTGACCGCGAATATGACTTAGCAATGACCACTATTTTTGGTGGCTTCGACCAAGATTTTTATGATTCCTATAATCAAGAATATCCACTGGAACCTGGTTTTCAAGAACGATTGCCTTGGTATCAATTTTATTATCTGGGCTTTCATCTCGTATTATTTGGCGAAACCTATGGCGCCTCTGTTGATAGAATTTTAAGTCAGTATTAAAAAATGCACTGAGAATTTTTATTCTCGGTGCATTTTTGTTTATTTAATCCATTGTTCAATTTCTTTCATCGTGTGAACACGATGATTTGGATTGGCTTTTGTTTCTATTAGGTCATCTGGATCAAATAAAATACCTTCAATACCAGCATTATGAGCAGCATTGATATCCATATCCCGGTCACCGACCATCACTGCATCCTCTCTAGGTACTAAATTAGTATCAATTAAATGATTTAGTGAAGTTGGATCTGGCTTCTTTGGAAATGGATCATCCGCCGTGACAAAATCGCTGAACATATTCAATAGTCCGTCTAATTTCATAAAGTTTAAGGCAGTCCGATTACGATGAGTTAATAAGTAATTCTTCCCACCGTGATCAATGACGGCTTGTAAAACTTCTCGTGTACCCTCAGCCATATTGGGATGAGTATATTGTTTTTCAATTGGGTAGTAGATTGCTTTCATTGCATTAATATCTAAATTATTTTCTTTAGCAAAAATCACAAAGGCATTACCCAAGGTATCTTGACGCATAATTTCATAACTACGACGCTTTTGCGCAGGTACGTTAAAGTGTTCCAGCATTTGGTTGAATGAATCTACCATTTGCGGATAAGTATCATATAACGTGCCATCTAAATCCCAAAAGAAATTTCTATACATCTGAAACCCTCCATTTTGATAAAAATACTTAATTAAAAATTTGTCGGTGCTCAGTAGCTGGACAATGTCGTTAGCACTTATTTTAACGGCTCTCTCCATTAGCTTCCTCCGTCTAACTTTGTTCAACTCGATTTCATAATTCGAAATCATTCTTTGAACTTTGTTAGTACTCGGTAGCTGGACAATGTCGCTCGCACTTATTTTGTAACGGCTTCTCAATTCAAACCGATTTGCGCTTTTTTTAACGGCTCTCTCCATTAGCTTCCTCCGTCTAACTTTGTTCAACTCGATTTCATAATTCGAAATCATTCTTTGAACTTTGTTAGTACTCAGTAGCTGAGCAATGTCGTTCGCACTTATTATTTCTCATACCAAATCGTTGTTGGACCATCATTTTCAAGTTCAACTTGCATTTCAGCTCCAAAATGACCAGTTTCAACGTGGATACCTTCAGCGCGAAGTTTTTCGTTAAATTTGTTGTATAGCGGTTCGGCAATATCTGGGCCGGCAGCGTTTGAGAAGCCAGGACGATTGCCCTTCTTGGTATCAGCGTACAAAGTAAATTGTGAAATTGATAAAATCTCACCATCAACATCGTTTAAACCAAGATTCATTTTCCCATCAGCATCTTCAAAAATTCGGACATTCACAATTTTATGAACTAAGTAATCCAAGTTTTCTTCTGTATCGTCTGGTGCAATCCCAACTAATAACATAAATCCTTGTTTGATAGAACCCACCACTTCGTTTTCAATTGTGACTTTCGCGTGGTTAACTTTTTGCAATACAACTCGCATGTGGTGCCTCCTAGAAAATATTTAACATATGTATAACCAGAAACATCTCATGCAAGCAATGGTTCACTCACACAAGATGTTTTGGTGCATCTATCTAAATCTTTACACGGTTCAATCACTTAGTGAATAGCCCGCTTAATAACATAAACATCAGGAATATTCTTCAAGTTGTCCATGATGCGTTCCAAATGTTCACGATTGCGAACACCAAATGAAGCACTGATGGTAACCATCTTATCGTGATCAACTTTTCCATTCACAGAGTTCAAATATTTTGTACTATTGTTAATTGTTTTTAAGACATCGTTCAACAAACCATTCCGGTTATAACCTTGAACTTCCAGATCCGCACTATAGTTGGAGTTATCACCGTCTGGGTTTTCCCATGAAACAGCAATTAACCGTTCACCGTGTTCTTCGGCGGCTTTGATATTCGGACAATCGACGCGATGAACTGAGACTCCACGTCCTTTGGTAATATATCCTTCAATCTCATCCCCGGGAATTGGACTACAACAGTGACTCAAACGAACCAACAGATTATCCACACCTTCGATAATTACGCCACCTTGAGCGGTCCGCTTTTTCTTTTCGGTATGAGAAACTTCTTTTTCATCTGACAGTGTCTTGTGGTCTTCAAGCAATTCCTTTTCAGCTTGACGCTGACGATCACTTTCCTGTTGTTTACGTGCATCTTGTGAGAAACGGTTGGCAACCCCTTTAGGTTGAACATCCCCAAAGCCAATTGCCGCAAACATATCATCACTGGAGCTGTAATGTAACTTGGTGGAGATTTCACTCGATTTATCTGGTGTGACAATCTCTTTTGGATTGAAACCATCATCACGTAATTGATGTTCAATCATTTCTTTACCGTTCAAAATGTTCTTTTCACGGTCAGCTTGACGGAAGAATTGTTTAATCTTATTCCGAGCGCGACGAGTATAAACTAGGTTAGCCCAATCGCGACTGGGACCAGATGACGATTGTGAAGTTAAAATATCAACAATATCACCGGTTTGAATCTCATAATCGAGTGGCACAATCTTGCCATTGACCTTGGCACCGGTCGTCTTGTTCCCGACTTCAGTGTGAATCGTGTAAGCCATGTCCAAGGGACCAGCTCCTTTAGGCAATTCAAACACATCCCCTTTTGGCGTAAATGCGTACACGCGATCGGTAAAGATATCACCTTGAACACCTTGCATGAATTCATCGGCATTCGAAGTTTCACTTTGAAGTTCTAAAATTTCTTTGAAAATGTTCAATTTTTTGTCAGACTCATTGGATTTCACACCAGAAGTTTTGCCTTCTTTGTAGGCCCAGTGAGCCGCAACCCCAAATTCAGCAACTTCGTGCATTTCGTGGGTTCGAATTTGAACTTCCAACGGACGGCCTTCAGGACCAACGACCGTGGTATGCAATGATTGATAGCCATTGACCTTTGGCATCGCAATATAATCTTTGAAACGACCAGGCATCGGTGTCCAACGAGTATGAATGGCACCAAGAACGGCATAACAATCCTTAATTGAATCCACGACGACCCGAATGGCTAATAAATCATAGATTTGACTGAACTGTTTGTGTTGAGAAACCATCTTCCAATAAACCGAATAAATATGCTTAGGCCGACCATAGATTTTGGTTCCTGGTCCTAAATCAAGATCTTCAATTGCACCTTGAATTTCTTTAATGGCATCTTCAATATAATCAATTCGTTGATCACGACGAGAGTTCATTAAATGAACAATCCGGTAATATTGTTGAGGATTGAGATAACGTAACGATAAATCTTCCAATTCCCATTTAATCGTACTGATACCTAACCGGTCAGCGATTGGCGCGTAGATTTCAAGCGTTTCATTAGCAATTCGTCGTTGTTTGTCGGGACGTAAATGCTGCAACGTCCGCATGTTATGCAACCGATCGGCGAGCTTAACAATCATCACCCGAATATCTTTAGACATTGACAGCAATAACTTTCGATGGTTTTCGGTCATTTGTTCTTTAGTCGATTTATATTTGATTTTACTTAGTTTAGTGTCCCCATCAACAATCAGAGCCACGTCATCACTAAATAAAATCCGGATGTCTTCAATCGTGACACCGGTATCTTCAACTAAATCGTGCATGTATCCAGCAGCTACGGTTTCTGGGTCCATATGTAAATTAGCTAAAATTCCCGCCACTTGAATAGGATGAACGATATATGGTTCACCCGATTGTCGTACTTGTCCATTATGTGCTGTTTCCGCAAAATGATGAGCCCGTTCAACGATTTCAACGTGTTCAGGATTCATATAAGTTTTTACAATTTTTATGACATCTGTATGTGTCATATTTTGTTCATGTGCCATTTGCCACCAACTTGCTTTCATTATTATCAATGTAAATTTCTATAATTATACCTTTTTACGGTACAAATGTGAACTTCAATGAATGTTAATTAAAATTTATCAGAATGTAAAAAAAGCCCTCAACGAATTGGGCTTGTTGGGTTACTCTTTTGGTCGGCTCATTGACCAGGCAAGATATGAAATTAGTAAGTAAATTGGGCCAAAGTAATACATATATTTAGGTAAAATCAGGTATGCCAGAATAGAAAACACCAATGGAAAAATTAAAATTTGTAATCCATTACTTTCATGTTTTTGGATCCACAATCCTAAAATGGCCGCATAAATATAATTAATCAGCATTAACAGGATTGGTACCCCGATTAAGCGCACTTTTACGATGGGCATATATTCAGTTAATAAGGGTGTGATAATTCCAATCAAAACCGCATGGACGATGATGGTCAGATCAAAGTTGCCCAAATTAATTGATGGTTTTCTTACAGATAACTTCTTCATAAATAATTATTTCTCCAATTCAAAATGATACGAAATTGCAGACAACACATAAAGTGGCGCAGTTTCTGTTCTTAAAATACGTGGCCCTAACCCGGCAGGGACCACCTGATATTGACTCATAATTTCAACTTCAGCTTCGGAAAGTCCCCCTTCAGAGCCAAAAATCGTGAGTAAAGTTTGACCCGTGGCCAATTGCTCCAAAGATTGGACGAGTTGGGCTTGTTCACCTTGTTTAGCAGATTCTTCCCAGGCAACTATTTTAACATCGGCAGATTCATTTTCAAGTAGTTGTTTGAGATTGTTGTAGTATACAATTTCAGGTATAACTTGACGATGCGACTGTTCGGCTGCTCCACTGGCAATTTTTTGTAATCGTTCAATTTTGCGAGCTTGCTTAGCAGGTGCCCATTTAGCAACGGAGCGTTCAGTATCAAAGAAGACGATTCTGGTGGCCCCTAATTCGGTCGCTTTTTGCGTAATCAGTTCCGCCTTGTCACCCTTCGGCAAGCCAGAGGCAATCGTCACCTTAACGGGCAGTTCAACATTGACGTCAAGCTGCTGATCAATTTGAGCAAATGTGTGCACATCATCGATGCGAGTCACATGTGCTAAGTAAACTTGCTCATCGGCCAATACGATTTCAAACTTGGTATTCACCTCTGCTCGCAAGACAGTCGTTAAATGGTGGGCGATGTCTTTGGGCAATTCCAAATCTTCCGTCGGCTTATTCACTTGAGATAAAAAATATCGTTGCATAATCTTGTCCTTTATCGGAATTAATCTTCATCGGGTAATGGTTTAACAGCGATGATTCCATACCAATCTTTAATTCTGAGTGTTTCTCGAACTTCAAAGCCATTCTCAATTAAAGTGGTTTTAATCAAGTCAAACTTGTCGGCAATAATGCCAGAAGTCAGGAATTTTCCACCCGGCTTCAAGTTTTCAAATGCTTGTGGCACTAATGGCACAATAATTTCGGCCAAAATATTAGCGACAATCAAATCGACTTGGGTATGGATACCATCCAATAAGCTATTGGCGCCAATGGTAATTGGGGCGGCATCTGGATTTAATTTGATATTTTCAAGCGCAGAATCCACAGCGACTTGATCCAAATCATACGCTTGAACTTCGCCGGCACCGAGTAAGCGTGCAGCAATACTCAAAACGCCAGAACCAGTTCCCACGTCAATCACCGATTCACCACCACGAATCTCCATTTCCAATGCTTGTAACATTAAGGTCGTAGTTGGATGCGTCCCAGTGCCAAAGGCCATCCCTGGATCTAAATGAATCAATTTTTCATTTGGTTGTTCAACTTCATAATCAATCCATTCCGGAACAACGGTTAAGTCATGTGTAATACGGACGGGCTTGTAATACTTCTTCCAAGCCGTGGCCCAATCTTCATCATCAACGGCCGCAGACACCACTTGACCAGAACCTGGATTTAACCCAAATTCACGTAATTGTTCTACGCGTTGCTTAATCGTTGGTAAAATTTCAGGGACAAACACATCTTGTGGAAAATAGGCGGTCACTTGTGCACCAGTCTTCAAATGTGGAATTGAATCAGCAGCGACAATTTCACCAAACTTGCCAGCCTTCAAATGATGAAAATCTTTGGAATCTTCAATTTTGACCCCTGTGGCACCAGAATCATCTAAAATGTAGCTCACTGCTTCAACTGCTTCGCTTTCAGTAATGACGGTTACTTGTGTCCATTCCATTTTGTGCACCCTTTTTCTGTTAGTTTAACTATCACATTATCCTACAAATTTATGAAGAAATTTTGAATATCTCTATTTTACTTAAATCTGCCGTTGATTAATAGACACTAATTGTATATCTTGTATCGATTATTATTCAAGTTTATCTCAACTTTCACAAATAATTAATCAAGTTAACTGTTAAATCAGGTTTGCAGAAACGCGTTCCATCTATCAAAGCATTCAGTTTAACTCAATAATTTAAATTTGCGCTTCATAGTCGTGCTTTTCTTTTCAATCATCTCCGTCTAGCCTTAAATTTCTTAAATGCCTAACCCGCATCCTTCTACTTAAGTTGGACTAAACGCGTTCCACCTATCAAAACATTCAGTTTAACTCAATAATTTAAATTTGCGCATCCTAGTCGTGTTCTTCATTTCAATCATCTCCGTCTAGTCTTAAATTTCTTAGATGCTTAACGCGCATCCTTCGAAATTTTTCACTAGTACTCAATGATTACCGAAAAGAATCACACTCTTAAAATACAAAAAAACACCCAATTTTAATTTAATCAAAATTAGATGTCTATTATTTGTTCTGGCTTGGAGCGTCATCATCAATGAAATCTTCTTCACTGTCTTCGGCCGCTTGAGAATGCCCCACATTCTTCAAGATATTCGATTGTAAATGACTCTCAAGGTAATCAACCAATTCCGCTTCGGTTTTGAAGATACGTGGTCGGTGTTGTTTGTGTAAACGTAAATCAATTTCAATGATTTTTAACCGACCCGTCCATGAATGGGAATATCGGATGATTACCCGGTTATTTAATTCACGCTTGCCAAATTTGAAGACGTAAACGTGTTGCGTCGTCATCATTGGTCGAATGTATTCTTTACGATACTTAATATCATTCTTACGCATAAATTCTTTGGTTCTTTCTAACACAGTAATCACCTCCCAGTAATTGATCCTTTATAACTGTAAGTTAACATATTACTTGATTTATTGCCCATTGTAAACCCTTTTGCCTGCTAAAATCATTATTAATTTCTTATTTTATTGGTAATCGTTTCAAAAACTTAAATATATGGTCAATTTTTGACCTTTAGCTATCTTTTGAGCTAAAATGAATAGCATTGAAACGTATAAAATAATGAACTGAGGACCTCCAATGGCTCTAATGCAACGACTTAAAACAAATTTGTACCTGCAATATACGGTGGCCTTTATCGTGTTGGCCATCTTTATTTTCGCAATTGTTCCAATCACTGGTTCGACCTTGATTTGGAATTCAGACGGAATTACCCAACATTATCCAGCACTAGTGTATTGGCGAAAGATGTTGAAAGGACTGGTCTTTAGCCACCATCTGTGGAGCCAATGGGATTGGAACATTGGACTGGGAACTGATACCATCCAGACATTTGCTTACTATGTGATGGGCGATATCTTTACGTACCCATCAATTTTCTTCCACCAAGATCAAATGGTCGCCTATTATTCAGTGATGGTTGTGGTCAGACTGTTTTTGATTGGCCTATCGTTCATCTTCGTGGCCAAGCGCTTGATACCAGGTTCAAAGCACTTTGCCTTGGTCATTGGATCGATTATCTACACTTTTTCCGGGTATACAGCGTACGTCACGTTTGCACATCCTTTCTTTCTCAATCCGCTAATCATTTTGCCTCTCCTAATCCTAGGCTTATATAACGCGTTAAACAATCAACGTTACATCTTGTTGATTGTCTCGGTCGCCTGGACGTTATTCAATAACTTTTACTTGGGGGCTATGTTGGCTCTCGGAATGATAATTTATTGGCTCATTCTCTTAATAATTACGAAAAAATATCGCAAATTGGTTTTAAATCTTAAATTAATTGGTGCCGTTGTTGTCGGTGCGGGCTTAAGTGCCCTGCTGTTACTACCTTCACTAGTTCAATTAATGAGTTCGGCGCGAGCCACCAGTAAACTGGCCAACGGACTCACCTTCTATCCGTACTCTTATTATTTCACCTTACCAGGTCTCGCAATTAGTAACGCTAACCGCCCTTACTGGGTGACTGGTGGAATTTTGACGTTAGGAATCATTGCAGTCATTTGGTCATTGCGGCGCTTCAAGGAACATTTAGCCATTAATATCACTTTTATTGTGGGCTTTGTGATTTTGATGTTCCCAACCTTAGCGGCCTTAATGAATGGAGGCTCGTCACCTTCCAATCGCTGGGCTCAGATGCTTTTGTTTCCAATTGCGATTGTGACTATTTACATGATTAACGATTTGGATTCACTGCACCGCCGAGATTACTATTGGTTTACTGGTTATGGCATTCTAGCGGTCATTAGTCTGTTCATGGCAGATAATTTTGCCTTTACCTATGATTTAGGTGGCGTCGCTGCGATTTATTTTGTCACAATCTTCATCCTGTTATTCGCCAAGTTACCAGTTCATTTTAAACATAAAGCACAGCTGATTGCCGCTTCGCTAGTCATTTTGGTTTCATTTAATGCCATCGTGATTATGCGTGATCGCCACGCCAATCAATATTCGATTGATGACACGATGCTAGTTTCATCCAGTCAGGCTCATCAACTCACCTCGTCACAAAATTCATTTGAAGAAGCCATCAAGGAAACTGAAACCACGGGACGTTCTTCAATTGATAATCAATTATCGAATTTAACTGGTGATTCTCCGGCTGATAATTTGGCCATTTTAGCCAATACCTTCAACATCAACAGCTATTGGTCATTACAAAACAAATACGTTGATTCACTCAGCAAAGCCTTAGAAAACAATACCAATAATCCAAATGATGCGGTTAATACCGCCGATTATCGAACTACCTTCTTACACTTACTTGGAGTGTCAAACGTCTTCTTAACTGATGACAATACTGCTGAACCGGCTAATTACGAAATCACTTCAAATGTCACTAATAGTCAACGCTTGTATAATACAACTACTACCATGCCATTGATTTATCAATCGGCTGGTACCATGTCATCAGCGGCCTTTAAGAAACTTAGTCCAAGTGAACGCGAAGTCGCTTTGATTAACAACATGGTCTACAAGAATGCGAAGAATAAGGTTGCTAAAATCTTGCTGAATAAGGTCCAACAGTTGAAATTCTTCTCATTACCTCAAACCTCAGCCAAGACACAGCATATCAAAGTTAAATTACCAACTTCTGATTACACCCCTACTTCGTACTCAATTGAAATTCCTAAATCCGTCAAAGGTTACGAACTTCATGTCCGCTTGACCAATATTAAGTACACTGCTGGCACTTTGAAGAATCGCTATAATAATGCGCTTAACAACTATATTGAAAAGCATAACCAAAAGATCATGTACGAAAATGATGATACCGATAACCGCTACAATACTGGCCTGTATCAACTCGGCTGGTTACGTACGAACCTCTTTAACATTTCACCAACTACTGGCTCTACCGGTGCCTTTACCATTGACGCGACGTATGGTAAAATTACCAATACTTTCGAACAAGTTGGTAGCGAAAATCTGTCATTTTATAATCCAAAATCTTCGACCACCCTCAATCTGGGGACCATCACTTCTAAAAAAGATAACTTCAGCTTGCATATGAGCAACCCTGGAACCTATGAATTTGATATTGAACTCGAAGCTGTGCCAACTGGAACTAGCCTAGATAACGCCATCAAAGCCAATCAGGCCGCTTCTAAGATTAAGATTGATAAAAATACAGTTACCGCCAATTACCATGCGAATTCAAAAACCATCTTAGCAACTTCGATTCCATATTCGGATGGTTGGAAACTCGCCGGTTATGATGGTAAACTACCACGTGTTAACAAAGCGTTTGTGGGAATTCCGGTTAAAGCTGGTACCAATCACATTAAACTGACCTACAAAACGCCATTTGCACAATTAGGAATCATTATTAGTCTGATTGCCTTAATCGCCACAATCATCATCGCGATACTTGAATTACTGAAATCTAAAGCTCCACGGAAGGACACTTAACTTATGCAAATCGCAGTCATCGTACTCTCAGTCATTATTGGAATTGAACACATCGGGTTCATGTATATCGAAATGTTTGGTAAACCAGAACTCCAAGCTAAATCGTTTGATATGGATCTCGATTTTGTGCAACAACCCGCCGCGCAAACCGCCCTCAAAAACCAAGGTATCTATAATGGTGCTTTAGGGGCAATGCTACTCATTAGTTTGTTCGTCTTCATTGGCGACGTTAAGTTTGGCGTCGTTGAACTAATTATGATGTTCATTGCAATTGTTGGTTGTTATGGTGGTGTCACGGTTTCAAAGAAAATCTTCTTTGTCCAAATGACTCCCGCTCTAATTACTTTGGCATTGAGCATGTTAATTTAATTGCTATATACAATATCTTTTAATAACACGTTATTAAATTGATTAAGTCAGCTAATTTTAGCTGGCTTTTTATTTTGCTTTGGCTGGATTTTTCGCATTTAGGCAATAAATTACGCCACCAATGATTGCTGCCCCAGCGGCTAAGGCTAAACTAATCCAGTTAAAACTAAACATCAGATAGACAATGATGATAATTGAAATAATTGGAATCGCTAAGCCAAAGGGAATCTGCATCCCCTTTGGCAAACTCTTATCGTTTCTCAGTTTGATCAGCGATCCAATTGTTGCCAGATATTGAACGAATGAACTGAGCACAATCAATTTAACTAAGAACAAGTAACTACCACTTAAAATTAAAAGTGCTGCCAGTCCCATGGTTAAGATAATCGATACTAATGCCGATCCATTCTTAGTGGTTTTACCGACAATCGCTGGCAGTAAATGCTCATCACTTGAAAGTGAAGCTAGGCCTGAGGTGGTTGTCAAACGAGACGGCTAACGCCACCCCGATAGTGGAAATCATAATCCCTACCAATACGACCATTCGGCCAGCTATCCCAAAGGCTTGATTAAAAACTGTCGCAATTGGCATTGTGTCGCCAGTTAAACTGCTGTGTTGCAATAAAATCAAAATAAATTGGACGGCAGCGTAAATAATCCCAACCGTGGAAATTGAAATAATCAGTGCTCGCGGAATCGTCTTTTCAGGATTGGTCATTTGTTTGGCAGCAATCAGTAAGAAGGAAAAACCAGTAAACATATAAAAAGCGGTACTGAACGTGCCGGTAAAATCACTAGCTTTCACTGGAGTTGCTTGAGGAACCGCCACACTGGTTTTACTGAGCAGCCACACTCCGACAATGATAAAGGCAATCAGTAACGACACCTTAATGGCGCTGGAGAGGTTATCAAAAATCTTAATAATATCGGTTCCTGAAATGTTGATTACTACTAGCAACAAAATAATCGCCATTCCGACGGCATCAAAAATCCACTTCCCATGAACATCGACTAGTACACTTTTCAGGACCGTTTGAAAGGCCGCAATCTCCGCACTAATCGTAATCACACCTAATAACCAGCCAAACCACCCGGTATGAAATCCACCCATTGAGCCAAATGCCCGCGAAGCATACGCATACGCGCCACCTTCTGCATCAATTTTGGAAGCCATCACCGCATAGTTCATCGCAATCAAGAGCGTCGAAAACCCTGCCATCAAGATGGCCACAATACTCAACATACCGCTTTGACGATATAACGTACCCGGCAATAAGAAAATGCCGGATTTAACAATCCCGTTAATTCCCAACAAGATAATACTGCTAAATGACAAGCTCTTTGTCTTTGTCATGCCCATCCCCCCAGTATCTGTAACCCTCATTAATCACCCTAACTGTAATCGAGTAGGAGGCAGTTGATTAGTTCAGCTACCGACCTCTCACACCACCGTACGTACGTTTCCGTATACGGCGGTTCAGTAATTTAAGCATTTTGAATAGACTGGAATACCTTGGAGAGATTCATCAATCCAAGGTGTTCCAGTTTTTCGTTTGTTAACGTATAAAGTAGTGTTTTGCTATGTGCTGTGCGCCAGTAACCCTTGCGGGTATAAGCAGCTAGCCGAGCATCATTCTGATTCAAACCTAGTCGTTTCAGGTTAGTGATCTTCGTTTTGATTTTCTTCCATGATTTCCAGATGTATTGTCGAACTCTAGACCGTAGCCACTGATCTATTCGTTTCAAGAAGTTTGTCATCTTACCAGATGAGTAGTATTGAATCCATCCGCGCATTTTTCGTGTGATTTCCATAAACATTTGTTCAAGTGAAATTCCGCGATTGCGTTTCGTAATTCGTTTGAGTTCCTGTTTGACCCGTATTTGGGATTGTTTTGACGGCCTTGAGAAAGCACCACCCCTACCAACTCCCAGTGAGAATCCCAGAAATTTCAATCTCAATGGTGACCCGACTTTACTTTTGTCACGATTGACGGTTACTTTAAGATCCTTTTCCAGAAATCTACTAATACTCTCAAGTACCCGGTGACCTGCTCGTTTACTCTTAACGTAAATATTGCAGTCATCCGCATATCGGACAAAGTGGAGACCTCGTTCCGTTAATACTTTATCCAGCTCATTGAGATAGATATTCGCCAATAGTGGTGACAGTGGTCCGCCTTGCGGGGTTCCCACGACACTCGCTTCGAAGGTTGAACCAGTCATAACACCACTAGTCAAAAACTTTCGAATTAGCTTAATCAACCAAGGATCATCAATATATTGTTCGATATACTTGATCAGTAAATCATGATTGACTGTATCGAAGTATGCCTTTAAATCAAGATCAACCACGACGTGGTAACCCTCGTTATACAGCGATACTACTCGTTTAATTGCATCTTGCGCACTTCGATTAGGTCGAAAACCAAAACTATTATTTGAGAAAACTTGTTCAAAAATCGGAGATATCACTTGTGCGATTGCTTGTTGTATCATTCGGTCAATTACCGTTGGCACGCCTAATTTTCGCACGCCACCATTTGGTTTGGGTATTTCTACCCGTTTAACCGCCTTCGGCCGGTACGTCCCATCATTCAACTGATGAATAAGTTCAGTTTTATGAACTCTCAAATAACCTAACAGATCATCGATGGTCATTCCGTCGATGCCTGCGACACCTTTATTACGCACAACCCGTTGATAGGCCAGATTCAAGTTATCTCGATCCAACACGCGTTGTTCAAACTTAATGCCACTCATCATCGTTGTTTCATTAGAATTCATCCTACGCGCCCCAGTTTGTTCTTGGTCTTCCAGACCTACCATCCACTGGTGGTCAGCTTTGTTTTCTGTTTTCTGCGATCGTCGCATAAATTCCACCTCCATAATCAATGTGAGTTATTACTGTTCAGCCCTTCGTGACGAAGTCACTACTATGGCCTCGGCTGACTCCTGATAAACTCAGTATTCCATCACTGAAACAGTTGTCCTGTAGAACTTGATTGCTCTTCTTGTCGGGACTTGTATATCAGGCCTCCCCGGGTAAGAACGTCAACTTTCATACCATGTCACCATTAGCTTTACCATAGTGATTTTGAGTAGTATCGGACTTCGATTTGTTGAGCAATCTTATCCAATAAGTTCTGGCCTTATAGCTACTTCTTGTTCATTGGTGCGGTATTTTGCTCCTCAGACTTCCTTCAGATTCCACTTCACAGTGGACACCCTTGTCCTTGGCTAGTGGTTCCGACTACTACGGCCCACAGTGGACTTTCACCACCTAGTTGGCGCCCATGCCGGGCGCACCCAAAAAAGCCCACAAAAATCAGAAATCTGATATTGTGGGCTTCTTGCTATATACAATTATGCTAATTTAGCGACTCGTTGCTTGATTTCATCGCGCACCGCCCGGAATTGAGCTAATTTCTCAGCTTCCGTACCTGTGGCTTGAGCAGGATCGGCTAAATCCCAATGTAAGTGAGTGATTGATGCAGGAATGACTGGACACTTATCACGTGCGTCCCCACATAACGTCACAATCAAATCTGACGAGTAAAAATAACCTTGATCAATCAACGTGGAAGTTTGTTGACTGATATCAACTCCATCTTCAGCCATTACCTTGACTGCATTTGGATTTAAGCCATGTGTTTCCACACCAGCACTAGCCACCACAAAGTCATCACCTAACAATGCGTGACCGTAACCTTCTGCCATTTGACTCCGACAAGAGTTACCAGTACATAAGAAATATATCTGTGTCATTCACTTTACCTCGGTTTAATTTGTTGATAACCGATTACGATCAATTTTACCTTCGCCAACTTTAATCGGAATTCGTACTAGGGCTGGCTGCCCCCTTACCATAACCATCCACGTAAACTTCGCGGTGTTCGGTTTGACTCAGTTGTGTCAATTCACGGGCGTACACTTCTGATTCAAGCTTATAAATCGTATCGGCAATATTGCCATCGGTATAACTTTGAATTTCGGTTCCTTCGGCCATCCGGACGTACTTAATCCGAGCTAGTAATTTAGCATCAAGATCCAATTGTTCAATCGCCGCATGAAAAAATTCTTCCGGTACCATATTCGGCTGCTTGATCCACAACTGAAAATTAGTCCGTTCTTCTAAATTGCCACCTGACCACATCGCCTGTAATGGATAAGGACGATACGTGCGGAAGCCCGAAATGTTGATGACGCCATCGGGCCCTTCACTAATTTTAGCAGCAATTGCCGATAGTGCATCTGCCAAGGCTAAGAATTCTTTGTCAGAGGTCTTATCTTTGGCTGTGCCACTGGCGGTAATATAATTTCGTTCGTTCAATTTTGCAAAACTGATTTCAGAGTCATGCGAATATTCTTCATCTTCAAATACTTGCCAATCAAATTGGTACATGATCCATCATCTCCTTTTCATTTCAGAGATAGTGTACCTTATTCCAACCATAAATCAAAAGAATGTGATTTATACCAATACTTGTATGATACAATCATTGATTTTAAAGTATATTTGCTATATACAACTAGTTTTGAGATTTATCTTCAATAATTGACTCAATCGTTTTTTGCATACTCCAGTTGTATTGCTGATTTTCCAATAACAGCCGCGACAAAATATCAATCGCATACGTAATGGCCCAGGGAGTTAATAAAGCGCCCTTCAGCGAGTTTGGTACTATCTTCAACGTGTAAAGTTAACAAACTGGCCTGATTAATCGGTCCAATCATATCGCTATTAATCGCCGCTGTTTTGGCACCATTCTTTTTCGCATTTAGTAAGGCGCGATTAACTTCGATGGTATTGCCAGAATTAGAAATACCAATCACTAAATCATCGCGATTCATGATATTTGAAGTAATCAACATCATATGACTTTCAGTCGCCGTCACGGTTTGGATGTAAGCTGATTCCTGAGACAACTTTTAAGAGAGGGTATAATGAATAAATCATCTCTCAAAAGGAAGGAATTTTTACATGCCAACTCGTTACGACAAAGAATTCAAACAAAACATTATCAACCTATATAAGCAAGGCGAATCAGCTGCCCAACTGGACAGAGAATATGGCATTGGCTATTCAACAGTTCATAAGTGGATCCAGGGCCAGGCCAAAACTCAATCCGGTAAATCGCCAGACGAAATCAAAGCGATGGAAAAGCGACTGGCTTCGCTGTCTGAGGAGAACGAAATCCTAAAAAAAGCCCTGGGCTTCCTTGCGCAGAAGTAACCAATATCTTTGATTACATTCACCAAGAAAGCCATCACCACCAGGTAACCAAGATGTGCCGAATCCTCGGTGTTTCCAGAGCTCAGTATTATCGTTATCGATCCCCCAAACCTTCAAAACGCCGGGCCGAAGATGCGGGCTTGAAACAACAGATTCTGCGGATCTTTGCGGAATTTAAGCAGCGATACGGTGTTATGAAGATCCACCATGAATTGAATCTGGAACTTCAACCACTGCAGCTTCGGTGCAGTCCACGACGGATTTCCCGGCTCATGAAGGAACTGGATATCCACTCCGTTACCGTCAATAAGTGGAAAGCGGCTTCGGTTTCCCAAACCAAGGTTGAACAGCGTCCCAACTTGCTTAAGCAGGATTTCTCGACCACTGGTTTAAATCAAAAATGGACCGCTGATATGACCTATATTCAAACGAAGCGTAATGGCTGGTGTTACTTATCAACCATCATGGACCTGCACTCACGACGGATTATCGGCTATTCGTTCTCAAAAAAGATGGATACTGATTTAGTCTTAAAGGCCCTTGAAAGCGCGGTTAAAAATCGAACCATTACTGGGGACCTGATTATCCATACGGATTTAGGATCACAGTATACCAGCGATGATTACAATCAACGTTTAACTGAGCTACATATCCGCCACTCATACAGCCGTAAGGGTTGTCCGTATGATAATGCACCAATGGAATCCTTTCACGCTTCCCTCAAAAAGGAATGTGTTTATCCAGTGCCGGTCTTTGAAGATTATGAAACTGCCGCTGCCGTCCTTTTTGAATATGTGCATGCTTTCTACAATAGGAAGAGAATTCATAGTTCACTGGGCTACCAGACCCCCTTACAAGTTGAAATTGCAACACTTACGAGCCAAATGGCCGCCTGATTTAATGCTTTCCAGGGTTCAAATAAGTTATTAATCGCGATTAATGATTTATTTGAGCTGTGGAAGGTAAACGCGGTTCTGAATGTCTCTTAAAATCTGTCTCAAATATTGACTTCAATCCAAAAATCGCTCTTCCATCTCACGATAGTTCAATAGCTCTCCATTTTGGAGCCTAATGAGTATATCTAAAACACGTTCCTTGCTATTCATAATTTTCGACCCCTTCAGTGCAGATTAATAATTTAAATAAACCAGCTTTACTACTTATTCTGTACAAATTATACAGTTTAAATGGGACATAATATGTCCAAAAGTAAAATTGATAACATTTTGAAATTATTTAGTTTGTTTTGTAGTGCACCTTAAATGTAAAAATACCTATAAACTTCAGATAATTAATTTCTTATTTAACAACTTTAAAATTTAATAATCATTTTTTAATGATAAATGTACTCACGTTGATTGGAAGCGATAGTTAGGTCCACATTATTTAAAATACTTCCAACTTTTAAAATTTCTTTTTCATCTGATGGCGCAAATAATGAATATTCTGCAATTTGCTGTAAAGAAATATGTTTGATAGCATTTCCTACTGAAACTTTATTCATTAGATTTAAAAATTTATCGTCACTTAAAATTTGATAAGTAAAATTTATATATTTTGATTTTATTCTACCAACTCGCTGTGCCAAAACTGCTTTATTATTACTGAATTTACCAACTTTACCGATATTCACTCCATCCATTGTCACTAAAATATTTTCACCTGAAAGGCGATACGCCTTCAGCGTATCAGAATTTTCTATATTTATACGGTCACCTTGCGTATGAATATTGTTTTTAATATCCTGAACGTTCTTATTGGTAATTACTTCAAATTTTCCATATTTATCGAATTTTGAACTTTTAAATGCTTTCCCTGTGGAAACTTCTGCAATTTCTTGTAACTTACGCTGTTCCCAAACTACAATGTAAACTTCACATAATTTTTCATAGGAATTTAACTCAAATTTATGGTCATACTTGGGAACAGCGTAAGTTAGGAAATGAAATAACAAATTTCACACACAGAACGACAGTTCAGAATCAATATCCGGTGTTAACATCATCCCAAAAAGATGGAATTGTTTTTCAAGAAGATTATTTTTCTAACCGACAAATAACCACTGATAATAATATTGGTTACTATATTTTACCAAAAGGGTACTTCACGTATCGTTCTAGAACTGACAATGGAATTTTTAGATTTAACAGAAATGATATTGTAAATAATGGCATAATTAGTTATTTTTATCCGGTTTTTAAAATTACTTCTGGAGATAGTGATTTCTTTAAGATATTGTTAAATTCAACGATAGACCATGAGGTGGATTTGGCTGCAGAAGGAACTGGTCAACGCGTCTTATCACTTAAAAAGTTTCAAAAGATAAACGTTAAAATTCCTAACATTTCTGAACAAGAAAAAATTGGTAAGTTATTCAGTAGAATGGAATGTACTATCGCTTCCAATCAGCGACATCAAAAAAAGCCACAGAGATTTAATCCCTTATGACTTATAAATAAAATATTATATTAGACTAGCAAGATGTTTCATAACTTTATCATTGTCTTGATTTTCCAATTCTTGGATTACATGCAAGTAAGTCTGTTGTGTTGTCGTCATATTTGAATGCCCTAATCTTCTAGCAACCGAAGCTATACTGACCCCCGCATATAACAATAGAGACGCATGTGTATGCCGTAATCCATGTATAGAAATTACATTAATTTCTGCTCTCTTGCACAACCGCTCTAAATAATGGTTAACGGTGTCGTTATAAACCTTTGAATGTACGAATATTGGTTTGTCTTTAGGTAAATCCTTGGTTAACTGAGAAAACTGAATGACTGTTTGCCAATCTAATTGAACTTTTCGAACTGAAGACTTATTCTTTGTTGGTGCAAAATCAGATTGTGCTGCCTTGTAATCCCAAGTTCGTTTTATGTTTAAGTATTGATGTGCGAAGTCAAAATCCCTAGGCGTAAGTCCCAATGCTTCAGAAAATCTTAAGCCAGTTTTTGCAATTAGCAAAATGAAATAATCCCAATTTGGGCCTTCATCTAATACTAATATATTCAATAATGATTGCATTTCATGTTGGTTTAGAAACTTTATTTTGTGTTGCCTATGTTGAACGCCTTTAATCACAACTTTTCGTGTTGGATCTCTATCAATTAAATCTTCCTCAAGCGCATCAATTAGCGAGCTTTTTACATGCCTATGAAAATCCATGACTGTTTGTCTTTCATGAGTTGCAGCATAGTCATTCAATAACTGTTGATACGTTAATCTCGACAAGTCATTCAAACGCAAATCTGGTACCAGTTTGACTAACTGTCTATGAGTCATTTCGTACTTTTGATAGGTTACCTCTCTCACAGCGTCTAGTTTATACAACTTCATCCATTGATCAAAATAATGATGTAACTTCATTTCTTGTGTCATAACGACACCTCCAAATAAAAAAATTAGACAACGTAACTTGTCTAATTTATTATTACCGTATTTTAAATTTAATGCACTTTTTATAACTACTTTCGCTTGGTAACAGCGTGGATTTATCAAATCTCATAACTCGTTACACAAACATGCTTTGCATAAGCCATTTTTTTATTTCTTTTAACTTATCAATCTTAAACTGATTGGAAGCGATAGCTTGATCCGCTTTTTCTAATAAGGTTCCAATTTTGTTTTGTTCTTGAACAACGGGATACCTAACTTGAGCACTGTTAATATCCTTCGAGTTTATCGATTCAAAGGTCGAGCCAGTAATGAATTTGGCCCAATACCCATTAATATTTAGCATTCTTAAATACTGAAAAATATATTCATTACCCTTTATCGATGCCACGCCACGTCCTAAAACAACATCATAGTCTGTTTTTCCAACATCCCCAACTGGTGCGCGTACACTCAAGATTAAATCGCCTCTGTCTGCAGTCTTAGTAACTTGAGTAGTCCAGACTCTAGGTCTAACTTTTCCATTTTCCATATCTGAATTTCCTTGAACCAGAATATAATCGTTACTATCCTTAGTATAATTTGTACTATCAGGCGATTGTCCCATAGTTATTTTTACTATTTGACCTAACTTACGCTGTTCCCAAGGGTCAGTAAACCCTTGAAGCCTCCACGTTTGATCAAAAATTTTTTGCATCAACGATTTTTTTACGCTTTTTAAGGAATCTAGCTTACGCTGATTGGAAGCGATAGTAACATCTAATTTTTTATTAATATTTCCAATTTTTATTTGTTCCAAATTTTCGTTTGGTAAAGAAATTTTTGAATTAAAAAAATCATCTGATGATATGTTCAGTAAACCATGATTTCTAGCGCCCTCTGCAGCATTTAAATAAATTTGATAATGCCAAAATGTTGAATTAAAATAGCTGACCATAAATTGTGAGTTAACATCATTAAGCTCGAACACAATATATAAAGTCGACAAGACGCCTGCTTTATAGTTATCTAACCTTTTGATTGCTCCGAATGGATAGCCATTTGAATAACTTTTGTTATATGCAAATTCACCATTTTCTATTAAATAGTAATTAGATACATCTTTGCTAGCAATTGTTTTGTCAAAAAATTTGTTTTGATCTATTAATCCGTCTTGAGCAGAAATTGTTAAAGCTAGTTTGCTCTCTAAATTTTTATTTTTTCTTGTAATTCGATTTGTAACATCTTTTAACTTACGCTGTTCCCAAGCGTCATTAAATCCACTAAAACGAACACGAGGTACATTTTTATTTTCAGCCATCTGTACCTCTCCTTTACTTAGAAAATAGTGATTTTAACGCTTCAAGTTGTTCTTTTGACTCATCGTCCGATGCAACTAATGAATTAAAATCTTTCAACAACTCAGCTTCTAACTTATCAATTTCAGTATCCAATTCTGAAATCTCTTTTGTTACCGCAATAACATCAACCGGTTCTTCTTCTTCAAACGTATCAACATAGCGTGGTATGTTTAAATTATATTCGTTATCCTTGATTTCATCTAATTTAGCAACATGTGCATACTTATCAACATCTTCTCGATTTTTGTACGTCTCAATAATTTTGTCAATATTGGCCGAAGTCAGAACATTTTGATTTTTACCCTTTGTAAAGTCGTTAGATGCATCAATAAATAATATATCCTCATTCGTTTTGTCTTTCTTCAAAATCATAATCAATGTTGGAATTGAAGTTGAATAAAAGATATTAGCCGGTAAGCCAATCACGGCATCAATCATGTTTTTTTCGATTAACTGTTTACGAATAATGCCTTCTTTGGCGCCACGGAACAATACACCATGAGGCAAAACAATTCCCATTGTTCCACTTGGCTTCAAATGATATAGTCCGTGAAGCAAGAACGCGTAATCTGCTTTTGTTTTAGGCGCTAAAGCACCAAAATCACGAAAACGTGGGTCGCTTAATCGAGCCTCATCATTTTCCCAATGCGCAGAGTATGGTGGATTCATAACAACTGTGTCAAATTGATAAGGTTCCTCGGTTGGCCAATCTGCGTCTAAGCTATCACCATTACGTACATTAATATCTTCGTAACTTACACCATGTAACATCAGGTTCATACGGGCTAAATTAAAAGTTGTAGTATTTAATTCTTGACCATGGTAACTGATGGGCAAGTCACCGTTTACTTGATCCGCAACGGTTAAAAGTAATGAGCCTGAGCCAAGGGCAGGATCAAAAACGGTTCTAATTTGTTCTTTGCCTTCAGTATGTCCAATAGTAACAATTTTAGAGATAATCTCGCTAACAGTTCGAGGCGTATAAAATTCCCCCGCTTTTTTACCTGCACTCATAGCAAATTCACTAATTAAAAACTCATACGCATCCCCAAGTACATCTCGATCATTATTAAAATCGATATCTTTTAATGCCATGATTGTATCATTCATCACTTGACTTGGATTCTTTCCTAAACGATTTGAATCTAAATCAATATCTGAAAACAAACCTTCAAAATCTGGTTCTGACTTTTTTCCTTTAACCGATTGTTCCAAATTGAATAGGGCATTCTTTAAATCTGAAACTTGAAATTGATGATTTTGTATACGAATTACTAAATTTTCGAATAAATCTTCAGGTTTGATAATATACCCAAGTGATGTATATAACTCATTAACAATATCTTCTTGTTGTTCTTCCCAATATTGCTTATAAACCTCAAGTGAATCCCCGTCTTCTTCAGTTGCTGTCATGACAGCTTGTAATGTTTTGTTACTTAAAAATCGATAAAATATTAATCCAAGTAAGTAATTCTTGTACTCACTTGCGTCCATTTTTCCACGTAACACATTAGCTGAATTCCACAAGGCCTGTTCTAGTGTTTTACTACTTTCTTCTGACATTATTTATCCTCTCAGGGTCTATATTTTTTTAACTGGTTAACGACTAAATCTTTAGCACTTCGAGATAACGCACTTTTAAAGCTCAGTACGTTATGATATTTATGGCCATTTTTAAGCGCAACATCCATATTAGCACTATTCCTCAATTCTGATTCATGCGAAATATCACCTGTCGCCTCATATTCAGTATTCATTCGATTAACATATTTGTAATCAGCACCGTATTCATTAGCATAACTTTGCATTGCACCAATTTTCTTACCATATTGAACAGATAAAAAATCCTGATTGGCATCAAAATCATCTGGCAATATTTTTCCATCAGTTTCACGCACATATTCTTCAACTTGTACTGCTTTGTCTTCGGCACCTGATTTACGCAATTTTTCCAATGCTTCATTATACTCATTGTTAGCAATTACAACACGTTCTCTAGCTTTAGAACTTGCATCAGACTCAACATCTTGCTTAGCTCTCAAGTACTTTGCAGCTAAAGTTAGTACATACTCCCGATCGATAAGTAGTGCGTTAATAACTACATCATCGAAATCAAAATCAATTTCGGCAGGTACAAATTCATCGCCAGGTTCTGCAACAATACTGTCTTTAACATTTTGAAATGCTCCTTGATAAAACCCAAACTCTTCCTCAGAAATGCCATATTCTTTAGCTTGTTCACTCCAGTCAAACTCTGAATACGATGAGATATACTGAAGTTTTTTAGCTAGGCTTCGAAATCTATCCAAAAATTCGATTTTGTCTTTAGTTGATTCTTGAGTTAATTCATTTGCATCTTGTGAGGTTGGTACATAACTCAATACAGCCGCCACTTCAGCTTTAAATTCTTCTTGCATATCTTTAAAGTCTGGCCGGAAGACTTGTTTGAACGTACCCTCACCCGCATATTTTTCAAATGCATCTTTGGTTCTTTCTTCCATCATCACTGGTCGACGGAAAACTACAATATTTCCTTGAGACTTATTCTTATCATAAACACGGTTGGTACGTGCATAAGCTTGAATTAATCCTTGATACTGCATCATTTTATCCATATAGAGTGAATTTAAACGTTGTGCATCAAATCCAGTCAATAAACGTGCAACGACAATTGTCAAATCAATATTTTCTTCTGGTTTTAAAGATTTGTATGGTCCTTCCATTCGAGCTGTACGTTTTGCAATATCATCAATATACGCAGCGTCATTATCCAAAGTAAAGGTAGATTCTGATTGCATATATTGCATTGAGTAATCTTTCATCGCTTGAACTAATCCATCTCGCTGATTTTGATTGTCATCACCATTTTCATTGAGAGAATACGTTAATCCAATTTTTAAAGGCTTATCTGTTTTCTTATTAAATTCCATAAACAAGTCATAAAACTTAATGGCTTGTTGGATGTTTGAAACTGCAAGTAAAGCATTAAATTGCCCATTAACAGACTTTTTCCGCCAATTTTTATTGATCCATTTAACAACCTTTTCACGATATTGATTAGCCGCTTTAGAATCACCCTCGTACATAGAATCATCAACTTGACTTTCTTCCAAGTCTTCACCATTCATACTTGCACTCATCATTTGTACGTATTCGGTGTTGAAAGGTAAAATCGCACCATCCTTCAAGGCGTTGCCAATATCGTATCGATGTAATTCCGGTCCAAACTGACTCTCTGTTGTCTGATCTTGTGCCGTTTTATTGAACTCGAATATTGGGGTACCCGTGAATCCATACCAACTCTGAGATGGAAAGGCCTTTCTGATGATTAATTGCATTTCTCCAAATTGAGAGCGATGAGCTTCATCGACAATAAATACCATTCGACGTTTCATTACTTTTTCAAGTAAACCTTTTTTGCCAGCCTCAATTTCATGATTATGTCGTTCCACCGCAATTTTCATTTTATTTATGGTAGTAATAATGACACCGGTATCATTAGACTTGAGTCGTTTAACCAAATCATCCGTCCGATAAGTTTCAAATATTTTATCATCACTACCTGCAGCAAATTCTGTGAAGTTTTTGCCTGATTGATTATCCAATTCTTTTCTATCTGATAAAAAGACCACTTGATTGTGTGGATTTCGTTGCAATAAAGTAGCAACTTTAAAAGCAGTCATCGTTTTACCAGAACCTGTAGCATGCCAAATATACCCATCTTTGTGCTCTGCAAATGCTTCACGCACTGCCACAACCGCATGGATCTGGTATGGTCTTAAAACAACAAGACTTTCACCATTAACAATGGTGTAGTTACTAATAATATTATGAGCCATCGGAATTTTTAAAAATTCCGTAGTAAATTGTTTCCAATTTTTTACTGCTTTATTCCCTCTATCCAACCATTCAAAGAAGAACTTATCATTGAATCTATCTGCAGATTTTTGGTTGGCAAAATATTTTGCTCCGTCCTCTTTTAAAGCCACAAATAACTGCACCATGGAATATAAACCATCATATTTATTTTCTGATTTGTATTTTGCAATTTGATTCGTTGCTGCTTTTAATGTTACATCTACGCGCTTTTCTTCAACTTGAATTAATGGCATTCCATTAAAAAGTAACGTAACATCAAATCGACGATTAGGTGAATCAGTTTCGTCTTCTTTTCCTGGTCGAATTGCTTGCTTGATAACTTCATAATGCATTTGTCCGCCTGCAACATCATCACGCCAAAAAGCCTTCAACGAAATTTTACCCTGCTCAGGGTTTTCGCGAACAAGTGAAATTTCTGAACGATAACCATTTGTTAAAAACTCATTTGCCTCAAGTGGTGACATTCCACCAATAAAACGCATCACATCAGCCATTTCAGAATCTGTGATTTCGGTGCCTTTCAATGAGTCTCTATTATTTTGATTAAGAATTTCTCTAAAATGGTTTTCCAACATTTTAGGTGTTGCATTTAATAATTCAGAATTATAAGTCCACCCATTCTGTGTTAACGTTTCAATAAATTCATTTTCAAAGGCTAATTCACCTTTTACTACATATGCTGGCATTGTTTTATCTCCCTACTCCATAAGTTTAGATAAAATTATCTTTCTGCGTAAAAAAACCTCGTTTATTGATTATTAGTCATTAGGTGCTAGGTTAGTTTAAGTATCACCCACAAAACTTTGCATTTCAATAGGTTCCATAACATTTGCAGAGAGCGTAAAATATCTTGTGTAAATGCATAAAAGATTTCTGAATTGTATAGAAATAGGGAATGCCTTCCCTTATGATATTTAGTAATCACAGAAAACATCACAGGAGGCATTCCCCATGAATGAACTTACCACAGAAATTATCGCTGCACTAGCCCAAAAGCAAGATTTGGACGAAGTTTTTCGTCACCACCTCGAAGTTGCGATTAACCAGCTGCTTCAAACCGAATTGGCAGAGTTTTTGGGTTACGAACACTACTCATACGCTGGGATTAACACTGGTAATAACCGCAACGGCAGTTATGAGCGCTCGTTTGATACGAAGTACGGCCAACTTAACTTAACCATTCCTCGAGATCGCAATGGCCGGTTTGAAAATCATACCTTGCCAGCCTACGGTCGGCACAGTGATAATTTAGAAACAACGGTCATTCAGTTGTATACCAAGGGAATTACCACTGCTGAAATTGCCGAACTTATTGAGAAAATGTACGGTGCTCACTACTCCAAAGCCACGGTTTCCAACATGACTAAAGCCGTCAATTAACAGGTTCAAGCTTTCCAGCAACGTCGACTGGCTTCACAGTATGCGGCCATCTTCTTAGATGCCACTTACTTGCCGTTAAAGCGGGATACCGTTCAAAAAGAAGCCGTTCATATTGCGATTGGCATTCGTCCAGATGGTACGAAAGAAGTGCTGAACTACCAAGTGGCGCCAACGGAATCGACTGGAATCTGGACTGAACTGCTGGGAACCTTGATCAAGCAGGGCGTTAAAGATGTGCTGTTGTTTGTGGCCGATGGGTTAGTTGGTTTGGATGAAGGCTTGAATCGGCATTTCCCTAAAGCCAAACGACAACGTTGCCTGGTTCATGTTGGGCGGAATCTGATGAACAAAGTTCGCGTAAAAGACCGCAAGGCCGTGATCAGTGACTTTAAACAAGTTCATCGGGCCGCCAACCGTGAAGCAGCCGAACTGAAACTGAATGAGCTCGCCAACAACTGGCATCAGACCTATCCCAAATTAATCAAAGATCTGCTTAAAATGCCGAATTTACTCACTTTCATGGTGGGCCTAGAATAAAAAGTGTACAAGTTAAATAGAGACTCTGATTTAGTATAATTAAGGAAGTAAATTGGAGGATCAAATAATGACGAAGCACAGTTATGACAAGGAATTTAAGGAACAGGCCGTTCAGTATTACTTAGATAACAAGGATCACATGACCATGAATGAAATAAGTAAGAATCTAGGTATTGGGGCTAGTACATTACATAAATGGATTAAGCTGTTTACTGAGACTGGGGAGTTTGGCCGGGGCTCTGGTAATTTTGCCAGCGATAAGGACAAGGAGATTGCACGACTAAAGCGTCAACTTCGTGACGCTGAAGGAGCGATCGAAGTGTTAAAAAAATCAATCGGGATTCTGAGCAAGTAACTACCGAAAAGGCATACCAAGAAATGGACGTTCAGCACGCTTTGGAATCCCACCCTTCCATCAATGGTATGTGTGATTATGTTGGAATCTCAAGAAGTGGTTACTATCAAGGAGAAAAGCGTCATAATCACCAATCACCGCGAAAGCTTCGGAAGAAGTTTATTCAAGGTGAAATTAAAGCAATTTGGCTCAAAAGCCTTTGTATTTACGGTGCCGGCAAAATCACCCAAGAACTTCGCTCAAAAGGATATAAGATCGCTGAACGAACTGTTGGTAAGTATATGCGTGAACTTGGCATTCACGCCGTTTACCTAACCCCTTGGACGACTACCACTCGCAATTCTAAGTTTGATAAACAGCTAATAAATATTTTAGACGAGCAGTTCAATCCATTGCGACCAAACGCCGTTTGGTGCATTGACACCACTTATATTCCAGTTCATGACGGATTCGTTTATTTAACCAGTATTATGGACTTGTACTCCCGACGGATCATTGGTTGGGACTTATCTGAAACCTTGGAGGTATCGAATGTCATCCCACTTATTGAAAAGACTAAGCACAGTCGCCATATTAGCAAGCCATTAATCATGCACAGTGATCGTGGTAGTCAGTTTACGTCTGAAGCTTACAATCAAGTTACAGCTAACATGACATTAAGCTATTCAAAGAAAGCTTATCCTTGGGATAATGCCTGCATTGAGTCGTTTCATGCCTTGATTAAGCGTGAATGGATAAATCGGTTTAAAATCCATTCATACTCCGAAGCTAAACGACTAGTTTTTCAGTACATTGAAACGTTTTACAACACAGTTAGAATTCACAGTCACTGTGGATTCAAATCACCAAAGCAACTTGAAGATGAGTATCAAACTCAAATTCAAAATTTAGGAGAGCGTAAAATATCTTGTGTAAATGCATAAAAGATTTCTGAATTGTATAGAAATAGGGAATGCCTTCCCTTATGATATTTAGTAATCACAGAAAACATCACAGGAGGCATTCCCCATGAATGAACTTACCACAGAAATTATCGCTGCACTAGCCCAAAAGCAAGATTTGGACGAAGTTTTTCGTCACCACCTCGAAATTGCGATTAACCAGCTGCTTCAAACCGAATTGGCAGAGTTTTTGGGTTACGAACGCTACTCATACGCTGGGATTAACACTAGTAATAACCGCAACGGCAGTTATGAGCGCTCGTTTGATACGAAGTACGGCCAACTTAACTTAACCATTCCTCGAGATCGCAATGGCCGGTTTGAAAATCATACCTTGCCAGCCTACGGTCGGCACAGTGATAATTTAGAAACAACGGTCATTCAGTTGTATACCAAGGGAATTACCACTGCTGAAATTGCCGAACTTATTGAGAAAATGTACGGTGCTCACTACTCCAAAGCCACGGTTTCCAACATGACTAAAGCCGTCAATGAACAGGTTCAAGCTTTCCAGCAACGTCGACTGGCTTCACAATATGCGGCCATCTTCTTAGATGCCACTTACTTGCCGTTAAAGCGGGATACCGTTCAAAAAGAAGCCGTTCATATTGCGATTGGCATTCGTCCAGATGGTACGAAAGAAGTACTGAACTACCAAGTGGCGCCAACGGAATCGACTGGAATCTGGACTGAACTGCTGGGAACCTTGATCAAGCAGGGCGTTAAAGATGTGCTGTTGTTTGTGGCCGATGGGTTAGTTGGTTTGGATGAAGGCTTGAATCGGCATTTCCCTAAAGCCAAACGACAACGTTGCCTGGTTCATGTTGGGCGGAATCTGATGAACAAAGTTCGCGTAAAAGACCGCAAGGCCGTGATCAGTGACTTTAAACAAGTTCATCGGGCCGCCAACCGTGAAGCAGCCGAACTGAAACTGAATGAGTTCGCCAACAACTGGCATCAGACCTATCCCAAATTAATCAAAGATCTGCTTAAAATGCCGAATTTACTCACTTTCATGGACTTTCCACCAGCTATCCGGCAATCACTATACTCCACTAACCTGATTGAGAACTTTAATAAGCATCTCAAGCGCACCACCCACCACAAAGAACAATTTCCAACGGAAGATTCACTGGATCGCTTCCTGGTTTCTCAGTTTAATGTTTATAACGAGAAGTCTCTGAAGCGGATCCACCGAGGGTTCAAAGGACTCCAGGACACCTTGGAAGCATCATTTATTTAAGTTAGATACATATTATATGTACGAAGGCATTTCATTTACACAAGATTCTTGACGCTACCCATTTGCACTTTATTAATTATGTTATTATCACCATTATCAACGGTTAAATAACCCAAAATAAATTAAAAAATCTGGTAACATTCCGCCGCCAGATTAATTAATAGTATATATTAGTAGTTTCATTCTAACTACGCCTATTTTTTCATTGATAATACTATTATGTCAAAAGTAATTAATTTTCATAAAACAAGTGACTACTTTATCTTAAAAATAATCCCAGCTTGCTACTTATTTTTTTGATTTACCAACGAGAGATTTTAACACTAAACTTCCAACAAGCATCGCGGCTTTCTCAGCTGTTTTAACAGAACTATTAAAAACACGTTCATGTTCTCCACAAAATACAGATTTATCAGTAAAAGTTTCTTTATGGCACCCAGGTACCTTACATATCTTTATTCTCGGTTTCAATTTTTTCATTTTCTTGTTCTCCCAATTCAATACTGTTAACCGAACGAATTAAATTATTTATCTTTTTATAAATTTCATTTGAAGTTTCTAAAAATTTTCCATCGTTACCTTTATGAGCATTATCAATTCTCCAGGCCACAGTTTTACCAGTATCACCAATTTCTTGTAAAAGTGTTTGGCCAATAAATGCCTGATAGTTTTTTACTACTGCTAACAATGGCTTTTTTTCTCCCATAGCAGTATATGCGACCACGTTTAATTGAACAGTTGAGTTCAAATATCCAATAGTCGTCTGAAGGAGGTTATCTATTCGTTTAGAATCGCCTAACATGGTCTTCATATTAATAAAATCATTTGCGTCGGAATAAATTGATAATTGTAATTTTGAAATAGTGCTGTTATTTTCAGTAATAGCAGATATTAACAATTGTCTGCGTAACTGATCATCCTCTGCAGATAATCCTTCAATAATCTTTTGCCTTGCACTGAAGAAACCAGCGAATCTATCGTTATATTGACCTTGTTCTACACGTCCAACTAGTTTATTTAGATCTTCAATTTCATCGGCGATTGACGCAAGTTGACCTTGCACTGCCGAAAGCTCAGGTAAGTTGCCAAGTTCCTTAACTTCTTTAGCTTTCAACGGTACTGATTTAAAAAGTCTTCCCGTTTTCAAATTTCGGAGGATAGCTAAAGTATCACCATTTTTTTGATTAACCATAAAACCAAGAGTACCATCATTAATCTTTTTTTGAATAATATCAGAAACATCTGCAACCAGTTCAATATTACCTGGTCCTAAAAGTTGTTCAATTATACGTATATCAGAAAAGTGCGCAGCTAGTTTTTTATTTAGTTCATCGGCTACTACTAATCCTGCGGTTTCTTGCAATGGAGACAGTGAATATGAACCATAATCATAGTTGTACAAAGATTTATCCATGATGTCTAAATTAAAGTCAGTCTCATTTGGAACTGAAATATCAAACTCATTCATCTTTTTTATCACCCTTTGAATATATTATATGAGTTTATTATAACAGTTTCATCAATATTCCAATACATTATTTTGCCAGGAGAAGGGATTTTCATTTACACAAACTTCTTGACACTCCCCGTTGAACATCTTTAAGGCGTAGCAACCCACATGGTATTCAACTTCTTCATCAAACAAATAAAATCCGTACCTATCATTTTAATGATATGTGCGGATTTTGATGTACTTGAATCTTAATATTATTTTGCTTAACCATAAAACAGACTGCATCAAGATGAGACTAATTAAGTACTACATTTTACTATTTATCCCTATTTGTAATATTTATTTCTTGGCCATCGCTATCGCTCTTCTTACCTTTGAACGTTCGTGCATCAAACATAGAACTGTTATTTTTTGCAATGTTAAATTCAAATCTATAGTTTACAAGTGGTTTTGAATTGGGATTCAATTCGTCCTTTAATTCGATTAGGTTTTTTAAATCATTTTTTTCAAATGTAATTATTTTGTTCATTTCATTACTCGCCACAATGAACTTATATACACTTTCATTTGATTCTAAAAATTTATTCCACTTTTTTTGTGACATTGTATAAAATGTTAACCACTCAAATTTTTGCTCCAATTTTTTAGTGTTATCTTTTTTCTGTTTAGTCTCTTCCATAGATAATCCCACCAATCAGTTTATTTATTACTAGTCAAAATTTAACATAGTTATTGGTCACAATATGACCGTTTCTTTAATTCGATATTATTTCCATTTTTCAAGAATCAAATCATTGACTAAATATAACTTTCAAGTTATGTTTTAGTGAACCATATTTCTAATAATGTTCATTTTATTAGTCGAAAGGAATGATTTTTATGAAAACATGGCAATAAATCCAGCAAGGTTCAACTAATACTTTCAAAGATGAACATGGTCCCCTGTCAATAAAATAGACAATTTAAATAGAGACTTTTTTGTCCTATGCCACGACTAAATTTTGAATTTGAGTTTGATACTCATCTTCAAGTTGCTTTGGTGATTTGAATCCACAGTGACTGTGAATTCTAACTGTGTTGTAAAACGTTTCAATGTACTGAAAAACTAGTCGTTTAGCTTCGGAGTATGAATGGATTTTAAACCGATTTATCCATTCACGCTTAATCAAGGCATGAAACGACTCAATGCAGGCATTATCCCAAGGATAAGCTTTCTTTGAATAGCTTAATGTCATGTTAGCCGTAGCTTGATTGTAAGCTTCAGACGTAAACTGACTACCACGATCACTGTGCATGATTAATGGCTTGCTAATATGGCGACTGTGCTTAGTCTTTTCAATAAGTGGGATGACATTCGATACCTCCAAGGTTTCAGATAAGTCCCAACCAATGATCCGTCTGGAGTACAAGTCCATAATACTGGTTAAATAAACGAATCCGTCATGAACTGGAATATAAGTGGTGTCAATGCACCAAACGGCGTTTGGTCGCAATGGATTGAACTGCTCGTCTAAAATATTTATTAGCTGTTTATCAAACTTAGAATTGCGAGTGGTAGTCGTCCAAGGGGTTAGGTAAACGGCGTGAATGCCAAGTTCACGCATATACTTACCAACAGTTCGTTCAGCGATCTTATATCCTTTTGAGCGAAGTTCTTGGGTGATTTTGCCGGCACCGTAAATACAAAGGCTTTTGAGCCAAATTGCTTTAATTTCACCTTGAATAAACTTCTTCCGAAGCTTTCGCGGTGATTGGTGATTATGACGCTTTTCTCGTTGATAGTAACCACTTCTTGAGATTCCAACATAATCACACATACCATTGATGGAAGGGTGGGATTCCAAAGCGTGCTGAACGTCCATTTCTTGGTATACCTTTTCGGTAGTTACTTGCTCAGAATCCCGATTGATTTTTTTAACACTTCGATCGCTCCTTCAGCGTCACGAAGTTGACGCTTTAGTCGTGCAATCTCCTTGTCCTTATCGCTGGCAAAATTACCAGAGCCACGGCCAAACTCCCCAGTCTCAGTAAACAGCTTAATCCATTTATGTAATGTACTAGCCCCAATACCTAGATTCTTACTTATTTCATTCATGGTCATGTGATCCTTGTTATCTAAGTAATACTGCACGGCCTGTTCCTTAAATTCCTTGTCATAACTGTGCTTCGTCATTATTTGATCCTCCAATTTACTTCCTTAATTATACTAAATCAGAGTCTCTATTTAACTTGTACACTTTTTATTCTAGGCCCAACAGGAGATTATTGAAACCTTGGCAAAGCTCGTTTCCACTAAGATCAAAACTGGAGTTACACAAAAAGAACTTGGCGCACGAATTAATATGAAACAACCTCAAATCGCAAAGATAGAACGGATGCATACCTTGCCTTCATTTTCAACGTTAACTAGATATGCAGCCGCGCTTGACTTATCCATAAAAATGACCGTTGAATCAATAATAAAATAATTAAATTACAAAAATACAGTGTTCCCAGCTTGAAATATGTTGGGAGCACTGTATTTTTGTTTTACTTTATTCTTACTGAACAATATTCAATTAATTTTAATTCGCTTAACGCAACTGCCTCTTTAAATTCATCATAATTATTAAAATTTGTCGGAACTTGAAAACCAACTTTATTAACACTCACTTTATTACGGCCAATAACATTACTTTCATACGTTGAACCTTGGTTAACATTTAATGACTCAGGTAATACTACAGAAGTATCTGGATAAACAAACATACCTTGTTTTGAATCAAATCTAAACATATACGCCAACATTTGAAGATAGTCTTTATTTCCAATATTACCAACGGGTTTGTACTTTGTATCAACAATAATACGCTCATTGGCATTTCTACTAAGAAAGTCCGGATAAATTAAACCTTTTTTCCTATTATTTGACGTAAATAATTCTTGTGCACCCTTACCAGCTTTATTCTTTGGATGATAAAAACCATCTCCAATTAATGTATTAATATACTCTTCCCATAACCACGCACCATCAAATAAAATGCCATGAATTTGTTTTACTCCAGCACCAATTTGATGCTTATCATTTTGCAAAATCATTATACACAATCGTTGTAGTACCCGATAGTCCTTATAATACGCGTGTCTAATGGGTCGCTTTTTATTAAGCTGAATTACTTTTGTACGATATGCAACATCATATGCAAGCGTACAAGATATCACCATATCGACTTCAGTTTTCACTTTGCTTAAAATCTGAGTCCCAAAACTTTTTGATTTGATAAACTCAACGGTATGTCGAATCAACTCCATCAAATTATTATCTAAAGACAATTCTCGAGTATTATATGCAATTTTGCCAACAAATGGTGAATTATATTTAACATGACGGGCAACATCTATTGCTCCCCTCACATTACCATCATTATGCTGATATCTTACATACGTTTTAAATATTCCTTTTTGTAGTGCCCGTTTAAGATAATATGGAAAAACAAAAAAAAGCATATTAAATAATTGACTATCACGATTTGCATCAATACTTAAATCTAAAATATTGGGAAAGTCCATTACTTTTTCTAACATGTACTGGAGAAAGAAATCATCGCTGCCATTCGTAAATCTTGAACTAATAGTCAATCTTTCATTTTTATATCCAAGAAATCCCATTACGTTACTTGTGCTAATTTCATTGTTAATTGACTGCAAAACCATCTCGTCTTCAGAGATATCCTCTGCAGAAGACACAAATTCTGGAAACACAAAGATACCTTCATCTTCCAGCTGTTTTAAAGTTTTATTGTTGATTTGCTTGGTTAATAGTGGAATCGGTACAAATGTATCAGCATTTGTCCGTTGGTTGTCTTTAATCCTCAATTTGTTCATCAGTAACACCTTCGACATTGTGGTATGCATGGCTAAAACTATTAAGAATATCGTCCTCATTATACAAACCGCGTACGTAATCCTGTAGTAACGGTAATAAATAGTCATCCCATAACTGATCAAAGTTCAATTCTTTCAACTTTAAGAAGTACGATGCACCGATATTGTAATTATCACTTAACTCATCTACGGCAGAAATGGCCTGGTTCAGGGACTTCATTCGTAAAATGGCTTCATTCTTAATGGTACCATCAAGTTCATCCAACATTTGAATTCGATCACTAGCCGTTATATTAACAAATCTAAATCTTCTTCTCATCGCAAAATCAAAACTATCTACCGAACGGTCAATATCATTCATCGTACCAATAATGTACACATTTTGTGGAATATAGAATTTCTCTGTTTCATCTTCATGAAGATTTGCGTACTGAGTTAAAACCGCTCCTTCTTCTCCACGATATCCAGGATCTATCGAGAAAAATAGCTCACCAAAAATCTTAGAAATTTCACCACGGTTAATTTCATCGATAATAAAGATATAAGGTCTTTCTGTCTCGAACCCATCGGTAATAGTTGGTAGCTTATCTTTTAACTTAGTAATTTTTTTGAATAACGCTAATTCATACGAGTTATTCTGCGTAGTATAATCCTTACCCAAAAAATGTCCTAAATCCGTAACCTTATCAAATTTTTGATTTGAAATCAGCATCTGTTGAATAGTTGGTATGGTTAAATCAAGTACTTTTACAATCTCGTTATCAGGGATGTTAATGATGATTTTATTCTCATTAATATCTGCTATATTGAACTTCTTTCCACGAATTGTTTTAAACTCATTTTGATCTAAGTCCACTTCAGATAAAAACTTTTGCAGTGCTTGATTGGCCTTATTTTCATTTATCAACTCAGATTTATTTTTATGGGCGTTCTCATAATTTTTACGAGCTTTATTAATAAATTTTGTAAATACTCCTGGTTCCAATTGAAAACCCATAGTGCCATCAATATTTACTTTTGGTCTAAGGCCTTCAACAAAATCAGTGTAATCATAACTTGGGTGGAATTGGACAAACTCAATTTGTGATTTTTGTTCAGCATTTAGTTCTGAATATTTTTCTATTTCCCCATTACTCACAATATCAGCGGCTATTTGTTTTGCAAGATATGATTTCCCCGTCCCAGGTGCTCCGCGGAATATCACGTTCTTAGAATTTAATAACATTTGTGATTGTTCATTATTAAAACTCGGTAATCCTTCACTTTCAACATCATTTGATGAACCAATTTTGACTCCAGTCTCTTGAACATTATTCTCCTCACTGTCCATGATTCGATTGTGATAATCCCATAAAATTGCGCTTAGTAATCCACCATTTAATTCTGAATATTTTTCTGAAATTGTCTTTGTTATCTCGTAATTTTGTTTATACACCCACCCATGTTCTTCTAGTGGCAGCATTTTACCCCAAACTTGTTTTTGATCTTTTTTCATATTAATGCCTGTGAATACTTCTTTTTCGGAGTATGCACATAATAACTTCGTAATCATAGCTGGTTTTCTAAAAAATGTATTATCACTTAATTTTTCATCAAATATTTGATCATTAAATTCCAGTTGCTCACCTTTTTGTAATATTGAAACTAGTTCTTCTTTCAAAGCCGTGAACTTGTTGTTTAACTCCTTCGATGGAATTTCAATGTTATTGCCATCGCGATACACACTGTGTTCTTGGTTCCAGTAGATATTAAACTTTCCTGCAGAACCACCTTGCATTCCCAAATAAAGATGCTTGTATTTTCCAAATTCAAGTTGATAACAAAAAGACTGGCTACTTGGGCCTTTACCAGTAACATATTCATCTAGTGACAAATTAGATAACCTACTCATTGGGTATTCCAAAATAAATTCGCTTTTCACATTGTCATTAGTGTTCTTTCCAATAATTGCACCCTTAATCAATTGATCCTTATTTTTTTCATACCAATTTGAAAAATCATCAAAACTTGCTTGTATTAGTGCCATTTATTTCACCCCGTATTGTTCTTATCTATAATTATAATATTATCACTTTTCAGTCATAGTTGGGGTCAATCAAAACTTGAAAGTATCACTTATTAGACAAGAAAAAATCAATTGCAGTTTTCTCACAATTGATTTCAATTTAGATTAATATTTTATTATTCAAATTGTGCATTATACAACTGCGCATACGCACCTTTAGCATCTAACAAACTTTGATGTGTTCCTCTTTCAACAACCTTACCGTCTTGTAAAACCACAATTTGATCAGCATTTTGGACTGTTGATAGACGATGGGCAATCACTAATGAAGTTCGATTAGTTAACAGATTATCCAATGCATGTTGGATGGCTTTTTCAGATTCATTATCGAGACTGGCAGTGGCTTCATCTAAAATAATTAATGGTGCATCTTTTAATAAGGCTCGGGCAATCGCGACTCGTTGTTTTTGACCACCTGATAGGCGCATCCCCCGCTCCCCAACTTCAGTATCCAATCCATCTGGAATTGAGTGGACAAAGCTATCTAAATCAGCCAGTTTCAGCACTTCCCAAATATCATCATCACTAGCGTTCAAACGACCATAACGGACGTTATCACGGATGGTGCCATCAATCATATAAACTTCTTGTGAAACAATCGCAACGTTAGCCCGTAACGAATGCAAGGCAATATTACTAATTGAGATGCCATCATAGTCAATTTCACCAGAATCAATATCATACAAACGAGTTAGCATGCGGGTAATCGTGGTTTTCCCAGAACCTGAACGACCGACCAGAGCCGTTGTTTTACCCGCGGGAATATCAAAAGTAACACCATGTAAAATTTGAGAATCATGATAACTAAAAGTAACGTCTTGTAAATTAACTGTTTGATGAAGGCCTGGAAACTCAACCGCGTCTTTAGCGTCAATCACGACTGGTTCCGCCTTGGTAATTTGTTGAATTCGGCCAAATGAAACGTTAGCTTGCTGCACCTGATTCAACAAACGAGATAACGATTGAATTGGCGCTTGGACCATCGCGACATAACTAATGTAAGCAACTAGAGCTCCAACCGTTAAATCACCACGCATAATAAAGATGGCACCCATAAAGAGAATGATCGCAATTCCGACATAATTAATGGTGTCAATTGAAGGATTAAAAACTGCCTGGTTAAAACCAGCACTAATCATATTTTTACGGTTAGCATCCGCAACTTTACCGAAACGCGTTGATTCTTGATTTTCACTTGTATAACTTTTAATCAAGTCTATTTGCGTTAAGGTTTGTTGCATTTGGTTCGACATTAATCCTTGCGTGGTTCGAGCCCGCTGAAACGCGTCGCGAATCCGTGTTCTGAAAATTCGATAAACTAGGAACATCAAAGGAAAAGTGACACTGACTGCTAATGCCATTTGCCAATTAATATAGTAGATTAAACCTAACACTCCAACAAAGGTGAACATATTACCCACCACACTCAACATGTTAGCTGAGATTAGGCTTTGTAAGTTGTTAATATCACTAGTCAAACGCGTCATTAAATCACCGGTTTTACTCGACTCGAAGAAGGCCGTGTCTTGCCGGATAATTTGACCAAACAATTGATTACGTAATTCGGTAATCGAATTTTGACTCATCACGGTCATATAATAAGTCGACAAAAAATTAAAAATGGCTAACAACGCAGCGGTGACCAGCAAAATAATTATCGTCCACACTAACAGTGAAAAGTTCTTTTCTGGAATCACTTTATCAATAATGTACTTTTCAACTTGTGGCAAGACAAACTGCAGCATGGTAATAATCGTTAAAGCCAACACATTTAAGACTAATAACCAACGCCGTTTTAAAACTGTTCCAAAGACAAACTTAAACATCGCGCCAATCGATGGCGCATCCTCATTTTTCATATTTACATCTCCCCCGTTAATCACCTTGATTATACAAAACGGCTACCTTTGTCAGCAAGAAATACGACCGCAAGGCTGTCGGAGGAAATACCCGAAGGTGGAGATTGAATCTGCTGGTTGATCAAATTAGAATCACTCAATCCACATCAATTCACTACACAAATTAACGCTATCAATCACCAGCTTTCAGTCAAAAGTACACTCGTTTCTCATCAACACTATTAAGAATCCTTAACCTTCAGTAAGTATGATTGGTAAACGTGGTAAAATATGGATAACGTGTTCATGCTCTTAATTAAATCTTCACCAATATTTCGTGAGAGGTTCACACCTCCGCACCAACTATGATGCAGAATATGAGATGTAAAATGAATTCAATGGAGTTGTAAATATGGCAAACAATAATAGCGAACCAATGAGTCGCGAAGAGTTACGGAAGCAAAAACAAAATCAATTAAAAGATGAGCAAGAAGTTTCCAGCTACGACGAACCTAAAAAGAAAAAGAAACACAAGCGTCGCCGGCACCGTAAGTTCTGGCTCTCTCTAATTGGAATTATCGTGCTAGTCATCATCTTTTTCGTATGGATTGGTTCTCGTTCATCCCTATCTGGATCATGGGTCGAGATTGATAACGCCAGCGGCTCCACTTACTCAAGTGCGACCGATATCGACCAACTCAGCACGCTGACTATCAAGAGCGGTAAGTACACCTATACCCCGAACAATGATTCCAGCAGCGCCACCACTGGTACCTTTGATGATAAAGGTTCAGATGAACAAGCCACTTTTGATTCTGACACGACTAACTACACGCTCAGTGCCGACAACGACCAAGTGACGTTCACCGCTTCTAGTGGATCCATCAGCGGTCTCGGCAGAAGTTCGACGGTAACCTTTGTGCGAGTCAACTCATCCGAGTACAAGCAAATTAAATCTAAAATTGCTTCACAAAGCGAAAGTAGTTCTGCAAGCAGTTCAGATACCGATACCACGAGTGCATCTAGTTCCACTTCTGGTAAAATCAGCAACGCTATTAATGGTATCAAAGATACATTCACCAATAGTGATTCGTCTGACTCTAGCGATTCCAGCAGCGCTGACAGTTCCAGTGATGTTTCAAGTAACACGGATACAACTACGACAACAGATAGTAGTTCAACCACAGTAGATAACATTAAGAATCAAATCCAGGATTGGATTAATAAATTAGGATTATCGAGTTAATAAATTTATGGGATAGGAAAGGCCTCGCCGAGTGGCGGGGCCTTTTTGGTGTGTGGTGAATTGGGTTTGCATTTTTAAACATCAATCAATCAACGTCCATTTGTACTGAAAAATTAACTGGAGTTAAAGAAATTTTGTCCATTGAATCTTTACCAAATGGATTTTTAAGCTTGATTATCTTAGGGGTTCAAAATGGATATAAAACACGATATAACCAGTAATTGCTTTGATTTTGTGAAACAATCAATTCATTCAAGCTTACAAAGAAATTTAGCCGATTATTCTCGTTCTCTTTTGAAGTTTTAACTTCAATAAAACGAGGTGAACCGTCCAATTTGAAAGATTTAATGTCGAATCCCAAACTATCATCTTCTTTAGAGACTTGTTTAATTTTTCTCACCAAATCTGGATAATCTTTTGATCTTTTTCTTTCATAATCGATAACTAAACTTTCACCTTTATATCCAATTGTAGACAATTCGTGTTGGCGTTTATCAAAATCCATTTTTTTACTTTTTTTCTTATTCAAAGTAAGACTGTCAATAGTACTTTTAATCAGACTATCTTGTTTTATCTTTCTAGTTTTAACTATTTTCTTGTTCCATATTACCGCCGGCATTTGTACATTATTAAAATTTTCACCCTTTGTCCCAACTACTCTTTGTATATTGATTGTCTCGTCTTTTTGTAAGTTAACTGCCTCGGGAAAAATATGATACAAGTAACGCATAAATTCTATCCCATCCCATTTTTTTGCTACGGGATGTTCATTCTTTATTCTCATCAGCTCCATCTGTTTATCGTATATTTCTGAGTACTCTTTCCCTTTTTCTGGATCTTCATAAAATTGGGCAATAAAAAAATTAAGATATTTTTTTGAAAATATACTCAAGTATTGAGTTGGTAAATATACCCAAATTGCAAGAACAAATTAGCCACACGATAAATCCTATTAAATCAGTATTTTCATTAATATTCATATTTTATGGACTTAACTTAACCGGCGGAAGCAGCGGAGAAAAGCTCTTTGGGTGTTTGATAGCCAGTTTGCCGGCGCGGTAAATTGTTTAGCTTTGACTCAACTGCTTGGATATCATGAGGACCCAAAATATCCATGGATAGACCCTTGGGTACATCGCGGCGGATCATTCGATTATGCGCTTCGTTAGTCCCACGCTCAGAGGAACGATATGGATGGGCATAATAAAGGTCAGCGACACCGGTAAGTACAGCGCCAACTTCCGAGAACTCAGCGCCATTATCAGCAGTAACTGACTTCATGATTGATCCGTATTCTTGACAGATCTTGGCCAGCTCATAGTTGACTGAATCGGCATCACGACCATCGATCAAACGTAGAATTTGGCAGCGGGATTGACGCTCGATCAGCGTTAAGATCACACTCTCTTGACCGTTGCGCTTGCCCACCACGGTGTCCAATTCGAAATGGCCGAACTCTTGACGCTGGTCGATACTTTTAGGCCGTTCATCAATACTCCGTCCGGCCAGACGCTTGTGCTTGATCGAGTGATGATGTTTGGCACGGTGGCGCGTTTTTTCGAGTAGATCAAGATTGTGGACTTCAAGTAACTGGGCATCAATATAGTGGTATAGCGTCTTGGTCGAGACCATCTCCTCAGGTTGATATAAGCCTTCAAGTTTGGCCCGTCCTACTGCTGCATCAGGCGACCAACCATCTTGACGCAAATGAGTCGTAAAATAGTCGATAAAATCAGCGACACCGACGAGTTTCAAAGGTCGATGACAGTGGGCTCGATTAGCTTCGTACTTAGCTTGTGCTGTTTCTGGTGAGTATACAGCGTAATATTGGCGTTGACCATTCACTTTTTTTACTTGGTCGATCTCGCCGCGGCACAATTCATTATTGATTGTTTGATGACAAACATTAAGCGCTCTGGCAATTGCACGATTGGAATAGCCTTGGCTGTGCAGCGTAGCAATTCTTCCTCGTTCAAACGAAGTTAGGTGCTGACCTTTTTTTCTGACTGTGGTATTCTGTTCTTGCATCAAGACAATAACCTCTTTCATTGTTTGTGTAGGAACATCAATGATAACAGAGATTTGTCTTGGTGTTTTTTATTTTATCAATTAGCTAAAAGTATTTGGCTAACTTGATTATAAAACGCGCGGTTGGTAAATATATAGATAAAATCTTGTATTTCAACATTTCTGAAATATTATTATCGATGATTGCTTGCCTATCATTAACTTTGACATCAGATAGCAACTTCAATATGTTTGACCTTATTTTATCAAAAGACTTATTTTCGTCATTATCAATATTCCATTTTTTTGAAATTTTTATTTTTTGTTCTTTTAATTAATAATACATGCCAAATTTTGACGCTGTAGCTCCTTGAATGCTACCTAAAGGACGCAAACCTGTTTCAATCTGATAGCAAAAATTATCGCGATTATCTTGTCCTAAAATATAATTTTCAAAAGTCATTTTTTTAATGAAATCAAGCGAATATTCATTAACAAATTGTTTTCGCTGTATTTCATTTTCAACATTTATATATGTATCAACGGTCGTCAACATAAAATCAAAATCACTCAATTTTCTAACCATATTTTTCACCACCTCGAACTCAATTAATAAACGTAATTGTCATTACAATATTCACCACTGCCACCAGCAGCAATACATACTGCACTAACGGCTGCATCACTATCCCTCCAATTAAGATGCCAACAATAAACGCAAGTAAGCCAGTTGAATACCAAAAAGCTTTCTTACCAGCGTCTTTGTTTCCTTTGAATAAATAATTGGCTAGGTTATTACCAAGATTTTTAATATTCCCAGTCATGATACCATTATTAACTTGGTGCCCGCCCATTTCGCTAAACATCGTCAGTTCATAACTTGAAAACATCCCCAGCATGAATAGAAAGACCATGTATCCAAATGGATAACCAAAAAACGTCATGGTAACAAAGATTGCACTAATTAATAAATAGATTTGAAATTGACGCCTTTTGTCATAATTACTAAAATAATTCTTAACTAATTGTGCCACTGCCGCGCCAAATAAAAAGCCAATAAAGACTGGCACATGAATTAAGGCTTGTCCATATTGTCCTCTTGCTATATCAACGCCAAATGTAACAATGTTACCAGTTTGAGCCGTCGCAAATGATCCAGCAAAGTGAATAAAGGTAAATGCATCTAACATCCCCATCATTAATGTTTGAATTACTGCTACTGCACTAATTTTCTTCTCAAGTGTTGTCATCAATAAGTACTCCCATGCATAACATATTACTCAGATATCTAAAGCTGTTTAACCGATTCTCTGTCGTTAACTTCTACCCTCAGTTTAGATTGATTAACTACTTTATTTTTGATTGCGTCTAGCATCATTATTACGGCATCTGATCCTAATTTGTTTACGTCTTGCTTAACCGACGATACTTCAGGATTAAAAATTTCATTAAAGAACGTATCATCGTAACCAATGATGGAATAACGATCGAATAAATTTAGCTTAAGCTGATTCATTTTTTGCATTGCACCATATAACATCAAGTCGTTACAAAAGAAAATAGCGGTTGCTTCTGGATTGAAGTCAATATTTGAGACAGATTTTAAGAGACATTCAGAACCGCGTTTACCTTCCACAGCTCAAATAAATCATTAATCGCGATTAATAACTTATTTGAACCCTGGAAAGCATTAAATCAGGCGGCCATTTGGCTCGTAAGTGTTGCAATTTCAACTTGTAAGGGGGTCTGGTAGCCCAGTGAACTATGAATTCTCTTCCTATTGTAGAAAGCATGCACATATTCAAAAAGGACGGCAGCGGCAGTTTCATAATCTTCAAAGACCGACACTGGATAAACACATTCCTTTTTGAGGGAAGCGTGAAAGGATTCCATCGGCGCATTATCATACGGACAACCCTTACGGCTGTATGAGTGGCGGATATGTAGCTAAGTTAAACGTTGATTGTAATCATCGCTGGTATACTGTGATCCTAAATCCGTATGGATAATCAGGTCCCCAGTAATGGTTCGATTTTTAACCGCGCTTTCAAGGGTCTTTAAGACTAAATCAGTATCCATCTTTTTTGAGAACGAATAGCCGATAATCCGTCGTGAGTGCAGGTCCATGATGGTTGATAAGTAACACCAGCCATTACGCTTCGTTTGAATATAGGTCATATCAGCGGTCCATTTTTGATTTAAACCAGTGGTCGAGAAATCCTGCTTAAGCAAGTTGGGACGCTGTTCAACCTTGGTTTTGGAAGCCGAAGCCGCTTTCCACTTATTGACGGTAACGGAGTGGATATCCAGTTCCTTCATGAACCGGGAAATCCGTCGTGGACTGCACCGAAGCTGCAGTGGTTGAAGTTCCAGATTCAATTCATGGTGGATCTTCATAACACCGTATCGCTGCTTAAATTCCGCAAAGATCCGCAGAATCCGTTGTTTCAAGCCCGCATCTTCGGCCCGGCGTTTTGAAGGTTTGGGGATCGATAACGATAATACTGAGCTCTGGAAACACCGAGGATTCGGCACATCTTGGTTACCTGGTGGTGATGGCTTTCTTGGTGAATGTAATCAAAGATATTGGTTACTTCTGCGTAAGGAAGCCCAGGGCTTTTTTTAGGATTTCGTTCTCCTCAGACAGCGAAGCCAGTCGCTTTTCCATCGCTTTGATTTCGTCTGGCGATTTACCGGATTGAGTTTTGGCCTGGCCCTGGATCCACTTATGAACTGTTGAATAGCCAATGCCATATTCTCTGGCCAGTTGGGCAGCTGATTCGCCTTGCTTATATAGGTTGATAATGTTTTGTTTGAATTCTTTGTCGTAACGAGTTGGCATGTAAAAATTCCTTCCTTTTGAGAGATGATTTATTCATTATACCCTCTCTTAAAAGTTGTCTCAGGAATCAGCTTACATCCAATTGTCCATGAAGACAACATTGAACGCAACCTTTCAATTAAAAAAGGCATGATTGTTTCAGAACGTGTCATGTTGGAGCTTGGTCACTACATTGGCCGTCAAGTTGCTCATGAAGTAATTTACGAAAACTGTATGAAGGCGTTTGATGAAGACCGACCTTTACTAGATTGTTTGTTAGAAGATCAACGAGTGACTGTTGATGTAAGTGAAGCCAAATTACGCGAAATCTTGGATCCAGAGAAATATACTGGTTCTTCAGCCAAGCTGGTTGATTGCGTGCTAGACAAGTATAAAGATTTTCTATAATTATTTTTCATATTTAAAGGAGTCGCAGCAAAACTTGCGTTTTGTTTGCGGCTCCTCTTTTGCTACAAATTATCTTTGCCCAAATCGGTTTCATAAGGCAAATCACTACGTTTAACCTTCGGAAGCGCCACTCACGACATCGACTTCAGGCGTTGTGTTTGTTTCTTGCACTGGTGGAACTGGCTCATTAATTGTGGTCGATTTAACGCCAACGGGTTGCACGCCTTCAGTTGCCACGTTGTTACCGGAATTAAGTAATTCACCGATATCAATGCCATCTTCAGTTGCCACTGGAACTATTTCTGAACTATCAGTAACATCGACATGCTCAGAAGCTCCGGTCGACGAATCAGTTTGCGGTTCGACTGGTTGTGGAGTTGCAGGTTTTGCTGATGCCCCCGATGTAGCATCTAAGCCAAAAATTGGTGCTGCCTTGATTGCTTGTTCGTCTGTCACTAATTTTTGACCGGTAACTGACAAATAATATTTAATGATTGGCATGATATCCAATACCCATTCATTCACACCGCGATAGCGACCATTTTCGTCTTGCATCGACTTATAATAATGCATCACATGCTTATCGGTCCCATTGCCAGGAACTGGCATTCCAACTAAATCAGCACCATTGCGTAAGGCATGAATTACCTGTTTAACGTGCTTAACCGCACGACTTGGATGAACACTCGATAACGGATCCCCCGCTTGTCCTGGTTGACGTGGAGCCAACATCTTACTTGCAGGCGCATTGTGATTATAATAAATAAATTGATTATTATCATCGGCATACGTCAATTCCATTGGCATTGAATTCAAGAAATAATTCAATTGGTTAACCGTTAAAATTCCTCGGTCCAACTTGACATAAGTGCTGCCATCCACGGCGTGAACTTTTTCAGCGGCCTTTTCAACCCACTGATCATCATTCATATCAACGTCTTCAATGGTAGTGTTAACTGGATTTTTGGCTTCCAAGTCTTCATCTTCACTCGTCTTTGGATCAGGAGTGTCGAGTAAATCAATCACCTTTACGTAATGAAGAAACTTCTCAATAATCGAATCCAAGAATTTGACTGTGCCTGCATCCTTTAAATTACCTTGATCATCAAACGCTGTTTTGGCATTCGACAGCAAAAATTCATTACTAGGCATCACAAAGGCATTCACACCGGGTGATTCCAAAATTTGCTTCAAGTGTAATTGAGCTCGTGATGAACCCTGATTAAAATATGATGCCCCAACAATCCAAACTGGCTTTCCATCAAATGGATGCAATTTATATGATAGCCATTCAATCACATTCTTCATTGCTGCCGGGACAGTATGATTGTGTTCGGGTGTGGCCAAAATCACCCCATCGGCACTAAAGACTTTTTGATAAACATTTTGAATCGCAACTGAATCACTTAAATCGTCATCTTGTGTAAAGACTGGTACTTCACTAATATCAACCAGTTCAATTTCAACCAAATCTTGATATTTTCTTGCCATGAATTTTAATAACATTCGATTATATGATTCTTCGCCAATTGATCCAGCAATCGCTACTAATCTCATTTGCTTACCTCCTTGTCTGTCGTGCCTTCGTCCCAAGAAAAATCCGCCATTCTCGTGTCATCTTCCTGATGGGTATGATTAAGTTGCGCCGAAATATCAATAAATTCAGCAAAATCTTTGACCAATGAATCTAGCCATTTAGTTTGTTCAGCATCAATTAACAAACCATCGGTATTAAATGCCTGTAATGAATGTGATAACAAAAACTCGGAACTAGGCATTACACGTGCTTTGATTTCTGGTGAATCCAAAATCTGACGTAATTGTGCTTGAGCCCGTGAAGCTCCCAAGCTACCAAATGATGCGCCTGTGATTAACACTGGTTTATCTAGTAATGGGTGAATTCCATATGACAACCAGGCTAACGCACTCGATAAAATCGCTGGAATTGAGTGATCATACTCTGGGGTAGCAATAATCACCCCATCCGCTCCATCAATTTTAGTTGCCATCGCTTTAGACTGCTCTGGAATTGCCATATCGCGAGTTTTTTTAAAAATTGGTAAGCCCGCAACTTCGACGATTTCAATTTCAACGTCATTAACATATCGATGTTGCATATATTCTAAAAGTTGGCGATTGGTAGATTTTTTTGAATTAGAACCGACAATTGCAATATATTTTTTCATTTCATATTTCCTATCTTTTTTATAAATGTAGATCTGGTTTCCTCAACCAGATCTACATCAGATTATGCCTACACTTATCTAAATTAGGCCTTAAATTTATTTAATTGTTTTTCTGACAGTTCTTCATTCATATGGCCACTTACAAAGCCACCCAAATCGACCGTGACATATTTAAATCCGAATTGTTTTAATTTTTTATTTACATCTTTTGCATTACTAATTAATTCAGCCATTTGATCTGAATTGACTTCAATTCTCGCTATATCGCCATGTATTCTTACACGTACAGTTGCAAAACCCATATTTCTAAGTAATCGCTCAGAATTCATCACTTTTTCGATAGCATCTTGAGTTATCTCTGAATTATATGGAAAACGAGATGAAATGCTGCAAGATGGTACTTTATTCCAGTTTAGTAAATTATTCGATTTAGCATAATCACGAACATCATCTTTATACATTTCTGCTGCTTGCAGTGGGCTTAAACAGCCTTCTTCATTTTTTGCAACCATTCCTGGACGATAATCATCTAAGTCATCCATTATCATCCCGTCCAATACAACATTTAAATTTAGTTTTGCTTTAATACGGTTTGCTTCAATATAAAACATTTTTTTAGCATAATACCAGCTATCGCTTCTATTCATTCTTATGTGTTCGTTACTTAAATAATTGATATTTGTTGTCACAACATTTGCATGCATTGAATTTGCTAGATCTACCGCCTTGTCAAACTCTTCGTCAGTGAAAAGCTCTGAATTAACTATAACCGCTGTCACGTTTTCTTTACCAAGATTATTTATTGCTGCTTTTAGGACAACCGTACTGTCAATTCCACCAGAAAAAGCAACAAGAGCATTATCATATTCACTAAAAAAACTATTTAAAAGCTGCTCTTTATTCATCAATATATCCATAATAAACTCTCCTTACATATCTTTTATCTTTGTTTGCGCTTCGAGATAAATTTCTTCAAACGTCCTTCCAGTTTGCTTTGCAACTTTAAGACAATCATCAAATTCCACGGTTTTTTTTCGAATATCTTTGTATGTCAGTACTTTAACTCGAATGAAATTCCCTCTTACTTCGACTTTTTCAAATTCACGATTCATTTTCATTCTATTCAATGTTTGATAGCGTACACCAATTGTTGAACTGTTCTTAAAAATTAAATAAACAAATTTGTCAAAATCAGTTGGTTCTATTAAAACTGATAATTTAATTCCTGGCCGATTCTTCTTCATTTGTATGGAAGTAAAATAAACGTCAAGTGCACCAGCATCCATTAGTTCTGTCATTGTGTTACCAAGGATTTCACCAGTCGTATCATCTATATTTGCTTCGATTGATACTACCTCGTCTGCGCTACTAACTACCGTTTTGGAACTTAAAGAATTTGTTAACACATATACTCGTAATGCATTAAAACTACCTGTATCTCGTTTACCAAAACCATACCCAATTTTTTGAATATCGTAATTTTTATTGAAAGAATCAAATTCATTCACAAATTCTTTCACAATCCCTAACCCTGTTGGTGTTAATAGTTCTGTGTGAATGTCGTTTTGCTGTTCAATTGGAATGTTTTGATCAATTAACATTTGTGCTACAGCCGGAACTGGTACTGGCATTCGACCATGTGCAACATTAATAAATCCCTTACCATCACTAATTGGGGAACAGATTATTTTATCTACATCTAAAAGTTCAATAGCGATGCATGCTCCTACAATATCAACGATTGAATCTAACGCTCCAACTTCATGAAAGTGTACTTTATCTATTGGTACATTGTGAACTTTTGCCTCAGCTTTACCAATATCCATAAATATCGCTATTGCGTGATTTTTTATCGAATCGTTTAAATCACTATTTTGAATTAAATCTAAAATTTCATTTAAATGTCGTCCATGATGATGATTATGACGTTCTTCTATATATCCCTTATCTTTTTGTTCTCCATTGTCTAAAGTAACATCAAAATTTGTACCGTATATGTTGCATTTGCTAATCACTTCAGCACTTAAGGCAAATCCCTTCACTTTCAATTTAGATAATTCGTTTTTAAACGTTTCAAAATCAACGCCCAAGTCTAACAAGGCTCCAATAAACATGTCTCCACTAATTCCAGAAAAAGCGTCCAAATAAAGTGTTTTCATTTTTGTTACTCCTTCAAAATCAAAGATGGTTAATTACACTAGCACTGTATCCAGCTCCGAACCCATTGTCAATATTTACAACTGTAATGCCTTCTGAACAACTATTTAACATAGTAAGCAGTGCACTTAATCCATTAAAATTGCTTCCATAACCTATGCTTGTAGGAACAGCAATTACGGGTTTATTTACCAAACCACCAACAACACTTGTTAATGCTCCTTCCATGCCAGCAATAACAACTACTACTTTAGCTCCTTGGATTATATCTAATTTAGCAAATAATCGATGAATACCAGCAACACCAACATCATAAACTCGTTTCACATCATTACCAAATGTTTCTGCCGTAATTGCTGCCTCTTCTGCAACAGGAATATCTGAAGTTCCCGCGGTAACAATTGCAATATACGATTTAGTATCGATGGCCGGTTTGCTGCCAATAACAAGGCAATTAGCATTGTCATAAAACGTTGATTCTTGAAAAAATTCTTGAATGTAACCTGCTTTATCATGATCAATTCGTGTACAAAGTACTCTACTTTCCTTACTGAAAATACTTTGTGCAATTTTCAAAATTTGCTCTTTAGTTTTTCCAGAACAATATATCGTCTCTGGGTAACCAGTTCTACGAGTTCTATCAAGGTCAACATTTGCAAAACCCAAACTTGATGTCTCATGACCAGCTAATTTTCCGTTAGCATCATTAACACTAATTTCATGGTTCGCAACTGCTTCAAGAAGCTTATTCAGTTCATCGTTTGACATGTTTGCTCTCCTCTATTCACTGATTAGCTAACCTCAGGCACGGTCATAGATCCAGCAGGCAGAATGATAACTGAGGCATCGGTTCCTTTTTTATTAATTGCATCTTTTAATGCTATAGATAAATCATGATATGGTTTAAAATGAACATTTTCCATTTCTTCATCTGTCAATTCCGTAACCGCCCATGTAGATGCCCATGTTCCAATTTGCGCCATTTTAGCTGCTTTGTGATAACCTAATTTCCAACTATGGTGAATTTTATCTAAAACTGCTTCCGGCTCCTTTTCCGAGCTCAATAAATCGTAAAATGGTTGTGGGCCAATTCCAGTTCTACATGTTGCAACAAGAATTTCAATTCCTTTATCCGCTAACGCTAACTTTCCATTATCCAACGCTTTTTGTGATTGATATAAATCTACATCCATTGGATATGGAGCAACAGTAATAACAATATCTGCTTTTTTGGGAATTTGAACCGCAAACACTTCTTTTGCCTTGTCGATACCCGCATAAAAAGATTTTGAAAGATCACCAGTTGTCACAGCATAGATGTCGTGGTTGCTGTCAAGTACCATTTCTATTGCAAATACATTAATATTTTTCAATACCTGCATTGCATCCATCATATCTTCATGCACTGGATTGCCATCAAGTTTCATTGCCCTAGCAGAATCTTGCAGCGCCAAATAATGATTTTGAGAAATAGTATCGTATGATGCTACACCAGGTAAAAATGATTTTCTCCCCCCTGTGAAACCCGCAAAATAGTGTGGTTCAATTGAACTAATTGGTACTACCCTTTTTGCATCTGTTACAATTTTATTAATATACATTTCAGTTCCATTAGAAGACTTTCCTAAATATTCCATTTCATCATTTTTACTATCATGACTATGAATACGATTTTTAGATTTTAAATCTAAATAAATATCTTTACCAAAAATCATTTCATATTCATCTTCAGTAGGTTCTCGATGAACCCCAGTTGCAATAATAAATGTAATATTTTTATCTTTGATTCTGTCATAGATATGGCTCAAAACTTTCGCTGTAGGTGTAGGTCTTGTTCCATCATTAACAATAAAAACAATTTTTTCATCGGTATCTAAAAATTTATAAAATGATTCCGAATCAAAAGGTGTGTCCAATGCATTATCAATCGTTTTATCAACATCAATTTTTTTAACTTTATTCGGATTGAAAACCCCTAATAATTGATTATCTGGAACTTCAATATCAAATGAATCACTTTTCCCATAAGGCACTTTGACTTCCACAATTAACACCTTCCTATTTTAAATTAACGATTTCTTCTTTCTTGTCTAATCCAAAATAATACCAACCTGCGATAGCTAATATCCAAATTACAATAAAAACAGCAACAAGTGTAATCCCCAGATAGAAAAAGTTTAAATTCTCAATCCATATAAACCAATTATTGGTAGAATGAAAGATTAATTTAGTCGCAATCGACAGGTTAACAATCCCTGAAAAAATGGCAGCAAGTACTGATAATCCAGTCAAAATTAAATTATAATAAACTTTTCTAATGGGAGATGAAAATACCCATGAGTAAGCAGTACTCATAAAAATACCATCACTTGTATCCATTAAACACATGCCCGAAGTAAATAGTAATGGGAACGATAAAACTGCGTACCATGGCACTCCTTGACTTGTTGAAACTGCTGATGTTGCCAAAACAGATATCTGTGTCGCTGTATCCAATCCAAGACCAAAAACAAAACCAATTAAAACTACTTGCCAATTATGATTGATTAAATGTAACAATTTATCAAAACGTTTATAAACCCACGATTTATCAAATTGCACTTCTTTCAGATTTTTATTCACACTTTTAAAATTCCTCCAGATACCAATCAAAATGTGTAAGTTAATTAGTGCTAGCAAAATTAAAGTTAATCCAGCAAAACTGGAGCCGATTATACTACCAACATTTTCAAGAGAAGGCATAATTTCTTTGGACCATTCAACAAATAAAATAGTCAAGATTGACATCAGTATTACGACTAATGAATGACCAAATGAGAAACTAAATCCTATACCATGAGTATTCTGATTATCATTAACCATTTTTCTAGTAATATTATCAATCACTGTCACATGATCAATATCAAAGGCATGCTGTAGACCTAATGTAAATGACAAAAATGCCATTGTTAATAAAGATGGATATTTAGACATAAAAGCTAGTGTCAAAGCAATTCCACTAAAAAATAGTACAGAAACAAATCCATAATATTTGATTAAATCCGGGACTAAAGGATAATGGGCTCTTTGCAAAAAATCACCTACTTTTCCAATCAAATTACCTTGTTAATTTTTGACAATCATCTTTTTCACAACTTCTATAAATTCACGCTCTGACTCACTAACCTTATAACCACTTCTGATTGCTACCGAAACATTAAAACGGACAGGTACAGAATCAACAATTTTGATGCACTTAACTCCGTCATTTTCTTGAATTACATCCTTAACAATTAAACTAATTCCTAAATTCTCTTTTACCAAACTTTTAGCCCACGAAATATCTGAAGTACTGTAAACAATTTCAGGGCTTATATCTGCATATTCACAATATGTCTTAAAAGCCATTGGATGAACGTACCTACCGGTTAAACTGATAAATTTTTCAGATCCTAATTCCTTGAAACTAATTTTGTCTTTTTGTGCTAAATGATGTTTAGGACTCGCAATAATTGTAAAAGGTCGGCTTCCTAAATTAACGGCTCTAATTTCATTAAAGTGAATTGGTCGAACAGACCCTAAAAGGGCGATATCAATATCACCCTTTTTTAAGTCTCTCAATAATTCATCAGAACCAGATTCCAAAATATTAGTTTTTTGCAATAATCCAGAGCTCAATAATTCACCGGCCACCTGTGGAAAATACAAAGTACCAATAATTGGTGGCAAACCAAATCTAATAATCTCAGTTTTCGTACTTTCAATTTCTTTATGGGCTAATTGTATTGAGTGTTCAATTTGCGCAAAATTTTTATCTAATAATAATCCAGCTCGTGTAATAACCGTTTTTTGATGCGTTCTATCTTGTTGAACAAGTTGCACATCAAATTCTTTTTCTAATCGTTTTATAGCCTGTGTGACAGATGGCTGAGAGATACCAAATTTTTCGGATACACGAGTATAATTTTGATATCTAACCAGTGCTCTAAAATATTTGATATCTTTTGTATTCATTCTGTTCACCAGTCCTCTAATTTTTTTGTTAGATTTATTTTATCACGGACTTAGGACCGAAAAGTGATTATTACCACATTCCTATAACTTTCATCCACAATGAACCAGCACCTATCCAAACAACTAAGTAAACAATACCCATGATTGCATTCATGCTCCACCATCTGTTTTGCGTTATATAACCTGCCCCATACAAAATGGGAGCAGGACCATTGGCGTAGTGTGTGGTTGATCCAAACAGGTTTCCAAAGAAACCTAACATCAGTGCAGCTAGCATTGCAGGTACACCTGCTGAGATTGCAACAGCCAATAATGCTCCATACATTGCGCTGACATGAGCTGTAGCACTCGCAAACAAATAATGACTATAGAAATACGCGGCTATAATAACAATCAAAGCGATAACCCAATTCAAGCCACTCATTGCCCCAGCAATAGTTTTACTTAACCATGGAATAAAGCCAAGTGTATTCAACTGAGTTGCCATCATGACAAGTACTGAAAACCAAGTCAATGTATTCCATGCACCTGTTTCATGAGTTACATCTTTCCACGAAAGTACCCCAAATAGAAGTAATAATGACAACGCAATGAAAGCTGTTACTGTAGCGTCGATTCCTAAAAAGCTACCTAATACCCAAAGAAGTAATGCAATTATGAAAACCCCAACCATATATTTCTCAGGTTTGCTCATTGGTCCCATGTCTTTCAATTGATCTTCTGACCATTGTCTTGCGTTTGGAGTCTCTTTAATCTCAGGTGGATATATTTTATAAATAATGAATGGAACCAATATAAGTGAAATTAGTCCGGGTACCAAGGCAGCCATAAACCATCCCATCCATGTGATATTTACCCCCATCGGTTTGGCCAATGATTGGGCAAGTGGATTCCCAGCCATAGCTGTTAAGAACATTGCGGAAGTAATAATATCTCCTTGAAATTCAGCATATAGTAAGAAAGAACCAATTTTTCGTTGTGTTCCATCTTTTGGTGAAGATCCAAATGACTCTGCTAGGGAATTAATAATTGGATACATAATTCCACCAGCACGAGCGGTGTTACTTGGGGTAGCTGGTGCAAGAACTAAATCAACACCAATTAATGAATAGGCAAGCCCCAAGGTTTTTTTACCAAACATTTTAACAAATTGAAACGCAATTCTTCTTCCAAGTCCCGTTTTAATAAAACCACGCGATATGAAAAATGCCATAACAATTAGCCAAATACTACCATTTCCAAAGCCAGTAATTGCTGTATCAATAGGAACTACACCAGTTAATACAGTGAGGGTAAAGCCAATTATAGCAACCCCACCAATGGGTAACGGTTGTGTAATACATCCGACAATAGTCGCTACAAAAATAGCGAACATGTGCCAAGCCGCCATTGAGACACTTGCAGGTTTAATAGGAGAAGCAAGCCAAATAATAATACCAACAAGCAATGGGGCTATGAATTTTTTATAATTAATCTTCTCTAAGCTCATATCCGTACCTCTTTCAAATAATCTCCGAATTCCCAACATAAATTAATGCAAATAGTTATATACCTGTTGCCCAGACTGCCGACCAAAAATGATGGTTTCAGCAATTGAATTACCACCAATACGATTATTCCCGTGAAGTCCTCCGACAATTTCACCACATGCATATAGTCCATCAATAACTGACTTATCATCTTTTAATACTTCTGTATCAGTATTAATATCAACACCGCCCATTGTATAATGTACCGCCGGAGCAATATGAATAATGTTGAACGGACCGGAATCAATCGAACGATCCATACCTGTCGTACGTCCAAGTGCTTCATCATTATGATTGGCCACTGCTTTGTTCCAAGTTGAAACTGTTTGCAGCAATGTATCTGAATCCAACCCAGTATCTTTTGCCACTGCCTCCAAGGTATCTCCTGTTGTGACAAGTCCGACTGAATCGTAAAATTCAACGGCCTTCACTCGATCCCGGATTGCTTTACCAAAGACTAGATATGCGCCACCTTCATTTAATTCATCGATGGCATTTGAAACTGTTTTACGAGTATCCAATTCGTTAACAAACCGCTGTCCTGCTTTATTAACCAAGATTGCGCCTTCACCACGAACTGCCTCACCAATTAAATAAGCGTGCGGTGTATCTTGTTGTACAGTTGGATGTACCTGTACTTGATCCATGTCAACGACATTGCCCCCTAAATGTTCAGCTAATTCAATTCCATCCCCTGTTGCCCCAGGTTGATTAGTTGTTTTATAACCTTTTAGATCAGGACGATATTTTGCTAACATTTGTTGATTGGCACCAAAGCCACCGGTTGCTAAAATAATTGCCTTAGCGGTAATCGTTTTCGGATTACCATCAGCCGTCACTTTGAGGCCAGAAATTTTGCCTTCTGAATCTTGTAAAAGTTCATTGACCTTAACTCCAGCAAACAAAGGAATTTCCAATGATTTGACCTGCTTTAACAATTCAGTCACCAAGAATGCTCCAATTGGTGCCATGGATGCTGGACGATGGGTCCGCATTTTGCTCATTCCACCTGTGATTGTAATATCGTCAAGATGAATCCCATGATCTGCCAACCAATCAATTGATAAAGCCGCATGGTCAGTAAAATAACGAAGAAGTTCAGTATTATTCTGTTTGCCACCTCCAACATACGTTTCATTGTAAAAATCACCAAATGAATCAACGACGTGATGTTTCAATTGAACTAATGTTTCCGCAGCATTCATTCCGGAAGAAGCTCGGGTTGAGTTTCCACCTAATTTATCCATTTTTTCTAAAATAATGGGATTCAACCCCAACTCTTTTGCTTGAATTGCACTAGTCAATCCAGCCGCTCCAGAACCAATTACAACTAAATCATAATTGTCCTGCAGTTCACTCACATCATTTGGCGCGAATTTAAACTTTTCTGCCATTACATAAGTCCTCACTTTTCTTGATTAAGGCTGCAGTTTTTCGTAGTCATTAATCTAATTTCTGATATAAACATAAAAATAATCCAGATATTAAACCGCTTAAACATAGGCTTAAGAATATTAGTATCTCCATAGTTTTTACCTCATATTGTTTAATTACTTGTCATAGTTAGTCATGTTGATTGGAACGACCCATTCATCAAATTGTTCTGATGTCACTTGACCAGACTTCAATGCAGCTTCTTTCAAAGTTGTCCCATCTTTCAAAGCTAATTGAGCAATTTCAGCACTTTCGTGATAGCCGATGTGTGGCGATAATGCAGTGACTGTCATAAGTGAGTTATTAACTAATTCATTCATCCGTTCAGCGTTCACAGTTAATCCAGCAATCATTTTATCTGCAAAACCAACTTCAGTCCCTGCAAGTAATTCTGCTGATTCAAGGAAAGCACTAATCAAGACAGGTTTGTACACGTTCATTTCAAAATTACCTTGGCTTGAAGCGATATCAACAACAACATCATTTCCCATGACACGAGTAGCCGCCATCGTAATTGCTTCAGCTTGAGTTGGATTGACTTTACCAGGCATAATTGATGATCCTGGTTCATTAGCTGGTAAATTAAGTTCGCCATATCCAGCACGTGGGCCACTTCCTAAGAACCGAACATCATTAGCAATCTTCATTAAATCACTAGCCAACGTCTTCATTGCACCGTGAACCACATTTAAGCCTGAATGGTGTGAAAGTCCATAAAACTTGTTTGAGTCAGAAGTGAACTTAATTCCATAAATTGCACTCATCTTTTCAGCAATAATTTCTGAAAAATGTGGTGCCGCGTTCAATCCCGTACCAACTGCCGTACCACCCATTGCCAATTCATATAACGTTGGTGAAAGTTGCTTTAGGTAGTCCAAATCATGTTCAAGTGCACTTTTCCATCCACTAACTTCTTGTCCGAATGTCAATGGCACAGCATCTTGTAAATGAGTCCGGCCAATTTTAACAACATTCCAGTATTTCTTTTCTTTTTTGTCTAATTCTTCTATTAAATGTTCAGTTGCATCTTCTAATTCTTTAATCGCTACAGCAGCCGTAATATTCATAGCCGTTGGGAAAATGTCATTTGAACTTTGACCGTGATTAACATCATCATTTGGTAGGATTTCAATATTTGGATTAATTTTAGCTGCCATATGAGCCACAACTTCATTAGTGTTCATATTTGTTTGTGTCCCAGAACCTGTTTGATAAATTACCAAAGGAAAGTCCTTACGCAAATCTTCATCGGATAAAGCCAACAATTTATCAATTGACTCAATGATTAAGTCTGCCTTTTCGGCTGACATTGCTTCTTCAGCTTTATTAGCTTGAGCGGCCGCTTTTTTAATTTGTAATAATGCTTTAATCATTTCAAGGGGAATCTTGGCACCGGTTGAGAAGTTATTGCGACTTCGTTCTGTTTGCGCACCCCATAATGCATCGGCTGGAATTTGAACTGGTCCTAATGTGTCTTCTTCTGTGCGATATTCTGTCATAATTGTTTCCTCCTATAAAGTTAAATTAACAACAAAGTACTTCAAAAACTTTTTTACAACTTAATGATACAATTCACAATCAATTATAGTCAAAGGTTAAAGAGCCTATAAACTTTGCTTATATCTATTATATAAGCAATGTAATCGATACCGGTTTAGCAACGTTTGTATAAGTTTTAGATTTGTCATAACGAATACATTGAAGAACGCTCTGTTATTCACAAGTTAAAAATAAAATATTAAATACATTTAAAAGTAGATTGTGAAATAAGCATTTTAAAGCAAAGCGTCAACTTTCACTAATGTATAAAAAAATTCAAACCTACCTTGCAACTGCGAGGTAAATTTGAAGTTTTAGTATATATTCAATTTTTGGATCAATCTTATTTGTGGACTTTATATTTGAATCAAATTACCCCTTTTTTAATAGCTCATCAATCGGTGCTAATTGATCATCAATATATTGAGTACCGTTCACAATCACCGTTGGTACGCTGGTTAAGCCATTTATTTCAACTTCCTTCAAAGTTTGTTTATCAACTTTTTCGGCATTTGGGTTCAATGTCAAATTATGATTTTCTTGGAGATACGTTGCGACATCTGCATTATCAAGATTGTTAAGCTCATCTTGGGTTTCAAAAATACTCTTAATTGACTGCAAAGCGTAATCTGGCTGGCTGTAGTCAATAAACTTATTTGCGATATTACCATTTTGCAGCGGTTCTTTATCCTTATTCCAAAGTTTAATATGCTACGAAATATCTTGACCGTTCACAAGGTTAAGTAGTTCATGTTGATTAGCCAAAAACCAGGCCTTGCTATCAGGACATTTTAAGTTAAGATAGGTAATCACTTGATTGCTAGCTAAATTGCTGCCAAAATTCAATCCAAATTCATTTGATAAATTAATCGTTTCACTCATTATGTAACTCCCTTTCTTAAAAAAATTGAAAGAAAAAACCATCCCCGCAAATTAATGCAGGGACGGTTTATCCGTGGTACCACCCAAATTTATAGGGGTCTACACTATCTGATATTGGTGAAAACTAATATCAGATTTTTTTGCGTACAAAAGGACATGACATCCTATGGTAAGATTTAAGCGCCTAAACAAAAATCGAAAGAAGGTATTGTCATGCCCCAATCTAACTCTATACTAAGTCTCTGTGAATTAACAGATGAAAATATTAATGCAATTAATGTTGAAGATAAAAAAATAGTAAAAAATGGTATCGTCAAGCGCATCAAAATTATCAATGCTGTACTCACGTACAGCCGTACGACGTGTCCTAAATGCCGAACTGAAACTCTAATTAAAAATGGATATACTATGCACCATATTCGTTTGGCGACTATTTCCGGTCCTGAAACATACATGTATTTAAAGAAACAACGGTATCAATGTAAAACGTGCCATTTAACATGTGGTGTGCACACTCCAATTGTTAAACCAAATCATAGTTTAGCTACTAATATCAAAGCAAAAGTTGTAGAACAAGCCCGCCTTTCGCATTCTGTTATTTCTATCGCAAAAGTTTTAAATATTTCGCCCAGTTCGGCAGAACGGTTATTGTACAGCAACAATCAAGAGCCATACAGGGTTAAAAATTTAGGCACTCATATGAATTGGGATGAATTTAGATCTGTTAATAAAGGTTTTTCATTTATATGCATTGATGCCGAAGGGCATTCAATTATTAAAGTTCTAGATACAAGATTATCCAAAGATATTTGTGACTATTTTGAAAATAGATACGAATTATCAGAACGTCAAGCAGTAAAAACGATTGTTATGGACTTAAATGCGTCTTATCAATCTTTTGTACATCGACTTTTTCCAAATGCACAAATTGTTGTAGATAGATTTCACATTGTACAACTGGTAAATCGTGCTTTTGACAACGTTAGAACTTCTGTTTTAAAAGGCATTCAAGATAAGAAATCTAGACCATATAAAGCACTTAAAACTAACTGGCGTTTGTTTCATCTTGCTCAAGATAAAATTGATGATACCAACACAAAATATATTTGTGGAATCAATGAATACATGACTCAACAAAATTTAATTGATTTGGGCCTGAATGAAAGTTCAACTTTAAAAAAAGTATATGAAACTGCTCATGCTATTCAACAGGCAATCCATAATCGTGATGGAGAGTCATTAACAAGTATATTAAAAAATTACATTCCCATGGGGAATGCTATGGATACAGCTATATCAACATTAAAAAAGAATCGTTCAAGTGTTGTTGCTAGCTGTTCTTCAGCTTTCTCAAACGGAGCCATAGAAGGAATTAGCAAAAAAATAAAAACGTTGAAAAGAGCTTGCTATGGATTTACTAACATGAGTCATTTTAGGACTCGTATCCTTTTGATTGTAAAATCATAACCGCCCGTAAAACGGGTGGTTTGTTCATGGGCTATAAGCCCTATGTACTTGCCAGCGTCTCAAGGCGCTGGCTTTTTATTTCATCAAAGCCAATTGAATGCATTTGTCACTTTTACCACCACTTTAAGTGGCGACGTTATTACTTACCTGGAACCCTTAAAAGGGTCTTCATATTCTTTAACACTTAATTTATCTACTGCTTGATCATGTTTTTCTTGATCTCTAATATATTTTGTTATGGTTGCCTCATTCAAACCAACTGTACTAACATAATATCCTTATGACCAGAAATGCCTGTTTCCAAATTTATATTTTAAATTCGCATGTTGGTCAAACATCATTAACGCACTTTTGCCCTTCAAGTATCCCATAAAGTTTGAAACACTTAATTTGGGTGGAATACTGACCAACAGGTGTACATGATCTGGCATCATGTGTCCTTCAATTATTTCAACACCTTTGTACTGGCATAACAGCCTAATATCGTTTTGTATATCCTTCCGATATTGATTATAAATGATTTTTCTTCTATACTTTGGTGTGAATACGATATGGTACTTGCAATACCATTTTGTGTGCGCAAGACTATTAAGTTTATTCGCCATATTTAATGCTCCCTTTCGATTTTTTATGTTGGCTTCGACACCTTCATTCTAAATCTGATGGGGGCATTTTTGTATAACCCATTTGCTCTCCACCCGCATAGCAGGTGGTTTTTTGTTTCGCACACTTGACGTGCTCAACCAGGTCTAAAGACGCAATAAAAGAACATCCCGAAGGATGTTCCAATATCTGGGTCACCAATACCAGTTGACGAAGACCCGAAAAAATCCTATGGCAAAAATCGCCATAGGATTAATTAACTTTTATTTAATTATGAATTGCATCGTGAATACCACGTGCTCTACGTTTGTAATGTGCTCTAACTTTTTCACTTAACTTAATCAATGGATCGTCAGCATAATTGCGTTGAACGGAGACATCTCTGGATAGATAATGCCACGTCGAAACAATTAATAACAATGATACAAAGATTAATGGAAAACCGGCCATTGAACAAATGGCCTGAATCGTTTTGAAACCACCAACAAAGACAATCCCAAATGAGAACAACATGAAAATAACCATCCATACCATCCGGTTAACCAAACTTGGTTGTTGAGATGGTCTGAGCTTTGTACTGGTAAATGATGACACAATGTAAGCAGATGATGAAATCGTCGTTGCCAAGAAAATGAAACACGAAATGGCATAAATTACTAACATCACATACTTAAGTGGTAATGTCGAAATCACTTGCGCAATTGCAGCGGCTTGACCATACGTATTCAAGGTATGAATCAAGTTCACTGCCCCGCTTTGTTGGAGATAAAGTGAATAACCACCTAAGATGGCATAAAAACTCATACAACCTAACGCACCATATGCCAGCATCCCCAAAATCACCTGACGAATTGTCCGTCCACGTGAAATTCGGGCGATAAACAAGCCCATGAATGGCATGAAGGTCAACCACCAGCCCCAATAGAATACTGTTTCTGATTTAACTGGGTCAGTCGCATGTCCCAATCCTGAAGCAGTCCCGGTACTCATGGTAATAAATTTAGTAACCAAAAGCACTAAACTGTGACCTTCAGACTTAAGAATATACATTGTAGGTCCAACAAGTAAGACAATTAATAGAAAACCAATTGCGGTCCAGATGTGGGCTGAACTCAATCGGTCAATCCCACCTTTGATACCTTTGAACATTGTTAATATGAATAACGTGAACAAAACTAAGAATAATGCTAACTTCAAGAAAATCGTATCTGGTACTGAGGTTAACGTTGCAATAATTTTTGAAAGCACTGGAATTTCCATCCCTACAGATGAACCAATACCACCCATAATTCCAATAACGACAAGAAAATCTACAACCTTACGTAGTACTTTCTTATAAGTCTGGTCCCCTTGTAACATCGGAATAACGTCACTCACACACATGACTTTAACATTTTTAACGTACATCACATAGGCGATAATCACGGCAGATGAAGCAAACATCATCCACGCCATTGGGCCCCAGTCGAACTGGCCCAACATGTGAGCATTTTGATAATTGGCAGGTGACATCGCTTTAGCACCAAACAAAGGTTGTTGCACGTAGCGAAGTGGATCAACCATGCTAAGCATTAAAATACTAGCATCAATGGCAGTGGCAAACACCATGCTACCCCATTTAAAGTTACTATACATTGGCTTTTCATTTGCATTTCCAAGTCTAATCTTCCCTAAATGACTTAATGCAATGTATAAAAAGAACACGAAATTGATGATATAAATACTTAGATATGCCCAACTTAGATGTGCGGTAATCACGTCCATCACCGAACTTAATGACGTTTTAAGACCTGATCCACCAAGCAACAATCCGATTGACACCAAGAAAAACAATGCCACAGTTGGTACGAACATCTTCTTATCAATATTCTGACTCTTTAAAATAAAAAATTCCTCTTTCCCATAACTAGAGTGCACCAAACCACGCGCAGCTTTAACCAACTAGCAAACACATTTTGCTTTAGTTGAAAAAAGTTTTGGATTGGGGCACGGTTCAAAAATAAGAGTGCGAACAGTCGTGGTCAGCTTTTGAGCACTAACAATAAAATATGTTTTGGACTCGTACTTGGAGTCTAAAAATATTTTGAGTTAGGTGAAAAGGCTGGGACTGGAAGCACGTTTACGTGAGAGTGCGACAAAAGTTGAATTGATTGTGAGCATTAGTCTAGCTTAGTTAAAAGCCGTTTTTAGGTTTGAAACTAATCGTAACTAAGTGAAGCAATCAAACTTTTGGACACGTTTCGATATTTTACATTTCATAGGTTCATTAACTTAGATAGATTAAACGTGCTCAGTCGCTATCGATGCTTTTCACACTCTCATATTTACATACACACAAAAAAGCACACCGATACAGTTTCTCCACTAGGGATATCTGCACAGCGTGCTTTTTAGCTTTGCTATCTTATACAAATACGATTGCGAGTGTGTTAACAACTAACTGTTAATCGCACATTTAATATTTAAGTTAATCAATCTACTTTTAATTACTAACCGGGACTCACATCCCCGTTATCATCCAAATGACGAATGATCCGTGCTGGATTACCAGCAATCACGACATCATCCCCAAATGATTTAGTCACTACTGAACCAGCACCAACTACTACTCGGCTACCAATTGTTACACCAGGTAAAATGGTCACATGACCACCCATCCAAACACTATCACCGACCGTGATTGGTTTTCCTAGTTCAACATCTGCATCGCGTAATTTGGCAGACAATGGATGTACTGGTGTGTAGAATCCAACATCTGGACCAATATAACAATGATCACCAATTGTGATTGGACATGTGTCTAACATTGTTAAATGGTAATTAGCATAAAAGTGATTTCCTACATGAATATTAAATCCATAATCAAATTCAATTCCCGTTTCGGCCCAAAAATCTTCACCGGAATCGGCAAGTAATTCTTTAATTAATTTGTTTTGTTGTTCGTTATCATCAAGCTGGTTAATTGTCCGCAGTTTTTTCCGAATTAGTTTTCGTTGTGCAACTAACTCCGGATCCAACTGCTCGTACGGTTCACCATCTGACATTTTTTCTCTTTCTGTTTTCATCATGGTATAAGGGTAACACTTATTAGTCTGTTTGTTAAAGTTAGTTTACGAAAACGGCCAAAATGACGAGAAATTAGGCCTAATTTAGACTGTTATAGTAAGGGTTGATAAGAATTTATATTATTTTTTTCAAATTAAACCATAAATTATTTAAGGATATTCATTCAAGTTTGGTTATTTAATCATTATTCATTTACCATTTTTAAAATCACCAAATTGTTTTGCGCTTTCAATCACAATATCTTTGCTTTCAGAAAAAATTGTGGAAAATAATATTCATTTTGAAACAGCTTTTCTTTGATTTTTATTGGATATTTAAGAAATCAAAAAAGTTTCAATAATGATATTAACTATTGAAACATTTTTTGCGTGATTAATTTATTTTGTTCACTTCAAAGCATTCAAAACATCTTCCACAGAATTTGCTGCCTTCAGTAGTCTCAAGCTTTCATCATTTCCTAATAAGTGCATGATTTCTGAGACTTGAGTTAATTTGCCACCCAAAGGATCAACAAATAAGAAAACAACTGCGACTGGATTTTCGTCGATACTTCCCCAATCAATTGGGTTGGACAACGTGGCAACTGCCACACATGGACTGTTGACTTCTTCACTTTGACCATGTGGAATGGCAATCCCATTTCCGATTCCAGTAATTCCTTCATTTTCTCGAGCACAAATTGCCTCCAAAGTGCTCACATTATCAATTAGCTTTCCCGACGCAACTAACGAATCTACCAACGCCGTAATAATCTCTAATTTATTCTTTGCCCGTAGATTAACCAAAATATTATCTTCACTAATGATTTGTTCTGTAGTCACTCCTCATTCACTACCTTCCAAAACAAAATATTGTTTGATTTAATGAAACCAATTGATTCTAAACAGGTTCATAAATCTGGCCTTTGGATAAACACACCGGACAATGACATACAGGGACACTGCAAACATGCCATACCAGCTAAACATAAACCCAGCAGTTTTCTGCGCTTCTGTTAAGCCAAAGTAGCCAATAATTAGATAGAGAATAAACAAAACACAAAATACGATAATTGATCCTCTAACAACCTTATGTTGCTTACCCTTATTACTATTATTTGTTTGCATGATTAGTGCCCTCCATTTTTCTATTTAATGATTATTTTTCAATTGAATTGCGGTGGTAAGTCCCGTTAAATTTAAAGTCGTAATGTACTGACGAATTGGATCTTTAATTCGTTCCACAACGTAGCGATTGGCATCAATATGATGATTATTTAAATTCCGATACATTTTTTGAATTTCCGCTTTCACTTCTGGCTCGTTGTAAACATAATGGCCCGCAACATCTAAAATGATGTCATATAAGTCAGGCCGCTTCAAAGCCTGTTCAGTGGTGACGTTCGTATCCGCTCCTTGCAGCCACTTGCTCCAACGACCATTCATCACTGCTTTATAAAGCAATACTCGATATAGTTCTGATGATTCTTCAATTAACCCATTACTCAACAGTCGTTGCTCAACTTCATACAGATGTAGTAAGGCTCGGGTTTCCACCGTTCCATACTGTGGTGCGACATTGGCAGCCGTAATATGCGCTAGTGGTTGCATTAAAAGCGTTACATCGTCTAAATAATCAGCGTTGTGTTCTTTCAACCCGACTCCGTATTTTTTGGCCATTGTTGATAGTTCAACCGAGTTTTCATAGTTCCATTTACCGATTTGTTCACCGACCCTAATCAAGGTCCCGGTCTGCCCTACAATAAACGTTGGCATTGGTAATTGGCGTTCATCCAATTTGGCCTTTAATCGCTGGATGAAGTTTTCATACTTATCAGTCGTGGTGAGTCCACCGTTAGTTTCTTCAGTCCCGACTTCATAACCAATTTCCGGTAAATTTCGTTTCTTTCGTTCAGTTTCACAAAACTCAATTAGTTCCACAGTCCAATCAATCACATTGTCTAAGTTGACCACTTTACCAATTTGGAAAGGATCCTTCGTTGGATCAATCATCAGCAAATCAAACCCAGCTTCAATATCTGCCAAATATGACTGTTTCGCAATTTTCATTGCTGCTTCAAGTGATAAATGATCATTTCGTTCTTTATCTCGTTGCCAGGGTCCGCCATGGTCTCGACAAAGATAATAAATACCATCAAATTCAACTTCATTAGCAATTTTTTTAATATCTGACGCAAACCTCGCTTGATTCCATCCGTTCACATAACCACCACCAAGTTCATCATTATCGACTTGGTTTCGACTGGCAATAAACATTAGTGGAAAATCATCATCACGTGCTAATTCAAAACTAGCCCTTAACAAGTTAGGTGACATTGGCCCGATTCCGACAAGTGTCGAATAACGCCCCTCATCTTGCAAACTCAGCATACTGGTAATTGCGTCTTTAATTGGAACTTTTACATTCATTCTAAATTCCTCCAAAGTAATGATATTTTGTTACATTTTTGCCAATTTGTTCATCAATGCCCCTGATTTTTCAATGATTACTGTCGAACTGAGTTCAATCACTTTTTTGCCTTTAAAACGTTGAATACCACGGATTGATGTGTCATTTGTCAAAACAACATAATCGGCATCTGCAATTTGTTCAACCGTTAACGTATTATCTGCTCCACCGGCACCTTGTGTTTCAATATGAACTTCATAGCCTTTTTCTTCACCTGCATTTTGTAATGCTTCGGCAGCCATATACGTATGTGCCACCCCACTTGGACAAGAAGTAACTCCTACAATTTTCATCATGTTCATCTCCTATTAATTAAAAGTTTTGAATGTCAAAATCAATATCTTCGTCATCTGTTTTATCTTCGACTTCTTCAGCGACATAATTCTTTTTTGTGACTCCGACAATTACAGCCACTACTAACGATCCAATCAATACCGCAGCGACATATCCTAATCGGTTTTCTACAACTGGCAAAACAATCAATCCTCCCCACGGTGCGTGATTCAAACAACCAAACATAAATCCGGACAAACATGCAACTGCGGCACCAATGGTATTAGCTGGAATCACCCGAACTGGATCTGCAGTGGCAAATGGAATTGCCCCTTCAGTGATTCCCATCGTTCCCATGACTAAAGCCGCAATGCCTGAATTCTTTTCATCTGGACTGAATTTTTTTCTGAAGATTAGAGTTGCAATTCCCAGTCCGATTGGTGGAGTAGCACCGGCAGCGCCGACACCACCCATTAAGAATGGCAAGGTATCAACTTGAGTTTGAGCAAATGTATAGGCAACCTTATTAATTGGGCCACCCATGTCAATCCCAACCATGGCTCCTAACAATGCTCCCAATGGTGCTTTGGCAGCACCGTGTAAGCCATTTAAGAAACTAGTTAATGTTTTCATGATTTCAGCAATTGGTCCTCCTAATACGAAGACCATCAATCCACCGGCAATCAATGTCCCACCTAATGGATAAATAAAGATGGTACTCAAAGTTCTGAAATTAGCAGGAAGTTTGATTTTCTTTAATAAATTAACTGAGTATCCAGCTAAGATACCACCCAGAATTCCGCCTAAAAATCCGGCATGAATCTGTACCGCCAGATAAGCTGTAATGAATCCTGGTGCAAGCCCAGGTCGGTCCGCCATACTAAATGCTAAGTAACCACCTAACGCTGGTATAAAAAGTGCTAACCCTGCAGCTCCAATTGAATTTAATTTTCCTAACCAACCAGTGGTAGGTTGTGATGGTTGCCCACTTAACATCACAGATAGTGCAAAAATTATACCCCCAGCTACCACAAACGGAATCATGTATCCTGTCGCCGTCATCAAGTGTTTTTGCGCCGGTGCCCACCAACTATTACCTTTTTTCTTTGCATTTGCAGCCATTTAATTCACCCCTATAGTTTTTTTTGATTATCAATTAACAACTTATAGACTTTTTGTTCTGGTAAAGTCCGCAACTTTTGTCGAAAATCATCATGCATTAGCAACCGTGCCAAGTTTGCTAGAATCTTAAGATGCAACTTTTCTTCTCCTCCTGTTGGTACGGCAATTAAAAAGATAAAATCGACTTGCTTATCATCAATCCAGGTTACTGGTTTTGTCAGTTTTCCAATCCCAATGGTTGCCTTTTGCACCGCATCACTTTGTGCATGTGGCAAACCAAAGCCATAACCAATGTATGTTGACAATTCAGACTCTCGATCAAACACGTCTTGTTGAAACTTTTCCTGATTAGTCAGTTTTCCTGTCTCAAACAGTTTACTAACGACCTGATTAATTGCCTCGCTCTTCGACTCTGCTTCGATATCAAAAGCGGTCACAATATCAACAAGTCTTGCGGAATCCTCCATGATGTTCACCCCTATTCATTTATACTGCGTATGATATCGCTTACAAAATATTGCAACAAGACAAATTATTGCACTAGAAAAATGCAAAAATTGTGTTCTTCAATAATCGTTGTTATAATTATGTAAACGTTTTCAATTTTATTAGGAGGTTCATCTTGATTAATATTAGCCAAAAGAAACGGATTAACCTACTAGCGACCTATCTTGTTTCTCACGAATATGCCAACCTACATGACATCGCCAATGAGTTTTCCATTTCAAAACGAAGTGTTTTTTATTGGATTAAAGATCTAAATAATCAGTTAGATGAACTAGAAATCGACCCGGTTCAACGATTAACACAAAGTAAATACTACTTAACTCCTTTATCAAAAGAAGATTTAAATCAATACGATGATTTGGATAATGACAATTTTTCTATTGAATATTCAGACAAAACTACACGGCGTGATATTATTATTTGGAAATTAATTCAAGGTGAACACGAAATTACACTTAGTAAAATGGCCGAATTTTTCAATGTTTCCAAAAATACCATCATCAATGATTTCCAGAACGTCAAATCCTATTTGGGCATGTATTCTCTTTCGGTGGATAACGTCAAATACGGGAAAAAAATAAATGGTGCTGAAATCAATAAGCGCGCTTGGGTGTATGAAATTATCACCACTAAACAAAATCAAATCATTTTAAATGAGTTGAATGGTGCAGATTACCGCTACCTAGTTGAGCAACTGACGAACTTACAAACCATCTCCAAAGTCATTTTCAGTGACAATTCGTTTGAAGCCCTAGCAAAATTCCTTTCATGGAATTTGAACCGGATTCGACTAAATACTGATTGTGAGGTTGAGCAAGTCCCAAATGATTTCCACTCTTTAGATTCAGTTCTTAGTGATTGGCTAATCAAGCTGATTCAACAATACAAAAATACCGTTTCGGACAATGAAATTAATTACTTTAAGAATATTATTTATAGTGCACAAACGACTAATATTCCTGAATGGCAAGCAACCAGTAGCTTACCAGTTGAACGATTAGTACCCGAAATTATCAGCCGTTTTAGTCGAATTTCAGGTACCAGTATTAGCTCTGAACAATTACAAATTGGATTAACCGCGCACTTACTCTCTACTTACCAAAGGTTAATCCTTGGTATCCCTTATAAATCTCCCAACTTGGAAGAAATTAAAAATGATTATGCGGACCTCATGAATCTTACCAGTTTTGCAATTCAACCATTTGAAGCGTATGCCCACCAGCAATTACCAGAAGACGAGTTAGCCTTGATCACCACCTATTTTGGTGGCCAAACTAGTTATTTAAAAAATACCAAATCGTTTACGACCAACATTGATGTGATTTTAATTTGTTCCAGTGGTGTCGGACCGTCTAACTTTTTAAAACAGACCCTGAAACGCAAATACACACAAATTAAGTTTTCCAAAGTGCTCAGTATTAAAGAATTTCAACAATTACGTGGCATCGTCAACACGAAGTTGATTATTTCAACCGTGGAACTTGAAGATGAACCACTGGTAAAAACTGTTATCGTGCACTCCATTCCAACGGAGAAAGATTTTGCCTTAATTGACAACGCATTACACCAAGTTGGGTTAACCGCCATGCATGACGCAAACGCCTTAGCGGTTGATGTGATGGATATCATTGGCAATGAAATGAAGATTGAGAACCCCAAGACTTTAAATCAAAAGTTAGTCGATTATTTTAACCGCCAAGTTAACCCAGGTGCAATTTCTCAATCTAAAAATTATCATTTTATTCCCTCAATTAAAGAACTGCTGTTGCCATTAAATGTTGCCATTACTAATCAGTCATTAAATTGGGAAGCTGCCATTCAAACTGCCTTTGTCCCTTTACTCGACAATCATTCTATTAATGAAAGTTATATCACGGAAATTATTTCAAAATTGCAGACTGATGAACACGTTTTGATTGCTAAAGAAGGAATTTTACTAGCTCATTCAGAGCCATCATCCAAGGTTTATAAATTAGGTATGTCCTTATTGAAGTTAAGTAAACCAACGGATTTAAAAGGACATCAAATTAATGTCATCATTTGTTTAGCACCGAAGGAAGAAAAACAACATTTACGCGCATTAAGTGGCCTGCTGGAAATCTTACAAAACGAGCAAAAATATCAATGCCTTATGAAGGCCGACAGTGAATCAGAAATTGCTTCTTTAATTGAAAGTTTAAAAAATTGACCATCGACAATATATTTTTGGTAACTTGACCAACCCAATTTGCTTGGCTATAGTTTTGTTATACGACACGACAAAGGAGCACAATTATGAACATTTCTGAACACCAAGCGTGGCTAACTGATTTTTATAAAGAACGTGATTGGTACAAACTCTCGCCATTTATTCGACTCAACTTTTTAACCGAAGAAGTTGGTGAAGTATCGCAAGCAATTCGCGATATGGAAATTGGTCGAGATCATCCGGGTGAAGCCAAACATACCCTCGAATATCGCCAAAATCATTTACACGAAGAACTCGGCGATGCACTTGATCAAGTCCTAATATTAGCCAGTAAATATGACATTGATGCGCAAGATTTATTAGATGCTAGCGAACGAAAATTAAAAAAGCGATTCAATCTCTAGGCATGTTGAGTAAATAATGAGACCAAATTTGAGAACAATGTAATATCTTTTATTTTTATTAAAGTAACCCCTTTCAATTTTGTTAAATCAGCAATCGTGATAGTATGTATGTGTTGAATAGTTAACTTTTGTTAATTGAAAGGAGTTCTACAATGTTAGCAAGTTATCCAGCCCTGTTCTATTCAAGTATTGGTATTGATGAACCGGCAGAATATTTCATCCATTTCCCCGATTTTAAAAATAGCGCGACTCAAGGAGATGATATCCACGATGCGTTGATCATGGCATCTGATTGGCTAGGTATGAATTTAGTTGATTATGTCGCCAACGGAGAAGCGTTGCCACAGCCCTCCGATATCAATCAATTGTCCCTTGTTAACAACAACCCATTCAAAAATGATCCTGATTTTAATCTCAAATACATCCCCAAAGAATCATTTATTTCAATGGTTAACGTTAACTTAGCAGACTACGTAGAACTGGATGAACCAATCGAGAAAAAAGTGACCATTCCTAAATGGGCTGACGAACGTGCAACCAGCTTACATTTGGATCTCGGCGAAACTTTAGTTGATTCAATATTAGAAAAAGAAATCCGTTAAATATTAAAGTGCTTAATTCAAATTTGAATTAGGCACTTTTTAAATTCTCTGAGATTAATTTAAGCTGAATGACCAAATTATTTCGTACTTAACTTATGTAGGTACAATTGTATTTATTGATTAACACGTGTTATACGTGTTAGAATTTCAGCATATGGAGAACTCCACAATGCCAATGACTCAACGGCAAATGGTTAAGTTGTTACACCGTCACGGATGGAAAAAAGTTATTGGTGGTAAAGGCTCTCACATTAAAATGAGCAAAGTTGGCCACAGACCAATTACTGTTCCGCATGGTGAACTAAACAGAATTACGCAAGATGCAATCTTTAAGGAAGCAAACTTAATAATATAAATTTAGAAAGGAGTCTTAATATGTTAGTCAGCTATCCAGCCTTATTTTACTTTTTAGAAAATGAACCGGTTAATTATTATATCTACTTTCCTGATATCAAAAGTACTGGCACTCAAGGAACTGATATCCCAGATGCCATGTCAATGGCTTCCGATTGGTTAGGAATCATGCTAGCTGATGATATTACGAATGAACGCCCAGTTGCAAACCCTTCAAACATCAACGATTTGTCTTTGAAAACCGATGCACCTCAGCAAACTTTAAATTTTGATCCAACGCGTTCATTTATCTCAATGGTCAATGTTGATTTAACAAACTACCTCACTGCAAATCATCCAATTAAGAAAACCTTGACGATTCCGCAATGGGCAGACAAAATTGGGCAAAAATTAAATATCAACTTTTCTCAAACTCTAACTGATGCTATTCTCGCTAAAAATATTAAAACTAAATAATTTCCAGTCAAAAACAGTGATGCAACCCTCATTTGAAGGTTCATCACTTTATTTGTTTTCAATCAATTCAATTACCTGCGCTGCATTACGTCCAGCTTGTGTCACTAACCTTTGGGTTTGTTGGATAGCCGTTTCGACCGTCATCGGCCGGCTCACACTTGGAATCACTAAATCAATTCCATGTTGGTACGCCCCTTGATATTCATCCCCTGCACTGCCTGTAATTGCAATCACTGGTAGCTGGTGTTGCTTAGCTAACTGCGCCACTCCAATCGGTACCTTACCACCCAATGATTGTCCATCAATTTTGCCTTCACCCGTAATCACCACATCGGCCGTTAACAACTTGTCTGGTAAGCCAATCAGTTTCATCACCGTTTGAATGCCAGATTCAATTTTGGCATGGCAAAAAGCTAAGAGAGCAAAACCAATCCCGCCTGCTGCACCTGCACCGGCTTCATTCGCATGATTTCCATGGGCAACTTGGTCCGCAAATTTTTCAATCATTTCATCCAGTTCAACAACTTGTTGTTCGTTGGCACCTTTTTGCGGTCCAAACACATAACTCGCACCCTGTTTACCCGTTAACGGATTGGTAACGTCGGATAAGCCAATGATTTGAACTCCCACCAAATTTCGTTCTAATTGTATCGTATCAATTGTATTAATTTGATTTAGGTTTGTTGGCACACCTTCAAGTAAATACGCATTTTCATCTAAGAACCGTGCACCCAATGCTTGTAGCATCCCCAGTCCAGCATCATTTGAGGCACTGCCACCGAGGCCGACATAAATCGTCTTTGCACCTTGATCAATGGCTTGTAACATTTGCTGGCCCACACCGTACGAACTAGCTCGCATCACGTCCAGTCGACCGTCAATCAAAGTAATCCCATCTGCTTGTGCCACTTCAATAATCGCCGTTTGAGGATCAAGTAATCCCCAGTGGGCTTCAACTGCTTCGCCAAACGGGTTTTTGACTGGTTTGGAATAGACTTCTCTGTGAGTCGCATCAGTCACCACCGAAACTGTGCCCTCACCACCATCGGCAATCGCAACTTTTTCAATCTCAAACTGTGAATTGCCTTGCTGCAACCCAGTTTCAATATAATTCGCAATTTCTTCCGAGGTCCCACTACCCTTAAATGAATCCACGGCGATAATTATTTTTGTCATGTGTAATCTCTTTTCCGATATTTGATAGTGGTATCTTAACATATTTGTGGTAAATGGCAGTTTTTCATCGTATTTAATACATGTAACCATACGCCTCGAGATTGTCCGAGCAATCTTTTTGACGTACGTAGTTACGTGCGCTAAAATAACACTATAAATTCAAAGAAAGGAGTTAATCATATGCAAGATATTTACACCCCAACTAAAGCCCGTCAAAATTTGTATTCAATCTTAAAAGATGTTAATGCCAATAGTCGTCCTGTAATTATCACTCGTGCTAATGGTGATGAAAGTAGCTCGGCCGTGCTCGTCAGCAAAAAGGATTGGGATGCACAACAAGAAACAATGGCCCTGTTAGCTAATGGTCAGTTACAATTTGCTTTAGCACACGAACACGATGAAACTGAGGATATCGATGATATGATTGCTTCAATTGATTCTGAGATTGAACATGAAAGTCCAAATGAATAACTGGCACGTTCAGGCCGTTAAGTCAGCTCGGAAAGATTTAAAAAAAGCCCGTCAAAGTAATTTGAATCGAGCATTGATGGAAATTATTGATACATTAAGGACCAATCCATATGCGCAAACTCAGTCATTTGAAAAATTAACCCCACCTGCCGCCGGTAAATATTCACGCAGATTAAATAGTCAGCATCGAGTTGTTTATATCATTGATATCCCTAGTCATACCGTCACAATTTTGTCGGCCTGGTCACACTACGAATAACTCACCACTTGAAGTGGTATACTGTACTCACCCTTGGCAGGAACTATAGGCGCAACGGAGTCGTAACGAAACTAATGTTTTGTTCAACGGCTCCTTTTTTGATTTCAACTATTTGAGAAACGGCGCCATGACTAGTTATTCAGTCATTTCTGCAAAGATTTCAGCAACTTCACCGATTAACAATGCATCTGCACGTGCTAATTGTTTAGTCTTTCGAGCTAACAAATCAATCGTTATGATTTGATCTGTCATGACCACTCCAGTGATGTTACCAGCACGTCCGTCAATTGCGACGTGTAATGGAAAATGTTTATTATGACTGGTAATTGGGAAAACCGATACAAAGCCACTGACCTGCTGGCTTTCTTGATTAGTCCAAACTAGTCCTAGTCGGTATCCCTGTTGTTCATGACCTAATGATGGATCAAAATTTAACGCAATGATATCTCCACGTTGGTAGGTATTAAATTTCATAGGAGTTTAATCCTTTCAATCATATTTTGGTTACCATATTTCGCGGCCTTTGGGACCTAGCAAATCATTCGAGGCAATTTCACGGTTCTTGAGGTAATCTTGTGGATCATAATCTGCAAAGCGCTGCATCAGTTTTGACTGTTGACTAGTTTTTTCAATGATAATTTTGCCGTCATTAACGGTTAATGTAACCTGCTCGTTATCGATATTTTCAACTCCAATTTGTTTTAACATTTTTTTTGATAAGCGAATTCCTTGTGAGTTTCCCCATTTTGAAATATTGGTGACCGTCATGGTATGACCTCCTCAATTACTAGTTTTAATTAAGTATATACATTGGGATATCCTTTCGTCAATCAAGTCACATTAGTTAAATACGTCAAATTTGGCCAATTGCATTTTTTTGCATAAAAATACCCCACTCCGACATGAAGTGAGGTAGGAAAGACATAAGTAGTGCCTATGCAGCGACTGATAATTCAGCTGATGTTCACCCAGGGGATCACACGAAACATAGGTCTTATCTATGACTACATTATACAACCTGCGCAGCCGTTTGTTAACTTTATTGACCGAACTGGTCAGCAGGTAAAAATTGATGATTTTTCAAAGATGGCTCAACATACGTAATTAAATTATTTTTGCCCGAGAGATAATATTGGTTGATGGCATTGGCCACAAAATCGGCTGTTTGAATGCCATAATCCAGGTGGGATTCAATGTACATGCCATTAAATTCAATGTCATACATATTGTTTTCATAAACTAAATGAATTTTCAGATAATCTTCAAACGAATTCTTACTTTGGACTTGAATCGTCCGTGCATCTAAGTAACAATTCAGCTGACGAACGTCGGGATTATCACGGACGATGGCATCAATCACATATTTCGACATAAAGTTATAAAAAGCGGCCTTATCATCTAACCATTGATGATGAATTTTTTCTTTATCAGTCGTGATGCTGTAAACTTGAATATCGGGTTTACACAGTGATTGCAAGACAATTTGCTTATCTTCCGGGTTCAAATAGGCGGCCTTCACTTCCCCGTCCTTCCAAACCTTGTTGATGTGTTTTTGTTTCATAAATAAACTGGCTTTTTTCATCCGGCGACGAATCGTTTTGGTTTTGGCAATATCAACCACCACAAAAGCAATCGTGAAATAGCGCCCAGCACCATAGCCCAGATTACCAGATTCATCGATAAACACATCAATTGACCTCACCGTGATCACCCCTCGCAGTTATTTGTATTCAATATAACATAACGAAGCGGAAATAAGGCGTGCACTGCATTCCTACAAATCAGGGTCATGAATTGACTTAGCAATTACATTCACGGTTCCGTTCTCTTGTCGCGCAAACGTCAGCTTGCACGGAAGTATCTCGTCATTATTCAAATGCGTCACCCACTCAAAGCAGCCATCCGGTAACCGCCAAAATCTGGTCTGATAGCCCCACATCGTCGTCATCCCCGGATACAAACTTCCGGTAACGTCATCAACATAGTGCCCCATCGACAACACCGACGCCGTCTGGTCCTCGGTTAAATTATTCACATCAAAAAACCAATTGTCTTCTTTGCCAATCTGACGTTCCGACCCAAACTGGTCGATTTCAATCATCACTCCATCAACCCCATAGGTCACATTGATCAACTCACCAATTTCACTTTCACACGGTGTAATCCACAACTCAAAATTTTGTTGGATTAAATCATAGGTCGCAATCGCCTCACCATACGGAATTGGTTTTGAATCGTGAACCGGGCTGCGCGTAAACGCTTGATACAAGTCCAACGCAATTTCCTGTTGGTCTGTTTTATTGGTAATCAAAGTCAGCGCTTCATCTGAATTTGAAGTCAACTCCAATTTTAGTTCATAATTTTGATACTTAAACCCCTTAATCATCTGTCGATCAAACGCCGAACGAAATCGAACTCGATAAACCTCATTCTCTAATTTAGCCATGAGTTACGTCCCCCTCCACTAGTTGAAATATCATCATTCCTTTTGATACCCACATTTTAGCACTTAAAGTGGCCAAACTATGACCAAAAAGGCCGAAAAATAAGTTGTTTTTATTTATTAAACAAGGTATGATTAAACTATAGAACATGCGTTCGTATTTAAGGAGATGCATCATGATACCAATAGCAGAACTAGATCAATTCATCGACAAAGGTAGTCGTGCCAAAGACACCTTCTACGAAAAAGCATTAGTGTATCAACAAGCTAAAAATATGAAACGGCAACCGGCCAAGCGTTGGAATGACACTAAAGTTGACCGCGCTGTCGACAAGATGTGGGCAGAGATTATCGATAGCGTGCTGACTAAAGTTGAAAACGCCATGCAACGCCGCTCCAACCCATTTGGTGATGATTGGCAAAAGTTTATGAACGCCAATGAGATTCTTGAAAGCTTAGAGGAATCAATGAGTGAATTGAGCTTTACAGAAGAATAATCAAGCGACACAAAAAGTCCGACGAAAATATTCGCCGGACTTTTGTTAGCTTAATACTTCTACTAAGAAAATAATGGTAAAACCAATTTGATCAAATAAATAATGCATCGTGAACGGAATCAAAATGTTCTTCGAACGAATAAAGGCGCCCGTTAAGAAGAATCTGGCTGGACCAATCAAGAGAAACATTTGTGCCAAATTACCATTGTAGGCATTGTAGTGAATCGCACCAAACAGCAAGATTGAAATCAACAACCCACCATAAATACTGGCGCTTCGTGAGAGCTTAAACTGTTTCTGCAACACAACCGCGAAGCCAATGAATACAAAGACACTGAAAAGTTCCTCATTCATTAAGTTAACTGAATCAGTCCCATAATTGATTAACAGCCGACTCAAGGTCATATTTTGGATATTCGCATGGCCATTGGTTTTCAGCCCCATCAGGTGAATTAACGTTTGCGCAACCTGCGTAAAAATCGCATAATCAATAAAATAAACCAGCCAAGTTTTTAGATTCGACTTCGACCAAAATTTTGATTGAATTAGCACCTTAAAATTAGCTTGCGTTGTTACTTTTAAAGCGACAATCATCAAGATTAAAGGAATTAAACTCACAAAAATAAAATATACGAATTGATTTGGATTATTTGGTGACAGATAATCCATTAATAAAATGGCACCCATAATCACTGAACCCGCTAAGGCTAACAATAGTCCCCGTGACGCGGACAGGTTCGAATCTACTAATGGGATTTTACGCTGTTCACTGTTTCTCAAAAATCGTCATCTTACTTCTCCCAGTGTTTTTCTTAATCATCACCTTAGCACTGGCAATTAAGAGAAGCGACAGTTTTGCTCAATCGCGGATAACTAATCACCACTTTATCAATCAATGTATTCTAACATCACATCATAAATTCAAAATAAGTCTACACCTATAGTTTTTTTCAGTTCATCCGCTAATTCTGAGTTCTCAAATCGCATAGCTAAGCCATTGTTATTATGGTTTAAAATTTGATCAAACCCATACCATACAATTTTGTCATCAATGATTACTATATTTGTCACATTCTCTATGAATCGTAAAGTATAGCGATCTTTATCCAGTTTAAGCCTACTAATGTCTGTTTGATTTGATACTATTAGTTCAATATTTTTGTCTCTAATTGACTCAATTAACTCAATCAATTTCACGTTAAGCTTATAAAAACTTATCACAATTTTTCTATTTATATTTTTGAAATCATCATTAATTTGCTTTAAACCCGAATTATTATCAAAAATACGACTCATTGAGTTTGTTCCATTATCAACAATGCTATAGTGCAAATCTCGATATGTCCTCAATCTCTTTTGATACATTCTGGCAAACATTGGAACTAATAAATCAACATAATCAAATAGTAGCAACTCGTTCTTGGTGTCGACATTTCTACTCATTCGACCAACATATTGCTCTGTATTTCCTTTCCAAGAAATTGGCATTACAAGCAATAATGTGTCGATAGTTGCTAAATCAAACCCTTCACCCACAAAACTACCAGTTGCTAAAATTACATACGGATCTGTGTATTTTGTTATTTCATCTATAACTCGCTTATTTTCTTTAGGTTTTTGACTACCAGATAATTCAAAAACTTTGATTGTTTTCGGTATTAATTTGCTTAAAATTTTTATATGCATAATTCTCTGTGTCAATACCAATTGGTGTCGACCACAATTATTATTATCAACTATGTCCTGAACAATCATTTTGTTCCTATCATCCGAATGTATTATCATTTCATAATTTTCAGAAATACTCTGATTATTTATTTGACTAGTATTAAGTTCACCTATTTTAGTAATTCTTGGTATTAGCTTTCTTGATACATTGAGAATTTGCTTTTCATCAACCTTCTCAGTTTTAAACGCAATACTACCTGCTCTCATAAAAATTATTGGATCATATTTATCTCGACGATATGGAGTAGCTGACAATCCATAAATATATTTAGCTTTAGAATGCATTACAACTTGATCAAATGTGACTGCCGCCACATGATGAACCTCATCAATAATGACCATGCCATAATTATCTAAAAAATCATCTATATTTTTCATTTTGCTTAACGTTTGTACTGTGGCAATGTCTATCAGATTACTTACTGATTTTTTCCCACCGTATATTGTTCCAATCTTATGCTTTTTCTTTTTTCTACCGGTTGGTGTGTACTCTTTCAGTGGTTCTCCACTAACTTGAAGAAATTCATTTAACCTTTTAAACCATTGATCACCTAAATTTTTATTATTAACAATAATTAAAGTACTACAATTTCTTTGAGCAATTAAGCTAGCAGAAATAACAGTTTTTCCGAAGCCCGTCCTGGCCGCTAAAACTCCCATATTATTTTGCATCAAACTAACAAGTGCATGTTTTTGATTCTCTCTTAATGATCCGATAAACTTAGCACTTATTGTTTGACCTTTTACTGTTCTATCTAATATTTTTATGTTACTAATCTTATCTACTAAATTAGTTTCTAGTCCCCTTGGCAGCCCAATATAATGCTCATATTTATGTGCAAGTGAAATATATTGTGGTGTATCCCAAGTACTAAAGCGCTGCTTTTGTTTTAAAAAATATTCTGGATTATAAAAACTTGCGCCCCATCTTAATACCATAATTTGTTTATTAGTTAACTCATCAATAGGAAAGTACAATTGATTACTACGAATTACAGTGATTTCATTCTTAAAATTATAAGTTTCATCTTTTATTAATTCATTATCTTCCTTTTTTGAGCTGTATAATTGAAACTTATATTCATTCAACAGATTATTTATTGCATTAACTACATCTTGTTCACTTAATGTTTCAACTTGTTCTAAAAAATCCCACTGATTCTCAAACGGATTAAACTCACTATCTATAAACACACTATTTCCTTGTTTCATACGCTCAAATTGTAAAGGTGCGGCAATTAAGTTACCAAAACCTCCATCAGGTAATTCATCTTGATTTGGAAATAATCGATCAAATGCTTCAAAAGATATATCTGGATTTACTGCCATGGTTGCTTTTAATAATTCCTTACCCAAATTCCTGGCTAATTTGGCCTTTATTGGTACTTCAAAGAAATACCAGATATGCCCTCCATTACCTGATTGAGATTTTTCAACACTCGGCTTCAAACCATATTTTTTACTAACAGAACAAATAGAAGTTACTATAGTTTTCCAATTTTTCTTATCGATATCAATAACTAGAAAATTTGTTTTGTTATCCAACAACAATGGATACAATCCAATAAATTTTTCCCCTTTCAGATGTTCTTTTATTACTTCATTTGTTAATGGTAAATGATTATTTCTATCAGGCATCCCATTGGTAAAAGTCGTGACTGGACTATAAATAAATTTTTGCAGCTTTTTATTAAAATATCTTTTTGCATAGATATCTGTCCTAGCTTTGAACCGACTTTTGTATAATTTAATTTTTTCATGAGTAGATAGTTGTGATTTAGTGCTATTATTAACATTTCTAAATCTAGAGTTAAATTTATTGATTGACTCTATTTTTACTTCATTTTTACCAACAACTTCATAAACAGCTTGCTTTTCGTCAAGTTCGTCGCTTATCCCAACTGTCAATAGTTTGTATCGAATGCCATGTGCATCAACATATTCTTGTGCCATATTGAGCCCTCCGTATTAACAAAAGAATATCAGAAAAATCGATTTTTTAACATAACTATTTTGATTTTTCACATTGCGACATTGTTATTTTTAAAGTACGCTAATATAGCAAGCTTTGTAAATAAAATTTTATTATGACAAATACAAAGTGAAATCAATAATTTAGTATTGCAATTTTCTTTTAAAAAGTTTTCCCTATCAATGGAGGTTATTATGGGTACATTTTTCTCAATTCTATTTTTAATTTCAATGGTCATTACCATCATTTACGCATTAATTTTAATCTGGTCCTACGCACAACACCAACCAAACTTTGCCACACCTCAAATAACAGCTATATTTGCTGTTATTACCGTAGTACTCTTCATACTTGGTACGTTGACATCTAAATAAATGGTTGTTTTGTAATAAAGGAGATATCGCATTATTTGCAATATCTCCTTTTTACTTAGTTTTTAATTAGTTCATACATCAATCAACTTCATAATAATAACATCACTCATTATTTAGCTCTAAAACAAGTTGCAATAAATATCCTTCTCTGAGAAAAATTGAGTATCACATAATACTAAAATCACGTCATAGTAGCATATCTTCAACCTCTTTAAGCGTTATTGCTAATGCTTCTATATTCTTAATTTGCTTATGTGCCCCGTATACGTCGAACCCTTGCTTTTTATAAAAATCAACTGCACTTTCTAATGCGTGTACTTGTATTAATGTAATACCTACAAAAAACGAGAGCTGATGTATCTGCTCAAAGATATATGACATAAGCAATTTACCATAGTTGTTGCCTTGATATTTATTATTCACACCAAAATACATTATTGGATGTAAGCTGATTCCTGAGACAACTTTTAAGAGAGGGTATAATGAATAAATCATCTCTCAAAAGGAAGGAATTTTTACATGCCAACTCGTTACGACAAAGAATTCAAACAAAACATTATCAACCTATATAAGCAAGGCGAATCAGCTGCCCAACTGGCCAGAGAATATGGCATTGGCTATTCAACAGTTCATAAGTGGATCCAGGGCCAGGCCAAAACTCAATCCGGTAAATCGCCAGACGAAATCAAAGCAATGGAAAAGCGACTGGCTTCGCTGTCTGAGGAGAACGAAATCCTAAAAAAAGCCCTGGGCTTCCTTGCGCAGAAGTAACCAATATCTTTGATTACATTCACCAAGAAAGCCATCACCACCAGGTAACCAAGATGTGCCGAATCCTCGGTGTTTCCAGAGCTCAGTATTATCGTTATCGATCCCCCAAACCTTCAAAACGCCGGGCCGAAGATGCGGGCTTGAAACAACGGATTCTGCGGATCTTTGCGGAATTTAAGCAGCGATACGGTGTTATGAAGATCCACCATGAATTGAATCTGGAACTTCAACCACTGCAGCTTCGGTGCAGTCCACGACGGATTTCCCGGCTCATGAAGGAACTGGATATCCACTCCGTTACCGTCAATAAGTGGAAAGCGGCTTCGGCTTCCAAAACCAAGGTTGAACAGCGTCCCAACTTGCTTAAGCAGGATTTATCGACTACTGGTTTAAATCAAAAATGGACCGCTGATATGACCTATATTCAAACGAAGCGTAATGGCTGGTGTTACTTATCAACCATCATGGACCTGCACTCACGACGGATTATCAGCTATTCGTTCTCAAAAAAGATGGATACTGATTTAGTCTTAAAGACCCTTGAAAGCGCGGTTAAAAATCGAACCATTACTGGGGACCTGATTATCCATACGGATTTAGGATCACAGTATACCAGCGATGATTACAATCAACGTTTAACTGAGCTACATATCCGCCACTCATACAGCCGTAAGGGTTGTCCGTATGATAATGCGCCAATGGAATCCTTTCACGCTTCCCTCAAAAAGGAATGTGTTTATCCAGTGCCAGTCTTTGAAGATTATGAAACTGCCGCTGCCGTCCTTTTTGAATATGTGCATGCTTTCTACAATAGGAAGAGAATTCATAGTTCACTGGGCTACCAGACCCCCTTACAAGTTGAAATTGCAACACTTACGAGCCAAATGGCCGTCTGATTTAATGCTTTCCAGGGTTCAAATAAGTTATTAATCGCGATTAATGATTTATTTGAACCCTGGAAGGTAAACGCGGTTCTGAATGTCTCTTAAAATCTGTCTCAAATATTGACTTCAATCCAATCCGAGTTAACAACTTCTTTGCTTCGTTTATATTTACTTCCAAGTTGTACGCTATCTGCAAACATAGAACAATAGGCTATAATTTCTTTCTCAACTGTTAACACGTACGTTTGAGTTAAATTATTTACGGACATACTTATAGCATCGTCAGCTATAAAATTGTTTATTTCTTCATATGTTTCTATGTCTTTTTGAGCTAATAATTGATCATTTTTTGGCTTACAATCAAAAGCTTGATAATCATCAAGATTACCAAGCTCACTTACATTAATAAATTTAATTTCTGAATTACTTAAAGAGTTTGCTAGTGACATTTACATTTGCTGCCTCTCGTAATTCTTTAAATCCTCGACCAATTTCTTTTAATTGCTTTGCTCTATTATTAGAAAATTTTCCTTCAATTCTATTATTCAATTTCATTTTTTCGCTAGGAGAAATCTTTATATCTGAATTTGGTTTATTTAAAGTTGACATGTTAATTCCTCCTAATTTGTATTATCTCTATTTTTACATTACCATAATTCGTTTACAAAATATATATATATTTACGATTAATCCACAAATATACTAACGTCAGTATATCATCAGTAACAAACTTATCCATTATTAATGCTCATAGCATTCGTCATTTCCAGTAATTATTTAATAGAAAATAATAAAAAATGGCTTCCAAATTTCTAACAAAACAACACTGTATTAAAGTTAGTTTGTTGTTACTTTTGGTTAAGTTTCTTCCAATTCCTTTAGAGCATCAGCAGTAACTTTGGATATACATCCCTTTTTACCACAATCAATTTGGAAGATATATTAAAAAGGTTATCTCTACCTTAAACCTGCATGTTAAAGAGGGATTCATAGGTATATCTTCCATCCTCATTGTGAAATTATTTCATAACTATACATACTGATTGTGTATGAGTTCAAATTAATATATGCTTTAATTAACACCAACACCAAATATTTGATAAATACTTATAATTTAATTTTAGCTAAAAATCATAACATTTTATACATCAATTTAATTTCAAAAAGACACATAGCGTGGTGGCTTTTGAACGTATGTTCTTGTTAAATTAGATATATAGTGTTAAAATACCTTTATACCAGTCGTAAATCCGTATATTCCGATTTGTAAATTAAACACAAAGCGTGGTGATATTAATGGCAAAGAAAAATCAATGGGTTGTGCCGCATGGAGATAAGTGGGCAGTTCAAGGAGAGGGCAATTCAAAAGCTACAAAACTATTTGATAACAAAACTGACGCTTTAAATTTTGGCAGAGAAACGGCTAAAAATCAGCATTCTGAATTAATTGCACAAAAGAAAAATGGTAAGATTAATTATAAAAATAGCTACGGAAATGACCCCAACCCACCTAAAGACAAAAAATAATCTTCACAATTATTATATATATAATCCTAAGCATTTTACTGAAGCTAATTATAACTTTTGTAATCTACTTAGGATTTTTTAGTGTTCCCAGTTTAAAAACGAACTAAATCACTATATGTTCTTCTTAATTTAGTTCCGCATTAAATAAACTTTTGAAAATTACAAAAAAGCCAACCCATTTCTGAGTCAGCTCTATAAACGTTGTTATATCAATTATTTTTTACCTTGGTCGTCCTCACCTGTTTGTAAAACAGTCATAAAGGCTTCTAATGCTAGGCAAAAAACTGACACATTCTAATTAATCTTGTAAGCCACTATAAACGACTGGTGTATATACGTTTATAGTGGTTTTATTTTGTTGCGAGGTTCTAGTAATTACTAGTAAATTCTACCGATTTCTGTTCGAGCGTCGGCAAAATGTCGGAATATTGCGATTGTATACTTTCTACGTTATTAGCTTTCTAATTGATTGTTACTGTCGACCGTGTACAATCCAGAACCCAAAATTCGGAATTTATTTAAATCATTAACAGTGTCAAAAGAGTTAGCAATATTTTTCAACGATCCAATTCTAACTTCTTCACTTTTATTCGGGTTTAATAATTTATTTGCAATTCTGAATTCTTTTTGATTGGAATATTTATTTCTTTTTTTAAACGCACCAGACAAATATGGGTCATTGTCATTAAAGAATCCTTTGGCATCATTTTCGTCATAGTACTCAATTGGTCCATACGATAATCCGCTTTTTTTCAGCAATTTTCTAAATTTAAATACATCGTAAATTAAAATTGGAGTCCTCTTGTCATCGTTGAATTTCTGAAGATCATTTAGAGTTTCTTCATTTAGTTTCAGGTCACAAGTTCCCTTACTCTCATCCAAGTTATACATTTCGAAGTTCTTATCACACGTAAGATAGAACATGGAAGCAATTCCTATACTTTTAATATCTAAGTTATTCAAACCTTTATTAATACTTCCTGATACCTCATGGAGTGGAATCCACTCGTTGATTTGATTATCTTCATCATAAATTCCGACGCTTATTTTGTCGGTTTTCTTTATGTTATAAACTCTACTTCCTTCGAATTTATCGCCGATAATCTCATCGCCCTCGTTGTTCTCTAAATTCCTAAAATTTTGCAATGGCTCAAAATGTATTTCACCTTTCAAAGTTCCTTGCACATGCTGTTTCTCTACAAATTTAATGTATACACCTATATCACGAAGTAGCAAAATCAGACACCTCAATATTTATTTTATGTTTTCAGTATACTCTCAATTTTTGCCTTCTTTTACGAATAAATTAAAAAATTTAGACAAAAAAACAGTTGAGTATGCAAAGAAACAAAGTGCGTTGATGAATAGGGTGTTCGGAATAGATACTTCGAAAGTGGACCCTGAATTTACCGGTCTGATTTATAAATTATCCAATTACTCCAAGCGAGAAATTAGATCACAGTTCAGCACAAACGGGGGGTTGTTTCCATCAATCTTAATGAATAAAAATAATGAAGGTCCTTCTAGTAGAATTAATAATATTGCGTTAACAAAATCGTTAGTGTTTGACTCAAATTCTATTGAATTAACATCATTGTCCGTTACCGATTTGCATGGTAGCACTCACATTTTACCGATATCAAATAAGTTCCCACAAAAACTGACTAACATTAGTGGTGAATCATAATTCGACGGAATTATGATTCACCACTTTTTCTTTTTTTGCTAAAGTGGTAATGAAGTTGACATGTCGAAGGTCTATTTGGCGCACCTTCTGGTGACGTCGTCACAAAAACTGGCAACTTCATTTGGTTCACAAATTAACTCGCTCGAAGTCCGTTGGCTATTTAAAGTCGTGTATTGAAAATTGAGATGAGTGAATCAGTGAATACAACTTTCATAAAGGTGGTAGTTAGTCATGGATATCGTATTTGGTATTGATGTAAGTAAGCACAGCTCCAATATAGCAATTTTGATTGAACAAAAGGTTTACAAAGAATTCAAAATTCAAAATGACCGGCATGGGTTTGAAATTCTTGAAGATGAGCTAGATGGCTTAACATCACCACAGATAATTTTTGAATCTTCAGGAATCTATTCTCGCAGTATACGTGCATTTCTGATTCGTAACGGTTGGCAATATACAGAAATTAATCCTTTAGCAGCTAAGAAGGATATGGATAGTTTTCGCCACAATAAAAATGACCGATTAGATGCAGTTTCATTGGCAATGGCGATGTCACAACATCACTACAAGCCAACATTTCAGGAACAACCAGTTTATTCAGAACTGCATGATTTAGAACGGACATATCAAGAGCTGAATGAAGATATTGTTAGGGCTAAGAATCGATTACATCAAAAACTACAACTGGCTTTCCCCGAAATTGAACGATTCTTAAGTGTCACCGATGGTGCATTGTATTGGCACATCGTTCAGCAGTTTCCACATCCATCTCTGGTTTTAGAAATGGGAATTACCGAACTGGCTCGGCTAATTATTGAAGCGACACCTAAGAACATGGGTGAACGTCGTTCGCTGGTTCTAGCCCAGCACTTACAAGATTTGGCATATAATTCAGCTCCAGCTGTTGAAAACTGCACACATGCCGTCCAAGCTGTAATTTATTTAGCCGGAGAAGTAGAACGACTCGATACTTTGAAGAAGAAAACGATTGACGAAATGACTGAAATTTCAGCTAATCTTCAGGAAATTCCCATTCTACAATCGATTCCAGGAATTGGTATTAAAACAGCAGTATGTTTGGTGGCTGAATTGGGAGATATCCGCAGATTTAGAAAACCTAATGCGATTAATGCTTATATCGGAATTGACTTAATTCAATATCAATCTGGGGACTTTGAAATGGGACAGCACATCAGGAAGCGTGGGAATACCTACGCTCGTAAAATACTTTTCAAAGCTGTACTGAATATAGTGAGTGTCTCAAGATATCATCCTAGTAACATTAGTCTGTTCTATCAAAGAAAAAAGCAATCTTCCGGTGACATTCACACCAAGAAGATTGCCATAGCTGCGATGGGAAGGCTCAATCGAACCATCTACCACCTCATCAAAAATAATGAATTTTATGACCCTATGAAGTTCACGCCAGAACTGTAGATCATTATCCATTCAAATACATTATAGCATCTCAAAAATTAGGAATACTAGAGATGTTTATTTTGTGTACACTCAATTTAATTTAATTGATCTTTTTCAGTTCATATACGTTATTAAATAGGCCTGTAGCCATGCTTTATTAAAATAAAAAACCATTAGAACGAGGTTTCCCTTGACTAATGGTAGAAAATAAGCCCTATCCAATTAAGGATAAGGCTTTTTTTGTTGCTATGAAATTTTTAACGTTTGCCCTACATATATCACATTGGCATCAGAAATACCATTCAGTGAAACTAAACTATCAATCGTTGTTCCATGAGAACTTGCAATCGATGATAGATTGTCACCACTTTGAACAGTGTAAGTATTCGTTGAACCTGAAAGATAAATCTTTTGTCCAACACTAATGATGTTCGGATTATTAATACTGTTACGCAACACAAGCGCATCAACAGTAGTTTGGAATTTATCCGCGATACCTGATAACGTGTCACCTGCTTGTACATAGTAAGTATCTTCACTTGAAGCATTACCAGTAACTTTAAGGACAGCACCAACTTGGATGTTGTTTGGATCAGCAATACTATTAATCGCTGCTAAATTTTGATACGTGGTACCGAATGAGTCGGCAATTCCGCTGAGTGTGTCTCCAGACTTAACAATATAAGTACCAGTAGCTGGAGTATTAATGTGCTCTACTTCTACATTGGCTGGAATTTGAACCATTGGAACTGCAGACGTTGCAAGTCCAGTTGTGAACAGACCTGTGAAGTCATAGTTAACATCTTGACTGTAACCATTCCACTCATCTGCATATTGCCATGCGACCGCATTTGATACTCCTAAATCAGTTACACCATAACCTGCAACCCACACGTTAGGAAGTTGCCCTGCATCTAGTGTGCCACCAGTAAAAAATGACTTCATCGAATATACACCATTAGTCGTATAACCTAATGCGGCGAGTTCATTAATGAATGCTTTAGTTGAGCTTTGATAATTGGTAGCTGAATTAACTTCTGCATCATCAATCATCACTGTGTCTGCAGGCAATCCGAATTGTTTAGCAATTTTTGCAAAATAGCGAGCTTCGTTTTGTGCATCGCCATCAGATGTGTAACGAGCGAAATGATAAGCACTGACTTTCAATCCTGCAAAACGAGCATTGTTAATTTGATTAGTTGCACGCGGATTGGTGTATGCAGAACCATCTTCTGAACCTTCCGTTAATTTGACGACAACTCCCAAAGCGCCCAAGGCTTTCATTTGGTTAAAATAATCTAGTGAGTCAGGTTGAAATGCGGATAAATCGATGAATACGTTATTTGCCATTTTCTGTTCCTCCAATTTTTGATGGGTCTACTGCGTTTGATGTTGGTTCATTTTGTGCGGGATCAATTGCTTCTGCAGTTCCAGATGGTGAAGTTGCTACTGAAATCGGAACTTCTTCAGTAGGTTCAACATCTAGTGTTGGTTCTGAAACTGTTTCTGGATTCAAAACTCGTTCACTATCACCAAGACCTGGTGTTGTGTTATCGACAACAATCCCTAATCCGGCTAATCCGCCGAATACAATTTGAATAATGCTGTATGCCCATTGTTCCCATCCTTGAACATCCGCAACAATTCCAAATCGTGGTAATGTTGCCGTTACTAGCGAGCCAATAAAACCAACGATAAATACCCAGAATGATTTTTTCTGGATTCTGACTTTCCAATTAATTTTCATCATGATCATCCTTTTTAATTAATTTATCTGAACGTTCTGCCATTTTTTCAAATCGCTCTCGTAAAAACGGTGGGAATGGCACGCCTAGAACGTCCAAATTTTCCATAATTGAAACTCCATACTGATAAACAAACCAAACTAAAATCACATTGGCTTCGGTTTCTAGGCCCATTGCGGCTACCAGCGGAAACAAAAAAGCAATCATTACTAAAATCAATGAATGCTTAATCAAACCGTTAAGACCTTTAGTGCTATTAACATGTCGCTTGGATTGTGGCATCCACGCTTTTAGTGAACCGGTAACTAAATCAAAAATCACTAAGATAAAAACTGCATCAACATATGCGTTATCTTGCATGTGCAACGTTTGTTGCCACATCACCTCCCAATTAAAACCCGGTGGAACATCAATCATAATATTTCATCTCTCTTCTATTATATTTCAACCCAATAATTCTTCCATCTCATCAGTGTGAGCGCAGTGCCAGCCGCCCAGTCGGCAATTTGTCAGCCAAGAAACATCATGTGTGGTTCCAACCGCATCACCTTTCCTCAAATCTGGACAAAATAAAAAGGACTAGGCTGCGTAGTCTGTCCCTGTAATTGTTTTGTATTCTTCTTTGCTAATAGCTCCAAGTCCTACATAAGGTTTAAGCATACTTGCTGGCATACCTGCATCAAACATAATCTTTACAAAATCAAACATTATGAAGCACCTCCATTAGTTGTGGTAAGTTTAGCTTGAATTTGAGCAACTTGCATACCTAATGCATTGATTGCTAGCATTTCACCAGATACTGTTGGAGCTAATTCTGGATGTTCTTTTAAATAGGCTTGATATAGCTTTTCCTGTTCAGCATCGTATACTTCTTTATCTGTTCCAACCCATTCAGTTCCTGTAAATTTAGATGGCTGATATTGACCATCTGGAACGGCAATAAATGTCTCATTACCTGAAATTTGATAATCATCTTCCACTAATTTTGTGCTAGTGAACTGATTGTTGTCATCGTACATATAGACTGCTTTAGTCATGTAATTCACCCCTTATTAATTATCCAATAAAAATGCTACTGATATTAAAGTCATTTCCTGCATCAATTTGAGTTGTATTGTTACGGCCTGCCATGTTGTGAAATGTAACTTCACCAGTTGACACATTCACGTTATAGTTTACTAGTATATCATTCCAGGGAAAGAGGTACCCACCCGTCGAAGCATAATTACCTGATTTAAAAATCGATGTGGGTATTTTAATGCCAACAACTGAACTATTCCAATTAATTTGACTAGTCTTAATCCACCCTGATAAGCAAGTCATTCTAGTACTGTTGCCTAAGTCAACAGTGGCATATTTTAATGGATCATCGCCATTTCTTGAAAAGCCATTCAAATAAGTGATACCAGTTTCTGTCCAGTCATTTTTGGTAGTTGCTAGGGAATTCAAGGAGTCAAAGTTAGCCTTGATCGCTTCTGGACCTTGTGACATCCCTGTGAAAATATTATTTAATGTTGCCATTGTATTTCCTCTTTTCTTTTAGTAATAAAGTGCTTTGTATTCGCTAAACAGTGCGCACGTGCCATCAGGTTGTGCAGCGAAGGTATCGCCGTCGACAAACGATGCGTATGGTGTAGCAATGGTGCCGGGTTCTACTTTAAGATGATGAATAACATTCTTCTTCCCCTCAGTATCATTAATATTGCCAGCATAAATAAGTAGGGTTGTATCACCTGTACCATTAAGATTATTAACTTCAAGGGTTGCACTTGATCTTTCACCAGCGGTTAAACGCTTGGAATCGCTCCGCGCACCACCATTACTCTGATAAGAGTCATATAAGACTACCCCATAGGTACTTAGATCTCCTCGACCAGTTAATATCCCCTCGGCAGACACAGTAATATGATCACCAATTTTGGGTTGCTGAGTAAAGTTAAATACATGGAAACTCCAACCGTTTGTACCGGTATTGGCAGTATCATCAATGACAGTGTCTTGATGAGGACTCGGTAACAGATTCTTACCACCAACCTCAATCACATTCCCAGCAACTTCAACAACGCTACTACCATTTGCTGTGCTGATAACCTTTGCAGATAGATTTTGCCTATTACCACCACCGAAATAACCGGACGGCTCGTTACCAATTGGAACAATACCTAATGAGTACTCTTCGTAACGTAACGTAATAGTTGAGCCAATAGTCAGTGTCTTTGGAATATTAAACCTAATACCACGAGTTGTGACAGATGTTGTTACCTTTGTCCCATCTCTAGTACCATCGTTAGGCTGCACACCAAACTCATACGTCAGGTTAGGCTGCAGACCATTCATAACGGCTGTTTTAGACGTAACTGTTTGCTTTAATTCGGTGCCTTGATAAACCTTGTAATTCACGGGTCATCAGCTCCTTTTACTGCCAAGTTAATGTCGTACCGCTGGCAGTAGTATTCGAAGACGTTAAGCTTGTAACCGTAACCATTGGTTCGTAGATACCGATAGTGGCAGTTGCTGCTTTACCACTTGTAGTAGTGGCTGTGATGGTAACAGAACCTTTCTTCAATGCTTTAACTGTACCATCAGCAGCGACAGTAGCAATACTAGTATCACTAGACGTGTATGTTACGGTATCCGTTGTATTGGATGGTGTCAGTGATACGACAGCCTTAACAGATTGACCTGTTTCCATATAATCAGTAATACTGATAGTGATATTTGTTACAGGAATTGTTGAAGTCTGAACGGTTACAACGTTTGATTTAGCTGATTCTTTCTTGCCATTCCATGCACTAACTGCGAAGGTATAAGACGTGTTAGCAGCAAGACCAGTAATAGTTGCTGTTTTGACGTCGGATACTTCTTTAACCTTTTGGTCATTTTGATAAATATAATAGATCATTCATATCACTCCCAGTCTAATTTTGTGGTGTTAGCATTAATCGGAATTGCTACTAAGTTCATTGGTGCATCTACGATGTCACTTTGGCTACCTGTATTAGGATGATCAGTTGTTTGTACACCCAAATCAAACTTCAAAATACGGTTTCTGTCAATGATATACCAACAACGATCTGCTGGCTGGTAAACAGGATATCCAGCCAACGTAAATCCAGCTGGAAGTTCAATCTTAACAGTGTTTGCATCAACATTACTTACTGTTGACTCCAAGAATTTAGCTTTGGTACCACCAAATATAGCAGCCTTACCAAGACCACCAACTTCAGTCCCAATTGCATCTTCGTAATATGAAACTGTCACATCCGGATTACGACCAAGACCATGATTAATGGTAACTAAATAACCAGACGGAATTGCCATTGCTAACGATTGCTCAATGCTTTCCAGTCGCGCATCTAGCGTCGGAAACTTACCGTAGATTGTCGAATTACGTGCATTGATGACTTCGCTGTCTACTGTTGCGTTTGCAATCACATCTTTGAACATGTCTTCGACTTTTGTCTGACGTTTCTCAACACCAACTTGACGGTCTTTCATAACGTCTTCAAAGCTATTCAATGCAGCCTGAAATTGTTCCAGCGTAATAACACCTTGGTTATACATATAACCACCAAGAAGGACCCACTGAGCTAATGACTTGCGGACGTCCTTGCCATACATCTTGTTAGACAATTGGTCAGCATTCGCTTGAGCTTTGTTAAGAATATCTGAGCTTGATTGTATTGTTAAGTCAGGTGTTGGCGTTTCGTCACGATATTCAACCTTGGCTGCGAAAGTCTTCTGGTCGTTAATCCAACCTAATAAATCTTCTGCCATTTTTTCACCCCTTTACTAAATATGATTTCTTGAATCTGTCACTTGGATCTGTATTCATATCAACTGTGTTTGCAGTAATACCTGCAATATGACCATTTGAAGTGTATTGCCACAGGTCATACGGATGAGCTGGTTTGTTCGGCCCAATAGTTCCATCGTTCTGATTGTACGTCGGAATCCAAACTGACCCTGCACGACTAACATCAAGATTGAGTTCACCATAAAGATTATTGGCAATATATAAAACAATCTTGGAATCGGGAACACCCAAAGAATTTAATTGATCCATATACGCACTAATAATCGAACGCATATCTGAACCAGTAACTTCTTCAACATCAATCATCCAGAAACGTGGTTGCTTGTTACTTCCAATCACAGCTTGAGCACGATTGTAGAAATCAGTTGCTTCTTGTTTAGCATCGACGACCGAAACTGAACCATTGTAAGCATAGACCGCGTAATTTGCCTTTGCATTAATAGCACCCGGAATATTCGCTTTGTATGTCAAATCTTCATGTGACGAACCGTGTTGAACCCTAATAACTGCTAAAGCTAAACCTGCGTTAACCACTGCAGTCCAATCAATGGAACCTTGGAATTCACTAACGTCAATGATTGCACCATTGATATCAGACGTTGTGCTATCTCCACCACCGTACTTATCAATGATTGCTTGCAACTCAGCGTTTCGTTTAACCATTTCTTGATATTGTTCATCGAATGCCCCGGAAATTTTCGTAACTTCAGCATTTAGTTCGCCGACCTGCTTAGTCAAAGCCTGATTCATGGCTTTTGATTGCTGAATGTTGTATTCTTCTTGACTCAAAATGCGATCACCCACGTTAATAGTCGATGATTGCGGTGCGTTCAAATGAATCGACATTTTAACAATACGTTTAAATTCATCTATACCGATAATCGGATTAACAACTTCATACGAATTTCCACATGTAAAATCATCAATATTTTTACCAACTAATGATAAATCAATAGCTGATATCTCCATTGATTCAGTAGCAAATTGTTCGTTAGCAATCGTCGCTTGCGCCTTTGATAAAAGAATACCTGGATCATTAACATCATCCCAAGTGACTGTTCCAACAACTCTACCTATTTGATTAATCAAGCTGTCGTTCTGAACATAAGGGCTACCACCATTCACATCAGTTATCATCACACGTTTTTGTGGTTTATTAGTGGAGGTTTCAGAACTATCTGTTGACGTTTCTGAAATAGTTGCTCCCAATGGTTTCAATATTGAATATAATTCAGTCGGGTCAGTTGTCCGGGTTAAAGAAATCATATTCTGCGATAACTTAATCTTCTGCTCGCCTTGACTACCAATCACATTCATGTAATCAAGTATCAGTTGACCATTCACATTGCGAACCTGTAACTCACCACCAAGCGTATCGATCAATTTTTCATTGATTACGTCGTAAGTATCTTTTGTATCGATAAACGTTATCTGTGGAATTAGTCACATCGACCGTACCCAAAGTCATTTTCTTGTAGTCATCAACCTGTCCATTGTGAACATCGATTAACTTTTGCAAGAAATCTTTCGGAGACATATCGTGGTACTCGCCCCAGTTCTGATATGAATCATGCAAAAAAGCCAGTAGACCCTCACAGGTTACTGACTTTCCAACTTCTCCGGAACTCGACATGCTTTCTTCAGGTTTTAAAACCCTGCCTTCAAAAAGGATAGCTCCATTTGGTTTATACACCTTAACTAATGAGGTTAACGCAGCGATATTTGAATACTCTTTGTGACCTGGTGTTATTGCGAAATCAAACGATGGAATCGATTCAACATCTAAAGAAACCGCTGGATCTCCTGACAAACGCAAAACGTCAGAATTGGCGGTCTGCAATAAACGTTCCTTATCATTCCAACTGTCGCGGATTGTAACTTTGTATCCCATCATATCTCCTCCCTATAAAATCTAAAGGAAATATGACCAGTTCCCACAATTTTGATTGCAGTTACACCCACACCCAAATTCCAATCGAATGTATTCTCACCTGTAACAACATCTATTTCAGTATCACCCGAAATTAAAGTCATGTTCGAATCGCTAATAATCGTTGGAATGATGCCATTTAATCCAATATTGTACAAAACAACATCCTTACTTCCAACAATATCAAAATCAACAAATTGAGCAATGTCTGTATCAAAATTAAATGTGTCCCAAATATCATTGCCTTCATAGTCGTTCTTAATTCGAAATGGACAAGCCGTAAACGTAACTTCCAACGTTCCGTGAGCCGACTTGAACTCTTCCCAACTTGGCGCTTTTTGAACTTCAACTAAATAATGCCAATGTGGGTCAACATCATCTACTAACCCTACCTTGTGACTCGGAGCCATTAACCAATTAACAGCTTTTTGCCATAAAACATACAGACGTTCTTTTTGCATGTCTTGACGATCCATAACATGAAAAGGATATTTCAATTCTCGTTCTCCATATGCTTGTGAACCATACAAATCCGATAAATCGATAATATTATTTGAATAAGGAATATCAACTGTGATTTTTGTTTTATCAGGCAACCCAATTTCTTTATCCGCTAAAACATCTAAACCATACTCACTTGAATGAACACCATTAAACGTCGCTCCATAAGTATATCGATTATCTTTTCCTTTAGATGTGACTATCAATTGAAAGTCCCCTATCTGTCATAGCTTGACGATTGGCATTTGCTGAAGAACTAAAGGAACTTAATCGATTAGCAAATGACGAACCATCAACGACCGTATTTTTATTGGCAATTTGTTTCAAATAATCTAGCGCTTTATCTGAAGAGCCATCGCCATTATTAGTAGTATTGTTGTAGTTATTTACTACGCTTGATGTCGGAGCTAATTTACCATTAATACCAAGTGCTGACTCAGCTGTAATTGAACCATTAAATAAGCCGCTTAATAAATTACCTGAATAACTCATCTCACTCGGTTTAATAATGGCAGCATTTGCCAACTGCTTACTTGCCTTACCCGCTTGATCTACATATGATTTAATACCATTCGTAAATCCTTCACCAGTATAAGCACCAATCGCATACATAACCCGTGATGGCGAATGGATATGAAGCAAACTCTTAGCAGCATTGACTGCTTTGCTTGCCATATCTTTAGCAGCGCTCAATGCTTCACCCGCCATGCTCTTGATACCATTCACAAATCCGGACACGAAATTCTTACCTGCGGATAACATCTGACTAGCAAATCCGGACACTGCACTAACTGCGCCACTAGCGACACTTTTAGCTGTTGAAGCGGCTTTACCAATCCCACTAGCAATACCTGAAACAACTTGACCGACTAATTGAACACCAGCTGATAACATTTGGCCAACGAAATTAATGATGGCACCAATCAATGCTGAACCTAATTGAACCGCCGCTCCAATTAACGCACCAATAATCGATAATACACCTGAAACTAGTGCCAAAATTAGTTGAACACCAGCAGCAAGTAATTGTGGAGCTGCCTGAATAATCGCACCTAGTAAAGCAACCATTAATTGCAATGCAGCCATCACAAGTTGAGGTAACACTGAAATAATTCCAGTAACCAAAGCGACAATCAGTTGAACTGCAGCAGTGATAATCTGTGGTAAGTTGGCAATCAATCCGTTTACCAACGCCATAATGATTTGAATAGCTGACTGTAACAGCATTGGCAACATCGTAACGATACCGTTCATCAGTGCCATCATAATTTGAATTACCGCTTGTAAAATCTGTGGTAAATTCGTGATAATCGCATTGACTAGCGCCATCAAAATTTGCAATCCCGCCGTAATCAGCATTGGTAGCATAGTGACAATACCATTCATTAATGCTGTTAGGATTTGAATACCTGCTTGGATTAACAATGGTAATACAGCGATAATGGCCGTCAGTAACGTTGTAATTATTTGAGTTGCTGCGGAAATTAAAGTTGGCAACGCTGCAATAATTGCATTAACAATACCAGTTAATATTTGAACCCCACCTTGAATTAATAAAGGTAATGCGCTTATTAATCCTTGAGTTAATCCGTTGATTATCCCAATAGCAGCTGTCGTTAATTGTGGAATTGCAGCTGTTATCGCATTAATCAAACCAACAATAACTTGTGTTCCGGTTGCAATAATTGCTGGTAAATTAGCTGATATAACATTTGAAACTGTTGTTATTGTATTACTCAAATTAGTAAATACTTGTGTGATACCAGATGCATTTAATTGCCCAGTTTTAGCCCAAGCAACTATAAACGAACTTATCAGACTAATTGCTAAACCAATCGGGCCACTGATTCCCATTAAAACTAATCCAAGTTTAGTAATTACTCCAACAGCTATGCCAATTACAGTACCGATTGAACCAAATGCTCCACCCATTGTAGATATTGCAGACCCAATCGAGTTCATAATTGGCGATAAGTTTTCTATAACGCCTGAAATCCATTGAATTGCGCTACCAAATACAGTTCTGATGGTATTTCCTATTGCACTGAAAGTTGGTTCTAAACTTGAAATTATGCCTTTCAACCAAGTAACAGAAGTACCCAGCAGCTTCATAGCTCCACTCGCCAAGCTATTAACAGCATTTCTAAAAGTTTCGCTGCTCTTATATAAAGCAATAAACGCCACTACCAGACCAGCAATTACAGCACCAATTAATCCAAAGGTACTTAATCCTGCCATTGCACCTTTGACAGCTGTAAACGCCTCACTTAATAGAAACCCATTTGCGGCAAGTCCAGATGCAATAACACTGATTGCCGAAAATGCGGCACCAACTTCAATTACCGCACTTGAAACTGCAGCTATTACCGCTACAATACCTTGATACGCAAAAATTGCAGTTGCTATCCCCAAAATAAGTGGCAAAAGTGGTTTCAAAAAACCATAAATCGATTGAATTAATCCCAATAATGATGCAATAGTTCCTATGACAAAAGAAATTGCATTGCCAATACCCTCAAATGCTGATTTGATCATAGAAATTACTGCTGCATTGTTCGCTAAACTTGTAATAAATTTTGCAATTGTTCCTAAACTGCTTTCAGCTGCTGAACCAATCATCGCAAATGCCGATCCAATTCCACCACCAGTTACTGCTTTCATAAATGCATTAACTGCTGTAAGAACATCTGTCATGCCTCTTACGATGGCAGTATTCATGTTTGCAAATCCAGTTTTAATACCATCAGTTGAATCCAACGCAATTTTTCTCAGCGATGATAATCCTCCACCACCGTTCTTGTCTAGGTCAACCAATGCATCTTCAAATTGAGCAACACTAACTTTGCCAGTTGATAACCCATCTTTTAAAGCTGCCGATGTCATTCCCAGTTTTTTTGCAATTGCATTCAATGCCGGTCCCATACCGTTATCTAGCATGGAATTCCATGTTTCGGCATCAACTTTACCGCCTGCCAAAGCCTGTGATAATTGACGAACCGATTCACTAACGTTCTCAGAATTTCCACCAAAGCCAATAATTCCGTCATTCATAGCCGAAAAAATCTTTTGTGATTTACCAATATCGCTTGTCGCTCCAGCTAGTAATTGAACACCTGACACAGCTTCATCAAGCGATGTTGGTAATCCCTGAATTGAATCGCCCAAATCATCCATCATTGATTTGGTCTGTGCAGCACTAAATCCCATATTTTGGAAAGTTTTAGTAGAATTATTCAGGGTATCAAATCGACTAACTGCGGAACCTACTGAATTTTTTAAAACTTCAATACCTTTAGCAACAAGTGCAACTGCTCCAACAGCAGTCGCAATTCCCTTTATCTTGCTACCAGCACCATCAGCTTTAGCTCCAAGATCATTAAACATTCCTGATAAATTTGCAACGCCCTTGCGGACAGAACCATCATCCATGATCACGTCTATTTCAACGCGACCATCTGCCAAGTGAATTCACCTCACTTTTCTATTCAGGTTCCAAGCGTTTCGCATATTCTGGATGATCATATAGATATTGTTCACGTTCTTCAAAATCTAATGTGGCAAACTCCACATCTTCTTCGGTTGTGTGAAGCGCATATGCTAATTGAGCATCCTTTAATTCTTGTTTGTCTTTTGCAGACATACCTTTTTCAACTTTACGTCCACGAATGGCAACAACTTGTCTAAATTTGGTGCTATCAGTTAACCCAGAAAGTAAAGCTCTGAACTCATCCCAATGCATGCGAGTATGACGCAAATCAATGCCATAATCTTGCATGAATGAGGCATAAATATAATCAGCATCTTCTGTCAGATTGTAAAGTTCCTGAGGAGCTTTACCTCCTGCACTACTCATATCAATCATAGGTTTAGAATTCAGTACATAATCAGTCATAATTTCACTAAACAGCATGGATTGATCATCATCCGATAATGCTAAAATATCAGACTTAACCATTAAACCAAGCCCAACTGACAACTTATATTGCTCTGACTCTTCACTTTCAATTTCATTGAACAAATGTAGTATATTCGCAAAATCCATATCCAATTGAACTTCGATAGTCGTGCCATCAGAACATTTAAATTCAAATTCATCATCTGGAACATTCCAAATACTGAACATGAAACCACCTACTTAGATGAACTTGGTAGACTTGATTGAGATGCGTTAGTAGTCTTATTCTTCTTAGCTTCAATTACTTGTTGAGCTTTCTTTTTATCAAAATCTCGTGTTACTTGTTCTAATTGCGCTTTCAGATATTCGCCAATGTTATAAAAAGTTTCTGTCAAAAGTAATGGATCATCTTCAGTCTCCAAGATTTCTTTGCCTGCTCCATCACCCAAAACTACATCCAGTGATTCGGATAAATAGCCTTTCATCTTGTCCCAGTCATTATCACCAGTTGCTTCCATTTTTTTCTCGAGCTCCACACCTTTTGTTTCAAGCTTATCTAAAAATTTCCGCATTTCACGTTGTGTAATTTTTATTTGAAACTCGTGGCCATAAACTAGTACCGGGATAACTCTGACTTTTGCACCTAAATCTACCGCTGTCATATTATTTTTCTTTGCCATTCGTGATTCCTCCTATAAAAAAAGAGGGCCCATTAAGGACCCTCGAATATTAATTACTTTGCTGCACTTGAACTGTCTGGTGTCGTATTTGATACTGGAGTTTCATCTGCAGTTGCTTTTGTGTCTGTCGGTGTACCAGTAAACGTAACAGTAAATTTATAATCTGAACGATCATTAGCATCCCCACCAAATGGAGTGATTTTACTCATAGTAGCTGGACCACTTAATACAGATCCGTCAGGTTCAGTAACTTCTAAGTAACAACTCTTATCATTAGATGTCATCTTAGAACGTACAAAATCTTGTGCTTGATCACCATATTTACGATTACCTTCAAAATTGAATGGGAAAGTCTGAGAACTTGAAATGCTCTCAGTACCACCATTTAAATCGTAGTAAGCAACATCATCGACATCTTCATCAAAATCTGTTTCAGCGGTTTTAATCCCACCACCAATTGGAAATAACGTTTCTTTGTCCGCACCAATTTTATATTTAGTTTGGAAGTTTTTTGAAAATCCTGCAAAAGGACTTGCCATATTATTGTTCCTCCGTTGTTATATTTGCTTGAACATCAAGCATGTAAGTAAATAACCCTTTCTCGTCTTCTTGATTGAGAAAAGGTTTGTTTGTGATGGTTAAAGAATTGAATATAAAGCCCCCATCTGTGCTTTGTATTTCGTTTTGTTTCAAGTTTTCAAGAACTGACTGAATTTGCCACAAAATATTTTCGCATTGAGCTGAATCATCTGAGCGAATACCAATTTCAAAGTTAAGTTCTTCGTCCTTGCTACCGTCCATATAAGCCTGCACAACATTACTTCCTGACAACGAATAAATTCTTAAACCAGGGTCTGCATCAAGATAATCCGCTAGACATTTGAATGGTAAATCATCAATCAAATTAATACGATCTTGTAATCTATCAATAAAATCCATTAATATACAACTCCTCTCTTAAATACATTAACCCACGAGTTCATAAACATGCCTTTAGCCTTAGTATCCCAATGAGGTCCAGTTCCTGGAGTCGTGTAATTAGTGATACCCAACCCTATAAATTGACGATGCGCATAGCGAGAGTCCCAAATAATTTTAGTTCCCGCTCCCTCAACATGACCAGAACCACGGAGCCTACCAGACTGCAACGGTACAAACTTGTTCATATCCGCCAACGCCTGATTAGCCACCATTTGTCGGCCACGATTAAGTTGTGCCTGTGAAAACTTACGATTAACACCGCTCAAATCCACTTTAACTTTAATCGTCACTAGATCACCTCAATTTCAAAACCATAAGTTTCATTAGATTGAATGTGTCTAAGTGGGACAATTTGAGTAATTTTAAACTCATTACCATCTTCATCAATCACTTTTCCATTCAACCAAGTTTTATCCATGCTTGGGAACGGCGTAGTGTATTTTTCGTAAAGAAATAGCACACCGTTATATCGAAGTTGCCGGTCGTTACCCGAACCTGAATAAACAGCTTCAATATCAAATCGGCAGTTTTCATATGTGTGCATTTCGTAATCAGGTTTATTGCGTTCATCAGTGCCGATGATTTTACCCACCTGAATAATATTAATCATCCAGTCACTGTTTGGTTGCAATGTCATCATACATACTTCACCCCACGATACAAAAGACCAGTTCCGGATAATGCATTAATTGCATCAATACTTAATCCGCTAGATGAATCCATATTTGTCGAGCTAAATGACTGATTAACTGAAGTTCGACCAATTGTTTGCGAAATAGATTGTGGTCGACGTGCTTTACTTTCAGCACTTGTCACATCGGTCTGTTTCATGTAATCAATCTGTATGGCTACGGCTAATTTAAATCGTCGTGAACGTGTTTCAAACTTATCAGTCTCCAAATCATGTTTCTGATAAAAATCACGCGTGATATTATCCAACATAATTGATGCTCGAGGTAATAAGCTTTTGATTTCATCATCTGTAATATCAATTAATCCAAATGACTTATATTCAGATAATGATAAATAGTCCATCTACATCACCGCCTATTCAGCCGCCGTCACAGTAACTACGACAGTTGCTGTAAATGCATTGAATGTATACGTAATTGTGGCAGAACCGACTGCAACAGCAGTAATTGTTCTATCAGCTGAAACAGTCGCAATCTTATCATCGCTAGATGCCGAGGTCACTTTAGTCACATCAAAATCAGTTGCATCAGTAGGGTCTGCTGTTACCGTAATAGCCTTGGTATCTCCAATTTTCATTGAAGCTGTTTTCTGACTCGTAGTAATTGCCGTAGTAGCTTTAACTACTGGTTCAGTTGGCGTATCGCCTGCTTGACTATCAGGCACCGTTATTTTGACGGACCTTCAACAGGTGCTGTGGTAGTAGCTGCATCCCCAACAAGTGCAATAACACTATCTTTTTGCTTATCAAGTCCAAACAAATCATGGTACAAGCGGTTTTGGTAAAGATATCCGTCACCCTCTGTATGTTGACCTGGTTCAAACAAGTAGATAGAATTAAACTTCGCTTTTGCGATAATTGCAGGTTTAGCCACAATCAATGCATTAAGTTGTTTACCATCAGTTGCCACTTTGTAACCATCAGTAAAATCAAACTTAGTTGCAAAACGTGATTCATCCCAAACTTCAATTAAGGTAACTCCATCAATCGAAGTAATACGTGAGTCAAGTGTAGATGTCCCAACATTTTGAACTGTGATATTACGATTGAATTCAGTTGAACGTTCTAGCAAATCCATTGCTGTAGATGAAAGATATCCAACCAAATTTTGTGGACCATATTTACGTGCCGGTAAAATAGCCTTTTTAAGTTCACTGTAAATATTTGTAACAGTCAATGCCGGTGCATCAGCACGATCGTTTGCAGTTGCAAAATCTGTCAATTTACCGAAGCGATATGCATCAGTTTCTGGTGCGGCTTGTTCCTCGATAAACGTCTTTGTAATATTGGCAGCTGCTAAATCTTGATTTGTTTCATCTACATCAGCGGTATCTACATAAAATTCAATATCACGATCAAATGCAAGAGTATAGGGCTTCTTTTCATTACTCATAGTACCCGCATTGTATCCCTTATCACGTGTATGGTTCTTAAATCCTGATGTTGCAAGAGTGGTTACTTCAAATGTTCTTGCCCCTAACCAGTTAACATTTGGTGTTTCCAAAATGCTTGTCAATGTGCTTTGTGTAAGTTTTTGGTCAAATAATTGACCCATTCCTGCTTTTGTTGCGTAATTAAAAGCCATAATTTGTCACCCCTATTATTTTTCTGTGGCCAAGCCTAAAGCTTCAGCCACTTTGTCATTTTCTGTTGGGTCTGCAGGCGGATTAGGATTACCAGGGTTTGTTGAATTGCCTGTATCTGGTCCATCTGTAAATAAGAACGAATTAGCTTCCTTAACGGTTGTTAATTGGTCTGACAAGCCAACAAGTTTGCCATTATCATCAAGCGAAATCTTATCTTCATCAATTAAAGCTGAAACCGCAGTTGTGTTACGTGCTCCTTGCTCTACTAATGCCAATTTGATTTCATATGATTTTTTTGAATCCGCTAATGCACTGGCAGCGTCAGATTTTGAAGCTTCGTTTGCACTTTCCAATTCAGTAATTTTATCCTGCAACTCTTTGTTATCTCCGACTTGACCTTTCAGTTCTGACAATTGATTATCACGTTCACCAAGTTGAGTTTTAGCCGAGTCACGTTCTTGCTCTGCAGTTGCAAGTTGACCCTTCACATCACTCAATTCTTGAACGCCTTTACCATGTTCTGCCATTACCTTATCTGCTTGTTCATCAGTTAAACCTAAATCTGTTAAAAATTTTCTATTCATGTTGTTCTCTCCTTACGAATTTTTATACGGTGCAACGACACCGCGGATTGCATGAAAAATAGACCTTTTAACGCCATGTCCAGGGCGAAAAAATAGACACTAGCTAATTTGCTAATGTCTATTGGATATCCATTATTCCTTCTAATCTAATTCCATCATCATTCACTTCATCATGTTCATCAAGTGAACCTGAAATACAATCGACGATTAAATCTTGAATTGTTTCCCATTCTTCTTCTGAATGAAGTTCAACCTCAGTTTTATCTTTGTTAGCCCCATCTTTCAAAAGAGCGAATAAATCTGGATATTTTTTTTCAATAAAATCTAAATCGCCATCTTCTAAATACATAGGCTCCATATCTATTTTCTCCTTTTTGTGTGTGGAACTACCGTGATGATTTTACCTTCAGCATTAACAACCACATAGCCATTGGTCCCTAAATATTTAGTAGCACCATCTCTACCCGGTTTGACTTCACCATTATCTAGTATATCTTTAATCGAATTAATGCTCACACCATCACGTCGTTTCAACGTTTTCGTTGTTCCATCTTTCTGAACTCCAAATACACGATCTAATGTATGGTCTGAAAAGCCATTAATCACTGAACCGTTAGCAGTTTTCATGCCAACTATTTGTGAATTGAGTTTCTTGTCAGCAATCACATAGTCGTCATAGTTTACAACTGCTTCAACACTACCTCTACGACGAGCAGAAACATACGCATTTAACACTTTTGAACTATGTCTATTATACAATACTTTACGATATTCTTCTAAAGAATTAGGTAAACCATGTGACCCTAATTCGTCCTTCAAATTTTCATATTGTTTAGAATGTTTCGTTTTAGTTGCTCTCAAATCATTAGCAACTTTTTCAGTAGTAGCCGATACTCTTTCTCTCGAATAATCACGATACAGAAAATCATGTTGATCCACATGTTGTCGAATTGCACTTTGATATTTTCGAATATCCAAATTAAATCGTTGAACATCATCGTCATATCCTAATTGTTCAGCCGCCATCTTTTTTTGCTTTGATACACGAACTTTTCGTTCTAAGGCACGTTGCTTGGCTTGCAATTTACCATTCTTGATTGCTTCTTTAGGGTCATATTGTTCCATATGATTCTCGTTGATACCCGGAATACCAGGATAAAAACGATGATGACAATTAACACCTTTCGTTCCCCAAGCAAAACCATATCCGTGAGAATAAATACTTTCATATTCATCCCCTGGCTTAGATGGTCGAACATACACCCAGTGCCCTTGAATACCTGCACACGCAACACGGGAAGCAGGATGTGAACTCATCATTGCTGTTTCCACACCACTGTACATCATGTCATTAAATCTAATTTCATCTTGCACGCGACTTAACGTGGTTTCAAGCACCATACGAGAATATGCTTCTATCGACCACTGCCGACCTGCAGCATCTACTAATCCAGATGAAACGCCTTTATCAATTAACTTGTATATTGCTTTTCTCAACGCAACATCAGGTGTATCTAAGCCACTAATAACTGAATCAACTGTATCCGTAACCAATTTACGATAATCAGCTAATGCCGGGTTACCATCAAGATTAGCCATCAACGGATTAGTAACTTTATCATTCATATCACCAAACGCTGCTTCAATAAATGAACTGGCAACATCATCAACTGATTTGGATTTACTTGCTAATGCAACCATTCCTGTAGCAATACCAATATCTAATAACTGTTTACCAGTTTCATCACGCGCCTGCTGTCCACTATCATTGATAATCCACTTCAATTCACGTTCTGAACTTCCAGTTGCATCTGACACAAGTTCAACTAATTGGTCAGTCAGCACACCTTGTTTATTCAGCATATCCAATTGCCATTTCAGCATTTCAGCTTGTGTTCCATCAGGTAAATCATCAGTCAGTGTCTGGATAAACAACCTAATGATGTCTTGATTCATCTGACTGTATTTATCGATTAAGTCATCTATCCTTGCCATTTAATCACCTATTCTTTAAATGCTTTTCCATCAATTGGATCCGTAACTGGAGTTGAACTAATCGTTTCATCATTCATCTGTTGGATATATTCCAATGCAGTTTCTTCATCAACACCCATAGTTCGTTGAATTGCGACCGCTTTAGGTGTCAGTCCTGCCGACAATGCCTTAGTCCAATAATCAAGTTGCGCATTTTTGTCAGTGAATACTCCATCATCAAAATCAATTTCGATATCTTTCAATTCTGGAATTGCACCACTATATAATTTCAGACCATCAACAATCGTGTTAGCCCCTAACTCACAAATCGCAATAATCAATTCTTTAATTGAACGCTCAACCATTGTTAATTGACTATTTCGAGTTTGATAAGTCATTGAGTTTTCACTCACAACTTCAGTAGCCGTTTTTAACCCTTGAGCATCAAATGAAAATGTTCCTTGAGATAAACCAACTTGCATTTCAAGTGTCTTAATGAAATTACCAAGTGTCTTGATGTAGTCATCTGCACGAATAGCAGTCGTTAAGTCTTTGACTAAATCGCCATCTTGATCACTGCCAAATTGAACAAATACATTTTGTTCACTATCAAAATATTCAGTATGCTTATCATCTTTTTCATATGTGGATAGCAATGCCTCACTCACAGCCACTCGACGTTGACCCATACGAACTTCCCAGTTGAATTGGTCATATGCATCATTCAACTGTTTGAGTGTAGTTATTGCGTTCTCACATATTGAAATACCCAATGGACTCGTAATGCTCTTGTTATTAAATCCTGCAGGTTTCAGATAAGTGAATAACTTGTGTTGCACACCTTGGACGTTATCATGTTCGGCATATTGCGTAACTTCTTGTAAATCCGGAAATAACTGTTTAAGCGGCACACGATACCCAACTTTGTTTTTGAATTCACTTCTATACAGCTCATTGCTAATCGTGTAAACACCATTAATCCATTCATGGAATTCAAGTAACGTGTAATAAATGGGCTTGTCGTTCTCTGTACGAGTTGAAACTGTCGCGATGGCACATTCACTAATATCATTCGTATTCGCTTTGAGAGGATAGAATGTTGGCGCCTGTGCATAAGCAATCTTGATATTTTTGCCATCTGCATAAGGTTTCATTGCTAATCCACCCAATGCCAATGCCGATTCAAGATAACGTTCAAAATTCTTGTTGAAATCATTGTTCTGCAACACACTCTGAACAAATGTATTCATATCACTGTTCTTGCCACCGACCGTAATCACTGACTGTTCGTTATAAATCAAACTAGCCAATCGATGTGCAACTGTTTGCATCATATTTAGTGATACATATGGACGTGTTTGCAGCTTTCCATAAGTGTTTTTGTATTTAATTTCATCAAAGTTGCCACGGAAATATCGTAAATCCTTTTGAATTCGTAGATATTCATCGTTACTAATCGCTATCTTTGGGTGATCTACAATGTTTGTTAATGAGTCAACCATACCGACTGATGCACCTGCCTTCCTAAATAAGTTCTTGATACTTTCAAACATCTAATCACCTACCTTTTGAGTCCTAAAGCACGAGCATTATCCACGCAAAAATACTGAAAAGCATCACACGTATGATCGTTTTCTTTAATGACTTCCGGATTATCACGACTAACCTTATCTTCATCCCAACGATATTGCTGATGTTGTTCAACAAAGATATTGTTGTCTGATTTATTCAGATAATAAAAACGCCCTTGGGCTAATAAGTCCTGGGCGTAATCAATCATATTAACTTTCTTTTGCTTGGCGATTGGATGCCATCTTGTGTGATGATCCAACCAATACTGATTTCTGAATCCACCTTCAGCAGAATCAATCGTTTGATTTCTAATTGGCGAACGATAAACTCGATTGGTTTCATCAATGAATTCATACACTTCAGTCGAGAATTCACTTGGAGCTTTCTTATTCACACGCCCTTGTGGACTGTAATAATAAGTATCAAGCAACACCACGTTCTGGTTACTACATAAACCATAATGAGTAACCGTTGTGGCAGATACCTGATGTCCAACGTCCATTGAGTAGAACTCAGCAATGACATTCCAATCATCAGGTAATCCACCCAATTTATGGAACAAATTCATGTTGTACACGTTGTTACCTAAGCCAATAACTTCACTCAAGTAAAGCCAACGATAATAGTCATAATCATTTTCCTTGTAGCTTTCAATCAGCTTTAATTGTTGCTCTGTTGTGAACCCTAATTCATCATCAAGGTAAGTTGAGGTATCGACCAGATACTCATCGTTTGCCATCATCTTAGCGACCCATTCATTAATCCAATCGTAAGGATTCTTAGGTGGGTTATATGTCCAAAACACTTTAACCTGGTCAACAAAATCAGGTTTTTGACGAATGAATGAGGGATTAGCCTGATCAAATACGTCTGGTGATTTCATATTAGCAGCTTCCTCATACCAAACTGCGATAACATTACCGACGAGATTTGATTTTAATTTCATTGGATCGTCAGAACCATAAAAGTAAAAAGAACTGTTAGTTTTTTTATGAACTATACGTAATGGTGAAGTGAAGAACCGATATTCATCTTGTAACCCTAGCAAGTTTAATGCCCAACTGATTTGGTTGTACACAGAATCACGTAAATAAGCCTTGTTCTCGCGAATACAGATTGCATTGACAGTTTTACCTTGCTGCGTGTGCTTCTTCATCATAGTGACGATTTTTAGACTCACAGTGGATGATTTAAACGAACCACGTCCGCCATTACAAATGATGTAAGGCTTATCAGTATGCCACACTTTGTTAAAATGTGGGTTAACCATTTTGGACAACTGTATTTTAATTTTCGGTTTCTTTAGGACCATCTTTGTTATCCTCCATTGGTATGTCATCCACCAACATTACAGCATCTTTTTCGTTCTCAATAATATTGTCTTCGTTCAATAATTTGTTAAGTGCATCAAGGGCCTTTTGTTTGTCGTACAGTTCAACTACAACTCCATCACGACCAATATGAACACTTTTTATCATCGAAGTATCCACATCTTCTTGATTTTTCAAACGAACAAACGATTTTTGTTCTGTTAGCCAGCCACCTTTTAATTTATCCTTAACTGGCTTATACCAACCATCTCTCACAATCACATCATCTGTACCAAATTCTACATAATCACCAACGTCTGCAAATGCCTGCTTCATGTACTCATGAGCAATATCTAAAGCACTCAAATGAAGATCATTTGCCATATCATTCTTTAAGTCTGCAAGTTGCTTTTGAATACTAACATTTACTAACAATCTTGCACCCGCTGCATTAGCAGTTTCGTAATCAACATTGAAAGCTTTTTGATAAGCCTTAGTAGCGTTAAACAATTGCAAATAGTACAAACAAAAAAGCTTACGTTTATCCGTAAGCTCATCATTATTCATCAATTCAGTTATGATTTCGGGTGCAACTTTTTTCGGTTTTGTGTGCACACTTTTTTCTTTGGGTGCAACCTTCTTACCCCAGTGCCGAGATTTCCAAGACTTGACGGTGTTCAATGTAACTTCATACTTTTCAGCAATATCTTTATATTTCATACCATCCAAGTAATCTTGCTCTGCTAACTCATATTTTTCCATTACATATCACCACACCTCCGTTTTGGTTGTATAACCATATTTACTTCTAATCATTTTTACCCACCTGGATATATCTGGCTGAGTGAAATAACACAATCGGCTGATATATAGAACGTCTCTCCTTCTCCGATGATAAATCTCAAATATCTTGGTCTATCTTTTGAAACCATATCTTGTAATGTTTGTTCCGGAGCTAACACTTCTTTGCTTCGCATTGAAGTACGCATTTCATCATTTCCATATGTCCAAAAAATCATATTAAAGCTTTGCATTTTATTCACCTATCGTATTAAAAAAGGCAGCCGCTAAGCTGCCAATTATGAAATTACGTAGACTCGTTGGATCCACGTGAATTGTGAAGATTAATATCAAGTTCGACATGTGAAGGGAGTATTATTTCCTCCTTTAAGCCATGTCTATGAGATATAAAGGACTTGAACCTCTACAAGCCATAAACGACAATTGAATAAAATTTATTAATCGACGCCTTGGAGGAGCAGTTGATTGCTTAGCCGTGTATTCTTTATCTCGTAATGCAGCCACCTTTCTTGGTGTCACACACGGTGTGATTTGCTGCGATGGAACTGATAGGACTTGCACCTACCTCATCAAGGACCAAGATAATAATATTTTTCAATGATGAACGCTTGTAGCTCCATGACGTGAGTAATAACTCACATCACGATCATAATTGACCGCTCTGCCCGCAAGGACATCTTTTGAGGAATTGTCTGTAAAATGTTAAACGTCAGCAGTAGGGTAGCCCGCTTAACACATTACTTGACAATACCATCATATAACATATTTTCGCCCCCGCGGTTCGGTCTTAGTTCGGAAAAAGTTCGGTGAAAGTTCGGAAAAAGTTCGGAAAAAGTTCGGTGAAAGTTCACTAAAAGTTCGGTTTTTGTTCAGTCCTAACTTTTTGTGGTCTGTGTAAATCCCAACCAGTTTGGGCTTCAAATGTATCAGCAAATTGATTTAGAGCCTCAATTTTATACTGACTATACTGTGTCTTACCATAATTCAACGACTCTTGAAGTTGCCAATCCTTTTCTTGTTTAAAATAATTACCAAACAATATTAAACGACTATTTTTATCACATAGTTCAATTGATTTTGCAGTCATGCGAACCAATCTAAGTGCGTACTCCGTTTTGCTCAAAACTTTGATGATATTATTTTCAATTCCATTGCCATGTGATGGTGATGAGGGCATATCGGTTATAATTGGCGATTTATACATATCACCCAGTTCAGTTCTACTTAGACCAGATAATCTAGCATATTTAGGTAGTTCACGATTAAAATACCATTTAACAGCTGCTGCTGTTTTCTTTCGATCATATGTTTCAAATAATCCTAATTCTTCATAGCTTTCCATTTACCTACTCCTGACTTATGCTATAATATATTTAATATCTCGGGCAGAGATCTTAAGTAAGTCATCAGAAATGGTGGCTTTTTTTGAGCTCTTATAAAATTAAATTCCAAACTACATAAACTACTGATGCTACAATAGCCGCAATAAGTAGAACAGCTAAAACATTAGCCAAAAAATTCATTAAATGTTTATTAATCATTTGTTTTACTCCTTCAATATTTTTGCTATCAATAAGCCACTAATAATTCCCAAAAATCCCCAAAGAGCTGTAAATATCATTTATTAACTCCTTCTATGATCATCATCAATACAAAAACGCAAACCAATAAAATCAATCTTTTTTCCTTTTCAATATAATTATTTCGATAATCACGCTGATTAATAAATACGTTCCAATTGCCGAAACAGAAATCCATAATCCGCAAATCACCCATAGTGGTGTCATTAACCATATCAACGTATCCCAAGTCATAAATAATCCACCTAATAAAATTAACGAACCTACAATAATCCAGCCTACATATAAAGCTATTTGTCTTTTACTCATCATTTATCACCTAACTTTCTAAATGCGTCCACAATTTATATTTATAAATGTTATAGTTATGTCACTATGAAAAACTTAAAAGAAATATTTAAATACGAAATTGCTTGTAGTGGTGCGGCTTACCTACTCTTAATAGCATCATCATTACATCAACTTAAACTAAAATACAAAACATCAAATAATCCACTTTACTTCCCTAAGAACACCGCATTTTATGACATTATGAATATATCTTTTTCTCATATAGCAGGAAAGATGGGAATATCATTGTTAATAACCACAATCCCTGCATTGATTGTTATTACTGGATTAACTTTGATCAACTTAATATTTCATATTAAAATTGATAACTACTCAATTTTTTTAAAAATTATTAAATTTCAAATTGCTATTTTTATAACTGTTTTTTTATCAATGTTATTTACACGTGATACATTTGCAACTTTCGCTAGTATAATTTCAATTTTCGCAATGCTTTCTTTTATATATTCAAACCAAAATAAATAAAAATTACTGATAATAATCAACATTTAACTAGAAAAAAATACAAGTTATTGCTGATTTTTTATTTATTTTAATCCTCCAATTCGATTAATCTAAGTCCATTCCCACGTTTGGTTCTTTTCTTGTACACATTTGATTTATAAAATCTGATAGATGATTCTTTAACGCCACGAAACTCTGCTAATTCGCTGATTGTTCCACTTGTGATGTACGTATCACCCTTGTACAAGGCATAAATCTTATGACGTTTTTCTGTCTTAGCACGCATACTATTTACCTCCTGAAATAACTTTGAATTTTGAGTTACGATTTTCTTTAATGGCTCGATCTATCTCTCGTTTTGGTAATTCTTGCAATATTTCCGATTCGTATTCAATAACTAAATCCGTACCGTCATAATTCGAATTTTCTATACCGGTTATAACCTCGACCATACCGTTGTCATAACCAATGAGATTACCAGCTCTTTTAATTTTTACATCTGGTATAAAATCTGTAAGTTTACGAATGTCATATCGCATAACAAGTGGCACTTTCCTATAATAAAAATTACTACTATTCAAACTGTTAATTTTTTGGGCTACAATATCAGCTTTAATCCCACCATTAAGACCTCGCATGATATCAACGTTGCCAATATAGGTAATGATATAAACTTCATTTTCATAATTCAGTAATTCGCCTACGACTATCTTCGAATTAAATCCTTGACGATTAACTTCAAATACATGTAACGTCATTTGATTGCTCCTAAAATAGTGATATTTCTTCCACATTATTTTTGTTTATTTCAACGTACTGGCCATTTTCGTAATGCTTAAATACTCCTGATTTTTTGAAGTATCTAAACGATTGATTGTTGGCCATGATTTCTATAAATGTACTTTTGTCAGTTGTGCTTGTTAGCGCTATTCCTTGGCTGAAAAACCAAGCTTCGATTTCTGGTGGCATCATTACGCCTCCAACAACTCTGGATTTTCGTAGATATTACCTAATACTTCACAACTTTTGGTCACGTGAAATTTAGTAGGAACAACGTGTTCTTTATCAAACTGCCAATCATCTGGTGTAATTATTTTATTAATCATCACACCTGCAGATGGCCAAATTACGACTTCGCCAATTAATGTTGCATCAATTTCAACATCGTTATCTATAAATCCAAATGAGATTGGATCATAATTTGGACCTTCAATTCTCTGATATTGTTCTGCTACAATATCGCCTTCAAAGACTTCTTTGCCATTTACATCTTTTACACCTGTGTATTGCATGATATTATCTGAAAAATCATCTGCGAGCTTTAAATCTTCTGTATATCCACAAAACTTGATTGTGGTTTCATCTTGCTGAATAAAGCTTGATACTTTGTACATTTTATTTTCAAACCATGTTCTGAATCTATATGCTCTCATACTTCAACAACAATCCTTTCTGATTCGGAGTAATCTCCACGAACTCCGATTTTCTTAAGTGTTTCAACGTCTAGCTTTATACCTGTTACTGGTAAGTGGTATTTTTCTGAAAAAGCATGCGGACCAATCTGTTCAATTTCTTGATGATGAACTCGACATAATGCCATCAAATGCCGTTTAGTATGGTCAACTTTCGTTCTGTCTAATCCATTACCGATAACATCAATGTGATGAATATCAGCATGCTCGCCACAAACTATGCATTGGCGATGTCTACAACACTGGTAGAGATAAAAACTCTCATCCTTGGTTAATAATTCATAGCCTTTTTTGAATGGCACATTATACTCAAACATGAAATCAATAACTAAGTCGAGTAGTGCATTGGCATCTGAAACACTTGATTTAGTTCCATCAGCCAGGCTAATCTGCTTACCTGCTGTGTAGATTTGATACTGCAAGTAAAACAATTCTTTCAGCCATTCAGGACTTGCATCAGAAAAGTTTGCTATGTCATGGATTAGTGCAAAGAACAAGCGGCGTTGTGCCGCTCTAGCTTTGCGTGTGTCGGCTATTTCATAGTCCACGTAGAATTGTGTCGTAGACCCGGCTACTGTCACCAGGTGGTCCAAATTTGGCTTCTGGTCAAGATGAATAACAACGTCATACGAGCCGTTATCATTTTCAAAGAGTTCTGCTCGTGATCGTTGCATTACTCAATCACTCCTATTGCTTTGATTTTTCTAATCTGGCCATTTGTTCCTGGATTGCTGCCAATTCTTCTGGGCTAGTTTTTTTGTGTTCTGGCTTGTACTCGTCCTTAAATTCATCAGGTATCGTTTCAATTACTTGCTGCCGTCCATTCTTTGATTGCTTAGAACGCTCATGTAACACGTCCTCAGCCTTAACATCATCAAGCGTTTTAATGTTCGTGCTTACCCACTTCTTCATAATACCCTCAGCATAGCGATAGCCTTTGTTATCAAGTGCTGAACGTCGCATGGCTTCGATTACTAGTTCATCAGAGCCAAAGTCCTGGATCCATTCAGTGATTGATTGCGAATTAAACGAATTAAGCATTCCAAAGTTTTCTTGAAAGATTTGATAAGCGTCCGCAGTCGCAGGTGCGTCTGTTTCTACTTCTACTTCTTTTATATTCTTTTTATCTTCTTTTATATTATATTGCGTACCACTATCGATACTGTATGGATAGGGTATCGATACAGTATCTTGAGAAGATAATTTAGTTTTGATAGGATATCCAAGAACTTGTGACCTCGTGATGACTTCTGATTCAAATTCAGGTGTCTTGATATCCCGTATTTCTTTATCAACAACTGCCGCAACTTTAGGTGAACGTGCACTGTTGTGTTTCAGCCAATTGATGATTAGTATTTCGTTTGTTTCCTTGCTATATCTGATTTTTCCAGACTTAACAAATTCGTTGATTATCTGTTCAATTTCAGCTTTATCCAATCCAGTTTCAAGCTGTGCATATCTCATACTGAACTCATATACACCGCACTGGGTTGTCTTTTCGTTGGTAAGAATATAAATGTAAAGTAACTTTTGATTAGGGCTTAAATCGCCTACATAGTTATCGCTCCAAAAACTCGTTTGGAATTGGCGAAACATTGCCATTTTTACGCCCCCTAATCGATTAGATCAGCAACTTCAATGAAGCCGCTTAGTTCTTTTGTCATGCGGCAATACTCACACGTGCCGCAATTTGTTGGTGCAATCACTCCGTTTTTTACATCTTCGAAGTGTTTTACTTTATTTGGTACTTCTTCTAATGCTTCTTCATAACGGAAAGGTTCAAAGCGGATTGCACATTTATCTGGTTGGTCTTGTTTACTAACAGCGAAAATGAATGCTTCAAAGTCTTTGCCGTATTCTTGCCTTAATAATTCACGATATACGGCCATTTGCAGCACGTATTCTCTATCCTCGATAAATGATACCCAACGCTTGTTTACGTCGTCCCAGTGCCGCTTGTGGATATCGTCAACGGTCTTTAAATCGACGAAGTAACCTTTATCAACATTCAGGCAATCTAGCTTGCCTTTCCAGTCCAGGCCACCAATTTGGCCAATCACTGGTACTTCCTTGTCGCCTTGGTACACTGCATTGAAAAAGTCGTCATCTTTCAAAGCAGTAATCATGTCATCAGCTTGACGGAACTCGGCTTTTGGATTGCCTTTGTTCTTGCCTGATTTGGCTAAAATTGACGCTTGGTTCTTTTCGATAAAGCTATCATGCGACTCCATAGACTCAAAGTAGCTGTGCAAGTAATTACCAACTAATAAGGCTACTGGACTGCTTTTAGGCTCCCATTGCCCTTTAAGCTTGGCCAATGCTGCCGCTTCACACAGTTCAAAGTCTTTGTAGAGTGAAGTAGACCAATAATCCCAGTTAGTGGCTGGATCATAATAGCTGTCTTTGCTTTGCACCAGTTCCAGCGTCTTGCTCTTGTTGTCCATCACTTGCATTGTCTTCACTCTCCTCAGTTTCAACTACATCAATTGGCTTGCGTTTCTTGAATTGCTCCTCAAATTTACCGGCTACGGTGTCTTGTGGTGTTTCAGTTACATCTTTACGTTCGGTGTCATTCTCATACTCGTTATCCAACGTTCTGCTAACTGCATCAATAAGAAGATCGCTATCATCCGAAGTATTAATAATATTTTTACATGCTCTATTTAACAGAGTTCTTTTCGCCATCTCTTCAGAAAACTTAGTTTGAACATCGTTTTTATTTCCATCATGAGATTGCTTTGATTGTTGCCAACTAGTTTCGATTTGATTGTTGGTCATGACCGTATAATCATCAATACCATCGGAACGTTTAACAACAGCAAATCCACCGATTATTTTCTTATCCATATTTTCAAAACTTGGTTTGAAATTAGTTACGACTAAACGTCCTTTATCACTACCGACTTCAAACTCATCACCTTCATGGACAATTTCAGCCCAAACATCATCAACTTCTGAAAGTCTTTTAGCAACTGCTTGTGTTCCAAAATATGATCGTTGTAACTGAAGTTCTTTACCATAAACAATGAAATAACATTGCGTTTTCGCTGGGCTTAATCCTTGTGTAACCATGTCTAGTAACGCATTAGCGATTGACTCTTTAGTACAATGAAGTAATGCGGGACGTAATCCATCTTTCTTACTAGTTTTTACTCCCTGCAATTTAAAAAAAGCACTTTTTAAAGCATTTTGAGCATTATAGTTAGCTGGTAATGCTAATCCTGATGATTCCAAATCTGATAATTTGTTTGATACTTGATCAGTAATATCTTTTTGTAATACTGCTACTTCATTTGCTGCCATTATTCTCCACTCACCTTCCATGCTCCTGCTAGTGCCAACACTTCTTCTTTGTTCTCATTCATCAATATATCGATTAAAATATCTTTCAAATCTGAGTTATCAATTTGTTCGTTTGTTAATTTTTTCAAATAATCTAGGCTTTGACTTTTTAGCCACATTTTCAAAAAATCTTCTTCTTGTTCTTCGGTGTACATTTCATCTTCAAGATTGAAATACGTTTGATAATCGTAAATTTCTTGACCGTTATAATCTTCGTCAACGACTACTGGATCATCTGGATCAATTTTTATATCGCCAATATATTCAGCCATTGCAATATCCCCTTTTGTCGGTTAGACTTGGTGTATATATTATTTACAAATGATGTTCGTTCGACGCTTGTCAGTTGCTGCTGATGAGCGTCTTTTTTTATTCCCAAATTTCATTCTTGTACCTCCTCAAAAGATAACTATTTTAGCAATGCGTAAATTGAAATGATTGCTACTAACGTTGCTGCAAATGATGCCATCCCAATTAATACGCCTTGAGCAATTGGATCAAAATTAGCATCTTCTAAAAAGAAATCTTCATATTTAATCATTAATTTTTCTATCATGCTGACGCTTCCTTTTCACGTTTTTTTCTATCTATTTCTGCATTAATTGCTTCAGACAAATCAACTCCAAGGTTAGCCATCATGAATCGTTTCAATTCATCATTTGGAATAACCTCAATTTTTGTTAATTTAAGAGTTTGAATGAAGCCTAAATCAATCAGTGCTCGAACATTTGATGGTGAAGTATTTATTTTCAAAGCGGCATCCTGAATTGTTGTAACCCATTTTGCCCGAGACAATTTTAATGTAGTCATTTTTATCACCTCCCTATTTAACTAATCGTTCAGCTTTCCAAACTTGTTCGCTATCTTTAGCCATCTTTTGGATATCAATTCCAAAATGATTACCAGTAAGTGCGACCAACGTTTGAGCCAAAAGCATTACATTAAATAACTTTTTATCAAGATCAACAATATCTCTTGTGTCATGAACAAATTCCGGTTTAGATTCGAACTCATCATCAGTTGCTTTTAACGCTTCCTCAACCTCATCAATCTCTCGTCTCATGCGACTTGCGATTGCTAAAGGTGTTTCAGCCAACCTATCTCCATTGGCAACTGGTGGTGTAAATCCAGTGATCTGATTTGCAATATCAATTCGTAGAAATTCAGATTGTTCAGGCAACGCTTTGAACAAAGAATTGATGGCATCGAATTGCAATGCTGCATCCCCTGATTTCATTTTCGAAATAAGTGGTTGCGAGTAACCTATAAGCTTTCCAACTTCCGTAGCAGTTTTTCTATTTACCTTCATGGTTCGTCCAAGGAATCTACTGATATTGGCACTTTGATGTACAGTAACATCCATAAATATCACCACCTTTCATATTTGAATAGTCGTATAACCGACATGAAAGGTTAAATAGAATTAGGCCATTACTTCATTTGCCATTTCTTGTGCTTCTAGTTCAACACGTCCAATTTCAACAGTTAAAACATTCTTCAACGTTTCATCAGACATCAATACTAATGTTGATTCAGGCAAATCATTTCGAAGCCCTTTGATTTCACGAATTAATTGTGTTTTATTCATCTGTATCACCACCTTTCGCTATTTGAAAATTAAATATATTGTTTCTGTATGACCGAAACTTTAGTACAATAAAAATGTTCTAAAATTATTCTTCACAAAGAGGAGTTGGTGCATTTTGACCGAATTTTTGAACATTCCTGTATCAAAGTAGATGTACTCGTTTTGGAGAAATCCTTGCACTCCCCGATGCTAATCAATCTAAAAGTGAGTCAATTACGTGCTTCTTACTATTTCAGGAACCTACAGGCAGTGCAGGCGAGAGTAAGAAATTGTCTCAAAGGGGAAAACGAAATCTATTCTAATAACAGTGTCGGTTGTAGCACCGGCGAAATTTTAGAGTACTTTTTGATCGAAGTATTTTGATTATTTTAATAGCTGCAAAGCATACAGAGATCACTTTTTATTAGATCCCTACCGCGGTGTTTTTCGGAGCGTTAAAACTCGGTGCTCATCGTAAGTGGACTATTAAATTGCTGTATGCTTTTTTATTGGAAAAATTTATTCATATCAATCTTTCCTTCAGCCAAATCAAACACTCTTTGTAAGAACTCAAAGCTCGGTTTAGTAAATTCATTCTCAACTTGAATGTAATGAGATTTGGAATAATTCAACTTCTCGGCCATTTGTGGTTGTGTGAGTTTTAAATTCTTTCTCACATCTTTCAGATATTTCACAACGTCACCTCCTCCGTACTCGAGTTATCATTGATACCTTTTGTATCAAAAGAAGGCAAAAAAATATCAGGAAATAAAACTTTAATATCAAGATTGAAATATCGGCTAAATTCCATTGCACTTTTAGTACTTGGATTTCTATCTCCGTTTTCAATCTTGCGAACGGTAATCTCAGCAATGCTTAATGCATCAGCCAGCTCATATTGAGTTAGTCCCTTTGATTTTCTTGCTTCGATTAAATTTTCTCGTTTCAATATTTCACCCTCTTTCCGATACGTTTCGTATCACAAGGACTATAATACATGATACATTTTGTATCGTCAATGTTTTTTTGAAACTTTTTGTATCTTTTGTTGTTTTCGATACTTTTTGTATCTATACTGATACATATATTATCAAAGGAGGTCATCAATTTGCTTGGCGATAGATTGAAAGATTTACGTAGTTCCATTAACAAAACACAAGAAATGGTTGCAGCAGATTTAGAAATATCACGCGCTAACTATTCTCATTTAGAAAACAACCGAAACCAACCTGACTCTGAAACGCTTTTAAAGTTGGCTGGTTATTATAAAGTTTCAACAGACTATCTTCTTGGAAATGATAATGTAAATAAATCCGACCCCACTGAAGATATCGCATTAGATGACGGACTCGATGGTCACAAGCCAATGACGTACCGTGGCAAAGAAATTCCTGATGCAGATAAAGAAATATTAAAACGAATACTTAAGGGATTGGAATAAATGAATAAAGTTATAACCTATCTTTTAAATTTAGCAATGGAAAATATGATTGGTATTGACCTTGCTCCCCTTTCACCTGAAACCCCATCAATGGCAATTGCAGATGAAAACAGAATCATCATTAATATGAATTGGCATAATCAAAAAGAGCTACCTTTTCAGATAGCTCATGAAATTGCACATATTCTTAACCACGATGATGGAGTCTTGTATTTCACCACTTATGCTTCCAAGTCTAAGTACGAGGTACATGCGAACTTAACAGCCGTTGATTTACTCATTGACTACTATAATATGTATAAAGGTGATATTGAAAACGTCAATGTTGTTAATTTCATGGAACAATTCGGAATCCCACTTGATATGGAGAATCAAGTGATGGATAAACTAGGATATAAATTTGGTATATAGTTTCGTGTCCAAACCCTAAAGACAAAAAACTCTGGTAATTGGGATAAAATACTTTGGAGGAATTTCAATTGCAAGTATCAGTACCGAAAACCAAGAATAGAACCACTGCATACATTTTAGCCGTTTTCTTAGGAATATTTGGTGGACATAGATTTTATATTGGAAAAAAATGGACAGCTATTACAATGCTATTAATTACAGTATTGTCCTTTGGATTTTTGATAATAATTACAATACCTTGGACTATTGTGGATTTATTTTTAATTCGTAGTTGGATACCTGATGATTCAACGTCTAAAAATAACACCAGCACAATATCCGAACCGAATACCATAGAAAAAAGTGTATCTTCATCGGAAGAAAAGTCGCAAATTAAAATAAATGTTACCGATTTTTTTCATATTAAACAATTAAAAAAAGAAAATGAAGAACTAAAAATTAAGGCTAGCGAAAAGCTTTCATTGAAACAAATGAAACCTGCTGAAATTGACGAATTAATTCAAGACAAAAATAATGAATTTGAAAAATTAATACAAAATAAGAATGCAGAAATAGATTTACTATCAAAAAAGTTACTGGCAGAACAAAAAAATGCTCAAACAGCACTACTGGATACAAAAAAGCAAAAAGATGATTTAGCTATTGAAATTAATGAACTAGAAAATAAAAAAGCAACTTTATCAAATCAAGTTATCGAATTAACTGATCAAGTAAATGTTGAATCTTTCGGATTGTACGAACCGCGGTATGATTTTTCAAACTCTCTTTCATACAAAGCTAGACTTGATGAAATTAGATTAAGCCAAAAAGAAATGATAAAGAATGAACTAGCTATAATCATCTTTAGGCCAATGACTCTTGATGGGTCTGCTTCACGTGGAAAATCTATGCAGAAAAAGAATGGGAAACAATTAATCAGAACATTTAATGGTGAATCAGAAGCTGCTATCAATAAGGTTTCATATTCTAATATTGGTCGAATTGAAAAGAAAATTGAAAAATCATTTACTGATTTAAATAAATTAAATGATCCAAATGGTATTTCCTTATCATCCAAATACCTTGATAGTAAACTTGATGAATTATACGTTGGATTTGAGTACGAAACAAAAAAACAACAAGAAAAAGAAGATCTTCGCGAACAACGCCAACGTGAAAAGGAAGAAAAAGCATTACAAAAAGAAATTGCAGATAAACAAAAAAATATCGACAAAGAAATCAAACATTTTTCGACCATGCTTGATGAGCTGAAATCAGAAATGAAATCTAAAAGTGAAAAAGAACAGCTTGCATTACAAAAACAAATCGATGAGCTTCAAGCTAAAATTAATGAGAATGAAAAGCAAAAAAATGAGCTTGATTATAGAATCGAAAATTCAACAGCAGGATATGTTTATATCATTTCTAACATTGGGTCATTTGGAAAAAACGTATTAAAAATTGGTGTAACTCGCAGATTGGAACCCATGGAGCGTGTTGATGAATTGGGAAGTGCGTCAGTCCCATTTAAATTTGACGTTCATGCCTTAATCTTTAGCTACGATGCTTATAAATTGGAATCCGAACTACATGATAAATTTGCAGATAAACGTATCAACAAGATGAACTCACGTAAGGAATACTTCAATCTAAGCATTGATGAAATAAAAGACACGCTTAATCAATACAAAGACCTAACTATTGACTTCAATGAAATCCCTGAAGCAAGCGAATATAGAGAAAGTCTTAAAGTTGTTGTATAAAGATTGGAGTTGATTAAATGTCTAGTTCATTACACAAAGTTAATAAATTTTTCTTTATAGATTATGATAAAGAGTTTTTGAAGGTTAATACAAACAGTTTGATACACCCTGCAGGGCCTAATAAGAAAATAAAATTCAATGAACTGCAGAGTTTTAAGATTGACTATCATGAGTTTGGCTCAAATGATTCTGGTGCAGGAAGTGCGCTATTAGGTGGTATTTTATTTGGAACAGTTGGAGCCATTGCTGGGCTTGCTGCAGGTCGTGGTAATATGATTAAAATTGACAAGTTTGATATTACTTTCTCAACTTTAAAAGGTGAAAATTTCACTTTGAAATTTATTCCAGGCCCTTCAAATATAAATAGTCCTATTACTCAAAAAATTATTAAACTTGGAACTGATGTTAGAAATGCAATCATTGATTTACCAACAAAATATCCAATTAAAGATCTAACCATCTATCCAGAAACGGATTAATGATTGGCCCATACGGGCTTTTCTTTTTAGCATCAAAAGAACATACGTTCGATTAATAATCAATATGCTTTTATGAAAGGAATGGATTTTATTATGGCAAGAGGTTACGTAAGAAAAAGAGGAAATGGTTGGTACTATGTCTTTGACACGGCACCAATTGATGGTAAAAGACAACGTGTGGAACATCGAGGTGGTGACACCAAACCAGAAGCCGAAGATGCGTTACGAAAAGCAATGGAAGAATACGATCGTGGTGGTATTCAAGTTCAACTTAGCAACATATCAGTCGCTGATTACTTCGACTATTGGTATCAACAATATGTCGTTAAGGAATTGAAACGTAATACCCAACTGAATTATCTAAACATCATTACCAAATATATCAAACCGGAAATTGGGATTTACAAAATTCAAAATATGAACATTGCTGCGCTTCAACGCATGTTCGATAAACTAGGTACTTCTGGACTCGCAAAACATACCGTGGAAATAATCGGCACTGTGGTTAAAAATGGATTCAAAATGGCTGTGTTCCCTTACCAGATTATCAAGGATAATCCAGCAGTTTATATTCGTATGCCCCGCTTTGCATTAGAGTCAAATGAAGTGACACGAGAAAGTCTGCATCTCATTACGTTGTCTCAATACCATGAAATACTAGAAATATACCCACCTGCTCATTTATTCCATATGCCTTTGGTGCTTGCTTTCAATACCGGAATGCGACGTGGTGAGGTTTGCGCCTTAACGTGGGACAAAGTTGACTTAGATGCTGGCACAATTAGAATAGACAAGAATATGGCAATGTTTAAAAATAAAGAAATTGTAATCAGCACTCCAAAGACCCCTGCCAGTATTCGAACCATTATGATTGGCCAAGTTTTAATCGATGAACTAAAAGCTAAACGAAAAGCACAAATGGAAAATCGTATTAGATACCGAAACCTGTACGTTGATAATAATAATTTTGTATGCACTCATGAAGATGGCTCACCAGTAACACCCCATTCAATTAAACATTACAGTGAAAAAGTTCAAAAATTAACTGATATTAATTTCAAATTTCATTCACTACGACACACTCACGCAACTATGCTTTTAGAAAATGGAGCTGAACCAAAAGAAATCCAAGTTCGTCTTGGGCATTCAAAACTTGAAACAACGATGAACACGTATGTACATGTTACTCAAAAAATGGAGAAAAACACGATTAATATCATGGACAGCATTCAAGGGAAACGTCCGGCGGCAAATTAATGTATATTTCATTTTTTTATGTATATTTTGCCGCCGAGTTGGTTACGCCGGCGGCAAAATGGCGGAAATTCATCAAAAAAAGAGCTTACTCATTTCTGAGTCAGCTCCAAGAATGTTGTTATATCAACTATTTTTTACCATTTTCATCGTCACCAGTTTGAAGAACAGTCATAAAGGCTTCTTGAGGTACTTCGACAGTACCGATAGATTTCATTCTCTTCTTACCCTTTTTCTGTTTGTCGAGCAATTTAGCACGACGATCAGGATCACCGGTATGAATTTTGGCGGTAACGTCTTTACGGTAAGCTTTGATATTGGTACGGGCGATAATTTTGGCACCAATTGCTGCTTGAACGGGAATTTCAAAGTTAGAACGTGGGATGATTTTCTTCAAACGTGAAGTAATATCACGTCCACGTGCTTCGGCAAATTCACGGTGAGCAATGAAACTCAAGGCATCGACTTTATCACCATTCAACAAAATATCGATTTTAACTAATTCGCTTGGACGATATTCTTCTATTTCATAATCTAACGAAGCATACCCCTTGGTGCTACTCTTCAACTTATCAAAGAAATCAAAGATGATTTCTGACAATGGAATATGATACTTCACGTTAACTCGGATATCATCTAGATAATCCATCGTCTCAAAAATACCACGTTTGCGTTGTGCCAGTTCCATCACGGCCCCAACATATTCGTTAGGTACGATAATTTGTGCGAACACATATGGTTCATTAATGTCACTGATTTCTGAAGCATCTGGCATATCAGATGGGTTTTCGACAATCTTTTCGCCACCATCATTTAAGTCTACTTTATAAGTAACTGATGGTGCGGTCGTTATTAGGTCTAAGTTAAATTCACGTTCCAACCGTTCTTGAACCACATCCATGTGCAAGAGTCCTAGGAATCCACAACGGAATCCAAAGCCTAAAGCCGTCGATGATTCAGGTTCAAACGTTAATGCTGCATCATTTAATTGCAGTTTTTCCAAAGCTTCACGTAAATCAACAAACTTAGCGTTGTCAGTTGGATACAAGCCTGAATAGACCATTGGTGTCATCTTCCGATAACCCTCTAATGGCGAATCAGTTGGGTGATTAGCATTGGTAATCGTATCACCGACTGAAGTCTCTTGGATGTCTTTGATGCTAGCGGTAATATAACCAACATCCCCAGCCATCAATAATTCACTCTTGATTGGTTTAGGTGAGTTAACTCCCACTTCGACGACTTCATATTCAGCACCACTATTCATTAACCGAATTTTGTCGCCTGGTTTAACCGTTCCTTCTTTAATTCGAACACTTAAAACGACACCACGATATTCATCGTAAATTGAATCAAAAATCAAGGCTTTCAAAGGTGCTTCCAAATCACCATCTGGTGCAGGAATATCAGTCACCACTCGTTCCAAAATCTCTTCAATTCCGATACCAGCTTTGGCGCTGGCTAAAATCGCATCAGAGGCATCTAAACCAATCTGATTTTCAATTTGTCCCTTAACCATCTCAGGATCAGCGGATGGTAAATCAATTTTGTTAATGACTGGAATAATTTCCAAATCATTATCCAAAGCTAAGTAAACGTTCGCTAAGGTTTGAGCTTCGACACCTTGGGCAGCATCAACCACCAAAATGGCACCTTCACAGGCAGCCAAAGAACGTGAAACTTCATATGAAAAGTCCACGTGTCCTGGTGTATCAATTAAATGGAATATATATGTTTCTCCGTCTTCAGCTTTATAACTAAGGGCCACAGCATTCAACTTAATCGTAATGCCACGTTCGCGTTCCAAATCCATCGTATCAAGCAACTGTGCTTGCATTTCCCGCTTTGACACCGTATCTGTCAGTTCCAAAATGCGGTCTGCCAACGTTGATTTACCATGATCAATATGCGCCACAATCGAAAAATTCCGGATGTGACTTTGTCGTTCTTTCATTTCTTCTAAGGTCATTTTGTTCTCACTTTCTCCGTGTATCGTCATGTACTAGTATACCATGATAGGAGCAGTTCACAACGAGAAGAAACTGCAAGCAAATTCGAGTTTAATTCATTTTATTTTATCAACGAATTCAATGACATCATTTCTAACAAACTTTGCGCGACGTCACTACCTTTGTTCCCGCTCTTCGCACCGGCACGATCAATAGCTTGCTCGATTGATTCTGTCGTTACCACACCAAAGACGACTGGTACATCCGCATTTAAGCTTAGCTGACCAACGCCCTTCGCCACTTCATTACAAACCAGGTCGTAATGTGTGGTTGCCCCACGAATGACAGCTCCTAATGTAACGATGCCATCATATTTTTTCGTAGCCAACACTTTTTTGGTAATAAATGGAATTTCAAATGCTCCCGGCACCCAGTACACATCAATTTGATCAGCGTTCACACCGTGACGAGTTAGGGTATCTTGTGCCCCGGCTAATAACTTACTGGTGATAAAATCATTAAATCGTGCGACAACAATTGCTACCTTGGCATTTTGATCATTAAATTGTCCTTCATAAACTGTCATCTTGCTTCTCCTTTAAATTGACAACATGTGATTAAATTTATGTTGTTTAGTTTGTAGATAATTTTTATTTTCTTGATAAATGGTCGTTTGTAACGGCAGTCGTGCTTGTATAGCAATCCCTGCATCTTCTAATTCGTCAATCTTTTCGGGATTATTCGTTAGCAACTTGATTGTTCGTACTCCATTTGTTTGCAACAATTTCACGACCCAATCGTAATGGCGTTCATCAGGTTCAAATCCTAACGCTACATTGGCCTCGTAGGTATCCATCCCCGCTTCTTGCAGTTCATAGGCCTTTAACTTATTAACCAGGCCAATTCCCCGTCCTTCTTGGCGTAAATAGATGACTGCTCCAACACCATATTCTGCAATTTGGCGCATTGCTTCATCAAGTTGCTCCCCACAATCACAACGATGAGAACCAAAGACATCACCAGTCATGCACTCTGAGTGGATTCGAATTAATGGTACTTCAGCTGGATTAGTCCAATCACCCATCGATAACACTAATTGATTCTTACCTGTTTCGTCAGTGAAGGCTGTCAATTGAAAGTCTCCATACTGATTAGGTAATTTTACATCGGCCACTGGTGTCATCGCTTGTTGATTGAGATATGTTATTAATTCAGCGATGGTTATCATTGTTAATTGCCATTCAACGGCGAGCTCACGTAACTTAACGGTGCGGGCCATATGACCGTCATCAGCAAGAATTTCACATATATAGGCGGCGTCTTCACCAGCAAGTTTGGCTAAATCTATTGCTGCTTCGGTGTGACCATTTCGCTCACGGACCCCACCGTCTTTAGCGACTAACGGGAATAAATGCCCTGGTTGATAAAAATCACTGGCCTGGCTATCTGGTTGTGCGACGGCTTTAATCGTCATCGCCCGGTCATAGGCTGACACACCTGTGGTGGTTGACTTGGCGTCAATTCCTGCCATAAAGGCTGTTCCAAACGCATCGTGACTGTCACGTGCCATTGACTGAAGGCCTAATTGGGTTCCTTTTTGAGCCGTAACTGGGATACATAATAATCCACGTGCATGTTTAGTGATAAAGTTGATTTTTTCCGGAGTCACCTGACTCGCTAAACCGATAATGTCACCTTCACCTTCGCGGTCTTCATCATCTGCCACGACAATTAATTTTCCCTGCTTTAAATCTTCAATTGCTTGTTCAACTTGCATAGGTTTTTCCTCCTAGTAATGACTGGACATATTTCGCTAACATATCCGTTTCTAGATTGACTTGATCACCAATTTTTAATTGTCCAAAGTTAGTTTGTGTTAATGAATGTGGAATCAGCGAAATGGAAAATTCATTGGCTCCAACTGTTGCCACTGTCAAACTGGTCCCATTAATCGCAATGGAACCTTCGGCGACAATTTGTCCTTGCAAACTTGCTGGATAGACAAAGGTCATTTGGACTGAATTTTCATTTTCTCTAATTATTTTGACTCTAGTGGTGGTATCAACATGCCCTGCCACAATATGGCCTTCAAACCGGCCGTTGGCAGGCATTGCTCGCTCTAAATTGACTCGTGCATCAAAAGCCAATTGTTTAAAGGTTGTTTTGTCAGACGTGGTTGGCATAACGTCAACGGTAAAATTACCTTCGTTGACTTGAATCGCTGTTAAACACACACCGTTAATAGCCATGCTGTCACCAATTTGATAATCCTCTAATAGTTTGGAGTCCGCTGCAATGGTGACTTGAGAGTGCTGACCACTACGTTGAATTGATTTTACGGTGCCGACTGCTTGAATTAATCCGGTAAACATTTATTCCACCCTCTCACTCACAATTCTGACATCATTGCCGAATTGCTGAACTGACTTTAGTTTCATTGCTTGACTAGTTGGATTGGCTTGGTTGCCTGAAAAAGATGGTATGCCACCGCTCCCAATCACTTCTGAACCAACATAAGTAATTAATTCATTAAATAAATTAGCTGCTAAAAACTGGTTGTGAATCTGGGCACCGCCTTCTACGTAAACCGACTGCACACCTTGCTTCGCCAAATATGAGACCACCGATTCAATCGTCCAAGTTTCATTTTCAAAGAGTTGGACATTCGATGACAATAGTTGATTAGTTTTTTTCGTTGTGAAAATCCAAGTTGGCGCTTGTGAGTTAAAAATGTTTAATTCTGGCCGATTCAAACAACGTCCTTGGCGATCTAACACCACGCGAATGGATGGAAAGTTCGTTGCACCGCTGGCCAGTAAAGTTGGATTATCGACTAATACTGTTTCACTACCGACTAAAATGGCTTGAAACTCATTCCGCTCATCATGCACTTGTTGATTGACACTTGCACCCGTAATTTGAGTTCTCGTCCCAGATTGGGCGGTAATTTTACCGTCCAAACTAATCGCCTGTTTAAGCACAATATACGGTAAGTTATGTTCAAAATAATAGTTGTAATACGGGTTCAATGCTTGAACCGTTTGTCCCAGGTCATTAAAATCAACCTGAATTCCATGTTCTCTTAATTTTTGTGTGCCTTTCATTGATACGACTGGGTTAGGATCCGATTGGCCAATCACCACTCGGCTGACCCCGCTCGCTATCACGGCATCCACACATGGCGGTTGCTTACCAAAATGCGTGCAAGGTTCTAACGTCACATATAAAGTTGAATTCTTCAATTCTTCGAGGGTTGAACAAGAATCAATTGCCATCCTTTCTGCATGTTTATCGCCATATCTGGCATGGTATCCACTGGCAATTACTTGCTTGTCTTTAACAAAAATTGCACCAACCAGTGGATTACGATAAGTATTCCGCCGTCCTTTTTTTGCAAGGTCAACAGCTTGTTGCATATACAAATTATCCATTGTTATTCCCCTTTCTTGAAAAAATAAAAAGTGGCTGGGAAAAAACTAATTCCAGACTATAAAAAATAAAGGGACTTTGGAAAAACACTCCAAAGTCCCTTTAACTATGTACACAGGAAGTAAATTCCTGTTATGATGTTAGCGACCAAACCAAACAACAAAACAGTAAAGGAGTTTCCTTCCATGTACAAGAATTATAACACAGCACAAACTAGCATCGCTTTAAACTTAAATTTTGATATTCCTAATAACCATATTGCGAGACTAATTGATATGTTTGTTGAGACAATTCCGCATAATATTATTGAAACCTCTGTGGCGACCACCGGTCGTCCTGCTTATCATCCGGCTATGTTAATAAAAATGCTCCTTTTCGCGTATTCTCGCAAAGTATTTTCTGGACGTAGAATTGTTGAAATGAATACCGAAAATATTCCAATGAAATGGTTGAGTCAAGATGCCACAATTTCTTACAAAACAATCAATAATTTTCGATCCAGTAAAGAAGTTTCTAACTTAATCAAGATTTCCTTTATTTACTTTACCAAGTTGTTAGCCGACAACGGTATGATTGAAGATGAGGCCTTATTTATTGATGGTACGAAGATTGAAGCCGATGCAAATAAGTACTCATTTACTTGGAAACGTGCAGTTGATAAATTCTATCCAAAACTAAAAGAAAAAATTGTGCTCCTTTATGAAGAATTGATTGAAAATCAAGTTGTCAAAGAAATGGAGAAAGAATACCTAACGTCTAGCGATGGATTAGCTGAGATTTTAGAAAAAACGCACGATGAAATTACTCACTTAGATTATGTCATTGAACAAGAACCGAAGGTTATCAAAGGTGGCTCTAAGAATAAACAACAGCGGCGAAAACTCAAAAAATTAGCGCACAAAATGGAAAATGATTATTTGCCCCGAGCAAAAAAGTACGAAGAAGCTGAACGCCTTTTTAATGGTCGGAACAGTTTTTCAAAAACCGACCATGATGCTACCTTTATGCGTATGAAGGAAGATCCAATGATGAATGGTCAATTAAAGCCTGGATATAATTTACAGGCTGCCACTAATGGACAGTTCGTGCTAAATTACGGAATTTTCTCGAATCCGACGGATACGAGAACTTTATTACCATTTTTATCTGACATGCATTCACTCGATTTGTTTAAATACATCGTGGCGGATGCAGGTTACGGTAGTGAATCTAATTATTCCGCGATTGTCGACGATTTTGATAAGACACCACTGATACCGTATGGTATGTATGAAAAGGAACAGAAGCGCAAATTTAAAAATGATCCTACACGAATACACAATTGGAAGTACAATGCCGCAGACGATTACTATACGGATCATTTGAGTGTTAAATTCAGTTTTAAACGATACAGTATTCGTCATGATAAATATGGATACGAACGACAGTTCAAAATTTATGAAGCGGATAAAACACAGGAAACATTCAAGCTAGATGAACTAGCTAAAACCCCTAAGGGAAGGCAACGACAGGTTGCCTATAATCCAACTTGGAACTACTTTAAAAATTATGTTAAGGATTTACTTTCATCTGATCAAGGCTCAGAGATTTATTCGCATCGTAAGTATGATGTTGAGCCAATGTTTGGCAGAATGAAGTCCATTTTTGGTGTGCGCAGAACTCATCTTAGAGGGAAACAGCCTGTGGAAAATGAATTGGGTATTCTATTAATGACAATGAATCTAACAAAATTAGCGGGAATTTTAACCAAAGCAACCGCTAATTTTTCACATAAACAATTATCAAATATAAAAAAAACAAAAAACCGACCAAAAATTCTATTAATTATAGAATTCTTGGTCGATTTTTCTATAGCTGGTTAGTTTTTTCCCAGCCACTTGACTAAATAGACTAGTTTAATGGATTAACGATTGCACGGATACAAAAAAAGCATCCAGTGCGACCATCAATCGTCTTACACTAATTTCTTCTCCCATCCAGACTTTAACTGTCGGTTCTAGATTTGCACTAGCTCAACCGCATAAATAAATGCGGGTCACGGACTTCGAGTTTCACCTCGTTACCGTCGGTCGGGAATTTCACCCTGCCCCGAAGAATTATTCAACTTTATGGCTTTATCATAAATTAACTGATTTATTTTGTCTAGTTATTTTTTTACATCCACATCATCATACAGCGTCTTCGGATGTTTTTGTTGTTGCTGTTCTAATTCATGTAATTCTTCTTCAAACGTCGTCATATGTTTACCGTGATTGGCTAATTTGAAGGTCAGATGATTAATTGCTGCAGTTAAATCGTCCCGTTTTTCTTCCAGTACTTCTAATTGTTCCTGCAATAAATCCAATTGTTCTTGCTGATTATTTTCATCGGTATCAAATAATTGAATATATTTTTGCAAATTTTCTACACTCATCCCCGCCGACCGCATTTGACGGGCAAAATTGATACGACGAATGATACGTTCGTCAATATCTCTAACGCCGGTTTCCTTGCGGTCAATTGGTGGGACTAAGCCGATTTTCTCATAGTAACGGATAGTTTCAGAAGAAACTCCCGTAATTTGACTTGCTTCTTTAATGTTCATAATTACTCCTAAAGTGTACTAACTTTCACCAATGATTTAATGGCAGTACGTTGATCCATGGCTTCATAAGCAGATTGGATATCATCTAAGGCAAATGACTGGGTAAAGACCTTACCAGGTTCAATTTTACCGCTGAGAACTGCGTTTAATAAGACACTCTTGTCATAAGTGGTCACTGAGGCAATTCCGCCACGGAGGCCAATATTACGCCAGAATAAGTTATTCGTATTCATATCAGATTTTTGTGGTACACCGACACGACCGACAACGGCGCCTGGACGACCAACTTTAACAGCGGTATCAACTGATTGTTCCGTTCCGACACATTCCAATACGGCATCGGCACCACCATCAGTCAATTCCATCACGCGTGCGACTGCTTCATCCCCACGTTCAGCAATAATGTCTGTGGCACCAAATTCTGTCGCTAATTTTTGACGGTCTGCATGACGACTCATAGCGATGATTCGTTTAGCCCCTAATAATTTGGCACCAATAATACCGCATAATCCAACTGCCCCGTCACCCATAACAACCACTGTATCGCCAGTTTTAACCTCGGCAGATACTGCAGCGTGATAACCGGTTGCCATCACATCAGCCAAACTCAATAAAGAATTCAGCATCTCATCTGAAAATGATTTTGGATCACCCGGAACTTTAACGAGTGCCCAGTCGGCGTTATTAAATAACAGATATTCGGCTTGATAGGCGGAACCACCAGCTGGTGCGTTCAAACAGTTACCATCGAAACCAGCTAAACAGGCAGCACAATGACCACAACCATGTGTAAATGGAGCAATCACAAAATCACCAACGGCTACGTTAGTCACTTCAGAACCAACTTCTTCAACGATTCCAATCGCTTCATGACCGACCAACGAATCTTTTTCACGTGGGGCTAAGCCACGATACCACCTAAATCAGATCCACAAACACAGGCCCGAACAATGCGAATCACTGCTTCATTTGGTTTTGAAACACTGGGTTTTGGGACTTCATGAATTTCAACTTTTCCTGGTTCAATAAATGCTGCTGCTTTCATCAGTTAAACTCCTCTGTAAAGATATATTTGTTCAATACCCATACTATAGACCTTAGAGTGCACTTTAAGGCAAGCCCTATTTTTACCTAATAATGAAATCTGATTCAATGACGACTTGTTGCATTTCACCCGCGCCAGTAACCAGCTCTAACGCTTGGCGACCTAGTTTGTCGAAATGATGATTGATTGTCGGAATATTGAGTAGCTGACCGCTCAATTGATTTTCTTGCCCAATCACGAGTGGCGGCGTCTTTTGATGCGCTTGATAGGCTTGAACCACGCCGGCTGCCACATCATCCCCATTTGTAAAAATACACTGCACATTTAACTGCTGCTTAATGATCGTTTGGGCAGCCTCGTATCCGTCTTGAAACGTGGTCACGGTTTCGAAGAGTAGATCATTGTTGGGCAATTTAGTAAAAATCGATTGATATGCATCCAAGGTAATTTGGCTCGTGACGCTACTGGCATAATCACGACTCAGCAAAACTGCGACTTGTTCAATTTGTTGGCTTTTGAGCCATTTAAACGCTTCTAAATATGTTGTTCTTCGTTTGGAATATACTGCGAAAACATCCTCACGATTTGGATTTTCACAGACCACAATCCGACCATATTGAGAATATTCCGTAATTTTATCTAAGGAAATTTCATGGGAAATGAAGATTAGCGCATCAAAAGCTTTGCGACGTAATTGTTCTAAATAATCAATTTCCACTGACTCATTGTATTGGGATGGTAAAATCACCACTCGATAATCTGATTCAAATGAGGATGCAATAATTCCGCTCAATATTTGCGTAAAATATGGATGTTTCGTATGCGGCAAAATTACACCCACGTTATAATTTCGACCATGACTCAAATCCCGAGCGATATCGTTAGGAACATAATTCAATTCTTTCATCGCCGCTTCGACCGCTAAACGCGTCGAGTTGGCTACGTAGTTTTTACCATTCAACACTCTGGAAACCGTTGAAGCTGAAACGCCACTTTTCTTGGCAATATCATGAATATTCGTCATGTCACATCTCCAAATTGAATTTATTGAAGATAGTGTGTGATTCCATAACCAACTCCGTCTTCAATATTGCTTTTAGTGATATATTTGGCAATTGTTTTAATTTCTGGTGCGGCATTGTCCATCACAATTGGATTACCAACCATTTCTAGCATTGGTAAATCATTGTGGCCATCTCCAAAGGCCGCTGTCTCAATCTTCGTCAAATGTTCCTGTTCCATCACATAGTTAATCCCATGCGACTTTTTGGCTTGACCATCCGTGATTTCAAAATAATTTGCTCCAGCTTGTTGAGCCGAAATGCCTGAAATACCTAATTCTTGGACAAATTGTTTTAATCGTTTCATTTCTTCACTATCAAACGAGATCAACATAATTTTAAACGTATGATGAGTTGGATCACTTAAATAATCTCGTATACTCACAATTTGTGGCACCATATTGGTCATACCGGATTCTAATTTAATGCCGTCATCAATTTTTTCAGTATACCAATCGTCTAAGTCATAAAAACTTTGACTCACGTTGGGAAATTGTTGTTTGATTTGAGTGAGCAGAATTTCTGTTGCATCATAATCGAGATAATGCTGATCAATGATTTTTTTATTGTTCTCTTGGCCTGTAAATATCAAGCCACCATTAAAGGCAATTTGAGGCCCTTGGAGATTTAATGCCGTCATGGCAAACTCCATTTCCATGGGTGCACGTGCGGAAACTAGTGTAAATGGAATCTGACTTTGCTTAATTAATTCGACGTTTCGCTCATTCAACGCCCCTACTTCGTTCAGTAACGTCCCATCCATGTCTGAAAATATATGTTTAACCATCTCAACCACTCCTTTAGCATTTTCACATAGTTTATTCTATGAAACGGGTTTTAGATCAAGTCAATTTTACCATTTTTTGCTGGTAACTAAAAAAGAGCCTAGAAATTACCTAAGCTCTCAGATAGTTACTTAATTTGTGCTTCCACTGCTTGATTAACTGCAACTTGTTCCGCTGCAATTAAATTAACCCGACTTTCAATCACTTTTAAGTCCATCGTGATTTCACGTTTTAAACCAGGTGTTTCAAGCATAGGCCAGAAGAAATATTTAAATTCTTTCAACCGAGTTGGTGTCTTGAAAATACCGGCAATTACCGTAATGTAAGTGGTGAATTCCATATCTCCACCGACAGTTTTTTCTAACCAATCCCAATCATTGCGAATCCAATCCCAGGCAGCTTGTTCCCCATGACTGTTGGCCAAAATTCCACGGAACCAGGCCCGTAAATCCTGAGGTTTAATCGTTTCTGCATTTTTAAATTCGGTCACAATTTGTTTAATCAAGTCTGCATCTTGGGTACTAGTTACTGCAACCCTTAAGTCTGACTTATAACTGGCATCAGCTGTTTGTCGATAAGCTGTTAACATTTGATTGACTAAATCACGATTACCATAATTTTTAATCTCATTTTTCAAAATAAATACTCGCACATCTGCCGGTAGATCAGCTACTTTGTCGGCATTATTTTGATAAATCTGATGGGCCATCTCAATTGATTTTTGATTTTCAGCATATAAGGTTGCGTTCAAGACGTATGGTCGTGTTAATTGATCATCATTCGTCTCACCATCAACTGGGAGCCAACCTAAGCGATTGACTTGATTATCACTCATCTTATTAAAGAAGGCTTGTAATTGCTGCTCTGCAACTGAATTCGGTGTCACAAATTTTTTCAAATCATTCGCTAAACTATAGAGCGCTGAGTTAACAATATTGGAGGGACTCGTGATAAAGTGACCCAATAATGGTACGACAGTTGCATAGGAAATTTGGCCACCTTCAGCTAATAAGCGCAGGTCTTGCAGCAATTGTAATTGTGAAATTGAATCTAGTTCATCCACATGTTCAATGATATCTGCTAATAACTTCTCATCATACTTCACGATGAAATGAGAGTTATTCCCTACGTTCAATCTAAAGGGAGCGCCATTTTGTGACCGCAACTGTTGATAGTTACCCAAGGTGGTTTCTGTGTCAGCAAAGATTGCTGGCGCTTCAGCATAATTACTGTTCAATGGAATTTGCCATTGCCGTGCTTTGGGTTCATTTTCACCAATAAAGAATTGTGACTGACTGATTGTCAATTTTCCATCAACAACCTTAGCGTTAACCACGGGATAACCTGGTTGTTCCAACCATGATTGCATGATCCTACCAATATCCATCCCGGATGTTTCACCTAATGCTGCCCACAAATCTGCGCCGGTGGCATTACCAAATTGATGACTGGCAAAATAATTCTTTAGGCCTTTTCGCAGTGCATCATCACCAATTAAAGCACGAACCATTACTAGCATTCTGGCACCTTTAGCATAGACAATTGCACCATCAAACAATGAATCAATTTCAGCTGGGTCTTCAACTTGAACGTGCACTGACTGAACACCATCAATCGCATCGCGTTGCAAGGCGGCGGGTGCTTCAGAGGTTTGGAAGCTTTCCCAAATCTTCCAGTCAGGTTCAAGGGCATCAATCGCCACATATTCCATCATGTTGGCAAAACTTTCGTTTAACCATAAATCATCCCACCACTTCATTGTAACCAAATCACCGAACCATTGATGCGCTAATTCATGTGAAATCACCGTCGAAACCAGTTGTTTAGTAGATAATGAGGTATTATCTGGATCAATCAACAAATATGCTTCTCGATATGTCACCAAGCCCCAGTTTTCCATTGCTCCAGCAGAAAAGTCTGGTAAGGCTAATTGCCATGAATGTGGCAATGGATAAGGTGTTTGATAGAAATCTTCGTAAAATTCAATTGAACGTTTGGCAATGTCTAAGCCAAAATCTAGTTCTTTGGCTTGATGGGCTTTCGTAGCGAAAACACCAATTTTTACGCCACTTTCAGTGGTCGTATATTTACTTAGCATTTCCCCAAACGCAAATGCGACTAAATAAGTTGACATTTTGACGGTCGTTTCAAAATAATGAACCCCATCCTCCACCCGAATTTCAGGCATATTTGCAATAATGGTTTCGCCTGGATGTTCATCAAATTTAATGGCTAAATCAAAAGTCGCTTTTGCTGCTGGTTCATCAACTGATGGGAATGCTTGACGTGCAAAAGTTGTTTCAAATTGAGTCCCAATTAGTTGTTTCTTTTCGCCGTCAACTTCATAGTATGACGGATAAATGCCCATCATTGAATCGGTTAACTTGGCTGAATATTCAATGATAACTTCGATATCGCCAGTTTTAACATCTGGCAATAAAATTGCTTCGTCTCGCATTTTGAAGATGGCAGCTTGGTTATCAACGAGGACACTTTTAATATCCAAATATTTTTGATGGATTGAAATCGATGACGCTAAGGCTTCACCGCGAATAATGGTCTTACCAGTAATCGTTTTGGTGGCCCGATTAATATCTAAATAAATGTTGTAATTGTTTGGATGAAAACTCTCATAAAAATGACTCATAGTATTCCCCTTTTCACTTCGATAATATACTATTAGTATACGCTAAACCGTGGAGTCACGTCATTAATCAACCTTATAAAAAAATAGATTATTCTGACTTTCAATCAAGAACAATCTACTAGTTATTCCAGCTATTCAGCTCCACTATTTTTACGGTTTACATCCCGATACTTAGCTAATTTTTCATCAGTTGTTAAAATATGTTCTGTTGGCGCATACGATAATTTGATATAGTTACTAATTCTTGGCGCACCACTTTTGGTGACTGATAATTGCATTTGATGAATTAATTTAATTAAATCATCTAGGTCACCTTCAACCGTCGTTTCAAAAGCCCCGACTTCATATGACATCCCAGTTGCATTAATTTCTGCGATTGCCACGTCGACTAGTCGGAGTAATTCATCTGTTGAATCTGCTTCAGGTAAAACTTGAATTGCCATTACTGCATTTGCCATGATTTTTTCTCCATTCCAATTATTTGGTGCAAAAAAAATGCACCTTCTTCAACATAGAAAAGGATGAAATCAATGAATATTTGCTCCACTTTCCTACGCTAGCATCAACTAGATCAGGTTCCAGAATTTCATTTTCATGATCTCAGCCAAACTAAATTGGCACTCCTAGTGGTTAATTTATTTGAATACGCAAATTATAGCACTTAATCGAATTTTGCCACATAACTTTTTCGAATAATACAAAAAATCTCATCGTGATTTATGGAAAATCACGATGAGATATTTTTCGTTAGTGCTCAGAAGTTAATCGGCAGAAAGATTACCTAGTTTTTAATCATCAAACGCATCTTTTAATTTATCAAAGACACCTTTTTTGACACCAGAAACTTTTTGTCCGGAAGCAACAGCAAATGCTTGGAGTGCTTCTTTTTGTTGTTTGTTCATATTCTTAGGAGTCTCAACACGTACTTTAACGTGTTCATCCCCATTACCGTTACCATTCACACGAGGAACTCCCTTACCACGTAAGCGGAAGTTAGTCTCAGTTTGAGTACCAGCAGGGATTTTTAATTTAACATCCCCATGAACGGTCTTAACTTCAATTTCGTCACCAAGCGCTGCTTGTGCAAACGAGATTGGTTGATCAAAGAAGATATCATTTCCATCACGTGTGAACTCACGACTTGGAGTCACTGTGAAGACGATGTAAAGATCACCATAAGGGCCTTTGTTCTCGCCGGCTTCACCTTGATTTTGAAGACGCATTTGTTGGCCGTCATCAACCCCAGCTGGAACATCAACTTTTAATTCATGACGTTCTGACACGTGGCCAGAACCATGACAAGTTTCACATTTTTCTTTGATTTCTTTACCAGTCCCACCACAAACATCACAAGTTTGGGTTGAACGCATCCGACCTAAAGGCGTGTTTTGAATCACATCAATCGTTCCACTACCGCCACACTTAGAACAAGTTACAGGTGAAGTACCTGGCTTTGCACCAGTACCATCACAAGTTCCACAGTATGCTTCTCGGTTGTACTTGATAGTTGTGGTTTTACCAAAAATGGCTTCTTCAAACTTCAAAGTCATATTATACTGTAAATCACGTCCTTGACGAGGGGCAGATGGATCACGACGTTGTTGACCACCGCCACCAAAGAATTGGCTAAAGATGTCGTCAAATCCACCGCCACCGAAACCGCCTTGTTGATATTGACCACCGCCGAAGCCGCCGCCTCCACCAAAACCACCTTGTGATCCAGCTGAACCATAAGTGTCATATTGTTGACGTTTTTGTTCATCACCGACTGTTTCAAAAGCTTCATTAACTTCTTTAAATTTATCTTCAGCTCCTGCTTCTTTGTTCAAATCAGGATGATATTTTTTTGATAATTTACGATATGCTTTTTTAATCTCGTCTTGAGAGGCATCTTTACTAACGCCCAGCACATCGTATGGATTTTTGTCTGCCATTTCTTGGATCCTCCGTTATAAAGTAGTCCCTTAGTTATACCATAAAGTCTAGTACCAAGTAAAAGCCAAAGTACATGACTTTGGCTTTTACTATCAAATTATTAATCAGCTCTCAAAGTCAGTTAAATTCGCTAACTTCAACTCTTGGCCGGTTCCAAAGCCCAATCAATTCCGCTTAACTTAAATAATACAAATTTCAAGTTCAGAAATTTTATTATTTATCGTTAATACTCATTGTTTAGACGGGCTTTGTCACACTTAATTTATTTCTTGTCTTTAGGGTCTACTTCCTCAAAGTCACCATCAACGGTATTGTCATCTGACTTCTTACCATCTGAACCATCAGCTGCACCGCTACCTGCTCCATCAGCACCTTGGGCGTCTTGAGCTTGTTGATACAACTTAACAGTTAATTCTTGAACGATTTCATTCAATTCGTCCTTCTTGGTCTTCATGTCTTCGGTGTTGCCGTCTTCTTTAGCCTTCTTTAATGCATCACGTGCATCTTCAGCCTTTTTGACTTCTTCATCGGTAACTTTACCTTTAAGGTCTTTCAAAGTCTTATCAACTTGGAATAATAGTTGATCAACTTCATTATTCAAATCAACTTCTTCTTTTTTAGCCTTATCAGCTTCTTCGTTTTCTGAAGCTTCCTTCATCATACGATCGATTTCGTCATCTGAAAGTCCTGAATTACTCTTGATGGTAATCTTTTGTTCCTTGTTAGTACCCAAATCTTTAGCTGATACATTTACAATACCGTTCTTATCGATATCAAATGTAACTTGAATTTGTGGAACACCACGAGGAGCAGCAGGAATATCACTTAATTGGAAGTTACCTAGTGTCTTGTTGTCAGCGGCCATTGGACGTTCACCTTGTAACACATGGATATCAACAGCTGGTTGGTTATCAGCGGCAGTTGAGAATGTTTGGCTCTTTGAAGTAGGAATAGTAGTATTCCGTTCAATCAATTGAGTCATCACACCACCCATAGTTTCGATACCAAGTGAAAGTGGCGTAACATCAAGTAAAACAACATCCTTAACATCACCAGTTAAGACACCACCTTGAACCGCAGCACCAATTGCAACGGCTTCATCAGGGTTGATTGAGTGGTTAGGTTCTTTACCAGTTAATTCTTTAACAGCTTCTTGAACGGCTGGAATACGAGTTGAACCACCATTTAAGATCACTTCGTCAAGGTCGCCAAATGATAAATCGGCATCCTTCAAAGCGTTCAATACTGGTTGTTTTGTGCGTTCTACAAGATCAACAGTTAATTGGTTGAACTTAGCACGACTCATAGTTTTTTCCATGTGAAGTGGTCCAGCAGCACCGGCCGAGATAAATGGAAGACTGATCGTAGCTTCGTTAGCGCTAGAAACGTCCTTCTTAGCCTTTTCAGCAGCATCCTTCAAACGTTGTAAGGCCATCTTGTCTTGAGCTAAATCAACGCCATTTTCGGCCTTGAATTCTTCAACAAGCCAGTCGATAATCTTTTGGTCAAAGTCATCCCCACCTAAATGAGTATCACCATTAGTTGAAAGTACTTGGAACACGCCATCGCCTAATTCAAGGATGGAAACATCAAAAGTACCACCACCAAGGTCATATACAAGCACTTTTTCATCTTTATCTTGCTTGTCGAGACCATATGCCAATGAAGATGCAGTTGGTTCGTTGATAATCCGCTTAACATCTAAGCCGGCAATTTTACCAGCATCTTTAGTAGCTTGACGTTGGGCATCGTTGAAGTATGCAGGTACCGTAACAACGGCTTGTGTCACTTCATCACCAAGATAATCTTCAGCATATTTCTTCAAATATTGAAGAATCATTGCTGAAATTTCTTGTGGAGTATACTTCTTACCTTCTACTTCAACCGTATAACCAGCTTCACCCATGTGACTCTTGATTGATACGATTGTGTTAGGATTTGTGATTGCTTGACGTTTAGCAACTTCACCAACTTGAGTTTCGCCATCTTTAAATGAAACAACAGATGGTGTTGTCCGGCTACCTTCTGGGTTAGTAATGATTTTAGGTTCATTACCTTCCATTACAGCAACAGCTGAGTTTGTAGTTCCTAAATCAATTCCGATAATCTTATTACTTGCCATGTTAAACTTACCTCTTCTTATTTATTTTTATTTATTTTAATTATTGGGAAACAACGACCATTGCTGGACGTAAAACTCGATCTTTTAACTGATAACCAGCCTGTAGTACTTGAACGACTGTATCAGCCTCTTGTCCATCTTCAGCGGGAACTGTTTGCACAGCCTGATGAAGCGTTGGATCAAATTTTTTACCAAGTGATTCAATCTCGGTCACCGAATTGCCGGTTAAAGCTTCATCTAAATGATCATGGACCATTTGAATTCCCTTCTTTAACTGTTGCCCATTTTCGTCACTGACTTCAATTTCAAGAGCTCGTTTCAAATTATCCATGACTGGTAAAATTGCTTTAGCCAATGATTGACCATCATATTTTAACAGATTGGATTGTTCCTTTTTGAAACGATTATTCATATTTTGAATTTCAGCTTGTTCACGGAGCAGTGAATCTTCTGCTGCCGCTAGTTTAGCCTTGAGTTGATCTACTTCAGAAACTTCTTCGGTTTTTACTTCGGGAGCATCTGTGGTTTCATCAACTTCAGGTGTTTCAACTTGTTCTTCTTTGACTTCCTCGACAGCTTCATCGGCTTTCTTGTGTTCGTCTTTAGCCATTAATATGGAACCTCCTATTGATCGTAGTAACGGTGATAATAATCTAGCATTTGCTTAGCTAGTTCTTCGCGAAAAGCACTAACTAATCCAATCGTTCGAGAATATGGCATCCGTGTTGGCCCAAGCACGGCAATGATGCCTTTCCCATATTGATCCACATCATACGTCGCGGTAATTAAACTAAAATCATCTAATAATTTATTAGAAATTTCAGAACCAATCCGCACGTTGATATTATCATCAAGTGGGTCAAGAACGGTTGACAAACTTTCGTTTTGATCTAGCAGTCCATATAGTGCTTGGAGTGAATTGGGATCATGATTGTGTGAAAAACCTAATAGATTCATTTTTCCACCAACGAAAAATTGTTCGCTAGACACATGTGATAAAATGTTATCAAAAATATTAAGCACTCCACTTGGGCTCCGCATGTAGGACTTAATCCGCAATGGAATATCTTGTTGCAATCTCGTCAAAACTTCAGTTAATGGTAACCCTGATAATTGATCATTAATGAGTCGAATCACTGACTCTAACTCATCGGTGTTCATATCTCGGGGAATGGTGAACGTTTGGCTTTCAACATCTCCACTATCAGTAACCAAGATTGCCATGACTTGCTGATTACCTAATGGCACTAAACGAAAACCACTCAAGCGAGCCATTTTTTGTTCTGGCTTTAACGTGAATGTCGTAAATGTTGTTAAGTCGGATAAGATATCAGCCGACCTGGCAACAATTTCATCTATTTTATTAAAATCTTGGCCAAACGAATTCTGAATAATTGCCACATCACTCGCATCGACGGCCTGCTTATCTAGCAAATTATCGACATAATACCGATAACCGACTGTTGAAGGCACCCGACCAGATGACGAATGTTCCTTGGCGATTAATCCCATTTCCTCAAGTGCAGCCATTTCATTACGAATAGTCGCTGAACTGACTTTCTCAGGTAAACTGTCTGCCAATAACTTTGAACCAACCGGTTGCCCTGTGGCGGTGTAATGGCGTACAATTGCTTGCAGGATATCACTTTGACGTTTTGTTAACATAATTATCACTTCCTTTTTAGCACTCGACTCACTCAAGTGCTAAACACAATCTATAATATACCAAGTCCGCAATTTAAAGTCAAGAAAAGTCAACATTTTTTAGCCTATTTTGCAAGCAACTTTCGCTTTAGCTAAGTCGATATCAAAATCTTCCACAAACGACTTAGACTTTGTATGATAAAGTAATTTACCAAAATTTTGAATTAATTTTAATATTAGGAGCTCTCATGTCAGATACAGAAAAAAATCGTTATGTTCAACCAAGCAATGTCAAAGAAGCAATGGAAACCATCCAAGGTTTGTTCAATCAATATCGTAAAGCCGACTTAACGATGGAATTACTCAAGTATCATCAAAACTTAGTCTTACGGCTCCAGTCTGATATTCACGATGAAGCGGTGCGTGAAAATAATCCTTCACAATTAGTCACGCTAGAAAAAATGATTGGAGATATGCAATTTTGGACAAAACAACGGATGAGCGACGAACCATTTGCGTACAAAATGAAAAATTTTAAACTCGTTAATGAAAATAAAACTAAATTTAAACGCCACGTAATTAAAGGTGGTAAAGCTGGCGGTTCACACCGGTCATCACGACACTAAAAAAAGTTACTTTGATAAATTTTCAAAGTAACTTTTTTGATTACCAAATGCGTTTTTTACCATTAAATAGTTGTGGCTTGGCTGGTAATTGACGATACTTCCAAAGTGACCGAATCGAATATGCAATTGACACAATTCCGATTAGGTAAAACCATGGATTCGCCGCCATCGAGAAGTAATGACTGCTCAATGCCCACATATTCATTAGAATAAAGCTATTCAAGGTGCCAATAAAGATGACAATCGCCAATCTCATTGATCCACCCGTTTGTGTTTTTCGTTGTTCCCAGTAGAGTCCAGGAAAAATGGCCATAATGACATTAGTAAAGATGAACCATTTGAACATGTATGGATCGTGCATAAAGGCCCGGAACAAGTTAACAATCGCAATCATCATAATGATTTGGACGACAACTTTCCAAAAGGCCTGTCCCACTGTCACTTGACCATTCGGATATAAGTGGCCCCATATCTCGTTTCTTTCAACTGTGATTGCTTTATATAAATTGAAAATTTCAAACAGATTCCAAACCATTAGTGCGCCTGAAGCTGACCAGAAGAACCAAAAATTATTATTTGCCAATGCCGCGAGGGCAAAAACGATTGCTCCAGTCGAATCATGTGCAAAATAAAACGTGTGCATCCAAATAGGAAACGGTGCACTCTTTTCCCATAAAACTAACGCAAAACTATACATATACTCCAAATAACCCATTAGAAACGTAATTCCTGCGACCGTCAGCACAAAGCCAATATGTGGATTGCTAAACGAAAAGGTCTGCAATAAATCTTGTAACCTGTAATCTGTCGGATATGAATTATATAATTGCTCAATCATAAATATTACCTCACTATACTTTTTCCCCACTTGAGGATAAATCTATGGTATGGTGATTAATAATTAAAAACAACGGCAATATTCAACAAGCTATAGATTATTCAACAACAAACAGAAAGATGGGGTCAATATGGATCGAAGAGTTAAGAAAACTAAACGAGCAATTCAAACTGCACTAATCACCCTCTTGCAAAAGCACATTTTCACTGAAATTACGGTCAGCGAATTAGCTAGAACGGCTGATATTGATCGTAAAACTTTTTATTTACACTACCACTCCATCAACGACGTGCTCGATGAATTTGAAGCTGAGTTAACTCAACAGGTGTCTGACATCATCAACGCCAGCGACAGATTTAATTTAGATTCTTTTATCGACGGCCTGACACACATGATGTTAGAAAAGATTGATATTTTTGCTCACATTTCAAAAAACAATGACTATTCATTTTTACTGGATGACTGTAAAAATATTTTGGCTGAGGCATTGTTAAAAGAATCAAAGACCGAAAGCACGCTTGGTCGAGAGGAATTAGATTTCATCACTCATTTCATTGCTTACGGGGTGGTTGATACTTACAAAAATTGGCTTAAAACGCCTACCCGGTCAGAAATCGAGCTAAAAAAGACTAGCCTTCATATTAAGAAGCTAGTCTCTAAATTGATTCAAACGTATTAAAGTAAAGTCCCAACGTAAAAGTGAATAAACATCGTAATAATCCCCACAATTACATTTCGGAAAATGGCAATCTTGACCAGTCCGTCGCCGAGCTTAGCACTTAAAAAGCCGGTCAGTGTAACTGATAAGAGCACCGCTAAAATTGTCCCTGCCCATTTAATATCTGCAGGAAACAGGATAATTGCCATCAAGGGGAATAGCCCACCTGAGGCCGCTGCAAACATCGAAGAAAAGGCCGCTTGCCATGGATCCATGTAGTGACCGTATTCTAAATCATGTTTCGTCCTCAAAACGGTTTCCAAGGGCTTCTTTTCCATTAGTTCTTGGGCAATTTCATTGGCAGTCGCCGTCGACACGCCACGGTTCACGTAATAGTCTGCTACCTGACTAGTTTCATGTTCAAAGTCATTATCAATCAACTTGCGTTCAGACAGTTCTACCGCCTGCTCAGTGTCCTTTTGTGAACTAACAGATGCATATTCACCAGACGACATAGATAAGGCACACGCAATCAAATCTGACACACCAGCCACAATGATTGTCGCTTGATTTGAAGTTGCTACCCCAACTGAGAATAGCACCCCGACAACAGTTAAGATTCCATCATTAGCACCTAAAACTGCTGCACGAATTGTATTTGATTTTTCAGCTAGCGTTTGTTCACCCGTTGGCTCTTTCACTTGTTTCACCCGTTTATTATACAAATTGCGTTCCAACAATATATGTCACCACCATCGTTAATAATCCTGCCAATACATTTCTCACAACTGCTTTTTTCGGATCAGCATTGCCCAGTTTGGCAGCTGCCCAACCTGTAAAGATTAATGCAATCACCACCGAAATCATCGTTACTAAAATTCCATTACCACTACGTAATAAAGTAATTGTCAGCAACGGTAAGGCTGAACCAATTGGGAAAGAAATCATTGAAGCAATTGCCGCTGATATAGCACTCGTTTTTTCATTAGGATTAAAACCATAACGTTCACGAACACCCACTTCTAGCGGCTGATCTTGCAGCATTTCATTGGTTGCTTTCGCAGCTAAGGTATCCGAAATACCTGTCGCAACATATTTATTTTTGATATACTCAAATTCACGACCGAAATTGTTATCAAGTCGCTCTTTTTCATGAATCATCGCCATTTTTTCACTATCACGTTGGGTGCTGACTGACACCCATTCGCCCATGGCCATTGAAATAGTGCCGGCTAACATTCCCGCTAAGCCGGACAATAAGATTGCGTATGTACTGACTCTGGCGCCAGCCACCCCGATAACAATCCCAGCTACCGAGACAATTCCATCATTTGCGCCCATAACCCCGGCACGAATGATATTGACCCTCGCAGCCAAACTAATTTTTTTGTTAGTATTCTTCATTTCTCTGCCCCTAGTTTAGAATTATTCTAATCTATCTTTAAGTATAGTGGTCTTATTTGGGAAAGTAAAGAATTCAGTTTTAAGTTTGATATCTAGAAACATTTGCCAAATAGTGCTTTAATATAGTAAGTAACTTTTATCGAAAGGATCTAGCAAAATGGCTGATGAAAATGTAATTGAACAGACACGCACTGTTCTCAAAAAACACAACTTAAGAATAACGGCTCAACGACACATTATTTTGGCTTATTTAGCTAGTCACCCTACACATCCAACTGTTGAAATGATTAAGACTGGCCTCAATCGAAAGCTGCCAAACTTGGGCTCGGCAACCATTTACAACACACTTAATACCCTAGTTGAACATGGGATTGTGATTGAACTGCAAAATGGTGATGGTAGCACTCATTATGACTATTTTGAACATCATCATTACCATGCAATTTGTGATAATTGTGGGAAAATCACAGATATTGCATTTAAAGATTATCCAAAACTAGAAAATGAACTTCAAAAACAAGCTGAAAGTTTGTCTGGTTATGCAATTTCCAGTGACGAAATTGCCGTTCACGGTCTTTGCCCTGAATGCCAAATTAAGCTCAACTTTCATCGATAAAGAAATCGCCCAATTTTGGACGATTTTTTTAGTGTATTCAACTAATTTTAAACGTATCTATTAGATAGACACCTAAATGGGGGTTGCTCCCCATGGATGTGTTTAGTGATTGACACATGAATCTTCCCTTCAACATTATAGGAAAAAAGAGGTGGTGATTCTATGTGCTCAACTAGGAACGTGAGGGGTAAAACCTTGGCTGTTGCCATAATTTTATGGTTGCTATCAAGAAGTATAATAAACTTCGCAACGGCATATGCAATCATAAAAAAAGCTAACCGTCATTATAACGATTAGCTCCACCATTTCACGTGTCTAGAATCACGCTGGGAACTCAGTAGCAGCTGAGTTCCTTTTACATATCAAATAATACTACTAATTTTTAATCTTTTCAACATATCGCTCTAAGATTTTTCGACTATCAATTTCATCTTGTTGCAACTGTTTGATTAAATTTTCTACGGTTGTATATTTAACTTCATCTCGCAACCAAGATACCCAGCGAACCTCGACATTTTCACCATAAATAGCTTGATTAAAATCGAATAAATTAATTTCCAAGGTTTTTGGTCGCGCATCCCCAAACGTAACATTATGACCAATTGAGGCCATTCCGTTATACCATTGATTCGACACTTTCAATTGAACAGCATACACGCCTATTCGTGGCATCCGTTCCTCAATTGGCCAATCAATATTTGCCGTTGGAAAACCAAGTGTTCGACCTCGTGCTTCTCCATGAACGACTAAGCCCGTTGTTTGGTATGCATATCCAAATAACTCGTTTGCTTCAGCAATTTTCCCATCGTCCAATAAGTAGCGAATTTTCGTTGAACTGATTTTTTCTTGATTTTCATTTTCACTTTTCACAATTACCACCTCAAATCGGCTCTTCGCGTATCCGGCCAATTTATCCATCGTTGAAATATCGGGTGGCCCATATGTATGATCAAAACCAGCCACAGCAACTTTAGTATGAAATCTTACCAGGTAATCATCAACAAACTGTTGAGGCCCCAAAGCTGATAGCGCCGAGGTAAAACTAACTACATAAACTAAATCTACCCCTTGAGCTTCTAACAATGACAATTTACGAGGCAGCGATGACAAGTAAGTTTGTTGGTTTTTAGTTGTCGTGTAGACAATTGATGGATGATGATCATAGGTTAAGACTGCCAGTGGTAACTTGAGTGCTTTGGCCCGTTGCTTGGCCTCTGCAATCACCGCCTGATGTCCTCTATGGACACCATCAAAAAATCCCATCGCGAGCACAATATCTCCACCTGGTATTTCATTTTGATTAAATGGTTGATGTAAATTAATTACTTTCACATTTTCACTTCCTATTGCACCGAAAACATTTTCAAAGGTTTGTAACTGTTGTCATCCTCATGACGTGAATACAGTGCTTTAATTTCATTATTATAACGCATCGCAATTGTATCAGCTGAGCTATCAATTTCTGACAACCTCATCCACATACCATTTTGGACACCCTTCCATTGTTTCTCAGTTAATTCAATTTTGGGATATTGGGTTAGTACAATATCAATTGGATTTAAGAGAGCATCGATGGTGCCGTTATCCATTGCTGCTTGAATATCTGCTAACGTGACGGTTTGGTCAATATTAAAGCCGCCACTTTTAATTCGAGTTAAATCACTCATTACCCCAGGATAACCTAGCAAATTGGCCAAATCCACGGCTAAGGTTCTGATATAAGTCCCTTTGCTACACTCAGCTTCAAAGCGAACTCGTTGTTGCTGATTTTCTTCATCATACGTTGATGAAATTAAATCAAATCGCGAGATATGAATCTGCCGTTTTGGTCGTTCGACAGTTTCTCCTGCACGAGCGTATTCATATAATTTCCGGCCATTAACTTTAATGGCTGAATACATTGGTGGAATTTGAATAATATCACCAGTCAATTTTAACATTTGTTCTTTGATTTGTTGATCTGTAAATGGCTGTGTTAATGGCTTACTTTCAATAATTTCACCATCAAGGTCTTGTGTTGTAGTTGCATAACCAATCAACAGTTCACCTTTATACATCTTGCCAGATTCCATCAATAATTCAACAACCTTAGTTGCACTACCAATGGCAATTGGTAACACACCATCCACATTTGGATCCAAAGTACCTGAATGACCTACTTTTTTTGTATGTAAAATTTTTCGTATCTTGCTGACACAATCGTGGCTAGTTATACCACGTTCTTTAAATAAGGGAATAATTCCATTCATGTCCATTCCTCCAACAATCATTAATTATACAGGAAATATCTATAAAAGTCGTAATAGTTTTTTATTAAGCAAAACTCAGCTTGAACTTTTCAACTTGAGATTGAATTTAAATCAAAAAAATTACTTAACGACTGTGAAATCACAGCTGTTAAGTAATTTTTTGTATTATTCTTTTTTATGCAAATCGTTTAAAAGTTGATCGATTCGAGAACCATATGCAACTGAACGATCTTGTTCAAAAATTAGTTCAGGCGTTTTGAAAATGTTTAAGCGTGAGCCTAATTCACTTCGAATTAAACCTGAAGATTTTTCCAAACCAGTTTGTGCTTTAGAAGCATCCGAAGCTTTATCAGACAAAATACTGTAAAAGATGGTGGCCTGTTGTAAATCTCCGGTCACATCAACTCCAGTAATCGTGATTCCTTCAACTCGTGGATCACGAACTCTTTTGAGTAAGATATCAGAAACTTCTTTTTGAATTTCTTGACCTAATCGGCCCACACGATAACGTTTATCTGGCATATCAAGAACCTCCTTTATTAATGCGATTCATTTCGTCAATGAACCACTCGGTTCGAACAACCATTGATATGATTGTTTTCGTACTTTATGGTTTGTATCACACCATATTATTGGACTTCAACAATTGTTTCAGTACTTTTTAGGGTTTTACAAACCGAATAATTCACTCACCTAACTTAAATATTTTGATTACTAAAGTAATCTTCAATATTCTTCGTTATTGCTCGCAAATTATTCGGTTTGTATCATACCATTTTATTGGACTTCAACAATCAATTCTCTTGCTTAACTTAAATCTCTCAATTACCTAACCCGTAATTTTCGACATTCATCGTTAATGCTCGAGAACTGACCAATTGTTTCAGTACCTCTTTATTCCACTGGAACTTCTTTCATGACGTAGGCTTCAATAACATCGCCAACCTTGATATCATTGTAGTTTTCGATAGTTAAACCAAGATCAAATCCTGCTTTAACTTCTTTAACATCATCCTTGAAGCGTTTCAAACTACCAAGTTTACCTTCATAGATAACAACGCCGTCGCGGATTAAACGAATTCCAGCTTCACGAGTAATACGTCCAGTAGTAACCATTCCACCAGCAATTGTTCCAATTTTAGAAACTTTGTAAAGTTCTTTAATTTCAACTTCACCAGTTACTTCTTCAACATAGACTGGTTCGAGCATACCCTTCATAGCTGATTCAACTTCATCGATGGCGTTATAGATAACACGGTGAAGACGAATATCAACTTCGCCAGATTCTGCTTGAACCTTAGCTTGAGGTGTAGGACGCACATTAAAGCCAATGATGATAGCATTTGATGCTTCGGCTAAAGTAACATCACTTTCATTGATGGCACCAACGGCAGTATGAATAATATCAACCTTCACACCATCAACCTTGATTTTCTTCAAGCTTTGAGCAAGAGCTTCAACTGAACCTTGTACGTCTGCCTTAATAATAACTGGAACAGACTTCAATTCGCCTTCTTTAAGAGAATCGAACAAGTTGTCCAAAGTAACGTGATTAGTGTTGGCACGTTCTTTCAGTAAAGCACGTTTAGCACGTTCTTCACCAGCAGTACGAGCAGTCTTTTCGTCTTCGAAGACAACGAAACGGTCACCAGCATCTGGAACACCACTTAAACCAGTGATTTCGATAGGTGTTGAAGGTGTTGCTTTCTTCAAACGACGACCATTTTCATTTGTCATTGTCCGAACACGACCATAAGTGTTCCCAACAACCACAGGATCACCAACATGCATCGTCCCTTGTTGAACAAGTAAAGTTGCTACAGCACCCTTACCTTTGTCCAAACGAGCTTCAACAACTGAACCAGCAGCACGTTGGTCTGGGTTCGCTTTTAATTCAAGCACTTCTGCTTGGAGCAAAATCATGTCGAGTAATTCGTCTAAATTCTTACCAAATTTGGCAGAAATTTGAACGAAGATTGTGTCTCCACCCCATGATTCAGGTACCAATTCGTAAGCAGCTAATTGTTCAGTGACGTGATCAGGATTTGCTCCTGGCTTGTCAATCTTATTAACCGCAACGATGATTGGAGTACCGGCAGCTTTAGCATGATTAATTGCTTCGATAGTTTGAGGCATAACCCCATCATCAGCAGCAACAACTAAAACAGTAATATCAGTCACATTGGCTCCACGAGCACGCATTTCAGTAAAGGCCGCATGTCCAGGAGTATCCAAGAACGTAATCATTTTGTTGTCATATTTAACTTGATAAGCACCAATGGCTTGAGTAATACCACCAGCTTCGCCTTCAGTAACGTGTGTATGACGCAATTGATCAAGCAAAGTAGTTTTACCATGATCAACGTGTCCCATAACAGTAACAACTGGAGGGCGTGGTGTTGCATTCTCAAGATTTTCTTGTTCTTCATCAAAGAACTTATCGATATCAGCTACATCGACTTCAGCCTTTTGTTCAGCATCAATTCCATAATCTGCAGCTAAAATTTCAATCGTATCAGCATCGAGTGATTGGTTTTGATTAACCATTACGCCAAGCATGAATAATTTTTTAATCAATTCGGCTGGTTCGCGATGCAAAATTTTACCTAAATCTTGTGCATTCATGCCCACTGAATAAACTAATGTATCTGGCAATGGACGTTCTTTACGAGTAGGAGCTGGAGTTTGAACTGCAGTTTCCTTGATACGTCCGTTACCTTTAATCTTCTTTTTCTTTGTGTAACGATTTTGGTTGTTACCACGGTAACCACCCTTACCGCCACGACGGTTATTGTTGCCACCGCTATTACCACCAGAATTCAAACTACCACCAAAGCGGCCACCACCATTATTTGATGGACGGCTACTGGTGTTGTTTGAAGAACGGTTTTGTCCATTTGATTGTGGACGTGAGCTGTTGTTCGAAGGACGGCTTTGTCCGTTTGATTGTGGACGTGAACTGTTATTCGATGGACGGCTTTGTCCATTTGATTGTGGACGTGAGCTGTTGTTCGAAGGACGGCTTTGCCCGTTTGATTGTGGACGTGAACTGTTATTCGATGGACGGCTTTGTCCATTTGATTGTGGACGTGAGCTGTTATTCGATGGACGACTCTGACCGTTTGAATGTGGACGTGAACTATTGTTTGAAGAATGGTTTTGCCCATTTGATTTTGGTCGTGAGTTATTGTTTGATGAACGGTTTTGCCCATTTGATTGTGGTCGTGAACTGTTATTTGATGGACGACTTTGTCCGTTTGAATGTGGACGTGAGCTGTTGTTTGAAGGACGGCTTTGTCCATTTGATTGAGTATGCGAGTTGCTGCTGGTTGCAGGACGACTCGTATGACTTGCTGAAGAAGCTGGCTTTGAAGTAGCAGCTGGCTTCTTTGCGGCAGGAGTAGAACTAGTAGCAGCCTTTGCAGGTGCAGCTGGTTTCTTAGTAGGAGCACTTGCTCCCCCTTTTAGTGTTTGTCTGATGCTGGCAGCATCTTTATCTTCGATTGAAGACATGTGGTTTTTGACAGAAATGCCCTTTTTTTCAGCAGCATCAATGACCACTTTGCTTTCAACGTTTAATTCTTTTGCTAATTCATAAATTCGTTCTTTAGCCATGTGTTCACTCTCCTTTACATAGTTAGCAACTCCTTGAACTTTTTAGCGAATCCGTTTTGGGTGACGCCGTATATTGTCCTTTGTTGACCGGTTGCTTGATTTAATTGTTCTTTAGTAAATGACAAATCATAAGCAATCTTGTAAAACTTACATTTATCTTGAAATTTTTTACTGGTAGATGCCCCTGCGTCTTTAGCAATAAAGACAAAGGCAACTTTTTGGTTTTTAATTGCTTTTAACACGATATCTTCACTGGAGATTAGTTCACCAGCTCGTCTGGTTAATCCAAGCAAATTAAGTACTTTTTGTTCATTATTCATTTTTGAATAACTCACGGCGTGCTTGTTGATGATCGACATACTCAATTAATTCATCGTAAAACGAATCTTCAATTGATGTTTCAAAAACTTTATCAAAAGTCCGATTTTTCAAGGCTTTCTTAGCTATGTCAACATCAATCGCCACATATGCCCCTCGACCCGGCTTTTTACCAGTTGGATCAAGTGAAACTTCATTTTCTTTGTTACGTACGACACGGATTAATTCTTTCTTTGGCATCATTTCGCCAGTCACGATGTCTTTACGCATTGGTATTTTTCGTTGTTTCAACGTAACTCACCTCTCTGTCGTGTAACTACTAATCTTCAGTTTCTTCAGTATCAACATCATTGTCATCAACCGGTGCATTATCTGTCATTTCAGATTCTGGCTTGATGTCAATTTTGTAATTAGTCAATCGAGCAGCTAAACGAGCATTTTGCCCCCGCTTACCAATGGCTAATGATAATTGATAATCTGGCACAACCACCGTGCATGAACGCTCGTTTTCTGGATCAAAAATTACATCCAAAACTTCGGCAGGGTTCAGTGCGTTAGCAATATAACGTGCTGGATCATCGACCCATTCAACAATATCCATGTTTTCGCCACCTAATTCGTTAACGATTACTTGAACACGTTGACCTTTAGGACCAACTGCAGTTCCCACTGGATCGACGTTTTCGTCGTTTGAACGAACGGCCACTTTGGCACGGTCTCCAGCTTCACGGGCGATGGACATAATTTCTACAACTCCATCATAAATTTCTGGCACTTCTTTTTCAAATAATCGCTTCAAAAGTTCAGGTGCTGTCCGACTAACAAACACTTGAGGACCCTTAGTGCTGTTTTCAACCTTTGTCACAAACACTTGGATACGATCATGCATTTTATAGCTTTCGTTAGGCATTTGTTCAGCGACTGGCATTACTGCCTCAACTGTACCAAGGCTCACATAGATAAAGCGACTATCTTGGCGTTCAACTTCACCAGTCACGATTTCATTTTCGTATTCACTATACTTTTCGAAGACCACGTTACGTTCTGCTTCGTGAACTCGTTGCATAATGACTTGCTTAGCTGTTTGGGCCGCAATCCGGCCAAAGTTTTGAGGAGTAACTTCATAACGAATTTCATCGCCTAATTCATATCCTCGGCTGACTTTAAGTGCACCTTCTAGGCTGACTTGTTGTTGTTCATCTTCAACTTCTTCAACAACGGTTTTTACAGCATAAACTTTGATATTACCTTTAACTGCATCAAAATCAACTTCCACATTTTGAGCTTGATCATAATTACGTTTGTAGGCTGATACTAACGCAGCTTCTAACGCTTCAATCACAATTTCTTTTTTGATGCCTTTTTCTTTTTCCAGAGCATCTAACGCTCCGACTAATTCTTTATTCATGTTCACAACTCCTTTGATTTAAAACTTAATTGCTAATCTTGCTTTGGCAATTTTTGAACGATCAATGGTGATTTCTTTATGACGAGTCTTATCGAGATAATCTAAGGTTAACTCATCGTCCGTCAAACCAATTAATGTTCCTTCGTAAATCTTGCTACCGTTGATAGCTTGATACAGCGAGACGTTGATATATTTATTCATCGCGCTTTCATAATCTTTGGGCTTTTTCAGTTGACGTTCTGCCCCAGGTGATGAAACCTCAAGAAAATAGGCTTGAGGAATTGGATCAGGATCCATTTCGTCAAGTTTTTCACTTAAGTAATCACTTACTTGGGCACATTCTTCAATTGTAATTCCGCCAGGCTTATCAATGTAAACTCGCAAGAACCAGCTCTGTCCCTCTTTGACAAACTCCAAATCGTATAATTCAAAATTTTGTTTTTCAATGATTGGCATTACTACTTCTGTCACTGTTTCCACAACACTACTCACCTGAGCACCTCCAGTATTTTTGCAATAAAAAGAGCGAGCATTCCTGCTCACTCGTTAACGAGTTTTAATTTACTAGACTACTATACCATAATCATACTCAATATACAAATTTCAGACCGGCTAGTGAACTAGCGTCGCCATTAATTTTGTAAACTCCATGCTGCCATTAAATGGATGCACATAAGTGAAGTCAATTCCGCCACTTTGCATAAAGTATTCTCGGTTTTCATGACCAATTTCTTGCAAGGTTTCCAAGCAATCAGCCACAAATCCTGGAGTAATTACAATCACATCTTTAATGTCTTGTTTGGGTAATTCATGCATTTTATTTGCCGTCGCCGGTAGCAACCATTGACTCGGCCCAAATTTAGATTGAAATGATTGAGTATAATCCACATCTCCAACCAACTCCATTACTTTTTCGGTAGTCGCAGTACATTGTTCTGGATATGGATCTCCATTATCAGCATACTTTTGTGGAATGCCATGATATGAAAAGACCAGGTGCGCATTGGGATGTTCTTGTAGAGCATCTTTAATTTGCTTGGCCAGCAACTGAATATAAGCTGGTGACTGGTAGAAAGAATCAATGAAATGAAGCTTAGGCTGTGACATCGCATGCATATAATATGTCATCACTTGATCAAAGACAGACCCAATTGTTGTCGTTGAATATTGAGAATAAAGTGGAATCACAGTCAAGTCTTCTACTCCCGCTGTTTCCATTTTCTTTAATACATCCGCAACGCTTGGATTGCTGTAACACATCGCAAATCGAACCATTCGGTCAGGCAACAAAGTTTGTAATTGTTCAGACTGTTGTTGCGTATATAACAGCAACGGTGAACCCTCATCTGTCCAAATTTTACGGTACAATGCCGCTGATCTAGCTGGTCGAAAAGGTAAAATCATACCGTACAATATCGGCATCCACGCCAATCTTGGCATATCAATCACCCGTCGATCTGCTAAAAACTTTCTTAAATATGTTCGTACTTCAGGAGCTTCTGGTGCGTCTGGAGTCCCCAAGTTTACCAATAGTACCCCTTTTTTCATGTTCCCGCCTACCTTCAAATTAATATGTCACATTAAAACAATGATAATTGATTTTCATCTGGCAGTGCATCAAGGACCCGATTAACCGTCATAAAATCAATCAACGTTTTCGAAACTTTCCCACGCTTCGCTAAATCTTCTTTTGATAAAAATTCTTTTTCTTCTCGAGCTGCCACAATTTGCTTAGCAACATTCAAGCCTAAACCTGGAATGGCACTAAATGGTGCAATTAAGGTGGTTCCATCAATTAACCATTCAGATGCATCCGAACGGTCAATATCAACCATTTTGAAACTATAACCACGTTCCAACATTTCATTGGCTAATTCCAATACAGTTACCAGATTCTTTTCTTTAGTAGAAGCATCATTACCCTTTTTGTTGATTTCTTCCATCGCACTTTTCACGGCTTCTTTACCATGTGCCATAGCCACAATATCAAAATCATCGGCGCGCACTGAGAAATAAGCACAGTAATAAACCAATGGGAAATACACTTTAAAGTAAGCAATCCGCAGCGCCAGTAAGATATAAGCCGCCGCATGAGCACGAGGGAACATATACTTAATCTTCAAACAAGAATCAATGTACCACCCGGGCACTTCAGATTTTTTCATTTCTGCTTGCCATTCATCAGGAATCCCCTTACCTTTACGCACATGTTCCATAATTTGAAAGGCAATTTCAGATTCCATTCCGTAGTGAATTAAATCGGTCATGATATTATCACGACAACCAATCACGTTGGCAATCGTAGCAGTTCCATTTTTAATCAGCTCTTCAGCATTTCCCAACCACACATCAGTTCCATGTGATAGCCCTGAAATTTGTAGCAGTTCTGAGAAATTACTTGGATGAGTTTCTTCGAGCATCCCCCGAACAAATCGGGTTCCGAATTCTGGCACTCCAAGTGTCCCAGTTTTTGAAAAGATTTGGTCCTCGGTGACACCCAACACATTTGGATTAGAGAATAGACTCATCACGCCCGGATCATCGGTCGGAATCGTTTTGGGTTCTACTCCTGATAAATCTTGTAACATTCGAATCATCGTGGGATCATCATGTCCCAAGATATCCATTTTCAAAATATTATCGTGAATTGAATGGAAATCAAAATGGGTTGTTTTCCAAGCGGCACTGGTATCTTCAGCTGGATATTGCACCGGGGTAAAATCATAAATTTCCATATCATCCGGGACAATCAAAATCCCAGCTGGATGTTGACCGGTGGTCCGTTTAACCCCAGTAGCACCTTTGGCCAAACGATCAATTTCTGCACCACGAATCTGCTGCTCAGTATCCCGTTCATATGCCTTTACATAACCATAAGCCGTTTTATCAGCCACGGTACCAATTGTTCCGGCACGGTAGACATTATTCTCACCAAATAACACTTTAGTGTAGTTATGGGCAATGGCTTGATAATCTCCAGAGAAGTTCAAATCAATATCCGGAACTTTGTTTCCAGTAAAGCCAAGGAAAGTTTCAAACGGAATATCATGACCATCTTTGATTAACAATGTCCCACACTCTGGGCAATCCTTATCTGGTAAATCAAAACCTGAACTGTATTCACCTTCAGTATAGAAATGACTGTACTGACAATTTGGGCAACGATAATGTGGTGGTAACGGATTAACTTCGGTAATTCCGGTTAAAGTTGCCACAATACTGGAACCAACCGACCCACGAGATCCAACCAAGTATCCATCTTTATTTGATTTCGCCACTAATCGTTGCGCGATTAAATAAATCACGGAGAATCCATTACCGATAATACTTTCCAATTCTCGTTCGACTCGTTTTTTAACTAAGTCTGGTAAGGGATTGCCATACCAAGCTTCCGCCGTGTTCATCGTCCGTGAACGAATTTCATCTTCCGCTCCTGGCATTTTAGGTGTGTACAATTTATCTTGCAACGGCGTGATTTCATCGATCATGTCGGCAATTTTGTTGGTGTTTTCAACTACAATTTCATGCGCCCGTTCTGCACCCATGAATGAAAATGCATCCAACATCTCTTGCGTCGTTCTAAAATGGGCTTCCGGTAATTGATAACGATTCAGTGGATTAGCCCCACCTTGTGAATGAATCAAGATTTTACGATAAATTGAATCTTCTTTATTGAGGTAATGAGCATCCCCGGTGGCGACAACTGGCTTATCTAACTCTTTACCAATTTCCACCATATTAATAAGAATTTCTTCAAGGTTTGAATCATCCTTGATGAGTTCGCCTTCGATTAACGGCGCGTACATCGCTTTAGGCTGAACCTCAATAAAGTCGTAATACTTGGCCTTTTCTAAAGCTTCTTCGCGGCCCTTTTGCATGATTGAAGTAAAGACTTCACCAGAAGAACAGGCGGTACCTAACAATAGCCCTTCTCGATACTTGTCTAATTCACTTCGCGGAATCCGCGGTACTCGATGGAAGTATTCAATATTTGACAATGAGACTAACTTAAACAGATTCTTTAACCCTGCTTGTGTTTGCGCCAAAATTGTCACGTGGAATGGACGCGCATGTTTATACGCATCGTTTTCACTCATATGGTCATTTAATTGATCTTGATATTGAATGTCGTATCGTTCTTCGGCATCCTTTAAGAAAATATGCAATAAATTCCCAGTCGTTTGGGAATCAAAAATAGCCCGGTGATGATGTTCCAATGCCACACCAAACTTCTTAGCTAAGGTATTTAATCGATAGCCCTTTAGTTCCGGGTGTAAGAAGCGGGCTAAGGTTAGCGTATCAATCACTGGATTTTGAATTGGTTCTTTACCCTGACGCGCATAACCTGTATTCATGAAGCCCATATCAAAAGTAACGTTATGGCCAGCCAAAATGGCGTCGCCACAGAAATCACGGAACATTTGGAAAACTTCTTCTTCAGACTTGGAACCACGCACGTCATCATCAGTGATACTAGTCAAATTAGTGGTGGTTTCCGACAAGTGGAACCCAGGATCAATAAAGTGTTCAAACTCTTCTAAGACACCACCATTTCGCATTTTAACGGCAGATAATTCAATCACCTTGTCATAAATCGCCGATAAACCGGTAGTTTCCACATCAAAAATAACATATTCCGTGTCTTTCAACGCTACATGCTTTGAGTTATAACCAATTGGTACACCATCATCAACCACGTTAGCTTCAACGCCATATAACATTTTGATATCGTTCTTTTTAGCAGCAGCGAAAGCTTCAGGAAAGCCTTGTAAACCAGCATGATCAGTAATCGCGATTGCTTTATGACCCCATTTAGCTGCCTGGCCGACAAAATCTTTAATCGAATTGGTGGCATCCATTTGGCTCATAGTGGTATGCAAATGTAATTCCACCCGTTTTTCGCCTTCCGCAGTATCTTGGCGTTTCGGATGTGACACCGTATTTAAATCATAAGCATTAATGGTTAAATCACGCATGAAGGTATCTTCTTGCACTGGTCCACGAACCTTAATCCAGTCACCTTCATTGATTGCATCAAATTGAGCTTCATCATCAGCATTTCTTGAGAACTTTTTAATCGTGATTGAAGACGTATAATCAGTAATTTCCAAAATCATCAATTGACGTTGAGACTTGAGGGTTCGAACTTCCTTGCTAAAAATATATCCTTCTACGACGACCGACCGTTCCTCTTCAGTGATATCAATCATCCGACGAACTTCTTCTTTGTCGCTGATGTTTTTACCCAACTTTGCTGGCCCTTCTACGGGTGCAGCCGAATCCGAACTACGACTAGCCATTGCTTGAGTTTGTGCGGCCGCTTTCGCAGCTAACTCCACGTTACGTTTATCTTGAGCTTCTTTCAAAGCTTGAATTTGAGCAGCAGAGGCACTTTCGTCGACCATGGTATGAATTCGAAATTTCGGAAAACCGAATTGTACATAAGTTTCCTCAATTTGACCGATAGCTTCACTCATTAAGAAATCACGCACGATTTCATTTTCAGTGACTAAGGTCACCCGGTCATCAATTACATTAGGCATGCCACGATCGGCCACTTGTCCTAACAAAGGAGACTTAACTCCACTGTTGGAGACAATAAAACTCCAATAATCCGCGATATCTCGCTGGACCAACTCTTCTTGGTTAGTTGTAATGCTAAATGAGACCTGGGCAATCGAATTAAAGCCGGCTCTTAAAGCATTATTAAATGACTGAAATAACTCAAATGGAATTACTTTTGGAAAAAAGAAAGTAAATTCCCAATTTTTAGAAACTTGATGGACCACGACTCGTCTAATTTCAGCGTCTTGAAAGGCTTCATTTTGACTATCCTCAAAATGAATTTGTTCTAGTAATTTTGTAAATAATTGATGCTGAGATAATTCCACTTGAACTGCCTCCTAAAAATAAAAATGTGAAACGAATAATCGTCGACAATTATCGTATCACATTTCAAGTAACTCACTATCTATTCTGCGTTTGTTTTCATTAAGATTGCTAAGGTATTGCCAAGTTCTTCTTGTTTCACTTCGAGTGTTTCATCCGTTCTCCGAATTTTAACTTCAACAATTCCCTCATCTGCCTTTTTACCAACTGTAACGCGTAAAGGAATGCCAATTAAATCTGAATCAGCAAATTTAACCCCTGGACGTTCCTTACGATCATCTAATAATACTTGATAACCTTCTGCTTGTAATTGATCATTAATTTTGTCAGCTAATTCACGTTGTTCATCATTCTTCATGTTAACTGGGACAACATGAACATCGAATGGTGCGATTTCATTAGGCCATACTAAGCCATTATCATCAGCATATTGTTCAGAAATGGCAGATAACAAACGTGAAATACCAATTCCATAACAGCCCATGATTACGTCTTGTTGACGACCATTGTCATCTAGCACACTCGCACCAAGTGATTTAGAATAACGGGTTCCTAATTTAAAGATATGACCAATTTCAATCCCGCGAGTAAATTGTAATTTCCCATTACCATCAGGTGAAGTTTCGCCTTCTTTAACTAAACGGAAATCACCAAAATTATCGACCCGGAAATCACGATTAAGGTTGGCGTTAATATAATGATAACCATCTTCGTCGGCACCGACTGGAACGTTGACCATATCGCCAATATATTGATCAGCTAACACAGTAACATCTTCACCCACCCCAACTGGTCCAAGTGAACCAAATGAAGCATGTAAAACTTCAGCGGTTTGTTCAGGAGTGGCCATTTCAAGTTCATCGGCATGTAAGAAGTTAGTAACTTTAACTTCATTGACTTCGTGATCCCCACGAACTAATACCATGACTGGCTTACCGTCGGCCATAAACAAGAGTGTTTTAACAACACCACTGGTTTCGATGTCTAAAAATTCAGCCAATTCTTCAACTGTTTTGACATTAGGCGTCTTGATTTTTTCCAAGTCTAGAGGTTTGGCGTGTGATTTTTGGCTAGTAAAAGTGGCAGTGGCCATCTCTAAATTAGCAGCATATTCACTAGAATCTGAATAAACAATTGTATCTTCACCCACAGCAGCTAAAGCAGAGAATTCTTTTGAATCACTACCACCCATTGCTCCGGCATCACCAATAATAGTTTTAAACTCTAATCCACAGCGCTTAAAAATATTGTTGTAGGCAGTCGCCATTTGGTTAAAAGCAGTATCGAGTTCATCTTCATTAACACTAAATGAATAAGCATCCATCATGTCAAATTCACGTCCACGAAGTAGTCCATAACGTGGACGATCTTCATCCCGATATTTATTTTGTAATTGATACAGTGTCAAAGGTAATTTTTTATATGATTTGATGCTATCACGAATAATTTCAGTAAAGGTTTCTTCGTGAGTTGGTCCCAAGATGAATTCACGTTCATGACGATCTTTCAACTTGAATAAATTGTCGCCATAAGTTTCATAACGACCAGATTCGCGCCATAAGTCAGCTGGTAAAATTGCTGGAACCAACATTTCCACTGCGTCGATTTTTTCAAGTTCTTCGCGAATAATATTTTCAATTTTACGTAACACTCGATGTGCCAAAGGCAAATATGCATATGCCCCCGCAGCAACTTGATAAATATACCCCGCACGGAGCATCATTTTATGGCTTAAGGCTTCCGCATCGCTGGGAACTTCCTTAAGGGTTGAAATTAACATTTTTGATTGTTTCATTATTTTCCAAATTCTCCTTGTTTATGTAGCATTAAAAGAAATACCTTTGAATATCGTTCCAAGTGACCGCTAGCATGAGTAGCATTAGCAAGCCAAAGCCAATCACCGTGACAGTTCCTTCGAACCGTTCAGAGTTAGGTTTTCTTCTAATCGCTTCAATAAAGTTCAATAATATCTTACCACCGTCTAAAGCCGGAATTGGCAGTAAGTTAACGATTCCTAAGTTAATTGACAAGACTGCCAAGAAATTAAGGACTCCCGTAATTCCGTAAGAAGCTGCGGTTGATGTTCCGGCATAAATAGCCACTGGGCCACCGAAATCATTCACATTAAAGCCATGGGTCAACATATGACCTAAGACACCAAAAATCAGCGATACGATAGCCATAAATTGTGTAAATCCATAACTAATCCGAGAAACAAAGTCGGTTTTTTGTTCTTCCATAATACCGATTCGGCCAACTTTTTTCTTTTCTTGTGTCACTGAATCTGGCGTTAACTTCACTGTTTTTTTATTATCATTATGTTTGACTGTTAATGTAACTTGCTTGTCAGGTTTTGAAGAAATTGCGCTCGACAAATCCGTCCAATCACTCGTTTTTTTACCATTAACCGCCGTGATTTTATCACCAGACTTCAAACCAGCTTTTTGTGCAACTGAATTTGAGGTGACTTCGCCAACCACATTACTATTTGTGGGGATTCCAGACAACATAAAGCCTAAGATGGCAAATACGACGACAGCTAAAATGAAATTATTCATTGGGCCGGCAAAGTTAGTAATAATCCGTTGCGGTAATGATGCAGACTGAAATTGAACATCACGTGGTGCAATACGAACTTGCACGCCGTCACCTTCAATAATCGATGCATCGTGATCAACATCGTAACGTTTTAATTCAGACTCATCATCATTGATGTATCCTTCAATCCATAAGCCATCCACTAAATCAGCATTGGCAACTTGCATTGGGATACCGTTAAACAAGGTACTTTTTTTACTAGTATTGATTAACGTGACTTTGTCATTTTCTCCAACTTGAATACTAACCGGTGTCCCCGGTCGTAAGGTATCCTCATCGTCGTCTTGTGCTCCTGCCATTCGCACATAACCACCTAATGGCAAGATTCGTATGGTATAAGTGGTACCATTTTTTCGATGCCACCAAATTTTGGGACCCATGCCAATTGAAAATTCGCGCACTAAAATACCCGCCCGTTTGGCAAAATAATAATGCCCAAATTCGTGGACTAAAACAAGTACTCCAAAAACAATAATAAAGGTGATGATTGTAATAATCACTTGGCTACCTCCCAATCAATTAATTTCATGACGTCGTTAAATGACACCAAGCAAGTGAAGCATTGGCATAACTAACAACATACTATCAAATCTATCTAAAATACCGCCATGACCAGGTAAAATTTTCCCTGAATCTTTAACGCCGTAGAACCGTTTCAAAGCTGATTCTACCAAATCTCCAAATTGGCCAACAATCGACAGGATCAAAGTTAAAATGACCATAACAATCCAATCATAGCCAACTGGGAAGAACATTAAGTACACCGCTAAGATAATGGTTGCAGCGATTGTACCACCAACTGAACCTTCCCAAGTTTTATTTGGACTAACCTTAGGAGCTAACTTATGCTTACCAAGTTTACGGCCAATCATGTAGGCTCCACTATCAGTCAACCACACGATTAACATTCCGAATAATAAGGTCGTAAATCCATCGCCTCTAGCAGCAACGAAATAGTGGAACCCTGTTCCAACATACAGCATTGCTAAGGTTAGGACTCCAGCATCATCAAATGTAAAGCGACCCTTCTTAGTCACTGTGTTGACTGCTAAAATAATCGCAACGACATAGAATAAAAAAAAACGATTAATGTCAGTTGGTAAGAAAGATAACCAGCTGTCAGGAATGATTAACAGTAAAACTCCAATATTAGTCATGATAGCTTCAAACGAAACTAACAGAATTTTTTTCATAATCAAAATTTCGTCAACCGCAATAATCCCTAAAGCTAAGGCGGCAATCGTTAGTGGTAAACCACCGATGACGATAAGTGGGATAAAAATAATCAGCGCAATAACCGCTGTAATAACACGTTGTTTCATGAATGTTCACACTCGTTTCCAATTTATTAAGTACTTATTTTGTTTCTAAACCACCGAAGCGACGATGCCGACCCTGATAAATTTTAATTGCATTACTTAATGAATCACTATCAAAATCTGGCCAGTGCTCATCCACGAAAACAAATTCGCTATAGGCTAATTGCCAAAGCATGAAATTACTAATCCGTTGTTCACCGCTTGTTCTAATCAACAATTCTGGATCTTCAAAGTCTCCTAGGGGGCTAGTCATCATTAAACTTGCGAGCAAAGCTTCATCAATTTGGTCAACTGTCAATTTACCGTCAGTCACTAACTGACTCGCTTGTTTGGCAGCATCAACAATTTCAATACGACCACCATAATTCAAAGCAAAATTTAGCACCATGCCAGTACAATCAGCAGTTTGATTAATGGCATCGTGGACTGCTTTTTGGGTTCCCTCAGGTAAGCGCGTAATATCACCCATCACCATAACTCGCACGTTGTTTTTGATTAGGTCTGGGACAAAGGTTTGGAAAAATCTAATCGGTAATTGCATTAAATAGTTAACTTCATCATTGGGTCGTTTCCAGTTTTCAGTTGAAAAAGCGTATAAAGATAACACTTTGACACCTAAATCACTAGCAGCAATCGTGATTTTTTTAACAGTTTGCATTCCTTCACGGTGACCAGCAACTCGAGGTAAATGCTTACGTTGCGCCCATCGGCCATTTCCATCCATGATAATGGCGATGTGTTTTGGAATGTTATTTAGATCAAGTTCATTTTCATCTGGGTTATTTGAATTGGTACGTTTAAATTTAGAAAACACAATACTCCACCCTACTTTTAAAATCTGTTGTTTCAATTTTACCAAAAAAACCGTTTATAAACTAGTAATAATAACTTTATTGATGCGACAACAAGCGATTGTTATTTAAACGTAATAATTATCATCTTTATTCATTTCATGTTTAAGTTTATTAAAAAATACAAAAAAAGAAGTCATCCCCAACAAAATGTGAGCATCACTTCTTTATCAATTAAGCTATATTAACGCTTAACCTTGCATTAATTCTTTTTCTTTATCTGCAGCAATTGCATCAACTTCTTTGATTCCTGAATCAGTAATTTTTTGAACTTTATCTTCAAGTTCATGGAATTCATCATCATTGAAATCGCCAGCTTTGTTACCTTTTTTCAAATCGTCCATTGCTTCGCGACGAACATTTCGAACGGCAACTTTTGCTTTTTCAGCTTCTGCCTTAACGTCTTTAACCAATTCTTTACGACGTTCTTCAGTTAACTGAGGAATTGATAAACGAATTGCACTACCATCATTGGCTGGATTTAAGCCTAAATCTGAAGCGTTAATGGCTGTTTCGATATCGCCTAAAATTGATTCATCAAATGGCGCAATCATTAACAAACGTGGTTCTGGAATGGTAATTGAAGCTACCTGATTAATTGGTGTTGGAGCACCATAATAATCAACCATTACGCGGTTTAAAATACTAGCGTTAGCACGACCCGCACGAATATTACCTAATTCGCGAGAAAGAGCTTCGCCTGATTTTTTCATTTTGTCTGTTGCACCATCTAAAATTTCTTTACTTGTTGCCATCATTATTCCCCCTGACTGTTGTGCCGATGTTTTCGCCTTCGACTACTTTCATAATATTACCAGTTTCGTTCAAATTAAACACTACTAATGGAATATTATTGTCCATCGATAACGAGCTTGCAGTTGAATCCATAACATGTAAATTATTTTGAATAATTTCTAAATGAGTCAAACTATCATATTTGACAGCTGATGAGTCTTTATTAGGATCAGCATTGTAGACACCATCCACACCATTCTTAGCCATTAAAATGGCATCAGCATTGATTTCAGCTGCGCGAAGGGCTGCTGTGGTATCAGTTGAGAAATAAGGACTACCTGTGCCACCAGCAAAAATGACAATTCTACCCTTTTCAAGGTGACGAACGGCCTTGCGGCGAACATAAGGTTCAGCAATTTGACGCATTTCAATAGAAGTTTGAACCCGAGTAGGTACACCAATCGATTCCAAACTATCTTGCAATGCCAATGCATTCATCACAGTGCCTAACATCCCTACATAGTCCGCCTGGGCACGTTCCATCCCCATTTGAGCACCGGCTTCTCCACGCCACATATTGCCACCGCCGACAACAATCGCGATTTCAACCCCTAACTCATGGACCTGTTTTAATTCTTCAGCGACTTCTTTAATGACTGGTGGATTAATGCCAAAACCACGATCACCGGCTAGCGCTTCACCACTTAATTTTAAAATTACTCGTTTATATTTCACATCTGTCATGTGTTTGTCCTCCTGCAGGAATATCTCGAAATTGAAATCTCATTCAGAAAAAAAGACGTACTAAATGTACGCCAATTTTTTAACTAGCCTTTGATTTGACCCATAACTTCTTCAACGAAATTATTGGCCTTCTTTTCGATTCCTTCGCCAACTTCGTAGCGAACGAATGTCTTCAATGAACCATTCTTTGATTTAACGTATTGTGCAACAGTCATGTCTGAATCTTTAACAAATGCTTGATCTGCTAAGCTGATTTCTGCCAAGAACTTGTTAACACGTCCAGCAACCATTTTTTCAACGATATTAGCTGGCTTGCCTTCGTTCAAAGCTTCTTGAGTTAAGACTTCAGTTTCGTGTGCAAGACGGTCTGCAGGAACGTCATCACGTGAAACAAATTCTGGATTAACAGCAGCAACGTGCATAGCAATATCTTTGGCAGTTTCTGCATCAGCACCTTCAATAAGTACCAAAGCACCAATACTTCCACCCATGTGTAAGTATGCGCCAAAGTTTTCGCTATCAGTCTTTTCGAGAATTGCAAAACGACGAAGTGACACTTTTTCACCAGTTTGTTGAGTTGCAGTGATTAATTCATCATTCAAAGTACCTTTATCAGTACTCAATGCTAAAGCAGCTTCAACATCAGCTGGAGCATTAGCAACAAGAACATCAGCAATATGGCTAAGAAGGTTCTTAAAAGTTTCACCGGCTGCAACGAAATCAGTTTCTGAGTTCAATTCAACGATAACAGCCTTGTTACCATCAACTTTGATACCAGTTAAACCTTCGGCTGCAATACGATCACTCTTCTTGGCTGCTTTAGCAATCCCTTTTTCACGAAGAAAATCGATTGCCTTGTCAATGTCACCTTCAGTAGCAACGAGGGCCTTTTTTGCGTCCATCATTCCTACACCAGTTTTTTTACGTAAGTCCATAACTTGGGCTGCTTTAATGTCTGCCATTTTATGTTTCTCCTTAGAATATATAATTATTTTTGCTTTTAAAAAAAGACTGTCCCACTTGCTCAGGCCAATATGGTCCTACTTGCAAATGAAACAGCCTAAGGTTTTAATTATTTTTCAGTTGTACCTTCAACGGTAGCTTTTAAACCGTCAAGGTCCGCGCCAGAAACTTCTTTGTTAGCTTCTTCAGCTTGAACTTGTTCAGCTTGGTCGTCAACGCCTTGGTTACCTTCGATAACAGCATCTGCCATCTTAGCAGTAATCAAACGAACGGCACGAATAGCATCGTCATTTGAAGGAATGATAACATCAATGTCATCAGGGTCAGTATTAGTATCAACCATGGCAACGATTGGAATGTTAAGCTTTTGAGCTTCCTTAACCGCAATTTGTTCCTTGTGTGGATCAACAATAAACATTACGTCTGGGATACGTGGCATGTCTTCAATCCCACCCAAGAATTTTTCAAGTTTTTCACGTTGCTTAGTAAGCAATGAAACTTCTTTCTTAGGTAAAACATCAAAGCTACCATCTTCGCTCATGCTCTTAAGTTGCTTAAGATGCTTGATACGAGTTTGGATTGTGTCCCAGTTAGTCAATGTTCCACCTAACCAACGATGGTTAACGTAGTATTGACCGGCACGTACAGATTCTTCTGCAACGGCTTCTTGAGCTTGCTTTTTAGTACCAACGAAAAGAACAACACCACCATCAGCAGCGGTTTCCTTAACGAAGTTGTAAGCTGAATCGATCATTTTAACAGTCTTTTGTAAATCAATGATGTAAATACCATTACGTTCTGTAAAGATGTATGGCTTCATCTTTGGATTCCAACGACGTGTTTGGTGTCCAAAATGAACACCGGCTTCTAACAATTGTTTCATGCTAATAACTGACATGAATAGTACCTCCAAAAAAGTTTTTTCCCTCCCCAGGCATCTCATTTGAGTTGAGAACTCTTACGAGCAACGCTCTTCTCATCAATCCTAGGTGTGAATTGGCGCTTTTGCACCGAAAATTAGTATACCGAAAAATGGGCTGCAGTGCAAGCTTTTAATTAAAAGTTACCAAATTATCAGCCGTGCCTGTTTGGATGAGTGACAGATTATTATCAAGCCCACCGTTAACCATATTTTTAACCGCCACATCAGTAAAGAATGCTGTATGTGGTGAAACTAATACATTTTGTCGAGCGGTTAAATTTTGGAAAACTGGGTAATCAATGGTTTTACCACTGAAATCTTGATTAAATAAACGCGTCTCTTCTTCCAAAACATCTAAGGCGGCGCCGGCAACTTTTCCACTGTCTAACGCATCAATGAGTGCTTGTTCATCAATCAATGGTCCACGAGCAGTGTTGACAATAAAGACTCCGTCGTTCATTTTTTGGAATGCAGCTGCATTTAACATGTGTTCTGTTTCGGGGAACAACGGAATGTGTAATGAAATCACCGTCGCTTGATCATAAATCTCGTCTAAAGAATCTACGTACAACCCTTGTGCTTCAACATCAGGATTATGGAACTTATCATAGGCAATGACTTTAGCACCGAAGCCTTGGAAAATTTTGATAGCACTTTGACCGATATGCCCCGTACCAATCACACCGACAGTTTGCTGATTTAGTTCTTTAGAAATCTGTGGTGCCCAACGGAAATCTTGGTTAGCAGCTTTGGCGTTATATTCTTTTGTCCGTCGCAACAGATTCATTAATTGGGTAACGGTAAATTCAGCAATTGCTTCTGGTGAATAGACTGGTACATTCGTAACTTTAATGCCAAGTTCTTTCACTTTAGCTGGGTTTAAGTTATCAACCCCAACGTTACGTAATGACAAATACTTAATGCCAAAATCTGACATAGTTTGAAGTGCAGCGTCAGGATATTGGATTTGCTGGAACGCAACAACGCCGTCATATCCCTTGGCTTGTTGGATTGATTGTTCATCCAATAGAGCAGTTACCGAAGTAACTTCAACATCTGGATGTTGTGTAGCCCAATCCTTAACAAATGGTTGTTCATCGTCTCTAATACCGTAAGCAATAATTTTCATCAGTTAATTAACCTCCATATTTGTTCCAATGTTTTCAGCAACTAAGTTAATTATATCAAAGCTTGTTGCTTGACTGAAACAAAAAGGCACCGCTTTCACTGATATTTTTGCCAATTAATCTGGTGGTCATTTAAAAAATGCTCTTTCGCCAATCGGGATTGGTGTTTGAACTGATACTCCGCCTTCATTGCCTCTGATTTAGAATCAAATCGTTGTGAATAAATTAAATGCAATGGATGCCGACTTTTAACCTGGGTGTATTTAGCCCCTTTGCCTGCTTCGTGAGTTTCAAATCGTTTCAGGACATCATCCGAATAACCACCATAAAAAGTATTATCTGCACAGTAAAGAACATAAAAATAATAGGCTTTATTTTCCATACAGCATTTCCTTTACTTGCGGAGTATATTCATTTTGTTGATCAGCCACCACGATGGGTTCAATAATTCTGACCCCCCCGGGTCGACCATCACGAATGGCTTCGATTAACACCATGTTCGCTTCTCGTCCTGGTTTAGGATGGATAAATTGAATTCGTTTCGGTGCCATTCGGTATTTCCTAAAGATATCAAAAATCTCGGTTAACCGATCAGGTCGATGAACCATATAGCCTCGGCCATTGGTTTTTAATAAACCACTCATCACCGACACAACCCCGTCTAGGTTGGTCTTTAATTCATGTCGCGCAATCGCCAAATATTCATTAGGATTCTTCTTACTATCGGGTAAATCTGTAAAATATGGCGGATTACAGAGCACAATATCTACACTATCTTTATCAATCTTCGAGTACAAATCGGCAATATCAAGATTTAAAACAGTGTATTGTTCCTCGAGTTGATTGAGGATGACACTCCTTTGGGCCATGTTCGCTAACCGCGGTTGAATTTCCACTTCAGTAAAATGAGATGGAATTTTAGAATGTAAAAATAATCCTACTGCCCCGTTACCGGCGCACATATCGACTACTTTTAAGCGAGTTTTTTTGGTGGCTGGGACAAAATTAGCCAGTAAAACTGCATCCAACGAGAAGGAAAATACCTCGTTGCTCTGGATAATTTGCACGTCCTGACTATATAGTTGATCAATTCTTTCATTTGCTTGTAATAAATCTTGTTCTTGCATTCTCATTTCCTCTTGTCAAAGTAACTTGCAACTCTCTTATTTTTCTTGCATACTAAACATGTGCTACAGATAAACAAGCACATAAACTAATTTAGGAGAAACAACCTAATGTTCTATTCATTTTTACGTGGATTGGTTAGAATTCTATTATATATTCTAAACGGAAAGCCCACATATTTAAACAAAGAAAATTTACCTGAAGGAAATTATATCTTAGTTGGCCCTCATCGTACATGGTTTGATCCAGTTTATTATGCGTTAGCTGGATCACCCAAAAAGTTCAGCTTCATGGCTAAGCAAGAATTATTTCAAAATAAATTCTATAAGTTCGTCTTAGATCATATGTTTGCTTATCCAGTTGATCGGGCTAATCCTGGCCCATCAGTGATTAAAACACCGGTCAATTATCTCAAAAAAACTGATTTATCGACAATTATTTTCCCCAGTGGAACCCGCTATTCAGAGCAAATGAAAGGTGGAGCACTGGTAATTGCTAAATTAGCTGGGGTACCATTGATTCCCACTGTCTACCAAGGTCCAATGACATTCAAAGGGCTTTTGACAAGGAAGAAAACTACCGTAGCCTTTGGTAAACCCATCATGGTTGAGAAAAAAGTTAAGCTTGATGACGATGTACAAGCAGATTATGAACAACGCCTCCAACAAGCCTTTGATAACTTAGACCATCAAATTGATCCAGGTTTTCACTATGTGTTACCCGTTAAAAAAGAAAAATAAACCAAGAGCACTCGACGAAAAATAAAATTCTCGTCGAGTGCTCTTTTTATGAAGACGGATTTTCTTTGATGAATAATGTCAGCAAGCCTACTACTCCCATTAAGATTCCAACAATCGAGAGTACTGCTTGGGGCTGATGATTACCCACCATATTTTGCACTAAATTCAGTGCATACGGCGTTAAAATCACACCAACATTAATCCCAACAATCAAGACGGCTGACGAAAAGGTCTCATGACCTAAACCAGCAATTGATGCGGATTGCGTAAATAAGTATGGTCCAACCAGTGACGTCGTTAAGCCGGCAAATGCTGCCATCAAATATGTGAAAATCATTTGGTGCGAAATTGTCATCCCCATAATCGCCAGTGCGGCCCCAATCAAGCCAATCGGCAAGATAAAACGGGCTAAGACTTTATGCAATTTACCATATAAAGCACCACCGACCATGGTCGCAAATCCTAAAATTGCTAATCCAATTGTCGCTTGAAATTCATTGCCATACCCTTAGCCAACCACTAAATCAGCAATTTTTACCACAACCGTGGTTGAGACAAACATACTAAACATCACCAACAAAAACAGCAGTATCAACTTGGGACTAAAAGGATTCCGCTGTATTTCTTGACCGGTTGTACTTTCACTGGTGCTTTGCTCCTGCAGAGAATTTGGCATTTTTCGTGTGCCCCATAAGAAGATCACCAAAATCGGCACCGTAATCAAATAATACAAATTAACTGCTCTCCAAACAATGAGCACGAGTCCTGCGGTGATAATAAACATTACAATATTGCCTAACGAGGTGATTGCCCATTCATAACCTAGCAATCGCTGCCGCTCATCCCCATCAAAATATTCACTAATCATACTGTATGCAAAGGCATTAAACAGTCCCACGCCCATTCCCAGTAATAATCTGGCCAGGTACAGTATCCAAAAGCTAGGTGCCAAATACGAAATCACACCCGCCACAAATATCGTAATCATTCCCGTTGCGACGACTTGGCGTTCCGTAAACCACTGTGTAATTTTGGTACTGAGTAAAACAAAAATTAAGACGGTCACACTTGGAATGGTCACCAATCTTTCTATTTGCGTGGCGGAAACCGTATTGAATTCTTGTTTTAATCCCGGAATCGAACCCGCAATAGCATTCGCACTAGTTAACAAAATTGAGATGGATAAAATACTGGTTTTAAATCCAATTTGATTATTTTTCATCAATTTGTCCTCCCAACGATGCTTTGACATATTGATGATTGGCCAACGAAATCAGCCGATTGACCATTGTCAAACTCAGTTTCCCTGATGATTGTTGCGCTAATCGAATGATTGGTGTGTCCAAAATAATCGTGCGCATAAATTTTGCCTCTGGACTAGTTTTATCCGGAATCTCCTTCAATAATTGCTTAATCATGAGGTTGGTATAATTTTTCACCAAAATGGAATAGTTTTGCATTTCAGCTGGAGTGCTCAAATAATTAAATGCCCCAGCCTTAACTTGATAATTAGTGTCAAAATCTAAGCCACTCATGGTTTTAAAATCATCAATTTCAACCTTTACAGCGGATGGTTGCAAGTACCATTTGGGAAAATTATTACCACTTTTTTCTTGCCCAGCGACGTTGACTACTTGCATAAATTGGATATCATCGACGCTGGTTCCCACAAAGATTTGTTGGCTACTTTCAAATAATCGCCACTCTTGATTTATTTCCGACCAAGCCTTAAACGCTTGCGATGGTAACTCAAAGAAGACCTCTTGAGTTTCATGAGGTGCCAATTTAATTTTTTTGAATGCCTTTAATTCTTTGGCGGGCCGCTTTTCATTGCTACTATTCTGATTTCCAACGTACAACTGAATTACTTCACTCCCAGTGTGTTGGCCGGTATTAGTCACTGTCAAACTCACCTGCACCTGTCCATTTGCTGCCAGTTCGGTTGAATCAACTTTAAAATCTGTCAACGAAAATTGGGTGTAACTTAAACCATAACCAAATGGAAAAGCCACCGTCACTTTTGCCTTATCGTAATAACGATACCCTGCGTAAATACTTTCAAAATATGGTGCCTGCCGACGGTAACGTCCGTAAACGTCGGAGGAAGGCACATCCTGGTACTTGATTGGATAAGTTTCAGCTAATTTACCGCTAGGATTAACCTCTCCACTTAATAAACGAGCAACTGCCTGACCAACCTCCTGACCCGCTAGGTAAACATTTAATAAACCTTTAATTGAGTCAATAAACGGTAATTCTACAGGCGCTCCAGCAACCAAGACCACCACGATATTTTTATTAACTTGGCTCAAACGTTCAATTAATTTAATTTGATTAGCTGGTAATTGCATAGTTTTGCGATCAAAGCCTTCAGATTCATCTGCTTCGGGTAATCCCATGACCACAACCACTTTTTTCACTAATTTTGCCTGTGCCACAGCCTGTGAGACTAACTCTTCCGCGACTTGGCCATCTAACTGGTACCCTTGTTAATAGCTAAACGCCTGTTGAAATTGTTGTTTCATACCTTCCAAGATTGACGTGTGATGAGTCGCATTGATATGCGATGAACCCGCACCTTGGAATCTAGTTTCAGCCGCCATTTCACCAACTAATAATATTTTTTCATCTGTTTTTATCGGTAAAATGTCTTCTTCATTTTTTAATAAAACGGCAGAATCTTCGGCCACCTTTTGTGCCAACTTTGCATTAGCTGTTAGCAATTCATCAAGATTACCAACAAATTTGGGGCGTTTACGTTGCGCAATTGAATCAAGCTTGTTCGCAGCACGTTCGAGGTCTGCTCGCTTCAATCGTTGCTCCTCGAGTGCAGTTAACGCTTGTGCATCAAACATATGTGCACTGCTTGGAATTTCTAAATCTGTGCCCGCCTGGATACTCTTTGACTTATTATTCAGTGCGCCCCAATCTGTGATGACAGCTCCGTCAAAACTCCATTGATTTCTTAATACGTTTGTAAGTAAATAAGTGTTCTCGCTAGCATAAACTCCATTAACTAAATTGTATGAACACATGATACTTTCAGGTTGAGATTCTTCAATCACAATCCGAAAGGCTTCTAAATATAGTTCTTGCAACGCCTGAGCATCCACAACAGAATTTGAAACTAACCGTTCATTTTCTTGACTATTGAGTGCGAAATGCTTTACACAAGCTCCGATGCCCACGCTTTGAATTCCAGTGACCCATGCTGAACCCAGCATGCCAGACAAATATGGATCCTCACTGAAATACTCAAAGTTTCGTCCACATAATGGATTCCGTTTGATGTTAACCCCCGGTCCCAAAACAACATCGACATCCCGAGCATTAGCTCCCTGGCCAATTGCCGCACCAATCTGATTGACTAAGTCCAAATTCCAACTTGACGCCACTGCACTTGCAGTCGGAAAACTGGTATTCGGCAAACTATCATTAATTCCCAAGTGGTCTGAATCCAACGCCTGAAATCTTAAGCCATTTGGTCCATCACTCATCCGAAAGCTGTTGATTGACTTTTGGTCGATGGATTCTGAATTCCAAAAATCTTTGCCTGACGTCAATTTAATCAATTCAGCATTCGTTAAACTTGCTATTCTTGCGTTACAAAAAGGGAGTACAACTTATGGAATCGATTCAAAAAAACGTTTGTACAGAAAAAGGTCTGTAAAACAAAACGTTAGTTTCGTCACAGACCCCTTTAAGTTTTAAAGAATCGCTTATTTACTCTTCTTTGATTGTTGTTGCATTGCTTGCATCATTTGGTGAAGCTTCTTAGCAGAAGGCTTCTGACCCATTTGTAACATCATTGTGCTAAGCATTTCTTCATTGATTGGTGGGTTATCTTGTAGATATTTTTCCATGTACTTACGTGCACCGAAGAATCCACCAACGACACCAATAACTAAAGCTACTACAATTAATAAAATCCAAATGCCAGTAGACAAATTGAATCCCCCTTTTCTAGTTCAATATCTTATGATACTCAATATTCGCCGTGATTGAAAGTAAAATTTTAGATTTGCGTCAATTATTAATCGTCACGCAAGCCTTTATCTCTTTGAATTTTTTTAACTTTTTCTGGTGTAACCTCTTTACCAGATTTATCGAAGACTTGCATCATCTCCACTTGGCTTCTAAAAGATTCTTTAAAATTAGCCAAAAACTGTTTTCTTAATTTTTGTCGTTCGATTGCTTCTTCTTCAGTTAAACCTTCTTCTTTGTCCTTGCGCGACAGTTGATTGATTCGTGCTGTCAATAATTTACGTTCTTTATCCGTTGCCATTTTGCACCTCATTATTTTACATTTTGTCTGTTTTGATAATACTCAATTTTAGTCAATTCTTCAAGTTTGATAAATTATCTTAAAATACACGAACAAGTGTTTGATTAGCGACATAAACTATGGTATCGTTAACATTAGATAAAAAAGCGGGAGTGTCGACATGTCAAAACAAGGAGAAACAAAACAATTAGCAGTACTTAATTTTATCCATGAACGCGTTGCTAATCATGGGTACCCACCCACTGTGCGCGAAATTGGAGAAGCCGTAGATCTTTCATCTACTTCCACCGTGCACGGTCATATCAATCGTTTAATTAAAAAAGGATACTTACAAAAGGATCCTTCCAAACCACGTGCTATTGAAATTACCCCTGATGGTCTGGCACTGTTAGGCCTTTCTAACGTGGTTACCCCTTCTTTTGAAGAAGAGAAGATTCCAATGTTAGGGGTAGTTACTGCCGGGGCTCCAATCTTGGCGGTGGAAGAAGCCACGGATTACTTCCCAGTCCCACCTACGATTCATAACAATGAAGATTTATTTATGCTCACCATTCGTGGTGAAAGTATGATTAACGCCGGTATCCTTAACGGCGATAAAGTCATTGTTCGTAAAATGGCGAGCGCCAAAAATGGCGACATTGTGATTGCCATGAATGATGACAATGAAGCAACTTGTAAACGATTCTTTAAAGAATCCGATCACTTCCGTTTACAACCAGAAAATGACACTATGGCGCCAATTATTCTCAAGAATGTTTCAATTCTTGGACTTGTTGTTGGCCTGTTCCGAGACGATATTTACTAATTTAATAAAAGCCTGCATCGTTAAGATGTAGGCTTTTTGTATACAGCAAATTATTATTTTTGTATATTACAACTAATTTGATTGAATCTGATAGATTCTTTTTTGATCCTGAATGCCTGCTAAGACAAATTGATTAGGGTCTGCATCAATATTTAATGAAATATCGGCCGTATTCATACCCAATTGACTATTAAAAATTGATTCATATTCAGTGACGGACACTTTGGTGCGGTTCGCTAAATTAGCTTCAATTTGTTGACTACTGAATGCATTTTCAAATCCCGGTTGTAATTTGACTGGATAAAATTCACCCTCAGCACCTGATCCATAACTAAACAACCCTAACTTATCCCCGGCCTTAACGTTACCGTTAGCCAACAGAGAAATTAAACTCAAGTATAATGATCCCGTATATAAATTACCAACTTCTCGATTTAACTGCTGACTGGCTGTTAACTGTGCCCTTAATTGTTCAGCAATGGCACTGTGGTCTTCACCTAGCAATGCTTCCAACGCTTTTTTGCCCATCTTCGTAAAGGGCAAGTGAAATGCCAATGCGGTAAAGTCAGTTAATTGGTCATTTGTCAGTTGTTGATACCGTTTAAATGCATCTAAGAACATTTCAATGTAGACATTGGTAGAATATTTACCATCAACAATCGCTTCAGTAGCTCCCAAAGGCCGCCAAAAATCCATCACATCTCGTGTAATCGGTACACTAGGATTTTCAATCGTCAAAATTCGCGGATTGGCTTTAACCAACATCGCCACCGCTCCGCCTCCTTGTGTCACTTCACCAGGCGTATTTAAGCCATATCGCGCAATATCGGCGGCAATGACTAGGACTTGTTCATCTGGATTAGCACTCACCAATCCTTTAGCTGCTTGAATTGCCGCGGTTCCAGCGTAACACGCTTCTTTAAATTCAATTGTCCGCACAAAATCATCCAACCCTAATAAAGTTTTCACATAAATGGCCGATGCTTTTGAATTATCAATACCTGATTCCGTCGCAACAATCACGGTGGTAATTTTAGCTTTCTCTGTTTCAGTTAAAATTTGTGCTGCAGCACTAGCCCCCATGGTCACGATATCTTGGGTAGGAGCAATAACTGCCTGTTTTGCTTGCCCAATACCAATTAAATATTTATTAGGATCTACGCCACGAGCTTCAGCTAGCTCCACCAAATCCAAATATAGTGATGAAGTGGAAAATCCAATTTTATCAATTCCAATTTGCATCTAAATGTTCTCCTTATTGATTAATTCATCATTACATTTTAGCACCAATTGCACGGTTAAACTACTTTGGTTGTTCAATCACTATGTCCCAGCTGCTCAACTGTGCGACTAACTCTTGACGAGTTTCTGCCGTAATTGTCCATTGGTCAATGGTCAATGCATCATTGGCGCATGTTTGATAATAGCCAAACCATTCAAAATCTAATAGACTCAACTCTTCGGCAGTTAAACTAGCCTTCGTACGCGACACTTCATTTTCTTCCATCAAGGTTTTAATCTTTTGATATTCTACTAACTTAGCATCTAATGAATCCTGACTAAATAAATAGATTGGCTCAGGCCAGAGGGTAAAGTCACCCTTATCTTTTGGATAAATGGCCAAAGCATATCCCTCTTCAACGACCCGCTGAATTCGATCAGCAGTCAATTTTATGGAGCGAATCTTTTTGGTTAATAAATTTGTGGTTTGAAAGTTATATTCTTCGTTATTCATCTGCGCCACCTCATTAGTAGTTTATCATGTTTACTAAACAAATAAAAAAATCATTCTTTTATTTGCGAGGATAATTTTTTCTTCGTTTGACCTGTTCGTTGATGGCAGTCACATCCAAATAAATCCAAATACGAAAACCAATCCAGATTAATAGGTAAATAATTAAGAATGAAATAATTCCTTGTTTCCAATCATCCAAGAAACTTATGGGATAGACCAAGTAAGCAATCAATACTGCCAAACTAGTCAGTATAAAATGTGCAATAATTCGTAAGGTGAAATTACCAAAATCCATATCTAACACTTTTGAAATCATCCCTATAATTCCACTCATTACTAAAATAATTATTATATAAAACGTTTTAATTGTGACAGTGTTCCACCCGAATAATAAGCAAAAAACGAATGTCGTTGAACCAATTAATATTGCAATAACCGCACGTCTGATTAAATCTTTTATCGTATTGATCTTAATCACATCCCTAATTTAAATTTTAAATCTGGTAAATATTTTCTACTTACACCTATTTTTACGGAATGACTTAAAATGGCAACCATATTGCCAGAAAATCCCGCTTCTAAACTATCTGGTCCCCTGTCAATAAAATAGACAATTTAATATAGAAACTTTTTTGTCCTATACCACGACTAAATTTTGAATTTGAGTTTGATACTCATCTTCAAGTTGCTTTGGTGATTTGAATCCACAGTGACTGTGAATTCTAACTGTGTTGTAAAACGTTTCAATGTACTGAAAAACTAGTCGTTTAGGTTCGGAGTATGAATGGATTTTAAACCGATTTATCCATTCACGCTTAATCAAGGCATGAAACGACTCAATGCAGGCATTATCCCAAGGATAAGCTTTCTTTGAATAGCTTAATGTCATGTTAGCTGTAACTTGATTGTAAGCTTCAGACGTAAACTGACTACCACGATCACTGTGCATGATTAATGGCTTGCTAATATGGCGACTGTGCTTAGTCTTTTCAATAAGTGGGATGACATTCGATACCTCCAAGGTTTCAGATAAGTCCCAACCAATGATCCGTCGGGAGTACAAGTCCATAATACTGGTTAAATAAACGAATCCGTCATGAACTGGAATATAAGTGGTGTCAATGCACCAAACGGCGTTTGGTCGCAATGGATTGAACTGCTCGTCTAAAATATTTATTAGCTGTTTATCAAACTTAGAATTGCGAGTGGTAGTCGTCCAAGGGGTTAGGTAAACGGCGTGAATGCCAAGTTCACGCATATACTTACCAACAGTTCGTTCAGCGATCTTATATCCTTTTGAGCGAAGTTCTTGGGTGATTTTGCCGGCACCGTAAATACAAAGGCTTTTGAGCCAAATTGCTTTAATTTCACCTTGAATAAACTTCTTCCGAAGCTTTCGCGGTGATTGGTGATTATGACGCTTTTCTCGTTGATAGTAACCACTTCTTGAGATTCCAACATAATCACACATACCATTGATGGAAGGGTGGGATTCCAAAGCGTGCTGAACGTCCATTTCTTGGTATGCCTTTTCGGTAGTTACTTGCTCAGAATCCCGATTGATTTTTTTAACACTTCGATCGCTCCTTCAGCGTCACGAAGTTGACGCTTTAGTCGTGCAATCTCCTTGTCCTTATCGCTGGCAAAATTACCAGAGCCACGGCCAAACTCCCCAGTCTCAGTAAACAGCTTAATCCATTTATGTAATGTACTAGCCCCAATACCTAGATTCTTACTTATTTCATTCATGGTCATGTGATCCTTGTTATCTAAGTAATACTGAACGGCCTGTTCCTTAAATTCCTTGTCATAACTGTGCTTCGTCATTATTTGATCCTCCAATTTACTTCCTTAATTATACTAAATCAGAGTCTCTATTTAACTTGTACACTTTTTATTCTAGGCCCAATTGTCAGCAACGGTTGTAAAATGTTGGAAAATACCGATTAGAAAATGTCGGTTTTCCAACATTTTTTTACGGTAAACTAAACGCATCTCAAATTTGGAGGAACTGAAATGCGTTTAGGTATTGAACAGTGTGTCCAGCAATATATTATGAACAAAATAAAGCCCAACTTCGCTGAAATTGGTCGACGATATGGTGTTGATCCGCGAACGGTTAAAAGATACTACAATTTAGGGCTCACGCCCCCAGATGAGCAGCCACAACCCCTACGGCGGCCGAGTAAACTTGACGATTATCGAAAAACGATTGAAGAAAAGGTTCTAGAAGGCTGTTCGGCAACGGCAATTTATTACTTTATCAAAGAACGTGGCTATCAAGGAAAGCAAAGTATTCTCAGAGACTATTGTCGAACCATCAGAAAAGCCGCAACGAAAAAAGCCACTATCCGGATTGAAACCTCGCCAGGACTTTCAGCCCAGGTTGATTGGAAAGAAGACTTAACATTGGTTTCTCGGCATGGAGAGATTGTCAAAGGCAACATCTTCTTATATGTTTTAGGGTACTCGCGAATGAAATACATGCAATTTACCTTCAGTCGCAGCCAAACTACCTTTTTTGATTGCTTAACGAATGCCTTTTGGGCAACCGGGGGTGTGCCGAAAGAAATCTGGTTTGACAACCAAAAGGTTGTCGTCGATCATCATAAAAGTAATTTTGGTAAGCCGGTATTTAATGAAACCTTCGTTGAATACGCTAAGGACGCTTGTTTCAAGCCAATTGCTTGTCGACCGTTTCGGCCACAAACCAAAGGAAAGGTTGAGGCGTTGGCCAGAACTACTCAGCGAATTAAAGTTTACAACCATGAGTTTGAAGAGCCGCTAGACTTAGCCGAAATCGTTCATTTGACGTGTGATCAGCTGAATCATGAGAAGTCTCAGGCGACTCAAATTCCGCCTTATTTATTGATTGATAAAGAAAAAGAGTATCTCCATGATTTTGATCATGACTTACTCGATGCCTATGCCAGCCAAACCATCGCAAGGAAAGTTAGCAAGGAATCAATGATTGTCTTTCAAAATCGGAAATACTCCGTCCCCATCAGATATATTGACGAAACCGTACAAATTAAACACGATGACATGGAAGAGATTGTCCGATCAGACCTTTATAAGAATCGTGATGACCGAGTCATTGATGATTACGTCGACCGAAACCTGAAGATGTTTGATGAAATGGAGTGAGAAAATGGCTAATTACCAAGCGTTATACACCAACCTTAGACAATTAAAGTTAGATCGTTTCGCCGAACATTTAGGCTACCTATTGGATCATCAAGATGAAGCACCCAAGTCCTTGAGTGATGCCTTATTCGAATTGACAACGGCTGAGCTTAAATACCTGGAACAAAAAAAGATTAATTTGAGAATTAAACTAGCCCGCTTTCCATATGAAAAAACGTTAGCTGACTTTGACTTTAGCTATCAACCAGGAATTAACCAAGGGACAATTGAGGACTTGGGATCACTAAGATTCACCCAAGAGAATCAAAACATTTTGTTTATCGGCACCTCCGGTGTCGGTAAGACTCACCTAGCCACCGCCATTGGAATTGAAGGGTGTAAACAAGGAATTTCAACGCAGTTTATTCGATGTAGCGACCTCATCAACAAGCTTCAAACAGCACAAGTTCAAGGACGAAGCGAAGAAGTGTTGCGCCGGTATGCCCGTTTTCAAATTCTAATCATTGACGAGATTGGTTATCTCCCAATTGAGTCAGTGGGTGCTAAGCTGTTCTTTCAGCTAATTGAAAGACGATATGAACGGAAATCAACCATTATCACCACTAATATTCCGCTTTCTAAGTGGGGAAACACCTTTTCAGATAAGATGTTAGCTAACGCCATTTTAGACCGCTTGGTTCACCACGCTAAAGTTATCCGAATCACCGGTCGATCATATCGAATGAGGGATCATTTGATTGAAAAGAAGGATAATTCTGGACCTGATTTATCAGGTTTCAGCTCACAAAATAAAGAAAGGAGCAGTGAGACACTGTAAACCTTATCGGTAAAAAACAGCATTTTTTAATCGGCAAAAAACGACATTTTCACATCGGGGTTGACACCAATCACAATCCAGATTAATAACCGCACTTTTAGATACCTGTACAAAGTCATTTTCCGGAAGTTTTAACAATATGCTTTTTAGTTGTCCTTTAATCTCAAACTCCTGAGAAAATGTATGAATAGTTAAATTATTTTTTAATACTTCAATTGCAATAATATCGGCGAACTGAATCATTCGTATGCTGTCACCAATGCTGATTGGTAAAGTTTTTGAGAATGAATTATTGGAGTTGATATTATTAATTAAGTCGATAACAGGTTGACTCAACTGATTAGCAGAAACTTCGACTTTTATTTCATTATCACGGAGGTTATTATATTGATTAAAATTAACTTTCAAACTTATTTACCACCTTAATCTTTCAACTTCTTTGAACTGATTTTTTTCGAGAAACTTTACTGATAAACAGAATAGCAATCATCGCCAACAGTGTAAATATAATCATTATAATTATATTTTTAAAAGGCTGAGTTAATCCGTTTATATCTATTCCCGAGAGCGTAAAATATCTTGTGTAAATGCATAAAAGATTTCTGAATTGTATAGAAATAGGGAATGCCTTCCCTTATGATATTTAGTAATCACAGAAAACATCACAGGAGGCATTCCCCATGAATGAACTTACCACAGAAATTATCGCTGCACTAGCCCAAAAGCAATATTTGGACGAAGTTTTTCGTCACCACCTCGAAATTGCGATTAACCAGCTGCTTCAAACCGAATTGGCAGAGTTTTTGGGTTACGAACGCTACTCATACGCTGGGATTAACACTGGTAATAACCGCAACGGCAGTTATGAGCGCTCGTTTGATACGAAGTACGGCCAACTTAACTTAACCATTCCTCGAGATCGCAATGGCCGGTTTGAAAATCATACCTTGCCAGCCTACGGTCGGCACAGTGATAATTTAGAAACAACGGTCATTCAGTTGTATACCAAGGAAATTACCACTGCTGAAATTGCCGAACTTATTGAGAAAATGTACGGTGCTCACTACTCCAAAGCCACGGTTTCCAACATGACTAAAGCCGTCAATGAACAGGTTCAAGCTTTCCAGCAACGTCGACTGGCTTCACAATATGCGGCCATCTTCTTAGATGCCACTTACTTGCCGTTAAAGCGGGATACCGTTCAAAAAGAAGCCGTTCATATTGCGATTGGCATTCGTCCAGATGGTACGAAAGAAGTGCTGAACTACCAAGTGGCGCCAACGGAATCGACTGGAATCTGGACTGAACTGCTGGGAACCTTGATCAAGCAGGGCGTTAAAGATGTGCTGTTGTTTGTGGCCGATGGGTTAGTTGGTTTTGATGAAGGCTTGAATCGGCATTTCCCTAAAGCCAAACGACAACGTTGCCTGGTTCATGTTGGGCGGAATCTGATGAACAAAGTTCGCGTAAAAGACCGCAAGGCCGTGATCAGTGACTTTAAACAAGTTCATCGGGCCGCCAACCGTGAAGCAGCCGAACTGAAACTGAATGAGTTCGCCAACAACTGGCATCAGACCTATCCCAAATTAATCAAAGATCTGCTTAAAATGCCGAATTTACTCACTTTCATGGACTTTCCACCAGTTATCCGGCAATCACTATACTCCACTAACCTGATTGAGAACTTTAATAAGCATCTCAAGCGCACCACCCACCACAAAGAACAATTTCCAACGGAAGATTCACTGGATCGCTTCCTGGTTTCTCAGTTTAATGTTTATAACGAGAAGTCTCTGAAGCGGATCCACCGATGGTTCAAAGGACCCCAGGACACCTTGGAAGCATCATTTATTTAAGTTAGATACATATTATATGTACGAAGGCATTTCATTTACACAAGATTCTTGACGCTACCTCTGAATATTCTGCCTCCTCTAAATAATGAGTCGTTAGAATAATCGTTAACAGTTTTTTATGTCTAATTTCATTTAAAATATCCCAAATTTTGTTTCTAGTTTGAATATCTAAACCTGTAGATGGTTCATCTAAAAATAATAATTCTGGTTCATGTACCAAAGCCCTAACAATATCTACTCTTCGACGTTGTCCACCTGACAAAATACCATATTTTTTATCTAAAATATTTTCAAGTTCAAATTGTCTAATCAATTCTTCGAAATACGCTTGACTAAATTGCGGATATAATTTAGCTCGAGTAATCAAATTTTGAAGTACTGTTAAATTGTGATCCAAAACACTATCCTGAAATACAACACCAATTTTATTTCTAAACTGAGCACTATTAACCTTTACGCCACTCAAGCTAATTTTCCCTTTTGTTGGGGATATAAGCCCTGTTAACATGTCTATAGTAGTCGATTTACCAGCACCATTAGGGCCCAAAAATGCAATCAGCTGACCCTTATCTGCTCTTAAATTAATACTGTTTACAACTCGATGGTTGTTAAATTCTTTTGTAATGCTTTTTGCTTCAAAGATACTCATTATCTTTTACCCTCTCGTATTTAATATCAAAAAGATAACAAAGATTGGATATAAAATAAGTAATTCCAAGATAACAGGACGATTATTAAATATAAGTGGTAATAAATTTTAAACAAAAAAACGAGCTGTCATTTCGACAACTCGTTTACAAGTTAACGGTTATTATTCGTCATTTTCAATGGATCTACTAATTGATTGAATTCTTCAGCTGTCACATAACCTAGTTTTAAAGCAGCTGTTTTCAAATTAGTATCATCTTCATGGGCTTGTTGCGCAATTTCAGCAGCTTTATGATAGCCAATTTTTGGTGACAGGGAAGTCACTGTCATCAAAGAATTATCAATCAAATCCTTCATTCTGCCTTCGTTGACTGTGATTCCGGCCACCATCTTGTCAGTAAATGGTCCCAACACTCCTGTCAACAGTGACACTGATTCCAAGAAAGCAGAAATAATAACTGGCTTGTAGACATTCATCTCAAAATTACCTTGGCTGGCTGCAACTTCAATTGTCGTATCGTTACCCATCACCCGGGTGGCTGTCATTGTGACGGCTTCTGCTTGAGTAGGATTAACCTTCCCCGGCATGATTGATGAGCCCGGTTCATTGGCAGGAATTGTCAATTCACCATAGCCAGCCCGTGGTCCACTGGCCAAAAAGCGAATATCGTTCGCAATTTTCAATAAATCTACGGCTAGCGTGCGTAATGCCCCGTGCACTGCGGTCAAGCCAGAATGTGATGCGAGACCAAAGAATTTGTTTTGCGGTTTAAATTGTAATCCATAAATTGAATTCAACCGTTCGATAATTTTTTCATCAAAGTCGGCAGGTGCATTCAAACCTGTGCCGACAGCAGTTCCACCAATTGGTAATTCCAATAAGGTTTGACTTAAGTCTTGAATGTAGCTTAAATCGTGTTCTAGAGCACTCACCCAACCACTAATTTCTTGACCAAATGTCAATGGCGTTGCATCTTGTAAATGAGTCCGGCCTAATTTAACCACGTCCCAATATTTGGTTTGTTTTTCTTTTAAGGTCGCAATCAAATGTTCAACCACTGGCGTGAACTCGATGATAGCTTGAGTTGCAGCAATGTTCATCGCCGTTGGAAAAGTATCATTGGAACTTTGCGATTTATTCACATCATCATTGGGGAGTATTTCAACAAAGTCATCAATTTGATCACTAACGTTGGCTAAAACCTCATTTACATTCATGTTAGTTTGAGTACCAGAACCAGTTTGGTAAATATGTAGGGGAAAATCTTTCATTAATTCTTCATCTGATAACGCAAGCAATTGTTTGCCGGCCGAAACAATGACATCAGCCTTTTTATGGTCAATTAATTGTTTATCGTCGTTAACTTGTGCTGCGGCAGACTTTATATTAATTAAAGCTCGAATTAAGTGTACTGGCATTAAAGGTCCTGTTGGAAAATTGTGACGACTCCGCTCAGTTTGTGGTCCCCACAGGGCATCGATTGGCACTTTCACCTCTCCCAAAGTATCATGTTCAATTCTAAATTCAGTCATCGGTAAATCCTCCTAAATTTCATTGATTTCTCATAATCATACACTATTTATGACATAATTGGCTGGCTTTTGTCTAATTTACCTGAATTATGATAAGATTATTTAACTGTTAACGATTTGAGGAAGATGCATGAATAAATATGCCAAACACATTTTAATATCCCTAGGTGTCTTAATTGCGCTTGGCCTAATTGCCTTACTGGTTCGTAATTACTATAGCCAATTCAGTGCACTGTGGGACAATACCAACAATTTGAAAACAATCTTAGCGTTACTGCGAGACTATTCCGCTTATGACGTGGTCATTTTCTTAATCTTATTAATTGTCGTTTCTGGCATTCCAGGCGCCCCGGCATCAATCTTTGCCATCGCCGCCGGAATTTGTTTTGGTAAATTACTCGGCGCCACGATTAGTGCGATTGGTTTTTCGTTAGGCAATATGTTAGATGTGTTTGCTTTGACGTTCGTCGACGGATTAATGAAAAAAGAACGCACGAACAAATACCTGGACGCGATAATTAATATGGAGCATCCCCGAATTGGACTAATTATTGGCTATGCTGTGCCCTTTATCCCCTCATTTATGACTAGTATGGCCGCGGTCAAGATGAAAACAAGTTCTTGGCAAACCGTTTCTTGTATCATCCTTGGTAGCACGCCAATTGCCTTTATCTACGCATTTGGTGGCGATGAATTGATGAAACAACACTGGACCTCTGCCATTTTATTTATCTTATTAGCCGCCGCATTAATTTTCTTAGTCATTTTTATCTTTAAGGATCGGAAAAAGATTATTGAACGAACCAAAAGTGCCAATTTATTCACTAAAAAATAACCTAAAGGAGTCATACTAATGCTCGTTGCTAAAGTTTTGGCCGATAACCTCTCACCTGCATCATTTTTTGATATTTTTGACGAAGAAGATTTTTTGTTAACTGACAAATTAATTGAAAATGAATTTGCCGAAGAACAGCAAATTGACCATCCTTATGTAGAACAATCGATTTTTAATCGTGTCACCCTCACGACGAGTTCGTTTTACAAATTCGAGGCCACCGATGTAATTTTCAATAACTGTGATTTTTCCAACTGTAACCTCGAAGAAGCAGTCCTGTTACGCTGTGAATTTCGAAACTGTAAAATGTTAGGACTAAACCTGAATAATGCCTACATCAGTACTTGTGAATTCGAAAATTGTCTCATGGATCTTGCCAGCATTAACAAGGTGCAACTGAAGACCACTCACTTTATTGAAACTAGTTTAAAAGACGTCGGTTTTGCCGATAATAAATTAACGAAGACTACCTTTGCTTCATGTAAACTCAATCAAATCTCCACGTACGGCACCTCACTCAAGGGTCTAGATTTAACCTCAAATAGTTTTGAATCACTGGAAGCAGACCTAGCTTCAATCCGTGGTGTGATTGTCAATGAACAACAAGCAGCGGTTCTCGCGCAACGATACTTAAATTTATCCATCAAATACTAATGGAGTCGCGACAAAACTAAACGTTTTGCTCAACGACTCCATTTTTTAACTATTAAAGACTAGAGTATTAGTTCCCGACACATTGAGCCAATACAAGAAAATTAAAATTGCGTTCAAAATCATTGAAAACATGATGATTCCGTAACGTAAGGTCCAAGGGTGAATCCAATTTTAAAAATCAAACCATTTCACTTTGCGTTGTCCTTTATAAGTGAAAACCATAAACAACAAAATAACGGTTAAAACTACTTGAACAATCAGGCCCAACCAAAACATACTTTGTGACATTGCTTGTTTTTGAACAAAATACAGTCCAGCGACAACTACGTCGATTAGTAACGCAACTAACGTCATACTTAGTTCCTCCATTTTTTATTATCAAATGTTATACCGCGAAACTTTGGTTTAGCACAATCTGTTAACTTTACTTACAAATATTTAAACTTTATTTGAATTATTTCTTTTTTAGCGTTATTATTGCAAATGCAATAATAGGAGGCCCATTTTATGAATTTAGATTTTCAACCCGTACAACAAGCCAGTCACTTAGTTCCAGAATCAATTTATCAACAACTACATACATTAGATTTATTAGACAAAGTTCAAGTCGCAAAAATTAATCCCGACTTTGCCGACGGAGAATTACTCCATGAGCAATACAATGTTCCTTTTGAATCAGAATTAAATTGCCTAGTCGTCCAAGGAAAAAGAAATGGCTTAGTCAAACATGCAGCAGTTTTAGTTCCCTATGGACGTAAAGCTAACACTGGCAGCCCCGCTAAGCACGCCTTGGACGTTTCCAAAGTTTCCTTTGCCCCACTTGAGTTTGTAATTGAACAGACTAATATGGAATTTGGTAGCATCACGCCATTAGGATTACCGAACGATTGGTTCATCCTTGCAGACGCGTCTATCTTTGAGCAAACGGATGTCATCATTGGTGGCGGATTAGTAAAATCTAAACTTCAAATTGCCACTAAGGATTTAAAACAGATTCCTAACTTGATTGTGGTTGAAAATTTAGCCAAATAAAATGGTGATCTCCTGACTGGGCTCATCATTTTTATTTAGAAATATAATCTAAGATGCTATCCAATACTTTTTTATTTTGACTTGGTAATTCACGTGATAGCACGTCCGTCGCCGATTGTTTAAAAATCGAATCAGTTAAATACTCGGCATCATTCACGACCATTTCTCTCACATTGTCGATCGTTGGTTCAAAATGGAATTGTAATCCAACAATTCGATGATTCATCACAAATCCCTGGTTTTTAACCGCCTTACTAGAAAATAACAAAGTTGCCTCCTCAGGAATTTGAAATACTTCTTGATGCCAATGTAAAACTTCCAATTGAGCTGGAATGCCTGGAATTACGTCTGTTTGCTTGGTCACCGGTGCCCATCCAACTTCTTTAGCAGCACCAATGATAACCTGGTAACCCAAAGTTTTAGCTATTTGTTGTGCCCCAAAGCAAGCTCCAAAAATTGGTGTGTCATTATCAATCAATTGCTTAATGAGCTTTCTTTCAGTCTTAATCCAGTCTGTGTCGTCATTAACGCTCATTGGGCCACCCAACACGACCAACATGTCGGTTGATTCTGCGGTCGGAAAAATACCAAATTGATATGGATGATAAATGTACAATTCATATCCATGCTCATGTGCCCAAGCTTGAATATAACCTGGTCCTTCATTAGGCGTATGTTGTAAAACGTTAATTCTCATAATTCGTCTCCTTACCTCATTACATATTTGATTCAATTTATTGTTTGCGCTTTTGTTTGCGCGTCCGTCTTTTTTTCCGTGATTGAAACCAGTTTTTTTCTTGCTGAGCGCTTTTTGAAATTGCCCAGTGGCGACCAATACCATGAACCAATTGATCGACTAATTTTAAGATTACTAGTGCCGTAAAGTACCAGGCAATAATTAACAATATTCGGATAATGGAGTCTCTGCCTATATGTAAGCTTGGAATGAGATAAACTTTAATCACTGCAATCACGATTTTTACCATTACTATCCAAGCAAAAAAAGTCGGGACCCAATAATAATTTTCTATTTTAAGTGACCATTGACCAGTTTTTATTCCCAAATTGCAAGAACAAATTAGCCACACGATAAATCCTATCAAATCAGTATTTTCATTAATATTCATATTTTATGGACTTAACTTAACCGGCGGAAGCAGCGGAGAAAAGCTCTTTGGGTGTTTGATAGCCAGTTTGCCGGCGCGGTAAATTGTTTAGCTTTGACTCAACTGCTTGGATATCATGAGGACCCAAAATATCCATGGATAGACCCTTGGGTACATCGCGGCGGATCATTCGATTATGCGCTTCGTTAGTCCCACGCTCAGAGGAACGATATGGATGGGAATAATAAAGGTCAGCGACACCGGTAAGTACAGCGCCAACTTCCGAGAACTCAGCGCCATTATCGGCAGTAACTGACTTCATGATTGATCCGTATTCTTGACAGATCTTGGCCAGCTCATAGTCGACTGAATCGGCATCACGACCATCGATCAAACGTAGAATTTGGCAGCGGGATTGACGCTCGATCAGCGTTAAGATCACACTCTCTTGACCGTTGCGCTTGCCCACCACGGTGTCCAATTCGAAATGGCCGAACTCTTGACGCTGGTCGATACTTTTAGGCCGTTCATCAATACTCCGTCCGGCCAGACGCTTGTGCTTGATCGAGTGATGATGTTTGGCACGGTGGCGCGTTTTTTCGAGTAGATCAAGATTGCGGACTTCAAGTAACTGGGCATCAATATAGTGGTATAGCGTATTGGTAGAGACCATCTCCTCAGGTTGATATAAGCCTTCAAGTTTGGCCCGTCCTACTGCTGCATCAGGCGACCAACCATCTTGACGCAAATGAGTCGTAAAATAGTCGATAAAATCAGCGACACCGACGAGTTTCAAAGGTCGATGACAGTGGGCTCGATTAGCTTCGTACTTAGCTTGTGCTGTTTCTGGTGAGTATACAGCGTAATATTGGCGTTGACCATTCACTTTTTTTACTTGGTCGATCTCGCCGCGGCACAATTCATTATTGATTGTTTGATGACAAACATTAAGCGCTCTGGCAATTGCACGATTGGAATAGCCTTGGCTGTGTAGCGTAGCAATTCTGCCTCGTTCAAACGAAGTTAGGTGCTGACCTTTTTTTCTGACTGTGGTATTCTGTTCTTGCATCAAGACAATAACCTCTTTCATTGTTTGTGTAGGAACATCAATGATAACAGAGATTTGTCTTGGTGTTTTTTATTTTATCAATTAGCTAAAAGTATTTGGCTAACTTGATTATAAAACGCGCGACCAGTTTTTATTTTCCAATGCATAATATAATTGATAATAACGTTCACGATTACCCAAACAATAGACAATACAATAACGCTCACATAAAAAAGCATTGAAAAAGTGTTCAAATTAGAATCAACATATCCGTCTTCAACTAGTTTCAAATTGAATAGGCCAAGTAAACAATACAATAATACCAATAAAAAAAGCTAACCACAACAGATGATTAACAAAAGAACGCCAGCATTCATCCGATGCTTTTTTAGCTGCCATAATTCAATCAGATAAATTAAGATTGGAAAAAGTATTAATAATGTTATTAACATGGGTAGTGGCATTAACTTCATATATTCAAATATTTGAGATAATATTTTGCTCAATTTTTACACCTTGTTGTTTACCATATGTGACAGTAAAATCTTTTTTATTTGATTTAATGTATTTTCATCTAAGGATTTAATAAAAAACATTTCAAAAGTATTATTGTTGTTTTTTAATAATATTAATGTGCCAATTTGAGTAAAGTTTTGATACCTACTCCATTTTGCAAAATAACTATGGTCTGATCTTATACTTTCAATTCCATCTTCATTTTAATAAAGCATGGCTACAGGCCTATTTAATAACGTATATGAACTGAAAAAGATCAATTAAATTAAATTGAGTGTACACAAAATAAACATCTCTAGTATTCCTAATTTTTGAGATGCTATAATGTATTTGAATGGATAATGATCTACAGTTCTGGCGTGAACTTCATAGGGTCATAAAATTCATTATTTTTGATGAGGTGGTAGATGGTTCGATTGAGCCTTCCCATCGCAGCTATGGCAATCTTCTTGGTGTGAATGTCACCGGAAGATTGCTTTTTTCTTTGATAGAACAGACTAATGTTACTAGGATGATATCTTGAGACACTCACTATATTCAGTACAGCTTTGAAAAGTATTTTACGAGCATAGGTATTACCACGCTTCCTGATGTGCTGTCCCATTTCAAAGTCCCCAGATTGATATTGGATTAAGTCAATTCCGATATAAGCATTAATCGCATTAGGTTTTCTAAATCTGCGGATATCTCCCAATTCAGCCACCAAACATACTGCTGTTTTAATACCAATTCCTGGAATCGATTGTAGAATGGTAATTTCCTGAAGATTAGCTGAAATTTCAGTCATTTCGTCAATCGTTTTCTTCTTCAAAGTATCGAGTCGTTCTACTTCTCCGGCTAAATAAATTACAGCTTGGACGGCATGTGTGCAGTTTTCAACAGCTGGAGCTGAATTATATGCCAAATCTTGTAAGTGCTGGGCTAGAACCAGCGAACGACGTTCACCCATGTTCTTAGGTGTCGCTTCAATAATTAGCCGAGCCAGTTCGGTAATTCCCATTTCTAAAACCAGAGATGGATGTGGAAACTGCTGAACGATGTGCCAATACAATGCACCATCGGTGACACTTAAGAATCGTTCAATTTCGGGGGAAGCCAGTTGTAGTTTTTGATGTAATCGATTCTTAGCCCTAACAATATCTTCATTCAGCTCTTGATATGTCCGTTCTAAATCATGCAGTTCTGAATAAACTGGTTGTTCCTGAAATGTTGGCTTGTAGTGATGTTGTGACATCGCCATTGCCAATGAAACTGCATCTAATCGGTCATTTTTATTGTGGCGAAAACTATCCATATCCTTCTTAGCTGCTAAAGGATTAATTTCTGTATATTGCCAACCGTTACGAATCAGAAATGCACGTATACTGCGAGAATAGATTCCTGAAGATTCAAAAATTATCTGTGGTGATGTTAATCCATCTAGCTCATCTTCAAGAATTTCAAACCCATGCCGGTCATTTTGAATTTTGAATTCTTTGTAAACCTTTTGTTCAATCAAAATTGCTATATTGGAGCTGTGCTTACTTACATCAATACCAAATACGATATCCATGACTAACTACCACCTTTATGAAAGTTGTATTCACTGATTCACTCATCTCAATTTTCAATACACGACTTTAAATAGCCAACGGACTTCGAGCGAGTTAATTTGTGAACCAAATGAAGTTGCCAGTTTTTGTGACGACGTCACCAGAAGGTGCGCCAAATAGACCTTCGACATGTCAACTTCATTACCACTTTAGCAAAAAAAGAAAAAGTGGTGAATCATAATTCCGTCGAATTATGATTCACCACTAATGTTAGTCAGTTTTTGTAGCAAAAAAGTCCTAACAGATCAGGGCTTAAGTGGAAATATTAACTTTCAACCTTTAGTAAGAGCAACATAAAAACGCACTCGGATAGAGTGCGCCCGTTAATCCATGACATGGCGAATTGGTCAGGATTTATTCAATTTCATTCACTATAAATATCTACAGTGCAGTAGTCTACTTTCCCACACGTGCCCACATCTTTTCCTGCACTTTCGGCCAAGCAATTTGATCAAACTTCGTGACATTCAGCCATTCACCCGGAAAATAGCTTAAATCAGGGCGTTCATTCCAGATTACCTGTAGTAATGTGATTGTCCATTTTTGATGCGTAAACGTGTGCGTCACCGGTCGTCCTTGTACTGGTTTCAGGGAAACTTTGAACCCATATTTTGTCATTAAATACTGACGCAACAATTCTAGTATCTCCGAGTCCGTTGGCTCATTATCCCCAGAATCTGTATCCCCAGAATCCGTGGCCACCAATACGTCCGCTTGCTTAACCAGTGGAAACGTCCAAAAGTTAGCCAGTAATCCGTTACTCGGTCGTTTTTCCATCAAGTACTGATTAGCATCTGGCATAACTAAACCAAAGTACGCCACTGGCTTGGGCCGTGGCTTCTTCGTTTTAACCGGATATTGATCCTCAACACCATCCAAATATGCCTGATTAAACTGGCGCACGGGAGAGTGTTCCGAGTCCGAATTCTTGGCGCTCATATAGCTCGCACCGAGATCCATAATTGCCTGATTAAAGTCGCCCGGACGATCTGGTGAAATAATTCGCGCAATTACCTGTCCAAAAATCTGGCGTGTCTGTGGTTTGGCAATATCAGCGTCAATTTTTAACAGACGTGCAAATACGCGAAACGCGTTACCGTCGACTGCCGGCACAGGTTGATTGAACGCGATACTTGCAATCGCGCCGGCCGTATACGGTCCAATTCCTGCCAGTTCGCGTAACACGTCTGCCGTTTGCGGCCATTGTCCGTGATAATCGTCGACAATCTGTCGGGCCGCCTTCTGCAAATTGCGCGCTCGTGAATAGTACCCGAGCCCTTCCCACGCCTTCATTAATCGTGCTTCTGGTGCTGTCGCGAGCTCTTGTACCGTCGGAAACCACGTCATAAACCGTTCGTAGTACGGAATCACCGTATTCACCTGGGTCTGTTGCAACATAATTTCTGAAATCCAAACGTGGTACGGATCATGATCCTGCCGCCACGGTAAATCACGCCCATGAGTATCGTACCAATCAAGCAGTGTTTGCCGAAACGCATCAATCGTATCTTGTGACCATTCAATCATCAGTAATTTTCTCCGTTCGTTAAGTTCACTGCTGTTATGGTCTCATAGTGTCTGATCGTGCGCAAATGATTCGCAACATGCCAAGTTTGTTATATCTGACTCAAGATATAATTCGGCATCTTAGGTAAAAGAACATCGGTGATTAGAGCAATGAGATTGTACTTATATTTTCGCCAAGCTTCTAAAACAAAATAACGCAAATTCCTATATATACTATAGGATCGTAACTCATATTTTTACCAAGCTTCTAAAACTCTTCAGCGGTATCAACGTTCACACTTTGTGGATCGTAACTCATATTTTTACCAAGCTTCTAAAACATCCGGCTATAAGGTTATGCAAGACTATTCGGATCGTAACTCATATTTTTACCAAGCTTCTAAAACAGTGTTATTAAGCGTGACGTCTGTTTGCTGGGATCGTAACTCATATTTTTACCAAGCTTCTAAAACCCTATGTTTGGTGTTAGTTTCATTAGTTAGGGATCGTAACTCATATTTTTACCAAGCTTCTAAAACCGAAGACAAGAAGTTAACGACTAACGTTAAGGATCGTAACTCATATTTTTACCAAGCTTCTAAAACAGATGAGAACACGCTCACAGCTCGTACATGGGATCGTAACTCATATTTTTACCAAGCTTCTAAAACGTGAATACATGCCTGCACTTAATTGTTCCAGGATCGTAACTCATATTTTTACCAAGCTTCTAAAACAATTAAACTTTCCTTCATACATTTTCTTGTGGATCGTAACTCATATTTTTACCAAGCTTCTAAAACTAAAGGGGACAATCATGCAGACGCTTAGAGGGATCGTAACTCATATTTTTACCAAGCTTCTAAAACAAACTCATGTCATGTAGGTCCATTGCCACCGGATCGTAACTCATATTTTTACCAAGCTTCTAAAACTCGTCAGTCACCTCTTCTTTCTCGCAGTCTGGATCGTAACTCATATTTTTACCAAGCTTCTAAAACGGTATCAAGGTATATTTTCCTTAAGGCAACGGATCGTAACTCATATTTTTACCAAGCTTCTAAAACTGTTAATGGTGGTTTTATTGTGCATAATTGGGATCGTAACTCATATTTTTACCAAGCTTCTAAAACAGTTGGACTGTCCCAGGATATAAAGCCCAAGGATCGTAACTCATATTTTTACCAAGCTTCTAAAACGCATCCGCCCAGCGTGTTATATGCTCCCTGGGATCGTAACTCATATTTTTACCAAGCTTCTAAAACTGCTCAATACTCGTACTTTCCAGTTAATCTGGATCGTAACTCATATTTTTACCAAGCTTCTAAAACGACTGACATTGCTAACGACGCTAAGGCCAGGGATCGTAACTCATATTTTTACCAAGCTTCTAAAACAGTAAAATAGTTTTACAATATACTATTAAAGGATCGTAACTCATATTTTTACCAAGCTTCTAAAACATAATTTATGATGATGATGTTGCACGGCGTGGATCGTAACTCATATTTTTACCAAGCTTCTAAAACAAATTTACGGACAGTTTAATTTAGTGATTAGGATCGTAACTCATATTTTTACCAAGCTTCTAAAACGCTTGGGTTGGATTGATTTCGTAGCTTTCCGGATCGTAACTCATATTTTTACCAAGCTTCTAAAACAAGAGAACAACAGCTCACGTTATCAGATTTGGATCGTAACTCATATTTTTACCAAGCTTCTAAAACAATGTTCTGTGCGTAATCGCAGTTGTCTAGGGATCGTAACTCATATTTTTACCAAGCTTCTAAAACCTTGAGCAAGGGCACTAGCGTTATTAGCTAGGATCGTAACTCATATTTTTACCAAGCTTCTAAAACCCACGCCCCGGATGCATACCATGATGCTAGGGATCGTAACTCATATTTTTACCAAGCTTCTAAAACTGTTTACACCTCCAGAAGATGGGTATCTACGGGGATCGTAACTCATATTTTTACCAAGCTTCTAAAACAGAATAAGGTGTTAAAGGTTTACTGTTGTAGGATCGTAACTCATATTTTTACCAAGCTTCTAAAACAACAATATCTTAAATCCGCTTGAAAATGACGGATCGTAACTCATATTTTTACCAAGCTTCTAAAACCGTTATTTTATAATCAATCTATAATGATCATTCATAGTGCCATTCAACATAATCATTATCAACGTAGTAATACCGGCATCCTTCAAACATTTTATATCGATTAATCTCCGAGAACTTAATGAGAATAATTTTAATATTTAACATTTGAATCAATCTATTTAACTCGCTAAACTCGTCACGCGTTAAATAGTCAGAAACATTCATGAGTCCTAAAATCCGAGATTCATTTAACTCTACAGAAGTTTTTAGAAGTGTCTCAATTATATCATATGGACGGTTAACTACAGTCGGTATAAATCTTAAATCACAAAATTTAAAAACTTTTTCTAATTCCGTTTGTTCTTCAATTTGTAATGGTAAATCTAGTGAGTACGACGCGCATAACACCGCCAATTTAAGCTGTTGGCTTAATTCAAAAATTTGCTGTTGTTGCTCGGGAGTTACTACCTCTTTAAAATGCTTGTAAAGTCGGTTAGTAAACAATTTATCTAAATCATTCTGAATAAAAGCATCCCCAAACCAATGAATTGCTTTGCTTGTTTCAACCAGCTTAAACTCATCATCACTAAAATGGACATCATCTTGAAGATCCTTAAAATTTAATATCAACGTTTGATAAAACTCATGATTATTCGTCTCAATTACTGTTAACTTTCCCTCATTAATTTCAAACGGTTTGAATGGATAGTAAGTCATTCTCATAAAATCACCGTCCGGTTAGAGGTGTTTCGTACATCTTTTTTTGGTTCACCAGCAATAAAATGCATGTCATTATACTGTTTCTCCGTCACCATCATAGATTGGACAACACCATCCGCCGGTGCAAAATCAGCAATTCGACGTTCCATAAAAGTTGCCGATTGTTTTGTGACGCATACACGCACATAAATCGAGTACTGAATCATAAGAAATCCTTCATTTATTAATGCCTTGCGAAATCGACGATAATTGCGTCGCTGCTCGCTTGTTTCAACAGGTAAATCAAACATGACCATTAATCGCATTATTCGGTACCTCATCAGTTAATTCCACCTTTATTGTAACTTCATCACGTTTTTCACTAAGAAAATTAACACAATTTGCTACATGCTTAGTCAACGCATTTCGTAAAATCGTTTTTTCATCATTGTATTTAAATTCGAAATTTAGTAAATCCACCAATCCATATTTAACATCCGGCGTTAATTCATTAAATTTCTGGTGTGCAACCCAAAAATCAATAATTGGTCGGAATGGCTCCATCAAATCCGATCCCAAATTAAAATCGTTACCCTCGCTATGATGATGAATTCCAAACTGAGTGAGATATCCATTGGCGGCAATCTCACGATCAATTGCAGACAGTAGGATCGAATAACCATAGTTTAATGCGGCATTAATTGGGTCAAATTGATGCCGAACAAAATAATTGTCAAACACCATCGTAAAATATTTATGTGCGACTACTGCTTCTCGGTTAGTAATATCACCAATTTCCAGTTTCTCAAGCTCATCTTTTAGTGCAAAACATTCAATGCCCATCAACTGGCAAACTTGAATTTGCATTTGAATTTTTTGATAAATTAGCTTAGTCCATAATATTTTTTTCTTACCATCATTCCAGTCAATCTGTGTTTGAACCAAATTTGCATCTCGGTTACCAGAATAATACCCAACTGTTTCACAGATTGGTTGCCCGTCACGGCCCGAAAAAATCACTTTCGCACCACTACTCGTTAAGGCTGCAATGGCTGCAGTCGTCACAACCGCACTTAACGTCGTAATCAGTACAATTTGAATATCGCTAATCGGGATTTGACTCGTTCCATCCCTTGTTTGCACCACCAATTGTCGACTTGAGTAAGAAATTTTTGCGTGCTGTGTAATAATTACGCTGCGCCATCCCACTTTTTCCAACCTCCTTGTAATCGTTTCAATTTATGCTATAATCTATTTGTCGGATTAACTCACCGACGGATCGTACTTATATTTTTACCAAGCTTAATTTAAAATCAAACAAGGCTTCGGCCAAGTTTTATCATCTTAATTGAAGCCCTTATGGGCATTACATAAAAAGAGCAATTGATCCCTACGATCAATTGCTCTTTTACTATATCCCTGAAACCGTTATGCCAGCGGCTTTAAATCTTTAAGTGCTACTATTTTTTCATACAGCCCTGTCGGTGACTGATAAATCAGCTTAGCATCGCTTGTCAAAGTTATGCCTCTCCCTTGTTGCATAAACCCAAATGGCGTTGATATCCCTAACACCTTTAGATCTGAGACAGAGGCATTGGCATGCAATCCTATCAAGATCCGATCTATAACTGAATGTTTACCAATTTGCAGAATCTTACCACTCTCATACTGTGTATTATTGGGTAAACTGTCAAAGATGCTTTCGCCTTCAGTCAACTTAGCGATGAATTTATTTATTTTATACATTGGAAAATATGAATGTACACTCTTTAAAATTTCTGAATATACTGCGTCAAGCTGTTCACCTTGATTAATAGCTCTAATCATATTCTTCGATAAATACAATTCACGCGCATTATGACGATACGTTGCGGTGCCAAGCATAAACGGTTGACCTTCATCAACTACAAGCTGTCGGTAAGAAATTTTTGGTGCGATAATTTCAAATGGTTCAACTTTGCTTACTACTTCACCTGTTTTTTTATTTATCTTTTGACTAGTAAATTGGCGCTTCATGTATTCCAGAAGTTTGTCTAATTTTATTTCTTTACCATTCGAAATCTTATCCGCAATTCGTGTAGGTATTCCAAATACTTTATAGTAAAATTCGTCTTTCTTTTTCAGACGCACAATTGTCATGAATGCACTAGTTGCTCCGGTATAGCCACCATACAATTCAGTTGGCATATTTTTCTTTTTCGGTATTAACTGCTTTGATCCGCGACCACTACCCTTGTCATCGGTAGCCTTATACAGAGTCCGTTCATACAGCGCACCATGATTTTCAAACACTTCATGAGTTACAGTAACCTTCTTAAAATCATAAATATGATCGAGTCGATCCCATAACTCCTGATACGCATCCGAACGCTGCATTTTTTTATCATTGTGTTTAGGATCAACCCATCCCAAATCATGTAAAAAGTTAAACGATCCAAGATTGGGCAATTCTCCCTTGAAAAATTCACCGTACGTAAACAGCTTACTAAGCTTGGGATAATGTTCGAGGAGATGCAAGCCAACGACCGTTGTTAAGTAGGCATCGAATGCATGATGATAGTTGTTTACATTTCGATTTTTGGGAAAATCAAAATCTTCACGCATCTGGTGGGTTAAGTTGGCCTTAACAGAAATAATCTTAGTGTCATCATTCTGATATTCATCAGCGAGAATATTAGCCACAAACTTAATTACCTGACGTGTCTCAACTAACTGACGCCGAACAAAACCAGTCTTTTGGTACTTATTCACTTTATCATGAGTCAAAGTAAGATTATTAAACTTACGCTTGGTCATCATCCCCGCGTCCAACTGACGTTTCCATAACGACCGCATCTTATTAACCAATGTCTCACCAGGTAAATTATCCGCCTTCTCTCGGTTAGAAGTTTGATTAACCAGTACCCGGTTATCAAGCGAATCATCCTTAATAAAGGACTGTGGCAAAATATGGTCGATGTCATAACTTGAGATATCATCAATACTGATTGACTCGCCAGTATACAGATCTCGCCCACCTTGTGCGAAGTACAGATAATACCGATCCCGCGCCATTGAATACTGCTCACTATTCAACTGAGATCTGATTGCGGAACTTGCCAGCAGTTCATCACTCAATCCTTGATAGACCTGTTTTAAGTGATTTGCACGACTAGTTGTACGACGTGGATCAGCTTCATCTTCACGTGCAAATTCGATAAATACCTTATCTGGTGCCTGGCCCCCCATTGCTTTTTGAATATCCTTAACAACCAACAGTACCTGGCGTAGGGCTTTTTTATTTTGTGGTGATGTGTACAAATCATTAATTACCGTCGACAAATCCTGCTGCTTAAGCAACTGTTGATTTTCCGTCACAATTTGTTGACTGTAGGCAGTTTGATTGACCAATTCCATAAAATTCTTGTCTGATTCCCACATCCGGGTAATGATTGACTGGCCATTTTCATCAGCAAGTCCTGACAATAACTTACGTGAGAATCGGCCCCAACCGCGGTAACGTTTCTTCGCTAAAGCATCCTTGTCTGCATCCGTCAACCAGTCAATATCATTCAACTTTTCACGTAAAATTTTGCTATCTTCAAAAATAGTCAACCATTCGATAATTTTCTCAATATCTGGTTGCAGCATCGGATCATCAATTCGGTTCAAAAATACTTTTTTAAGATCATTGTACGAGGTTAAACCACTTAGAAATTTCGTTGGATCAGCAAGCCCTTTGACTTCTAGTTTGTCTGCTGAATAATCACCATCCGAAATCAAGTAGTCTCGAAATCGTTTAATGGTCACATTACCAACATGTTTGAACACATCTTCAAACACGTTTTGTTTAAGTGGCGTTTCTAAACGGTCACCATTAACCCGAACATTATTGAGTTCACTAAGAACCTCGTAACGTTGATAGAGTAGGCTCTGTTTGGGAAGCACATCTTCGTTCAGCAAATAGGTATCCTTCGTGGTCATCCGCTTAATAAAGCGTTCAGCCGTTGCCTTCCGATCCACAACCTGATCAAAATTCCATGGCGTAATCTCGTCCTTCTCATGACCTTCACGACGCTTTGTCCAAGCAAACTTCGCTTCTTGTGGATTTTTACCAGTTGGCGTCACCATTGGTCCAATATAATAAGGGACCCTAAAGGCCACTAATTCATCCAGTTTATACTGTGCAGCATTGCGCCGCTTCTGATTAGGATTTGGTTCCGCTAACCATGGATAGTATTCCTTTTGGTTTTCAATAATTTGGTCCAATTCCTGCTGGTGTAATTGATGTGGCATTACGCCATTAGCTTTAGTCCGTTGTTTGGGCATAAATTCATCTAGGTCAATCGACCGTTGAATTGCCGTTGCCCGTTCATCATCTACATCTTTCAATATTTTAGGAACGGCCTTATAGAAATCATCTTTAGTATATGATTTATCTTTTTCATTTTTGGATGTGATGTAGTATTTATATGCATTTCGTAATGCTTCTCTTTTCGGATTACCCAAGTCATCCGATAACTGCTTATACTGACGAAGCTGCTGATCGTGGCGGTTATAGCGCTCCATCATCGACTCTGATAATCCCATTCCATTTGGAATAATTGCGGCCAATGTAATTGCTGAGTAAATTTTCTGCAACGTCTCAATAATTTCACGTTGTAAATCGTCAAGCTGATCATCAACCGCTGATAATTTTTCATCAATCTCTTCATTACCTAGATCAATATTCCATATCGTATTCTTGCTTTCGATACCAACAATCACGTTAATCTTACTTTTTAATCCTACAATTGCTTTTAACAGCTCTGTGCTAATACTCTTGAACTGCTTATCAACTTTCTTATCATGACTTTCTTCATAAAGAGTAGGTGCTAACTGTTTTTGCCGATCATTACTCGTTAAACTGCGATCTAGTAACGTTGCTTTTACAGCATCAACCTGATCCAATTTCAACTGAAATTGTTCACCTTCATCAGTGACGGTTAACACTTCGACAAATAACTCATTTAATTTTTCAAAGTCTTGTTTTAAATCTAATTTTCCTACTTTAAACGACTGAACAGGTGCCTCGCTCAAAAAATGGCCGCGATATTTTACAATATGGTGCAGTGCCCAATAAATTTCTCGAATGTCAAACTTTCGTTGTTCTGTCATTAATGCCTGGCGCAAATGATAAATGGTTGGATAATCATGATAGAAATCTTTGTCTTCTCGATCGTTAAATAAGAAATGCCCATCTGTATGCTGCTTGTCTTGCTTAACTAAATTGGATTCTTTCTGCCGCATAAAAAAATTCTCATCGATTTCATTGATATACGGTTCAAAAATCTCTCGTAAAAACCTTAACCGCCATTTACGGCGATTGAGGCGACGGCGAGTCGTTCTAAAGCCTCGTCGTTCAGCAGCCGTCTTCCCTTCTTCAAAGATGCGGACCCCATAGCCAAGTTTTCCTCTGACATGAACTAATCTGCCGCCATCATCTGTAATCGTATAACCAATCGAACTAGTCCCAATATCAAGTCCAATATTATATTTTTTATTTTTCATTTGATTTCCCCCGTTATAATTAACGTTGCTTTAATTATACTAATATTCAGTTTTAATTAAAAGATGATTGCGAAAGCGATTGCAACATAAAAATAATCTGATCTGTAAATATTTGCTACTATTAGTATCCATTTGCATTATTCTGCTCTCTCTGAGAGAGTATAAAATAGTTTGTGTAAATAAATAAAATCCTATTGAAAAGGGAATCCCTTCCCCGTATGATTAAATCGTCAAACCAAACCAAAACGGAGGGATTCCCCCATGGGACAGTTTACCAAAGATTTAACCAAAACTCTATTATCAAATGGCGATGTTAAAGAACTTTTTCGCCAACAACTTGAAAAAGCTATTAATCAAATCTTACAAGCTGAGTTAACTTCGTTACTCGGTTATGATCCTTATGAACGTAATGGTTTTAAGGCTAACAATTATCGGAATGGTCAATACTTTCGGTTAATTGATTCCGAATATGGTAAGTTGAAAATTGCTGTACCGCGTGACCGACAAGGCAAGTTTCATAATCATTTACTTCCAGCTTATTCTCGTCGTCAAGATGCTTTAGAAACTACAATTATTCAACTTTACTCTAAAGGTGTTACCACTCGTGAAATCGCTGATTTGATTGAGAAAATGTATGGTTCTTATTATTCAGCTACAACTGTTTCTAACATTACTGCTCAAGTAACTGAGCAGATTGAAGCTTTTCATCAACGAACCATTAAAGCAAACTATGTTTGCTTATTCTTAGATGCAACTTATTTACCTTTGCGTCGTGACACAGTTCAAAGAGAAGCGGTTTATATTGCCTTAGGAATTACACCCACTGGAATTAAAGAAGTTCTTGATTATCGCATTGCACCCAGTGAAAATGCTGAAGTCTGGTCGGAAATGGCAGCAGATCTTAAGCAGCGAGGGCTTAAACAGGTTCAATTAATTATTGCGGACGGAATGGTCGGACTTCAACCAGCGCTGTTACATGCTTTTCCTAAAGCAAAATTTCAAAGATGTTTAGTTCATGTTATGCGTAATATTAGTACACATGTCCGTTTAAAAGACCGTGAGGTCATTTCAAATGATTTCAAACAGCTTCATTCGGTAACTAATAAAACTGAAGCTCATAAAATGCTTGCCGATTTTTATAGTACTTGGGAAAAGCAATACACAAATCTGATTAGTCACATTAGGTCAATGAAGTGAACCCACAAGTTTGGACAACTAAATTAAGCTACTAACTGATTGGCAAGTTCTCGGTATTGTACTGGTGACTTGCCTTTTAGCTTGGTCCTGATTCTACGGTTATTATAAAACTCAATCCATTCAGTCATCGCTTGCGCGAGACTCTCTGGATTTTCGAAGTGTTCATCCATCATCTCTGCTTTCATGAGATGAAAGAATGATTCCATGGCGGCGTTATCTAAGCAAGTCGCCTTACGGGACATACTCTGAAAGGTATGATGAGTTTTAAGCGTTTTTTGCCACTACTTATGTTGGTACTGAAATCCTTGATCTGTGTGTACCGTTGTTCGATAAGGAAGCTCAGGTAGTCCATCTAATGCTTCTTTTAGTGGCTTCAACGCAAACTCAAGAGTTGGATGTGCACTAATGTTAAATGCCAAAATTTCACCCGAAAATAAATCCATGATGGGCTCTAAATAGATTCGTTCACTTTGACTCATCTGACCGTATCGAAATTCACTAACGTCGGCGACAAGTTTTTGATATGGTCGATCTGTCTTGAATCGCCGGTGTAACTTGTTTTTGGCGATTCTACCAACAACTCCTTTGTATGAGTTATATTTACGAGTTTGCTTATTAAAGGCCTGACATGTCCAGCCTTGTTCCTTCATAATTCGGAGGACGCGTTTGTGATTAACTTTAAATCCCTGTTCATGCATAACTAACGTTATGCGACGGTAACCGTATTTTTGAGTATACTTGGCATCTGTTTGGCGAATTTCATCAATGGCTTGGATAACCTGGTCATCATCATATTTTCGTCCCTGGCTGTGCTTAGTGTAATAGTACGTGCTACGTGGTATCTTAACGGCTTTGAGGATAAAACTAATCGACGTTTTGAAGACTCGCCTAAGATCATCAATTAAGGTCACGGTTTCGCGTGAGCTGATTTTTCGTGATCTAAGGCATCGAGTTTTTTTAGGAATTCATTCTCGATTCTTAACATCTTATTTTCTTGCTTGAGTTACTTTAACTCATCTTTATCGTGGCGTGCTTGAATTTGTGCTGTTGTGGGTTTGGTTACTTTTTTATGCTTATGCTTAGCCATAGTCTTTGGATCTCCTCTCACTCTATTTAGGCCACTGAGTCCCTTTAAATCAAACTTTCTTTGCCATTGCCAGATAGTACTTGGTGAAGAGAGATTGAAGTGTAGTGCTGTTTCTGAAAGCGAAGCTTGGTGCTGTTGTTTCCAGTTTAATACTTCTATCTTGAACTCACTAGAGTATTCCAAGTTCATAGGTCTCGGTTTTAATCCTGCAATGCCAAAACGATTAAAGCGATGAGCCCATAGGAGAATCGTTTCATTGTTGGCAATATGGTATTTTCTGGCCAATTGAATGGAACTAATACCCGTTAAATATTGTGTCACAATAGAAATTCGTAACTCTAAATTAAATTTAGTCATAATAAAACCCCCGAGATTGTTGTCCAATCTCGGGGGTTCACTTCAAACCTTGATAGATTCAATATATTAAATGCTGTCTGGGGATGCCTACCGGCTCGTTATTGCTCTACAGCCGTACGTAAAAGTACTCTTGCAATCTAAGTAGTTGATGTAACCAATATTAAAGAATCGCCTGTTTTGTTATTTACAATCATGCTAAATAGTTCAAACATGCAAATTAATGTCGTTTTTATCAAGTTCAATTAATCCAATGCATATCCATGCCCCGCCACAGTGCTGAATATGAAAGGATAATAGATTATGACAGTTATTAAGCAGTACGAACTTAAAAATGGATGTTTAAGACGTATCTGGGTGTGAACCCAAAAACAGGCGGTGATGTAAATACTACACGCCGCGGCTTTGATACAAAAAAAGAAGCTCAACTCACAGTAACGCGGTTGAAAGCTTCGTTTGATGATGGCACGTATTTTAAAGATGAACCCACTACCAGGGATATTAAGACGTTTAAAGACGTCTTCGACTTATGGAAAGAGAACTACGAGCTCACTGTAAAGGAAAGCACCTACTGTAAAGCTATTAGCCAGTATGAAGTGCATACCATACCTATTTTTGGTAGTAAGCGTATGGATGAAATTACGATTGCTGATATTCAGCACTTCGCTAACAATAACGTTAAGAAGTTCGTTAAGTATCGGGATTTTGTCACAGATGTTTCACGAATATTTGAGTATGCGATTAATCTGGGATTAATTAAGGATAATCCAGCTACCCATATCACTATCCCAAAGCGTAAAGAATCCCTCGATGAACCAAAACGCCAGAACTACTACACTAAAGACGAACTCAAACAGTTCCTTGAGTTGACTAAAGAGCAACAGACACAAAAAGCATACACATTCATGAAACTGTCCTCTGCTTCCGGATGCCGTCAAGGTGAACTGCTGGGGCTTGAATGGCAACATGTGGACTTTGAGAACAATTCTATTAGTATCGTCCAGACATTGGCTATGGGTAAAGAACGGCGCTATACCTTGAACAACCAAAAACAAAGCATTCAAAGCGTACTATTAGCATTGATCTTGAAACTATGGCCGTACTGAAACGGTGGAAAGTTCAGCAAAGTAAAGACATGCTCAAACTAGGATATAGCACGCTTAAAAAGCATCAACTTGTATTCAGTAACGAACACAACGAATTTTTACAGCTAACCGTTCCTCGTAAATGGTTGATGAAAACCATCACTGATAACCAGCTACGAGTAATCACCATTCACGGACTACGCCATACATACGCTACTCTATTACTTGAAGCTGGGGTTAGTCCTAAAATTATCAGTGAGCGGCTCGGACACGCCAGCATACAGATCACATTAGATTTATATTCACATGTCACACTGATAAGATGGAAAAAACGGCGTCTGAAATATTCGCTAAGGCCATGAATTCGGACTAAACCGAGTCAAAGACCAAAAGAAAAACGCCTCGCATACTGACAACCCTTTAAGTATCAGTACATGAGACGTTTATTATCAAATCAATTAAGGAGAGTACAGGATTTGAACCTGCGCGCCGGTATGAACCGGTTCGACGGATTTCGAGTCCGTTGCATTACCACTCTGCCAACTCTCCAAATGCGGTACCAAATAAGTATACCAACATATTGACAGTGAGTAAATATCCAAATCTAAAAAATTGTAGCGTAACTATTCAATTCCTAGGATTTCTTTGACCTCTGCTTCAGACAAGGAAGCCTTATTTTCAGTTCCACTCAAAACTTGATCCACAAAGTTGCGTTTCTTTTCTTGCAGTTTGAAAATTTGTTCTTCAATCGTCCCCTTGGTGATTAGTCTAAAGACATCCACATTGTTTTTCTGGCCAATTCGATGTGCTCGCGCAGTTGCTTGATCCTCAACCGCTGGATTCCACCATAAATCAACCAGAATAACCATATCAGCACGCGTCAGATTCAATCCGGTCCCACCAGCTTTGAGCGAAATCAAAAAGATACTCTTTTCGCCATCATTAAATTGATTGACCATTTCTAACCGTTCTTTGGGTTTAGTATCACCCTTTAATAAATAAGAATCTAAGCCTAGTTCATTCAATTCGGTTTTAATTTCATCAAGCATGGTTGTAAATTGAGAAAAAATAAGCACATGTCGGTCATTGTCCTTGGCCTGTTGTAAAATTTCCTTCAATTGATTGATTTTGCCAGAATCACTATTGTATTCGTCCAAATAAAGTGCTGGTGTATCACAAATTTGTCGTAATCTCGTTAAGCCAGCTAAAATTTCAATTTTGTTTTTGACAAATGCATCTCCAGACATGCCCTTCACTTTGACCTGCATTTGCTTGAGCTGAGCTAAATAAACTGCTTTTTGCTCTTTAGTTAACTCATTATATAGGTTCGACTCCACTTTTTCTGGTAACTCTGTCAGCACTTTCTTTTTTTCTCGTCGCATAATAAATGGCGTGACTCGAAGTGCAACTTCGGCCGGTGCCAAATGCTTAAAGGCTTTTTTACTTGGTAAAAGTCCTGGCATGACTACTTCAAAAATCGCCCATAATTCTTCAATTCGATTTTCGATTGGCGTACCCGAAAGAGCAAATGCATTCCGTGGTGTCAATTTACGCAAAGCTTGATTAGTTTTTGAGGTTGAATTCTTGATAAATTGCGCTTCATCTAACACCAAATATTCCAAATTAAGTTGCTGATATTCGGCAATGTCAGCACGGGCGCTGTTGTAACTAGTAATTAATACTTCACTATTACTTTCATTGATAATTTTGCGCCGTTCTAATTTGGAGCCATCAACCACACTCACAGACATACTTGGTGCAAATTTTTCAAATTCGGCTTGCCAGTTATAGGTTAATGATGCTGGCGCAACAATTAAATTCACCCGTTCCGAAACCAAATTATTCAACAAAAAGGCAATCATCTGGACGGTTTTCCCCAGTCCCATTTCATCAGCTAAAATACCACCGAAATGGTATTCATTTAACATTTCAAGCCATTGAATACCGTCTTTTTGATATTGGCGCAAATCTGCCTGGACCTTTGCTTTAATCGGATAATCAAACTGATCAGGATGAGCTAAGTCTTGCGCCAGATGTTTAAACTTTTCATCAAAGTCAGCAGTATCATCTAACATCGCTTGAACGCTTATCGCTTGCGCTGCCGCAATTTTAATTTCACCGTACTCGAATTTATCATGACCAGCTCTTAATTGAGTTAAAACTGCAGTAATTTTACGCAGTGAATCATCCACTAACATGATTGAGCCATCTTGACGTTGTACAAATGGTTTTTGATTATGCTCTAATTGATCCAACATCGCATCGACATCATTTTCATTGATGCCGTCAATTGTAAATCGAACTGATAACAACCCATCATCTTCCGAAACGTTAATATTGGGATTGGCCAAATTCATTTCTGACAATATTTTATCCAGCCGATTGCTTAACTCAACCACTCCATTTTCACGTAAATTAGGTAATTGTCGAGTAACAAAGTCATACATTTGGTCCCCACTCATCACGTTCAAACTATAATTGTCATCGTCTCCAACAAAGTTCAAGCGAGCTAGATACTGCCGTGCCATCCCCTCCTTGATATCATCTCGGTGAATAGTGGTTGTGCCCTCTGCTGACTGATAATTAAATTCCAAGCCCAGTTGAATAAAATTATTATCGATATCCAAATTAAACTGTGGTTCCATTGGGCTAATTGTCAATTCGTCTGGCACAATAACTGTGCCGACCTGCTGAAAATACTTAATAAAATCAATCAATGCACGTTCACTACCAATTGGAAAATGTAAACTCGCGTCAACTTCCATTGGTACCCCAATTCCGCCGAATTGATGGTGCGTATTTTGTCGGTAGCGGAACAAAATGTCTTTAATTTTGGAAGCCGTTTGATGGTCAGTATAATAAATCACATCATCCATCAATAAAGCATTATCGTCTTCTAACTCTAAATCAAACTGTGCATCAATCTTTAAATCATATCCATCTTTATCATTGGTCACATTAGCACTAAATAAGCCACTATTTACGTCGTAAGGCAGATATTGAACAGCATCATATTCACTTTCATTGATTGAAAGAAACAAAAAATAATCCACCTGTTGTGCGACATTAATGGTGGCTTCAAGATTTTCAGGTGTAATTAAATAGTATTGATTTTTGTCAAACTGACTAGATTCAAAATTTTGATCTCGCTGATGTGCTGACAAAAAGATCAAAAATGCTTTATCTACATCATTAAAATTACTTTGATTTAACGAAAATCGTTTTTTCCCACCAGTTTGATAGATAGCTTGTTGATTGAAATCATCTAAAAAACTGTCGATGTTCTTAATCGCATAAAATTTTTGATCATTACGACTGCCTATTCTTAACTTAATAAACAATCGTCCGACATCGAGGTCATAATCATCATGACTAATTCCGCCTAAGGCTAAAGTCACTTCCAACATCAATGGCTCGTCACTTTCATCCACATTTGGTAATTTGAAAGCATCTTGTTCTGTATATTTGATATCTGATAAGAAAGATAAACCATTAGAGTGCTTAGTTTCTGGAACCCAATCAATTGCATTCTTGTTTTGCACGATATCACGCAGGACATTTTTAGGTTCACCTTCAAATAAATGTTCAATTGGATTTCCATATTTAGCCAAAAATTCAATCACTGCTGCAATATGTTTGCAGTAACCGTGTTCTGCGAAATATGGGCACGAACAAAAGTCTTTTTGCACCTCATTTTCATTAATCGTGACTTCATAGCGATATGTACCGATGACTGTAGCACGCACCAAATTATTCGAATAATCGATTTCATCAATATCAACATCCCCATTATTAACAATTTGTTTACCGCGCTTCCAAAATACATCTGGAATACTTCTATCTTTCATTTTCAATCCTCATCTTATTTGGTTTGTACTAATACATTTTTTAATTTGAGTAAATCATTTTCTAACACTTGGTTTTTGCGATTAAAGACCGAAATAATAAATTCCGGCTGATTCTTGTCTGTTAACGGAATTGTCACTAAATCATCTTCGGGCGTAACTGCAATTTCAGTCAAAAAGCCAATTCCAACCCGTTCTTTAATCATCTTTTTAAGCATGGCTACATCTGAGGTTCGATACAGTACCTCTGGTTGCATTTGAGCATTTTTAACGAACCAATCAAAAGCTTGAACAATCACAAATCCTTCCGCCAACGAAGCAAACGAATATTTTTTTAAATCCGCAAAGGCTACTTCAGGTAATTGGGCTAGCGGGTGTTGTTTATCAACAACAATCGTAAATGGAACACTCATGATTTGAGTAATGTCCATATCCTCAGCAATTTTAGGTCCTGTCGATCCGAGCAATGCAATATCTAAATCTCCCGAACGCATCTGATAAAACAAATCATCAGAGCCACCTTCTTTAGTATCGACAACGTCCATTAAATTTTGTTTAACCAGCTCGCTGGCAATTTTTGGAAAATAATAACTACCAATAATTGGTGGCATGCCTAATTTCAATTTATGTTGGCGTACCCTGGCTAACTCAGTTCGTGCTAGTTCTAATTGCCCAGTAATAATTTTTGAACGCTCAAATAGCTGATTCCCCGCCTCCGTCACAGACAACTGGCCATGGCTTTGATCGCGATTAATTAACTGAATCGAAAAATAATCCTCCAACCGTTTCAATGAAAAGGTAATGGTTGGCTGAGTCACAGCAAAAAACTTGGCAACTTGAGAAAAATTTTTTAATTCAACTAATTTGTTAAAGTATTCTAAATCTCGCGTGTTCATGTGAGCGTTATCCCGTCTAGTCATATAAATATATTTTATCATACTTTAGTGGTTTGACTATAAATTTTTCAGCGTTTTATACTGCTTGCGTAAATTAAATAAGACATCGGAGGAACTATTCATGAAATACACACCACAACAATTAATTAATAACCCATTTCTAAACAAAGGCACTGCCTTTACAAAAGAAGAACGTCAAAAATATAACTTAAATGGTATCTTGCCTCCAGCCATTCAAACTTTAGACCAACAGGTTTCTCAAACTTATGCGCAACTATCATCGAAAGCAACTGATTTGGACAAGCGGATGTTCTTAATGAACCTATTTAATGAAAACCATGTTTTATACTACAAATTATTCTCTGAACATATCTATGAATTTATGCCAATTGTTTATGATCCAACAATTGACTGGGGTATCTTAATTTTATTTGCCATTGATTACTTCGTCCGCCTATTTTTAGCTACCAATAAACGTAAATTCTTTCGGGAAAATATTTTTGATTTATTAGCCATTATTCCTTTTGATGCCTTCTTCTCACTCTTCCGACTCAGTCGAGTCATGCGTGTGACACACATTCTCAGAGCGATGAAATTACTGAGACTATTACGAGTAATTGGACTAACCGGTAAGATGCAAAAAAACTTTAGCAAATTTTTTAATGCTCATGGACTAATTTATATTTTCTATTCATCACTAGCAATTGTGTTCTTCGCAGCCGTTTTGTATGCGGTGGCTGAAAATGCATCCCTCGTAGACTCTCTGTGGTGGGCCATCGTAACTGTGACCACCGTCGGCTATGGTGATATCTCACCTCATACCGGTGTTGGTCGGCTGGCCGCAATTTTACTGATGTCATTAGGGATTGGTTTTATTGGGGTGCTAACGAGTTCTATTACCAGTTATTTTGCCGAAGAAACTGATCAAAAAGACATGGATGAACTGATGACCGAATTAGAAACCATCCGTAAAGAAAACTCCGAAATTAAGCAAGAATTAACTAAATTAAATCAACATTTAGATGCACAAAAAAATGCTAATCACAAAGACGATTAGCATTTTATTTTGCGGTCCAACCTCCATCGATTGGCACCACGGTTCCATGAACATAATCAGATACATTACTCAGCAAATATAAACTAAGGTTGGCAACTTCTTCTGGTTGCGCCCAACGTTTGGCAGGTGTTTCAGCAGCTACTTGCTTTGCCATCGCCCCATCACCAGCAAAATCAGCAGCATTCATTGGGGTATCTATCGCACCCGGAGCAATACAATTAGCCCGAATTCCCTGTGCCGCAAAATCATAATCAAGTTGCTTGGTGTAGCCAATAATAGCGTGTTTCGACGCGGTATACGCAGCACCGCCACCACCTGCCACCATGCCAGCAATTGATGTCATGTTTAAAATAACCCCATGGGTTTGTTGCAGCATCACCGGCAGAATCTGATTCACCATTAAAAATTGCGATTTTAAATTAGTATTCATAATTTTGTCCCATAGTTCACTAGTTGTTTCCAACGTAGTGACATAATTGTCCAAAATCCCCGCAGTATTCAATAACAAATCGCAACCAGCTAATCTAGCTAATTCATCTGTTGCGGCACGCTTAACTTCAGTTTCAACCGATAAGTCCGCTTTGATTATTGACACTAACTCAGACTTTAATTGTAAAAGTTCTGGGGTGATGTCGATGTCAATTGCACAAACCATCGCACCTTGACTAAGCAAAGCCTTAACTTGTGCTAAGCCAATGCCAGATCCCGCTCCGGTGACAATCGCTTTTTTACCTTTCAAATCTTCAAACATATTTATTCAACTACTTTCCAATCACTCGCTAAAATATCGCAAACTGTTGGTTGGAACATTGATAAGCTAGGTGTTTCTTTGGTTTTAATTAAAAAATATGGATCTACTGCTTCACCATTTTCTAATGGTTGTTGAACTTCATAAATATATAGTTCTGACCCAGTCCAACTGTCACGAATTACTTTTTGACCAGCTTTTATTTGGGGTAGTATTTCTTCAAATGTCATATTTATTCCTCATTAATTATTTACTTAAATCTATCCGTCTGGATAGTGCGGTAAAAATAACCATTCCGACCAACAATGAAATGAGTTCTCCAGATGCAACCGTTAAATATGTTGGCCAAAATGGTAAGTGACTAACAATATTTAATTCAAGCGCAACGCTCCATGAAAAGATCGTGCAGACAACTGTGCTGACAGTCATTTTATAAATTGGATTTTGGATATGCTTAGCAATCCAATAACTAATCGAAGTCATCACTAAAGTACCTAACGCCCCAAAGATTACATCCACGATGCCTAGTGGCGAGGTAATGTTAGCAATCGCACAACCGACGGTGAGTGCCGCAATATAGCGTTTATTAAAAACTGTTAGATGATTAAACCCTTCAGCCAATCTCAATTGAACTGCTCCATAACTTAACGGTGCTATGCCCATTGTCACCGCTACATACAAAGCTGCGACAATGCCAATTTTAGCAATCTCTGTCGACTTACTTTGAGCCTTTTCCATATTTAATTCCCCCTAGTTTTTTATATGGTGGGATGGTTACGAACCACCAACGATTTTTCTTCGTAAGTACAAAAGTACCGTAGATAGTATAGCAAGAATTCGGCTTAAATAACAGAGTTCAATAAATATCGACAATAATTCACATTAATTTTCCATATGATTATCATCTTTTCATGGATTATTAATGTATTTATTTATAAAAAAATTTTGCAGTTGATAAATCAGTTTAGTATGTTTTTTTAATCCAGTCAATATCACACTCAAATTCCCGATTGATTGGCTTATAAATAAGGACGGCGTTACCGCGCTTTTGTTTGCGTTTTCTTAAATTATCAACCTATCACAAAAATTATTTAATTAATTATTTAATGGGACTGTTAACGTACTCTACAGATTTATGCGTTTAACTAATCTTTATCAAGATATTAATAAATCTGCATATTTTCAATTTTCATTTAACTGTTTTAATAATCAAAAACGGTAATATTTAGCCCTACTGATGGTATACTGTTACTAAGGTTACAACCGATATGAAAGTCTTATTTGCGAAACCATTTTTTTATTATGTAACAAAGTGGTTCAGATTTTCTTCAAAAAATAAAAAATATTGAATGCTTGATTTTTCGTTTCACAACACTTTTATCGGTAGCGTCAAGAATCTTGTGTAAATGAAATGCCTTCGTACATATAATATGTATCTAACTTAAATAAATGATGCTTCCAAGGTGTCCTGGAGTCCTTTGAACCCTCGGTGGATCCGCTTCAGAGACTTCTCGTTATAAACATTAAACTGAGAAACCAGGAAGCAATCCAGTGAATCTTCCGTTGGAAATTGTTCTTTGTGGTGGGTGGTGCGCTTGAGATGCTTATTAAAGTTCTCAATCAGGTTAGTGGAGTATAGTGATTGCCGGATAGCTGGTGGAAAGTCCATGAAAGTGAGTAAATTCGGCATTTTAAGCAGATCTTTGATTAATTTGGGATAGGTCTGATGCCGGTTGTTGGCGAACTCATTCAGTTTCAGTTCGGCTGCTTCACGGTTGGCGGCCCGATGAACTTGTTTAAAGTCACTGATCACGGCCTTGCGGTCTTTTACGCGAACTTTGTTCATCAGATTCCGCCCAACATGAACCAGGCAACGTTGTCGTTTGGCTTTAGGGAAATGCCGATTCAAGCCTTCATCCAAACCAACTAACCCATCGGCCACAAACAACAGCACATCTTTAACGCCCTGCTTGATCAAGGTTCCCAGCAGTTCAGTCCAGATTCCAGTCGATTCCGTTGGCGCCACTTGGTAGTTCAGCACTTCTTTCGTACCATCTGGACGAATGCCAATCGCAATATGAACGGCTTCTTTTTGAACGGTATCCCGCTTTAACGGCAAGTAAGTGGCATCTAAGAAGATGGCCGCATATTGTGAAGCCAGTCGACGTTGCTGGAAAGCTTGAACCTGTTCATTGACGGCTTTAGTCATGTTGGAAACCGTGGCTTTGGAGTAGTGAGCACCGTACATTTTCTCAATAAGTTCGGCAATTTCAGCAGTGGTAATTCCCTTGGTATACAACTGAATGACCGTTGTTTCTAAATTATCACTGTGCCGACCGTAGGCTGGCAAGGTATGATTTTCAAACCGGCCATTGCGATCTCTAGGAATGGTTAAGTTAAGTTGGCCGTACTTCGTATCAAACGAGCACTCATAACTACCGTTGCGGTTATTACCAGTGTTAATCCCAGCGTATGAGTAGCGTTCGTAACCCAAAAACTCTGCCAATTCGGTTTGAAGCAGCTGGTTAATCGCAATTTTGAGGTGGTGACGAAAAACTTCGTCCAAATCTTGCTTTTGGGCTAGTGCAGCGATAATTTCTGTGATTACTAAATATCATAAGGGAAGGCATTCCCTATTTCTATACAATTCAGAAATCTTTTATGCATTTACACAAGATATTTTACGCACTCTTAAAGTGTAACACTAGGTATAAACTAGTGTCTTTTTTTACGGATTTTTAGAATGTACATAAAAAAGCGTAGAGGTTGTTAACCTTCCACGCTAAAAAGTATAGAGCCTAAAAAAGGAACGATCATACAAACATGTATGATTGTTCCTATTTATTTTGAATCTGATTAACTCGATATTCGATAATTTCTCGTATCATCCCCGCTGGTAACGGTAAATTATAAGGAATTTTGATAGTCCCCTTAGTGGTCTCAAAATTAGTCAATTCATTTTTAAAATGTTCGATGGGCTCTGCAGTTGGATAAAAGCCCAAGTGCCCTTTGGCCGGTGCAAAATAAGCAATGACTTTACCATCTATTTTGATGGCTGGCATATTGTATGAAATAGTTTCAGTGCCATCTGGTGCTGCATCTTGAAATAACTCACGCATGATTTGTGACACTTCTTTTTCCATTTCAGGTAAATCGTCAAGGTATTCATCGATTGTTTCATATTTTTTCATATAAATTCTCCACTCATCTATCTTGATTATCTATTCATGGTTATTATACACTGAACACATTAACAAATACATTTGATTGGTCGTGAATTATGAACACTATTAATAATATTGCCATTTATTGTGGCGCATCTGAAGGAAATAATCTTAAATTTAAAGAAACTACTATGCAAGTTGGGCAATGGCTGGCTGATCAAGGTATCGGTTTGGTATATGGCGGCGGTGGAGTTGGCTTAATGGGTATTTTAGCCCAAGCCACCTTAGACGCTGGCGGTTCGGTGCATGGAATTATGCCTGAAGAGTTGTTTAAACGCGAAGTTGCCTATAAAGGATTAACTGAACTTGAAATTGTCGATAATATGTCCATTAGAAAGGCCCGTATGCTTGAATCTGCTGATGGATGCATAACTTTACCCGGTGGTCCTGGAACGCTAGAGGAAGCTTCTGAAGCCTTTTCTTGGGCAGTGATTGGCGATAATTCAACTCCTGTTACTTTTCTGAACGTGAATCACTATTACGATTCACTAATAAACATGTTTGATGAGATGACAATCAACGGCTTTTTGGCAGAAACAGACCGCAACAAACTATTTTTCTCAGATTCATTGGACGAAATTTATGCTTTTATGGTCAGTTATACCCCACCAGCTGTTCGAACGTATCATCGGGATTAAAACTAAGTAATACTATTATTTTTGGAGGACGTTTCATTGGAACAAACTAAATCAAGAGGATTATTTTTATTGTGGCTGGGTGCAGCCATTTCAATTGCTGAAATTGTCACGGGTACATTGATAGCACCATTAGGCATCGGGCTTGGATTAACCGCCATTATCATTGGTCACTTAATTGGCTGCTTTATTTTTCTACTACCCGCCGCTTACATCTCTGCAAAACAAAGTAAATCTGCTATTCAGGTCGCAGATATTGCCTTTGGTAAAATTGGTATCCTGATATTTTCATTTTTAAATGCACTCCAGTTACTAGGCTGGACTGCGGTCATGATAGTCAATGCACAACTTTCTGTAAATGGCATTACCAAGCATCTATTTGGTTTTCATTCCGTTGCACTTGTCTCAATTGTCATCGCTGCCTTAATTATTATTTGGTTGCTATTCAATCATGATTGGCTATTTAGAATTAACAATATCGTCGTTATTTTATTAGCTATTGGATCCTTACTAATAATTTGGGCAATCTTTGACGCCGGTCAGCTAGTTGCTACACCCTCATCCGCATCGATGACTTTTGGGAGTGCTATCGAACTAAATGTCACCATGGCACTTTCCTGGTTACCACTAATTGGTGATTACACCCAACAATCTAAACGCCCGTTCCTAGACAGTTTTGTCAGTTCGGCTGGTTATTTTATTGGTAGTTGTATTATGTTTATAATCGGCTTGGTCACAGTCATTGTCACCGGTGAATCTGACTTTGCCACCGTGCTAGCACACTCGAATTTAGGTATCTTAGCGTTGCTCATCATTGTTTTCTCGACGGTTACGACAACTTTCATGGACGCTTATTCTGCGGCTACTAACATTAAAAATATTTTTCCTAACTTCAAAACTAATCTAACTGCAATCATTATTACCTTGATTGGTTTACTAATTGCCATCTTCATTTCAATGACTTATTATCAAAATTTCTTGTACACGATTGGTGCGGTGTTCGCCCCACTATTTGCGATTATCTTTGCTACCTTCTTCTTAGTCAAAAGAAAATTACCAATTTGGATCAGTTTTGTTTGGTGGATTATCGGTTTCATGTTGTATTCATATGTTCAAAAATTAGATTTAATTCTGGGAACCACCTTACCACTTTTAATCATTATGTGCTTAGGTTATTACCTAACTAGTTTGTTAGTCAAAAAGAGCCGAGATTAAAAGTTTGTTTTACATCACCAACTAAATAAGGATTCAGAAAAGTAAATTTTACTTTCTGAATCCTTATTTATTTTGGCCATTTTTTAGCCTAGTGATTATTGATTAGCAATATCATAAGTGGTCTTTCCATCCTTAGCGGTAAACATCGGCTCAGTACTTGCCGGTTTGGTAACCGTCAAAGAATATCCTGCACCCATGGCTGATTTCAATTGCTTAGATATTTTTACAATGCTGCCTGTTAAAGTACTCCAACCAGCAGCATCTGCCTGTGTAGGATCTTGAACGATATAATTTAAGCTTTTAACAGTATTATCATCTGTTGGTGTAATAAAATAGGTTTTGCTATCTTCATCATATGTCACTGAACCAAATGATTTAAAATTCTTTTTTAATTGGGTTAACACATTTTTTTGGGCAGTGGCTGCAGTTTGTTCGGAAGTTTGGCCGGTTAAACCAGCTTTTCCAGTTGCTGCAATTGAAGCTGCAGCAGAACTATTTGAAGAGGTATTTTGACTTTTGGCAGCAGAACTAGCTGCTGATTTTGCTGCAGAACCAGCTGTTTGTTCTTGACCGGTCCATTTTGGCCACATCCCCCAAACACCAACGCCAACAATTACAATGCTTAAAACAGTCATAAACGTTGCCCACATCCAAGTACCATATTGTTGAATTGAATTAACTAGATAAAAAATACTCATAATTAACATCAATCCACCAATTATTACAAATAAAATCATTTTTAAATCCCCCTAGATATTTTTTTATTAAACTCCTAATTGTGTACTGCTCTTGATTTCGCTACAATAGAATTATCTTATTTTAAAGGAGCGTCCTTATGAAAAATATTTACCTTGCAGGTCCATTTTTTAGTGATGAACAAATTGATCGAGTATCGAAAGTTGAAAGTGCTCTACGTGAAAATCCAACGGTGAATCAATTTTTTAGTCCAAGACTATCTGACGAGAATGATGATAACATTAATGATGGCTCTCCACAATGGGCCAAAGGTGTTTTCAACCATGATGTGGAAGAAATTGACCGTGCCGATGTCATTGTCGCCGTTACAGATTTCATCCATGAAAATGTTGATAGTGGAACCGCATTTGAAATTGGCTATGCCTATCATGCCAACAAACCACTCATCTTATTACAAGAATTAGACGAAAACCTGAACTTAATGGTTAGCCAAGCTGGACATTATTACACCAAATCAATCGAAGAACTTAAAACCTACAACTTCGATGAACTACCTGCCAACAAATTCACTGGTAAATCATTCTAATTTATTCGATAAAAGCATTTGCAACCGCAAATGCTTTTTTAGTTTTCAATAAATTATTCGCCGCTATATTCTAGCAAAGCTAACATATCGTAGTCTTTAATTTTTTCTCGACCCTTTAAATCAGTCAACTCAATAATAAAAGCAGTTCCTACGACAATTCCACCAAGTTCTTCAACCATTTTAATTGTAGCTGAAATTGTTCCACCAGTCGCAAGCAAATCATCCGTGACTAATACACGTTGACCTGGTTTGATGGCATCCTTTTGAAGTTGCAATTCGGCCGTACCGTATTCCAAAGCATAAGTTGCACTGACCGTTTCACGAGGTAATTTCCCCTTTTTACGAGCTGGCGCAAATCCAATACCCAATTCATATGCAACTGGGCAGCCGACGATGAACCCTCGTGCCTCAGGTCCAACAATCATTTCAACTTGCTTGTCCCGTGCAAATTTTGCAATTGCATTGGTGGCTTGTTGATAAGCTTCACCACTTGCCATTAATGGTGAGATATCTCGAAAGATAATCCCTGGTTCCGGATAATCTGGAATACTTGCGATGTAGTCTTTTAAATCTAATGCCATTTCATATTCTCCCTTAGTGCTTTTGGACAGCTGAAATGATTAATTTTCTTAAATCTGTCGAGTCACTATATATTAATTCACGTTCAGTTTCCATTTGGATTTGTCGTTGCTTAAATCGATTTGTTTCTTCGAGCGCAACAGTTTGTGGGTTATCAACCCGATTGAGCAAACCATCTTCTATTTTAACAAAATCGGCTTCAGAAAACACCTGTATCATGAAAATTAACTTATCTTGATTGATCTTCAAATAATCACTAAGTAATTTCAACTGTGCTTTCAAGTTTACATTTTGATGCGATTGCACAAATTTGAACAGTTTGCCGAACTCTTCTCGGGTTGGCATGCCACTGAGGTACACGCTATGCTTTTCATAAAACAGCACTCGAATAATTGATGGTGCATTGGTGATTTCCAATACATGTTTCATATCCGCAATATTGACCGGGCAATCAACAATCGTCAAAGTTTCAATTTGAATTTCACTAGTAATTTCATCCGCAAAAATGATTGATTTAGCATCAATATAATTTGTTAGTTGCGCAGCTAAATCATGATTAAAAAATAAATACTGACCAGAGAATTCAAACAATTCTTCCGATAGATGATTAGTTCGTTGATCAATGACTTGAGTCCCACTCACTAATAAATCCTTGACCATCAATTGAACACTTTTGTTGCCGCGCCATTCATTTTCATCTAACGTGCCCGCAATAGATATTTTATCCTTGCTGGCCGTGATTTGATCAACTAAATCACCACGATTAAATGCCACTGCGTTTACCTTGCTGTTGTCACCGACCATTTCAAATTTCAAATGGGCATTTGTTTTGCCCATCGATTTAGCATTGTCAATAGCAGTGTCTTCTAGCATGACCACTGGACGTTGATTATTCGTTCCAAATGGTGCTAGCTGTTCAATTTGGTAAAACAATTCCAAATTTAAATCATCTGGGGTAACATTAGCTGCTACTTTCAAAACCCGTTTGGGTTGGCCAGCTAAATTGGCTTCATCCGCCGCTTTTTCTAAGGCAATCTGTAAATTATCTAGCTCAGTATCTTTAAGTGAAATACCGACCGCCATTTGATGACCACCAAACGAAGTTGTAATATCACGAACGACATTAATACTTGAAAATAAGTCAAAACCTTCTATGCTTCTTCCAGAACCCTTAGCAATGTTAGTTTCTTCATCTATATTGAGTACTAAAGTTGGTTTATTGGTACTTTCCACAATTCGGCTGGCCACAATACCAAGAACGCCTTCGTGCCACCCTTGACCTGCAATCACCAAAGTTTGGTGATCAAGGTTGTAATCTGCAGTAGCCATTTCAAGTGCTTCTTTAGTAATATCAGCAACAATTTTTTGCCGCTGTTGATTCAATTGATCAACCATTGCCGCTAATTCAACGGCTCGATCATCATCTAACGTTGTGAGTAACTCTACGCCCAAGTTAGCATCGTCCATTCGTCCTAATGCATTCAGTCTTGGCGCAATTGCAAAACCAATATTGGTTTCATTTAAATTTTGTTCATTCACGCCGGCTAATTTAACCAACTCATGAAGACCAGGACGCATCCCCTGTTGTAGTTGTTTGAGACCATACGTAATTAAGATACGATTTTCATCCGTTACTGAGACTAAATCAGCAATTTCACCAATCGCAACGAGATCTAGTAATTCACTCGGAAATTCTTCAAGCAATGCCCAAGCAACTTTAAAAGCCACTCCAACGCCAGATAAATCGCCAAATGGATAATCAGTTCCAGGAAAACGTGGATGAACAATTGCAAACGCGTCAGGTAATACTTCAGGTAGCTCATGATGATCTGTGACAACCACATCAACACCACGTTCATTAGCAAACCGAATTGCCTCGTTTCCTGAAACTCCATTATCAACCGTGACAAATAACTGAGTGCCACTATCGATTAATCGGCCAAACGAATCCACATTGGGACCGTAACCATCAGTAAAACGATTTGGAACATAGTAACTTACGTTTGCTCCAACGGTCATCAAAGCCTCATACATGACTGAAGTACTCGTAATCCCGTCAGCATCATAATCACCATAAATGGTAATTTTGTCACCATTTTCAATTGATTGACGAATTCGTTCAACTGCTTTATCAATATCATGCAATGCATCTGGTAAATAGATGTCATCAATTTGCGGATTTAAAAATTTTTCAACTGTTTCACTTGAGGTATATCCTCGATTTACTAAGATATTACTAATGGTGGGTGTGAGTTTAAACTGGTCTTGCAGTTTCTTTGCCACATCCGGTTCAGAAACCTCAGGTAATTTCCAATTAAATTGCGATTCTAACACTAAATTTCCCACCATTCTTATTTATGTATTGGAGCTTCGATTGAAACTCCGATTGTTCCCGATTCACTCAGCTCTACTTTTTTATCGGCTTCCTGAATCAACAATCTCCGTCTAGCTTGAATACTTATGGCTCCTTGAGCCATTTCATATCCTTTGCTAGTACTCAATTGTTCCCGATTCACTCAGCTCTACTTATTTATAGTCAAAGAACTTTTTAATTGCCCAATCACCAAGACCAGGTACAATATGATATCCCCAAATAGCAAAGTTAAAGTACCATGGAATATTAATTTCACGAACTGGATAACCAATGCTACCCCAAATCCGTTTGGCAATTGTGGTTGAGTCTAACACCATGCCACTTGGCAAATGGCTAAGGTAGCCACCAGAAGAATCAGCTTTGTCGAAAAACTTAGTTTCCACTGGGCCAGGATTAACAGTCAGGACTTGGATACCGTAATCAGCAACTTCCATCCGGAGAATATTACTAAAACTGATTACACCTGCTTTAGTTGCCGAATAAACACTACTATTCGGAGTTGGAATTTTGCCTGCAATTGAACCAATGTTAACAATCGCGCCAAATCCTTGACTCAACATTTGTCGTGCTGCTTGTCGGCTTAAATACATCAAGGCCAATAGATTCAACTGCACCATTTTTTGCATTCGTTTTCTGGACTCTTCAATTATCGGTGACATATCACCAAAGCCAGCGGCATTGACCAAAATATCAACACTACCGACTTCACGTTTGATTCGAGCTAACACATCATCAATTTGATCTGGATCCGTTAAATCTGCATTGAAGGCAAACGCAGGACGACCAGATAAAATTAAACATTTTCTAGAAACATATTCCAACTTACGTAAATTACGAGCCACTACGACGACAATTGCACCACGTTTAGCTGCCTCATAGGCGGTTGATTCACCAATACCACTTGAACCACCAGTAATTAATACGATTTTATTTTTCAAGGAACGCAATGCTTTTAGCTGATATAACGTTAACATGATTCGTCACCTCTATTAGAATTTATCCTTTAAATGGAATTTCAAAAATATCAAAATCATTAACAACACGGGTATCTGCAAAAATGTCTCGAACTTGATAAGCTAATTCATACGCATCCTTGCCAATATATCTTGCAGAAATATGAGTCAATAACAACTTGTGTGCCCCAGCTTTTTTCGCTTCTTCTGCGGCTTGCACACTAGTTGCATGGTAATGATTTCTGGCAAGTTTAGACTCACCTTTCCCATACGTACTTTCATGCACTAAAACATCCGCATCTTTGCCTAGAACAACACTGGCTTCTGTCTTTCGAGAGTCACCTAATATAGTTACAATTCTACCCTTTTGTGGGCGTCCTATAAAGTCATTTCCATCTAGAATTTGGCCATCTGGTAATTCCACAGTTTTACCCGCTTTTAATTGGCCATACAATGGGCCTGAAGGAATGCCAGCCGCCCGTAATTTATCGACTAACAATTCACCTGGATGGTCTTTTTCAGTGATTCGATATCCAAAACATTCAATCTTATGGTCTAAATGATCACACTCAACTTTGAATGTATCATCTTCAAAAACAATGCCCGGATCTGAAATTTCCACAAAGTTTAATGGATAACTTAGTTTTGATTCACTAATGGATAAACTAGTTTTCACATATTTTTGAATCCCCGTTGGTCCATAAATAGTGAGTGGTTCATCCCCACCTTGAAACGAACGTGAACTCAACAGCCCTTGTAAACCAAAAATATGATCACCATGCAGATGAGTAATAAAGATTTTTTCTATTTTTCGTGGACGAATTGTGGTATTTAAAATTTGATGTTGTGTGGCTTCACCAACGTCAAATAACCACACCGAGTTTCTTTCTTCTAGTAAGCGTAAAGCTATGCTAGTCACATTTCGTTGCTTGCTGGGAGACCCGGCACCGGTACCTAAAAATTCAATTTGCATAATTTATTGACTACTTTCTATACACATTTTATTGTGCTATTACGAATACATCACTATAATAATTTTAGCATAGTTTATGCAATCAAAAACACTAACTGGAGGAACTTATGCGATTAATTGACTTCAACACATCAACAGCCGACCTATCCGGTTCGCACATTATTTATGTCGAAATAAATCACCAAAGCCATCCAATTAGTGAATTAAATTTAGGTCCAACGGGCCAAATTATTTTGATTACAAATCTCAAATTGAAACCACTCACCTTGAATCAATTTCAAGCGCGGGTTTCACAATTAAATCCAGACGAACATTTTTACTATCAAGACACAGATACCCGTTTATTTGGATATCGATTAGACCACAATAATATTTTATTAGGCTAATTCGATACTAAGTACACAGATTATTCTACGAAATCAAAAGTAAATTTCCGAATTTGAACGGTGTCGCCAGTTTCTGCCCCGGCCGAACGTAATGCTTCGTCAACACCCATTGAACGCAGTTGACGAGCAAACCGCATTGCGCTTTCTTCATGATCTAAATCAGTCATGTCAAATAAGCGTTCTATCTTATTACCAGTCAAAATCCAGACACCATATTCATCTTGATTGATTTCAAATGGTGCTTCATCTTCTTCAAATTTGTAGAGCTCAGAAACTGTTTCATCTGCATCATCTTTCATCAAGAAGGATGGAGTTTCATCTAATAACTTAGCCGTTGCTTGTAACAATTCAGCGACTCCTTGATGGGTAATCGCAGAAATTGGGAACAGGACAGGTTTGACTTCAAGCGAATCATCTGCTGCCAATTGTTGCTTAAAGATTGCCAAATTATCAGCTGAGTTAGGTAAGTCCATTTTTGTGGCTACCACAATTTGTGGACGTTTCAACAATTCGGGATCATAACTCGCTAATTCAGCATTAATTGCTTTAAAACGTGTAATCGCCTGGTCTTCATCTTCATTACTCATATCAACCATGTGCAAAATTACTCGCGTACGTTCTATGTGACGTAGGAATTGTAAACCAAGTCCAACACCCTTTGAAGCGCCAGCAATTAATCCAGGCAAGTCAGCCATGGCAAAGTCACGACCGTCATCTAGTTTAACCATCCCCAGGTTTGGAACCAACGTGGTAAATTCATATTCCGCAATCTTAGGCTTTGCACCCGTGACCACTGACAGAAATGTTGATTTGCCAACTGATGGAAAACCAACCAACCCAACATCAGCCAGCATTTTCAATTCAAGTTCTATTTCTAACTTTTCTCCAGGTTCACCATTTTCAGCAATTTCTGGCGCTGGATTTTTAGGACTGGCAAAGCGAATATTACCACGACCACCACGACCACCAGCAGCAACGACTAATTCATCGCCTGCATCGACTAAATCGCCCATGATGATACCAGTAGCCGTGTTTCGAACCGTAGTTCCTTGAGGTACAGAGATCACTGTATCTTCGGCACTACGACCAGTCATTTGCTTAATCATACCTTTACCACCATCCGTGGCTTTAAAAATATGATGATATCGGAAGTCCATTAAGGTTCTTAACCCTTCATCGACCCGCAGGACAATACTGCCCCCACGTCCACCATCGCCACCGGCTGGGCCACCGTTTGGGACGTACTTTTCGCGACGAAATGCAACCATTCCATCGCCACCCTTACCGGCCCGTACTTCAATTTTTATTTGATCTACAAACATTTATTTTCTCCGTTCAAATTTATCATAAGCTACTAGTATAGGTGATTTTCAAGTGATAGTCAAAGTATGTCAGCAACGTTAACTAACTGGCTTGCGTAGTCTTCACCTAATCATGACTACTGCCCTTGGCCACTTCTGCATTTTTTTGTAAAGAGACCTTAATTAGTTGGGCGGTGTTTTGTGGAATGCCTAACGCCCGCAGTTCATCAATTGACGCTGCCGCAATTTTACTAATTGATCCCATTTCTTTTAACAATTTATTTCTTGTGCGTGGTCCAACTCCAGCGATTTCATCCAGTCGTGAACTGAGTGAATGCTTATTATGCACTTTACGATGGAACGTAATTGCAAAGCGATGCACCTCGTCTTGAATTCGTTGCACTAAATAAAATCCCTGACTTTTAGGGTCCAAATTAATATGTTCATCATTATCACCAAACAATAAATCTGCCGTTTTATGATGATCATTTTTAACCATTCCCACGACCGGAATTTCAAGTCCAAGCTCATTTTCAAGCACATCCTTAGCCGCATTCATCTGAATCTCTCCACCATCCATAAAAATCATATCTGGCATAGCTTCATGTTCTTTCAATAAGCGGGTATAGCGCCGACGAATGACTTCTCTTGTGCTGGCAGCTTCATCCGCATGATCGACCGTTTCCAACTTATACTTTCGGTATAGATTTTTATTTGGATGGCCATCCGTAAAGACGACCAATGCTGAAACTAAATCTGAGCCCTGAATGTGAGAGTGATCAAACGCTTCAATTTTATGACCTAATGGTAATCCTAAAGCATCTGCAATCTCTTGCATTGCTCCTACTGACTTTCGTTCGTCTAATTCCAACAATCGGAATTTTTCTTCCAGTACAAGCCGAGCATTTTTCTCGGCCAGTTCGAGCAATTCTCGTTTTTCACCACGTTGCGGCGTTCGAACCGGTACGCCTAAAATTTCGCTAATTTCGTCCGCTTGAATCCCTTTTGGTACCAAAATTTCTTTAGGTAACACATTGTTCTTTCGATTATAAAACTGCATGATAAACGTCGTCATTTCTTCTTCAGCCGTATCAATGATTGGAAATAATCGTTTTTCACGTTTCATTAAACGGGTTTGTCGAATAAAGAAGACCTGAATCGATAACCAACCTTTATCCATATAGAAATTAAATAAATCTCGTGGCGTTTTATCGTTAGAAATGATTTTTTGCTTTTCAACGGTTACATCAATATAGTGCAATTGATCGCGTAAGTCACCAGCGCGTTCATATTCCATCGTTTCGGCAGCTTGTTTCATTTCCGCGTTTAATTTTTGTTTGACCTTGGTAGTATTCCCACTTAAAAATGACTTAATCCGTTTGATTTGTGAATCATACTTTTCAACGGTGACCTCTTGAAAACATGCACCCAAACATTGACCCATATGATAGTACAAGCAAGGACGTCCTTGATAACCATTACAGCGTCTTAATGGATACACTTTTTGAATGAAATGAATCGTCTCTTCGGCCGCATAAACATTTGGATATGGTCCGAAATAATAGGCACCATCTTTTTTAACTTCACCGGTAATTTTGATTTGTGGGTCCCGTTCTTTGGTGATTTTAATGTAAGGATAACCCGTGCCACGCTTTAAGCGGATATTGTAATAAGGTTGATGTTTTTGAATTAACGTAATTTCTAATAAAAATGATTCTTTATTAGTCGAGGTCACGATAGTTTCAAAGTCAGCAATCTCGCTGACTAATCGTGCAGTTTTACCTTCATGGGCACTTTTAAAGTATGAACGCACTCGATTACGTAAATTTTTTGCTTTTCCAACATAAATAATCTGGCTGTTTACATTTTTCATCATGTAACACCCAGGTTCTGCTGGTAACAATGCTAATTTATGTTCTAAATATTCACTGGCCATAGGCTCGACCTCCGTTTCAGATAACTTGTTAAATTATAGGCTATTAAAGTACTTTTGGCAAAAAAATGAACTTTATTTCGACAAAAAAACATTGAACTGTTTTTAACACCAGTTCAATGTTTTTTATTTTATCAACTAGTCGGTCATAACAATTTTTTCGTACAACCACACTGTAATTACATAGTAGATCAGATAGATGACGATAAACGCCACAAATGGGATTAGGATTCCATTGTATGGATCAATCAACAATACTTTGAACAGCTGCAGTCCAAACAAGACGTGAACGACACCCAAGACCGCTGGTAATCCAAACAGTACAGCTAATTCGCTTCGAATTGATTTTTTCAATAATGATGGACGAACGCCCATTCTATTAAGCATATGGTAACGTCCCTTGTCATAATCAGCACCTGCTAAAATTTTGAACATCAAGGTACTTGCTAGCATCGCTAAGAATGCTAAGCCCAAGAAGTAACCCATAAAGGCGAGCCCACCGAAGAGTCCAAGATACAATTGATACATTGTGTACTTGCTGCTCAAACGTCCGCTGTTTGAGAATAACTCATTCTCATAGTTTTGAATTTTCTTTGCAACTGTCAGATTAGCCTCAAAATCTTTGAGTCGATACGTAGTCAGTTATTGCGTTGCACCACTCATCTGATTCAATTCAGCCTGCGTCACAAATTTCATTTGATGATTAGCAGTATCATTTTTGACATTAGTTAATCTAATTACTTCATATGAGTAAGATTCTGGCTTTTCACTCAACGTTGCAGGCGTAATCTTTTCATATTTGTTTATCGCCATACCCTTACTATCCCGCTTCGGATAAAGCATTGGTGATTTATCAAATTCAGAGCCAATAAAGTAAACAGTGTTACCTTCCACCTTATATTCATAGGTCGCACTACTTTTAACTCCAGTCAACTGATCGGTTAATTGGTTCATTTTTTGATTGTGCGTATGAGTGACAACATCATATGTTGCAGAACGACTGGTAATTTCAGGAATTTGGTTTTTGAAATTCATCCCCACCGTAATCGCCCCTAAAGCTAAGGCAAACAAAATTGAGAAGACAGATAAAATCATAGTGTATGAATGGACTCGGAAACTTAATTGTGACAGGGTAAAATTCCGTAAGCCTTTATTGGCAAACTTAACGTTACGTTTGACCAAGTTGATGACCACAATCACCACGGCGTTAAACAGTAAATAACTGCCTATGACGATGGTCACAAGCGCAATCGAAATCGACAGTAACTGTAACGTTTCAATCGCAGCCATGGCCCAATAGCCCACCTCTAAAGAGATGAGACCCACGATTGTTTGAAGTAGCTGAACTCCCCATTTAGCCTTGTTACGGGTTGGGGTTTGGTTTGAATGTAATAATTCTAAGATCGGCGTTTGACGCATTTTAGATGCGTTAACTAACGCAGCCAAGAAGAAAATCACAATGAAGAAAATCAACGTATCAATGATGGCTGGAAAATAAAAGGCACTGAAGTTTCCAGCAGAGACACCAATCATTTTAATCAATGCATTCCCGACACCAGCCGTTAATCCAACTCCAACTACCGCTCCGATGACAGTTGCGACGACCCCAATGATGAGAGTTTCAACAAAGATTAATTGGCTAATTTTAGAACTTTTAGCGCCTAACATCATAAATGTGGCATAATCCCGTTTGCGCATCGACAATAAAAATGTATTGGCATACGACACATATACGAAGGTAATCACCATCAATAAGATGGCACCAAACATAAAGACAATTTTGGCATTTGCACCTGCAGCATTATTGGTAATAAAAGATTTGTTTGTAGCTAACGCCATAAACATATAAAAAATTGCACTACTGATAATCAAGCCAGAAAACAGAACAATATAATCACGTAATCGATTTTTAATTCCGGCTAGGGCAAGTTTATTTAACATTAATCCTGCCTCCTAATCTTGAAAAGTGCCAAGTTCATCAAGGATTTCTTTATAGAAATCTTGTTGTGACTTGTCACCACGAACGAGTTCAGTACCAATTTGACCATCTTTAATAAACAAAATGCGTTTCGCATAGCTAGCCGAATATGGATCATGAGTTACCAGTAAAATTGATACGGCGTGTTGTTCATTTAAATCACGCATTGTATCTAATAATTCTGTGGCACTTTGTGAATCCAAAGCTCCAGTTGGTTCATCACCAAACAAAATTGCTGGATTGTGTACCAAAACTCTAGCAGCCGCAATTCGTTGCTTTTGCCCACCACTGACTTCGGTTGGATATGAATCCAAAATTTGTTCAATTCCCAAAGTAGCAGCAATTTCTTCAACTTTTGAATTAATTTGTTTTGGTGAAACACTTTGTAATGATAATGGTAATGCGATATTTTCACGTGCGGTCAAACTTTCCAACAAGTTAAAATCTTGGAAAATAAAGCCAATTTGACTGGCACGAAAATCAGCAAGTTGATTGCCCTTTAATTACGTCACACCACTACCATTAATCAGAACAGAACCACTGGTTGGTTGATCAAGCGTGCTTAAAATATTCAATAAGGTGGTTTTACCGGATCCACTGGCTCCCATAATCCCAACAAATTCACCAGATTCAACTTCAAAGCTAACGCCTTTCAAAGCTTGATACTGTTTCTCGTTTTTCTTACCATACGTTTTGGTAACATCTTGCACTTCAACAACATTTGATTTGTCCATGTTTTTCATCCCCGTTTTTTAATAGTATATTTAATTCCTAATGCAATATTTCATAGTGTATTAGTTTACTATTACACTATATCCACTTTCAGATAATTTTGCAAGCTTTTTCAAAAAAAATAACCACATCGTTAGTTTTAACGGTGTAGTTAATTATAAGCCTAGGCTTCCAAAATCTTTTCCAAAAAGTCTTTAGCACGATCAGTTTTAGGGTTTGAGAAAAATGTTTCTGGATCTGCGGATTCTTGAATATATCCATCCGCCATGAACCAAATTGTATCTGCCACACTCTTAGCAAAGCCCATTTCGTGTGTGACCACGACCATTGTCATGCCTTCGTCGGCTAAGTCTTGCATAACTTTCAAAACTTCACCAACCATTTCAGGATCTAAAGCACTAGTAGGTTCATCAAATAACATTACTTCTGGATTCATAGCCAGTGCGCGCGCGATTGCAACCCGTTGCTGTTGTCCACCAGATAAACTGACTGGGTAAGCATCTGCCTTATCAGACATACCAACTTTTTCCAATAATTCTTTCGCACTTTTTGTGGCTTCTTCATCTGAGACATTTTTAACTTTTTTGGGTGCCAATTTAAGATTTTCAATCACTGTCATATTTGGGAATAAGTTGAAGCTTTGGAAAACCATCCCCATTTTTTCACGTAACTGATTAACATGCTTTTCATCAAGGGTGGTTAAATCAGTGCCCTCAAACAATACAGATCCACTTGTTGGTGTTTCTAATAAATTGAGACAACGTAAAAAGGTTGATTTACCTGCTCCTGAGGGTCCAATGACACAAATCACTTCTCCAGATTTAACTTCTTCTGAAATATCCTTTAAGACAGCATTTTTGCCATAAACTTTTTGTAGCTTATCAATTTTAATTACTGGTTGAGTTTCCATTTTCAGTTCCTCCTCGGCAATTTATATATTGCCCGTTTCAATGTAAGTTATTATACTATTTATTGTTTGTTTATTCAATAACTTTTCTTTATATCCATATTTTATGCAGAAATATGTGAAATATGCGAATATAACTGCATAATATTCATGGTACCTTTGAATATTATTCAACATTTAACAACATTATTCTTGTACCATAATACATAATCAAGATTTCTATTTAATTTACAATCTTGGCTTATCATGCTATGATTTAACACAATAAAGATACCGAAAGGACAAATAATATGGGATTATTAGCAAACCGTAAAGAAGATTTAGACGAAATGTTCGCCAAATTTGCCTCAGAACCAAAACCAAAAACAGAACATAAACCTAAAGACAAAAACGAAAAAGAAACCAAAGACGAAAAGAAAACTACTGACAAGTAGACTTATAGTTTCTATTCAAACAAAAAGCTAGTCCAACTCATAATTATGAGCTGGACTAGCTTTTTTTAGTTAATCTCGATAACCGTCAGGATAACGATCATTTAATGTTTTAATGTTTGTTTGAGCAATCTCTTCAAAGGAAATATCGGCCCATTCTGCGACTTGAGAAAGATACCAGAGAACGTCACCCATTTCGTGTTTCAGCTCTTCTTTGTCGAGTTTTTGGCCTCTGAAGGTATAGTTTTTAACTAGATCAACTACTTGACCAGTTTCACCAGCTAATCCCAAGGCACAATTAGTCAAAACTTGTTCATTTCCGTAAAGCGTCCGGTTGGCAGCTTTTTGATATTCATTAAATTCCATTATTCGACTCCCCCAATATGTTGTTCAATCCAATCCCAAACTTTTTCTTTACCAAACTTGGTTTCGGCAGAAAAGAGGACCAGTTCTGTATCTCCATCCATATTTAAGGATTTTCTGATTTGGCTTTCTGCTTTATTGCGGACACCAGGTTTGATTTTATCAACCTTAGTACCAACCACCAACACTGGAATATCGTAATATCTCAACCATTCATGCATTGAAATATCGTCAGCCGATGGCTCATGCCGTGAATCAACTAATTGAATCACACCGCGCAATTGTTGGCGAGACGTCAAATAATGCTCAATCATTTCACCAAATTTTTCACGTTCTTTTTTGGAAACCTTAGCGTACCCATATCCTGGGACATCCACAAAATACAATTGATGTTCCACTTCATAAAAGTTCAAAGTCCGCGTTTTTCCAGGCTGACTGGATGTTCTCGCCAAACTCTTTCGATTAATCAGTACATTCGTTAAGGATGATTTCCCCACATTTGAGCGACCAACCAATCCAATTTCTGGATATCCGGTTGTTGGGTACTGTGTTTCCGAAACGGCACTCATTACAATTTCAACTTCATGAACTTCCATGTTGTGTAACCTCCACTGCGACTTTTTTACAATAAAAGAGACCCGATCAAGGGCCCCCAATCAACATCATTTAGTATAACATGTTATGATGCTTTTTCTTTTAAAATATATTCTGGTTCTGATCCATTTACAACATTGCGCTTGTTAATCACCACTTTAACAACATCTTCGCGGCTTGGTAATTCGTACATCACGTCACGCATCACATCTTCAATGATAGAACGGAGTCCACGAGCACCAGTCTTACGTTCAATTGCTAACCTAGCCATTGCTTTTAGTGCCCCATCTGTAAATTCAAGGTCACAATTATCGAGCTTAATGAGGCGTTGGTATTGCTTAACCAAAGCATTTTTAGGTTCAGTTAAAATGCGTACCAAATCATTTTCATCGAGTAACTGAAGTGCAGTTAAGATTGGCAGACGTCCGATAAACTCGGGTATCAATCCAAATTTCAACATATCTTCAGGATTAACATGCTGTAGAACATTCTTTTCAGTCACGTCATCAATTTCTCGTGAGTTACTACCGAATCCAATCGTTTTATCACCGAGTCGATCTTTAACAATCGATTCAATGCCATCAAAAGCACCACCAACGATGAATAAAATGTTTTTGGTATCAATCTGAATGAATTCTTGTTGCGGATGCTTACGGCCACCCTGAGGCGGAACATTAGCAATTGTGCCTTCAAGAATTTTCAATAGGGCTTGTTGAACCCCTTCACCGGAAACGTCCCGCGTAATTGAGACATTTTCACTCTTCTTAGCAATCTTGTCGATTTCGTCAATGTAGATAATGCCTTTTTCAGCACGTTCAACATCATAGTCAGCTGCTTGGAGTAGTTTCAAAATAATATTTTCAACATCTTCTCCAACGTATCCTGCTTCAGTTAACGTGGTAGCATCTGCAATTGCAAACGGAACATTCAAGATTCGAGCTAATGACTGAGCTAAATAAGTTTTACCTGACCCAGTAGGTCCAATCAAGCTAATATTACTTTTTTGTAATTCTGTACCGTCCTCATGATCATCAAGCATTGCATTAACACGTTTGTAGTGGTTATAAACTGCCACTGACAAAGTTTTCTTAGCATCTTCTTGGCCAATCACGTAATCGTTCAATTTGCCAACAATTTCAGCTGGTGTTGGTACATCTAAAAATGAAGCTGCAGAATCTTCAGCAATTTCTTCATCAATAATTTCTTTACATAAATCAATACATTCATTACAAATATAAACCCCAGGACCAGCGACAATTTTTTTCACTTGATCTTGTGATTTACCACAGAATGAACAATTTACGGAATCCATTCCAGTAGTATCTTCAAACATTATCAGATTCCCCCTCTTATTGTTTTCATCTATACAATCATATCAAATCTGAGACAACTTTACGAACAATTGACTCACGACTAGATTATAAGGTAAAAAATGAGCTGCACCAAAACAAAAGTTTTGGAACAGCCCACTTTTTTAGTGAATTATTATTTATAACAAAATGTTATTTCTTGTCTTCACTATCAGCAGCTTTTTTTGCTGTCTTTTCTTGTTTGGCTGAATCACGAACGATATCAACAGCTTTCTTAATCGCAATGTCATGTGCCAACATTTCACGAGAAAGTGCTTTTTCAACAGCGTCTTCTTCCATACCGTATTGAGCAGCTAAGTCTGTAATTTCAGCTTTAACTTCATCATCAGTAGGAACAATTTTTGCGTCTTCAACAATAGCTTCCAAGACAAGGTTAGTCTTGACACGACGTTCTGCATCACCAGCAAATTGTTTTTGCAAATCTTCTTGTGAAGAACCAGTGATTTGGAAGTACATTTCAGGATTGATACCTTGTTGTTGCATGTTAGCTAAATATTGTTGCATTTGACGATTAGTGTCATCATCCAACATAGCTTGTGGGATTTCTTTGATTTCAGCGTTATCAACGGCTTGGCCAATAGCAGCTTCTTCAATGGCTTCCTTAGCTTGTGTTTCTTTTTGTTCTTTTAAGTTAGCTTTAGTCTTGTCTTTTAATTCATCAAGGGTGTCAACATCTTCATCAACATCTTTGGCGAATTCATCATCAAGTTTAGGAAGTTGTTTTTCCTTAACTTCATGAATCTTAGTTGCGAAAATAGCTTCTTTACCAGCGAGTTCTTTAGCTTGGTAATCATCTGGGAAAGTCACTTTAACTTCAACATCTTCACCAGCTTTATGACCAACTAATTGATCTTCAAAGCCAGGAATAAATGAGTTTGATCCTAATTCAAGTGAGTGGTTATCGGCAGAACCGCCATCAAACTTTTCACCGTCGATTGAACCAGAGTAATCAATCACAACTGTATCGCCATTTTTAGCTTCTTTGTCTTCTTTAAGCACAAGTTCAGCTTGTTGTTGACGTTGTTTTTCAAGTTCTGCATCAACTTCCTTCACTAAAACACGAGTGCTTTGCTTAGGAACAGTTAATCCTTTATATTCACCAAGTTTTACGTCTGGCTTAACAGTGACGATGGCTTTTAATACCCATGGTTGATCTTTTTCCATGCTTTCAGCATCGATGTGTGGTTGGTCAACTGGTTCGATGCCAGCTTCTTTAATAGCAGCTTCATAAGCTTCTGGTAAAACGATGTTCAAGGCATCTTGATACAAAGCTTCTTCACCATACATTTGGTTGAAGATTTGGCGAGGCATCTTGCCTTTACGGAATCCAGGAACTGCCAAAGTCTTTTTGGCTTTAGCAAAAGCTGAATCGATTCCTTTCTTAATTGTATCAACATCAATATCAAATGTTAATGTTCCTTGGTTGGTTTCGCTATCGCGTTCCCATTTTGCTGACATGTTGTTTCCTCCATACACTATTAATCATTTATTTAAAATACTTTTTTTCATACCTGTTAAGTCTACCGTATCGAACGAAAAAAGTAAACATTTGAAAGTTAAATACAAAAAAAACTTGGTAAACAAAGTTTACCAAGTTTGATTTAAATACTTATATATTAGTCTTCGATTTCTGAAACGACACCGGCACCAACAGTATGGCCACCTTCACGAACAGTAAACTTAAGACCCTTTTCAATAGCAACTGGGTTGATAAGTTCTACATCAAATGTAACGTTATCACCAGGCATAACCATTTCTACACCGTCTGGCAAACCGATAACACCGGTAACGTCAGTAGTATGGAAATAGAATTGAGGACGGTAGTTTGAGAAGAATGGAGTATGACGTCCACCTTCTTCTTTAGTCAAGATATAAACTTCCGCTTTGAAAGTTTTGTGAGTCTTGATTGAGCCAGGAGCGGCCAAAACTTGTCCACGTTCGATTTGATCGCGGTTAATACCACGAAGCAATGCACCAACGTTGTCTCCGGCCTCACCAGCATCAAGAGTCTTACGGAACATTTCAAGACCAGTAACTGTAGTCTTTGTAACGTCATCATGAAGACCAACGATTTCAACTTCATCACCAACGTGTACTTCACCACGATCGATACGACCAGAAGCAACAGTACCACGACCAGTAATAGTGAATACATCTTCAACAGGCATCAAGAATGGCTTGTCTGTATCACGTTTTGGAGTTGGAATGTATGAGTCAACAGTATCCATAAGTTCCATGATAACTTTTTGTTGTTCTGGATCGCCTTCAAGTGCTTTAAGAGCTGATCCACGGATAACAGGAATATCATCACCAGGGAAATCGTATTCTGAAAGTAATTCACGTACTTCCATTTCTACTAAGTCAACTAATTCGTCATCATCAACAAGATCAGTCTTGTTAAGGAATACAACGATGTAATCAACACCAACTTGGCGAGCAAGAAGGATATGTTCACGTGTTTGTGGCATAGGACCATCAGTTGCGGCAACAACAAGGATGGCACCATCCATTTGTGCAGCACCAGTGATCATATTTTTAACGTAATCAGCATGTCCAGGTGCATCGATATGGGCATAGTGACGCTTTTCAGTTTCATATTCAACGTGGGCAGTGTTGATAGTGATACCACGTTCTTTTTCTTCAGGAGCAGCATCAATAGTTGCAAAGTCTGCAGCTTCAGCCAATCCCTTAGTAGCTAACACTGCTGTGATAGCTGCTGTTAAAGTTGTTTTCCCATGATCAACGTGGCCAATAGTACCAATGTTAACATGGGGTTTTGTACGTTCATAATGTTCTTTTTCTGCCATTATTAAAACCCTCCAGATAATTGTGTAAGTATGATGTCAGCCACTCGGTTGCAACTGACACACCTTTAATAAAGATTATACTACTTCCCCTCGATAATTAAAAGTCATTTACGACGCTTCAAGAAGAAACCTTAACCATTATATACAGTACAAATTTATTTGTAAACAATAAAATCCAAACTTTTTAACCCATATTGCGAAAAAGCTGCTCAGCCAAGTCACTTAAAGTTTTTTGCCATACCAGCATTGACTCGATTTCAGGAGCCACTTCAGAAATTTCCTGGTTCTTTATTTTTTTAATGGAAATTTCCACCCAAACCTGGTAATCCACTACGACTTTCTCAATAAACGGATAACTAAAGACCATTTGCAACTTAAATTCTTGTAATAAGCCATTGAGTAATACTGGATCATCATCACCCATCAAATCCCTAAATAATTGGTTCACATTGAGATAAATTGGATTTTCATCTAACGGAGTGACTTTGACTGCATTAAATTCGTGCTCCTGGTCATCAATCCACAACATTTTTAAATCTTGATCTAATTGAAGTTGTTGCAAAATTTGTACAATTGAAGACCGAATCAGAATACTCGTGTAAGCATCTCTTAACAAAAATGCCGCCCCTTTGACGTACTCATTGAGTGGTAATTGATACGCATTTTCAAATCGTTGCTTTTGTTCAGCAAAGGTTGCATCACCCAGATGATAAAAATGTTTAGCATTCGTGGCGATGGTTTCGGTTAAATCAAGCTCCGCCTGTTCTTCCGCCCGTGTTATTTGTGCAATTAATTTAACTCTGTGGGCAAACTCAACTGAATTTGCAAATACTCGCGCACGGATAAATTGATTCGTTGCTAAAAAAACTGCGATGATTAATTCAACGGTTGTTGAATCACTCAAATATTGAGTTTCAAATTCTAAGGCATAGGTTAAGGCAGTTTGATACTGTTCATCTTCGTATAACGACTGCACCAATAATTTATTAACTTCTTCATCTGGGGTTTCTTGATATAGGGTTTCCAGTAAATCGCTGGCTGTCCCCCAATTTTCATTTGTGATAGCAATTTTCGCATCTTCCAACATTTTTAACTGCTTATCATCCATTCATGTCACTTCCTTAAAGAAAAAGAACTGCGACAAAACTAATGTTTTGCTGACAGTCCTTCAAACTTAGCTATTTATTATTCTGATTCTGTTTGCTTTTCTTGTTGCTTAGGTTTTTTCTTGTTGATTTTACGTGCATGTTGATTGACTTCCATGATGACTGGAAGAATCACTGGATGACGCTTGGTTTGTTCAAATAAGAAACGGTTTAATTTGTCTCGCACATCTTGTTTTAGATGTCCCCAATCAAATTCTTTGTTATCTAAATTATCTTGAACAGTTTCTTCAACAAGTTTGGCGCTTTGATTCATTAATTCACGGTTCGTCTTAACAAAAACAAATCCGCGTGAAGTAATTTTTGGTTGTGCCACAATTTTTTTCTTGCGACGATCAATAGTTACTACAACGACAAAGATACCATCTTCAGCCAAGACACGACGGTCTCGAAGGACGATATTTCCAATGTCCCCAACGCCGATACCATCAATCATCGTGTCGCCAACTTCAACACTATCTCCCAGATGCATTTCTTTACCATTAAAATCAAGGACATCACCCTTGGATGTGATAAAGATATTTTCTGGATCAATGCCAACTTCTTCAGCTAGTTTTGCATGTTTACTCAATAAACGATACTCGCCTTGAATAGGAATGAAATATTTTGGCTTCATGAAGTTCAACATCAGTTGTAAATCATTTTGGCTCGCATGACCTGAAGGTTGAAGATCATCAGAGATAGATTTCACTTCTGCCCCGGCACGATAAATCATGTCTCGAGTTTTTTGAACGGTCGTTTCCATTGCGTTTGAAGGAGTTGTAGTAATAAAGACCAGATCATTAGGTCCTAATTTAACGTCCTTGTCATCGCCATTAGCCATCTTTTGTAGTGATTTAATAGGTTCACCCATCTTACCAGTTTCTAAGATAACCACTTGTTCGTCTTCGAGTTCGTTAGCTTCTTCAATTGTAATCAAAATCTTTTCTTCAGGTAATTTGATTTTACCTAATGACATTGCCGTTTTAACAATTTTTTCTAAATCATGACCAGAAAGTACGACTTTACGATCAACTTCTGAAGCTGCATCTAAGACTTGTTGAATTCGTAAGATATTCGATGCAACACTGGCTACGACAATCCGATTTTTCGAATAGCGGAAAGTTTCCACAATATATTCAGCGATTGTTTTTTCGCGTTCGCTTTGGCCAAAGTTCTCGGCACCAGCAGAATCACTTAACAGTGCCAAAACGCCTTCCGTGCCAATTTCAGCTAACCGAGCCAAGTCAGTTTGATAACCTGGTAAGGCAGTTTGGTCGAACTTGAAGTCCCCAGTGTAAACTATGTCTCCACTATCAGTTTTTAAAACGATTCCCAATGATTCAGTAATCGTATGGGTAGTTTTAAAGAATGACACAGTGACGTTGTCAAAATCAATTTCTGTCTTTTGATCGACAACGTGAAAATCATCTGTGTTTTTGCCTTTAACGCCAAGTTTGGCCAAAGCGATTGTTAAATCTGACCCAAACACTGGTACTTGGAAATCATCCAAGAAATATGGTAAAGCGCCAATTGCATCTGCGTGTCCATGTGTCAAAAATACGCCTACGACACGATCTGCATTTTCTTTTAAATATGTCCAGTCAGGAATGACCACGTCAATTCCTAACATCTCATTTTCTGGATATTTTAAACCACAGTCTAAAATAAAAATTTTGTCGTCCACTTCAACAGAATACATGTTTTTCCCATTTTCACGTACTCCCCCAATCGGAACGATCCGAATGTTGTTACTCATTAATTCACCTTTGAATCTTTCTAGATTTCTAAAATCTTAAATAATTTTGCTTCTTCTTCTTTGTCCAATGCCAAGATTGGTAAACGGCATCCCCCAACAGTGTGTCCTTGATAGTTCAATACTGCCTTAACAGGTGATGGTGATGGATACATAAACAATGCATTCATTTTAGGTGTCAATTCACGTTGAATCGCAGCGGCTGCTTTCACATCGCCCTTATCAACATCAGTGAACATTTCACTGATTTCATTACCAAATACATGACTGGCAACAGAGATTAAGCCTGAGCCACCAATTTCTTTAGTAGCTAAAGCTAAGTTATCTTCGCCGGAATAAACATAGAATCCGTCAGCAGAGCCCTTAACGATTGCACCCAAGTCATCAATGTTAGTACATTGCTTAACACCCATAATATTGTCGACATGACTTAATTCAATCACAGTATCAACTGCCATCGTCACACCTGTCCGTCCAGGAATGTTATAAATAATAATTGGAACAGGACTTTCCTTAGCTACCGCCTTGAAATGAGCAATCATTCCTTTTTGGTTAGGCTTGTTATAATATGGTACGACGACTAGCGCAGCATCAACACCATCAATTGCACCAGCTTCTTTAGTGAAGTCAATGGTTTCTTGAGTGTTGTTTGAACCAGTACCGATTACCATTGGTACACGGCCCTTTAAAATGCGTCCACTTTCTTTATACAAAGTGATTTTTTCATCGTGAGACAAGGTTGGTGTTTCACCAGTTGTACCACCAACAATAAATCCTTTGGTACCATTATCAATCAGATAGTTTAATACGTTCTCCAATCTAGCGATATCCAATTGGTTATCGTCATCAAATGGTGTTACAACAGCGGTCATCAAATCTACATTCTCAAATGTCATCTTAAATTTCCCCTTTATTCAATTAATATTAGTCCGAATAGATACTTATTTAAGTTTACCACATAATTCACAAATTGCGATAACTATCACTAGCTACGGCAAAGTTATTTTTTACTATGTACAAAAAAAGGGAAGAGCCTATGCTCAACCCTTCCCCATCTTAACGACGTAATCCTAATTTTTGGATTAGATCACGGTAACGAGCAACATCATTCTTACGAAGATATGCAAGCAAGTTACGACGATGACCAATCTTTTTCATTAGTCCGCGTTGTGAATGAAAATCTTTTTTATGAACACTTAAATGTTCATTAAGTTCGTTAATGTCAGCAGTTAAAACTGCAACTTGAACTTCAACAGAACCTGTGTCACCTTCGTGACGAGCATATTCTGTCATGATTTCAGTTTTACGTTCTTGTGAAATAGCCATGTTAGTTTCCCACCTTTCATAATAATTAATGCGACCATTTTCTAAGTAAAACGTCGGTGAGGATCGCTAAACTGAGAAAAGGTTACGTCAAAACATTTTTTGACTCTTAATAATATACTGTATTTAATCTAATAGTGCAAGTTTGTTTCACTAATCTATCCTTGCAAATACTTGAGTCATTTTGTATAATGTTTAGTGTTGAAAAAATCAGCTTAGATAAACTATATTTCATGGAGGTGAAACCATGCCAATTATCCAATCTGCGTTTAAACGTGTCCGTGTAAACGAAAAGGCTCAAGAACGTAATGCTTCTCAATTAAGCTCAATGCGTACAGCCGTAAAGAAGTTCGAAAAGGCTAAGACTGCAGGTGCAGACAACCTTGAAGAAACTTTTAAGAATGCACTCTCAGCTATTGACCGTGCCCATTCAAAGGGTTTGATTAAAGCAAACAAGGCTGCTCGTGACAAGTCACGTTTGTCAGCTCGTTACGCTAAATAATCAATTTAACTGAAATATAAAGCGTCAAACATCTCTCGGTGTTTGACGCTTTTTTTATTTTTTATAAAATATTTTAAATCAACAATTTAAGAAGCTAACTTCGCATACTTCAACATGAACAGTTCAAATAATAATTGTGGGTTCCGAGTCGTCGTTTTTAACTGTTGTTCAATATCGACTAATCCGACATAGGCTTGCTCAAGTAATTGAGTTGAAAAACGTTTGACGGTTTGCATTGCCATTTTGACACGGAACGGATGTGCTTTGATTTCAGATGCAATCCCACCCTGACTTAACCCACGTTGAGCTAGAACTTGCACTTGAATTAATAACCGAAATTGCCCAACTAAGATTGCATTAATCATGATTGGTTGCTCTTGGCTCTCAATTAAGTCTTGATAGTGTTGAATGGCTAATTGCTGGTTTTTGGCCAAGACTGCGTTCACTAAATCAAACACATTTTGATCTAATGACTGTGGTACCAGGCCTCTTACTCCGTCTAAGGAAATCTTTTTAGTTTGCAAATCAAATAGTTCCAATTTTGAAATTGAACCAGCCATTAAGGAATAATCCGCGTTTGTTCTGGTGACTAGTTCATCTAAGACTGCCTGCTCCATTTGATAACCATCAGCTTGAACTTGCTGTTTGACTAGTTTACGAGCTGCCTGTTCAGTCAATGGTGCTGCGCTGACCTCTTCAGCAACTTTTTTGAGCTGTTTAACAATTTTTTTACGACCATCTAATTTTTCATAAGGCGCCATAAACACTAAAATTGTATCAACTTCTGGATGAGTTAAATAATTTTCTAAACTATCTAAATCGTGATCAATTTTAGTTGATTTATTCTCACCAGTTAAAAAATATGGTTTATTGACGAGCACTAACCGCTTATCACCAAAAAATGGGGCTGACATAGCATCATCAAGCGCCACAGCTAGGGGTGTCGTTTCCATATCATAGCTGCCGACATTCATGACTTTTTGGTCTTCCGGAATCAGCTGGTTAAAGGCTTCTCTGGCTTGTTCCATTAAAATACTTTGTTGACCCAAAACTACATACACTTGCCCCACTGGTTTTGAAGTTAACTGTTTTCGTAAGGTGGTAACATCCATGTCAGTTCATTTCCTTTCAGGATAGTAATCCATTTTTGATGATTAAAAGGATCAAATTCATATTTAATCATACCGTACTTTTGCGTCGATAGCGATGGAACATTTTGTTTCTTTAATGTCTTCATAGTCTTATTATTAGGGTGCCCATAACGATTCATTCGACCGGCGGAAATAATCGCCACTTCCGGCTGCACTTGTTTAATGAAACTAGGTGCCGATGCCGTCTTACTACCATGATGGCCTAATTTTAAGACATCGGTTTTCAAATTAGGATATCTCTTAATAACTTGTTTTTCACCATTTTGATCCAAATCACCCATAAATAGAAATTGCTTGTGGCCAAATTTGCCGGATAAAACCATTGAATCTTCGTTGGCACCCTTGCCGGCCTTAAATGGATGCAATATTTGTAAAGGAAAGTTGGCGATTTGACTACTATCAGTCACCGGTACAAGTTTACTATGTTGGTGTTGGGCCAAAGGTAAGACCTTTTGCTTAAAATTGGCTTGTGATTCCATCCCCGCCGGATAAATAATTTGTTTGACTTTGAGATGTTTTAAAACGTCGGAGCTATAACCGATGTGATCTGTGTCTTGATGCGACAAACAGAGTGTGTCGATTTGACTAATTCCCTTACTCTTTAAATAATTGACACTGACGCGCATTGCTCGACTGGTTGGTGACGTGCCATTAGCCCAATTTGGTTTAGGAAAGGTCAATTGACCCCCAGTATCAATCAAAATAACATTGCGATTAAATGGAGTTCGGATTAGGAAACTATCACCTTGACCAATATCAAAAAAGACCACTTCACCTGCCAACGGAAAATGAATCAGGCAAAAAATTGCTAAATAACTGGCAACTAACCCTAACCAGCAACGACGATTATTCGGTAGCGCAGCCACTATTAAGCTAATCACAAATAAGCCCATTGCCAACATCAATGGTGGCTTCCCGAAATGTATTAATCCTGGTAATTCGCCAATTTGATTGACCACAAATTGAAAAAGATTCAAACATTGCTCAATCAAATTCGTCACTTGTGGCAATGTGCCAAATGAAAGTGCAGCAACAATTACTAATGGAAAAATGACCACTGAAAAAAATGGAATCATCAAATAGCTGGCTAATAGACTCAACACATGCCATTCGAATACGAAATATAAAATTGATGGAAGCCCAACTAAATTGAGCAACACCGCATTCATCAGTGATTCGTGCTGGTCAGGTAAAAACTGCAGCATTAATGCTAATAAGTAGCTTAACTGCCCGCCTAACGTGAGTAACACATTAGGTTGAATCAATAAGCCGCCTAGAAGTCCAAGGCTCCAGATATCTACCTTAGATAAATGACACAGCTTAGCTTGACCAAATAAAGACAATTCGGCCATCAAGATAGACCGAATCAAGCTAGATGATCCGCCACCAATAATTAAATAGGCGGGTAACACAACGATCAAGACCCACGTGGTCCATTCTTTATTAAAATGCAATTCAATCAGTAAGCGCCGTAATAAACTGATGAAGATTACTACGTGCATCCCCGAAATACTGAATAAATGAATTAATCCGAGCTGTTTAACACCAGACATTTTTTCGTAAAAATCACTAGGCGAGTTACCAATTAATAAACTATTGCAATAATCTCGTGTCGTAGCTGGTATTTTGGCAAAATATTGAATTAAAAAGATGCGAATTCGATGACACTGATTTTGCCACACCAATTTAGTCGGAATTTTGGCACGTTGAATTGACTCAATTTTTTCAATATTTACTTGATTGTAGATGTGTTTCGTTAAGTTAAACTGGATGGAATCAAACTGATTTTCATTCGTGGCTGGTAGGATGCCCGAACGTTTCCCTTGGACAATCCATTCTGTCGTATCTTTGATTTTAGTAAATTGCTGTTGCTTAGCTTGCGAATCAATATAACCATACATCTGAACCTTTTGATGATGACTTAGGTCATAGGCAATGGCTGAATAGCGGTCACCATTCACTTTTAACTCATCAGGATAAACACGTAATTTAATTAACTGATCCTGTTGATTATTTAAAGTGGCATTGTTAATTTGCACAGCAAAATAACCACAGTAGCCCACCGCACCTAAGCTAGTGATTAAACAGACAAACAGTACTTTTTTCTTGTTCAGGGTAATGATTCGAATAATTAACCATACTCCGAACCACAGTAATAACCATTGTTTTGAAAACCAAGTGGAACAAATTAGTCCCGCACATAGCGCAGGAAACAGTAGATAATTTTTAATTTAGTCTTGGCTGATAAAGTCTTCTAATTTAGTTTCAGTGATAACATTTTGATCTAATTTGATATGATTTAATTCAATGTTTTTTAGTTTTAATAATTTCATGGCGTACTCGTCATTATGATAATTTCTTAAATAATTAATTTGGGTGATGCCAGCTTGCAATAACATTTTCGTGCATTGCAAACATGGAAAATCAGTCACGTAAATTGCTGCGCCGTCCGTGGACACACCAAAACGTGCACACTGTAAAATAGCATTCATTTCAGCATGAATGGTTCTCACGCAGTGTCCATCGACTAAATAACAATCGTGATCAATACAATGTTCATCCCCAGCAACGGAACCATTATAGCCACCAGCGATAATTCGTTTGTCACGCACAATGGTTGCGCCAACTGATAATCGTTTACAAGTGCTCCGGGAAGCTAAAAGCACCGCCTGAAGCATGAAATATTGATCCCAATCAATTCTCGTATCCATGGATTAACACCCTCTTTTCTTTTCATATATTATAATAAAAAACATTGATTAATCAAACCACTTGTTTCAAAACCAGTTAAATTGAAAGTTGATCTCTGATCTTATCGACACTTTTATCGCCGAAGCCACTCACCTCTTTGAGCTCGTCAATTGATTTAAATTGACCGTGTTGTTCCCGATATGCCAGAATTAAATCAGCTTTTTTGTCCCCCACCCCCGTAATTTGTGTTAGCTGTTCCTTAGTCGCCGTGTTCAAATTGACAATCGCGGCTTGACTTGTACTGTCTGCTCCCGCTTGACTACTTGTTGCACCGATTGGACTGGTGTCTTCCCCTTGCATCGGTACATATAAAACTTGCTGGTCCGTCACGGCTTGAGCCATATTGACGTGATTTGGATCGGCCCCAGTTAATAATCCACCTGCACAATCAATTGCATCCTGAGCACGTAATCCTTGTCGTAATTTATAGACCCCTGGCCGTTTGACTGCCCCTTTTACGTCCACATAAACTCCCGCATGTTGATCAGCATTGGGCGTCGCCAACCTTTTTTGACTGCTACTTTGTTCACTATTAGTCTCTGCTGAAATCGTAACTTCATCATTTTTAGCACCTTGTGAAGTCAGCATCACTACGATTGCGACAACGGCACAAATGCCAATTAAACAATATTTGCGATAATCTTCCCAAATCATTTTTATAAATTCCATCAAAAAAACCTCCTTTACTTAGTAAATACGTAAAAGAGGTCTAAATTGTGTTAATTATTTTGCAAATATTTAATTGCATCATCAAAAGTTTTCACTGGAACAACTTTCATATTTGGTGCATATTTTTTGGCAGTGGCTTTGGCTAATTGATAATTAGTCTTATGCTGCTCTTCGTACTTCAATAATGCTTTTGTCGGTTTCACGTATGGGGCAAAGAAAATTTTAGCGCCTGATTTTTTGGCAGCAATCACCTTTTTATCAATCCCTCCAATTTCACCAACCGAACCATCAGGGTTGATTGTCCCTGTACCAGCAATTTTTTGACCATGACGCAAATTTTGACCGGTTAATTGCTCGTAAATTTGTAAACTAAACATTAACCCGCCAGAAGGTCCACCTAACTGCCCAGGCTCAACATCAACCGGAATTTTAGTGGTTACCTTCACATTATCAGTCAAGACAATTCCAATCCCAGACCGAGTCGTAGTTAACTTAATTAACGGTTGGGTACTGGTTTTTTCTTTACCGTTATGCAAATAAGTCACCGTGACCTTCGTTCCCACTTTTTGCTTACCAATATATTTTTGATAACCAGTGGCCGTATCAAAGTGATGACCATTAACCTTGGTAACCGTGTCTCCTACTTTGATGTCGTGTTTAAATTTAGAATTCTTAGTAATTTGCAGAACATAAATACCTAAATATTTTTTGGTATATTCCTGACCAGCTGCTTTATAGGCAGTCGCAATCGATTCATTAATGGCGCTTTTCATATAAAAATTTTGAACTTTTTCATACGTGGCGTCACTAACACCACCCGTAATGTCATCTTCTTTTTCAATTGAGGCATGCGGATTGGCTAACGCCCATAAATAAGTGGCTGGCCGCGCGCGTTGTAAATAAACCGACGTAATCATAAAACTACCAGATTGCTTGTCTCGCTTATTATTCACACTCACGTAGCTCTTTAAATCATCAGCTGTTCCTGGACTTTCGATATACGAGTTCAACGGAAACAGCATAATGAAAGCTAAAACGACTAGGGCAACAACCCCAATCGTTATTTTTTTCCATCTAGCAAGCTTTTTCAAATTATTTTCCTCGTAACTTTTCCGCTAATTGTTTGCTGATACTACCAGGTAAATAATCATCAATATTGCCGCCATAAATGGCTACTTCTTTTAACAAACTGCTTGAAAGGTGTTGATACTTTGGATCTGCCATCATAAACATCGTTTCTACCTGATTATCCAGATGTAAGTTCATGGCCGCAATATCGCGTTCATATTGGAAATCAGCCGTATTACGCAAACCACGTAACAAATAATCTGCCCCAATTTTATTCATCAAATCAACCGTTAATCCTTCAGTGGTAATCACTGATACGTTCGGTAACTGTTGCACGGCTTCTTTAATTTGGTCAACCCGTTCTTGCACCGTAAATAGTGGTGTCTTAGAAGTATTAGTCATCACTGCCACTGCTAATTGATCAAATAATTGACTACCGCGTTTAATTAAATCTAAATGTCCTAAGGTTAGTGGATCAAAACTTCCTGGAAAAATTGCTACTTTCATCTCTCATTGCCTCCTACATAACGATAAATTGTTAAAACTGTAATCCCGTAATCCTGGTGACGAACTAGTTCAAAATCAGTTAAATCTTCAGGCAATTGTGCCTGTTGGTCGGTTTCGCAAACAATAATCGCCCCGTCGTCCAATAAATTTAACTCAACCATTTGATTCAAGTTATCCAGAATTTTTTGTTTAGCATAAGGTGGGTCCAAGTACACCAGTGCAAAGCTCATCTCGCGTTGTTGCAAGATTGCTAATGCCTTACTAGCTTCTTGTTTATAAATCTCAAATTTTTCTTCTTGCTTGGTTACACTAACATTATCTTTAATAGTTTTAATGGCCTGATAGCTCATGTCAATTAGCACGGCCTTATCTATTCCGCGTGACACGCCTTCTATACTTAAGCCGCCGCTTCCAGCATATAAGTCCAGACTATTGCCGCCATCAAAATAGGGCCCGATAATATTAAATAAGGCTTCTTTAACCTTGTCAGTAGTTGGTCGCGTACCATTGCCTGGAACTGCTTTTAATTTCCGACCACCAAATTCTCCTGCCACAACACGCATTAATTCTCATCCTCATCAATTTTATGATAAATTCCAGCCGCATTCAGATCAGACATTGTTGGATCAACATCTGGCCAATGCGAAATAACCACACGTTTCACGAATTTTAATTTGTTAATTCGCTCTTGTACATCCTCAATTTGTTCCTGATTAGTATACAAAATAACGTAATGCATTCTTGTTGATGAATATTCAATTTTGCCGAAGCGTCTTAATTGTCGCACCATGCGCATATTATTGACGTATATAATTAATGATTGTCTTGGTTTAATTTGAAAATCCATAATTACCATCTCTCTTTTTTATATACGAATATTGTATCAAACTTTGGCTTGTCTTGCTGACTTATCCAAATCCAAAACCAAGTATAAATCAAAACAAAAAATTGTAGCGACAATTTTCGCTACAATTTTAAAATATTAATCTGTAATTTCAATTAACAAGTCATTTGAATCAATCACATCACCAGCGTCAACCAAAACAGCAGCAACTTCACCATCAATTGGTGCTTGAATCGTTGTTTCCATCTTCATGGCTTCGGTAATGACAATTGGATCACCTTTTTTAACTTTGTCACCCTTAGCGACGATGACCTTCAGCACTGAACCACTCATTGTGGCCCCAATTTGACCTGGTTGAGATGGTTCGGCTTTCCGTTTCTTCACAATATTATGAGAAACACTTGCATCATTCACTTTAATTTCACGGGCATGCCCGTTAATGTCAAAGTATAATGTACGATTTCCTTCATCGTCAGGTTCACTGATTTGGTTCAATTGAACGATTTCAGACTGGCCTTCAGCTAAATCGACATCCACCCGTTCTCCAAGACGCATGCCTTGGAAGAATGTTGGTGTGTCAAGCACTGTCACAGGCCCATATTGTTCTTGACGTGATACATAATCTAAATAAACTTTCGGATACATAATATAACTAATCACATCATTGAAAGTAACATTATGACCTAATTTTTCAACTAATTCTGCTTCTAAAGCTTTAAAATCAGCTGGTTTTGTTAAGGTACCTGGTCGAACAGTAGATGGCGTTTTCCCCTTTAACACTAATTTTTGTAGTTCTTTAGGGAATCCACCAGCTGGTTGACCAAGATCACCCATGAAGAAGCTCACCACGGAATCAGGGAAATCTAATGAAGCACCTTGTTCCATCACGTCTTCAGGAGTTAAGTCATGTTGCACCATAAAGAGGGCCATATCACCAACAACTTTTGAAGAAGGCGTAACCTTAATAATGTCGCCAAACATCATGTTAACTTGGCGATATTTCTTTTTAACTTCTTCAAACTTATCACCTAGACGTAACGCATTAGCTTGTTGTTCCAAGTTTGAATATTGGCCACCAGGCATTTCAGTTTGATAGATATCAGTTTGTGGTCCCTGCATTTTGCTAGCAAATTGTTGATAATAAGGACGCACTGATTTCCAATAACGTTCAACTGCTTCAATATTTTCAATTGAAATATCGGGTTGACGATCCGTACCCTTCATTGCGTAATAGAAACTTCCCATACTTGGCTGTGAAGTCTTACCAGACATTGAACTAGAAGCCACGTCGACAATATCAACACCAGCTTTTGTCGCTTGAGCATATGTGTAGATACCATTACCGGTTGTATCATGCGTATGCAAATGGATTGGCACATCGACATTATCTTTCAACGTTGACACTAATTCATAAGCTGCTTCTGGTTTCAACAAACCAGCCATATCTTTAATAGCAATAATATGTGCACCTTGTGCCTGTAATTCTTTAGCTAAGTCAGTGTAGTATTTCAAGTTATATTTTGACTTATCTGAATCTAAAATATCACCGGTATAACACATTGTTGCTTCAGCAATTTTATTATTATCACGAACAAATTGAATACTCTTTTCCATCTGTTCAACCCAATTTAAACTATCAAAAATACGGAAAACGTCCATACCATCTTGCGCAGATTGGTCGATAAAGGCTTTGAGCGCGTTATCCGGATAATTTTGATAGCCAACCGCGTTTGAACCACGGAACAACATTTGAGTTAAAGTTCGTGGCATCATTTTACGTAATTCTCGTAAACGAACCCATGGGTCTTCGCCTAAGAAGCGATAAGCAACGTCAAACGTCGCTCCGCCCCACATTTCGTAAGAGAACAAAGTCGGAAATGCTTTTTGCAGTCTTGGTGCAATTGTTTCCATATCCTTAGTGCGCATCCGTGTGGCAAATAAGCTTTGATGTGCATCACGCATAGTGGTATCGGTCAACAGGACTTTATCCTGATTTTTAATCCAGTCCACTAACGCATCTGGTCCTTTAGCATCCAAAACATCCTTGGCGGTCACTGTGCCAGCTGGAATTGGATCAAAATCTTCATTGTAACTAAATTCAGGATAATATTTCTTTTCACGACTGACACCAGGAAAACCATTAACCGTTGTCGTGGCAATATAGGTTAATAATTGTTCACTTTCATCCGGTTTTTGCGCCAACTTGAATAGTTCCGGGGTTTGATCAATAAAAGTCGTTGAAGCCAAACCACTACGGAAAGTGGGATGGTTGATAACGTTTTTCATAAATTCAATATTCGTTTTCACACCGCGAATGGTGAATTCATCCAACACCCGAATCATCTTGTCACAAGCTTCCTCATACGTATCAGCTCCGACAATTGCTTTGACAAGTAGTGAATCGAAATAACGTGTAATCACAGATCCGGTGTAGGCATTACCACCGTCAAGACGCACACCGTTACCACCTGGAGAGATATATGTAGAAATTTTACCAGTGTTTGGCATGAAATCGTTTGTGGCATCTTCTGTTGTCACCCGTGCTTGAATAGCAGCACCGTGGTACGTAATTTCGTCTTGTTGTGGGTAATTAATCTCTTTGTGTAAATCTAAGCCCTGAGCAATCAAAATTTGCGATTGAACAATATCAAACCCAGTGATCATTTCGGTAATCGTATGTTCAACTTGCACACGAGGGTTAACTTCGATGAAATAGAATTGATCGCCATCAACTAAAAATTCAACCGTAGCGGCATTTAAATAATGTACGTGAGTTAAAAAGTTAACTGCGGCCTGGCAAATTTTTTGACGTAATTCAACTGGTAGCGCCACAGCAGGTGCAATTTCAATCACCTTTTGATTCCGACGTTGCACCGAACAATCACGTTCGAACAAATGAATCACGTTTCCATGCGCATCTGCCAAAATTTGAACTTCAATATGTTTAGGACTTGCTAAGTATTTTTCTAGATAAATCTCACTGTCACCGAAAGCTTTGGAAGCTTCACTTTGAGCAGTATTGTAAGCATCAACTAATTCTTCTTCGTGTTGCACAATCCGCATTCCACGACCGCCACCACCATTGGCAGCTTTAACAAAAATTGGATAACCAATTTTTTCTGCAGCAATTTTTGCTTCTTCAACAGATTCAACTGCGTGATCAGTTCCTGGAATGGTAGGAACGTTGGCTTCATTGGCAGCAATTTTTGCTTCCATTTTGTCACCAAACATTTCCAAGTGCTCTACTTTGGGTCCAATAAAAGTGATGCCTTCTTCGACGCATCGTTTATTAAATTCTGCGTTTTCGGATAGGAATCCATATCCTGGATGAATTGCGTCAATATTGTGTTCTTTGGCAATTCTAATGATATCTTCAATATCAAGATATGCTGCAATTGGTTCTTTACCTTCACCTACCAAATAAGCTTCATCAGCTTTAAAACGATGTTCTGAATATTCGTCTTCTTTGGCATAAATTGCCACCGCTGTCATGTTTAACTCATGAATCGCCCGAAAGATTCGTGTAGCAATCTCACTTCGATTTGCAACCAATACACGTTCCATTAAAGAAGTCCTCCATCCGTTTGTGAAAATTTCTGCATTTGTGAAATTTTAACTATTTTACCACTTTTAAACGCTTTTGTTGAGAAGAAATGTTTATTACTAATCCTAACGACGCGCACAAAACTAGCATACTTGAACCCCCGTAACTAATAAACGGAAATGTAACTCCGGTAATTGGTACCAAGCCTGTTACGCCGCCCACATTGAAAAATGTTTCAACTGCAAAGAATGTGGCCACTCCATAACAGATTAATGACTCATATGTTTTTTGACAACGGACGCCGACCCAAACTGTTCTGACAATAATTATGCCTAATAAGAATAAAATCATCATCACAAACAACACACCCATTTCTTCGGCAATAATCGCTAAAATAAAATCAGTATTGGGTTCTGGTAAATAACCCATTTTTTGAATACTATTACCCAGTCCAACCCCGAACAATCCTCCATGAGCGATTGCATAATATGAATTGACTAATTGATTTCCGGCCCCTCTGGCTGTGCCAAATGGATTGGCAAACGCCACAAATCGTGCCAACTTATAACTGCCGTTGGAACCACTAGAAGCAATATGTGTCGCAACTGGGCCCAGGATAATCATCAATGCTCCCGTAACTAGCACAATGAAACTAGCTCCCCATTTCCAATTAATTCCACTGGCCAAAATCATAACCACTACAATTGCTAAGTTAATAGCTGCACCACCGGTATCAGGTTGAATTGCAATCAGTCCAATTAGCGCCACAATCCAGATATACATTTTAAAAATATCCAATTCATGAAATGACGCTTGTAGCCCATAAGACATTGCTTTTTGATGTTTAGCAAAGATATCTGCGACGTATAAAATTAATAACAGCTTACAGATTTCTGCCGGTTGAATACTCATAAACGGCAGGTTAATCCAACCTTTAGCACCATTAACTGATTGACCCGCAAACAGCACATACAACATCATCGCCACTACGACAAAGAAAAACGTTTTTATCATGATTGGATGTCGCCACTTGTCAATGTTCATTGCAGTCATCAAAATTAACACCAGTAATCCTAAAATCACGTAGATTCCCTGCTTAATTAAATAACCAGTTGGTGTCCCCCCATTTTGAACGGTAATATCTGAACTCGCTGAATAAACCATCACCAGTCCAATCATACATAGTAGGATATATGGCACAAATAACCAATAATCCAAAAATCTTAGCTTTCCCCTTCGCATTTCGTAACGCTCTTTTCTTCATAATTATTATCGAGTTAATTCACTTATTATATCATATCCATAATTGAGAAAAGTTTAAAAATGGATATGGAAAGGCCTAGAAAACACAAAAAATCCTCGGAAAATTTCCGAGGATTGATTATTTATAAATTAATTATTTTTTTGAAGCAATCTTACGTTTTTTAGCTTCTTTTTCACGTAAAGTTGAATCAAGAATTTGCTTACGCAAACGAACATGATCAGGTGTAACTTCACAATATTCATCATCATTCAAGAATTCAAGTGATTCTTCAAGTGAAAGGTTAAGAGGAGTCTTAATCCGTGCCATTTCATCAGAACCTGATGAACGAACGTTAGTAAGGTTCTTACCCTTAGTGATATTAACTGTAATGTCATTTTCACGGCTATTTTCGCCAACAATCATTCCTTCATACACTTCTGTACCAGGTTGAATCATCAACGTTCCACGGCTCTCAATTCCCATCATTGCGTATGTGGTAGCCTTGCCAGAGTTCATTGAAACCAATGTTCCCTTTGAACGACCAGGATTCCAGTTTTTAATTACTGGAGCATACTTTTCAAATGTATGGTTCATAATTCCGTAACCACGAGTTTGTGACATAAATTCAGTTGGGTAACCAATTAGGCCACGTGATGGAGCAAGGAATGTCAAACGAGTTTGACCATTGTCTGTCGATTCCATGTTTTGCATTTCACCCTTACGTTGTGCAAGGCTATCAATAACTCCACCAGTATATTCGTCAGGCGTATCAATTTGAACTTCTTCAAATGGTTCTGACATCACACCATCAACTTCGCGATAGATAACTTGTGGACGTGAAACACCTAATTCAAAGCCTTCACGACGAAGGTTTTCAATTAAAATTGAAAGATGTAATTCACCACGACCAGAAACTGTCCATGCACCAGGTTGATCAGTATCATCAACACGTAAAGAAACGTCGGTATGCAATTCAGACTTCAAACGATCTTCAAGTTGACGTGAAGTAACGAATTTACCTTCGCGACCAGCCATTGGTGAGTCATTAGTCCGGAAAGTCATTTGCAATGTTGGTTCGTCAATCCGAAGAATTGGTAAAGCTTCAGGATGAGCTGAATCAGCAACAGTTTCACCAACGTTAATTTCTTCCATCCCAGCAACCGCAATCAAATCACCTGCAACGGCAGATTCAATTTCAAGACGCTTAAGACCAAAGAAACCAAACAATTTAGTAACACGGTAGTTCTTCTTTGAACCATCAAGTTTCATTACTGAAACGTTGTCACCAACTTTGATTTGTCCACGGAAAATACGACCAATTCCGACACGACCAACGAAATCATTATAATCCAATAAGGCAACTTGGAATTGTAATGGTTCGTCACGATTGTCAACAGGAGCTGGAATCTTTTCAACGATTGTTTCAAAGATTGGCTTCATAGTTTCCTTTTGAGTTGATAAATCTGGATCCAAACTTGATGTTCCATTCATAGCTGAAGCGTACACTACTGGGAAATCAAGTTGTGATTCGTCAGCGCCTAATTCGATAAACAAATCAAGTACTTCATCAACAACTTCTGTAGGACGTGCACCTGGACGGTCCACCTTATTGATAACAACAATTGGTACTAATTTTTGATCCAATGCTTTTTTCAACACAAAACGTGTTTGTGGCATTGTACCTTCGTATGCATCAACGACTAACAATACACCGTCAACCATCTTCATGATACGTTCAACTTCTCCACCGAAATCGGCATGTCCTGGTGTATCCAAGATATTGATTTGGCGGTCGCCGTACTTAACGGCTGTATTCTTTGAAAGAATAGTAATTCCACGTTCACGTTCAATCGCATTTGAATCCAAGGCACGGTCTTCAATCGATGAGTGTTCGTCTAATGTGTCTGATTGTTTCAACATTTCGTTAACTAGGGTTGTTTTACCGTGGTCAACGTGGGCAATGATAGCAATGTTACGAATATCGTCACGTAATTTCAACTTTATTTCTTCCCTTCATTTTTGAGCAAAATTTGGTATCACATTTTTGCAACCGATTAGCATAAAAAAACTGTGACATCGGTCACAGTCAACCAAACTAATTAGCAAGTTCAATGACTTCTTGGCTTGCTCTTTGCGTCGCTACTAATACAACAGTCGATGATAGCATATCTAACTGTGTTCCGTCAATACTTTTGACAACTAAGCCGAGTGTTTCTGCTAACACTTTGCCAGCTCCAAAGTCCCACGGCCGTAAGTAAGATATGTATCCACTCAGCTCACCATTAATAGTTGCAACATATTCAATTCCAGCACTGCCATACATTCTTGGCCCTCGACTAACCCGTGCCACATCTTGTAAATTGAATTGGTTTTCAATTAACAATGGACCACTAATCCCAATCAAGGAATCTCTAAGTGGAACATCTTCAGGTGCCTCTAATTTTGTTTCATTTCTAAATACACCCGAGGCTGGACCACCATGATATAAGTCATCATTCATGACATCAAAAATATAACCAAGCACTCCTTCACCATCGTGATAAAGCGCGATCATGATGGCAAAATGATTTTGTTGCATTACAAAATTCATCGTGCCATCAATTGGATCAACAATCCACGTCCAGCCATCTGTTCCAGTGACCTGATCACCAAAACCCTCTTCACCTAAAATTTGAGCCTCAGGTAAAATTTTTCGCAATCCTAATATCAAACTTTGTTCATTTCTTTTATCAACAGTCGTCACTAAATCTTTTCGCCCTGTTTTTTCATCAACATCAATTGGCTGCGACATACTTTGAATTGTGTCATCTTTAACTTGCCGAATCAATTGTTGAACTTGTCCATCAATTTCTTTTAAATCCATCATTAAACTTACCGTTCCAATCGAATTGTTTTCCTATCACTTGAATTTGCCAATTTGATTACTTCATAAAGTACGTAACCAGAATCATGTGCAAATTGTCGACCAAGTTGTTTTTCTTCAGATTTAGACTGCACAATGTCTTTAAATTTCCGATACTGTGTCAGCACTGCCTCACGATTTGCGCCACCTTCATACACATCTTCGACCAAGCCAAACATGTTCGTGACAGTAATTAGTTCTTCTGTTGTCCAATCATCATTTATTGGATAACTATAATTTTGGTTGTCCATTTTTATCTCCGTAATTTTATTGTTACTTAGATTTTACCACCGAATCAACCTGACCACACGAAAAATGAGAGTTTGAGTAGAAAATCACTTTTCACTCGAACCCTCATTTTAAACTCTATTACTTAAACGAACATTACTAAACGTGTTTCAACGATTAATAGTTGTTACACATTAATTTCTAGATGTGTGTTGGGAAGCCCAATGCAACGTCAGCAGCTTCAGCGATTGGTTCGCTAAGTGTTGGATGTGGATGGATAGTCAATGCGACATCTTCGACATTCATCCCGCCATTAACAGCTAAGGATAATTCAGCGATTAAGTCACTTGCTCCAGGTCCAACAATTTGTCCACCAACTAGATTGCCTTCATCTTTAGTAAATACCAAACGAACGAAGCCTTCTGGTTGATCCAAACTAACTGCACGTGCGTTACCTGCAAATGGGAATTTAGCAGTTTTGACATCTAATCCCTTGTCTTTAGCTTCGGCTTGGTTTAAACCAACTGTTGCTAATTCTGGATCAGCGAAACAAACTGCCGGAACTCCAACCCAATCATTGGCAGTGTTTTTACCTGAGATTGCACCAGCGGCGGTTTTACCTTCAAAGAAGGCTTTATGTGCCAATGCTGGTCCAGCCACAATATCACCAATTGCAAAAATGTTTTTAACATTTGTGCGACCTTGATTGTCAACTTCAACAAGACCATGATCATCCATTTTAACGCTGGTCATTTCAAGTCCAAAGTTATCAGTATTTGGTTTACGGCCAACAGAAACTAAGCAATAATCAGCTTTCAAGTCTGTAGCTTTACCGTCAACTTCATAAGTGATTGTTACACTCTTATCATCTTGAACTGACTTTTTAGCCATAGCGCTGGTGATAACATCAACACCCTTGTTCTTCAATTGTTTGAGTACAACAGCTACCATGTCCTTTTCAAAATTAGGCAAGATTGATGGTGTTCCTTCAAGGATAGTTACGTGTGCACCTAAATTAGCATATGCACCAGCTAATTCAGTTCCAATGTAACCACCACCAATAACAACTAATTCTTTAGGAATTTCTGGTAAGTTAAGTGCACCGGTTGAATCGATGACACGTTTTTCAAACTTAAATCCTGGGATTTCTATTGGACGACTACCAGTAGCAATAATTAAATTCTTAAATTTAATTGTTTGTCCACCGCCATTGTCCATGAATTGTTTAGGTCCAACATCCATAGTACGCAGTTGAGAATCATTGTCCAGGAATGCTTCCTGATTGAGAACTTCAACCTTGTGTTTTTGGAGCAACATTTTAACACCGCTTGTCATACGATCAACAACGGAATGTTGTTTCCAATCTTGAGTCTTAGTAAAGTCAATTGTTGCTGGTTTTGTCGTGATTCCAAAGACAGAAGCATCGTTAGCCTCTACCAAACGATGACCAGCATTAATCAATGCTTTTGATGGGACACATCCAACGTTAAGACAAACTCCGCCTAACGTTCCTTTTTCAATCAAAGTCACTTTTTGACCTAATTCAGAAGCCCGAATTGCAGCGACATATCCACCAGGTCCACCACCGATAATGACTGTTTCTTTTTCTTCAACATCTGCCATGTGAAAATCATCCTTCCATCAACATCATTGCAGGATCATGCAATAATTGTTTCATGTAATTTAATGCATTTTGTGCTAATGCACCATCAATCAAACGGTGATCATAGCTCAATGATAATTTAAGCATATTACCAACTACGATTTCGCCATCTTCATTGACATATGGTTCCTTGGCAATTTTACCAACACCTAAAATAGCAACTTCAGGTTGGTTGATAACTGGAGTAAACCAGCCGCCACCAATTGAACCAACATTACTGATTGTGATTGATCCACCACTCATTGCTTTAGCTGATAATTTACCAGCATATGCAGCTTCAGTATTTTCGCTAATTTCCTTAGCAATTTCGAACATGCCCTTAGAATCAGCATCTTTAATGTTTGGAACATATAATCCATCATCAGTGTTGGTTGCAATACCGATGTTGTAATAATGTTTGTAAACAATTTCTTGTGATGCATCATCAATTGAAGCATTCAATTCTGGATACTTCTTGATAGTTGCAACTAATGCTTTGACAACATATGGCAAGAAAGTCAAATGAATTTCTTGATCTGCAGCAACTGTCTTGTACTTCTTACGATTAGCCATCAAGGCTGAAACTTCAACATCATCAAATGATGTAACATGTGGAGAAATGTCTTTTGAAGTCCGCATTGATTTAGCAATAATCTTACGCATTGGTGACATTGGTTCGCGAGTTTCAGCATCCCCATTGTCAGACTTGTAAGGTTTAACTGCTTGTGCAGTTGCTTTAGCTGGTGCGGCTGCTGGTGCTGCACCTGTAGTAGCAGCTGGCGCAGCGGCGCCACCGTAATTGTCAATATCTGCTTTGACAACTTGACCATGATTACCACTTGGGGCAACTGTACTGATGTCAATACCCTTATCACGAGCATATTGACGTACTGATGGCATTGCCAAAACTAATTTGTTTGGTTCTGCTAATGCTGCAACTGTTGCCGTAGCAGCGGGTGCTGGTGCAGCTGCTGGTGCTTCTGGAGCGGCTTCTGCTGCTGGAGCAGCTTCTGCAGGTGCACTATCATCACCAGTGTCTGGAGATCCATCATCAATTTCAACGAGAGTATCGCCAATTTCAACTGTGTCTCCTTCTTGTGCAACAATTTTTTTAATAGTACCTGAAACTGGAGTAGGCAACTCCGAGACAGACTTATCGTTTTGAATTTCAACGATTGTGTCGTCTTCTTTGACTGTATCTCCTTCTTTTACGAGCCATGAAGCAACTTCACCTTCAGCCATTCCTTCACCAAGCTCTGGGAGTGTAAATTTAAAAGCCATATTGTATTCATCCCTTCTGAAATTATTTTGGTAATTTTAGTAGCTTAAAGTCTCACGTACTTTTGCTTCAATATCATCTGCATTTGGAATCCAAACATTTTCAGCTTGAGCAAATGGATAAACACTATTTGGCGCAGCAACTCTAGCGATTGGTGCATCAAGTGACATAATAGCGTGTTCTGAGATTTCAGATGCAACAACTGCACCAACCCCTGCCATTTTTTGTGCTTCTTGAACAACAACAACTTTATGAGTTTTTTCAACTGAGGCAAAAATCGTGTCTGTATCAATTGGTGATAATGAACGTAAGTCAATAACTTCAGCAGAAATATTTTCTTTAGCTAATTTTTCAGCAACCGTTAATGATTCATTAACTTCTGCACTATAAGCGACGATAGTAACATCTGTACCTTCACGAACAACTTTGGCTGTATCCAAAGGAACAGTATATTTTTCATCAGGAATATCGTCTTTCATTGAACGATATAATTTTAAGTTTTCCATAAATAATACGGGATCATTATTTTCAACTGCAGAAATTACTAATCCTTTTGCATCATATGGATTACTTGGAGTAACAACACGCAATCCTGGAACTCCTGTAAAGAAGTTTTCAAGGTTATCAGCATGCATTTCAGCGGTATGAGTACCACCACCAAATGGTGTTCTGATAGTAATTGGTGAATGTTTTAGCCCACCAAAGCGGAAACGCATACGAGCCATTTGGCCTGCAATTGAATCCATTGCTTCAAAAGTGAATCCCATAAATTGAATTTCTGGAATTGGACGCCAACCTGTTAGTCCAAGACCAACAGCTAGACCTAAAATACCAGATTCTGCTAATGGTGTATCGAATACTCGATCTTCACCATATTTTTCTTGTAGTCCTTGGGTTGTTCTAAATACACCACCGTTTTTACCAACGTCTTCCCCAAAAATTAAAGTCTTTGGATCTTCATCAAGTAGAATATCTAACCCATCAGTAATTGCTTGAATATATGATTTTTTAGCCATGATTACTTCGACTCCTTTTCTTCAAATTCGGCGATTTGTTTAGCAATATCAGGTGTAGGAACTTCAAAGGTGTTCTTCAGCATATCAGAAACCTTTTCTGGTTCTGTAGCATCAGCAACTTTCAAAGCTTCCTTGAATGATTCTTTGCATTCTTCAACGTAAGCATCTTCTTGTTCTTGTGACCATTGGCCCTTGTCAGTAAGATATTTACGCATTCTGATCAATGGATCATTGTCGAACCAAGGTTTTTCTTCTTCCTTTGTACGATAACGACTAGGATCATCACCAGCACTACTATGAGCACCAAAACGATAAGTTAAAGTTTCAATCATAACTGGTCCGCTGCCGGCTGCAGCAAATTCACGAGCTTCTTTAGCAACAGCATAACAAGCTAAGATATCCATACCATCAACTTGAACACTTGGAATACCAGCAGCAGCAGCTTTTTGAGCTAAAGTAACGGCAGCAGTTTGTTTTGGACGTGGAACTGAAATTGCATACCCGTTATTTTGAATAATAAAGACTGCAGGTGCTTGATAAGCTCCAGCAAAGTTCATACCTTCATAAGTATCACCTTGAGAAGTACCACCATCACCTGTGTATGAGAATGCGACTGCATCTTCACCATTTTTCTTAAGTCCTAAAGCAACTCCGGCAGTTTCAACCATTTGGGCACCAATGATAATTTGTGGCATTAATGCACGCGCCTTAAATTGGTTACCAACCACATGGCCTCTTGACCAAAGGTATCCTTCTGCAACAGTTGCACCATGTTGAATTAATTGTGGAAGATCACGATAAGCAGGTAACAGATAATCATTTTCCTTAAAAGCAGAAACCGTACCCATTTCACTTGCTTCTTGACCATAAGTTGGTGCATAGAAGCCTAAACGACCTTGACGTGAGAAATTCATCGTTTGTTCATGCAGTGCTCGTTCCCAAACAAGTTTCTTCATGAAATCAAGCAGTTGTTCATCCGAAAATGTTGCCATCAATTCCTTATTAACAACTTTTGCATCATTATCTAAAATTTGGACTGGTTTGAAGTCACCGCCCAAATCGGCCTTAATTGCTGCAAAGTCAACGACTTTCTTACTATCTTTAGCCATACCTAACACGTTCCTTTCTATATTAACGTTACACGTCTCCTTGAAATGTAAGCGCTTTATTTGTCTACCCCTTTAGTATACACTGCCACTCTCTAATTGCAAGGGGTGTCTTGGTCAATTTTTCCTTATTCGTATTTAAAGTAGTGACTACCGAACAGTAAAATAGTTCACAATCGATACACATATGCCATTTTTTGCCCAGTATATCAACATTATAATTTGCTCACAGTTTCACATTATCCCTAAAAATTTTATGCTTATGTCATTCACATTTAAATATGATAAAATATAATTATTGAAAAATTTGAATGGAGCTGAATATTTTGTTTTTAATGAAAGATATCACTCGAGATGGTAATCCCGTTCTGCGTCGCTATGCTGACGACGTTCAATTTCCACTCTCGAAAGAAGATCAGCAACTAGCCACCGATATGATGGAATATCTTGAGGTCAGTCAAGACCCAGAATTATGCGAAAAGTACGGATTACGCGCTGGAGTTGGTTTAGCTGCACCGCAAGTGGGAGTTTCTAAACAAATGGCCGCAGTACTTGTCCCACCAGCTGAAGAAGATGATACTGAACCTGAGTTCAAAGATGTCATCATTAATCCTGTCATCATCAGCGAATCAGTCCAATACGGTGCACTATCTGAAGGTGAAGGCTGTCTGTCGGTTGATGAAGATGTTCCTGGTTATGTTCCTCGTCATGACCGTATTACGCTCCGATACCAAGATGTGGCCGGTGAAACACATACGATACGTTTGAAACATTATCCAGCAATCGTCTGTCAACACGAAATTGATCATCTTCATGGCATGCTATTTTATGATCATATTAATAAAGAACATCCTTTTGAAGCACCGGAAGATACAATTTTATTCGGGTAAACTATAAAGAGCCGTTAATGAAATTCATTAACAGCTCTTTTTGATTTGCTTAAGATAATTTGGCTAAGTCTTTGACATACTCAGCAGTAGATTCATTTACGACGTAGGCAACATCTATATGTAACTGATCCAAATATGTCCATAAATCAGTTACTATAAAGATTCTGTCGACATCTTCATACGACTGAATATCATTTTGGTCAGCATAAGTATTTAATTGCGAATTTAGTTGCCACCTCACCTCATCAAAATTAATTTTATTTGGCCCAACTGTAAATTGGTATTCAAATGCCATTACTCCTGCTCCCCACATATTGGCAACTGTTTCAGATGCAAATTGTGAATCCGGTGTTTCAATGTAGTCACGTTCAATTAAAATTGGGAGTACATCGTTCATGGCAGCATCCGTTATTTTTTGAGCATCATTGGTAATAATGGAGATTGCTCGTTTCGAAATCATTCGATGCACTAACAGATACACTAAAACTGCAACTACTATTGCTACTATTATACTAATAATCACAGTATCACCTCTTTCTATTAATAGAATAACATTATATTCTATCCTCAGAAAACAATATCATTCAATTTAGTTTGTCTGTTAGCATTAGTAGTAGTAATGTGCTAAAATTAAACTTGATTTACATCGATTTTAAATACAAGGAGTTTTGAAAATGATTTTTAAAGTATACTACCAAGAAACAAAAGTTCGTAATCCTAAACGTGAAGATACCCTTTCAATGTATGTTGAAGCTGATTCATTACCAGCCGCACGTGTCCTTGTGGAAGAAAACACAGATCACAACATTGAATTTATTGAACAACTTTCTGATAAAGCCTTTGAATACGAAAAAGAAAATCCAAACTTCAAAATGACTACATTTTAATTAACTTGCGATTTGATTAACGTCCAGGCGGGATTCCTGGGCGTTTTTATTTTTGTTAAATTACCTCAATCTAACCCATCGGGAGAACATCCATGTTTCTAAACATCATATTAAATAATACAGCTGGAAGCGGAAATGCCCGACATTCGTGGGAAATCGTGCAAGCAGAGTTGGAAAAACGACATGTTAGATACGAACTAAAAGTATCCAAATATAGTGGCCACGCTGAAAAGATTGCACTACAGTTGGCCAAGAAAGCGACCCCCGACTCCATTATCGTGGTACTTGGTGGTGATGGAACGCTGCATGAAGTCGTTAATGGTCTGCTAAAGCATCGTCGCGAACTGCCTTTTGATGTCCCTGTTGGCTACATTCCATCAGGCTCCGGTAATGATTTTGCTACTGCTTCAAAAATGACGACGGATCCATTGACCGCACTTGAAGATATTTTGTCATTAACAGAACCAACCACCATCAACGTTGGCTATTATGAAGAAGCAATGCGCCATGAGCGTGGCTTTTTTGTGAATAATATTGGAGTTGGCTTTGATGCTGCCATTGTTAGTCGCACTAATTCTGCTACTTCAAAAAAGGCACTCAACAAATTGCATCTAGGATCACTCTCGTATGTATTTTCGCTAATTGGTGTCTTATTTCATCAAGATTCATTTCAATTAATGGTTCACAACCGAAACAATCATGATATCTATCAAAAAGCGTTTCTTGTGACGACCTCGAATCATCCATATTTTGGTGGAGGGGTTCCCATCTTGCCAAATGCCAACGTCCACGATCCTGACTTGGAACTAATTGTGATTGAACGCCATAACTGGTTAATTCTGTTATGGATTGCGTTATTTATTCCCTCTGGAAAACACTTAAATTCTCATTGGGTACATCACTACAAATCAAGCTCAGTTCGCTTAACGACATCCTCATTAGAATTCGGACAATCAGATGGAGAAGAAATGGGTAGCCGTTTCTTCGACTTATCAATGAATACAGTTCAATACCCATTTTGGATTAAGTCTAGAAAATAAAAGACATCAAAACTGCTCTACACAGTTTTGATGTCTTTTTTAACGACTTAGAAGTATTAATCTTCAGAAGCGTCCATAGCTTCCAAAATCATACTTAATTCACTACACTTACTTCTAAGTTCGTTCATATCTTTTCCATATTTAGGTTCTATTGTTACAGTACCAATAGATTCAGTCTTACAACTGTCAGCTTCTTTCTGACAAAGACTATCTAATTGGTTTTGAGCGTCAGTCAATTCTCTCTGAATCTCAAATCTGTTACTCACTCCAAACACTCCCTCGCGTACTAAAGTATCAAAAGCAAATTCAAATTTGCAACACTGACTATATCACCAATTTAAGGAAATGTTAAGAGTTTTAACTTTACAATTTGGTTACATAAAAAGCCCCCCCAGATGGGATGGCCAAAGAAAATTTTTATGGCTCTATACTTTTTAGCGTGGAAGGTTAACAACCTCTACGCTTTTTTATGTACATTCTAAAAATCCGTAAAAAAAGACACTAGTTTATACCTAGTGTTACACTTTAATCGGCAAACCAAAATGAAAGTAGGTAAAACTAATGTCCATAAATAATTCTATACTAAGATCTGCAGGATTAACAGATAAATCAATTAAATTTTTGATTGATGAGAATGGAGAATTTAATCATACAATTCATAATGATAAACATGATGATACGCTGATGCTATACGGGGAACTATCAAGGTTCCCTGAAAGATGCCCATACTGTGGCTTTCCGATGGAAAGCAATTACTATCATAACGGTACCGACGAAGTCCGACTATCATTACCTTCTACAAATGGGTTCAAACAAGAATTAACCTTAACCAAGCAAAGATTTCAATGTTTAAATTGCTACGGTACATGTACTTCAATATCACCTGATTTTATTGAAAATTCAAAGATAACTAAGCCTCTTTGGAAACAAATATTTGACTTGGCAAAACAAGATATTAGTGAAAAATTAATTGCTCATATTACTAGATTATCAACATCTAAAGTACATGTAATTATTTCTGCATCCGCTTCGGACTACGTAACTGATACAACACAACAATTACCAAACGTAGTTTGTATCGACGAAGTAAAATATCGAAAAGGTCATTTTGGATTCGAAATACTTAACGGAAATACCAGTGAATTTATCGAAATTTACCCTCAGCGTGATAATAAATCAATTAGGCAATATTTATCACAATTCTCATTAAAAAACCGGCAAAAAGTAGAAATTGTTGTTATGGACATGAACGCTGGGTACCAATCACCCATACGAGAGCTATTTCCTAACGCTATTATTGTAGTCGATCGATTTCATATTGTTCAATTAGCTATGAAAGCTGTTCAATCTGAAAGGATCAAAATACAACGGGAACTCAGCGACAAGAAGCATAATCGTGTTTACAAATTATTAAAATCAAACTGGAAATTTTTCTTAAAAGCAGAACGTAATATCGATACCTCAAACACGAAGTGGTTTCGTGGTGTACATGAATATATGTATCCTCAGGATGCATTACAACTAGTTTTTAAAGACTTTCCGAACTTTAAAACAGTGTATGATGTTTATCAAAGTGTTCTAGACGCTCGGTTTAATCATACTTTCACGCCATTAGAACAACTAATTAATAATTATAAAAATAACAAAACTGAAATGGATACTGTGATTAAAACATATAAAAAGTACATCAAGGGAATTAAAGCAGCATTCGAAAATAATGCGTCTAACGGCCGATTAGAGGGCACAAATAGACGAATCAAACAAATTGGTAGAACTGCCTACGGCTATGCCAATTCAATGAATTACTTTTATAGAATTAGGATTCAGTTGCATAACAAGTTTATTTTAAAGCAGCAGTTTTTAACTTTTAAAGTATGAAAAAAGTGCAATACCAATCATCAATTGAGATTGATATTACACTTCTATTCATAAGCTTTTCATCAGCGATTATTGTTTTTTCACGCTATTTGACAAAGAGCCATTTTTATTAGTTGACAGTTCCAGCAAAACTAGGCATGAAATAGCTGCTAATTGACTGAACTTGTACATTTTCACCAGGTTCTGGAGCGGCAACAAATTGTCCATTACCAATATAAATAGCAACATGGTAAGTTGAACCATGATTACCCCAGAATAACAAATCACCAGGTTGTGCATCTGAAACAGATTTTTGTGTTACTTCAGATTCAAGCGATACAGTATAGTGAGCTAATGACTTACCTTCAGCGTTTTGGAATACGTATGCTACCAATCCAGAACAATCCATACCACTTAAGCTGCTTCCACCCCAAACATAAGGGATACCGGCATTAGCTAATTTGACAGCTAAACTAACAACTGATCCTGATTGTAAATCTGAATTAGTGTTCGTAGTTGTGGTAGTTGATGTTTGGCTTGAAGAATTATCAACAGCGGCAGTATCGTAATTTGTTGTATCTGCTGTACTAGTTGATTCAGTATAAGTTGATGCTGGTGCTTCACTAACGCTATCAGTAGCAGTAGTATCTGCACTAGTATCACTTTCAACAACTGCGCTACTTGCAACAGTTGAATCACTTTCAACTGGAGCAGCACTTTCGGCGGCTGTATCGCTTTCAACAACTGCACTGCTGGCAACTGGTGCGGCACTTTCAGCTGCGGGTGCGCTGCTTGCGACTGCACTGCTTGCAGCAATGGCAGTAGTAGATAAGTTCAAGACTTGTCCAACATAAATCAAATTACTATTATCAATGTTGTTGTTTGAAACTAACACATCAGCACTCACTCCGTATTTTGAAGCGATGCTTGAAATTGAATCTCCACTCTTAACAGTATAAGTACTGTCTGAATTAAGTGCACTTGCACTAGATGCAGTAGCAGTACTTGTAGCAACTGCGGCTGAGCTAACTGGAGCAGTAGTACTACCAGCTGAAATGTTCAACGTTTGTCCAGCATAAATCAAATCAACTGAAGAATTAACTTTTTGAACGTGCGCATTATTTGCTTCGATATCAGAAACAGATACTCCGTACTTTTGGGCAAAATCCCAAATTGTGTCTCCAGCTTTAACTGTAACAGTATCAGCGTTAGCAGTTTGTGTGCTAATTGCCATTAATCCTAAGGCTCCAACTGTACCTAATACAGCGCCTTTTACATATTTCGGTTTTTGTTTCGTAGTACTTTGCATGTTTCCACACTCCTCTTTTTAACAACGTCATATAAAACTATCTCATCACTCAAATTTCTATTTGTTTAGTAATGAGCTTTCGATAACTAGAATATTTATCAGTGGCTACATAGTAACATGATATTTGTATATTGAAAACAGTTACCAAACGTATACAAATGAATTAGATGCATATTACACAATGCCCGTAACACGAGGATTGTTGCTAAATCAATCTCAATTGAACACACTTTACTTATTGTTACAGTAAAATTACAATTACTTTACAAGATGTAATTTTATCTTTTCATGATCATGTTGAACCATCAAGTGATTACTTTTAATTTTCACAGTACCAGTCTGTTGATTACCGAATTGACGATAAAAATCACTTTTTGCAACAGTTTCTGAATTTCTAACATTATTTGAAGTTAAATCATCAGTAGATGCGTAGGTTGTCACAACCACAGACTCCGGTGTTAATTTAACAACCCCTTTTAATTTTGTGTATGTGCCAGTGTAGATTCGCTTCCAAACCTGACTCACCGTATTTGATTCTGTCAAAGTATAATTTTTTGAATCTGTAAAGTTTACTTCTATAGTAACTTTTTGATTATTAGGGTAGCTAGCTGATCCTTGCCATTTACCTTTGAACGTTGGCTTGGTCACTTTCTTTTTGGATGTGGTACTTGTTTGATCTACTTTTTTTGCCTGATGATTGCTGACTTGATTAAAGGTTAAAACACCTATTCCGGCAATCAAAACAATTAAAATGACGATAAATTCTGGTAAATGCTTGTTTTTCATAATATAAATTCCAATCTATTTCGTAATGTTCTAATACTATCATAAAACCTGAATTTTGTTGAATTTGTATAATACATATTTTGATAATTAGTCAGTATTTATCATCAAATTTTAAAAAAAGATTTGACAAAGTAATCAAAAGTGAGTAGATTAAGCATTATTAAAACTTGATTAAAAACGTCGACTAGGAAGTAGTTGCTTTCTGAATTTTAGAGAACCTTGGGTTGGTGAAACAAGGTAACCGGAAATCAATGAACATCGCCTACGAGTTATATAATCATCATTCAGTTGATATTATATTGGGTAGCTACCATTATCAGCGCCGATTCGGCACGAGATGTAGTTAAGTTATTAACTACAATTAAGGTGGTACCACGCTAACACGTCCTTTTTATTAGGACGTGTTTTCTTGTTTTAATAACATATTTTTTGAAAATTGGCCAATTTTCATCTACTTAATGACACTTACATAATTTTATTGGAGGAATTACATATGACAAATTTAACAGACGTAACAGCTCAAGAAGCAAAAGTTGCAGAAACATTATTTAACGCACTGGAAACACAAACTAAACTAGTTGAAGCAGATGTTAAAGATTTAGTCACCACAGATGAATCTGCTTACCGAGTGCAACACGCCTTAACTGAATTAAAGAAGGAAAAAGTTGGTGGTTACAAAGTCAGTTTAACTAGCAAGCAAACTCAAGACATGTTTGATTCTGATTCACCTTTATACGGTGTCGAAGTAGAACATCAATGGTTAACTTCACCAGCAACTGTTAAACTGACCGATTTAATGGAACCCTTAATTGAAGTTGAATTGGTGTTCACAGCTAATGAAGATCTCTCAGCAAATGATTCCTTGGAAACTTTACTGCGTAAGACCTCTGTTTCACCCGCTGTCGAGCTCCCTGACGCACGCTTTGTTGATTGGTTCCCATCATTATCAAAACACATGGTAATGGCTGACAGCGCTGTCAGTGGACGTGTAGTCTATGGTACTCCTCATGATACTTCCACTATGGCTGTCCAAGATTTAGAAAAAGTTGAAGCAACTTTGAAACTTGACGGTAAGGAATTAGCTTCCGGGGCCTCAACTGAAGTCTTAGGGAACCCGCTTAATTCTTTGTCTTGGTTAGTTAAAAAGCTCGACAGTCAAGGGCTCAAATTAACCGCCGGACAACGAGTTTCGAGTGGTACATTTGTCTTGCCACCTCACCTTGAAGCTGGTCATTATACCTGTGATTTCACCAACGGATTTGGTAGCGTTGATCTTCATGTTCAATAAAAATTCATACTAATTAAGATTTAGTATTTACTTATCTAAAATAAAATAAATTAGTTGATACCTTTTCAATTGTGCGGTAGAATTTACCTCAACTAAGAAAGAGAAGGTGTCTATTATGGTAAAAATGTATTTTCACACAAACGATCCTTCAAAACGTAAAGCCGTTAAGTGGCTCGCAGAACATAATGTAGATATTGAACAACGCAACATTGAAAACGAACCCTTAACTGAAGCTGAAATTATGAACCTGTTTACCCTTTCAATTGAAGGAACGGATGAATTAATTTCAAAACGTTCGAAGGATACTAAGGCTTTAAACCAAGATACAGATCAAATGACTTTGAAACAATTATCAGAAGCCATTCAAAAAGCTCCACATATCTTAAAAAACCCAATTATTTTTGATAAGCATAAACTCGTAACTGGGTTTGACCTAGAAAAAATTGGTGCATTTGTACCCAAGAGATTACGTAAACTGGAATTATCAGCCCTCTTTGCCAAACTTTACCCAGCCGGTACAAACGTCAAATTAGCTTAAATCCTAACAGTTGTCGTCAACTTTCGTTGCGATGACTGTTTTTTTGTTGGCGCAATTTTAATCTTTATGACAACCTAACTATTTGTAGTAAACTATATTCATAAGTTTTTACAATCTGATGAGGAGTCATAAATAATGAAAACAGTTAACGTATATATCGTGCGCCACGGAGAGACTATCTTTAATACCTTAGACAAATTACAAGGTTGGGCAGACTCGCCTTTAACTGATAAGGGTATCCAACTTGCCATTGACACAGGCAATACATTATCCAACGTCCATTTTAATTCTGCTTACGCTTCTGACATGAAGCGAGCCATTGATACTGCCAAATTAATTCTCAAACCAAATAAATACCTGTCACATTTGAATGGTGAATTACCCGAATTTAGGGAAGCTTTTTTTGGACTATTTGAAGGACTTGATAATATGTCCTCTTGGAAATCTATCGCGACCCCCTATGGTGCTTCCACCCAAGCTGAAATGTTGGAAGAAGTTTCACCGTTAGTCGTCCGTGACCGAATGAAAAAAGCTGACCCCACAGGTTTGGCAGAAAATGGCGAAGAATTTATTACCAGAATCCATCACGGTTTCAATCAAATATTTGATTCATCTGCTGATAACGACAATGTGCTAATTGTAAGCCATGGGACTTTGATTCGTGCCCTCGCCATTCAATATGGTGATTCCTCGATGGATCCTGTTCATGAATTTCCTCTCAATGGTGGTATCACCAAAATTATCGTTGGACCAAATAAATTAACCGTAACTGAATACAATCAAACATCAATCTAAAAAAATGGTACTCATTCCGTCGTCTACACGACTTAATGAGTACCATTTTATTTTGCGTCTTTAGACCTGGTTGAGCACGTCAAGTGTGCGAAACAAAAAACCACCTGCTATGCGGGTGGAGAGTAAATGGGTTATACAAAAATGCCCCCATCAGATTTAGCATGAAGGTGTCGAAGCCAACATAAAAAATCGAAAGGGAGCATTAAATATGGCGAATAAACTTAATAGTCTTGCGCACACAAAATGGTATTGCAAGTACCATATCGTATTCACACCAAAGTATAGAAGAAAAATCATTTATAATCAATATCGGAAGGATCTACAAAACGATATTAGGTTGTTATGCCAGTACAAAGGTGTTGAAATAATTGAAGGACACATGATGCCAGATCATGTACACCTGTTGGTCAGTATTCCACCCAAATTAAGTGTTTCAAACTTTATGGGATACTTGAAGGGCAAAAGTACGTTAATGATGTTTGACCAACATGCGAATTTAAAATATAAATTTGGAAACAGGCATTTCTGGTCAGAAGGATATTATGTTAGTACAGTTGGTTTGAATGAGGCAACCATAACAAAATATATTAGAGATCAAGAAAAGCATGATCAAGCGGTAGATAAGTTAAGTGTTAAAGAATATGAAGACCCTTTTAAGGGTTCCAGGTAAGTAATAACGTCGCCACTTAAAGTGGCGGCAAAAGTGACAAATGCATTCAATTGGCTTTGATGAAATAAAAAGCCAGCGCCTTGAGACGCTGGCAAGTACATAGGGCTTATAGCCCATGAACAAACCACCCGTTTTACGGGCGGTTATGATTAATATTAATCTATTGGTTTCCAAACATATTGTGCTCGTTCGCCACCAATTAACTTGGGACGACTTGTTAAATATGTGATATGTGCGAATCCTATTTCAGTTACAGAGGTTCTCAACGGAATCTGAACAAACTTAACATGCTGTCCAATCGCGGTGTCACCGATATCAATTCCACCAGCTGCGACGATATGCTCCACTTCAACGGGATCAGCAAACCTTTCATATGCGGCAACTTGGGTTGCTCCACCTGCATGAATTGCGGGCACCACGAGAACTTCTTCATATCCTCGTTTTTCAGCTTCACTACGTTCCATCAAAAGCGCTCTGTTCAAATGTTGACATCCTTGAACGGCTAAATGTAATCCTCTTGCTTGTAAGGCAGGTAAAATAACATCGATAACCATTCTTCCCACTTCAATTGACGAATCTTTACCGATTGTTTTCCCATGTATTTCACTGGTACTTGAACCTAAAACAACTAATGCGTCTTTGGCAAAATCTGCCTGGTCTAAGAACTCTTTAACAGCAATTTTTAGTTGTTTTCTGCTATCTTCTAAGTTAAATTCTGTCATATTCTCATTCCCTCTTTGTTAATGCATCTTACACCTAAATCTGAGCGTTTTTATTATCTGAACTAATAAATAATGCATCCACCGGTTCATTATTATGAATATGTCTAATAGCTTGTGCTAATAAAGGTCCGACAGATAATTGGACCAGTTTAGCACCCTTCTTTTCTTCAGGCAAATCAATTGAATCAGTGACAATCATTTTTTCAATTGATGATTCATCAATCTTTTTCATTGCCGAATTTGAGAACACGGCGTGTGTCGCACACGCATACACTTTATCTGCTCCGAAATTCTTTAATGCCGTGGCAGAGACAGACATTCGAACCCCTGTGTCAACAATATCATCTACTAAAATTGCGGTTTTCCCTTTCACATCCCCAATTACGTATTCCGGAACTGATTCATTTAACCGCTCAATTTCTTCAGGACTCCGATTATCGATAATTGCGATTGGTGCTTTTAAGATTTCAGCTAATTTACGTGCTCTGGTAACTCCTGCATGATCAGGGGCGACAACCACGATGTTTTTAAGAATATCTTGACTGTAGAAGTAATTTGCCAATAATGGTGCTGCTAGCAAGTGATCAACTGGCACATTGAAAAATCCTTGAACCTGAGCAGCATGCAAATCTAATGCAACTACCCGGTCAACGCGATCCATTTCAAGCATGCTGGCGATTAATTTAGCGGTAATCGGTTCACGAGAACGTGCTTTCCGGTCTTGACGTGCATATCCATAATATGGAATCACCACGTTAATTGTTTTGGCACTTGCTCTACGTAAAGCGTCTACCATAATCAAAAGTTCCATCAAGTTAGTATTAACAGGATCTGAAATCGATTGAATTACATAGACTTCACACCCACGAATACTCTCATCAATCGTAATTTGAATTTCTCCATCCGCAAACTGTTTCAGGGTGGAGTCACCCAAAGGTAGTCCAAGCGATTTAGCAACATCTTCCGATAGAGGTTTGTTTGAACTTAAAGCGAAAATTCTGACATTTTCTGCATTTTTCATTTGTTGTACCATTTGTGGGCTCTCCTTCAATTTTTCTATTCGATTTATTATCGCAACAATTCACACCGCTTGCAAGTTTCTATTACTATTTATTGTGACTCAACAAAGTCTTTAGGTTTGATTCCGCTCATTCCAATCATTGGATCAATCTGACCATTTTCTATCGAGTTAATGGTTAAGATATATGATTTCTTTTCTGACTCGTTATCTGGCTCATTAGTTTCAGTTGTTGTTTGTGTTTTAGGCACATCTTCTGTTGGTTTGACAATCATTGGCTGCATGACCGAACCATTGAAGATTTCCTCTAGCCTCATCAGTAAGGTAGTTTTACGATTTACTGCCTCATTTTTAATTGCTTGAGCAAAAGCTCGCGGTTCGCCAATTAGCACCAGTTTGCTTTTAGCTCGCGTTATTGCTGTATACAACAAATTTCGTTGTAGCATACGACTATATTGTGAAACCATTGGTAAGATGACCATTTCAAATTGGCTACCCTGTGATTTATGAATCGAAATACTGTACGCCAATGTTAATCGTTGCCATTCATTTCTGGTATAAGTCACTTCATTTTGATCAAATTCAATCACCATTCTATCTGTTTTTGGCCCTTTTTCTTGAGGTACACCCAAATCTATACTGACGATTGTCCCAATATCACCATTGAACACATTATTTTCAGGGCTGTTTACTAAGTGGAGAACTTTATCTCCAATCCGGAATTCTTCACCCCGATATTCAACTGACTTAGTTTTTTCATTTTTAATTTGATTAAAAATATTTTGTGCAATTGAATTTAAGCGATTGATACCGGCACTTCCTCGATACATTGGTGCCAATATCTGAACTTGCATTTTGGAATATTCACGTGTTTTTGCCCTTTCAACAATTTGTTGAATAACTTCAGAAACTTGATCTGTTCGACATGGAATAAACGATCTGTCCTTAAATTGTTTTGTTAAGTCATTTGGAACCTCACCTAATTTAATAGCATGTGCCAATGGAATAATCGATGATTCTTCAGACTGTCGATAAATATTGGACAATTCAACCTTTGGTAATTTAGAAAAATCCAGTAAATCATGGAATATTTGACCCGGTCCAACAGAAGGTAATTGATCCTTATCTCCTACAAGAATGATTTGCATCGTACTTGGAATTGCGGCTAATAACATTTTAAATAGTGAAATGTCTACCATAGATAACTCATCTACGATCAATAATGATCCGTTTAAATCATGCACGTTAATATCGTTTGATTCTTCACGTCCAGTCAAACCAAGTAGCCGATGAATGGTACTGGCAGGTAATCCCGTCGTTTCACTCATTCGTTTGGCAGCACGACCAGTGGGTGCGGCAAGTAAAATTGGAAATGGCGTATCTTTATACGCATTGATATCTAAAGAGTACTGATGTAACTCTGCAAATGCAGTCACAATACCTTGAATAATTGTGGTTTTTCCAGTACCAGGTCCACCAGTTAATAGGAAGATACGCGATTTTAACGCTTGCGTTATGGCCTGCTTTTGAGACTCATCATACTCGATATCATTGCGTTTCATGATTTTTAAAATGGTCTTTTCGATTTTACTATCATCAGACAAGACATCTTCATCACTATTCAGCCGATGCAAATGTTCAGCAATTTGCCATTCAGCATTAAATAAATTAGTTGGATAAATTCGATTATCTTGCGCAACAATTTGGTTAGAACTTGCCAATGCAACCAGCCTATCAGCCACTTGTTTGGGATTAATTCTGACATTCCGACTTTCTTCTAACAATTGAACGGTTTGTGTGAGTAACGGCTTAGCCATTGTATATGTATCGCCCGTTTGCATCGTCACATCATCTAAGACTTGCAATACACCCGCATCAATTCTTCGAGTATCATCAGCAGGAATTTGCAGCTTCTCAGCAACTTGATCAGCTTTTTTAAAACTAACTCCCTCAATGTCCCTAGCTAATTGATAAGGATTTTTTTCAATTCTCATTAATGTCTCATCACGGTACTTTTCAAAAATTGATGTAGCTAGCGAACTCCCAAAGCCAAAATCATTTAATCCAATGATTATTTGATCCATTCCTCTTGAATCAGCCAGATTATCAATGAGAGTTTTTACAATGGCAGGCTTTAAGTTTAAGCCAGTCAGAGCATCTGGATCATTAACAATTTTATCAATTGCACCTACTCCAAGTGCATCAACAATTTTTTCGGCAGTTTTCTTTCCAACACCTTTGAACTGGTCGCCAGATAGAAAGGTAATTAAACCTTCTGCAGTCGTTGGTTGCATGCTGTGATAATTACTAGACTGAAATTGTTGGCCATATTTAGGATGATCCACCAGCTTGCCTTCAAATCTGTAAGATGTTTCTTCATTAATTTCACCAAAGTTTCCAGTGACAACCACCTCATCGTCATGCCAATCAAAACTTGTCTCTTCAACTTTAACTAACAATACCTTGTAAAAATTATCTTGACTGGCAAAAAAGGTAGCCTCAACTTTGCCCACAAAAAAAGAAGATTCACTCGGATTTTCAAATAAATTCATTGAATTGTCCATTTCGCGTTTCTCCTCTTTTAATTATTTATTACTATCTTGTAGTGTCTTTTCAATATCTGCGATTTTTTGTTCGCTTCTAGCATAATAGTCAGGGTCAAGTTGTTTAGCTTGTGCCAAATAATCATGATATTCTTCACCCAACACCATTGCAACCAAGCCACGATTAAACTGTGTTTCAGCACGACCAGGATGGTGTTCTAAAATGTCATCATAATAGGCTTTGGCCTGTCTAAAATCACCCAGTGCTAAAAATGCATCCCCCAACACTTCATTGATTTCTGGATCTTGCTTACGTAAATCATGAGCCGTAATCCCATATGCCAAGGCACGTTTATAATCATGTTTTTGAACCAAACTTTGTGCCAACATTAAATAAGCATCGGCTTTTAGTTTTGGATTTTCAATTTGGTTATATTCTTTAATCGCTTCATCATAGTTACCACGTTCGTAGTATAAATTCCCTAAACCATACTTAAGCAAATTAGTAGATTTAGTATCATTTTCGAACAACCCTAACGCCTTCATGAACAGTTCTTCCGCTTGTTCATGGCTATTCAATTTAGTTAATAGTGAGCCCAAATCATAGTAGTTTTGAACCTTATCTGGATGCTGATCAATTGCCGCAACTAATTTTGAAATCAGCTGTTCAGACTGTTCCTTCATCTTTTCTCGTTGACCCTTTGATTGATTGTCCATCATCTTCCACCCCTAAATTGTGTCTGTCAAATCTTTCTCTTTATGCAAATAGTCAGTTTGATTCCAACTGATAATTTTAAAATCTTGACCATGATTTTTCGTTTCAAGAACTGTAGTCGAGGTATTACTTAAGCCACCGCGATCTCGTAAGTGAGCAAGAGGTACTCCGACAATTCCATTCAATGCTGCATTCAGCGCTGCCCCGTGTGAAACTACCAAAATGTTTTCGTCATCTGCTGCAGTTTGTAAAATTTCATGAATTCCGTGATTAAATCGTTGAATCAATGCCGGAAATGATTCTGCTCCAATTGCAGTCGGATCATATTGATCTGGATGATTTCTAAACGCATCAAATTCCACCGGATATTGTTGCTCAACTTCAGAAAATAGCATTCCTTCCATTTTACCCAAGTTAAATTCAGCCAATTCATTCATTAAACTAACTCTAATGGGCTGCTTCAAATCGGCCACTAATTCAAATGCCGTTATTCTTGCACGCTTAATGGGACTTGCATATAACCGTGAAAATGGAATTCCTTTTAGCGATTTAGCTAATAATTTTATTTCATCATAACTCTGTGGTAATAATGGCGAGTCTCCATGCATTCCCTGGTATCTTGATTCGAGGTTCCATTCAGTTTTTCCATGTCTAATAAAATATAACTTTGTCATTTTTCACCTATGTTTAATTTCAATACTTCATTATCCCAATTATACCGTCAAACTTCAACTGTTTACATATTTTTTATACCCGGAAATCTTGATTAAGTTAGAAACTTCTTTACTGGATCGAAAATTATTGATTGTTTTGTAAGAAATTGTGGCATCTTGACTCAACCATTTCATTGGAATATTTTCGGTATTCATTTCAACAATTCTACGTCCAGAAAATACTTTGCGAGAATACGCGAAAAGGAGCATTTTTATTAACATAGCCGGATGATAAGCAGGACGACCAGTGGTCGCCACAGAGGTTTCAATAATATTATGCGGAATTGTCTCAACAAACATATCAATTAGTCTCGCAATATGGTTATTAGGAATATCAAAATTTAAGTTTAAAGCGATGCTAGTTTGTGCTGTGTTATAATTCTTGTACATGGAAGGAAACTCCTTTACTGTTTTGTTGTTTGGTTTGGTCGCTAACATCATAACAGGAATTTACTTCCTGTGTACATAGTTAAAGGGACTTTGGAGTGTTTTTCCAAAGTCCCTTTATTTTTTATAGCCTGGAATTAGTTTTTTTCCAGCCACCTTATTTGAATTTCATTAGACATATTGAAGTGTTTTTGCTTCATTGTAAGCTACATCAATGATTGCACTACCGAGGCACTCATCACCATCATAAAAGACAACGGCTTGTCCTGGGGTAATGGCACGAGCTGGATCATCAAACTTCACAGTTACTTCGCTACCATCGTCTGCAACTTTGACGGATACACCGACATCTTGCTGACGATAGCGGAACTTAGCTGTACAATCAAATGACTCGCCGTTCTTGGTATCATCACCATCAACCCAGTGAATATCACTAGCTGACAAGTGAGTCGCATAGAGCTTTTCGTTATGGTAGCCTTGACCGACATAGAGGACGTTCTTAGTTTGATCTTTACCAATTACAAACCAAGGATCGTTATTCTCGCCGCCTCCGCCAATACCAAGACCTTTACGTTGGCCAATAGTATAGTACATTAAACCAGCGTGTTGGCCCTTAACTTCACCATCGAGTGTTACCATATCACCTGGCTTAGCAGGAATAAAGGTACTCAAGAAATCACGGAAGTGACCCTTCTCACCGATGAAGCAAATCCCAACGGAATCTTTCTTGTCAGCTGTGGCTAATCCAGCCTTAGTGGCGATTTCACGCACTTCCGGCTTAGTCAATTTAGCTAATGGGAACATTACCTTGTCAAGTTGATCATGTCCAAGTTGACTGAGGAAATATGTCTGATCCTTGTTCTGATCGGTGGCACGCATTAAATGCATGTTACCATTCTCGTCACGCTCTAAATCAGCATAGTGCCCAGTTGCGATATAGTCCGCACCTAATTGCTGAGCGTACTCAACAAAGGCCTTAAACTTAATCTCCTTGTTACAAACAACGTCTGGGTTAGGAGTGCGATCTTTTTTGTACTCATCAAGAAAATATGAGAATACACGATCCCAATACTCTTTCTCAAAATTAACTGAGTAGTATGGAATACCAATTTTCGCAGCAACCTTTGCCACATCCTTGTAATCTTCCGTAGCCGTGCAAACGCCATTCTCGTCAGTGTCGTCCCAATTTTTCATGAACACACCAACCACATCATAGCCTTGCTGCTTAAGCAGCAAAGCTACAACAGATGAATCGACGCCGCCACTCATGCCGACTACAACACGAGTTTTACTGTGATCTGTCATTTCATCACCATCATTCATATAGATTCTGGAAAAATCCACGAGTTGAAGGTCGTAATAATCCAGTACTTAAAATAATAACACAAACCCTACTATTGTTCATCTATTAACACTTTTTATTAAACATTTAATTAACCGAAAATTATCAATCAATAACAAATTATAAACAGTTCCGAACTTTTTACATTTTTTTAAATTAAAAACCCTTGAGAGTATGGTAATCTATCTCTTATCAGAATATAATAAATATAAATAGTTGATTTCGTTTACTTTTTTAAAATCATGAAGTAATGTATTATTATACATGTTGGGAAGAAAGAAGAGGTAACAACTTGAAAGAAATCTATATTCTATATATTTCTATCGAAGGAAATACGCAATCATTTTTAGATCGTCTTTGTCGTTACTCCAATCAACAAAATGCAATTAACTCCGATAAACCACTTGTTAAACTGCGTGAAATAACCGATCAAACCGACTTTGAGGACGAGCAAGAGAAATTTTTTGCATTCGTCCCTACCTATTTAGATGGTGGTAATGGTATCGATTCTGGTGTTAAAGAGTTGATGACAAATTCACTTGGTGAATACATCGCCTTCCATAATAACTCTAGGCTCTGCATTGGAATTGTTGGTAGCGGCAATATGAATTTTAATGAACAATATTGTTTAACCGCCCGTCGATATTCCAAGAAATTTGACGCTCCCGTCATTGATGATTATGAGCTACGTGGGACGTCTGCTGATATTGAAAGAATTTACAACAATATGGCTGGCATCATCAAGGAACAATAGTTACTAAAAATGGTACTCCTGAAATTATTTCAGTGAGTACCATTTTTTCGTTCTATATTACTTAGAGGATTAGCTTTTAACAAAAATGCCACGGTCAATCATGCCGTTTAAAATAAAATGAAGTTGCTCCGTAAACTCAGCAGCTCTAGCATGAGTAAAAATATTAACAGCCATTGTACCACTCTGATTGACAGTATTCATTTTGAATCCATCCAACTCAGGGCTAACCGATATTTTCAAGCGTGCTGCAGGTGTAAATGGTGACTTTTGGTCCAATGGCGCTTCATATGAATACGTTCCACGTTTGGAAATTGCAAAGCCCAAATCACGTAATGCATAACTTTTTATTTCTGAACTAATTGAATAAGTATCCGTATCTCCTGGAAGTTTAATTGCTTTTTCAAATGCCATTTCCCCAACCACCTCGTCTATTTTGTTAAGCGCTGATAAATTGAACTTAAAGCTTCAATGAAGTCTGTAATTTCTTGTTCCGTTGTATAGCGACCGAAACTAATGCGGATGGACTCACTAATACGCTGACTATCTTCACCAAACATCGCGGTCAAAACGTGTGATGGTTCAAGACTACCAGCCGTACATGCTGATCCGCCAGAGACAGCAAAGCCAGCTAAATCCAAATTGGTTTGCATAATGTAGGTCGAAATCCCTGGAATCCAAATATTGAAAACATGATTTAAACTATTTTCATTTAATTCACCATTAATTTCAAAGTTCACATCGTTAGCTTTCAATCCATTAATAATTTGTTGTTTAAAGCCAAAATACTTTGTTTGTCGAGCAGCTTTTGTTTCTGAGGTAAGTGCCTCCACTGCCTTTTGAAATGCTGCAATGCCGGGTACATTTTCGGTTCCAGCACGTCTCTTCGTTTCTTGTTCTCCACCTTGGATAAAACTAGGAAAATTTGTCTGATTGCTTTTATATAAAAAGCCCATCATTTTAGGTCCATTAATCTTATGTGCTGAGGTTGACAACATATCAATATGATCAGCTTTTACATCGATATCCAACAAGCCATACGTTTGCACAGCATCTGTGTGAAACCAGGCCTGATGATTTTTTAGGATTTCACCAATTTCATGAATCGGCATCCGGCTACCTACTTCATTATTACCCATCATGATGGATACTAAAATTGTATCACCACGCAAAGCGTTTTTAAAATCATCGATAGAAATATTACCGTGCTCATCAACTGGTAAATAAGTAACTTCAAAAGCTTCTTGTTTTAATGTTTCAAGTGGTTGCAAAATTGCTTCATGTTCAATGGCCGTCGTAATGATATGTTTGCCTAGCTTTGCACGACTACGAGCCGTCTGGAAAATTGCGGTGTTGTCACTTTCGGTTCCACCACTTGTAAAAATTATTTCAGTTTCTTTGGCATTAATACTCTTGGCTAAAGCCCGACGAGCAACTTCCATCACCATACTAGCTTCACGACCTAAACCATAGCCAGTAGAAGCATTACCGTACACATTTTGCATCTTATCAACCATTACATCAATCACTTCGGACGACATGGGTGTCGTCGCAGCATTGTCTAAATAAACTTGCTTCATTATATACCTCTACTTGTTTTGATTTGCGAATAACGTTAACAGCATTTTAGCTGAACGTTTGCCTGCATCAATGATGAAATCATCAAACGACACACTGGCATCTTCATCGCCTGTGTCAGACATTGCCCGTACCACGACATATTGTACATCGTGGTCATTGGCTACTTGTCCGACGGCTGCACCTTCCATTTCACTTGAAAGTGCTGTTGGAAAATTAGCTTTTATTTCATTAATCTTGTCACTGCTAGCTACAAATTGATCTCCAGAAACTATCAATCCAGACAAAACATTTAAACCGGTTGATTTGCCCGCTTCGATAATAGCTTGAGACCATTTTTCAGAAGCTTTAAATGTCGCTGGTTGACTAGGCAGTTGGCCGTAAACATAACCAAAGGCCGTCACATCAACATCATGATAAGCCGTTTCAGACGAAACAACGACATCGCCAACTTTTAAGCCTTCACCGATTCCACCAGCTGAGCCAGAGTTAATAACAACGTCGGCATTAAATTCACTAATTAAGTGTTCAGTGGTAATCCCAGCCTCAACCTTACCAATACCAGATTCCACCAGAACTACCGCCTGGTTACTAATCATACCTTCGTAGTAAGTTTTTGATCCTAATTCAATTTCTTGTTTATAGTCCAATGCATCAATTAACTCTTTAATTTCTTCAGGCATTGCACAAATTACGCCATATTTCATTTCAATTCTCCATTATCCTACAAAAAATAGAACCAAGTAAACTGCCACAATTGCAATGACAAGTCCAACAATAGCAATATTTAATTTTGATTTCATTTTTCGCGATTTATCTTCACCTGAAATAGGCACAGTTCTCCCTTTTCGGGAACGAGTTGGCGCCTCTTCTGGTTCTGGATTATTCTGAGGATGCGTTGCAGCATAATCGCGTTCTGCTTTTAAGCGTTTTTTATCGCGCTCTTTTAATTCATTTTCTTCATTTTGCTGTTGTCGTTTGTATTCTGCTCGCGATAACGGCTTTTCATTTTCTGCCATAATTACTCACCTTGTTGCAAAGTTGCCCAATAATAAATTGCCATAATCGTTTTTTGATCAACAATTTCCTTAGACTTAACCATTTCCAACGCTTGCTTGAGTGAAACTGTAATTAGTTCCAAATTTTCATCTTCATCTTGTGGTAATTCGGTAGTTACCGGTGATAACTCTCTGGCTAAATAAAGTGTCATGTATTCATCTGAAAATCCAATTGAAGTGTAGAAGGAACTAATTTCAGAAACTTTGCCCGCACTATAACGAGTTTCTTCATTTAATTCACGATTGATAGCTCCTAACATATCACCTTGGTCTCGCTCATCAAGTTTTCCAGCAGGAATTTCTAACGTCAGTGCATCAATTGGTGCCCGCCATTGTTTCATCAAGATCATTTGATTATCAGCAGTAATTGCTAACACAGCGACAGCAGGTACATGACGAACAATGTCCCTTGTGGCTGTTTTACCATTGGGTAATTCCACCGTGGTCACTTCAACGTCAATAATTTTACCAGCATAGACGGTTTTGGATTCAATTGGCTTTTCTTCAAAGTTCATTATTATCCTCCTCATCTTCTTCAGTAATTACGCGGACATGTGCTGCTTGAGGTCCACGCACACCGGCAACGACGACTAATTCAACTTTTTGGCCAGGCTCAAGTTCTTTGTGCCCTGATCCTTCAATTCCACTGAAATGCACAAAAATATCCGGCTCATCTTCAACCTCGATGAATCCGAATCCTTTGAGTGCATCAAAACTTTTTACGACCCCTTGTAACATTTAAATTACGTCCAATCATTTTGATTTTACACTATGCAGTTTGTAAAGTTTGAATAAACTGTTCATACGCAGCTTGTTCGTTAGTTTCATTAATTGTAACATGTTCAAAATTCGATGTTAATGCATCTTCAAGATTTATTTCAACCGTACGAACAAAAGTCGCATTACCAATTAAATCAATATAGTCATCTTCTGAAACGGAATGGTGAACTACTGTGTTAACCATTCCTCCTGGATTACATACTGAAATGTTTGTATTATTTGATACTTGATCACTATGCAATAACACACTAACCAAACTTGAGGCTGACATTGCTGTCCCACAGGCATTAGTGTACCCAACGCCACGTTCAAAAGTCCGTACAAAAATTTGATTTTTTCCTAAAATACGTACAAAACTGACATTCACTCCATCTGGAAAAACTGGATTAGTTTTGTTATTCAAATAACGGCCTAACTCACCGAGGTAATCACCATTGATGGTTTCCTCATCAACAAATGCAATTAAATGTGGATTAGGTACAGCAACAGCAGTAAACTTCAAATCTGTGTCTAATTCAGCAATCGATTGGTCAATTAACGTATCTGCTTCATTATTAACGTGCATACCTAAATCTTTAGCTGCAAAACTCACTGGTGCGATGTGTGCTTGGTACGTTTCCACACCAGCAGCAAGTGATGGCATCTTTGCGACAGGTAAGTCTGCTTCCATCGTTTCCACGGTGAATGATTGTTGGTGATTTGTTTCAGCCAAATAACGAGCAACACATCGGAGCCCATTACCACACATACTAGCTTCACTACCATCAGAATTAATTACACGCATTTTACCGATGACATTATTATGTTCTGACTTATTAATCCACAGTAATCCATCAGCACCGTCACCTAGTCCTGATTTTCGATTACAAATGTTGATTGCTAATTGTTTAATTTCATCTTCCGTAAGTTGACGATTTAACTTCGTCGCATCCAACATATAAAAATCATTCTCTGAGCCATGTACTTTAATTAATTGCATAGCATTCACCTTCTCTTCGTTTATCTTCAATATTGGTATTCTACACCGATAAAGATTACTTGTCATGTTTTCTGTTGTTCCTAAAAATATTTTGGATTGAAGTCAATATTTGAGACAGATTTTAAGAGACATTCAGAACCGCGTTTACCTTCCAGGGTTCAAATAAATCATTAATCGCGATTAATAACTTATTTGAACCCTGGAAAGCATTAAATCAGGCGGCCATTTGGCTCGTAAGTGTTGCAATTTCAACTTGTAAGGGGGTCTGGTAGCCCAGTGAACTATGAATTCTCTTCCTATTGTAGAAAGCATGCACATATTCAAAAAGGACGGCAGCAGCAGTTTCATAATCTTCAAAGACCGGCACTGGATAAACACATTCCTTTTTGAGGGAAGCGTGAAAGGATTCCATTGGCGCATTATCATACGGACAACCCTTACGGCTGTATGAGTGGCGGATATGTAGCTCAGTTAAACGTTGATTGTAATCATCGATGGTATACTGTGATCCTAAATCCGTATGGATAATCAGGTCCCCAGTAATGGTTCGATTTTTAACCGCGCTTTCAAGGGTCTTTAAGACTAAATCAGTATCCATCTTTTTTGAGAACGAATAGCCGATAATCCGTCGTGAGTGCAGGTCCATGATGGTTGATAAGTAACACCAGCCATTACGCTTCGTTTGAATATAGGTCATATCAGCGGTCCATTTTTGATTTAAACCAGTAGTCGATAAATCCTGCTTAAGCAAGTTGGGACGCTGTTCAACCTTGGTTTTGGAAGCCGAAGCCGCTTTCCACTTATTGACGGTAACGGAGTGGATATCCAGTTCCTTCATGAGCCGGGAAATCCGTCGTGGACTGCACCAAAGCTGCAGTGGTTGAAGTTCCAGATTCAATTCATGGTGGATCTTCATAACACCGTATCGCTGCTTAAATTCCGCAAAGATCCGCAGAATCCGTTGTTTCAAGCCCGCATCTTCGGCCCGGCGTTTTGAAGGTTTGGGGGATCGATAACGATAATACTGAGCTCTGGAAACACCGAGGATTCGGCACATCTTGGTTACCTGGTGGTGATGGCTTTCTTGGTGAATGTAATCAAAGATATTGGTTACTTCTGCGCAAGGAAGCCCAGGGCTTTTTTTAGGATTTCGTTCTCCTCAGACAGCGAAGCCAGTCGCTTTTCCATCGCTTTGATTTCGTCTGGCGATTTACCGGATTGAGTTTTGGCCTGGCCCTGGATCCACTTATGAACTGTTGAATAGCCAATGCCATATTCTCTGGCCAGTTGGGCAGCTGATTCTCCTTGCTTATATAGGTTGATAATGTTTTGTTTGAATTCTTTGTCGTAACGAGTTGGCATGTAAAAATTCCTTCCTTTTGAGATGATTTATTCATTATACCCTCTCTTAAAAGTTGTCTCAGGAATCAGCTTACATCCAACAGGTCCTGTAGAAGGATGTAACAACAAAATTAAAGTAATAAAGCGTACTGCGTACGGGTTTAGAAACTTCTATCACTTCAAGATTCGAATTCTAATTGCATTTAAAAATAGTTTCTATTCTAAAAATTTCATATCTCTCACAAAACAACAAAAAACTGCTAATTCCCCGACAACGGAGAAACTAGCAGCTTGATGTTAATGATTGTGAAATTCTAGGTCATCAGTACTTCTTGACAAAGAACCAGTAAAAATTAAAATATTGTAACTGTTTAACTTGTGAATTTCAAAAAACAATATCATACAAGATTGAAATACGTTTCAGATTCTTAATAAGTAATAATCGATATTATTATCATTTAAAATTAACAACTTTTAAGCAAATGTTTATTAACTTATTGAAAAATTATTTTTCTAATCCTTCTGTGACTGTTTCTGGATATTCTGCCCGAACAATTGATGCACAACGCGCACATAATTCTGGATAAGCATCATCCGTTCCAACATCCTTAGTTGTCATACGACAACGTTGACAAACGTCACCTTCAGCAGGTGTAACCGTCAAAGCTACTCCATCATTAAAGTCAGTTGCAGAAGCTGGTGCCTCGTCAATTGAAGCGACGTGTAAATCAGAAACTTCCAGCATTTGACGAACATTAGCATTTAATGCTTCAAGCATCTTCTTGTTTGATTCAGATACATATAAATCAAGATGCGCTTCAAGTGATTTACCAATTTCTTTAGCATCACGTGCTTCTTCAAGCACCTTCAACACATGTCCACGTAAGTTCATAAATGAACCCCACGCTTCAATTAATTCTGCCTCATTATCGTAATGTGTCACTTCTGGCATTTCAGATAATTGAACAAATTCTTCGTCTTCCTTCAACAATGCCCAAATTTCTTCAGTTGTATGAGGAAGCACTGGTGTCAACAATTGGCTAAATGAAACCAAAATCTTATAGAAGACAGTTTGCATTGAGCGACGAGTCTTTGAATCTTCTGCATCAATATAAACAACATCTTTGGCCACGTTCATATAAAAAGCAGATAATTCAGTCGTAACAAAATTCATTAGCTTTTTATAGATGTCCAAAAACTCATTATTTTCATAATGTGCACGAATTTCTTCAACGAAAGCATTTAAACGAACCAACATGTATTGGTCAATTGATTCTAAATCATCGTATTCAACTGTATCCTTCTTAGGATCAAAATCAGTCGTGTTAGCCATCAAGAAACGCATTGTATTACGGATTTTACGGTAACTTTCCGAAACTTGTTTCATAATTTCCATTGAAACACGCACGTCAGCAGATGAATCAACACTCATTACCCACAAACGAATAATTTCTGCACCCATTTGTTTGATCACTTTACTTGGTTCGATTGTGTTACCAATTGACTTACTCATCTTGCGGCCTTCGCCATCAAGCGTGAAGCCTTGTGACAAGATTGACTTGTAAGGAGCTTTACCAGACACTACAACGCTGGTAATCAAACTTGAATTAAACCAGCCACGGTATTGATCTGAGCCTTCCATATACATGTCTGAAGGATAGGTTAGGTAATCACGTTCAGCCAAGACACCTTGGTGTGACGTTCCCGAATCAAACCAAACATCCATGATATCTGTTTCTTTTTTGAAAATTCCATTAGGTGAGTGTTCATTAGTATAGCCGTCAGGTAACAAATCCTTTGCGTCCCGATCAAACCAAACATTAGAACCAAATTCACCAAACAAATCAGCCACATGGTTAATTGTCTTTTCTTCGATAATTGGAGTTCCATCTTCCGCATAGAACACTGGCAATGGCACACCCCAAACACGTTGACGTGAAATAACCCAATCGCCACGATCACGAATCATGTTGTGGAGACGAACTTTACCCCAATCAGGTGTAAATTTAACATCATCGATAGCTGCCAAAATTTCATCACGAATCTTATCAACGGAAGCAAACCATTGATCTGTCGCACGGAAAATGATTGGTTTTTTAGTTCTCCAATCAAATGGATAGCTATGTTCGTATGGCATATATTTTAATAGCAAACCAGCATCTTTTAACTTATCCAAAGCAATTTGGTTAGCATCTTCATAAAAGACGCCTTCAAAATCAGGACCAGCTTCAGCAGTCAAATATCCACGATCATCAACTGGAACGAAAACGGCTAATCCATATTTACGGCCAATATTATAATCATCTTCACCAAAGCCAGGAGCAGTATGGACAAGGCCAGTACCTGCATCAGTCGTGACAAAATCACCAAGCATAGTGACCATTTGCTTATCTGCAAGGAATGGATGTTGTGCGGTAACGTTATCAAGTTCTTTTCCCTTAACAACTTTGATAGTTTTAACATCAGACCATTCAAATAATTCAGCACAACTATCGACCAATTCAGCTGCTAAGACATATTTGTTAGTGTCATCCCCATCATGAGTCACAATCGCGTAATCAAATTTAGCATCAATTGTGATACCCTCAGAACCTGGAATTGTCCATGGAGTAGTTGTCCAAACAACCATGTAAGTATCGGTATCAAGTACCCCTTTGCCGTCCACAACGCGTTCGCCGTAGAAAGCCGATGGAGAAACAACATCTTTATAATCAACTTCAGCTTCAGCTAAAGCAGATTCAGATGACCATGACCAATAAACAGGTTTCTTACCACGATACAGCAGATTTTTCTTTGCAAATTGTCCAAATACTCGAATTTGAGCGGCTTCATATTCTTTTTGTAAAGTTAAATATGGATTGTCCCATTCACCAGCAACACCCAAACGTTTGAAATCTTCACGTTGTTTGTCAACTTGTTCGAGCGCATATTTACGACATAAATCACGGAATTCAGAGGTATTCATCTTTTTCCGGTCGTAACCCATTTTGGTTAATTGTTGTTCAATTGGTAGACCATGTGTATCCCATCCAGGAACGTATGGTGCACGATAACCAGACATTGACTTGTATCGAACAATCACATCTTTAGTAATTTTATTCAATGCATGTCCAATATGAATATTACCATTTGCATATGGAGGCCCATCATGTAAGACAAAAGTTGGTTTGCCTTCATTTAATTTTTGACGTTGTTCATAAACTTTGTTTTCTGCCCAAACGTTTTGACGTTCGAGTTCTTTCACTGGTAAATTTCCACGCATTGGGAATTCAGTTTTACCAAGATTAAGTGTTTCTTTGATTCTCATTTGGAACCCTCCTTGAATTATGTAGACAATACGATTGAAATTGATGGCAATAAAAAAATCCCCATCCGCAAGGGACGAAGATTCGTGGTACCACCCAAATTTAGAATTAATTAGCAATTCTCTTAGATCATTTCTTAACGGTGATGAACCGCTTATACTTAATATCAGTATAAGATTCAGAGATGATCTATCAATGACGTTTTCCTACCAACCTCACACCAATCGTTGATTCGCTTTTTAGTAACTGTCAATTGAATTGCTGTTCTCTTCAAAACTTTCAGTCGTATTAAATTTTATGAATTATTTTTCTGAGTCATCTGGGAAGATAACTACAGTTTGACCAGCATCAGGTGCGCTTTCGGTTGGAGCAGGGGCAACTTCAGAAGTTGCTGACGCAGCTGATTGTGCAGGTACTGATGTAGATGAGTTTACACTTTGATTTACACTGTTGTCAAGCGTCTGTCCAAGAACTTTTTGAATTTCATCAAATGAGCTGACATCAACTTCTTTTAACAACGTATCCCAATCATTACTACGAACAACTTCTAATTGAGATTCTAACATGACTTGCAAGCGTTGACGGAAGACCATCGTTTGCTTCTTCAAGTCGTTAGTTTCAACAGTTAGTTTTGAAGTTGATTCTGCGGCTTCATGAACTACTTGGTTAGCTTTATCATTTGCTTCAGCAACGATATCAGTTGCTTGTTTTTGAGCTTCACGTAAAGTGATATCTGATTCGCGTTGTGCATTTGACTTAACCTTATCAGCAGCTTCTTGAGCTACTAAAATTGATTGGTTCAATGAATCTTTTAATTCGCTAAAATACTTCAATTTTTCTTGGTCAGACTTAACTGTTTCTTCTAATTCATGATTCCGTGTTTCTAAATCTTTCATTTCATCAATGATTTGATCTAAAAATGTGTTAACTTCGTCTGGGTTGTAACCACGCATCTTTCCAGAAAACTTTTTGGTTTGAATATCTTCAACTGAGATTGACATTGATTGGTTCCTCCGATTATTTTGAAATAACAAGCGACAAATTGATCACCAATTCGTTGTCTGCATTAGTACTGGTAGAAATATCTTTAATTTTTACTGCATCTTTTTGAGTGGTTGAATCTAGCTTGTGAACCATGACTGGATAGTCTGGATCATCATCCGCCATAATGCCGATACCGATTTGTTGATCTGCCACATCGATGGCGATATTTTGTTCAACAACTGGCACCTCTTCAACGTTATCGACAACTGTTTCCGGTTCGATAATCGCCGGTTCAACTTCTTCCACTACTTTCGGTTGTGGATTAACTAACTCAACTTGTTGCTTAAAGGCATCAACAATTTCATCTTGATAAGTTGCTACAATGACCTTTAATTTAGCTAATGAGTCGGCATGCAATTTGACCTCATTAATTTTAGCAACCACTTGATTTTTGGCAGTCGTATGCGCATCAGTCACAATTTGGTCAGCTTCTTGATTCGCAAACCGAACTGTAACCATTGCTTGACGTCTAGCTCTTTCTTTAACTTTAACGGAATACTTCTGCGAATTCACGATTAAATCCACGATTTCTTCCTTCATCGAGCTCAGTACAGCCAACTGACGTTTAGCATCTGTATCTTGTTGTTTCAATTCTCGATTAGTCGCTTTTAAAGCTTCTAAATCCCCCAAAATATCCGCGAAGAATTCATCAACCTGCTGATAACTGTAACCGCCTAATATTGACTTAAATCGATTATTTTTTATCTTTGGTATTGAGAAATCCATATCAATCCCCTCCTAATTCACCGTAACTACCGACAGTTTAATCCTAACCTTACCTTTTTTTGTTGGCTGTGAACTTATTTCATCTACACTAATTCTACCAGCTCTTCTTACAGACAACAAATCGTGTTCAACAATCAAATAATCCGGTTTTTGAGTTTCCGCCCAATTGACCTGTGCATAACCTTTTTCAATAACCTCTTTAGCGCGGTTGCGAGAAAAATTAAATGCCGCCGCGATGATACTATCAACTCTGACTGAACTGACCGTAGTCTCAATTGATTCCCAATCGGTTTCAGAATTGACGGTGTCGGTCATTTCCACAGGCTCTAATCGGATATTTAATTTACCAACCCGATCGACTTGTTCCTGAAAATAACTGGCCATTTGTTTTTGAACAATAATTTGCCAACGGCCCGTACCATCGGTAATGATATCCCCGAAGGTACCGCGTTCAACGCCTTGATTAAAAAGTGTCCCTAAAACTTGTCGGTGACTTATCTCGGCAAACTTTTCTGGGTAATTGATTTCAAGTAGTTGTAACTCAAAATCATCATTTGAAGGTTCAAAATAACTTGGATAAATTAGTACCCGTTGCATTTCAGCTTCTTCGAACCCACCATAGCTTCTCATTCGCACTTCATCTTGTTGGTTAACTAAGTTTTGTGCGATATAGATTTGTCTAGGATTTAAAAAGATACTAAGTACTGGACGATATTGCAATACTGCTTGAGAAATCCAATCTGAAATATCGTCGATAATTGGTTTTTCGTCTGGTCTAAAATGTTGCTCTACATTTAAGCTCATTGCGTACACTTCCTAATATAACGCATTCGCAACAACCGTCTGCAAAGCCCCAACCCCGTACTGTGCTAATTGCAAGACTAGCAATGCAATTAGTGGTGAAAAGCCGATTCCACCTAGACTTGGAATAAAATCGAATAATCGAATATATGGTTCTACTAAGCGATTAATAAATACTCCGAATTTACTCTGTGATGCACCTGGAAACCATGTCATCAGTGCCCATACAACTATCAGAATCATATATAGCTGCAGCAATTGAGTCACAGCGTAAAATATGAACCCTAACAAATTTGCCAAATTAATTCTCCTTGTTTACAAGTTATCTTGCTCGTGCGAGAGGTTATCAGTTAAATTACCCGATACCTCATAATTATGTGGGGTGCAGAGAAAGATTTGATCTCCAACTCGTTCAATCGCCCCATCAATAGCATATACCGTTCCATTCAAAAAATCGACGATTCGCTTCGCAGATCCTGTATCCATTTGCGTAAAGTTAACAATAATTGCCCGATTATTTAATAATTGGGTGGCAATTTCTTTAACGTCTGAATAAATACGTGGTTCAAATAAAGAAATTTTACTTGATTCGCTTGGTCGAGTGCTGTTAATAGAAACGACTTTCTTATTTCTAACTGGTGTTGAAACTTGTTCGACTGGTTCATCATAATATTCTTCATCTTCGTACTGTTCTTCAGATGTGCCAAAGAAGTTGTGTAATGAAAATTTATTTGCCATGTTATTCATCTCCTTTTCTCGTAATAACTCCAAAACGAGACCAAACTCACACCGTTTGAAAAGGCCTTTGTCTGCTCCCGATTATTCAACTATTCTAGTGACGTTTTTTGAAAAATGGTGGTGTATCTAAACCATTATCGTCTGATTCGTTAGAGCTTGAAGCAGTATCATCACTATAGATATTAAATTCTGGTTTCTCCACTTGTTCAAATTCAGTCGTATCAGCATCATTTCGTGATGTGCTTTCTGTTGAAGTTTGAACGTCCCAATCACCAAATGGATCCTTTTTCTCTGGTTTGTCTGCAGTTGGTCGAGTTATGTGATTAGAATTCTTTTCTTTGTCAATGCCAGTAGCAATAACAGTTACTCGAACTTCATCACCCAATGATTCATCAATCGAAGTACCAAAAATAATATTCACGTCGTTGGTTGCTGCCTGTGTAACAATATCAGACGCATCTTGGGCTTCAAACAATGATAAATCTGGTCCGCCAGTAATATTCAACAATACGTTTTCTGCGCCATCAACTGAGACTTCAAGCAATGGTGAAGAAATTGCTTTTTTTGTTGCTTCAGCGGTCCGGTTTTCACCTGTTGAAGAACCAACACCCATCAAGGCAGATCCTTGGTTAGCCATAACTGTTTTAACATCAGCAAAATCCAAGTTAACATATCCTGGACTCGTAATTAAATCTGAAATACCTTGTACCCCTTGACGAAGTACATTGTCAGCAGCTTTGAACGCTTCCATCATTGGCGTCTTTTTATCGACAATTTCTAACAGACGATTATTAGCGATGATGATTAATGTGTCAACACTAGCCTTCATTTTTGCCACACCTTCGGCGGCATATTTCCCACGCTTAGGTCCTTCAAAACTGAATGGACGTGTAACAACCCCAACCGTCAATGCACCAGAATCCTTTGCAATTTTTGCAACAATTGGTGCTGCACCGTTACCTGTACCACCACCCATTCCGGCGGTAACAAATACCATATCTGCACCTGCAAGTGCATCTGCTAATAATTCTTCACTTTCTTCGGCAGCCTTGGCACCAATTTCAGGATTAGATCCTGCCCCTAAACCACGGGTTAATTTAGGTCCAAGTTGGATTTTTGTTTCTGCTGCAGAAGCTTCCAAGGCTTGAACGTCAGTATTAGCGACAATAAATTCAACGCCTTTCACTTGATCGGAAATCATTCTGTTGACAGCGTTGCTCCCACCACCACCAACTCCGATAACTTTAATTTTCGCACCAAAACTTTGGTCCGCATCTATTGAATAGTCCATATTGTGATTCCTCCGTCACTATTTTTTAATTGAAAAAGTCATTAAAGAAGTTCTTGATACTTGCCAAACGATCTGGTTTTTCCTCATCACTTTTGGGCTTACTTTGTGTCCGTTGTGGCTCGGGCGCCTTTTGACGTGGACGACCGTTTTGCGTTTCAGCACGTGACGATTTTGCTGAATTCTTAAGAATACTTGGCCGACGACCTTCAGTAGTCTGAGCTTGTGACTTAACAGTTCCGCGTAAAGTTTGTTTGACTAGTAAATCAACCTCACTTAGGCTTGCTTCGTACTTAGTCAATGCAAATCCCTGGGTAAAACTAGGATGTCTAATCCCCATTTGATCAGGAACATAGGCACGGACATGAACACCGAAGTATTGTTCTGCCAAATCTGTAATACCAGGTAATGCGGCAACTCCACCAGTAATAACAATTCCTCCGGGAAGTTCAAGCGCGTTGATAATCTGTAATTTTTGGTTAATTCGTTCAAAAATTTGTTCAACACGTGCCTGGATAATTTCAGCTATATATTGTTCTGTAAACTCAACGGGCTTACTTTGACCAACAACGTCAACTGTAAAAGTATTTTCAGGTGAAACAGTATCTGAATTAGCATACCCATAGTCTCTCTTTAGCCGTTCAGCGCTAGCTAACGAAGTATTCAAAACAACTGAGATATCTTTTGTGATATATTGTCCACCTTCTGGATCAATATAAGAATACTTCAATCGATGATCATGTATTACACTCGTTGTGCTTTGGCCTCCACCAATATCAATCACAACTGTCCCAAAATCTTTCTCCCCATCATTCAAAATTGTATCTCCAATTGCCAATGGTGATACAACTAAATCCTTAACTTTTATTCCGGCCTTTTCTAACGCTTTTTTCGTATTATGCACAACAGTCTTAGGACCTGTGTACAAAGTTGCATGTAATTCTAATCGAACACCAACCATCCCACGAGGATCTCTAATGTCGTTAAAGCCATCGACGATAAATTCATCGGCTTTAAGATCAATAATCTCTCTTTCGGGTGGGAGGCTTTGCATAATTGCTTCTTTAGCAACATTAACAACATCTTGATCATTAATTTCACGTGCCTGACTTTGATCTGCAATCGTAATCATGCCGCGACTTTTTTCAATTTTTAATAGATTTGCTGGAATACCAACTACTACTTCTTCAATTGTTACGTTTGACTTTTCTTGTGCTTGGGCAACTGCCTTTTTGATTGCAGCTGCTGTCTTATCAATATCGACAATTATTCCACGATTAAGCCCTGCAGACTGCTCACTGCCAACCCCAACAACATTTAGCTGTCCTTTTACATTTTCACAGACAATTGCTTTAATCGAGGTGGTTCCAATGTCTAAGCCAACGTAGATACCTGAATTATTCATCTACTCGGAACCCTCCTATTATTTTTTTAGTCATAAATTTGTAAGTTTTTAGCCGAATAAAAAGATACATTTAGCTATTACGAGTTTACCACATAACTAGCGTGTTCTGAAAGTCAATTTACTAAATAATATACATGATTTACTAACGCTTATTCATCCTTCGTCCCATATGGATAAGAATATGCTCCAACTTGCAAATCTACCACCCCTGGTGTTGTCATTTGTGTGGCGATTCCAGGATAATAATCCATCATTTTTGCCAACTTAGTATATTTAACCAAAACTTCGTTGCCATCTGACATATAAATTAACAGTCGATCTGGAGCTTTATTAGTTTGATCAAATTTCACTTCGGAAATATTTTGTGAAATTGAAGTCGGGATTTTTTCCATTTGCAAAATTGTCGCTTTTAGTACGCTATCACTTTTAAAGCCACTATAAATTGGCATATCATAATCAGTTAATTGCTGATTAACTTTTTTTATTTCACCATTTGAAAGCGCTGCATAATAATGGTTTTGCTCATGAATTAAGCCAATAATCTTGTTTTCTTTAATTTGAATAGTGACATTTCGTGGTCCAACCACATTAATTCGAACGGATTTAAATTGTGGATTATTTTTCATTGCGTGTGTTTCTTCTTTGGCAATATTAAACCAAACTTTAAAAATTAAATCGCCTTTTTTGACACCAATACTTTTTCCAATTTCGGCGGTACTCATTTGTTGATTACCATAGATTTTAATATCATTAATTTTGCTGATTGGAGTGACTAAATATAGCATGAATAAAATGACAATTGAAAAAGTTCCAATTAAAATTCCTGCCCGAAATTTATTAGCATTAAAACGCTGCTTTTTTAATTTAGGTAATTTTTTACTAATTGCTTGATTTTTTTGCGGCTCAGCTTTCTTTTTTCGGCGGATTAATTCTAACTCGTCCAAACGTTCTTTATAAGAATGCTGATCCGTTTTTGACCGACTATTATGATTAACTAAGTCAGAATCTTTTAAATCATCATCTTTTGCCATTTCATTCACCTCCCAACTAACTTATAAATTATTAATGCTTGGCTTCTGCTTTTCTCATTACCGCGATTAATCTATCAGATGCATCACAAATACCAATTTTTTTAGCAGCTACGCTCATTGATTTTCGTTTCTCATCATCTTGTAACAGTGAATCTGCCGCCTTGACCAAGGAAGCTCCATTCAGATTTTCCTCAAGAATCATCTGTGCCGCATTACTATCAACTAAAGCTTGTGCATTCTTAAATTGATGATTGGCCGTAACGTAAGGACTAGGAATTAATATTGATGGAATTCCCAATGCCGTAACTTCGGCGATACTGGTTGCTCCAGCACGTCCTACAATGACATCCACTTTTGGCAACAGGTTTGGCATATTGTTAATATACGGTCTGATAAGAATGTTTTCCCCAACTTCAACACCCTTTAATTGCTCCATCACCGTATCATAACGTTTCCTACCGGTCGCAAAAACAACTTGGTAATCACGCTTATTAAATGTGGGAACTGCTTCGGTAACACTTTTATTAATTTTTGGTGCACCTTGACTACCACCAAAAATCAACATCGTTGGGACGTCATCTTTCAGTCCTAGATCACTCCATGAAAAATCACTAACCCGATCAGCGACCTGCTGTGCACGCGGATTACCAGTCATTGTGACCTTTCCCTTAGGAAATTGATCGTGGGCTTCTTCAAAAGCAATGGCAATCTCATCGACATAATGACTCAAAAATTTATTCGTAATTCCAACCACACTATTTTGTTCATGAATAACTGTTGGAATATGTAACTTAGCGGCCGCATAAAGCACTGAGCCACTAACATACCCACCGGTTCCAAGGACTACATCAGGTTTAAAGTCCCGGATAATTTTTTTTGCGTCCTTAATACTTTTCAAAAATAACGAAATTGTTTTAAAATTTTCGACAGATAGTGATCGTTTAAATCCTTGAATTTTAATTGTTTTTAATTGAATGCCTGCAGCGGGTACGATTTTATTTTCAAGTCCTCGTTCAGTCCCCACATACAGTACTGTCAAATCAGGATCGACCTGTTTTAATCGTTCAATTACTGACAGGGCCGGATAGATATGTCCACCGGTCCCACCACCAGAAACTAATAATCTCATAATTGTTCCTTCTTTCCAGTAAAGTTTTCCACCGCTTGGATAAACTTGTCACCACGAACCTCAAAATTGGGATACTGATCCCAACTGGCATTAGCAGGAGAGAGTAAGATTACATCCCCTGGTGCACTGATTTTAAATGCCAAAGGTACAGCAGTTTCCGCTGTTTCACTGTATTCAATTTCTTGTAAGTTGGCTTGTGTAGCTGAATCTGCCAACTTTTTGGCCGTTTCTCCAAATAAAATAATTGCTTTAACATGTTTTTTTAGGCTTGGTTCAAGCTTTTCAAAAGTATACCCTCTATCAAGTCCACCAGCTAGTAATATCACTGGCTGCTTAAAGCCATTTAGGGCCATTTCTGTTGCTTCAATATCCGTTGCTTTAGAATCGTTATAAACTTTGCGACCATTGTACTCCATCACAAATTGCATTCGGTGACGCACACCACCAAATGACTCTAAGACATGCTTAATGACTGCATCGGAAACTTGACTAATTTTAGCGACGGCGATGGCCGCTAACGCATTCTCAATATTGTGATCACCCACGACATTGACATCGCTAGCAGCCATAATTTTATTTTCTTGCCAGTACAAGTCTCCATCTAACTCATAGGCTCCACGCTTTGACTTAGCCAGCCGAGAAAATGGAATCACTTGTGCTTGACTACGTTGGCTTAATTGCTGCCATTCGTCATTATCCCAATTGATTACCAAATAATCATTCTTGGTTTGATTTTTAGTGATATTCATTTTGGCATTAACGTAATTTTCACGCGTTTTATGATAATCTAAGTGGTTTGAAAAAATATTAGTAATAACCGCAATATGAGGATGCAGGGTTGGCGTACCCATCAATTGAAAACTCGAAAGTTCAGCTACAATAGTGTCAGTTTCGGTAGCTTGTTGAACGATGCCACTCATTGGAATGCCAATATTTCCCGCCTTAAAAACATCAGCTTCATTACCGGCGTTGAGCATTTCATGAATCATTGTTGTTGTCGTGGTTTTACCATTACTACCAGTCACACCGACTAAATTACCTTCAAAGACTAAACTAGCAATCTCTATCTCAGTGACAATCGGAGTATTTTTTGCCAAAAAAGCTGCCACTAACACATTGTCATAATTAATCCCTGGGTTTTTAACAACCAAAGAAAAATTTTCATCAACTAATGTCATCGGATGTGACCCTGTGATTACTCTAATGCCCAATGATTTTAATTCATCAACTTCTGTCATATCTTTAGGTGTACTAGCATCATTGACCGTCACTTGTGCACCTAATTTGAAGAGTAGTTTCGCGACGCCGGCACCACTTTTTCCTAGTCCAATCACCAGAATATTTTTATTTTTATAGTTGTCGACTTGTCGCATAATTTAAGACTCTCCTTTTATTTAGTAATGAAAAAAATAATTAATTGTAAAATTGAACCAATTAGTCCAACTGACCAAAATACATAATCAACCTTCACTTCACTCCACCCAATCATTTCAAAATGATGGTGAATTGGGCTCATTTTAAAAATACGTTTACCAGTTAATTTGAATGAGGCAACTTGTAAGATGACACTGGCAGTTTCCGCGACATAGACAATTCCAATTAGCAGCAACGAGAATTCTTGATGCAAAATCAAGGAAACTGATGCTAAAGCGCCACCTAATGCGAGGGATCCCATATCACCCATGAAAATTTTAGCCGGTTTTTTGTTAAAGAAAAAGAAAGCAATCAGTGCTCCAACAATTGCTAAACAAAAAATTACGACTTCAAATTCATGCTGATACCAGCCCATAATTGCATACGTGATAAATGAAATTGTGGCTAATCCTGCAACTAGCCCATCTAAACCATCACTGAGATTAACTGCATTGGAGAATCCAACTAACCAGAAAATAATAAATAAGGCATACAACCAGCCAAATTGCATTGTCCCAAATCCCATTTGGAAGCCCTCATGTTGATAAATTGCCGCAAAAATCATTGACACAACTATTTGAGCTAAGGCTTTTTGCCAAGCTTTAAAGCCTTCATTTTGATGGTTAAAAATTTTAATACTGTCATCCCACATACCGATTAGTCCAAATAACACAAAAGTTAGGATAATCGCCCACATTGTGTTCGTCAGTGTAGATTGAACTAAGGCCATAATTATGGCTGTGATTGTGCCAGTTACAACAAAAACTAATCCACCCATGGTTGGAGTGCCAGCCTTGGCTGCGTGCCAGTTTGGCCCATCTTCTCTAATTTGTTGTCCTTCTTTTTTTGATCTGAAGTAACGAATCAAATAAGGCATTGCCACATAGGTCAACCCACCTGCTATTAATACAGTGATAATATTGAATACTAAACTCATAACTTATCCTCCAACGGACTATTTCTTTTCAAATTTAACGGTTAGTGTTTGACCAGTATTCACAGCCGTATTGGCTTGAATACTTTGGCTTGTCAAATATCCACTACCGGATGTTTCAATTTTTAAATTAGCTAATTTTGCAAATGAGACAACGTCTTTTTTCGACCAGCCATTCATATCTGGCACAGTCGTGGTATCGCCACCAGTCATCAAAAAGATACGACTATTATTTAAGACTAAACTGCTAGAAACAGATTGTGCCTGTACCTTGTTACCATTTCCAATCACCACGTATTGTAAGCCAAGGCTTGATATTTTGGCTTGCGCTGTCGCCACGTTTTGTCCCTTGACACTCGGAACTTTGACACGGCCTTGCGTTGATTTCTCACGCTTTGCCTTGTCCGTATCCAATGCTTGTTTCATAACAGGATTAAAGACACTGGCAATAAAAGTTTCGGCAGAACTTGACGTATTTTTGGGCTTTGTCAAGGTGATATACATAATATACTTAGGATTTTTCGCCGGCGCCATTCCTACAAATGAATAGACGTAGGCGGTGCTTCCTGTTTCATACCCAGAAGCTGTCCCAATCTGCGCAGTACCTGTTTTACCAGCTACTCGATAGCCATCAATTTGGTACACACTCCCTGTTCCTTTATCACCGTAAATAACATCTTGCATGTATTTTAGGACTGATTTGGCAGTGCTAGATTTAATTGGTGTTCCTACTACCTTTTTAGTACTTTTTTGAACCACTTTATTAGTATTTGGATCAACAATCTTTTTCACAAAATAAGGTTTCAACATTTTACCATTATTTGCGACCGCACTAAACCCTTGCAACATCTGCATCGCATTGACAGTGATACCTTGACCATAAGCAGTATTGGCTTGCTCTAAAGCGCCACTAAATGGTGCGCTCCCCTTGGCTTCATTTGTCATGCCAAGTACGTTAACTTTTTTCATAAAACCAAAGCGGTTGAGGTACTTCTTCCAGGTTTTAGCTCCCATGGTTTGTTCCAAATGAGCCATCGCCACGTTACTTGAACGCTCAAATCCTTCACGATAGGTAATAGATCCCCACCCTGAAGAATTCCAATCAGTGATTTGACCACCGCCCAAACTATAAGTCCCCGATTGATAATAAGCATTAGGATTGAAATTTCCTGAATCAATCGCCGCACTCATAGTAAAGACCTTCATCGTGGATCCAGGTTCGTAGGCATCCTCAATTAGTGTGTTCCTCCACATCGTCTTATCGTCAGTATTGTAACTAGGGCGCTGCGTAGCGGCCACAATTGCGCCTGTTTTAGCATTCATCAAAACTGCATTCAAACTGGTAGCTTTTGACGTGCTGGCTGTAGCATCCATCTTTCCTTCTAGCAATGTCTGTAGCTTATTATTAAGAGTGGTATAAATATCATCCCCATTTTTAGCTGACTTTTTAGTGCCATCAATCTGATAACCAGATGTATCTTCTTTTGATTTTTTAACCCCATTAGTCCCGGTCAGTTCTTTATTAAAGATACTTTCCAAGCCTAATTGGCCAATTAATTTAGTTTGTCCGGTTTTAGCATTGGTCGTAGGCTTGGCAATCCCGATTAGTTGAGAAGCAAATGAGCCGTTCGCATATTCACGGGCGGGACTTTCGACGAAATTAATTCCGGTTAATTTTTTATTTTCAATATTGCGTTTGGTTTCAATGGAGATTCCTGCCCCAGCATTACCAAATTCAACTTGATATATTTTGGAACTGGGCGACAGAATTTTAGTGACTTCTTTTTCTGACAAGCCCAAATATTTAGAAAGTACTTTGGCAGTTTTAGTTTTATTAGTAACATACAGTGGCTTCCCGCTGGTTGTTTTTTGTTTTTTATCTAGAACTGCATAGATTTTGTATGTACTGGTATTATCAGCAATTTTATTGTTTTGTGAATCATAAATAGTACCCCGCTTAGCTTGAATGACGCTTTTTTGGGTATACAAAATATCAATTCGATTATTTAAACTAACACCGTGAGCTTTTTTCATAATTCCAATATAACCAAAACGAACGATGAGTAATAAGAACAACGCCCCTACAAAGAAGAATAGCCATTGGCCGAATATCTTCCTGTTTTTTGCTGTCTTATGCCCCATCGTTCGTTTTGCTTTTTTATTCATTACTTATTGACGTTCCTTATATCAGAATTAATTGACAACCCACTCTTTTGAGCAACTTGCTGTAAATGTGTTGAACCAGTTAGTTCATCAATAACCTGCTTATTACTGTCATTTTGACTATTAACTTTAGTAATTTGAGAGTTAATATTTTGAAGTTGATGTTGTGCACTTGTAACTTGATTTTTCGTCGTTACAAGCGAAATTGCCATGAATAGAGTTATTATAACACACGAAACAGCAACGACTATTTCGAACTTAGAAACTGATATTTTTGACGGTTCACTAACAGGTGCTGGTGCAACGGTTTGTCCCGGTTGTTTAACAGGTTCTGGGTTAGCTTGAAGAACTGTATTGTCGTAATAATCGTCTAATTGTTCTGCTGTATTCATTGCCATGATATCCAATATCCTTATCTATTTTCGTATTTTTTCAATAACTCTCAATTTGGCACTATGTGCGCGTCGATTGTTATCTAACTCCTCAGTTGTTGGTAAAATTGGTTTCTTATTAATTAATTTAAATTTGGGTTGCATTTCATCTGGAATGACTGGTAAACCTGCAGGTAAATCTGGAATTGTCACCTGTTCCCGAAACATACCTTTGACTAATCGATCTTCTAGAGATTGGAAGGTAATAACACTGATTCTTCCGTCAACCCTTAATAATTGCAATGCTTGTTCTAGTGAATCTTCTAATGCCCCAAGTTCATCATTCACTGCGATCCGAACTGCTTGAAAACTTTTCTTGGCTGGATGACCGCCATGTCGTCTTGCAGCAGCTGGAATTGATTCTTTAACTAAATCAGCTAACTCGAAAGTTGTTTCAATTGGTTGAATAGCTCGTTGTTTTTCAATTGAACGGGCTATTTGTTTCGCAAACTTCTCTTCACCATAGCGGCTCAAGATACGTACCAATTGATTAAATGGCCATTCATTCACAACTTCTTTAGCTGTTAATGATTGTCTTTGATCCATCCGCATATCGAGTTCGGCATCGTAGTTATAGCTGAATCCGCGTTGACCATCATCAAACTGTGGTGATGACACTCCCAAATCATAAACAATTCCATCGACTTCTGAAATTCCAAGGTCGTTTAACGCTTGGGTGATATTTCTAAAATTGGTGTTGATAAATGTTAATTTGCCTTCTTCGACATATTTCGCCAAATGTTCGCGGTTATAGTCAATTGCTGTTTGATCTTGATCAAATGAATACAGATGACCTGATTCATCAAGTTGTTCAACAATCTTGCCACTATGACCTCCGCCACCAAGCGTTGCATCTACATAGATTCCATTCGGTTTAACGTGTAAGCCTTCCACTGCTTCATTTAAGAGCACTGTAATGTGATTAAATTCAGTCATTTCTGTCTTACACTCCCTAATTAAAGTCCAAAGTCTAGTTTTTCTGCAATTTCATCAAAGTTTTCTTCTGCACCTTCAGCAAAGTTGTTCCAACGGTCTTCACTCCAGATTTCAATTCTATCTGAAACTCCCACGATGACACATTTCTTTTCAAGTCCAGCATGTTCGCTGAGCGCTTGAGGTAGATTAACTCGTCCTTGCTTATCGAATTCACATTCAGTTGCGGCTGAGTAGAAGAACCGGACAAACGCCCGAGCATCTTTTTTGTTAAGTGGTAGTTCCTTTAACTTCTGTTCAAGGACTTCCCATTCACTCATTGGATAGCCAAAAAGACAACCATCCATTCCCCGAGTCACAACAAATTGCGCTCCCAATTGATCGCGAAACTTAGCAGGAATGATTAGTCGTCCTTTGGTATCAATACTATGTGAAAATTCTCCCATAAACACGACTACTCACCCCCATTTCATCAACGCTTGGTTTTAGTCTACCACATCTCCCCACTTTCCACCACAAATTTTTCAAAAAAAGATAATCAAAAAAATAGCAAGCTTTCTAAAGAGCAAAAGCCTGCTATGACAGCATTTATATAATTATTATAAAGTGGGAGATAGTCCCATTAAACTAACGAATATCGACAAAATATACACAATAGTGGTGTAAACCACTGTAATCCGCCAAAATGAGAAGAAAAACTTTTTGAATAAGACCTCACGATTGTGAACAATTTCAATAAGTACTAGCGCAATTCCAATCGCCATCCAGCCAATCACCACATATGGGAACAAGCCCCACTTCAAATTCAATGCACCAAAATATAACATGAAAATTGGCCACAGGTCATAAAAGTTATACATTGCCCGTTTCTTTTTCTTCATTACTTTCTTGATTAAAATGACAATCAATGACACTATTATGATAACTAATAGTTGCATGATAATTTTAAGAATTGCTGCATTCATTTAACATTCCCACTATCTTTTAATTTCAATAACTATCATTATAGAAAAATGTTGCTCCTGATTCAATAGGAGTCGTCTGGAGGCATTCAATGATTCAATACTTTACAACAGATTCTTCTGAATTGGTGACTATCGATGACCAAGCGGCCTTGACTGCTGATCATCGCTGGATAAATTTAGAAAGCCCCACCGAGGACGAAATTAATCAAATCGCTCAACTTTTTAAAGTAAGCAATTTCAGTCTATCCTCAGTGCTGCAAGACCGAGAAATTTCTCGGGTTAATTTTGGAAAAACACCCCAAGAAAACACATCGATTTTACTGCAATATCCTAAATATGAAACCAGTCCACTTGGTTACTTGACGCACAGTACTTTTCCAATTATGTTCATTATTTCTGAAGGGTCCATTATTACTGTGTCTAACCACCCCGCCTCTTTCATTCAACATTTTGTGATAAATCAGTCAAGTCTTCAAGAAACAATTACTGATCATGAAAACTTTGCAGCACGTTTAATTTGGTTTATTACCAAGGATTTCGTGACTTCACTAGACAAAACTGCTGTTCAAATGGATTTACTCGAGCGTCAATTGACGTCTGCGACTGAAAACGAACAAATTTATCAAATTATGGCAATTCAAAAAACAATTATTGATTTTAAATCATCTCTAGCACAAAACCAGAAAGTAATTGATCAAATTAAACAAAATGATAGCCTATTTAGTACCACGCCTTTGACAAAAACCATTTCTGCGGTTGCTTTAAAAAATGAACAAGCCATGACCATGGCCAAGACCCAAGGCGAAATATTGGAGCAATATAGTAATATGGTCTCATCAGTGGTCTCCAATAATCTGAATGACGTCATGAAAGTTTTAACATCACTCACCTTAATCATGACCATTCCCACCATTATCGGGGGTATTTACGGCATGAATGTTGACCTTCCTGGAGCAAAATTAGTCTCAGCATTTACTCTGCTAATGCTGTTTACTATTGTCGTTTGCTTAATTACTTATTTAATTTTAAAGAAAAGAAAATATTTGTAAATTGTAATTCCTCTGGTTTTTAGGTAGAATGGATTTGATTGATATACGGAGGAATAATTAATGGCAAAAGAAAAAAAGAAAAAATCAGTTTTTCAAAAGATTACCACAATTTCAATTTGGCTCATGGTCATTTCAATGCTCGCTAGCACTTTGTTAGGCGTTGTCTCAGCAATGGGTTGGTATTAAAAAGAAGTTCAACGATGTTGAACTTCTTTTTTTTGACTCAATTTAGTTTTCGTCTGATACATCATCAGCTGGTTGTTTATAAACCTGTCGAGGCTTTGATCCCTCGGAAGGTCCAATTATTCCTCGCTGTTCCATATCGTCTACCATTCGTGCTGCACGGTTATAACCAATCCTAAATCGCCGTTGAATTAACGACGTTGAGGCTTTTTGTTGGTCAACAACAAAGTCCACCGCATCGTTAAACAACTCATCAGTATCATCGTCAACATCATTAACTTCGACTTCTTCATCTTTAACAACCATCGTTTCATCATATTGAGCCGGTTGTTCGACCTTAATAAAATCAACGACTGATTCCACATCAGTATCAGAAATAAATGCTCCTTGAACACGAACTGGCTTATTTTGATCAATTGGCATAAATAACATATCACCACGACCTAATAATTTTTCAGCCCCATTACTATCCAAAATGGTTCTTGAATCAATCCCACTTGAAACAGCAAAAGCAATTCGAGAAGGTACGTTAGCTTTAATCAAACCAGTAATAACATCAACTGATGGTCTCTGGGTTGCCAAAATCATGTGAATTCCAGCTGCACGCCCCATTTGTGCGATACGAACGATTGAATCTTCAACATCGTTTGAAACAGTCATCATCAAATCAGCCAATTCATCAACAACCACCAAAATTAATGGTAAATATGCTTGATTTTCATTCTTTTCAGAATTTGAATCACGAACCATTTTGTTATAACCACCAATATTGCGGACGCCAAAGCCTGAAAATAGTTCATACCGACGTTGCATTTCATCAACAACCTTAGCTAATGCTTTAGAGGCACGTTTAGGTTCAGATACAACTGGACTTAGTAAATGTGGAATACCATTGTACACACTCAATTCAACTTTTTTTGGATCAATCATTAAGAATTTAACTTCATGTGGTTTGGCTTTCAACAAGATACTTGTAATAATACCGTTGATGGCAACTGATTTACCACTACCTGTGGCACCGGCAATTAACAAATGTGGCATCTTAGTTAAATCTGCCATCATTACTTGACCAGTTACACTACGACCCAATGGTACTTCTAACACTTTGTCATTTTTCGGCATTGCTTCAACCATATCTCTAAATCCGACTGTCGCAATTTGTCGATTAGGTACTTCAATTCCAATTAGCGATTTACCTGGTATTGGTGCTTCGATACGAATATCTTTTGCTGCTAAAGCCAAAGCTAAATCGTCTGCCAAATGAACAATCCGGCTAACCTTGACTCCGACTGCTGGATGCAACTCATACTTGGTCACTGAGGGCCCTAAATTAACATTTTCGACTTGTACTTCAACCCCAAACGAAGCTAAGGTTTCAGTTAACTTTTTGGTATTCTCTTGAATTGACTTCAACTCAGCACTTTGATCAGTTGCGTCAACCTTGGTTAAGAGAGTTGTTGGAGGTAATTGATAATCCTCATTTTCACTTTCTTGTGCCGGTTGCAAACTAACTTCTTCATCGGTTGATTTCGTTTTATTTTCATTAGTTGCCCGATGGCTGGCAACGGTAATATTAGGACCTTTTGGCGCAGCTGATTCCTCAGTTTTCTTAGGCATTTCAACCGCTTCTGGTTCGAAGAAATCTTGAACCACGCTTGGCTTTTCCTTAACTGGAGTCGGTAAATTCTTTTCTTGCTTTTTAGGCAAATTCTTAGAAGCAGGTTTTTCTTTAGGCTTTGCATCGTGCATTTCTTTTTGTTCCTTAGCCCATTGTGCAGATTGTTTAGCAGTGTCGCCTACGTGTCCTAGTAACTTGGCAACCGGAATGTTAAAGGCCATCACAGCACCAATGACAATTAATAATCCTGCCACCAAAACAGTGCCCAAATTTGCAATCAAATAGTAAGAGGCAGTGTACAAATAAGCACCAATCATCCCCCCACCTACAGGCATCGTCAAACTACCTTGAACAATATCTTCATTTAAACTATTCCATGTTAATTCGACAAAATCGTTGTGTAGATTCAATTGATTGAACATCATCACATGCATTATTGCTAAGACACCAATGTATGCAATCAGGACACCTATCACAATTCTCGCTTTAAACTTTGGCCAACGTCCTGTAAAAGCTTTATAGATTCCATAAACTACAAAGATACCTAAAATAACTTGATAACTTTGACCAACCGCGATTCTCACAAGATTAGCAATGAAAGTTCCCACAACACCTAAATTAAAGAACCCAAATAAAGCAATCAGAACCAAAATAATTCCTTGCAAATTATTCAGCGCTGCATCGTATTTTTTTGAGCTTTTTTTTCTAGGTTTTTTTGTACTTGTTTTTTTACGCTTTGTTGCCAATGAAACTCCCTCATCTCATGTATTATTCGAACTATTTCAGTTTAACACATTATTTTAACTTATCATTTTGGTATTCATGAACTCGTTCTAGTCCATTAAATTGTTGTTGTCGTAAAGCTTCATAAATGACAATCGCTGCACTGTTTGATAAATTAAGTGCTCGAATTTTAGTATCGTCTTGTGGAATACGAATCGCATTTTCTGGATATTGACGCATAAATGCTTCCGGTAGCCCTGTGGTTTCTTTACCAAAGAGAAAATAATTATCTTGAGTGTCTGAATCCGTGTAGTCTGGCATTGAGTAATCACGACTCGCAAACTTAGACACAATAAATAAACGTTTGATATCAGGAATACTGTCAATAAAGGCTGGTAAATTGTCATGATAAGTGATGTCAACCTTATCCCAATAATCTAATCCAGCTCGTTTCATATGTTTGTCGTCCACCGAAAATCCAAGTGGCTTAATTAAGTGAAGATGGGTATCAGTTCCTGCACAGGTACGTGCAATATTACCAGTGTTAGCAGGCATTAGCGGTTCAAAAAGTGCAATATGATTCGTCAAGGTAATTCTCCATTCAATAATATAAATTAGGACATAAAAAAAAGCAGGGTCTCGGTGTGGGCACGGCGAAACGCTACTTTAATGCAGTTCATTCGGCTAGCTAATCGTGATAAAATCAAAGTCAACTACCAAAAGATTGTTAAATAAAATTTACCACTTACTTAAACATAATGCAAACTATTCTTAAGCCTACTCTGCTTTAGCAATTAATAAAGTAACATCTACTGTAATTTTTGTAAGATTTAATAAGTCATCATCCGTGAGCTTAATGGCATCTTTTCCCCAATGTAACGGAGTCATTTCGACCATTTGAGCACGCAGGTTAACGGGTAATTCAAATTCATAAGTCACCTGTTTCGTAGTTGTATCTGGAAAGTTCTTTTTAAATAATTCGACTACGGCAGCATTACTATAAGTTTGATGTTGCCCACTCGGATATAGCATTTGCCGAAGTTCCATTAAATAATTGGCATTTGGAATAACTTTGATTAACGTCCCACCAGGCTTTAAAACTCTTTTAAATTCATTATAATCAGATGGTGAAAAAATTTCCAAAACTGTATCAAACGTTGAATTATTAAATGGTAATTGTCTTAAATCTGCCGCACAAAACCATGCGTTTGTTTCCAGCTGAGTTGCTAATCCAATTCCATCTTTAGAAATATCAAAACCAATCGCAACATCTTGCTGATTTCGCAATTCTTCGAGATATTTCAACGGTGTTCCTTCTCCACAGCCAACGTCTAAAATGGTGGCTGGTGTGGATTTTAAGTGTGTCGCAATTTCATCGACGATTGGTGAAAACAAACCTTGATTCAATAATTCACGTCGGGACGCCAGCATCTCTCGATCATATTCGCCATTGATTGCACGTAACAAAAAGTATAAATAACCCTGTTTGTTAAAATCAATTCGATGCCCCTCAGGACACACTAAACTATTTTCTTCAATACTACTGGCCGGTTGCTGACAGATTGGACATCTAAACAAATCCAAATGTTGTGCGACAAATTGCTTACCAAGTTCTATTTTTTTCAAATTTGTTGATCCTCGTCCTTTAAAGTATCTGTTTCTTTAGTTTCATATAATGGAGAATTAAGCTGATACCATTCAAATAAATGGCTGATCAGTACTTTTAACACGGCATATCCTGGAATACCAAAAATAACACCAAGCACCCCAAACATTTTACCCGCTGCGAGTAAGACAACGATAATCGTCACTGGATGAATTTTCAAGTTACTACCTAGAATTAGTGGCGATAGAACCCGACCTTCAATGGTCTGCTCAATCACAAATACAATGAATACTTTGACAAGCATCCACGGTGAAATGAACGCCCCCACCAACACAGCAGGCACCATTGCTAAAAAGGACCCTAAATAAGGAATCATATTTAAAATCCCAGCAATAATCCCGATAGTAAGCGCGTATTTTAGGCCAATCGTTAGATATCCCAACCAAAACATAATTCCAACAAAAAAAGCGACCGTTAATTGTCCACGAACATAATTACTAATTTGAGTATTAATCTCAGTTAAAACCAAGAAAAACGATTTTCGTCCCTTATCCGGAACAAATTTTGCCATATAATGTGGTAAATTTTTTCCATCCCGTAGTAAGTAAAATAGGATAAATGGCATGGTGATAATGGCAACCACAATCGTCGTAATAGTCCCAACCACATCTCCAAGAGAATTAACCGTTGTTTTCAAATAGCTGCTAGATTTAGCCGACAATTCATCCCCGGCCGTTTTGGTCCAATGTTCCACTTGATCAGAAAACTGATTGAACAATGGATGCTTCATGGCACCATTAATATCCCGGCTGATGTGGTCGATATAAGCGGGAATTGACGTAATCATGCTTTGAATTTGTTGATTAATCACCGGAATAAGTGTCCAAAGTCCCCAAACAATGAGACCAATCAGAATCAAAAATACAAATGAAATCGTCAAAGTACGATTAATTTTGAATCTGCGTTCCCAACTATCGACCAGTGGATTCAGCAAATAATAAAAGACGCCAGCTAGCACAATTGGCAACCCAACAATACTCAAAAAATCTTTAATGGGATTAAACAACCAGGATACTTTACTGCCAACCAAAAAAATCAACAAAACTAATAAAATGACCACTAACGCACTGACAATTTGACTACGTTTGATGATATTCAAAATCGAATGTACTTTTTTATTACTCTCGTTACCGCTTGCTTTCATCGCACCATCAACTCCCTTTATCAAATTAATTTTAACATATTTAGTAATATCTTAGTATTGATTACCCAGAACCATTATAATAGACTATGTTCATACATTAACAAAGGAGCATTTAACATGAAAGAAACTTTTATCATTGGTACATACACAAAAAAGACCAGTAAAGGAATTTACACTGTTGAGCTTGATACTAACAGCAAAACACTTTCAGAACCAAAGTTTATCATTGAAGCGTCTAATCCAACTTATTTGGCAATTTCAAAGTCACACCACCTCTTCTCCGTCATTAAAGAAGATGACGAAGGTGGTGTCGGTTCATTTGATTTAAATGACAATTCATTTGCCGCTGCAGACAAAGTTTTGGCTGATGGCGCACCACCTGCATATGTTGGGATTGACGAAGCCCGTCAACTTGTTTTTAGTGGTAATTATCATTTAGCAACTGTAGATGTGATGAAAACCAATAATGACGGTTCATTAACGCTCACCGATTCAGTCACACATCAAGGTGTTACTGGGCCAGCTCCTGAACAAAATACACCTCATGTCCATTATTGTGACTTAACCCCTGATCAACGGCTAGTAGTTTGTGATCTCGGAATGGACTTAGTTGTGGTTTATGACGTTTCAGATGATGGCAAACTAACTGCAGTATCGCAATACCACAGCGAACCAGGTTTTGGTTCACGTCACATTGTTTTCCACCACAATGGTAAATTTGCTTATCTAATGGGTGAACTCAGTAGCCAAGTTGAAGTACTCTCATATAACTCTACTTCAGCCGAATTTACGCACGTGCAAACTATAAAAACCATCCCATCAGATTGGACTGCCCATAACGGTGCGGCAGCCATCCACATTTCTTCTGACGGTCGTTTCCTTTACAATTCAAATCGTGGTCAAAATACCATTGCTGTATTTGAAATTGGTTCAGATTTTAAATTAACTCACTTACAATCAATTTCAACTGAAGGCGATTTTCCTCGTGATTTTGAACTCGACCAAACTGAGGACTTTTTGATTGTTGCTAATCAAAACACTGACAATCTCACCCTGTATTCTCGTGATAAAGACACGGGATTACTAACCTTAAATCAAAAAGATGTTCACTGTCCTGAAGGCGTTTGTGTCAAAGTGGTTCACTAACAATTAATACTCAAAAAGCAGTTCTCATTATCATTTGAGAACTGCCTTTTTTATACTTCTTATGATGATTTAATTACTTCGCCATTGCTTTAACGGCAATTCGCTCATTAACTAAGCTATCAGCCTTAAATAACTCATCTACCAAGCTTGCATTTAACAAGCCCGAATCTTTAACCAATTCTTTGACAGATTTGTTTTCTCGCGTTGCTTGTTTGACGATTTCTGTAGTTTTCACGTATCCCAGATACGGAGTTAAGATAGTAGCGGTGACCGCTGAATATTCTACTTCTTTAGCGCAAGCTGCTTCATTCACCATGATGTCTGAAACACAATTATCGTTTAAGGTTGTCAGTGCATTGGTCAGGAATTCCTCGTCCTTTAAGATGTTTTTGAAAATAATAGGTTCGAAAGCATTGAGTTCCATTTGACCTGCTTCGGCTGCCATTGTGACAGTCACATCATCCCCAATCACTTCAAATGACACCTGGTTAACAACTTCTGGAATGACCGGGTTGATTTTACCGGGCATAATAGAGGATCCTGCCTGTTTAGCCGGTAAAATTAATTCTGCCAATCCAGCTTGTGGCCCACTTGATAGCAATCGTAAATCATTCGAAAATTTAGACATATCTACTGCAAGTGCCTTGAGAGCACCTGAAAAAATGACATATGCATCACAATTTTGGGTACAATCAATCAAATCCTCTGCTTGTTTCAATCCCAATTTAGCCGTTCCTTCCAAGGTACGCACGACATTGTCTTGATAATATGGCGTTGCATTGATTCCTGTACCAATGGCCGTGCCACCCAAGTTAACTTCCTTCAAACTGTTGGATGCCATTTCGATGCGTTTAATGTCGCGACGAAACATTGAATAGTAACCATGGAATGTTTTTCCGAAGGTGGTGGGAACTGCATCTTGCAACTGAGTTCTCCCGACTTTGATCGTATCTTGATACTCACCGGCCAAATCTAATAACGTTTTAGTGAGTCGATTTAAACTGGCCATTAATGATGGTATGCTGCGGAGCATTGCCATTTTGCCGGCCGTGGGAAATGTATCATTAGTTGACTGAGCCAAGTTTACATCATCGTTGGGATGGATTTTAACGCCGCTATTTCTAGTGGCTAAGTTAGCGATTACTTCATTGACATTCATGTTGGCAGAAGTTCCTGCTCCGCCTTGAATTGCCGGCACGATGAACTCTGCGTTGTAGCTACCAAATAACAACTCATTACAAGCATTGATAATAGCCTTTGCTTTATTTTCAGGCAATGCTCCAGCAGCCAAATTTGTTTGTGCTGCGGCCCGTTTGATTTGAATTAAGCTTTGAATAAGTAGTGGATGCAACTTTTCAGAACTGATTTGAAAATTCTCTGCGGCACGCGCAGCGTGTACTCCGTATAAAGCGTCATCTGGTATTTCTTTTGTTCCAATACAATCTTCATCAATTCTCATAGTTTCCCTCCGTGTTATATAAGCTAACATCTAACACTGGAAAGTATACCAATTATTATTGTTAAGTCAACTCTGCTTCTGACAATTTAACTTGATTTACATTCAATTAAATTCATAAACTTAATATTTTAAAGCATAAAGTCGTTGTAACTTACTATAGCAAATCTAAGCCAAGGCAATACTTTTGAATATTTAAATATTAACGAATGTTATATTTTATAACATAACTAACTTTTTCAATTTAGTTTTGACCCTATCCAATTAAAAAAGCATGACCGCAACTTGATGATTTTATCCAAACGGATAAGAAGAATCAATCACTGTCATGCTTACATAATCGAATTAATAAAAATTTGTGCCACGGAAAAATAAATTAAGACCGACGTTAAATCGGATAATGTTGAAATGAACGGTCCACTAGCCACCGCAGGATCAACGCCAATTTTATCCATCAAAATTGGAATTAAACTGCCTGCTAAGTTAGCGACGGTAATCGCTGCTGCCATCGATATGCCAACGACCATTCCCAATGCCAAACTATGTTTCCACAATTCAACAATAATAGTAATCGAAATGGCCGCAAACACCCCGATAATAATGCCTGTAATAACTTCATTACGAATTATTTTCCAAATTTTATGGTAATTTTGTACTGAAATCTTACGCACAGCAATTGCCAAGCTTTGCGTGCCTGCGTTACCCGCCGTGCCAGTAATCAATGAGATAAAGACTGCTAAAATACTGGCTTGGCTCACCAAACTATCGAAATGGTTAATTAAGCTGGCTGTAGACATTCCTAATAATAGTAAAGTCAATAACCAGGGCATCCTGTGTAATGCCGAAATCCAGGGTGACTGTTCGTCACCATCAACTTTGACCCCGGCTAATCCCGAGTAGTCTTCAGTTGATTCTTCATCCATGACGTCAATAATATCATCAACCGTAATAATTCCTAACAAATGGTCTGTTGTATTTACGACTGGTACTGCGAGGAAATTGTACTCTTTAACTCTTTGCGCAACAATTTCTTGATCATCTTCAACGAGCACCTTAAACACATTGGTTTTCATGAATTGTTTCGCGGTTAAGGAATCGTCATTCATGATTAACTCACGTAAGGTGACTACCCCCACTAGCACTTCAGTTTCATCTTCAACGTAAACATAATAAATAATCTCCGCTTGACTGGCCCTCTTACGAACTATCTCCATCACTGAGGCAACTGTCTCATTTTGGTTCACAGAAATATATTCCGTCGTCATAATGGCCCCAGCTGTACGTTCATGATAATTCAGTAATTCTCGGACTTCTTGGATTTGTTCTTTAGGCAATAAATTCAAGTAAGTCGCCAAATCAGAACGACTCATTCGTCCCAATAAATCCGCCAGATTATCCATGTACATATCTGACAAGATGGCTGATGCTAACCGTGGCGTCATTTCTTTCAAAAATCGAATTGTTTCCATTTCTTCCACTTCAAGAGCATCGAAGATTTTACATAATTCTTCAATTGTCAAAAAGCGATTGATTACTTCTCGCTCATCAGGTTGTACATTCGCATAAATGACTGTTTGATCAAACCGCAACAAATTTAAAAAGACGGCTCGGAACGCTTTTTCACCGAGCGTATTAAGTGCAGCCTCAACTTCGTTAAATTTACGCTTATCAAAATCATCCATGCTTACACCTTCTTCATCAAAAATGCTTTCATATCATCAGCCAACTCACACGTTAATTCAATATATTGATTTTTAAATCGGCTAAAAAATTTTACATAATAACAATGCAGTGCCTGTCGCTCCAATCCAGTTGGCCCTTCATACATCTGGTCACCAATCAGCGGATGTCCCAAAAAGTTAAAATGCACTCTGATTTGATGGGTTCTTCCAGTATGTAACATCACATCCACCAGAGTTGCGTCCGTAAATCGTTGCTTAACCCAATACTCGGTTGTTGCATATTTACCATTCGTTCCAACTTGCCGTTTCACAAATGAATCTGGGTCACGCTCTAATGCTGCTTCAATTAGACCATGATTAGCTGGTATGACTCCTGAAGTAATTGCTTGATATTTTTTTACTACTCGGTGTTGTTTCAACTGTTGATCAATGACGGCATGGGCAAATCTGTGTTTGGGGAAAATGACAATTCCACTCGTGTCCTTGTCCAGTCTGGTAGCAACATGGGTAACTTGATCTGGGTAATTCATCCGCTGATAATAGCCCTTCACGCGATTTACCAAACTATCTGCAGTCACAACATGATGCGCAGGAACAGTCGCAACCCCAGCTGGCTTATTCAAGATTAAATAATCATCATCCTCATAAATAATATCAATAGGTGCACTACAGCTGTCAACTCGGTCAGTAGCTTCTTCATTGGGCAGAACCAACGTAACTGTATCACCAGTATGCATTAGATTAACAGTCCAGACGTGGTCACCATTTAACAAAATATCGCCGCCATGGTATTTGGCGACGACTAACAGTGACCTAGTAACTCCATTCATGCCTAAAAATGTTCTAACTTTAATTGGTACTTCATCATGATACGTCCAAGCAAATCTCACTTAATTCCTCCAATAAACGCCTCGTCAACACGCTTCCAGAAACTAGTATGACGATATCTTGCAAATGAAATTTCATGAGGCGAAATTTCATAATGAATTTTGGCAATCTTTTTCTTATTATCCATGTCATGTGCTTGTAAATTATCAGCACTGACAATTAACTGTTCATCGGTGTTCAACACTAAATCTAAATATTGATCCTTACCAACAATGATTGGAGACCCTAGAGTTCTAAATACTCGATTATTAATCGAGGCAATTTCACCCAGTTGTAATCCAACTAAACTAGGATCAATGACTGCCCCACCTACTGACTTGTTATAACCCGTTGAGCCCGTCGGCGTCGAGACACATAATCCGTCGCCTCGAAATCTTTCAAACAATTCGCCTTTGATGTAAATATCGCATACCATCGTATTTTCAATTTTCTTAACAGTAGATTCATTCAGTGCCGTAAAGTTATCAACACTGCCATCTTGATAAATAATATCCACACATACCAATGGATAGCTAACCTTTTGGCCATTATCACTAGCTAGCCCATCAACCATCTGTCCGACTTCAAAATCGCGCCAGTCGGTATAAAAGCCTAGATGGCCCGTATGGACTCCAACAAACCTAACATCATCAATTTGATGCGCATAATGATGGAATGCGGACAGCAAGGTCCCATCACCACCAACTGTAATGACAACTTCTGGGTTATCATCGTCAACTTCAATGTTAGTCTTATTTATTTCTTTCATGATTAAATCTGAAACTCGATTTGAATCTTCTGTATGATTACTGTAAATAGAAACCTTCATAATTTACCTCTGTTTTTTAAGGTGTATCATCTGTCCGTTCTTGATCTTGATTTTCATATTTAGACCATACATCTTTTTTGCCGTACGAAAATAGGTTTTGCGCTTCTTGAATTTCTTCTCTAATTTCAGACATTTCAGTATCCAATTTAAATGCCGCTTCACCAGCACGCTGAAGCCGATCACTTAATTCTTCAGGAAAATCATCTTGATATTTATAATTAAGGGAATGTTCAATTGTTGCCCAAAAATTCATAGCCAAAGTCCTGACTTGAATTTCCACTAATAACTTTTTTTCACCTGTCACTAAATAGACCGGATACTCAACAACAAGATGGTAAGACCGATATCCACTACTCTTGGCATTAGTAATATAGTCACGTTCCTCAAGAATCGTCATATCAGTCCGTTTACGCAATAGGTCAACTACTTGATAGATATCCTCTACAAATTGACACATAATTCGTAAGCCGGCAATATCTTGCAAATCTTGTTCTAAACGATCTTCTTCGACATGGCGTCTAACCATTTTTTCTTTAATACTATCGACTGGCTTAACTCGACCAGTGACAAACTCAATTGGAGCATGTTGATTTAAATCTTGAAATTGTTTTCGCATTCCCCGAAATTTAACTTTTAATTCATCAACTGCTTGTTGGTATGGCAGTAAAAAATGCTTCCAATCTTCGATCATCTTGCTCGCCTCCCGCTCAATATCTTGTTTCATTTTATCATACTTTGTGCATTTATTAATTAATAACTCCTAGGTTTTATCCTAATCTCCCTTGACATTAATACGATTTTTTGGAAAAATTAAAAATGATGATTTGTACGGACAACTTTAAGTCGTTTTAATTGAATTCTGCATCAAATTATCTTAAAGTAGTTGCAGTAAAAGGATATACATAGTTAATTATCGATAAAAAGGAGGAGCCATTTTGTTCGAAATCCATTTATTCGTCAATCCGCTTGATTCACAATGCATGCAATGTGAACAAGACGCTTTGAAATTCAAGCAAAATCTCAATGGTCACGTAAGAATTCAATTTCTGCCATTGGTTAACATGCAAACTGTTACAAATACAATTAAACAATTAAATCTTGACCCACATAATTTACCATTAAGAAATCGCATCACCCAGCATATACTTGATGTCGCACTAGATTATAAGGCTGCTTCATTCCAGGGCCGAAAAAAAGGGCGCTCATTTTTATTTGAAATGCAAGACGCCATTATGGAACAAGGGCAACAATATTCTTCATCAATGAGTATTCAAATAGCTCGTGAACTTGGACTAGATGCAGAGATGTTCTCCGAAGATCGTGCTTCCAAGCTTGCAAAGAATTCCTTCAAGGACGACCAAAAGTTAGCTCAAGAGATGGGCGTAACTGATGAATCTTCAGCTGTAGTCTTCAATTCAACCATTGAACAAGATGGTATTTTAATTCCTAATTTTAGTTATAAATCACTAACTGAAGTCTGCTCAACCAAATTAGATTCAGTCGATCACTTCGTAGCTAACCTGAAAGAAAAGCAACATCCATCATTACACATCATTTAGTGCTACTTTCAACGTTCCCGTTTGGGAACTTTTTTTATTTGGGTTAATTTCTCAATCTCTGATTGAAACCAAACTGGATATTTTACTAAGGTAATTTGTTGATTATCTTTTTGTATAATTTCTCCCTTAATCAACTTCTGACTAAATTCCTTTAATGTCTGAAGTCGCAACTGTTCAATATTGAGAACACAACAATAATCAAACCACCGACCAGCGGACAAGCTTTGCAACCACTCCAACCATTCTTTTCGGTCCCAAGAATAACCGATGGGCAACCGTTCAATTGCTAATAACACTTCAACTTGAAAAAAAGAACGTTTAACAGTCATAATTGGCCAGGCGGATTCTTGAAAATGAGCGATTAAAGGCATCAACCGCAAGTCATGATGATTCAAATAACATTGCTCTGCAATTTGCATCAGATCAACCGATTTAGCACGCAACTTTTGACTAATCTTTTCAGTCTGCTGGCTTAAAACATCCCGACGAAAAAGCTGTTTGGAGCATAATTCAAAATGACAAAATTCATAATTATATTCAAATAAAGCAGTCTCAGTATTCCAAAATAAAATACAAAATCGTTTCTGAAACAGTTGAGTAAATTGCGCGACTTTCTCATCTGTCAATTTATGCCGGTACGGTTTTCCTAACGCCCAAATCACTTCAATATTTAATTGGCGGTACCCTTGATTACGCTCTGTTAATCTTCGACATGATATCGGACTACATTGAAACTCAATGGCAATTCTTCGTCCATTAACTTCAATCAATATATCTGGCCGCTGTTTTATTTCAGATAAATAAACTTCATAGCGGGGTTGATATCCATTTAAGTTTGCCCATTGAAAAATTTGTTTTTTCCCTAATAAATGCTCCGCTGTTTCCCCTTCACTGCTTGCACATTCACTACCCTTTTGATGTGCAAAATAGGGTAATTTAATGGCCCCACATTTGAAAATAACGACCGACCCACATGCTGGACAAATATACTTTTGTTGCCGATCATTTTTTTTGTCGGCAATCACTATCTTGCCGTTTAACTTAGCTGCTATCATTTCATCACCTATAAGTTAAATACGTAAAAAAGTCCAAAAAAATAGAAACTAATTAAAATAGTTTCCATTTCTAAACCTTAAATTTGATCTAGTGCTTGTTTCAAATCATCAATTAGGTCATCCGCATTTTCAATCCCAACTGAAATTCTAATCAAATCTGGAGTAATTCCCGCCTCTTTCAATTCTGCTTCGTTTAGCTGCGCATGTGTCGTTGAAGCTGGATGGATGATTAATGAATGTGCATCCCCAACGTTAGCTAATAATGAGAATAATTCTGTTTTTTCAATGAGTCGTTTACCTGCTTTTTCACCGCCAGTTAAGCCAAGGGTGAAGATTGAGCCAACTCCTTTTTCGAAATACTTATCTGCTAATGGCTTGTATTTGCTGTCGCCTAATTCAGGATAATTAATCCAGGCTACCTTAGGATTATTATTTAAGAAGTCGACAATTTTACGAGTGTTTTCAACATGGCGTTCAACCCGCAACGAGAGGCTTTCAAGTCCTTGAATAAATAGGAACGAGTTAAATGGACTGATAGCAGCCCCAGTATCTCGTAAGACTTGTGCTCGAACCTTGGTGGTAAATGCTCCTCCACCTAACGTGCTCCAAACTAAGCCATTGTACTGGGCATCTGGTTCTGTAAAGCCAGGGTACCGACCATTAGTAAAATCAAATTTACCATTTTCAACAATCACCCCACCCATTGAAGTTCCGTGACCGCCAATAAACTTAGTGGCTGAATGAACCACAACATCGGCTCCAAAGTCTAATGGACGAGTCAAGTATGGTGTGCCAAAGGTATTATCGACAATCAAGATGAGATTATTGTCATGAGCGATTTTAGCAATTGCTTCAAAATCAACTAAATTGATTCCCGGATTGCCAATACTTTCAACGTACAAAGCTTTAGTGTGTTCGTTAATTTTAGTCGCAAAATTTTGAGGATCATCTGGGTCAACAAAATGAGTGGTGATTCCTAACTTCTTCAAAGTCACACTAAACAAATCATATGTTCCACCGTAGATAGTACTTGCAGATACAATTTCATCGCCAGCGTCAGCAACATTCAAAATTGCAGCCGTGATTGCAGCTGAACCAGTTGCCAAAGCAACTGCTGAAGTTCCATTTTCAAGAGCCGCCACACGAGCTTCAAAAACAGACGTGGTTGGATTTGTTAAACGAGTATAAATATTACCCGCATCAGTCAATGCAAAACGTCCTGCGGCTTGTTCTGCGTCTTTAAAGACATATGAGGTTGTTTGATAAATGGGAACTGCTCGTGCTCCTGTTTCGTCAACTGTTTGTCCTGCCGTTACTTGTAATGTTTCAAAATGTAATTGTTTTTCTGTCATAAGTTAAATCTCCCTTTTTTATTGTTATTTTATTTGGTTTAACCAATTAGCAAATAATTTAACTCCATCTGCGTGCCAATAATTTTTGACATCACTGGTTGGATTGTTTTGCTTAAAATAGTTATCTGGAACATGTGGTTCTAAGCCAGCATCGACATCCCTAAAATACTCATTGGATAACGTCTCAGTACTATATTCTGGATGCCCCGTGATAAAGGTACTCCGGTGATCTTTCGTGACTATAATTTGGGGGCCGGTAATTTTAGAAGTAGTTAAGACAGTTAAATCATCTTGTTGCAAGATATCTTCATCATCCAGTGTGGTATGACGTGAATGTGGCAAATAAAAAGTGTCACCAAATCCATCAAGCAGAGGATCAATTAACTGACTGTGATGCGGGAAAATACCTGAAATTTTATCATCGACATTATGTTTTTGAATTCCGTAATCCGCATATAAGGCAGCTTGGCTTGCCCAGCAAAAATAAATTGACTGTGTTACATGTGTCCTTGACCATTCGAGTAATTGTTTAAATTCTTCCCAGTAATCAACTTCTTCAAATTCAATACATTCTACTGGCGCACCCGTTACCAGCAAACCATCATAGTATTCATCTTTAATATCGTCGATAGTTACATAGGTTTCTTGTAAATGATCAAGTACATCAGATTTAAAATGATGCGATTTTGGATATAAAAATGTGAAATTAATTGACTTGGAATAACCGGAACACAAATTCAAAATCTGACTTTCCGTTTCCAATTTATTAGGCATGATATTCAAAACCAATAAATTAATTGTGTCTGTACTATCTTGATTGGGTTGGCTCAACTTAAATTGCTTATGTTTAATAGCTTGTAATCCAGTCATAATTATCACCTCCTGGAGTTATTTAAAAATAAAAAAAATACCTTCGTTCACCAAATGCAAATAAAGCATTTAGGGACGAAGGTATTCGCGGTACCACCCATGTTTGCATGAGTTTCACAACTCATGCCTCAAAAGTACATCAAATAGTGACTATACTCCGCATTTTATCGTGTGCAAACGGATCATCAGCATCAAGACACCGACTCACTGGCTCCAAGATCATCTTCAAGTCAAGCTAACACCATTCCATTTCACCAACCGGAACTCTCTGTATTCGTTAGATAACTTTACTCTTCTTTTCTTTGCCATTTAGTTTTAATCTGTTTTTAATAATAACATCAAAATTGATAAAGTCAACAAAAAAAGGCTCTATACTTTTTAGCGTGTGAAGTGAACCCACAAGTTTGGACAACTAAATTAAGCTACTAACTGATTGGCAAGTTCTCGGTATTGTACTGGTGACTTGCCTTTTAGCTTGGTCCTGATTCTACGGTTATTATAAAACTCAATCCATTCAGTCATCGCTTGCGCGAGACTCTCTGGATTTTCGAAGTGTTCATCCATCATCTCTGCTTTCATGAGATGAAAGAATGATTCCATGGCGGCGTTATCTAAGCAAGTCGCCTTACGGGACATACTCTGAAAGGTATGATGAGTTTTAAGCGTTTTTTGCCACTGCTTATGTTGGTACTGAAATCCTTGATCTGTGTGTACCGTTGTTCGATAAGGAAGCTCAGGTAGTCCATCTAATGCTTCTTTTAGTGGCTTCAACGCAAACTCAAGAGTTGGATGTGCACTAATGTTAAATGCCAAAATTTCACCCGAAAATAAATCCATGATGGGCTCTAAATAGATTCGTTCACTTTGACTCATCTGACCGTATCGAAATTCACTAACGTCGGCGACAAGTTTTTGATATGGTCGATCTGTCTTGAATCGCCGGTGTAACTTGTTTTTGGCGATTCTACCAACAACTCCTTTGTATGAGTTATATTTACGAGTTTGCTTATTAAAGGCCTGACATGTCCAGCCTTGTTCCTTCATAATTCGGAGGACGCGTTTGTGATTAACTTTAAATCCCTGTTCATGCATAACTAACGTTATGCGACGGTAACCGTATTTTTGAGTATACTTGGCATCTGTTTGGCGAATTTCATCAATGGCTTGGATAACCTGGTCATCATCATATTTTCGTCCCTGGCTGTGCTTAGTGTAATAGTACGTGCTACGTGGTATCTTAACGGCTTTGAGGATAAAACTAATCGACGTTTTGAAGACTCGCCTCAGATCATCAATTAAGGTCACGGTTTCGCGTGAGCTGATTTTTCGTGATCTAAGGCATCGAGTTTTTTTAGGAATTCATTCTCGATTCTTAACATCTTATTTTCTTGCTTGAGTTGCTTTAACTCATCTTTATCGTGGCGTGCTTGAATTTGTGCTGTTGTGGGTTTGGTTACTTTTTTATGCTTATGCTTAGCCATAGTCTTTGGATCTCCTCTCACTCTATTTAGGCCACTGAGTCCCTTTAAATCAAACTTTCTTTGCCATTGCCAGATAGTACTTGGTGAAGAGAGATTGAAGTGTAGTACTGTTTCTGAAAGCGAAGCTTGGTGCTGTTGTTTCCAGTTTAATACTTCTATCTTGAACTCACTAGAGTATTCCAAGTTCATAGGTCTCGGTTTTAATCCTGCAATGCCAAAACGATTAAAGCGATGAACCCATAGGAGAATCGTTTCATTTTTGGCAATATGGTATTTTCTGGCCAATTGAATGGAACTAATACCCGTTAAATATTGTGTCACAATAGAAATTCGTAACTCTAAATTAAATTTAGTCATAATAAAACCCCCGAGATTGTTGTCCAATCTCGGGAGTTCACTTCAGTGGAAGGTTAACAACCTCTACGCTTTTTTATGTACATTCTAAAAATCCGAAAAAAAAGACACTAGTTTATACCTAGTGTTACACTTTAATCGCCAAACCAAAATGAAAGTAGGTAAAACTAATGTCCATAAATAATTCTATACTAAGATCTGCAGGATTAACAGATAAATCAATTAAATTCTTGATTGATGAGAATGGAGAATTTAATCATCCAGTTCATCAAGATAAACATGATGATACGCTGATGCTATACGGGGAACTATCAAGGTTCCCTGAAAGATGCCCATACTGTGGCTTTCCGATGGAAAGCAATTACTATCATAACGGTACCGACGAAGTCCGACTATCCTTACCCTCTACAAATGGGTTCAAACAAGAATTAACCTTAACCAAGCAAAGATTTCAATGTTTAAATTGCTACGGTACATGTACTTCAATATCACCTGATTTTATTGAAAATTCAAAGATAACTAAGCCTCTTTGGGAACAAATATTTGACTTGGCAAAACAAGATATTAGTGAAAAATTAATTGCTCATATTACTAGATTATCAACATCTAAAGTACATGTAATTATTTCTGCATCCGCTTAGGACTACGTAACTGATACAACACAACAATTACCAAACGTAGTTTGTATGGACGAAGTGAAATATCGAAAAGGTCATTTTGGATTTGAAATACTTAACGGAAATACCAGTGAATTTATTGAAATTTATCCTCAGCGTGATAATAAATCAATTAGACAATATTTATCACAATTCTCATTAAAAAACCGACAAAAAGTAGAAATTATTGTTATGGACATGAATGCTGGGTACCAAGCACCCATACGTGAACTATTTCCTAACGCTATTATTGTAGTCGATCGATTTCATATTGTTCAATTAGCTATGAAAGCTGTTCAATCTGAAAGAATCAAAATACAACGGGAACTCAGCGACAAGAATCATAATCGCGTTTACAAATTATTAAAATCAAACTGGAAATTTTTCTTAAAAGCCGAACGTAACATCGATACCTCAAACACGAAGTGGTTTCGTGGTGTAAATGAATATATGTATCCTCAAGATGCATTACAACTAGTTTTTAAAGACTTTCCGAACTTTAAAACAGTGTATGATGTTTATCAAAGTGTTTTAGACGCTCGATTTAATCATACTTTCACGCCATTAGAACTAGTAATTAATAATTATAAAAATAACAAAACTGAAATGGATACTGTAATTAAAACATATAAAAAGTAGAGAGCGTAAAATATCTTGTGTAAATGCATAAAAGATTTCTGAATTGTATAGAAATAGGGAATGCCTTCCCTTATGATATTTAGTAATCACAGAAAACATCACAGGAGGCATTCCCCATGAATGAACTTACCACAGAAATTATCGCTGCACTAGCCCAAAAGCAAGATTTGGACGAAGTTTTTCGTCACCACCTCGAAATTGCGATTAACCAGCTGCTTCAAACCGAATTGGCAGAGTTTTTGGGTTACGAACGCTACTCATACGCTGGGATTAACACTGGTAATAACCGCAACGGCAGTTATGAGCGCTCGTTTGATACGAAGTACGGCCAACTTAACTTAACCATTCCTCGAGATCGCAATGGCCGGTTTGAAAATCATACCTTGCCAGCCTACGGTCGGCACAGTGATAATTTAGAAACAACGGTCATTCAGTTGTATACCAAGGGAATTACCACTGCTGAAATTGCCGAACTTATTGAGAAAATGTACGGTGCTCACTACTCCAAAGCCACGGTTTCCAACATGACTAAAGCCGTCAATGAACAGGTTCAAGCTTTCCAGCAACGTCGACTGGCTTCACAATATGCGGCCATCTTCTTAGATGCCACTTACTTGCCGTTAAAGCGGGATACCGTTCAAAAAGAAGCCGTTCATATTGCGATTGGCATTCGTCCAGATGGTACGAAAGAAGTGCTGAACTACCAAGTGGCGCCAACGGAATCGACTGGAATCTGGACTGAACTGCTGGGAACCTTGATCAAGCAGGGCGTTAAAGATGTGCTGTTGTTTGTGGACGATGGGTTAGTTGGTTTGGATGAAGGCTTGAATCGGCATTTCCCTAAAGCCAAACGACAACGTTGCCTGGTTCATGTTGGGCGGAATCTGATGAACAAAGTTCGCGTAAAAGACCGCAAGGCCGTGATCAGTGACTTTAAACAAGTTCATCGGGCCGCCAACCGTGAAGCAGCCGAACTGAAACTGAATGAGTTCGCCAACAACTGGCATCAGACCTATCCCAAATTAATCAAAGATCTGCTTAAAATGCCGAATTTACTCACTTTCATGGACTTTCCACCAGCTATCCGGCAATCACTATACTCCACTAACCTGATTGAGAACTTTAATAAGCATCTCAAGCGCACCACCCACCACAAAGAACAATTTCCAACGGAAGATTCACTGGATTGCTTCCTGGTTTCTCAGTTTAATGTTTATAACGAGAAGTCTCTGAAGCGGATCCACCGAGGGTTCAAAGGACTCCAGGACACCTTGGAAGCATCATTTATTTAAGTTAGATACATATTATATGTACGAAGGCATTTCATTTACACAAGATTCTTGACGCTACCAAAAAGTATATCAAGGGAATTAAAGCAGCATTCGAAAATAATGCCTCTAACGGCCGATTAGAGGGCACAAATAGAAGAATCAAACAAATTGGTAGAACTGCCTACGGCTATGCCAATTCAATGAATTACTTTTATAGAATTAGGATTCAGTTGCATAACAAGTTTGTTTTAAAACAGCAGTTTTTAACTTTTAAAGTATGAAAAAAGTGCAATACCAATCATCAATTGAGATTGATATTACACTTGTATTCATGAGCTTTTCATCAGCGATTATTGTTTTTCACGCTATTTGACAAAGAGCCCCCAAAAAACCAATTACATCAAAAAATGTAATTGGTTAGTCATTTACTTAGAAAAATAAAATCTGGTCAATTCAAGAGCCGACTGATCCATGATCTTCTTACCATGTTCATTCAAGACATCTGAAGTAACTGTAGTTTTAACCCCATATTCATATGCAATTGCCAAATCATCTTTAATAGTTTCTGGCGTATGCTGATCGGCGAAAAACGTGACTTCAAGATAATAACTCTTATCATACAAGTAAAGATTAGAAACCGCATTTTCAACTCTCAAAATTCTGGCAATTTGTACCATATCTTCAAATGAATTTAATTTAATAACCATACTAGTCTTTTCGACATCTGAATTTTTGATAGCTGCCTCGACTTCATCATCACTACTGTTACCATTACCATCTTGTATATTTTCAGCGTGACTATCTTTTTGTTGTAATTGACGCTTCAAGAAATCCGAAATTTCATCATCATTATCTGACACAATTTCTACCCCGTCTTCATCGCCATCTTCGCTTCCGAAACCATTCTTGCTAATAAATAATTCCAATCCATTTCTATTTGGTAGAACTTGGAAAGTAACAGAATCATTATCCTGGAATTGATGTTCAGTATCAATCTCTTCAAGAATACTATAAAAGAAGCTTTCAATTTGTTGATGACTTCCAAGCAAATCAAGCACTGTGATGCCACGTTCAGTTAAATCTTCATTTCCAATTAGAACCCTAATCGTGTTTTCGTTAATTCGTTCCATTTCCATCATGACAGCGCCCCTTTCGACCTGCTATTGGTAATTCAATGTATATTGTAACTGATTTACCAGAAAAGTAAAGAAATCGAGTCATAAAAAGACCTAATACTCCAAATATCGTATTGGTCTTTAATGTTTAGATTAAATTTGCTTGTTCTCTGGCTTGTGCAAGTTCCATCGCGCGTACATCACGAGGTAAGAAACGACGAATTTCATCTTCGTTATAGCCGACCTGCAAACGTTTGTCATCAATAATAATTGGACGGCGTAATAAACCTGGATCCTTTTGAATCATCGAATACAAAGTTTTCATTGGCAGATCATCTACACTTACATGTAACTTTTGGAATGCCTTAGAACGTTTCGAAATAATTTCTTCCGTTCCGTCTTCAGTCATTCGTAAGATATTCTTTATTTCATCCATTGTTAAAGGTTCCGAAAAAATATTTCTTTCTTGATAAGGAATATCATGTTCTTCTAACCATGCTCGTGCTTTTCGACAAGATGTGCAACTTGGAGATGTGTAAAGTGTAACCATAAATATCTGCCCCCTCCGTCATGACTTGCTGCCATGTGATTATGTCTTTCCTATGTCTATATTATACAATAACATTCTAAAAAAATAAACACTTTTTTAAAAATAAAATATAGTGACTTATGAAACAAAGTAATCTTTTTTGTTCTCTAAATTAATATAAATATATTAAGAAATCCCTTTCAGTATTTTAAACGTTTGTGCACAATTATACGATATTCTAATACACACATATTTATAAAAGTTATAAAATCATGGCATTAACCATTAGTGCTACAGGTTTATAACTAGTCCTTTTTGTGCAACACTTATTTTAATTGACCCCATATTTTGTTTTGCGGCGTCAATTAATTTACTTTTTTCAATATTCTGAGGTAAATGAGATAAAAGTAAAGAATCTACTTTGGCATCACTAGCTAGTTGCCCAGACTCCGCGGCCGTTAAGTGCCATTTAGGTCCACTTGGCACCTCTAAAAAATTAGTATCCGTAATTAATAGATTAGTTTGCTTCGCAAAACTTGCGAGTCCTTCAATTGTGGTCGTATCTGCAGTAAACACAAAATTTTTACCAGATGGTCTGTCAATAATCCTGACAGCAAAGGTTCTGACCGGATGTTTAACTTCGAAAAAGCTTAACTCTAACGGTCCAAGTGTTAGATTTTGATTGACATTATAACTGTGCGCAGCTGTTGAATTCGGCCAATTTAATCTATCGAAATTAGGTTGGTCAAATGAATGCCCATAAATTGGCAAAATTGGCTTTTTTTTATTCCTGGGGCCAGTTGCCAATAATGTTGTAACACACCTACATCGGCAATATGATCAGCATGATAGTGTGTTAACACCACTGCATCTAGTTGTAACGGATCTAAGTGCTTTTCTAATTCAATCAATGCACCACTACCGCAATCTAATAATAAATTAAAATCATCGCTTTGAACCAAGTATGATGATGTCCCATCTCCATTAAATGGATAACCTCCATAATAACCTAACACTGTTATCTTCATTGATAAACTCCTTACTAACTCTTGACTTAGTGTCTTATTAACCTCATAATAATCTAAAAAGGAAGTGATTTCCATTACTAACAAACTAAATGTAACCTTTGGCACTCTGGAATTTTTGCAAAGCTACATTAATTCTTATCCTGAATACGAATTTAAATTGCTAAAATCAAGTACGAGTGACGATGAAGATGATCGGTACCAGTTATTAGACGTTACCAATGACTCATCTATTTTTAAGTATGGTAAATCTTACAACATTGTTGATTCAGTCGGAAGTAATGAGTTTAGAGGATTTTTTCGTTTCACTTTTTTTAAACTATCTACTGAACAAATTAAAATTTTTACTTCTCTAACCAAATTACACATTTTAAATGCAAAGCCACATCCATTTTTGCGAGCATTATTATTAATTGACGCTGACAACCCTGATGAATACGTTCTACTGACACTTTGGGCAACTCAACGTGACTTTGATGAGTGGCAAAAGACCAACGACTACCAATCTATTTATTCAACATTAGCCAATCCGATTTATCCATCGTACTCAAAAAACTATTATTTAGTACCGATGCAAAAAAAGGAATTCCATTAAGGAATTCCTTTTTTAATTAGCGGTCCGTACGAGACTCGAACTCGTGATCTCCTGCGTGACAGGCAGGCGTCCTAACCAGCTAGACCAACGGACCAATTGCGGGAGCAGGATTTGAACCTACGACCTTCGGGTTATGAGCCCGACGAGCTACCAGACTGCTCCATCCCGCGATAATATAATAATACTGTTGTAACTCGTCAAAGTGACCCGTATGGGATTCGGACCCATGATACCGCCGTGAAAGGGCGGTGTCTTAACCACTTGACCAACGGGTCATAATAATATAATTGAAAAACGGAGAAGGAGAGATTCGAACTCTCGCGCCGCTTGCGCGACCTACACCCTTAGCAGGGGCGCCTCTTCAGCCACTTGAGTACTTCTCCAATGGGCCTAAATGGACTCGAACCATCGACCTCACGCTTATCAGGCGTGCGCTCTAAACCAGCTGAGCTATAGGCCCATAATGCAAAAGCGGGTGACGAGAATCGAACTCGCGACAATAGCTTGGAAGGCTATGGTTTTACCACTGAACTACACCCGCATAACAAAATATTCAATTATAAATGGCGCGGGACAGAATCGAACTGCCGACACATGGAGCTTCAATCCATTGCTCTACCGACTGAGCTACCGAGCCATATTACGGTCCGTACGAGACTCGAACTCGTGATCTCCTGCGTGACAGGCAGGCGTCCTAACCAGCTAGACCAACGGACCAATTGCGGGAGCAGGATTTGAACCTACGACCTTCGGGTTATGAGCCCGACGAGCTACCAGACTGCTCCATCCCGCGATAATAAAAAAGGAGGATGAGAGATTCGAACTCTCGCGTGGTTTGACCCACCTGACGGTTTTCAAGACCGTTCCCTTCAGCCAGACTTGGGTAATCCTCCAAAATAAAAAACTATTGAAATTCCATCAACAGATGGACCTTGTAGGACTCGAACCTACGACCGGACGGTTATGAGCCGTCTGCTCTAACCAACTGAGCTAAAGGTCCAAAGCCCTACAGCTGTCCGGCCAATCGCGGCGGGGGGGATCGAACCCTCGACCTCCCGGGTATGAACCGGACGCTCTAGCCAGCTGAGCTACACCGCGAATTACTGCTAAATACTAAAACAAACCAATGTTTGTCAATCGGGAAGACAGGATTCGAACCTGCGACCCCCTGGTCCCAAACCAGGTGCTCTACCAAGCTGAGCTACTTCCCGAACAATGCACCCAGTAGGAGTCGAACCTACAACCTTCTGATTCGTAGTCAGACACTCTATCCAGTTGCGCTATGGGTGCAAAATAAATGCCGAGGACCGGGATCGAACCGGTACGGTCATCACTGACCGCAGGATTTTAAGTCCTGTGCGTCTGCCAATTCCGCCACCCCGGCATGAGATGAACTGGCAAAGCGGAAGACGGGATTCGAACCCGCGACCCCCACCATGGCAAGGTGATGTTCTACCACTGAACTACTTCCGCAAAATGCCGACTAGAGGATTCGAACCTCCGACCCCCTGTTTACAAGACAGGTGCTCTGCCAACTGAGCTAAGTCGGCATCAAGCAAATGCCTGTCGCTCGACGAACGACAATGAGCCGTGACAGGTTCGAACTGTCGACCCTCTGATTAAAAGTCAGATGCTCTACCGACTGAGCTAACGGCTCAATGGAGGATACAGGGTTCGAACCTGTGACATCCTGCTTGTAAGGCAGACGCTCTCCCAGCTGAGCTAATCCTCCATTAGTGCATGGCAACTTCCTACCCTCGCAGGGAGCGATCCCCCAACTACTATCGGCGTTTAGAAGCTTAACTTCTGTGTTCGGCATGAGAACAGGTGTATCCTTCTAGCCATCGTTACCACACTAACATTTCGTGTTCGATAAACGGTCAGTTACAAATTGACCTCACGAATGTTGAAAGCTTGCGCTCTCAAAACTAAATAATATCAAGAATTTTTTAAACCGGACACCACTATGTGGTTAAGTCCTCGACCGATTAGTAATGGTCCGCTCCATGCATCACTGCACTTCCACTTCCATCCTATCTACCTCATCATCTTTGAGGGGTCTTACTCTCCCGAAGGAGATGGGAAATCTCATCTTGAGGCGAGTTTCACACTTAGATGCTTTCAGCGTTTATCTCATCCATACGTAGCTACCCAGCGATGCTCCTGGCGGAACAACTGGTACACCAGCGGTATGTCCATCCCGGTCCTCTCGTACTAAGGACAGCTCCTCTCAAATTTCCTGCGCCCGCGACGGATAGGGACCGAACTGTCTCACGACGTTCTGAACCCAGCTCGCGTACCGCTTTAATGGGCGAACAGCCCAACCCTTGGGACCGACTACAGCCCCAGGATGCGATGAGCCGACATCGAGGTGCCAAACCTCCCCGTCGATGTGGACTCTTGGGGAGATAAGCCTGTTATCCCCAGGGTAGCTTTTATCCGTTGAGCGATGGCCCTTCCATACGGAACCACCGGATCACTAAGCCCGACTTTCGTCCCTGCTCGACCTGTCTGTCTCGCAGTCAAGCTCCCTTGTGCCTTTACACTCTGCGAATGATTTCCAACCATTCTGAGGGAACCTTTGGGCGCCTCCGTTACTTTTTAGGAGGCGACCGCCCCAGTCAAACTGCCCACCTGACACTGTCTCCCATCACGATTAGTGATGCGGGTTAGAGTGGTCATACAGCGAGGGTAGTATCCCACCAACGCCTCCACCGAAACTAGCGTTCCGGTATCTACGGCTCCTACCTATCCTGTACAAGCTGTACAAACACTCAATATCAAGCTACAGTAAAGCTCCATGGGGTCTTTCCGTCCTGTCGCGGGTAACCTGCATCTTCACAGGTACTTCAATTTCACCGAGTCTCTCGTTGAGACAGTGCCCAGATCGTTACGCCTTTCGTGCGGGTCGGAACTTACCCGACAAGGAATTTCGCTACCTTAGGACCGTTATAGTTACGGCCGCCGTTTACTGGGGCTTCAATTCTGAGCTTCGCCGAAGCTAACCCATCCTTTTAACCTTCCAGCACCGGGCAGGCGTCAGCCCCTATACTTCATCTTACGATTTTGCAGAAACCTGTGTTTTTGATAAACAGTCGCCTGGGCCTATTCACTGCGGCTGTACTTTCGTACAGCACCCCTTCTCCCGAAGTTACGGGGTCATTTTGCCGAGTTCCTTAACGAGAGTTCACTCGCACACCTTAGGATTCTCTCCTCGACTACCTGTGTCGGTTTGCGGTACGGGCAGTTAAATACTCACTAGAAGCTTTTCTCGGCAGTGTGACATCGGCAACTTCGCTACTAAAATTTTGCTCCCCATCACAACTTGTCCTTAAAGGAAAAAGCATTTCACTCTCTCCAAGACTTGTTGCTTGGCCAGACATATCCAACAGTCTGGTTTGCTTAGCCTCCTGCGTCCCTCCATCGTTCAAACGCATTTAACTGGTACAGGAATATCAACCTGTTATCCATCGTCTACGCCTCTCGGCCTCGACTTAGGTCCCGACTAACCCTGGGAGGACGAGCCTTCCCCAGGAAACCTTAGTCATTCGGTGGACAGGATTCTCACCTGTCTTTCGCTACTCATACCGGCATTCTCACTTCTAAGCGCTCCACCAGTCCTCACGGTCTGACTTCATTGCCCTTAGAACGCTCTCCTATCACGCAACCTAATGGTTGCATCCGTAGTTTCGGTAATATACTTAGCCCCGGTACATTTTCGGCGCAGGATCACTCGACTAGTGAGCTATTACGCACTCTTTAAATGGTGGCTGCTTCTGAGCCAACATCCTAGTTGTCTAAGCAACTCCACATCCTTTTCCACTTAGTATATATTTCGGGACCTTAACTGACGGTCTGGGCTGTTCCCCTTTCGACGATGGATCTTATCACTCACCGTCTGACTCCCGGACATAAATCAATGGCATTCGGAGTTTATCTGAATTCAGTAACCCATGACGGGCCCCTAGTCCAAACAGTGCTCTACCTCCATGATTCTAAGTCCGAGGCTAGCCCTAAAGCTATTTCGGAGAGAACCAGCTATCTCCAAGTTCGTTTGGAATTTCACCGCTACCCACACCTCATCCCAGCCATTTTCAACTGACACGGGTTCGGTCCTCCAGTGCGTTTTACCGCACCTTCAACCTGGACATGGGTAGGTCACCTGGTTTCGGGTCTACAACAACATACTTCATACGCCCATTTCAGACTCGCTTTCGCTACGGCTCCGACTTTTCTGTCTTAACCTTGCATGCAATCGTAACTCGCCGGTTCATTCTACAAAAGGCACGCTGTCACCCATTAACGGGCTCCAACTGATTGTAGGCACATGGTTTCAGGAACTATTTCACTCCCCTTCCGGGGTGCTTTTCACCTTTCCCTCACGGTACTGGTTCACTATCGGTCACTAGGTAGTATTTAGCCTTGGGAGATGGTCCTCCCGGATTCCGACGGAATTTCACGTGTTCCGCCGTACTCAGGATACAGAGCTGAGGGTATTACGTTTCGCTTACGGGGCTATCACCCGCTCTGGCTCAGCTTCCCAGCTGATTCAACTACGTAATACTTTTGTAACTCAAATGTTCTGTCCTACAACCCCAAAGAGCAAGCTCTCTGGTTTGGGCTTTTCCCGTTTCGCTCGCCGCTACTCAGGGAATCGATTTTTCTTTCTACTCCTGCAGCTAATGAGATGTTTCAGTTCACTGCGTCTACCTTTACTTAGCTATGAATTCACTAAGCAATAACTGACGATTAAGTCAGCTGGGTTCCCCCATTCGGAAATCTCCGGATCAAAGTGTACTTACCACTCCCGAAGCATATCGGTGTTAGTCCCGTCCTTCATCGGCTCCTAGTACCAAGGCATTCACCATGCGCCCTTTATAACTTAACCTTGTTGATTCCAGCACTTGCGTGCTGGCTGACAACAGATTAATTGAGTATATGCGATAACTCTTTAAAAAAACTCAAATAACGCGGTGTTCTCGGTTTAATTGTTAAAACAATTAATAAATAAAAAATTTTGATATTATTTAGTTTTCAAAGTACAAGTTGATACATTTTGAGAGTAGACCTCTCAAAACTAAATAAAGTTTCGACTAATGTGTAGGTTCCGTATATTCCTTAGAAAGGAGGTGATCCAGCCGCAGGTTCTCCTACGGCTACCTTGTTACGACTTCACCCTAATCATCTGTCCCACCTTAGGCGGCTGGCTCCTAAAAGGTTACCCCACCGACTTTGGGTGTTACAAACTCTCATGGTGTGACGGGCGGTGTGTACAAGGCCCGGGAACGTATTCACCGCGGCATGCTGATCCGCGATTACTAGCGATTCCGACTTCGTGTAGGCGAGTTGCAGCCTACAGTCCGAACTGAGAACGGCTTTAAGAGATTAGCTTACTTTCGCGAGTTCGCAACTCGTTGTACCGTCCATTGTAGCACGTGTGTAGCCCAGGTCATAAGGGGCATGATGATTTGACGTCGTCCCCACCTTCCTCCGGTTTGTCACCGGCAGTCTCACTAGAGTGCCCAACTGAATGCTGGCAACTAATAATAAGGGTTGCGCTCGTTGCGGGACTTAACCCAACATCTCACGACACGAGCTGACGACAACCATGCACCACCTGTCTTAGCGTCCCAGAAGGGAACGTCCTATCTCTAGGATTGGCGCTAGATGTCAAGACCTGGTAAGGTTCTTCGCGTTGCTTCGAATTAAACCACATGCTCCACCGCTTGTGCGGGCCCCCGTCAATTCCTTTGAGTTTCAACCTTGCGGTCGTACTCCCCAGGCGGAATGCTTAATGCGTTAGCTGCGGCACTGAAGGGCGGAAACCCTCCAACACCTAGCATTCATCGTTTACGGCATGGACTACCAGGGTATCTAATCCTGTTCGCTACCCATGCTTTCGAGCCTCAGCGTCAGTTACAGACCAGACAGCCGCCTTCGCCACTGGTGTTCTTCCATATATCTACGCATTTCACCGCTACACATGGAGTTCCACTGTCCTCTTCTGCACTCAAGTTCTCCAGTTTCCGATGCACTTCCTTGGTTGAGCCAAGGGCTTTCACATCAGACTTAAAAAACCGCCTGCGCTCGCTTTACGCCCAATAAATCCGGATAACGCTTGCCACCTACGTATTACCGCGGCTGCTGGCACGTAGTTAGCCGTGGCTTTCTGGTTGGATACCGTCACTACATGATCAGTTACTATCACATACGTTCTTCTCCAGCAACAGAGTTTTACGAGCCGAAACCCTTCTTCACTCACGCGGTATTGCTCCATCAGGCTTGCGCCCATTGTGGAAGATTCCCTACTGCTGCCTCCCGTAGGAGTATGGGCCGTGTCTCAGTCCCATTGTGGCCGATCAACCTCTCAGTTCGGCTACGTATCATTGTCTTGGTGAGCCATTACCTCACCAACTAACTAATACGCCGCGGGTCCATCCAAAAGTGATAGCCGAAACCATCTTTTAAATTAGAACCATGCGGTTCTAACTTTTATGCGGTATTAGCATTTGTTTCCAAATGTTATCCCCCACTTTTGGGCAGGTTACCCACGTGTTACTCACCCGTCCGCCACTCATTCAAATGTCTTTTCAATCTGGTGCAAGCACCGTCAATCTAAAACGAGAATGCGTTCGACTTGCATGTATTAGGCATACCGCCAGCGTTCATCCTGAGCCAGGATCAAACTCTCATATATAATTTAAGTTTGTAGCTCTTATTTGTTTGTATTCACGAAATTGACTTCGCAAATGTTATTTGCTTTTGACTATTGTCAAAAGACCCTACACATTTGATTTGTCGAAACTTTATTCAGTTTTCAAAGGTCTACATTTCGTTGCCGTTTGTAATTAAGCAACGTATATTATGTTATCATTTTAGCTTTTCACTGTCAACATTTTTTTCAATTTATTTTGATGACTCAAAACTCGTGAATCCCTGTAACAGCAAGAATAATCATACCAATTCAATTGATGTAAGTCAACTGCTTTTTCTAATTATTTTCAACTTTTTGTGAAGTGATTCATAACCGTTTAAAGTTGCTCATCACTATTTGACAACAGATAATATCATAGCAAGAATCATGTATGTGGTCAAGCAGTAATTTAACTTTTTAATTGAAAAACGGTGTGGTATCCATTTCAATGGTCTTGAAAAGCTCTTTAAGTGTTGATACATCAGCAAATTCTAGCCTTTCATTGTGTAAACAAGCAGCTTTTACTTCTTTAATATGACTATTAATAGAAAAGACAAATAGGTTTTGTTTCACTTCCCCGGCCTTGACCATTGATAATTCTTCTAATCGTAGATAATCAGGATTGACTCCTAGTTCATTCAGGTAGTAATTCAGAATTACCCCCAATGGAGTTTTGCTTTCATCTTCCTCTATTATTGAAGGAAACTCCATGGGTTGATCTTTTTTCACTAAAAACATACTCTTCTTGTCTTCTCCTAAAACAATTGTTCCTAAAATTTTCATAATGCTTAATCCTTCCTTATTCCACTTTACATAGAAACTATTAAATATTTACTTAGTCTAGTTAACCGGGTGTCTTTCTTAGCATAAACCATGATATACTATTTGGCGTGCAACAACACTTATATTATTAATATTGAAAGAGGTTCATATATTGGGTACTTTAATTGATTTCATTTTACACATTGATGCTCACATCGTGTCAATTGTAAACACTTTTGGCGGTTGGTCGTACGTGATTTTGTTTGCCATTGTCTTTATCGAAACGGGCGCGGTTATTATGCCTTTCCTCCCTGGAGACTCATTACTCTTTGCAGCGGCTGCACTAGCAGCTAATCCACAATACAACCTAAAGATAGAATTGTTCTTTATCTTCTTCTTGGTGGCATGTATAGCTGGAGACTCACTGAACTTTCTCATTGGACACTCCATTGGTAAATCGTTATCAAATCATTCTTGGTTCGGAAGGCTAATCGATAAAAAAAGTATGGAACGGTCTGAGCAGTTTTTTGAAAAGCACGGTGCAGTCGCCATTATCTTGGCTCGCTACATGCCAATCATCAGAACGTTTGCACCATTTGTCGCGGCCGGTACTGGATATTCATATAAGCAATTTATCCGCTACAGCTTAATCGGTTGTATCAGTTGGGTGACAATTTGTTCAGTCTGCGGTTTCTTCTTTGGTAATCTGCCATTTGTTCAAGAACACTTTTCAGCCATCATCTTAGGAATTATTGTCGTCACGTTAATTCCAGCTGTCGTTGGATTCTTCAAGTCTCGATTATCTAACTCTTAATGATTGAACATTTTGAAATTCGGTAAGCAACAAAAAACATCAATTCAATTAACATGCATGCCATGGCTGCCAACTCAATAAACACAGATTCAGTTAACACATTAATGATTGGATCAGTTAGAGGATCAAAAATCCAGTCTTGATTATTGAAGACTATCTGGTGAAATTTGATAAAAAATGGTTCAAAATTTAAACCTAAAGTAACAGCTAGCACAGGGAAAACAGTTAACCATATTTGTAAAGGAACGAGCAATTTCCACAATTGTTTGTTCCTTTTTTCTTGTTTCAGTAGCCAATACGTCAACGGAACACTGATTAACATAACGGCATTATTGAGTAAGAATAGGTGTTTTACATCCGCAAAATGATGCCGCCCAGCTACAGACATATCTATGTACCTAAATTTTAAGCCACCTGTAAATGGGTTTTGTAGATATCCTAATAAGTGAAGATAATCTGCTAATACATGCTTAATCGTCACACCATCTATATTACCTGCCGTTGGAATAATAAATAGCGACGAGATATTTAAGACAACAAAAAAAGCCACGCTAATGATAGCGAAAAATAGAACTAATTCCACTAACAGTTGCCGACCTTTAATTTTTAAATTATTCAAATTTCCAATCATCTAACGTGTCCACCTGATAAGTTGGTAAGATGGATTGCTTGGCCACATCCGTTTTTGTAGATAGGCCAGAGTAGACCATTAATGTGTCTATCTCAGCTCCAATACCCGCTAAAACATCTGTATTATAGTTATCACCAACCATAACAACCTCGTCTCTCTTTAATCCACTGCATTGTAGCGCCATGTCCATGATAATTCGCTCAGGTTTACCAATCATGATTGGTTTAGTTTGTGTCGCATACTCTACCAATTTGACTAATGAACCCGCTCCAGGCACCATTCCTCGTTCGTTAGGTAAATTACTGTCAGCATTAGTGCCAATAAACGTTGATCCTGCACGAACATTTAACACTGCAAGCTCAAGTTTATGATAAGTAACATCGTAATCTAGCCCGACAACCACGTAGTCTGGATTGGTCTCTGTCATAATAAAACCAGCTCCAACTAACGCATCCTTTAAACCAGATTCACCAACCACGTAAACTAGACGATGCTTACTATCAGCCACTTGATTTAAATAATCTGCCGTTGCCATTGCCGTCGTATAGACTTCATCAGCTGATGTCTTAATGTCATGATTATCTGTCAAATTTGTTGCAACATCTTCTGGTGATTTCGTACTATTATTTGTGACAAACAGTAACCGCTGCCCAGTTTCTCGCAATCGATTTATAAACCTCGGTGCTGCAGGTATTTTGGCCTTGCCTTTGTACATAGTTCCATCTAAATCAATAAAATATCCTTTATATCGAGGCATACGGACTCCTTACTTATGTCGAATAACAAATTTTTGTTTACTTTTATTATTGCTTGCCACCCTAGTTGCGGTTTGCTGAGTTCTTTCCTTGACCGGTTTTGTGGAAGCATTAACTTGTCGTTCTTTAATTTGTGGCTTAATTTGCTTGTTATGTTGCGTTTGATTGTTGTGTGAGGTTTTTTTTGGATCGTTATTCTTCGCACGATGGTTTGGAGAATTACGTTTTTTCTTATTCTCACTGGTACCAGTCTTATGAGACTCTTGTTGTGCTTTTTGATTTCGTGAACCAGTTTTTTTATTGTTATTATTGCCGGAACCGTTCCGCGTATTGCGTTTACGATTAGGTTTCTTGGTTTGATGTTCAGGCTTAGGCAACTTAACTTCAAGATTTTGAATAATAAAATAGGCACAGCCAAAATTACAGTACTCATATAAATAATCTTGTATCGTATCTACACTAGTCGTTTTTTGCACTAACGGATTATCCGGTCCAAAAAAACCTTTTAATCTTAACTGATCAAAGCCCCAATCACCAACAATATAATCGTATTTGCTTAGGATAGAGCTAAACCGTTCCTCTAATTTTTCCGTTTGAAACGCATCCCGATATTCAGTCAATAAAACGTACTTATGTCCATTGATAGTAAATTCTGTTTCACTTTGACGCTCAATTTTGTAGATATCAGCTCGTTGCTCTTGTCGCTTGTCGATTAGCTCTTGCATGACTTCTCGTTTCAATCAAATTCCTCCTTTCTTCTAAACTGGATAATGTTCTTTTAAGTAAGCAGCAAATACATCTCTAAAAAACATATTATACATTAAATCGTTGTGTCCCGCGATTTCAATTGTTGGGAAAAATGGAATAAACAAATAATGATCTAAAGTGGCAATGGTATATTGTCGATACAAATCAACCGGTTTGCCTTGGCAAAGAACCTGTTTAGTATCACTATGATACTGAATTCCATCATAATGAATCTCGCCAAATATTTTGCCTCTAAATCCCATTCCTTTTAACGGAAACTTTCTCAGAAACGCCCGATTCTTTTCAATTTCACGAACAAGGCGTATTAAATCAGTACCATTTAACGTCACCCGCATCAAATGCATCGCATGAGGTAACATTTTGTGTAATTGATTGCGATTGACAATTCCTTCATCCAGTCCATCTAAAAATAAGCCGGTATTCAGGATTGCAGTATCAGTATGCGCTGTTTCCTTGATGGCTGCTAAACCTAATTTAATTAAACTTGAATCTCGTTCGAAGTCGACAGAAAACGATTGTGGAATTTTGGCAATAACTTGATTAGATAGTAACTGTTCTCCAAGCTTAGTATAGCCCTCAATTACAGACTCATCTTCGGGTTTCGCTGGTAGATGCTCTGTGACTGTCACACGAGCTTGCGAATTAACCACTTGGTTGTCCTCAATCACCAAATCAATTTTCCCAATATATTGACCATATTTACCTGCGGCAGCCAGCAACGATTGATTAACTCGTTTACCATGTTCTAATAAATGATGTGTGTGACTGCCAATAATAACATCAAATTCAGGAAAACGGGCAGCAATTTTTTCATCGGTGTTCAACCCCAGATGAGACAACAGGACTAAAATATCATATTGACCCTGCAATTGTTTGAGTAATTCCGGAATAATGTCAAACACATCAATCGGTAACCAACCTTCAAGTGGATACGTCAAAATAAACGGTGCGGTTAATCCCAAAACTGCAATTCTGGTACCGCCTGCCGTAGTGATAATCTTTGATTTAATGGCAAATGATGGTAATGTGCCAGAGTCAATGTCCATGATATTGCCAAGAATGACATCAAAATTTTTATTTTGATACAAAGCTTCTAACTGAGCTTTAGTGTTTCCTAATCCTTCATTATTACCAATTGTAACGCCATCGTAATGGATTTCATTTAGCATCTCCACATTTGCCTTACCATCAGTGGCTTCGCTTAGCGGATGCACCCGATCCATCGCATCCCCAATGTCAAAAGTTAATACCTCACTACCGTCTTGAGTTAATGATTTTTTTTGACTTAATAAGTAACGCTTGATTTTAGGCCAATTTTCAAAATGTGAATGCATATCGTTAGTATGTAGTATCGTGATTTTTTCAATCATGTCTGGTCTCCTCACGTATTTCATCTACGTTTATTAAAATCATCTCGTTTACCTTCAACCATTTGACCAATTTCTGCCAATGAAAATGGTGCTCCAAAAGGAACCTTTTCACTTAAATAGTCTGTTTCAGGAGTATCTACTCCAACGTTGATATTCTCTTTGATATTAACCGCGTAATGGTGAATATGCCCGTGGAGGTTAATAATTTGTGGCGCAATGCCCAACATCATTGGATAATGAGTCAAATAATATTGACGATGATCGTACTTAATCAGGGTCCCCACATCGTGAAATTCAAATTTAGGTTTCCCATTAAGTTGATAATTATTTTTATCTAAGAATTTAAATAAAGCCCGATTGTCATGATTACCCTTAATTAACACCAAATTGCCATGCAATTCATTTAAAATGTCCAAGACCGCTTGTTCAGAAACGCGAGCTGGTTTGGTGAAATATAAAGCAATATCACCTAAATGATAGACTGTGTCTGTTTCGCTGACCTTCGCATTCCAATTGGTAATAATTTCTTGATTCATATCTTCAACTGTCAAAAATGGACGCGGCGCAAAATCACTCATCCCCAAGAGAGCTTCATGATAAAAATGAGTGTCCGCAGTAAAAAATTTCATTAACAATTACCCGCTTTGAATATATTTTCGTACAAAAAAGGACTAAGTAAAATCCTTAGTCCCTTTATTATAACGCTTTTAAATTATTTTTGACTATTTGAAACGTTCTACGTCGCGAGCAATCATCAATTCTTCATTAGTAGGAATTAATAATGCCTTGGTTGTTGAGCCAGCAGCAGTCAAGTCACGTTCTTCACCACGAATGTTGTTCTTTTCAGGATCAATTTTAACCCCAAAGAATGACAAACCATCAGCAATTGCTTGGCGAATTTCAATATCATTTTCACCAACTCCGGCAGTAAAGACAATCGCATCGGCACCGTTCATTTCAGCTACATATTGGCCAACATAACGAACAACACGATTAATCCAGATATCACGTGCCATTTTAGCACGATGGTTTTCGTCCATCACTTTTTCTAGATCACGCATATCTGCAGAAACTCCAGATAATCCGATTAATCCAGATTTATGATTTAAAATATCAATCATCTCTTCAGAAGAAATTTCAAGTTTATCCTCTAACCAAGCAACTAATGATGCATCAACATCCCCAGAACGAGTGGCCATTGTAATTCCTGCTAATGGTGTGAATCCCATTGAAGTATCATATGATTTACCATTCATCACGGCAGTAATTGAAGCTCCCGCACCTAAATGTAAAGTCACTAATTTAAGTTCTTCGAGTGGTTTGCCTAACATTTCAGCAGCGCGATTAGCTACATAGCGGTGACTGGTACCATGAGCACCGTATTTACGAGCACCATATTTTTCATACCATTCATATGGAATACTGTAGAGATAGTTCTTTTCAGGCATTGTTTGATGGAATGAAGTATCAAACACTGCGACTGAAGTAATATCAGGTAAAATTTTCTTAAAGGCTTTAATACCCGTCAAGTGGGCAGGGTTATGGAGTGGAGCATAGTCTGCCAATTCGTCAATTTTTTTCATGACGTCATCATCAATCACAACGGAATCCTTGAAATATTCTCCACCAGCAACAACCCGGTGTCCAACACCAGTAATCTCACTAAAATCGCTGATAATTGATAATTTCAACAATTGATCAAGCAAGTAGTTAATTGCAATTTCATGATTGCTAGCTTGAATAGTTTCTTGTAAACGTTGTCCGTCACCATATTTAATATCAACTAAAGAATCCTTTAATCCGATTCTTTCGATTACACCTTTAGCGATAACTTCTTCGCTAGGCATTTCGAATAGTTGAAATTTCAATGTAGAACTTCCTGCGTTAATGGAAATTGTTTTTGACATGATGAATGTTCTCCTTTTTATTCGGCTAAGTTACTTGCTACCCATTTATCGATTTCTCGCATAAATTTGGCAAGCTCCGGCTTATTTTTAAATGATGGAAATGTACCTAATAAAATCTGTTTTGCCTGTTTACTTTCGGGACCTCTACGTTGCAGGAGCAAAATTGATTTTTGCCCTTGCTTTGTAGTAAACAATTCATCAGGTAAATTAATCAAACCTTGCATGTGTGCATGGCGATTAATCCACTCGACAAATTGTTTTGACTCTTCAGTTTGAAATAGACTACTTGGTATCAAGAATACTCCGAATCCACCCGGTTTTAAATAGTTAATTGATTGTTCTATTAGTAAATGGTGAACATATGAATGGCCCTTATCGGCCCGTGTTTCATAATTCTTTGTATTATCGTCCAATGGGTAGTAACCCACTGGTAAATCAGATACCACCATATCTACCAGCGGGATATCTAACGAATCAACTGCATCTTGATGATACAAGGTGATAGGCAGCTTTTGTAGTGCAACATTAATGCTTGCCACTGCCAACATTGAATCATCATTATCAATCCCATAACCAGTTGCTTTTTGCTTTGTTTCCGCTTGCAAATGGTTAATCACAGTCGTTAATAGATTGGCGGTCCCAACACTTGGATCTAAAATGGTAAATTCATCTGATAGTTTTGTAACTCTTTCTAACAGAAATGACATCAAAAATCCAATTGTGTCAGGCGTCATTTGATGATTAGATTGTATCGAATCTTCTTTAATCGCCTTAATCATCGAAAGCTGAATCACAGTCCTAACATCTTCAGGGCTCACTTTTGAAAAATTAATTGCTGCATATTTTTCTTGAAGCTGTTTAACGACAGCCTCTGTTGGCTGTCCATCTTCAACTTGAACCTGGCCGTCGTCAATGATGTTATCAACGTTTTCGATAAACGCATCCAAGTACGAACTAGCCAGTGCACTTCGTAGGATTGTGGTGGTTTCGTCTAGCAGTGTGTATAATTGCTCAACCTCACTTTGTGACATTTTGTTTTCACTCCAGTCTGCTTGTAAATCATAACACTCCACGATACAGTTTAACGATTTTCACAAGCAAATTCAAGGTACTTTATGCCAGTCTGTGGTAGAAAAACCATTATTCAACTTAATTGGTGCCTTGGGGGCATTAAAATCAACCGTCCCGGTGTTGAATTTAATTTTTTCATGACTGTTGCCCGCCATATTTGACATCACGTCACATAACAATTTATTTTGTAAATCGGTATACATTCTTCGCTCCTGTCGGCACTGTTCATATCGATAAATTTCATAGCTCGTGACTAACGCCATCACAATCAATACATTTACCAACGCATACCCTGCTTTTTTCATCATTCCCCCGGCCCCTCATATATTGGAAAGTTAACTCGTCCACTATGTTTTTCACCACTCATAAATTCAACCTCAAACTCAACCTTAGGGCTTTGGTTAGAATGCACTGCCTGAAAAGTCTTTACATGTTGTAATAACGGTAAGTACCCCGTGCCAGCCTCTGTGCCGTACATATAAACTGTTGATTTATATGGGTTGTGTCCAATTGAATAATTTTTTTGTCTTGTACGACTAAACACATTGATTGATTGTTTTGTCCCATTATTTTTAATTTCATATTGATTATTCGATGATTCCATTTCCTGTAAAAAGATGTACCACTGAGCATTATCATCATATGGTTGTTGATCAACTTTTTCATACACCTTAAAGGTCAATTGAATCAAGACTGCAATCATCGCGGTGATTAATAATGCCACAATACATTCAACGATAGTGAAACCTTGTCTTTTCATTGCTTCATGACCCGAAACACACACAGATGTCTTTGTTCAATTGAAACCTCATGATGACTCGCCTGAATTTGATAACCGTCTTGTGTATAACTAACACTTGGATGGCTTTCATCTATTTGTGTGCTTGCTTCCTTGGCCATTCGTGCCAAATTTAACTCTTGTTTGGCATGCATCATCTCAGAGTGAAGTTGTTGTTCGCCAAAGCAAAAGAGTGACACTACGAGCGAGATGAGCACCAACGCGACTAAATTATCTGCTAACACAAAACCGTCACTCCTTATCAATATAATACCCTCCCCACGCTAACTGAACCTTCATTGAGTATTCTTTATGTGTCCGTGTTGAATAAAACTTTTCGGTGGTGGCCTTCACGTATCCATTTTGTAGCATGGTAATCTCATCAAACTTTTTGATAATAATTGTTTTTGGAACTTTCACATCTCGATTATCATCGTCATTACGTCTATTATGCGAACGAAATAAAATTTCGGTTTGATTTTTACTTTGCCTAATGGTTGTTGGTTTCCCATGATTTTGCGCTCTAGATTGGCTTTGCTGCCATGAACGCTCCAATTGAGTCCAAAATCTTCGTTCATCACTCGCCGCTTTTAAGTCTCCCAACTTCATTGTGCCGAAGACAAACATCAAGGCAATTAATGCCAGGACGATGACTGTTTCAATCATTGTAAAACCGTCTTGCTTAGCCATGATCTTCGATAGCTTTGTCATTTACGATTTTGATATTTTCTTTTTCCGCCTTGGCTACCTGATCTGCAGTCAGATAGTCGGCATTTTGTAAGGTTTTATAATCAACATTAGAGTCCCCTATTTCGTCGTGATACAGGTCAATTTGCGTTTGCACTACCGATGTCATCGCGCTTCGATGCACCCCGGTGGCATGTTTTCTTTGTGACGCTAGATTAGGTAAAATTATCAAGACCAACAAACTAATAATAAATAGCACGACACTCATTTCTAGTAGAGTAAATCCTTTATGTTTGCGAACCAAAAATTTTTTCATTTTAATAAATTCCTTTCATTGAGTGATAAATAGGTAACATAATGCTTAAGTACAATAAGACAATCACCACCGCAATTACACCAAACAAGAGTGGTTGAATCATCGTTAAAAGTTTTTCAATGGAACTTGTCAGACGCTTAAACAACACATTGCTAAAAGCTTCTAATTGTTTTCCTAATTCTTTGGGTGTTTCACCTTTGTTGACAAAGATAATTAGTTCCATTGGCAAATAAGAATATTCTTTCAATAATAATTCGGGTTTATTGCCTTCCGCCAAGATTTGATTTAACGAAATTCCTAACTGATGTAACAAAGAATCTTCATCAAAACTGGCAAACATTTGACAAATACTTTTCATCCCCATGCCATTGCTGAGTAGTAATGAAAAATTAGTGACCAAATAATACGCATAGTACAACCGATATGATTCACCAATAATTGGTAGCCGACACATCAATTGAATTTTTTGATTAGTGGTTTGTTGTCGCCATTTATGCCATAGCTGGATTGCTGCTGCTAAAGCAAAAACACCACACAACGCAAACCCAACAACATATAAATGATTGGTGGGCGTGACTGCTTGGTCTTGGTTTTGCCACGTTTCAAGCTCTGGAAAGACAAAAATTTTGAGTGCAATTAACAATACCCCTAACATACTTAATAAAATAATCGGGTACTGTAATAATCCCTTAAGCGTATTTTTTTGTTTAACTCTAACGGCTAAATATTGTCCTAACCGCTCAATACAATCTTGTAAATCCCCATGTTTTTCTGCAATCACTAATTGGTAATAAATATCTTTTGAAATAAATGGCCGCAGACTTTGTGCAAATAATTGACCTTGGCTCAATCCTTCATCGACTTGTTGCAAAATATTTTCATGCTTTGGCAACAGCGTTTGTAAAAAAGTAATGGCTTGTTGTAAGGAAAACCCAACTTTTAATAAATCACTGATTAACACAAACATTTTTGATTGTTCATTCGTTGATAATTTATCCCGCTTGGAACGTTTGAGCAGTTTTCCGCGTGATTCTTCCCGTTTCAACCAAGTCTGCAAGGTGCCGCCCCCAATCTTTTGTCATGCCTGTCTCTAAATTAGCTTCATTCAATGCCATCGACAATTGGCCATCGGCTAAAATGTCATATAACGGTGCCATTTGATCATCAGTAGTGGCGATTAATCGCTGATAACAAATTCCACTCAACGTTTGTGCCAAATAGTGATCTTCTATCCCCAATTGTTGCATTCTTTGAATTACTCCATAGACATTCTTAGCATGAACGGTTGCCATCACTAGATGGCCACTCAAGGCAGCTTGTACCGCCATCTTAGCTGTTTTACTATCTCTAATTTCACCAATCACAAATACCTCAGGACGATGCCTCAAGCCCACCTTCAGTAATTCTTCGTAATCCATATTTGCCTTTTGATTAACTTGTAATTGAATAAAATTATCCTCTTCAATTTCAACTGGATCCTCAATTGTCATCACTACCTGGTGCTGACTGTAGCGACGGGCAAGTTGATACATCGTAGTTGTTTTGCCTGAACCCATTGGCCCAGAAAATAACATCAAGCCACGTTTGGCCCCAATTTGGTTCAATGCCTCTATTTGACCATCAATTAGTTCGTGCTGGTCTAAGTTTTCAAGTGAGTAAATAAATCGAATCACCATTGATTCATCACCATTAAAGTCTCCAACCGTGGACAAGCGTAAATTCAATTCTTCGTCCAAATTTGATTCCGAATGCCACTTTAGTGACCCCACTTGTGGCCGACGATGCTCACTCACTGCCATATTCGCCCGATATTTAAAGAAGTTAATCATTTGAATACCTTTTTCGCGATTGACCTCGGCCAACGTGGTTAATTGCAGCTTAGAATGATAACTCAGTTGGTACATATTATCCTTTGGCAAAATATATAAGTCTGATGCCTGTTCTTCGATACACTCTGTTAAATACTCTGTAAAATCTTCGTCTGTCATAATTGCCTCCCTTCTACTAGTTAAATACGAAATAAAATTGGCAATTACAACAAAAAAAGCCTCAAAACAAAAATTTTGTTTTGAGACTTACTAATTTTGATTATTCTTCTGTAATAACTCCAGCTTCATAAACATCTGAAACGTCGTCATTTTCTTCAAGTTCATCAATCAAACGTTGATATTGAGCTGTTTTATCAGCTGGAACTTCAGTCGTGTTTTCTGGAAGCATAGTTACTTCAGCAGTATCTAAGTCATAACCTTTTTCTTGTAAAGCATCACGAACAGCAGCTAAATCTGAAGGCGTGGTATAAATTTCAAACGCAGCATCTTCAGTATTCATATCTTCTGCTCCGGCTTCAAGTGCGTCCATCAACATTGTATCTTCATCCGTGTCTAGTTCTTCACGAAGAATAACGATGTATCCGCGACGGTTAAAGTTATAAGCAACTGAACCAGTAGTTCCAAGTTCGCCACCAGCATGTGTAAATGCTGAACGAACAGCAGCTGCAGTACGATTCTTGTTGTCGGTCAAAGCAGAAACCATCACAGCAACGCCACCTGGCCCATAACCTTCATACGTAATTTCGGCATAGTTTGCACCACCGGCACCAGTAGCTTTGTCGATTGCACGTTGTACGTTATCCTTTGGCATGTTGGCAGCACGTGCCTTATCCATGATTAAACGTAGTTGAGGGTTGTTAGCTGGATCAGGATCTCCACCCTTAGCGGCTTGATACAAGTCACGGGAAATTTTTTGGAAAATTTTTCCGCGCTTGGCATCTTGCGCGTTTTTACGACCCTGTATATTGTGCCATTTTGAATGTCCTGACATAATAACTCCTCTTTTCTTTTAATTTTCTTGTACTAAAACATACGTCAAACATTTTAGCAAAATTTGACCTACTTTTCAATATATTAAATTTATCGTGTTGAACCACGCTTGATTAATCCGTAAGGAAGCACAATATTTTCTTCATCTGCTTCTTCATTGTTCATCAATTTAGTCAACAAACGCATTGCAACGGCCCCAATATCATACAGTGGTTGGGTAACTGAAGACATTTTTGGTCGAGTAATTTCAGTATATTTAGTATCGTTAGTTGTCGTGACTTCAAATTCTTCTGGTACTTTGACACCACGATCAGTCAAACCATTTAATAAGCCTGCTGCTAATTCATCGTCTCCAACAAATGCGGCTGATACTCCGTTAGCTTGAATTTTTTCTGATAAATTATAACCAGTGTTATATGACGTATCTGTTTCAAACACTAATTTTTCATCAAAGGTAACTCCGGCTTCTTTCAAGGCTTCTTTGTAACCTTTCAAACGGTAATCTTTGTTAATTGATTGATCCATTGGTCCAGTTACCAGAGCAACGGATTTATTGCCACGGTTTATTTGATTTAAGACTGCTTCTTTTGTGGCCGCAGCGTAATCAATGCTGACACTAGGCAAATCTTGCTTAGCGTCAACTGATCCAGCAATCACAACTGGCATCTGTGCACGAGTAAATTCAGATTTTAAATCATCTGAAATTTTATTACCCATGAAAATAATTCCATCCACTTGCTTGGCCAGTAAAGTGTTAACCACTTGTAATTCCTTACTACCATTTTCATCAGAATTAGCCAAAATGATATTGTACTTGTACATAGTAGCAATATCGTCAATTCCAAGTGCTAATTGTGCAAAATAAGCGTTAGTGACATCCGGAATGACCACTCCAACGGTAGTAGTTTTCTTGCTAGCTAGTCCACGAGCAACGGCATTAGGACGATAATCTAATCGATCAATGACATCGAGCACTTTTTGACGGGTCGCTGGTTTAACGTTTGGGTTCCCATTTACCACACGTGAAACGGTTGCCATCGAAACTGCAGCTTCTCTTGCAACGTCATATATTGTAACGGTTTGTTTTTCCATTTTTATTTAAGCCCTTTCTTTACTGTTATAGTCTGTTTTCACTTGTTTTCATAACTTAATCAATATATCAGATTAAAATCACAATTGCAAATTGAAATCCAATCTGAAGTCACCCAACCTATGCTATAATATTGGCATTACATAAAGAAAGAAGTCATGTTAATGAGTCAGTTAGATAAATTACAAAAATTAGTTGCAGATAATAAATTGGATATCGCTTATATTAGCGATCCAATGACAATCAATTATTTGACGGGATTTTACAGCGATCCAATTGAACGAGTATTGGCACTCCTGATTTTCCCAGACAATGAACCATTTTTATTTGCACCTGCCTTAGAAGTAGAAGCAATTAAAGATACTGGTTGGAAATATCCAGTTTATGGGTACTTAGATCATGAAGCTCCCTTTTCAATGATTGCTGATCAAATTAAGAAACGGAACAATAACCCCATCAATTGGGGGATTGAGCAAGATCAATTAACTGTTAGTCGTGCAAGCTCATTGAAAGCACAATTTCAAGACGCAGACCTCAGCTTTGATTTAACTCCCGTCGTTCAAGCTTTTCGTCTAATTAAAAGTGCTGAAGAAATTGAATTATTAAATGAAGCCGGTAAATGGGCTGATTTTGCTTTTAAAGTTGGATTTGAAGCTGTTAAAATCGGTAAAACTGAACAACAAGTCGCTGCCGAATTGGAATACGCCTTAAAGCAACATGGTATCAGTCAAATGAGTTTCGATACTTTAATTCAAGCTGGCACCCATGCAGCGGAACCTCACGGTGCTACTTCTTCCAAAGCCATCGCCAATAATGAAATGGTCTTATTTGATTTAGGTACTATCTACAAGGGCTATATTAGTGATGCTTCCAGAACCATTGCAGTTGGTACATTGAATGATAAGCAAAAAGATATTTATAATGTAACACTCGAAGCCCAATTGACTGCCCAAGATTATGCTAAACCAGGTGTAACCGCAGCCGAACTTGATAAAGTTGCTAGAGATATTATCACCAAGGCTGGTTATGGTGATTACTTCATTCACCGTCTTGGACATGGAATGGGCATGAGCGAGCATGAATTTCCTTCAATCATGGAAGGAAACGATTTAGTTCTTCAACCCGGCATGTGTTTTTCAATTGAACCAGGAATTTATATTCCAGAAGTTGCTGGCGTTCGAATTGAGGACTGTGTTCACATTACTGAAACTGGTTGCGAACCATTTACTCATACATCAAAAGAATTAACATATCTCGGATAAAATTTAAAGATCCCCTCAGCAAAATTTGCTGAAGGGACCTTTTTTTGTAAATTTATTTTTCACCGTTATCTTTTTCTGCCTGTTCATCAACTTGATCATCAGTTGGTTCCTCATCGGCTTGTGCATCAGCCAAATCTTCATCAGTCTGATCAATGATAATGTCATCATCGTCGTTAGCAGCACTTAACTGTTCACGAATTGAGGCGGTTTGTTCATCAAAATCATCTTGATTGAACTTATCTAAAACTTGTTCTTTTTTGTCAGCTAAACGATCAGTTGCACTTTGTACTTTGTCTTTCACGTCCCCATAAAAATCTGAATCGTCAATTAAATCATCAATTAAGTCTTCAGCATATAATGCGTAGTCCGCGAATTGTTCCTTCAAGTCATCTTTAGTATCGCGTAACTTGTCATGCAGTTCTTCTTTTTTTTCTTCAGAAAGAGCTTGATATGCAGCAAATGCAGCTACACCACCAACGGTTAATCCTAATAAAAATCCTTTTTTCATTTGAAATACCTCTACTTTTCTTTCGATTTATTTTTTGCTTTTTTGCGCAACTTCCAAAGCTTAGTTGCAACAGTTTGTCCAACTGAGGCAGCCACACCAAACTTGCCAATGTTTGCTGAGTTACTAGCAAACTTGTCAGTAACATTACGAGTAGCTTCATTCAGATCAGATACTGATGTTCCTAAATCTGCAACTGCTTGGAAAGCTGGGTCAATGGTAGAAACCTTTTGATTTACATCCTCTAATAAATCATTGGCGTTGTTCAAAATAACTTCGGTTTCCCGGCTAATTGAATCAACATCGTTGGTAATGATTGGTAAACTTCGATTAACTTCTTTCAAGGTTTCGCTTAACCGAACCAAAAAGACTGCAATAAAAACTGCTAAAATTAAAAACGCTATGGCTGCAATTAATCCTGCAACTGCTCCTAAAGTCATAATTAATTCCTCCATCCAAAAAGTTGTTTAACTAAGGATATCACTGACAAACTACATCCGCAATTAAAACCCTGCTTAATCTGGTTGCTATCTATATTTTTTGGTAAGATAGAGAGTAACCAAATCATTTAAGAAAGTCTGAGCTTATGAATAAACTGCTAACTAAACAAGCTTCAACCTTTACCAACTATTTTACCACGATTAATTGGGACAAGTTTGTTGCTGGATTTTTTAATAAATTTTTTATCTTAATTTTCATTACAATCATTTTTATGTTGGTTTTGTGGATTGGTCGAATTATTATTAATCGCACTTTCAAACAGTACGTCAAAAGTAATTTTGTAGTTACCACCAACCGCACCAATACAATCCACGCCTTAACTTTGAATATTTTTAGATATACTTGTTTCTTTTTCTTCTTATATGCACTGTTATCAACCATCGGTGTGCCCGTTGGAACTCTGATTGCCGGAGCTGGGATCTTCAGTATCGCTTTAGGTTTAGGTGCACAGGGATTTGTGAGCGACGTAGTAACTGGGTTTTTCATTTTATTGGAGCAACAATTAGATGTCGGTGATATCGTCGAACTTGGTACGGTCAAGGGAACCGTCACATCACTCGGGATTCGAACGACTCAGGTGACCAGTGCTGACGGAACTTTGAACTTCATTCCTAATCGGAACATCACCATTGTGAGCAATTTTTCGAGAAATAATATGATTGCAACCGTTGATTTATATATCGGACCCAATGCTCCCTTAGAAAAAATTGAAGCACAGATTCAGTCAGTTAATGATCGTCTTGTACCTAATTTAAAAGAACTTTCGAGCGCTCCCAAAATTATTGGACCAACCTTAAATAAAAATAATATCATGGTTTATCGAGTCACGATGACCACAGAAAATGGTAAACAAGATGCCATCCGCAGCCAATTCTTAGCCGAATATTTAACCGCTATTCGGGCTGCCAAGATTGATTTGGGTGCCCAACCAAAAAGCCCACTGATGTAAAAATCAGTGAGCTTTTTTGCTGCATTAAATCAGCTAATTTCATTTTAAACATGAAGTTACATGCTACTTTGCGCTTAACGTTTCAAAACGATGTTCTAAATATCCAGTCATTGCTTGAATACCAAGCTCAATGGCGTTGGTATCAGGCGCCATCTTTTCGCTGTGTAATGAATAAGGACTATTGACCCCTAACCAAAACATGGTTCCTGGAATTTTCGATAACAGAAAGCCAAAATCTTCTCCTGTCATTGCAGGTTTAGTTTCGATGAAATTGATTCCAGGAGTCTGACTCATATAGTTCATAAAATCAGTAGTAGTTTCATGGTTATTTTCAACGGGCAAATAACCGCCTTGGTGCAAAGTCAATTTGACTTCACAACCATAGGTGAGGGCAACTCCTTCAGCAATTACCCGCACACGACGTTGCATATTCAAATTATTCACTTGTGTTAACGAGCGAATCGTCCCGTCAACATGCGCGTGACCGGCAATTACGTTACCAGTATCACCAGCGACGACATGTCCAATTGTAACCACTCCACCTTCAATTGGATCAACGTTGCGACTGACTACCGTTTGAAGTTGTAAGACAAAAGCACTGACTGCGACGGCCATATCATTTGCAGCATGTGGAAAAGCAGCATGGCCACTTAAGCCTTCAAAGTCGGCATGAATCTCACAAGTCCCGGCAAACAGTGTGCCATTGAGCGAACCAATCGCACCAGTTGGCAAATTTGGATTATCATGAAAAGCATAAATTTCATCGGGCATCCATTCATCCAAAACACCGCTGTTATAAAGTTGCATCCCCCCGCTGTGATTTTCTTCCGAAGGTTGGAAAATAAAAATCAAATCAAACTCTGGTTGATGACTCGCAAAATAATCCAAGATACCTAACGCGACCGTCATATGAATATCGTGTCCGCATGCATGCATCCGGCCCTTGGTTTTCGAAGCAAATGTCAAGCCAGTTTTTTCTTCAATTGGTAAAGCGTCGATATCTGTCCGATAACCAATTCTTTTGGTATGCTTTTTTCCCTCCACTTTAACTAGTAGTGCAGTGGGTAACAAGTCGATCGTTCGATATTCTAAATACTCTTGATTCATCGCACTAATTACATTTTGCAGAAATTTATGAGTTTCAAATTCTTCCAACCCTAGTTCAGGAATTTGATGTAATTGCTGATAGATAGAAAGTAACTGTTCATTTTTTAATGTCATGATTATCCAACCTTACTATTAAGGGACTGGAACAAAACAGTTGTCTTGAGTCACAGTCCCTTGCTTTATTATCTAATTTTATAGTTTACGAAGTTCATCCATTAATTCTGTCTTACTCTTGGTTTTGTCGTCGATATCTTTAATCTTACGTGCAGGCACCCCGGCAACAACGGTGTTAGGCGCAACATCTTGGGTTACCACGGCACCAGCACCGACAACAGATCCCTTACCAACTTTGACCCCTTCAAGAACTACACAGTTGGCACCAATCAATACATCATCTTCAACAATCACAGGTGTAGCCGAAGGTGGCTCTACAACACCAGCAAGCACAGTACCTGCACCAATATGACAATTTTGGCCAACTAGTGCACGACCACCAAGCACGGCTCCCATATCAATCATCGTATTATCACCGATTTCAGCACCAATATTAATTTGGGCACCCATCATGATGACGGCATTATTGCCAATTAACACTTGTTCTCGAATAACCGCACCCGGTTCAATTCGCGCATTAATTTCTTTCATATCCAACAATGGAACGCCTGAGTTGCGTCGATCATTTTCAATTTCATAATCCACAATTTCAGTCTCGTGTTCAGCTAAAAATGTTTTGACATCCTTCCAATCGCCAAAAATCACTCCGGATTTGGATTCAACAAATGGTCGAATGGTTTCTGGAAATTGTAGGTTATCCAAATTACCACGGACATAAACCTTCACTGGAGTCTTCTTTGGAGAGTTCCCGATATAATTGATAATTGATTGTGCGTCTAATTTTGCCATGCTTTCCCTCACTTATTGAATAGTTTCATTTTTCTTTGTAATATCATAGCGCTCATCGATGTTATGAACAAGTCGATTAACTGCCTTTAATAATTCTCTTCGTGTGACAATACCGGTGAAATCACCATTATCGGCAACCACTGGTAAAAATGGGTTATCCGTTAAGAGCCGTAAATCATTTTCTACATCGTATGGATCACAGACCGTCACCGCATCCGTCTGCATAACATCTTTAACTAAAATATGAGTTAATTTGTTAACATTGACGCGTTCAGTTTCAAGCATTTGGTCTGTAATCATCGACAGTGACAGTAAACCTTTATATTTACCATCATTATCTAATACAATAATTTTGGCGTATTGATTCTTAGTTAGCACCAAAAAGGCATGATAGAGATTATTGGTTTCTAACACATTTGCAACTATATTGGCTGGAATCAAAAATTTCTGTTTTCTCTCAGTCAACATTTCTTCAATTGACGCATCGATCATTTAGAATGACTCCTTTCAGTACTATTTCATTGTATCTGAAATACTGCCGATTGAACACCAATGTCCCTGACATTTTAAAATACTTAAAAATCACTTCATATTTCTTTCAAAAGTAAAGTGTAAATCTTCAACTGGTTCCATTGCACGGTTATAATACTGCACGTCAACCTGCGTTTTGCTTGTCGTAATAATCGCATATGTCCCACCCAGATAACTGTATTCACCCCGAGGTAAACTGATACTTCCTGGATTAATGTAGAGCTTGCCATTTTGCATGGTCACCGCTAACTGGTGAGTATGTCCATAGGCGATAATTGAGGCATTTCGCCGTCTGGCTAACATAACTAGCTCATCTAAATTAAAATTGACATTATATAAATGTCCATGAGTCACCAAAACACGCTCGGACGCAACTTCTAGCAATCTTTTTTCAGGGAACGGTTGTCCCCAATCATTATTTCCAAGCACGCTAGGCATGTTGTCAAAGATTTCATCGTCAACTGCCAATTCAGAATCTCCACAGTGAATCATTAAATCCATTTTATCCACATACTCTTGCTGTAACTTGACCAAAATATCTCGATCACCATGATTGTCGCTCACAACTAATAATTTCATTATTCATTCCACCAAGTTTCAAAGTTTGTCATTAAGTTTCGCATTGCATTTCCACGATGACTAATTTCATTCTTTTGCGTATCCGTTAGCTCGGCCATTGATTTATTAAACTGGTTAACAAAAAAAATTGAATCATAGCCAAATCCATGATGCCCACGTTGTTGTGTCAAAATACTACCTTCAACTTCACCTTGGACCAATAGTTGATCACCGTTGGGCTTCACTGCAACTAACGAAGTGTGGAAACGAGCAGTTCGATCTGGTAAATCCACCGACTGTAAATTGCGTAATACTTTGTCTATGTTTGCTTGATCATCATGGTTACCAGCATAACGCGCCGAATATACCCCAGGAGCGCCATTTAATGCATCAATCATCAGTCCAGTATCATCTGCCACAACGGGCAAATTAGTGGCTTTAGAAACTGTCTGCGCTTTAATTAGAGCATTTTCTTCAAACGTCGTACCCGTTTCATCAATTTCGGGTAAATCAGGAAAATCTTTTAACGTTTTTATTTTAATGCCTATTGGTGCAAACAACTCTCGGTATTCCCTGGCTTTGCCGTCATTGTTCGTTGCGACAATAATCTCGTTCATGTCAATCACTCTCCCAATTCAACTGTATTCAAATCTAACTGAGTTTCCTCTAACCATTTAGTGGCAACTTTTTCAAATTGTATGGCAGAGCCTGTCGTAAATAACTTCAAAAACGTTTGATTATTCTCATCGGCTTTTGCATCCAATTTTTGCAGCGTCTGATTAACAATTTCAACGGTTGCGGCGCCAGAATCAATTAACTTTACGTCAGGTCCAATCGCCGCCTTAATTTCAGGAGCTAACAGCGGAAAATGAGTACACCCGAGAATTAAAGTGTCAATTTGATAATCTTCAAAATATGTTAGTTTTTGTTGAATCTCTGTGGCCGCCATCTTAGTTCCCATTTGATCTTGCTCGACCAAGGTGACTAACTCCTGAGCTGCTAACCCAATTACTCTTTCATCTGAATTAATTTGATGAATTTGCTGAGTATAAGCAGCACTTTCAATTGTTTTTTGAGTGGCGATGACACCAATTTGTTGATTGTTGCTTGCTTTGACTGCCGCTGTACTACCTGGTTTAATCACACCCACGACTGGGATATCAAACTGAGCTTGTAGATATGGTAATGCCGCTGCAGTTGCGGTATTACACGCAATCACAAACATTTTAATGTCAAAAGTCATCAAATACTGGGCAATTTGATAACTAAATTGACATACTTCTTCTGGGGGCCTAACTCCATAAGGTAATCTGGCCTCATCCCCTAGAAAGATAATTGATTCATTTGGTACTTGCCGTCTCATTTCTTTAACAAAGGTGAGCCCACCTAGTCCTGAATCCATAACTCCTATTGGTCGATTATCCACTGTCTTTGCCTCACTTCTCATTTAAACTACAAATTATAATTATCGACTTACTTGTGTTTTTTTTCAAGCAAAATAGCAGTAAGAACTGACATATTCCAATATAAAATGTATAATAAATTTTAGCTAAAAAAGGAGTTCGACTAATGACACAATCTTTGTACGATCAAATGATTAATAGCAAAACGGGTTTTGGACAAATGATGTTACGCGACGTCCTACTGCCATCAATTCTTGGGGCAGAAACTGATGGGATTTTATATTGGGCAGGGAAAGACATTGCTCGTCAATTTCCTGTGGCTTCTGATGAAAATTTAAGTACACTGTTTAATCAATTAGATCTCGGGACGTTAGAACTAATCAAAAAAAATAATAAGCAACAAGTCTGGCATCTCACTGGGGACGAGATAATGGATCGTTCAAAATTGGAGCATGCGAGCTTTAATTTTGAAGCTGGATTAATTGCCCAACAAGTTGAATTTATGACTAATGCTGTGACGGAAGCATCTATTGAAGTTGAAAAGAAAAAAATGGTTCAAATTACCGTCTATCATGATTTTTCCAACCCCATCACCGATGAAACCCCAGTTAACTTTATTACATTAGCAGAGTAGTTTATGACTAAAAAGAAGAGAACAGACAGAAACTAGGTTTCTATCCGTTCTCTTCTTTTTTTATTGATCAATTATAGATATTGATTTAGGATTTTGGCTAATTGTTCTTTTGAGTGATAGCCAACTAAAGTATCAACGACTTGACCGTCCTTTTGAACGAGCAAGGTTGGGATACTCATGACGTTAAATTTTTGAGCAGTTTCTGGGTTTTGGTCAACGTCTAATTTATTAAAAGTGACTGCATCCATTTCGCCTGCTAGTTGTTCAACTACGGGTGATTGCATCCGACAAGGACCACACCAAGTTGCCCAAAAATCAGTTAAAGTTACTCCGTTCGCAGTATCTGCTACGAAGGTTTGATCTGTTGTATCTACGACTGCCATAATCAATTCCTCGCTTTCTTTGATAACATTCTATCAAATTTCATGTTCAAAATAAATATATTTGCTTACAAAAAATTAGTAACTTTAGAAAAAGACTAACGTAGCGCCATCTCCACCAGCATTGGGTGCGGCATATTCAAAGCTTTTAACTCTCGGATTACTACGTAAGTACTCTTGGGTCCCTTTACGAAGTGCCCCTGTCCCCTTACCATGAACAATCGTGACAGACGGTAGGTTACTCAAAACGGCATGATCGATGAATTGATCAACTTCTGACATTGCTTGATCATATCGATGTCCACGTAAATCTAGCCGTGCCGAAGTTTCTCGAGTTGAGACCGCTCGAGTGATTCGCTGTTTTGGTTCGCGTTCTCGTTCTTGGGCCGCAACATTCGCTTGCTTTGATTTTTCCAAATCGGTTTCGTTAACTTTCATTTTCAAAATTCCGAGCTGTACTTCCCATTCATGCTTGCCTAACTTGCGAATTAAATCTCCATATTGCCCGTATGATTTAACAAGTACTGGATCGCCATCTTTTAAATCGTGTTTCAATTTTTCACGCTGTAGAACCTTATTCTTTTTAAGGCGTTGGTCGTCAACTTTTAATGAATTCAACTCACCTTTGGCATCAATCATTTGATTTTCTTTAATTTGATTGCCTTCCAATTCTAATTTACGCAGCCGATCAATAATTTTATCCGCTTGCTTTCGCGATTGGGCGACTAAATGATTATTTTCAACTTGAGCGGCTTCAAGCATTTTAGCTTTTTCTGCCTCAAATCGATTGAATTTAGCAGTCAAGTCCGTTTGCAGTGCATCGGCTTCTTGCAAATCGTGTTCCAATTGTTCTGAACGATCTCGAGCCAATTTACGCTGGTTAACTAAGTCACCGATAATTGCATTTAAGTCTTGACTGTCTTCAGAAATTAATGATTTAGCTTCTAAAATAACCGAATCCGACAAACCCAATCTTTTGGCAATTTCAAGCGCGTTAGACCGTCCTGGAATGCCAAGTAACAATTTATACGTTGGTTGCAGCGTTTCTTGATCAAACTCCATACTAGCGTTAATTGTTTTGTCACGGTCAAATCCATAAGCTTTTAGTTCCGGATAGTGGGTTGTCACAAGGACATAACTTTCTTTAGCACCCAAGTCATCTAAAATTGACATGGCTAAAGCTGCCCCTTCTTTCGGATCAGTCCCTGCACCGACTTCATCCAATAACACTAAAGAATTATCATCAGCTTGATCCAAAATTGCTTTGATATTAGACATATGAGAAGAGAAGGTACTCAAGTTTTGTTCTAACGACTGTTCATCCCCGATGTCAGCGAAGATTTCCCTAAACACGCCAATCGAACTTTCTTCTTGGGCCGGGATGTAAAAACCAGACTGGCCCATTAACTGAATTAGTCCTAAGGTTTTCATTGTGATGGTCTTCCCACCCGTATTAGGGCCAGTAATAACGACCATCTGATAATCTTCGCCAATAATAATATCATTGGCAACGGTTTTTTGAGCATCAATTAATGGATGGCGAGCTTGTTTTAGATCAACATATTGCTCTGCACTAATAATTGGCAGTGTAGCTTTCATGCTGTGGGCCATTTGTGCCTTGGCATTAATAAAATCTAAATGTCCCAGAATGCGTTCATTATTACCAATATCAACACGATAAGGTGCTACCGCAGCTGACAACTCAGCTAAAATCCGAATTTCTTCTTGCTTTTCGTCTAATTGATCTTGACGTAACCGATTATTTAATTCAATCACTGATTGCGGTTCAATAAATAGGGTTTGACCACTACCACTTTGATCATGCACGATACCGCCGAATTTACCACGGTAATTAGCTTGAACCGGAATGACATATCGATCATTACGCATCGTAACAATCGTGTCACTAAGATATTTAGCATTGGAACCTCGAGTAAAGCCTTCCATCTTCGTCCGAATCGCACCCTCAGTTTGAGTAATGCGTTGTCTGAGACCGTGTAATTTGGTGGAGGCTTCATCGGTAATATGGCCATCGCCTTCAATCGCGGTCACTAATTGCTTTGTGATTGTTGGAATTGTCACTAAATCGTCCACGTAATGTTCAATCACGTGCATATCGACATCCTGTTCCCGTAATTTAGCAAAGAAATCCTTCACTGACATACTGGTGCGTAGGATCTTCGCAATTTGAGCTAATTCATTACCGTTTAAAACGGCATCCATCTTTAACCGTTTTAATTGGGTACTAATATCTGCTAACTGCGGAATCACGATTCCACCAGTCAAACGATAAATATTAACTCCATCTGTGGTTTCCTTAATGGATAGTTCAACTTTATTTAATTCTGTTTCTGGAATTAAGTCATCGAGTTCTCGCTTACCAGCAGCACTAACCAAATAAGGCAATGCCTTGGCTTTGACTTTATCAAATTCCAAGATTTCTAAAATTTTTGAATTCATTCTTTATTTCCTTTATTTTTAACTACCAGATAACCAATAAACAACTTGTTGTGACAACATTGGTGTATCGTTAATAATCCACTGACACATGCCAGATGTATTTAATTGAGCTTGCCACCATTCATTGGGGAATACCTGAAACACCGTGAGCAAAATAAAAATTACGACATAACTCAACAATAAATTGATTAATCCGCCCGCCAATGCGTTCACTTGATGAATCACTGGAACTTTACTGACTAAATTTAAACGCATAATCAACCAGCGCACGATTCTCATGACAATTAAAAAAGCAATCACAAACGCAATTCCATTGTAAAAAAATGTATCGGCGTTGCCACTATTCAGAGCACTACCAGAATTAGTTGTCGTTGCATCAAACACTGGAAATAGGTCAGCTAAATGAGTGCCCACAAATTGAGCAACTGCTTTGGCAGCTATAATGGCCACAACAAAACTAATTGCTCGTAATATCATATAAATCAAACCGCGTTTCCGGCCAATGGAAAAATTAAGTACTAAAATGACCAACACTGCAATTGAAAGTATCATTGATTGTCCTTACTAATATCTAAATCTTTTTGCATTTTAATTTGATCCGCTACCGCATTAAACGCCACTAAATTGGCACGTTGGACGTCGTCGAGCTTAGGATTAACTTCTTTTAAATGATTAATTTGTTCATTCACTAAATTTTGTGCGGCCACAATTAAATCTGGCTCGCCCGGACCACTGATTGTGTAATCTTGTCCATCTAAATTGATTTTATATCTTCTATTCATGTCATCACCCGTTTCATTTTAACTTACATATTTTAGCATGAACCGCGTCATTTTGCTACTTAAGCCCATCTTTTCGATAGGCCCATAGTACGACAATTAAATTAATAATCACTAACAAAGTGGCCATCAAAAAGACATATCGATAATCTAAGACCCCTGCCACGATTGAAGCCAGCATTGGCCCTAGGACCGAGCCAATCGCTTGAAACGATTGATTATAACTAAAAATTCGGCTAATTGCTTCGTGAGGAGTATTCACACTCATCACGGTTTGAGTCACTGGCAGTAGCGCTGCATCGGCAATCCCAATAAGAAATCGAAAGACACCTAACATCATGACTGTCCCTACAAAGAATGTTGGTAAAAAGACTGCACCAGATAAAATTAATCCAGCCACTAGCACTTTTTGAGGTCCAATATGGTCACCAAGAGCACCTAAACGAGGGGCTGCGATTAACGTGGCGATTCCGGGTAATGCGGCGACTATCCCACTAATCAAGGCTAAGTTACTATGACTTGTCAGTAATTCTTTCACGAACAAACTAATGATGGGGTTGATTGAATTGGTTGCTGCTTGAATCAACATCGAGGAAATAATCATTGCCCACACAATATGAATATTTTTAATCCCGGCAAATGCACTTTGCTTAGCCAATTTACTATTTCTATCAATTGGTGTGAATTTTTCAGTGACACCAAAGACCGTAATGATGGTCGCTAAAAACATTAAGAAACCGAAAATAAAAAACGGAATTCGATAACCAAACGCATCAGCAATTATCCCACCAAAAATTGGCCCAATCAATTGACCACCGACACTACCTGTTGTCAGCATCCCCATGGTTTTACCACTTTGATTAGTGGGCACTTCACTAGCCACTAGCGCGTAAGCATTGTTAATGTAACCGGAAAATGCGCCTTGAATCAATCTCAACAAAATCAATATCCAAACATTAGGCGACAACCCCGTTAATGTAGCGGTAATGGTCATTCCAATCGCTGCTCTCAGTAACATTGGTTTTCGACCCGTTCGATCTGCTAACCGACCCCAGAGTGGTGATACAATCGCCTGACTTAAAAACGTAATCGAAAATGCAATTCCTGAATACAAAGATAATTGCCATTGAGAAAAATTACCCATGGTAGAAATAAACAAAGGTAAAAATGGTAGACTCATACTTGCACCGGCCCCGGTAGCAAAGTTACCCACCCAGATTGCATATGTGTTTTTCTTCCATCTTGGTAAATTATTCATCATGTTATTTCCACCCATTTCATATAAATACAACGTCAAAGTATACACTGATTTAGGCTAATTGTTAACCAACGAACTTCACTTGATATGGTAGAATTGAATTAACAAATCAGTTAGGGATGAACGTATGCAAGAAGTAATTAAAGTATCCATGAGCACGTTAAATAAAATGAAATCACATTATGCCCAGGGACAGCAAGTGCCACCACCAGGAGCTGCTTTTCGTGTGAAAATTGGCGGAACGATTATCACCGGCTATAATTCAGGAAAAGTAATGTTTCAAGGTACTAACATTGGTTCTGAGCTATCTAAATGGAGTGACCAGCAACCGAGTGCCACCAAAAAAGATTTTCCCAAGGCAGTTAATAATAGTTTACCAGCAGGCTTTGATACTTGGTCGGTCATTGGTTCTGACGAAGTTGGCACCGGTAGCTATTTTGGCCCTCTCACCGTGGCCTCAGTTTTTGTCGCAAAAGAAAATTTAGCCACGGTGCGTAAACTTGGAATCCAAGATTCTAAAAAATTAACCGATCCTGAAATCGTTAAAATGGCCAAGCAATTAATTCAATTTTTGCCCTATCACGTGGTCAATATTATGCCTGCCAAATACAATGAGATGTTAACCAAATATAATCAGGGTCAATTAAAAGCGCTGTGTCATAATTTAGCATTGACACAAGTTTTGCAAAAAATTAAGCCAATCAAACCTGACGCTATCTTAATTGACCAGTTTGTTGCACCTAGTACTTACTACCGATATCTCAAAGGACAGCAAATCGTTAGGGAAAATGTTTATTTTCAAACTAAAGGTGAACAGGCTCATTTAGCAGTAGCGGCTGCCTCAGTCATCGCACGTTATATTTCGCTTGAAGCAATGGATGATTTAACAGCTAGTGCCGGCATTACTCTACCAATTGGGGCGGGAAATGCCGTTGATCAAATTGCCGCTAAATTGATTCGTCAAGGTAAACCGCTAGGTGACTTTGCTAAATTGCACTTCGCTAATACACAAAAGGCGCAAGCAATTGCAGATCAAGACTAAACAAATAGGGACTGTGATACAAAACGTTAGTTTTGTATCACAGTCCCTATTTGTTGTTCAACATTTACTTTGTACAGATATTTTAAGCGTCGAAGTTGCCTTCGTCATCAAGAAATGTATTCAAAACTTCTTCAACCATTTCCCATTCAGCTTCATCTTCGATAGGCTGTAAATCGCCTTCTGAATCTTCGCTTTGATCTGGGTTGTAGGCATAAGCCTGAATGTCAACCTCTTCATCATTTTCAGCGCTTGATGGATAAAGAAGAATATATGATTTACCAAAATCATCAGAATCGAATGTAAAGAGAACCTTATAAAGCTCTTCGTTACCATCATCATCTACTAATGTAATTAAATCTTCATCTTCGTGGTTATGGTCGTGATTATGTTCTTCAGCCATTATTATTTCCTCACAGTTCTTGTAGTAGTTTGCCATGGCCATCTAAGTAATTTTGTAAAATTAGACTGGCCGCCAGTTTATCAATAACTTTCTTTTGTTTTGCACGAGAAGTATCAGCTTCTTCCACTAACATTCTAGAGGCTTCAACCGTGGTCAATCGTTCGTCTTGAAAATCCACTGGAAGATTAAAAGTCTCCTCCAGAAGTTTACCATAATTACGAGCAGCTTCAACTCTAGGGCCTTCGCTGTTATTCATATTTTTTGGTAAGCCCACAACAAAACCAGCAACTTTTTTGGCTTGGACTAATTCTTTCACTCGTTCAATACCAAAAATTTGTTCATCTTCATTGATTGGAATAATTTCAACACCCTGTGCTGTCCAACCTAATGGATCGCTCACTGCAATTCCGACGGTTTTTGAACCGACATCTAATCCCATTAGTCGCATTAAGCATCACCTTTAGTTTTTAAATAAGAGCGCACTAGCTCTTCAATAATTTCATCACGTTCAAATTTTCTGATTAAATTACGCGCATCGTTCAAGCGGGGAATATAAGCCGGATCGCCAGACAATAAATACCCAACTATCTGGTTAATCGGATTATAACCTTTTTCCTCAAGTGCTTCGTAAACCGTATTTAATGTTTCGTGAACATTCTTTTGATTACTATCTCCAAAATCAAAAAACATTGTTTTATCTACTGCCATTAAACCCACCCCCACATTAATTTGTTTATGTCTTAATAGTACTAAACACAATGCAAAAGTACAATCAATGACAAGTACTGTAACGCATTTTTAATGTAAACTACATTTTGAAAACTAATTCAAAAAGTCTTTTGCCTGAGACAAAGCAGTATCAATTCCAGCAGGATTTTTTCCACCAGCTTGAGCCATGTTCGGACGACCACCGCCACCACCACCAATTGCAGGTGCAATTGTTTTGATAATATCTCCTGCTTTCAGACCTTCTTTAACTTTTGCGTCACTTACCCCAACGATTAAATTAACCTTATCATTGACCACTGCTGCTAAGACCAAAACATCTGAAACTGCCTTACTACGCCAAGTATCAGCTAATTGACGTAATTGATCCATGCCATTGACTTGGACTTGTTCAGCAACCAAAGTACCTTGGTTAGTTGATTGAACGTTTCCGAAAACATCAGAAGCTTGTTGTGAAGTTAATTTACTTTGCAAACTGTCGTTGACACGTTGAACTTCTTTTAATTCACTCTGAAGAGCTTCAATCTTGTGAGGCAATTCTTTGATTTGTGGCACCTTAAGAACTTCAGCTGACTGTTTTAATAATGTTTCTCGATCATGTAACAGTTTGTATGCATCCTCTGCAGTAACTGCTTCAATTCTACGAACACCGGCACCAACACCAGCCTCAGAAACAATTTTAAAAATACCAATTTCATTAGTATTACGAACGTGATCTCCGCCACAAAATTCAGTATTAAAATCGCCAATTTTAACAACGCGTACTCGATCACCATATTTTTCACTAAACAAGGCGATGGCACCCATTTCTTTGGCAGATTCTAAGTCCGTTTCAACCGTTTGAATCTCAATTTCTCGCCAAATTTGTTCATTCACCATTCGCTCAACTTGTTGCAAGTCGTCTTCAGTAATAGATCCGAAATGATTGAAGTCGAAGCGCAAATAATGTTGTTCAACTAATGAACCAGCCTGTTGGGTGTGTCCACCTAACACATTGCGTAAAGCTTGATCTAACAAATGTGTGGCTGTATGATTTTTTTCAATTTTCAAATGGCGTGCACGATCAACGACTAATTTGTAGCGTGCACCCTTTTTCAATGGCTTACTTAAAATAACTGTGTGTAAATTTTGACCATTTGGTGCATGTTGAACATCTGTAACTCGGCCAACTTCTTCACCTAAATTATTAATAATGGCCCCGGTATCAGCAACTTGACCACCCATTTCAGCGTAGAAAGGTGTCCGGTCAAAGATAATCTCAATCGCGTTTTCACTAGGTTGAGCTTCAGTAACGTCTGTTTCGTCTTGCGCAACAATGATAGCTTTGGCATCATCCACGACCAAATTATCGTATCCAACATACTCGCTTTCATCCTTGACACTAATCCAGAAATCACTTTGAACACCCATTGATTTGGTATTTCCGCGGGCGTTACGAGCTCGGTTCTGTTGTTTGTGCATTTCTGCATCAAAACCGTCTTCGTCGACTTGTAATCCTTCATCTTCCGCATATTCACGCGTTAATTCAATTGGGAAACCGTACGTATCGTAGAGCTTAAAGGCAGCTTCACCATCAATTTTGTCGCTATGATTAGCTTTAGTGTCAGCAATCGTAGCATTTAACAAATCTAGACCGTCATTTAAAGTGGCATTAAATCGATCTTCTTCAGATTTAATTACAGATGCAATATAGTCCGCATTAGCTAACACTTCTGGATAGTATGCTTGCATAATTTCACCAACCGTTGGCACAAGTTGATACAAGAATGCATCGTTAATACCCAATTTTTTACCGTTGACGACTGCCCGTCGAATTAATCGGCGAATGACATAACCACGGCCGACGTTAGATGGCAATGCGCTATCACCAATGGCAAAGGTAATTGCACGGATATGATCAGCAATCACTTTGAATGAAACGTCATCAGCACTGGCTTTGCCATAAACTTTATGGTCACTAACCTTCTCAGTGGCTTTGATTAATGGCAAAAATAAATCTGTTTCGAAATTAGTCCGAGCATGTTGAAAAATTGACACTACTCGTTCTAGTCCCATCCCCGTATCAATATTTTTATGTGGTAATGGTTCAAAAGTGTCTTCAGGCGTATGGTTAAATTGTGAAAAGACAATGTTCCAAATTTCCAAATAGCGTTCATTTTCACCACCGGGATAACTCTCAGGATCATCTTCACTCAAATTATTCATTTCTTGGCCACGATCATAAAAGATTTCGGAATCAGGTCCCGAAGGTCCACGACCAATATCCCAAAAGTTATCTTCATCTTCTAAAATGTGATCTGGCTTAATGCCAATCTTTTCCCAAACTTGGCGAGCTTCTTTGTCTTTTGGATACACGGTAATATATAATTTTTCTGGATCCAAACCGTACCAATCAGGACTGGTTAATAATTCCCACGCCCATGGAATGGCATCTTGTTTAAAATAATCACCAACAGAAAAATTCCCGAGCATTTCAAATAAAGTATGATGACGAGCAGTTTTTCCGACATTTTCAATATCATTTGTTCTAATACTCTTTTGCGAACTAACTAATCTTGGATTTTCTGGGACAACTGATCCATCAAAATACTTTTTCATTGTTGCAACGCCAGAGTTAATCCATAACAATGTTGGGTCGTCCACTGGTACTAATGATGCACTTGGTTCAATTTTATGGCCATGTTGAGCAAAAAAATCGAGGAACATTTGTCGTACTTCACTACTTGATAATTGCTTTAATTCACTCATAAAAATTCTCCTAAACTTTTTTATATAAAAAATCCACCATTGCTTTCAGAGACGTCTATGACGCGGTACCACTCTGATTGCAACGATGGAAATCGTTAACCTCTTAATCGTTAAAGCCGATATACAATTTATTCAATTACACATCCTATTGGGTAGCATTTACCAGTCTGCATCGTTTTTCTCAGCCCCAAAACGTTTCTAAAAATTCAACTGGTAAATATGTCCCAGAACAGTGTTTATTATAGTCGAGCAGTTTCCAAAAATCAACGGGAGGAATTCTTTTTTGCTTTTTTTGCTCGACGGAATTCAGCACGTTGTTCAATACGACGCTTTTGAATCGCTTGTTCTGCAATTGCACCCTTGATTTTTTTCTTGTAACCGGGTTTAACAGTCTTCTTTTGTTTCTTGACGTAACCCTTCATGGTAATATCTAACTCTTCTTGACGAGGCTTGCGCTTGGTCCGGCGTAAACGGTCATAAGTATCAACCACTTCATCATTTTTGATTTCTTTATCTTTAAACTTCACACCCAGTTGTTCAAGTGCCACAACTGCCTTATCATCACCTGGTTCATACAATGTCACAGCGGTACCGTTCATCCCTTTACGGCCGGTTCGCCCAACACGATGAATAAAGAAATCTAAATCAGTCGGAATTTCATCATTGATGACCATGGAAACTCCTTCAATATCAATCCCGCGGGCGGCCAAATCAGTCGCCACAACAAATTGGAATTCCAAGTTATGAACTTGACGCATCACTCGTTTTCGTTCACGTGGTTTAATGTCACCATGAATCATGGCAACTTTTAAATTTTGTTGTTGTAGATAGGCGTGAATTTCTTCCACTCGTGTTTTAGTATTAGCAAAAATGAGCACCAAATATGGGTCACCCATAGTAATTAATTTGTAAATTAATGCATTTTTACTTTTACCCTTAGTTGAAAGTAACCAGTTATCAACATCAGGATTGATTACTGACGTAACCGGTATTTCTTCAATGACTGGATTATTCATGTACTTACGCAAGAATGGACGTAATTTTTCTGGAATAGTTGCGGAGAACACCAACATTTGTAAATCAGCAGGTAAACTACCAGCGATTTTGTCAACTTGGTCCAAGAATCCCATATCAAGAGTCATATCTGCCTCATCGATGACAAATTGTTTAGCTGTATGAACATCTAGTGATTGAGCTGAAATTAAATCCCAAATTCTTCCTGGGGTGCCAATCACAATTTGTGGTTGATGACGTTTCAATTGATCAATTTGACGAGCTTTATCTGTTCCACCAACATAGTTGTGCACAATTAAACTGTCTGGTCCAAAACCTGCAATTTGTTTAGCAGCATCATAAATTTGATAAGCTAATTCCCTACTGGGAGTTGTGATGACAACTTGAACTGTGTTCGAACTTGCATCAATTTGATCGAAAATTGGCAATAAAAAGGCATGGGTTTTACCACTACCAGTTTGAGATTGTCCAATGACACTTTTACCCGCCTTAACAAGCGGAATTACCTTAGTTTGAACCGGCGTGGGTTCCCTAAATCCTAAATCAGAAATCGCATCATAAACATACGATTGAAAATTAAAATTTTTAAATGTTTCGGCCATGTTATACCTCATTTTCTTTTGTTAACTGGTCTAATTGTGTAATAATTTCTTTCACTTCTTCATCATCTTTAGCCTTGGCTCCACTAGCTAATGGATGCCCACCACCATCATGAAGTTTAGCAATTTCATTAATTGGTTCACCTTTTGAGCGTAAGCGAACTCGATAACTCTTATCATCTTGTTGAACAAAAATTGCCCAAGAAACAACATCACTAATTTGGCCTGGCAAAGGCACGATTCCCGATGTACCAGAGTCTTTTAAATCAAATTTATCCAAAATTTCGGTGGTTAAAATCAAATACGCTGCCCCATGAGACATAATTTCAAGGTTCTCATAGACGTATGCCGATAATCTTGCTACCGGCAAAGGCATTTCATTTTCTTGTTGGCCAATCTTCGAGTTATCAGCACCTAGTTCCATTAAAGCGGCTGCAACTTTCATTGTATGGGCCGTTGTTGCTGGATAAAGATAGCGTCCTGTATCTCCGATAATACCAGCTAATAGAGCATGCGCCGCGTTTTGAGGTAACGTAAGTTCATCTTTAAAATGATGATAAAAATCATAAATAATTTCTGAACAACTTGATGCTTCAGTTTTCACTAGCATGATATCGCCATACGGTTCATCATTTGGATGATGGTCAATTTTAATTAACATATCACCCTGATCAAACCGGCGATCATCAATTCTGGGAGCATTGGCAGTATCAGTGACAATCACCAACGCATCATCAAATACTTCATTATCAATTTCATCCATTTCGCCAATCCAAGCAAACCCTGGAATCTTTTTTCCAACCATGAAAATTTCTTTTGTTGGAAATGAGACTTTTAAGATTTCAGCTAATCCCGTTTGAGAACCAATTGCGTCTGGGTCGGGGCGTTGATGCCGATGAATAATAATTTTTTGATATTTTTTAATTTTTTCTAAGATTTCTTCTTGTACATTCATATTAATTTATTCCTCTCTCTAAAGAGACATCGTGATAAAGTCCATTCTCCAGTATACCGTTTATTGATGTTGGTTTCAAAGGTTGTTTTATCAATGTTTAAATAATGGCAAAGTAATGTTTTCAAATGTAGCTGGGGATAGGTTCGTCACTGTAATTCCCAACAATCTGATTGCATCATCATTTTTAGGTAAGTCTTCGTAAATCTGATTTGCCAAAAAATATATTGCCTCTGGCGTATTATCAACAAACTCAGTTTGCGTTTCCCGCTTGGTTATCGTTGAAAAATCCTGATATCTAATTTTAAGGACCACGGTTTTACCATGTTTTTGGTTAGTGCGCAGCGCTTCTGCCACTAATTCGGATAAGTAAGTGAGCTGAGCTTGCGCACCCTCATCTGAATTAATTAACTGTGTATAGGTTCGTTCCTTCCCAATTGACTTACGATCTCGTTGATACTCAACTGGGCGGTTATCTTCGCCTCGTACACGCCGATACAGAATGTAACCCATTTTGCCAAATTTGGCCATCAGTTCCGCTTCCGACCTAGCATACAAATCAGCACCATTATCAATCCCCATATCATGCATCTTAGGCACTGTCTTCTTCCCAACCCCACGAAAATCTTCAATTGGTAATTTAAATAAAAAGAATTCCACATCATCAGGATTAATCACCGCTACCCCCGCTGGTTTTCGATACTCAGACGCCAACTTGGCCAAAAATTTATTATATGAAATGCCTGTTGAACAGGTTAATTTAGTTTCTTCGAATATTTCAGCTTGAAGGCGATGGGCTAAATCAACTGGATTGGTGATACCCTGCTTATTTTCAGTAACATCTAAATATGCTTCATCAAAGGCAATTGGTTCCACTTTATCAGTATAACGATGAAAAATTTCATGTACCTGAGCTGAAATGCGACGATATAAAGTAAAGTCCGGAGTTTTAAAGACGGCCTTAGGTTCTAATTCCAGTGCTTTGGCCGCACTCATGGCAGAATGAATACCTGCCTTTCTGGCGGCATAATTAGCCGTTGCAACAACGCCATGACCACCTGTTTTACGTGGATCCTTAGCAATGACCAATGGTTGCTGCCGCCATTCAGGGTGATCACGCATTTCAATTTGAGCATAAAAAGCATCCATATCAATATGGATGATTTTTCGTGTAGTATCAATATTGAGTTGTTGTTGCATAAACTCAGTCATGGTTTCTTCCTCTAAAAATGATTATAGCAAAAAACAAATCATAACCGCCCGTAAAACGGGTGGTTTGTTCATGGGCTATAAGCCCTATGTACTTGCCAGCGTCTCAAGGCGCTGGCTTTTTATTTCATCAAAGCCAATTGAATGCATTTGTCACTTTCACCGCCACTTTAAGTGGCGACGTTATTACTTACCTGGAACCCTTAAAAGGGTCTTCATATTCTTTAACACTTAATTTATCTACTGCTTGATCATGTTTTTCTTGATCTCTAATATATTTTGTTATGGTTGCCTCATTCAAACCACCTGTACTAACATAATATCCTTCTGACCAGAAATGCCTGTTTCCAAATTTATATTTTAAATTCGCATGTTGGTCAAACATCATTAACGCACTTTTGCCCTTCAAGTATCCCATAAAGTTTGAAACACTTAATTTGGGTGGAATACTGACCAACAGGTGTACATGATCTGGCATCATGTGTCTTTCAATTATTTCAACACCTTTGTACTGGCATAACAGCCTAATATCGTTTTGTAGATCCTTCCGATATTGATTATAAATGATTTTTCTTCTATACTTTGGTGTGAATGCGATATGGTACTTGCAATACCATTTGGTGTGCGCAAGACTATTAAGTTTATTTGCCATATTTAATGCTCCCTTTCGATTTTTTATGTTGGCTTCGACACATTCATTCTAAATCTGATGGGGGCATTTTTGTATAACCCATTTGCTCTCCACCCGCATAGCAGGTGGTTTTTTGTTTCGCACACTTGACGTGCTCAACCAGGTCTAAAGACGCAAAAAAAGGGTGAAATCAACGATTTCAGCCCTTATATCAGGTGGTGATTTAGTAATTTATTTTGCTTCTTCAGAAGTAGCATCACTTGCTGATTCAGCAGGTGTTTCTTCAACTGCTTCAGCTGAACTTGCAGGTTCTTCACTAGAATCAGCAGGTTCTTCGGTTTCAGCTGTTTCACTAACAACTGGTGCAGCAGGTGCTGGAGCGTCAGCTGGAACGACACTAGCAACAGCAGCTAAATCAAATGTTAAATAAATTCCTTCAACATCTAAAACAACTGTCTTGTTAGTGTTATCAACTGAATCAATCACACCATGAAGACGACCAATGGTAATCACTTTATCGCCTTTTTTAAGGGCACTAACCATATTTTGATGTTGCGCACGTTGCTTTTGTTGTGGACGGATCATTAAGAAGTACATTACTGCTACCATCACAACGATTAAGATAATTCCTGAGTAACTTTGCATTAATTTGAACATCCTTTCAGTTTTACTATCTCTACTGTATCAAAAAAACTTATAAAACACGAGTCAATTTACTAAAAGTTACGTGCATTTTCTTCATTAAACCCATATTGTTCAAAAACCATTTCACGAAATTCTAGTACTTGATCGTTTTTGATTGCCTCACGCATATCTTCCATCAAATGAATTAAGAAATACAAATTATGATAACTCGTTAATCTGATTCCAAAAGTTTCATTGACATGAATCAAGTGTCGAATATAAGCTCTGGTGTAATTACGACAAACATAACAATCACAATTGTCATCTAATGGATTAAAATCACGGGCATATTGAGAGTTTTTAACAACTAGCCGTCCATGTGATGTCATACAAGTCCCATTTCTAGCGATTCGCGTGGGTAGCACACAATCAAACATGTCAATTCCACGAATAACGCCATCGATTAAGGAATCAGCTGTCCCAACACCCATTAAATAACGTGGTTTATTTTCAGGTAACAATGGAGTTGTGAACTCCAAAACGCGATTCATTTCTTCTTTGGATTCCCCAACTGATAACCCACCAACAGAGTATCCTGGAAAGTCCATCGAAACCAAGTCACGAGCACTTTGTTGACGCAGCGCTTTAAACCCAGCTCCTTGCACAATTCCGAATAATCCTTGCGTGGATGGATTTTGATGGGCTTTTAATCCTCTTTCAGCCCATCTTGATGTCCGTTCCACAGACTTTTGAATGTAGTCGTAGGTCTCAAAATATGGGGGACATTCATCAAAACTCATCATAATATCTGGACCTAAAGCATTTTCAACTTGAATTGCTTTTTCAGGCGACAAAAACATTGTCCGACCACTAGAAGGATCTTTAAATGTAACTCCTTCTTCTTCAATATCACGATGCTTGGCAAGTGAAAACACTTGAAAGCCACCAGAATCGGTCAAAATTCCTTTGTCCCAATTCATAAATTTATGCAGGCCACCAGCCTGTTCGACCAAATCTTCACCTGGTTGCAACCACAAATGATACGTATTTGCCAAGATAATGCCGGCACCCATTTCATTCAGTTCTTCGGGGGCAATACTTTTAACAGTTGCTTGTGTCCCGACTGGCATAAACATTGGGGTTGGGAATGTGCCATGCGGAGTGATGATTTCACCAGTTCGAGCTCCAGTATGCTTATCTTGGTGAATCAATCGGTACTTAATTGCGGGTTCCATAAAATCTCCATTTCATCATTTAACTGTAAATTCCAGTTAATAGTATAACAAATAATTCATTTAATTTGGAACAATGTGTTTTAGGCTGTCGGTTTATTTGACAAACATTGCATCCCCAAAACTGAAGAAACGATATTTTTCCTTAATTGCATGTTCATAAGCATTTAAAATCTTATCACGACCAGTGAACGCAGCCACTAGCATCACTAAAGTTGATTTAGGTAAATGGAAGTTGGTGATAAAGGCATCTACGACAGTCCATTTATAACCGGGCATAATAAAAATATCAGTCCATCCAGAATCAGCTTGTAATTTGCCATTAAACTTTGTGCCAATGGTTTCAAGAGTACGGATTGAAGTTGTTCCAGTCGCGATAATGCGACCTCCATTGGCACGAACATCATTCAACGTCTTTGCAGACTCTGCATCCAATCGATAAAATTCACTATGCATCACGTGATCTTCAATTCTCTCTTCATCGACTGGACGAAAAGTACCAAGACCCACATGCAAAGTTAAATAAACAAGTTTAACACCCTTATCTTCAACCTTTTGCAATAATTCTTTTGTCCAATGAAGTCCTGCCGTTGGTGCTGCCGCTGAACCATTTTCTTTAGCATAAACGGTTTGATAACGATCTGGATCATCCAATTTTTCTTTAATATAAGGTGGTAATGGCATTTCACCTAATTTTTCCAGAACCTCTAAAAAGATTCCTTCATAGTGAAATTCAATCATCCGACCACCGTGATCAAGTTCTTCAGTAACTGTGGCAGTTAATTCACCGTTTCCAAAAGTTAAGACTGTCCCGATTTTAATTTTCTTACCTGGTTTAACTAATGTTTCCCAAGTGTCACCCTCAGTATTGTTTAACAACAAAACCTCCACATGAGCACCAGTATCAGCTTTAATTCCATAAATTCGTGCTGGTAAGACACGCGAATTATTCATAACAACGGCATCCCCAGGATTTAATTGATCAATTACATCATAAAAATGTTGATCTTGCATCTCACCGGTTTTGCTATCCAAAACAAGTAAGCGAGAAGTATCTCTTTTTTCAATTGGGGTTTGTGCAATTAATTCGTGTGGTAAATCATAATCAAAATCATCAACAGTTAAATCTGACATTAGTGCTATTCTCCTTTAATTTCGGGTATTCCTAAGTGTTTATACGCCAGGGAAGTAGCAATTCTTCCTCGCGGTGTTCGTTTAATAAAGCCAATCTGTAGTAAATATGGTTCATACATTTCTGAAATTGTATTGGGTTCTTCACCAATGTTGGCTGCTAGTGTACCTAGCCCTACTGGGCCGCCTTGATAAAACTCAATCATCGTACGTAACAGTTTCAAATCAATTTCATCTAAACCGCGATTATCAACTCGCAGTAAGTCCAATGCATATGAAACAATCTCTTGATCCACATCATCACGATTTTCGACCTGAGCGAAATCTCTCACTCGCTTCAACAATCGATTGGCAATTCGTGGAGTCCCTCGTGAGCGTAAAGCTAACTCGTGCGCCCCACTGGCGACCATCGTGATTTGAAAAATTTCGGATGATCTAAAAATAATTTGCTGCAACTCTTCAATCGTGTAGTAATCCATATGTTCCACAATTCCAAAACGATCGCGTAATGGCGCCGATAATGAACCCGCCTGTGTGGTAGCACCAATTAAAGTAAATGGAGGTAATGGAAAATGAATTGGGTGCGCTGTTGGGCCTTGCCCTACGACAATATCAACAAAAAAATCTTCCATGGCTGAATAAAGCATTTCTTCAACAATTTTTGGTAACCGATGAATTTCATCAATAAACAAGACATCCCCCGGCTCTAATTCATTCAATAATGCCACCAAGTCACCTGGCTTTTCGATTGCTGGCCCACTCGTTGTCCGGATATTTACTTTCATTTCATTGGCAATCACCATTGCCAACGTTGTTTTCCCAAGCCCTGGAGGCCCATAGAGGAGTACATGATCTAACGCTTCTTCACGTCCACTAGCAGCTTGAATATAGACATCTAATTCATGTTTAATTTTCGTCTGGCCGATATATGCATCTAACGTTTGAGGCCGTAATGACTTCTCAAGCGAGTTTTCTAGTTCATCCTCACTTTGTCCAGATAAAATATTTTCATTGTCATCATCCATCAAAACGACCTCCCTTCATCTATTTGGTTAATAATGTTAAGCCTTGTCGTAAATAATCATCCGTGGTAGTTTCTGGAATCTCACGTAATTTTTTTGCGACTTTTTCGACATCTTTAGTCCGATATCCCAGTGATTCAAGTGCCGATAATGCATCTGATAATGCCAAGATATCATTTGACACTTTGACAATTTCACTGCTGTTTTGACTTCCAGTATCTAGCTGTAAAATTTTATCCTTCAAATCTAAAACAATTTGACCAGCTGTTTTTTTACCAACACCTGGAAACTTAGTCAGATATGCCGCGTCATCATTCGCAATCGCATTGATTAATCCACTGTGGTCTGCATTGGCTAAAATAGCGAGTGCACTCTTGGGACCAATTCCTGACACGTTAATTAGTTGCTCAAATAGCTGCTTTTCCGCTTGGTCAACAAACCCAAATAAGGTTAGCTCTGTTTCGCGGACTGCTTGATAAATATAAACCCTTACCACTGAATCTTCAGTGTATCGGTATGGGTTAGCAGTTAATACTCGATAGCCGACCCCTTGTACGTCAACAACAATATAGCTTGGCGTGACAATTGTGATTTTACCTTCTAGATATTCGTACAATTGGTATTCCTACTCTTCCCTAAATTTACTTTAATAATTCTATCATAAAGTTATGTATGGCACAGAAGAGATTTATCATCTAATCTGTTAAATTAGTCCACAATCAACTTAAAACTCATGGTCATTAAATTCACCAGCATAGGCACTGTGTGAGTCTTGAATTCGTTTAAACATTTTTTCAAGTTCTGGTTCACTAAATTGAATGACGACTGGTCGACCATGAGGACAATTAAAAGGATTCTCGCATTTAGGTAGCGCGACCAACAGCGCTTTAGCTTGATCATCATTCAGATAATGGTTGGCTTTAATCGCTCGTTTACAGCTCATCATAATGGCCGTCTTCTCACGAAATTGAGCCACGGTTAAATGACCATCTGTAATAATCCAATCAACCATTTCTCGAATTGTTGACTCTTCTTGTCCTTGCTTAAACCACGTAGGATGTTGGTGAACCACAAAACTGTTTTGTCCAAAGGGTTCCAATTCCAGCCCTAAACTTTTCAAAACTTCCATATGTTCCATAATCATCATTGCATCAGCAGTTGGATAATCTAAGACAATCGGTACCAACATCGTTTGCGCATCTTCACTAACTTTGCCGATTTCTTCACGATAATACTCATAATTAATGCGTTCTTGGGCGGCATGTTGATCGACTAAGTATAAGCCATCCGCTGCGGAGGCCAACAAAAAAGTCCCACGAAACTGACCAATAAACTGTAATTCAGGAAACCGTTCTTTACTTCGATCAGTTTTATCGTTTAAATCTAATTCAAGATTCTCTTGTTGATGCTCAACTTCAGGCTCCGGTTGTCCATCACCAAAAACAGAAACTCCGGTTTCAGCATGATATTTTTCATCAAAATTTTTAACCAACGGATCAGTTAATTCATCTGATTTAACAATCGTAATGGGCGCAACCGGTTCAACGATGGTTGGATCAGCAGTTTCTTGCGTTGTAATTTTGGGCGCAGTATAGCTACTAGAAGCATCATTGAGGCTGGATTTTAAATCATCAAAATCAACTTTTTCTTCCGTATTTAACTCACCTAAGGCATCCGGTATCAAATTTTCTTGAGCAATCGATTCTTGTAAGGCGGTAGCAATCAATTGCCCCAGTTGGTCTTCTTTGCTAATTCGAACTTCTCTCTTAGCTGGATGGACGTTTACATCAACTAAAATTGGATCCAGTTCGATGTTAATCACACTAATTGGATAACGACCCACCATTAACTTAGAACCGTACCCTTGAATAATTGATCTGGTGAGCTGGTAATTCCGAATATAACGACGATTAATCAGAATCGTGATGTATTGACGCGATGCTCGGGTGACGGCTGGTAAGGACGTATATCCCGTTACCCGGAAATCAGCATCTTCATTTTCAAAGTATACCATTTGTCGAGCATTTGAAATCCCGTAAATTGCAGCAATCACTTGTTGTAAATTACCATTACCAGCCGTTCTTAAAATTTCATGCTGATTATGAGTAAACGTAATCGCCACATCCGGGTTGCCTAGAGCTAATCGATCGACAATATCAGTGATTTGAGCTAATTCGGTTTGGGGTGATTTTAAATATTTCAATCTGGCCGGTGTATTGAAAAATAAATCTTTCATGAAAATATCCGTACCTTGGCGAACTGCGGCCACCGAGTGCTTAATAATTTCACCACCGCGAATATTAATTTCCGTCCCGGAATCAGTTCCGTTTGAGGTAATCATTGTGACATCTGAAACCGACGCAATGCTTGGTAAGGCTTCGCCTCGGAAACCTAAGGAAGCTACTTTAAATAAATCCTGTCGCGAACTAATTTTACTGGTTGCATGCCTCTTAAATGCAGTAAAGACGTCGTCTGATTCGATACCATCGCCATCATCAATAATTCTGATACTATCAAAGCCTGAATTTTCAACAATAATGTCAATTTGTCGACTGTGGGCATCAACTGAATTTTCGACCAATTCTTTCACAATCGACGCTGGACGTTCAATCACTTCTCCAGCCGCAATTTGATCAGCGAGGACCTCTGTCAGTTCATGAATTTTTGCCATTAATTGGTCCCCTTTCCAGCTTAATATTTGAGCTTATAAAATTTCCTTTTGCCATTCATAAATTACATTCATAACATCCATAGGCGTCATGGACATCAGATTTAATTTTTTAATTTGTTCAATCACTTGTTCATACTTTGGATCAAGCTCCACTGTTTGGAATAATTCCATTTGACCTTTTGTTTCGTCAGGTTCTTTGGTTGCAGCTTTGGGTTCCTCAACAGTTTCATGAACCGCATCTGGAATGGTTACTTCTTCGCCCTCTAATTGAGACAAAATTGAAGTGGCGCGAGCCAACAGAGACTGAGGCATCCCGGCCAATTTAGCAACATGGATCCCATATGATTGATCTGCCGGTCCATCTTCCACCTTGTGTAAAAAGACCAATTCTCCGTTCTTTTCAACGGCGCCCACATGAACATTTTTTAAGTTTTCAAGAGACTTATCTAAAACTGTCAATTCATGATAATGGGTTGAAAATAAAGTCTTAGCGTGAACTTTTTCATGCAAATATTCAATAATTGATTGCGCCAATGCCATCCCATCAAAAGTCGCGGTTCCTCGACCCAGTTCATCAAATAAAATCAAGCTATTTGAGCTGGCATGACTGAGTGCATTATTGGCTTCCTGCATTTCAACCATGAAGGTACTTTGTCCAGAAACCAAATCATCGGCTGCCCCAATTCGTGTAAATATTTGATCAAAGATTGGAAGTGTGGCCGCTTTAGCTGGTACAAAGCAACCCATTTGTGCCATCACAACTGTCAAGGCTAATTGACGCATATACGTACTCTTACCAGACATATTTGGACCAGTAATCAACAAGATGTTCGTTTCACTGTCCATTGATACGTCGTTCGGCACATACGACTGATGCCCCATAAATTTTTCTACGACCGGATGGCGTCCGTCGGTGATTGACAGGTTATGTTCCGCACTAAATTCTGGGCGAACAAAATGATACGTTTCACTGACCACCGCAAAGCTTTGAATGACGTCTAATTCAGAAACTACTTTGGCGAGCTTTTGCAATCTAGCTATTGATGATTTCACGTTTTCACGAATTTGAGTAAATAGCTCATATTCCAGCGCTGTAGATTTGTCTTGAGCTTCTAAAATTAAAGTCTCGCGTTCTTTCAACTCTGGAGTTGCAAACCGTTCGGCATTTGTTAGTGTCTGTTTACGCTCGTAACGTCCCTCAGCAAGTTTATCAACATTTCCCTTTGATACTTCAATATAGTAGCCAAAAACACGGTTAAAACCGATTTTAAGGTTGCTGATACCAGTTGCTGCTCTTTCTTGGGCCTCCAAGTTAGCAATCCATTGTTTACCATTTTTCATTGCATCACGGTATTTATCAAGTTTTTCATTATAGCCATCTTTGATTACTCCACCATCCGTAATTGAGACTGGTGGTTCTTCCGCGATAGATTCCTTAATCAAGTCAGCAATATCAGTCAATGGATCCATTCCTTTGAGTAAAGTGTTGAAAGTTTCAGAATCAAGACTTTCTAGCACATAACTAATCTTTGGAATTTGTTCAAGTGAGGTTAACAATTGAATCAAATCACGACCATTAACGCTCCCATAAGCGACTCGACCGGCCAACCTTTCTAAATCATAAACTTTGGTTAACTCTTCTTGTAAATTACTGCGTTCAAAATAATGGTTGAGTAACTCTTGAACCTTATCTTGTCGGCTTTCGATGGCTGACTGATCTAATAATGGACGGTCAAGCCATTGTTTTAGCAATCGGCTCCCCATCGCTGTTCTAGTTTCATCCAACAACCAACTTAAAGTACCTTGTTTTTTACCACTTCGTATATTTGTGGTTAGTTCCAAATTGTACTTAGAATAATGATCCATTTTGAGAAAATAGGAAGTCTCGTATGAAACGGCACGTTGTAAGTGATCTAAGGCTCTTTTTTGTGTTGTGATTAAATACGAAATAAGTAATCCTACCACGTGTTCTTCAGTTGATTGATCCAGATCTTGAATTAGAAAATTTAATTCTGAGCTTTCTGAAATTGAATTTTGATGTGAGATTAAGATTGATTGCTGAGTAATTTTATTGATTAATTCATCATTAATTGAGTCGTCAACAACAACTTCTTTAGTTCTTAGATTAATCATCTCGTTTAAAACTGCATTTTGGTCTGACAAAAATGTTGTCTTTAATTCACCAGTTGATAAGTCGGTATAAGCTAGGCCAAAACTTTTATCCTCTGACATAATCGCCGTTAAATAATTGTTGTCATGTGTTTGGTCACCTTTGACATCCATTTGTGTTCCAGGAGTGACTAATCGGGTAACTTCACGTTTTACCATCCCTTTAGCTTCTTTGGGATCTTCAACTTGTTCACAAACCGCGACCTTATAGCCCTTATCAACTAAAATATCAATATAATTTTCTGCAGCATGGTGAGGTACTCCACACATTGGAATTGGATCAACCGCACTTTTATTTCGTGTCGTTAACGTTAGCTCAAGAATTTGAGAACCTTTAATTGCATCATCATTAAATAACTCGTAAAAATCTCCGAGTCGATAAAATAAAAATGCATCTTGATATTGATCTTTAATCGCCTGATATTGTTGCATCATCGGCGTTTCTTTAGTTTTTTGTGGCACGCAAATTCACCTCATCTGTCATTTGGAAATACTCATATAATTTTACCACGATTTACGATTTAAAGTATAAATTTACCCAGGCGACAAAAAAGGATTGCCCAGAAAATTCTGGGACAATCCTTACTTTGCGTAATCAATTGCGCGAACTTCACGAATAACAGTCACTTTAATATGGCCTGGATATTCAAGTTCATCTTCAATCTCATTCTTAATATCATGAGACAAGGCTGTTGCTTCCAAATCTGAAACGTTTTTTGGCTCTACCATTACACGAACTTCACGTCCGGCTTGGATTGCATAACTATGATCCACGCCAGCATGCTTGTTAGCAATAGTTTCCAATTGTTTCAATCTTTGAATATAATTCTCGAGCGATTCGCTTCTTGCTCCTGGACGGGCTCCAGAAATTGCATCCGCGGTTTGCACAAGTACAGCAATAATGGATTCTGGTTCGACATCTCCATGATGAGAAGCGATGGTATTAATTACCACAGAATTTTCCTTGTACTTCGTTGTTAATTCAACACCTAATTCTACGTGTGAACCTTCAACTTCATGATCAACTGCTTTACCTATATCGTGTAGTAACCCTGCGCGCTTAGCTAAAGTAACGTCTTCACCAAGTTCGCCAGCCATAATGCCAGCAATCTTAGCAACTTCAATTGAATGATTTAATACGTTTTGACCATAACTAGTTCGATACTTCATGCGTCCAATAATCTTGATTAAATCTGGATGGATAGAATGCACTCCCAAGTCAAAGACTGTTTGTTCCCCAGCTTCACGAAGCTGTTGATCCATGTCTTTTTGAGCTTTTTCTACCGCCTCTTCAATTCGTGCCGGATGAATTCTTCCGTCTTGAATCAGTTTCTCAAGGGCCATCTTAGCAATTTCACGTCTAATCGGATCAAATCCGCTTAAAACGACAGCTTCAGGAGTATCATCAATGATTAAATCGATTCCCGTTAATGTTTCTAAGGTACGAATATTACGACCTTCACGACCAATAATTCGGCCTTTCATGTCATCATTTGGCAAAGTAACAACTGAAACGGTTGTTTCAGATACCATGTCTGCCGCACTTCGTTGAATAGCAGAAACAATTAACTCTTTTGCTTTTTTATCGGCAACTGCTGCTGCTTCCTGTTCACTATCACGAATCATAACTTCTCGTTCGTGAGTAAGGTGCGATTTCACATCATCTAAAATCAATGTTCTCGCATCATCTTTAGACATTTCAGCAACAGCTTGTAAGTCGGCCTGTCGTTGTTCAATTAATTCAGTTACATGTTGTTGATCTGTTTGAATTTGTTCTTTGCGTGTTGCATTTTCTTGTTCTCGCTCACTTAGAACATTTTCGCGTTTTTCAATGGCGTTATCTTTGTGATCCAAGGTTGTTTCACGTTGAAGGAGTCGATCCTCTTGTTTTTGCAATTCAGATCTACGTTCTTTTAATTCTTCTTCAATGCTAGCCCGATACTGATGACTCTCCTCTTTAGCCTCGATAATAGCTTCTTTCTTGGCAGTCTCAGCGTCCTTTTTTGCACTCGAGATAATTCCTTCGGCACTATTACGTGCTTGATCTACTTTTTGTTCGTAAGTTGACTTACGGACGAAGTAGCCAATTGCACCACCGACAACTATAGCGATCGCGGCGAGAACTATGCTTAAAGCACTCATTGTTTCACCTCCGCATCACTTATTAATTTGTTGTTTGGTTAATAATCTTAAAATTTTTGAATGTGTTAAATGATTATTCACACACACTTAATTTTAATCTTGAGTGGATGGCATGTCAATAAATTGTATGAACAACAAACAAAGCTGATTTAATATTTTCATATGCTTTTTAACATTAATTTTTGCTTAAAGCCTAATTAAGTAACGTTTTGATTACTTAATCCGAACTCTGATAGTCATAATAAATTTTTTTATATTTATCGATAAAAGACAACAAAAGAGGAGCCGCAGAATAAAACTAACGTTTTGTTCAACAACTCCATCTTTTGATATAAACTATTTACGAATCAGTTCGATAAGTCAAAACACTACACGATATCCATGATTTGTTCGACTGATGTCACACAACTCCAATTAATTATTCTTGTTCTGCTGGTTGTTCGCTTACTTCTGGTTCAGCAGCTGTATCACTGATACCATCCATTCCATAAGCTGCACGAACCTTGGCATTCAACTCTGCCATTGCTGCAGGGTTATCAGCAAAATATTGTTTTGCATTCTCACGGCCCTGACCAATTCGGTCATCACCGTATGAATACCAGGCACCACTCTTGTTAACCAAGTCTTTTTCAACTGCCATATCGAGCAATTCACCAGTCTTAGAGATTCCTTGTCCGTACATGATATCAACTTCGGCACGGCGGAAAGGAGGTGCGACCTTATTTTTAACAACTTTAATCTTGGTACGGTTACCGATAACTTCAGTGCCATCCTTGATTTGTTCCCCACGTCTGATTTCAAGTCGGACAGTAGAATAGAACTTCAGTGCACGACCACCAGGCGTTGTTTCAGGGTTACCAAACATAACCCCAACTTTTTCACGAATTTGATTAATGAAAATTGCAATCGTTTTGGTTTGATTAATAGATCCTGATAACTTACGTAGTGCTTGTGACATCAATCGTGCTTGAAGTCCGACATGGGCATCACCCATTTCTCCTTCAATTTCTGCACGAGGTACAAGTGCAGCAACGGAATCAACGACAACAATATCGATGGCTCCACTAGAAATTAAAGCATCAGCAATTTCCAAGCCTTCTTCACCAGTATCTGGTTGAGAAAGTAATAAATCGTCAATATTAACACCTAAAGCTTCAGCATATTTTGGATCCATGGCATTTTCAGCATCGATATAGGCAGCTGTTCCACCTTTTGCCTGAACTTCTGCAACTGCATGAAGCGCAACGGTTGTTTTACCAGAACTTTCAGGGCCATACATTTCAATAATCCGTCCCTTAGGGTATCCACCTACTCCAAGAGCTTCATCAAGTGCAAGTGATCCACTGGAAACGGTAGCGACATTCATGTCACTTTTTTCACCCATTCGCATAATAGATCCCTTACCGAAATTCTTTTCAATTCTTTTAAGAGCAGCATCTAAAGCTGCTTGACGTTGATCTGCCAATTTTTCGTTCCTCCTCAGATTGGGGTAAATCTCTCTTAACTATCATATCAGTTAGAAATAAAAATGCAAGAAAAATCGAACAAAGGTTCGTATTTTATTTTAATTGTAACCAAATCATTTGCAACGCAGACATAACACTTTTTTCTCTAATTGATTTACGCGATTCTGTTGTAGCAAATTGAATTTTTTTTGTAATTGTCTCTCCAAAGCCTGCTAAACCTAACCAAACTGTCCCTGCCGGGTTGCCTTCTAAACTATCTGGCCCAGCTACGCCCGTGAAGGAAACTCCAATATTTGAATGCATAATTTTACTGGAATTATCTGCCATATATATGGCAGTTTCTGCGCTAACCACGCCATTTTGATTAATAATTTCTGCCGGAATACCAAGTAGCTGTTCCTTAACTTGATTCGAATAAGTCACAAACCCACCTGTGAAAATTTGAGATGCACCAGGCACTGAAGCAATTGTGCTTTGAAACATTCCTGCTGTTAAACTCTCAGCGGCGGTAATTGTCTTGTGCTTTGATTTAAGCAACTCAACTACAATTGCAGCTAAACTTTCTTGAACGTTATCTGAAAAGTAATAACTCGGAAAGCGCTGTGCAATGGTCTGTTGTACCTGATCAATTATTTGCTGAGCATCATCTTGTCCATCATCAAAAATAGTTAGCCGTAACCATATCTCATTACCTTTTCCATAAGATGCAATCGAAACTCGACTTGACTCACTTACTAAATCATCCAATTCAGACATTAATTGTGATTCAGAAATACCGTAAAATTTCATTACGGTCGAAATCAATTGATGTTTAAGGTGATAGCTATCAATCAAAATTGGTACGAGTTCATCCATCATTGGTTCCATCTCAGATGGCGGACCTGGTAATAACACCACATCAGTTCCGGCCTCATTTTGATAAAAGTCTCCAAGAGCCAAACCGTGATGATTTAACAGTTTCTGTCCACCGGCCAAGTACTGGGCTTGCCTAATATTGGTTTCGACAAATTGACGATTCTGCTCCACAAATTTTTGCTTAATTCGGTCTAATTGCTGATCATCAAGAATTAAATTTGTTTTGAGGAATTCAGCAACGGCAGGTTTCGTCATATCATCCAATGTGGGACCCAATCCACCACTCATAATAATCAAATCGTTGCGTTGACTCGCAATCTTCAAAGCTTCTTGAATATGAGCAGGATTATCGCCAATCGTTGTTTGATACCTAACCTCAATTCCGATATCAGCCAATTTTGCAGCAATGTATTTTGCGTTGGAGTTCACAATTCGTCCAAGTAACAACTCTGTCCCAATTGAAATTATCTCAGCTTGCATATTTTCCTCCTTACACTAGTTAAATACGAAAAAAATTGATTTTTTTGACAAAAAAACTGAGAAATATTTAATTTCTCAGTTGGTTTGTTTATTTTAAGCCATCTGAAAAAACAGAACGACCTTTGACAAAATAATCGATGCCAGAATATACCGTGAAGAATAAGCATACATAAAGCATAATTTCACCAAATGGAATATTGGCAAGAGCGAAAAACATATTGTCTAACAGTAAGAACAAAATTGCAATAAATTGACTAACTGTTTTTATTTTTCCAGGCATTTTAGCAGCTAACACTTCACCGTTGGTTTCAACAATCAATAAGCGAAGACCAGTAACGGCTAATTCACGCCAAATAATGACGACAGTAACCCAAGCTGGAACAACATTCATTGAAGTCAACATGATAAATGCAGTCATAACCAACAGTTTGTCAGCCAACGGATCTGTGAACTTACCGAAGTTTGTAATCAAGTGATACTTTCTGGCAATAATTCCATCCAAGTTATCAGTAATAACTGCTGCTAAGAAAATAATGGCAGCAACTAATTGAGTGACCGGAACCGTAGCCCCTGCAAACGAGATAGTTCCCCAATCGAGTGGTAAAACTAACAGTAACAAGAAAAAAGGAATTGCAATTAAACGTAATACAGTTAACTTATTTGGTAAATTCAAACCAAACCCTCCAGTAATAAAAATTTTTAATTAGATGAACTTGATGAGGTGCCATTCAATTGGATTGTCACAGTTCTAACATTAGGATATGTTCCAGAATCTGTGATATCTAGTGTTTTCCCATTCAATTTAACCTTGGTACCTGCACCATTACCCACTGATAGTGTAATTGAAGTAGCAGAACTATCAACTTTAACACTCTTTGAGCCGCCGCTTTCAAGAGTCCCACTATAAAGCGTTGAACCACCTGAAGTTACTTGTAACCATGATGATTCCGTCGCTGACAAGCCTAAAGTATAATCACTTGAAACTTTACCAGTCACATTAAATGTTGCTGCACTGCTAGTACGTGATGCGGCAGTGACTTTTAAAGCACTTGAACTAGAATCTTTTTTCGATTCTGATTTGCTTGAAGAACTGGCCTTCTTACTGCTTGAAGAAGTTTTCTTCGTAGAGCTACTTGATACAGACACAGAACTGCTATCAGCATTAGTGCTCTTATTATTTGAACGACTATGGATTGCAGTCAACCAAATCGCACCCAAAATGGCAATGACAATCACGACGACAATCACCGTTGGAATGTATTGACGCAAGTTATCCAGTCCACTAGAAGTTTTAGTTTTACTTGATCGAGTTGCCGGTTCATTTTCAGTAATTTTTTCTTCATATTCAACAGAATGAACATCAGGAAGTTGTTCATTAAATTCTTGCAATAATGCTTCACCATCTAATCCGACAGTTTCAGCATATTGTTTAATAAATGCCCGGACATAAAAATCACCTGGCAATTCATCAAAATTTTCGTCTTCAATGGCAATTAAAAATCTCTTTTGAATCTTCGTGGTTTGTTGTAAATCATCAAGTGTGAGTCCCTTGGCAACACGGGCATCACGTAATTTACGGCCGATTTGACCAACTTCATTGTTATCCATTTATCTCGATATCTCCAATACTGTATTATTCACCATTACGAACGAAAGTATATCACATTTGAGAGTGCAAATGATTGAAAAAACATTGAAATTTTCTTTAGTTATTCCGAGGAATAATATGGAATACTGATATACCAGCAGGTTGAATAAATTCCGGAATAACACTCAACACATCGTCAAACGTGACAGATTCTAAAATTTCAACTTCATCTAGTAAATTCGTATTGCCGAATAATTTGCCGGCATATCTATTGGCAATGGCTTCAGGAGAGTCCATCATCCCTATCATTCGTCCCAAGATTGAACGTTTTACGTTTTCAAAGCGATCTTGGCCTTGCACTAAATAATCATTTGCATGTTCTAAAATATCCACAATTTCGTCAGAAAAGCGCTCTGTATCATCTGTATCAGCACTAAAATAAGCAAAATGGAAGCCACGTTGCATTTCAAAATTATAACTGAATGAATCATCAATCGTGCCATTGTCATACAATTCTAAATACTTATCTGATGTGTCATCAAACAAAGTATCTAGTAGCAATTCAACTGCAATTCGATATTTTAGTCCTTCTCGGCCTGGTTCTATTTCTTTTAGCCCTCTAATGCCCACCATGACTTTTGGTCGTGAAACGTCCATTTCAAGTGTTCTAAACGGTATTACATCTGACCCATCAGGCGCGTTCAATTCAAAAGAGACTTCAACATCGGTTGGTTCGTCAAACTGTTTAGCTTGTTGGTTAGCCTCAACCCACTGGATTGTCGCTTCAGGTTCAACGTTACCAACAATGAACAAATTCATATTATTAGGCTGATAGAAGGTGTTGTAAGTGGTATATAAATCATCAGCACTGATTTTTGCGATTGATTCTTTGGTTCCGGCAATGTCAATGTGCATTGGATCTTGTGGATATAGATTTCCCAAAATGCCGAAATATAAGCGCCAATTTGGATCATCATCGTACATACTAATTTCTTGACCAATAATACCTTTTTCTTTTTCAACTGTTTTAGCAGAAAAATATGGGTCTTGAACAAAATCCAATAATACATCTAGATTTTCATGAATATGATCACTGCCAGAAAACAAATAGCTTGTTTGAGTAAAGCTAGTAAATGCATTTGAATCTGCGCCTAATTTGCCAAATAAATCAAAGGCATCGTGATCCTCTTTTTCAAACATTTTATGTTCCAAAAAATGTGCAATTCCATCTGGAATTGTAATCATGTCATTTTGTCCCTTAGGAACAAAGGTGCGGTCAATTGAACCAAAATCGACGGTCAAAATCGCGTAAGCTTTATGAAAATCCTTTTTGGGTAAAACTTGAACTAACAATCCATTGTCCATTTTTTGAGAATAAATAGTTTCATTAAATCTTGAATACTGATGTTTTTCCATGTTATATACTTTCTCCATTTAAGAAATACACTGCTTGTAATTTGAGAAGTTTTGCGACTTCCACTACAGCATCTGCATCTACCGCGTTGATTGCACCAACAACTTCATCGATTGTTTTTTCATTATCAAACATATCATTCATCAAAGCTCGTTCCGCACCGTTACTTGAGGAATCTAAGCCTGAAAGGAAATGATGCACGAGACCATCTTTAACTTCTTGTAACAACTCGTCAGAAAAATCACCTAATTCAACCGCTGCCACTTGCTGCTTAATCAATTTGATGGCTTTGCCCTTGTTCTGTGATTCAATCCCAGTTTGAATGGTTAAGACCCCATTAAAAGCATTGAAATTGCTATTTGCATAATAGGCCAAACTTTCCTTTTCACGGACGTTGACAAATAGTTTCGATAACGGTGTTCCACCTAAAATCCCGTTCATTACAATTGCTGCGTAATATTTTGTGTCTTGAAAATAAACAGGCAGACGATACGCCAAATTTAATTTTGACTGTTTTAACTCTTGTTTTTCTTCTTTTTCGAATACTTCATGCAAGGCTTGTCGATATAAAACTGTCGTATCTTTAATTTCACGAGGACTAAATTTTAGTTGACTGAAGTCAGCCAGCGCTTGTTGTTCATCAACATCGCCTAATAAAACAATATTAATTTTGTCGTGAGTAATCATTTCTTGATAGACATCAACCAGCTTTGCGGCAGTTAACCCTTCCAAGTCAGAAACACGACCAAAACTAGGTATTTGCATTGCACTATCATTATCAAAAAATAATTTTCTTAATTCCATTGAAGCATAATATTGTTTGTCGTCATTAAGTGAAGTAATTGAACTGGCCAAATTGGTTTTTTGTGTATTAAATGTGGCTTCATCAAATTTACCGTCATTAACTAACGGACGAAAAATCAACTCGCCAAGCGTTTCAATGACTTGATTTAATAAACCTGATTGTGAATACTGATCATTTAAAAAACTGGCCCTAATTTTAATGTTATGTAAGTTTCCGATTCGGCTAGCATTGGTGCCTAAATACATACCATATAATTCCGCTTCACGACGAGCTAAAGCAGTTTGGGTGGGATATTTTTGAGTACTGGTTTCCATGACATCAGCTAGTAAACTTCTAGCAGTAATATATTTTTCAGTTTGAGTTGTCGCGAAATTTACGATAATTTGATTTGTTTTAAATTGACTTGTTTTGATAATGCTTAAGTCAACACCTTCAGTTAAGTTAAAATGCAAATGTTTGCCTCCGTCATATTTATATCAATCTTTTTTCACACACGCTCAACAATACTACGTTATTATGACAAAAATTACAAATATATTTCCACCTACATTAAAATTAAATGAGATTATTTTTTGAGATTAATTGTAAGTAGATATATGGTTTGATATTATTATACCTAACGTATAGACGAGGAGAGTGTGATTGTGAAAGTAATCAAATTTGGTGGGAGTTCGCTAGCAGACAGCGACCAAATAAAAAAAGTAATTAAAATAGTTAGTTCTGATCCACAACGTAAGTGTGTAGTGGTTTCTGCCCCTGGTAAACGTAACCCTGCTGATACCAAAGTGACTGATTTACTGATTCGTTACGCCAATCAAGCAATTGAGCATAACGATTTCACTAATACCCAAGCAGCAATTATTAAAAGATACCAAGAAATTGCCGAGGGCTTTAATTTAACAACTGAAAATTTTACACCAATTAAACAAGCAGTCATTGATTTACCAAAAAAAGAATATCCAAATGATAAATATTTAATGGCAGCTTTCAAAGCTCATGGAGAAAAATTAAATGCACAATTAATTGCCAAAGTATTTACCACTTTAGGTATTCCTGCTCGTTATTTAGATCCTGCAGATGCTGGAATGGTCGTGACTAACGTCCCTGATGATGCGCAAATCTTACCCGAAAGTTACAATCGGATTGCCAAATGGAAATTAACAACTGAAATTTTAGTTGTGCCTGGCTTTTTTGCATATAACACTGAAGGAGACATTTGTACTTTTTCACGCGGTGGTTCTGATATTACTGGCGCAGTAATGGCTCGTGGTTTAGACGCCGATTTATATGAAAACTTTACCGATGTTGATGCCATTTTTTCAGCAAACCCAAATGTCGTCGAAAGTCCTCATGCAATTGCCCACATGACGTTCCGAGAAATGCGTGAATTGTCATATGCTGGTTTCTCTGTTTTTCACGATGAAGCTCTAATTCCCGCCATTCAAGGTAACATTTCCGTTAACGTGCGTAATACCAATAACCCTGATGCTCCAGGAACAATGATCTCATCTAAAATCGAACCTGATAAAAATTATCCGGTGCGCGGAATCTCTGCATCTAAAAATTTCTGTGGCCTGTATATTAGTAAATATCTATTAAATAAAGAAGTTGGATTCACAAGAAAAATTCTGAATGTGTTGTATAAAAATGGCGTCAGTTATGAACATATGCCTTCTGGTATTGATGACATCACGATTATTATGGATGAAAGTAACCTGACTCCAGAAATTGAACGTTCTATTATGACTGAATTACAAGAAGCAATTCATCCTGATGAAATGCATATTATTCACAATTATGCGATTGTGATGGTGGTTGGTGAAGGCATGCGTAATACAGTTGGTCTAATGGCTCGTGCCACTCAATCACTTGCCAACGCTGGCGTAACTCTACAAATGATTAATCAGGGTGCTTCTGAACTTTCAATTATGTTTGGTGTGTCCCAAGATGATGCTGACAAAGCCGTGCAAGCATTACACAAAGAGTTCTTCAAACTAGGCTAATAATTTTAAAAATAGGAGTCTGTGACAAAACTAACGTTTTGGCGCAGGCTCCTATTTGTATTAATTTTTTTAATCAGTACCACTATTAATTATTACTTATAAAATTGGTGCTAACAGTCGCGATAAGCTCTGCCGAATTTTCTTCCATCGAGATTGGTTTTCAAAATATTCCAACGTTAAAAATTTTGAATTATCCTGATCATGAAGAAAAATCAATTCCGTTGCACTAGCGAATTCACGGTCATAAAGAAATGCATTTGCTTCAAAGCTTAATTTAAAAGATCTAAAATCAAAATTAGCCGATCCAATGGAAACAATCTTGCCATCAATCACTACCATTTTTGAATGCATAAATCCTTTTTGGTAAGTATAAATTTTACCCCCGGACAATAATAACTCCTTAGAATAATACTCGGTTGCTCGATAAACAAACGGATGGTCAGGTGCATTAGGAATTATTAAACGGACATCTACTCCCGCTGTAGCAGCTATTGACAACGCCTCAAGGACACTACTGTCCGGTACAAAATACGGTGATTCAATATAGACGGACTCTTTAGCAATTGAAATCATTTTAACGTAGCCTTGTTTAATTTTTTCACGATCATCATCAGGGCCACTTGAAACAATTTGCATACTTGTTTGCCCGACTGATTTTGTCGCCGGAAAATATTTTAAATCAAAATCTATTTTGTGTTTCGCTGTTGCATTCCAATCTAAGAAGAATCGACTTTGCATTGACAATACGGCATCCCCAACGACCCTTAAATGCGTATCACGCCAAAAACCAAACTTCTCTTTACGATTCAAATACTGATCACCAACATTGAATCCGCCGATATATCCTGTTTCTCCGTCAATGATGACTAGTTTGCGGTGCATTCGAAAATTCAGACGGAAGGTGACGGGAAAAATATTAGACGTTAGAAATGGCTCTACTTCCCCGCCAAGTTCAACTAAATGTTTAAATAATTTGTGCTTTGATCCGTGTGAACCAAATGTATCGTAAATCACCCGAACCTGAACGCCATGCCGTTGCTTTTTCTCTAATATTTTAACAAATTCATTTCCAATGCGATCATCATACCAAGTAAAAAATTCAATATTGATATGGTGTTTTGCCTGACGAATGTCGTCAAAAATACTATCGAATAATTTATTACCATCCGCATAGATTCTAACTGCATTCTTTTTAGTTAAAATGGCGTTATCAGTTTCCAAGAATAAGCGCACTAATTCGCGTGCACTGCTGGTAATCTTATTTGCAGGTAAGAGTTCCTTCTCATCAATTTGAAGCTTCTGATTAGCCACAATTTGCTCAATTCCAAGTGGCTCTTGTGCCTGCAGATTGAACACCTTACGATGCGATAAACTACGTCCGGCAAATAAGTACAATAAAAGCCCGACTTCTGGTAATAGTAACAATACCAGTAGCCAAGCCCAAGTTGTCGAGATGTCACGCTTTGAACGAAAGACAATGATAAAAGCCACGAGCGTGTTTACAATTGCAACACTGTCAACTATTATCCAAAAATCCGTCATTTAGCGGCCTCCCTGTCATTAATTTTTAATAAATTAATTTTACCATAAATTAGTGTCAATTATGGCTTACCGAGCCAATTACTATTCTCGCCAAACCATTTTTCATTAATCTGTTTCAATTGGCCATTTTTTTGCATTTTGCCAAGTGCGGAATCAATCTTATTCTTTAATGTTTTATCACCCAGTCGCATGCCGACCGCGAAGTTTTCAGAACTAATTTGACTGCTTTCATAGGTTTTATATGATGAGCTATCCTTTTGATGGCGGATATAATATTCGGCATAAACCTTATCCATCAAAATACCTTGAATCCGATTAGCATTTAAATCAATAAATGCTTCCGGGAAAGTGTCATACAATACTGGTTCCTGATTTTTAATTAGGTTTTTCAAAATTTTAGGATTTTCATCAAGTACAGCGGTCCCGGTTGAACCATTTTGAACACCTAACGTTTTACCCGCCATGTCGCTAAAATTGTTGACATTATACTTAGTTTTGGTCACTAAGATTTGTTGATTTTGTTGGTATGGACGACTAAATAATACTTTCCCTTCTCGGGCAGGTGTCATTGTATAGCCATTCCAAATCAAATCAATCGTTCCATTGCGTAATTCTGTTTCTTTCATGGACCAATCAATTGGCTGAAAGTCGACCTTAATACCATATTGTTTAAATACAGCTCTGGCTAAATCAATATCATATCCAACTAATTTTCCGTTTTTCTGACGGAATCCCATTGGTACAAAGCTATCATCAAGGCCAATAATTACTTTCCCACGTTTTTGAATATGGGTCCATGTATCTTCAGTATTTGCTCTTTGTGTTACGTTCTCACAACCACTCAAAAAAATTGTTGGCACTAGAAGAACTAACAAGAGAAACCAAATTTTAAATTGCTTCATCTTCTGCCTCCAATGTAGTTATTTTTGATTTGCTTGATCTAACGAATTAACTTCCAAAATATCATCTGCAATCACTTTGGCAAAATCCATATCATGAGTGACGACCAGCTGAGTCATTCCGTCTTCTTTTAATCCTAAGATTAATTTTTCGACTTCGCGTCTTAAATTTGGATCCAAAGCAGATGTTGGTTCATCGTAACATAAGATTTTAGGATGCATGGCTAAAGCTCGAGCTAAGGCGACCCGTTGTTTTTGTCCACCCGATAATTGATGGGGATATAAATCACCTTTGTCATTTAAGCCCAAATCATTCAGCAGTTGTTCTGCTTCTGATTTAGCTTCGTCCTTAGTCTTTTTCAATACCATCGTTGGAGCTAACATTATATTGTCAAACACCGTTAAATGTGGAAACAGATTGAAATCTTGAAATACAACTCCAATTACACTTTCTGAAGTGTCACTGGCTGCTGGATCAAACGGAACTCCGTCAATCAAGAATTCTCCAGAATCAGCCTTTTCAAGTCCTGCAATGCAACGTAGCAATGTTGTCTTCCCAGCACCAGAAGGCCCTACAATGCTCAAAACTTCATGGTCTTTAACTGTAACATTGACATCATCTAAAATGACCCGTGAACCAAAACTCTTTTTTAAATTTTTAACTTCTAACATAGGTTTACCTCCTGTTATTTATATGAATATCGTTGTTCGACTTTGCGTAAGATATACGTGAGCACTGCAATCATGAGTAGGTAAATCACTCCGACGAGTAGCAATGGTACTAGTGAAACATCTCTGGAAGTTGCGATATTACCAGCTCTTAATAAATCACCTAATCCGATAACGTAAACCAATGACGAATCTTTAACTAAGTTAATGACTTCATTACCGACTGATGGTAAAACAATTCTGAAAACCTGTGGGATAACAATTTTACGAATCGTTTGCCAATAACTCAAACGTAGCACTTTAGCACCTTCATATTGTCCTTGGTCGATTGATTGAAGACCACCACGGAAAATTTCCGCAAAGTAAGCGCCATAGTTTAAAATAAAAGCAAAAATTGCTGCGTCATAACGTTCAAACACAACTCCAATTAAAGGCAAGCCATAAAAAACGAAAATCAATTGTAACAATAATGGCGTTCCACGCATCAACCAGACATAAATGTCTAAGACCCATTTAATTGGTTTGATTTTGGAATTCAATCCTAAACTGACAATTAAACCAAGGGGTAATGAACCAATTAACGTCCAAAAGAATAATTGCAAAGTTAACCCTGCACCTTGGAATAATGATGGTAAAATTTCTGAAACATAGTGTATTGACATGTGCCATCCTCCTAAATATTGGTAATTAAACAAAAAAGATCCTCTCAAGTTAGTTATTCAACTAACTCAAGAGGACGCTTCAACCGTGGTTCCACCCCTATTTGTAAATACCTTACGATACCTACCTCAGCAAGTTTAATCATTAAAATAAAAAATGCCCTCATAGTCAATTTGACTACGAGGGCGTATCCGCGGTTCCACCTCAGCATTACTAGACTTTCGCAAGTCTAGTCTCATTAAGTTTAATGATTAAACTTATGCTGTAACGGGCTACCCGGATTTTCTTACTTATTTCAGAAAATCAACTCACAGATGTGTTTCAACTAATTATTTGATCCCAATTCCATCAATTAGGGACTTTCTATGCAAGATAACTAATTTACTTTTCTGTTCAATGTCATTTAATTATTGTCTCTAATGTTAATATGCAACTCAATTTATGTCAATCATTAAATTAAGATTTTATGAACGTAATCTGGCATATTTCTCATAAACCGCTGAAATTGGCACATAGAATACGACAAAATAAATTAAATTTAACGCTAACGTGGGTGCTAAAGTATACAAAACAAAATCTGCAAAGCTGGCACTCGCAATGCCAATAATTGAATAGGCAATGTAATTAAGCAACTCTAATAATGCAATATCTATGAAAAAAATCATGATTGAATTGAAAAATGTAGGTGAAAAGTTTTTCGATAACATTCTGGTCACCCAGACAATTAGTGGAAATAAAAAGACGAATAGTCCTAAAATACCAGCATAATAAGTATCAAACAGAAATCCAATCACCGCTGCAAAGAAAGTAAAAGGAGTCACTCTCGTGTTGCGGCCCTCTTGGATAACCCCTAAAACAATCCACAAGATGACCAAATGGCTAACCATCGAATATGGGTAGCTGAATAAAAAGCTACTAAACACGCTGCTTAAAGAGCCATCTAAGAAGAAAGCTAAGAGTAGCACTATTGGAAAAATGAACCTCATTCTAGATAATCTATACATATCCGGCCCCTTTACTAATCAATTTCAGCAACGGAAACAACGCTAAGGTCGTTGTAGTCTGTAGCAGGAGTAATATATATTTTCTTGGCTAGTCCGTAATCATCTTTACCAACTTTGGCAACTTTACCTACGTATAGTCCCTTAGGAGTCACGCCACCCATTCCGCTAGTGGTAATTTTGTCATTTTTCTTCATATCAGCATCTGATGTCACTTGACCCATGATTAATTGACCAGTTGATTTTTTATAGCCTGTGATGATGCCATTTACAACATCCCCAGTACTAGTTTTAATCTGAATTGCAAATCGGTTTGATGATTCATTTGAGTCACTGAGCAGCTCGACTTTACTATTGGTCTTATTCACTTCAGAGACACGCCCAATCAAACCTGATTGAGATAAAACAGGCATATTCTTGCGAATCCCATCGGTTTGTCCTTTGCTGATGACAATTTGGCTTTGCCATGATGAAGGTGTTCTTGAGATGACCGCTGCAGTGACAGTGGAATAATCAGTCAATGATTTTTGCAATTTCAATTCTTTTTTCAATTGAGAATTTTCATCGGCTAAGGTTTGATCTCGTACCTTCACCTGTGCTAATTCACTCACTTGCTTTTTTAAGGTTTTATTTTCTGAGTACGAATTCATCAGTTCTGATACCGAATTAAGTCCGGATTTAACCCCACTGATTGGATAAGAGACAACATTATTAGTGAAGCCAACAATGTCATTACCAAACTGTTGAATTAACGTTGGCGTCGATTTCTTATTTCGTAAAGCAACCGAACCAGCCATTAAGCCAAAGCAAAGTATCAGCAAAACGAAGATAACAACTAATCTTCGATTTGAAAAAAATTTTTGCATTTTAATCCTCCACTTTTAAATAAAAATGACGGCATTGGACAAAACATTAGTTTTGTACCAACCCCGCCCAAATATCTCGTGATGCTTTACGCTTCAACGAATATTTATTTTTTCAAAACATCAATACTCTTTAATGATTCGCCTGTACCAATAGCAACACAATCAAGCGGTTCATTCGCAATAAATACGGGTACTTTCGTTTCTTCAGCTATGACTTCGGGAAGGCTCTTCAACAAAGCACCACCACCAGTTAACACAATTCCATGATCAATTACATCAGAAGAAATTTCTGGTGAAGTTTCTTCCAAAGTTTCTTTGATTGCAACGATGATTTCAGAAACAACATCCTGAAGTGCCGTTGCTACATCGACTGCTGAAACTTCAATAGTCTTTGGCAAACCTGTAACTAAGTCACGTCCTCTAACGTCAGTCACGCCCAAATCATTAGCAGCTTCGACTGAAGCAGAACCAATATCCCATTTAAGTTGTTCGGCTGTTCGTTCACCGATTAAAAGATTTTTATTTTGACGAATGTACGACATAATCGCATCATTCATTTTGTCTCCAGCCATTCTAATTGAACGACTTGAAACAATCCCACCAAGGGAAATTGTGGCAACGTCAGTAGTTCCGCCACCAATATCCACAACCATACTACCAGTTGGATCCATAACAGGTAACCCGGCCCCAACAGCTGCTGCAAAGGGTTCTTCGATGACATAAGCATCTCTGGCACCTGCAACGCGTGTGGCATCGATTACTGCACGTTTTTCAACTTCAGTAACTCCACTGGGAACACAAACCATTACAAATGGCTTGCCACCATTTTTGCCAATCACCTTATCAATGTAATATTTCAACATCGAAATGGTTGTATCATAATCAGCGATTACGCCATCTTTCAATGGACGGATGGCCTGGATACTACCAGGAGTACGGCCAATCATTTCGCGGGCTTCTTGCCCAACGGCAACTACATCATCAGTTTTTGTATTTTTGGCTACGACTGAAGGTTCACGCAAAACAATACCCTTGCCTTCCATGTAGACAATGGTGTTTGCAGTACCTAAATCTATTCCAATATTTTTCGTTCCAATTCCAAGCACGCTGTTTCTTCCCTTCGTCATTTAAACATTTTAATTTCAAATTATCTAAAACATTATACCATAGTGTAAGACTTGAAACACTCGCATTCCAAAAGATAAAAAGTTAAGATTTCCAAAAGGATAGGATAAACCATTGCTGTTGAGCCAATCAAAGGTATCTAATCAAATAAATCAGCTTCACGTAAACTTAAATAATCACCATCGCCAATAATAAAACTATCCAGTAGTTCCACACCCATTAAATCACCGCACTGATCCAACCGTTTACTAAACAAAATATCATTCTGAGATGGCTCCACGCTCCCACTAGGGTGGTTGTGAGCCACTAAAATACTCTCAGCGCGATGCTCTAACGCTAAGGCAAAAATTTCTCGCGGATGCACCGGGCATGAACTTAAGGTCCCTTTAAAAACAACTTGTTGAGCAACGATTTGATGTTTGACGTCTAAACAAAACAACACTAAGCATTCTTGAACGTCATCACGCAATTGTTCCACCAACTCAAGACCAATTTGCTGACTACAATATATTTTACCAATTACCGGTCTGGATTGATGAGCAATTCGCTGTCCAAGTTCAATCCCCACTAAAAGCTGCTGATACTGCGTGTCGGATTCAATTAAATCCGTTTTAGATTGACGTTTGGCAATCTTAAAGTCAGTTAGAGTCGGGAAGGTACGCCAAAAATTACTTGCCAGTTCCCCTACTCTATTTTGCTCACTATTTGAAAAAAATTTGATTAGTAATTCTTGGTCCGTTAATTCACTCATAATCATTTCATATTCACCTCACTTATTAAGTACGATGAAAAATGCCAAAATTAGTGAAAATAATTTCGAACTTCTGAAATAAAATATAATGATCCGGTAAAAATAAGAATATCATCGGATGACATTTCCTGTGTCACTTTGACTAATCCATCTTGCCACGAATCTACCGTGTCAAACTTCGTCGAATGTTCACTAATATCAGTTGTATCAATTGATGGACGTTGCTTATACGGTGCCGCAAAGGACGTTAAAATCACTTTTACATTTGGCAATCGTAATAATTTATCCACCATTTTTTTTGCCTGTTTATCCGCCAAAATTGCCACAATCAAATACACCTGCTGTTGAGAAAAATCGGTTTCAATGGTGGTAATCAATGCATCGATAGCTGGAACATTATGTGCACCATCAATAAAAATTGCCGGTTGCTCATTGATGAGTTCCATTCTACCCGGCCAACGGGTTTCCTTAATTGCTTTTTTCATACTCTTGATACTAGGCACCATTGTTAAAACTTGACTTAACTTTAAAAACGACTGAATTGCAATGGCAGAATTTTGAATTTGAAATTCTCCCACCATCGATAGCTCAAGCTGCATCTTTATCCGCCCTGAGCGAAAAGTATACTGTGGATAAATTGAAGTTCGTTTGTTAGTTACTACTTGGTAATCTTTTTGCCATTCACTTAGTTCTGACTGAGATTTATTTGCTACCGTCTCAATTACCAGTCTCGCTTCATCAGGAACATTACCTAAAACCACTGGAATTTTTGGCTTGATGATACCTGCTTTCTGGTCAGCTATTTCACTCAATGTATCACCTAGGATTTGCATATGATCCATACCAACTGTGGTGATAATCGACAAGATTGGCAAAATGATATTGGTTGAATCATAGGTGCCACCAATGCCAACTTCAACAATCACTATATCCGGTTGAATTTGTCCAAAATACATAAACATTAAGGCAGTGACAATTTCAAATTCAGTTGGTCCACCATCAATATCCGCTTGATCCATGTCCAAAATTATTGGTTCAATCTCTTGTACAATTTTCAGTAATGCTTCGTTACTGATTGGATTTCGATTCAAACTAACCCGCTCATTAAAACGAGTAATAAATGGTGAAGTGAAAGTTCCCACTGATAATCCTTGTTCTAATAAAATCGACGTCAAATAGGCAACTGTTGACCCTTTACCATTAGTCCCAGTCACATGAACCATCTTTAAACTATCTTGTGGGTTCCCCAGTTGTGCCATCAAACGACTCATCCGATCAAGGATTGGTATTTTTTTAAATTTCTGTCTACCGTGAATAAACGACAATGCTTCTTCGTAGTTCTTTATCATATTTAACTTCCTAAAAATGGCCGCGGCCAAAATTAAATTTGTCTCACGGCCATTCTATTTTATTTCTGTAACATTAACAATCTAAATTGATTATTAAGCATTTTCAAGACTCAAAAGTCGATCTTTTGCGGCTTGTAGCTTTTGTTCCCATTCAGTCTGTTTAGCACGTTCTTCTGCAACAACAGCTTCTGGAGCGTTGGCTACAAATCGTTCATTTCCTAGCTTTTTCTCGGAACGTTGAACTTCTTTAGCTAAACTATCAATTTCTTTAGCAAGCTTAGCCTTTTCTTCGTCTAAATCAACCAATTCAGCCATTGGAATGTATACTTCAGCACCGGTAATAATTGCGCTTAACGCCAATTTAGGTGCTTCAATATCTGTCCCAATCTCTAAGGCTGATGGATGGCAAAAACGTTCGATATATTCTTTGTTATTTTCAAACACTGTACCTAAATCTTTGGAGTCGACTTTAATCAACAAATCAACTGGACTAGACATTGGTGCTCCGGCTTCATTACGAATGTTACGGACTGCTTTGATCAAATCAATCAGATGATTCATTTGTTCAGATGCCTGAGTATTCTCAAATTTAGCATTTACTTCAGGATAGGGAGCATTGACAAGGGATTCGCCAACGTGTGGCATACTCAACCATAGATTTTCAGTCACAAACGGCATAATTGGGTGCATTAATTTCAACGTTTGATCCAATACGTAAGCTAAAATATTACGCGTATTGGCTTTTTGTTGTTCATCCCCACCATTTAATTTTTCTTTGGACATTTCAATATACCAATCACAGAAATCGTTCCAAATAAAGTTATACAAAATTCGTCCAGCTTCACCGAATTCAAACTTATCAAAGAGGCGAGTCGTTTCAGCAATCGTGGTATTTAATTGATTTAAAATAAATTGATCCGCTAAGTCCCATTCAGATTCAGCTGGCAAGGTTGGCACATCCATCTCGCCCAAATTCATAATAACATAGCGACTTGCGTTCCAAATCTTGTTGATAAAGTTCCAAGCGGCATCCATTTTAGTATAGCTAAAACGTACGTCTTGGCCTGGTGTTGAACCGGTAGATAAGAACCAACGAAGCGCATCAGCACCATACTTTTCAATTACGTCCATTGGGTCGATTCCATTTCCAAGTGATTTACTCATCTTACGACCTTGTTCGTCACGAATTAAGCCATGGATTAAGACGTTTTTAAATGGTCGACGTCCAGTAAATTCTTTACTTTGGAACATCATACGAGCTACCCAGAAGAAAATAATATCATAGCCCGTAACTAGGGTGTCTGTGGGGAAATAGCGTTTGAAGTCTTCGCTATCTGTATCAGGCCAACCCATTGTTGAAAATGGCCAGAGTGCACTAGAGAACCAGGTATCCAAAACGTCTGTTTCTTGTTCCCAGTTTTCAGGATCAGCAGGAGCTTCCATGCCAACGTAGACTTCACCAGTTTGTTTATGATACCAAGCGGGAATTTGATGTCCCCACCACAATTGACGTGAAATTACCCAGTCGTGAATATTTTCCATCCAACTTGAAAAAGTATTTTCGAAACGTGGTGGCACAAAGTCAACACGATCATCACCATCTTGGCCATCCAAAGAGGCTTTAGCCAAGGGTTCCATCTTAACAAACCATTGCGTTGACAAACGTGCTTCAACTTGAACCCCAGTCCGTTCAGAATGGCCAACCGAATGGACAATTGGATCAATACTCAACATAAATCCACCGTCTTCAAGATCTTTGACGATTGCTTTCCGAGCTTCAAAGCGATCCATGCCTTCATACTTACCGGCGTTGGCATTCATCGTGGCATCTTCGTTCATGGTATTGATACGTTCCAAATTGTGTCGATTACCCACTTTAAAATCATTAGGGTCATGAGCAGGCGTAATTTTAACCATCCCTGTTCCAAACTCTGGAGTAACATATTCGTCGGCTATAATTTCAGCTTCACGGTTAACAAGCGGAACAATCACTTTTTTACCAACTAAATCCTTATAGCGTTCATCACTTGGGTGGACAGCAATTGCCACATCCCCAAACATAGTTTCTGGACGCGTAGTCGCAATTTCAATGTAATCTTTGCCATTAAAAGTCGTTCCGTCAGTGAATGGGTACTTAACATGGTAAAATGCCCCTTCATCATCTTGATGAATAACTTCAATATCAGATAAAGCTGTCCGGGCTTGTGGGTCCCAGTTAATAATATATTCGCCACGATAAATTAAATCCTTGTTATATAAATCAACAAAGACCTTGCGAACGGCTTTGTTAAGTCCTTCATCTAACGTAAAGCGTTCACGGTCATAGTCTAATGACAAGCCAAGTTTGGCCCATTGTTGGTGAATAATTTCAGCATATTCATCTTTCCAGTCCCAAACTTGTTGAACAAACTTTTCACGACCTAAATCATAGCGAGAAATTCCTTGTTCACGAAGTCGTGCTTCAACTTTAGCTTGTGTGGCAATTCCAGCATGGTCCATTCCTGGCAACCAGAGAGTATCAAACCCTTGCATCCGCTTTTGACGAATAATCATATCTTGTAGAGTTGTATCCCATGCATGGCCTAAATGAAGCTTTCCAGTAACATTGGGAGGCGGAATAACGATTGAATATTTGTGTGCATTTTTATCTTCATTTGGTTTAAATAAGCCTTGGCTGATCCATTGTTCATAACGACCAGCTTCAACTGATTTGGGATCATATTTGGTCGACATTTCAGTTTCTTTTGTCATAAAGTTGGAGCTCCTCTCTTTTTTACATCTACAAAAAAAGAAACCCGTCCTTGGAATAGGACGAATTTCTCGCGGTACCACCTAAATTGGGGAAAAATCCCCCTCTTTATCATGTTAACGGAATGCTCCGGATATTCTTACTGACGTTCAGAATATCAGCTCACAAGTTACCTTCAGTAGTTGGGGTGAAAGACATCTCATCGTATTGCCTTTTTTCTGAACACGACCCGACCACTTACTTTCTTGTTCGATGCTTATTGATAAATATCATAGTCAAAAATAGTTGCGACGTCAATAGCTTAAAGCAATTTCTTCATTGCATTAATTGCTGCCAAATAATTAGGCTCATCGGTTTGTTCTTCGACAATTTGACGATAAACAATCACGCCCTCGGCATTAACTAAATAAATTGATCGAGCTAAGACGCCTGCTGTTGGTACTAATAGTTTCATTTCGTAGCCAAAAGATTGTTCTGAATCGGACATCATATCCATATTCTCAACACCTTCAGCCGCACACCAAGCAGCTTGTTCTTGTAATGTATTCATGGAAACTGTTATAAAATGCACATCTTGATATTGGTCCATGGTTTGATTAAATTTCTTCGTTTGTAAACTACATACTCTCGTATTAATATCTGGTACGACACTAATCAAAGTCGCTTTTCCCAGTAAATCACGAGTTTTAACCTTTTGTTTATCCGCATTATATAACTTGAAATGTGGTAATTCTTCACCGACTTCTGGTGGATTCCCTACAAGTTGTTCAGCAACACCATTTCGTTTGATTTCCACTATGTTCACTCCTCTAATATGTTACTAGTATCAATATCATGAATTGCTATAAAGTTAACGCAAATAATGCTTTTTTGCAAGTAAAATCCTGATAAAAAAACTCTTAAATTTACTGATAAAATTTAAGAGTTTCTTTGATTAGAGTAATTCTGCGAATGCATCTGCTTCTTGGTTAAGGAATTCTTCTCCAGCTTTAACTTCTGAAATTTTGATTCCATCAAGAGAACGTTGCATTAGGCCATCAATATCTAAACGTTGTTCGTAAATTCTAGTCCGTTCAAGATTAGGACGAGTTTTTGGACTTGGTGGCGCAAAAATCGTACAACAATCCTCAAATGGCAGAATAGATAAGTCATAAGTGTCGATATCTTTAGCAATTTTGATGATTTCATTTTTATCTAATGAAACTACGGGACGTAAGATTGGTAAAGTGGTCACATCATTGATGGCCATCATACTTTCCATTGTTTGTGAGGCAACTTGACCCAAAGATTCACCGTTAAAAATTGCCATCCCATGTCTTTTCAACGTGAGTGCTTGCGTTAAACGAAGCATCATTCGCCGTTGCACTGTCATCAAATAACCTTCTGGAACAATTTCCTTAATGGTTTCTTGAATCTCAGTAAATGGAACTTCAATAAATTTAATCGAACCACTGTACCGAGCCATCTTACCCGTTAATTCTTTGGCCTTAGCGAGTGCTTGTGGGCTAGTATATGGTGGACTAAAGAAATGAACCATTTCCATCGAGACACCACGTTTCATCCCCAGGAAGCCAGCAACTGGTGAATCAATCCCACCAGAAAGCATTAGCATTCCCTTGCCACCAGTTCCAACTGGTAATCCACCAATACCTTGAATTGTTTCACTCGAAAGAAAAATTCCGTTATTTCGTATTTCAACTCTCAAAGTTAATTCAGGATGGTGAACATCAACTGATAGTTGGTCAAATTGTTCTAATAAGTACCCACCAAGGCGCATATTCATTTCATTCGTGTCAATTTCAAATTCATGATCTGAGCGTCGGGTATTCACCTTAAATGTCATAGGTTCATCACCCAGTTGTTCCTGAATCATTTTAACGGCCATTTCAGCGGTCGCTTCAAATGTTCGTTCGACTTGAATTGAAGGTGAAAAGTTTTGAATTCCAAATACTAGCTTTAAGCGATTCATCACTTCATCGCTATTGGCACCATTAAGATCAACATGCAACCGATCGCGATTAGCATGCACTTTCACTTCGGGAAATTCATGCAACACGTTACGCACGTTCGAACCTAACCGATCAATAAAAGTTTGTCGGTTTTTCCCCTTCGTCGATAATTCGCCATAGCGAACCATAATTTCTGAATACTGCATTCACCGTTACCTCCTTTAAGCCATAATCTTTCCAAAGCCTGCATATAATTGATCAAATACTCGGTTAAACTCCTCAGCTTCTGCCAAGGTGTTTTGGTCACCTAAACTCACACGAACAGCACTAGTTGCCACATCATCAGCCACGTTCATTGCCTTCAGCGTACTTGAAGCCAGATGCTTTTTGGATGAACAAGCACTTGTTGTTGAAATATAAATTCCTTGTTCTTCAAACGCGTGCACAATCGTTTCGCCTCGCACACCTTCAATGGCAAAGCAGAGAATATGCGGAGCAAAATTAGCCGTGTCCTCTGAAAAAATTGTGATGTTTCGCAGTCCTTGAATATGATTCAATATCGTTTGTTTAATGGTTAATTCTCGTGCGACAGCCTCTTGTTCATGATCTAACAGTAATCTTAAAGCTTTGGCCATGGCAGCAATTGCAGGAACATTTTCAGTTCCGCTGCGCAAATTGCGCTCTTGACCACCACCAGTTAGTAATGGAGCGATTTTTCTGCCAGCACGCGCGTATATAAAGCCGGTTCCTCTTGGCGCATGGAATTTATGACCAGAGAAAGTCACAAAATCAACTCGATCATTCATAATTGCATCTTGCAGTCCCTTACCAATTCCTTGTACCGCATCAATATGAAAGTGAATTTTTGGATAGTCTTTGAGCACATCAGCAACTTCCACTAATGGTTGTTCGGAACCAATCTCATTATTGACCGCCATCACAGAAACTAATATTGTATCGGGGCGAATAGCTGCCTTTAAATCTTCAACTGAAATTCTGCCGTGCTCATCAACTGGTAAATAGGTCACATCAAACCCTAGTTCTTCCAATTGTTCCATCGAGTTTTGAATCGCTGGATGTTCAATTGTTGTGGTAATTAAATGTTTACCAAATTCTCGTTTTTCAAATGCCGTTCCTTTAACGACCCAATTGTCGCCTTCAGTTCCACCACTGGTAAACAATATTTCACCAGGGTTGGCCCCTAATAATTTGGCAATTTGCGCACGGGATTGTTCCAGCAAGTTCCAGGCTGATTCCCCAAACTTATGCAAACTAGATGGATTACCCCACACTTGTTCGCTTACCTTTGCATATGTTGACACAACTTCTGGGAGAGCTTGTGTCGTTGCACTATTATCAAAATAGATCATTATTTCTTCCTTCTTCGGTTAAACACTCTGTCATACAAATGAGTACCAGCCGTGCAGGATGTGCGCTTAACAGGGATAGACTATTAGGCGCTGATTCGACTCCATCCAAAACAGAAACAGTATATCAGAATTTTTAATCATTTAATAGATATTTATCTTAGAAATTATTTATTTTCATTTTAAATTGCGTTTCAAAGAACCATCGAAACCGTTAATCTCAAAAAATGTGAACAAAAAAGCTATGACAACTAACTAATTTGTCATAGCTTAGATTGAGTTATTTACCGTAATAATTATCTTCTAAGCGCTTATAAGATCCAGGTTCAACCTTATCAAGCACCGTAGCGATTGTTTCAAGACTAGCTGAATAATCGTAATCTTCATCAAACAATTTCTGTGCCTTTTGCACGGCAGCTTCAACTTCAGCGTTATTTTCACGTAAGCGATTTGCATATTGAAGTAGTCTTTCTGCTAGCTGTGCACTATCTTTAACGTCATTGGTTTGTTCTTCCAACGTTTCTAAGTCAGATTGAACAATCAATAATTGCTTAGTAATATCTTCCATATTAATTTTAATTTTATTAATATCAGAGTCTAATTTCTTAATTTCATCACTGACAACAAAGAAATATTCCAAATATGCTTTTGGTAGACCGGGTAGATTAAGGCCTTCAATATGTCGTTTGATGCCATGAATATCAATAGCAAATTGTCGTAAAGTTTCCTTTGCACGGCGTTCATCGTTTTGTAGTCCAGAAACACTGTCGTTAATTTCAGTTTGTTGTTTTTCAATTTGCTCCAACTGAACCAAAGCTTCTTGTTGTCTAGCTAAAATGTCACTATCAACGGCTTGTTTAGCTTCAATTGCATTCAAATCATTTTGATAGTCCTTTTCCAGTTGGCGGATTTGTTCACCCAATCCTCTGGCAGTCTCTAACTCCCCATGATCTAACGTGTAGTTTTGACCCAATCGGTCTAGTTCCAACATCAATTCATGATTTTGATTTTGAGCATGAATAATAAACTTGGACACTTGTGGCATAATTTCAGTCACCTGTGGGCGTGCGTCAATTTCTGTTTGCATCAACTCATACAAATGATCAATTTGGCGTTCAATCGTTTCGTCAGCTTTCGTAACTGCATCGACATCGAGATCTGCCAACTTACCCAGTACTGCCACTCGTTGTGTTTCCACATTAGCAATTTGAGTTTCAATATTGCCATCATTAAAGTTGAAATCATCCCCAACAAGTTTAGTATAACCTGCTTTGAGTTCTGCTAGTTGGTCTGCATAATCAGACTGGAGCTTTTTGTACAGGCCAGGAATAACACTGATTAATGACTCCAAATGATTAGTGTTAACTTCCAAAGTTGCAAGAATTTCTTTAGCCGAGGCGTGATCGCCATTTGTCGTCAACGTACTAAATTTATCAAATTCATCCTCTAATTTTGAGAGTTCATCCTCCAAATTATCAATACTGTCACCAAACTTAAAGTTTTGTGACAATAATTGTTTTCTTAGTTCTTGATATTTCTTTTCCAATTTAGAAACAGCTTGTCGATGTTTTTGGTCAATTTTTTTGAAATCATTTAGAGTTTCACGTGTTTGAGTCACATCGTGTTGGGCCACATTAACTAGATTGTCCAGCATTTTAACGTCACTTTGCGTCTTAATAACGTTAATACCCTTAATTTCACGGGCAATATTATCAGCCAGTTCGTCAATTGCTTTAAATTGCTCATTTCTAATTTGATCAAAACTAGTTTGTAATTGTTTAAATTCTTCTAATGACTCTCCAGTTAAGCTCATCTTTAAACCCGATTGCAATTCCTGCTCAACATGGAGTTCAACTAACCTGTATTTTTTTGCTTTGATATCGTTCACGCGATTAGTCGTTGTCTTCCGAAATATGTATAAGCCACCGACGATAATTGCTGCGATAATAATTAACCCAATTAAGACTTGCAGCATGTAATTTACCCCACCCTCAAAAATAGATACGTATAGTTTGCATTTTAATAGTAAATTTATTAAAATTCATTTTACTTAAAATTATAACATAGACGAATTTATGGTACACTACGTTTTTATTAAGAATTGATTAGGAGTTATAAATTATGACAGAATCACTACTGAATCAGCAATTAGATGCACTTTTATTTGAAGAAACTAATACCATTTCTAACATGTCAAACGCCTCTGCGTTACTATTTCAGACATTAGCAGACGTTAATTGGGCCGGATTTTACCTTTATGACGCCAATAACAATGAATTGCATTTGGGACCCTTCCAAGGAAAAGTTGCCTGTATGCATATCAAAAACGGTTCCGGTGTCTGTGGGACCGCACTAGCAACCCAATCGATTCAACGCGTGGCTAATGTACATGAATTTCCTGGTCACATCGCTTGTGACAGTGACTCAAATTCAGAAATTGTTATTCCATTATTTACCCAAGATGGATCACCAATTGGTGTTTTAGACATCGATTCAGCTAAACTCGATCGTTTTTCTGCAGCAGATGAACAAGAACTTGCTAATTTTGGCAAAGTTTTATTACAACATATTGACTAGCACCTACATTTTGAGGTATACTGGCGTTTGTGTAAAATAGTGCAGCAGTATGCGGGTAAGCTCGTCAACAGATTGATGCCATCATGGTTCAGCAAGTAACCTAAGCTGTAAAGGTGAACGCTGCAGAACAATCTGCACGAATATCGCGCTTACGTTCGGATTATTTTACTCCAAAAAATATTTGGAGGACTACAATATGTCTCGTTATACAGGTCCAAGCTGGCGTCTTTCTCGTCGTCTTGGTGTTTCACTTTCAGGTACTGGTAAAGAATTAGCTCGTCGTCCTTATGCTCCTGGTGATCACGGTCGTGATCGTCGTAGCAAATTGTCAGAATACGGCTTACAACTTCAAGAAAAGCAAAAGTTGCGTTTGACATACGGAATGACTGAACGTCAATTCTCTAACTTATTTGTACGCGCCGGTAAAATCAAAGAAGGTACTCATGGTACTAACTTTATGGCTTTACTCGAACGTCGTCTAGACAACATGGTTTATCGTTTAGGTTTGGCAACTACTCGTCGTCAAGCTCGTCAACTTGTTAATCACGGTCATATCACCGTTGATGGCAAACGTGTTGATATTCCTTCATACGAAGTTACCGTAGGCCAAGTAATTGGTGTACGCGAAAAGTCAAAGAACTTGGTAATCATTGCAGCTGCTGTTGAAGCCGTTGTTGGTCGCCCTTCATATGTTGAATTCGATGCTGATAAGCTCGAAGGATCATTAGTTCGTATCCCAGAACGTCAAGATATGGACGCAGAAATTGATGAATCATTAATCGTTGAATATTACAACAAACTATAATTCATTAGATTTTAAAAAAGTTGATTACATTTTATGTAATCAGCTTTTTTTCTACCCTATTAGTCTCGTATCACCCAAATTTGATAAATATTAATCAAATCAGCGATTGTAGCCTGAATGATATCAAATTGATCCTCATTACTAAAGAAACCGTCATGACGAGGCCATTCAATTCCAACCATAAATTCAGCGGATTTAACTTTGGAATATCTGTCAATGTAGTTACTTGTATTCTCCAGCAGTTGCATGCCTTTTGTAGTATGGTCGCCACTGACTCCATATTTATCATTTAATTGCTGAATTGCGGCTTCTGAATCTTGCAAATATTTAGCATTAAAAGGATTTGCTTTGGATTCTGACAACAGGCAAAGTTTCAAAAACATTCGATCATCCCAAAAGCCCAGTTCAAAATGAGGATCTTTTTTGTAACCACGTTTGTTGGGGCCAAAAGCAATCCAAGTATCGACCGGTGGATTTACAGTTCTTCTCGCATGCTTGGCGACATGTTGATACACTTGGAGACCTTGCTTTGAAAAATAATCATGTAATTGTTCTCCAGTTTTTTCAAATTTTGGATCAATAAATTCTCTAATTTTACCTAGTCTACCTTGTAAGGTTAAATCTTCGAAAATAATAAAATCTGATTCATCATACATAATATCACTCGTTTCATTTAATCAATTTACATCATGGTATAATAGATATGACTAAAATGAAAGGAGCATAAGTTATGTCAAGCAATAATCCGATTCCTGAAGATGAACATCTGCAAAATGCAATTTATGGAACTCCCAAGGTCAACCCAGATGAGCAGAGAAAATATCTGGGTACTTTCCGTGAACGAGTGGGATTAACAATCTCCGTTAAAGAATTAAGTTCACGTGATTGGACCAATGAATTTAGCCAAGAACTGGCACAAGATTATGTTCAAATCATTTTTATTAATGGTAATTTACCACAAGAAAAAATTAATCCATATATCATGATTGCCTCTAAATCAGGGATTAATTTTACGATGAAAACTAACCCTGAATTTCGAACAGAGCCAGATAACTTTGCGATTGTAGTTGCGAACAAACAGGCAATTCACATCTCTCCTGTTGACATCACATCCAAATATCCAGTTGCCACTGAACCTGACGTGGATACACCCAAACAATCATTTTGGAAAAAATTATTTAAATAAAAGAGGTAAAATTCTGTGCAGCCATTAGCTTATCGTATGCGTCCCACCAATTTAAGTGAAGTTGTCGGTCAACAACACTTAGTTGGTGAAGGCAAAATAATTAATCGAATGGTAACAGCCAAAATGCTATCGTCAATGATCTTATATGGTCCTCCTGGTACTGGGAAAACCAGTATCGCTAGTGCCATTGCCGGCTCAACCAAGTATGCATTTCGAATGTTAAATGCTGCTACCGATTCAAAGAAAGATTTACAAATTGTAGCCGAAGAAGCCAAAATGAGTGGTACCGTAATTCTTCTCCTAGATGAAATCCATCGCTTAGACAAAACTAAACAGGATTTCTTATTACCACATCTAGAAAGCGGCAAAATCATTCTCATCGGGGCTACCACTGAAAATCCTTATATTTCCATCAGCCCTGCCATTCGCAGTCGAACTCAAATCTTCCAAGTATTTCCACTGTCCGAAGATGAAATGGAACTGGCCGTACAACGAGCTCTAACCGATAAAGAAAATGGCCTTGGCAACATGAACATAAAATTGGAAGATAACGCCTTACTTCAATTGGTTCGTGCCACAAATGGAGATTTACGTAGCTCTTTAAATGGCCTAGAACTTGCCGCGAAATCTACCACACCAGATAAAAACGGGTTAATCACCCTAACTTTACCAATTATTGAAGAAAGCGTTCAGCATAAGGCCCTATCCGCCGACAAAAATGGCGATGCCCATTACGATGTAATTTCAGCATTGCAAAAATCAATTCGTGGTAGCGACGTCAATGCGGCCCTCCACTATTTGGCAAGATTAATCGAGTCTGGAGACTTACCAATTATCACACGTCGCTTAATGGTGATTGCATACGAAGATATTGGCATGGCCAACCTGCCTGCCGCAGCGAGAACCATTGAAGCCGTGACGGCTGCCGAAAAGCTAGGGTTTCCAGAAGCTCGAATTCCACTAGCCGATGCTGTAATCGAATTATGTATATCACCAAAATCAAATTCTGGAATGATGGCCATTGATAAGGCCATTGCTCAGATCAGAAGTGGTAATTTTGGCGATGTCCCAGCACACCTCAAAGACGCACACTACAAAGGTGCTGATAAATTGGGGCATGGCGTTGATTATCAGTATCCTCATGACTTTCCCAATGATTGGGTTAAACAACAGTACCTACCAGATAAAATTAAAAACGCAACATACTATGAACCAAAAGCAAACGGAACCTTTGAACAATCGCTAGGCCAGCGATATCACCAACTATTAGATGCACAACGTAAAAACCAGTAATTATTTGCGCTGCTCTGGTCACCATGTTAGAATAAGTTAAGGAATTCTCAGGTGTACGCGTTGTTCATTTACAGTTTTGCCTTACAGTCTCACTACATTGGGACTAGTGCTAAATTATTTGGATAACATGCCTTATCTTTTGGTAGTTAGAGATTTAATTGCCATGTCCCACCTGTCATTAATACAGGGTCATCACTGACGAACAGTTAACGGCACCATTAGAGTTCCTTTTATTGAGAAATTAAACTGAGTCCGAGACGTTCTCGGACTTTTTATTTTGGAGGCTGAACATTGATTGCCATACTGACAATTATTTTCGCATTAATCTTACTTTTTCTAGGAAGTTATCTATTAAGTCATAGAAATAAGCAATTCATGTACTTTGATCCAACTCAACAACCAGGGCTCAAAACAATGATGACCTTTTGGGGGGCCGAATTTTTATTAGTTGCTATTGTCTGCGTTGCCGTGGCAATTACTGGTAACGAAGTCTGGACAATTATCATTCTCACTATTGGCAGTTTTTCTGGAACTTTCATGTTAATGACAATGACCAGATTTTTATATAAAAAATAATAACGTTTTCTTTGCCTTTTCGCTATTGTTCAACTACAATGAATATATAGATAAATAAGGGGGAATGGCATATGTTACAACAATACGAACGTATTTTAGTCCCAGTTGATGGTTCAAAGGAAGCCGAATTGGCTTTCCAAAAGGCTGTTGCAGTCGCAATGAGAAACGGTGAAGGTACCGAGTTACGACTGGTACACGTCGTGGATACCAGAGCTTTCCAAAATATCTCAAGTTTTGATACTTCAATGGTTGAACAAGTAACTGAAACCGCTAAAAAGACATTGGATAAATATATTGAAGATGCCAAAGCTGCGGGTCTACAAAATGTCAGTTACACTATTGAATATGGTGCTCCAAAAACCATCATCGCGAAAGACATTCCAACCGAAATGAAAGCCGATTTAATCATGATTGGTGCAACTGGTTTGAATGCGGTTGAAAGACTATTGATTGGATCAGTTACTGAATTCGTTACTAGGAATGCCATCTGTGACGTCCTAGTTGTTAGAACAGATTTAGAGAACAAACCCTTTCCAAAGAAAAAATAAAAAGTAATTAAAAAAATCGAATGAAATTTCATTCGATTTTTTATTTACCCAATTTTGTGTTTTCTTGACTAATTTGCTGTGTTAATCGATCATTTTGGAGAACTTCATTAACCGCTTTAGCAATAATAATTTGCTTCTTCGCTTCTTTTATTTTGCCTAACGCATGATTCCCTAAAGCTAAAGATAGATAAATTTCATCAAGAGCCAATAATAAACCATGTTCTCGGCATGCTGTTAAAGCATCTGTGGCAGCTTCTAAACTAATTAGAATTTGATTTGACTCCAAAGCTAATTTGGATAAATTGACATTAACATAAATATATTGTTGAATACTTCCACCGAGTTGTTCATCCTTGACCATCGTTTGAGCTTGAATCGCTAATTGACCAGCCAGCTTTTCATTTTTTTGGGCTAAATAAACTTTGCCCATTTCGATAGTGGTCAGAACTTTGTACATATTAGTTTCTTGTTCAGCAAATTCTTGAATTGAGAGCTGAAAGTTGAACATCGCTTCATTCAGATCTTGACTGACTTGCAATTGAATCACACCAATAAAGTAATAATATCTTTGTTTATCAAACGAAGTCCTAATTTGTTTAATTCTAATTTGATTTAATTCTCGTTCGGCCGTTTCATAATCTTGTTCCAGTAAATGTTGATTAATTTGACTAAAAATATCTCCTAAGTTTCGATTATCTTCGGTCACTAAATCTTCGACTTGAATCCCTAACCTCTCACAAATAGCAAAAAGGATTGGCATACCGGGTAGTTTATTTTTATTTTCCATCAAACTAACAGTCGCCTGTGTGCAAATATCCTTCGCTAAGTCTGCTTGAGACATCTCTTTTTTTTGACGGTATTCTTTTAATTTTGATCCGCGAAGTTCCATATTTTCAATTCCTTAACTCAGATTAATTGCCAAATAATATTTTTTGCCTGTTCACTAATAAGATTAATTTTCTCATGAAGTACCTTTTTTATCAAACTACTTCGATCTGTAATAATACCATCAACCCCAAGTGCCACCATCCTTCGAGCTACGACCGGTTGATCAACCGTCCAGACATATACTTTTTTATTTTCCCGATGGGCTTGATTGACGATTGTTCGATTAATTGTACGAGAATCCAGCGAATAAAACGAGATGCCATTCGTTGGCAACTTAGTTAAAACAAATGGCCGGATTAAACCTACTTTCAAAGAAGGATTATCCAACTTCAGATTTTCAATTAACTCACCATCAATTGAATGAACCATCGACTTAGACCGCATTAACTGCGTTCCATAGAGCTGATTGAATCTTCGGGCAACTTGTTGTGGATTGATATCTTCTGGCTTCAATTCAATAATTAACTGGTTCTTTTGTTGATTGGCAACTTTAAAATATTGATCAAAAGAAGATAAGTTAGTTACATAGCCATTTTCGTGTAATTTAACCTTCTGTAAAGCAGCAAAATCATCAGTCGCAACCGCCTGTTTTTTATCAGCCAAATGTTTGAGATTTGGATCATGTAACAGCACAAATTGATTATCTTCGCTCATCTGAATGTCCATTTCAATATAGGTGGTTTGCTGACCTGTTTTTTTCAAACTTTGTGTTGAATTTTGCACGCCATTTCGATTATCCACACCCCGATGAGCAATCACAGTTGGATAGCGATTATTGGTACTATTTGGTAAGTTAATACCGAGCACAACTGTGCCAATCAATACTAACAAGGTTAAGGCCGGCCACCATTTAAAACGCTGAGTTTCTTTTGGCTGGTTTGCAACACTAAAATGAAAATACATCACGGTACTCAATAACGAGGCCACCAATAGCATCCCCACAATGATTACGCTCACTCCATATACCAGATCTGACAGCCATTGTATCTTAATGTTGATTACCAACAAGCCAATCAAACATAGCCCCAATAAAATGCCAGTCAGCAGTGGTTTCCAAAAATTATTAGTCGAGTTTAACGACTTGATTCGCGGATATTTCCACCAAATTAAACCGAGCACCAAATAAATGATTGCCATCGGAATGACAACTGCCACTCGGTGCAAATTAACAACTCTTAAAATTGTTTCTGGAAAAGGAAAATGTGCTGCCAAATAGCCTGATAACCCTAACCCGCCTAAAGGCAACATTAAGGCCCAGGCCAGGCTCATGATTACGAACGACTTTTTCCAGGAAGTAATTGTCGTATTTATGGCGACCCACTTTGAAATAATTAGTAATTCAAAAAGAAAGGCCGCTAAGATTCCGCCCCAGAAAATGTCGTAAAATACCAACGTACTATTAATTAATAATATCAACCAGATTATGCTGGTCAGTTCTCGCCATCTCAAATCATTTCCCCCATTAAAAAAACACCTACAATACTATTGTATTGCAAGTGTTTTGGAGTTTCAATCTACTACATCAGTATTATATTTTTTCTGACCTACCCGTTCGTCTCCCAAAGCTTGGAAGTCATAATGAATTTTATTATTTCGTTCAAATTCTGCCAAACCATATTCAATGATTTGGTCGATTAATTCAGAGTAGCTAATGCCAGATACTTCCCACATTTGTGGATACAAACTGATGTTAGTGAAGCCAGGCAATGTGTTAGGTTCACCCAAATAAGGAACATCATTCTTATCAACTAGAAAATCCATCCGAGTTAACCCTTTGAGCCCGAGAGCAACAAAGGCATCAATCGCCATTTTGGTAATTTCCTTGGTCAATTTATCTGACAATACCACTGGTAGTTCAAAAACAACCCCACTAGCATCAACAAATTTATTTTGATAATCATAGAAGGTATCACTGGCGGGAACCCGCACTGCACCTAATTTAGATGCTCGAGGGATTTCATTACCCAAAATTGAAATTTCAATTTCTTGAGGTTGTTCAATTGTTTCTTCAATCAAAATCTTAAAATCATAACGCAGCGCATCTTCGAGTCCTTCATTATATGATGCAGCATCGTTAGCCTTATGAATACCAACTGAAGAACCTTGATTAGCTGGTTTAATGAAAACTGAGTTACCTAATTTGGCACTGATATAGTCCCAAGTCATCGTATCCCGATTCTCGGGAGTGACCAAAATGTACTTCGTATTGCGAACACCGGCTTGATTCAAAATCCGTTTAGTCATGTCCTTATCAAATGAGACAGCTGACGCCATCACACCAGAGCCAATGTAAGGCTTACGGAGCAACTTGAACAATCCTTGGATCGTACCATCTTCACCCAAATTACCATGGATAACCGGATAAAATAAATCGATATCCTTTACTTCTTGAAAAGCTTTGATTGGTGCCAATGGATCTGACATATCAATCTTAGGATACTCCTCAGCAATAATATCGTCTTCAGGAACCCCATCAAAGATTTTCTTTGATGCTTCGTGTCCCAACAAGATACCATCTTTGGTGAACATAAATAGACTAACGTCGTATTTATTTTTGTCCATGGCATCGTATATATTGTGTGCTGAACGTTTTGAAACATCATGTTCAGACGAGTTACCGCCAAACAGCAAAGCAATGTGTAACTTATTTCCGTTTTGCATAATTTTTCACACCTATTCTGTCGTTTTATAGAACCTTAAGTGTATCATGAAAAATATTATTTGTCGTAATTTGGCATAAACTCTAATAAATCTTTAATAATTTTATGAGAAGAAGTTTTCTCCAGTGGCCACATATTTCATTATTTCTTCAGGAAAATCATCTCGAACTAAAATAGTTTGCATTAAGCGACCGTGATTAAAGATTAAATTCCAATCCGACTCTGTTTGTGGTTGAAATTTGGTCATTAAATAGCTTCTCCACGATTTTAACTGGAGTAATAGGTAATTACTGTAAAGTTCATTTTTATTCGCTAGAGACGATAAGAATGCGACAATTCGTTGTGGCTCGCCAAAAATAACTGGAGTATCCAAGCGCTTGTATCGTTCAATTAGGACGGTCATTAAAAATAACTTGTCTGCTCGTGATAAATCATCTCGTTTACATAGTTCATCAATCACGTTCCCAATATGGGTGAAAGCATGTGCCCACCCATTAGACTTGATAAAGCCACGTGTATCAGTTTCCAAAACCATATAAGTAGCAAATTGAATGACAAAATCATTTAAGCGATCGCTATCTAAGAAGAAGTATCCGGCTTGATCGCCATACAACACTGTCGACAGCAATAATAAGCTAAACGACCGTTTAAAAATTGCGTTATTTTTTGGTTCTAAAATATGTGCAAACATCACTTCGTCTTGAGATAAGTAGTTAAAAGACAGCGAGAGTTGTTCTTTTGAAAGTACTTGGAATTCCAGCAATTCACTGAAAAAGAAATAGACCCCTTTGTCGCGGACATTGGGATTAGTTGAGCCAATATGACTGAGCATTAACACCAAATCTTCATCAGAAATGTCGGTTAACTGTTGTTCATGATTTTGTTCACGTAGTCCATTTAATGTATCTAAAAATTCATCGTCATCCGTAGCCAAATTAACTTTTGTTAATCGAACTTTTTTTACATTATCAATGATTGTCCCTACTTCAGTTCCCAAGGATTGATAGATTTTCCCATCATTCACTTTTTTGCGTAGTTCGGTTAATTGTTTTTTTACTGTATCAATTTGTGTCATACCGATTCATTCCCCCATCGTCTACATTTATACATTAATACTATCATAACAATTGAATAGCTGGGAAATTATCCATCCGGCTCAAATCAGTCGTTATTTAAAGTTTTCATTTTAAGCTCTCATGATACCACTGATTAGTAAAAACGTTCATTAATGATGACAACCAAAAAAACACTATCAACATAAACCCATGTGGGTCAACGTCAATAGTGATTTGTGATCTCAAAATATGATTCTAAGTTACAGAAATTTTATTTTCCGTTAGGATAAACAGGGACAACTGCGCCCTTATATTCTTTTTGAATCCATTGTTGAGTACTCTTTGATTGGAGTGCTTTCATCAACTTCTTGATTGCTGGTTTATCAGTGTCGCCTTTACGAACGGCCACGATATTAGCATATGGTGATGAGTTCTTTTCAAGGGCAATAGCTTTCTTAGTTGGGTTAATTCCAGCTTGTTCAGCATAATTGGCATTGATGACAACTGCATCGCCTTCTTTTTGTTGATAGAATTTAGGCATTAATTTAGGTTCAAGATCAGTCTTAAATTTAAGATTCTTACTATTTGTAGCGATATCATCAAAAGTAGCAGTCGTAATATCAGTACCTGACTTGATTGTAATTAAACCAGCATCCTTAAGGATAGTCAGCACACGACCATAATCAGCAACGTTGTTACTTACAAGAATGGTTGCTCCATCAGGAAGATCCTTCAAACTCTTATATTTTTGTGAGTAAACACCGATTGGTTCAAGATGAACTTTACCGGCACTAACCAAAGTACCATTATTCTTCTTGTTCCAGTTATTCAAGAAAGGTGTGTGTTGGAAGTAGTTCGCATCCAAGCTCTTATTTGCCAAGCTCTTGTTAGGTAAAACGTAATCTTGGAATACTTTGACTTTTAAGTTTATTCCTTCTTTTTTCAATTGTGGCTTCACGTGTTTCAAAATTTGGGCATGAGGTACATTAGATGCTCCAACTGTTAAAGTAGTTTCCTTGGTTGATTTTCCACAACCGACTAATAATAATGCGACAGCAATAATGCTGGCAAAACCTGCAATCCATTTTTTCATATGCTATTTCCTCCAAAGTTTGTTTTATCTTTTATCAATGCGTTTCACTGCAAAATCACCAATCAATTGGAAAGCAAAAACAATAATCACGATAATGACCGTGGCTGTAAGAGTTACAGCATTGTTATTTGCTTGGAACCCGTCTAAGTAGGCAGTATTCCCTAATCCACCAGCACCAATGGCACCAGCCATGGCTGTATAACCAATTAATGAAATTGCGGTAACGGTAATCCCTGAAACTAAAGCTGGTAAACTTTCAGGTAGTAAAACTTTAAAAATAATTTGTGCTTTTGTAGCTCCCATTGCCTCAGATGCTTCTAACACTCCATGGTCAATTTCGTGAAATGCAATTTCGACCAAGCGAGCATAGAACGGAGCAGCTGAAATAATCAATGATGGCAAAGCAGCCTTAGCACCAATAATCGTACCCATGATAATTTGTGTTGCTGGTAGTAATAATACAATCAAGATGATAAATGGGATTGAACGGAAAATATTGACAAATGCTGAAACAATCCAATTTAATGCTTTGATTAAAAATGCGTCACTGTTAGTAGTTTCGAATAACAGCAATCCTAGGAGAAAACCAAGAATGGCAACGACAATTATTGACACAACTGTCATCCAAACAGTTTCCCAGGTAGCGATGCCCATTGAAGGCCAATCAACATTACTAAACTTAAAATATGAACCAATTCCTGTATCAACCACGTTCAATCACCTCGGTTTCAACTCGCAAAGTTTGAAGATACGATAACGTACCGTCGATACTCTGCTGATTATCACTCAACAATTGAATGTACAATGATCCAAGGGCGCCATCTTGAGTTTGATGAATATTTCCTTCAATAATGTTTAAGTCAACATCATCAAATTGGCGAAGTGTTTCGGAAACAATTGGCAGTGAAGCCTGTTCACCATGAAAGGTCAATTTAACAATTTTCCCTTGTGGATATTTTTTCAGAAGCTCTTCAACCGCTGTATTGGTATCACCTGCGCTGCCCGAATCAGTTTCTTGGTTCACAAACCGCTTAGTAATTGTTTGCTGTGGATTCTTGAAGACATCAAGCACTGGTCCTTGTTCGACGATTTCACCTGAATCAAGCACAGCTACATGATCACAAATCTTACGAATCACGTGCATCTCATGAGTAATCACTACAACGGTTAAATTGAGTTGCTTATTAATATCTAGCAACAAATCTAAAACTTCATCGGTTGTTTGTGGATCAAGTGCGCTAGTAGCTTCATCAGATAGTAAGATTTCTGGATCATTGGACAATGCTCTCGCAATCCCGACCCGCTGTTTTTGTCCACCTGATAATTCTGATGGATAGGCATTCTCACGACCACTCAAGCCAACCAGTTCAACCAGTTTCATTGCCTTTTCTTTCCGCTGCGCCTTAGGAACTTTGGCGATTTCCAATGGAAATTCGATATTTTCCAACACAGTTCGTGACCATAACAAGTTAAAATGTTGGAAAATCATGCCAATTTTTAACCGTTGATCTCTTAATTCTTTTCCTTTAAGTGCACTAATTTCAGAACCATTTACAGTTACTGAACCAGTTGTCGGTGATTCAAGACCATTCAACATCCGAATAATTGTACTTTTACCGGCACCAGAGTAACCAACAATTCCGTATATTTTACCATCTGGAATTACTAAGTTTACATCCTTCACTGCATGGACGGTTCCAACTTTTGCATCGAATGTTTTCGAAACATCTTTAAATTCAATCACCTAGACATCACCTCCTATAAAATTGGTAAAAAAAAGCTTTCCATTCACTATTAAACATAATTGTTTAATAGGACGGAAAGCTTGATTTGCTTTGCGTGATACCACCTAACTTCTCAGTAACTTCGCAGCTACTGACTCAATGAGTATTACTACTCATGTGCGTTAATGGGCACCACCATCACAAATTCATTATCTACCGATGACTTATTTGTAAATTAATATTCGAAGACCATCTTCCGCTTTACTTCATTACTCCTTTTCACTTAAGGGAGCTCTCTGTGTATCAAGTTAAAAACGTACTCATCTTTTCAAATTAATTTTTAATAATTAACAATGCAGTAATTATACTTAACATTCATTCAAACTGTCAAGACATAACCTAATTAATTAAACTTCTTTGACTTCAGCAATCCAACGTAAGTCAGCTTGAGTTGAGTTTAGGTCACTCAAATCATTTTCTAGCTTAGGATTAACAGCTGCGATAGTTCCGGCAATTGGACTAGGAATATCAGTCACTGCTTTTTCTGCTTCAACTGAGATGAATTCACCATCAGCTTTTAATGTTGCGTTAACTTCAGGTAAGTCGATGAAACTGATTGCGCCTAATTCATCAACGGCTCCATCACTAAGACCTACACGACTGGTACCATTTGCTTGTTTCTTTACCCAAAAATACTTACTGGCTTCACTCAAAATACTAACTCCCTTTCCCTATCTAAATTGATCTTTATTGCTGAACATGTACGAATGATCATGAAATCTCATTGACATTATCATCCCTACTCCAATCAAATTCCCGATTAATGAAGATCCACCAGCACTAATGAACGGCAATGGAATACCGGTCAAAGGCAGCAATCCGATGCTCATTCCAATGTTTTCAAACACATGGAATAAAATCATCATGACAACCCCTGTAGCAATGTAAGCGTAAAATTCATTTTTCGTATCAAATGTTACTCTAATCATTTGATATATCAAGAGTAAATATAGCAATATCAGTAAAATTCCACCGATAAAACCAAAATTTTCACCAATCACGGAAAAAATCATATCTGACTCACGGACAGGTACATATACTTTTGACGTATTAAATCCAGTTCCCATGATTTGACCAGAGCCAACTGCTTTAATACTTTGCCATAATTGATAACCGTTATTTGAAGTATCTTGCGAAGGATGCAACCATGTATCAACCCGAGAGAATTGATATGCCTGGAATCCGACGTGCTCAAGAATTGTGCGTCCAAATGTAGTAGCAACTAGCGATAATGCGGTAATTCCAATGGTAGCCACACTGATGACTCCTGGGATGATTATCTTCCACGAAATACCTGAGACTAACAGCATGCCTGCAAAAATTGCAGCAAAGACTAATGTCGTCCCAAAATCATTTTGTAAATGCAAAGAAATGACGATTGGTAATAACCACAGTACCATTTTACCAATTAACTCGAAATCAGATCTAATGGTGTGTGTGGGATGAGTATTGTTATGCACAGTGATGACCCGGCCCATCATTAAAATGTAGGCCGGCTTCATCACCTCAGACGGCTGGAATGTGATTGATCCAATCGCAAACCAGCTTTTCGCTCCAGTACTTGCAAAATACGAACGACTGTAGAAAATGAGAATTGCGTACATCAGGAACATTCCTATTCCAAATATAAATGGGGCAATTTTCCATAATTGTTCCGAGTCAAATTGCATAATAATCACGATTGCAATTGATCCAATCACGTACCAAGCTAATTGCATTACTACATAATGCATCACACTAGTCGAGGTTTTATCATAGTTGGCGGCAACGTAAATAGATGCTAGCCCAATTAGGGCCAAAACTAGCACACAAAAAATAATTCCATAGTCAATCCGTGAATTTCCTTCTGTTCTTTCTGATTTTCGTTGCATTTGAGAACTCCTTCAATGAATGAGAATTAACCTTGATGTAGATGGTATTGTTGTAACACAACTTCGATTCCCTCATCGAACGAATGAACATTAAATTCTTCACCATCAGTTAGAATTGCTGTGTACTTATTTTCTTGGTTTTCAATCTCACCAACCACGTTTTTACCAATCAATACTTGTTGTACTTGATTGCCATTTTTGGTTGTTTCTTCAATTGCTACCTCAATATTTTTATCTTTCTTTGACAAATTGTCACCTACTTACAATTTTTATTTCGACGTAAACTAAAGTGGTCAGGTACTGGATCAAACCCACCGCGTACAAATGGGTGACACCTTAAAACTCGTGCCACCCCCATTAGAACTCCGCGCATTCCAAATTTTTCCACAGCCTCAAGCATGTAATTCGAGCAAGTCGGAGTATACCTACAAGTTGCAGGTCGAAATGCGGAAATACTTTTCTGATACCACTTAACAATTTGTACAATGAGTTTCGTCATTAATTTATCCTATTTTTGCATTCTTTCAAGCAATGCGCCAGCGCCTTGCGCTACGTTATCTAAGGGACTTTCAGATACTAATACAGGCACCTTCAAAAAGCCACTAAATAATGAATCAATATTCTTCAATAATGAAGTTCCACCAGTGAGCATTACTCCACGGTCAATAATATCAGAAGCTAATTCAGGCGGTACAGTTTCTAGGACTTCAATTGCACCGTTAACAATTTGCATCAAAGTTTCATGCAAAGCTTCTTCAACTTCATTTTCATCAATTTCGATTGAACGTGGCATTCCACTAACTGTATCACGACCACGAACTTCCATCTTTTCAGGATTTTCTGCCTTTGTAGCAGTACCAATTTTCATTTTAATGCTTTCAGCAGCATGTTCACCAATCACAAGACCATGGTTATTCTTGATATAACTGACGATATCGCTGTTCATCTTATCTCCAGCAATCTTCAATGACCGGCTAGACACAATATCGCCAAGCGAAAGCACGGCAATATCACTAGTTCCACCACCCATATCAATAACCATACTACCGGTAGGACGGAAAATATCTAAACCAGCACCAATGGCTGCTACTTTTGGTTCGTATTCAAGAAATACTTTACCACCACCAGATTGTTCGGCGGCCTGCATAATTGCTTTTCTTTCAATTTCAGTGATATTAGTTGGTGCACAAATCATAATGTTAGGCTTTGACATAAATCCTTTTACATTGAGTTTATCAATAAAATATGACAACATCTCTTGAGCAACATCAAAATCAGAAATTACTCCATCCTTCAACGGACGAATTGCCCGGATATTACTTGGTGTTCTACCGACCATACGATAGGCTTCGGATCCAACTGCCAACACTTTATTAGTCTTTGTATCAATTGCCACTACAGAAGGCTCGTTTAATACAATTCCCTTTCCCTGAACATAAATTAATACATTGGCGGTCCCTAAATCAATTCCGATATCTTTTGCCATGTTTACTTGTTGCTCCCTTCGATTATACGTCGATATTATATCATATTTGTTCTGTTATTTTTCAGGCTTTAAAGCTGAATTTACGTTAATAGTTACATTGTCCACGTCTTCAACACGTTTAATGTCAGCACCTAAGGCATGTAATTTTTCGTGGAAACGGTAATATCCACGATCTAAATATTTTAAGTTGGTTACTTGAGTGTAGCCTTCTGCAGCCAGTCCAGCTAAAACGAGTGCGGCAGCAGCCCGCAAGTCGGTAGCTTCCACTTCTGCTCCATTAAGCTTAGCAGGCCCGTTTAAGACCGCTGTTGATCCTTGAATTGTCACACTAGCATTCATTCGACGTAGTTCATCTAAATGCATGAACCGATTTTCAAAGACGGTTTCATTCAATGTCGAAACTCCATTAGCTAATAGTTGTAAAACGGATATTTGTGGTTGTAAGTCGGTTGGATATCCTGGATGTGGCATTGTGGTCACATTAGCCGGTAGTAAAACAGAGGTCCCAATGACGCGAATCCCGTTGTCTTGTTCAACCACTGTCACTCCCATTTCCTTGAGCTTAGAGATTAGTGGCAAGTTATGTTCCGCAATTGCATCTTGAACTAAAATATCACCGTTAGTAACGGCAGCGGCTACCATAAACGTACCAGCTTCAATGCGGTCTTGAACAACTGCATGTTCGCAACCATGTAGGAAGGTAACTCCTTCAATTCTGATTTCTTCGGTTCCGGCACCATGAACGCGAGCACCCATTTTATTAAGGATATTGGCTAAATCAACGATTTCAGGTTCGCGGGCCGCATTTTCAATCACGGTAATTCCTTGAGCCAACGTGGCTGCCATCATAATGTTTTGAGTCGCACCAACACTAGGAAAATCTAAATAAATCCGGTCACCAACTAATTGATCAGCAAAGGCTTCGATATAGCCATCGTGTTGTTCAATTTTAGCACCTAGAGCTTGCAAGCCCTTTAAATGTAAATCAATTGGTCGTGAGCCAATTGCACAGCCGCCTGGTAAGGCAACCTTAGCGTGACCACAACGAGCCAACAACGGTCCCATAACGACGATTGACGCACGCATCTTTGAAACATATTCAAACGGTGCTTGATATGAGATATCTCCTGATGCATCTAGTACTAGGGTTTTTTCATCTTGATTAAAATCGAGTTTAATATTCAAAAATTCTAGAACACTATTCATCGTAAATACATCGGACAAAATTGGCACATTACTCAATTCAACCACGCCTTGTGACGCCAAAATTGATGCGGCTTGAATCGGTAATACAGCGTTTTTGGCACCTTCAATTGTTACAGTACCTGAAAGCTTGTTGCCACCTTTAACAATGATTTTTTCCATGATAATTCCTCCGACGAAATTACTTCACAATATAAATGAGATTACGAATTGAATCGAAAAATGACATAAAAAAAGTGGCACTGGTGTATCCAATTGCAATAGATAGCAACACAATTAGCAACGGCAGTGTTTTTGGCATTTCTCGAAACAACCGTTCAATATGTAGACCTTGAATTGATTTGAAGGCGAGCCAAATAAAACTAAACTGTACAACTAAACTAATTAAGGCTTCGATTCCAACTAATTTCATGACGTACCCCTTCAATTATCGTCTTCAATAATACCATAAACTATGAGCTTCTGTCTGTTCTTAAACAAAGCTTAAATTGTGACTTTTTTGTAAAAAAATAAGATTAAACTCAATTGACATCGAGTTTAATCTTATTATTTAAATGATTATTTGCCAGAAATATTTAAACGGTTAACCGCACGTTTCAACGCAACTTCAGCACGCGAAAGTTCATCTGCATCGTGAACCTCGTGAGCATGTTTGATGTGTTCTTCCGCACGACTCTTGGCATTTTGTGCCCGTTCAATATCAATTTCTTTGGACGTTTCTGCACTATCAGCCACGATTGTAGCTAAATTACCAGAAAATTCAATGAAACCACCACAAACAGCGACTTGATCTTCCTTATCACCAGTTTGAATTCGAACAGCATCAATTTCTAATGTTGCTACGAATGGTTGATGGCTAGCTAAAATACCCATTTCACCACCGCCTGTTTTGACAATTACCATTGTCGCGTCATCACGGTCGTACACACTTCCATCGGGAGTAACAATGGTGACTTCTACTGTATGATCAGCCATTTGAATTCCCCCTAGTTAGTTTGCAATTTTTTTGATTTTGCAATTGCATCATCGATAGTACCAACCAAACGGAATGCTTCTTCAGGTAAATCATCATGTTTACCATCAAGAATTTCCTTAAATCCACTAACTGTGTCTTTAAGTGAAACATAAGCACCAGGAAGGCCAGTAAATTGTTCAGCAACACTAAAACTTTGTGAAAGGAAGAATTGAATCCGCCGTGCACGAGCAACAATCGTTTTTTCTTCATCCGAAAGTTCATCCATACCAAGAATTGAGATAATATCTTGTAATTCATGGTAGCGTTGAAGTGTATGTTGAACTTCAGTGGCAACATCATAATGTTCTTGACCCACAATTTCTGGAGTCAAGGCAGTTGAAGTTGAAGCCAAAGGATCAACGGCTGGATAGATACCTTGTTGAGTCAAGGCACGTTCCAAGTTAGTTGTGGCGTCCAAATGGGCGAAAGTAGTTGCAGGAGCAGGATCGGTATAATCATCGGCAGGCACATATACGGCTTGAATAGACGTAATTGAACCTTTCTTCGTTGATGTAATCCGTTCTTGTAACTGACCCATTTCAGTAGCTAATGTAGGTTGATAACCAACGGCTGACGGAATCCGTCCAAGCAAGGCAGAAACTTCTGAACCAGCTTGAGTAAACCGGAAAATATTATCAATAAACAATAGCACGTCTTGACCTTTAACATCACGGAAATATTCCGCAATTGTTAAACCAGTCAAGGCAACGCGCATACGTGCCCCAGGTGGCTCGTTCATCTGACCATAGACCATGGCAGTTTTTTCAAGAACACCCGACTCTTTCATTTCGTAATACATATCGTTACCTTCACGGGTACGTTCACCAACACCGGTGAATACAGAGATACCATTGTGTCCCTGTGCGATATTATGAATTAGTTCCTGAATTAGAACAGTCTTACCAACACCGGCACCACCAAACAAACCAATTTTACCACCACGAACGTAAGGAGCTAGTAAATCAATAACCTTGATACCAGTTTCCAAAACTTCCGTAGCATTGTTCAATTCGTCATATTCAGGAGCATCACGATGGATAGGATTACGTTCAGCATCGGGACCAAATTCCGCACCGCCATCAATTGTATTTCCTAAGACATTAAACATTCGACCTAAGGTATCGTCTCCAACTGGAACACTAATTGATTGTTCAGTATTTTCGACGTCCATACCACGTTGTAAGCCATCAGTTGCGTCCATGGCAATTGTTCTAACAATTCCATCACCCAATTCAAGGGCAACTTCGACTGTTAAAGTATTTCCATCAGCTAACTTAATGTCAAGCGCAGTATTAATATCAGGTAAACTGTTGTCTAAGGGGAATTCAACGTCAACGACAGGTCCGATAACTTGTGCAACTTTACCAGAACTCATTTTGTTGTTTCCTCCTATTTTTAGATTTATTCAAGTGCTACTTGGCCACCAACAATTTCAGTAATTTCGGTGGTAATAGCTGCTTGACGAGCACGGTTATATTTCAGTTCAAGGGAACTAATAACATCCGCGGCATTATCAGAAGCAGCACGCATCGCGTTAGAACTTGAGGCGTGTTCAGATGTTTTCGCATCCAAAATTGCTCCGTAAACTTTACTCTCAGCATATTGTGGTAACACAACTGAGAAAATATCATCTTCCGAAGGTTCAAAATCATAAGCTGGACTCACTTGATCAGCATTCTCAGCTTCTTTTGCATCGACAATGTCACCAAGTGTTTCTTCAGAAATCGGTAGCATCTGTGAAACTTGTACTTCAGAAGAAATCCGATTGACGTAGTGGCTATGAACCACATACAACTGATCGTATACTTCGTTACTGTACATTTCAGTTACCGTTTTGACAATTTCCCTTACTTCTTCAAACTTTGGAACGTCGTTAACACCAGTATATTCATAAGCTACATTCATTTGACGCTTAGTGAAAAATTCTGTCCCCGTGTTACCAATGGTTAAGAATACACTATTGTTAGCATCTAATTCATGTTCTTTCATGAAGTCCAACGTTGATTTAATCACGTTGCTGTTGTAACTACCAACTAATCCACGATCTGAAGTAATTACCAAAATGCCAGTCTTTTTAACTGGACGTTGAGTTAATAGTGGAGAAACTGTAGAAGATTGACCAGCAGATGAAGAACCGAAAGCATGAGATTGTGCAAGATGCGCTATAACTGACTCTACTTTAGCAGCGTACACTTGATATGTAGCTGTGTGGTGTTGAATTTGGTTCAACTTTGAAGTTGAAACCATTTGCATCGCCGAAGTAATTTGTCGAGTATTTTTGGTTGAAACGATTTTACGTTTAACGATTGCTAGTGATGCAGGCACTTAATCTCACCGTCCTTTCTTACTGGTTAGTCCTATTTTGCAACTTGTTTGCTACCTTGGAATTGATCTGAGAATTCTTTAATTGCATTATAGAATCCGTCGCCTTCAGGTAGTTTAGAAGTGCTTGTAATTTCATCAAGGATTTCTTGATGGTTTCCAGTCATATAACTGAATAATTCACTTTCGTAACGTTGGATATCTTCGATTTCAATTGCATCGATAAATCCTTTACTCAAAGCAAACAATGTAACAACTTGTTGTTCAACAGTTTCCGGTTGGTGAAGTCCTTGTTTCAAAACTTCAACAGTTCGGGCACCACGATTCAATTTAGATTGTGTTGCTTCATCCAAATCTGAACCGAACTGAGCAAACGAAGCTAATTCAGTATATGAAGCTAAGTCCAAACGAAGAGTCCCTGAAACCTTCTTCATAGCCTTAATTTGGGCATCCCCACCAACACGTGAAACTGAAGTTCCGGCATCAATGGCAGGACGAGTCCCGGCATAGAATAAGTCTGAATCCAAGAAAATTTGACCATCAGTGATGGAAATAACGTTCGTTGGAATATAAGCAGAAACGTCACCGGCTTGTGTTTGAATGATTGGAAGAGCGGTCATTGAACCTCCACCCAATTCATCTGACAACTTAGCGGCACGTTCAAGCAAACGTGAATGAGTATAGAAAATATCACCAGGATAAGCTTCACGCCCTGGAGGACGACGAAGAATCAATGATAATTCACGATATGCATCGGCTTGCTTTGTCAAATCATCATAGACAATTAAGACATGCTTGCCATTAAACATAAATTCCTCACCCATTGCGGCTCCAGTATAAGGAGCAATATACAATAGTGGAGCTGGATCAGAAGGTCCGGCTGAAACAACGATTGTATAATCCATTGCACCATACTTACGTAGTGTTTCTACTTGGCCACGAACAGTTGATTCTTTTTGTCCAATTGCGACATAAATACAAATCATATCTTGACCTTTTTGGTTAATGATTGCATCCATCGCGATTGATGTTTTACCAGTCTTACGGTCTCCGATAATCAACTCACGTTGACCACGACCAATAGGAACAAGGGCATCAATAACTTTGATACCTGTTTGTAATGGTTCGAAGACACTCTTACGTTGCATAACTCCTGGTGCTTTTCTTTCAACAGGACGAGTCTTGTCGGTTTTGATTTCACCATTTCCGTCGATTGGGCGACCCAAAGGATCAACGACACGACCTAATAATGCATCACCAACAGGAACTTCCATGATTCGGCCAGTACGCTTAACACTGTTACCTTCACGAATACCAGTAAAATCACCTAAAACAACGATACCAACATCGTTGCTTTCGAGGTTTTGAACCATTCCAAACACGCCATTGTCAAATTCGAGCAACTCACCAGCCATTGCATTATCTAACCCGTGAGCACGGGCGATACCATCACCAACATACGTAACAGTACCTGTTTCTTCAACAGATAATTGTTCTTGGTAATTAGCCAATTGTTGTTTGATGAGTGAACTGATTTCCTCAGCCTTAATGCTCATAAAAGTCTCACCTCTTTAAATTAAATGTTATTTCAGTAATAAACGACGAACTTTTTCGATTCTTGAACTAATACTGCCGTCCAAGATTTCTTTATCGGTACGGACGATTACCCCACCAATAATTGAATCGTCGATACGTTTACTAACGACAACTTCCTTCGCATGAACACGTGAAGCAAGCTGGCTAGTTAATTTTTCCGTTTGTGAATCGTCAAGTTCAACAGCAGAAACTACTTCTGCGTGAACTCTTCCAATTTTTGAATCATAACGTCGCTCAAACTCATCAATAATTGCGACCATTTCATTCATGCGGCCGTAATCAAAAACCATCTGAATCAAGTTAGTAACATATGGAGAAGCTCCATGTGTCAAAGCCTGAATTAATGACTGCTTTTCTTGAAGTGATAATTCAGCACCTGTTAAGACAGATGTTAAACCATCATTAGCTTTAAAGACTTCACGCAATTGCGTTAATTCTTCAAGCGTTGCGTCAAGTTGATCTTGTTCAACGACTAATTCAAACAATGCTTTTGCATAACGTTTTGCAATTGTCATCTTATCAAGACTCATTATTCTTTACCCAACCCTTCAATATAAGAATCAATCAATGCCTTTTGATCACCAGCACTAAGTTCTTTGTGAATGATTTTAGAAGCAATTTCAATAGACAAGTTTGCAACGTCGTCTTTAGCACTCTTCAATGCATCTTCACGAGCTTGTTCAGCATCTTGTTGAGCATTTTCTTTCAGTGCTTGTGCCTCAATTTGTGCTGACGTAATGATTTGCGTCCGTTGGCTTTCACCACTTTGCTTAGCATTAGCTACAATTGTAGCTGCTTCTGAACGAGAGTTTTGAAGTTCTGATTCACGTTGTTCAGCAAGTTTACTTGCTTCATTACGTGATGATTCAGCACTGTCGATATCATTAGCAATTTTGTCAGCACGGTCTTGCATCATCTTGGTGATTGGACCCCAGGCGAATTTCTTAACTAACAACATTAGAATTACTAATGAAACTAGATAAAAAATCATATCGCCGACGTACAAGCTATTCGATTCAGCTAAAACGCTTTGTGCAAACATCTATCGTTACCTCCTTTATATAATATAAAAAATTATTACTTGTTCATAACCATAAAGGCAATAACGATAGCCAAGATAGGCATAGCTTCAATCAAACCTACTCCTAAGAACATAGTTCCTTGAAGACGACCAGATAATTCTGGTTGGCGTGACATTCCTGAAATTGTGTTTCCGATAACAAGACCGTTACCAACACCGGCACCGATAGCGGCACCCATCGCAGCGATTCCTGCAGCAATTGCTCCCATTGTTAAATCCTCCTTAAAATGTGTTATTCCTCAGCAACTTTGTGAGAAATATAAACCGACGTTAATGTTACAAAGACGTATGCTTGAATTGCACCGATAAAGACTGAGAATCCTTGCCAAATAACTGATAATGGTAAAGCATAAATCACACCAAGTGATAAATGGCCATCTGGTAAGGCAAGACCTGCAATCATTTTAAGTAGCAATTCACCTGCATAGATATTACCAAAGAGACGAAGACCTAGTGTTAAGAAGTTACCAAATTCTTCAAAAAGATTGATTGGTAGCAAAAAAGCCACTGGTTTAACATACCCTTTCAGATATTTAAGAAAACCATTTTGTGCCACCCCAACAAGATGTGTAAGCACCATAATTGAGAACGACAGCGTCATCGTAATGACTGGATCTGCCGTTGGGCTTCGCAATAGCTCGTGTCCACCCCAACCGAATTGAAGTATCAATCCAAATTGGTTTGAGACAAATATAAAAATGAACAAGAAAAATCCTAAGAAACTATACCTTGGTGCATATTCTGCTGGCATTTGTCCGCGAACAATTCCATTTGTAAAATCAACAAACCATTCTAGTGCATTTTGACCACCAGTTGGTTTCAAAGTTAATTTTCGAGATAGCCCGAACAACAAAAAGAAAACAATCACGAATACTGCAAGTCCAGAAAGGATATTAGTCCAGTTGAACATGAGGCCGAACAGCTTAAAGGTATAAGCATCACCACCCATGTACATTCCACCTCTTTTCCTTATAACGATTAATTTTGGTTCCTATATAGTGAGTTGACAGCTTGAAGATTCTATCAATGTTACATTATTTGACAGCTCAAAATATATAAAACGATATTACCACCATTTGAGGTAAAATTCAAAGTTATTTAATAAATTCAGTACATCTCGACCAATGTGTCTCGTTATGCATTATAACAAGGTTTACCCTATGTTTTGTTTTTCGCTAGCGGCATCCTCAGGTAGGACTAAATTTAAGATAATCCCCAAAACCGCGGCAACTGCGAGCCCAGAGAACTGATATTGACCTAATTGGAGGTAAGCATTACCTATACCAATCACCAAAATCGTTGATCCAATCATCAAATTTCTTTTCTTATCAAAATCAACTTTTTTATCAATTAAAACTCGTAATCCACTAGAAGCAATCACTCCAAATAATAAGAATGAAATTCCACCAATTACTGGACTTGGAATAGATTCAATTAAGGCACTCAGTTTACCGACAAAACTGAAGACAATCGCAAAGAACGCTGCCCCACCCAGTACGTAGATACTATGAACCTTCGTGATTGCCAAAACGCCAATATTTTCACCATAACTCGTCACTGGTGGACCACCAACAAAACCGGCAATAATTGAGGCTGTTCCGTCCCCTGCCAGTGTCTTGTTTAGGCCTGGATCTCTAAAAAAGTTTCGTCCGGTTAATTGGTTAAGCACCATAATATGGCCTAAATGTTCAGTCATTGTGACAAACGCAATCGGTGCCATACTCAAAATCGCACCCCAATAAAATTCTGGCTTGTAGGAAACAAATGGAATTTGAAAATTAGGCAGTTGGAACCAATTAGCTTTCATAACAGGAGTGAAATCTACTAATCCAAAAATAACGGCCACGATATACCCAAAAACAATTCCTAATAAAATTGGAATTAAGCCAAGGAAGCCTTTGAGATACATATTAAATCCGATAGTGACCAATAAAGTAATCATGGCAACAATAAATAATTTAATATCATACTTACCGGCGGCATTTAGGGTTGCATCTTTAGCAGCGGTACTAGCTAGTGACAATCCAATTACCATCACAATTGGTCCCACGATAATTGGAGGTAATACTTTATCAATCCAATCTGATCCAAAGAAATTGACAATAATAGCGACAATCAAATACACCAACCCTACGGCAACGGTTCCTTGGGCAATTGCAGGATAACCAGCTGCTTTCATGAGCGCGAGCATTGGGACAATAAACGAAAAACTGGAACCCATATAAGCGGGAATTTTGCCTTTCGTAATCAGAATGTACATCAAAGTTCCGATGCCAGAACTAAACAATGCAATTCCTGGATTTAAACCAACTAAAATCGGAACTAAAACCGTTGAGCCAAACATGGAGAACATGTGCTGGATGGATAACCCAAACCATTGTCCTAGCTTGGGACGATCCTGAATATCTAATACTACTTGCTTCTTATCCACAGTAAATCCTCCTTAAAATTCAAAAAGCCTTCAAACCCGCGAAGGTTTAAAGGCAACAAGGATTATACATATTCCACTGTCTCCCTTAGTAGCCTCACGGGACTACTTTAAAAGGACTCTTAATATTGTCATCTATGATATAGATATCTTTATTCGTTGTCAACGAACTTTTTATGTCGTTGTCGTGTCATCACTAACGTTGTTAACGGAATTGTGATAATTACTCCGATAAAGGAGACAAAAATCATAATTAATTCGGACACAAAAATTTTGTTATTCATAATTTCACCAAACGAATAATTCAAACCCATAAACCAAATAAATAGTGCTAAAAAGCCTCCAAAGAATCCAAAAAACAAGGTATTGAACGTCGTTCCTAAAATGGACTCTCCGATGGACATTCCGTTGGCCATCAAGCTTGAATTACTCAAATCTGGGTGTTGTTCTAGTACTTCCGACAAACCAGCTGAAATGGCAATTGAAGCTTCTGCAATCGCCCCTAATGTACTCAAAATAGTCGTTGTCACAGAAATTTTTAAAAAGTCCATGCCAATATACAAAGACATCCCTTCAAGCGCATCAGAGTCTTCAGCTCCAAAGCCTTGCACCATCGCCCAGTGTTCAACTGGCACAATTATAATCAATAAAATCGCCATCACAATTAATGATGCATAAAAAGCAGTTTGCGAAGTTAATAAATCATCATCACCCATAAAAATAGTAATCGCTAAAATCACGATACCGACGCTGACTGTCACAAACATTGGTGGCACATGGAAGGCAATCAAAATCACGGCAAAAAATAACAAGCCAAAATTTAGGACTAAACTCATAAAAGCTTTCCATCCTTGTTTACCACCAATTATCACCATTAAAATTAGTAAAGTTAATCCCAACGCTGTAATAGTTGTCATGCCGCTCGCCTTCTTCCTAATAGCAATGCTGCCAGGCCACTAGCAACCGGGATTGCCAACACTATGCCAATCCCACTAATTAAGCTTTGAACTGTACCTAAGCTCATATTCATGGCGAAGGTATAGCCCCAAGAATTACCGTTTTTTATATAGAGCAATGCAGAAATAAAAGTATCAGTCATGAAAATTAAAAATAACACGTTAACTAACGGTCCCATAATTGATTGACCAACTTTACGACCAGATAAAAATAGTTGCCCTCGGCTAACCTTAGGATCAATACTTTTTAGTTCAAATAACGTGGCCACGATATCTGTGGACTCATCCATGACTGCCCCAAGTGATCCCAATAATGTTTCGGCTAAAAATAAGGGACGTGGAACTTGTGTCACGTATTCCATTGATTCATAAAACATGCCCTTTTCTTGAGTTAAAGCAAAAATGGCTAGGCTAATCAGCATTGAGATACTAGTTCCTAGCACTGTCGCCCCTAAAGTCGCCAGCATTCGCTTACTTGGCCCCAACACCAGTAATAGGGTTAACACTGAAAAGATGACCGCTAAGACGCCGAAAATGAGCATGACGTGGTTTCCTTGCCATTTTAAATCCAGTTTCACCGCGAACAGGAACAACGTGGCGTTGAGCAAGACACTAAATAGCGCCATTGCACCCTTAAATGCCATCGACATGACTAACAAGCAGACCACTAACCAGGCTAAGAAAACTAAAACTGAATCACGTTTAAATCCTTTAATCGTACCCCCGAGTTTGCCATCGTACGTGTGCAATTTGACAAATATCTGATCCCCCACCTTATACTTTTGATCAGTGGCTTGAGAATCCGAATACTGATTTGTAATAGTCAAGGCTTGACCTTTTTTATCACCATTCATCAGCACCAAATGCAACTTCTGGTCCGTCAAATGATCCACGTTTTGGAAAGTATCAACTTGTTTTTGTGGTTTGTCAGTTTGAACTGTTGTAACTTTAGCAATTGTGTCGTGATAAAGCATTTGATTATGCGTCACAAAAAGCATTGAGACAATGCCAATCAATACCAAAATTAAAAACGTTATTATTTTTTTCTTCGTCCACCATCGTTTTATCGAGTTCATGAAACTCCTCCTACGTCATCAACCCTAATTGTACCCTACCGATTTATCTATGAATCAAAAGATTTGTATAAAAATAAAAGCGTGAAATCAGCGTACAAATTGTGAGGACTAATTTGACTTATGACACTAATTCTAAAAATAGTCTATATCAAAAAATGGAGCCAGTGAACAAAACGTTAGTTTTATCACGACTCCATTAAACTCTTATTATTTTGTACCAAACAAACGATCACCTGCATCGCCCAAACCAGGAACGATGTAGCCATTTTCATTCAATGAATCATCAAGTGAGGCAGTATAAATATCAATATCAGGATGTGCTTCTTGTAAAGCTTTCACTCCTTGAGGAGCAGCAACAAGACAAACAAACTTCATGGAAGATGCTCCACGTTTTTTCAAAGCATCGATGGCCATGATTGCTGAACCACCAGTAGCTAACATTGGATCAACAACAAATAATTGGCGTTGATCAATATCAGATGGCAACTTAACAAAATATTCATGTGGCTTCAAAGTTTCTTCATCGCGATACATACCGATGTGACCAACTTTAGCTGCTGGAATTAAATCAAGAATTCCATCAACCATTCCAAGTCCTGCTCGTAAAATTGGAACAACGGCGACTTTTTTACCAGCCAATTGTTTGCGGGTAGTTTTGGTGATTGGTGTTTCAACTTCGACATCTTCAAGCGGCATATCACGTGATACTTCGTATGCCATCAGAGTAGAGATTTCGTTAACAGTTTCACGGAAGTCTTTCGTTCCCATGTTCTTGTCACGAATTAATGTTAATTTATGTTGAATTAGTGGATGATCCAGTACTTCAAATTTGCCCATAATTAATACACTCCTTCTAAAAATTCCATATCCATTGTACCAGACATAGCGCCCGTTCAGTAGCAAAATCTGAAATTAATTTACTTTATGTGCTCTTGTTAATTCTTTGACCTGAGCGGCGACTTCATCCATTGAGGCTTGATTATCATGTTCATTGATAACTCGTAAGATTAATCTAGCTACTTCTTTAGAATCTTCCTCGCTAAATCCGCGGCTTGTAATCGCAGGACTGCCGATACGGATTCCACTTGTAACAAAGGGACTAAGTGGTTCATTTGGAATCGATTCTTTGTTAGTAGTGATGTTTACACTGTCTAATAAGTTTTGAAGTTCCTTCCCATTCACGTCAGTGTCAACTAAAGAAATATTAAACAAATGATTGTCCGTTCCACCTGAAACAACATGGACGTTATCACTGGCATTAAATACTTCTGCCATTGCATTGGCGTTGGTCACGACTTGATTAATATATGTGGTAAATGAAGGTTGGAGTGCTTCATAAAATGCTTGCGCTTTCCCAGCTATGACGTGCTCCAATGGGCCGCCTTGCCCACCAGGGAAAACAGCTGAATTTAATTTTTTAGCGTATTTTTCTTGACTCAAAATCATTCCACCACGAGGGCCTCGTAAGGTTTTATGAGTCGTGGTTGTGACAACATCCGCAATGCCAATTGGACTTGGATGAGCACCAGTTGCAACTAACCCAGCAATATGAGCCATATCAACCATTAAATAAGCGCCAACTTCGTCAGCAATTTCACGGAATTTTTGCCAATCAATCACTCGGCTATATGCAGATGCACCGGCGACAATAATTTGTGGTTGAACTTCTTTTGCCTGTGCCAAAATAGCATCATAATCTAACAATTCTGTTTCAGGGTTCAGTCCATAACCATAGGATTTATAAAATTTACCACTAAAGTTAACCGCTGCCCCATGAGTCAAGTGACCCCCTGAATCTAATCCCATCCCTAGAATTGTGTCTCCTGGTTTGATGAGAGCTTGATACACCGCCGCATTTGCTTGTGAACCAGAGTGTGGTTGAACGTTAACATATTCTGCCCCAAATAATTCCTTGGCATGATCAATTGCTAATTGTTCTACTTGGTCGACAAATTGACAACCGCCATAGTAGCGCTTGCCAGGATATCCTTCAGCATATTTGTTAGTTAAAACAGTTCCCTGAGCCTCACGAACAGCATCCGAAACAATATTTTCTGACGCAATCAATTCGATTGTGTCTTCTTGTCGAACTTCTTCACGGGCAATTGACTGCCATAACTGGTTATCTTTCTCTGTATAGTTCATCGCACGCACTCTCCTATTTTTCGGTAAGATTTACAACTTACTAAAATAATACACCATATTCGAGTGAAACTATCTATTAAAAGTGCGAACCACCAGCAGATTTTTCTAAACGGTTCATATAAGCCGTCCCTAAGCCTTGATTTTCAAAGGCTTGAACCAAGATTGTATTAATTTCAGAATGCTCATCAAAATATCGTAATCCGGCAAATAATGCATGGCTAGCATCTTGTAAATTATTACCCAATGAATAGGTTTCAATGTTTTTATTTAGGGTTAACTTGGCTTTGACATCATTACTAAGCATCAATCCAATGGCCTGAGTTTGTTGATTAAGCCACTCATTTAAACGCGTTAGATCAGTCGTCGGATCAAAAATCGTAACTTGCGCTTTGGGGGAATAATGTGTGTACTTCATCCCCGGTGCCTTTGGCGTTTCTTTTTCACCCACGTGGTGATGATTATTTTCAATTGATCCAATAACTGCTTCAATTTGAGATTTAGTGACTGCACCTGGTCGCAAAATTACAGGCATCGCGGTCGACATGTCAATGACAGTCGATTCAACGCCGACCTTCGTTTCTCCATCATCCAAAATCCCGGCAATTTTGCCGTTTAAATCATGATAAACGTGTTGCGCAGTCGTTGGGCTTGGTTTCCCTGATGTATTAGCTGAGGGGCCCACAATTGGCCGGCCGGCTAGCTCAATTAATTTGCGAGTTGCATCATTATCTGGAAATCTAAAAGCGGCTGTAGCCAAGCCGCCAGTGACTGATTTCGACAACACACCTGGCTTTAATGTAAAAATCATCGTCAACGATCCAGGCCAAAACTGCTTCATGAGCTTGTAGGCAGCTGCCGGAATAGTCTGCGCATATTTTTCAACCGTCGCAACATCGGCTACGTGAACAATCAGTGGATTGTCACTTGGTCGCCCTTTGGCTAAATAAACTTGCTTGACGGCAGATTCATTGGTTGCATCTGCGCCGAGTCCATAAACTGTTTCCGTTGGGAAAGCGACTAGTTCACCTGCCTGAATTAACTTTGCTGCCTGTTTGATTTCATTTGTTGTAAAAATTTTAGTTTCCATAAATATTAGTCACTTTCATTTAAATCTGAAATTTTAATCATCCGCATTTGGTCGTTGATATCGTGTTTAGTTTGGATTTTTGCTTTTGGTAAGATCCGATGTGTTAAAACTTGCATTGCTTTTTCTTGTCCATAACCAGTCTCAGCAAATAGCTCACCATGAGGTGTCAATTGTGATGTCAATTCACTAAAAATTCGTTCGTAAATTGCTAACCCTTGATGATCGGCAAAGAGTGCTAAATGTGGTACGTACTCTAACACTGACTTATCCATATCCGCTTTTTCATCATCCCCGATATATGGTGGGTTGGACACAATCAAATCAAATTTTTCGTTGTTTAAATCGGTGAACAAATCACTATGTACAAATGACACATCTGCGCCTAAATCATCCGCATTCAACTCGGCGACCGCTAAAGCTGACTCTGATACGTCACTCGCAACTACGGACCAATTTGGTCGTTCCAATTTCAAAGTAATCCCAATTACCCCACTACCAGTCCCTAAATCAAGGACTTTTAACGGTGCTTCTGAATGTTCATTTAAAACCCATTCAATCAGTTCTTCGGTTTCATTCTCGGGAATCAACACATTCTGATTAACGGTAAATGTACGTCCATAAAATGGTGCTCTACCGACGATATATTGAGCTGGTTCGTTTTGCATTAATCGTTCAACTTGCGCCTTAAAAATTTCAAACTCAAAATCAATCATTACATCGTTCCGATGCAGAATAATTTGCGTTGAATTCCAATCATGTTCCATGCTTAACAAATATTCAGGAGCGGTTGGATCAACATCTTGATTTGTCTGGATAAAAGAAGAAGCCCAATTAAGGGCTTCTTGATAAGTCGGATTATTCATCACGTAACTGCTCCATTTTTTCTGCTTGATCAGCAATAATCAATGCATCAATAATGTCTTCTAATTCACCACTCATAATGCGATCTAACTTATTAAGTGTTAACCCAATGCGATGATCGGTCACTCGATTTTGAGGATAATTATACGTCCGAATTCGTTCAGAGCGATCCCCCGTTCCAACCGCAGTCTTCCGTTGTTCATTATAGGCATTCTCTTCTTTTTGAGAATAGTAATCATAAACCCGAGCTTTTAAGATTTGCATAGCTTTGGCCCGGTTTTGTTGTTGCGAACGTTGATCTTGCATAGCGACGACAATCCCAGTAGGTAAATGCGTCATTCGAACGGCAGAGGAAGTCTTATTAATATGCTGACCACCAGCACCAGATGAACGATAGACATCAGTCCGAATATCCTTATCTTCAAGTTCGATATCCACATCTTCAGCTTCGGGCATTACCCCAACTGTTGCTGTTGAAGTATGAATTCGGCCAGCCGATTCAGTTGTTGGAATTCGTTGCACACGATGGGCGCCATTTTCGTATTTCAGTTTAGAATACACACTAGCCCCACTAATCATTAAGACGATTTCTTTAAAACCACCAACTTCAGTTTGACTTTGGTCAACAATTTCAACCGTCCAACCTTGTTTTTCCGCGTAGCGAGAATACATTTCAAATAAATCTGCAGCAAATAAACTGGCTTCATCCCCACCAGCTGCTCCGTGGATTTCCATGATGATATTTTTATCATCGTTAGGATCTTTAGGCAACAGTAAAACTTTCAATTCATTTTCTAAATTTTCTTGTTCTTCACGAGATTCAGTCAATTCTTCCTTAGTTAACTGAGCCATTTCATCATCGAGGTTTTCACGAAGTAACTCTTCGTCATCCTTAACTTGTTGAACCACTTTTTTGTAAGCAGTATATTTTTCGACAGTTTCTCGTAAACTGCCCTCTTCCTTTGAAAGGTCCATGAACCGATCAGTATCAGCAATCACATCTGGATCACTGAGAAGTTCGTTCACTTCATCATAACGGTCGGCGACCGCTTGTAATTTATCAAATATTTCGTTCATTAAATGTCTTCTCCTAAGTTTCTAAACAGTGGGATGGAAATAATGACGGCGACAAACTGGATAATATGCTTCATTACCACCAATTTGGACTTGCTCACCTTCATAAACAGGTTTCCCATCATGCATTCTTAAATTAAAACTGGCTTTTTTCTTGCAGAACCAACAGATAGTTTTCATTTCTTCAATTTTATCTGCATAAATCAATAGGTACTTTGAACCTTCAAAAAGTTCATTTCGAAAATCATTTTTGAGGCCAAACGTCATCACTGGAATATTCAAGTCGTCAACCACTTTGGTCAATTGTAAAATATGGTCCTTGGTGAGAAACTGAGCTTCATCAACCAATACACAAGCAGCATCCGGATTAGTTTCCTGCACGTAATCAAAGATATTAGTGTCTTGCATAATTGGTAGTGCCTCGCGTTCAAGACCAATTCGACTCGAAATTTTACCAACCCCAGCACGATTATCCAGTCCACTAGTCATCATAATAACTGACTTACCTTGTTCTTCGTAGTTATAAGCAACTTTTAAAATTTCAATTGATTTACCGGAGTTCATCGCTCCATACCTAAAGAATAATTGTGCCAATTTGAATCACCTTTTCCTTGCATAGTCCTTAATAGTATACCGAAAAAAACGTCCTTTGTGAACAGACAAGTCACGATTGATATAATTGACTTGTCTATATATTTATTTATAATTGTATGTACAATCAATTGATGGAGGTGACACATACAATGAATCAACCCCAATTTTCAGACTGTCTCTACTTTGCTAGTGCCCGCTTAAACCGCTATATCGCTAAGATTGGTGATACTAAATTTAAACAAATTGGCCTTTCATCCTCCTCGGCATTTGTTCTAATGTGTATCGCTGATAATCCAGCAATTAATCCTTCTGAAATCGCTGATGAACTATATCTAGACCGCTCGACAATTACTCGCTTTTTGGATAAACTGGAAGTTCAAGGTTTCATCACCCGTGTGTCGGATGGGCGGTCCGTTAAAATTAACGTAACCCCCACGGGTCACAAATTAATTCCGGCAATTGCAAACGTTTGGGACGATTTGAACCAGACCTACGCTGATTTATTAGGTGCAGACACGGAAAAAAATTTTCGAGCCACACTGAATCAACATTTTGCCAATTTAACTAATTAATTATTAAGTTTATGTAAATTAAGATACCAATATTTTCAAATAAAACAATACGGTTTATGATTAACCACAACAATTCATAACTGGAGGAAATTTTTTAATGTCGATTAGAAGTTCATTTGCAGCCGCAGCCGGTAAATCAAGTTATTGGTTGCTACACAATTTTTTTCATGGTGGTAGCTCACTGCCCGGTAAAATCACGGTCGCACTGGACCCCAACATTTTACGCGCATTTGGTAAGGATTATGATGTCGTAATTGTCACTGGGACCAATGGTAAAACATTAACCACTGCGCTAAGCGTCAAAGTATTAAAAGAAGGCTTTGACAATGTTGTCACCAATCCAACCGGATCAAACATGGAGCAAGGTATTGTGACTACATTCATAACTGCTAAAAAATCCAAAAATGGTAAAACCATTGCTGTGTTAGAAGTTGATGAAGCTAACGTGATTAAGGTTACCAAACATATCACTCCAATCGCCTTTGTCTTCACCAATTTGTTCCGTGATCAAATGGACCGCTATGGTGAATTGTACACAACATATCAAAAAATCTTGGATGGTGTTGCTAACGCACCTAAGGCAACCATTATTGCTAATGGTGATGCGATGATTTTTAATTCTCAAACACTGCCCAATCCAATTATCTACTACGGTTTTAACCACTTACCAGCTGGGGACATTAAAGCTCCTGCTAATACGGATAGCGTTTTATGCCCCAAATGTAATCACATCTTACATTATGGCTTTATCACCTACGGAAATTTAGGCGATTATTTCTGTCCAAATTGTGGATTCAAACGACCTGAATTAACCAATCAAGTCACCCGTTTAACAGAATTAACGCCCACTAGTTCTTCCTTTGAGATTGATGGTAAGCCATATTCAATCCAAATTGGTGGCACCTATAACATCTACAACGCGCTAGCAGCGTATACCTTGGGACGTTTCTTAGATATTTCCACTGATCAAATTAAAAATGCTTTCGAAAATGATAGTCGCGTTTTTGGCCGACAAGAAGTTATTCAAGTTGGAGACAAGCAAGTGACCTTAATTTTGGTTAAAAACCCAGTAGGACTTAATCAAGTAATTGACATGATTTTGTCAGATAAAGATGCATTTTCATTTGTTGGTCTCTTAAACGCCAATTACGCCGATGGGATTGATACTAGTTGGATTTGGGATGGTAACTTTGAAAAATTAAAAAAACACGATATTCCTCAATTCATCACTGGTGGAGAGCGATATAAAGACATCACATTCAGACTAAAAGTTGCTGGCGTTGATAATTTAATTATTGAACCCGAGTTAAAAGATGTTGTTCAACGAATCACTGAGCTACCCACCAAAAAAGTTTATGTCCTAGCAACTTATACCGCGGTATTGCAACTTCGCAAACAATTAGCTGATCAGAAATTGATTAAAGAAGGGATGGATGCTTAATGGCCAAATATGTTTTGAATTTAGCACATTTGTATGGTGACCTATTAAATACCTATGGCGACGTTGGTAATATTTTGGCATTACAATATTATGCAAAACAAATGGATACCGAGATTCAAACGACTGTCATTAGTACGGAAAATGACTTCCACGCAGATGACTTTGACCTCGCCTTCTTTGGTGGCGGTCAAGATTATGAACAAGTCATCGTTTCTAAAGATATCCAAAATAAAAAAGCTGAAATCCAAAAATTCATTGAAGCTGACAAACCCATGTTAGCCATTTGTGGTGGTTATCAACTATTGGGTCACTATTATCTCAGTGCTCAAGGCAAAAAAATCCCGGGAATTGGGGTCTTAAATCACTACACCCTGAATCAAAATAACAACCGTTTTATCGGAGACATTACCATTAAAAGTGAAGACACTGGTGAAGTCTACCACGGCTTTGAAAACCATAACGGCATGACTTTCCTTGGTGACGGCGAAAAACCACTTGGAACAGTGGTGTCCGGCAATGGTAACAACGATCAAGACAATAGCGAAGGCGCCATTTACAAACAAACCTATTGCTCATACTTCCACGGCCCAGTCCTAACGAGAAATGGGCTACTAGCTAAACGAATGATTTTAAAAGCGCTCCATAATAAATATCCAGATGTTGATTTTACGACACAAGAACAATACGAAGTGCAACCTACTTTTTAAATCACAAAACGACCCGCTTGATAGCGAGTCGTTTTTTTGACTAATTTTGTGGTGTGCCACTAACCCCATTTAATTGATTGGTATAAATCATTAATTGATTTGCATACGAAGGATGGTCTTTATTATCTTGAATAACTTTTTGTAGCTCTGAAGTATCATCAGTCACAATGCCGTCAACATTTAAAAATAATAGTCGCTGCATTTGATCTGGATCATCGACTGTCCAAGCGTATACTTATTTGTTGCGTTTATGAGCTTGATCCATAAATGCCTGCGTCAATGTAGTCTCTTCCATCGTGTACGCATTGGCCTGCGTCCTTGGAAATGCCAAATTATAAGGCAAAATAAAACTTGAAAACAGCTGTGGTTCTTGTTTTTTTACCTTCGTAATCACAGGGTAACTTAACGAATGCATATAATTTCCATCTGCCAACATCCGTTTTTGATATAGCTTCAGAAAGTTTGAAACCATCTCAGGACTGTCTTCATTAGAAGTCTTAATTTCCACCAATAACTTTTGGTGATTTTTCTCCGCAGCGGCCAAATAATCATTGAAACTAGGAATTTTAGCTGACTGGTCATTTTCACTCACGGTTAATTGTGTCAACTGTGCCAAGGTTAAATCATGCACCTTCTTATTGACTCCAGCTAAGTTTTTCAAATTACCATCATGAATTACCACAAATTGATGATCCTTAGTTTCGTGAATATCCATTTCAACAAAATCTGGCTTTTCTTTAGCTGTTTTTTCAAGCGCCGGAATGGTATTTTGAACTCCATTTTGATCATCAACACCCCGATGAGCAATCACCAATGGTGGATCAATTAACGCACCTTTAAAATATGCAAAATTATAAACTCCGGCCGCCCCACCAATAACTACCACAAGCACGACAGCTAAGCTTCTTTTTAATTTTTTAAAACGTACCACGCCGTTAGTTTGCGCCGACTTCGAAACAATACTTCCTTGAAACTCATCCAAAGCGATATTCACAATAAATACCACTCCCATGACCATCAAGATTTGGTTGATAATTTCTAACAGCATCAAATTAATCACTGCTCCGCCAAGAGCTATGGCTGGTAAATGTTGATCTAATAATGTTTGCACTACGTATAAAATGCCACGAGAAACTGCACCGATTAAGCCTAACAAAAATGAACTCGCGAACAGTTTGACTGCAATTTTGAAGAAGTGTCCTTTAGTTTCTCGCCAACTATCAACAATCACTTCGAAGGTTGTTTCATGTCGATTAATGGTCCCCGGTAAAAATGTAATCAAACGAATCGATAAAAATACTGCCAACAATGTGAATGTAACAATTGGTACCCAAATAGTCGCTGAATTCCACATATCATCTAAAATAAAAACTGGAATTGTAATTTTTGATAACAATTCAGATTGAAAAATAGTTTTGCTAAATGGCACCACAACTATTAAATATGCAATGGTCACCAGCATGGTTGTAAAGCGCACTCGCCTTAAATCTTTAATTCGCTCAACAATCAACTGCCAAATTGAAACGTTTTGTTGTGCCCTGATATTGGCCACAATAGCCATCCAAATCGTAAATTGCAAATATGCTGCCAGCAATGTAATAATCAAAATTATTAACAGGCCCACAGCGACTACCGGATGACCAATAATTACACTCACAATGTTCGTGTAAGATAAGTACGGAATATTGGCAAGTTCCATCATTTTTTGGACAAGCCACGTTAATCCTGGAATTACCACTTGGCCAATAATAAAACTCGAACCAATTGTCACTAAAATAAAATAACCCCAATATTTACTGAATTGTTGCCAATAACGGCGATACATCCCCAATATTTTTTCATAATCTCCCCCACCATATAAAAAAGGTCCCAAATTCCTGGGACCTACCAGTAATTCGTTACCGTTATTTTATACATTAACGCAAAGAACTACAATTATTTAACATTTTTCATCTAAATAAGTACTAATTATTTGATCTCGCCGTGGCAAATACACACTATTATTGTCATTTGGATGAACTCGGTTTGACAAAAATACGAAGGCTTGATTAGTAACTAAGTCAATTGTTAACCAAGTCCCGGTATACCCTGTATGGTACAAAATATTGTGTTGATCATTTCGATCTTGAAGTAATCTCCAACCAAAAGTTCGACCATGAAATCCCGCCATCGGTGTTTGATCTACTTGCAAAAGTTCTCTCGTCGAATCAGTTAATAAGCCATTTAAATTCGAATCAATCATCTGATGGGCAAACGAAACCACATCCGTCAGTGTTGAAAATAACCCCGCACTCCCACAATGGGCTCCTAAAGTATAGGCTTTCGGGTCATGAACAACTCCACGAATCAATCCTCGGGTTGGATGCATCTGTGTTGGTACACAATTTTCTTTCAGTGGCGAAAAGCTCGAACCCATCATTTTTAAAGGTCCCAAAACTTCAGTCGTAATCACTTGTTGCACCGGCTGTTGATAGAATTTTTCAATAATCCAACCCAAATAGATTAGTCCAATATCAGCGTATTTAACTTGCTGCCCAAAATTTTTCGACGTAGTCAAACTCAATAACGCTTGATGTAAATGAGTTGCATCCAAATCATCGCGATTTGGGATGTATCCTTCAATCCCCGAAGTGTGCGTCAATAAATGACGGATTTTCACCCTCGAATCACCAAACTCTGGTAAATAAGCTTGCACGCTGTCCTCGACAGATAATTTGCCCGCTTGAACCATGTGCATGATGACCGTTGTTGTCCCAATGACTTTAGTCAGAGATGCAACGTCATACTGCATTCCTGCTTGTAACTGTTCAATAGTTGGAACTACTTGAGCATTACCGAAAACTTCACTAATTTCATGTTGACCATCAAAAATAGCATATGAAACTCCAGGAGCAATGCCATCCTCCACCAATTGATGGATTTGTTTGATTGTCCGTGAGTATTCATATGCCATTATGCAGCCGTCCTTCTAAATTTGATTACCAAGGAACTGACTATTATATAAGTCGGCGTAGAAGCCATTTTGTTTCATCAGGTTATCGTGATTACCAGTTTCTACAATTGAACCATGGTTAACTACAATAATATTCTCTGCATTTCTAATTGTCGAGAGGCGATGTGCGACAACAAAACTTGTACGGTTCTGTTGCAAACTATTCATTGCTTTTTGAATCAAGGATTCAGTCCGGGTATCAACTGAACTGGTTGCTTCGTCTAAAATTAAAATTTCAGGATTAGCGACGAACGCACGCGCAATTGTAATTAATTGCCGTTGCCCTTGTGAAATGTTAGATGCAGATTCATCTAAGATAGTGTCATATCCATCCGGTAATTGACGAATAAAGCCATCCGCATGTGCTGATTCTGCGGCAGCATACACTTCTTCTTCCGTGGCTGATTCATTACCATATTTGATGTTATCAAAGATTGAACCGGTAAATAACCACGTTTCTTGAAGAACCATCGCAAAGTGACTCCGAACTTCTTCACGGGTCATATTACGTGTTTCTTTGCCATCCAAATAAATATTTCCACTTTGAATATCATAAAAGCGTTCCAATAAATTAATAATGGTTGTCTTACCAGCACCTGTTGGACCGACGATGGCTACCATATCATTTTTCGGCGCCAATAAGTTGAAATCCTTAATTAATGGATTTTTGTCGTAACTAAAGGCGACATCATCGAACACCACTTTAGCATTAATATCGATTGCTTTGCTGTCAGCTTGAATCGTATCTTCCATTTCTGGTTCATCCAGAACAGCAAAAATTCGTTCAGCAGAAGCAATAGTTGCTTGAATGGTATTTGAAAGGTTAGCAATTTGAGTAATTGGTTGTGAAAGTTGGTTAGTATACTGCAACATTGCTTGCACATTCCCCAATGTCACGGTTCCACTGGCCACTTCAAGTGTTCCAACCACTGCGACTAGTAGATACGTCAAGTTTTTTGTAAAGTTCATCATTGGAAACATTAAAGTTGAGAAAAATTGAGCTTTCCAAGCGGCCTTGTAATATTCACTATTTTGGCCGTTGAACTTATCAATCGCATCTTGTTCATGATTAAAGGTTCTAACGACTGTATGACCAGCATAGTTTTCTTCGACCTGATCATTTAATTTCCCCAAACTAGCTTGTTGTTTGGCAAACAATTTTTGTGATTTTGGAGCAATAATCCCAACAATCACTAAACTAATTGGTACCGTAATTAAAGCTAAAAGCGTTAACTTCCAGCTAATCGTCAGCATGAAATACAACACACCGAAGAAGGTTAAAATACTAGTCACAATTTGAATCAAACTTTGTTGTAAGGTTCCGGCAATGTTATCCATATCATTAATTGCCCGACTCATAATGTCACCATTTGAATGCGTGTCATAGTAACTAACAGGCACTCGTTGCATTTTCGCTTTAAAATCGCGGCGTAACTGATAGACTACTTGTTGTGAAATTCGAGTCATAACTACTTGTTGGATCATACTGAATATGGCTGAAATTCCATACAAAAGTCCGACTACAATTAAAATTTGAATGATTTTGTCAAAGTTAATTGGCAAACTGGTGACGTGTAGTCCGGCTTTCATTTCGCCATATCCTTTAGTCACACCCTTATAAATCTCAGTGGTTGCTTTCCCAAGCACTTTAGGAGCATTCACCGATAATACAACCGAAACGGCACCTAAAACAATGGAGATGACAACTCCAGGAATCCAGCGACCCATGTACTTAAAGAGGCGTTTCGTTGTTGGCCAAAAATGTTGGGGTTTTTCAGTGGGGCCTTTTGACCCATGATTAGGATTACGCATTTTGTCCATCCCCTTCCCGAATTTGTGATTCCACAATTTGGCGATAAGTTTCGTTATTGGCCTTTAACTCTTGATGTTTCCCTTGACCAACCACCTTGCCATTATCCATCACCAGGATTAGGTCGGCATCAGCGACAGTGGAAACCCGTTGCGCTACAATCACACTTACGGCATTGGCAACATTTTCATCTTGCTTCAATGCCATTCTCAATTCAGCATCCGTTTTAAAATCTAAAGCAGAAAATGAATCATCAAATACGTAGATTGACGCCGGTTTGATAATGGTTCGAGCAATCGCTAACCGTTGTCGTTGACCACCAGAGAAGTTGTCCCCGTTTTGTTCAACAATTGCATCCAACCCGCCATTTTCTTCAATGAAATCTTTTGATTGAGCAATATCCAGCGCATGCCATATTTCATCATCACTTGCATCGCTTTTACCATACTGCATGTTCGAGCGAATCGTCCCTTTAAAGAGCACCGCTTTTTGTTGCGTAATTGAAATGGCTTCGTGTAATTGATTTTGGCTAACTGAGGCATTATTCTGACCATTAACCTTTATCTCACCATGATCAACGTTAAATAGGCGCGGAATCAAGTTCACCATGGTCGATTTACCCGAACCTGTTCCACCAATAATCGCGACCGTTTGTCCTGCCGTCGCCTTAAAGTTGACATCTTGTAAGGCCATATTTTCCGCCCCACGATACGTAAAATCAACGTGATCAAATTCCAATGAAGCAGGCTGACTTTGATCAAATGATTTCAAATCAGTTCCTTGAGCATCTTTAACACTGCTTTCACGGTCTAGCACTTCATTAATCCGTTGACCAGAAGCTTGAGCACGTGGCACCATCACAAAGACCATTGATAACATCATGAAACTCATCAAAATTTGAGTTGAGTATGTCATAAAGGCAACCAAATTACCGACTTGCATCGACATATCGCCAATTAAGTGACCGCCTAACCAAATAATTCCAATATTTGTACCACTCAATATTAACGTCATAATTGGAAACATAAACGAAACAATCGTTTGAGCTTTAGTTGATGTCGCCGTGTAATCTTTATTGGCTACATCAAAGCGGTCTTGTTCAAATTGATCCTGATTGAAGGCACGAATAACACGTACACCTGTCAATCCTTCACGAAAAACTAAGTTAATCCGGTCAGTTTTCTTTTGAATGGATTTAAATAATGGCACAACAAAATACATAATAATTAAGACACTGACAGCGAGTAATGGTAACGACACCAAAAAGACGGTCGTCAATTTGGCTTCGCGATTATAGGCTAAAACGCCTGCCGCTATCAACATAATTGGTGCTTGTAACATCATTCGGAGCATCGTCACTAACACGTTTTGAATTTGAACGATATCATTTGTGGTTCTCGTAATTAATGATGAGTCCCCAAAATCAGTGAATTCACGACTGGAGAAATTAATAATTTTTGAATACATTTGAGTCCGTAATTTTTGTCCAACTCTCATTGCCTGAGTTGAGGCAAAATAAACGTTGCCACCAGCGGCTAATAAACCAATTAAGGCGACAATTAACATCTTCCCACCTTGACTCCATATATAGGACTGGTCATTTTGTGCAATTCCCTTATCAATCAAATCTGAGGTAATGGTTGGTAAATACAAGTCAGCACTAACTTGTAAAAGCAAGAATAGGACTGCAAGAGCAACTGCCCACCAAGCAAAATTTTTTCGTGCGATTTTAAACAATGGCTTTCTCCTTTGAATTTAGTCGTTTAACAGTTATTGATTATTTTCAACTTCAGTCGTTAACGAACTAATAATTTTTTGATGAATCGTATCTAGTTCTGATAACTCTTCATCAGTCAGTGTACCAAACATTATTTGATCCACCTGCTGCCGAACCTTCGCATTTTCATGCATCAGTTGTAATCCCTTATCAGAAATGGAAACTCTCGTAATACGCCGATCAGAACTATCCTTGGTTCGCGTAACAAGACCATCATTTTCCATCTTTTCTAATAAGTCTGTCACTGATGCCGCCCGAATATGGACAATGTCAGCCAATTGTTTTTGCAATAAATTATCATGTTGCATCAGTATACTGAGTAAATGTCCCTGTCCATGATGGATTCCATGTTGCTCCGTACTTCTAGTTGAGCTGGCTCGCCTCATCAGCCCTAAAACTTCAAACATTTGATGCGACAGCTATCCGTAATTTGTCGTCATTCGTTGACCTCCCACAATACTTAGGTACCTAACGATTATTTAATTTACTCTCAACGTTCTGAATTATCAATTAACTTACTACTAAATGTGGACTTTGTTGAGGCACTTTATTATTTCACTACATATTGTTTTACTTCCAGTCTGACTTTCCGTATATTGAGAACGGTTACACAGATAAATCAGGTAAAGGAGAGTTCGATGACGGTACGCTATCATAGCAATTATTTATTTTAATTTCTGTGTAGCTCGGGAGATATGCGTACCGCAATCTGTTTTTGTTGCTGAACTAACAACCGTAGGGGGAGAACGAATATGCCATTATTAATTGTCGTAATTGGCGTTATATTTTTAATTTTCTTAATTACCAAACTGAAGTTAAATGCGTTTCTATCATTGGTAATTACAGCTTTTATCGTCGGAATTGCTCTTGGAATTCCAGTCGCAAAGATTTCAACCAGTATTGAAACTGGTATTGGTGGTCAACTTGGGCATTTAGCTATTATCTTCGGATTTGGTTCAATGCTCGGTAAATTGGTTTCTGATGCTGGTGGTGGGTACCGTATCGCGAACAAATTGATTCAAATTTTTGGAAAGAAACACATCCAAATTGCCGTAATCTTAACTTCATTTATTATCGGGCTTGCTCTTTTCTTCGAAGTTGGATTAGTTGTTTTACTTCCAATTATCTTTGTTATCGCTCGCGAAGTCGATCTTCCATTGATGTATTTAGGAATTCCAATGGCCGCTACTTTGAACGTGGCCCATGGATTCTTACCACCTCACCCTGCTCCAACAGCAGTTGCTGAAGTGTTGAATGCACCATTAGGTCACGTTTTACTTGTTGGTATCGTGGTTGCAATTCCAACCATTATTATCTCTGGACCAGTTTATAACTATTTCCTTCATAAATTCTATCCAGTTGTTTACCGTAAGGACGTTAATATTTCAGTTCTTGGTGAATACAAAGAATTCAAAATTGAAGACACTCCAGGATTCGGAATTAGTGTTTTCACTGCACTTTTACCAGTTCTTCTGATTGGGATTGAAACTATTCTTTCATTTGTGATGGACACTAAATCAGTGGCTTTCCAAGTGATTGAATTTATCGGTACTCCTGATCAAGCAATGTTAATTTCCTTAATTGTTGGTATCTTCACCATGGGAATTTTCCGTGGCTTGAAAATTGCCGACATTGGAAATGCAATGTCTGAATCAATCAAACAAATCGCTATGATGCTTCTTATCATTGGTGGTGGTGGTGCCTTTAAACAAGTCCTTGTTGACGGTGGTGTGGCTGATTATATCGGTCAACTATTTAACCATACAAGTCTCTCACCAATCATCGTTGCATGGTTGATTACCGCACTTCTACGTATCAGTCTTGGTTCTTCAACTGTTGCTTCAATGACCGGTGCCGGTTTGATTACATCGATTGTTGCAAACTCTTCAGTTGACCCAGTTTTGATTGTTCTTGCAATCGGAGCTGGTAGTGTCTTCATGGATCACGTGAATGATGCTGGTTTCTGGATGATTAAAGAATACTTTGGTTTAACATTGAAAGAAACACTGATTTCTTGGACGACGCTTACGAGTGTCATTGGGGTATCAGGGTTAGCATCGGTCCTAGTGGTCTCGATGTTCATGTAAATAAAAGGTTCTTTGTCAAGAAGTACTGATGACCTAGAATTTCACAATCATTAACATCAAGCTGCTAGTTTCTCCGTTGTCGGGGAATTAGCAGTTTTTTGTTGTTTTGTGAGAGATATGAAATTTTTAGAATAGAAACTATTTTTAAATGCAATTAGAATTCGAATCTTGAAGTGATAGAAGTTTCTAAACCCGTACGCAGTACGCTTTATTACTTTAATTTTGTTGTTACATTCTTCTACAGGACCTGTTGAGAAATGACAGTATTTTGTTTTAAAACTGTTTATAATCTCTTCGAAATGTTTTCGTAGAGTCTTGATGGCAGCATCCATTTCCTGTGGGAGAATTGCCGAATTTTTATCATCTTCTGGCCACAATAAGGTTTTCAGCCGTTCTGAACTTTGATTATGAATTATGAAAATGAGATCTTGGTAGAAGTTATAAGCAGCACGCAATTCTTCGGAAAGCGATAGTAAACGATTAACGACTTCGTCGTCAGTCAATTGTAAATTTTTGAAATTACGACGTTTATATCGATCAGAGCGATTTAAGTCGCTTTCTGATTTCATAATTAGTTTCCAAAATCTGTTAAGTTGGCGATATTCGGGTGACCCGTACTTAAATGATTTCATTACTTTTATTCTAAGCTGATTGAGGCCTTTAAAGGCCTGGACTACCACATGAAAATGGTCAGCAATGATAATTGCATTCGGGAAAACTTTTTGAATAGTACTTCGATAAGAAGAAAATAAGTCGACCGTAACCGTTCGAACAGCAGCACGAGCCGCCGGAGAATATCTTAAAAAGTACTTTTCAAGGGAGTAATCACCTCTGTCAGAAATTACATCTATTGGTTGATGTGTTTCAATATTCATAAGTAAAAGGGAGTATCCGCTTTTAGCAAACTTTCCCGATTTGAAATCATCGAAAGCAATGTTTCGCGATAAATAATGAAAAGATGGTTTGATATAACAAGCTAATCCTAGAATTGACCGGATAACAGTATTTGAGGAGACGTTATTGATTTTCGCAATTGTAGTCATACTCATGTTTTCTTCAATTTGCATAGCGATAATTTGTTTTACGTCACGAAAAAGATGGTCTCCTTTTCTTATATTACTCAATTCAGCAAGCTCAGTATTTTTACAGCATTTACAAATGTATTTTTGCTTTTTAATTTTAAAGAAAATCAGACTTGTACCATTTTGGGCAGATTGATACATGACACTTTTGTACCCGTTTCGACTCATGACGGTTGAACATTTAGGACAAGTCATTTCGTATGTGAGCACGCAGTGCCACACGTTAGCCTCACCTTTGTCAGTCATTTCTCTAGACATAGGTTGAGATTTATATTTAGGGTCGGGATCAAATTCTAAACGAGTATCTGTGATATTGAGAGCTAATCTGGTATTATTATCCATGGGAGATAGTTCCTTTCGTTAGATAGGGGTCAGGCTATCTTCTATTTTTGTACAATTTTACTTGATAATAGAAAATGGCACCAGTAGAAATTCACAAAGTGAATCTCTATCAGTACCAAATATTGTAGAATCAAATAAAATGGGCTGCGTCAAAACTAACGTTTTGTATCGCAATCCATTTTTTAAAATCAATTCAATAATCCCACCCACTACTTTTTATTTACTCTTCACAGCAAAATGGCCATTGACGTGAAGTGAACCCACAAGTTTGGACAACTAAATTAAGCTACTAACTGATTGGCAAGTTCTCGGTATTGTACTGGTGACTTGCCTTTTAGCTTGGTCCTGATTCTACGGTTATTATAAAACTCAATCCATTCAGTCATCGCTTGCGCGAGACTCTCTGGATTTTCGAAGTGTTCATCCATCATCTCTGCTTTCATGAGATGAAAGAATGATTCCATGGCGGCGTTATCTAAGCAAGTCGCCTTACGGGACATACTCTGAAAGGTATGATGAGTTTTAAGCGTTTTTTGCCACTGCTTATGTTGGTACTGAAATCCTTGATCTGTGTGTACCGTTGTTCGATAAGGAAGCTCAGGTAGTCCATCTAATGCTTCTTTTAGTGGCTTCAACGCAAACTCAAGAGTTGGATGTGCACTAATGTTAAATGCCAAAATTTCACCCGAAAATAAATCCATGATGGGCTCTAAATAGATTCGTTCACTTTGACTCATCTGACCGTATCGAAATTCACTAACGTCGGCGACAAGTTTTTGATATGGTCGATCTGTCTTGAATCGCCGGTGTAACTTGTTTTTGGCGATTCTACCAACAACTCCTTTGTATGAGTTATATTTACGAGTTTGCTTATTAAAGGCCTGACATTTCCAGCCTTGTTCCTTCATAATTAGGAGGATGCGTTTGTGATTAACTTTAAATCCCTGTTCATGCATAACTAACGTTATGCGACGGTAACCGTATTTTTGAGTATACTTGGCATCTGTTTGGCAAATTTCATCAATGGCTTGGATAACCTGGTCATCATCATATTTTCGTCCCTGGCTGTGCTTAGTGTAATAGTACGTGCTACGTGGTATCTTAACGGCTTTGAGGATAAAACTAATCGACGTTTTGAAGACTCGCCTCAGATCATCAATTAAGGTCACGGTTTCGCGTGAGCTGATTTTTCGTGATCTAAGGCATCGAGTTTTTTTAGGAATTCATTCTCGATTCTTAACATCTTATTTTCTTGCTTGAGTTGCTTTAACTCATCTTTATCGTGGCGTGCTTGAATTTGTGCTGTTGTGGGTTTGGTTACTTTTTTATGCTTATGCTTAGCCATAGTCTTTGGATCTCCTCTCACTCTATTTAGGCCACTGAGTCCCTTTAAATCAAACTTTCTTTGCCATTGCCAGATAGTACTTGGTGAAGAGAGATTGAAGTGTAGTGCTGTTTCTGAAAGCGAAGCTTGGTGCTGTTGTTTCCAGTTTAATACTTCTATCTTGAACTCACTAGAGTATTCCAAGTTCATAGGTCTCGGTTTTAATCCTGCAATGCCAAAACGATTAAAGCGATGAGCCCATAGGAGAATCGTTTCATTGTTGGCAATATGGTATTTTCTGGCCAATTGAATGGAACTAATACCCGTTAAATATTGTGTCACAATAGAAATTCGTAACTCTAAATTAAATTTAGTCATAATAAAACCCCCGAGATTGTTGTCCAATCTCGGGGGTTCACTTCAACCAATTAATTGGGTAATAGCCATTTTTTATTAGAAACTTATTTAATTTATTCGTTAACCTTAACAACCCATCCTTCAGGTCCTTCAATTTCACCAAATTGAATGCCTGTTAGAGTGTCATACAGTTTTTGAGTAACCGGGCCAACTTCAGTTTCACTATAAAAGACATGTTTTTTATCACCATCGACAATCGCGCCAATTGGTGAAATCACGGCGGCCGTACCACAAGCCCCAGCTTCACTAAATTGGTCTAATTGATCAATAAAGATATCGCCCTGTTCTACTTCTAAACCTAACTCATGTTCTGCTAGATACAACAACGAGAACTTCGTAACTGAAGGTAAAATCGAAGGCGATTCAGGGGTAATAAACTTTTTACCATCTTTCGTAACGCCAAAGAAATTAGCCGATCCAGCTTCTTCGATTTTAGTATGGGAAATTGGATCTAAGTACACAACGTCAGCATAACCAGCTTGATGAGCTTCATCACCTGGTAATAAGCTAGCCGCATAGTTACCACCAACTTTAGATTGACCAGTTCCTTGATGAGCAGCACGATCATATTTTGAAGTAACAAAACTAGTAGGTGTCATTCCACCTTTGTAGTAGGCACCGACTGGCATGGCAAAAATACGGAAAATATATTCGTTAGCGGGATGAACACCAATATTTCCACCAACCCCAAACATTACAGGACGAAGATACAGTGTACCTCCAGTACCATATGGTGGTACAAAATCTTCATTAGCTTTAACCACCTGTTTTAAAGCATCGACAAATTGGTCAGTTGGAAAACCAGGCATCATCATTCGGGCACATGAGTTTTGCATCCGGGCGGCATTACGGTCTGGACGGAACAGTTGTAAAGAACCATCTTTTGTCCGATATGCTTTTAACCCTTCAAAGTCAGATTGTCCATAATGTAAGACAGTTGACCCTTCGTTAATATGTACCTCAGCATCTTCGGTCAGTTCGCCTTCACTCCATTGACCATCTTTCCAAGTTGCTTGGAATCGGTATGGAAGATCAAAATAGTTAAATCCTAGGTTGTTAAAATCGATCTCTGACGCTTTTGCTTTTGCCATCTAAAAATAGCCTCCTAATATGTATTGAATTATTATCATCACAAGAATTTAATAAAAGTTTAGCCATTTCACTATATGATGTCAAGAACTCTAATCAGCGTCATTAATCTGTCTACAACGATAAAATTCATGTCAATGTCTAAAATCAAGCAAAACAAATGAAAATTTTTTAATTTATTTCGTCATCTAAATCCTTGCTGTATCAACGATTATACTTAATAAAAGTAAATTCTTTAATTTTTTAATCAAACTTTCATTTACAAATTTTTTTTTATCATGTATGATACATCCATCAAATGAAAAAGGAGAACTCGAAATGACTAACACAAACATTATTAGCATTAGCGTCGTCGTCATTAACTACGTCATTATTATGTGATGCGGGCTACTTAATGTGCCCGTGATTTACGCGGGCAGTGTTGGCAAAGCCAAGGACTGTCAAATCAGTTCTTGGCTTTTTCTTTTTCTCAAAACTTTTGGCTTGGAGGTTAAGTTTCATTCGTTCAGTAACACATAGTTTATTGCAATCATTTCAAAAACACACATATTAGAGGAGTGAATTATATGGAGAATGTTACATCAAACACTTTACATAAAGAAGAAGGCACCACACTAGAGCGGGATCCAGTCAAAACAGTTATTTTTGCATCAATGATTGGTACTGCTGTCGAATTTTTCGACTTTTACGCATTTGGGACTGCATCAGCCACGTATTTCCCTAAAATCTTTTTCCCAACCTTAACACCAACAATTGCGATGATGCTTAGTTTACTCACCTTTGGAGTTGCCTTTGTTGCTCGCCCACTGGGTTCATTTATTTTTGGACACTTTGGTGACAAGATTGGTCGGAAAAAGACTTTGGTTGTTTCCCTAGTGCTCATGGGTGGATCAACAGTTATGATTGGCTTTCTCCCTGGGTATTCAACCTTAGGCTTTTCGGCAGTGTTACTACTTTGTCTCTGTCGCTTTATTCAAGGAATTGGTCTTGGAGGCGAATGGTCTGGAGCTGTCCTAGTTGCTACTGAAAATGCTCCTGAAGGCAAGCGTGCCTTATATGGTGCCTTTCCCGAATTAGGTGCACCAATTGGTTTCATTTTATGTAATGGATTATTTTATGTTCTTGAATCATTCTTATCTGCTTCACAAATGGCTTCATTTGGTTGGAGAATTCCGTTCCTTGCTTCATCAGTTATGGTTTTCATCGGACTTTGGGTTCGTAAAAGAATGCAAGAAACTCCTTTATTCCGTAAGGCTCAAGAAAACTCTGAAACAACTAAATCACCACTTAAAGAAGTTTTCAAAACCAGCTGGAAACAAATCATCCGTGGAACCTTCATCGTTGCTGTTACATACACACTTTTCTTTACACTTTCAACCTGGTCAATCAGTTACGCAACCACTAACCTAGGATTTTCAAACAAAGAATTCTTGCTAATCTTAATGGGATCAATTCTCGTCTTCACTGCTATGATTCTTATTTCATCATACTTGGCTGATTTCTGGGGACGCAAGAAAATGTTGATGACTACCGCTGCATTACTCGTAGTTTTCTCATTCGTTTTCCCTTACTTCTTAAGTGGCACGCACAACGTGGCCGGTGCCGTAGCTTTCCTTGTAATTGGATTCTTCTTAATGGGAATCATTTATGGCCCTATGGGAGCTTTATTACCAGAACTATTCTCAACTAAAGTTCGTTATTCTGGTTCTGCCCTTGCTTATAATCTAGCCGCCATCGTTGGTGCTGCTTTTGCTCCAACAGTTGCAACTTGGTTAGCTGCTAACTGGGGTATCAAATATGTTGGTTTATACTTAGGCGTAATGTCAGTATTATCATTCGTTGCCTTTGCATTTACTAAGGAAACAAAACATGTTGACTACACCGAATAATTAAAAATAATTATCATGTACTAAAAAAGCTGTACTCCGTGATATACAAGGAGTACAGCTTTTTTAATCACCCGCACGGGGATCGAACCCGTAACTCAGCCTTGAGAGGGCTGCGTCTTAACCAATTTGACCAGCGGGCAAAATTACTATACTAGTATAGCTATTTATTCGCTCCGTTGTCAATGGTATTCAGGCTATTCAAATGATAATTCCAATAAATATGTGTTTTTATCAATAATATGTGAAGTCGTGACCCAGACATCATGGAAATTAGGGATTTCTTGATGCGTCATTTGGTAATAATAATCAAGCAAGTTACCATTTTTCGCTACAAAATCTGGTGTAAATCGATTAACCATTAATTTTTGTCTAGGAAAATAGATGTCTGCATCTGCAACCTTAATTGAATCTGGTATATTGAGTCTAATGACATTCGTATATTCCAACGGTTGTCGGTTAATTACCTCAGGATGTTGTTGCATATACGTTAAAACATGATAAATTGAATCTGAATTACTTGCCATAAACTTTTCCCCTTTCAACTCACCCACAATTATAGCAAACAACCCTTAAAAGATTAACTGATTAGTCTATAGCTATTGAATGTGAATTTCCAATTCTGTATAATATTATTGTTGAGGAAACCTAACGTCTTATTGGGCATTAGCCAAATTGGTAAGGCACCGGACTCTGAATCCGCAATTTACTGGTTCGAACCCAGTATGCCCAATTGTCAGCAACTAGTCTCCCAAGGCCAGTTGCTTTTTTTATTTCAAGTAACCGTACTCAATTCAAATACTGGAGGTATTTAATGGCTCAATGGTCCGTCGTTTTCACCTTTCATAATACACAAACTGGTAAAATTAATTCATACTTATCCAAATACGAAAACACTACTTCTAGAGTAGTCAATAATATTGATTTTAAGCAATTTCAACAAATATGGGATTCCGCCAATCTATTGTCACAAAAACAACGATTACAGCAAATTTTGAATGATAAATTAGATGATGTCCGAGAATCTATCCAAAAATTCCGTTTACCAGACGATGACGCTGATATCAGGAAAGTCTATGCCCAAAGTAGAGTTCTAGCGTTACAAAACGGTTTTTTAGCTGGTATTGCCAAATTACAACTGAACTTTGATTCAATTAGCAACTTGGCATCTCAACTAAAACAAATTAATGAACAACATATCGAATTATTGAAAGATTCATATTAAATTAATCGTCCGCAAATTAAAAAACTGAGGTTACACCAAAGGTATGATTTAGTGTATTCCCAGTTTTTTTGTGTTATGCACATTTATTTATGCTAACATCACGGAGACGTATCTAATTAATTTCACTACTTAAATTTCTTTAGGTGCATGACTCGGTTGTAACTTTAAAATATCATTCAATGTTGCTAACAGGCTCGCTTGTGAGGTTTGATATTGATCAATCTTACCTTTAAATTGATTATCAAATTCATCTAATCCGCCACGTACAAACGCCATTTCATATTGAAAGACCTCATTATATTGAGCGGTAACTTTTTCCAATAAATCAGTTTGGTTATCAAGTTGAAGAGCCATTTGAATCGCCCGAAAATCTGAATAGGCTAGTTCAAATTGGACTGCAATGGCTCGCATAAATTCGTGTCGAGCTTGAATGTGTAAAAAATGATGTTCAGTAGTCCATTGTAGATTTGAAATTGATCCTGTCACATCTAACATTAAAGATCCCCCCATCTATAATTCTAAGAATTCACCATGATCAGATAGAGCTTTAAAGAACTGTGGTACTGTTTCCGTTCTGCTCCAGTCACGTTGCCATTCGCAAGCTAACTGCGCAAATGATGTAAGTTGAGCACCCGCCTGTTCCACGCGGCTTAATGCTGCTTCGTGAGCTTTCACGCTTGTACCTCCAACTGCATCCACAATTGGATATACTTCATAGCCCTCACGTAACGCATCAATCGATGGGAACGTTAAGCACGCCTCTGTCCAAAGTGCCGCAATGACAATTTTCTTGCGACCGGTGGCTTTCAAGGCGGCATTAAACTCTTTATCCTCCCAGGCATTAATCGAAGTCCGATCGTAACTCGTAACACCATCTAATTCAGCTTTCAATTCTGGAATGGTTTCTTTATTCCGCCCAGTCGCCACATTCACAGTCGAAAGGATGATTGGAACATTATAAATCTTAGAAAGCTTAGTCACTGCGATAATGTTATTAATCAATTCACGACGATTCATCGATTCAATTGATTGAACCTGAACTGGTTGATAATCAATGATAACGAGCACACTATTTTCTGGTGACAAAAGTTCTTCTTCAGCAACAGTACGTTTTGGATAACTTGTCATAACTATTCCCCCAATTTTTTAATTCAACAACACTTCTTTTAACAAAACCAGTGTAACAGCTTACATCCAAATTCATAATGATAAGGTTTTCATAATATTAATGGTACAAAAAGGCAGCATCAGGGTTTAATTGATGCTGCCAAAGTCTTATTTTCGAAAAAAGTTAGAATAGTCTTTTTTGTCTTCAATATTAAATTCAATCATTTTTCCAATTAATTCATAATCGATTTTCGCGTCAAAAGGAACTCTTACTATATTTGGAGTATGAGTATAACCGGTTTTTTCAATTTGCGTTTCAAATTTGCTGATTGTGACACTTTCTGGGGTAAAAGCAAAATTATTTTTGGCGACGCTAAAGCCGATGATAAAAGTACCGTGATCAGTAAACATTGGCTGTTTCCAAGCAATTTTACCACCCAATTGTGGATATGTTTCACTTACCCAATCAAGTACTTTTTCAAGTACCATACGATGTTCTTGATTATCAAGTTGATCTAAAAATTCACTATAAAATGCCATAACTGCCTCCCATTGCTCTAATTAATTGCTAACTGAGTAAAGGATACCAGACTATTAACGTCACTCAAAACATAATGCAATGACATCATCACGGGAAATGCTAAAGCGGGAATTACCAATAAACTAACAAGCGAAAAAACTGTAAAATGATATTCTTCAGGGGTATAGTCTCGATCTTCCTTAATTGGAGTTATTCGAGGTAACATCCCCAATCCATTTTTCAAGGCATTGAAGCTTACCATTGTCACTGCCGTGGTGCCCAGCCAAATATAAGAAATAAACCAACCTTCATGATTCACTGACGGAGTCGCTAATTTTGCCGGATTACTTAGCCAAACAATAAAGATTGCCACTAACATACTAATTGCAATCACTTCAAGCATCCAATTAATTCTAACTCTAGTGTTAATTGATAATTCACGCATATTTTCACCTCTTCATTTACTAAACTAAGAGATTATAGCACGAATTTCACTAAGTAGACATAGTTAAATGCTAAAATGTAACAATCATGAAAACTTGTACCTATCTATTTTTGTATTATGAATTATTGAAAACGCTTTTTTGATTGTGAATATTAAAATAAAAAATGCCCTGTGAGAAAATTAACGTTTTCCACAAGTCATTTTTTGCACGAGCCTATTTGATCATCAGTTATTCAACGACCACCTTGGTCCCAACGGGAATATTTTTATAAATCCATTTAGCATCGGGAATTGTTAACCGAATGCAGCCGTGAGACGCGACTTTGCCTAATTTTTTGGCTTCGGCTTTGTCATAGGTACCGTCTTGTTTAATGGGAACAGTATGAAACAGGTACTCCCCGTGGTTTTTAAATGAAGTCCAGTAATTTGCGCCCTCATTTAAATTGGCATTATAAAAAGTAGTCCCTTTTTCATTTTCAATACTAAAGGTCCCAGTCGGGGTAGAATTATTTAATCCCGTTGAACAATACATGGTGTACAAAACTCTTGAGCCATCTTTAATGTAAACGCGATGCTTTCGAATCGAGACGTCAATCCATGCATTTGGATGATTTTTTAATTTAGGATAGCTTTTAGTTTGTGATGGTTTAGTGTAATCAACCGTCTTAGCATTAATCACATTGACATAAATGCCGTAAGCCAGTCCAATCGCCACCACAATCAAAAGACATTTTTTGATAAATTTCAACATGATGATATTAGTAGCCTTTCGTGTTCAGAGCTGGTTAACTCTATCTACATTTTACCATGAACGTCTTCATCCACTCTCTTCGCCTGATTACTTTAATAAAATTTATCTAATTGGGGTACGATGACCGTTTTCCACATGACTTTTAAAATTCCATAGCCAATTACAACTCCGACTAACGCGCTCAAGAAGAAACTTGGAATGAAAATCCAAAGTGCACCTTTGGTTCCTAAAAATAAACTAGCGACAGGGTAAGCAACGATTGCTCCAATAATACCGGTCCCAATTAGTTCTCCAAACACAGCAAAAATTAATTTTCTCGTTTTCTTAAAAATCCAGCCAGAACAAAATGCACCAATCATGCTTCCAGGGAATGCGAGAATCGTTCCTGTCCCCAATATATTTCTAATTAATGAGGTTAAAAAAGCTTGAGTCAGTGCTGCCCATGGCCCTAAAATCACCCCAGAAATTAAGTTGATTAGATGCTGCATCGGTGCAACTTTGGCAACCCCAATTGTAAACTCAAACATGCTACCACCGACTACACCAAACGCGACGAACAAGGCGGTTAAAGTTAACCGGTAAATTCTTTTATGCATAAAAATAGCCCTCCTAAGTGATTTTGCACACTAGAAGAGCCCTAAGTTTAGAGTTAGGTTCTAACACTTTCCTCCGCTGGTATCATCCAGATCAGGTTCAAGGGTTCGAATTGAATCGTCTCAGCCATTTGGCGCCCCTAGTGTGATTGATATTTATTTACTCGTTGAGGATACCATTTTTACAAAATTTTGTACACCATATTGCAAAGTTACTTGTTTCAACTATAATTACCCTATTAACTATAAAGGAGCGCCCTCATGAAAAATATTCTAGTTCTTCATACTGGTGGTACCATTTCGATGTCGGAAAACGATTATGGAGCCGTTGATACCAATTCGAGTAACCCGTTGATGAAGCAAGCGAACCTCTCTGGTGAAGATTTCCATGTGACTTCAAAGGAATTTATGAATCTCCCTTCACCACATATGACACCAGAAACAATGTTGACGTTACAACAAGAAATAAAACAAGAATATGAAAAATTTGATGGCTTTGTGATTACTCACGGAACCGATACCCTGGAAGAAACTGCTTATTTTTTAGATTTGACACTAAGCTCTAATAAACCAATCGTTGTTACCGGGGCGATGCGTTCATCAAATAGTATCGGCTCAGACGGGCTGCATAACCTAATTAGTGCAATCCGAATTGCCATTAATAATGAATCCCGTAATCGTGGTGTTTTGGTCGCATTAAATGATCAAATTCACGCCGCTCGATTCGTGACGAAAGCTCACACAACGAATGTTGAAACTTTTGAATCACCTAGCGTTGGGCCAATCGGTGAAGTTTTACATGACACAATCGCCTACTACTTCAATCCTAAACCAATTGCCCCCATTCAGATTAATCAGGTCGTTCAACAAGTCTACCTGTTGAAAGCCTACGCCGGAATGGACGCTGATTTATTCAATCACGTGGCGAAAAAAAGTGGGAATGGTCTGATCATCGAAGGTACTGGCGCAGGAAATTTGCCACCAACTGTCCTACCAGCGCTTCAAAAAGTGATCGACCATCAGATTCCAGTCTTTTTAGTTGCTCGTGGTTATCGAGGCAATGCAGAGCCCGTCTATACTTATGAAGGTGGCGGTGAACAGCTCGTGAAGATGGGCGTTAACTTTGTCCATGGTTTAAATGGCCAAAAAGCCAGAATTAAGCTGCTGATTGGGATCTCTGCTGGACTATCAAATGACGGCTTAAAAGAATATCTATCAAATAATTTTTAACTAAAAAAGCAGTCCAATTCGGCTGCTTTTTTGATTTTACATATTTAAATTAATTATTTTTGGCGACTCTTTAATTCTTCACCAATTGCTTCAAAGCCTGGTTTCCCAAGTAATCCAAACATATTGGTTTTGTATGCTTCAACCCCGGGTTGGTTAAATGGATTAATACCATTTAAGTAGCCAGAAATACCAATCGCAACTTCAAAGAAATACATTAAGTAGCCCAAACTGTATTCATCTTGCTTAGGAATCTTGACAGTCATAACTGGTACGCCACCATCAACGTGCGCAAGGACAACGGCTTGATATGCCTTGTCGTTCACATAATCCATGGTCTTACCTTGAAGATATTCAAGGCCGTCTAGGTTCCCATCTTCACTAGGAATAACAACGTCGTTCTTAGGTTCGGCAACTTTGACAACTGTTTCCATCAATGTACGACGACCTTCTTGAATATATTGACCTAATGAATGTAAATCAGTTGAGAAGTTAGCTGATGAAGGATAAATCCCCTTTTGATCTTTACCTTCAGATTCGCCGGCCAATTGTTTCCACCATTCAGCAAACATCATCATAGTTGGTTCGTAGTTTTCAAGTAATTCAGTTGTATAACCTTTACGATATAAAATATTACGATAAGCAGCATATTGATATGCTTCATTTTTGTTGAGGTCGGTGTCGACATATTCATGTTCAGCGTCACGAGCGCCTTCCATTAATTTGTCGATATCTGCACCGGCAGCTGCAATTGGCAATAAGCCAACGGCCGTCAGTACTGAGAAACGACCACCAACGCCGTCAGGAATAACAAATGATTCGTATCCCTCAGAATTAGCTTCAGTTTTAAGTGCACCACGTTCTTTATCTGTCGTAGCATAAATCCGCGCTTTAGCACCATCATCACCATATTTTTTAATTAACATTTGTTTGAAAATACGGAAAGCAATTGATGGTTCAGTAGTAGTTCCTGATTTTGAAATTACGTTAACAGAAAAATCACGATCTCCAATTAATTGAACCAAATCATGTACATAAGAAGAACTAATTGAGTTACCAGCAAACAAAATTTGTGGAGCTTTACGGTCTTCATCTGTTTGTGCTTGGAAAAAGGCGTTATTTAGGAAGTCAATTGCTGCACGAGCTCCTAAGTATGAACCACCAATTCCAATGACAACCAATACCTTAGAATCTGATTGGATCTTTTGAGCTGCTTTTTTGATTCGAGCAAACTCATCTTTATCATAATCAGATGGGAGATGTAGCCAATCGATATATTCAGAACCTGCACCGGTGCCATTACGCAACTGATCATCAGCTGCTTTCACCATTGCTTGCATCTCACCTAATTCGTTAGGTTGGATAAATGTACTAAGATTAGAACTATCAAATGAAATATGAGCCAAAATAATTACCTCTTTCTTTTCTTGATAACATCATTATACACCACAAAATTGGTATAGACAACTCAAAATAACTTAGTTTACTTCAGCATTCCAAGAAGTACTGACCCAACAATAACTAATACTGAACCAATCACAACGTACACCATTTCTTTGTTGGTTTTCTTTTCTCCCAAGAACCAAATGCTCCCGAAAGTGGAGATAACGATTCCGCTTTGAGCTAATGAATAGCTAATAGCTAAACCAACGTGAGGAATAGAAATGAACATGAACAAATTACCAACACCCCACACAAGACCGGTTAACACGTTTTTGTATGATACTGGTTTGGTAATATCCTTTGCGCTCTTTTTGTACAACGCAAAGATAATTGCGCCAACAAACATACCAATGGCTTGTGGGAAGACCACTGCTTTAGCATCAACGTTAGCGTAGTTAACAATGATAGTGTACATTACATAACCTAACGTTGAAAAAATAATGGCACGGATACCAGTAGACACATCATTATGTTGAGTATCTGTGGCCCCCATGGCTGAGGCCGCACGATCACGTAAAGAAGTGATGGCAGCTCCAGCAATCAATACGACAACTGCAATGGTACCAACAGTAATCATATGCGTAGTTTTCCATTCGTGGAAAAGTAACACCCCTGCTAGAGCGTTACCAGCAAGTTGTAACCCAGTAGAAATTGGAACAGTTTTTGAAATTCCGATTGCTTTCATAGATGTAAATTGTTGGCTTTGACCGACTGCCCAGAATAAACCAGATAACAGCCCTGAAATCCAAACGCGTCCCGTCAGCGCTGGTTGGTAAACCACAATTGTAAAAATCCCGAATAAGACAGCCCCTGCTGTCATTCCTAAGGTTTGTTGGATAGGTGTACCACCCAGCTTACCACTAATCAATCCGACACTACCCCAAGCTAACGCTGGGATTAAAGCTAATGCAATAAACATAATATAATTCTCCCTTAAATTTCTCTCTATGACATACCATTATATATATCTGGAAACGGTTACACAACTGTTATTTATTTCACAAGTTTGAAAAACTAATTGGTCTACTGCTGAAAACGTTAACATTGTGTATTAACGACAAAAAACAGGCAATTGGTCTAAATTTAACCAATTACCTGTAGATATCATACTATGAGTGCTTTGCGTGTTCACGATCTGGGAAATAAATCGTAAATTTAGTTCCTTTACCATATTCACTAGTGACATCAATCTTACCACCATGTAAATCAACTAGTTGATGGACAATGGCCAAGCCAAGTCCAGATTCACCGTACTCGGTATTCATTCGAGACCGATCAGCTTTGTAGAATCGTTCCCAAATGTTTTTAACTTGTTCATCCGTCATTCCAATCCCTGTATCAGAGATTTCAAATTGACTACCGGTCTCAACTTTTTCAGCTTTCAAAGTAATCGTACCATCTTTAGTAAACTGAATTGCATTTTGAACGATATTAAAAATCACTTGTACGAAACGATCATAATCAGCATACGTCATCAATGAGTCTGGCGCATCAACGATGATCTTGTCTCCTTGATTGTCAGCTTTCTTATTGAGTTGCTCACTTAAGTTAGCCAAGACCTCTGCGGCATTAAAGACCTTACGTTCCATGGTAAATTGATTAGTTCGAATCTTTTCGTAATCCAAATTATCGTTAACCAATCTAATCAAACGCTTAGTATCATTTTGCATCAACTTAATGCTTTGAGCTTTATCTTCCTCTGGAATTGCATCATATTCAAGTCCTTCAAGCAACCCATTAATCGTCGTAAGTGGTGTTCTCATTTCGTGGGCGGCATCCGCCATAAATTTACGACGGCGTTCTTCTTGACGTTTAATTTCCTCTTGTGATTCTTGTAACGAGCCAGCCATCTTACCAAAGTCATTAGACAATTCACTGATTTCATCACGGCCACGCAGATCCAACTTCACATCGTAATTACCATGTGTAATTTGGTGAGTCGCAATTCTCATTTTGTCGATTCGTTTGGTTGTCGAACGGGCAAGGAAATAACTCAAGATTAACGAAATTAACGTGGAAACTACAAAAGCAATCCATAAGTTATTTTGAATTTGTTTAACATTTCCTTGGATATCGGAAACATACGCTCCAATTGAAACCACAGCAACCAGTTTGCCCTTATAGAAATAAGGACGCACCACTTCGGTCATTTGTGGTCGATTCACTCCTGCTTTTTTACTCGACGATTTAGAACTGGTATCAGTCTTAACTGCAGTTGCCATCATCTTATGAACAGTTTTACCCTGTTTTAGCTTTTTCCAATCTGCTTTGCTCACCTGAGTTGCAAATTCTGAACTAGAATAACTAATTTTGTTTTCTTTACTATAAATAGTAAAATGCACATTTTGACGTGCCAATAAGCGAGCATTATTTTGCAGCGGAATTGTAGTTAACCCTTCAAATTGTTTGGTATTTTCATCATAGCGCATGGAATCTTCAATCAAACTATCTGAATAATTTTGCAACTGCGTCCAAGTGTTCGTATATAACATTCTGGTCGTTACATTAATAAACAAAAGTCCCACAATTACGATACAAGTTAAAATAACCGCAAAAAAGCCCAACATTTGTTTATAAATTAATTTCATTGATTAGCTCCACTATCATCAAATTTATAACCAACACCCCAAACGGTTTGCACCACTTGTGGACCAACTTTTTCAATTTTTTGACGTAATTTCTTAATATGGGCATCAACGGTTCTTTCATCCCCATAATATTCATAATCCCAAACTAGCTGAAGTAACTGTTCACGTGAAAAGACCTGACGTGGTTTGGTAGCTAAAGTTTTAAGTAAATCGAATTCTTTTGGTGTCAAATCTGTAATTGCTTCATTATTTAAGTACACTTCACGAGTTTTACTATTTAATCGGAAATTTTCTGTCACTACGTCGAAAGTATCATCGGTTTCTTCTGATTCTGTATTACCGATAGTATTCAACTCACTACGACGGTAAAGGGCCTTAATTCGAGCAATCAAGGTAATTGGGCTAAATGGCTTGGTGACATAATCATCTGCACCCATTTCGAGTCCTAACACTTGATCACTTTCTGAGTCACGGGCGGTTAACATAATAATGGGAACAGTTGGTGATAACTTCCGTAATTCAGCGGCCACCTGCATACCATCCATTTTTGGTAAATTCAAATCCAAAGTCACAATATCCCAACTATTGGAATCATCCTTAAACTTTTCAATCGCATCTTCCCCATCATAAGAAAAGTGCGCGTCCCAGTTTTCTTTTTTAAAGAACATTGCCATCATTTCTGATACTGATTTATTATCTTCTACCATTAATAGTTTCATTGTGTCTCCTCCTGTCGTATCACTGCTTATCAGTAATTATACGTTGTTTTATTTATTTTTAATAGTCTGAGCTTATCTCACTTTATCTAATTTACACAATAAATTTTGCATTTCATTGATTAGAATGTGAAGAAAGATTGATAATTTGTATCGAATGCATCTTTTTTTAACTTTCACCGAATTAATTCGACAAAAAAAGTGCTGCACCTATTTAGTGCAACACTCTGTACATTTGTATTAAGCCATCACTTCACGAATAGCTTCAGCTAAACGTTTAACTCCATCATCAATCTTTTCTTCTGGAGTATTTGAATAGTTCATTCTGAAGGTACCTGGAATCGTTTCATTACCAAAGAATGGATCACCAGGGACAATCGCAACATTTCGTTCCAATGCAGCATCAAACAGTTTTTGGGTATCATCAACACCTGGAACCATGACCCAAAGGAACATCCCACCTTCAGGATTACTATGAGTAACATTCTTAGGGAAATACTTGTCAATAGCAGCCATCATGATTTGTTCACGTTTGTGGTATAAAGCAGTAATCGCTTGAACATGTTCATCAATATCATTTTCAGCGAAGTATTCAGCTGCAATATATTGTGCCAAACTATCAGTGTGTAAATCGGCTGATTGTTTCATCATCATATACTTTTTGATTAATTTAGGTTCAGCAACAACCCAACCCAAACGCAAACCTGGTGATAGAATTTTCGACAAGGTACCCATATAGATAACGTGATCTGTAGTATCCATTGATTTAAGTGAAGGTAGGTTATCACCTTCCCAACGAATAGCACCGTAAGGATTGTCTTCCAAAACCATCACATCGTATTTAACAGCCAATTCCAATAACTTCTTACGACGATCTAACGTCATTGTCCGACCAGTTGGATTTTGGAAAGTTGGAATCGTGTAAATTAAGCGTGCGGTTGGATTGTCCTTCAAAGCTTGTTCCAAGGCATCCATTCTCATGCCGTCTTCATCCATGTCAACTCCAACAAAATGTGCCCCATATGAACGGAAAACATCAACCGCAGTTAAGTAGGTTGGATTTTCAACGATGACAACACTACCTTCATCAAGAAACATTTTACCAGTCAAATCAATCGATTGTTGTGATCCAGTAGCGACCATCACATGGTCAACGTCGGTATTAATACCATCGATTTTTAAACGGTCAACAATCACATTGCGAAGTTCTGGTACCCCTTGTGACGAACCATATTGTAAAGCACTAGGACCTTTGGTATCAAAAACCTTGTCAGCCGCCTTTTTGACTTGCTCAACGGGAAAAAGTTCGGGAGCTGGTAGTCCACCAGCAAATGACATGACTTTAGGATCACCAGCAACTTTCAAAATGTTTCCAACTGGGTCAACGTCTGTCTTTGGTACACGATCTGAAAAATGATATTTCATTATGAATATCCCCTTTAATATGTATTTTGGAACTTAATAGCGTTTGGTCATTTAATACTATGTAAATCGTCTTGCAAACGAATATGAACAAATCCGCCAGAATGTTCTACCTACTCCAAATGGAATAATTGTGCTTATTATACAACTAAAAGTTAAAAGTTCCAATCGATTTTTCATAATATTTTAATTTTTAGACTAAAAAAAGCCCCATTTATTAGGACTTTCACTCGCAATAATACGTATTAATGTTATTTTTTAATCATTTTGTAATTTTCATCGTAGTATTTACCATTGCGAATATCATCTGGCATCCCCTCATATGGAGCCTGAGCAATCACGTCATTGTTATTTTGACCAGCATCCCCGATATAAGTAATATTAGCAAATTCTGGAACCACCAATTTTGGATAGGTCTCGAATTTCTCACGCGTTTCTTCCATTAAATCAATATGTTCATTTTGACAAGTCACCGTAATTTCAGGGTGTTCTTGAACCCACTTAGGGAAGAAAATAGTCCCATTTAACTTCTTTTCATTTGGAAGAAAATCCAGAGCCACATCTGTACCAGTTGGTTCAGTCCAGGCAATTTTATAAATGCCTCCCGTCAACATTACGATATTCGCTTCTTGATCGGTGACCCAGCGACCAGCCACCATACCACCATACCACCATGAATTCTATAATCGACGGTATGATCATTTTTAGCATACCATTCATATTCCCACCCATTATCATAGGTATAGATAAAATGGGTTCCCAAAAAATCATCTAGAGTTTTAAATTGTTTTTCGCTCATCATCAGTTCCCCTTTTAAGTTATTTATTACATGTAATTATTTACATGTTTTAGAATACTCGATTATGATATACTCAATTTTGTTGATTGTCAAATGAGGTGAGAAAAATGGCGCAAAAAAATAATTTAAAATATATCATTTTAGGGCTGCTGAGTGAACGGTCCTTAACCGGTTATGATATTACCAAAGCGTTTGATTCTGATATCGGTGAATTTTGGAGTGCAAACCATAGTCAAATCTACCCTCTATTAATTAAAATGGAAGCTAATGGATTAATTAGTCATGAAATAATTGTTACCGGTGCAAAACTTGAAAAAAAGCTTTATTCTTTAACTCAGACCGGTACAATAGAATTCAAGACTTGGCTTCAATCGCCCACGCCAGAATTATCAGCGTCCAAAGACGAATTCATTTTGAAGTTGTATTTTATTGAAAACTCGACGGATCCCTTACTTCCTGAAATGCTCGCTGAGCAATTAATGCTCCATCACAACAAGTTAGTGCATTTACAATCGCAAATGACTAATAAATTTGAAAATACCGACCGCAAACAGGCACAATTTGGCCACTTTTTAATCTTGCAACACGCCATCGAACGGGAAACCGCTTATGAGTCATGGTTACAACAAACTATAAATAATCTAGGTGATTAATGGAATGGAAAATAAAAAAATTGGGCTCACTACTGGCCTAGCGTCATACATAATTTGGGGATTACTTCCGATTTACTGGGGATTGTTACACATAGTACCTGCAATGAATACATTGAGTTACCGGATTGTTTGGTCAATGGCCACCATGCTAATTGTGATTACGGTCCAACACGACTGGCGCACACTTATCACAACCATTAAAGATTTATTTGCAGCCAAGAAGTTACGCTGGATAGTCATGGCATCTTTCTTAATTTCAATTAATTGGTTCATTTATATTTATATGGTCGGTCATCATCAAGCAACTGAAGCTAGTTTGGGATACTACATTATGCCATTGATGAATATCGTAGTGGCTGTGTTATTCCTCCACGAAAGTCTTTCTCGAAATAAATTAATTGCGATTTCACTAGCTTTAATTGGAGTAATCATTTTAACTATCCAATCTGGTTCACTACCACTGAACACTTTACTGATGGCGGCCTCATTTTGTCTGTATGGTTTAATCAAGAAACAAGTACCACTGCCTGCCACAATGTCTTTGACGCTCGAAACCTTGTTTGTCTTTCCAATTGCTGCCATTTATTTGATATGGTTTGCGCCTGGTTCCATTTTTGCTTATACTTCCAGTGTGACAACTCTCTTAATTTTCAGTGGAGTTATCACAGTAATTCCATTACTACTATTTGCCGTTGCAACTAAAAATTTGGACTTTATCACATTGAGTTTTATTCAGTATTTGAATCCAACTATGCAACTATTAGTAGCTGTTCTGCTGCTCCATGAAGCATTTGACGTCCACAAATTAATCGTCTTTGCGTTCATTTGGGCAGGTATCATTATCTTCGCTATTGGTAGTATCCGTAGTTATCGTCAATCACAAAATTTTTCTAAATAATTGAGGTATTATTATGTCTGCGTCACCGCGCAAAATATCCATTCCAACTGAGATTTCCGAAAAGCTTAATTTAAAGAACGGTGATCCAGTTAAAATTGTTAGTCAAAATCAAGAATTTACCGTTAAACCTGTCAATCAAAAGGAAATGGCGCTGAACAACATTTCCATTTTATGGTACTTACCGGTATCAATTATCTGTGGTTTAATTTTTTATGCCATTTTTGTTGATCAAAAAGTCCATCAAATTCCTTTACACGGAGATAATTCAATTGCCACGATGGTAATTTTTGGTAGTGCGATTACTGGGATTATTTTCTTTTCAATTTTCTTTTTTCTCGATCGAAAACGGATTGCCAGGGATGGTTCCCGTGTCTACTTACGTATCTATTTTCCTCTCGTCATTTCGTTTGCTGTAATTTTAGTATTAGGACTATTAGGATTATTTTGGACCGTTGGGTTAATGTTTCACGGCGCATCCTTTGATCCATTTACTTCATCCGTCATTTTTATTTTGTTTAATGCATTAATTAATTATTCAATGATTCTTGCCGCCCTGTCGGTTTCCACGGCGGTGATGACTAACTTACTGATGGCTGTGATTATCAGTGGTACCGTTGTTTCGATGCTCAGTAATCAAAATAGTCATTGGTGGCAACATAATCTCAGCTTCTTAGGAACACAAATGGCCGATAAATCGTGGCAATTCAATTTATCCTTGATGCTCTCCGCACTACTAATGATTGCCCTAGTCGATTATCTGTTTGTGAGCTTACATTCGGCCTTTCCCAAATCTATCAAGTTGTTGATTTTACGAATTATGTTGACCATCACTGCGATTGACGTTGCTGCTGTCGGTTTATTTCCAAATGATATTACTTATCACAATATTCATACTCATTTCGCCCAACTACTAGTCTTATTTGTCTTAGCCATGATGATTAGTGTTAATTGGCTTTTACCGAAGACATCAAAAGAATTTAACTTGGTATCAATTGGTGCTGGGATTGCTTTAGTTGCAACCTCTGTTGGCTTTTACGGCATTCATTATCTGTCTTTGACTGCCTTTGAATTGATTGCATTTATGGTCGCATTTGCTTGGATTTTGATTTTATTACAAAATATCACTAACTTAACTAAGCCTGAAAGTATCATCGTTACAATCGAATAAATAAATAATCAAAGTTGAAATTATTAATTCGGCTTTGATTTTTTAGACTAATTTAGTGTAAAATAATTAATGTTATAAAATTTGTCGCGGTAAAGACGAGCGGAATCATTCCGTTCGGTACTTGTATATCCTTGTATCAACCTACATGGTTAAGGAAAAGTACCTTTTAACTATTTATTTAGTTGGAAGTACTTTTCCTCGACGTGGAGGTTATTTTTTTGCAAAAAGAATCAAATCAAGTTTCAAAACAAACCAAACTCGCTATCTTTGGGACTGCCGGAGTTGCCTTTTGTGGGTCTTGGTGGAAACATCCATGAACGTCACATTCCCTACCTTAATGCACCAATTCAATGCCACCTTGAGTCAAGTTCAGTGGGTTACAACTGCATACTTGTTAGCAGTAGCGGCCACGATGGTTATCGCGGCCTATATTCAAAGCAATTTCAAAACTAAAACTATCATCAACATTGGTGGGATTGCCTTCGTCTTAGGTGGGCTGATTTGTGCCTTTTCACCATCACTTGTACTTTTACTAATTGGACGTATTATTCAAGCCTTTGGAACAGGGTTTGCGATGCCACTAGTTTTTTCGCTGATTATGCATCAGGTACCGTTTAATCAACAAGGAAAGTTCACTGGTACCGCTGGCATGGTTATTGCCATGGCTCCTTCATTGGGACCAACCTATGGTGGCTTAGTCACTCAAACAATGAGCTGGCCGATTATTTTTTGGATTACAATTCCGATTGGAGCAATCTGCTGGTTAGTGGCTAGTTTCAATATGCCACAAAATCAAGTTTTGCATCGTCGAGCATTTCCACTGGTTCAATTCATCTTAATTACACTTGGCCTAGTGTTAATTGCACTTGGCTTTAACAGCGCTGGTCAACACGGCTTCACCAACCCACAATTTTACATGCCCGTCTTGGTTGCCATCATTGCAATTTGGGGATTTGTAAAATTAAGTACCCAAAATTCGAATCCATTGCTTCAACTCAAGATGTTTAAAAATTCCACTTTTACTAAAGTATTAGCAATCTATTTTCTGATTCAATTCGTACAAATCGGGATGGTGTTCTTGCTCCCTAATTTTGCTCAACTAGCATTAGGCAAGAATTCTTTGGTTTCAGGAATGCTGTTGTTAACCGGTAGTTTGGTGTCAGCCATATTATCGCCACTAGCCGGTAACTTTATGGATCGAGTTGGCTTCAACAAGCCACTCGTCATTGGCACCTTGTTCTTACTGATATCGACACTATGCTTTGCCATTTTTGCCCAACGTCTAAATGTTCTAACGATTATCATTTTCAATGTTTTCTACATGATAGGCTTTAGCTTTATGTTCAATAACTCGTTAACATTTGGTTTACAAGAAGTGGACAAATCACAAATTGGAGATGCCAACGCAATTTTTAATACCCTTCAGCAATATTCAGGATCTTTAGGGACCACAATCATGGCAGTAATGTTAGCGACCGGATCGCGCGTACTTCCTAATGCTAATACAATCCATCAGACCTTAATGGGGAACCAGATTGCCATGTGGACTAACTTCGGCATCATTATTGTTGTGATAATTTTAGTTATTTCATTAGGTCGTCAGATTCAAAATTCAAAATCATAATCCACTTATACTAGGCTGTCACTTGACAACCTAGTATTTTTTTCAAATAAAAAACAACATTGGAATTGTACTTCCTAATGTTGTCTTTGGTGACTGATTTAATAATTATTGAGCACTTATCCCACCGTCGATAACAAATTCTGATCCGGTCGAATAACTAGCATCATCAGAAGCGACAAACAAGACCATTTTTGAAACTTCTTCAGGTTCAGCAATTCTCTGAATTGGTATCATTTTGGCATACTGTTCAACTTTATCGGCAGTTTCCCCTTGGCGAATCATTGGTGTAGAAATAACACCAGGATGGATTGAGTTAACCCGAATACCATAACGCGATAATTCGATTGCTGCGGCTTTCGTAAATCCACGCACGGCAAATTTAGTATCAGTATAGCCAATGGCACCAGCTACTAAGCCATTTAATGATGAAATGTTAACGATACTGCCATGTTTTTGATCTTTCATAACTGCAGCAGCATATTTAGTCCCTAAGAAAACACTTAATTGATTGATTTTAAAAATTTTTTCATAATCGTTTACGCTGAAATCAAATAGAGACTTGGCCATCGTGATTCCGGCGTTATTAACCAGAATATCTAATTGTCCAAACTTATCGACTGTTGTATCAACAACCTTTTTCCAGTCATCTTCATTTGAAACATCCTGTTTAACAAACAGTGCGTTGTCACCTAATTCTTTGGCATACTGTTCACCTTTTTCGGCGTTGATATCGGTGATTACAACTTTGGCACTTTCATCAACGAATAATTTAGCATGTGATGCAGTAGATTTAATAATGTCAGATATAGATGAGTCAATTCAATTAGATCTTATGATGGGTGCTGATCAAAGTATCAAATCAATAAATACAACAAATATTATTGTTGATGGTAAGCAAACAGATATGAGCATTTCTGAATTATTTGATAACAAAAAGTTTTCACACTTTGCAGGGGTGACATACTCTTGTTCGCCAAAATTTATCAATAAATATTGGATTGAAGTCAATATTTGAGACAGATTTTAAGAGACATTCAGAACCGCGTTTACCTTCCACAGCTCAAATAAATCATTAATCGCGATTAATAACTTATTTGAACCCTGGAAAGCATTAAATCAGGCGGCCATTTGGCTCGTAAGTGTTGCAATTTCAACTTGTAAGGGGGTCTGATAGCCCAGTGAACTATGAATTCTCTTCCTATTGTAGAAAGCATGCACATATTCAAAAAGGACGGCAGCGGCAGTTTCATAATCTTCAAAGACCGGCACTGGATAAACACATTCCTTTTTGAGGGAAGCGTGAAAGGATTCCATTGGCGCATTATCATACGGACAACCCTTACGGCTGTATGAGTGGCGGATATGTAGCTCAGTTAAACGTTGATTGTAATCATCGCTGGTATACTGTGATCCTAAATCCGTATGGATAATCAGGTCCCCAGTAATGGTTCGATTTTTAACCGCGCTTTCAAGGGTCTTTAAGACTAAATCAGTATCCATCTTTTTTGAGAACGAATAGCCGATAATCCGTCGTGAGTGCAGGTCCATGATGGTTGATAAGTAACACCAGCCATTACGCTTCGTTTGAATATAGGTCATATCAGCGGTCCATTTTTGATTTAAACCAGTGGTCGAGAAATCCTGCTTAAGCAAGTTGGGACGCTGTTCAACCTTGGTTTTGGAAGCCGAAGCCGCTTTCCACTTATTGACGGTAACGGAGTGGATATCCAGTTCCTTCATGAGCCGGGAAATCCGTCGTGGACTGCACCGAAGCTGCAGTGGTTGAAGTTCCAGATTCAATTCATGGTGGATCTTCATAACACCGTATCGCTGCTTAAATTCCGCAAAGATCCGCAGAATCCGTTGTTTCAAGCCCGCATCTTCGGCCCGGCGTTTTGAAGGTTTGGGGGATCGATAACGATAATACTGAGCTCTGGAAACACCGAGGATTCGGCACATCTTGGTTACCTGGTGGTGATGGCTTTCTTGGTGAATGTAATCAAAGATATTGGTTACTTCTACGCAAGGAAGCCCAGGGCTTTTTTTAGGATTTCGTTCTCCTCAGACAGCGAAGCCAGTCGCTTTTCCATCGCTTTGATTTCGTCTGGCGATTTACCGGATTGAGTTTTGGCCTGGCCCTGGATCCACTTATGAACTGTTGAATAGCCAATGCCATATTCTCTGGCCAGTTGGGCAGCTGATTCGCCTTGCTTATATAGGTTGATAATGTTTTGTTTGAATTCTTTGTCGTAATGAGTTGGCATGTAAAAATTCCTTCCTTTTGAGAGATGATTTATTCATTATACCCTCTCTTAAAAGTTGTCTCAGGAATCAGCTTACATCCAACCAGTGTTATCCCAATACTGTGAAATACATTATTGATGTAAACAACGGTTATACACATATCACACAGATTAAATTTAAAAAGTCTCTAGCCTACCAAGTTACTATAATAATACCAAATATTTTACATTATTTTTATGATATGTTGCGTTATTAATTTTATATTTCATCTACATACGTTGATTCAATAGCCGGTTGAATTCCAATCACTTTTGATTATTAATATATTACCTGAATCTATTATTTGAATCGAGTAGGAGGCAGTTGATTAGTTCAGCTACCGACCTCTCACACCACCGTACGTACGGTTCCGTATACGGCGGTTCAGTAATTTAAGCATTTTGAATAGACTGGAATACCTTGGAGAGATTCATCAATCCAAGTTGTTCCAGTTTTTCGTTTGTTAACGTATAAAGTAGTGTTTTTCTATGTGCTGTGCGCCAGTAACCCTTGCGGGTATAAGCAGCTAGCCGAGCATCATTCTGATTCAAACCTAGTCGTTTCAGGTTAGTGATCTTCGTTTTGATTTTCTTCCATGATTTCCAGATGTATTGTCGAACTTTAGACCGTAGCCACTGATCTATTCGTTTCAAGAAGTTTGTCATCTTACCAGATGAGTAGTATTGAATCCATCCGCGCATTTTTCGTGTGATTTCCATAAACATTTGTTCAAGTGAAATTCCGCGATTGCGTTTCGTAATTCGTTTGAGTTCCTGTTTGACCCGTATTTGGGATTGTTTTGACGGCCTTGAGAAAGCACCACCCCTACCAACTCCCAGTGAGAATCCCAGAAATTTCAATCTCAATGGTGACCCGACTTTACTTTTGTCACGATTGACGGTTACTTTAAGATCCTTTTCCAGAAATCTACTAATACTCTCAAGTACCCGGTGACCTGCTCGTTTACTCTTAACGTAAATATTGCAGTCATCCGCATATCGGACAAAGTGGAGACCTCGTTCCGTTAATACTTTATCCAGCTCATTGAGATAGATATTCGCCAATAGTGGTGACAGTGGTCCGCCTTGCGGAGTTCCCACGACACTCGCTTCGAAGGTTGAACCAGTCATAACACCACTAGTCAAAAACTTTCGAATTAGCTTAATCAACCAAGGATCATCAATATATTGTTCGATATACTTGATCAGTAAATCATGATTGACTGTATCGAAGTATGCCTTTAAATCAAGATCAACCACGACGTGGTAACCCTCGTTATACAACGATACCACTCGTTTAATTGCATCTTGCGCACTTCGATTAGGTCGAAAACCAAAACTATTATTTGAGAAAACTTGTTCAAAAATCGGAGACATCACTTGTGCGATTGCTTGTTGTATCATTCGGTCAATTACCGTTGGAACGCCTAATTTTCGCACGCCACCATTTGGTTTGGGTATTTCTACCCGTTTAACCGCCTTCGGCCAGTACGTCCCATCATTCAACTGATGAATAAGTTCAGTTTTATGAACTCTCAAATAACCTAACAGATCATCGATGGTCATTCCGTCGATGCCTGCGACACCTTTATTACGCACAACCCGTTGATAGGCCAGATTCAAGTTATCTCGATCCAACACGCGTTGTTCAAACTTAATGCCACTCATCATCGTTGTTTCATTAGAATTCATCCTACGCGCCCCAGTTTGTTCTTGGTCTTCCAGACCTACCATCCACTGGTGGTCAGCTTTGTTTTCTGTTTTCTACGATCGTCGCATAAATTCCACCTCCATAATCAATGTGAGTTATTACTGTTCAGCCCTTCGTGACGAAGTCACTACTATGGCCTCGGCTGACTCCTGATAAACTCAGTATTCCATCACTGAAACAGTTGTCCTGTAGAACTTGATTGCTCTTCTTGTCGGGACTTGTCTATCAGGCCTCCCCGGGTAAGAACGTCAACTTTCATACCATGTCACCATTAGCTTTACCATCGTGATTTTGAGTAGTATCGGACTTCGATTTGTTGGGCAATCTTATCCAATCAGTTCTGGCCTTATAGCTACTTCTTGTTCATTGGTGCGGTATTTTGCTCCTCAGACTTCCTTCAGATTCCACTTCACAGTGGACACCCTTGTCCTTGGCTAGTGGTTCCGACTACTACGGCCCACAGTGGACTTTCACCACCTAGTTGGCGCCCATGCCGGGCGCACCCACAAAAAAAAGTGCAACCCAATCGGGATGCACTTTCATTATCATCGTACAAACAACAAATTTTCCTACACAGAATTTAAAAAATCCTACCATTTTTCCTACACGTCAGCTGATATCCCATGAAATTCTATGAACTTCAATGAAACAAGAAGTCTGATAAATCAACGTTCGTGACACTCAGTGATACTCGATGAATCTAAATATGGAGATGAGGGGAGTCGAACCCCTGTCCTAGCATGTTGCCAATCTGACGTCTACGCTCATATATCAACTATTTAAAATTCGCTAATCAATTCGCCGCTGATCAGGGCCAACATGATTAACTAGTCCGATTAATCTCTTCTTACCACTTCTGACTGGAGCAATAAGCGTAAGCTCACTTAGTTTTTGGACCCAGTATCAAGCCATGAGCAAACCTGGCTGGATCTCCACTCGCTGGTATTAAGCAGCTAAAGCGAAATTGTTTGTATTATTTTTTGCAGTTATAATTTAAACTGAGCGTTTTAACGAAGTCGCAACCTTCGAAGCGCAGTCAAACCTCAACCCATACCAGTCGAATCCATAAACATCCCCGTTTATGCACATTCAATATTACCATATCGCGCACCATTTTGGTACCATTTGAGCTATAACTGCACAAAAAAAGACGCCTCACTGAGACATCTTCAAAAGTTAATTTAAATTTTAGTACCAACCATTTGCTTGCCAGAATGATTGTGCTGCAGTCCATGAACCATAACGGTTTGCAACATATTGGTCAGCAACACGTTCTTGGTTAGCAGCTGAATAGTCACCATTTAAGTATGATGCGCTCAATTGATACTTACCAATAAATTGTCCATTGGTTGCACCATATGAACCGCCAGATTCTTTGTTAGCAATCCAAGCTTTAGCGGCTGCATCACTACCAGAAGTTGAGCTTGTGTAGCTTGAGCTGTCACTTGAAGTAGTTGATTGATCAGCTGCTGGAGTTGTAGCAACTTCTTCGTCAGTTGCGGCACGAACTGTACCATCACTTGTGATAAGTAATTTTTGACCAGTAACGATCAAGTTAACGTCTGAAATGCTGTTGTTTTTTGCAATTGTATCAACTGCATCTGTTGTTTTAGTGTATTGTACTGCAATATCTGAAAGAGTATCTCCAGATTTAACTGTGTAGATTTCATCAGCGTTTGCTGTGGCTGTAGTTGCTACAACACCAAGTGCAACGGCGCCTAAAGTAGCAGCAGAATATTTTAAAACATTTTTACGTGAAGTCATATACCAATAACCATCCTTTTTGTAATGTTTACATTGTCTTTTTTTAACTGTGACTATCATAATGGATGGATATTACTCATGTGTAACGCGCGTATTTCAATTTGCACTATTTTTGAATTGTTTGTAATAAAAGCTATGTTAATTATCACTGATTGACGAATAATCAGTTTCATATCAGCAATTGTTTTATCACTCGATATTCTAACTAACCCGTGTTATAACAAACAAAAAAGGGTAGTAAGGCTGGAAATCTTAACCCTTTTTTAATAAATTAGATTATATATGTTAATTATTACAAAACAAGTCAATACTTAGACAAAACTTAAGCAAAGTCTGCGTATTTTTCGACAAATTCTGCAACTCCGTCAGCATCATTGGTCCCGGTGACGTCTGTCCCTTGTCGTTTTATCTCATCTTTGCCATTTTCCATGACAACGCCAACTTGGGCACTTTTAAGCATCCCTAAATCATTTTCGGCATCCCCGAACACCATCAAGTTTTCAAATGTCCAGCCAAAATGATTTAATAATGCTTCGAGTCCAACAGCTTTATCCATATCATGATCCAAAAATTCCAGAATTTTAGGTTGTGACCTCACAATATGATAAGTTTCAAACATTTCATCAGTGACTCGATCAAATGCGTCATTTAAAATTGCGGGTTGTGTAGCCATGACCGCCTTACTATAATCATCAGCGTCTAACTGATCAAAATCCGTGGGCACAAAATCAATCTTAGCATTCAGCATTTGCTGATAAACCGACCGTTTTAAATCCGTGATTGGATAGACAGCTTCAAAGTCTAAAATATCCAACGGCAATCCATTGGTTTGCGCAAAGTCATGCAGTAATTGCAGCTTTTGTTTTGAAATTCCTTTTTGACTCAAAACTGTCTTTTCAGTATTTTGAATTACCAACGCACCATTGAAAGTGATCGTATAGTCGTCATCGTTGGTTAAGCCAAGTTGTTCAATATACTTCCAAATCGCGTTAATTGGCCGACCAGTACAGAGCACAATCTTAACACCTTGTTGGTGTAAAGCCTTCAATGCCTGTTCGTTGCGTGGACTAATCTGCTTGTCACTCGTTAATAATGTTCCATCTAAATCCAGTGCCACCATTTTAATCATTATTTTCACCTCACCGCTTACTATAACAAAAAACCACGGTGACTTCACCGTGGTTAACTGCATTTATTGATTTTTTGTTGTTCTGCCGCCTCAGCTTCTTCTTTTAATAAAGCATCCTGGGCATCTTGTAAATCTTGAGCTTTTTTAGCGGCTTTTTTGGCGGCCGCCTTAGCAGCTTTTAACTCAGCATCTTTAGCTGCCTTTTTCTTTTTAGCTTCTTCACGAACTACTCGATTATCGAATTCTTCAATGAAGTCTAAAATCTCGCCGGCTTTGTTTTCACCAAAAATATTCACCCAACCACTAAAGCGGGTGGCCACATTTTTACTGATTTCTTCTTCAACCTCTTTACCGCTCTTGGTTAAATGTAATAATAAACGACGACGATCTAATGGATCAGCTTTTTGATACACATATTTATGTTTAAGTAACACTTTAATTTGACGCGAAATAGCACTTCTAGTTACGCCTCGTTGCTGCGCAATATCCATCAACATTATTTTCTTTTGTGTCGAAATATCGTGTAGAATTAGATATTGTTCAAATGAAAGAAAATACTTTGCAGCTGGTTCGGAAATAAAAGTGTCTAACGATTTAAGCGTTGACATATATACGCTAATTGCCTTTATCAACAATTCATCTGAATCCATGGCTATTCCCCTCCCGGTCATAATAATATAGACTATATCTATACGGTATAATATGCGTCATTTTGAACAATATGTCAACTGATTAATATTTAAGGGGGGTTAATATTGAATTTAAAGCCAATACAGCAAGCAGAGCTCAATTTATTCGAGACTTTTATCATGATTTGCAATCAATATTCATTACATTATTTTCTAATTGGAGGCTCACTTTTAGGAGCAATCCGTCACCAAGGATTTATTCCCTGGGATGACGACTTAGACATTGGCATGGCTCGTGAAGACTATAACAAATTTTTAAAACTGGCACCGGTTTTGATCTCACATTCTGCCTATTTTTTGCAAACTCCATTCACCGATAAAAACTATGCCATGAGTTACGCTAAGCTCATCGATTTAGATACTGAGATTCAAGAAAAGAATATTTATAATAATGCCAAGAGTGGAATTTTCATCGATATTTTCCCATTTGATGCCATTCCGGAAAAGAGTAGTGAGCAAACCGCTCAAATGGCCAAAATAAAATTTTACGATAGTTCGATTATCGTCCGGTTAGGTTATCGCTTAACTGACTCGGCACTTAATCGGCTATTTAAACCATTAACCACCCGTCAATACGGTGATGTCCGCGAATTAAAACATAAACGCGACGAGGTTTTTCAACAATACAATCAAGACAATTTACCAGAATACAAAAATTTAGCGTCACAATATAAGTATGACAAAGAGATCATGTCGGTAGAGGAAATGACGAACCTAACCAGTCACCCATTCGCTCATCTGAATGTGATGATTCCCGCCAACTACGATGCGATTTTAAGCCGCTTATATGGCAATTATATGGCACTCCCACCCGAAGGTGATCGCTCGCCAAAGCACTACACCGAAGTCATTATTAACGGTAAAGAAATCCTATAAAAAATGCACCTCAGAAAATTCCTGAGATGCATTTATTTTTTTATCTAACTACGATAACCGAACAAGGCGCATTCTGCGACATATAACTAGCTTGGGTACCAATAAAGATACTATTTTTTTCAGTTGTTTCCGATCCACAAACTAATAAGTCGGGATTAAATTCTGGAATGATATCTTGCACAATCACCTTACCAGGTTTACCTTCGCCAATAAAGCCCTTGACGTCTATTACACCAAACTCTTTTGCCTTCTTGACGTATTCATCCATGGAGGCTTGCATGACGTTTCTGCGGCCTTCTAGGACATCAGGCTGCATACTTTCATACACACTCAAATCCTTCGTTTCCAAAACCGTCACAATTCCCAGAGGAACTTTAGCGGCACGGGCAAAAGTGACTGCATAATTAAAAGCTTTTTGTGACGAACTTGAATCATCTTCATCAACCGCCACTAAGATACTCTTAATCGAAATCTCTTGAACATCAAAATCTATTTCTCGTTTACCCATGTTGTTTCCTCCACTCGTATTTACAATCTAAAACTATTTGCTTAACATTACTGATCTTTCAATATCTCTGTGACAATTAACTTCGCAAATTGCGTGTTACCATCCACGTTGGGATGCACATTGTCATCATAGAACCAGTCTCGATGAGCGATACTAGCGGAATACCAATCAATCACATGCACATTACTATGGGTTTTGGCCAGCTTATTGATTTTATCATTCACTGGTTTTTGCCAAGGTTTCGATGGCACATGCGTGGTAATCCAGTATACTTGACGTTTTGTTCCAATCGTCTTCAGCATTTTATTGGCATCATCATCACTAATTGTACCATTACTTCCAAGGTTCAAAACGACAATATCTTGTAAATGGCCTTCAGCTTTTAATGAGCTAACAATCGCTGGTGCTTGATATGCCTGACGTCCCACTTTTGCTGAGATGTAAATATTAGGAATAATTTCTTGTAAGTTAGATGAACCATCCGCCAGTACAGAATCACCAACTGCAGTCACTTTTAACTTTTTGGTGGCAGCTACCTGATCGTTACTTAAGCCATACTTTCTGGCGATTTCACTGGACCCAACTTTAGTCGTGGCTTGTCCAGCTTTCACTTTGGCATTATGCGCTTTAAGTGCCTTTTCATTTTGTTCGATACGTTTTTGTAAGGCGGTATTAGGTTTTTGAGCTGGTGATTGAACAATCCCAACAATGGCAATGATGACTACAATAATTGCTGGAGCCAATTTGAACCATGGTCGATGGTTTTCTTTCACGTGTGTCAAAGCTTTAATTTTGGCAGGTAACGTCTTCCAGTCAGACTTCGCAATTGGTTGTTCAATAAACCGATATGACAGTTCGCTGATCACTAAAATGATTGCCACTTCAATGATGGCGTTCACCCATGGGTGCGTTCCCATATTTTTAAAATGAGATTCATAAAAAATGAGGACTGGGAATTGATAAACATAAATTCCATAGGAGCGCTTACCAATCCAAGTAAAAATTGGGTTTGTAAACCAACGATTTAAGTGGCTCCCTGGATGAGCGATCACACCCATTAATACCATGGCAAAGATACTAAAAATATACATCCCACCATAATAGGTAAATGCTGCTTCACCTGACAACACAAAGTACATTAATATCACAATTAATAATGAAATCAATCCGACGCCGTCAATGAGACGGCGTGCCTTTGGCTTGAGCTGAGCCCGCAATTGGTCTGCTGGCCAGACAAACGCTAACCAGGCACCTAATAAGAAGGAAAAAGCCCGTGTATCAGTACCATAATAGGCACGGTTGATATTTTGTGGATCATATAGGACTGCCATCAAAATGGCTGACGCCACGCTCATCGCCAAAACAACCATGCTAATTTGATGTTTATCCCTTAGTAATTTAAACAATAAAATTAGTAGCAACGGCCAGATTAAATAGAATTGAACTTCTACCCCCATTGTCCACAAATGTGTAAATGGAGACTCACCGTTGAATCGATCAAAATACGATTGCCCATGACTGACTTCCCACCAGTTGTAAACAAATAGCACGTTAGTCACAAAAATCTCTTTTAACTGGTAGAAAAAGTTCCTCTGAAATAACGTAATATATGTGATTGTGAGTATTAGCATCGATAACAGCGTCGGGTACAATCGCTTCAGTCGACGTAGATAAAAATTACCAACTCCAATTGGTTGATTAGCACTGAGCTTCCCAATCATTTGATTGGTCACCAAATATCCTGCCAATAACAAGAAAATTGGTACCCCTAAATACCCACCTTTAAGTGCGTTAGGCGAAAGATGATAAACTATTACTCCAATTACGGCCAACGAGCGCAATCCATCGAATCCTGTGATATATCGACGCCCGGTTTTCTTACTTGGCCACTTTGGTTGATCCATTACAATCCCCCGTCCCAACATTAAACTCTTTAAATACTACTAACGATTATACTTCACTCGTGTTACATTTGGTAATTTAAAGATAAAATTATATAAAAAAAGAAGATTCCCATCAGGAATCTCCTTAAGTACTGCCCCAGCTGGACTCGAACCAGCGACCTCTTGATTAACAGTCAATTATTCTACCAACTGAACTATGGGGCAATAACCTCAAAACAACATATATAATAGTAACATATTCATGTCATTCTTGTAAAGATATTTCTAACAAGAAATACGATGAATTTTAAGCTTTTAAACTTCCAATTATTGAAAATTTAAAACTGCCCCAGCTGGACTCGAACCAGCGACCTCTTGATTAACAGTCAATTATTCTACCAACTGAACTATGGGGCAATAACCTCAAAACAACAATAACATTTATACCATAAAAATCAGTACCGTGTAAAGGCTTTTTGGCATTTTTTAACCAATATGATTATCTTTTAGAATATTTTGGAAAATTGGTTCAATTTCTTCAGTCCTGGTCCATTCATTCCAGTGATCCATCGACTCACCTAAGTCTTTAAAATTGTCTGCTACATAGGCTTCGTACTTTGCGACGTTTTGTGAATGTGGAATGTTCAATTGTAAAATACGTACCATTTTAATGAAGCCACGTTCTGCAGCCAATTCTGCGCGGCCATTTTGGACCATATTACCAACTTCATAATACTTGGTGCCATCATTGCGGGTAATTTCTTCAATCATATCTAACGTCAAATCTTCCAACCTTTTCACCTCACAAATAACAATTCTAAAGAAAAATCACTTCAATGTCAAAGCACAAAAAAATCACCGTTCGGGAAAACGGTGATCGGCATAAGAGAGAAAGAGAATTGATTAGAAGGCATTTCCATACCTTATGACAAAAGAATACCGCTAAATGAAAGCGCTGTCAACCACTTTTCTCTATTTATTTAATTTTGTTTTTCTCTATTTGCTTAATTTTGAAGCTGCCGCTTCATCTAGAATCAAAGTAACATTAGGATGGCGTTGCAAAATTGAGGCAGGTAAATCTTCAGTAACAGGACCTTCGACCATTTTTTGCACAGCTTCTGCTTTATTTTCGCCAAAGGCTTCTAATAAAATACTCTTTGCATCCATAATAGTGCCAATTCCCATTGAATAGGCAAACTTAGGAACATCGTTCTCATTGTCAAAGAAACGCGCGTTAGCGGCAATCGTTGATTCTGTTAAAGTCACTTTATGTGTGCGTGAATCAAAGGCAGTACCGGGTTCATTAAAGCCAATGTGGCCATTTTGTCCCAATCCTAAAATTTGGAAATCAACTGGATTTTCCGCGATGATTTTTTCGTATCGCACAATTTCAGCGTCAGCATCGTTCATTCCGTTAGGCACATATGATTCTTTGAATGGTTTCTTTGAGAAGAAATGTTGATTCATGGAGTAACGGTAACTTTGTTCATGAGTATCTGGCAACCCAGCGTATTCATCCAAGTTAATTGAAATGCAGTTAGAGAAATCTAAATCACTGGCTGTAATAGCGTCATAAGTTGAAATAGGAGTACTTCCTGTTGCTAACCCGAAGACGGTGCTTCCGTTTTCAAGTTGTTCCTTGAATAATTCGTATCCTGCTTGGCCTGCTGCTTTTGAATCTTTTACAATATTAATTTTCACGATGAGCCTCCTGATTAATGCCCTTATTGGTATATTCCAATATTAACTCATCATTTGAAAAATTGCAAATAAAAACAGCACTGCCGAAGCAATACTGTCAATAATAACTAAATTACATTACTAAACTTAATAAAAGAACGACCACTAATCCAACAATGGAGATAATTGTTTCCAATACCGTCCAAATTGATAGTGTCTGTTTAACCGTTAAATCAAAGTATTCTTTAAACATCCAGAAACCAGCATCATTGACATGTGAGACCGCTAATGATCCAGACCCGATTGCAAGCGCCATTAGCACTGGGTTTGCCCCAGTAGAATGCATCAATGGAACCACTAATCCGGCAGCCGTCATTCCTGAAACCGTTGCTGAACCCAATGAAATACGTAGAATCACTGTAATCAACCATGCTAAGAACAATGGTGACAAGTTCGCGTGGGCCATCAAACTTTGCACGGCATCCCCAACTCCACCATTAATCAAAACTTGTTTGAAGGCAGCACCACCAATAACCATTAATAACATGGCAATTGATTTGATTGCTTCTTCCATGGTTTTACCAACTTGGACCATCGTCCGTCCACGATGAATCCCCATTGACCACACAGCGAAAATCAACGCAATCACCATAGCAATCATTGGATTACCAAGCATTGATACAACTGCATCAAGTCCTTGTGGATGTTTGAGGGTTTTTCCACCATGTAAGGCCAAAGAATAAATCGTTGATAACATCATGAAAACAATCGGGAATAATGAAGTGAAAGCTGAAATCCCAAAACCAGGATTTTCATCAATGTTATTATTCTTTCACTTCCCCAAAAGCAGGCAATGACTTCTTGACAACAAACGCATCTGGCGCAATCTTCTTTGCAAAAATGGTAAACAATGGACCAGCAATAGCCACACAGGGAATTGCTACGACAATCCCAACCATTAATACCATTCCTAAATTAGCACCCAACGCAGATGCAACTGCGGTCGGAGCTGGTTGTGGAGGCAAAAATCCTTGTGTTGCAGACAACGCTGTAGCCATTGAAATCCCTAAATAAAGCAAAGGAACCTCAGCCTCTAACGCGATTGCGAACACAATTGGAATCAACAACACCATTCCAACTTCGAAGAACATTGACATCCCAATGATAAATGAAGCCACTACGACAGCGAGTTGTAGTCGTTTTTTACCGAAGAGATTAATCAACGTTTTCGCGATACGGTATGAACCACCCGCATCAGAAACTAAACGTCCAATCATCGCACCAAATCCGAAGACAATGGCTAATTCACCAAGTGAACTTCCAATACCTTCTTTGATGGTGTCTGCGATTTCCGCAGGATTCATCCCAAGTCCAAGTGCGACTAAAATGGAAGTTACAATCAGGGAAACGAACGTATTCAACTTGACCTTAATAATCAAGAAGAGTAGCAGTAGAATTCCTAATAACAATACTACAAATTGCATTTTATTTTACCTACTCACTTTCGAAAATTTAAAAAAACACAAAGACTGGTATATGAAATTCACTTACATTTTGCAAGCGTTTTTCGACAAAGTGCCTGGTAGCCATTTTCAAATGTACAAAAAAAAGAACTTCGTTTAAAAGTTCTTTCGTTCATATTTATTGAACAGTTACTGATTTAGCTAAATTACGTGGCTTGTCAACATCCAAGCCCTTACCTAAACTCGTGTAATAAGCCAACAGTTGTGCTGGTACCACACTAAGTAACGGTGTTAGTAATGGATCGACATCTGGTAATACAATCGTATCATCAGTTTGTGATAAATGTTTGGTAGCGATGGTAATCACACTAGCGCCACGAGAAATAACTTCTTGTAAATTGCTTCGTGTGAGTCCTGCCGTCCGGTCTTGGGTGATAATCCCGATAACTGGAGTTTGTGATTCAATTAACGCAATTGTACCGTGTTTTAATTCACCAGATGCAAATCCCTCTGCTTGTACATAAGAAATTTCTTTCAACTTTAAGGCAGCTTCCAGTGCAACCGACCAATCAGTTCCACGACCGATGTAAAATGCATTGCGTGGTGTAGCTAAATAACGAGAAGCGACAGATTCAAGCTTTTCTTTACTATCGACAATGGCTTGCATCCCCACGGCCACGAGACTTAATTGTTGTTTCAAATCAAAATCAAGTGCTTCTTGGTGTTGGAGGTATTCGCCAATTCCTTTTGCCAAGACTGCTTCGACAGCTACTTGAGCAGTATAGGCTTTGGTGGATGCCACTGCAATTTCAGGGCCTGCATATAAAAGCATCGTAAAATTAGCTTCTCGCGATAATGTCGATTTTGGTACATTCGTAATCGTCAAACTTGGCCAACCTTGCTTTTTAACATTAACTAACACTTCTCGACTATCAGCAGTTTCACCACTTTGAGTTAAGAAGATAAAGAATGGCTTTTCCGACATGATTGGCTGATCATAGGCAAATTCTGAAGAAATATGCACTTCAGTTGGAATGCCAGTCAACTTTTCAAACATTTTGGCGCCTACTAAGCCAGCATGATAACTGGTACCTGCCCCAATGATATAAATTCTATCTGATTGCTTGATTGTTTCTAACATTTTTTGGTCGATAACGGGGGAACCGCTTTCATCCAAATAAGTTTGCACAATCTTGCGCATGACTGCTGGTTGTTCGTCTACTTCTTTTAACATATAAAATGGATAAGTGCCCTTATCGGCAGCACTCGCATCCATATCTACACGGAAAGTATCACGTTTTTTCTCGTTGCCATCAAAATCAGTAATCAACACTTCTTGTGGTTTCACAATCACAATTTCTTGATCTTGAATTTCCATAAATGTGTGTGTGCGCTTCAACATTGCCATTGCATCAGACGACACCAAATTGAAGCCCTCACCAATTCCAACTAGCAATGGGCTTTTGTTCTTGGCCACGTATAATGTATCTGGCGTTTCCCGATCCATCAAAACAAACGCATAAGATGAATCATCACTAATTAAATGCAACACCTTTAAAAAGGCTGCCTTGGTTTCCATATGATATTCCACTACAAAACGATCAATCAATTGAACAATCACTTCTGTATCGGTCTCACTCTTAAATTCAACCCCAGCTAAATATTCAGCCTTTAGTTGCTTGAAGTTTTCAATCACACCATTGTGTACTAAATAGAAGCGTTCGTCATTTGAAAAGTGTGGATGAGCATTTTCTTCGCTTGGTACACCATGTGTTGCCCAACGCGTATGTCCAATCCCAGCTAACCCTTGAACTTCAGGAGTTAATGCTGCTTTTAAGTTGGCAATTCTGCCGACTCGTTTAACTAAATAATCAGTTCCTGACTCATCGTTAACATAAATTCCAGCAGAGTCATAACCGCGATATTCAAGTCTTTCAAGACCCTCGATTAGTATTGAAACGCTTTGATTTGTTCCCGTTACACCCACAATTCCACACATATGCATTCCCGTCCTTATCCGAATCTTTTCTTAATTGGTATAGATTTATTTTCGAGTTTTATTAGCTCTTAACATAAAACATATTAGCGATTTCGCAATTAATTGTCAACTAATTAAAAAAATTGGTCTATTTCTAGACCAATTCTTTATTTGCGACTTCAACAATTCTCTGCACATATGCATGAACTGCTTCTTTCGTAGGGGCTTCAGCCATGATTCGTAATAATGGTTCGGTTCCACTTGGTCGAACTAACACACGACCATCCCCGGCCATGTCATCTTCGACCTCGCCAATAATCTTCAATAAACTAGCGTTGGTTAAGGCAGCTTCTTTATCAGCTACTTTAACATTCACGAGTTCTTGTGGATATTCGGTCACGTCACTAGCAAGTTCTGATAGTTTCTTACCAGTTTGCTTAACGACTTGCATTAACTGTAACGCGGTTAACATCCCGTCTCCAGTAGTATTGTGATCAATAAAGACAATATGTCCAGATTGTTCGCCACCTAAGTTATAACCGTTTTTGATCATCTCTTCAACGACGTAACGATCTCCAACCTTAGTTTTCACGCTAGTCATACCTGCTCGCTCAAGTGCTTTATACATTCCTAGATTGCTCATCACCGTGGTGACAACTGTTCCTTTTTTCAAACGACCAGTTTCATTTAAATATTTACCACAGATATACATGATTTTATCACCATCGACAATGGCACCATTTTCATCCACTGCGATACAGCGATCTCCATCACCATCAAAGGCCACACCCATTTGCAAACCTTCATCTACCACAAATTTTTGCAAATGCTCTGGATGCGTTGAGCCACTTTCAACATTGGTATTCAAACCATCTGGTGAAGTTGAAATAGTATGGAAATCCACATTTAAATCAGCAAATAATGAAGAAACGTAGCTGCTGGTGGCACCATTAGCGCCATCTACTCCCACCGATAAACCAGTTAAATCATTAGGAATGGTTTGTTCCAAAAATTGAGTATATTTTAAAGAGCCTTCACGGTAATCTGATACGCGTCCTAGTCCTTGATCAGATGGGCGAGGCAAATCATCAACTTCGGCGTCTAGCAATTTTTCAATTTCTAACTCAATTTCATCAGATAACTTAAAGCCATCATTCCCAAAAAATTTAATACCATTATATTGAATCGGATTATGCGAGGCGGTAATCATTACACCTGCATCAGCTTCTTGAGCTCTAACCAAGTAAGCCACACCAGGTGTTGTGACAACTCCAAGGCGGAGGACTTCAATCCCAACTGACAATAGTCCAGCAACTAAGGCACTTTCCAACATCTCACCTGAGATTCTTGTATCTCGCGAGATTAGTACTTGTGCTTGTTTGCGTTCCGAATGTTGAGTCAGGACATAACCACCTGCTCGACCTAATTTAAATGCAAGTTCTGGGCTTAAGTCTGAATTGGCTACCCCACGAACACCGTCAGTTCCAAAATATTTTAAATCCATTGTTTTCCTCATTTCTCAAAATAATCAAAGGTTGTCTTAGTTGAATGATGTTGAACTTGAACTGCTTGAACTACTGGACGACGAACTATTATCGTTCGCATTGCTTGATGCGTTACTATCATTGGATGACTCGCTATTACTGTCATTAGAACTCGAATCTGACTCACTACGGGTAATCGGAATGTTGACCGTCGTCGTTGATGGCGAAATCACCACATTAACCGTATTCCCGTTTGAATCGATTGCCTGCAAGGTCACCTTACGTGACAAGTCAGATTTAGTATCTTTAGGGACGGTAATTGAAGCAACAATGCGATTAATCTTACTAATTTCATCGGTTGCCCCAGTAACTTTCACTGACTCAGTTGATGAAGTGGCTTTACCAACTTTATAGTTACTTGCCAATTGGTCTGAATCCACTTGAATATTCACTGGCATTGTCACCGTTTTACGGGTCGCAATCGTGACGGTAATATTATCTGGATCAATCGAATAGCTCAAGTCTTTATTGATTCCTGTTTCTTTTAATTTAACTTTGTGTGTTCCTGTCCCTAACTTACTCAAATCAGCTGAAATTTTAAAGTTTTGCGTGTTCGAAGTTGTCGTGACTAATGCTGAAGGGCCTGTGATTGTAACCTTTACGTTGGCTGGGTAACCAGTCACAACGTATTTATCACTATCTACATTAACATCCAATGGTACCGTAATTGTCTTTTTCATCGTGGAAGTCAATGTTGAACTATTGCCACTACTGCTATCACGGACATTTTGTAACTTTTCACCATTCACGTAAACAAACAATAAAATCGCCAGTACAAGTGAACTGATTCTTAAAAATGTATGGCTTTTGAAAAATAGCTTCGTTATCTTATCATACATTGCGACCACCACCTTTAAAGACTCGCTCAATAAAACTAGCGACTGTGGCTTTATTATCGTCCTCTGGTTTGTATAGTTGTGTTCTCAAAAATTTAAGATACATTTCTTGATCCATATCACGATATAAATCATTGTCCTTGGTGATTGAAACCTCACCAGTTTCTTCTGAGATTACCACGGTCAAAGCATCCGTGACTTCACTTATCCCAACCGCAGCACGATGTCTCGTTCCCAGCTCTTTAGGAATTAAATTACTTTCTGAAAGAGGTAGATAAGCCGCCGCTACTGCAATTTTATTATCTTTGATAATCACCGCTCCATCATGTAAAGGGGTATTAGGGATAAACGTATTGATAAGCAACGCGCCGGATACGTCTGCGTTCATTGGAATCCCAGTTTCAATATATTCTTCCAGACCAGTTTCCATTTGAATGGAAATCAAGGCCCCAATTCTACGCTTTGACATATATTGAATTGCTTGATCAAGTTGTTGAACTAACTGTTCCTCGTCTTCGTTTTGCCGTTTGTTACGAGTTAACACCGTTCCACGCCCAAGGTGTTCCAACCCACGACGAACTTCAGGTTGGAAAATAACAACCATGGCAATTACGCCCCAGTTAATCACTTGGTCCATGATCCATGAAACTGTGCTGAGGCCAAAATACCAACTAGCTAATTTGACCACGACAATTACTAAGATACCCCGAAACAATTGAACTGCTCGCGTACCGCGTAACAGTATCATCAATTCATAGATTAAAAACCAGACTACTAAAATATCAAATAATCTGATTACATTTTGCCATGTCAGGATTGAACTCCAGTCTATCGACATTTTTATACCCCCAAATTTAGTTCCTGAACTATTATATCACGTACTATCAGTGAATATTGGTCGAATAGAAGATTAATTAAGTCAAAATAAATAAGTAAACTAGTGGTTTAGATAGAAAACTTTTGTTACGCTACTATTAAAGAAGGGAGAAAATATGGCACATATTTCAATGCAGTGGAAAATTAGAGGATTCTTCCTTGTTGACTTAATTATTTTAGGCTTTCTTGCCGAATCTCCCTTTAATTTTCTCGTTTTAAACACATTTTTAGGTTACGTTCCAATTGAACTCGCCTTTCAAATTAAAAAAATTAAATCGGTCAAATCACTCCCGTTCTTACTATTTTTCGTAATCTGGCTCGCTTTTTATCCAAATGCGCCTTATTTAATGACAGATTTATTTCATCTCTCATTATTAAATCCACACGATTACGCCAATGGACTCTTAAGTAACAGTCCCAGAATGTGGTTAGACTTTGGCCTGCTAATGGTTAGCATGTTTGGTGCTCTCTTGATAGGAACGTATGAATTAAACGTAATTGCCCAGCGAATTAATCAAGCCTTCCGTATAAAATTTATTTGGGTATTACCCACCATTTTAATGGCTGCTTCTGGAATTGGCGTCTACATCGGTCGGTTCTTGAGAATTCATTCATTATATCTCTTTTTAACTCCCACTTGGTTCATCAAACAAATCTTAAATATGTGGAATTTGCGAATGGTATTCTTCGTCACGATTCTCACAATCGTTCAGTTAGCCGTTCTTTGGTTACTAAATGAAATCAAAAAAGCAGACTAATCGTCTGCTATTTTTATGATTGAATTTTCTGAATAATTCAAATATTGACGTAATTTTTGAACAGTTGCGATTGAAATCCGATCTCCATCTCGTAGTTGCACAATTCCTTGTCGTTGCGCATTAACTGCCTCAAATCGAAGCAATTCCAAATCTAATTTATATTTATCCGCTAATTTTAACTTCGGATGTTTACTATGTTCGATTTTATTTCGGTAATTAACAATTAAATGGTATACCGAAGTACGGTCGATTTCTTGACCATTTTCTTTGGCATCGGCTACATATTTTGATAAGGCCTTAATGGCTGCCTTGCTAGTTTCAATATCAATGGTACGACGTTTTTCTACATCCGTATCGCGGTTAATGGCCCATCGACTAAACCAGTGCATTAATCCTGCCACTCGCGTTTTTAATTTACGCCAAGTCCACCAAATATTAGGATCTTTCAAATCATGAGCCAAATGATGTTCGACCTGATCAACTCGCTTCATCGATTGATAATAATCATTAGCATTGATTACCTTTTTTTCGAGCAAGCGTTGCAGAGCATGACGTTCAGCCTCATACCCTACTCGCCGCAATTCCAGTTCGTGTTCTAATGTTTTTGCCAGAACCTCATCGGTTTGATTACTCCATTGCAAGCGCCGCATTAGAATTTGATAATTCAAAATTAAGTCGTACGCTGCTTGTTGATTATAATCCCGACGATGTTCTTCAATGGTTTGAACTGCTAGCTGCATCAAGAAAAATTTAGCCTGTTCCTCTGTCAGATAATTAGGTTGTTCAACTTCATCATCGTCATCTAAGTCCTCATCATCAGTTTCGTCTTCATCGTCGTCTTGATTACTCCCACGAGTTTCAAATGGAAAATCAACTTTCGTAAAAATTGGAATGAATAAGGCTGCCACGACTAAGCTGACGATAATCACTCCGGCTGCAATGAATAGCATCAAAGAACGGGCGGGAAATTGCTGCCCACTTTCAATCACCAAGGGAACGGACAGCACCCCGGCCATCGTAATTGCACCCCTGACTCCGGATAATCCAGCTAAGAAGGCTGACTTAACACTAATTGTCTCACGACGTTTTCTGAAGTATTGGAAAGTTTCATAAACTAAAATCCAGCCAACTCGAATGAACAGTAATATTAGCCAAGCACCAATTACATAGCCAAACAGGCTGAAATTATTATAGCTTTCACTCTTCAGCGAGTCCGCTGTCGCAATTGGCAATTCAATGCCCAAAATAACAAACACAATCCCGTTTAATAAATAAACGACTAACGACCAAGTTCGTTCACTCACGACGTTCATTTCTGGCCGATCATCGACAATTTGTAAACTACGCGTATGGATAAATATACCTGCGGCAACCACGGAAATAACACCAGAAGCATGGAAAACTTCTTCCGTAATCATATAAATGATAAATGGTGCCATCAAACGAAATGCGACATCAAAAATTACATCTTGAATTCCCTGATTATGTAAAAATTCATGCAGGACTTCGATTACTAACATCAGGACAACTCCGGAGATTAAACCCACGATGGCCGTGTACAAAAAATCTCCAGTGGCGTTGACAATCGAAAAGTATCCGGTGGTGACAGCTGCAACTGCATACTTGAAACCAATTAGTCCTGAAGCGTCGTTAATCAAACTTTCACCACTGACCAAATGCAAAATATTTGAATCCAATTTTGCTTGTTTGGCAATTGATTGCACGGCCACTGGATCAGTCGGCGATAAAATAGCTGCCAAAGCAAAGGCCACGTACAGTGGAATATCAGGCACCAATAAATAAATCAAATAACCACCGAGTAAAGTCGTCACAAAGACCAACACAATGGCATTTGCGAAAATCGGTCCTTTTAGTTTCCAAAGTTCCTGTTTGGGAAATTTTCGACCATCATTAAAAAGCAGTGGTGCGATAAACAACAGTAAAAACCAATCTGTCTCCAAAGGCACTTGAACTTTAAACAATAAAGCCACTAATAATCCTAACCCGATTTGAATCAAACTATCCGGGATGATTTTTAAATAATGCGCAAACACTTTTGAAATTAGTACGAGAAATATTAATAATAATACTTCTTCTAATATCAGCATAAAACTCCTCCCCTCAATTTAAAAAAATGGGACAACCTAAATTGTTCCATTTCACTCAACGTCCAATCACTCTCACTTCTGTTTCCAGATGTACTTGAAATTTGTCAAAAACCGTTTCTTGAACATGTTTAATGACATCCAAATAATCTGTGGCCGTACCGTTACCAATATTAATAATGAAGCCAGCGTGCTTCATTGAAACTTGTGCGCCACCGCTGGTATAACCTTGCAAGCCAGCATCATGAATTAATTTGCCCGCAAAGAAACCTTTAGGGCGTTTAAATACACTCCCACATGAAGGCCATTCCAATGGCTGTTTCTCTGCACGACGAGTATTAAAATCATCCATTTTAAACTTAATCGTGGCTTTCTCACCTGGAACTAACGTAAAGGTGGCATCTAGAATCACACCACCAGCATCTTGAATACTACTATGTCGGTAACTGAAATCTAATTCAATTGCATCCAGAACCGTGATTTCTCCAGTCGTGCTTAAAACGGTGGCCGAAGTAACAGCTTGACTGATTTCTCCACCATACGCTCCAGCATTCATAAAGACGGCCCCGCCGACACTACCGGGAATCCCCGCAGCAAATTCCAGTCCACTTAAACTCTCATCCAAAGCTTTTTCACTGACTGAAATTAATGCCGCGCCGGCTTGTGCAACAATCGCATCTGATTGCACTTCAATTGTATTCATCTTAGTTAAAATAATCACCAAGCCTGCAATTCCGCCATCCCGGACAATTAAATTACTAGCATTGCCAATAATTGTCGTCGCCAAATCATGCTGGTTTGCAAATTGAACCAAGCGTTGCGTTTCAGCAACAGTAGTTGGAAAAGCCAACCAATCCGCTGGGCCACCGGTATCTGTATTGGTATATTCAGACAAAGCTGCGTTGTGTATAATTTCAATTGTTGGGAATGCTTCTATGATTGCTAATGCCATTGAAAATCCTTCTTCATTAATAATTTTGTTACTTTTAATTGTATCATGAAATGCCGGTTTCTGGGTATTCGTTTAGAATTGTTAATCGCAATTAAAAAACATACTAAAAGTAGTATGTTTTTTGTCTCAAATAGGCTCTATTGCATCACAGTTTGGACATCTTGTACTGCCACCTGTCCAGCCGCCAATCGAGCACTTGGTACCCGATAAGGTGAGCATGAAACATAGTCAACGCCTAATGACTGACAAAAGGCAATTGAGTCTGGATCACCACCAACTTCACCACAAACTCCAATTGATAATTCAGGTTTGGTTCGTCGACCCCTTTCAATTGCAATTTGCATTAAGGCTCCAACTCCATCTTGATCTATCGTTTGGAATGGATCTTTAGTGATAATTTGTTGTTCTTCGTAGACGCCAATAAAGTGACCAATATCATCACGTGAGAAACCAAACGCCATTTGAGTTAAATCATTGGTCCCGAAACTGAAGAAATCTGCCGATACCGCAATTTGGTCTGCAACTAAGCAAGCACGTGGCACTTCAATCATTGTACCAATATGATAATCCATTTCTTGTCCTTGTTCTTCTAAAAATTCATCGATTGTATCGACCAATAGTTGTCTTAAAAGATCCATTTCATTAGACGTCCCAATCAGAGGCAACATGATTTTAGGCGTAATCGCGTGTCCTTGTTTTAGTTGAACGGCCAACGCACTTTCCATAATTGCCAAAGTTTGCATTTGATAAATTTCAGGATAAGTTACCGCTAATCGACTACCACGATGGCCTAACATTGGATTAACTTCTACCTTAGCTGCAATACGACGTTTGATTTCGTCGGTACTAATTTGTAAATCTTTTGCCAACGCAATTTGGTCCGCTTCTTCGTGTGGCAAGAATTCATGCAATGGTGGATCCAATAACCGAATCGTACATGGTCGTTCTTGAGCCAATTCGAAGATAGCTTTAAAATCCGCCAATTGTAACTCTTTTAATGCTGTTAAAGCTACTTGGCGATCACTTAATTCATCCGCTAAAATCATCTCGCGCATCTTGAATAAGCGTTCAGGACCAAAGAACATGTGCTCAGTCCGCACTAACCCCAAACCTTTCGCACCAAATTCAAAGGCAGTGGCTACTTCCTTAGGTGTTTCTGCATTAGCCCAAACATCAATCGGCGCAATTTCATCACACCATTCTAGAATCGTATTCAAGGCCGTTTGTTGTTTGCCGGTTTGTTGTTTGAGTGCTCCCTGGTAAATCCGCCCCGTATGACCATCAACAGAAATCGTTGACCCTTCTTTTAGAATCTGGCCATTAAAGTTTGCCTGTTTTCGTTCTGCGTCAACACTCAGTTGTGAACAACCAACTACACAGCAACATCCCATTCCACGGGCCACCACAGCTGCGTGAGAGGTCATACCACCTCGACTGGTCACAATCGCTTGACTAACAACCATCCCATCAATATCTTCCGGAGATGTTTCTTGTCGAACTAAGATGACACTTTCTCCAGCTTCATTTGCCCGTTGAGCTTGTTGTGCATCAAAATAAATGGTCCCTGTAGCTGCTCCTGGACTAGCGGGTAAGCCACTAACTAGCATTGTTGCTTCTTCCAAAGCTTTCGGATCAAATACAGGATGTAACACTCCTTCAATCATTGCTGGTTTCAAGCGTAAAATGGCTGTTTGCCGGTCAATCAGTCCCTCCGTAACCAAATCAACTGCAATTTTAAAGGCAGCTTGAGGCGTTCTTTTACCATTTCTAGTTTGTAATACATATAACTGCCCATCTTCAATGGTAAATTCCATATCTTGCATATCTTTATAATGAAGCTCTAATTGGTTTGCTAAGCCTTTGAATTGTTCATAAATAGCTGGTAATTGATCTGATAGTGTTGAAATTGGGTCCGGTGTGCGAATTCCGGCTACGACATCTTCACCTTGGGCATTTAATAGATATTCGCCAAACAAACCTGCCTCGCCTGTGGCTGGATTCCGGGTAAACGCAACCCCGGTCCCACTCTTGCCTTGATAGTTACCAAAGACCATTTGTTGAATATTCACAGCTGTTCCCATCGTGGCATCAATTTCATGGAGACGGCGATAAGTTTTAGCACGTGAATTTAACCACGATTTAAAGACTGCCTCGACCGCCAAATTTAACTGTTCTGTCACTGATTGGGGAAATTGTGCATTATCTGCACTTTGATAAAGCGCTTGATATCTTTGAATCAACTGTTTCAAATCAGCAAGTGACAAATCAGTATCATTCTCAACTTGTTTTTCACGTTTCAGGGCTGTTAATTCTGCCTCAAAAACAGATTTTTCGATGCCGTAAACAACATCCCCAAACATTTGAATTAATCGGCGGTAGCAATCGTAGGCAAACCATGGGTTATGGGTCTTACGTGCCAATCCGTCGACGGTTTGGTCGTTGAGTCCTAAATTCAAAATTGTATCCATCATCCCCGGCATTGAAATGGGCGCGCCACTTCGAACTGATACTAATAATGGCTGATCTGGATTACCAAATTGACGATCAGTTTTAGCTTCTAGTCGTTGAAGCGCTTTCATTAATTCGCCTTCTAAAAATTCACCATCTGGTTGGTCTGCATTTAAATAACGACGACATGCCGCCGTCGTAATCGTAAATCCAGCTGGTACTGGTAGACCCAAGCGAGTCATTTCCGCTAAATTAGCCCCTTTTCCACCAAGTTCTGTATTCGTTAACGTTTGATCTTCAGCAAAAGCGTAAATATATTTCATGTCGTAGCCTCCAATTTTTTATTGAACACCAACATCATATAGTGTGACACAATAAATGTCAATAGTAGGACCTATTTATTTAAATAAACCGCACTATTGCACGAACTTAATTGCAAATAGGCCGTCATTATTTTATAATAAAGGGATTAATATCAGGTAAATGAAGGAGCTATGATGGAATTATCCGCTCGACAAAAACAAATTATTCAAATTGTCCAAAAGAATCAACCAATTAGTGGCACTAAAATTGCGAAACAACTGAATTTATCTCGTGCTACTTTACGTAATGATTTCGCGATTTTAACAATGACGGGGATACTAGATGCGCGTCCCAAAGTTGGCTATTTTTACGTTGGTCATGAGGTTACTCCACTGTTAACTGATTACTTATATAAAATTTCGATTGATAAATTAATGATTGAACCAGTCCTAATTAACAAAAAAACCACTATTGATGAAGCCGTTACCCAACTTTTCATGCATGATGTGGGTTCACTTTACGTCGTTGATCAGCAAAAACGGTTACTTGGTCTCTTATCGAGAAAAGACTTATTAAGAGCTACCATGAACGCTGTCAATACAAGCACAACACCAGTTGCCTTAATTATGACCCGCATGCCAAATGTCATCACCATTACAGAACATGCGACCGTTTTACAAGCTGGCCAACGATTAACAACTCACGAAGTTGATTCACTACCAATTGTGGCTGCTGATAATGTGACAGTGATTGGTAAAATTACTAAAACCATCATCATGCGTTATTTCATCGAAGAAGGTTTACACATTTAGGATTGCATAAAAAGCGGACCGACGCTTAAGAAAGGCGCGGTCCGCTTTGACTGAATACTGTTTAACTTAGATGTCCATTAAATAATCTGTCCCAATTGCTTTATTACATGATTTAACGTAGAATTGCTATGTTAAAAAACATCAGGAGGAAAACTATGAACTTTGTTGCCATTGATTTTGAAACAGCTAATGCTAAACGATATAGTGCCTGTTCTGTGGCCTTGACAGTTGTTCGCGAAAATAAAATTGTGGATGAATTTTATTCCTTAATTAATCCGCCAACTGATTTTCACTGGCGTAATATCCAAGTCCATGGAATTCACGCCGCTGATGTCGTGAATGCGCCAACTTTTACTGATATATGGGGCCATATCAATTCTTTCTTTGATGAAAACAAATTAGTAATTGCTCATAATGCACCGTTTGATAATAGTGTCATCAAGAGTAGCTTAGATTATTTTGGAATTGAACGGCCGAAATATTTAACTTTAGATACAGTGAAAACCAGTAAACAATTTTTCCCAGATTTTCACAACCATAAACTTGACACAGTTTGTAATGAACTAAATATCACCTTAGACCATCATCATAACGCACTGGATGACAGTCAAGCTTGTGCTAACATTTTGCTTTATCAAGCCAGTCACTTTGGTATTCAGCCAATTAAACCATTTGTCAAAACAGCTAAATAAGACCCAAAAATCACCCCAAAATATTGAGGTGATTTTTTGATTAATGATCCAGATCTAACGTCATCATAAATGATTTTCGTTCAGTACCTTGGCCATCTTTAACCGTTTCGACTTGTTTAGGTTTAAAGCCCATTTTACGATAGAGCCCAACCGCAGGTGTATTATCAGCAATCACTGACAAGGTAAATTGTCTTAGTGGACTAAAGTGATCACCCCAATAAATTAATTCATCTAATAATGCAGTCCCTAAGCCTTGATGATAGTATCGCTTCAAAATTGCAATTCCAATCTCACCCGTCGGTTTACCATCCAATTTTGACACGGTAGCGATTCCAATCATTTCACCAGCGTCTAGCGCTAGTAAAACTAAGTTATCATCAGTTTGGCCAATCTGCTCTAAATTATCAGCTTCTTGATTAACCGTGAGGGCATCAAAGTTTTCAATCGTAAAAAACGATGACTCAGCTTGCAGTAATCTCAATAATTGTAAAACTTTGGCAGCATCGTCAGGCTCTGCGGCTTTTAATTCAATTTCCATTATTTAGGTCCTCAATAATCTTTTTAAAATGGTATCCATGTGGTACAAAAGTAACCCGGCGTTCAGTTTCAATATCAGTGCGGCGAAAATTCACAGACAGATAATCGTGAGGTAGTTCGTCTTCAACAAACTGGGCCCATTCGACCACACTAACCCCAGGACCATCGAAATATTCATCTAACCCAAGTTCTTCTCCACCACCGTTTTCTAAGCGATATACATCCATATGATAAAGTGGCAAACGTCCACCTTGATATTCACGAATTATGGTAAACGTAGGGCTTTTAATTAACGCATCAATCCCAAGTCCTTCCGCCAAACCTTTGGTAAAGGTTGTTTTGCCGGCACCTAAGTCTCCATTTAAAACTAAAACATCCCCTGGTTCCAAACAATCTGCTAATTTTTTGGCAAAATTCATTGTTTGTGTACTATTTGTAAATGTAATTTCCATTATTTCACCTTAATCATTAAATAAGCGAACCGATTTTTAAGTATCGATTCGCTTAATGTTTATTAATCTAATGCTTGAGCAGCTGTAATCAATGCTACTTTATAAATGTCTTCTTCACTGGCACCCCGTGATAAATCAGAAATCGGTGCATTCAATCCTTGAAGAATAGGTCCAATGGCTTCAAAGCCACCAAAACGTTGGGCTATTTTGTAGCCAATATTACCTGATTGCAAGTCTGGGAAGACAAAAACATTCGCATGTCCAGCAACTTTTGAACCTGGTGCCTTACGTTCGCCGACACTTGGAACAAAGGCAGCATCAAATTGAAGTTCCCCATCAATTGGCAAATTAGGTGCCAGACCTTGTGCAATTTCAGTTGCTTCTGCCACTTTGGTCACAACATCTGCTTTTGCGGAACCCTTAGTTGAAAAGCTAAGCAAGGCAACCTTTGGGTCAATATCAAATAATTGAGCCGTTTCAGCACTTTGCAAGGCAACTTCGGCCATTTCTTGTGCACCCAATTCAATATTGATAGCACAATCGGCAAAGACATAACGTTCGTCACCTTTTTCCATAATAAAGGCACCACTGATACGAGAATTGCCTGGCTTCGTCTTAATAATTTGTAAGGCGGGACGAACAGTGTCACCAGTCGCATGAACAGCACCAGAAACCATGGCGTCAACTTTGTTCATGTAAACCAACATCGTTCCAAAATAGCTCACATCACCAATCATTTGCGCAGCTTGTTCAGGAGTTGTTTTACCCTTACGGCGTTCAACTAAACTGTCAATCATGGCTTGTTTGTCATCATACGTAGCTGGATCGATAATTTCGATTCCGGTTAAATCAAATTTATTTTGAGCAGATACTTCGTTAATTTTAGCGGTATTACCCAATAAAACTGGCTCTACTAACCCATCTTTTTTAAGGCGAGAAGCAGCTCCTAAGACACGTTCATCTTCACCTTCAGGAAATACAACTCGTTTGTTTTGACCCTTAACTTTTGATGCTAAGCCTGTAAATAAATCCATATCTATCACTCCATCTAATTTATTATGAAACAATTATTTTTCTTCCACAGATTCTGGAAGCTGCCAATCAATTTCTTTTTCTCCTAATTGCCGAAGGTCTGCATTAACTTTAGAAAATGGTCGTGACCCAAAGAATCCACGATATGCCGAAAGCGGACTAGGATGTGCTGATTCAATCACCATATTTTTGGTAGTATCAATCAGCTTCACCTTTGCTTGCGCTGCTTTACCCCATAAAACGAAAATCACGGGTGTATTTCGAGCTGACAATGCCATAATCGCGGCATCTGTTAACGTCTCCCAACCTTTCCCTTGGTGAGAAAACGCCACTCCATCTTGTACTGTCAGAACAGAGTTCAATAACAATACTCCTTGGTCAGCCCAGTGTTTCAAATAACCATGATTAACTGGTGTAAAGCATAAATCATCTTTCAATTCTTTGTAAATATTGCGTAATGATGGTGGTATCTTCACGCCTGGTAAAACTGAAAAGCTTAACCCATGCGCCTGAAAATTTTCGTGATACGGGTCTTGACCCAATATCACCACCTTGGTTTGATTAAACGAAGTCCATTCAAATGCTTCAAAAATTTTATCTTGATCAGGATGGATATTTTTTGTGTGATACTCATCGCTGATAAACTGACTTAAGGTTTGAAAATATTCTTTATGAAACTCCGGCTCCAAAACCGACCACCAATCATTGGTAATAAATGGTTGCATATACAGCACCTCATGACAATTCTAGCATAATAGCCCCGAAAATGATATCGCGAACAAAGCGTGGTAGAATATAAACAAATCCAATCAAAGCGAGGTGTCAGCATTGCGTGACTTATTTATTCGCCAACATTCTTCTGATTTGCGTGGGGCCAGTGTCGTCAAAGACGAAAATGGCGAATCCCTGTATTTAGTGATTGGAAAATGGGGCATCCAAAAAGATGTTATTTCCGTTTATTCCATGCAAGGCGAACTGTTATCTGAAATTAAACAGCTCACCCTCGGAATGCTACCCAAATTTGCAATTTTCAAAGGCTCAGAACAAGTTGGTACAATCAGTAAATCATTTGGCTTTTTCCGAGAAGTAATTTATATTCGAGGCTTAAATTGGATTATTGTTGGTAATACCCTTCGAGAAAGCTATCGTGTTTATCATGGATCGCAATTGATTTTCTCGTTTCATCCAGAAGATGACAATAATTTACAGTTTAACCAACTAACGGTCTGCAGTGAAGAATATGAAGCCTTGTCAATTGCCGTTGCGTCTGTTTTAGACCACTGGGCACGACGCGATAATTTTAGAATTATGACAGTCCCACCAGTTCCAAGTCCTAGATTTAGAAATTCAGAAGCTTTTTTCAATCATCCAATGAAAATTAAACGTATCAAAAAGAGTGATAATCCGTAATGGGTTATCACTCTTTAATTTTACCGTTTCAATTGACATCAATAATGTTTCATCACTCGTTCAATTTGACGGTTTTGATCGCGTTTCTTAATAGTTTCACGTTTATCATACTCATGTTTACCCTTAGCAATGCCTAATAATACTTTTGCATACCCTTTTTTGATATACATCTTTAAGGGAACTAATGTGATACCTTGATTGGTTAACTCACCAGTCAATTTACGAATTTCTTTTTTATGCAAAAGCAATTTTCGGTTACGTAATGGATCATGATTGAATTGGTTGCCTTGATCATATGGACTGATATGCACATTCATCAACCATGCTTCATTACCTCGAATCTGAGCATAACCATCCTTGAGCTGAACACGTTTGGCACGGACTGATTTAATCTCAGTTCCCGTTAAAACCACTCCAGCCTCATAAGTATCAGAGATTGAATAGTCATGACGGGCTTTCTTATTTTGGGCAACTAAATTATCATCGTTTTGTTGCTTCTTTTTGGCCAATTTGAATCACCTCACTTGTAATCTAGTGTGAATCTCTTGGTGACTTTCGTGCTTGTCCTCGATTGATTTGACGATTATTTTGTTCGCCATTATTACGAGAAGTATTGTTACTACGGTGTCCATTGTTATTATTACTATTGCTGTTGCGGTTACCATTAGAATGGTTGCCATTACGGCTGTTACTATTACGATTATTGCCGTTACGGTTTCCTTGGCCACCGCGGCGACCCCCGCGACGATCGTCTTGACGTGGAACGCGGAGTTTAGTCAATGGTGCTTCTGCTGGGTCTACAAGTTCAAAGTCAATTTCACGTTGATCCTTATCCACCCGTAACAGCTTCACTTTGACCGGTTGACCAATTTGGAAAATGTGATGGAATTTACGACCAACTAATGCTAAATGTTTTTCAACATATTCGTAATAATCATCATTCATCACACTGATATGAATTAGACCTTCAACCGTGTTAGGTAAGGAGATAAAGAGTCCAAACTTCATAACGGAACTAACCACAGCGTCAAAAGTTTCACCGATGTGGTCTTCCATAAATTCAGCTTTCTTCATGCTATCTACTTCACGTTCCGTGTCAATTCCACGACGTTCTGTGACAGATGTATGCTCTGCAATTTCAGGTAACTGATCACGATATTTTTCTTTAGCCGCGGCGTCAGTACCATGTTTTTCGTACCACTTAATTAAGCGATGTACCGTCGTATCTGGGTAGCGACGGATTGGTGAAGTAAAGTGAGTGTAAAATTCTGCGCCTAATCCAAAGTGACCTAATGAGTCCTCTGAATAACGCGCCTGTTTCATACTTCGAAGCATCATCACTTGAACCATTTGTGCTTCAGGTGTGTCCGCAACATCCTTCAAGACATTTTGTAACATCTTAGGTTTCAAGTTATTTGGATCACCCTTAACGTTAATTCCAAAGACACTAAGGAATTCAAAGAAATTATTTACTCGTTCACCATCTGGCGTTTCATGGACACGATATAAGAATGGTACTTGGAGTTTTTTAAAGTGTTCAGCAACGGTTTCGTTGGCCGCCAACATAAATGATTCAATCATACGTTCTGACAAACCACGTTCACGCAATTCAATGTCAGTTGGATGGCCATTTTCATCAACAATGATTTTAGCTTCTGGCGCATCAAAATCAATTGCACCCCGGCGTTTACGGCTCTTCAAAAGAATGCGGTGTAAATCACCCATTTCTTCAAACATTGGCACAAGTTCTTTATATTCATCACGAGTTTTTTCATCATGAGCTTCCAAAATTGCATTGACTGCTTTGTAAGTCATGCGCGCGTGAGACTTCATCACACTGGTAAAGATTCGATGGTTAACAACTTGTCCCTCAGCATTAATTTCCATTTCACAACTCATCGATAGACGTTCAACATCTGGGTTCAATGAACAAATTCCATTTGATAAACGACGAGGTAACATTGGAATTACTCGGTCAGTCAGATACACCGATGTGCCACGATTAAAGGCTTCACGGTCAAGCGGTGTTCCTTCTTGAACATAGTGGCTCACGTCAGCAATATGAACCCCTAAATGGTAATTGCCATTATCCATTTTCCATGCCACGACTGCATCATCCAAATCCTTTGATTCGATGCTGTCAATCGTTACCAGTGGTTGATCCGTAATGTCTTCGCGGCCAACTTTTTCTTCTTCAAGTACTGTTTCGCTAATCGCATTAGCCTGTTCGATGACATCTTCAGGAAATTCGTGAGGTAAATCATGTGCATAAACAGAAGCCAAGATATCAATTCCTGGTTCGTCTTTCGCACCAATAACTTGTTTAGCTACACCAATCATGGTTTTAGGTGCTTCATTAGTTGGATATTCTGTCACATCTGCAGTGACAATTTCTCCATCGGTTGGAACTAAGCCTTTATCAGTAACCATAAACTTGAAGGTTGCAATCTTCTTATCTTTTAAGACGACTTCACCGACAAAATTAGCAGTTTTGTTCGACTTAAATTCACCCACCACTTGTGAATAGTGATGAGTTACAATTTTTTTAACGGTTCCTTCAGGTCCTTGAGACTTATCGGGACGACCTGGACGAATGATTTCAACCTCGACTTCATCACCATTCAAAGCATGCATGGTGTGGTCAGGATTAACATAGATATCTGGTTCGTCCGGATCATATGCGACAAATCCAAAGCCCTTATCATTACCATGAAAAACACCAGTTAAGGCATTTTGTTTTACAACGGCTTTGAACTCACCACTGTCGGTCACTTCAACTTCACCGTCACGTTCTAATTGGGCCAGGGCTTGAACAATTGGCGTAAATTGTTCCGCTGCAGCCATATCTATTTGCGAAGCCAACTTTTCAACTGAAAAACTTAGTTCAGAGTTGTCATGCAAATGTTGGTTAATTTTTATTTTTAAATTACTTTCTGTCATTATCTACCTCAAATATTTTTGCTAAAAATTTACGGACATCACTTTCTAATTCCCGATGAGCCGAATTAACGGTAAGGACGTGAGTCGCATCTGGATAGAAATGAAATTCTACTTCTTTGTTTAATTCGATTAGGCGTTGCTTAAATGCATTTCCATTTTCAGGATCAATCATTTCATCTGCTCCGCCTTGAGCAATAAAGAATGGCACTTTAATCTGATTTAAATTATCTGCGACATTTTCTGTAAAGGTTTCAATCTCGTCTAATTGATTCTTAACGTTATCTTTAATCCACTGCAGTCCTTGCGCTTTTTCTTCTGCAGCTGTTCCCATTTTATCATATTTTCTTGCTGCCATTTTTGGAAATTCAACCGGTACGTTCGAACCACCAACGCGCACTACTGGAGAAGCAAAAGTTCCCCCCGCCACTAACTGTGGATAAGTCTCAAGCATTTTAGTAGTATAAATTCCACCCATCGAGAGACCAAAGATTGCAATTGACTGGTAGCCTTTATCTAACATAAATTGCACTGCATTTTGAGCATCGGTTTGCCATTGACTGGTCGATCCCTTACTCAAAACATCTCGAGGGTCACTCGTAGCATGACCTGTAAAGATGGGCGCATAGACGGTGTAGTCATCTTTTTCTAAGGCTCGACCCATCATTCTCATATCATTGCTACTACCCGCATAGGCGTGCAATAAAATTACTGCGTTTGGTCCATGTTCAAATAAAAATGGTTCCGGTTCTCGTACCATAAGTTAAGTTCCTTTCATAAATCAAAAAACCTCCTGTAAATTAACAGGAGGTTTTTTGTTTAGTGTGATGACAGATAAACTAATGCAATGGCTACAATGAAGAATATTGCACCCATAATTGTAGTAGCTACCTGCATGACGGCTTCAAATCCGCGCGCCTTTTTACGTGAAAATAAATCACCGGCACCACCTGTTAAAGCTGACATTGCATCATTACTCGTTTTAGCTGGTTGCATCATTACGCATGCAATCAATAATACACAAATTATCAAAAATGCTGTTAAAAGAATGTTATACAAGGAAAATTCCTCCTAATTTTGCCCGATACAAATACTACTGAAGTATAGCATATATCGCCGCACCATTCTACTTTTTTTACAGAATAGTCTTTGAGGTTTAACGAAATTTAACAATCCAAAGTACTCACAAGTCTGGATTTGGCAGATAAAATAAGGTAAATAAAAACTATATTTCTGAGCATACCCAGAAATATAGTTTATTGTAATTAATAATTATTTGTTGATTACGTCTTGACGAGCTTGTTCGCTCAAGTTGTAGAATGCGTTAATACCTTTGTATTCTGACACACCTTCAAGTTGATCTTCAATACGCATAAGTTGGTTGTACTTAGCAATACGATCAGTACGGCTCATTGAACCAGTCTTGATTTGTCCTGCATTAGTAGCAACAACTAAGTCAGCAATGGTTGTATCTTCTGTTTCACCTGAACGGTGAGAAACAATTGCTGTATATCCAGCTTCTTTAGCCATTTCGATAGCTTCCATTGTTTCAGTAAGAGTACCAATTTGGTTAACTTTGATAAGGATTGAGTTTGATGCACCCATCTTAATACCCTTAGCAAGGTATTCAGTATTAGTAACGAAGAAATCATCACCAACAAGTTGAACTTTCTTGCCAAGTTCTTTTGTGATAGTTGCCCAGTCATCCCAGTTGTTTTCGTCGATAGGATCTTCGATTGAAATAATTGGGTATTTTGTAACAAGGTCTTCAAGGTACTTAGTGAAGTCTTCAGTGTTGAATTCTTCACCAGTTGACCAACGAAGCTTGTATTTCTTGTCTTCGTCACTCCATAGTTCAGATGCTGCAACGTCAATAGCGATTGCAATATCCTTACCTGGTTTGTAACCAGCTTCAGTAATAGCCTTTACCAAATATTGAAGAGGTTCTTCGTTATTGGCAAAGTCAGGAGCAAATCCACCTTCGTCACCAACTGAAGTAGCTTTACCGTCAGCGGCAAGCAATTTCTTCAATGTGTGGAAAGTTTCTGAACCCATACGGATTGCTTCTTTGATTGAAGGAGCACCAACAGGCATGATCATAAATTCTTGGAAATCGACCTTGTTGTCTGAATGAGCACCACCATTGATAACATTCATCATAGGAGTTGGTAAAACGTGAGCGTTGAATCCACCAATGTAGTTGTACAATGGTTGTTCAAGTTCGTCAGCAGCTGCACGTGCAGCTGCAATTGAAACGGCCAAAATAGCATTGGCACCTAATTTACCTTTGTTAGGTGTACCATCAAGCTTGATCATAGCCTTATCGATAGCAACTTGGTCAGTTACTTCAAAGCCAATGATTTCTTTAGCAATGATGTCGTTAACGTTAGCAACGGCTTTAGTTGTACCCTTACCTTGGTAACGGTTCTTGTCGCCATCACGCATTTCAACGGCTTCATGTTCACCAGTTGAGGCACCTGAAGGAACGATTCCACGGCCTGCACCACCGGCTTCAGTATATAATTCAACTTCAACAGTTGGGTTACCACGTGAATCAAGGACTTCACGAGCATAAATATCTGTAATTAATGACATTATTGTATCTCCTCTGATTGTATAATTTTAAAAACTTTACATTTGTAATTGTATTATTTTGTGCAATTAAAAACAAGCCATTTGACGATAAATGTGACTACTAAATCCAAAAATGATTGGTAACACCGATTAAATATGCTAAAATTGTGCTCTATGTTTAAAAGGAGTCGTTTAATATGTGGCCTATCTATCTCAAAGGATTATTAATTAGTCTTGCCTTAGTTTGCTCAATTGGCGTTCAAAATATTTTTGTTTTTAACAATGCCATTGCAAATAAACTTAGTCGAAGTATTTTATTTGCCAGTTTTATCTGGATTGCTGATACTGCATTAACCGTCATCGCATTTTTAGGAATGGGTGCCATTATCAGTACTCATCCAGTCTTCAAAATTATTGTGATGGCTGTTGGTGGCCTAATGGTAATTTGGATTGGATACGGTATTATCAAATCCGCCGCCAGTTTTAAATTTGATTTAGCCCAGAACCAATTAACTACCAAGCGCGCATTTATCATGTCGTGGATTGTCACTTGGGCTAATCCACAAGCATTAATAGATACCAGTTTGATGTTAGGTGCCTTCCGCAGTACTTTAACTGAAGCATAAGTTTTACCGTTCATGCTTGGCATCGTGAGTGCCACGGCATTGTGGTTTTTTGGTATCACTTTAATTTTAAATTTCCCTGTTTGTAAAATTAAGTTAGAAATTTAAAAAGCCATTTGTGATAGACTTTTGAGTGTTGAAATCAAAAGAAAGGCTGATCACAAATGACCTATACTCATCTTACCATAGACGAACTCACTACAATTTATTCCTTTTGGAAGCTCAATAAAAAGGCTTACCGAGTAGCACCAGCACTCCACCGGAGTGCTGAAACCGTTTATCGCATCTATCGTTTTCTTGACGCTGGCGGTACGCTTATTGATTACCAACAACATTATCGACGGCACAAACAACATTGTGGGCGTAAGCCCATTCAACTATCCCCTGATGAACTGGTTTATATCCAAGCCAAAGATTTACCCATGCATGGTCAGCGTCACCCTAATGGGTACGTTGAACGACGAGGAAAAGCTGGGCAATTGGGCAGAGATTTAAAAACCCGTTATCAGGACTATCCTAATTTTAAACGAGAATTCGGTCATTTAGAAGGCGACACGGTTCAAGGCAAAAACCATCAGGGTGCCGTAACCACACTGGTTGAACGGCAGACCAAGGTCGCAATTGTTTTGAATTCACATACCAAGTCATCACAAAACGTCAATCGTAGTTTAGCAGCCTGGTTGACGAAGCTGCCACGCCACTTGTTTAAGTCCATCACGTTTGATAATGGTAAGGAGTTCGCCGGTTGGCGAACGATTGCTAACCAGTTTGATTTAAATATTTACTTTGCCGCTGTAGGAGCACCCAATCAACGTGGGTTGAATGAAAACACCAACAACTTACTTCGTAAGGATGGGTTGCACCATGATCTCATCATGGACCAGCTATCAGATGAATTTGTCCAGGCAGTTGCTAGTCGACGGAACCATATTCCCAGAAAAAGTCTCAATTATCAAACACCACTTGAGGCATTCGTAAATCAAATCACTGATGAGCAGCTAAAATTTCTAACTTAATTTGACATTTGAAGTTTATTAAAAGACAAATTACCAAATCAAGTTTTAGTCGCTATCAATGTTATTTCCGGGTTGATTGTGATGGGCTACGGCTTTTACTTAGGTTGGAACGTCTTACACTTTTTATTCTTTTAAAAAGGATTATCGCATTTTGCGATAATCCTTTATTTTTATTCAAATCCGTTTGTTGACATTGAAGCTTGATACAGTTTCACAACGTCGTCCGGGCTTAACTTAACGTAGGCTTTTTCAGATAAGTTAGCTTGGTTAACCGCTGAGGTAGCCATCTCTTCAAAATGCTCAGCACTGTTGATTCCGACATCTGGTAACGTGGTTGGCACCCCAAGACTCTTAACCCAATCATAAACCGCTTGGATTGTCTTCGAGGCAACCTCAGTATCAGAATCTCCTTGAATATTCCACACGTTTCGACCCGCTTTAGCCATTTTAGCATGCGTTGAGGGATCTTCGAAAACTTTTTTCATCCAACAAGGTGTTAAAATTCCTAAACCAACGCCATGGGTGATGTCATAAAAAGCTGACAATTCATGTTCAATGGAATGACAAGTCCAACTATTTTCGCGACCAGATCTAAATAAGCCATTTAATGCCATCGTTGCACTAATCATTAAACTACCGCGCGCATCATAATTTTCAGGTTCAGCGATTGCAATTGGTGCATATTTAATGACTGCACGCATTAACCCTTCGATCATATTGTCCATTGGTTCAGTCATTGCTCGATCAAAATATTGTTCCGTCAGATGAGAAAAAATATCAATTGAGCCCGCAGCAGTTTGATATTTAGAAACTGTAAACGTCTGAGTCGGATCCAAAAATGAAACGGCCGGCGTCTTAGGACCAAAAGTTCCAATTTTTTTGTTCAAATCTGGGTTAGAAATCACGGCTGCATTATTCATTTCAGTCCCTGTAGCGGCAATAGTCAAAATATCAACAACCGGTAATTGATCTAAAGAGTTGCGTTTTTTGGCATCCACTACTAAATCCCAAGGATCACCTTGATAGAAATAAGCTGAACCGATTACTTTAGAAGCATCAATGACAGAGCCCCCACCAACAGCCAAAATTACATCAGTATTCAGCTTTTGCCTTAAGCGTTGGCCTTCAAGGACTTAATCAATTTTAGGATTTGGTGCTATCCCAGGTAATTCTGTGACCTCCAGCCCTTCCAAAGCTTTGATAACTCGTTGATATAGTCCAGATTTCTTGATAGAACCTCCACCGTAAGTTAACAATACTCGATTACCGAATTTTGCTACTGCATCGTGGAGCTCGTTATCAATGTGATTCTGACCAAATCTGATATCGGTCGTATTTTGAAACGTAAAATCATTCATCATATTATTAACCCTCTTAATTTACTGATATGCCCCCATCAACATGTATCGTTTGTCCTGTCACAAAGCCGTTATCCATTAGGAAAGAAAAGCTTTCGCAACTTCTTCAACTTTGGACACACGTTGAAGCGGAATTTGTTGAACCATTTGTGCTTGATTGCTTTTAAGCTCTTGTCCCTGCAAATCCCGCCATAGTCCAGTCGGCGTCCAGGTGGGAGCGACTGCATTGACTCGAATTTTAGGCGCCAATTCAACTGCCAACCCAGCGACCATTGTTTCAATTGCTTGATTACCAACAATGGCTCCCGAAGCATCAGCTGGATGTCCACCGGCACCACTGGTAAAAATCATACTACCTTGATTATTTATATGAGGCCAAATTGCCTTGGCAATGGTTAAATTAGCGAAAAATTTGTCCTCAATTTTTTGTCTGATTTCAGCGATTGGAGCGGTAACAAACCCACCACCCATTGCCCCACCTAACATTGAAATCACATGGTCAAATTGACCATAGTGAGTTAACAATCGGTTTAACTGTTCAGAATTCGTCGCGTCTAACACTTCACCAGCCACTTGATTTGCATTTGATTTTAATGATGTGACAGATTGATCTACCCGGTGTTCATCCCTACCAATAATGATTACTTCAGCGTTATTACTTCAGCGTTGGCTTTTAAAGCTAATTCTGCAGTTTTTAAACCAAATCCTGAACTCCCACCAATAATTAAGATCTTTTTATTTGATAAATCTGTCATAAACATCTTCACTTCCACTATTTGTAATTAACTAACTTCAAAAACGAATCTGGATCTAAACTAGCGTTACCAACGAGTACACCATCAATATCATGACGATCCATCAAATCTGCAATATTGCTTGGATTGACAGACCCACCATATAAAACACGAATTCCATTAGCAATTTCGTCATTATAAATATCTGCCACTGTTTGCCGGATTAAATAGCAACCTTCTTCAGCCTGTTCTGCAGTGGCACTTTTACCAGTCCCTATTGCCCAGCTAGGTTCATACGCTATTGAAATTAACTTCATTTGTTCATCTGTTAGGCCACGTAAGTCAGTCAAAATTTGACTAACTACCCAATGAATTTTATCTCCGGCCGCTTGTCGACCCATCGTTTCATCACAACAAATAATTGGCTTTAACCCCGCCTTTAGTGCTGCAAATACTTTCCGATTAATAATTTCATCTGATTCGTGGAAATACATCCGTCGTTCAGAATGTCCTAATAAAACATAGTTGGCGCCCACTTCTTTTAGTACTTGTGGACTAACCTCACCAGTATAAGCACCAGCTTGTTCATAAAAAATATTTTCACCCATGATTTCTAACGGACTACCCTTTGCGGCTTCGGCCATCGCCTGTACATACAATGGCGACACCGCTACAGCGCTTTCAACTTTCGTTGCAGCTGGCAGTTCATCAGCGACCGCATGCACAAATTCGATTGCTTCCGCGGCAGTTTTGTTCATCTTCCAATTTCCAACAATAAATGGTGTTCTCATAACTACACCTCCGTATCAAAGTCTTTACCCTCTAATAGTACTTAATTTGTCGACAAATGGCTAGTAAAGTTCATTAATCATTTTTGTTTGTAAACTACAAAAAGTTTTAACCAAATCGCAAAATTGATTAAAACTTTTTTAATATAACGTTATTGTTCCGAATTTTATCATCATATCACACATGCGACGATTAATTGAAAAAGATCTCGATAGGTATTTCTAAATTATCATGTAAAATTTGAATCTCATCAACAGTAAAGCCTGACTTTCCGCGAATCTTACGGTTAGTAGTTCCGAGACTTTTCCCAATCAAATTGGCAACGGATTGCTGTTTAATGCTATTCTCTTTTAGATGTCCAGCTACCCTAAATTTTGGACCTTCGATTCGGTCAGAAGCCATGAAAACACATCCCCTTTTCTTATGCAATGTATCATATAAGTTATAATAACTCGATACTTTAGAGAAAACAATATGTTTTTAAATAAAAATAGTAGCTTTTATGATGATAAACGGTATAAAATTAACATACTGTTAGTTGGCATTAGGGAGGCGCACACAATTTTTGATACAAGAGCAGTAAATGTATTATTAGGAACCACAATACAGAATAAACGGAAACTCCGCCACCTTTCAACACATGAACTTTCCGCAGAATTATTCCGCGTATACGGAATTTCTGTCAGCGCAATGACAATTTCTCGTGTAGAACGTGGCAACGTTATTTCGTCGGATAAGCTATTCGCAATCGCTAGTTTTCTAGAGATTAACCTAACCGAATTCACATCATCCTTTCCGACGGTTAAATAAAAAAAGTTCTAAACCCCAATAGTGTGGGTTTAGAACTTTTTTATTTTCGAACTTATTTGTCTGAAATTGATGCAATTCCTGGAAGAGTTTTACCTTCAAGGTATTCTAGTGATGCACCACCACCAGTTGAAATATGAGTTAAACGATCGCCAACACCAAGTTGTTGAACAGCGGCAGTTGAATCACCACCACCAACAATTGTGGTTGCGTCAGTAAGTGTACCTAAGAATTCTCCAACTTCAAGAGTTCCCTTAGCGTAGTTACTCATTTCGAACACACCCATTGGTCCGTTCCATACAACTGTTTTAGCATCTTTAAGAACATCTTTGAATAAGTCAACTGACTTAGGTCCGATATCAAGTGCCATATAACCGTCTGGAATATTGCCTTCAACGATTTTATGTTCTGCATCATTATTGAATTCTTTAGCAACAACAGAATCGATTGGTAAAACAAGCTTGTCGCCAGCTTTGTCCAAGATTTCTTTAGCTAAATCAATTTTATCAACTTCAACAAGTGAATTACCAATTGTCATGCCTTGAGCAGCATAGAATGTATAGGTCATTCCACCACCAACAATGACTTTGTCAGCTTTGCTGAGTAGGTTGTTGATTACGCCAATCTTGTCTGAAACCTTTGCGCCACCAAGAATAGCAACGAATGGATGAACAGGATTATCAACTGCTTCACCGATAAACTTGATTTCTTTTTCCATCAAGAATCCAGCAGCAGCTTGTGGCATATTTGAAGCAATTCCAACGTTTGAAGCATGAGCACGGTGAGCAGTACCGAATGCATCATTGACGAAAACATCGCCAAGTGAAGCCCAATACTTACCTAATTCAGGATCATTACCTGATTCGCGCTTAACATATTCACCATTAATAACATCTTCATAACGAGTGTTTTCCATTACCAAAACATCACCGTTATTAAGACCGTTAATTGCGTCTTCAAGTTGTGTACCCTCGGTAGTTGGTACAAATGTAACTGGTTTGTTCAATAAGTTTGACAAACGTTCTGCGACGGGACGCATTGAAAGAGCTGGCTTGTCTTCTTCTTTTTTGATACGGCCAAGATGTGAAAACAAGATTGCACGTCCACCCTTGTCAGTAACATATTGAATAGTCTTTAAAGCGGCAACGATACGGTTATCATTACCAATAACGCCATCTTTAATTGGAACATTAAAGTCCACGCGCATTAAAACTTTTTTACCTTCTAAATCTAGATCTTCGACTGTTAATTTAGCCATGTTGACCCTCCTAGTTATATATAAATTAAAAAATGAGAGGAGACATTCTCCTCCCACTTTTCAATTAATGATTATTTATCTTAAAGTGTGGCAAATTTCAAAAGAGTACGAACCATGTTGCAAGTAAAGCCGTATTCGTTATCATACCATGCAACTGTCTTAACGATTTGTTTGTCGCCGACAGTTGTAACTTCTGTTTGTGAAGGATCAAAAACTGAACCGTATGTGCTACCAATGATATCGCTTGATACGATTTCGTCATTTGTGTAACCAAATGCTTCATTGTTTGCTGTAGCTTTTTCCATAGCTGAGTTAATGTCTTCTTCAGTAACCTTTTTGTCAAGGATTGTAACCAATTCAGTCAATGAACCATCAACAACGCTAACACGTTGTGCATGTCCCTTTAACTTACCATTCAATTCTGGGATTACAAGACCAATAGCCTTTGCAGCACCAGTTGAATGAGGAATAGTATTTGTACTTGCGGTACGGTTACTACGCATCTTGCTACCCTTAGGTCCATCAAGGATCATTTGAGTTGAAGTAAATGCATGAACAGTAGTCATAGTACCAACTTCGATACCAAATGAGTTATTTAAGAAATAAGCCATTGGTGCTAAACAGTTAGTAGTACATGAACCAGCTGAAACGATAGTATCTGAACCATCAAGGATGTCCAAGTTAACACCAGGAACAACTGTCTTGATATCACCAGCAGGAGCTGAGATTAAGACACGTTTTGCACCGGCAGTGATATGAGCTTGTGACTTTTCTTTTGATGTATAGAAACCAGTACATTCAAGGACAAAGTCAACACCGTCATTCTTAACCCAAGGAATGTTTACTGCGTCACGTTCTGCGTAAACTGGGTATTCTTTACCGTCAACTACGATTCCGTTGTCAGTTGCACTAACTTCACCAGGGAAGGCACCGTGAGTTGAGTCATACTTAAGTAAGTATGCCAACATTGAAGGTGTAGTTAAATCATTGATTGCCACCACTTCAATGTCATTTGAGATAGCGCCTAATTCGTGAATACGGCGGAAGGCAAGACGGCCAATACGGCCAAATCCATTAATACCAATTTTTACAGTCATACTGCAATTTCCTCCTTTAGGAAATAAAATATTTTAATAAAACGTACTTGTTAAGTATATCACGTTGTTCTGAAAATACAACTTTCTATACAAAACAAAAAAGCTAGTTCTATTCTTTGACACACAGAAATAATACTCGAAATTCATCTTTTAGTCTAGCAGTCTGCCTATTTTATTAAAATATTATTAAAGGAAAAATGACTCTAAAAACTAATATCCTGATTCTTTCAGATTTTATCTTGAATTTTATTATCTTTTAACGTAATATTAAAGATTGTTAAGCGCCCCTAGTGTAATGGATCGCACGTAAGATTCCGGTTCTTGAGATCCCGGTTCGACTCCGGGGGGGCGCACTCAATAAAGCACCTAAGCAACTGATATTCAGCTGTTTAGGCGCTTTTTTATTTCTCAATTCTCAACATTTCATAATTCGTCGAATCAAATTTATCGAATTGTGTGCTTATATAGAAAATAAATATATAATAGAAGTAACATCAAATAAGAGGAGGTTTAATTATGCATGTAACTCTTATCGGTGCTGGTCCAAGAGGATTAGTCACCTTAGAAAGATTGACAGAGCGATACCGCTTAAATCAAGAAAAAATTAACATCACTTTAATTGACCCTCATGGAGTCGGTGGCAGAGTATGGCAAGTCGAACAGCCTCATGAGTTGATTATGAACAGTAATGTCAATTTTGTATCTTTATTTACTGACTCCTCAGTTCAAATGAATGGACCAGTGACTCCTGGCCCTAGTTTATATGAGTGGTCAAAAACTGCAGAAGCCAAAGAATTTATTGAAGATTTACATTTTGACAATGAAGAATACTTGCTGAAAGAATTAGCTATTATTCAACCCAATAATTATGCTTCAAGAAGTCTATACGGGACTTATCAGAAATGGTTCTATGAGCATTTAGTAGCTAATTTACCTGACAATGTTCACCTCGAATTAATTAAAGATGAAGTCTATAACGTAATTAAAAGCAACGAACAATATGTGGTTGAATTAAATAATCATTTTTTTAAAACTGATGCAGTCGTTATGTCACTTGGCCATATTGAAAATTTTCCGACTCCAGAAGAAAGCTCATTTAGTAAATTTGCTAAAAAAAATAAACTGACCTACGTAACACCCACTCATCCCCAAGAATATGATTTTTCCGATTTACAGGCACAACAAACTATCATTATTCGTGGACTTGGGCTCAGCTTTTTTGATGCCGTTACCATGCTGACCCAAGGGCGTGGCGGTCATTTCACCCGAGAAGCAAATCAACAGTTGGTTTATCATCCCTCCGGTAATGAGCCTCAAATCATTGCGGGGTCACGACGTGGATTTCCATTTCATGGAAAAGGCACCAATCAAAAACAAACCAATGAAAATGATCAACCCCATTTTTTAACTGCAAATTGGTTTGCCAAGCATACAAAACCTGGTAGCGTTTCAGGTGAAAGCTTTATTGCGTTAGTGCACTCTGAAGTCGAGTACGTGTATTACCAGCGTTTAATTCAAATGAAATATTCATCCATCAATCAGGAAGCATTTCTGGATGAATTCATCAAATCAACTGATCGAACTGAATTCATTCAAGACTCGCTGATTGAGCCTTCAGATTATTGGAATTGGGATTACGTTCTCGGACACACGAACACTCAAAACAGTTTAGTTGAATATCTCATCCATGATTATACGGATGCCAAACTGGGTAACAAAACCGGTCCATTTACCTCTGCCTTTGATATGTTGCACGATATTCGTGACCTAGTTCGTCAAGTTGTCAAATTAGAACTACTTTCACCGGTTGATTATCAAAAATACTTTCTCAATCAATTTAAGAGTGAAAATTCATTTCTTTCCGTTGGCCCACCAGAATCACGAATTGAAGAACTAACTGCCCTAATCTCTGCTGGCATTGTTACAGTTCTCAAGCCTCGTATGCAGTTAAATGCAAATCAACAAACTGGCAAATTTGTGACCTTTTCTGCCTTAGATGTGCCTACACAATATAGTGCAAGTTACCTTGTTGAAGCTCGTTTACCTGCAATCAATGCTAATAAAACTACTAGTTATTTAATTAAAAGTTTACTCAACTCCGGCATTGTTAAACCGTATTCACTCAAGTTGCCCGGTCAAATCACCTATCAGACTGGTGGAATTGTGACTGATAAAAAAGTTAAAAATTCTGGTAAAGGACTTTTCTTCTGGGGTGTCCCAACTGAGGGTAAGAGCTGGTTTACTACAGTTAGTCCACGTCCCAACAATAATGATAAAGTCTTCATTGACGCCGACCAAATTGCCGAAAAAATTGAAAATTTATAGGCAATATTAAAATCACTTGCGACAACCACTGAAGTGTGGCTTTCTTTCCTAATTTATCATTTACTAAACTATTAAAGTCGAGTATAGTGTTAAACAGTGTGAAAATTACAAATTTTAGGAAAGAAAGTGGGAAACATAATGCATTACAGCTTATTAATTCGTGCCATTGCCGAGTTTATCGGTACAGCATTTTTAGTCGTGTTAGGTAATGGTTCAGTCGCCAACGTGGAACTCAAAGGAACGAAAGGATCTCATGGTGGTTGGATTCTAATCGGACTCGGGTACGGAGCTGGTGTATTAATTCCCGCAATGATGTTTGGGAATGTTTCTGGAAATCATATCAATCCTGCATTTACATTGGGATTAGCTATTAATGGCATGTTCCCTTGGAGTAATGTGATTCCTTATTTGGCCGCCCAGTTTGCTGGTGCAATCGTCGGACAACTTATTGTGGTTTGGTGCTACAAGCCTTACTATAATCAAACTGAAAATCCAGAAGCCATTTTAGGTACCTTCTCGACCATCGATGCGGCTCATTCTTACCGTGATGGATTCGTTAATGAATTTGTCGGAACCTTTATTTTAGTCTTTGGTGCATTGGCAATGACCAAAAATATCGCCTTTGAACAAAATATTGCTTTAGCGAACTTCTCAGTTGGTTTCTTAGTTGCAACTCTTGTTATTTCCATGGGTGGTGCAACTGGTCCAGCCTTGAATCCTGTTCGTGATCTTGGTCCTCGATTAGTTCACGCATTATATCCAATTAAAAATAAGGGTGATTCTCATTGGGACTATTCTTGGGTTCCGGTTGTTGCTCCAATCTTGGCCGGTATCTTAGCAGTCTTCGTATACAAATCAATTTTTATTTAAATTCAAAAAATAAAACCTCGGAATTTTCATTCCGGGGTTTTTGTTTACACTATTTTATTTACTTTCAGCATACTTTGTTTTGATATAATCAGCTGAAATTTGAAGTTTGTCTAATTCTTCTTGAGTTAAATCAAGTTGGATTTGTTCAACAACTCCATCACGTCCAACAATGGCTGGATATGAGAGATAAGTGCCATATTCTTCGCGATAATTAGAAACTGGCAACTCAGTTAAGGCGTCATTCAACACCGTATTAGCTAATAGAACTGCCGCTGTAGCAACACCATAGTTGGTATACTTCTTACCATGGAAGACTTTGTGTCCACCCAATTTAGATTCTTTATCAATAGCTTCCAAATCAAGACCACGATCTTTAGCAAGTTCAGTAATATGGTGACCTAAGACACGTACCGTTGACCAAGCTGTAAATTGAGAATTACCATGTTCACCAAGGTTATAGCCAACAACTGAACGAGGATCAATATTCAATTCTTCAGCCACTGACCGTTTCATCCGTGCAGAATCTAGTAACGTTCCTGTACCGATGACATGGTTCTTTGGTAATTCAGTCACTTCTTGATAAATTGAAGTAATCACATCAACAGGGTTGGTAATTGCAACAATAATTCCATTAAATCCGGCAGCTTTGATTTTAGCAGCGACATCTCGAACTTGCACGCGAGTAAATGGCAATTCAGCAAACCGATCATCATTTGCATTATCTTGTAACTTAATGTTACCCAAAGCAGAAATAATAACATCTGCATCTTTTAAAGCAGAATAATCGTTAACAACAATATTGGTATGATATGGCAAGTTTGGCATTGCATCTTGGAAATCTAATGCATCTGCTTCAACCTTCTTTTCATTAATATCAATTAAAACCAAATCATCTGCGAACCCATTTGCAACTATGTAATGTGCGGCTGTCGAACCAACGTTTCCCATTCCAATAACACCGATTTTTCGTGACATAACAACATCTCCTAATATGTATTTATCTATCATTATATTACAATCTGACAAAAAAACAATCATGATACAAAAAAACACCACTATTCAGTGATGTTAGGTTGCTTTACTTAGCAGCTTCTGGCTTTTGTTTAGCCCAGGCACGAATATCTTCAGCCTTCTTGGCTTTTTGTGCTTGTTTGTATTGAGAAGCTACTGGACGGCGTCCTTGTACTCCATGTGGATGTGCTTTGCGCATGATAATTGCCTCCTTAATTTCATCGTTTTATTAATCAACATTACAATTATAGTCATATTGCCGAATAAAATCAATAGTTTTCCAGAATCCTTCAGTCATTCTATCTATACCAATTTTAAATTAAGAACAATTATTAAGGGTTATTAAAGACTTAAAATACTATTTGACAGTTAGACCAATTAATCATATACTAGCATTACTCATAATAAGTAAATGAAATTTTAAATACTTTGGGGGAATTAATTATGGATAATACAAAAAAGACCGAGACCACACAAGAACAATTGATTGAAGATGATCGTAAAGAACTCGATCAAAAAAGTGCGGCATCGGAACTCGAATGGCTTAGTCAACAGCTTGATGACTAAGCTTTTTTTCTGCCAAGATAAACTATTTGACCTTTTTTGACCTATGCGGTAAACTGTCTTTACACGTTTAGCAAACACAATCTTTAAGTGCTAAAAGGAGGAAAACTTTTATGAACTTAGTACCTACAGTTATTGAACAATCATCTCGTGGTGAACGCGCCTATGACATTTACTCACGACTATTAAAAGATCGCATTATTATGTTATCCGGCCCCATTGAAGATGACATGGCCAACTCAATTGTTGCCCAATTACTCTTCTTAGACGCCCAAGACTCAACCAAAGACATTTACCTATATATTAACTCTCCAGGTGGTGTAGTTAGCTCAGGACTCGCTATTTACGATACAATGAACTTCATCAAATCTGACGTTCAAACCATCGTAATTGGTATGGCAGCTTCAATGGCCAGTGTCTTAGTATCTTCAGGTGCAAAAGGTAAACGATTCGGTTTACCACACTCTCAAGTTATGATTCACCAACCATCCGGTGGTGCTCAAGGTCAACAGACTGAAATCGAAATTGCTGCAACCGAGATTTTAAAGACTCGTAAGCAATTGAACCAGATTTTAGCTGACAATTCGGGACAACCTTTTGAACGTGTTCAAGAAGACACCGAACGTGACCACTATCTCAGTGCTCAAGAAGCAGTAGACTATGGTCTGTTAGATGGTATCATGTCAAACAAAGACGCAAAATAAAATTGTAATTTAAAGGCTGTGACAAAACTAACGTTTTGTATCACAGCCTTTTTTTGTACAAATATTTTTAGAATTGGTTCTACAAGTCATTTTTATCCCGCTAAACCATCCTGGCGTAATTGTTCTGCATAGGCATTCAGCTTACGCAGTCGATGATTTACTCCAGATTTAGAGATAGCCCCACTCGGAATCAATTCCCCTAGTTCTTTTAAACTGACTTCTTCATTTGCTAAACGAGTCTCTGCAATTTCGCGCAATTTAACTGGCAAACTGCCAAGACCTACTTTTGAATCAATTAATTTAATATTTTCAATCTGTTGGTTCGAAGCAGTGGCAATTTTGTCCATATTTGCTGTTTCACAATTAACCAGTCGATTCACGGAGTTGCGCATGTCGCGGACGATTCGAATATCTTCAAATTTCAACATTGCGTTCGTGGCACCAATTAAAGATAAGAAATCAGCAATTTTTTCTGCCTCTTTCAAATAAACAATGTAACCACTTCTCCGCGGTGTCGAACGCGCATTTAAGCCAAATTCATTCATCATATCAACCAACATGTTGTTATGTTCTTCATATAATGAATAAACCTCCAGATGATAACGTGATGTTTCTGGATTATTGACCGATCCACCTGCCAAGAATGCACCACGTAAATAAGAACGTACCATTCCTTCATCAGACAGCATCTCAACGGGAACTTGTTCTTTAATTTGTAAGCCTTGTAAAATCCCTAAGTCGTCCAAAACACTCTCAGCATCATTTCGAAGTCGGACAATATAGAGATTATTTTTTTTCAATTTCATTTTACGCCGAACCACTAATTCACTTTCAGCGTGATAAAAATCTTTCAGCAATTGATAAATACGTCGAGCAATTGCTGGATTTTCAGTTTGGATATTCAATACCAATTTGTGATTGGCAATATTTAACGAGCCGTTCATTCTAATCAACGCCATCAATTCTGCTTTAGCATTGTTCAAATGGACTTCTAAGCCAGTTAATTCTTTTTTCACTTCACTAGCGTATGACATTTTGTCACCTCCTACTTAGCTACAATTTTTAACCGCATGCAGCCGATTCATTAATTCAGCGACAACCATCTTACTGTCATGAAAGGCACCATTATCTTCTAATCGAAGAAAATCATTAGAAATTACACGGACATTTTGTTCTCGCAGACCCTGAAAGTCGTGTTGAACCTGTTTCGATAGTTCATTCCACTTATGATAATCCATGTAATCTTCAGGGACCTCCGTGGTATTCACTAAAATCGTATTGACGAAGTTTTGGCCCAAATGACGATTCAAAATGCGGACATGGTCTGCATCCGTCATTGCATCAGTTTCGCCCAATTGAGTCATAATATTGCAAATATAAATTACTTCGGCCTGTGTTTCACACACTGCCTTTCCGACATTCTCAATCATTAAGTTGGGTAAGATACTAGTAAATAAACTACCCGGTCCAATCACAATCTGATCTGCATTCATAATTGCATCAATCACTTCTTCGACAGCTTCAGCACTATGTCCATCACTATCATCAGAAGGGGTGACCCAGACGCGCTTAATCTTATTGTGCGCTGCCGTAATTTCGGATTCTCCCGCAACAAAACTACCATCCATAAACTCAGCGTTCAACACCAATGGTTCATTGGCCGCAGGGTAGACGTGTCCATTCACGTGCATCATTTTTGACAATTCTTGAACCGCTTCAAACACCCCGGACTTCATTTCCGCCAGTGCCGCAATAATTAAATTACCAATCGCGTGGCCGGCAAAAAACGAATCTGAACTATCAAATCGATATTGAAAAATATCTAACGTCAATTGAGGCATATCTGACATTGATACCAAAACGTTGCGGATGTCCCCTGGTGGAACCACGTTAATGTAGTTTCTCAAAACGCCAGAAGACCCACCATCATCTGCGACCGTCACGACTGCAGTGATATCAACATTTTGATTTCGTAAACCCTTTAAAATAACAGGTAAACCTGTTCCTCCACCAATCACAACAACTTTAGGACGGTGAAACTTTTCTATTTTTGTCATGACCGATTACTAGATTCCTTTCTCTTTTCAATGTCGCGATTACTGAGATTGACTTGATATTTTTGTTTGATATCATTGGTTAATTTTGACGCGATTGCCACTGACCGATGTTGACCACCGGTACAACCAATCGCGATGGTTAGATTTTGTTTGCCTTCTTTTTCATATCCAGGCAAGGTGGTTTGAATTAAATTCAAAAATTGATCATAAAATTTATCTGCGTTAGGTTGGCTAAAAACATAATCACTGACCGATTGATCAAGACCAGTTAAATCTCGCAGTTCCTTAACGTAGTATGGATTGGGCAAGAATCTCACATCCATGACAATATCTGCATCTAACGGCAGCCCATATTTGAAACCAAACGACATAACTTCAACGTGAAAAGTGACCGCTTGATCTTCATTAAAATGGTCCATAATTCGATGTCTGAACTCGCGCGGAGTTAAATTTGACGTATCAATCGTAACATCTGCTGCTAAACGAGTTTCAGCCAAGAGAGCCCGTTCCGTTTCAATCCCAACCAAAACTCTGCCTTGCGGTGCTAATGGATGTGATCGGCGCGTTTCCTTATAGCGAGAAACAATTTCTTCATCGGTAGAATCTAAGAACAGTAACTGCATATGCAAATCAGCTTGTTTGCGTAAATCATCAATGACTGGCATTAATAATGGATAAAAACCCTTTGATCTTAAATCAATGACCATCACAACTTTATTGACTTCACCCGCTTCTTTAATAATATCTAAGAAACGAACGACTAAATTAGGTAACATATTATCGACAACAAAGTATCCTAAATCTTCTAGGCTTTGAATTGCGACTGTCTTGCCAGCACCACTCATGCCGGTGACTAAAACAACTTCAAGTTTTTTATCCACAATCATTCCTCCGAATTCGCATTTCAATAATTGTAACATACCTGGTGTGTCTTTTTATATAGTTGGACTCAAAAAGCCGAGATTTTCATCTCGACTTCTCATTTATGCTTGCCAAAGTTGCTTGGCACGGTCAATATTTTGTTTGATTTGTTTAAACCCAGTCCCACCCAGTGAGTTCCGACGTTCTACCGCGACTTCACTTTGGAGATCATGATAGACATCTTCTTCAATTAATGGCGAAATTTGTTTATATTCAGCCAAAGGAATATCTTGCAAATTAGTTTCTGTTTCCAATCCCTTAAGCACTAACTTACCAACAATTGCATGAGCCTCACGAAAAGGAATTCCTTTACTAGCTAGATAATCAGCTAATTCAGTGGCATTTGAAAAATCATTCCGTGTGGCCTGTGCCATATGTTCCTTCTTAATAGTTGCAGTTGCCAACATCTGCGTGAAAATTTTAATACTAGGCATAACAGTCTTCACGGTATCAAAGACGCCTTCTTTATCTTCTTGCATATCCTTATTGTAGGCTAATGGCAAAGATTTCATGACCGTCAGTAAGCCCATTAAATCGCCATAGACACGGCCACTTTTACCACGAATTAATTCGGCCATATCAGCGTTTTTCTTTTGGGGCATGATAGAACTCCCAGTTGAAAATTGATCTGATAATTCCAAATAATTAAACTCATAAGAACACCACAAAATGATTTCTTCACAGAAACGAGAGAAGTGCATCATCATGATTGACGCATTACTCAAGAATTCTAGCGCAAAGTCACGATCTGATACTGCGTCCAAACTATTATGATAGACATCCCCAAACCCGAGTTCTTGCGCACTAAATTCACGGTCAATCGGGAAAGTCGTTCCTGCCAAGGCAGCTGCCCCTAATGGCAAAATATCTGTATGCTTCATATTGAATTCAAATCTTTCAATATCACGTTGGAACATATCAAAGTATGCTAACAGATAATGTGCATATGAGATAGGTTGCGCATGTTGCAAATGCGTATAACCCGGCATAATCGTTTCCACGTTAGCTTCCGCCATATCAATCAACACCTTTTGGAGAGCCTTTAACTCTTCAATGACTGCTGGTATCTGTTGCTTAACATACAAATGAAAATCGGTAGCTACCTGATCATTTCGACTACGGGCAGTATGCAGTTTACCTGCGACTGGTCCAATTTGTTCAGCTAAAATGGCTTCTAGATTCATATGGATATCTTCATTTTGAATCGTGAATTCCAATTCACCTGCTGCCAATTGCTTTTGTAAACTTTCCAATCCTGCCACGATAGCATCAGCATCTGCTGCTGGCAAAATCTCAGTTTTCTTCAGCATTTTTACATGTGCCAAAGAGCCCTCTAAATCTTGCTTTGCTAATTGTTGGTCAAACGGAATTGATGCGCCAAATTGATCGACCCATTGTTCAGTTGATTCGGCAAACCGGCCGCCCCATAGTTTCTTAGTGCTCATTATTGAATCCCATCTTTCTCTTTCGCCACTTTATCTTGGACTTGTGAATAAACCGTCGTTGGTAGTCCCCATAACTTGATGAAGCCAACTGCTGCTTGTTGATCAAATTCGTCAGCTGATGTGTAAGTTGCTAGGTTCTTATTGTAAAGTGAGTTAGCTGATTTACGTCCTTGTGTAATGACATTACCCTTGAATAACTTCAAACGAACAGTTCCATTGACTACTTCTTGCGTTGATGCCAAGAATGCTTTCATTGCGTCCATCAATGGTGAGAACCACAAAGCGTTATAGATTGTATCAGCTAATTTCTGTTCAATGATTGGCTTGAAATGAGCTAAATCACGTTCAAAGGTCAAATCTTCGAGGTCCTTATGTGCATGCATTAATACTGCAGCTGCAGGTGCTTCGTAAACTTCACGAGATTTAATTCCAACCAAACGGTTTTCGATATGGTCGATTCGACCAATTCCATGTTTGCCGGCAATCTTTTCAAGTTTTTGAATTAATGCTGCGACACTCATCTTAGTATCGTTTAAAGCAACTGGAACACCTTTTTTAAATTCAATGGTAATGATTTCAGGTTCATTAGGTGTTTTAGCAATTGGTGTCGTGATATCAAAAGCATCTTCTGGAGCTGCTTCCCAAGGATCTTCGAGCACTCCGGCTTCATTGGCACGTCCCCAAAGGTTTTGGTCAATTGAATATGGACTATCCAAATCTATAGGAATTGGAACATTGTGTTCCTTAGCGTATTCAATTTCTTCTTCACGTGACCAGTGCCAATCACGAATTGGTGCTTCAATCGTCATTTCTGGTGCTAAAGCTTTGATAGCAACTTCAAAACGAACTTGGTCATTTCCTTTACCGGTACAACCATGAGCAATGGCTGTAGCACCTTTTTCCTTTGCAATTTCTACTAGTTTTTTCGAAATTAAAGGACGTGAAAGAGCTGACAACAAAGGATAGATTCCTTCATACAATGCGTGTCCTTGTAAGGCTACCATGACATAGTCACTGGCAAATTCTTCTCTGGCATCAATCACGATTGATTCAGTTGCACCAACTTTAAGTGCTTTATCATGAATGAAATCCAAGTCTTTACCTTGTTCACCAACGTCGATACAAACTGCGATTACGTCATAATTTTTGTCCTTCAACCAATTAATTGCAACCGATGTATCAAGTCCGCCTGAATATGCTAATACTACTTTTTTATTTGCCATTTAAACTTCTCCTTGTTTTCATGAATTATTATACAGAGAATATTAACATTAATAAAATAAGTAATCAAGTATTTATTCATTCTTTTCTGAAAAAAGGTGCGTTTTATTCAAAATAATTGAATGTATTCACTTTTTACTGCATAAAAATAAACCAATCATTATTCATAATTGGTTTATTTTTTTAATTGTTAAATTTCTTTACGAACATATGGATCAGTAGAAATTTTTTCACTCAAAATCTTTTTTGCCCATTCTTGTGCGGAAAATAGTGAATGATCCTTGTAATTACCACAGCTTTCAATTGCTGTGCCAGGAACATCATCCCAAGTTGCTTCATTACCAATGAAATCTAATGATGACTTCAAAGCCTTAGCCACTTCAGTTGTGGTGTGTTCACCCCACATGATTAAATGAAACCCTGTTCGACAACCAAATGGTGAACAATCAATCACTCCTTGCATCCGGTCTCGCAAAAGGCCAGCAAGCATGTGTTCAATTGTGTGCAATCCCGCTGTAGGAATTGCATCAACATTTGGTTGGACTAAGCGTAAATCAAAATTAGAGATTTTATCGCCGTTTGGTCCTTCTTCTACTGTAATTAAACGAACGTATGGTGCTAAAACTTTAGTATGATCTAATTCAAAACTTTCAATTTTTGCCATTCTCAATCGCTCCTTTTTTAGTACACTATCATTTTACGAGTCTGAAAATAAAATTCAAGACTAGTTTCGAGCTGCATCTCGTTCCAGAACTGGTTTTAAATATTGACCTGTATAACTTTCTGGTACTTCTGCAATGGTTTCTGGGGTCCCAGTGGCAATCACAGTTCCACCGCCAGCGCCACCTTCTGGGCCTAAGTCAATGAGCCAATCAGCTGATTTAACCACATCCAAATTGTGTTCAATGACTAAGACCGTGTTACCAGCATCTACTAAACGCTGTAGCACGCCCAATAATCGCTTGATGTCTTCTGTGTGTAAGCCAGTTGTTGGTTCATCCAAAATATAGAAACTTTTACCAGTTGATTGCTTGTGCAATTCTGAAGCTAATTTCATCCGTTGAGCTTCACCACCAGATAAAGTGGTGGCTGGTTGCCCCATGCTGACATAACCAAGACCAACATCCACGATAGTTTGCAATTTACGTGTAATTTTTGGCAATGCACTAAAGAATTCCAATGCTTCCGCTACAGTCATGTCTAGCACATCAGCAATTGTCTTACCTTTATACTGAACCTCTAACGTTTCAGAGTTGTAACGTTTACCATGACAGACCTCACATGGTACATACACGTCTGGCAAAAAATTCATCTCAATCTTGAGAATTCCATCGCCTTTACATGCTTCACAACGTCCACCCTTCACGTTAAAACTGAACCGACCTTTTTGATAACCACGTAACTTGGCCTCATTAGTTTGAGCAAATAATCCACGCACGTCATCAAATACTCCAGTATAAGTTGCGGGGTTACTCCGAGGCGTCCGGCCAATTGGTGATTGGTCAATATCGATAATCTTCTCAATATTTTTAACACCCTTGACTGACTTATACTTACCCGGTTTTTCAGAATTACGGTTAATTTTTTGCGCTAATACTTTTTTCAAAATTGAATTAACTAAAGTCGATTTACCAGAACCAGATACTCCAGTAACGGCAATGAATTTGCCTAAAGGAAAATCAACATCGATATTTTTTAAGTTATTTTCAGTAGCCCCAGTAATAGTGATTTTTTTACCATTACCAACGCGTCGCTCTGATGGAACTGGAATAAATTTCTTACCGGCCAAATATTGACCCGTTAAAGATTTACGTGATTTTTCAACTTGTTTAGGAGTACCAGCAGCCATCACTTCTCCACCCAGTTCACCAGCTCCAGGACCGATGTCGACTAGGTAGTCTGCTGCTCGCATTGTATCTTCATCATGTTCGACCACAATTAGCGTATTGCCTAAATCACGCATTTTTTTCAAGGATTCAATTAATCGATCATTATCACGTTGATGCAACCCAATCGAAGGTTCATCCAAAATATACATCACACCCGATAAATTAGAACCAATTTGGGTGGCTAAACGAATTCGTTGTGCTTCCCCACCAGATAACGTTCTAGCGGACCGACTCAAATTTAAATAATCTAATCCCACATTTTGTAAGAATGACAGTCGATCTCGAATTTCTTTTAAAATAGGTTTGGCAATCATTTCATTTTGTTCGGACAATTTCAATGAACTGAAAAATGGAATTTCATCACTAACAGGCTTTTCTGATGCTTCACCAATATGAATTCCACCAACTTTGACACTGAGTGCTTCACGATTCAAACGATATCCATGACAAGTTTGACACGTTAATTCTGTCATGTATTTACGCATTTGATCACGAGTGAAGTCAGAATTAGTTTCTTTATAACGCCGTTCAACGTTTCTCAAAACACCTTCAAATTCAACATCGACATCGCGCACGCCGCCAAAATCATTTTCATAATGGAAATGGAAAGTATGTCCTGGATGACCATTTAAAACCATATTTTGCTGACGCGTGGTTAACTTATTAAATGGCTTATCCATGTCAATTTTAAATTGAGTGGCAAATTGTAAGAGTAATTCTGGGTAATATTGTGACGAGATTGGGTTCCAAGGTGCAATCGCCCCTTCTCGTAAAGTCAAAGTAGAATCAGGAACAATCAAATCTTGGTCGACTTCAAGTTTCATCCCCAAGCCTTCACATTCTGGACACGCACCCAAGGGCGCATTAAAAGAAAATAGTCTGGGTTCCATTTCACCCACAGTAAAGCCACAAACTGGGCAGGCATAAGATTCAGAAAATGGAATTTGTTCACCATCGATAATGTCGGCCACCGCATAACCGTCACTGAGGCGCAGTGCTGCTTCAAATGAATCAAAGAGGCGAGAACGAATTCCTTCTTTGACCACAATTCGATCAACCACAATATTAATATTGTGACGTTCATTTTTGTCTAATTCAGGCACTTCATCAACATCATAAGTTTCACCATCAACTTGCACACGAACAAAACCTTCGCGTTTAGCTTTGGCTAAGTTCTTTTTTTGTCCACCTTTTTTATCACGAACAATTGGTGATAAAATTTGTAATTTGGTACGTTCTGGTAGATCTAACACTGCATCGACCATCTGCTCAGGTGATTGACTCGTAATTTCAGTCCCATCGTTGGGACAAATTGGAGTCCCCACTCTGGCCCATAATAAGCGGAGGTAATCATTAATTTCAGTGACCGTTCCAACCGTCGAACGTGGATTTTTCGACGTTGTTTTTTGATCAATCGAAATTGCGGGTGACAAACCATCAATTGAATCCACATCAGGTTTATCCATTTGACCCAAGAATTGACGAGCATACGACGAAAGACTTTCTACATAACGTCTTTGTCCTTCTGCGTACAGAGTGTCGAATGCTAATGAACTTTTCCCAGATCCTGAAAGTCCTGTCACAACCACTAATTTATTTTTTGGAATTGACACATCAATATTTTTTAAATTATGTGCTCGTGCTCCGTGAATCACAATTTTATCATTTGCCACTTTGTTTTCCCCCTACGAATGCAATTAACCGATCTGTGACTTCAGTTCCATCACGGTATCTCGAAGTGTTGCTGCTTGTTCGAAATCTAATCGTTTAGCTGCTGCTTTCATTTGTTCTTCTAGTTGCTTAATCATTTCTTTTTGATCATCTTTGGCCATATCAGCAAAGTCTTGTTGAGTAAATTCATCTTCAGTCCCAGTATCATCAGTTTCTTTGACACTCGAAATTAAATCACGAATTTCTTTTTTGATGGTATGTGGCGTAATTCCATGTTCAATGTTATAGTCTTCTTGAATTTTACGACGACGGCTAGTTTCATCCATTGCGGACTTCATTGAATCTGTCACTGTATCGGCATACATGATTACCATACCGTTTTCATTCCGGGCAGCCCGTCCGATTGTTTGAATCAATGAACGTTCATTCCGTAAGAAACCTTCTTTATCAGCATCCAAGATGGCGACTAAAGAAACTTCTGGAACATCAATACCTTCCCGCAACAAGTTAATCCCGACCAATACGTCAAATTTACCTAATCGTAAATCGCGGATAATTTGCGTTCGTTCCAGTGTTTTAATATCACTATGCAAATATTTAACTTTCAATCCTAAATCTTTGAGATAATCACTCAAATCTTCCGACATCTTTTTAGTCAAAGTCGTAATAAACACCCGTTCATTACGCTCAATCCGAAGATTGATTTCGCCAACCAAATCATCAATTTGTCCCATCACCGGTCGCACTTCAATCTTTGGATCCAGTAAGCCAGTCGGACGAATAATTTGTTGAACTACTTTATCAGTTTGCTCATATTCATATGGTCCTGGAGTGGCAGACATGTAAATAACTTGATTGATATGTTTTTCGAATTCGGGTAACTGTAATGGCCGATTATCCAAGGCGCTGGGCAAACGGAAACCATAATCAACCAGCATTTGTTTCCGAGAACGGTCTCCCTTATACATCCCCCGGACTTGTGGCATTGTCTGATGCGATTCATCTACCACTAATAAGAAGTCTTTTGGAAAGAAATCTAACAAAGTATATGGTGGTTCGCCTGGCTTGCGGCCGTCCATATGCCGAGAATAATTTTCAATTCCTGAGGTATAACCCATCTCACGCATCATTTCAATATCATATTCAGTCCGTTGCTTGAGTCGTTGCGCCTCTAATAATTTACCTTCTTTATCTAATTCTTTTAATCGATCTTCCAGTTCTTTTTCGATATTATCAATGGCTGTGGCCATGATATCATCGTTGGTCATAAAGTGAGTGGCCGGGAAAATAGAAACATGATCACGGTCACCAATTACTTCTCCAGTTAATGAATCAACTTCTCTAATTCGGTCAATTTCATCACCAAAAAACTCAATTCTTAACGCTCGTTCATCACGTGACGCTGGAAAAATTTCGACGACATCCCCATGGACACGAAAACGACCACGTTGAAAGTCAATGTCATTGCGTTCAAATTGAATATCTACTAATTCACGTAACAATTGATTCCGTTCGATTTCCATCCCAACTCGCAATGATAAGACATGATCACGATATTCATTAGGATCCCCTAAACCAAAAATACTAGAAACAGAAGCCACAACAATAACATCCTTACGTTCTAACAAAGAGCTAGTCGCAGAATGTCGTAATTTATCAATTTCATCATTAATAGCAGAATCTTTTTCAATATAGGTGTCGCTTGAAGGTACGTAAGCTTCTGGCTGGTAATAGTCATAGTAACTTACGAAATATTCGACCGCGTTATTGGGAAAGAATTGTTTAAATTCTCCGTACAATTGACCCGCTAAAGTCTTATTATGAGACAAAATTAATGTTGGTTTATTAACATTTTTGATGACATTTGAAATCGTAAATGTCTTCCCTGTCCCTGTTGCTCCAAGCAATATTTGTGATTTTTCACCCGATTCAATGCCATCGGTTAATTCTTGAATTGCAGTAGGTTGATCACCAGTTGGTTTATATGGTGATACAAGTTCAAAATCTTTATCTTCTTGACGATAAATCATTCTTTAATCCCCCTGAATCTTTTCTTAGTCGTAAAGAAAAAGGAAAGCACATGCTTTCCTTTTCATGTCAGTCAATCTTACCATACGAACATGCATTCGTCTAGCAATCAGATTAGTCCTCAATTTGCTTTAAAATTTGATTTGTAATTGCGTCCAATTGATTATTTTTATTCACATTATCCGCAATTAGTTCGGGTAAAATTTCATGAACAAAATATTGCACACTGGCCATCTGTTTAAATTCCAGCATCGTACTTAAACTTTCACGATAAATTTCCAGATAAACTGGCTCCGGATTGCCCTTTTGAATCTCACCGTACGATTCATACATTAAATCAATCTTATCTGCTAAAGACAAAATTCGGCCTTCAAGTGTATCATCTTTACCTTCTGACAACCGACGGCGATAAGCATCTTGGAACTCAGTTGGGATTTCATTATTAATAAAGTTTTCAGTCAATGAGTCTTCAACATCCGCTAACATTTGTCGCAATTCACTAGTGGCATACTTCACCGGCGTTTTGATATCGCCAATAAAACGTTCGGTATAGTCGTGATTGAGTGCTTTTTCGTATAATCTCCGCCAATCAACTTGATTACCGGCCTGTTCTTCGATATCACCCAACATCTGAGCAGCTTGCGCCACTTTAAATGAGTGAGCAGCGACCGTGTGCTTTTCAAATTTAAAGTAACCCGGTGCACGACTAATCATTTCTAAATCACTTAAACTATTTAAATATTGATGCATCCCCATCGTACATTTCTCCCTTCAAAAAAAGTCTGGTTTCCCAGACTAGTTGATTACTTACTAAAATCATTCAGTGCTTGTTCAAATTCAGCCACTTTTTGGTCAGCCGCATCCTTACTTTCAGCACTCGTTCCAATATAAAACTTCAACTTAGGTTCTGTTCCTGAAGGACGAATAGCAATCCACGTTTCGTCATCCAAAATATACTTCAACACATTCGCTGTTGGTAAGGCGAGTTTAGTCACATTACCTTGTGCGTCTGTTTCAGTTTGCAAACTAAAATCTTCAGTTTTAACAATTTGATGACCAGCAAAGGCCGTTGGGGCTTCTTCGCGGAACTTCTTCATTAACGCTTTGATTTCATCGGCACCGTTGATGCCATCATAGACATTTGAAATCGTTTTTTCACTGAAATAGCCATATTCCTTGAATAATTCTTGGAGGCCATCATACAGTGTTTTGCCTTGACTACGATAAAAGGCTGCCACTTCAGCCAACAAAACAAGTGATTGAATAGCATCTTTATCATGGGCAAATGGTTTCACCAAATAACCGTAACTTTCTTCAAAGCCAAACATGTATGTATGTTCACCGGTAGCTTCAAAATGTTCGATTTGTTCGGCAATGTATTTAAAGCCGGTCAACACATTAATCATTTCAACGCCATAGCTTTGAGCAATCTTAGTAGCAAATTCAGTTGAAACAATTGATTTAACCGCAGCAGCATTCTTCGGTAAATCACCGGCTTGCTTATGAGCTTCCAAAATGTAATGTAACATGACAGAAGCAATTTGGTTCCCGGTCAATAGTTGATATTCACCATTTGGTAAACGCACGGCGGTGCCCAAACGATCAGCATCTGGATCGGTAGCAATCAAGACATCTGCATTCACCTTTTTACCTAATTTGATAGCGAGATCAAAGGCAGCTGCATCTTCAGGATTTGGTTTTTTAATCGTGGGGAAATCACCATCTGCAATGGCTTGTTCTGGGACAATTTCATAATTTGTAAAGCCAGCATTTTGCAACGCTTTTTCACCAAGCATTTGGCCAGTTCCATGAAGTGGTGTATAAACCAACTTCATATCCTTACCTTGCTCTTTAGCTAAATCAGCGTTGATGGTGACAGTTTGAACCGCTTTTAAATAATCTTGATCAATATCATCACCAATAATTTTCATCGTGCCATTGGCTAATAATTCTGATTCAGCGACCGTTTTAATCGTAAACATGTTTTCAACTTTACGAATGTAGCTTGTGATTAAGTCTGATTCCTTTGGTGGCATTTGACCGCCATCTTCACCATAAATCTTGTACCCGTTATAATCTTTTGGATTATGACTAGCTGTAATCATAATACCAGCATAGGTATGCAAGTGACGAACCGTAAATGACAGTTCTGGTGTTGGACGCAAGCTTTCAAAGACAAATGACTTAATGCCATGGGCACCTAAGACGGCCGCTGCCGTATGAGCAAATTCAGTTGAGTAATGGCGTGAATCAAAGGCAATCGCCACTCCACGTTCTTTGACACTTTGATCCAGTGTATCCATGAATACTGCCAGACCTTCAGTGGCTTGGCGAACCGTATAAATGTTCATCCGATTGATGCCGGGTCCGAGCAATCCACGCATTCCCGCCGTTCCAAATGACATTGGTTCGTAAAATGCGTCCTCTAATTGTTCATCTTTACCATTTAATTGATCTAATTGTGCTTTTAAGTCAGCATCTAAATTTTTTTCATTGTTCCAAATTTGATAAGTATCTTTCCAGCTCACTAGTCTATCTCCTTTTCGTAATCGTTTTCGCTATTAAGTATACCGCATTTGATTTCGTCGGTACATAAAAAGCAGCCTTCAAATCAAAAGATTAAAAGCTGCTTCACATTAACAATTATTTTATTCGTTACCTCAAATCAATACTCATGAGCTACCCAAGGTAAATCGCACTTTTTTGAAACCGGCTCTTAACCTTAACTCATTGCGTTTAGGTACGGGTAGCTCGATTTCCAACTACATAATCCTTCGCTATCCTAGCCTATACTCATGAGCTACCCAAGGTAAATCGCACTTTTTAGTCTGCAGCCAAAGCATCAATTGGATTGAGCTTAGCAGCACTTCTAGCAGGAAGTAAGGCTGCTAAGAAGGAAATCACAATGGCGAGAATAAAGGTCGTCAAAATGTTTGTTGCGGATATTTGAATCAAATCGTACTTCGCAATTGTATACAAGAATTGATTCAATAAGTACCCTAGGCCAAACGCAAGCACAGTTGCGAGTGCAGCAGAGATGAGTCCAATCAGTAATGATTCACTTGTAAACAAACGACGCACATCTGCTTTACTTTCACCTAAAGCCCGCAAAATTCCAATTTCTTTGGTTCGTTCTGATACTGACATGTACATTGAAACAATAATCATCAAGGCTGAAACGACCAATGAAATTCCAGCAATCGCCATCAAGACATAGGTGGCCAAATCAACAATCGTATTAACTGTCTTCAGCGCACTACCAACTGTATTAGCTTTGAAGACCCGCTTGTTATCCATCTTGATACTATTAACTTTCTTTTCAACTGAATCAACATTCTTAGAATTATCAACATTGACAACCGTTGCAGAAGGCTTGGTTGTTGCACCTGCCGCTTTCAAAGTGTCCTTCATTGTTTCTCCAGACATCGCATTCATTGAAGCCCCACTTGAACCAGCATCAACAACCCCGGAAATCGTTAAATCTTTTGAAACTTGCACTGGCATGCCGTTGTCATCGGTAGTTGTCCATTTAACGGCAATCTTTTTACCAACGACTGATTTCCAATCCTTAGTATTATATACCTTAGCAACGGTCTTTTTATCAACCGCAATTTCATCTTTACCAGGTAAGGTCCCTGCCTTGAGCATGTCCTTTGAAAATAACTTGGTCCATGATTGAACGGTGGCTAAAGAATAATCACGACCACTCAAACTAAATTTCATATTGGCAGCGACATACATTGATTCAACAGAATCAACATGTTTCAAGTTAGCCATCTTTTTAATTTGTGCTTCACTAAATGAAGTCGTAGTTGGATCAGCTGATGCAGCTTGTGCCCAAGCCTCACTTTGACTCGATGCTGAGCCGGAAGTCTTTGTATATCGCTGAACCATCATGGCATTCGGATTGACTAAGGAATTAACTTGATCATTAATATAACCCTTAATTCCATTGCCTAGCCCACTAAATAACAGGACAGCAAACAGTCCAATCGCCGTTCCTATCATAATCAAAGAGTTACGACCAAAATTATATTTTAGATGCTTCCACGCATTGCTATAACTGGCACTAGCTGGTAATTTGCGACTTTCAATTTTTGATTCATTGGATACTTCTGGATATTTTTCGCGGATTTGCTTGTCGTAATCCACTTTTCCATCTTCAAGATGCACAATTCGAGTCCCAAAATCAGCTACATCTTGTGAATGGGTAACCGCAATGACCAATTTACCTTCAGCAGCAATGTTTCTTAAAATTTCAAGGACTTCTTCAGTGTTAACCGAATCAAGTGCTCCTGTTGGTTCATCGGCAATAATAATTTCTGGGTCTGCCGCCAAAGCTCGCGCAATGGCAACCCGTTGCTTTTGTCCACCAGATAATTGATTAGGATGCTTTTTGATTTGATCTTCCAAACCAACTTTTTTCAGCATTTCTTTAGCTCGTTCAACTCGTTGAGCTTGGCTCAATTGTGCCATTTCCAGCGAAGTGAGCACGTTATCTAGGACCGTTAAATGACTAATCAAATTGTAAGATTGATAAATGTAACCAATCGTTCCACGACGGTATTCGTCCATTTCTTTTTCTTTATGATGATCAAGTGCTTTATCATTGACTAAGACTTGCCCCTCAAACTTTCGGTCCAAACCACCAATAATGTTCATCAAGGTAGATTTACCACCACCTGATTCCCCAAGAATTGAAACAAATTCACCTAACTCAAATTTTAAATTAATCCCTTTTAAAACGGGAAATTCTTCTTTTCCAAGAAAATACGATTTATGAATATCTTTAAGTTCTAAGTATGACATCGAATTATCTCCTTTTGTTTTTGAATACGAGTAATGATAACCCAAGCATTTTTTTAAGTCAATAAAGGTTAACATTTTCTTCAAATGTTTAACTTTTCTTAGATTTATGATAGAATATAGCTTGTTAAAATATCGTCTATACTCAGTTAATCATAGTTAAACAATGTCTGTATAGTCTTACGCCTTAACTGGTTAATAATCTTGAGTAAGTGGTATCCATCTAGAGAGGAGCAGCCTATGAAACGCGAAGAAAAGAAGAAACTAACCCGCGCCAAAATCCTGGCAACAGCTGAAAAAATGTTTTCCGATAAAGGTATTAAAAAAACTGACATTCGGGAAATTGCCAAATCTTCCGGCGTTTCGGTTGTGACTTTTTACAAATATTTCGCCAGCAAAGAAGAATTACTCACAGAAATTACCATCAAGAAGTTAACTGAAGTCGCATCGTTAATTAAATTAAACTTAGCCACCTCTACTGATGATGTCATGTCGACTATGAAGCGAATTGATGATTTAGTAGAATCGCACACCAGCAATTTACACAACGCTGAATTTGATGAATTTATGAATATTGCCTTTTTCAGTAATCCCGAAGTCATCGCTGCACAAGAAGCCATGACTAAAGACATCGTGACCGCTGTTTATGAGCAACTCAAAAAGACCAATCAATTGCAAGACGGCGTCACACTAGAGGCAATGCTGATGTATGTAGATATGATTGTCCAATATAGTCGTTTACCCAAAAACCGTGGCATTCTGGGACCACATCCCCGCCATGCACACACTAATCTAGAACAAGAAGTACTGAATATCTTAATGTATGGACTAATCAAAAAAAGTGGCTGGGAAAAAACTAATTCCAGACTATAAAAAATAAAGGGACTTTGGAAAAACACTCCAAAGTCCCTTTAACTATGTACACAGGAAGTAAATTCCTGTTATGATGTTAGCGACCAAACCAAACAACAAAACAGTAAAGGAGTTTCCTTCCATGTACAAGAATTATAACACAGCACAAACTAGCATCGCTTTAAACTTAAATTTTGATATTCCTAATAACCATATTGCGAGACTAATTGATATGTTTGTTGAGACAATTCCGCATAATATTATTGAAACCTCTGTGGCGACCACCGGTCGTCCTGCTTATCATCCGGCTATGTTAATAAAAATGCTCCTTTTCGCGTATTCTCGCAAAGTATTTTCTGGACGTAGAATTGTTGAAATGAATACCGAAAATATTCCAATGAAATGGTTGAGTCAAGATGCCACAATTTCTTACAAAACAATCAATAATTTTCGATCCAGTAAAGAAGTTTCTAACTTAATCAAGATTTCCTTTATTTACTTTACCAAGTTGTTAGCCGACAACGGTATGATTGAAGATGAGGCCTTATTTATTGATGGTACGAAGATTGAAGCCGATGCAAATAAGTACTCATTTACTTGGAAACGTGCAGTTGATAAATTCTATCCAAAACTAAAAGAAAAAATTGTGCTCCTTTATGAAGAATTGATTGAAAATCAAGTTGTCAAAGAAATGGAGAAAGAATACCTAACGTCTAGCGATGGATTAGCTGAGATTTTAGAAAAAACGCACGATGAAATTACTCACTTAGATTATGTCATTGAACAAGAACCGAAGGTTATCAAAGGTGGCTCTAAGAATAAACAACAGCGGCGAAAACTCAAAAAATTAGCGCACAAAATGGAAAATGATTATTTGCCCCGAGCAAAAAAGTACGAAGAAGCTGAACGCCTTTTTAATGGTCGGAACAGTTTTTCAAAAACCGACCATGATGCTACCTTTATGCGTATGAAGGAAGATCCAATGATGAATGGTCAATTAAAGCCTGGATATAATTTACAGGCTGCCACTAATGGACAGTTCGTGCTAAATTACGGAATTTTCTCGAATCCGACGGATACGAGAACTTTATTACCATTTTTATCTGACATGCATTCACTCGATTTGTTTAAATACATCGTGGCGGATGCAGGTTACGGTAGTGAATCTAATTATTCCGCGATTGTCGACGATTTTGATAAGACACCACTGATACCGTATGGTATGTATGAAAAGGAACAGAAGCGCAAATTTAAAAATGATCCTACACGAATACACAATTGGAAGTACAATGCCGCAGACGATTACTATACGGATCATTTGAGTGTTAAATTCAGTTTTAAACGATACAGTATTCGTCATGATAAATATGGATACGAACGACAGTTCAAAATTTATGAAGCGGATAAAACACAGGAAACATTCAAGCTAGATGAACTAGCTAAAACCCCTAAGGGAAGGCAACGACAGGTTGCCTATAATCCAACTTGGAACTACTTTAAAAATTATGTTAAGGATTTACTTTCATCTGATCAAGGCTCAGAGATTTATTCGCATCGTAAGTATGATGTTGAGCCAATGTTTGGCAGAATGAAGTCCATTTTTGGTGTGCGCAGAACTCATCTTAGAGGGAAACAGCCTGTGGAAAATGAATTGGGTATTCTATTAATGACAATGAATCTAACAAAATTAGCGGGAATTTTAACCAAAGCAACCGCTAATTTTTCACATAAACAATTATCAAATATAAAAAAAACAAAAAACCGACCAAAAATTCTATTAATTATAGAATTCTTGGTCGATTTTTCTATAGCTGGTTAGTTTTTTCCCAGCCATTTTTTGTTTTAAACCGCTGTTTTATTGTCTTTTAATTCTTCAATGTAGTTGAAGACCCCTTGCCCGGCAATTCCACCATCACCGACCGCAGTGGTAATTTGACGTAACTTTTTGTCTCGCACGTCACCAATTGCAAAAATTCCAGGTACATTCGTCTCCATCTGATCGTTGGTGATTACCCAACCTTGGTCGTCAAGAATACCTAAGTTTTGGAATGAATCAGTCATTGGTAAGACTCCAACATAGATGAAAACACCGTTAGCATCAATATCAGATTCAGCACCAGTTTGGTTGTTCTTAATGTGCACACCGCCAACTTTTTGATCGTCATCTTTGATTTCAGTCACTTCACTATTCCAAATGAATTCCATCTTATCATTCGCAAAAGCGCGATCCTGAATTACTTTTTGGGCGCGTAATTTATCACGACGATGAACTACTGTGACTTTGTCAGCTAATTGAGTCAGGTAAATACCTTCCTCGATGGCTGAATCTCCACCACCGACAACGACCACGTGCTTATTCTTAAAGAAGGCACCATCACAGACAGCACAGTATGAAACTCCACGACCAGATAATTCAGCCTCACCTGGAGCCCCTAACTTCCGATATTGTGAACCAGTCGCAATAATAATTGCTTTGGTTTCATACTCTTCCATATCAGTCGTAACTGTCTTCACGTCGCCATGGTCTACAATACTAGCAACCGTTCCATATGCATATTCAGCTCCAAATTGAGTGGAACTTTCATACATTTCTTTGGACAAATCAGGTCCTAGGATTGATTTAAATCCGGGATAATTTTCGATTTCAGCGGTGTTATTCATTTGACCGCCATAAATTCCGCGATCTAACATTAATACGGATAGATTGGCCCGTGAAGCATATAGCGCAGCAGTCATTCCACCAGGCCCTGCCCCAATAACAATCACATCATAACTTTTTGCCATGTTCTTTCCTCCTAAAATTCCTAATCTAATTATTTTACAATACACTGAATTATGATTTTTGTCGACTACTTTAGCTCACAAAAAGTAAGTAAAAAAGTGGCGGAACAATTATTAATCTGCTCTACCACTTATTTGTAAAATTTGTTAATTATTATTTACTAGCTTTTTCATCTTCGGCAGTTAATTTCGCACCCAACGTCTTGATATAAGCACGGAGTTCATCTTTAACTTGAGGATGTTTGAGACCGTATTCGATATTAGTTTCAATCCAACCGAACTTGTTTCCAACGTCAAAACGTTGACCCTTAAATTCATGGGCGAAAACGCGTTGAGTTTTGTTCAATTCATCAATTGCATCGGTTAATTGTAGTTCTCCACCCTTACCCATTGGTGTTCTTTCCAACACATCAAAGATTTCAGGTGTTAATAGATAACGACCGATGATTGCCAAATCACTTGGTGCTTCATCTGGATCTGGCTTTTCAACAAAGTTTGAAACATTGTATAGTCCTGGTTTAACTTGTTCAATTGGATTGATAACACCATATTTTTCAGTTTCTTCATGAGGAACCTTCATTACAGCCAGCGTAGATGCACCAGTTTCTTTGTATGATTCCATCAATTGACGAGTTAAAGGCACTTTATCTTCCATTAAATCATCGCCAAGCATAACAACGAAAGGTTCGTCACCAATAAATGCTTTGGCAGTCAAGACAGCATCCCCTAAGCCACGAGGATGTGATTGACGAATAAAGTACAAGTTAATGTCAGTGGTCTCTTGTACCATCTTTAACATTTCTTGCTTATTTTTTTCTGCCAAGTTGTTTTCAAGTTCTGGGTTTGAATCAAAATGGTCTTCGATTGAGCGTTTACTTTTACCATCAACAACCACAATGTCTTCAATACCAGATTTACGTGCTTCTTCAACAATAAATTGAATAGTAGGCTTGTCCACGATTGGTAACATTTCCTTGGCAAGGGCCTTAGTAGCTGGTAAAAAACGAGTGCCTAAACCGGCAGCTGGGATGATTGCTTTTCTTACTTTTTTCATTAGTTAAAATTTCCTTTCAATCATTTCAATATACTTGCATTATATCATACCTAATCTAGCTCTGAGCGCATATCTCGTTGCATTAGACCATTGATCAGCACTTTTACGTCAGCGTTTTCATATAACACTTTATAAATTGATTCAATGATTGGCATTTCAACATGACGATCTTGGCTCATTTCATAAGCAGCCTTGGTAGTATAGACACCTTCAATCACCATGCCCATATCTGCCATCACATCATCCAAAGATTTACCTTGGCCTAGTTGATTACCTGCCCGCCAGTTACGTGAATTTACGCTAGTAGCAGTCACAATTAAATCACCGACTCCAGATAAACCAGTAAACGTGAATGGGTTAGCACCAAATGCAACGCCTAGTCGTTTAATTTCATTCAAACCACGGGTAATTAGCGCTGCCTTGGCATTGTCATGATATCCTAAGCCAACTAAAATTCCGGCAGCAATCGCAATAATGTTTTTGAGAGCCGCACCAAATTCAGCTCCTACAATGTCGTCATTTGAATAAATTCTAAAATAATCATTATTAAATAATACTTGTACCTCTTTAGCATGTGATTCATCAGCAGAGGCGGCAGTAATCGCAGTTAAATCTTTACGCGCAACGTCTTCGGCATGACTCGGACCTGTAATGGCCACGATACCACGACGATTAGTTTCGGGAATTTCTTCAGCTATCATTTCAGATGGTCGCTTATAGGTTACCTGCTCTAAACCCTTGGTTGCATGTAAAATCAGTGAAACTTGGTTTAATCTGGACAAAATGGTTCCGGCCTGATTCGCAACTTCACGAATTCCACCTGTTGGAATCGCGATTAAGATCACCTTAGCGTCCTGAATGGCATCTTCCATACTTTCAGTAGCAATCAATGTTTCTGAATATTTGAAATCTTTCATGTACTTGGGATTCTCGTGTTGATCATTGAGCACATTTACTTGCTCGGGATTATGTGACCATAACCGAACATCATGTCCGTTTTCGGCCAATAAATTTGCCAGTACACTACCCCATGAACCCGCACCAAGTACAGCAATTTTTTCTGTCATCTGTTGAAACTCCCTTCGAATTTCTACGATTTCTTTGTTTTTGCATCAACATAATACCAATCAATATTGTCTCGTTTACGTCTCACAATGATTGTCACAATTGCTCCGACAAATAAGATGACTGATAACAATTGAGATACACGAATTGTATTACCAATCATTAAACTGTCAGTTCGCATTCCTTCAACGAAAAAGCGCCCAACTGAATACCAGATTAGATAACACAAGAAAATTTCACCTTGTTTAAATAAATGAAATTTATGACGTAAAGTAAACAACACAATAAACCCGAGCACGTCCCAGACCGATTCATACAGGTACGTTGGCACCCGATAATGACCGTCGATATACATCTGGTTAATAATAAAGTTTGGTAAATGTAAGGACGTAAGAAAGCCCTTACTTGTTATTCTACCAAATGCTTCTTGATTCATAAAGTTTCCCCAGCGACCAATTCCTTGTGCCAGGATAACTGTTGGTGAAACAACGTCTAGCATTGTCCACATTGAGATAAATTTAGAGCGACAATACAAAAACATTACCAGAGCGGCTCCAATCAGTGAACCGTAGATGGCAATTCCACCATCCCACACCGCGATAATTTCACTGGTGTGCTGTGAATAATATCCCCATTCAAAAATTACATAGTATGCTCGGGCAAATATAATTGCCACTGGTAAGGCCCATAAAATATAATCATAAAAATTGTCGGCTTCAAGTCCAACACGAGTACCTTCACGCACTGACAACGTCAATGCAATAATGACGGCTGAAGCAATTATTACTCCATACCAATGAATTTGAATTGGTCCTAAATTAAAAAAAATCGGATTAATTGCGAGTACTGACATTAATTTTTAGTCCTTCTTTGAATTTTCTTTAATTAACTTATTTAGGTTGGCATCAAAGACTTCAGTCGCATCATATCCCATTGATTGAGCACGGAAGTTCATCGCTGCAGATTCAATGATAATGGCTAAATTACGTCCAGTTTTAACTGGAATAGACACTTTGGGTACAATAACGTCTAAAATCTTTTGACTATCACCTTTGTCACCGAGACGGTCAAATTGTACATCCGGGGCCCAGGTTTCAAGATTAACGATTAAATCAACATCATCTTCTTGCATAACTGCACCAGCACCATACAAGTTCATGACGTCAATAATACCGATGCCACGAATTTCCATTAAGTGATTTAAGATTGCAGGGGCTGAGCCAACCAGTGTTTGTTCATCTTGAGCGTACACTTCAACTCGATCATCGGCGACTAACCGATGTCCACGACGAACTAATTCAAGCGCGGTTTCACTTTTACCAACTCCAGAATCACCAGTAATCATGACCCCAACACCATTAATGTCCACTAACACACCATGCACAGATTGACGCTCTGCCAACTTGCCACTTAAATAGTAAGTCATATTACTCAAGACACGTGAGGAGGTGAGACTCGTGCCGAGAATTGGAATATTATTTTCTTTGGCAGCCTGTTTCAATTCCTTTGGTACTTCTAAATCGGTGGACACCACAAAAGTTGGTGTTTCGGGTGCACACATTTTTCTCATCACCATCAGTAATTCGTCATGGGTCATATTTTTGGCGAATGAGGTTTCGGTAATGCCAAGTAATTGGATTCTCATTGCTGGATAATATTTAAAATACCCAGTTAATTCCAATCCTGGTCGAGAGATATCACTAGTAGTGACCACCCGATCCAAATACTTGTCTCCTTGTAAAACTTTGAGTCTTGTCTTCTTAACTAAATCTGCAACCGTTACTTCATTTGCCACTAGTAACCCCTCCTTATGCTAATCACGATGTAAAAGATGTCCTGAAATAATTGTGTTACAAATGGAAATAATTATCGCAATGAGAATTGTTATTCCAAATGACGAAAACCGAAAACTATCCGTTCCAACTAACGTTGACGTTAATTGCAACATAATGGCATTGAGAATCACACTGAACAATCCCAAGGTAAAGACAGTTATTGGTAAGGATAAAATAAATAATATTGGCCGTACAAATGCGTTCAAAATTGCTAGCACCAAGCTTGCGACAAATGCAGTCCCAACACTTGCTACATAAAAACTTCCGCTTTGTGCAAAAAATCCAGCGATTGCCACAAACAGAACTGTATTAATCACTATTCTCATCGAAAAGCCCATGCAAATACCTTCTTATTTCTCATCATGTTCATCAACATCATGAATTACTTTACGATCCGTTTTACTTTTAGTTTCTGTTTTATTTCCAGTATTAAATCCAAAATTACTAAATAATGCGCTAAAGTCAGGTTTATTAGGATCTGCAGGCATTATGACAATCAACAAGATATAGATCAAAATTCCTGGAATAAAATGTGTTAAAGCTGTCAGAATAATAAACCCAACACGCAAATAATTTGCATTAATTCCAATAAATTCTCCAAATCCCCCGATTGACCCTGTCAGAACCCGATTACTTGCTGACTTCGTTAAACGACGTTTTGACTTTGATTTCATCGATCATCCCACCTTCCCGTGTATTAATAGCTTAATCTTACTGGTTTCACTTATTTATCGCAACTATAACTACCATCTGGCTACGGTTGTTAAGGTTTTCATAATTATTTTAATCTGGATTTTTTTGGCTCAGTTTCCATTGCAAATATGCGTCAATAAATGGATCCAAATCACCATCCATCACTGCATTTCCATCATGGGTTTCGTAATTCGTTCGGTGATCTTTAACCATGGTGTATGGATGAAAAACATACGATCTAATTTGCGAACCCCAGCCAATATCAAGCTGTTCACCTTGAATTTTAGCACGTTCTTGTTCCTTTTTTTGGACTTCTAATTGATACAACTTGGATTTCAACATGTTCATCGCAGTTTCACGGTTTTGTAATTGAGACCGTTGTGCCTGTGAAGAAACTACAATTCCAGTTGGTAAATGCGTCAAGCGAACCGCGGAAGAGGTCTTATTGATATGCTGGCCCCCAGCACCACTGGAACGAAAAACATCGACCCTTAAATCATCACTATTCACTTCAATATTGGTGGTATTATCCAATTCTGGCATAACGTCAATCGAAGCAAATGAGGTATGGCGACGACCGGCAGAATCAAAGGGCGAGATACGCACCAGACGATGAACACCACGTTCAGAGCGCAAGTAGCCAAATGAATTATGACCATTGATTAACAAAGTCACACTTTTAATCCCGGCTTCGTCCCCGGCTTCATATTCAGCAATTTCAACCTGAAAATTATGGGCACTGGCCCAGCGAGTATACATTCTTAATAGCATTGAACCCCAATCCTGAGATTCGGTGCCCCCGGCCCCCGGATGAATTTCTAAAATTGCATTGTTAGCATCATATGGTTCATCCAGTAGTTGTTCTAATCGATAAGTTTCCAATAGATGCTGAGTCTGACCCAATTCAGTTTCAAATTCGGTTCGCATTTCTGGATCATTTTCTTCTTGCAACAAACTTTGTGTAACTTCCAAATTTTCCACGCTATCACGTAACACGACAAAATTGTCACGTTTGGCCTTATGGTCGTTATTTTCATCAATTAACTTTTGTGCTTCAACCCCATCATTCCAAAAATTGGGTTCCGCCATTTTGGCTTCATTTTCGGCGATTCGTTCATTCAACAAATCGAGGTCAAAGAGACCTCCCGAAGTTAGCAACCTCTTGTTGCATCTCTTCTATTACTTTTTTGGTTTCGCTTAATTCCATTTTTCCCTCCGAAGGCTAAAAAAGAAAGCACCCAGAATAATCTTAGGAGCTTTCTTTTTATTCTTAGCGTGTAACGTTTTGTCTAATTTCTGATTTCATAAATAAGCGTGTTGTTTCATACTCAATATCTGCAATCATTTCTTGGAACAAGGTATACCCCGCAGTTTGATATTCAACTAATGGATTTAATTGACCATATCCACGTAGACCAACTGATTGACGGAATTGATCCATCGTATCAATATGATCAGTCCAGTGAGAATCAATTACTCGTAGCAAGACCACTTTTGAGAATTCAAGTACTTGGGCCTTGTCATTTAGTTGACTTGCCTTTTCGTCGTAGACTTCTTTGGCAAAGCCATTGAGTTTTTCTTTGATTTCATCACTAGATAGACCCTTCAAGTCATTTTCAGTAATTTTGTCTGGATGAACTAGTGTCGTTGTAGCAAAATTAACAATTTCATCCAGTTTCCAATCAGGTTCATTACCAACTGTAAATGAGTCCACGGCCCGTTCGATTGAACGACGGAAGATTGGTTTCATGATGTTTTCGAGTGATTCATCTTCTACAATCACTTGTTGACGTTGTGAATAAATAATTTCACGTTGAGAACGTAACACATCATCGTATTGCAGCACATTTTTACGTGAATCAAAGTTATTACCTTCAACTCGTTTTTGCGCTGATTCAACTTGGCGTGACAATAAACGACTCTTAATGACAGCATCTTCATCATCAACCTTCATCCGATCCAAGAAGGCTTTGATTCGGTCGCCACCAAATCGGAGCATTAAATCATCTTCCAATGATAGATAAAATTGTGAGAACCCAGGGTCCCCTTGACGTCCGGAACGTCCACGTAATTGATTATCAATCCGTCGTGATTCGTGTCGTTCAGTACCAATAACGGCTAATCCACCAACTTCAACCACACCGGGTCCAAGTTTGATATCAGTCCCACGACCAGCCATATTAGTGGCAATCGTCACGGCACCTTTTTGACCAGCATTTTTAACAATTTCAGCTTCACGCGCATGGTTTTTCGCATTCAAAACTACGTGAGGAATCTTTGCCTTATCTAATAAGTTAGACAAGTATTCAGAGGTTTCAACGGCCACAGTACCAACCAAGATTGGTTGACCCTTATCGTGCAATTCTTCAATCCGTTTGGCAACGGCATCGAACTTGCTCTTCAAAGTTGGGTAAAGCAAATCAGGTTGGTCATCACGTGCAACAGGACGGTTTGTCGGAATCGTGATGGTTTCCATGTTGTAAGTTTCACGGAATTCTTCTTGTTCAGTCTTGGCAGTCCCAGTCATCCCGGATAATTTTTTATAAATCCGGAACAAGTTTTGATACGTGATGTTAGCCATTGTTTTACTATCATCTTGAATTTCAACATGTTCTTTGGATTCCAAAGCTTGATGCAATCCATCACTAAAACGACGCCCTGGCATTGTCCGACCGGTAAATGAATCAACAATCAAGACTTCGCCTTCAGAAACCACATAATCTTTATTATTAAACATGATAAAGTTAGCCCGCAAGGCTTGGTCAATATGATGAGTTAAAGCGGTATTATCGGCGTCATACAAGTTATTCAGTTTGAAGTAACTTTCTGCCTTTTCAATTCCTTCGTTAGTCAAAGCAACTGTTTTAGATTCCAAATCAACCTTGAGATCATCGTCTTCTTTTAATGTTTTCGCAAAACGGTCGGCAGTGTCATAGAGTTGAGATGTTCCCGTACTTGGTCCAGAAATAATCAATGGAGTTCTCGCTTCATCAATCAGAATTGAATCCACTTCATCAATCAAGGCATAATTCATTTTACGTTGAACTTGATCAGCTTGGTAAACAGCCATGTTATCACGAAGATAATCAAACCCAATTTCCGCATTAGTTGAGTACGTAATATCAGCAGCGTAAGCTTCACGTTTTTCATCTGGAGACTTTTCAGAGCCATTAATCCCAACTGAACAGCCGAGCCAGTTGTATAACTCACCCATTTCAGTGGCATCACGTTCTGATAAATATTCATTAACGGTGACAACGTGCACGCCATCCCCACTAATTGCATTCAAATAAACTGGCATGGTGGCCGTCAAGGTCTTACCTTCACCAGTTTTCATTTCGGCGATGTTACCTTCATGTAACACGATTCCACCCATGATTTGAACGTGGAAAGGTGTCATTCCCAATACTCGCTTGGCCCCTTCTCGAGCCACAGCAAAGCCCTCTGGTAATAATTCATCCAGAGTTTCGCCGTCTTGATATCGTTTCCTAAATTCATCTGTTTTTGCTTTTAATTGGTCGTCAGTTAGCTTCTCATATTCATCGTAGTATGCTTCAACCTTGTCGGCTAAGCGACTAATGCGACGAAGCTCACGTCGATCGCTTTCAACCCATTTTTTTAGAACGTTTGCCATGAATAAATCCCTTCTAAATCTGTCTTTTCGTACGCTGGTGTAACTACTCCTCGCGTATTATAATTTCTTAAAAATATCACACTTTATCATACCATTATTTACTAATAATTAAAACCGAACTATTCAGCAACCAAAAAACGTACTCGGAAATTAATCCAAGTACGCTGTTGTATTTCATCATTTTTTATTCGTCAGCATCTGTTTCAATCAGGCCGTAACGACCATCATTACGTCTGTAGACTATGCTAACACCGTTCGTTTCAGAGTCTTCAAAAATAAAGAAGTCATGTCCAAGCATATCCATTTGTAAAATTGCTTCTTCATTATCCATCGGTTTCAAAGAAAATTGTTTTGTACGAACAACTGCCAATTCATCAACTGGCTCGTCTGAAACTTCTCCTGCCGTAAAATCAAGATTCTTGAATCCTTTTTCACGAGATTTGCGATTAACTTTCGTTTTGTATTTACGAATCTGACGTTCGAGCTTGTCAGTTACCAAGTCCACACTACCGTATAAGTCTTGTGATGTTTCCTCGGCTCTTAATGTTAAATATGGAAGAAGAATAGTTACTTCAACCTTTTCTTCGCGATCCCGGTTGGAGTACACTTTGAGGTTTACATTTGCTGTAGCATCTGTATTTTCCCCGAAGTATTTTTCTAACTTACTAATTTTTTTCGTTACATACTCACGAATTGAATCTGTTACCTCAATGTTTTCACCACGAATATTGAATTTAAGCATAGAAATCTCTCCCTTCGACTACATCTGGAATCGGAAGGACCACTCTTCCGATATCCTTATACTAATTGTAAAGGAGTTCCCGCCCCGTTGCAATTAATATGGCAGCGATTTCTTAATTTTTATCTGGCTAAAGTTAAACTACAAATTTTGTGAGCGCCTGCCGATTTCAAAAGATTAGCCGCATGGTATAAAGTCGTCCCGGTCGTATAAACATCGTCAATCAATAAAATATTTTGCTCAGGCAACTCATCTTTAAATTTATTTACCATCGCAAATGGCTGTTCCAATTGTATTCTTTCTCGCCTAGTCTTGTGTGATTGGGGTTCAGCTTTTTCACGTTCTACCGTCGATATGGCGGCACTCAATTCTAGATTTCCCAGCATGCCTGTAACTTGGTTAAAGCCCCTTGACCTCCAGGTGGCTTCAGTGACGGGAATGGGAACAATCAAGTCACACTCAATTAAACTTGCTGCTGATTTGAGCTGTGATTCAAAAACCAGTCTCAAACGATAATCACCATTAAACTTGTACTGTTTCATAAAATCTTTCATCGCTTCATCGTAATGAAACAATGCTTGATTGTGTAGCACATAGCCAAACTTATTTTCCCAGCGAATACACTCATCACATAGGGCGCCATTGGTATCAGTGCGACCACATCCTTGACATCTCGGTCCAGTAATTGGTTCAAACCCTTGATTACATTGTTCACAAATTAAAGGCGCTGGCAGTTTTTTCCAAGCTAATAATTGATTCAAATTAAATAGTTGATTGATACGTTGATTACAAATCATGCATTTCACGTTGAATAACCCGTCCTTTCTGATTCACAAATTTGATTTGATGAATGGCAGAGCGAACATTTTGCGCATATTGTCCAATCCAAAAGATGACGTCACCCGTTGGTCTATCCGTTGAACGACCGGCACGTCCGGCAATTTGGACAAGTGCTGAGTCCGAGAAAACATCATCTTCTGCTCCCAAGACAAACACATCTATGCCCGGAAAAGTGACTCCGCGTTCCAAAATTGAGGTCGTCACTAAAAACATAATCTTTTCTTCACGCATTGCCTGCACCTTTTCTAACCGTTGTGGATCAGCTGCATGAACCGTGACACATCGCACAACTGAAATTTTTCTTTCAATTGCTATCTTAATCAATGGGAGATCAGCAATTCGAGGTACAAATAGCAAAAATCGTTGTTGTTTAGCAATTCGTTCTTTCATCGCTCTAATTAACGATGGTGGCAACTGTTTCTTTTTTATTTTTAGTTGCCAATTTGGGACTAATTTAATTTTAATTTCTGGTAACAAATGGCCATGATATCGCAGTGGTAAGTAACTAATCCCCAGCTCACCGCGCTTCGCTCGTGCTAGCAACTTTTTCCCAGGGGTTGCCGTTAAATATAAAATTCCGCCTTCTTTTTTTACCGCTTGCTCCGTTGCAAAATAAAGTTGCGGGTTATCTGCATAAGGAAATGAATCCACTTCATCCACGATTAAATTATCAAAAGCATGGTAAAATTTAAGTAATTGATGGGTGGTGCAAATCGTCAATTGAGTATAACGATAAGGGTCAGTCTGTTTTCCATGTAACAAACACATCTCCGTGTTGGCAAATGCCGATTGAATTCGTGGGAATAATTCAATGCAAACATCCACTCGTGGTGAAGCAATCGCCACCCGTTCATTTCGCTTTAATGCTTCGCTAATCGCATTAAATAACATTTCTGTTTTACCAGCGCCGGTGACCGCCCACAATAAATGGCGTTGGTGTTGTTGCAAGCACTCGGTAACTTGCTGTGAACATTCTTCTTGTAGTTTCGACAACTGTCCCGTCCACGTTAACGGTTGAGTTTGCAATTCAAATCGATTCTCTTCAGGTAAATGGTAAAATTGAGTTAGCGTTGAATTGCGTCCTAACATAATACAATTGGCACAATAATAATTTTCGCCAGGCAATTGGGTTTGTAGCGGTTCAATCACTGAATTACATCGACCACAGCGCCAAGGCTTTTGACTTTGATTAATCGATGGCGAAATAATGACATCATTTGGATACTTAGTCTGTTGATTACAATTATCGACGATTCGTCGACCAAACAATAAATTACGGTCCATAAAATTCTCCCTTTACTAACTACATACGTAAAAAAACTTAAAATCTACTTGAAAGGTCAAACAATGAACGATTTATTATTAACCATCGCCAACAACCATACATTTGAACAAACCATTAAAAAGTCCAGATTTATTTGTTCACTAGCCAAAGTCCATTCAGAAGATGAAGCACAGGCATTCATCAACAGTGTGCAAGCCGCGAATAAAAAAGCCAATCATAACTGTTTCGCATATACGATTGGTGATCATTTTGAAATTAAGCGCGAAAGCGACAATGGCGAACCCAGTGGTACGGCTGGATTACCAATTTTAAATACGCTCGAAAAAGAAAATTTACACGATGTTGTAGCAGTAGTGACTCGTTATTTCGGAGGTATCAAATTAGGCGCAGGTGGATTGATTCGAGCATATGGTGGCACTGTCTCCCTTGCTATCAATGAAGTTGGCTTAGTACAACGTGTCCTTCAAAAACAAGTAATCGTTACCGTTAGCTATTCTAATCATGAAAAGCTAAAATATTACCTCGCACAAAACAACCTAAGCACCGCTAATGAAGAATTTGGTACCAACGTACAACTCACAATTTTGGTCAACGAAGAGTCTGTTGATGATACTATTCAGGACTTAACAAATCAGTTTAACGATTCACTCAGTTTTCAAATTGGTGAGCCTCAAATGATTGAAATTCCATATGAAAAGTAAAAGGTTTCTGCAAAATTGCAGAAACCTTTTATTATTACTCTTTTAGATGATAACTATAAGTGGATACAATCACGTTTTCACGAGAATTCAATAATCCTCTCAAACGTAAACTAGTTTGATTATGCAGTGCCATTTGCCAAGGATGCTTTGGAACAAATTGCGGTACAAGCACAGTGGTCGAATAGTTTCTCGCAGCAGCTCGTTTCGCAATTACATCGACGAATCGCAATGTTGGTGCCGCGATTGAACGATATGAAGAATGAATATCTACAAACCGAACGTCTGGGAATTCTGCCTTAAATTCATTGGCTGTCTTATGTTCCTTGCCTGGATTCTCATCAAATGAGATATGCATTGCAATCACATAATCACCAATCGAACGGGCATAGTTGATTGCACCAGCTGTCACTTTCGTCACATTGCTGACAAGCACAATAACCGTTGCTCCATCAAAGTCTTTAATCTGAACAGTCGATTTAGCTGCCACTCGTAATTGTTCAGCAACTTTTTTATAATGCTCATGGATTTTATGAAATAGCATCAACAGTAAGACCATGATGATGATGTATGGCCAAACTTTTTCGAAATGTTGCCAGAATAGGGCAACGACTAGTAGCAATGAAATCAAAGCACCAATCAAGTTAATAAATGATTTACCAAGCCAGAAGCCCTCGCGAGTTCTGAACCAATGAATAATCATCCCCGATTGCGACAGCGTAAATGGTACGAACACACCAACAGCATATAAAGGAATCAAATCAGTTGTTTTACCATGGAAAATTAAAATTAAGATTACGGCACCAACTGCTAAAGAGATAATCCCATTGGAATAACCTAAGCGGTCTCCGCGATCCATAAATGCATGTGGCATAAACTTATCTTTCGCCAGATTATAGGCCAAAATTGGGAACGCTGAGAAACCAGTATTAGCAGCAACTGCTAGAATTAAGGCAGTTGAAACTTGAAGTAAGTAATAACCAACCCCATGCCCACCATAAACGGCTGAACCAATTTGTGAAAGGACAGTTGCATGTTCATTTGGCATGATTCCTAAGTAGAAACTTAAGAAGATTACTCCAGCGAAGAAGCAAGCCAAAATAAAACTCATAATTGATAAAGTAGCGGCCGCATTTTTAGAACGTGGCGCATTAAAGTTTGGTACCGCATTACTGATGGCTTCAACCCCAGTTAAGGAAGAAGAACCAGCAGAGAAAGCACGAATGAGTAAGAAGATTGATACCCCTGGTACAGCAGTCCCAACAGGTGTTGGCGCATGGAATTCAATGTTCCCAGTCATAATATTGAACAGTCCCCACCCAATGGTGATAAACAAAGCCACCACGAAAAAGTAAACAGGTACCGTCAAAATATTGGCACTTTCACTCATCCCACGCAAATTCATCGCCATAATCAGAAAGACAATTACAATCGCAATTGGCACTGAATATGGATAAAGTGCTGGTACAGCTGAAGTGATGGCTTCAGTTCCAGAAGTTGTCGAAACGGCTACGGTTAACATGTAATCAACCAGTAACGATCCTCCGGCAACCAAACCACCATTTCTGCCCCAGTTAGCACTGGCAACCATATAGGCACCACCACCACCTGGATATGCATGAATAATTTGACGATAAGATAACGTAATCGCCAATAACAGAATTAAGACCACGCCGGCAATTGGAATAGAATACCACAGAGCGGCCGCAGATAAGCCAACTAAAACAGTTGTAATAGTTTCAGGTCCGTATGCCACTGATGAAAGTGCATCTGAAGACAACAAAGCTAAAGCTTTGAACTTAGTAAGATGCATCCCGCCTTCATCAAGTGTTTTCAACGGTTTACCAATTATCATGCGCTTTAAATAACGCCACATATTAAATATCTCCTTGAATTAAAAAATCGAACAATCGCTATTGTACTACTTTCAAAATTCAACTACTAGTACATTTCATTATTAAATCCAAGTATACCCTAAATTGTTGAAAAAACCGAGTAATGCTATAAAAGCAATACTCGGTTTTTTAGTAATCTTATTGGGATTAATAGAGTCAATATATTTACGATTTTAAATACTACTATTTTGGCCTAAACAAAATGCATTTTCAATCGTGCCCACTTATTATTAACTAATTAATCAAACTACATCATTCCGCCCATTCCTGGTGCTGCGGGAGCTGCAGGAGCTGGATTATCTTCAGGCTTGTCGGCAACAACAGCTTCGGTTGTTAATAACAAGGCTGAAACTGAAGCAGCATTTTGCAAGGCTGAACGAGTAACTTTGGTTGGGTCAACGATTCCGGCTGCAACCATATCTTCAAACTTGTCATCAGCAGCATTGTAACCAATTCCGCTTGCTTCACCCTTCAAACGTTCAACAATAACTGAACCTTCTAAGCCAGCGTTTTCAGCGATTTGACGAACTGGTTCTTCAAGTGCACGTTTAACAATCTTGATTCCTGTAGCAGCATCGCCTTCAGCTTCAAGAGCATCAACGGCATCAATTGCGTTAACTAATGCAGTACCACCACCAGCAACGAAGCCTTCTTCAACGGCTGCACGAGTTGCATTAAGAGCATCTTCAATCCGATACTTCTTTTCTTTTAACTCAGTTTCAGTTGCGGCACCAACTTTGATGACGGCAACTCCACCAGCTAATTTAGCAAGACGTTCTTGTAATTTTTCACGATCAAATTGTGAAGTTGTTTCGGCGATTTGGCCCTTGAGCAATTCAACACGTTCTTGAATTTGTTCTTTAGCGCCAGCACCTTCAACAATAGTTGTGTTTTCTTTAGTAACTGTAACTTTGTTTGCTTGTCCTAGTTGAGCAAGTGTCGTGTCTTTCAAGTTCAAGCCAAGATCATCAGTGATAACAGTTCCGCCAGTCAAAATAGCGATATCTTCAAGTTGTGCTTTACGACGATCGCCAAAGCCAGGAGCCTTAACAGCCACAACATTGAAAGTTCCACGCATCTTGTTCAAAACAAGTGTTGGTAAAGCTTCACCCGTAATATCGTCAGCGATGATTAATAATGAGCGGCTTTGTTCAACAACCCCTTGCAATAAAGGCAAGATATCTTGAATGTTACCAATTTTCTTATCAGTAATTAAGATATATGGATTGTCTAAGTCTGCTTCCATCTTATCGTTGTCAGTAACCATGTATTGTGACATGTAACCACGATCAAATTGCATTCCTTCAACAACATCCAAAGTTGTGTCAACACCACGAGATTCTTCAATCGTGATGACACCATCGTTACCAACTTTATCCATTGCGTCGGCAATCAAAGCACCAACTTCTTCGTTAGCGGCTGAGATTGAAGCGATTTGAGCAATATCATCCTTTGTCTTAACATCGTGTGACATTGAGTGTAGTGATTCAACAGCTGCCTTAGTGGCTAATTCAATCCCACGACGGATACCAACAGGGTTGGCACCGGCAGTCACGTTCTTCATACCTTCAGTAACGATTGCTTGTGTTAAGACGGTAGCAGTAGTAGTACCATCACCAGCAATATCATTCGTTTTTGAAGCAACTTCAGCAACTAACTTGGCACCCATATTTTCAAAATGGTCTTCCAAATCAATGGCCTTAGCGATTGTTACACCATCATTGGTAATTGTTGGTGAACCGTAAGTTTGTTCCAAAACAACGTTACGTCCCTTTGGTCCAATTGTAGTTTTAACTGTGTCAGCTAATTTGTCGACACCTTTGAGCATTTTTGCACGTGCATCTTCAGAAAATTCAATTTCCTTTGCCATGATAATTTTTCACCTCATAAAAATTTTTGAATATATTAGTTTAAATTTTATTGGTCATTTGCAGCTTAATCAATCACTGCAACGATATCTTTTTCATGTACGACTAAATATTTTTGGCCTTCATACTCAACTTCATTACCTGCATATTTGTCGAACAATACGCGATCATTTTCCTTAACTGAAGGAGCAAGTTTCTCACCGTTTTCAAGAACTCGGCCTTCACCGACGGCAATTACCTTACCAACAGTTGGCTTTTCTTGGGCATTAGATGCCAAGACAATCCCACCAATGGTTTTTTCTTCTTCTTGTTCAGCTTGTAAAACAACGCGATCTCCTAATGGTTTTAACACGTCTATCCCTCCATCATTTTATTTTTAGCACTCAAAACCTTCGAGTGCTAATCACAAAATCTACTATATCATTTTCAGATTAAATTGCAAGAATTAACCACATTTATCAAAAAAAGCCAACCCACGATTGGGCTGACTTAATTATGCTTGTTCGTCATTAGCATTGTAATGATCAATAAAATAAATTAATGTTTGCAATTCATTGGTCAAATCAACGTTTTGTACTCTGACATCTTTTGGCACTCCTAATCTGAGCGGTGTAAAGTTCAAGATACCACGTACGCCAACTTTAACAATTTGATCTGTCACTGCTTGGGCAGTTTCAGATGGCACTGATAAGATAACGACGTCAATTTGTTGGTCCCGTAATTGTTGATCCAGGTCATCAACAGAGTAGATTGGTACCCCGCTTTGAACCGTGTTAATGATTGAATCGTTCACGTCAAAGGCTGCACTAATCCGAACATTACTGTTCTTGTGAAAATTGAAATTCAAAAGTGCGTGTCCTAAATTACCTACACCAATTAAAGCTGCGTTCGTTAACTTGTCTTGATTTAGAATTTCTTTAAAGAAATTCAATAAATCCTCAACGTCATATCCGTATCCACGCTTCCCCAACTCACCAAAATAGGAAAAATCTCTCCTAATAGTTGCAGAATCAACTTGAACCGCTTGTGATAATTCTGTCGATGATACACGATGTTTATTAGCATCTAATAATATATTTAAATAGCGATAATAAATGGGTAATCGTTTGGCTGTGGCGCGAGGAATCTTCTTACTTGTCATAACTCATCCTCCTGCTTGTGAAATTTACTTCACCGTCAATTGTAGCATATGTAACTAGATTGTGAAACTTCTTTCAAATAAAACGCTATCATTTTTTTGTTTTGATACGGTTTACTGCTTAATTATGCTACAATTTTAGTATTATATTTCGAGGTAAACACATGATAATTTTACAAACACAAAACGTTGCTCGCAGATTTGGCAGCGAATATCTTTTTAAAAATGTTAATTTGCAAGTTCAGGATCGTTCACGAGTGGCATTAGTCGGTCGCAATGGTGCTGGTAAAACCACACTCTTAAAAATGCTTGCACAAATCACTCAACCTGACGAAGGCGAAATTAGTACCAAAAAAGATACCACCATCGGCTATCTAGCTCAAGATCAAGGCTTGGACAGTAGTTTAACCATCTGGAATGAATTAGACACCGTTTACGCAGATTTGCATGAACAGGAAAATAAAATCCATGTCCTAGAAAATAAAATTGCCACTCTTGATTCATCAACAGACGAATATGCTGACGTCTTACGTCAATATGATTTATTACAGTCCAATTATGCCAGTAACGGCGGTTTTGAAATTGAAAGCCAAATGCGCGGTGTGTTAAACGGATTTGGCTTTGCAGACGAATATCAAACTGTTGTCAGCAGTCTTTCCGGTGGACAAAAGACAAAATTGGCACTAGCTAAGTTACTTTTGCAAAAGCCCGATTTACTCATTTTAGATGAACCAACTAACCATTTAGATATGACCATTTTGGGTTGGTTAGAAGACTTTTTGAAAAATTACAGCGGTGCCCTATTAATCGTGTCTCATGACCGATACTTTTTGGATCGGGTCGTAAATGAAGTTTATGATATGAGCCAAGGAACATTGAAACACTATACCGGGAACTATTCACAATTTATGGACCTAAAGGCCGAAGATTTAAAGACTGAGATGAAACATTACGAACATCAGCAAGCTGAAATCAATAAGCTTGAAGACTTCGTTAATCGAAATATCGTTCGTGCTTCAACGACTAAACGGGCCCAGGCCAGACGAAAACAACTGGACAAGATGAAAGTCATGGATCGACCAACCACAGATGATCAATCCATTCACTTTACCTTCAAACAAGATTCGCCCAGCGGTAATATCGTCCTGAGAGCAGATGAACTTGCTATCGGTTATGATGACAAAAAAATCGCCGGCCCAATCAATTTTGAGCTGGTAAAACCCAATCGACTTGGTGTTATCGGGCCAAACGGGATTGGTAAATCAACGATGATTCGAACGATTTTATCAATGATTCCCAAAATTAGTGGCGACGTTAAACTTGGTGCGAACGTGAAAGTTGGTTACTACGACCAGGAACAACAAGTCTTGCATCCCAACAAAACCGTTTTGCAAGAAATTTGGGATGATTATCCAACCGTCGATGAACGTGAAATCAGAACCCTGTTAGGTAGTTTCTTATTCATCGGTGATGATGTCTTTAAAACTGTCAGTTCACTCAGTGGTGGCGAAAAAGCCCGTCTGCAACTGACAAAATTGTCATTTGAACATTCTAACTTTCTAGTGTTAGATGAACCGACGAACCATTTGGATATTGATAGTCGTGAAGTTCTGGAACACGCAATTAATGAATTTGATGGAACGGTTCTCTTCATTTCTCATGACCGTTATTTTATTAACCAAGTTGCCACTCAAATTCTAGCGGTGAGTGAAAATAACTCTGCCGTCTATAAAGGTGATTATGACGACTATCTGCTTGAATTAGAGAAGCATGCCGTCACAGAGACCGCCAGTTCCACGGAAAAAGGACCTACCACCAATTACCAACAAAACAAAGAACAACAACGTGAACGGCGAAAAGTTGAGCGCCGCGTTGAACAATTTGAAACTGAAATGAATCAATTAGAGGACAAAAAAACAGCCATTGAAACACAAATGGCTGATCCTGATAATGCATCCGATGGAACGAAATTAGGTGATTTACAATTAGAACTCAACGACTTAGCTGAAAAACTCGAGATTGTTGAAGCCAACTGGACACAAGCCGCTGAAGAATTAGAACAATTTGATTAAAATGATAAACCAGGAACCGCATTTAAACTCATGTCGGTTCTTTTTTTGTGGTCAAATGCCACTTGACCTGCTGCACCAATCATTGCGGCATTGTCTCCGCACAGCTTTAAGGGTGCCATTAACAATTGAACGTTGGGAAATTTAGTTTGTAAATCACGTTCAATTCGACTCCGCAATCCTTTATTAGCAGCTACTCCACCTGCAACGACAAATTGTTTGACTGGATGATCTAACAAAGCTCGTTCAACTTTGCTTGCCAAAACGTCCACAACACTTTGTTGAAAGCTAGCAGCTAAATCACGACTGTTTAACTCTTCATCCCGTTGTTCGGCATTATGCACTGTGTTGATGAAGGCACTTTTTAACCCACTAAAACTGAAATCATAATTATCTTCTTTAATCATTGCCCGAGGAAAATCAAATGTGTCACTACCTTCGTGCGCCCATTCATCAATCGTTTTTCCCGCTGGATAATTAACTCCTAAGACACGGCCAATTTTGTCATATGCTTCACCGGCAGCGTCATCTCGTGTCTCACCCAGAATTTCAAAATCATATTCAGATTTAATATACACGATTTCGGTATGACCGCCAGACACCAGCAGCGCCATTTGTGGATACTGAAATTGATCGACAAATCTAGCAGCATAAATATGGCCGGCCATATGGTTGACCGGTACTAATGGCAAATTATGTGCAAATGCAACGGCTTTAGCGGCCGTTACACCGATTAATAATGAACCAACTAGCCCAGGGCCATAAGTTACCGCCACAGCGCTTAAATCATCATAATCCACGTCGGCAACTTCCAGTGCTTCAGTCAGACAATGGGTGATTTGTTCAATGTGATGACGACTGGCAACTTCAGGAACCACGCCACCAAAACGTTGATGGCTATCAATTTGGGTCGCTACAATATTTGATAATATTTTTTCACCGTTTTCCACGACTGCGATACTAGTTTCATCACAACTAGTCTCAAACGCGAGGATTAATTTTCGTTTATCCATCTTTATTTTCCCTTCAAATAACTCAAATCAAGTTCCATATCTAGTGCATCTTCATGATCACCAAAATAGTAGCCGGCTTTTTTACCAGTCACAATGAACCCAATCTTTTTATATAACCGTTGTGCAGCCACATTACTACGACGAACTTCTAACGTCATCTTCTCCATATTAATCAAAGAAGCTTTACGAATTAGTTTGTGAATCAGGTAGCCGCCAATTCCCTTGCTTTGATATTCAGGACTAATCGCAATATTAGTGATATGTGCTTCATTGGTTTGTCGATTAAAAGAACAACCAGCAAAGCCCAATAATTTATCGTTTTTGCGCACGACTAAATATAACCGATCACGGCGACGACGGATTTCCTGAAGAAATGCTGATTCATTCCAGGGGGTCGCTCCATATATTTTTCTTTCAACTTCCAAGATTTCTGGCACATCCGTGACTTGGGCGCGCGCAACAAAATAATCGCAATCATTAATATTAATAATTGCGTTCTTTAACTCAATTGTTTGTGCAATCTCTTCACGTCTTTGTTTTTGACGTGTTAGATTCACCCATTTTTTAAACTTCGCGAACATATGATTTCTTTGATTCTCCTGGATGAGATTTTTGCCAATTCATTTCGGCTTCCGTAATTCTCAAATAATTTGGGACGAAGCCATCGATGTCTTCTACTGACTGTCTGTCCGTTCCAATTAAGGCTAATTGAAAAGCTGATGGAAATTGTGATTGTGCATTGCCAAAGGTTACCAAATTAGTATTATTCATAAATTGGTCTTTAAATTCCGGTATGATTTCACCAACTACCATGACAGGCTGTTGATTAGCATTAATTTGGCTAATTAAATCTGCCAATTCATAATGAGCTTCTGGGATAAATGTCTGCAATTGATTATTTTTAAGTTGATATCCACCGGCAAAGACAGTATTTCTACGTGCATTAAAAATGCTAACGACTGGTAAACCTGTTAACTCAATTGGTGCCTTTGCTAATACTTCTAAACTCGAAACACCAACTAATTCAATGTTCAAAGTACTAGCTAATGTTTTGGCCGTGGTGACTGCAATCCGCACACCTGTATATGAGCCTGGTCCTTTCGCCACTACAATTCGATTTAATTGTTGTGGCGTCCAGCTAGCCATTTGCATTAATTGTTCAATGACCGGCATCAGAAATACGCTATGATTTTTAGTGATATTTAGGGTTGTTTCAGCAACTAACTGCTTATCCTCAACCAAGGCAATGGCCAGAGGTGCGTTAGATGTATCTATTGACAGAATCTTCATTAGTACGTCCTTTCAAGTAAACATCAACTATCTTACCACAACCATTAACATTGCAATAGTAACTTGATATCAAAAAAGAGTAAAGTTATCGAACTTTTTGTCCGGTAGCTTTACTCAAATAATTAATTATCTATCTTCATATCCATTTGGATGTGTTTCGTGCCACTTCCATGCGGTTTTGATGATTTCGTGGACGTCGTCAAATCTTGGCTTCCAGCCTAAAATTTCACGAGCATCTTTACTTTCAGCGACCAATGTATCTGGATCTCCACCACGACGAGGTGCATCGACAGTTGGAATTGGCTTACCCGTTACATCACGAGCGGCTTCCACCATTTGACGGTTCGAAAAGCCGGTTGAAGAACCGAGGTTAAATGCACGACTGTCATGGCCTTCACTTAGATACTTCAAAGCTAGGATATGAGCATCAGCTAAATCCATCACGTGGACATAATCACGGACATTGGTGCCATCTGGAGTGTCGTAATCAGTGCCAAAAATTTTCAGTTCGTCACGTTTACCTTGTGCGACTTGCAAAATAATTGGTACTAAATGACTTTCAGGTCCGTGATCTTCACCAATACTACCATCTTCTTTAGCTCCAGCCACATTGAAGTAACGCAATGGAACAAATTTAACACCGTAGGCAACATCTGCCCAGTGCATCATTGTTTCCATCATCAACTTACTTTCGCCGTAAGGATTGATTGGCTTTTGGGTATCTGTTTCTTTTATAGGAACAGAATCAGGAACACCATAGGTTGCAGCAGTTGACGAGAAGACAATCTTTTTCACGTCATAATCAACCATTGTTTCCAATAAGGTAATCATGCCACCTGTATTATTATCAAAATACTTCAAAGGCTTTTTCATAGATTCTGGAACAACTGAAAAAGCAGCAAAATGTACGACTGCGTCAATATCTTCAGTATCAAAGACATGATTTAGAAAATCTCGATCTCGCACATCTCCTTGATAAAATTTGGCTTTGGCATCAATAGCTTTTTTATGACCTGTTGATAAATTATCAACAACTACGACACTTTCACCTTTTTCGATTAATCTGGCCACCATATGTGAACCGATGTAACCTGCACCACCAGCAACTAAAATTGACATTCCGCCCAACCTCCTGAGAAATATTGTTCCTTTTTAGTTTACCACAAGAATGCGCTTACGCACGTTTTTCCCACCAACAATTTGCTTCGGCATTTAATTCACCTTTAGTACCGATTTTGTGTTTCGTCAACAGTGCTTGATCATCAATGGATACCTCACTGCTAACTACATCTTTGCCATAGCGAACTTCTAAATCATATTTAATCAGCATTTTTTTCAGCTGATGAGACTTTAAAAAGTCTTCTCCAAGCACGTCTAACATCCAGTCAAAATAATGGGCATTGTTAACGTGCTGATTGGAGTCAATGTCAAAATAGCGGACATGGTAGTCTTGCTGCAAAATTGAATCATCTTCAGTAATGCCCTCTAATTTGCCCACCCGTGGGATGCGTTTTACCTCTTCAGAATGAAACGGTTTGATAATTTCGTCTGGTATTTGCACAATTTTTCTCGTAGTCAAATCCATATAAACAAACATACTTGAGATATGAGCATATTCCTCCCCATTTTGGTCACGAATCCAAAATTCTCGAAAGGCAAAGTAGCGATTATACGAAGTAGCTCGAGTACTCAAAACAATAGTTTCGTCTACTTTTGGTAATTTACTAATTTCAATATTATAACTGGTAATCACCCAACCACCGCCAAATTGAGCGACGACGTCAGGTCCTACACCAATTGCTTGTGATTGTTCTTCAGATACCAGGATGGCGAGATTAATCAGCATCCCAACTGTTACTTCGCCTTGTGGATCACATTCATAATAGGTCACAGTATGATTCATTTTAAATTCATTGTCTGCCAATTTTTCTCACTCTCCATTTATTAAATTTCGTGATAATCCTTGTACAAATCTTGTCGGTTAATTTCTCTGCGCTTGGCCACTTGTTTAATTGCAGCATTAGTTGTCAAACCTGAATCAATTAAGTGGGATACTTCTTCAACGGGAGACAAATTAATCACTTCTTCATCAACCTCTTCAGCATCATTACCTGCCACTAACATGACGAACTCTCCACGAACGTTATCTTCGGTAGCCCACGCTTGCAGTTCGACCAGCGTTCCTCTCAAGAACTCCTCATGCTTTTTAGTTAATTCTCTGGCTAAAACAGCCTGCCGGTCAGCCCCAAAAATTTCAATCATATTGACTAAAGTTTTTGCGATTCGATGTGGTGATTCATAAAAAATTAAGGTTTCTTGATGCTTAGCCAATTCCGTTAATTCTTGTTTTTGGAAGCTAGGCTTTCGTCCTAAAAATCCATAAAAATAAAATGGTTGCGGTTCTAATCCAGAAGCAATTAATGCTGTCAAGCCAGCATTAGCACCTGGTAACGGCACGACCGGAATATCGTTTTGGATGGCCGCAGCGACTAACTCTTTACCAGGATCAGAAATGGAAGGCATCCCCGCATCACTCACTTGAGCAATCGAAATCCCAGTCAATAATTTTTCCACTAATTGTGGAATGCGTTGCGCCGTATTATGTTCATGGAAACTAATTTGTTTGGTTTCAACTTCAAAATGATTTAATAATTTTTGGGTATTACGTGTATCTTCGGCAGCAATCAAATCTACCGTTTTTAAAGTATCAACTGCCCGAAAAGTCATATCTTGGAGATTTCCAATCGGAGTCGGTACTAAATAAAGCGTGCCTAACTCGGTCTGATCAAAACTATGTTGACGTTGCAAAATATTTTCTCCTTTGACTAATAAGCTTTTAATTCAATAATAATAGCCCTACATCTCTTTAGTCGACATGCAGAGCTTAATTTTAATATTAACATAATTATTTTAGGAACCAATCAGTTGAACGTCATCTTACACGCTTTTTTGAATTTTGGTTATTGTCTACCAAAAATGACATCCAGGCAAAACGTGCATGATTCATTATAATCGAGCCGCTTACCGTAATATTCATTACAAACATGAAAGCCCTGTTCGTAAATCTTTTGCAGATTTTGACGTGGCATGGACAACCCATCATCTTCGGTACTTTCACCTTTAATATCTTTAATAACTGTATGTAAATGGTCGTTTTCAACAGACAGTTCAGCATTTTCTTCCAAGATTTCCGTCATGTCTGCCTTTAACTGTTCCATACTATCTAATAGCTCTTGCGTCTGTTTAGTTACTTGCGCAAAACGGTCATAAACTTCTCGTTTATCAATTCTATCAGTCATTTTTATCCTCCGCGTTAGCCACGTAGTGTATCTAATATCTTAATCGTTAATTGTTCTACTATATTTTGAAAGCTAATATTTTGATCTAGCTTCCGGCGCAGTTCCAAAGTTAACTGCGCGATATTGGTAATTTTTTTCGTCGCTGTTTTACCAACAACTTGTTCAATCTGAACTGTAGCAGCTTGATAACTAATTTCGCCAGTATCTCGTTGGTTCGCTTCAATGATTGTATCACGCCAAATTAACATAATCATATCCAACATGGTTTGTTGCCGGTCACGTTCCTTAGCGAGAGGCATCATTTCTTTTTGAACGGCAATAAAGCTTTGCAAATCATGATTTCCTAGTAACACATACCAATCAATCACGGCTTTTTGGGCTTTATCGAGCCAATCATCTTCAAGCCACAACTTAATTTGATCAATTGAATTAGTCAATCCTGAAGCAAATTGGGCTTGTGACTTAGTAATACCATCTTTTTGAAGTAATTCAATTAACCTAGTCTTACTAATAGGAAGAAACTCAACACTTTGACTGCGTGATTGAATCGTCGGTAAAATTGAGCTTTTGTTGGCAGTCATCAAAAAGGCAATAAAATCGCCTTCGGGTTCTTCCAGAAACTTCAATAAACTATTGGCAGCATTGACGGTCATCTTATCAGCTTGCTTAATCATAAAAATTTTGATTGAGCCTTCGACAGCACTTTTAGAAAATTCGGACTTTAAATACCGAACTTGATCAACTTTGATTTGACGACCATCGGGTTCAACTTCGACAATATCTGGATGATTCCCGGATAAAATTCGTTGACACTCTTCGCAAGTTTCGTCAGGCTGATTATTTTCTACATGTAAACAAAATAAACGCATCGCAATCCACTGGGCAAGCTGAAACTTACCTGCTCCTGAAGGACCTGCAAATAAATACGCATGCGCCAATTCATTATTCTCAATAATTTTCTTAAATCGGGTCACAATCTGTGGTTGCGATTGCTCCAACTGATCAAGAATGGTCATTGTTTCGTTCATATTTGATTTACTATCCTCTAGAATTGATGGAACTGTTCGATAGGAAGTACAAAGACGGTTGCCCCTCCAACTTGAACTTCAACCGGATAAGCGGCAGATGCATCCATTGAGACATCCATATTAACCTGTGGGGTCATAAATTGACCGCGGGTGTGGGAAGTCTTTTTGATTAAACTTAACACTTCCTCAATCCGTTCATCTTCGATACCAATTAAAAAGGTCGTATTACCGGAACGCAGAAAGCCTCCCGTTGATGATAATTTAGTTGCACGAATATTTGCTTCAATAAATTCATTACTTAAAATATTACTATCTTTGTCTTGAACAATTGCTATAATCATTTTCATCATTGTCACACTCCCTTTACCAGTATTGTTTAATTAATATTAAAACAGGTTCGGATACTTTTGCAACATTGTTTCTTTAACATCTTGTAAAACTTTGTCTAACGGTTGGCTCGCATCAACTAATTTAATGCGTTCTGGATTTTGTTCCAAAAGATTTAAATACGACTTCCGAACCCGTTGGTGAAATTCTAATGCCTCGACATCAAGTCGATTAATTTCATCGGTGCGATGTGTTTTAATCCGGCGAATTCCTTCTTCAGATTCAATATCCAAATAAACCGTCAAATCAGGTTCCAATCCATCAATGGCAAATTGGTTCATTTGCCACACGGCTTGTTCACCGATTTCACGGCCGCCACCTTGATAAGCCACTGAGCTATCAACATATCGATCGGAAATCACTAATTTTCCTGCCTTCAAGGCTGGAATCACGGTTTCCATTAAATGTTGACGCCGGGCCGCTGCATAGAGTAACGCTTCAGTTCTGACATCCATTTCGGTGTTAATGGGGTCTAAAATAATATTACGAATTGACTCGGAAATTTTGTTTCCACCAGGTTCACGAGTTAACATCAAATTATCCCCGTATTTTACCCGTAATTCTTCCCCAATAGCCTTTAAAACACTGGTTTTTCCAGCGCCATCAGGTCCTTCAAAAGAAATAAATTGTCCGTTCATCAAATTACACCCCATCTTTAAGTTTAGCCGTGTACTTCGCGCCGCCGTGCTTCACGAAATAAATACATATATTTCTGCTTTTGCAATAATGTCTGCATTTCTAGTTCATTAGTAACATTGCTTTCATAAACTGCTTGCTCAGTTTCTTGTGCTTGGTCCCAACTAGCCTTCGCATTGTAAACCAATTCGAGCAATTGATCGTCATATTCAGCTTTGATGCGTTTATTAACTCTGTTAAACATCAGCCATCACCTTTTCTACAGTTCAGTTCGTCCTTCAACAGCCTTAAATAAAGTCATTTCATCGGCGTAATCGATATCTGCTCCGACCGAAAGCCCGTGTGCCAAACGAGTGACCTTAATCCCAGCAGGCTTAATTAATCTCGACAAGTACATTGCCGTGGCTTCACCTTCCGACGAAGCATTCGTCGCTACAATTACTTCTTTCACCGTGTCGTCTTTTTGCAGACGAGTTAATAATGACGGAATATTAATATCCTCCGGACCGGTTCCTTCAATCGGAGACAACACACCATGTAAAACATGATATAAGCCATGATATTCTTTCATTTTTTCCATTGAAATAATATCTTTTGGTTCTTCAACCACTAAAATCGTCGACTGGTCTCGTGACTTATCTTGGCAAATTGGACATGGATCATCTTCTGTTAAGTTGCCACAAATACTGCAGAAATGTAAATCTCGTTTCGCCGATAGCAACGATTTCGCAAAATTAGTCACATCATCATCTTGCATTGAAATAGTATAAAAAGCTAAACGGGTCGCGGTTTTATTACCAATCCCCGGTAGCTTCATATAGCTTTCAATTAGTTGTGCAATTGGTTCTGGATATTGCATAAATTTCTCCTACATACCTAAGCCGTTAGTATATTTACCCATTGTTTTTTGGGTGGCATCATCAATTTTAGCAATGCCATCATTAACAGCAGCAACCACTAAATCTTCAAGCATATCTACATCATCAGCATCAACTGCTTCTGGATTGATGGAAATATCTTTAAGCTTCTTATCACCTGTAAAGGTAGCTGTAACCATATCATCTGGTGCGTTACCAATAAATTCTTGGGCATTTAATTTTTCTTGTTCTTCGCCCATTTGTTTTTGCATCTTTTGAGCTTGTTTCATCATTTGTTGCATATTTCCCATTCCGCGCATCATATTAATTTCCACCTTTTTTTATTAGTCATTTTTAATTTCAACAATATCTTCGCCAAATAATTCTTGGGCTTCACTAACTATCTTATCATCTTTTTGTGTTTGAACTGTGTTATTTTCTTCTGACTCAGTTTGTTCTTCGTCCAGTTGATCTTCATTGGTGGTTTCACCAGCTTGCTTTTTACCAGCCAATTGGTCGATATAGCCTTGTCGAATATGCGGCCACTGTTCTTTAGAAACAAAAATAATGTCTCGGGCGCTTCCACTGAGTTTTTCCAGATTATCGTGCATCATCGTTAACAATTCAGTATCATCTGCTGCTTCTTGATAGAGCAAGCTATATTCAAATGACACAATCACACCGGCTGCACTCGCAGCGACTGGCGTTGAAACGTGAAGCATCGACCGCTGCGGCACAGTCAGCATGTCCAACATATCGCCCCATAAATCTCGCAAATTAACCAAATCTTCTTTAGTCGCAGTCTCCAAGATTGGATATACCTTAGTGAGATTAACTTTGGGTTCTTTTTTATTCGTATTAACCCGTGGTTTTTTGGTAGCCTTTTGTGTAGCCACTGGTGCTTTGTTGTGCGCCAATTGTTTGATTTCAGCCTGCATTTTAACAACTTGTTGCTGCAATTGATCCACACGAGCGTCTTCAACCTCGCCAGCTGGTGCGGCTTGACTCGGAACTGGTTGACCAGTTAATTGAGCCAATTTAATGGTTAAAACTTCCAAATAGACATCTGGATGGGTTGTAAACCGCATTTCTTGTTGAATTTCATTTAAAGTATCTATGGCTTGATACCACACTTCTTCTGAAACCTTCGTGCCTAATTGCGTCAATTCATCCGTTGTTAAGCCAGTAATTTCAACGTTCACCATCTCTGGTGCTTTTTGATACAACAAGATATCTCGAATAAAGGAAATTAAATCTTCAATGAACCGTTGGCCATCTTTTCCTTCATTCATAATGTTTTGCATGGTTTCTAGTGCCTGTGCACCATCATGATCCGTGATTTGGGTCACGTATTGGTGTAACAAGCCTTTAGTCACACTACCTGTCACTAAGAGCGCATTTTCAATTTCAACTTTATTGTTACTAAAAGAAATCACTTGATCCAAAATGCTCAAGGCATCCCGCATTCCACCTTCAGCTGCGCGAGCGATGACCCATAAAGCTTGTTCATCATACTCGACATGTTTTTCTCCCAAAATATATTTCATCCGTTCGAAACTTTGGTCAGCAGAAATCCGGCGAAAATCAAAACGTTGCGTTCTGGAAATAATGGTCAATGGAATTTTATGCGGTTCTGTGGTAGCCAAAATAAACACAACGTTTGCAGGTGGTTCTTCTAAGGTTTTCAGTAGCGCGTTAAATGCACCAGTTGATAACATATGCACTTCATCAATAATGTAAACTTTGTAATCAGCAATCGTCGGCGCATACTTTGCCTTATCCCGAATGTCCCGAATTTCTTCAACCCCGTTATTAGATGCCGCATCAATTTCGATTACATCATTTAATTGTCCATTGGTAATTTCCTTACACGTTTCACATTCATTACAAGGCTCACCATCTTTTAAGAAGTGGCAATTGATGGCTTTGGCAAAAATTTTTGCTGCGGATGTTTTACCCGTTCCACGTGGTCCGGTAAATAAATAGGCATGACTCGTTTGATTCGAAATTAACGCATTTTTTAAAGTTGTCGTAATTACTTGTTGCCCAACAATCTCGTCAAACCGTTGTGGGCGCCAAACTCGATACAATGCTTGATAACTCATCTACTTTTTCCTTTCCCGATAAAAATCTATGTAAATAATTATACTTCATTTTTACTTTTTTCGTGTGATGAAAATCTGCGGTTTCAATTTAATTTGTATAAAAAAAGATTGGCCGTGAGCTATCACGCCAATCTGCTAATTATCTTAAAAACTTAAGGCACAAGGTACTGCAAACTTAGTGCTGCTTCCTTCCGGACCTGACACGGTTCGTAAGAGCGCCCTCGCCCTAAGGCCTTTCGGCAATAACAATCATACTATATCTGATTAAAAAATGCTAGTCAGTTTGTCGTAATCGTTTGGCTTCTTTGCGTCGTTTACGAATCGCTCTAAAAAAATCAGTTAGCATTTGACTACATTCTGACTCTAACACTCCAGAGACCACCTGCACTTGATGATTTAAGCGCTGATCATTTAATAGATGATACAAGCTATCAACCGTCCCGGCTTTAGGATCACTCGCGCCATAATAAACCATCTTAATTCTGGAGTTGACAATTGCCCCGCTGCACATCATGCATGGTTCTAATGTGACATATAGTTCGCAATCTTCTAAGCGCCAACTATGCAAATTAGTACAGGCTTCCTCAATGGCTAACATTTCTGCATGAAAGGTCACATTTTGAAATCGTTCACGCATGTTATGACCATGACCGATAATAACCCCATCGTGGACCACAATCGCACCGATGGGCACTTCATCAACGAGCAACGCCTGCTTAGCCTCTTTGATTGCTTCAGTCATATAAAATTGACTTTGTTCCATGTTCATTAAAGCTAATCTCCTACATTAACACTTTTTAAAATATAATAGCCCTTATCTCGTTTCACCACTTCACAATGGCCAAAGACACTGGTCATTAATTTTTTAGCAGAAGGGGCCCCTTGTTTTTTTTGTAAAACAATCCACAACGTTCCATCATCTATTAAATGTTCTTTAGCTTCCGTAATAAAATCGTCGACAACACTTTTCCCTGCTCTGACTGGCGGATTTGAAACAATGGATGCATATTGATCAGTCACATTTTCATAAGCGTTTGAGCTATTAATCGAAATATTCTTAATCTCATTAGCGGTGGCATTAGCCCGAGCCAACTCCAACGCCAGTTCATTTACATCAACCATATCAACGGTTCGGTCGGGATATGCGTGCGCTAACGATAGTCCAATTGGACCATAACCACAACCAAGATCTAAAATTTTACCGGCAGGTAAATCGGCTGTGTCAAAACTATCAATTAAAACTCGACTACCATAATCAACTGATTGTTTTGAAAAAACACCGTTGTCAGTAGTGAATTTAAAATTATGACCGCGTAATTCAAAATTCCAAGTTCGTTCTTGATGAATTACATCCGGATTTTGTGTATAATAATGGTTGTTCATTTTCTCGTCTCCAAATTAAGTATGGTTCCATCATATCTTATTAACGAAAAAAAAAATACAATTTAATTGCTGCTTACAAAATGTTAGTACACCACAATATGTGGTGTTTTTTATTTTAAAATGTCACAATATGTGGTGTTTTATGGTTGCTTTTTCAAATTCACGCGGTATACTTATAAGCACAGAACATTAAAAAAAAGCTGTTACGAGGGTGAAGAATATGGGTAAAGTAGTATTATTTTCAAAAAATAATTGCATGCAATGCAAAATGACAAAGCGTTTCCTTGATGAACACAATGTGGAGTTTGTGGAACATAACATCGACGAACAACCAGAATTTATTGATAGTTTAAAAGCTGAAGGTTTCCAAGCTACGCCAGTAGTTAAATTAGGCAACGGCGAATCATTCACAGGTTTTCGTCCAGATGTGTTAAGCAAATTGGCAATCTAGACAGTTAAATTTTTTGAATGCATGAAGACGGGTCTTACCGGATCCGTCTTCTTTTGTCTAGTTATATGAAGAAAGAGGTTAAAATTATGTCGTTAAAAGAATTGAGCGATGTTACATATTTCGATTTAAACAACGAAATCAACATCCCTGTCAACAACCAAATCCCACTCAACAAGGATAAAGAAGCACTGGATGCCTTTATCAAACAAAACGTGGTGCCAAATACCAAAGAATTCACAGATTTACGCGATCGGTTTGATTACCTCATCGATAATGATTACATCGAACCTGAATTTTTCAATCAATACGATTTTTCATTTGTCGAAAGTCTCTATGATTATTTGAAGGGCGAAAACTTCCATTTCAAATCATTTATGGCAGCTTACAAATTCTATGCACAGTATGCCTTAAAGACTGATGACAATGCGTTTTATTTGGAAAACTACATTGACCGTGTAGCAATGAACGCTTTGTATTTTGCTGATGGTAATGAAGATTTAGCGATGTCATTAGCTGATGAAATGGTCCACCAACGTTATCAACCTGCGACTCCATCATTTTTAAATGCTGGTCGGAAACGTCGTGGTGAATTGGTATCTTGTTTCTTAATTTCCACGACTGATGATATGAATACCATTGGACGGACCATCAATTCCGCCTTGCAACTGTCACGTATTGGTGGCGGTGTTGGTATTAACCTCAGTAATTTACGTGCTGCTGGCGATCCCATCAAACATATCGAAGGCGCTGCTAGTGGTGTTGTTCCTGTGATGAAATTGTTGGAGGATAGTTTCTCATATTCCAATCAATTAGGCCAACGTCAAGGTGCCGGTGTGGTTTATTTATCAGTTTTCCATCCAGATATCGTGCAATTTTTATCTGCCAAGAAGGAAAATGCTGACGAAAAAATTCGTCTCAAGACATTGTCACTTGGTGTCACCGTCCCTGATAAATTTTATGAATTAACTCAAAATAACGAAGACATGTACTTGTTTAGCCCATATGATGTTGAACGTGAATATGGTAAGCCATTCTCATATGTCGACATTACCGCTGAATATGACAATATGGTGGCTAACGACACCATCAAAAAAACTAAGATTCCTGCTCGTGAATTAGAAGATGAAATTAGTAAATTACAACAAGAATCTGGCTACCCTTATGTTGTCAACGTTGACACTGCCAATCGTGCGAACCCGATCCAAGGTAAAATCATTATGAGTAACTTGTGTTCAGAAATTATGCAAATTCAAACGCCTGGTACTGTTAACGACAAACAAGAATATGAAACTATGGGAACCGACGTTAGTTGTAACTTAGGTTCTACTAATATTGTTAACTTAATGACTTCACCTGATTTTGGTAAGTCAGTGAGTGCGATGACTCGTGCCTTAACTTTCGTTACTGATACTTCTCATATTGAATCAGTTCCAACTGTTCAAAACGGCAATGATTTAGCTCATTCAATTGGTTTAGGTGCCATGGGACTTCACAGTTTCTTAGCTAAAAACCAAATTGAATATGGTGCGCCTGAATCCGTTGAATTTACGGGTGTCTACTTCATGCTATTGAACTACTGGACATTAGTTGCTTCTAACGAAATTGCTCGCGAACGCCAAACGACTTTCCATAATTTTGAAAATAGTGATTATGCCGATGGTTCATACTTTGATAAGTACGTCGCTGACGACTTTGGTCCTCAATCTGACCGTGTCAAAGAATTATTCGAAGGCATCTTCATTCCAACCACTGCAGACTGGGCAACCCTGCGTGATAACGTTAAAAAAGATGGTCTTTATAACCAAAACCGTTTAGCCGTTGCACCAAATGGCTCAATTTCTTATATCAATGACACCACTGCCAGCCTACATCCAATCATCAACAAGGTGGAAGAACGTCAGGAAAAGAAAATTGGTAAAATTTATTATCCAGCTCCTTACCTTTCGAATGAAACTATGCCATACTATAAGTCAGCATACGATATGGATATGCGTAAAGTCATCAACGTTTACGCTGCAGCTCAAGAACACGTTGATCAGTCATTGAGTCTCACTTTATTTATGCGTTCAACCATTCCAGCAGGTACTTATGAATGGAAAGATGGTCATACTAACAAAATGACAACTCGTGATCTTAATATCCTTCGTCACTATGCTTTCCGTAAGGGAATCAAGTCAATTTATTACATCCGGACCTTTACAGATGGTGAAGAAGAAGTTGGTGCAAACCAATGCGAAAGCTGTGTAATCTAATTTAAGGAGTATTATCAATGTCCGATTTCAAACAAATTAAACAATTTAAAGCCGTCAATTGGGATCAAGTCAATGACGCCATTGACAAAGCCACTTGGGAAAAATTAACGGAACAATTCTGGTTAGATACACGGATTCCAGTGTCAAACGACATGGATGACTGGCGCACCTTAGACGAAGACCATCAATGGTTAGTTGGTCATGTCTTTGGTGGACTCACCTTACTAGATACGGTTCAATCTGAACAAGGAATGGCCTCGTTACGCCAAACCGTTCGGACCCAACATGAAACTGCCGTGTTAAACAATATTCAATTCATGGAATCAGTTCATGCCAAAAGTTATTCAACTATTTTTTCAACCTTAAATACACCGGATCAAATCAGTGAAATTTTTGAGTGGACGGATACTGAAGAATTCTTACAAAATAAGGCTGTACGCATTACGAATATGTATATGGACCCTACCGTGGATCCATTGAAGAAAAAAGTGGCCAACGTCTTTCTAGAAACTTTCTTATTCTACTCTGGTTTCTTCACACCACTCTATTACCTAGGCCATAATAAATTAAACAATGTCGCCGAGATTATCAAATTAATTCTTCGTGACGAATCCGTTCACGGTACTTACGTTGGTTATAAATTCCAACTCGGTATGAAAGAATTAACCGATAACCAACAACAAGATATGAAAGATTGGATGTACAACTTCTTATATGAACTTTATGATAATGAAGAGCGTTACACTTCAATTTTGTATGATAAAGTTGGCTGGACAGAGGAAGTCTTAACCTTTATTCGTTACAACGCTAATAAAGCGCTGATGAATTTAGGTCAAGACCCACTCTTCCCTGACACTGCTAAAGATGTCAATCCAATTGTTATGAACGGAATTTCAACTACCACAGCGAACCATGATTTCTTCTCACAAGTTGGAAATGGCTATCGTTTGGGCGAAGTTGAAGCAATGGAAGAAAATGATTACTTTGTAGCTGATCCTAACGACAAGTAAAAATACAAAACACCCTGTCAAAAATCAGAGTGTTTTTTTGTGCTCACTATCCGATTAACGCTCAGGATTAACCATTAAAATCATCGCGGTGATGGCCACCATGACGGCTGAACAAACAATCGCCAATTCTTTTAACATCGGTACCAGTAAGCCCATTAAAACGGCCCCGGCCACAAAGCTTAAAATAATGGTTCCCATGTCAATCGCCTTGGAACGCGCTTTACTTTGGCCGACTAACCAGCCATTGAATAAACTTTCACCCAATGTGCGCAAATTTCCTGTCATCATCAACGACGTAAATGGGCCCCCTTTGAGTTGTCTAAACTCTTGTAATTGACCAGCTGCGACAATTGATAAAATCGCCGTTGCCATCATTTGTGGAATGTGTGTACCTAGAAGTGCCACAACCACCATTAAAACGCACTCATAAATTAAGACAAAAATTTCATGCCGTTTTAAACTATCTGAAAGTTCAAACCGGTACTGAATAAAACGAATAATAATTGCTCCCAAAATAAATGCTAAAATCGACACGATGTATTTTAGTACCTGCCAATAACCACCCTTACTAACTTCAACCCCAATTAAAATGCAATTTCCGGTCTGTAAGCCAGAAAAAACACCTCCATGGAGTAAGTAGGTATACGAATCTAAACTACCAGCGATACCGGCTAATAAGGCCCCAAAATACAATCGCTGATGCCGTGGAAATGCTTGTGATTGTGCTTGCAAAAATAACTCCTCCCCATCAATAACTTCAATTTATGTGTATGATGTCATAAATTGAAAACCATGTCTAACAACAAGTCTTGTCCTTTGAGCTGAATAATTGCTTTTTCAATGAGTAATCGGCATAATGACCAAAAAATAATTGAGGTATGTATTATGGAAAAGATATCCATTGTAATTCCAACCTATAATGTCGCTGGTTATTTAGAACAAACACTGGAAAGCTTAGCTGCCCAAACTCGACCATTTGAATTGTGGTTAATTGATGACCATTCCACTGATCAATCAGCACAACTGGCGGAAGCGTTCACGCGTGACCATCCTGATTACCACTTTCACCAGTTCACGCAACATCAAGGCATCAGTGTCGCTAGAAATTATGGTATTGAACATGCAACTGGGGATGCAATTGCTTTTGTCGACGGGGATGACGCGTTAGATCCATTATTTGTTGAAACTCTCGCTGATTCGTTTACAGATGGCGTTGTCGCCGCTGCTGTTGGCTATGTTTGGCATGGTAGTCGAACAACCGTCAATCATCCAATCAAAATTAACCAACGCGAAATGTTCAATCAAGTTTCTTCTCACGGATCTGAAATTGGCGGTTATGTCTGGAATAAAGCCTTTGCCAAAACGGCAATTGATGCAATTAATTTGCGGTTTGATGAAACATTGCCGATTGCAGAAGATTATTTATTTACATCTGCCTTTGTAGCAAATACAGCTGGCAGCTATGCCTACAATCCCAAACTGCTATATACCAAAATAAATCGCCCGAACAGTACAATTCACACTGCCAGTTTTAAAGATCGACAAATTGAACGGGAAGTCTTCAAACAAATTAATGGTTTAAAACACTTAGTTCAATAATCAAAAATAATAGGGATCTGTGACACAAAATGTGAATTTTGTTACAGGTCCTTTATTTATGTCCATTGATTCACCATCCACTTCATACTATCTTCGCTAAGTATTAAAAAAGATGACACTTTTTGCTCCTCAAATCGTCCACAACTTAAGTCTAACATGAGTAGTATTGTCCACAACTTAATGTGACAGGAAAGAAAGGTGATCGACTTGCAGCAAGACCACACCACCCCTAGAAAACGGAACTATTTATATGAAGTTGATTTTATGCGAATCCTTTTTATCAGTGGCGTTCTTTTGAATCATACCGTTAATATTTTTACGAGTGCCATGAACTCAACCAGTATGTCTTACGATGATTTGCGGAGCATACGTCTAATGATTCATTTCAGTCGCATGGGTTTTATGTTCATGAGCGGCTTGGTGCTAACCATGAATTACTATAACAATCACAATTGGCACAGCTTTTGGAAAAAGCGTTTCAATGGTAGCATTTGGACTTATTTAATTTGGAATTTAATTATTTTTAGTTTATCCATTTTCTTTGGCGTCATGCATGCCCCACATCATTTTTTGATTACATATGTAGGTCATCTCTTTCAAGGTGACTTGCAATACATGTACTATTTATTAGTCACCATGCAATTATATTTAGTCTTTCCTATCATTACCTGGCTATTCCACAAATGGCCGAATCACCATAAACAGCTGTTAGTGATTAGTTTTATTGTTCAACTAGCCCTAACAAGTTTAATTAAATACAAACTCTGGTATGTAGATACTTCACATTGGCCATATTGGTTTCATGCCTATAGTATTAATGTCTTTACTTATCAATTTTTCTTTATCTTTGGTGCTTATGCAAGCCAACATTATAATGAACTTACCAAGTTTGTAAACAAACATATTAAGATAATTAGTATCATCTTCGCTGGATTATCGCTTGGAACCATTCCTTTTTATCGCATCTTGAATCTGGGTATTTTACAGCTTAACTCTGACCACGCTCGGTCAGCATATCAACCTTACCTCATGGTTTTTGATACTATGGCCATCCTGTTTATCTTTTGGCTAGGTAAACGATATGCTTCTTGGCGGGCTACGCATCCAGCGGCTTTATTTTCTCGTGTTATTGGAACGGGTGCCAAAATAAGTTTTGGTATTTATTTAGATCAAATCATTGGGCTTCTATTATTGGAATGGGTATTGGCGCAATTGAGTCTGCCTGATTTACTCTTACTATTACTCGTGCCAATCGGCTGGTTATTTGTTTTGGCTATTTCATTTATCATCGCCTGGATATTCTATAAAGTTTCACCATTTGCTTTCCTCATTGGTAGGCCCCAACTACACTGGCGTGATATTAATAAATTTTGGCGATATCGAACTTCAGAAAAAGAAAATTAACTTGATAATAACTGCACTACATTAACCTAAAAAACGATGAATCTTTTTTGAAACTATGCGTTTCTAGATTGATTCATCGTTTTTATTTGGTAGATTGTAAAATTTAAGTTGAACATATTAGTGGACAGAAAAACCCATAAAGGCCTTTAATGGTGTCACCACAACATTCCACTAGAAAGAAGGACCTTTATGGGCACCACTATTTTATCATTTGAAGACCGCGTTGTCATCGAAACACTTCATCATGAAAAGCACTCACTTCAATATATTGCCGATTATTTAGGCTTTAGTAAAACCACTATCTTTAATGAGGTTCATCGCTTAGCTGGTGAGTACCACGCAGTTAAGGCTCAAACTGACCATGAAGTTAAACTTAGTCATCGTGGTCGTAAAACCATCTTAACGACCAATCTAAAGCGATTGATTGAAGAAAAAATCAAGATCCAAAAATGGTCAATTGAACAAGTGGCTCATGTAGTTAGAATTGCCTACAAAACCATCTATAACTGGATTGATCAGGAACTACTGGATATTAATGTGACTGATTTACCTGACCATGGTATTCGTCGCAAACGAGCTAAAGAAACCCGTGGTACTTTTAGTCATGGACGTTCCATCGAATATCGTCCAGCTGAAATTTCTGATCGTAATACTTCAGGTCACTTCGAAGCTGATACAGTTTTATCTGGAAAACGTAAAGGTCAAGCAGTAGCTACGTTTGTCGAGCGTAAGAGTCGGCTTACCATCGTTAAACGGCTTAATGGACGAGATAGTACTTCAATGACCAAGGCTATTTTAGAATTGGCTAACCAGTTAGGAGATAATCTCAAGACCCTTACTGTTGACCATGGGAAAGAATTCGCCAACTACAATTTGATTGAAGAACAGACCGGTGTTCCGCTGTACTTTGCGCACGCTTATTCGCCACATGAACGAGGCAGTAATGAAAATCGCAACCGAGTACTACGCCGCTTCATTCCCAAAGGTCAACTGATTGATGAGATTACCGATGATGAATTGATTCAAATTAACTGGTATTTGAATTCCCGACCACTCAAATGTTTAAATTGGCGAACACCGATTGAGATCTTTTTGCGTGATCTGCGTTACTAAATTTGTTCAAGTTATTTCTTGCAATCTGCCATTTGAATAAAGATTATTCTGCTATTTCTGCAAAATTGGACTTAACTTCATTATTTTGCGTTTCAGTTAATCTCGGTCCACCATCACGTGATTGGTCAACTAACGCTACTGGTTGACCATCATGGAAAGCAAACACATACGTGATGTGATTTGGTAATGGTGGTTGTGTGCCATCGTAATTATAGATGGCGACAACGTTATATTCGTAATTACCCATTCCATCAGCACTCCAACCAATACTAGTGCTTTCTCCATTTGGGCCTAGAATAAAAAGTGTACAAGTTAAATAGAGACTCTGATTTAGTATAATTAAGGAAGTAAATTGGAGGATCAAATAATGACGAAGCACAGTTATGACAAGGAATTTAAGGAACAGGCCGTTCAGTATTACTTAGATAACAAGGATCACATGACCATGAATGAAATAAGTAAGAATCTAGGTATTGGGGCTAGTACATTACATAAATGGATTAAGCTGTTTACTGAGACTGGGGAGTTTGGCCGTGGCTCTGGTAATTTTGCCAGCGATAAGGACAAGGAGATTGCACGACTAAAGCGTCAACTTCGTGACGCTGAAGGAGCGATCGAAGTGTTAAAAAAATCAATCGGGATTCTGAGCAAGTAACTACCGAAAAGGTATACCAAGAAATGGACGTTCAGCACGCTTTGGAATCCCACCCTTCCATCAATGGTATGTGTGATTATGTTGGAATCTCAAGAAGTGGTTACTATCAACGAGAAAAGCGTCATAATCACCAATCACCGCGAAAGCTTCGGAAGAAGTTTATTCAAGGTGAAATTAAAGCAATTTGGCTCAAAAGCCTTTGTATTTACGGTGCCGGCAAAATCACCCAAGAACTTCGCTCAAAAGGATATAAGATCGCTGAACGAACTGTTGGTAAGTATATGCGTGAACTTGGCATTCACGCCGTTTACCTAACCCCTTGGACGACTACCACTCGCAATTCTAAGTTTGGTAAACAGCTAATAAATATTTTAGACGAGCAGTTCAATCCATTGCGACCAAACGCCGTTTGGTGCATTGACACCACTTATATTCCAGTTCATGACGGATTCGTTTATTTAACCAGTATTATGGACTTGTACTCCAGACGGATCATTGGTTGGGACTTATCTGAAACCTTGGAGGTATCGAATGTCATCCCACTTATTGAAAAGACTAAGCACAGTCGCCATATTAGCAAGCCATTAATCATGCACAGTGATCGTGGTAGTCAGTTTACGTCTGAAGCTTACAATCAAGCTACAGCTAACATGACATTAAGCTATTCAAAGAAAGCTTATCCTTGGGATAATGCCTGCATTGAGTCGTTTCATGCCTTGATTAAGCGTGAATGGATAAATCGGTTTAAAATCCATTCATACTCCGAAGCTAAACGACTAGTTTTTCAGTACATTGAAACGTTTTACAACACAGTTAGAATTCACAGTCACTGTGGATTCAAATCACCAAAGCAACTTGAAGATGAGTATCAAACTCAAATTCAAAATTTAGTCGTGGCATAGGACAAAAAAGTCTCTATTTAAATTGTCTATTTTATTGACAGGGGACCAATTGATTAATGAAATTTTGTAATTCATTATCCTTAGTATCATTCCAAAGCGTGGTTGATTTTGATTCACTCGCTGCTTTGGCAGAGCTTGATACATTAGCACTATTCTTGTTAGTAGTTGATGTTGATGTTTGACTACTTTTGTTGGTATTATTCGTACTGCCTTGTGTGCCACAACCTGTCAAAATCAACAAGCTCACTCCAACCATTAACACAACTTTTACCCTATTTTCACCCATATTAATCCCCACCCTGTTTTGATAGTTAACCAATGTTTCCTCCCAATCAGTAACATTCCAATCACTACTGACGACATTAGTATATCTTAAATGATTGGGTTATCAAAGAAATCATTTAAATTAATTCCAAACTACAATATAAATTTTAGTATACAAAAAAATCCCACCAAGACATAACTTTGTAGGATTTTAGACAGGAAAACATGACATTTTCCTTGATTTTAATAATTACCATAAGAAACAAAAGACTTGTTTCATAAGGACATTGTTTCAAATTTATAAGTTGTATTACTTAAGAGTAACAACTCCACCGACTTCTTCAAGTTTTGCCTTGATGTCGTTAGCTTCGTCTTCTTTAACGTCTTCTTTGATTACAGAAGGAACGTCATCAACAAGACCCTTAGCATCTTTCAAGCCAAGTCCAGTGATTTCACGAACTGCCTTGATAGCTTTAACTTTTTGGTCGCCTGATTCAGTAAGTTCAACAGTGTATGAATCCTTAGCTGCAGCAGTGTCTCCACCAGCAGCGCCAGCAACTGCAACTGGTGCAGCAGCTGAAACGTCGAATTCTTCTTCGATTGCCTTAACTAAGTCGCTAAGGTCTGAGATTGATGCTTCTTTTAATGAAGCAATGATTGAGTCTTTATCAAAAGCCATTATATTGTCCTCCAAATATTGTGTGTGTTTGTTTTTTTGTTTGTTACTAGATTATGCAGCGTCTTCGCCCTTTTCGATAACAGCGTTAAGCGCATAAGCCACGTTGCGAACAGGTGCTTGTAGCATTGATGCCAATGTAGCAAGTAATTCTTCTCGACTTGGTAATGTAGCAAATAAATTGATCTTATCAAGATCGGCAACACTCTTTTCGAGAATACCACCCTTGATTTCAAGTGCCTCAAATTCATCTGAGAACTTCTTCAAGAGCTTGGCTGGTGCAATAGCATCTTCGTTAGAAAATGCAACGGCACTAGGTCCAGCAAAGACGTCGTTCAATTCAGCATAACCAGCTGCTTCAGCTGCACGAACCAATACAGTATTTTTAATTACTGATAATGAAACGCCAGCATCACGAAGTTCTCTACGTAGACGTGTGTCTTGTTCAACAGTTAAACCACGTAAATCAACAACGATTGCAGATTCTGCTGCCTTGAAACGATCAGCGACTGCTGAAACAGTTTCAGCTTTCTTTGCGATTGTTTGTTCACTCATATTTTTTCACCTCCAAAATTTTAATCATGTAGGATTTAATAAAAAATCCCTATGCCCACCTAGACATAGAGAAGAAATTTAGCTTCCTCGGCAGGTAATAATTATGGCTTGCGCCGCCTGAGTCTTAGGTGAATTATTTAATTGAACTAAGATAGTATAACAATCTGACGAGAAATGTCAAGAATTAAAGTGATGTTACATCAACATTAACACTTGGGCCAAATGTAGATGCAAGTGAAACATGTTTTACATATGTTCCACGAACTGAAGCTGGACGAGCTTTAAGAACTACATCTGAGATAGTCTTAAGGTTTTCAGCCAACTTAGCTGCATCAAATGAAACTTTACCAGTTGGAACATGAACATTACCGTCACGATCAGTACGATAAGTTACCTTACCGGCTTTTGATTCAGAAACAGCCTTTGTCACGTCCATAGTAACAGTTCCAGTTTTAGGGTTAGGCATTAATCCCTTAGGTCCTAAAGCACGACCTAAACGGCCAACTTGAGCCATCATGTCTGGTGTTGCGATAGCAACATCAAAGTCTAACCAGCCATCAGAAATACGAGCAACTAGGTCATCGTCACCAACGACATCTGCACCAGCAGCTTCGGCTTCTTTAGCTTTGTCACCCTTAGCAAAAACAACAACCTTTTGTTCTTTACCAGTACCGTTAGGAAGTACTACGGCACCTCGTAATTGTTGGTCTGCTTGTTTTGTATCAACGTTTAAATTGAAAGCAACTTCAATGGTTGCATCAAATTTTGCGAAATCAATTTCTTTAACCAAGTTGATAGCTTCGTCAACAGTGTATGATTTTTCAGCATCCACTTTCTTGACAGCATCTTGGTACTTTTTACCTCTATTTTGAGCCATTTGTGTTTTCCTCCTTGCAAAATGTGGTCAAACGGAGTTCCCTCCCACTTGGTACATTCATTTTTATGAAGTACCCGACTGTCACGGTTATATTAACCTTCGACTTCGAAGCCCATACTGCGTGCAGTACCTTCGATCATGCGCATTGCTGATTCAACATCAGAAGCGTTTAGATCTTGCATTTTAGTTTCGGCAATTTGTTGCACTTGAGCCTTGGTAACCTTGGCTACTTTCTTAGTGTTTGGTTCACCGGAACCGTGTTCAACACCTGCGGCTTTCTTCAAAAGAACTGAAGCGGGTGGTGTCTTAGTGATGAAGTCGAATGAACGGTCTTCGTATACACTAATCACAACGGGAATTAATAGTCCTGCTTGGTCAGCAGTACGTGCATTAAATTCCTTTGTGAAACCCATAATATTAATTCCTGCTTGTCCAAGCGCTGGTCCAACTGGTGGCGCTGGAGTTGCCTTACCGGCTGGAATTTGTAACTTAACAACATTAGCTACTTTTTTTGCCATGAGACATAACCTCCTTAGGTCATTGTGGTAATCATGGGACATTAGATTTGTCCCTCCCACTACATATGCCAAAAACATACTTAATGAGTTTACCACAAAAAAAGCACTGGTTCAACGACCAATGCTGTAAAAATTAAAGTAATTTATCTACTTGATCAAAATCAAGTTCAGTTGCAGTTTCACGACCAAACATTTCGATATTAACCTTTAATTTCATTTTTTCATTATCAATTTCAGTAATTTTACCGGTTAAATCAGCAAAGGCACCTTCAACAATTTTGATGGTTTCACCGACTTCAACGTCAAGCTCTTGATGACGAGCACTCATCCCCAAACGACGCAAGACAAGTTCAACTTCATCTGGTAACAATGGAGTTGGTTTTGAACCACCACCATGAGAGCCAACGAATCCAGTAACGCCAGGAGTGTTACGAACAATATACCAAGCTTGGTCAGTCATAACCATTTCAACTAGTACATATCCAGGAAAGGTTTTTTGGATGGATTCTTTTGCTTTACCATCTTTAATTTCACGCACTTCTTGTTCCGGAACCACAATCCGAAAAATGAATTCTTCCATCCCCATTGATTGAGCTCGGGATTCAAGATTACTTTTTACTCGATTTTCATATCCAGAATAAGTATGCAATACGTACCATTGTTTTTCAATTGATTCAGCCACGATATAATCTCCTATTTTTTTAAATCAGAATCATAAACAAAATAAAAAAACTTCGCACTAAACGAAGTCCTCAACAAACAAAGTATATCAAAATAATAACTATTTGACCACACTATTTAGTAAAAATGAGCAAACCGGACTCGATTAACCAGTCGAATAATGCAAAAAATAGCATGAAAAAGACTGATAATGAAACAACAACTGCAGTATCTCGACGATTTTCTTTGACAGTTGGCCAAACAACGAGTTTCATTTCTTTTACGACATTTTTAATGAATCTAAATAAATGCATTGGATGTTCTCCTCCTACTTTGTTTCTCTATGTAGCGTGTGTTTTCCACAGTATCTACAAAATTTTTTAACTTCTAACCGCACTTGGCGATTAGGATTAGCTGTAATTATATAATTGCGTGAACCACAAACGGAACACGCCAAAGCCACTTTAGTATGGGCCATAAACGCCACCCCACAATCCATATTATAGTATCATGCTTAGCTAATTTATGTCAACGGTCTTCCACTAAAACGATTTTACTTCATCGCTAACTTTAATTTTTTTCGACATCGACTTAAGGCGCCATCAATACTACGTTGATCACATTTCAATAGTATTTTAATTTCAGAACGTGTTCGTCCTTTGACAATTAAATCAAAGACATTTAATTCAAACGGTGAACAATAAGTGAGAAACTCATCAATTTCAGTATGACAAATTGCGCATTCATCTGGTTGAGATCGCGAGTAATCTACCAATACTTCATTTTCTTCATCGCTGGTAATAGTTTCGTTTACGTACTCAATCCGCTTTTCACGGCGAATAATGTCAAATGCCCGATTACGTAAACTAATTTTAAAAAAACTACCGAACGTCGCACCATTATTTTCATCAAATTGTCGGATGACCTTTAAACAAACAATTCGTGCTTCCTGCTCCCAATCTTCACGATCATACTGTTTAAAGTAATATTGACGTTGCATCTTATGAACCAATGGTAAATACCTTTTAAATAAAGCTGTAAAACTGATTGAATCTCCTGCGTTAAACCGCGTGATTAATTCCGTATCAGATATCAAATGTTTTGCAGTTCCCTCGTACATACTTCCTCCTGAGGCATAAAAAATTTGTTTTGAATATACCTATCTTTCCTAATATACCGAAACAGATTTCTAGCACAAGCGAACATATGTTTATTATTCATAATTCGGACAATATGCACCCTTTTATGAATATTACATGAGCATTAAAAAAATTCAATGAGCAAAATTTATCATTTGCTCATTATAATCCAAGATAGTATTTCAACGCACATAACATTTCATGGCATAACGTAACTGGTATTAAAAAACTATTTAAGCTTTCACCTAAATAGTTGTCTTTCTATAGTTGATGTCTTGAATTAAAACCTTGATAAATTAACAAACTAGCAGCGACACTAGCATTTAATGACTGTACGTGTCCAATCATTGGAATGGTCAACATTTCATCAACCGATTTTTTCAATAGTTGTGAAATTCCTTTGCCTTCGTTACCAATGATTAATGCAGATGGTCCTTTAGCGTCCCAACGACGGTAATCAGTTCCGTTCATGTCAGTCCCAAAAATCCAAACATTGCGTTTTTGTAATTCTTTGACGGTTTGCACTAAGTTAGTGACTTGGACTACTGGGACGTGTTCAATTGCCCCAGTCGAGGTTTTCGCCACCACAGAAGTAAGACCAACTGCGCGTCGTTTTGGAATAATAATTCCATGCACACCAGCTGCATCAGCAGTTCTCATAATAGAGCCTAAATTATGAGGGTCTTCAATTTCATCTAAAATTAAAAAGAATGGATTTTCATTTGCCTGTTCGGCCTTATCAAATAAATCATCGAGTTGTGCGTACTGATATGCCGAGATGGCCAGCACCACCCCTTGATGCTTCTGGTGGTCAGTCAACAAATCTAGTTTAGACTTAGGTACATTTGAAATCACAATACCCTTTTCACGCGCCAATTTAACGATGTCTTTAATGGTGTCAGACGTTAACGCGTCTTGTAAAAATAATTTGTTGATGGATTGGTCTGTTTTTAGTGCTTCAGTGACCGCGTGCCGACCAATGATAAAATCAGTTGCTTGTTTTTGTTCTTCGCTCATTCTGTTCTCCCTGCTTCTACTTGGTCAATACACCAGTTGGCAACTTCATCTAATCGTTCCTGCTGATCACTTAATTTCAAATATCCCATCAAAGCTTCAAAGCCGGTTGAAATACGATAAGTCAGCACATCTGTATTTTTGGCATGGGTATGACTGTTGGCGTTTCGACCACGTTTAAAGAAATCCCACTCTTCTTTATTGAGTAATTCATCTTGTTGCATTAAATCGATTAAGGCAGCCTGTGCCTTGGCAGAGACGAAATGCGTGGCTGTGTGATGTAGCTTGGTAGGCTTAGTATAACCTTTGCTTAATAAATGTTCTCGAACATATACCTCATAAGCTGCATCCCCTAAGTAAGCCAAGGCAATTCCGTTAACCTGTTGATAATCTACTTTTGACATTCTATTCCTTCCTGTAACGCGTTCCATTTGGTGTATCTTCAATGATAATTCCTTGATTCTTTAAATCGTCTCGAATTTTATCACTCATCGCAAAGTCCTTATCAAGTCTGGCTTGATTACGTTGAGCAATTAGTTCCATAATTTTAGCGTCATCAAGCGTTTCAACTCTTAATTCGATGCCAAAGACTGCGACTAACCGTTGTAAAGTCGTCTTTAATAAAGTTAAATCATCTTTTAGAACCACTTCACGTTCAGCATAAACATTGCTATACTTCACTAATTCATACACGACTGCAATTCCATTTTGTACATTAAAATCATCATCCATCGCTGCCGTGTACCGACTGACGTAATTATCGACTTCCGCTGTTACATCTGTGGACGATTCTGGTTGAGCATCATTTAACCGATAATCTAAATTTTCAAACGCATTTTGGATATGCGACAAATTATTTTGCGCATCCGCAATATTTAATGGACTATATTGAATTGGCCGACGATATTGGGTAGTTGCCATAAAGAAACGCAACACCTGAGGATCCAAATTTTTGATGATATCATGAACCGTCACAAAGTTACCAAGTGATTTACTCATCTTTTCATTGTCTTCACCTACTGTGACAAATCCATTGTGCATCCAATAGTTAGCAAATTTTTGGCCGGTTCTGGCCTCACTTTGCGCAATTTCGTTTTCATGATGTGGAAATTGTAAATCTTGACCACCACCATGAATATCAAACGTATCGCCCAAGTACTTGGTAGACATCACGGAACATTCGATATGCCATCCTGGTCGCCCTTTGCCCCATGGTGAATCCCAATTGATTTCATCGGGTTTAGCGGCTTTCCAGAGCGCAAAATCAATTGGATCTTCTTTTTTTTCAAATTCCTGCGAATCAACATGGCGACTTGCCCCAACCTCTAAATCATCAATTGATTGGTCAGATAGTTCACCGTAGTGCTTAAATTTGCGAGCGCGATAGTAGACATCCCCCTCAGATTCATAGGCAAAGCCCTTATCAATTAAATCCGCAATAAATTCAATAATTTCTGGAATGTTTTCGGTAGCACGCGGATGCATCGTTGCCGGTTCGATATTCACCGCTTCGGTATCTTCCATAAATGCATTAATAAATTTATCTGCTAATTGCGGAACCGTAATTCCTCGTTCATTAGCCGCTTTGATCATTTTATCATCGACATCGGTAAAGTTAGACACATAATCAACCGTATAACCACTGAATTCAAAATAGCGCCGAATTGTATCAAAGGCAATTGCGCTCCGGGCATTACCAATGTGAATATAATTATAGACCGTCGGACCACACACATACATTTTGACCTGTCCGAGATTTATAGGGACAAATTCTTCTTTTTTTCTTGTTAGAGTATTATAAATTTTTAGCATGCATTTTACCCCTTAAACGTTGTTAGTAATAGTATTTTACCACACTCCGAATTAGATACAAAAAAATGAATTTAAAAAAAATTGAACTTTTTTGCAAAAAATCACACATTTTTCACAAATACATGTTATTATATATCTTGCAGTTAGGAAGAAGAAATTCTTTCCGACTGCAAACCTATATTTTTCAATTACTCCTCCCAATAGTAACCGAAAAATAGTTACGAAATCCCCCAAGATTTTCGTAATACTCCTCAAAAGATGGCTCCCGCCATCTTTTTTTATACCCTTTTTTATTGAAATCCCTTACGTAGAGGTATACGACATGAACAATGAATTTATAGATATTCAACAACTTGATCCCGAAATCTATGTTGATTTAAAATATGCGACTAAAGATAATTTTACAAAACAAATAATTTACGATTTCACAACTGCAATTGCTAGAACTCAAACGGCCGAAAAATTAGCTGTTGCTAGTGAGCTTGTGAAAAAATCTGGCTTTCGTTTGAAAGTCTGGGATGCTTATCGACCAGTTGCGGCGCAAAAGAAGTTATTTGAGATTTATCCGGATCCAAAATGGGTCTTACCACCCAATCCTAATGCCAGTCATCAAAAGGGCGTGACCTTTGATTTGACCCTCTGTGAGCCAGATGGAACCAACCTACCGATGCAAAGCGCCTTCGATGAATTTGGCCCCAAAGCTAAGCGCAGTTATCGTCGCAAGCCATACCAGGAACATAATTATCAAATTCTGAATCAAGCCATGCTGGCAGCTGGCTTTGTCGGTTATATTGATGAATGGTGGGATTATCGCGACAGTGAGATGGATAACATGTCACCTGCCTCAGCTAACCCGAATGATTTTAAATAAATATAAATATGTGCACCAAAAAACGTGGCTGGGAAAAAACTAATTCCAGACTATAAAAAATAAAGGGACTTTGGAAAAACACTCCAAAGTCCCTTTAACTATGTACACAGGAAGTAAATTCCTGTTATGATGTTAGCGACCAAACCAAACAACAAAACAGTAAAGGAGTTTCCTTCCATGTACAAGAATTATAACACAGCACAAACTAGCATCGCTTTAAACTTAAATTTTGATATTCCTAATAACCATATTGCGAGACTAATTGATATGTTTGTTGAGACAATTCCGCATAATATTATTGAAACCTCTGTGGCGACCACCGGTCGTCCTGCTTATCATCCGGCTATGTTAATAAAAATGCTCCTTTTCGCGTATTCTCGCAAAGTATTTTCTGGACGTAGAATTGTTGAAATGAATACCGAAAATATTCCAATGAAATGGTTGAGTCAAGATGCCACAATTTCTTACAAAACAATCAATAATTTTCGATCCAGTAAAGAAGTTTCTAACTTAATCAAGATTTCCTTTATTTACTTTACCAAGTTGTTAGCCGACAACGGTATGATTGAAGATGAGGCCTTATTTATTGATGGTACGAAGATTGAAGCCGATGCAAATAAGTACTCATTTACTTGGAAACGTGCAGTTGATAAATTCTATCCAAAACTAAAAGAAAAAATTGTGCTCCTTTATGAAGAATTGATTGAAAATCAAGTTGTCAAAGAAATGGAGAAAGAATACCTAACGTCTAGCGATGGATTAGCTGAGATTTTAGAAAAAACGCACGATGAAATTACTCACTTAGATTATGTCATTGAACAAGAACCGAAGGTTATCAAAGGTGGCTCTAAGAATAAACAACAGCGGCGAAAACTCAAAAAATTAGCGCACAAAATGGAAAATGATTATTTGCCCCGAGCAAAAAAGTACGAAGAAGCTGAACGCCTTTTTAATGGTCGGAACAGTTTTTCAAAAACCGACCATGATGCTACCTTTATGCGTATGAAGGAAGATCCAATGATGAATGGTCAATTAAAGCCTGGATATAATTTACAGGCTGCCACTAATGGACAGTTCGTGCTAAATTACGGAATTTTCTCGAATCCGACGGATACGAGAACTTTATTACCATTTTTATCTGACATGCATTCACTCGATTTGTTTAAATACATCGTGGCGGATGCAGGTTACGGTAGTGAATCTAATTATTCCGCGATTGTCGACGATTTTGATAAGACACCACTGATACCGTATGGTATGTATGAAAAGGAACAGAAGCGCAAATTTAAAAATGATCCTACACGAATACACAATTGGAAGTACAATGCCGCAGACGATTACTATACGGATCATTTGAGTGTTAAATTCAGTTTTAAACGATACAGTATTCGTCATGATAAATATGGATACGAACGACAGTTCAAAATTTATGAAGCGGATAAAACACAGGAAACATTCAAGCTAGATGAACTAGCTAAAACCCCTAAGGGAAGGCAACGACAGGTTGCCTATAATCCAACTTGGAACTACTTTAAAAATTATGTTAAGGATTTACTTTCATCTGATCAAGGCTCAGAGATTTATTCGCATCGTAAGTATGATGTTGAGCCAATGTTTGGCAGAATGAAGTCCATTTTTGGTGTGCGCAGAACTCATCTTAGAGGGAAACAGCCTGTGGAAAATGAATTGGGTATTCTATTAATGACAATGAATCTAACAAAATTAGCGGGAATTTTAACCAAAGCAACCGCTAATTTTTCACATAAACAATTATCAAATATAAAAAAAACAAAAAACCGACCAAAAATTCTATTAATTATAGAATTCTTGGTCGATTTTTCTATAGCTGGTTAGTTTTTTCCCAGCCACGTTTTTTTATCTTGTTAACTTAATTCATTAATCATTTCGTCAAGATTCTTAATTGATTGTTCATAACCAATTAATTCAATTGATTCAGGCAGTTCTGGGCCATGCATCTCATGCGTAATTGCAATTCGAATTGGCATCCATAACTTGCGACCCTTAATCTTGGTATCCTTTTGAATACTCTTGATTGTCTTTAAGACTTTGACTGTATTCAAGTAATCAACGTCCGCAATACGAGCACGGAATTCTTTCAAGACAGTCAAAGCATCGTCTTCAACTAACTCAACGCGCGCTTCATCATTAATATCTGCAGGTCCATGGAAGAATGGCTTAGCAAATGGTAATATTTCGGCTGCGTAACTAATTTCACGCTTGAACAAGCTCACTAACTTACGAGTCCATTCCATCTTCATAGGATCAGCATGCTTTTCAAGCAACCCTGCTTCAATTAATTGAGGCAATGCCAAATCAAAGACTGCATCTTCATCCGCATTCTTCATGTATTGGTTATTAACCCATTCAAGTTTCTTGCCATCAAATGCAGCAGGTGATTTACTCAACCGTTTTTCATCATACATTTTAATAAATTCTTGACGAGTAAAGATTTCATCTTCACCAACTGGTGACCAACCAAGCAAAATAATGAAGTTTAACATGGCTTCTGGTAGATAGCCCAATTCACGATATTGTTCAATAAATTGAAGCACTGATTCGTCACGTTTGCTTAACTTTTTACCCGTTTCAGAGTTAATAATTAAACTCATATGACCAAATTGTGGTGCATCCCAACCAAAGGCTTCATAAATCATCAATTGCTTAGGCGTATTAGCCACGTGGTCATCCCCACGGAAAACATGAGAAATTTCCATTAGGTGATCATCAATCACAACGGCAAAGTTATAAGTTGGCATTCCGTCACGCTTTTGAATGACAAAATCACCACCGATAGTCTTTGATTCAAATGATACATCACCTTTAACTAAATCAGTCCAGGCATATGTTGCCCCTTCAGGCACGCGGAAACGAACAACTGGTTCCAGTCCATTATCTTCTGCATCAGCCTGTACTTTGGCGATTTGCTTGTCATCCATGCCAGCATATTCATAAACGTAATGAGGCATTTCCTTACGAGCTTTTTGAGCTTCACGATCAGCTTCTAGTTCATCTTCCGTCCGATATGACTTGTAAGCTAAACCTTTTTCTAGCAATTGATTAATGTAATCTACATAAATATCTTTACGTTCAGATTGACGATATGGTCCAAAATCTCCACCTACATCAGGACCTTCATCCCAATCTAAGCCCAACCATTTTAGATTATCTAATTGGCTGCGTTCACCATCATCGATGTTCCGTTTAGTGTCGGTATCTTCAATCCGGATGATGAACTTTCCTTTGTTGTGTCGTGCGTACAAATAATTAAATAGTGCTGTACGCGCATTTCCAATATGCAAGTGTCCAGTTGGACTTGGTGCGTATCGTACTCGGATTTTGCTTTTAGCCAAAATATTACGCCTCTTTCATGTATTGATAGTAAATGACTATCTACTTTTTTCAAACCATCTATTAGTTTACAAGTCTCAGAAAAAAAATCAATTATCTACTGTTATTTTTTTGGATCTGTGTGTTTATCGTTGATATTCTTGGTTGAATGCACTGGGCGAGCAAAAATCATCCGACCGGAATCAGTTTGCAAAGCACTAGTTACTTCAACTTCGATATGATCATTTAAGTAATAGCGACCATCTTCAACCACAACCATCGTGCCATCGTCTAAATAGGCGACCCCTTGTTGTCGTTCTGTCCCATTTTTAACGACCATGACATTAAGTTTTTCACCAGGTAAGACTCGTGCCTTCAATGATGAAGTCAATTCGTTGATGTTCATCACTTGAACATTTTGGAATTGAATTACTTTATTCAAGTTGTAGTCATTGGTTACGATGACGCCATCGACTTCCTTAGCTAAACGAATTAACTTGCTATCCACTTCAGGAATATCTTCAAAATCGCCTTCATACATTTCAATTGGGACGATTTTTTCACTTTGCAGTTTGTTTAAAATGTCCAATCCACGGCGACCACGAACCCGTTTAATACTATCGCTAGAATCCGCGATATATTGCAATTCGTACAAGACAAAATTAGGAACTAATAAAGTTCCTTCAATGAAACCTGTTTTGACAATGTCATAGATTCGACCGTCAATCAAAATATTAGTATCCAAAATTTTGTAGTGATGATAGTTAGCATCTTGTTTGGATAAAACACTGCCAGATTCACCATCAGTTTCTGGGGTTCCCTTTGAACGCCGTGACTGCATTAACGCACGCCAATCATCTAATCGAGTAGTTCCAATTCGAAAACCTAAGTACCCGAATGTAACCATTAAGATAATCGGAACAACATTGTTCAACACTGGCACGTGTGAATTCCACAAGGGTGTCGATACAAGGACCGCTAAAACCAGTCCAATAATCGTTAGAAAACTCCCAAATAACAAGTACACAGGACTTTGCTTGGTTAAATAGTTTTCCGTACGATTTACCAATCGTTCAATATATCCCCCAAGTGGTAATGACAGCAACCAAAAAATAATTGCACCAATCAAGATATCGCTAAATAATAACCCAATTCCGGGTAAAGTGACTCCTGTCATCCGCCAAAACATTGGTAAGTAGTAAAAGCCTAACGCAGCTCCAACAACAACGAATAATGATCTAATAATATGTTTTCTCATAATTTAATTACACCTCCCTTCTTCAGTTAGTCTAACGCAAGTTTAAGTGATTCGACAAGTGTAGCTACACCAATCACTTGGATTCCCTTTGGTGGGGTCCAACCTTGTAAATTATTCTTAGGGACAAAAATCCGTTTAAAGCCTAATTTACGGGCTTCTGCCACCCGTTCTTCAATGCGATTAACACGGCGAATTTCACCAGTTAAACCGACTTCACCGACGAATGCATCTGTAGGCCGTGTTCCTTTGTCTCGGTAACTTGAGGCAATACTCATCGAAATAGCCAAATCTATCGCTGGTTCATCTAATTTGACACCACCAGCCGCTTTTAAATAGGCATCCTGATTTTGAAGCATCAAATTCGCCCGTTTCTCAAGCACTGCCATTAAAAGGGAAACTCGGTTTCGATTTAAGTCACTCGCTGTCCGTTGGGCATTGCCAAAGACAGTCGGTGTAACTAGCGCCTGAATTTCTACTAAAATTGGACGCGTTCCTTCCATAGAAACCACGATGGCTGAGCCAGTTGCATCCTTCAGCCGTTCTTCCAAAAACATCTCAGATGGATTTGACACTTCGTACAATCCACCATTTTGCATTTCAAAAATGCCTAATTCATTTGTGGAACCAAAGCGATTCTTGACCGAGCGTAAAATTCGATAGGCATGGTGTAAATCGCCCTCAAAATAAAGCACTGTATCAACCATATGTTCCAAAATTTTAGGCCCCGCAATGGCGCCACCTTTGGTCACATGGCCAACGATAAAGATCGTAATATTATTGCTTTTACCAATTTGCATCAGTTCTGCGGTGACTTCGCGAATTTGGGCCACACTCCCAATCGCCGAAGTTACATCTGGTTCCATCATTGTCTGGACAGAATCAATAATGACATAATCTGGTTTCATTGTTTCAATGGTGGCGCGGATACTAGCCATATCAGTTTCCGGATAAATGTAAAATTGATCTCCGGTTACGTCTAAACGTTCCGCACGCATTTTAATTTGGTTGGCACTTTCTTCACCAGAAACATACAGCACTGTGCCACCCGTTTGGTTTAATTGTCCTGATACTTGTAAGAGGAGCGTTGATTTCCCAATTCCAGGATCTCCACCAATCAAAATCAAAGAACCAGGGACAATTCCGCCACCCAAGACGCGATTTAGTTCCGGCATTTTAGTCTGTACTCGTGGTGTATCTTCTGAATGAATGTCACTAATCCGTGTTGGTTTAGTTTTATTTCCATCAATGGTAATTCGGGAGCGGCTTTGGGCCGATTCTGGTTGCACCTTTTCTTCCACTAACGTGTTCCATTCACCACAATTAGGACACCGCCCTAAAAATCTGGGAGAACTATATCCACAATTTGAACATACATAGACTGTTTTTGCTTTAGCCATTAATACTCCTCCACCTCCTAAATTATTTCTTGGTTGATCCAAAGCCACCAGTGCGGTCGCTTTGAGGTTGTTCTTCATCATCAGCCGTCAAGAATGGCATAAAGATTCCTTGACCGATTCGTTCACCTTTTTTAATCACTAAATCCTTCACGCCATAATTAATTAATTGGAAAAATATTTCACCCTCATTACCTTCATTGTCGAAGTAATCAGCATCCACGATTCCAACCCCATTTGGTAAAATTAACCGACGTTTTAACGGCCCACTCGAGCGGTTGACCAGCATTAAAAATTCACTTTCTGGCATGTAGGCTTTAATACCAGTTGGTACTAAAACTGGCTTCAATGCATTATTAGCATCTAAATAATCGTCATCTGACAGCTCAATGTTGTGCAATAAGCCCTTAATGATTTTAACAAATTTTAATTTCCAAATTGAAGGTAACACGAAATCTTCTGAGCTTTCAAAATCATACCCAGCGGCTTGTCGAGTCTGGCGCTTTGGTAAATTGATATTTTGATCTGCTTTTTTTGATACTACTTGAAATCCCCGTAACATATAATTTCACCTCATCTGTTATTTACCCTCTAATTATAAGATATGGCAAAATATATTGATACTACTTTATCGGCTTGAATTGACAATCGTGTGTATTATCGTTTAAATTTTAATTAACCTCTCAGAAAGTTGGCTTTTCATGACATATCATTACACATCAGATCGTCTAATTCTTAGTGACACCAATTATCCAATTATTGGCGAAATTTATTTTCCTTCGATTGCCACAGATAATTCAATTGCGGTCTTAGAACACGTTTTTGTGCACCCAGATTTTGACGCGACTGAAATTGGTGCTCAACTAATTGCTGAATTTGTCAGTTATGCTACTCAAAATCATCTCACCATCAAATTATTAGACCCTTGGGCAAAAACTGAATTTTCCAAACACCCTAGTTATCAAAAAATACTAGTGAATGAGTAAAAAGGACGCAGTTTTACCCTACTTGCGCTACAATTGAAGATATACATTAAAGGAGAGTGACTTCATGAGTTTTGAAATTGATCAAACAAAATTAAACGCATATCAACAACAATTAGCAAATGAACCACAAGCAAAAGTGTTAGAACGAACTGTGACTAAAAATGGTATTTTAGCCAGCAGTTATGATTGGCATGCTGCCGTTGAATCAGATCCAACATTTTCAATTGACCTAGATACGGGTGACGTGGCCAATCAAAAACAATCTGGCCGTTGTTGGATGTTTGCAGCCCTCAACACGATGCGTCACGACATGGCCAATAAATTAGGCCTGAAAAAATTTGAATTATCACAGTCTTACACTTTTTTCTGGGATAAATTTGAAAAAGCTAACTATTTCTACGAAAACGTTTTAAATACAGCCACACAATCTGCAGATAGTCGCGAAGTTGCTTTCTTGATGGCCACTCCACAGCAAGATGGTGGTCAATGGGACATGCTTTGTGCCTTAATTGAAAAATATGGTATCGTCCCACAATCTGTCATGCCAGAAACTTACAGTTCTTCTAAATCTAATGAAATTAACACTGTTTTAAACAAAAAACTACGGAAAGACGCGATTACTTTACGAACACTCGTGGCTAATCATAGTGATGATTCACAAATTGACGCTGCTCGGAATCAAATGATGTCAGAGAACTATCGTATTTTAACTTATACCTTTGGCCAGCCACCGGTTAAATTTGATTTTGAATATCGCGACGAATCAAAACAATATCATATTGAAAAAGATTTAACTCCACAAAGCTTCTTCAAGAAATATATTGGCTGGAATTTGGATGATTACGTTTCAATCATCAACTCCCCTACGGATGACAAGCCCTACAATAAAACTTACACCATTGATATGCTTGGTAATGTCGTTGGTGGTCGTGCAGTCAAACATTTGAATGTAGAAATTGAACAATTCAAACAATTGGCCATTGCTCAACTAAAATCTGGCGAAAGCGTTTGGTTTGGTTGTGACGTAGGTCAAAGTTCAGAACGTCAGCAAGGAATTATGGACCTAAACGTCTATGCTAAGAGTGAACTTTTCAACACAGACTTTTCAATGACCAAGGCCGAACGTCTTGATTACGGTGAGAGTTTAATGACTCATGCCATGGTCTTGACTGGTGTTGATTTGGTTGATGGACAACCAACTAAATGGAAGGTTGAAAATTCATGGGGACCAAAAGTCGGAACCAAAGGCTATTTCGTGATGACCGATGCTTGGCTAGATGAATATTGTTACCAAATTGTGGTTAACAAAAAGTTCCTCCCCGAAGATTTGTTAAAGGCACAAGCCGAGGAACCAATTACATTGAAGCCTTGGGATCCAATGGGAGCTTTAGCATAATATCCATTTAAATAACTTTTGACTTAAAATAGTGTGTTACTTCATCGTTAATTGAAGTAGCACACTATTTTTATTCTAATATCTGTTTTTCAATGACATTTAATTTCGAATCAAGTTCATAGACGATGGGTTGCCCATTGGGAACTTCCACCAAATTTATTTGATCATCTGGTATTTGATCTAGATACTTGATCAGTGCTCGTAGAGAACTGCCATGTGCCACAATCAATTGATTCTGACCGTCTATCAATTGTCCGGCTATTACATCATTCCAATATGGTAATAGGCGCTCTTGCGTCATTTTAAGGCTCTCAGACAATGGTATCTGAACCCCTAAGCGGTCATAACGACGTTCATGATCTCGTTTTGACAATTGTGGGGGTACTTCTGAATAACCTCGGCGCCATTTAGCGACCTGTTCAACGCCAAATTGTTGTTTGGAATCATCCTTGTTCATACCACGAAGTGCACCATAATGGCGCTCATTTAAACGCCACGTTTTGTGGATAGGTAAATATGATTGATCAATCTCATCACAAATTAAGTTTGCAGTCGTAATTGCGCGTTGTAACATCGATGTGTGGACATCGCTAAAGTGAATATTCAAATTTTTAATTCGCTGAGCCGCCATCTGTGCCTGCTTAATTCCCTTGGCGGTTAAAGGCACATCAGACCACCCTGTGTACACATTGTCTCGATTCGCCTGACTTTCGCCATGACGGGTAATAACTAATTTGACCAATGCTTCCACCTCCGATTAATACCGCCTATTATATCACGCAAATTTGACTCTTTTTGGTTTTTCTGCAATTTAATAGTCGTACTAGTATTAATTACTAAAAATTTAAGCCAAATAAAAAATGCTAATTTTCGAGTTGAAAATTAACATTTTAAAATAATTAAATTTAAGTTTATTGGTGAATGTAAGTCAAATCAGCAGCACTAATTGTTTGCTCGTTAGGACCTGCAGGACTACTAAAGCCTAAACCACCTTGTGAAATAGTGATTGTGTTGTTAGCAGCATTGTATGATTTAACATAGGCAACGTGACCATAAGAAGCATCAGCTGGCCAGCCACCAACGGATTGTCCACCAGCAAAGGAAACGATAGTTCCAGCAGCTGGTGTACTGTTTACAGTAAAGCCTTCAGCGGCAGCACTGGCACCCCATTGGTTACCATTGCCCCAGTGATTACCTGCCCATGATGCGACAGTCTTAACATACCAAGTACATTGACCCCAGGCGTATGCATTACCTGCTGAATCAGCAGAAACGTGTGTTGAACCAGTTGTAGCAGCTGTATCTTCAGCAGAGGCTGATGAATCAGGAATTTCAATTGATTCGCCAGCAATGATCAAATTAGCATCAGCTAACTTATTAGCTTTAACAATATCATCGATTGAAACGTTGTATTTAGCCGCGTATGCAGACACTGTGTCACCAGATGCGACATTAATGGTAGCGGCGTTAGCCACTTGTGTTCCGGCAACGAATAGTCCTGCTGCACCTACTGTACTAATTAAAGCCTTTGTTGCTGCTGATTTAATCATATTACACTCCTGTATGTTTGTTTGACCTTTAACGGTCTTATTTTATCTTGATTTATCGTATGAGACCAATATTAACATGCTTAGATTTCGCTTAAATACCAGTAGTATTACAGTTATTTACAAAGATTACAGGAATATTGCATAATCATTCACAATCCCCGGTATAATACGGTTTTAATTTTTTAAGTTTTTTTAAAATTTGTGGAATTTTTTTGATTTTTTTATTTCTTTTTGTGTTTTTTCAATAATTATTGACTCAAATTATCGTGTACTGGTTTAAAATAGTCAATTCTTGATAGCTTTTTCAAAAATATCGTTTTATCAATGTACTAAAATCTACACCCAACAAAAAAAGAGCCCGAAGACTCTTTAAAGTTTAATTACATGTTGATATAAAATGAAGGCTTGTAGTATTGCATTGAACCAATCTTCACACTTTGACCAGGTTGTGGTGCGGCAACATATTGGCCATTACCAAGTGAGATTCCTACGTGATAAGGGTTTGAATCTGATCCCCAGAATACAAGTGCGCCAGCAGGTGCATTCGTTACATCATAATGATGTTCACCGATAGTTGCTTGTTCTGATGTGGTACGTTGTGATAATCCATAAGCATATTGAACAAGTCCTGAACAGTCAAATCCTGTAGTTGTGTTTCCACCCCATACATATGGTACTCCGATTTGACCCAAGGCAGTTGCAAGACCTTGTCCAGCAGCAACGCTACTACCTGTTGAAGCAGGTGCTGGTGTTTGTTGATCTGAACTTGAATCAGCAGGTGCAGCTGAAGTAGTGTCAGTAGAAGCAACAGTTGAGTCAGCAACGGCTGATGATGCAACTGCAGATGATTCAACAGCAGATGATTCAACAGCTGATGATGCAACAGTGGTGTCGGCAACAGCTGATGAAGCAACTTCTGAAGTTGCGTCGCTAGTAGCGCCTGGAATTTCAATAGTGTGACCAGCAATGATTAAGTTAGCATCAGCAAGCTTGTTAGCTTTAACGATGTCATCGATTGATACATTGTATTTTGCAGCGTAAGCTGAAATTGTGTCGCCTGATGCAATGTTGATTGTGTCTGCATTAGCTACTTGTGTTCCTACTACGAATACTCCTACTGCTCCTAAAGTACTGATTAATGCTTTTGTTACTACTGATTTACTCATATTACGCTCCTATATTGTTTGTTTAGCCTTGAATGGCTTTTCTTCTTTATTTATCGTACGAGAAATATACTAGCATACTTAGATTTCGTTAAAATGCCAGAAGCGTTACAGATATTTACAAGTATTACAGCAGTATTGCATAATCATTCGTCCACCCCAACATGGCGCGGTTTGAAATTTTTAATTTTTTTAAAAAAATGTGGAAATTTTTTGCCTTTTTTGTGTTTTTTACACTCTTTGGCGTTTTTTATTACCTAAGAAGGCCACAAATGACCCGGCAATTATTACAAGAATTCCGACAATTGTCGTTGGAAGTACGTCCTCACTAAGTAACAGAGCGGCGAATATTGGGGCTAAAGCTGGCTTAATGAAAAAGACTAATGAGGATGTCGAAACGTCAGAGAGTTCCATTGCCATGAAATAAAATGCAAATCCTCCACCTGTGACTCCAACACCAACGAAGAATAATAGCCAGAAATATTGTGGAGTAACATTGTTGAAAAATGGAATTGCACTAAATTGTTTAAGCCAAGAAACGTGATTCATCGCTGTTGCCACTGCTGGAATTTTAGTAATGAACATGATTACCATCAGCTCGACTGAACCAATCAAAAATGTAAAACAGGTCATTGTTATACCGTCAAAACCGCGACGTAGTGATCCATATCTAGAAATGATGCTATACAATCCAAAGGTCAACGCAGATGAAATTGACAGTGTGAGTCCTAGAGGATTCGTTAAATGGGTTGGATTAACAATAATCAGTAACCCAATTAAAGAAACAACTACTGAAATTAAGTTAGCTCGGCCAAGACGTTCTTTTAAAATTAAATTTGAAAAAATTAATGCAAAGACAGGGTTGGAACAAAAAACCACCGCTACAGTCGATGCTTTATCATATGTAATTGCCAATTGAAACAGTGTCATACTGACAACCAGACACATCAAGCCAGTGAGCGCAAACAACTTTAAATCTGCTAAATGAATCATTGAATTGCTCATCCGCAATGAATGAATCGCAAATGGCAAAAGCACAATGCCACCAATTGTAAATCGAATCCAGTTAATTTGGATTGGATTAAATGCCCCTCCTGTTGATTTCAATGTAATTTCCATTAAACTAAAAAGTACCGTTGATAACGCGATGTATAACCCTGTTCTTTTCAAAATATTCTCCTTATTCTCTTATGTAATAAAATAATGGCCGAGACAAGATTATCATCTCATCTCAGCCACATCTATTGTCCAATCTGCACAGACTAAATGTAGTCAATAAGTCTATGATACTACTTTTTTAAATCATCGTTTTGATAATAACCATCAAAATAGGTACCACAATGATGCTAAGTAACGTGGTTTCCGTGACCATGATGGCGGCGTAATCCGCATCCGCATCATACAATTTAGAAACAACTGGCGCATTAGTCATGACAGGCATTGCAGCTTGTAAAATGAAGACTTGTTTCATCAAATCTGACATGCTACTTGGCAAGACTAAAATCATCATTAAAATTGGTGAAAAAATAAATCGACCAATGATAATTCCTAATGAATCAGGATTAAGTCGCATTCGCGAAATACCCGCATTTGATACGGCTATCCCGATAAACAGCATTGATAAAGGAATGGTTAGCCCACCGATATAGTCTAAATCGCTCACGATAAATGCTGGCAATTTAATATGCAAAATTACAAAGATAACTCCGACCACGAAGCCCATCAATGGTGGCGAAAAGACTTTCTTAACAGTGGTCCAGATATCAATTTTAACTTTACCCATCCCATCTTTTTGAATCAGATAAACGCCTAAAGTCCAAAAGAAGGTTGTATTGGCCATGTAATAAACTAAAACGTAGGGTAAGGATTTATCACCAAACAAAGCTAAATTAATTGGTAATCCGACAAACACTGTATTTGAGTTAAAGAACATTGATGAAAAGAGTCCCGCATGTGATTTTTTAATATGTAATGCATTAGACACGGCAAATGACAATGCAAACAATATTAACATTGAAATAACTGGATATCTCAAATCAGGTAACAATGTTTTTAAATCGTGGGCGGTAAAATCACGCATAATGGTGGTGATCATGTATGCTGGTAGAGCAATTTGTGTAACTAACTTTGACAAAAGACGAGTGGAATTTTCATCAAACCACTTTTTTTCTGCCAATATGTATCCAATCACGACCATGATTAGAATAATCAAAACTCCCGAAACACTCGATAAAAAGACTGACACTTCTATGCCTCCAAAATATGTAATGTAAAAAGTATAGCACACGTATCAAGGATTAAATTGCAAAATAAAAAAGCCGTACCACCTGGTAGGGCTTCCATTCTTACTTCCAGGTGTTCAACACTTGGTTAAATTTATTACTGCGATCTGTAATTAATTCTTCTGCTGATAATGATGTTAATGAAGACACATGTTTTTTCAATGCCGATTTTAAATTGATGACTAAATTCTGATTTTCCAATATAGTTTCATCATTTACTCCAATTTTTAACAACTGACTGGCTGTCATTGGAAGATATTCACTGACGTCATCGTCGGTAGTAATAATAGCTGCAACTGCTTCTGGAGAGGCCACGGAAAATAAGGCCGATTCAAGCATTAAAATCCGGTTGGCATTCGATAAAGCTAGTGCCCCACCACTATGACCTTCACCAAGAAAGACAGCAATATTCGGAACGGTCAATGCACCCATTTTACTCATTAAATCTGCAATGGCTTGGCTCTGCCCGTGATCTTCAGAGTCAACACTAGCATCAGCGCCAGGCATATCAATCAGTGAAATCACTGGACGGTGGAACTTTTCTGCCGCCACTATCATTCTTAAAGCTTTACGATAGCCACTGACTCGTACTTGTCCACCATTAAATCGTTGGCGTTCTTGCATACTATGACCACGATTAACTGCGAGTACCGTCACCGGCATGCCTTCAAATAGAGCAATTCCGGCCGTTAGGGCAGGATCATCCCCCAAAACTCGATCTCCATGAATTTCGGTAAAATCCGTCACAATTTGGCTTAATAAGTCAGCACTAGAGATTCGATGACTACTTCTGATAATTTGAAGCTGTTTATCTAGCATGTTTATTCTCCTTGGTGCAATTTCAACATTTTCCCGACATAGTCAGCAATAGCAGCTCGTTCAATCACGTCATCTAACAAGCCATGTTGCTTTAAATGATCAGCATCTTGAAAATCAACTGGTAACTGTTCGTTAGAAATAGTTTCAATCACGCGACGACCCGCAAATCCAATTTGGGTATATTTTTCGGCAATCACAATATCACCTTCAAATGCAAAGCTAGCCGAAACGCCACCCATGGTTGGGTCCGTTAAAACATTCATCGAAAACAAGTCTTGTTGGTCAAAAGCTCGCTTCGCATTGAGAATCGTGTTCATTTGAAGTAATGAATAGATGCCTTCTTGCATTCGCGCTCCACCAGAGGCAATGAAAATGACGATGGGTAATCGTCGTTGTGCACCTTCTAAATACAATTGCTTAATAATCATGCCCACAGCAGTATTCAGCGTTCCCATCATAAAATGAGTGTCCATTACCCCGATTAATGTTGGCTGTGCCTTGATTTTGGCTTGACCAATCACCATTGCTTCATCTAATCCACTTTGCTGATGTGCTTTAGCTAGTTTTTGGGTGTATTCTGGCACATTCAAGTGGTTTGTCGATTCAACATTCGTGTCAATTTGACTAAATGAATTCGCATCAACCACTTGATTAATTCGTTGTTGCGCCGTGAGCCGTAGATAACGATGACAATGTGGACATTGCTTATAAAAGCCCCACTCTAGTTGGTTCACATGAGCATTGCAAAATGGACATTTACTCCACGTTCCATTAGCTGGTAAGTGACTCATATTGTTTCACCATCCCCGCATCTAACGTTTCGATTGTAAATGAGTTTTGCTGATACTTCGTGTTATCCATAATTTGCTGTAACAACTCTAGATTGGTATCAATACCACTGATTCTTACTTCTGACAAAGCTTGTTGCATTTTTTGAATGGCAGCCATTCTAGTCTCACCGTGCACAATGAGTTTTGCTAATAACGCATCATAATATGGCGTAATCTTGTCACCAGTTTGGTAGCCAGTATCAACTCGGACATCGGCTGGCACCTCAAACGTGTCCAAACGTGCTTCTTTTGAATTCAGATTCATGGAAATCCGAGCTTCAATTGCCACTCCACTATGGGTTGGCGTATTTTCACTGGCAATTTTGCCTTGGCCTGAAGCCAGTTGTAGCTGTAATAAAACCACATCTAATCCAGAAGTTGCTTCAGTCACACCGTGTTCAACTTGTAATCGGGTGTTCATTTCTAAGAAATAAAAGCGGTCTTCACAAAACAAAAATTCAACCGTGCCTAGCCCTTGATAACCGACCCCATCAAGCAATTGATGAACTGCTTGACCGAGTTCTCGCCGTTGAGCGCCAGTAATAAAAGTCGCCGTACTTTCTTCAATCACCTTTTGGCGACCGATTTGCAACGTGCAATCACGGTCACCTAAAATTTGAATATGCCCCTTTTGATCACCAATAATTTGAATTTCAATATGGCGCGCTTGGGTTAAAACTTTTTCCAAATAAATTTCACCATTCGCGAACGCAGATTGTGATTCACCTTTGGCTAACTGAACCATATTGTCCAATTCTTCTAGGCGTGTAACTTTTTTGATTCCTTTACCGCCACCACCACGACTGGCTTTGATTAACAAAGGAAAACCAAGTTTTGTCGCTGCTACGGTAATTTTTTCTGTATCGTCGATGACTTGTGTCCCTGGAATAATAGCAACTCCTCGACTCGCTGCAAATTTACGAGCAGACGCTTTATCACCCATCAAGGCAATAATTTCAGACCGAGGTCCTAACCATTGAATCCCGCACTGTTCACACATTTGCACAAACATTCCATCTTCTGCTAAAAAGCCATAGCCCGGATGAATTGCATCAACATTCGCAATCACCCCAGCCATTAAAACTGCTTCACGATTCAAATAAGACGCCGTGGCTGCAGATGACCCAATACAAAAAGCTTCATCTGCCATTTGGACAAATGTCGCATCTTTATCAACAGTCGAATAAACTGCAACTGTTTTTATATTTAATTGTTGGCAAGCCCGAATCAATCGACAGGCAATTTCTCCACGATTAGCAATTAAAACTTTTTTAAACATGACCCTAAATATCCTCGTTTAATTCAATCTCAAATAAGTTTTGGCCGAATTCAACTGCTGCTCCATCAGCAACTAAGACCTTCGTTATTTGACCTTCTACCCCAGCAACTAACTCATTATAGAGTTTCATGCTCTCGATTTGACCTAAGACGGCAGTCTTGTCTACCACGTCACCAACCTTGATTGGCTGCTCATTTTGATGAAAGATGCCAATCATTGGGCTAGTAATGACTTCCGTATCGGAATCAACGATTTGTTCGGAACCATCTCGATCAATTTCCAGTTCGAAATCATCAATTTTAATTCGAGCATGTGTGAAATCTATTTTTTTTAATTGTGAAATTAAAGTATTAATTTGTTTTGCATTCATATCAATTACATCCTAATGAGTATACTACCATAAGCCAAGCCTGCACCAAATCCTGTTAACAATACAGGTTTGTCTGCGTGTTCGAGTGTAGACAAAGTCAACGGAATTCCGGCTGACGATGTATTACCAAACCGTTCAACCGTGTGCGGAAACTTGCCCATATCGACTCCGAGTGTGTCACTTATTTTTTCAATAATTCTTAGATTAGCTTGATGACAAATTACGGCCTCTAAATCATTCCCGCTTAAATGATTTTTTGATAACAATTCCCGCATTTGAACTGGCACCGTTTGGGTGGCGAATTCAAATACCGAACGACCATCTTGATAAAAAGCATCAGTCACCGGAAAATTATCAGCGCTAATGTGAGTAATTGGGTTAACTCGACCGCTATGGATAGTGGTGGCCCCAGTTCCATCAGTTTCAATTTTTTCATCAATTAAAAATTCTTGTGCGGCATCATCGGTTTGGCTCAATAGCGCACCACCAGCTCCATCCCCGAAGAAAACCGTGGATGTTCTGTCTGTAAAATCCATCATTTTGGAATTAACTTCAGCGCTAATCACGATTGCGTGGCGATATAATCCACTACGCATCATTTTATCCGCTACGCTCATGGCATAAACAAACCCCGCACAGGCTGCGCTGAGGTCAAAGGCCATCGCATTTTTGGCATGTAGCTTTCCTTGCACAATTGCAGCAGTTGATGGAGTTAATGAATCTGGCGTAATCGTGGAAATGATAATTAAATCAATCTCTTCAGCGTCAATACCAGCTTGTTCAATTAACTTTTGTCCAACTTGCACCGATAAATCTGACGTGTTTTCCTGATTCATTGCATAGTGACGCGTGTGAATTCCGGTATGGGCCACAATCCAATCATCTGATGTATCCATCAATTCGGCAAGTTCTTCATTGGCTACAATCCGGTCTGGCACATAGCCCGCGGTTGCAGTAATTTTAGCAAAAGTTTCCATCATAATCCCTACTTTCAATTTGCGAACCACTACATTTTATCGTAGCGACATTGAAAATGCTACTTATCTACATAAACCTTTAAACAAACAAAAAGAGTTCGGCTCACACCAAACTCTTTCAATCGTATAATATGCGGCGAAGAGGACTTGAACCTCCACGGACATAATTGTCCACAAGATCCTTAATCTTGCGCGTCTGCCAGTTCCGCCACCGCCGCATCAACGAATACTATCATAGCAAATATTTTTGCAGATGACAATACTCAAATTGATTAAATTAACTTCAATCGGCCACCACATCTAGCACAAACATAGCGCTTCACATTTAATTTTCTGCGCCTCACTACAACATTCCAGCATGATTGGCATTGATAGCGCACCATCTTTGCTTGTTCAGTCGCAGGAATTGGCGCATAACGACTTCCACCAACTTGCTGCAACAATGCTTTAAAGTCATGACTACCATGATGATAATCCTTACCTGTTAAATGTAGATGATAGTGACACAGTTCGTGTAAAATCACACCCACCAAGTTATCCATATCAAATTGATCAATCATTTTCGGATTAATATCAATATGATGATCGTTCAAATGATAGCGGCCACCAGTAGTCCGCAGCCGTTGGTTAAAATAGACATCATGGATAAATGGTCGATTAAATTTTTCAGTCGACAATTTTTGTGTTAAATTTTGTAATTCTAAATTCGTCATTTTTTACTCTTTCGGATCAATCATCGTCAACTGAATTCTTTGTCGATTCAAGTCCACTGAATCAATCCATACTTCCACAATATCGCCAACGGAGACAACTTGCTTAGGATCAGACACAAACTTTTTAGTTAGCTTAGAAACGTGCACCAGACCATCATGCTTCACACCAATATCGACAAAAGCACCAAAATCAACTACGTTTCGCACCGTACCTTCCAGCTTCATGCCTTCGCTCAAATCTTCCATAGTTAAAACATCCTTACGTAATAACGGTGCTGGCATGTTATCACGTAAATCACGGCCTGGATTTTGCAAACTATTTAAAATATCATTCAAAGTTTCCATTCCGACTGACTCGTCAGTTGGTAATTGTTTGGCATTAATTTGTTTGAGTTTGTCAGCTGCTGAATCAGTACCTAACTCTTTAGCATCCACACCGGCTGCGATTAATACTTTTTTGGCCGTGGCATAACTTTCTGGATGAATATCGGTATTATCTAATGGCGTTTTGCCACCAATGATTCTCAAAAAGCCAACTGATTGTTCAAATGCTTTAGGTCCTAAACGTGGAACTTTTTTCAATTCTGTTCGACTATTATAACGCCCATTTTCATCACGATATTTGACAATATTTTCAGCTATCGTTTTCGACAAGCCAGAAATATGCGTCAATAATTGATAACTGGCCGTATTCAGATTAACACCGACACGGTTGACTGCCCGTTCAACAACCACATCCAACTCACTATCTAAATCTTTCGCTGGTAGATCATGTTGATACTGACCCACACCCACCGACTCTGGATTAATTTTGACTAATTCGGCTAATGGATCTTGTAACCGCCGTCCGATGCTGATGGCACTACGTTGTTCAACGTGCAAGTCGGGAAATTCATCCCGTGCTTCTTGACTAGCTGAATAAACTGACGCACCCGCTTCATTGACGATTACATAATAAATGGGTTGTTTGATTTTCGTAATTGCTTCCGCCACAAATAGTTCTGATTCACGACTTGCAGTTCCATTACCAATGGCAATCATTTCAACATGATATTTCGTTAACAAATCAATAAATTCTTGTTGAGCGGCTTGTCGTTTTGCTTCGGGCGCTGGCTTATGTGGATAAATAACAGCTTTTTCTAAAAACTTACCATTTTCATCGATGACCGCCAACTTACATCCAGTACGATAAGCCGGATCAAATCCTAACACAACCTTGCCTTTAATTGGCGCCTGCATCAATAAGTTGTACAGATTTTGACCGAACACTTTAATCGATTGTTCTTGGGCATCGTCTGTTAAACTATTTCGAATTTCACGTTCAATTGCTGGACCAATAAAGCGTTTATACGCATCTTGATAGGCTACTTCAATAAACTGTGTTGCTTCACTATCTGCATGTTTGCCAATCAATCTAAATCTAAAGAAGGTCATTATTGGTTCAGTTTCAACCTTAACTTTGACGGTTAATATTTTTTCTTTTTCACCGCGATTGATGGCCATCGTTCTGGTCGACGACATGCGTTTGATGGGTTCTTCGAATTGATAATATTGTTGATAAACTCCTAATTCGTCAAGCTCTTTACCCTTCGTTTTAACCGTCGTTTCGACTGTCCCATTGGTCATAGTTTGGTTACGAATCCAGTTACGAACAACCGCAATTTCACTAAATGCTTCGGCTAAAATTTCATGTGATCCATCAAGTACAGCTTGGACATCAGGCAATTTTTTCTCAGCATCAACAAATTGCTCGGCTTTGGTGGTTAAACTGTCAGTTGGGAACGACAAGATCCAGTTAGCTAATGGCTCTAAGCCTCTTTCTTTTGCGACCATCGCTTTAGTCTGTCTTTTCTGCTTGTATGGCAAATATAAATCTTCCACATCTTGAATTTTTTCCGCAGATTGAATCTTCTTTTCTAACGTTTCAGTTAGCTTACCTTGTTCAGCAATACTTTTAACAACCGCCGTCTTTCGGTCTTGAAGAGTTGTTACGCGCTTATATTCAGTTTCAATGTCTTGAATTTGGACTTCATCCAAACTACCAGTCATTTCTTTTCGATAACGTGCAATAAACGGCACAGTATTGCCCTCATCCATGAGTTTTAAGACCGTGTTGACTTGCTTGCCGCTAATTCCCTGCAAATTATTTTTAACTAGTTGAACAGTTTGTTCTTCCATTAAGTTTGTATTCCCCTTTATTGAATCTATTCATAACAATACCTCGACTTCAATATGAAATCGAGGTATTTATTTTTCTATCACGAATGCTCTGTAGCTGACCAGTTGGCTTCGCTTTTACTTATTTCCACCATTCATCTTTAACAGTGATTGGAAGGTGGCGTTTGTGTTGGGTTTTATTATACCAATTTTCAATGGTTGCAGCTGATTTGGCTGGTACTTCACGGCCTTCCAAATAGTCATCGATATCGTCATACTTTACCCCTAATGCGACTTCATCAGGTAAAGCGGGTCGATCATCTTCAAGATCTGCTGTCGGTACTTTAACGTATAAATGTTCAGGTGCATCAAGAGCTTTAAGCAATGCTTTCCCTTGACGTTTGTTTAAACGCCAGAGTGGCGTCACATCTGCTCCGCCATCCCCAAACTTAGTATAAAATCCGGTGACCGCTTCGGCAGCATGATCAGTTCCAACCACCGCTGCATTAAATCCGCCAGCAACCGAATATTGAGCAATCATTCGTTGGCGGGCCTTAATGTTACCACGATTAAAATCAGACACAGTAATGTTGTTTTCTTCTACCGCAGCGACAGTTGCATCTACTGCTTCTTTAATATTTACTCGAACAGTTTTGTCGGGTTGAATATACTCAATTGAAGCCATTGCATCCGATTCATCGGCTTGACTTCCATATGGCAAACGAACCGCAATAAATTGATAATCACTGTTGCCCGTCTCTTTACGTAATTCTTCCATGGCCAATTGTGATAACTTACCTGCTAGTGAAGAATCTTGTCCACCTGAAATTCCGAGGACTAATCCTTTTAGCCCAGTCTTCAATAAATATTGTTTCAAAAAATCAATACTATTTCTAATCTCTTCTTGAACATCAATCGTTGGTTGTACTTGTAACGCATTGATGATTTCAGTTTGTTTTGGACTCATTCTCTCACCTCATTAAAAATTCAACTTATTTACATAATCACGAACTTCGTTAATAATCTCCATTTTATTATCAAAACAGTTTTGCGACAAGTCAACAGGATAAATTTGTGGATTCAAATCACGTTTATATTCATCCCATAATAAGTTTAAGCGTGCTTGCGATCCCTTCTTAATATCTTCCAAAGAAGGTAAGTCATAGGTTAATTTGCCATTCTCATAAATTGGCTGCAACACAGCGCGAGCTTCAAAATTATCAACCGTCTTGTTGATATACGTGTAATCTGGGCTAAACATATAAATTGAATCTTGAGCTTGTGGATCTTCATCAAATAACGTGATGTAATCACCTTCTGATTTGCCATCCCCGGTGTCAGTAATTCGCCAAACCTGTTTCTTACCTGGAGTTGAAACCTTCGAAGCATTACTAGAAATTTTGATGGTATCAATCATTTTGCCATCATCATTTTCAAATGACACTAACTTATAAACGGCACCCAAAGCTGGTTGATCAAAAGCAGTAATCAACTTAGTACCCACGCCCCAAACATCAATCTTTGCGTGTTGCATTTTCAAGTTCAAAATTGTCTTTTCATCTAAATCGTTGGAAGCATAAACTTTTGCATCAGGAAAACCAGCTTCATCCAACATTTCACGCACACGTTTTGAAATGTAGGCCATATCACCACTATCAATGCGAACTCCTTGGAAATTAATCTTGTCTCCCATTTCCTTCGCTACTCGAATTGCGTTTGGCACCCCACTCTTTAACGTATCAAATGTGTCCACCAAAAAGACACAATCACGATGGGTTTCGGCGTATGCCATGAAAGCATCATAATCGTTCATATAAGCTTGCACTAGTGCATGGGCATGAGTTCCACTAATTGGAATATTAAATAGCTTCCCAGCACGAACGTTACTAGTCGCATCAAAGCCACCAATATAAGCCGCTCTGGTCCCCCAGATGGCTGCATCCATTTCTTGTGCACGACGAGAACCAAACTCCAGAACTGGATCAGTCCCCACGACTGATTTAATTCGGGCTGCTTTGGTCGCAATCAAGGTTTGATAATTAATAATATTCAAGATTGCTGTTTCAATTAATTGACCCACCATCAATGGTGCATCAACTTGAATAATCGGTTCATTGTTAAAGACAAGTTCGCCTTCAACGGCACTGTTAATTGAGCCTTCAAATTTAAAATCTTTTAAATAATCCAAAAAGTCATCATCAAATTGGTTCGTTGTTCTTAAATATTCGATATCACTCTTTGAAAAGGTTAACTGTTCGATATATTCCACAACTCTTTGTAGGCCTGCAAAAACTGCATAACCATTCTTAAACGGCATGTCGCGGAAATACGCTTCAAAAACAGCTCGGCGCTGACCGATTCCTTTTTTCCAATACGTTTGCATCATACTGAGTTCGTATGCGTCCGTATGTAATGTGCAACTGTCATCTGGAAATTGGTAACTCATGATTAGGTACCCTCCGTAATTTTATTACTGTAAATACATAACGCTATCATTTTACCACGTTTGGCCATCATTGATGAAATAACAATATTAATTACGATTGAACAAAAAACGAAGCCTCATTATTCGGCTTCGCTCATAATAGTTATCTTAAATTATTCTTTCGTAAACACGTGGTGCGATAGTCGATAGGAGACATCACATGCCGCCGCCACCGCGGTTTCATGGGTCACGATGATGACACACTTATCACGTTCATGCGCGATTCTTTGGAAGAGTTCAATTACTTCTGCGGTATTGTCTTCATCCAAATTCCCAGTGGGCTCATCAGCAACAATCACTTGGGCATCTAACACTAATGTCCTGGCAATTGCCACCCGTTGTTGTTGTCCACCGGATAAGTGTTGCATATTTTTATCCATTTGTAATTCAGATAGTCCTAATTGACGCAACATATCTCGGGCATATTCTTTATCACCCTTATGTTCAGCGTTGGTTACAGCCATGGCCGTCATTAAATTATTGAGTGGTGACATGTAAGTAAAGAGATTATATGATTGAAAAATTACTGACACGTCTTTTTTGCGGTAATTGTTTAAACCGATGCGTTTCAAATCACTGCCATTGAATTCTATCGAACCCATTTTAGGCGTATCAAGACCAGCCAACAGTGATAGAAAAGTTGTTTTACCTGAACCACTTTGTCCAACAATCGCATATAACTTACCAGTGTCAAATTCTAAATTGACTTCTTCAAATAAAATATTATCTGGATTGTCGTACCAGTATCCTAAGTCTTTCGTCGCTAACATATAAATACCTCCATTTAATCAATTGACACTTTCTTGGGCTGTAATCGGAGTATTCCGCCGGAAGCGAGTAAGACCGATAGGAACATAATTGCGAGACCAAAGCCTCCCAGTTCAACCATCTCAACCACTGATAAGTTTACATCAATGTCAGTGTCGCTTGTCGAAGTCCCAGCGGTTGCCCCACCAGACATACCACCACTTGGCTTGGAACCACCGGCCATACTGCCGCCACCGCCACCACTTGGCTTACCACTCATTTGCACGTTCTTATCACCTGGAGCTGAAATTGTACCGGCCGAGGTTGCTGCTTGTGATGAAACTAATTGTGAACCAAGCTTGTCACCAACGATCTTACCACCGATTCCAGCAACAGCTAACCCAACGACTAAAATGATGACCATTTCAGTAAATAGTTGACCAATAATTTTCCATCGTTGTTCACCCATCGACAGTAAGATGCCAATTTCATGGCGACGTTCTCGAACCATCAAGATTACAATCAAAGCTAAGATAATGGTCCCGGCAATTGACACAAGCCAGACGATTTTATTTGAAAATGACTTAACACTGCTCATGGCTGATTTAACAGTTTGATAACTAGCATCATTTGTTGCCAAAGTGTATTTGGAATTGTTGATGATTTTGTTACCAGCGGTTTTCACACTACTAATCTTTGATGGTTCCGAAATTGTAAAGGTAACTGAATCTGCAGTATTAGCGTACTTAGTCCCCTTAATTGTGTTAGCTAGCGTGTATGATCCATAAATTGTATTGCCAGGATCACTGGCGCCGGGGCCCATTTGAGTCGATGAACTTGAACTAGACTTATAAATTCCAACAACCTTTAGTTTGTAAGACTTGCTACCAGAAGCCGACTTGACGGTAATGGTGTCACCAACACTAATGTTTTCTTGTTTGGCTAATTCGGACTCAATGGCCACATTGTTAGTATTCTTATCTGAGGCAGTGATTCCGCGTCCCTTAGTGATTTTATTGGTTCCATCAGTAAACGAAGTTGATGAGGCAGTATTCGTTAACCCACTAATTGAAATATCACCACTACTAGACGAATCTGAACCACCTTGCTGGTTAGAACTACTTGTCGTCGTAATTGCATCAAAACTTGACGCGTTAACGGAAGCCGTTGCCGAAACATTATAACTCGCAACATGGTTTAATTTAGCAATCTTAGCAGCATCACTCAACTTAACTGAAGACATTTTAACTGTCTTTTTCGTCGTCGAGGAACTACTAGCTTGAGATTTACTAAATGCTGCCTCACGATTGGCAGACAACGTTAAGGTCGCCCCCACATTAGCTTTGGCATTTTTAATTGCCGAATCGGCTGCATTATTAATTAGTAACCCTGCTAAAACGAAAAGCATAATGGCAGAAGTGATAACTGCTAACAATACTGTTCTACCTTTCTTAGCGACTAAACTAAGCCAAGCTCGTTTAACAAAATTCATACTTGTTTCCTCCTGATAATTAATTCATAAGAACACTTTACTGAATAAAAATGACTTATTTATGAATTTAGTTAGCTCGTTTCATGGATTTTATCGCAAGAAAAAAGCGGTCAGCCAAATTTAGCCGAACCACTCTCGTCATTTCATTACATATTTCGATGTTTAGTAGATAGATAATCGTGCTCAACAAATTAATTCTCTCGCTTAGCTCGTAAAGCAAATACCCGATAGCTAAATTACGTTCAATAAGTCTGCAATTTCCGCCTAGTCATCAATGCCACCCATAACATAATCATGCTTACCTAATTAATTCTCTCGCTTAGCTCGTAAAGCAAATACCCGATAGCCAAATTACGTTCAATAAGTCTGCAATTTCCGCCTAGTCATCAATGCCACCCATAACATAATCGTGCTCACCTAATTAATTCTCTCGCTTAGCTCATAAAACAACTAACCGATAGACCCGGCTAATTGTTTTACTTTGCAAATGCTCCAGAATTGAACAATTAGGTTCACACTCTGGGCTATCTTTCCAACACGAATTCAAACCGATCTCCAACGTATTGGGTATGAACATATTCAAAGGGACGCCCATCTTGAAGATATGATAATTGGCGGACACGAAGCAAAGCATCCCCGCGTTTTACTTCCAGATGTTCGGCGATTTTTTCGGATGCTGCCATCGCTGACACGGTTTGCATCGCTTTCCCAGGGAAAAGCTTTGCCTTATTTTCTAATGAACTATAAAGGGAGGTCGTGATTTCTTCTTTAGTCAGCCCAGAAATTAAGTCAGATGGAATCGTCGCAATTTCAAAACAAATTGGGACGCCACTACCATAACGAATTCGTTCCATTCGTAACACCTTTTGACCATTTTTCAACTTCAATTGATCAATTTCACTTTGAGATGGCATCGTCATATGGTAAGAAATCGTCTTACTAGAGGCTACTTTACCAGCAGCCTTCATTAAATCGGTAAAACTGGTCACTCCAGACATTTTTTCTTGAACCTTTTGATTGGAAACATAGGTTCCAGAACCAACTCGTCGTTCAAGAATTCCTTCGTCAACCAATGTTTGGATGGCCTGTCGTAGCGTCATTCTGCTCACATCAAATTGAAGTGAAAGTTCACGTTCAGCAGGTATTTTAGCACCAACTGCCCACTTGCCGTCCTCAATCTCTGCTTTGATTTGATTATGAATTTGAATGTATACCGGTGAGGCCATATGTCAGTTCCTCCGCTATTTAAGAATATCGAAAGTCTATACCAATTTTAATTAATTGTCAAAGTGACGTCCATAACTATACACACGTTCAACATCTAAGGTACTGTTCATGATATTCAAGTCAGCATCTTTGCCAACTTCTAGGGTTCCTTTATCATCCAAGCCAAATTCGGTTGCTTGGTTGACAGATGACATCTTGACTGCATCTTCAATGGTACAGTTCATGAATGAAATAGCATTCTTAAAGGCATCATTAAACGTCAAGACGGAGCCAGCTAAATTGCCTGATTCCAAACGCGCTTGCTTATCCTTAACGATAACTTTTTGGCCACCTAATTCACTTTCGCCCTCAGGCATTCCTTTAGCACGCATTGAATCTGTAACCAATTCAATTTTATCGGCACCCTTTTGTTCAAAGGCCAAACGCAACATATCAGGGACAATATGGAAACCATCACAAATTAATTCACAATACATATCATCTTCAAGCATGGCATGTCCAGTTACACCTGGTTCACGATGCTTAAATTCACGTTGTGCGTTATACAAATGAGTCACGTGAGTTGCACGACTAGCTAACATTTGTTCACGGGTTGCATTACTGTGGCCGGCTGATGGGACAATGCCGTGTTCCAAACAATAATCTTCAAAGACACGTGCACCCTTATCTTCAGGTGCGTACGTAATTAAACGAACTAAATGATTAGATAGTTCATTCCAGTGGTCCAATAGTTTTGGATCAGGATCTTTGATGTATTTTTCGGGTTGGGCACCCTTATAAATTGCCGCAATAAATGGGCCTTCCAAATGAGTTCCCTTAATCACAGGGTTAACTTTGGCTGCTTCAGCAACCCCCTTCATAGCATGATCAATAGCTTGATCTGATTGAGTCATTGTTGTTGGGAAAATGGTGGTAATCCCTTCGTGTATCATTTTGTTAACCATTGTATTAATTTCGTCAGCATTTCCATCCATCGTGTCCAGACCATAGCCACCATGTGTATGCACATCAATAAATCCAGGGATAATTTTTTTACCGCTTACAAATTCGACTTGATCACCTGCTTGCGCCCGAAATTCACTCATTGGACCGACTGCTTCAATTTGCTTATCAAAGCGAATAAAGCCGTCACGAATTAATTCTAACCCTGTATAAATTTGTGCATGTTTTAATACGATACTCATGCTTGATTACACTCCTAATTTTTAATCTACTTTTTTGTCCTGACCAATTGTAGCGTCGATACATTTAATAATTGAAGTCATAAAGCCGGCTTCTTCCATCGCTAGTAACCCGCGAACTGTACTTCCACCTGGTGAAGAAACGGCGTCAACAACATCCATTGGTGTTTCGCCTGATTCTGTCACTAACTGTGCAGAACCTTGAACAACAGATGCGGCAATTTCAGTGGCCGTTTGTTTGCTCAAGCCGTATTTCACCCCAGCACGACTCATTGCATCAATGAAATAGGCCACGTAAGCAGGTCCACTTCCAGCCATCGCACTAAAAATACTAAATTTATCTTCTGGCTGTTCACTGACAGACCCAATTGCTTCAAATAGCCCAACTGCTTGTTTCGTTTGAGCTTCATTGAGTTGTTCATTCGCATGGATTGCAGTCATCCCTGCTGTTATTTCGACATTTACATTTGGTAATGCACGTAAAATAGGTGTGTTATAACCTGTCAATTCTTCTAACCGTTGGATACTCATCCCTCCAACAATCGAAATCAAAACTTTGTCTGTCAGTACATCATTGACTTCTCGAAGTACGTCAGCTGCACGATCCGGTGTCACTGCCAGCACTACATAATCTGAATTTTGTACAACTTCTTTATTTGTACTAGCAGCCACTAAGCCTTTTGCCTGAGCAAATGGTTCGTAATTGTTAGCATGTGCACTATGGAGATAGATATCTGAACCAGAAACATGGTTCGCTTTTAACAAGCCGTTGATAATTGCTTTCGCCATTTCACCGGCGCCAATAAATCCAACCTTCATGTAAATATCATCCTTTCAATTTGACTAGTGTCATTGTACCACGATTTAGAGGTCTATACCAATTTAATTTCAACTTGCAAGATAGTTTTCATCTTTTCAGGGGCCGTTTTTCTTGGATCAGACAAATAAATTTCATCGTGTTCATGCGAAACCCGTTGGTATCCTTCAGTCTTTAAATAGTCTTCGAGTTTAGCAAAACTGACTGGTTCTTCATCAAATGGACCAACATGCAAAATTTGGCTGACCTGTTTACCTTTAATTGTTTCGAACCTCACCTGTTTAAGTAACGCCGCATCAACTTTCTCAGCTGCTCGTTGTTTAGCTTTTTCTGCTACTGCCGCAGTCACAAACTCAGGCTGTTTAATGCCAATCGTGTATTTAAAATAATCTTTTTTCATCGGCGTCTGATTAAGATACTGCTCTTGAATTGACCAATGTCCTTGTAATGGATAGACCGTATATTCTTGATACCCATCAATCTCCCAATCATTGCGATAGCTCATTCGAATCGCATATGATAACGGATAAAGGGTTTGTACGCGCTGGGCAAAGTCGGCTTGGTTAGGATCACCCAGGCCATCAATTAAAAAATAATGTTGATCTGGCAAGGTTAGAATTCTTGCCTTTTTCCGTGTTGAGTACCAGGGTTCCGTTTTCTTCCATTCAATTTTTGTCATATGAATTCTTCCATTTACTATCTTAAAGATAACGATTATCTGCGGTTATTTCAAACAAAAAACTACCCTACAAACTGTAGGATAGTTGGATGAATTAGTCAGCTAGCTTAATTTTATTAAATTGTGTATTTTGCACGATTTTTTCAAACGCAATTAATTCTTTTTTGTCAGGCAAATTTGGCCAAACAACTTGTGGAATTTTGACAAAATCAGAATAAACGTCAGTCATGTAGATGTCTGTGTGATCAGACAAGCAGTCATCGATGTGAATCGAAGGATAACGGCGTAACAACATTTTGACGTAATCAGCATACGCAAAACTATTGGCATAATCCAAGGCAATATTAACGTTCTTATCAACCGAATCATCGGGAATAATTTCCATAAACCCAATTAAATAATTATATTTTAAATAATTCAAAGATTGTTCTTCTAAATCTAAGTCAAAAGTCGTAATTAATTTATCTACATACTGATCCGACACCAATGAACGTTGTGGATACTTGGCCACTAGACTTTGATAAACGCTATCAGGAACACCATTGATAAAGCCCAAGTCAAAAATCAATAACCATTCGTTGAGCCGCAAAATATACCCAATTTTTTGATCAATTTCAGCTGGACTAAATCCGTGATCGGATGCATTAATTTCCAGCAACTTATCAAGAAAAGTATATAAAGAATGATTCTTTTTTTGAATATAGCTATCAAATTCAACAAATTGGCCATACTTAGCTGGATCTTTAACGACGATTTGGCTATAACAGATACTTAGTAAAAAGACTGCCTCAGTCAATGCGTCAACGTCATCATCTTGAGCAAACTGCTTGTAAATCAATGAAAATTCATTCGCCAATTCTTCAGTCTTCAGCGTCATTGGCACTGAGTAGTTCTTTAAGAAGTTTTTATTCTTAATCCGCATCAATTGCACTGAAATACAGATTCTTAATTTCGCGGTATTCGCGTGTGACAAATCAAACGGCATTTTGCTGGCAATCAGATTAATAAACTCTGTGACTGTTTCTGAAACCTCAGGAAATGGATCCCGGACATCAGTGTAGTATGAGTAAAAGAGACTAGCTAATTTGCGACGTTTCACATATTCAAAATTATCAATGTAAGTCGGTACCATAGCGAAAACCGTTTTGCGTTCAAGTAACGGTTCCAATTCTTTTCTTAAATGATAATAGTTAGGCTGACCAATCCCGTTATCTTCTAAGAAATCGTGTAGCTTGTATCTGTTATTTTCAAACTGATTATATCTCATGATTTTAAATGAGTTTGAATTAACGATATATTCCAAACGAATAATTTTAATATGCGAACAAGTTAAATTTTGCGTAGTTAAATAATTATTTTCATACTTAAATGACACATCTGGATCAACGATATGTTGATTAATTTCTGTGTCTAATTCTTCAATTAGATTCTGCAATCTAAACTGAGACACCCCAGTTTGTTTGATAATATCTTTGTCCAATATTGAATGGTTTGGCAAATTAACTAAGATATTCAATATTTGAATTTTAATTAGCTCAGTATCGCGAAAAACAGCGTCCTTAACCATAACTTCTAACACTCCCCCAAAAATATTATATTATAGTAAGTTTCATGATATTTATCTATTTGTTTGTTATTATACCTTAAATATCCCGTCATTCAAGCCTACTCAACTTGTTTTTATAATATATTTGTCAAAATCAATTTAACCAGCTCTAATTAAAGTTGTTATTTTTTCATCATATTGGTCGCTTTTGTCGATTAAATTAGTTTATTTATCTTTTAAAAAAGCAAAAATTACATCGCTAAATTTGGCAGTTTAGCCTCACAATATTCATATTTAGTTGGTAGCATTTATAAAGACTAAACAGCGGAGGCATTTTTTAATGACAGATAACAAGCCATAACCTTATCTACACGAGGTTGATTTGATGCGACTACTTTTCATCTCTGGTGTCTTAATGAACCACGTCACCACCGCTTTCATCCACAGTATGAGTCACGGATCATTCAGTCGATTATTTTTAGAGTCGTCTCATCTCTCACTACATTTCACGCGCTTTGACTTCATGTTTATCAGCGGCTTAGTCCTCGTCTACCAATACCAAAACAGCAGCGATTTTATGCTTAATTTTTGGTATAAACGCGCCCGCCGTGTTGGCATCCCCTACTTATTTTGGAATCTCACTTTGATGCTTCCTACCGTTATTTATCAAGCTCGTTCCTTTACTTGGCATCGTTATTTGAATCATCTCTGGCCCGCTTTAATTCATGGAAATAAATTCTATATGTACTTTTTATTTGTCATCATTCAATTTTATCTTTTGTTTCCATTCTTTTTAAAATGGTGGCATTGGCTTGACCGCCAAGGATTAGTCCTGGGCATCAGTTTTCTTGCCCAATTAATTTTATCGTTGGGTATCAAATATCTTTTTCCTGGTGTTGATCGTAGCAGTTGGCCATTTTTCTTCCGCTCATACGGAATGAATGTATTTACGTATCAATTTTATTTTATTTTTGGCGCCTATACCGCCACTCACTACCAACAGCTGACCAATCTTTGGTTAAAATATCAACGGTTACTGTGGAGTGCCACCGACATTTTAGCTATTGGTACCTTTGGTTTGTTTTTCTACAACCGCCAAATCCTGCATTTATCCCTAGGTAGAACCGAATTAATTCACCAACCCTATTTACTCATTTATGGCATCCTCACTGTGTGCGTTACTTGGCTCCTGGGCCACCACTTACTTGCCAAAAAAAGCAGCCACTTAAATCATTTGATTAAACTCAGTTCACGATATTCATTTGGCATGTACCTAACCCAGACGATTCCATTAATGGGGCTTTATGGCTTATTAAGTTTAGTTTCATTACCCTCTTGGGGTATTTTACTGCTACTCCCGATTGGCTATCTTTTTGTTTGGGGTTGTGCCTGGGGAATTAACGCGCTCCTTGGTCATTTTAAAATCACTAGTTATGTCGTCGGGCTCTCGACTCTGCATCAACAAAATAAAGCGCGAATGTAACACAAATCGCGCAGTCATGACTTTGGTTGAACGACTCTCCAAAGTTGAAATCATTCTTAACATTCATCATCGTACTGCCGAATGTGTTAACACTCACCTTGATCAATGGCTTGCCAAAATACCACGGCACCTCTTCAAGTCCATCACATTTGATAATGGTAAAGAGTTTGCCGAATGGCGTGAGATCGCTAATAAGTATGATATTAGTACCTACTTTGCAGAAGTTGGTGCTCCCAATCAGCGGGGGTTAAACGAAAACAATAATGGTATTATTCGACGTGATGGGCTAAAGAAGGGTATGGATTTTCGTTCACTACCTGATGAATTAATCCAGCAAATTATGACACACCGTAATAACATTCCACGCAAGTCACTTAATTACCAAACACCTTTAGAAGTATTCATGAAGCATATTACAGATAGCCGATTTCTAATTTAAATTGACATTCCGGGTCTAATAAAATAGACGTGGAATGTTTTTCCACTAACCAGATTAGGATACTTGGCTGGATCTTGAAGTGTTGACGACCCAATTTGAAGCTTGACACCGTTATCTAATGTGGCGTCCAAACTAACTACGTCGCCAGATACAACAGACGATACATCAACATTAAAGGATTTAACTTCGGCTGGTTCTTGTCCACCCTTTAGAGTAACCGAATTAACTTGGAAACTACCGTCTGCTTGTTTTTCAACGTAGTGTGCAGTATCACCATTTAATAGTGAGGCAGCATCAATGACGGTGACCATTTGATCTAAATTTTCTCTGTCAGAAATTCTTGGTTCAATTACACCAGTATATTGTCCATTTTCATCCATCGCCTGTGATGGATTTATTTTGGCAGCATTTCCCACGTTAATAGGATCATAATCCTTGTCTGTCGCAGTCGATGCATCTACTGTATCATTAATTCCAGTTGTTTTAGTTGTTTGGTTTTCTGGAACTGCACTGGTGACTGATGTGGTCACGTCTGCAAAGACAGTTGTGTTATTAGTATCAGTCACAACTCCCAACGCCAGCGCTCCTAAGACAACCCCTGAAAATAGCACAGTGTTTCTTAACTTTCTACTCTTCATATTAATTCCTCCAAATTTTTCCAACCCTATACCCGACTCCAAATATTCCTAAAGCTTATGATTCGGACTGTTTCAACCCATTGTAATCAATTGAACCAATTCGATACCACACGATACCATAGGCCATTGTGTTAAATTTCTCACATTGTTACTCACCTAAAACAATAAAATGATAAATAGGCGTAACATTCAAAAACAGTTTTAAAAGCAACTCATTTTTTTGTTCCACAAGTAGCTTTACCTTTTTATTATTGTATTTATCCAATTATTTTATAATATCTTCAATAAATTGTTATAGATTAAATATGTAACTAATTATTTTAATATTCGTCTTATTACCGCTATAATCATGTTGTAAACGTATAACAAATTTAACCATTTGGAGGAAACGTTATGGACGTCAATCAAATTAAAAATATTGCGAACATTGGGGCTGGCACAATGGGACATGCGACTGCACTACAATTTGCCATGCATGGGTATCACGTCACCATTTTAGATTCCAGTCACGATGCACTTGAAAAGGGAATGGATGCCATCAACCACGACATTGCTACTTTCCAAAAAGCTGGACTGATTACTGAAACGTTAGAAGATATTACACAGCGCATCAGCATTACGACAGATTATGAAATAGCGTTCCCGAGAGCTGATTTTGTCATCGAATCTGTGATTGAAGACTTGAAAATTAAACAAAATGTCTGGCAACATGTGGAGGAATTTGTCTCCGACGATACTATTTTAGCCACCAATACTTCTGGTCTGAGTCCAACAGCTATTCAATCTGTGTTAAAACATCCAGAACGTTTCGTCGTCGCTCATTTTTGGAATCCGGCTCAATTAATGCCATTAGTTGAAATTGTTCCTGGCGAAAAAACTAATCAAGCCACCATGGATTTGACCGAACAATTAATCAAAAAGATTGGTAAGCATGGCGTGCCACTACAAAAAGAATCACTGGGCTTTGTCGGGAATCGAATCCAACTGGCGGTGATTCGCGAAGCGCTGCATATTGTCGACGAAGGGATTGCTACTCCCGCCGCAGTTGATGACATTATCAAATACAGTTTAGGCCGACGCTGGAGCTTGGTTGGACCCATCGCAAGTGCCGATCTAGGTGGCCTCGATATCTTCCGTGGCGTTAGTACCTATCTATACGACGACTTGGCTAATGATACTGGCGTTGATCCAGTTCTTAATCAAAAAGTTAAAGATAACAATTTAGGTTTAAAAACTGGCCATGGATTCTTTGACTGGCACGGTGAAGATGGCCAAAAAATTGTCGCGCAACGAGATCAAGCTTTAATGGAATTACTCAAACAAGATAAAGACTAAATAAAACACAGAAACTGCTGGTAAATGCCAACAACTTCTGTGTTTTATTTTTTGCCAAAATCAGCTTTAAATCCCCAAAACTTTTTGCCCTTATATGTTTGTTCCTTCAACATTCCACTAGCCGTATAAGCCTTGCCAGCTTTACTTTTAGCCGCAAATGAAATTACCTGGCCGGCCAATAACTGCTGAATTTCACCTTCAGTAAATTTATGACCGCCCCAAGTCGAACTAAACTCGACTGCTTTGCCGTTCGTCAATTGACCCTTTGTCTTTGGTTTGGCCGCATATTTCTTGGTTGCTTTGACTTGTTTCCCGACAAATTGTGTTAGTTCCCGACTGTTTTTTAAAATAATTGGTAAATCATGTTCAATCACTCTAGTCGCCGAATTTACTACAATCGCCGGTGATTCATTGAGTTTGCCAACTTCATCCATATGATCAAATAGTTGTTTGGTGATATTAGGAGATCCAATCCAGCTATCGCGCACTAACACGGCGGCAATGGTTCCCGGTTGGGTCAGTGTATAAAAACCTTTTTGATCTTTGATGAATGCATTTTTACCGCTTGTCAGTTGAGCTTGCACGCCCAATCGAGTAGCACCAGTGCCGATATTGTGTTTTTCAAGAAATTTGCCAATCCAATCTGCGCTCGGTCTAGTTGGCTTAGGATTAGCTCCTTGATAAACAAATGGTTCTGCTTCTGGACCTACGACATCACTGACTGAATTGGAATCGTCATCAGAATCATTATCATCAAAAATAGCTTTGTAATTCAGTTGCACGGGTACATTAAATCCGGTTTTAAAATCAGGATATAACTTCAATTCTGCAGTGACGCGATCAAACTGATAGTCTTCGCCTAAAATGGCTAAATAATTAAGTGCCAATGTCCGATAAATCGCCTGCGCACTCGGACCGTACTTAGACAATGATTCTAACGAACTAGGAACTTTAACTCCAGGTCGGTTCGCCCCATGGGCTGCCTCTGTGGCGCGATGCTTACTCCGCAAGCTTCGATGAGTTAAGAGCTGTTGATTAGCTCCAACTACTTGGGCAATCGCATCGACTACCGACAAGAGTTCATTAAATTGTTCCTGAGTGATTTTCTTGTCTTCGGTTCGGGGGTACGATACAATTTCTGCTTCATACATTTTTTGATAGGTCGCCAGTACTTCCTTAGAATTAAACCCTTGTTTTGCCAGAATGGAACCTAACTTCGCCAAATCTATCAAAGCACCGGGAGCTTGAGTCTTGTGTTGGCGTTTGATATTAGTAACTGGGCTTTTAGTATATTTATCAACTTCCGCTTGACCGTCTTTTTCAGCTGCAAATCGGGCAGCTTGTTTTTGTTCGTCATCCTTTAAGGAACGGGCAAAAATATGACCAGCTGGATCTTTAAACTTTGCTTCATAGTACGGGGTCTTCACGTATTGATCAATCAATTGTTGCTGTTGCCAAATTTTTAAGACAATCACTGACTTCAAGCGACCTTGATTAATTACCTTCACTCGATAGCCCGCTTGTCGCGCCGCGTACGTTGAAATTCTGGTCAGCTGCATCGAAAGAAAATCCCATTTGCTCCGTGCATCTGACTTAAGGTATTCGCCTTGTTTAAATTGGTCCGTGATTTCGACCATACTGTGCATTGCTTGATTCAATGACTTGGGTGTTTCATCAGCAAATCGAATCCGATAAACCGGCTTGTTCCATTTGATTGCATTGACAATCTCCCAGCCCAGTAAATCCCCTTCACCAGAAGGATCATTATCCGTCGCAATTAAAATAGCATCCGCATTGGCGGCTTCACTCTTGATTGCATTTACGTCATCTCGCGTCGATTTTGATTTTTTCGTATATGAATTATATGACTTTGCGTAAGTTTTGGCCCACGAAAAATCGGCCTGATTCCATGGCATTGTTTTCATATCCGACCAAGAACTGTAGCGCTCCTTTTCGGCATCTGTCTTCACCATTTTTTCAGGATCTTTAAACTCCATTAAGTGACCATGGGCATGTACAATTTTGTACGTTTTACCTGCCACTGTGCCACTCGTACCACCAAATGCCTTGGCCATATGCTTTGCTGCACTAGCCTTTTCGGCCAAAATTAACATATCCAATATCGACATACCTTCCTTTATTTTCTTAACATATTGTACCAATTTACTTCATTTTTTTGTGTTAATTTAGTTAAATATCACAAATACCCTTTCTTTTTATGGTTATTATGATTAAAATTAGATTAGAAAATGATTGACATTTTTTAATTTTATTACTAACATGTGAAATACAATACAATTTATACATATAACAGGAGAACATAATATAATGGTAAAACGATATGATAGCACCAAAATTAACGAACTGGTCTACGACATTTACAAAGCCTATGGTTTCTCAGAGGAACAAAGTCATCAAGCTGCTGACATGTTGATTTACACTGATTTACATGGTATTGAATCTCACGGGGTTCAACGCTTAGTCATGTATGATAACTTCATTCAAAACGGTAAAATCCGCGTTCAAAGCGCTCCTGAGATTGTGAAAGAAACAGACGTCAGTGCCGTTGTAGACGCTCACTTTGGTTTAGGCCAACTTAACGGCATCTACAGTATGGATATCGCCATTCAAAAAGCTAAGGAACATGGAATTGGAATTGTTACCACCCGTAATTCCGGTCACTACGGCATTGCAGGTTACTATGCCAACATGGCCGCGGAACAAGGACTGATGGGGATGTCATCATGTAACTCACGTCCTGCCATGTTACCAACTCACGCGACAAAAGCCTTAGTTGGGACTAATCCAATTGCCTTTGCAATGCCAGCAAAGCCCCATACCTTTATTTTCGATGTCGCTACAACGACGGTTCCTCAGGGTAAAATTGAAGTCTATCGTAAACTCGAAAAAGATTTGCCAGCTTTATGGGTGGCCAAAGATGGCGAAACCCCTGTCTATGATCACAATGATACCGAAGATTTTGATTTACTTCGTGATCCTGATGCTAACGTTGGATTAGCTCCTTTAGGTGGTGTCACTGAAGATACTGGTAGCCACAAAGGCTTTGGTTTAGGTGTAATCGTTGAAGTATTTACTTCAATTCTTTCCATGGGTAATGTGTCTAATGAAATTACTCCAACCGACCTATCTGTGGGCCCTTGTCAAAGTTTCGTTGCTATCGATCCTTCAATTTTTGGCGATAAAGATGCCATCTTTGAAAAATTCTCTAATTACCTGCAAGATATTCGTTCATTACCTGCTGTCCCAGGCAAAACTATCTATGTGGCCGGCGATAAAGAAGCACTCGCATATGAAAATAATATCAAAAACGGGATTGAAATTGATGACCGGACTCTTGAAGAAATTGAAGCTATCGCAGCTCGCTTAAACGTGAAGTACGAAGCATTCGTATAATCAATTAAATGGTAATCGAGTAGGAGGCATTTGATTAGTTCAGCTACCGACCTCTCACACCACCGTACGTACGGTTCCGTATACGGCGGTTCAGTAATTTAAGCATTTTGAATAGACTGGAATACCTTGGAGAGATTCATCAATCCAAGTTGTTCCAGTTTTTCGTTTGTTAACGTATAAAGTAGTGTTTTGCTATGTGCTGTGCGCCAGTAACCCTTGCGGGTATAAGCAGCTAGCCGAGCATCATTCTGATTCAAACCTAGTCGTTTCAGGTTAGTGATCTTCGTTTTGATTTTCTTCCATGATTTCCAGATGTATTGTCGAACTCTAGACCGTAGCCACTGATCTATTCGTTTCAAGAAGTTTGTCATCTTACCAGATGAGTAGTATTGAATCCATCCGCGCATTTTTCGTGTGATTTCCATAAACATTTGTTCAAGTGAAATTCCGCGATTGCGTTTCGTAATTCGTTTGAGTTCCTGTTTGACCCGTATTTGGGATTGTTTTGACGGCCTTGAGAAAGCACCACCCCTACCAACTCCCAGTGAGAATCCCAGAAATTTCAATCTCAATGGTGACCCGACTTTACTTTTGTCACGATTGACGGTTACTTTAAGATCCTTTTCCAGAAATCTACTAATACTCTCAAGTACCCGGTGACCTGCTCGTTTACTCTTAACGTAAATATTGCAGTCATCCGCATATCGGACAAAGTGGAGACCTCGTTCCGTTAATACTTTATCCAGCTCATTGAGATAGATATTCGCCAATAGTGGTGACAGTGGTCCGCCTTGCGGGGTTCCCACGACACTCGCTTCGAAGGTTGAACCAGTCATAACACCACTAGTCAAAAACTTTCGAATTAGCTTAATCAACCAAGGATCATCAATATATTGTTCGATATACTTGATCAGTAAATCATGATTGACTGTATCGAAGTATGCCTTTAAATCAAGATCAACCACGACGTGGTAACCCTCGTTATACAGCGATACCACTCGTTTAATTGCATCTTGCGCACTTCGATTAGGTCGAAAACCAAAACTATTATTTGAGAAAACTTGTTCAAAAATCGGAGACATCACTTGTGCGATTGCTTGTTGTATCATTCGGTCAATTACCGTTGGCACGCCTAATTTTCGCACGCCACCATTTGGTTTGGGTATTTCTACCCGTTTAACCGCCTTCGGCCGGTACGTCCCATCATTCAACTGATGAATAAGTTCAGTTTTATGAACTCTCAAATAACCTAACAGATCATCGATGGTCATTCCGTCGATGCCTGCGACACCTTTATTACGCACAACCCGTTGATAGGCCAGATTCAAGTTATCTCGATCCAACACGCGTTGTTCAAACTTAATGCCACTCATCATCGTTGTTTCATTAGAATTCATCCTACGCGCCCCAGTTTGTTCTTGGTCTTCCAGACCTACCATCCACTGGTGGTCAGCTTTGTTTTCTGTTTTCTGCGATCGTCGCATAAATTCCACCTCCATAATCAATGTGAGTTATTACTGTTCAGCCCTTCGTGACGAAGTCACTACTATGGCCTCGGCTGACTCCTGATAAACTCAGTATTCCATCACTGAAACAGTTGTCCTGTAGAACTTGATTGCTCTTCTTGTCGGGACTTGTCTATCAGGCCTCCCAGGGTAAGAACGTCAACTTTCATACCATGTCACCATTAGCTTTACCATCGTGATTTTGAGTAGTATCGGACTTCGATTTGTTGGGCAATCTTATCCAATCAGTTCTGGCCTTATAGCTACTTCTTGTTCATTGGTGCGGTATTTTGCTCCTCAGACTTCCTTCAGATTCCACTTCACAGTGGACACCCTTGTCCTTGGCTAGTGGTTCCGACTACTACGGCCCACAGTGGACTTTCACCACCTAGTTGGCGCCCATGCCGGGCGCACCCAAATAAACAGCCACCACAGAAATTATGTGATGGCTGTTTATTTGTTATGCAGGTTCTAATTGTCCTTGATTGAGCCTTAAGACGCGATCACAAATCGCGAGTGTACTCATTCTGTGAGTCACAATCACAACTGTTCCATGATAATATTGTTTAACTGCATTTAGAATAATTGCTTCATTAAGCACATCTAAATTACTAGTTGGCTCATCCAGTACCAGCAACGAGCTTGGATTTAATAATGCCCGGGCTAATTCTAGTCTCTGAATTTCACCAGCCGACAGCGTGCGCTTGCTATCAGAAATTTCGGTATCCAACTGATCAGGTAGGTTCCGGATAATTTCATCTAAATGAACCCACTTTAAAACATTCCAAATCCGGTCATCTTGGATTTCATTATCGCGGAGGACTAAATTTTCACGAATGGTGGTGGCAAAAATTTGCGCATTTTGAGATACGTAATTAATTAAACTGCGTTGATTATTTAATGCAATTTCTTCGTTGTTGATATCATTCAACTGAACTGTCCCGCTTTGGGCTTCGTACCAGCGCATAATTAATTTAACAATCGTACTTTTACCCTCACCACTTTTCCCAATCAATCCAATTCTTTCCGTTTGTTGAATCTTCAAATTCACGTGGGAAAGTACTTCATCAGTTGGGCGGCTGGGATAAGCAAAGGTCGTATCGTGCAAATCAATTTGGTTAATCTCTGAAATTTGATGTTCTCCTTGATCTGTTACTTCTGGTTGTTCATCAAACAGTCCAAACAAGTTTTTAGCTGCTAATAGGCCACCTGACAATGAACCTGGCAACGATGCGAGCGCTAAAACTCGACTAAAGGTAAATGGAAAGACTAAGACGGCGACGAAGGAACTTGAAGTTTTCAACGCCACTAGCAAAAATACGAGTAAACTCACGACCAATACCAATTGCATCAAAATACCTTGCCGTTCTTGTTTGGCCACTTTCGTTTGATTGATTTGCCAATAATCAGCCGTTGCAGCATTAATTTTATCTGTTTGCTTGTTGACAGCCTGATACTGTTGCAACTCAAACTTTCCATTGACCATCTCTGACATCAGTCGTTGATTCGTTAATTCGCTTTGACTCAACTCACTAGCTGATTTTTTCATCGTGCGTGAACTAATTAATGGCAGTACCATTCCCATCACTAAATAAGCAATCAGTGCAACCACGCCTAAACTTGGTTTAACTATCCAAAAACCAATCACCTGAATTATCGAGACAATAATCGCAATCACAATCGGAGACAGTGTATGGGCGTAAAAGATTTCAATTTGTTCAATATCTTGCACCAACAATTTCAACAAATCACTACTGTGCTGACCATCCAATTTAGCTGGTGCTAACTTCATAATTTTTTGGTATGTTAAATTGCGAAATTTCGATAAGATTTTAAAGGCGACCAAATGTCCGAGATATTGTTCCTCAAATCGAAAAATACCAGCACAGATTGCTAAAACTAACAGTAAGGCCCATGGAAAATCGGCAAGCCGCGTCATAAACGTCACGAACCCTAATCCAATAATACTGACTTGCAGCAATGTTGCGACGATTCCGGCCAAGATACTTGCCCCTAAAATAAAGTTCAGGCTACCAGCATTTTTTAATAATCTACTTAACAATTTCATTAGGCCTGTACCTCCGCTAATAATTTGCGTTGTTCGGTAATCAATTGCTTAAAGGCCGGCACTTGGTTAGCCAATTCTTCAGGCGAGCCCACTACTAGTTTTTGATTATCTATCATGTAAACTTTTGACAACTGTTCAATATCTTCCAAGCGATGGGTAATCAGTAACACTGCCTTGTCCGTCGCCAAGCTTTTAATTGCTGCCAAAATAACTTCAGCATTAACAGTATCAATATTAGAAGTGACTTCATCAAAAATATAGGCTGGTTTATTAGCTAAAATTGCTCTAGCAACTGCAATTTGTTGCTTTTGTCCGGGAGAAAGTAGCGAGCCATCTTCACCAACAATGGTGTTAAATTGTTCTGGTAAATCCTCCACAAACTGACATAACTGCAACTGATTCAATTTTTGTTGCCAATCGGTTTGGTCATGCATCCCCAATAGCAAATTTTCTTCGATTGTCCCGTCAAATAGCACCATCTCAGGTCCCAAGTAGCCAATCATCTTCCACCATTGGTCTTGCGAAAGTGAATCCAATTTATGTCCATCAACTGTGATTTGGGTATCTGGAATGTTTAATTGCTTCATTAATAGTTTAGCAACGGTACTCTTACCACTACCACTGGCTCCGGTTAAGCCAATTAATTTACCCTGAGTCAAATTCAAAGATCCATTTTGTAAAATGACGTGTTCATCAAAGGCGAGCGTTCCCGTTAGTTGAATGTTTTTAACGTCCTGGATTGAATTGACTCCATTATCATCATCAACAGTCTTATTTTGAACGTCGATTAGTTTGAAAATGTGATTCACCTTTGGCAATAATGACATGAAAATGTGGATGAAATAACCAAATTTTCGAAAATCAATTAGCCAAATACAGACCAGCGTACTGATTAGCACTGCACTCGGTACGCCTAACGAACCAGCCTTGATAGCAAATCCTTGCGCCAGGACGAACCAGCCCAGAGCACCATACAAACAAAAATCCATAATAGTCAGTGTTTGGAGTTGATAGCTCAGTACGCCCATTGTTTTTTGGCGATAATTTTCAGAATCGTCCGCAAAGTCTTTGGCATACTGGTCTTCCCGTTGATACATAATCAAGGTATTCATACCTTTGAAATCGCCTAAAAACCGTTGGCCCATTTGATTAAAACTTTTAATGTAGGAATTATTCTTTTTATTACCAAGTCCTTGTAGCATCCCCATTCCTGCACCGATGGCAACAATACTAATTAGCGGAATGAGCACTGTAATTGGATGAATGAATAGCACCGTCACCACCATCACGACAGCTGTCATGATTAATTGGAGGACAGTCGGAATAATCGTGTCATAAAACACTGATAAGCCTTTTATTGTTCCCAAATCTTGATGGATTACTTTCATGACTTGGGTTCGATCAACTTCGTGTTCATCTAAATAATAATTGAGAAAACGCTGCTGTAGTTCTTCACTGGCGGACGTTGCCTAGCGATCACTAAACAACTTTGCACCCCAGATACCATAAAATAACATGATAATAACTTGAACAATCACTAATCCAATTATTCCAGTTGACCACTGATTAGTCGTGAGATATGACGCTCCCAGCCACAAAATTGTAACCATCAGCATTTCACTTGCCCACTGGCATAAGACTTGTAATAAAGTGCGCCAACGTTGCTGACCACCTAATACCCATAATTTTTTAATCATTGATGTTCCCTCGATTTACATTTTTAATTTGGCCATGTTCTAATTCAATCACTCGACTGCATGTCATGTTAATAAAATCTAAGTCATGCGAGACGATGACAATCAGCACGTTTCGTTGTCGAATCTGTTTAATTATCTCACTTAATTTCACCAATGTGCCATAATCCAGGCCACTGGTTGGTTCGTCTAATAAAATTATTCGTTTGTTTGATGACAGGGCCGTCGCAATCGCGACTAATTGTTGCTGACCACCTGACAAGCTTTGCGGCCGACGTGTCAACAAGTCAGTCAATCCTAATGATGCAACTAATTTTGAATCAAGTTGTTGTTTGCCACCATTACTTAGCTCTTTAGCAACACTTTCAAAGAATAATTGCATTCTCACTTGTTGCATGACTACAAAAGAATATCGAATTTTCGATTTTCTGGTAAGTTGCTCCTGATTTAATTTGAATTCACCTGTTCGCTGTTTCAACAACCCTGCTAGTAATTGAACTAAAGTTGATTTCCCGGCTCCGTTATCACCGACGATTCCAATCACATCTTGATTATCCATGAACATCTGTGGCAACTGCAGGCTCAATTTTCGATGCGGATAATGAAAGTTAAGGTGACTAATTTGATACTGAATCAGACTGATAGATTCACGCGAAATAGCGTTTTCCGCTAGGGCCAATTGTGGTCGTTGCAAATTTCTTAGTTGAAACTTAGTTTGGAACTTTTGTGAAAATTGCCAAAATTCAGTAGCGGCAATATCAGCCACTATTTGTCCGTCCTGCATCACTATGTATCGATCAACTAAAGGACGCAAATAAAAAAGGCGATGTTCGGCAATCACCATCGTTTTTCCCTTGTCCTTCAGCGCCAACAACTGTTCCGTTAATTTATCGACTGTCTTAGCATCCAAATTACTGGCCGGTTCGTCTAATAAGTACAAATCTGGGTCCATAATCATCGACGCCATACAAGCGACCAATTGTTTTTGACCGCCAGATAGACTGGTTAACGGCCGATATAGCAATTTGTCAAATTCAAATAAATCCACAATCTGTTCAATTCTTGCTTGCATCTCGTGACGCTCAATCCCCATATTTTCCATGGCAAATGCCAATTCTGAATACACATCTGGATTGATAAATTGACTATTGGGATTTTGAAATACCATGCCAATTTTAGCGGCAAAAGTTTGAAACAATTGATCCATGTCGGATTGGCCCATAATTCGGCGTTCCCCAGTTAATTGTCCACCATGGATTGCCGGTGTCAGACCGCCGATAATATTTAATAAGGTTGATTTTCCACTGCCGCTTTCACCACATAACGCGACAATTTCACCAGCTTGAATATGTAAATTGACATTAGCAATAATGTCAGTTGATTCATTTTGATAACTAAGATTCGTGAGCTCAATCAAATGTCACACCCCCAATAATTAATAGCAAGCTACTGCCAATTGTGATTCCGTCCCGCCACCTAAACTGGTTCGGATAAATACTGGTATGCGGTACTTGATTGCCCATTCCCCGAATAAATACGACGGCACTCAATTCCGCAATAATTTCATCCGTGGACATCAAGATTGGCACTAACAAGTATTCGACCGCCCTAATTGGATGAACAATCAACTGGACGTTATGCGTAATCAGGCCACGAAACTTGAGGGCTTTTAAAATATCGCGGGTATTATGAAACAGCGTTGGAAAATAACGAAAGACAATTACGAGTGGTAAAATAACCCGAAATGGAATCTTAAGTTTCTGGAGGCTGGTCACCCACTCTCCAATTTGGGTATTAGTCATGGCAAACGTTGCGGCCATGATAGTGGGCAAAATCCGGCGGCCACCAATTAATAAAAATGAGCCTAAAATGGACCACGAATCTTGTATATTATTAAATACGGTTAAATTCAATCCTGCAAGACTCGCAAAAATCAACAAATAGACCGCACTCATTTTGTGATTGCCATTTAAAAATAATAAGCAGCTTAAAAAAATAACAAACCCAATTTCAATCATAAACGAAATATTTAGTACAAAAATCAGGGTCGTCATTATAATAATCGCTAATTTAGTTCTGGGATCAAATTTAATCCTGACTGGCATCAATGGATCCTTTCTGGACAGCAAAGTATTTAGCATAGATTTTTAATCCAATCGTCATCCCCACGAGACCACCAATAATAATCGAAATCATACAAACAACGAAACTCGTAGTGGTAATGGCTGAGAATACGTGGTCAATATAAGCCTGACTTTTGCCCCGACTAGCTAACTCATTAATGTATGCCCGTTTCATAAACCATAACGGTAGCAACGGTCCGGTCAAACCAAAGCTAAAAGCTGTGTAGCCCACATATAGCTTAGCTTTAGATGGTAACTTAGTTTTATATTGAATTGTATCAGCTAGTACTGAAAAGACGATACCAGGAACAAAAGCTAACGGAAAATGTCCAGTAATCAAGAAAAACAATCCGGTGACTGAACCAATGGTCGTTAATGCTCCAAACCGCGATACCTTGTCTAAGACTAATAAATAAACAATGCCGGCTAATAACGCATTTAGAGCTGGAATCATGATGGAATTAAAAATCGGTACCGTTAACTTTAAAAAGGCCGTCGAAAAACAAACTACTAAAAAATAAACTGCGGTATAAATTCCAATCGAAACTAGTTCCTTAATTCTTGATTGTTGCTGTGTCATCATGGTCCTCCCCAATAAATAATGAACAATTTTAATCGAAATGATTAGTAATTATGCTCTCATTATTACACATGAAAGTCAACGCAAAAAGCGGGTCGAAACATTGGTGTAACACTGTTTGTACCCACTTTAGAATGATTCTAAATCAATTTAATCGGTCAATCATAAGTCACTCACCCAGTTAGTAACCAAACTGAGAATGATTCTTATTTAGTGCTGTCAATTTCAATTATTTTTGAAATGTATTAGTAACATTTCACTGGCTGGTATTAATACAGTTTACCAACCATTTGTTGTTCAGCAAATAACGCTGAAATTCCACCGGTATGCCAGAAAACCACATTACTACCAGCGGCAATCTTACCAGTTGCTACATAGTCCAATAGACCAGCAAACGCTTTGCCTGTATAGACTGGATCAGTCAAAATACCTTCTGTCATTGCCAATCGTTTAATCGCATTAGTTCCAGCATCGCTCGGAATTTCATATCCCTCTCCAAAATAAGCTTGATTAAAATGTGTGTCATCCACCGTAATCCGCGCATCTAACTCTAACAAGCTCAATGCCTCATTGCCTAAATCGACTAAATGTTGATAATGCTCCACTGGCTTTGGGCTGACATTGATAGACAACACTTTGGTTGCTCCTTCATCATCTGCATATGCCTTGGCTCCAGCAACTAACCCAGCGGCCGTGCCACTCCCATGCACCACATAGTCAATTTGCACATCGGATAATTGATCTTTTAGTTCTTTGAAGCCTGTCACAAACGACGCTGAACCAATCGGCGTTGCGCCACCTACTGGAATAATGTAAGCTTTATGACCTTGCTGTGCTAATTCATGAGCTTTCTGTTTGGCCTGTTGCATGGCTAGCTCATCAGCTTCAGCTTCCGTGCGACCGTCCATTGAAATGCAGTGAATTTTTGCATCTTGAATTTATACTTTAAGTGCAACAAAAGAGACTCATGATATGAATCCCTGTAAAATGGTGTTTGCGAAGACAACCATCGAAGGGAGCACATAATCATGAGCCCATACAAACATCTTACCATGAGTCAACGCGAAACGATATTCCTGATGCATAATAATCAGGCTTCACTGACTTCAATTTCCCAAACAATTGGTCGAGCAACGTCGACAGTTAGCCGTGAGTTATCGCGAAATAGATCGGCATATTCACCTTCTGTTGCTCAAGAGCGCTACGAAGCTCAAAAATCTCATTGTGGACGCCGGTCGCTACTTTCTGATCACCAATTGCTTCAATTAATCCGGCATTTATTCTTGGATCTACAATGGTCACCAGAAGAAATTGCCGCACGCTTAAAATTAGAGACCTCATCATTTCAGATCAGCTACACCACGCTTTATCGTGGCATCTACTCCGGTTTATTTGATCAGAAGCTTTCATCACGAGGTGCCAGAGGGGTGATCAGAAAGCTTAGACATCATGGTAAATCGCGCCATAAAAAAGGTTATGATGAACGTCGCGGGAAGATTCCTATATCGCATACACTCCAAGAACGACCTGAGTCTGCCAATAAGCGGACTCAGATTGGCCACTGGGAGCTGGATACTGTAGCTGGCAAAACTGGCAGATCTTGTGTGGTCACAATGGTTGACCGTTGTTCAAGATACTTAATAATGCACAAAGCAGCTAAGAAAAACTCAGCCAGTGTGACCACTACTATTCGAAGACTACTAAAAGATCTGCCACCAGAACACTTAGGTACGATTACGCCCGACCGTGGCAAGGAATTCGCTAAACATCATCAACTAACTGAAGAATTTGGTATTGAGTTTTACTTTCCAAATCCTCATGCCCCGTGGCAACGTGGGTCAAATGAAAATACAAATGGCTTAATCCGCGAGTACCTGCCTAGAAATCAAGATATGGATCCAATTTCGGATACCGTCATTTTAGAATTCGTTGATCGGCTGAATAAAAGGCCACGAAAATGTTTAAACTGGAAAACACCATATGAGATCTATCATAATCAAAAATTGCACTTAATTTGACAATTCAAGGTACTAACCCCCATACCTAAAAAGTTTGGGTCAAATTTTGAAACTGAGAACCGGTGGGAATGGTCGACTTTACAGAAAAAGGCTTAAAAATACACACATGAGGGGGGAGTGGTATTGGTAAACGTTGTTATATCAAATAAAACATGTATAATTTCATGAAGTAAAACGGGTTAAAACCTTACTATTTGGCTAATTAATAAGACGTACAAGTAATAAAAAAACATAAGGTTCTACCATGTAAAGCGAATTTACCCGTCTATAAATATAAATGGGCTATAAAATACTAATATATTATACAAAAAAATAGCCATTCAATTAAGAATGACTACTTCCCGCCTGCTGAAGTTTTTGGCTACCAAATTGGCTTCCTGTAATGTGTAATCAACGACACTAAATGATAATTATAAATTTTAAAAACGTTGATTTATAGCACTTTGTGGCATGTAATGATAATGGATAAATACTAACAATTGGGCTAGCTGGGATCGAACCAGCGCATGACGGGATCAAAACCCGTTGCCTTACCGCTTGGCTATAGCCCAAAAATAAAGTGGAGGGGAGAGGATTCGAACCTCCGAACCCGAAGGAGCGGATTTACAGTCCGCCGCGTTTAGCCAACTTCGCTACCCCTCCATATGTCATAACCAACTATTATATAATACCGAAATTCGTGCTATATTACAAGCCCTTTTATCAAAAAATTGATAAATTTTGTCAACTTGTAACCGCTGGTATTGTTGACTTTAACAGTCATAAACGAACCAGTGAATTCGGTGCTGCCTAAATAAGCAACTATTACATCATACAGAATTTATGACATCATTTCAAGCCCTTTTAGAAAAAAGCTAATTTTTCTCAATGACCTGCAATCGTTCGACCCATTGATTAAAGAATGGTTCCGTCAGCCATTCATTGATATGTTTATTTTTATAGCCAACCGACTGATTGTAATAAGTGGTCTGACCGTACGTCCGTGGAGCCGGGTGAATATGCATGTGCCCAAATAATACGGAATCAACTTGCTCTTTTTCTAACAAATCACCAAGGCGATAACTACCCATCATGGCGTTTGCCATGCTCCACATCCGAATGTCAGGTTTATTAATTAAATATTCGCGCTTAGGTGAAAAATGAGTAAAGTAAAGCACTTGTCGCTGTCTTTTAGCGGCTAATTCAAGTTGTTGTTTCGTCTGCAACAAAACGATTTGCATTCTTTCAATATCGGTCATCGGTTGCTGAATAGCACGATCGACCCAGTATGCCCGCTTCCAAAGCTCAATTTCATCAATATCAGTTTTTTCCGGACGAAATGAATAGTCATACCAACCGTTATTACCAATAATCGTCCAATTTGTGCCCGCTACATCAATTGTTTTATTGTGAACGTAAATATCATCCTGTATCGACTCAAGTTCCTCAAACGAGACCCCAGCCAACATATCGTGATTACCCGCGATGAACAATACCTTGGTAGCATCCTCTAATTCAGTTTGTAAGTCGTGCACGTATTTCATCGATTTTTGAAAATCATTAAATAGATCGCCCGCAATTAAATAATAGTCGATTTGCTGCGTCACCAGGTATTCTGCTTGTTGTTTTAACATTTCCTGACTATCAATGCGATTCACATCAAAGTGATTATCACTCGTCATTGCAATTCTGCTCATCATGTCACTTCCAATTCCAAATAAAAAAGCCGACATATTGTCAGCTTTCATTATATATAAGTTAGTTAATCCCTGCCATTAATTTATGGATAGGTTTAACGAAGAAGAACAAGATGATACCAAGAACGACACTCGCTCCCCCAACGGCTAGGAAGTATTGAACTTCCGTGCCAGGTGTGTAAAATTTAACGATTTGAGCATTAATAGCTTGTCCAGCTGAGTTTGAAAGGAACCACATACTCATCATTTGCGCAGTAAATGCTTTTGGCGCTAATTTAGTGGTTAGAGATAATCCGATTGGTGAAATCAACATTTCGGCAATTTCAACGATGAACCATGAACCAACTAACCAAAGGGGACTCACGCGACCTGAAGTACCGTATAGCAATCCAGGCATAGCGATAAAGACATATGAAAGACCAGCAATCACAAGTCCAGCAGCAAATTTACCAGGGGCACTTGGTTGGTTTTTCCACTTACTCCAGATTACCACGAAGACAGGTGTCAAAATCATGATGAATAATGGGTTTAAGAGTTGGAAGTTTGCAGCTTGGAAATGCCATCCACCTAAATGTAAGACAGTCCGGTTAGCGGCAAACAAGGCCAAAATACTTGAGCCAGATTCTTCAATGCCCCAGAACATTGCTGCAGCAACGAAGAGTGGAATATAAGCCCAAACTCGTGATTTTTCAACTTTTTCAACTTTACGGCTGTTCAGCATTGTAACAAAGTAAATAATTGGTAAGGCAATCGCGATAACGGTAATCAACCAAATAATGCTGTCGATATTCAAATTACCCATTGCGCCTAATAATCCAACCACCGCAACTAATGCCACGATAGCAATCACAGTCCAAATAATAATTGATTTCATATTTTCACGTTCAATTGGATCTTTAGGATAGTTACTTTCAGATGGTAAGTATTTTTTACCATCAAAGTAATATTGTAAAAGACCAAAGAACATACCAATGGCGGCTAACGCAAATCCAGCGTGATAGTTAATATGACCACCAAAGAGGTTCATACCAAAGCCATCAGAAGCCCAAGGTACCAAGATTGGTGCCACAGCAGCCCCAAAGTTAATCCCAAAGACGAATAAACTAAAGCCGGCATCACGACGACGGTCAGTTTCTGAATACAAACCGCCGACCATTTCTGAAACGTTTGGTTTCAATAAACCAGTCCCAGCAACGATAAATGCAATTGATGCAAATAACGCAGCAGAGCCACCTGGAATCGATAGTGAAATATGACCAAGCATGATCAAAACTCCACCAATAAAGACAGTCTTACGACTACCCCAAATCCGGTCACTCAGCCATCCACCAATCACTCCTGACATATAAACAAGTGATCCATAAATTGACATAACTGAAGCAGCGGTTGTTTGGTCAAAACCAAGGCCGCCATCTTTTACAGCCAAAATCATGTAAAAGATTAAAATTGCACGCATACCATAGTAACTAAATCGTTCCCACATTTCAGTGAAGAACAACGTTGACAAGCCTCGAGGTTGACCCAAAAAGGCAGTGTCAAGTTTCGCTTTTTTATCCAAAATATATCCTCCGTTATGTAAATATCTTACATATTGTTGTCATTAAAATTCAATTAATGAATTATTAAATTATAGTCTTTTATCTGAAGTTGGTCAATAAACGGTACCATTTTTTAGTGAGTAGTTTGACCTTGATATTTGCAAATAAAAGTGGCTCAACACGTTATTATCAACGGATTGGGCCACTTTTGTCTAGAAGATACTATTTATCAGATTATCATCAACATGTAAAATTATCATGGGGTTAACAGTTATCTATATCAAACTATTATCAAAAGTGCGAAATGGATGTTTACTCACATTATTGGGTAATTGTGTTCCTTTTTAATGCTAGTCTAAGCACGCCGGTCACCAGTTTCTAATTGCACGTCCATTGGGACCAAATGCCCGACGGTACAACCAAAAACCAACTGCGGCTGTTAATACATCAGCTATTGGTTGAGCTACAATTACTCCTTGGTATCCTAATAGATTTGCCATAATAAATATGACGACAATAAAAATAATCCCTTGTCGCGAAATCGACATCACGAAAGCATCAAGTGGTTGGTTAACCGACTGAAACATGGTTGTGAAAACTAACGACAAACCAATAAATGGGGTTGTAATCAAGAACCAACGCAGCATGTAAGTTGCTGAACGAACCACTTGTTGATCTTTCATAAATAAACTAACTAGTGCTGGTGCAATTGCAATTAGTCCCAAAGCAATCACGAAGGCAAAGCCCGCATTAACTAGAATATCGAATTGAATGATTTTTTTCAGTCGTTCTTTATTTTTAGCACCATAGTTATAACCAATTAATGCCTGCGAACCAAAACAAAAGCCGACCAAAACCATCGTCACAATTGTTTCGACTTTGGTGGCAATTCCAAAACCGGCCACTTTACTAGCACCGTAGACTATCAAGAAATTGTTCATGATTGCGGTCCCCAGCATTGTCATAAAGTTAGTCACTGACGCTGGAATCCCAATCATTAAAACATCTTTGATTTCAATCGTAGGAATTTTAATTTGGTGAATTTTGATGTGAATATACCGTGCTCGTTTAATCGTATATAGAATCAAGATTGTATCTGTGATTAAGTACCCAGCAATCGTGGCTAATGATGCCCCAGCGGCTCCGAGATGAAAACCAAAAATAAATAACGGATCTAGAAATATTTTAAAAATAGTTCCCGTCGCGGTTCCCACCATCGATTCGGTTGCTAAGCCTTCAGTTCTTAAGGTGTTAATTGGCACGAGCGACACAATAATCAAAATTCCCGCTGCGGCCATAATTTGGTAATAAATCGATGCATATTGATAAGTTGCGGCCGTCACTCCTAGCCAACCTAAAACTTGCTTTTTAAAAATAAATAACCCTGCGGTCACAATGATGCTCAATAGCAGGGCACCATAAAAGCAAAAACTATTAACTCGTCCAGCTAAATCATACTTTCGCTGACCTAACAGCCGCGAAATTGCTGAACTACCACCTAAGCCAAACATATCGCCTAATGCAATCATCATTGAAAATAATGGCGTACATAACGTAATACCGGCCACTAAGTTCGCATTTTGTGTTTGGGCAACAAAAAATGTGTCCGTTAAATTATAAATCATGGAAACAACAGTTCCTAAAACAACTGGCAAGGCCAGCTTGAAGTACGCTTTATGTATTGGTGCATTTTCGAATAACTCTAAAATATAATCACCTTCAATTTTTTTGACAACAAGAGTATCTTACCACAGTTGTCACTGTTAGTTTGCCAAAAAAACCAACAGAAAAAAGAGACTGCATTTAAACAGTCTCTCCAAAGTTTTCTTAGTTGATTAAGAACTGAAGAAAATCAACGAAACCTCCCATAGTTCCGTGGCACAATCATAACATAAGTTATACATGATATTCTACACATATCCGTATTTTGTTCTTTAAAATTTAAGACAAATTTCGTATAAAAATATGTTTAACCACTGATAGAAAGCGCTTATTGCTGAAATTGGTCTATATGATTAACAATCAGTCACCCCAAAAATTACCGCGTTTATTTAATTACTTTCATTCGCAATTTTCTTAAAGCCATTTTGTAATTGTTGATTACGGGAACTAGTAAAATCATGGGCGCTACTTCCAGTTTCTTCACACACCAATACATCAGGTTCTCCATTATGAAATACATACAAATAAGCAATCATTTTGGATTCACCATCATCATTGTGATTATAAACAGATGCCGCAACCACCTGATATTCTTTATCTGTATCCGCCTTGGGTGACCACTTCAGTGTTACATCGTCACCATCGACAGTGATGTTACCTTCATAATCATCGTTTTTAATATCATCCGGTAAAGTAATGCCGTCGACATCAACCGTATCGCCATCATAAGTGCCGATGTACGACTGATTCATGGTGTCTTCCCAAGATGACATAAACGATGATAAATCACTAGTTTTACTTGTAGACCATAGAGCTGTTCTGGTTGGCGCAGCACTACTACTTGATGCACTAATCGTTTCATTTGAAGAGGTATTCGCAGCTGTATTATTAGCCACTTGTTTTTGATGGTAAAAATAGTACCCACCACCTCCAATGATGATTACAACTAGTGCAACAATTAGTCCAATCATCGCTTTATTAGGTTGTTTCTTTGGTCCTTTATTGGCAGTCTGCATTTGTCTGCTTGGAATATTGGACGTCACTGGTTGTGTGGGTATTTTTTGGGACGTAGGTTGTTGCGTTGCAGCTGGTGTTAACCGTGTACCACAGTTTTCACAAAACACTGCGTCTGGCGCATTTTTGGCCCCACAATTTGGACAAAACATAGAATCTCCTCCAATTATCACGTATTATTTTACTTTGCCACAGCGTAAATTTTTTGCGCCAATTGGGCAACCTGTTCATCACTCCAACCATCAGTCATAATCGTTAAAGCAAATTTGTGATTACTCAAGACAATCGCCGCGTCATTATTTGCAGCACCATTAATACCAATTTTATGAGCAACCGTAACTGGTAATGATCCAATCTTATCATGAGCCCAGTTAGTTTGTTCCAACCATTGTGAAGCTTTTTGATCCTGTTTCCAAATCGAAATAATGGCTTGATTAGCTTGTTTTGCGCTCATCGTTTTACTATACGTTTTTGCACCGACAGTAGATTCTAAATAGGCACTAAAACCTTGTGAATTAGCATTCGCCACGTGATAGTATAATTGATTGCTAGCTTGATTGTCAGATTGTTCAACTGCTCGTTTTGTTAAATCTTCAACTGAATATGATTGGCCCTGATGATTTTCGTTTTGTAAAGTTCCTGTTCCACCGATGACCATGGCACTGGGCAAACTGTTCGCGGCATCAGCATATGCAAACTTGGTCTCCCAGCTAATCTTACCAGTAGCAATTTCACGTTGCACGTAGGCTATGATTGGAAGCTTGGCCACACTGGCAGCATAAAACATCGTATCCCCGTTGGTTGAAGCTGTGGTTCCAGTCGATAAATCAGTGTATGCAACACCAATATTTTTTTGATTATGATATTGATCTAATATTTTTTGAACTGCCTGACTCCGTGAACTACTCGTTTTTTTACTAGTGGTCACTGATGATGATTCTTTCGTAGCTTTGTCGACCTGTTTTTGTGTACTAGCAGCTTGTTGTTTAGCTTGTGATGTCTTTTGATAGTAGTGGTACCCACCATATAATCCACCACCTAATATGAGTACAAGCGCCCCTAGTACGGTGACTCTTTTAACATTCATTTAATCCAAGCTCCTTGGTTAAGTCTATAAGTTTAATTTAAAACAATGATGAAAATTGACTGATTAGACTTTGGCCAAAAATCGACATTAAAATAATTAGTGCTGCTTCTAAAGCAATCATGGCCACAACAGTCAAATAAACACTATCAAAACCTGCCCGGGGTTTTGGTAAAACGATTGATTGCATAAAGCCAATTACAAAAATACTGCCACCTAAACTAATTAGCAACACGGATAATAATTGTACCGCTCCACCTAGTAAACTGAGGAGTAAAGCACATAAAACTAAAATCAAATTAAGATTACAGCGATGCATCAAATCAGTGGTATATTCCAAAAAAGTTAGATTGTCATTTTGTGCCCATTTACGGAACAAAAAGCCAACTAATCCGAAAACTAACATCCCAACAATTAATAATAGCAAGAATTTAAAATAAACGGTCATCGCATTACTTTGAATCGTACTCGTTGCTGATTCGGCCGTCTCACTGTCAAATAAGCTTAAAGCTGAGTTAGTTGTATCTTCAACAGTGTCAATTCCTGATTGCGCAGTATGTCCAACCGAAATCGTACCGAGTAATGCCCAGATTCCCATTGAAATAAGTCCAAACCAACGATTATATTGGCTGACAATCACTTGAGAAGGCTTTTTCCAGGAGTCAACTAAGTAATCCCAGTAACCCTGACTAGATTCTTTAAATTTGGATACTTGATCAGCTCTAACTTGCGCCTGAGCCTGACGCTGTCGTTCTTGTTCTGCTTGAATTGCAGGATCAACTTGTGGCTGTTGTGGCCGCGTATTTTGCTGTACCTGTGCTGTTTGAGTTGGTGTAACTGGTTGAACATTTGGCTGTTCCGGTTCCACTTGTGAGGCTACTCGTTGAACATTGGGTTGCCCTGGTTCTACTTGTGAGGTTACCGGTTCAACTTTTGGTTGCTCTGGTTCTACTTGTGAAATTACTGGTTCTGCTTTTGGTTGTTCTGGTTGAACCTTTTCCCCTAACAGTTTCGTACCGCACGTTGTGCAAAATTTTGCTGTAGCGGAATTAGTTGCGCCGCAATTTGGACATATTTGCATAATCAAATCTCCCCTTTAAATAATTGCAATAATATTTTTTCTTCGAACTTGTGTTGCATTTGAGTTACTATACTTACCTATATAGTCTAATCCCCATATTTTTTTGCACACAAAAAATCCTCCCATAATGAAATAATTTCACCCCAAATTTAACCAAAGTACGATAATATTGACGGTAAATTAATTAATTTATTTTTATAATTAGTCTAATTCCGATAATATTAGTTACTGCTAATATAATTTATATTTATTCCTATGTCAATAATGGATATTTTTTAGAGTAATGCTTTAGACCGCTTTGTTAGCAACAATATACATACTTTTAAAATCTCAAACTTGGAAGTGTAAGTTATGATTTTATTGCCGAATTTTCTGTTGATTGAATCGAGTAGGAGGCAGTTGATTAGTTCAGCTACCGACCTCTCACACCACCGTACGTACGGTTCCGTATACGGCGGTTCAGTAATTTAAGCATTTTGAATAGACTGGAATACCTTGGAGAGATTCATCAATCCAAGTTGTTCCAGTTTTTCGTTTGTTAACGTATAAAGTAGTGTTTTGCTATGTGCTGTGCGCCAGTAACCCTTGCGGGTATAAGCAGCTAGCCGAGCATCATTCTGATTCAAACCTAGTCGTTTCAGGTTAGTGATCTTCGTTTTGATTTTCTTCCATGATTTCCAGATGTATTGTCGAACTCTAGACCGTAGCCACTGATCTATTCGTTTCAAGAAGTTTGTCATCTTACCAGATGAGTAGTATTGAATCCATCCGCGCATTTTTCGTGTGATTTCCATAAACATTTGTTCAAGTGAAATTCCGCGATTGCGTTTCGTAATTCGTTTGAGTTCCTGTTTGACCCGTATTTGGGATTGTTTTGACGGCCTTGAGAAAGCACCACCCCTACCAACTCCCAGTGAGAATCCCAGAAATTTCAATCTCAATGGTGACCCGACTTTACTTTTGTCACGATTGACGGTTACTTTAAGATCCTTTTCCAGAAATCTACTAATACTCTCAAGTACCCGGTGACCTGCTCGTTTACTCTTAACGTAAATATTGCAGTCATCCGCATATCGGACAAAGTGGAGACCTCGTTCCGTTAATACTTTATCCAGCTCATTGAGATAGATATTCGCCAATAGTGGTGAAAGTGGTCCGCCTTGCGGGGTTCCCACGACACTCGCTTCGAAGGTTGAACCAGTCATAACACCACTAGTCAAAAACTTTCGAATTAGCTTAATCAACCAAGGATCATCAATATATTGTTCGATATACTTGATCAGTAAATCATGATTGACTGTATCGAAGTATGCCTTTAAATCAAGATCAACCACGACGTGGTAACCCTCGTTATACAGCGATACCACTCGTTTAATTGCATCTTGCGCACTTCGATTAGGTCGAAAACCAAAACTATTATTTGAGAAAACTTGTTCAAAAATCGGAGACATCACTTGTGCGATTGCTTGTTGTATCATTCGGTCAATTACCGTTGGCACGCCTAATTTTCGCACGCCACCATTTGGTTTGGGTATTTCTACCCGTTTAACCGCCTTCGGCCGGTACGTCCCATCATTCAACTGATGAATAAGTTCAGTTTTATGAACTCTCAAATAACCTAACAGATCATCGATGGTCATTCCGTCGATGCCTGCGACACCTTTATTACGCACAACCCGTTGATAGGCCAGATTCAAGTTATCTCGATCCAACACGCGTTGTTCAAACTTAATGCCACTCATCATCGTTGTTTCATTAGAATTCATCCTACGCGCCCCAGTTTGTTCTTGGTCTTCCAGACCTACCATCCACTGGTGGTCAGCTTTGTTTTCTGTTTTCTGCGATCGTCGCATAAATTCCACCTCCATAATCAATGTGAGTTATTACTGTTCAGCCCTTCGTGACGAAGTCACTACTATGGCCTCGGCTGACTCCTGATAAACTCAGTATTCCATCACTGAAACAGTTGTCCTGTAGAACTTGATTGCTCTTCTTGTCGGGACTTGTATATCAGGCCTCCCCGGGTAAGAACGTCAACTTTCATACCATGTCACCATTAGCTTTACCATAGTGATTTTGAGTAGTATCGGACTTCGATTTGTTGAGCAATCTTATCCAATCAGTTCTGGCCTTATAGCTACTTCTTGTTCATTGGTGCGGTATTTTGCTCCTCAGACTTCCTTCAGATTCCACTTCACAGTGGACACCCTTGTCCTTGGCTAGTGGTTCCGACTACTACGGCCCACAGTGGACTTTCACCACCTAGTTGGCGCCCATGCCGGGCGCACTCAAAAAAAGTCACGTAAATGTTATGAATAAACATTTACGTGACTTTCATGTTTTGTATATAAGTGCCGACTGCAGGATTTGAACCTGTGACCCTCGGTTTACGATACCGATGCTCTACCAACTGAGCTAAGTCGGCATATACATTATCTAAATAATAAAGACAATATATACAAAAAAATTTCCTTTGCAGGAAATTTATATATGCATGGCGACGTCCTACCCTCGCAGGGAGCGATCCCCCAACTACTATCGGCGCTTAGAAGCTTAACTTCTGTGTTCGGCATGAGAACAGGTGTATCCTTCTAGCCATCATCACCACACTACTGTTTAACATTGTTAAACAAGAGAACTTGCGCTCTCAAAACTAAATAATATCAAGAATTTTTTAAACCGGACACCACTGTGTGGTTAAGTCCTCGACCGATTAGTAATGGTCCGCTCCATGCATCACTGCACTTCCACTTCCATCCTATCTACCTCATCATCTTTGAGGGGTCTTACTCTCCCGAAGGAGATGGGAAATCTCATCTTGAGGCGAGTTTCACACTTAGATGCTTTCAGCGTTTATCTCATCCATACGTAGCTACCCAGCGATGCTCCTGGCGGAACAACTGGTACACCAGCGGTATGTCCATCCCGGTCCTCTCGTACTAAGGACAGCTCCTCTCAAATTTCCTGCGCCCGCGACGGATAGGGACCGAACTGTCTCACGACGTTCTGAACCCAGCTCGCGTACCGCTTTAATGGGCGAACAGCCCAACCCTTGGGACCGACTACAGCCCCAGGATGCGATGAGCCGACATCGAGGTGCCAAACCTCCCCGTCGATGTGGACTCTTGGGGGAGATAAGCCTGTTATCCCCAGGGTAGCTTTTATCCGTTGAGCGATGGCCCTTCCATACGGAACCACCGGATCACTAAGCCCGACTTTCGTCCCTGCTCGACCTGTCTGTCTCGCAGTCAAGCTCCCTTGTGCCTTTACACTCTGCGAATGATTTCCAACCATTCTGAGGGAACCTTTGGGCGCCTCCGTTACTTTTTAGGAGGCGACCGCCCCAGTCAAACTGCCCACCTGACACTGTCTCCCATCACGATTAGTGATGCGGGTTAGAGTGGTCATACAGCGAGGGTAGTATCCCACCAACGCCTCCACCGAAACTAGCGTTCCGGTATCTACGGCTCCTACCTATCCTGTACAAGCTGTACAAACACTCAATATCAAGCTACAGTAAAGCTCCATGGGGTCTTTCCGTCCTGTCGCGGGTAACCTGCATCTTCACAGGTACTTCAATTTCACCGAGTCTCTCGTTGAGACAGTGCCCAGATCGTTACGCCTTTCGTGCGGGTCGGAACTTACCCGACAAGGAATTTCGCTACCTTAGGACCGTTATAGTTACGGCCGCCGTTTACTGGGGCTTCAATTCTGAGCTTCGCCGAAGCTAACCCATCCTTTTAACCTTCCAGCACCGGGCAGGCGTCAGCCCCTATACTTCATCTTACGATTTTGCAGAAACCTGTGTTTTTGATAAACAGTCGCCTGGGCCTATTCACTGCGGCTGTACTTTCGTACAGCACCCCTTCTCCCGAAGTTACGGGGTCATTTTGCCGAGTTCCTTAACGAGAGTTCACTCGCACACCTTAGGATTCTCTCCTCGACTACCTGTGTCGGTTTGCGGTACGGGCAGTTAAATACTCACTAGAAGCTTTTCTCGGCAGTGTGACATCGGCAACTTCGCTACTAAAATTTCGCTCCCCATCACAACTTGTCCTTAAAAGAAAAAGCATTTCACTCTCTCCAAGACTTGTTGCTTGGCCAGACATATCCAACAGTCTGGTTTGCTTAGCCTCCTGCGTCCCTCCATCGTTCAAACGCATTTAACTGGTACAGGAATATCAACCTGTTATCCATCGTCTACGCCTCTCGGCCTCGACTTAGGTCCCGACTAACCCTGGGAGGACGAGCCTTCCCCAGGAAACCTTAGTCATTCGGTGGACAGGATTCTCACCTGTCTTTCGCTACTCATACCGGCATTCTCACTTCTAAGCGCTCCACCAGTCCTCACGGTCTGACTTCATTGCCCTTAGAACGCTCTCCTATCACGCAACCTAATGGTTGCATCCGTAGTTTCGGTAATATACTTAGCCCCGGTACATTTTCGGCGCAGGATCACTCGACTAGTGAGCTATTACGCACTCTTTAAATGGTGGCTGCTTCTGAGCCAACATCCTAGTTGTCTAAGCAACTCCACATCCTTTTCCACTTAGTATATATTTTGGGACCTTAACTGACGGTCTGGGCTGTTCCCCTTTCGACGATGGATCTTATCACTCACCGTCTGACTCCCGGACATAAATCAATGGCATTCGGAGTTTATCTGAATTCAGTAACCCATGACGGGCCCCTAGTCCAAACAGTGCTCTACCTCCATGATTCTAAGTCCGAGGCTAGCCCTAAAGCTATTTCGGAGAGAACCAGCTATCTCCAAGTTCGTTTGGAATTTCACCGCTACCCACACCTCATCCCAGCCATTTTCAACTGACACGGGTTCGGTCCTCCAGTGCGTTTTACCGCACCTTCAACCTGGACATGGGTAGGTCACCTGGTTTCGGGTCTACAACAACATACTTCATACGCCCATTTCAGACTCGCTTTCGCTACGGCTCCGACTTTTCTGTCTTAACCTTGCATGCAATCGTAACTCGCCGGTTCATTCTACAAAAGGCACGCTGTCACCCATTAACGGGCTCCAACTGATTGTAGGCACATGGTTTCAGGAACTATTTCACTCCCCTTCCGGGGTGCTTTTCACCTTTCCCTCACGGTACTGGTTCACTATCGGTCACTAGGTAGTATTTAGCCTTGGGAGATGGTCCTCCCGGATTCCGACGGAATTTCACGTGTTCCGCCGTACTCAGGATACAGAGCTGAGGGTATTACGTTTCGCTTACGGGGCTATCACCCGCTCTGGCTCAGCTTCCCAGCTGATTCAACTACGTAATACTTTTGTAACTCAAATGTTCTGTCCTACAACCCCAAAGAGCAAGCTCTCTGGTTTGGGCTTTTCCCGTTTCGCTCGCCGCTACTCAGGGAATCGATTTTTCTTTCTACTCCTGCAGCTAATGAGATGTTTCAGTTCACTGCGTCTACCTTTACTTAGCTATGAATTCACTAAGCAATAACTGACGATTAAGTCAGCTGGGTTCCCCCATTCGGAAATCTCCGGATCAAAGTGTACTTACCACTCCCCGAAGCATATCGGTGTTAGTCCCGTCCTTCATCGGCTCCTAGTACCAAGGCATTCACCATGCGCCCTTTATAACTTAACCTTGTTGATTCCAGCACTTGCGTGCTGGCTGACAACAGATTAATTGAGTATATGCGATAACTCTTTAAAAAAACTCAAATAACGCGGTGTTCTCGGTTTAATCGTTAAAACAATTAATAAATAAAAAATTTTGATATTATTTAGTTTTCAAAGTACAAGTTAGTCAACTTACGTTGACTAATGGAGAATAGCGGGATCGAACCGCTGACCCCCTGCTTGCAAAGCAGGTGCTCTCCCATCTGAGCTAATTCCCCATATATGGGCCTAAATGGACTCGAACCATCGACCTCACGCTTATCAGGCGTGCGCTCTAAACCAGCTGAGCTATAGGCCCATGTAAATCCAATTGATTAAGTTGAGAGTAGACCTCTCAAAACTAAATAAAGTTTCGACTAATGTGTAGGTTCCGTATATTCCTTAGAAAGGAGGTGATCCAGCCGCAGGTTCTCCTACGGCTACCTTGTTACGACTTCACCCTAATCATCTGTCCCACCTTAGGCGGCTGGCTCCTAAAAGGTTACCCCACCGACTTTGGGTGTTACAAACTCTCATGGTGTGACGGGCGGTGTGTACAAGGCCCGGGAACGTATTCACCGCGGCATGCTGATCCGCGATTACTAGCGATTCCGACTTCGTGTAGGCGAGTTGCAGCCTACAGTCCGAACTGAGAACGGCTTTAAGAGATTAGCTTACTCTCGCGAGTTCGCAACTCGTTGTACCGTCCATTGTAGCACGTGTGTAGCCCAGGTCATAAGGGGCATGATGATTTGACGTCGTCCCCACCTTCCTCCGGTTTGTCACCGGCAGTCTCACTAGAGTGCCCAACTGAATGCTGGCAACTAATAATAAGGGTTGCGCTCGTTGCGGGACTTAACCCAACATCTCACGACACGAGCTGACGACAACCATGCACCACCTGTCTTAGCGTCCCCGAAGGGAACGTCCTATCTCTAGGATTGGCGCTAGATGTCAAGACCTGGTAAGGTTCTTCGCGTTGCTTCGAATTAAACCACATGCTCCACCGCTTGTGCGGGCCCCCGTCAATTCCTTTGAGTTTCAACCTTGCGGTCGTACTCCCCAGGCGGAATGCTTAATGCGTTAGCTGCGGCACTGAAGGGCGGAAACCCTCCAACACCTAGCATTCATCGTTTACGGCATGGACTACCAGGGTATCTAATCCTGTTCGCTACCCATGCTTTCGAGCCTCAGCGTCAGTTACAGACCAGACAGCCGCCTTCGCCACTGGTGTTCTTCCATATATCTACGCATTTCACCGCTACACATGGAGTTCCACTGTCCTCTTCTGCACTCAAGTTCTCCAGTTTCCGATGCACTTCCTTGGTTGAGCCAAGGGCTTTCACATCAGACTTAAAAAACCGCCTGCGCTCGCTTTACGCCCAATAAATCCGGATAACGCTTGCCACCTACGTATTACCGCGGCTGCTGGCACGTAGTTAGCCGTGGCTTTCTGGTTGGATACCGTCACTACATGATCAGTTACTATCACATACGTTCTTCTCCAACAACAGAGTTTTACGAGCCGAAACCCTTCTTCACTCACGCGGTATTGCTCCATCAGGCTTGCGCCCATTGTGGAAGATTCCCTACTGCTGCCTCCCGTAGGAGTATGGGCCGTGTCTCAGTCCCATTGTGGCCGATCAACCTCTCAGTTCGGCTACGTATCATTGTCTTGGTGAGCCATTACCTCACCAACTAACTAATACGCCGCGGGTCCATCCAAAAGTGATAGCCGAAACCATCTTTCAAATTAGAACCATGCGGTTCTAACTTTTATGCGGTATTAGCATTTGTTTCCAAATGTTATCCCCCACTTTTGGGCAGGTTACCCACGTGTTACTCACCCGTCCGCCACTCATTCAAATGTCTTTTCAATCTGGTGCAAGCACCGTCAATATAAAACGAGAATGCGTTCGACTTGCATGTATTAGGCATACCGCCAGCGTTCATCCTGAGCCAGGATCAAACTCTCATATATAATTTAAGTTTGTAGCTCTTATTTGTTTGTATTCACGAAATTGACTTCGCAAATGTTATTTGCTTTTGACTATTGTCAAAAGACCCTACACATTTGATTTGTCGAAACTTTATTCAGTTTTCAAAGGTCTACATTTCGTTGCTTTTTCTAAATCAGCAACGAGTAATATCTTACCATTTGAGCAATTACGTGTCAACGTTTTATTTAACTTTATTTGACTAAATAAAAACTTTGTAATGCCTTAACAGCAATATCTATAGTACCAATTACTCAATAAACCGTCAACTATTTTCTTTAAATTTCTAAGCACGTAAATGCCTTCGTTTCTCATCGATTTCGTTAAATTCCGAACTATAAACTTTCAAATTATTTTTTCATTCGTAATTTTAATTCCTTAGCTTTTTATTCCAAACTTTTTGACAAAAAATGACTGAAAAAACTTTTTTTAATTCATAAAAAAAGACCGATTTTCATCAGTCTTAACACTCGTATTAATCTTCTGGACGCATAGTTGGGAACAAAATCACGTCACGAATTGAAGCACTGTCAGTTAATAACATTGCTAAACGATCAATTCCGATACCTAGTCCACCCGTTGGTGGCATACCATATTCCAAAGCTTCAATGAAATCTTCATCGATACCTTCGGCTTCATCGTTACCAGCTTCACGTTCTGCCACTTGGGCTTCAAAACGTTCACGTTGATCAATCGGATCGTTCAATTCTGTAAATGCATTAGCAAACTCATTACCTATAATGTAAAGTTCAAAACGATCTGTAAAGCGAGGATCATCAGCATTTTTCTTAGCAAGTGGTGAGATTTCTACTGGATGACCATACACAAAGGTTGGTTGTACTAGTTTGTCTTCAACAAACGTTTCGAAAAATTCATTGATAATGTGACCAACTTGCCAATAATCTTCATAATGCACCTTATGTTCATCAGCAATTTTACGAGCTTCGTCAATTGTCATTTCTTGCCAGAAATCAACACCGGTCTCTGCTTTAATAGCATCCACTATGTGAACACGAGCGAATTCTTTGTTGAGGTCCAAATCAGTTCCTTGATAACTAATCTGACCGTCAGTAGCGACAGCCTTAACTGCAGCTTTGAAAATGCCCTCAGTTTCATTCATGACATCTTGGAAGTCAAAGTAGGCGACATAAGTTTCAAGCATCGTGAACTCAGGATTGTGCTTTGTATCCATTCCTTCATTACGGAAAACTCGTCCAATTTCATAAACTCGTTCGAAACCACCGACAATCAATCGCTTCAAATGTAATTCCAGCGCAATCCGCATATATAGATCAACATCTAAGGCATTGTGATGTGTAATAAATGGACGTGCATTAGCTCCACCAGCTTGGTTATGCAAGACAGGCGTTTCCACTTCCATAAATCCATTACCATCTAAATAGCTACGGATAGCAGTAATAATTTTGCTACGCTTTTGAAAACGTTCAAAGCTATCGCGGTTGGCAATTAAATCTAAATAACGTTGACGATAAATTTGTTCTTGATTTTGAAGGCCATGAAACTTATCAGGCAATGGGCGCAACGCTTTTGACAAGAAAGTTAGGCCAGTTGCCTTAACCGTCAATTCACCCATATCTGTTTTGATGACATGTCCAGTTATTCCTAAGAAATCACCAATATCAGCACGCTTGAAAATGTGATAAACATCTTCGCCTAATTCATCTTTACGCAAATAAACTTGAATCCGGCCCGACTTATCCAAAATATCAGCAAAGCCGACTTTTCCTTTACCACGTTTTGAAACCATTCGGCCACTAATGGTCACTTCATTTTCTTGCGCTAATAAATCATCATGTTCAACCGCATCAAATGCAGTATGAATTTCAGCTGCTAAATGAGTACGTTCAAATCGATGACCAAAGGGATCCATTCCGTTATCACGCAATTCTTGCATTTTTTCGCGACGAACCCGAAGTTGGTCATTCATTGGTTGTTCTTGTTTTGCCACGTTATTGCCTCCATTATTTTTATTGTGCTTGCTTTAATGCTCGTTCTTTTGATTGATCTACAAACTGGTCGAAAATATCATTCATTTCTTCCATCGTGTTGCTTTCCATTAATGCTGCCTTGGCTTTTGCTGAGCGTGAAGTTCCTTTTAAGTAATAAGTTGCTTGCCCACGAAATTCTGGCACACCAAACTTCTCGCCTTTTAAGTTCACCAGTCCAGCCAAATGTTCTTTAGCCATAGCAACTTTTTGTTCTACAGTGGCTTCTGGTAATAGTTCACCTGTAGCTAAGTAATGTTCTGTTTGTGAGAGCATCCAAGGATTCCCCATGGCTGCACGACCAATCATAACCGCATCAGCACCTGTTAAATCAAGAATATCTTTAGCATCTTGAGCAGATTTGACATCCCCATTTGCCATAAATGGAATCGTCAGTTCCTGTGCAACATCTTTCAAAACGTTCCAGTCGGCGGAACCGGTATACATTTGTTTCCGAGTACGTCCGTGCATACCAATAGCTGAAGCACCAGCTTTCTCAGCAGCTAAAGCATCTTCCACTGCTAAAATATGGTCTTCATCCCAACCGATTCGCATTTTAACTGTGACTGGCTTTTTGACAGCGTCAGTCACATATGACACCATTTCATAAACCTTGTTTGGGTCCAATAACCAGCGAGCACCAGCTTCAGTTTTGACCACCTTATTAACAGGGCATCCCATATTAATATCGATAACGTCTGCTTCAGTATTTTGATCAACAAATTTGGCTGCTTCAACTAGCGTTTCTTTTGTGCCACCAAAAATTTGGATTCCCATTGGGTGCTCGGCAGCTTCGACATTCATCATTTGTAAAGTTTTTTTGTTCTTATACATAATTCCACGGTCTGAAATCATTTCACAGACCACGTAACCAGCACCAAACTTTTTACAAATTAAGCGAAAAGCCGAATTAGTCACTCCTGCCATCGGAGCAACAACTACCTGGTTCGGAATTGTAACATTCCCGATTTTCCATTCCATTTTATTCACCTCATTAAATCATATGCGACCACTATCATAGCACAGACTTGACTGTCTTACCAAACTGTATTAATCCATTTTACTTAAGATTTCGTTTAAATCGTTTTCATCGTATTGATACTTGTTGCCACAAAAATGACAAACCACCTCAGCATGATGATCTTCATTAATCATTTGTTCAATATCAGCTTTCTTGATAGTCGCCAACATTTCACTGAACTTTTCCTTTGAACAATCACATTTAAATGCGACAGGCATTGTATCAACAATCTTAACTGTATCTTGTTCAAACAATTGATATAAGATATCTTCTGGAGCTTTATGTTCCTGTAATAATTGTGAAATTAACGGTAAATGGGATAATTTTGTTTCTAGGTCAGTGATAGCTTCGTCAGAGGCGCCTGGCAAAACTTGAATTAAAAAGCCACCAGCCACTTCAATTGAATTATCCGGATTAACAAAAACCGATAGCCCCACCGCCGAAGGAATTTGTTCAGATTGTGCCAAATAGTAAGTGAAATCTTCACCGAGTTCTCCAGAAACCAATTCAACTTGTCCTGTAAAAGGTTCACCCACCAACAAATCCTTGGTGACGGACAAAGTTCCAGTTGTTCCCACCGCACCCGCGACATCAATTTTGCCTTTGGAATTGAGGGGCAAATGAACGTGTGGGTCTTGCAAGTATCCTTTAACTGTCCCGTTGGCATTTCCATCAACCACGATGCCGCCCACTGGACCGTCACCTTGAATCCGGACCGTCATTTTTTCCTCACCTTTTAAAACTGATGAAGCGAGTAGTAATGTTCCTACTAGACTTCGACCCAAGGCAGCTGAAGATGCGCTCCAGGTATCGTGTCGTGTTTGTGCTTCTTGAACCAAGTTAGTCGCATCAACTACATATGCACGAAACATCCCATCATTAATAATGCTTTTAACCATATAATCTTTATGTGTCATTGATATCTCCCTGGATATTATCCGTTACATTAACAAAGGATTGCTACAAAGTTAATTGCACCAATCCTTTGGAATTACTATTAAATTGAATCTGAACTACTATCATCTGTTGAATCGTCAGTTGGAGTTTCATCAGCGACGTCTTCATGACGTTCAGCTTCTTTACGTTCCAATTCACGTTTTGATTCTTCAAATGTAGCTGCATGACTCGTGTCTTCCGCTTTTGGATCGTCGTCTGGCATATGACCAGTCTTAAACAAACTAATAATTTGTTTTTCATCCAAAGTTTCATACTTGAGTAACGCTTCAGCAATAATCTTATGTTGTTCACGATGGCTTTCGATGATATCAACAGCTTGTTGATGTCCCTCAGAAGTCAATCGACGAACTTCAGAATCGATGATGCTTGCAGTTGCTTCAGAATAAGCAGGTGATTGGCCATATTGTGCACCTAAGAATGGTTGACCACTACCTTCAAGTTGAACCATTCCAATCTTATCACTCATCCCATATTGGGTAACCATTGAACGAGCAATTTGAGTTGCCTGTTCAAAGTCATTTGAAGCCCCAGATGATTGTGAGTTGAAGATAATTTCTTCAGCAGCACGACCACCCATTAAACCAGCAATTTGTTCTGTCGCATTTTTCTTCGACATCAACATTTGATCTTCACGAGGAAGCATAATTGCGTATCCACCGGCACGTCCACGAGGAACAATGGTAACTTTGTGAACGACTCGAGCTTCATTTAAGACCAATCCAACAACAGTATGGCCAGCCTCATGGAAGGCCACTGTTTCACGTTCGGTTTTGGAAACAACTCGATCTTTCTTAGCTGGTCCAGCAATCACACGGTCTTCAGCTTCATCTAAGTCTTTAGCATCAATTGTCTTACGATTACGACGAGCAGCCAAGAGGGCAGCTTCGTTCAAGAGGTTTTCCAAATCGGCACCAACAAATCCAGGTGTTTCTTTGGCAATCACTTTTAAATCAACTGTGCTATCAAGAGGCTTGTTCTTCGCATGAACCTTCAAAATAGCTTCACGACCCTTAACATCAGGACGTCCGACAAGAATCTTACGATCAAAACGACCTGGACGTAGCAAGGCAGGATCAAGGACATCAGAACGGTTAGTAGCAGCCATAACAATGACCCCTTCATCCCCGTTGAATCCATCCATTTCAACCAACAATTGGTTTAAGGTTTGTTCACGTTCATCGTGTCCACCACCCATTCCGGCTCCACGTTGACGTCCAACCGCATCAATTTCATCAATAAAGATGATTGAAGGTGCAGTTTTCTTGGCATTTTCAAACAAGTCACGAACACGACTTGCCCCAACCCCAACGAACATTTCAACGAAATCAGAACCAGAAATAGAATAGAATGGTACGCCAGCTTCACCGGCAACTGCCTTAGCAAGCAACGTTTTACCAGTCCCAGGAGGTCCCTCTAACAGAACCCCCGCCGGTATTCGTGCCCCAAGTGCCAGGAACTTCTTCGGATCTTTCAAGAATTCAACCACTTCGACTAATTCTTGTTTTTCCTCTTCTGCCCCAGCTACATCAGCGAACCGGACTTTATTTTGTTTCGAATCTGATGGTTTGGCTTTGGATTTCCCAAAGTTCATGACACCACGGCCACCACCGCCACCTTGGCCAGATTGGCCCATCATCATATAGAAGAAGAACACCATGATGACGATTGGTACGATATAAATCAGGATATTGAGCCAGAATCCACTAGATTCCTCAGCCTTGGTCCCCATTTTGACATTGTTCTGAGTTGCGTATTTTTGCAACTGTGAAGTTGTCACTTCATTTGGTAATACGATTGACGTAAATGTCTTAGTCGTTGCTGCCTTTGAGGTTCCTAGCGTAAAGCTACTACTTGCCTCAGTTTTTTGGGCTTTGTTGTACGTCCCAGTAACTTTGTAGACACCGCCACTTGGTTGTACATCAAAACTCTTAATCTTCTTATTTTTCAACTGACTTACAAATTCACTTTGCTTCAAGTTAGCAGATTGACCTGCTGAACTATTGCCGCCAAAGAAAAAGTAAGCAATTCCCATGATACATAAGAAAATGACAGCATAAAAAAGAACATTACGTGAAAAGCCATTCTTTTTATTGTTGTTATTGTTGTTCATGTTTTCCTCCTACCAATCGATATATTTTCCTCTTTGTTAATGGAAATTATAATAGCATAATTGACCATAGTTGACTATTAATTTATCGCTTCTATTTTTGGTACACTGCTGGTTTCAAGATACCGACATATGGTAGGTTACGATACAACTCGTTATAATCCAATCCATATCCAACTACAAACTCATTTGGAACATTAAATCCAACATAATTGGCTTTGATATCGACAACTCGTCCTTCTGGTTTATCCAAGAGAGTACAAACCTTGATATCATTGGCTCCTCCTTGCTTTAAAAGATTCACCATATATTCTAAAGTTCGACCAGTATCGATAATATCTTCAATCAAGATGATATCACGGCCCTTGATATCGGTATTAATTTCACGGACCAAATCAACTTTCCCACTGGATTCTGTTCCCCCGTGATAACTTGAAACATCCACGAAATCGATATCTGTGTAACAGTCAAATTCTTTTAACACATCAACTGTAAAAAAGATGGCTCCTTTGAGCACTGAAATAACAAGCGGCTGACGGCCTTCATAATCGTGAGTCAGCTCTTTACCGATCCGTTTGGCCGCTCCGGCGATTTCTTCTCGACTATAAAGTACCTTTTCAATATCGTTATCCATGACTAGTCTCCTTTTAAATTATGATTTAATTGTGGCATAAAATACAATTTTTGCCAATTAGTTTTATAGTCGTCAGGTCGCTCTAAGTACGTGAACTTGCGATTTACAATCCAAATCGGTTCGTTTTGACGAGTCACCACCACCAATTGTTGCAATCGGTCTGCATTAGGGACCTTTTGATCAATTAATATTCTTCTGACCTTTTGATGATGGCCATCTTTTAAGCGAATTTCATCATCTGAGTCTGCCTTTCTGATGGTCAAAGGCAAAGCTTCTGGAGGCAGCCATATTTCAATTGCACCTGTCACAGGCTTGGTGCTGACAAAATCCTCAAGTTTAAATTCTTGTGCCACTGCGTTGGAAAGTCGACTCAGTTTAGCAACCTGATATTCTTTTTCAAAAACAATCTGATTGCCTAAATCAAGTTGCGCCTGAGCAGTTTCACTCTGCACGAGTTGTTCAACGGTCTCAATTTGTGATTCCTTAATATCCACTAATTGTTCAATATTAATTAGCCAATACCGGACTACTTGATGTCGTTCAATCTGACTTAACTTACTTAATTGTGAAATTACCAGATTACCATCATGACTCACCTGTTGCCATAATCGACCCAGTTGCAAATCAGCAAACTGCGTTAATTCTGCAAGCTGATTGCCAAACGAAGCTAAATGATTTAAGACTTCGTTATTTTCTTTAGTTAGTAACGGCAAAATTTGATTACGATAACGATTCCGCGAAAATTCCAAGGTTTGATTTGTCTGATCTTCATAATACCGAACCTGGTTTTGAGTCAGATATTCACGTAGTTCTGCTTTGGAATAATGCAGCAATGGTCTAATCAATTCTCCTGGTCCAAATTGACGTCTGGTTGCCATCCCCGATAACTGAGACAACTGACCGCCACGGGTCAATTTCATTAAAATGGTTTCAGCTTGATCATTCAAGTGATGGGCCGTTAACAATTTGGCTGACTCATACTTATTCATTAACGCTTCAAAAAATTGGTAACGGAATCCGCGAGCCGCCGTTTCAATCCCCGTCGCAGGATGTTGCTCTTTAGGCCAATGACTCACTTCTAATTTTAAATGGTGTTGCTGACAAAATTGCGCCAAAAAGCGTTCTTCTTCTGCGCTTTGATGTCGTAACTCATGATTGACATGTGCGACAACGATTGTCGGTTGCAGATTAGTCGGCAAACTCAACAATAGCATCAAAAGACACATTGAATCGGAGCCTGTCGAAACAGCCACAATTACTGGTTCTTTTGAATAAAAAAAGCGGTCCCGTTGTAAGTCCCGCTCGAATTTTGTTTGCAAGTTGTTCATCTGTTTAGTATTTCACCTATTAACTTCTTCTACCACCACGTCCACCGCGTTTACCCTCGGTATTATGTTTCAGAGTTGATAAGCGAGATTCACTTTCCTTTAAGAAACCAGACATCATACTATCGAAGTCACTGGCTCCACCTGCACTAGCTTGTTTTTTATTTCCAAAATCGTTTCCACGACTATTATTAGGTCTACTTTGATACCTTGGCTTTGAATCACGATTGTTTTGTGTTGACTGTGTGTGTGCATGATGAGCATGACTTGGACGATCGGATTTTTGCTCCGGATTGTCACTAGCTGCCTTGATAGATAATGCTATTTTGCCATCATCACCGATTGACATGACCTTAACATTAACCGCATCCCCCACTGTCAAAACGTCGTGAATATCATTGACGAATCCGCTGGAAACTTGACTAATATGGACTAGCCCCGTTTTGTGATTTTCTAAATCAACAAATGCCCCAAAATTTGTAATTCCAGAAACTTTACCAGAAACTTTTGTACCAACTTCAATTGCCATGAATCGAAAGATCCTCCTTGAATTATGTAATTCGAGTATAGCATAATTTGCGCCGACATCTCTACAAAAAAAGAGTTTAGTCACAATTATGTGTTGTGGTCAAACTCTATTTACTGGAATCCGATAAACTGTAGATGGTTTCGCCGGATTTAGAATAGTAATATTTTTGTCTCAAAATCTTTTGTAGATAATTATTGTCATGGAGTAGCTCGACTTGTTTGTCTAATTTTTTATTCTTAGCTTTAGTTTTTTGCAGTGTTTCTTGCTTCGCTTCAATTTGGTTATTCACTTTACCTAAATTATATTTAGTTTGAATAATTTGAAAACCTAAAACTAGAAAAATGACCGCAAAAAAACCGATGATAGCGTAAAACCGATGTTTACGTACCTTAACGATGCGATCTCGCTCTTCGACTTGTTTAGCTAGTTTCGTATTGATTGACGCAATATTACTGCTATTACGTTTTTTCCCCATAGTACTTACCCCTCGTAATTCATTACCACGAGTATACCAACCTCTCTCCTATTTGTCTAATACAAATAAATTCAGTTAGGACTTGTAATCCCGCTTAAATAAAGGGGTAAATGGACAATTCTTAAAAAATTATTCAGAGAAAATTAAACTACTATACATTATTTGCGAAAATCTTCAGCGTAACTTTCATCTAAAATTTCATACATTTGTTCTGCTTCATCTTTTTTAGTGGTTTCGATGATTTTTAAAATCTTAACGATTTCAGTCTTGTTACCAAATTTAATCGTTAATTCATCTGCGACCTTAACGTTACTTGACGATTTCGCAGCATTACCGTTAATTAAAATTCGACCTTGATCCGAAATTTCTTTCGCCACTGACCGTCGTTTAATAATTCGTGAAACTTTTAAAAATTTATCTAATCGCATATTATTCCTCCGTCTTTTGACTGTGTGTTAATAAATTCAATATTTTACGGCCGCCTGGAAAGACCAGTACTTCTTTGACAGTAAACAACTTCAACCTAATAATCCCAATAGCGCTCACAATCACCCCTGCGATAATTGGTAAAAATACATTGGGAATCATCGCTAGCCGTGAATGTTCAAAAATCATTTCAGACAAGGCAGCAACAATCCAAGCAACTGCCATCATAGCCATCACGATAATGGCTAACTTCATACCAAAGGTTTTTCCTTCGATGACCGCATGCAATTCGCTCGGCATTTTCATCCAAATAATCAGTAAGGCGACGCTGAGACTAATGACTGTGCCGAAACTGGCTCCAGCAATGCCTAACTTGGTGACTAAGAAAAAGTTAATAACAATTTTCACGCCGATTCCGGCCAGTAGAGCAGCCACTGTTGATCTAAAACGATTAATACTTTGCAAAACACTACTGTAGGTCGTGATTAAGCTAATAAAAATAATACTAATCATATTTATTGATAGAGCAATTTGACCATTGGCATTTTCGAACAGCAATGTATCAATTTCCGGCATGAGGGCCACTAACCCGGCCGTTGCTAGACAAGCTAAAGTCGTGCACAGGTGCATTAAGGAACGATAAATCCGTCTAAATTCAACTTCCTTTTTTTCGATAAAACTAGTTGTGAGGGATGGCAACAATGATGCTGAAACCGAGGTTGCCACCACGAGCCCTAATTGAATCAGTGGTTGTCCACGGTCAAAGATTCCTTTCAAGCTTTTAGCCATCGCTGGGGTTTCTCCTTTGGCAACCAGTGCCTGTTGAACCGTAAACGAATCTATCAATTGGAGCAATACCACTAGTGATGCAAACAGGCAAATGAGGCCACCTTCTAGTAACAACCGCCGAGCGATAATTTTTAATTCGTTGATACTGCCAGCTTGTTTTGTACCCGTCAACATTTTCTTAAAGGTTGGCATTAACACGATACTAGCGGACAATCCGGCTGCGGCAGCTGCTCCCATGGCCCAGGTACCCATTTGATAAACGTTCCAGCCAACATTAACTGAAATCACTGCCACTGAAATTACAATCACCACGCGGACAATCTGCTCAACTAATTGAGAAATTGAGGTGGTCGTCATTATATAACGACCTTGTTGATAGCCACGCGTGACTGAGGTGAGTGGAATAAACAAGAACATTAAGGAAACACTTTGAATAATCGGTGCTAATTGGCGGTCACCCATTAAAGTGGCTAATGGCGTAGCTAAAAACCATAGGCCAACCAAAATCAACCACGATACTGGTGTAATCAACTTCAGTAGTTGCTGAGCAACTCGCCGTTTGCCAGCTTCATCTGGTTGTTCTGCAATCAATTTAGAAATAAACACGGGCAACCCGGTTAAAGCAATTGTCATCCCAATCCCGTAGATTGGATAAACTTGTTGGTAAACATAAAAGCCTTGATCGCCAACTAAATTTTGAAACGGTACTCGATAGACCGCGCCTAAAATTTTAGCGATCAATGATGAGAGCGATAGAATCATCGCGCCTTCAAATACTCTATGCAGTCGTTGATTCTTCATTGTCCTGTTCTCCTGCAACTTCGAAATGTTCACTTAACGCTTTCACAAAGACGGTCAACTGTTCCATCCAATCTTTTTGTGTCATCTTCGGTTGGATTACCAATTTAATCATCGTTTTACCAGCCTCATCCCCGATTGTGGCTTTAAAGGCTGTCACGGTTAAGTCTTTCAATAATTCGCGAGCTGTGATTTGTTCACTGGCCTTCTCTGATAAGGTCACGAAAATATAATCTTTTTGTTTCCTAATTTTATCAAGCTGGGCTAAATCAGCATACATTTTTAGCCGCCCAACTGCTAATAGATTTTCAACCTGCACTGGGAAATCACCGAATCGATCAATCAGATCATTTTCTAAGTCCATCAGACGCTCTTCATTTTCCAGCGAACGAATACTCTTATATAATTCAATTTTTTGCCGTTGATCATCGACATATTCAGTTGGTAAATAGGCCTCAATGCCAACTTCAATCTCTGTATCTGTTTTAACAATCCGTTCTTCGCCACGTTTGACTGCGACGGCATCCGCCAACATTTGCGAATACAAATCATAACCCACAGAATCAATGAACCCGTGTTGTTGTTGGCCTAATAAGTTACCCGCCCCACGAATCGACAAATCACGCATGGCAATTTTAAAGCCGGAACCTAATTCGGTAAAATCACGAATGGCAGAGAGCCTTTTTTCACTAACTTCCGTTAAAACTTTGTTTTGTTGATACATGAAATACGCATAGGCCACCCGATTACTTCGTCCAATTCTACCACGAATCTGGTAAAGCTGTGATAGTCCCATCCGGTCCGCATCTTCGACGAAGAGCGTATTGACGTTTGGAATATCGACCCCAGTTTCAATGATTGAAGTGGTCACGAGCACGTCGTATTCACCGCGAATAAAGTCATATAGTACCGATTCGAGCTGAACTTCAGTCATTTGTCCGTGAATATAGCCCACGCGAGCCTCTGGCACCAGCACCGAAATTTCTGCCACGGTTTTTTCAATATCAGCAACCCGGTTATGCAAATAATAAACCTGGCCACCACGACCCATTTCACGCATGACCGCGTCACGAAGTGCACCGGCATTTTGTTCCATCACGTACGTTTGAATTGGAAAACGACCAGCTGGTGGCGTTTCAATCACAGATAAATCACGCACACCCAACATTGACATATGCAAAGTACGAGGAATTGGGGTAGCCGTCAAGGTCAACACATCAACTGAGCTTTTTAACTGCTTCAATCGTTCCTTATGTTTCACTCCAAAGCGTTGTTCTTCATCAATAATTAATAAGCCTAAATCCTTAAATTTAACGTCTTTTGACAAAATGCGATGCGTCCCAACGACGATATCACACTCGCCGGTCATCAATTGTTGTTCCGTTTCATTGAGTTGCTTGCGCGTCCGGAAGCGAGACATCATGGCCACATTAACTGGATAGCCTTCGAAACGACGCTGCATTGAATCAAAATGTTGCTGAGCCAAAATTGTAGTGGGTACTAAGAACGCGACTTGCTTACCACCTTCAACTGCTTTAAAGGCGGCTCGTAAGGCGACTTCTGTTTTACCGTATCCAACATCCCCGACCAACAGTCGATCCATTGGTTTGACGCCTTCCATGTCCTTTTTAATTTCAGAACTACTGCGCAACTGATCTGGCGTTTCCGTATACGGAAAATCATCTTCAAATTGCTGCTGATAATCATCATCACGTGGAAATTGGAAGCCAACTTCAGCTTCCCGTGCCGCGTACAATTCTACTAGTTCTTGAGCGATATCTTCGATTTTAGCAGCGACACTGCGTTTAGTTTTCGCCCATTCAGAACCACCTAATTTGTTAATTTTAGGTTTCTTGGATTCAGAGGAAACGTACTTCTGCACTAAGTTAAGTTGAGTAACGGGTACAAAAATTTTGGCATTTTTTTGAAATTCGATGGCGATGTAATCTTGTTTAACGCCTTGGCTCTCAATCGTTTCAATGCCTGTGAATTGACCAATCCCGTGGTTTACATGAACGACATAATCCCCTGGTTTAAGGTCCGTGTAACTTTTAATTCTTTCCGCATTTTCGAGTGTTTGGCGTCGTGCCCGCTTTTTTTGGACCGTTTTAAACAGTTCTGATTCGGTAATGACAACCAAATTCGCCCCTGGCAATTCAAATCCATTAGCCAAACTATCATTGACTAATTGGGATACGCCAGTTTGAATTTCATCTTTTTCAGTCAAAGTAATCTGAATACCAAAATCGTTGAGCGTGTTTTCAACCTTGGTCAATCGTTCGGCGCTATTGACTAAAATAACTGTCGTCAACTGTTGCTTATTGAATCGCTGCATTTCGGCTTTCAACACTGGCATTTGGCCAAAAAATTGTTGCATGTTGCGCGCAATTAGATTGGTAATTTGTGCAAACCGAATCTTACCCATTCCCTTTTGAAAGAGTGCGAAGAAAGCTTGCGCATGCTTATCACTGGTGATTAACTGACTCACGTCATGATTCAAAGATTGATCACTAATGATTTTTTGACTGGCTGCTTGTGCTTCTAACCAACTTGTTTGGCCTTCATCAACATCATCTTCCTTAGCTAAAATCCGGGGATAATCTTCGGTCAGCACCATCCCTGTCTTGGGTAAATAGTCTAAGATTGAGACGTCATCTGCATATACATCCTGACTAAATTCAATCAATTCCGGTGTAATTTGTTGATGCTTCAAGGCCTTTAAAATTGGTGAAATATTTTGTTCTAATTGGTTTCGTTGCTCGTCATCTAGCTTACCGCTCGCCTTACTTAATTGTTTCGCTAATGAATCATGAATTCGATCAAAGTCAGTTGCATCAATCACGAAGTCAGTCGCAGGTAAGATTGAAACTTCCTCAACATTTTCGATACTGCGTTGTGTGGTCGCATCAAAATACCGCAATGAATCCACTTCGGTATCAAATAAATCAATCCGAACCGGGTTATCAGTATTTAATGGATAAATATCTAAAATTGAGCCACGAATAGCAAAATCTCCAGGACGAACGACCATTTTTTCAAACTGAAAGCCCATTGAGCTGAGCTGCGTCCGTGCTTCAGTTAACTTGATGTCAGAACCAATTTTGATTTTTAGTTGTGCATTTTGAAAAGTTTGCGCTGCTGGTAATCTTCTTTTCAAACCGGAAGTCGAAGTGACAATTACCACTGGTTGGTCGCTTAAAAGCGCGTCCAAAGCAAGGACCCGCTGTAAACGAAATTCAGGTGAACTAGTTGCGACTTCAACCGCCAAATTTTCTTCCACTGGAAATTGGAAGACTTGATTGTCCGGCAAACGGTTCAACAAGTCATTGGTAATCAATTCCATATGTGCCAAATCGTCAGTGACAATAATTTGGGATTGTTGCAATTGGCTATGAAGTGCACTGATTAACAACGTTTCCGCCGAACCTGAAACACCAGTAATTAATTGCCGCTTTTGTTCATTAATTCCAGATTCAATTGTCTTAAACTCTGGCATCTGCACCAGAAGGTTTTCTAATTTCAATCGATTTCCTACCTTACTAGTTATACTTATTCATTAATTGACCAAATGGCATCCCGGTAATCCAGTCTTCTACCGCGTTTTCAGCTTGAGTAATGTTATCTTGTAATCCATCTTGTTGATCTGCTTTAAATTTACCTAACACATAATCAACAACATTCGAATTTCCTGGATGATCAATGCCGACTTTCACGCGGTGAAATCCTTGGGTACCTAAATGATTAATCAGACTTTTCAAACCATTATGCCCGGCGGCTGATCCTTTCGCTTTCAAGCGGATTTTTCCAATTGGCAAATCCATATCGTCATGAACAATAATCAAATCTTCGACTGGGACATCGTAATAATCCATCAATGGTTTGACTGACCGACCCGACTCATTCATAAACGTCGTTGGTTTGACCAACAAAACTTTTTCGCCATTAATAATGCCACTCGCTGTCATTGCTTCCATTTTGCTTGTATGTTTAAACGACAACTGATAATCCTTGGCAATTTGGTCAATTACCATAAACCCCATATTGTGCCGGGTTCCATCATACTGAGGTCCAATGTTTCCTAAACCAACAATCATTTTCATTTTTTCTATTAATCCCTTCCAGATAAAATACAAAAAGGCCGCACCAGGCAGATACCCGGTCAGCTAATCTATAACATTATAAACTAGAATTGAAAAAACAGACAGTTAAATCATTCACTGTGAGACATTTAGCAAAGTTTTATTAAAATTAAGTCGGCTTTTGAAATAGCTTTCATTAAAACCTTAAAAAAATTTTACATTCATGTTATAATATTCACGTTATAAAATATTTTGTTTTTCTGAAAGGACGTATTTAGAAAATGACTAAGACACCTAATCATCAAAAAGTTGTACTTATCGGTGACGGAGCAGTTGGATCAAGTTATGCATTTGCAATGGCACAACAAGGTTTAGCAGAAGAATTCGTTATCGTTGATGTTATCAAGGAACGTACTGAAGGGGACGCACTTGATCTTGAAGACGTGCAAGCTTTCACTGCTCCAAAGAACATCTACTCTGGCGACTACTCAGACTGTTCAGACGCAGACCTTGTAGTTATCACTGCTGGTGCACCTCAAAAACCAGGTGAAACTCGTTTACAACTTGTAAACAAGAACCTTAAGATTATCCAATCAATCGTAAAACCAATCGTTGATTCAGGATTTGACGGCATCTTCGTAGTTGCTGCTAACCCAGTTGACGTATTGACTTACGCTGTTTGGAAGTTCTCTGGCTTCGACAAGAGCCGTGTGATTGGATCAGGTACATCACTGGATTCAGCACGTCTTCGTGTTGCTCTTGCCAAGAAACTTAATGTTGACCCTCGCGATGTTAATGCTAACATCATGGGTGAACATGGTGATTCAGAATTTGCTGCTTATTCAACAGCAACTGCTGGTGGCGTTTCAGTTGTTCAACTTGCAAAAGAAGCCGGTGTTTCATTTGACGACTTACTTCAAATTGAAGACGAAACTCGTCACAAGGCTTATGAAATCATCAACCGTAAGGGTGCAACTTACTACGGTGTTGCTACCTGCTTGATGCGGATTTCACGCGCAATCCTACGCGATGAAAATGCTATCTTACCTGTTGGTGCTGCACTTGACGGTGAATATGGTTTGAATGACATCTTCATCGGTACACCTGCCGTTATCAATGGTTCAGGTCTTGCTAAAGTTATCGAAGTTAAACTTGATGACCGTGAAAAAGATTTGATGGCTAAATCAGCTGCAACGCTTCGCCAAGTAACTGCTGACGGAATTGCTGCATTAGACTAATATTAATAGAACTTAATCGTTCGTTAAACTCATGTAATCATTTGATTGCATGAGTTTTTTATATCATGTACCATGATATTTGGAGTAATTTCCCACAATATTTTTATTTATTTCTCATTAATTTCTCATTCACTCTCATTTTTGTGTTATTATATTTAGTGGTTTATTTTACAGATTAAATGAGGTTTAATTTATGCTACTAGAAACACTAGTTAAACAAAAAAAAGAATTAACAACTTTACAAGAAGATACGACACTCGAAACGGCACTTTCTGTTTTGGAAGATTCTGATTTCAGATGTGTCCCAATTTTAGATGAAACTGGCACTTTTTTCAGAGGTAATATCTATAAGATGCATATCTATCGTCATAAGTCTCGCGGTGGTGATATGCAATTACCAGTTACAACACTCCTGAAAAACTCAACTAAGTTCATCTCTATTAACGCCGCCTTTTTCACTGTGTTCTTCGCCATTAAGGATTTACCTTACATTGCGGTGCTTGATGAAAATAGTCAATTTTCGGGTATTCTGACACATACTAAATTACTCAGTATGTTGGCAGAAGGCTGGAATGTGCATACCGGTAGTTATGTCATCACGGTTTTAACCGCAGATGATCGTGGTTCATTGGTTAAGATGACCAAAGCGATTACCAAGTACACACCAATTAATAACTGTCTGACCTTAGGCTTAAATGAATCTAGTGAATATCGTCGTATTTTATTCACTTTGCCTGCCAATGTTGACCAAAAAATGTTGGATAAGATTGTCCATAATCTAAATAAAAAAGGCTTCGAAGTTCCTGAAATTGAAGATCTTCATGCGAAGTTTTAATCGATGACCAAAAAGGCACCAACAATTCACAATCGAATTGTTGATGCCTTTTTAATTTGGTGCACTCTTGATAACGCTGTAATATGTACTACCCTATGATGTCTGCTTTTTATTACTAAGTAACCCGATACTCACCTGCAACGATCGATCAACCTTATGCATTAACCCGTCGGACAAGTGTGTGACCTTATCCCGTAATCGTTGCTTATCGATGGTGCGTACCTGTTCTAATAATATCACTGAATCTTTTTCAATCCCGACATACTCTGAATTAATTTGAACGTGAGTGGGCATATTTGGCTTTTGCATTTTTGCCGTTATTGCTGCCACAATCACCGTTGGACTGTAATGATTACCAATATCATTTTGAATAATCACTACAGGTCGTAATCCACCTTGTTCAGAGCCAATCACTGGTGACAAATCCGCATAGAAAATATCACCACGTTTAATTTCAACCTTGGCCAAACATCCCCACCTCCTTTTTCACAAAGTCTAACAAGCGCTAATTATACCATACTACAACCCGATTTGCTCGATATAGTTAGTTTGATTTATCGATAAACTCGTTGCACTCGTTCAGCAACGCTCGTCATAATCTCGTAGTTAATCGTACCGGCATACTCGGCGACATCTGTAGCACCGATTGTTTGATTTCCTTGATGACCAATTAAGGTCACTTTGGTGCCAGTTTGGTATTGTTTAGGCAAGCGAATCATCATCTGATCCATGCAAACCCGACCAACGATTTCACATTGTTGGCCGTCAATTAACACATGAAAGCCTTGCATACAACGTGGATATCCGTCGGCGTAACCAATTGGCACCGTGCCAATCCATTCGTCGGTTTTGGCAGTGTACGTGGCTCCATAACTAACCGAGGCTCCAGCTGGAATTTGTTTAACAAAGACTAATTGTGTTTCCAATTCTGCAGCTGGTTCTAGTTGATATGGCAATTCTTCAATGGCCACTCCTGACGGATTAAGGCCATACATAGTCACACCAAAGCGAATCATATTACCAGTCACTGGTAAATGCCACAAACTAGTTGCCGAATTTGAAATATGTACATATTTGGGCAATTGAACTAATGCGCCAGTTAATTGCTGCCAAGTTTTAAATTGTTGCTCAAAATATTTGGTATCTGTTTGATCTGCCGTCGCAAAATGAGTGAATACTCCGTCAAAACTAAAGAGATCACTGGCTAATAAAGTTTCTGCCTGCTTAACATCTTCTGAGTGGCGAAATCCGATTCTCCCCATGCCAGTGTCGATTGCCAAATGGACACTCAATGGTTGCTTTGCCGTAGTTTGATCAGCATAATCTTGTAACCAATCCACGGACCCGACAGTTAGTGAAATACCGGCATCTGCGGCCAAAGTAGCGAAGGCAGGTGAAGTTATCCCTAAAACTAAAATTGGCGCGGTAATCCCTGCTTTTCGTAACGATAACGCTTCATCTAAGATCGCCACACATAATCCTGTGGCTCCAGCAGCTAAAGCAGTCTGTGCAATTTCTAAAATGCCATGTCCATACCCATTTGCTTTGACAACCGCAAACATTTCAACATCATCTGTTAAAATAGCACGTTCATGCTGAATATTATCTGTTATTGCTTGTAAATTAACGACTAACTTAGTTTCCCGATTCTTCCCGATTACCATTGCACTATCCCTCTTCTAAAATGACTTCACTGATGACGACTGAATCAGTATGTGAAATTGACACATGGACTGGGCCATCAAAAATTGATTGCTTAATCGTCGGTTTTCCAGATTCATCGTCAAGAACTTCCAAATCTTGAAAACCAACTGCCGCACCAATACCAGTTCCCAACGCTTTGGAAAAAGATTCCTTCACTGAAAAGCGGCCTGCCAAATACTCAGCCTGTTTATGAGCGCTTCGCGTTAAATACTGTTGGTGTTCTGCAGCGGTTAACGTTTTGCTAATAAAATTAGCGTGTTTTTCTTTCATTTGTTCAACGCGTTTAATTTCACTGATATCAATTCCAATACCATAAATCATGATTATATCCTTTACTATCACTATTTTGTTTCATATTGTAGCACAGTTTGCTTTCACAATCGTCCTAAATTATCAGAAACAAAAAGATCTAAGCCAGATTTTACATCCAACTTAGATCTAAGTACTAATTAATCATTATTTTTTTTGCGAATACTGAATGCGTGGGATGAACCACCATTGCCGCCGCGGCTGCTTGAGCTACGGTTGCTTGATCCACGACTGCCGCCATGGTTATCACGGCTGCCCTTATATCCACCTTCACGGTTTCCACCGCCTGAACGATTGCCGCCGCGGTATCCACCGCCATTACGACTCCCGCCTGAACGATTACCACGATAGCCGCCACCATTACGGCTTCCACCGCTACGACGACCGCCGCCACCCTTGTGACGAGGTAATGGACGTTCTGGAGTGATCTTAACTGGCACACTTGAAGCATCGTCTTTAGTGACGTTGTTCAACAAAGCAGCAACCAAATCAATTGGTTCGTACTTCGTCAACAGCTTTTCAGCTTCTTCTTCAAATTTAACAGTTTCAGTTTGACCAACAAGTTCGTCAACCTTAGAAATTGCATTTGCCAATTGACCCTTCAACGCTTCATCAGCGGTTGGTGGCTTCAATGGTAACATACGGACCTTCGTTAATTTTTCAATTTCACGAAGATAATCCATTTCACTAGGAGTAACGAAGGTTAATGAAACACCATGGTGTCCGGCACGACCGGTACGGCCAATACGGTGAACATAACTATCTGGGTCTTGAGGAATATCGTAGTTGTAAACATGAGTCACACCAGAGATATCTAATCCACGGGCGGCCACATCAGTAGCAACTAAAATATCAATTTTACCGTTCTTAAATTGTTGCATGATTTGACTACGACGTTGTTGAGTCAAGTCACCATGAATACCGGCAGCATTGTAGCCACGGGCTTCAAGGCCTTTTGATAATTCGTCAACACGACGCTTTGTCCGACCAAACACAATTGTCAAATCAGGATCTTGTACATCAATCAAACGTGTCATTGTATCGAACTTTTCAAAGTCCTTTGAACGAACGTAGAATTGGTCAACTAAGTCAGTAGTAACTTCCTTAGCCTTAATCTTAACGTGTTGTGGGTCAGTCATGAATTGCACACCAATTTTTTTGATAGCTGGTGGCATAGTAGCTGAGAACAACAATGTTTGACGATCTGCAGGAGTCTTGTTGATGATTGATTCAATATCATCCAAGAATCCCATGTTTAACATTTCATCGGCTTCATCTAAAACTAATGTCTTAAGATGGTCAAGTTTGACTGTCCGACGGTTGATATGGTCAAGCAAACGACCTGGAGTCCCAACCAAAACTTGTGGATGGTTCTTCAAGTTGTTGATTTGACGACGAATATCAGCGCCACCGTAAACAACTTGTGCCTTAACCTTTTTATCTTTACCTAATTTGTATAATTCTTCTTGCGTTTGGATAGCCAACTCACGAGTTGGTGAGATAATCAACGCTTGAATATCTCCATTACTTGTATCCGTATCTTCGACGATTGGCAATCCAAAGGCAGCTGTTTTACCAGTACCGGTTTGTGCTTGTCCAATGATGTCCTTACCCTGTATTACCAATGGAATAGTTTCCTCTTGGATTGGGGTTGCTTCTTCGTAGCCACTACGCTTAATGGCTTTAAGTAGGTCTTCTGATAGACCCAATTCGCTAAACTTCAAGTGTTTTCCTCCTGGGATTGAACCTCACCATCTAGTCAAATTCCGTTGACCACAGCAATGGTGAAACTATATAAAATAAATACAACTAAATAAGTATACTAGTTCTTAGTTGAAATAACAACTAATTTTAATAATAAGTGCTGAGCTTATCGGTTAACTTCGGAACCTTTACGATAAATAATCAAGTGTTGTCGCTTTATGACAATGGTTGATTATTTAATTAAAGTGACGAAGTTGATAAGCGAAGCCGTTAATAATAAGTGCTGAGCAACTCGGTTAATCAATGAGCACTAACGTGATAATTCAATGAATTCGGTCTGTGAATTTGTTGAGTTATGAGTTAGATGAGTTGATTGAGGTGCGAAGCCGTTAATAACAAGTGCTGAGCAAAGCGGGAGACATTGAGTATTAACAGATAATAACCGTCATCCGTTTTTAGGATGATGGCTATTATTGGTTAAACGGAAATGGCTGCTTTGCATAGCCGTTTATCAGCACCCCAAATCAACCCTAACTAGTCAATGCATCCAGCACCGTTTCCAAATGCAATCCGTGACTAGCTTTAATCGCGACAATATCTTTATCGGTAATCAAAGCCCCTAATTCAACAGTCATCTTGGCTTTTTCTTCAGTAGCAAAATAATGCACATGCTCACCATAGTCTTCAACAAGAGCATCGTACAAAGCCTTCATATGAGGACCAATCAAATAGACTTCATTGATTTTTTCTGGATCAAATACTTCGGATAAATCTCGATGAAAATCATTTGATTGTTCACCAAGTTCAAGCATGTCACCCAAAACCACGATTCGTTTACCCGCTGTTTCTGCCTTGGAAAAGACGTTAACAACTTCTTTGACCGCTGTCGGATTGGAATTATAAACGTCACTGAGAATCTGTTCACCGGCACTACCTTTAATCCATTCAGTCCGATTTCGTGTAATATCGGGAGAACTGAGTGCCCGATGCATATTTTTAACTGAAATGTGCATTAATTTTCCAACACTCAGCGCAGCTAACGCATTGGTTACGTTATATTCACCCATCATTGGAACTTGGAAAGTTTCATCTGGCCACGCATTGGTGACAAACTCTAATGAGTAAGCAGTCGCGTTGACACTCGTGGCATAAATGTCATTATTCAACTGACGACCAAATTCGAGTTTATCTTGCACAATTGATGCAGTCCGTTCAGTTAACAATGGTTCATCCCCATTGAACACCAGCGTACCGTCTTCTTTTAAACCATTCACGATTTCCATTTTCGCGTCAGCAATTTTGTCACGACTGCCAAAGAATTCAATATGGGCTTCCCCAATCATTGTAATCACGGCAATATCAGGGGTGGCTAATCGACTCAGTGCATCTAATTCACCAAAATGATCCATCCCCATTTCAACAACGACGGCCTCAGTATTAGGGTCCATGTTTAATAAGGTAACTGGGACACCAATTTCATTATTGAAATTTTCAAACGTTTTGGTGACATTCATTTGGGTGCTAAGAATCGATGCAATCATATCTTTGGTCGTGGTTTTACCATTACTACCGGTCACTGCCACCACGATTGGGTTAATTTTACATAAATAATAACTGGCCAATTCTTGCAAGGCAGCCAATGGATCATCAACAACTAACAATGGTTGACTGTCATCTCCCACCGCGTGATCACTGGCCCATAGGCTAGCTGCGGCCCCATTTTCAAAGGCACTGGCCACAAACTTGTGACCATCTTGTTCTCCATTGAGCGGCACAAATAGTGCTCCGTCGTCAAGGTTTCTGCTGTCAAAGGCAACACTACTAACCTCGACCCCTTGCAAAGCACTAATATCATTCTTTACATTAATCGCTTTGGCAATTTCCGCCAATTTCATTTTCATTCTGGAATCTCCTTTTAGATCTACTTCATTCAATCTACAACCTTATCATTATAACACCTTTTACGACAAGCCAATTCCACAAAAAAAGTTAACCCGCCGTCTTCGACAGATTAACCGTTTAATTGTTATTTACATTTGTTCGAGGCGTTTAATCCGTTCTTCCATTGGTGGATGAGTTGAAAATAAATTAGCCATCGATTTCTTTTTAATTGGATTACTGATATAAAGCGCTGCACTACTTGGATCAGCTTCTTTCATCGGTTCCGCGTTGGAGATTTTTTCTAAAGCTGAAATTAATCCCCGTGGATTCCGTGTCAGTTCCACCGCCCCAGCATCGGCCAGATATTCACGATTTCGAGACAGTGCCATTTGAGCTAACGACGCCGCAATTGGTGCTAAGACAACTACAACTAGTGAGAGCACCATCAAAATAATTTGAATGTAGCCGCCGCCTTCACGATCATTGTTACGTCGGCCACCGCCCCACCAAAACGAATGCATTCCGATATTAACGAGCATCGAAATAACAGCCGCTAATGCTAACGCAATCGTTTGTAAACGAATATCGTAATTCCGCACATGAGTCATTTCGTGACCCATCACACCTTCGAGTTCTTCGCGATTCAATTTATCTAAAATACCAGTGGTTGCCGCAACGGCTGCATGCTCTGGATTATTACCAGTGGCAAAGGCATTTGGACTTGGGTCATCAATGATATACACTTTTGGCATCGGAACATTGGCAACTAACGCCATATCCTCAACCACGTGCCACAATTCAGGTGCTTGATCTGCGCTCGTAATTTCATGGGCATGATTCATCCCCATCACCACTGAAGTTGATTGGGAAATCATCAAGGCCATGTAGATTCCACCAATTACGACTGCCATTAAAACTCCAGCCACATAACTATCAAAGAATACATAACCGACAGCTGCGCCAATCAAGAGCACCAACAAAACAAAGCCTATCATGACATAGACTGTACGTCGTTTATTTCGAGCAATTTGTTGATAGAGCATCTAGTTTATTCTCCAATACGAGTAAATTAAAATGAAACTTTGACATTTTCTTTTTCTTCTTCTGGAACTTTTAAGTATTCTACTTGTGCAAAATGATGAATACCGGCTACAATGTTAGTTGGAAATGATTGAATCTTGGTATTTAAGTTGGCCGCCGTTGAATTAAACAATTGGCGTGAATAAGCAATTTTATTTTCAGTATTTGAAAGTTCTTCCATCAATTCTGAATATTGAGCACTGGCTTTCAAATCTGGATAATTTTCGGCTAAAGCAAAAATTGATTTCAATGAACTAGTTAATTGATCTGAAACTTCCATGGCTTGTTGATGATCACCGGCTGGTACTTGAGTCATTTGGTTTCTCAATTCAACCACTTTCTCAAGTGTTGATGATTCGTACTTACCATAGCCTTTAACTGTTTCAACTAAGTTAGGAATCAAATCATTCCGACGTTTGAGTTGCACATCGATTTGGCTCCATGATTCTTGCGTTTGAACACGCGCACTAACTAAGCCGTTATAAATTCCCGCATAAATTGCGATTAAGGCAATAATCACGACAATTACTACAATAATTGTTACCATTAATATTTCCCCCTTGAATGATGTTACGTATAATCAAATGATAACGTACTTTACTAGTGGAATAAAGTCATTTGAATAAACTTAATAAGTTTTGAAAGGTTGATAATTATGAATAATGTTTTATTTGTTTGTTTGGGCAACATTTGCCGCTCACCAATGGCAGAGGCGATGTTTCGCCAGATGGTTAAACAAGCTAATTTAGAATCACAATTTCAGATAGATTCTGCTGGCACAAGTAGTGAAGAAACTGGTAATCCGCCACATCCCGGCACTCGTGAAATCCTAGCTAAATATAATATTCCTGCTGATGGCTTGGTTGCGCGTCAAATCACGCGCCAAGATTTTGAAAATGCTGATTATATTATTTGCATGGATGGAATGAATTATAACAATCTAGTGCAAATGGCTGGCCCAAGCTCCCAAGATAAAGTCCATCGTATCTTTGAACTAGTGCCTGGAGAAGAGTCTCGAGAAATCCCTGATCCTTGGTACACGCACCGTTTCCAAGATACTTATGACAGTTTAGCTGCCGCATTACCAAGCTGGTTTGATTATCTGACCAAGTAAAAACCGTCTTTTTTTCGAAGACGGTTTTTTAGTTCTTATTATTAAATGATTTAGCAAAATTCTTTTGCACAGACTTTGGTGCGTCCTTGTATTTCATCGTCTTCACGAGTTCACCCCGAACCATTAAACGACCTGCACCAGTAGCATCACAAGTAACTAATGTTATAATATTCTTTCCAGGTGTATTCTCGACCACATCAACTCGAGTCGCTGCAATATAGGTTTTTTCAGTGGTTTTATACTCATAAATCTTTTTCAAATCGGTCAAATAAATCTTTTGACCCACTTTACTCTTCCAGTATAACGGACTAAACAAAATTGTGTGGCTATTCATATGGTGCCCGGCTAAAGGATAATTACCTTCACCCATTTTTTGATCAGCACGCATGGTCCCCGCAGCCAAGGCTAAGGTATAATTATCAACCCCTTTGGCGATTGGTAAATTCAATTTAATAGATGGAATTGAGATTTCACCGATGACATTTAACGCAGATTTTTTAGCTCGCGCTTTACCCACCATTTGTAAATCTAATGACTTAACATCCTTAAAATCAAAATTACCGGACTTTTTTTTGTTATTATTAATCTTTGTCTGTGAAATTTCTGGCTTATAACTATCAACCAGATAATCCTTAATCTGTTGATTAAAAATTAAAGCAAGCGAGACAATCAACAGAAGCGTTAGCCCAACCCAACTCAGCCAGCGTTTCCAACTTGAACGTTTCTTATTTTTCATCAAATTCCCCCTACACCTGATCACTTTTATTAATAAAGTGGTTGGTGTTACCATAATAACTATTGTTATTATGAGAAAATTATACATTACTTTTAAAAAAAAGAAAGAAGAACGCACGTATGAAGAAGCTGTTACACCTAAATAAACTAGAAGATTGGGAGAAAAATCTCTACGTTCTCTGGGTCAGCGTATTTGTGACCGGACTGGCATTTTCCGAAATTATGCCCTTCATGTCACTATATGTTGATACATTAGGTGACTTTACAAAAAGCCAATTAAACCTCTACTCCGGTGCCGTGTTCGCCATCACTTATCTGATTACAGCAATCATTTCACCCTTCTGGGGTAAGCTATCTGACACTCACGGACGGAAAATTATGATTCTTCGTGCCTCGTTTGGGATGGCAATTGTCATCGGCTTAATGTCTTGTGTCACCAACGTCTGGCAATTATTTACTCTGCGTTTTATCCAAGGAATTTTTGGTGGTTACGTCAGCAATGCCAATGCCATTATTGCAACCACTGCCCCTCGGGAGAAAAGTGGCCGGGCCTTAGGAACTTTGATGGCCGGCTTAACTGGTGGTTCCCTGCTGGGTCCCTTATTAGGTGGAGCATTAGCATCCATGTTTAGCTACCGGATGACCTTTTTAATTACTGGTATCTTACTATTTATTGTCTTTATTTTTAGTTGGTTATTCGTCACTGAAAAGAACTTCAAGCCAACTACGGCGAAAAAGTTGCAAAAAGCGTCTGGCGTGATTGCCGCTTTAAAGAGCCCACAAATGATTTTTGGAATGTTCATTACCACATTAATCATTCAAGCTTCTAATAACTCTATTACTCCGATTATTTCTCTATATGTCCGCGAACTCATGCATAACAATGGTAACGTCACATTAGTGAGTGGGATTATTGCCGCCGTTCCTGGGTTGGCCACCATGTTAGTTGCTCCAAGATTTGGAGCGCTGGGCGACCGAATTGGTACCGAACGGGTGTTAACTATTGGTTTTATTTTAGCCATTTGTTTCTTTATTCCCACGGCGTTTGTCACTAATATTTGGCAATTAGGGATTTTAAGATTCTTGATTGGAATTTCCAATGCGACCATGATTCCGCAAGTCCAAACCCTCTTAACAAAAAATACGCCACCAGAAATTACGGGGCGCATCTTCAGTTGGAACCAAAGTTTCCAATCGTTTGGAAATGTGATTGGCCCCATGATTGGTGCCTTTATCTCTGGATTATTCGATTATAGTGCCGTCTTCTTATCCACAGCTTTACTGGTTGCTATCAATTTCGTGTTATTTAGAATAAATGTTGTGAACGCTAAGAAATAAAAAACACATACCAAATTGGCATGTGTTTTTTTGATGATTCTTATTTGAGACCATATTTCTTGTTGAAACGATCGACTGCACCATCTGCTTGAGTAAACTTTTGCTTACCAGTGTAGAATGGATGTGAGTCTGATGTAATTTCAACACGAATCAATGGATATTCGTTACCGTCTTCCCACTTAACAGTATCTTTAGAAGTTGCTGTTGAGCCAGAGATGAACTTGAAACCAGTTGATGAATCTTCGAATACAACTGGATGGTAATCTGGATGAATGTCTTGTTTCATGTTATTACGCTCCTTTTGCCATGAGTCATTGACTGAGACATAGTTTATTTATATCTAACTTTACGATGATACCATAGATAATAATTTTTGACAACCTACGATTCGGAAACCTGAGTTTCAACTACTTCAGCTCCAGCTTCATCGACAATATGCACGTCAGCATTGAGGCGGTTAAGTTTCCAAACAATCCGATCATAACCACGCAAAATATTATCAGCATGGGTGATTTTGGTCACACCATTGGCCATTAAACCGGCAATCATTAACGAAGCACCTGCGCGAATTTCACCCGCTTCAACCGTGGCTCCATGTAATCCTTCAGAATGTTCAATCAGGATTAGGCCGTTTTCAGTCGAAATCCCCATCCCCATTTTCTGTAATTCAGGAACGTGTTTCACACGTTGTGAATAAATTGTATCCACAATTACGCTGACACCTTCAGCTGTTGACAATAAAGGCGTTAAGGGTTGTTGTAAATCCGTGGCAAATCCTGGGAATGGTAAGGTTTTAATTTTAATTGGTTTGAGATTTTCGCTCCGTAACACGCGGATACTATCTTCACCAATTTGTAAATTAACACCCATTTCAAGTAATTTGCTGGTGAATGATTCCAAATGTTCTGGAATAATATTATGCACAATGACATCGTCACCAACTGCTGCTGCCATGGCCAGATATGTGCCAGCTTCAATGCGATCAGGAATAATTGTATGAGTATTAGTGGAACGCAGTTCTTCGACTCCTTCGATACGAATTACGTCAGTCCCTGCTCCACGAATTTTAGCACCCATGTTATTCAAGAAGGTTGTCAAATCAGTAATTTCTGGTTCGCGAGCGGCATTTTCAATCACCGTCGTACCTTCTGCTTTAACCGCAGCTAAAACCGTATTAATCGTCGCTCCAACTGAGACCATATCCATGAAGATGGTAGTCCCTTTTAAGCCATTTGGTGCACTTATATGCACGGTTCCATTATCTTCAAATACCTCAGCACCTAAAGCTTCAAACGCCTTAATATGTTGATCAATTGGCCGTGGACCGATATTATCTCCACCAGGAAAAGTGAGTACTGCTTTATGGAAACGACCCAATAAAGCACCCATGAAATAATATGACGCTCTCAAACTCTTGATGGCCTTGCTAGGAAGTTCGCTTTCAACAATTTGAGTAGGATCAATATTTAAAATTCCATGCTTAAACGAAGATGTTACATTCATCGACTGAAGAATAATCATCAGGTTATGAACATCCAAAATATCTGGTACAGTATCAAATTGGACTGGTGTATCCGCTAAAATAGCAGCTGGAATAAGCGCCACTGTACTATTTTTAGCACCGCCAATCGTGATTTCTCCCGAAAGTCGGTTTCCTCCCTGTATGATCATACTTTTCATTGATAATTCCTCGCTCTAATTTATAGTTCTGTTTAAAACAACCAAATGTAATGATAAAGAAATATTGGCTAAATTACAATACTTTTCGACCACATATTATGTTAAATTTTGACAAAATTTTGCACAATTATGAATCACATAAATGTTTTAATCTAATTTTAATAAATAATTCTGGAACCTATTTCGTAAATCTTATTTTATTATATCGAAAAAGAGATTGAGTAATCCCCAATCTCCTCCATTTTGATAATAATTATTATTTTTCGCTAGCCGCTTTGATGAAAGCTTTGAACAAGCCTTCAGGGCGGTTTGGCCGCGATAGAAATTCAGGGTGATATTGTGCTGCCACAAAGAACTTCTTTTCTGGCAATTCAACGACTTCCACCAAACGATCATCAGGTGATGTACCTGAAAAGACCATACCGTGGGCCGCAAACTGTTCGCGATATTCATTGTTAAATTCATAACGATGACGATGACGTTCGCTAATGACATCTTGATTATCATAAGCTGCTGCTGCAACAGTACCAGGCTTTAATTTACATGGATAGGCACCCAAACGTTGAGTTCCACCCATATCTTCAACGCCTTCTTGATCATTCATCAAGTCAATCACATTGTAAGGTGTTTCCAAATCAAATTCAGCTGAGTTAGCATCCTTTAATCCGACCACATTACGTGCAAATTCGATACATGCAGTTTGCATCCCCAAACAAATACCTAAGTAAGGTACATCATTTTCACGAGCATACTTAATCGCCGTAATCTTGCCTTCAGTTCCTCTGGTACCAAAACCACCTGGTACCAAGATACCGTCAGCATCGCCTAATAATTCAGCAACATTATCTTCATTCACATCTTCAGAATTCAAATGTGTGATATCTACGTCAGAATCGACGGGATATCCAGCATGCTTGAGTGCTTCATTTACAGAAATGTATGCATCTTGCAGATTTGAATATTTGCCGACCATTGCAATCTTGATGGTTTTGCTCAAGTGTTGCACATGTTCAGACATTGCAGCCCATTCAGCCATATCGGATTTAGGTGCATCAATATGCAATTGATCACACACAATTTGGTCCATGTTTTGTGCCTGTAAGTTCAATGGAATTTGGTACAATGTGTCAACATCTAATGATTCGATGACCGCATCGGGTTCCACATCACAGAACAAGGCAATCTTTTTACGCATACCGTCGTCGATTGGCTTTTCAGTCCGAACAACTAAGATATTAGGTTGAATTCCCAAACCACGTAATTCTTTGACACTATGTTGTGTTGGTTTCGTCTTCATTTCGCCGGCTGCGTGCAAAATTGGAATCAACGTTGTGTGAATGTAAATCACATTGTCAGAGCCAATATCACGCTTCATTTGACGTAGTGCTTCCATGAAAGGTAACGATTCGATATCGCCGACGGTTCCGCCAACTTCAGTGATAACAATGTCGGAGTCGGTACTTGTACCAGCACGCATAATCTTTTCTTTAATCATATCTGTGATATGTGGAATTACTTGTACGGTGGCACCTAAATAGTCTCCGTGACGTTCTTTATGCAGAACCTCAGAATAAATTTTCCCAGTTGTTACATTTGAATATTTGTTCAATGTGATATCAATAAAACGTTCGTAGTGACCTAAATCTAAATCAGTTTCCGTACCATCATCAGTGACAAACACTTCACCATGTTGATAAGGACTCATCGTACCTGGGTCGACGTTGATATATGGATCAAACTTTTGAATCGTAATCTTCAGGCCGCGATTTTTTAATAACCGACCTAATGAAGCAGCAACGATCCCTTTACCAAGGGATGAAACCACCCCACCTGTTACAAAAATATACTTTGTCATGTTGTTACTCCTTTGGGAAAATTTGAAGGCTGGTACCATCTTGCAAAATTAAAAAAGTCCCCTATCCATCATAGAATAGGGGACCATATATTAATCGAACAATATTGTCTCGAAGTAAGTCCTTCGAGAGCCCATATAAGATAATACAGTCAGAAAAGAGATTCGTCAAGAGGAAAGTAATAAGTGCTGAGCAAAGCGCTAGCCATTGAGTATTAACAGATAATAGCTGTCATCCTTTCTTGGGATGATAGTTATTATTAGTTAAACGGAGATGGTTGCTTTGCGAAACCGTTAAAGCAACAAAAAAACAGCACAATTACAAAATGTAATTGCCCTGTTCATTCAAATCGAATTAATCACCGCAGTGGTTCGAATTCAATCAGGCACTAACCATTACTTATCGTGGTCGTCTTCCTCATCATCATCGTCGCCATCACCATAATCGTCTTCGTCATCATCTTCATCATCGTCATCAGACAATTCAGCAAGTTGACCTTCAATTCCATCATCAGGAATATCGGCATCTTCGTCGACGTTTTCTGTATCATCATCGTCGTCAAAGTCGTCTGCACTATCGTCGTCATCGTCTTCGTCGTCATCACCCAAATCTTGATCTTCTGGGTCATCATCGTCGTAATCGATCACGTCATCATCGTCACCAGCATCGACAAGGAACGCATTAACCTTCTTGCGCTTCTTACGTTTTGGTTGACCGTCGTCTTCTTCATGAATGGTTGCTTCATCAATTGATTCAAATGGGTACCACGCACGTAGTCCCCATGTATTGTCACCAAGGGAAATAAAACTACCATCGACATTTAAGTCCGTGTAGAATTGTGACAACCGTTCACGGACTTCCTCATCACTCTTACCTAAATATTGTTGAACTTCATTTGCAAGATCAACAAAAGCCATTGCGTCGCCATGATTTGCTAAAATGGCGTGCGCAACCTCAATCATTGAAAGTTCTGATCTGTCTTGGCCTTCAAATGCTTTTAATTCCAAACTGGTGCACATCCCTTCGAAAAGTCTAAACTACATAATACAACGTTAGCTAAAAAATTGCAATCTTATTTGGTACTTACCCAGTATATTATCCGCCGATTTCAGCTCATAATCAACCCATAGCTTGCCATTATTTGTATTCTCATCAAAATTCAAAACCATTTTTTCCGTTTCGACAAATAATTGCATCATGCCATAAGCACTTTGATAATGAGTTTCTATGGATTGCCCCAAACGAAATTCAAAATGAGCTCGATTTTCACTGTGACGGGTCAATACAACAGAGCCATCGGCAGCAAATTTAAAAGTGACTGGTGTTTTGATGTCATCCTGAACTTCGACATACCGTAAATAATGAGCATCCCCGACCTGGATGATTTGTCCCGGTTCGTTAAATTCAAATTCTTCGCGGCCTTCAGGCTGAACAATTGTGGCTTTTAATTGAACTTGCACGTTATTTGTTTGATTAATTGTCTTCACCTTCATTTTTAATTCAATTAATTATATCTGAAAACGGCCCCAAATCAAATAGTTACTCGTTATTTTGATGTTTTTAACTACTTAGTTAGGTATAATGGTAGATAAATACGGTTACATTTAAAAAAGGTGATTTTAAAAATGAAGCTCCATAGTCAGTTCGATTCAATTTCAATTGTTGATCAAAAACTTAAACCAGCTCACAACTTGGACTCATTTGCGTATACCAATGCGCTCCTAACCAAATTATCTGAGACTCCAATTCTCCATTTTTGGATGTTGCAAGATACTCTCATTTTAGGTATGACAGATCAACGCCTGCCCCATCTTAACGATGCATTGAACTTGCTCACGCAAAATCAATATCATTACTTTGTGAGAAATTCAGGTGGCTTATCGGTCATTAGTGACGACGGCGTGTTAAATATATCTTTGTTTATCCCAGCAAGCTTGCCACTCACCGTGGACGAGGCATATGCCGAAATGGCAGAATTAGTACAATCAGCCTTTCCAGAATTAACTATTTCCACTGGTGAAATTGTGCACTCGTATTGTCCTGGTAAATTTGATTTAAGTGTCAATGGGCAAAAAATTGGAGGCATTTCGCAGCGACGCAATAAAAACGGCTCTGTCATTATGCTTTATCTCAGCATCAATGGTAACCAACCTGCGCGCGGACAATTAGTGGCTAATTTTTATCGCGCTGGAATTCAAACTGACGAAAATAAATGGAATTTCCCGTATGTCTGGCCTGATTCAATGGTTAACTTAGCTGACTTAGTTGCTAACCTATCAATTGGTGAAACCAAGCAACGGGTGCTAAACGTGTTCACCCAATATCAACGCTCAATCTTTGATGAAACAGCAGATTTTAACGAAGAAGTTGCGGTTCAGCGAGAATCGATGCAACATCGACAAACTAAATTAGAGAGCAGGCGGCCTATTTGAGTTTCAATGACGAACGATTAGAAAAAGAAAAGGTTTTCCGAGATCCGGTCTACAAATATATTTACATTGAAAATCAGATTATTATTGATTTGATTAACACACCAGAATTCCAGCGGTTGCGCCGCGTTAAACAACTGGGAACTGCCTCATTAGTTTTCCACGGGGCAGAACATTCTCGTTTTGGTCATTGCTTAGGTGTTTATGAAATCACCCGCCGGATTTGTAATTACTTCCAACGAAACTATTCATCGACTTCGCCGGAAGACGGGCTATGGAATGACGAGGAACGCGGTGTGGCCTTATGTGCAGCTTTATTACACGATATTGGACATGGTCCTTATTCACACACCTTTGAGCATATCTTTCACACCAATCATGAAGAAATCACCACTAAAATTATTACTTCAAGTGATTCCAACATCAATAAAATTTTAAAACGAGTTTCAGACGATTTTCCTAAACAGGTGGCCAGCGTGATTGACCATTCCTATCCAAATAAGCAAGTCGTGCAAATGATTTCAAGCCAAATTGATGCCGACCGAATGGATTATCTGCAGCGCGACTCATACTACACGGGTACTAGCTACGGTAATTTCGATTTGGAACGGGTTTTACGAGTGATTCGCCCATACAAAGATGGGATTACTTTTGAAATTTCGGGCATGCATGCCGTTGAAGATTACATTTTGAGCCGGTTACAAATGTATTTACAGATTTATTTTCATCCTGCCTCACGGTCGATGGAAGAAATTTTAGACCATATGTTGGAACGAGCGCATAATCTTTATTCCAGCAATCAAGATGAGAGCTCGTTTGCATCAAAAATGTTAATGCCATTTTTTAATAATTCGTTTACCCTAAAGGAATACTTGGCCCTAGACGACGGCGTGTTAAATACCATTTTTGCCCAATGGCGTGATTATCCCGATGACATTTTGTCTGACTTAGCTAATCGCTTTCTTGATCGTAAGCCTCTCAAATCAGTGTCGTACGATGATACCACTAAAAACCTATTACCTAAGTTACGCGAATTAATTCAAACTGCCGGTTTTAACAGTGAATATTATACGGCCACGAATGACAGTTATAACTTGCCCTACGATACTTATGATCCACAAGAAGCCAATTCAAAAACTCAAATTGAATTGATGCAACCCAATGGTGAATTAGTCGAGCTATCAGAGGTCAGTACCCTAGTGGCATCGATTTCCGGTAAAATTGTCGGTAATCAAAAATTCTTCTTTCCAAAAGAAATGTTGTCCGCCGACCAAAATATCGAAATTTTCCAACCGATTTACGAAGAATTTCAGTCATACATTAACAACGACGAAATAATTAACCCATAAGACTAAAGGAGATCATTATGACCATCAAACTAGTAGCAATTGACATCGACGGAACCCTTGTCACAGACGATAAACAACTCACTACCGAAACGATTGAAGCCATCAACCAGGCCACAGAACAAGGTGTTAAAGTAGTGCTGTGTACCGGCCGACCATTAAACGGTGTCCAAGATTATTTAAAAAAATTAGGTCTTGATAACCAAGCAGAAAGTTATGTGATTACTTTTAACGGTTCATTAGTCCAAAACACCAATGGCGACATCATCGTGCGCCACACCGTTTCATTTAACGACTATTTAGACATGGAACTGTTAGCACGTAAGATTGGATTACATTTCCATGCTGAAACTGACCAATTCATCTACACTGCCAACCGAGATATCAGCCCCTATTCAATCGCTGAATCATTCTTAGTTCGGACGCCCATCAAGTACCGAACTGTTGAAGAGATGACCCCAGCGTTGTCAATTTCAAAAGGAATGATTATTGATGATCCAGAATTAATCAGTAAAGCATTGGATGAAAAAGCGGTGCCCACAGATTTCTTTAACCGTTTTTATATTGTTCGTAGCGAACCTTACTTCCTAGAATTAATGAACAAGGATGCTAGTAAGGGCAACGCAATCCGCGATTTAGCGGCCCAACTAGACATTAAGCAAGAAGAAATTATGGCCCTTGGAGATCAAGAAAATGATTTAACCATGATTGATTATGCCGGTCTAGGAGTTGCCATGGGTAACGCCATTAACGAGGTGAAAGAACATGCTGACCAAATGACTCTCACGAATCAAGAAAATGGAGTCGCTGCAGCCATTAATCAATATGTCCTAAATAAATAAGCCATTCAAAAATGCCCCCGAAAAATTTCGGAGGCATTTTAATTAGTGCAAAAACTGATTATTTACTAGCGTTAGCTTTAGCCATCGCTGCTTGACCAAGTAAATTCAAGTAATTGAATGGACGGTCAAATTGTGGTTGAAATAACATATCGACAAAGGCTAAAAAGTCGATTGTATTTTCGTTTTGGATACAAACTGAAATTAAGTTCGCAGACTGTGAAACGTCATACTTACTCATTAATTGAGCCCCTAAGATTTTACGATTAGTTTTATCCCACACCAGCGTCATTAAAACTGGCGTTGTGGTTGGCATAAATTCTGGACGGTAATTATCTTCAATAGTGACAGATTCAGCGTCAAAGCCTTCATTTTGCGCATGTTCTAACGTCATGCCAGCGGCCACCATAGTGTTGCCGTACAATTTCAAGCCAGAAGCTGATTGAGTTCCCATATATTTAACAGTTGGTTTGAAGATATTCATCCCAGCTAACGTTCCTTGGCGCACAGCATTTGTGGCCAATGGAATATAGGCATCACGACCGGTTGGGTTATAATGAACTGCCACAGAATCACCAGCACCATAAATGTCTGGATTGGAAGTTTGCATATAGTCATTCGTTTTAATTGAACCATCTGCATTCATTTCGACGATTCCTTTAAGTAAATCAGTATTAGGTCGGAACCCGATACACAAAACAGCTAGATCAGCTTCATAATCTCCACCGTCAGTAGTAACTACCACGCCATCACCAGTGTCAGTAAATTTATCCACTTTTTGATTTAAGGCTAATTTAACGCCACTATCTTGAAATTCTTTTGATAAACGGTCAGTATATTCAGCATCAAAGTATTTACTTAGCATTCTTGGTAAACCATCAACCAGGGTAACTTCGTGTCCCTTTTTGTTATATGATTCAACTAATTCAACGCCAATATATCCTCCACCAATCACGACAATCCGTTTACCGGCTTGTGCATCTTGGAACAACTTCTTAGCATGATCATAGTTCTTACATAGGTAAACGTGCTTGCTATCAATACCTTCAATTGGTGGTATCACAGGCCATGAACCAGTGGTCACGATTAATTTATCATAACTATCGGTGCTAGTTTCTCCAGTCACTAAATTAGTGACGCTAACTTCTTTTTTATCGGCATCAATGTTAGTTACGTCATGTTGCATTTTAACGTTTGCACCTAACTTGGCCAGCGTTTCTGGGCTTGAGTAAAATAGTCCTTGTGGATCTTTAACTTCTCCGCCTAAATACAGCGCGATTCCACAAGATAAAAATGAAATGTTGTCATTACGCTCATAAACGGTCACTTGCGTATCAGGATCCGTGGCATAAATTTGATTAACAGCGGCGGTTCCTGCGTGCGTACATCCAATAACAATAACTTTCATAGTAAATCCTTCCATGAATCAGATTTTGTGAAAACTTTTACAAACCAATGTTAACACAATTTCACTATCAAAAAAATAAGTAATTCAATATTTTATTTATCAATTAATAAGACACCATTGCCTATCAGCATTGCAGAAGTTTCAACTTTCAAAATTTAATAAGTTATTGATTGCCATCAATTATTTATCAGATAATAAACACAGCGACAAAAAAATACACCTGAATGGTGTATTTTTAAATTTATCTTAATATTTAGCCGTATAAGTGTTGGTTGAAGTATTGTAATCAAAGATACCAACTAAATTTTGAACTTGTGAATCGCCATCAGTGGCACGTACTTCAATAGTATAATCTGAGCCACTTTGATCAGTTACCATGAATGAATAATTACTTGAGCCATAGTAACCTGCGGCTTTGGCAAAGTTACCAATAATGGTATTTTGATCAGTTGGGGTAGTGGTAGCAGTGCTTGAGGTATTAGTATTATTGTTTTGTGTGGTGGTTGCCGGAGCTTGTGAGCTAGCTGCTTGGCTCGTAGTGCTTTGACTTGGGGTAGTCACTGCACTATTGCTGCTGGTACTACTGTTTGAACTGACAGCTGCAGCTTTGGTAGCAGAACTAGTGCTTTCTTTAGCACTGTCTTTTTTAGCTTTGACTGAGCTACTGATACGAGTATTTGAGCTTGAGTTGTCGGAGGAACTTTTAACCGAACTGTTAGTGCCACATCCTGCTAAAGATAATGTTAGTACTAAACCACCAATCGTAAGTCCTAATTTTTTAATAATCATTGTTGTTTTCATAATCATGTTCCTCCTCCATCTATTTATGTGTTAATTATAACATTAATGTAACAAAAAAAACGCAGAATCGAAATATTTATGTAATCTTAATGTAATATTTCGTTTCTACGTTTTTTATTAAGTTGTTTACCAAGCTTGGTCCATATCAAAGCGTTTTTTGAATAATGGACTCACTGGTTTGTTTTCATTAATTCGTTTAATAGCAGCTCCTAGCAATGGTCCAACAGAGACTTGAACGAGCTTATCAATCTGTTTTTCCTTTGGTAGGTTAATGGAGTCTGTGACCACGACTTCTTTAATTGGTGAATTTTCTAGGCGTTCAATTGCTGGACCAGATAATACTGGATGGGTACAAGAAGCATAAACTTCTTCAGCTCCTTGGTCCATCAGTGCTTGAGCACCCAAAGAAATGGTTCCGGCTGTATCAATCATGTCATCAATCAAGATACATTTCTTACCCTTAACATCCCCGATAATATTCATAATTTCGGCCACATTGGGCTTAGTCCGTCGCTTATCAATAATGGCAATTGGTGCGCCTAAAAATTCAGCTAACGCACGTGCCCGGCTCACTCCACCATGATCAGGTGAAACGACAACCGCATTTTCAGCCACGCCATTTTTAATAAAGTAATCGGCTAACAATGGTGCGCCCATCATATGATCCAATGGAATATCAAAGAATCCCTGAATTTGAGCCGCATGTAAATCAAGGGCCACCACGCGATCAACCCCAGCTTTTTCTAACATGTTCGCCACTAGTTTAGCGGTAATCGGTTCCCGCGAACGTGCTTTTCGATCTTGTCGTGCATACCCATAATAAGGCATGACGATATTGATTGTGTTTGCACTTGCTCGCCGCAATGCATCAATCATGATGAGTAGTTCCATCAAGTTGTCATTGACTGGCGCAGAAGTGGATTGCACAACATAGACATTATCACCACGAATACTTTCTTCAATGTTAATGCGAATTTCACCATCACTGAACTTGTCCACTGATAGTTTGCCAAGCTCAACCCCGACCGTTTCAGCAATCTTTTCTGCTAACGGACGATTAGAATTAAGCGCGAAGACTTTCAACTTTGGATCGAAATATTGCTGTTCCATTTAATTATCCACCTTATTTAATCTCAAGTATCTATGATACGTATTTCAAGACAAAAATTCAAGCTTTACCAAGGTAGTTTTTTTGCATAATCAGGCTTATTGGTCTGACGAGCACGGGCAATTGCCATATCAAATTTATTGGTATCATCAGTAATGGTCGAGCCAGCTGCCACAAAGGAATCCTCTGCAATATTCACTGGCGCAATTAAATTACTATTACTACCGATAAATGCATGGTCGCCAATATTGGTATGGTGCTTTGAAGTACCATCATAATTAATAAAGACTACTCCACAACCAATATTAATGTTCTTACCCAGTGTCGCATCCCCAACATAAGTTAAGTGTCCCACCTTCGTTCCCTTATCAATAAATGATTTCTTCACTTCAACAAAGTTTCCGATGTGTACGTTTTCCCCAATTTCTGAAGCTGGTCTTAAATGAGAATATGGTCCGATATCGCTGCCAGTGTGCATTTCTGAATCTTCTAAAGTCGATGAGGTAATTTTCACTTCATCATGGATGATTGAGTTAATAATGTCTGAATGCGCACTAATATAACAATCCGTCCCGATGACCGTGTTGCCTTTGATGGTCACGCCACCTTCAATCACGGTATCTGACCCAATTTTAACATCACTATCGATATATGTCGTCTTTGGATCTAATAAAGTGACGCCTTCTTCCATCCAGTGGGTGTTAATTCGATTTCGCATAATTTCATTTGCTTTCGCCAATGCAATGCGATCATTCACACCCATTGATTCGTCAAAGTCGGCCATTCGGTACGCTGCCACAATATCACCGCGTTTCTTTAAGATTCCAATCACATCAGTCAAGTAATATTCACCTTGCGCATTGTCATTACTTAACAATTTCAATGCGTCAAACAAAGTTTTGTTGTCAAAGCAGTAGACACCGGTATTAATTTCATCAATGGCTTGTTCTTCTGGAGTGGCATCTTTTTGTTCGACAACTTTTTCGACAATCCCAATATCATTACGAACCAACCGGCCATATCCAGTTGGATCAGGCGCAATGGAAGTGAGGACAGTGGCTGAAGCTTTCTTCGCCGTATGATAGTCCACGAGTTTTTGCAATGTAGCCGCCTTAAACAAAGGCGTATCGCCGCTAATCACTAAAGTTTGACCATCTAAGTCACTCAACAAGTCGGCGGCCTGCATAACAGCATGGCCAGTTCCTAATTGTTGCTTTTGAACTGCATACTTAGTTCTCTCGCCCAATGCTTGTTCAACATTCTCGGCTCCAAAGCCCACCACCGTCACGATATTGTCCATATGGTTTGCTTCTAATTGAGTCAATACATGGTCAACCATTGCTTTACCAGCAACTTGATGCAGCACCTTGTAAAGTTTTGACTTCATTCGGGTACCTTTGCCAGCAGCTAGAATAATTGCGTTTTTCGTCTTCATTACCTATTTCTCCATTCCTGATCCAAATACTGTATTAATAAAATTACCAAATTCGGCTGAAATTGTTTGATTGTTCGGATTAACTGCATTGACTTTCACTAATGAAGTGAAGTCATCTACCAAGCGATTACCACTAAATTCACCTTCAGCAAACACCGTCATACCAACTAAATGTGCTTCAAATTCATTAATTAACGACTTCATGCCGTTTAAGGTACCGCCGCCCTTCATAAAATCATCGACAACAAGCACATTGGCGCCTCGTTTCAAACTACGCCGTGACAGTTCCATTTTTTCAATCCGCGTCGAAGATCCAGAGACATAATTAACGCTAACCGTTGAACCTTCCGTAATATGTGAATCATTTCGAACAATCACAAATGGAACATTCAAGAAAGTGGCAACACTTTGCGCAATCGGAATTCCCTTCGTGGCAACTGTCATGACTGCATCCACTTCTTGATTTAAATACTGGGTGGCAATCAACCGACCCACTTGACGCAAGACATCTGGGCGACTGAGTAAATCAGACAAATACACATAGCCCCCAGGTAGCAAGCGGCTTTCATCGTTAACTTCATCAACGACCCGTTGTAAAAAGCTTTCGGCTTCTTCCTTAAGCATGTACGGAATAAAGCGTGCCCCGCCTGATGCTCCAGGTAAAGTTTCCAAAATTCCAGTCCCACGTTCTTGAAAGGTGCGTTTGATAATTCCTAAATCTTCACTGATGGAAGACTTAGCAGAGTCATATCGTTCGCCAAAAAATTTCAAGGATACTAGCGCACGGGGATGTTCTAAGAGGTATCTAGTCATATCTACCAAGCGATCGCTACGTCTGATTTTCATTTCAAATTCCCTTCTAAATCACGTTATTTTCATTAATATAATACCATAAACGTTCGTGTTTTAGGCATTATTAACTGGATAAGTTTTCTATTTGTAACAATTTAATGTAAATAGTCTCGGGGGATGATAATCAAACAGTTTTGTATCGACAAAAAAAGATGAATCAGCAAACCTATCACGTCGTTTGCTCACTCATCTATTCTAAATTATTAACTTCTTTTGTACCAAATTAACCCGATTAAATAAAAAATCACTTCGATTGTGGCAATAAAGAAACTGGTTGGCCAATTAGTTAAATACCCTAACGTAATCCCTAGCCATGTGCCAGCGACTGCAAAACCAATTGATAACGCAATCATCGAACTGACGCTGTGGACAAAATAACGAGCACTCGCCGCTGGTAATGTCAGCAAGATAAAGATTAATAATGCTCCCACAATTTGTGCGGCCACACTGACGCTTAACGCCAGCATAATCAAAAATACAATTGAGATAATGGCTCCGTTAATCCCATTGACACGCGCCCCGACTGAATCAAAAGAATCAAACTTCAATTGACGATACATTAATAACGTGACCACAGCCACGACAATTGACAAAATCACGACTTGCCAAACTTCACTCAAGCTAATACCAATGACGCTCCCAAATAGGATGCTAGTGGCCGAAGTGGCACTTTTATCAGACAGTGCAATAAATAAAATACCTAACCCTAAAAACAGTGCAGACACTGCGCTAATAACATTTTCACGTCTAGCAGAACGCACTCCTAATTGTCCCACCATCGCAGAACTCAGCACGGTAAATAACAGCATTCCATTCAAGGCCGGCCAACCGATGAACAAGCCAAACGCAGCTCCCGCAAAGCCAATTTCAGCAAGTGTATGGGTTAAAAACGACATTCCACGAGCAATGACAAAAACTCCCATCATGCCACAAATTATCGAGATAAACGTTCCCGCCACTAACGCGTGACGCATAAAATCAAAACTTAACATTAAACTTTCTCACTTTCCGAGATTACGAGACTGCTAATTGGGCCCGTGGTGTATTCTTGTTGTTTGGTCATCAACAGATAACTGTCGGAATATCTTCTGGCCAGTGGTAAATCATGCGTAATAAAAATAACGCTCGTTTGATTTTCTTTTTGAAATTTGACGACTAACTTTAACAGTTCTTGTTTCATTTCAACATCTAAACTGGCGGTGGATTCATCTAAAATTAATAATTTGGGCGAATTTAATAAAGCTTGCGCCAAATACGCACGCTGCTTTTCACCACCAGAAGCCTGTCCGAGTGGACGATTAGCAATTTTCATCAGATCTGTTTGTTTTAAAATTGAAGTAACCTTGGCTTTTTCATTTGGACTGAGCCAAGGTAATTTACTATCTCGTAAGTTTAAACTCACAAAATCACGCACCGTAATTGGATATTCTTCATCTAAATTACGCGACTGTGGTACATAACCGATGTTATGCGCAATTGAATTATCTGCAAATTCAATCTTGCCGGCCCGTGGCTTGAGAATACCTAATAAACTTCTCACCAAGGTGGTTTTCCCGACCCCATTTTCACCGATAATTGATAAAAATTCCCCTTGGGCTAACTTAAAATTCAAATCTTTAATAATGTTAACTGGGCCGTATGAGGCCGTTAATTGACTCACTGTAAGTATATCGTTGATAATGTTGCCTCTTTCTCAAAAGCTAAATTGTAATGATTACCATTTAACTAGTTTACACAAACAAGTTACTTTACGCAACAACAAAAAAGAGACTTAATAAAGTCTCTAAATATTTTTGCCAACCGTATGAAATTTCCGTTGTTGGACTTGTGCACCAGGATTGCCCACAACCGTTGTATTTGATAATACATCATTAATTACAACGCTCCCAGCGCCAATTTTGGCAAATGAGCCAATTTCGATATTGCCTAACAACATGGCCTTTGCACCGATGAAAACGTGGTCATGCACCTGTGGATGCCGTTTACCGTCAACCACTCTGCGAGAACCAAGTGTCACCCCATGTAAAATGGTGACGTAATCGCCCACCACCGCAGTTTCACCAATCACCACTCCGGTCCCATGATCAATAAACACATGCTGACCGATTTTAGCCCCCGGATGAATTTCGACCTGTGTCATTTGCTTGCCAAGATGTGCCACAAGAGCAGCCAGTAAATAGCGGTGATGACGGTAGAGCCAATGACTCACCCGGTAATAAGCTAAGGCGTGAAATCCAGAGTAAGTCAAAATTACTTCCCAAATGCTACGCGCAGCTGGATCACTATTCATAATGTATTTTGCTGCTGAAAACATTGTTATCATCCTGACTTTAACTAGTTATTGACTGTTTGGTTAGATAAACTAGCTAATCCTTTTTTGACATCGGCAATCAAATCTTCTTCATCCTCAATTCCAACGGATAAGCGAATTAATTCGTCTTGAATTCCTTTTTTCAATCTTAATTCACGAGGAATTGCTCCATGGGTCATAATAGCAGGAATTTCAATCAAGCTTTCAATTCCACCAAGACTTTCCGCCAGTGAAATCATATCCAAGTTTTCAATGAATTGTTTTGGATCTAAACCAGGTTGTAGTTCAAAGGAAATCATGGCACCAAAATGTTTCATTTGCTTCTTAGCAACTTCATATCCCGCAAAATCTGGGTCCCCTGGATAGTAGATTTTAGCCACCCGTGAATCGTTTTTGAGCAAGTTCACAATTGCTTCAGTATTTTCATGGTGAACACGCATCCGTGCTCCTAAAGTTTTAATCCCACGTTGTAATAACCAGCTGTCGTCAGGTCCAAGCACGCTCCCAATTGAGTTTTGCAAAAAGGCCAATTCTTCGGCAATTTGTTCGTCATTCGTAATTGCTAACCCTGCCACTAAGTCACTGTGACCGCCTAGATATTTAGTTGCAGAATGAACGACCACATCCGCCCCTAAAGCTAATGGGTTTTGGTTGTATGGAGTTGCAAAGGTATTATCTACAATTGTTTGCAAGTGATGCTGCTTAGCAATTTTTGAAATTTCTTCAATATCTGCAATTTGCAATAAGGGATTAGTGGGTGTTTCAAAATAAATTGCGACCGTGTTATCCTGAACCGCTTTTTCAACGGCTGATAAGTCTTGCATATCAACGACCGTGAATTCTAAACCGAAACGTTTGAGTACTTTGTTAATCAACCGGAATGTTCCACCGTAGACATCGTTACCGACAATGATGTGGTCCCCTGCTGAATACATGGAGAATGTTGCGTGAATTGCGGCTGATCCTGAAGCAAAGGCAAAGCCTGCAATCCCTTGTTCCAAATCTGCGACTAAGCTTTCTAATGCATTTCGCGTTGGGTTACCACTCCGTGAATATTCCCATTCTGGTGTGCCCCCTACTACTTTTTGATGGAAAGTTGATGCGCGATAAATGGGCATGGAAACCGCTCCGGTTGTTGCGTCTTCGCTAATTCCGCCGTGGATTAATTTTGAATTGAATTTCATGATTGTTGCCTCCGAATAATTTTTTTATTTTTGATAGATATTTTCACTTAAGTAACGTTCACTTGAATCTGGGAAAATGGTCACGATGTTGGAACCTTCTGGTAATTCTTGAGCTAACTCTAGACTAGCTGCTAGCGCCGATCCACTGGAACTGCCGATAAACAAGCCATAATAACGGGCCATATCTCGAACTTGTTTAAATGCATCATCGTCACTAATCGTTTTGATTTTATCAGGTTGGACATCTTTGAAAAATGGTGGAATAAACTCAACCCCAATTCCTTCAGTCTTATGTGAATGAGGTTGTCCACCATTCAAAATCGATCCTTCTGGTTCAACCACAGTCGTGATTAAATCAGGATACACTGACTTGAGTCCTTTGGCGGTCCCTGCAAAAGTTCCACCGCTACCAGCTCCAGCGACAAACGCATCAATTTGTAAATTGTCTAAATCAGCCAAAATTTCTGGGGCCAAGGTACGTTCATACACATCGGGATTATTTTGATTTTCAAATTGTAATGGCACAAATGAATTAGAAATGTCAGCGGCCAATTCCTTAGCTTTAGCAATCGCGCCCTTAATGCCCTCGCTAGAAGGAGTATTAATAATTTCCGCTCCCAAGGCAGCCATCAACGTTTGTTTTTCAAAACTGAATTTTTCAGGTACCACCAACTTAACTGGCAATTTATATTTTTGAGCGGCCAGCGCAACCCCAATTCCAGTATTACCAGCAGTCGGTTCAATAATCGTAGTCCCCATGTTGATATGACCTTGTTTAATACCATTTTCAACTAATGACATCCCCAACCGGTCTTTGATGCTACCGCCTGGATTGAACATTTCTAACTTAGCGTAGATTTGACTGTTATTTGGTGTTGGAACGTGGAGCTTCAGTAGTGGTGTATGGCCAATTAATTCATAAACGTTTTTGACTAACATGTGTAACTTCCTTTCTGATTGAGGACAAAAAAAGACGCTGACTTCAGTTTTGAAGTAGCGTCTTATACGATTTATCCCGATGTAATTGAATGCTAGTTTAAATAAAATTAGGCATGACAATTAGTGGGTCGCATAAGACGCGATCCACAACAACATACTTCTAAAAATGTGTTGTTTGCTAAAGTCATTTAAAATACCTCCAATTGATTGAACTAAGATTACCCTAGTTGGGTTGTGCTTGTCAAACATTTTTTATAAAGATCTAACCAAATAGACTTCACTACAGAATCCTTTTAAGCTATTTGTCAGTCGTTTCGCCCTTGATAATTTCTCACAGACAGCAAACATTGTGGGGCCCGTACCGGTCATTTGCGCTGCGTCAGAGCCAATTTTCATCATCTTGCCCTTCAAGTGATCAATCTCTGGATGTTTGGCCGCAGTGATTGGTTCTAGTACATTACCCATTGATGCAAAAATATTTTCAGCATCGCCAGAATTGATGGCCGTAACTAACTGGTCAATTTGAATATGTTGAACTGATTCATAATTAATTTGTTTCAAAATCGTGGGCGTGGAAACACTAATTTTTGGTTTGGCCACGACGATTGGATAATGCGGGAAGTGTTCTATTGGGGTCACAATTTCGCCATGTCCGGTCACATGTGCCGTTTGACTATAAATACAATACGGGACATCAGAGTCAATTGTCAGCGCTAATTTAGCCAATTCTTTATAAGTTAGTCCAAGGTTCCAAATTTTATTGAGTGCCCGCAACACCGCCGCTGCATCAGAAGATCCTCCACCAAGTCCGGCAGCAACTGGAATTTGTTTAGTAATTTGAACGATTACGCCATCCGTTTGATGAAATCGCGTACGTAAAATGTGCACGGCTTGATAGGCCAAATTTCGTTGGTCGTTGGGGAGAAAACCGCTGTTGGTATATACTTTGATTTTATGAGTTTCTTGCGTTGTTTCAACACTGACATAATCCGCCAAATCGATGGAGGTCATCACCATATCCCATTCTGGCGATTTATCCGCATAGCGTCGTGGCGTATCCAATCCGAGATTGATTTTGGCCGGTGCTTTTTCAATGATTTTCAATCGGACACGCCTCCTTATTTTTGATTTGAAATTATTATACTAATTATCAATATCAACGACAATTAATTTAGTTTATTCTTCATTATACAAAAAAATCTCCATTATTTAACTAATAAAATGAAATCACTTTATTAATTAGATAAATGGAGAAGTTCAACCTACTCTACATCCTCTGTATCTTCGTCCGTATCTTGATGATCTTCAAAGTTGAAGTCAATTTCGATGTTCTTGGTCAATAGATCAGTATAGCTATATGAAACCCGTTCAAAGGCGTTTTCGTCTTGATTCAAGTTTACAATGAACACAGCTGGATATGTTTCGCTCAAAACGCCGTGACGTTTTGTAATTTTTTTCCGACCTGCTTGTGCAATAACGACGACTTCATCGCCAACACGTTGGTCGAGCTCTGCTTTAATGCTAGCTATTGTTACTGGCATCCTATTCACCTCACTAGATGATACTATACGCTCATTTGGCCAGAATTGCAAATTTTACCACAACTGTTTTAAATGTGCAAGGAATTTCTATCGTAAATCTCGTGATTCCAGCGCATTTGATAGTTGAACAAATTGTTCGAGCGATAATTGTTCAGGTCGAATTTGCGAGTCAACACCAATTTCATCCAGTGCTGCTTGCATTTTTTCACGAATTTCAGGTGTTTTACCATATAAAGTTTGCAAATTATTCCAAAGACTCTTCCGACGATGTGAAAAACAACCTTTAATAAGACTAAACATCGCTTTTTCATTGGTTGGCTCGATTGGCAAGGCAACTTTGCGTGGTTCCAAAACAACAATCGCTGAATCAACATTTGGAGCTGGCACAAAGACATTACGTGAAACTTCAAAGGCAATCTTGGCATCCATTTCATATTGGACAGTCAAAGAAAGGGCTCCATATGCTTTGACCCCAGGATCAGATACAATTCTTTGGGCTACTTCTTTTTGCATCATAACTGTGATTGATGACCATTTGATTTCTGATTTCAATAACTGCATCAAAATTGGCGTCGTAATGTAATATGGTAAATTAGCGACTACTTTGATTGGTGCTGAAGGATCCGTAAATTTTGTCTGGATTAAATCAGGTAAATTGGCTTTCAACACATCTTCATTCAGAACTTGGACATTATTATATGGATCCAAGACCTCATCTAAGACATCCATCAACTGAGTATCGATTTCTAAGGCTAAAACTTCACCACCAGCAATTGCCAGTTGTTCGGTTAAAGCACCAATTCCGGGACCAATTTCAATCACATTATCTGCCGGTGTAATTCCGGCAGCTTCAACGATATTCTTCAGGATATTTAAATCCGTCAAGAAATTTTGTCCTAACGCCTTTTTAGCTCTAAGCCGGTATTTTTCTAAAATCGCCCGGGTCCGGACTGGATTACCAACTGCTGGAATTTCACTCATTTTTTTCCTCCTGATTCAGTTGGTCTATCCCCGACTGAAATTGTACTTTTGTGATTTGAAATAAATTTAACCGTTTTAACATTTGTTTCCCATTACCATAACCAATGCCAAGAATTTCACCTAACCGTTCACGACGATGACGCGCATTCGTGCCACTGGTCAAACCAGCCTGACGCAAATCCGTGACTTCTATTTCACTCGGAAATTGACCGTCGCTTTGCGTATACACGCTTTTGAGCGCCTCACGGATAACTGCGGGGCTCGCATGTTCAACACCTAGACTACCACCAGAAACGGTCGGTACGCCTTCTTTTCGCTTAATAAAGGCATGCTTAACCCCTGGGATGGCCGCCGAAATCATTTTTCTGATTCGTTCACCGTTAAAATCCGGATCCGTAAAGACAATTAATCCACGTTTAGCTTGTAGCAGCTTTAATTTTTCAATATCTTTAGACGACAAAGCAGACCCGTTTGTTTCAAACGTGTCTGCGTCAACTGCCTGAGCTATTCTCTTTGTATCATCCTTGCCTTCAACGACCAGGATCTCTTTTATTTTTTGCATTTTACTTCCTAAATAACTTGGTGGCATTTTCAAACGTGATATCACTAATTTCTTTATTAGTCATGCCACGTAGTTCAGCAACTGCCTGGACCACAAAATGAGTAAAACCTGGTTCATTTTGCTTACCACGATATGGCGCTGGCGTTAGATATGGTGCATCAGTTTCCACTAACAATTTGTCCAATGGCGTAGCAATGACAGATTCATGAACTTCAGTAGCATTTTTAAAACTAGCAACACCACTGTAAGAGATATGCATCCCCAAATCCAAAAACTTCTTCAGCCATTCCGTCGTCCCATTAAAACTGTGCATTACGCCGCCAATATCACGAACATCTGCCGCTTTTAATATGTCATACGTATCTTCAAACGCATCACGATCATGCACTGAAATTGGTAAATGTAAGTCTTTGGCGATTTGGACTTGCCGCTTAAACGCTTCTTTTTGAACGTCATGAGGGGTTTCTTTCCAATAATAGTCCAGTCCCATCTCACCAACGGCAACCACTTCAGGGTCTGCCAATTGTTCAATTAAGATTGTTTCTTGTTCAGCAGTAAAATCCTTTGCAGATTCTGGATGCCAGCCAACAATCGCGTGAATATTATCATACTGGTGAGCGAGTTCAATTGCTCGCGCATTTAAAATCGTATCTGAACCAACGACATTCATTTCATTAACCCCGAAATGTTTTGCACGGGCCATATATGCCGGAATTTCATCCCAAAAAGCATCGTCATTTAAATGCGTATGCGTATCATAAATATTCAGTTGTTCTTCATGGTTATAAATTGCCAACTTAAATCTCCTTGTACATTTTACTCAATTTCACCCTTCTGAAGTGCGAAGGCCTTATTATTTCTTCGTTAGTGCTCGAGAGCTAACCGAGGTTTTCAGCACCTTTTTATTCGGGCTTCAATACCTCAACCATCTCTCCTAACTACAAATAATTTCACCCTTCTAAAGTTCGAAGGCTTTATTATTTCTTCGTTAGTGCTCGAGAGCTAACCGAGGTTTTCAGCACCTTTTTATTTATTTATTCTACACCGGATCCATTGACTAATGAATCAGGGACAGTGACAACAGTCACAACACCATCGTGTTCAGCTGACATAATCATGCCTTGACTCATTTCACCACGCATTTTACGTGGCTTCAAGTTAGCGACAATCAGCACTTTTTTATTCAATAACACTTCTGGTTCTGGATACCATTCAGCAATTCCAGAAAGAATTTGACGACCGTCTTCTGATCCGTCATCTAGTTGGAACTTCAATAACTTATCGGCACCTTCAACGTGGCCAACTGCCTTAACTTGAGCGACTTTCAACTCTACCTTGTCAAAGACATCAATTCTGATAGGTTTCTTACCATCAGCATCTTCTTCGGCATTAGTTTGAGCAGCCTTCTTAGCTTCTTCCATGGCAGCACGTCCCTTTTTCTTTTCATCAGCAGACATTTTATCTTGAATAAATGCCACTTCTTGTTCCGTATCTAGGCGTGGGAAAATAGGAGTTCCCTTTTCAACAACCACCGCACCAGCTGGAAAACTATTAAAGGTTAAATTTTTAATATCTAAACTGGTATCTTTGACACCTAATTGGCGTAACATTTCAACGGGTGCATGAGTCATAGTTGGTTGTAATAAGCCAGCGATTACTCGTAAGCTCTTAGCCAAATTACCCATCACAGCAGAAAGAACATCCTTTTTGGAATCATCTTTGGCCAAAACCCATGGTTCGGTTTCATCAATATACTTATTAGCGCGAGCAATCAATTTCCAAACTGCCTTTAAAGCATCGGCAAAATGCATATCATCCATTAATTCTTTGAATTCAGCAATTACATCCGTGGCGGTCTTTTCAAGGTCAGCATCAAATTCAGTTGAAGCTGTACTATCAACTGTCACTTTACCGCCTTCATATTTGTTAATCATCGCAATTGTCCGGTTCAACAAATTACCTAAATCATTAGCTAAGTCATAATTGACTTTGTCGACGAAATCTTCTGGTGTGAAAATTCCATCATTACCATAAGGCATTGCCCGTAGTAAATAGTAACGCATGGCATCAAGGCCATAACGAGCCACTAAGGTTTCTGGGTAAATCACATTTCCCTTAGACTTCGACATCTTGCCGTCTTTCATCAAGAGCCAGCCGTGTCCAAAGACTTGTTTAGGTAATTCTAGACCAAGTGCGTGTAACATAATTGGCCAGTAAATCGTGTGGAAACGAACGATTTCTTTACCCACCATATGAGTACCAGGCCAGTATTTTTTAAACTTACTATCGTCGTTGCTGCCATAGCCTAACGCAGTAATATAGTTAGTTAAAGCATCAATCCAGACGTAAATCACGTGCTTAGGATTACTCTTGACTTTAACACCCCAATTAAAGGTTGTCCGTGAAACCGCCAAGTCTTCGAGACCTGGTTTGATAAAGTTATTAATCATTTCATTCATCCGAGCTGCAGGTTGAATAAAATCAGGATGTTGTTTGTAGTAATCTAACAACCAGTCGGCATATTTACTCATCTTGAAGAAATATGACTCTTCTTTGACAAGTTCAACATCGTGGCCAGAAGGGGCTTTCCCACCAATTGTCTTGCCATTTTCATCTTTGTAAACTTCGGCTAATTGAGTTTCCGTGAAATATTCTTCATCAGAAACAGAGTACCAACCTTCATATTCGCCAAGATAAATGTCACCTTGAGCTAATAATTGTTCAAAAATTTGTTGCACAGCGGCTTCATGATAATCGTCAGTGGTTCGGATAAAGTTCGTGTTTGAAATCTCCAATAACTTCCAAAGATCTTTGATGCCAGCTGCCATTTCATCTACGTAAGCTTGAGGATCTTTACCGAGTTCTGCGGCCTTTTCTTCGATTTTAAGACCATGTTCATCAGTTCCTGTTAAGAACTCTACATCGTAACCCATGAGCCGCTTGAAGCGTGCCTCTGCATCACAAGCGATCGTTGTGTATGAATTACCAATATGTAATTTCCCTGATGGATAATAAATTGGTGTTGTTAAATAATATGTTGGTTTGTTGTCAGCCATATGAGGCCATCCCTTCTACTCACAGTGTGAAATTTAATAATAAGTTTAAGTATAGCAAAAATGATAAGAAAATTCGACCAGTCTTAACAGTAATAGCGCATTTAAACACGTTTTTCTGAATTATCTCGCCTCAATTTAAAATAAATCGAGTTGTTGCGGTGGCCGTGGTGCCAAATTGGCAAAATGTAAATCCAGCAGTTGCTGCAATTCAAGTGCGTTCCCAGCGGCCGCGTGACCACCATTATTATTGAAAATCACACATACATCAGTGGCACCACTCGCTCGAATTTTCGTGGCTAGTTGTCGCAGTTCTTCAGTCGAATAACGATAATTGGTTCGTTCTTTGCGCCATTGCATCCCCGAGTCCTGCCAACCATGTTGATTATGACCATGTAATCGCACAATTTTGGTTTGAGCATTCAAAATAAAGTCAGCCGAATTGGTCAAGCCGCGAGGTTCATCCACAGCCACCAAATCGTACTTCAAATCAGAAAAGAATTCTTCTAGTTCCGGAAAAATGGCATCATCAAACCAAGTCATGTTTCTAAATTCAATCGAAATCGGCAAATCAGCCATCAACGACCGCAATCGCATTAAGTACTGAATATTTTCGTGAGTCGCATTAAACATTGGTGGAAATTGAAATAAGATTGTTTTTAGTTGATTAGTCGCTATCAACAACCTCATCCGTTGATTAAAATCGCAAAAAATTTGTTCACGTTCAGCTTCAGTAATTTGTTGATCCAAATCTGGATGCATCGTCATTTCCCGATTGGCCTTCACGATAAACTGAAAGCTCGTCGGCACTTCTTCAACCCAATGTAAAAAAGTCGATTCACTTGGTACTCCGTAAAAAGTGGTGTCAATTTCAACCACAGGAAAAACAGCGGCATATTCAGATAGCTGAACGGGCCGCTGTTCGTCATTTATTAAATTAGGATGGTCACTCCACGTGGTGAGTCCAATTGTTATCAAATTAGTTCTCCATCAATAAAATAATTTTACTTTTCGCTGTTCTGCATCAGTTAAGTCACCGTCTAGTTGTTCGGCTAACTCACGACCAGAACGGCGATAACTACGCTGCAATAATGATAGGCATAAATTTATCACTGATACCAAAATGACGATAATCAGTGCATTACTTTGTGTAAATTCTCTTCCAAAGAAAGTCATGACATCCCCTGAAATCAAGATACAATAGGTTAGGTAAATAAAGAAAAAGTCCGATACAACTTGTATGCTCTTAACTAATAGTAGCTGATTAGCTAATCTGTTAATTGATCCAATAATAGTTTCTCGTGACATAATTATCACCTCTTACTCTTATTGTAACGATTTCAAGCAAATAGTTAAAGTATTTCACACAGTCAAATCATTGAAAAATTCTACTGCATCTTGTTGCACCATCGTAAATGGAAAGCTAAATTGTAGCGGCTGCTGGTTAACAGCCACGACTTGCGCACTCCGATTCCGATAATCCAATAAGCCCGCAAATGGATAAACTCGCATCGACGTGCCGACAATCACCACTAAATCTGCTTCTTGCAAATAATCTAGCGATTGTTGAATATTATTTTGGTTAATCCCTTCGTCGTACAATACAACATCTGGACGTAATGGGCCACCACAACCTTGATGAATCCGGCTCGTTAAATAGTCATGCCAATCAACTGACTGGTGACATTTTTCGCAATAGACATTAAACAAATTACCATGAAAATCAACCAGATTTTTAGTTCCGGCAACTTCATATAAATTATCAATATTTTGCGTAATCACTGCTGCTTTACCTTGTTGCGTTAATTGTGCCTGTTTGGTATGAATAATATTTGGCTTTGCTTCAGGAAAATACAAGTTATCCTTGGCAAACTGATAAAAGCCATCTGGGTCAGATTCAAAATAGCGATGGCTCAAATAATATTCCGCATTTTTATCTTTAGTATACAAACCATTTGCCGAACGAAAGTCGGGAATGCCTGATGCCGTTGAAACTCCGGCACCTGTTAAAAAGACAATCTGTTTTGCGTTATCAAATAGTTGTTGAATTTGTTGTTCCACAACAATCACTTCCTTACGATATAAGGGACATTCAATTCATCTAATAGTTCTTGTACGGTTTTATCATACATCTTTTTAAAGAAAACATCTGAATCTTTCTTGGGTGGATTTACGACAAACGAATTTTGTCGATCACTCCGCTGTAACGCAATATAAGCTTTTTCGCCAGTTTCTTTGTTAGTCATTTCTGAATGAAATACTTCAAATAATTGCCGTGTGTCCAACCGTAATTGGCGTTCGCTTAACACGGTTGATAGCGTCGTAAATTCAGTTGTATGCAATGCTGGTAGACCCGATTGGTTCAGCTTCACATCAAATTGTTTAAACAGTTTCACAATTGCCCGACGCATCGTAAATGGTGAATCAATTGGCTTAACCATCAAATCCGCATACATTTCTTGGGCAGCTTTGTAAGCCACTGGATAAAGTTCCCGCAAATGTGCATCAACAGTCGACGCGTGGTCGCCCATAAATACTAGCGTATCTAATAAGGTCAACAATCGTAGCGTACGCTCATCATCAGGTTCAGCCGTTTCTGGCGTGAGAGTGGCATCCACTCCTTTGATATACAATGCTTCAATTTGGTCATCAATCAACCCATGTTTCCGTTGTTCATCTACCACAATCACATGCATCGCCACGTCATACAAATCAGTCGCCATAATCATCAATTGTTCGTCTAATCGTTCATCCCCAAATGACACTTGAAAGAATATCTGAGGGAAACCTTGCATAATCATCATCAAATGCAATAGTTCATGTGACGCCGTGTAATCTGGTGCAGTGATATCAGTCACCGTAATTTCAATTCCGCCTTGTAAAGACTCTTGTTGGGCTTGGTCATGGCGGATATAACCAACTTTTTCATCCCCAAAATGGACTAAGACCACTCCGGGATACATTTGATTAACTTGATCTAATAATTCTTGTGTTGTCTGGTTTAATTCAGTTGCCATTATTACTTTCCTCTCATAACTGCTAATTCTTGAATTGCGATTTGTTGGTCTACTCTAGACAGCTTGCTTAGCCGCTCAACTAATAGATTAACTTCTGTGGCTTGAGCACCAATTTGAATGGCCAATGCACGATATTGTAAACGCATATGACCGGCTTGAATTCCTTCACTAGCCAAAGCTTTTAACGCTGCCAAATTTTGAGCTAACCCAACACTGGCAATCACTTGAGCTAGCTCTGAAGCAGTCTTAATTTTTGAAATTGTCTGATTTAATTTAACGGTAGGCACGATGCCAATTGAACCGCCTACCACACCAACGGGTAATGGTAATGTGATGGTACCGAATAGTTGCTTATCTCCCACGGTCCATTTAGCTAGGCCTCGATACTGTCCATCTTGTACTGCGTAAGCGTGTGAGCCACTTTCAATCGCACGCCAATCATTACCAGATGCAATCACCGCCGCGTCGATACCATTCATGATACCTTTATTGTGGGTCGTCGCACGGTAAGGGTCGATTTGCGCTAAATGACTAAGCTTAGCAATTTGTTTAGCAACTGTACTTCCATTTTCACCTAAGTTTGCAACGGGGATCTCACAGGTGGCTGTTTGTAAACTTTCGGTCGCCAAATTGGTTAGGATTGCGGTTACTACCTCATAACCTTGATTGAGCAGCCATGCCTTAACGGCTTCGCTCATCGTATTCACAACGTTGGCTCCCATGGCCTCACCGACATCAATCAACAGCTCTAACGCCACAAACTCGTCTAACTGTCGAATTCGCAGTGACTTCGCCCCAGCTCCACGTGCTAGCATCGATGGATGGGAATCATTAGCAACTTTAATCAGTTCGGTTTGATGTGATAATAACCAAGTTTTGGTTTGTTCAAAATCATCGATATTTTCCAACACAATTTGGCCAATCATTTGTCGTGATGAAGTTGGCGCCACAAAGCCACCGCTTTGACTGACAATCTTAGCAGCATGACTAGCCGCTGCAATCACGGACGGTTCCTCAGTCACCATTGGTACGGTATATTCACGCCCATTAATCACAAAATTAAGGGCCACCCCTTCTGGTATTTCAAAATTGGTGAGATAATTTTCAATCATCTGAGAACTCCAAAAAGAAGTGTGAGCCTGTAACTGCTCCACTTCTTCCTGAGATAAATTTAATTGTTGTTGAATTAATTGTTGTCGTTGCGCGACAGACAATTTATAAAATCCACTTTGCCAAGCAGCCATTTAACTACCTCGAACTACTTCTTGCCAGCTGAATCTTCACTACCTTGAATGTACTCAGCAATGACACCTTCACGGACACCACTTTCGGAGAAAATGACGCGGCCATCACTGTTGCGTTGTAACAAACTAACTAACGGTAGCATTCCACCAATAATAATATCCGCACGGTCTGGTTCCAAACCAGAAATCTTTTTCCGCTGTGCTAAATTTTTATTTAATAATTCACGATAAGTCGCATAGACAGCTCGAGCTGATAATTGATACCCATGAATGCTCCCGCGACCTTGGCGTTTGTAATTACGACTCATCCGAGCTAAGGTCCGGTTGGCTCCGCCCAATAACACGATTGGAACGTGACTAGCATACTTTAACCACGGAATCTTGGTCAGCCGTTCATTAACCGAAACCTGTGCTTTAAACAAATCTGCAGCTTTAACATAGCCACCGAGATGAAATTGCTCTGATAAGTTCACGGCTCCGATTGGGATTGAAATTAAATTTCGAGCTTTTTTATGTTGCACCAAAATCAATTCGACACTGGCACCACCAGTATCTAAAATTAAGCAATGATCCATTTCTAACGTTCGAACTACACCAAGGTAATCATAATAAGCTTCCTTGGCACCAGTAATAACTTGTAAATCGATACCGGTTTCTTTTTTGACACGCACTAAAAATTCTTTTTGGTTCTTCGCTTGTCTCACTGCAGCAGTGGTAATTGCCCGGACTGTCAAATTGGGCAATCCGACGTACAGTTTGGTAAATCTTTTTAACGCAGCAATCGTGCGATCCATAGCTGCAGGCTGCAGCATTTTTTCTCGTCCCATACCTTCTGAAATACGCGAATCTTCTTTCACGCGTTTCACTTCACGGTATGTACCATCGGCTTGAATTTCCGTAATCGCCATTCTAACAGAGTTGGAACCCAAGTCGACAATCGCTAGATTCTCCAAAGTTTCACCTCCCGTTATTTTGTTTTATTTTCTCTCATAATAAATTCTCTTATATCATACCATTTCACACCGCAATGCACACAAAAAAAATCACATTAAATTGTATTTATGCAAAGAAATTTATGTAAAAAAAGTCGTGATGTAATTTATTTTCATTTACATCACGACCAAGGAGAGCTTATTTAAATTTGTGAGGCGTACTTTCAAAATTGTTTCTAAAACGTGCTTTAGTAATCAGACATCTCCGAATTACTGCAGCGTTCAATTTTGAAAACGTGCCTTAACCATCATTTCTCTCACCTAGCTACGATTATTTCGATTACTTAGCCCGTAATCATTCAATAATCTATGGCTATTGCTCGAGCAATTACCGATGGTTTCAGCACTCTATTTGAAATAATTGATTCCCATTGCATCTTGAACTTCTTCAAGTGTTTGGTTAGCGATAATATTGGCTTTTTCTGAGCCTTCGCGAAGGACTTGATAGACATAGTCCATATTTTGTTCGTATTGAGCACGGCGTTCACGAATTGGTGACAATACACCTTCGAGAACTTCATTTAAGTAACGCTTAATTTTGACGTCACCTAATCCACCAGCTTGATATTGATCCTTTAATTCAGCAACTTTAGCTTTGTCCGTATCAAAAATATCAAGATAAGTAAACACGGTGTTCCCTTCAATGTGACCTGGATCGCTGACTTGTATGTGCAATGGATCAGTATACATTGACATCACTTTCTTTGAAACAGTGTCCGCATCATCTGACAAGTAAATGGCATTGTTCAGTGACTTACTCATTTTGGCATTACCATCTAGCCCTGGAATGCGTCCTTGTCCCTTCGTTGGGAAGTATCCTTCAGGTTCAACCAAAATATCTTGGTTATAAGTACGATTAAATGAACGCACAATTTCGCGGGTCTGTTCCAGCATTGGTTCTTGATCATCACCGACTGGCACTGTATCTGCCTTAAATGCTGTAATATCAGCAGCTTGACTGACTGGATAAATAAAGAAACCAGCAGGTACACTTTCGCCAAAACCTTTTTGAGCGATTTCTGATTTAACCGTTGGATTACGATTCAAACGAGCAACTGAAACTAGATTTAAATAATGCATTGTTAATTCGCTCAATGCAGGAATTTGTGATTGAACTAATATCGTAGATTTTTGAGGATCAATCCCGACAGCTAAATAGTCTAGCGCAACTTGTGTAAGACTGTTACGAATTTTTTCGGGATCACGGGCATTGTCAGTCAGTGCTTGTTGGTCAGCAATCATGATAAACGTGTCGTAATCACCTGAGTTTTGAAGTTCAACACGGTTCTTTAATGAACCAACGTAGTGACCAATATGTAGCTTACCTGTGGGACGATCACCTGTTAAAATAACTTTTTTTGTCATAATTTTCTCCTTTTTATACGAAAAACGCCCCATTGCAAGATTGCAATAGGACGCCATTTGCGCGGTACCACCTAATTTGTAGTCATCTGACTACCACTTTACCCTTACGGCGGGCAACCATTTAACCAATTCGCGTTTTGGAAGTTCTCACACCAAATCAACTTCTCGCTGGACTCACGCTACTAAATTCAATATTAATTTTACTGATTTATCAGTCAAATGTAAAGCAATTTTCTAAGCTCAAAACTTGTTTTAATCAAGAAAACAGCATACAATTAATAGACTTATTTAAACGGAGGTTCTTTTGTGACTGAAAATAATGAACGACAACAAGAACAAAAACGAGTAGATTTCGTTATTGAACAAATCGATGATCAAATCAACGAAGCCAAAGCAGCGGTTGAAACGGCCCATAATGAAACTCGAGCCGTTGAAAAAAACTATAGTGCGAACGCTTCGGTCAACTTGTATGAAATTGATGATGCGATGGACACGAATGTTCAAATCCAACAACAACGACAATTGGTGGCCCGGACAGTTGAAAATGAAACGATTTTAAAACGCCAATTAACCACGCTACAAGAATTACAAGGTTCACCCTATTTTGGAAGAATTGATATTAAAGACGACGGTGATTTCGAGACTGAATCGCTTTACATTGGTGTGGCCTCATTAATGGATAATGATCAAACCGATTTTTTAATTTATGATTGGCGCGCACCAATCTCTGGAATCTATTATAACGGCTCATTAGGCAAGGTTGAATATCCAACCCCCAATGGTCCGCAAAAAACAGAACTGACCAAAAAACGGCAATTTACCATTAACGATGGCAAAATTACCAACATGTTTGATACTAACGACACCGTTGGCGATGAGATGTTGCAAGCTGCGTTAGGTTCACAAAATGACCAATTGATGCAAAATATCGTGGCCACGATTCAAAAGGAACAAAATGACATTATTCGTGATACGACTAGTGATTTACTACTCGTGCATGGTGCTGCCGGGAGTGGCAAAACTTCTGCCATTTTGCAACGAATTGCTTATTTACTTTATCATAGCCGTGCATCATTAAATGCCGACCAAATCGTGCTTTTCTCACCCAATCGATTGTTTAGTCATTACATTTCTGAAGTGTTACCTAGTTTAGGTGAACGTAACATGCGCCAAGTCACCTTTGCTGAATTTTTAACACGGAGATTTGAAGGACTCACAGTCGAGACGTTATTTGAACAATACGAGGCACAGCATGGTACTCCATCAGCCGTCCAGAAATATTTAGAAAGTCCGCAAGTTATGCAACAGGTCGAAGCTTATACAGCCCAGTTAACAGCTGAAAACATTGAATTCATTGAAATTCAATTCGAAGGTCAACCTTTCTTCCATGAAAGTCATATTCGCCAAACTTTTGCGACTAATCCTGAAAATATGAGTATCGCTGATAAAATTTTGGCCACCAAAAATGCGCTGATTAAAGAACTGAAATTGCGAATTAAGGAAGCTGCCACGGCAACGTGGATTCAAGATGAATTAGAACAACTCCCCACTGATCAATTACACGATTTGTACGGTGACCGTCAATCGGATGATTTCGATTCTGAAGATGAACAACTAGAATATTTAGGTAAACGATGGGCAACCAATCGATTACGCGTCGTCTACGATGCTATTTATAATAATCATTTTATCGATAGTTACTCGCAATATCGTGAATTTTTAGATCAGTTAAATGTTGCTGGTATTGATTTTAGCCAGGCTATTTCAGATTATGATCACGCAATTGAATTCCACCAAATGCCATTTGAACACTGCGCACCTGCGTTATATTTACGCGATTTAATCACAGGTTCGGGGCAAAATCGTCAACTTGAATATGTATTTATTGATGAAATGCAGGACTACTCGGTCGCCGCATTAATATATCTAAAGCACATTTTCCCTAAAGCAAAATTCACGGTTCTGGGTGATAGTGAACAAGCACTCTACTCTGATATCGAAGAACCTGAAGTGTTGTTATCACGCTTAAGTCAATCACTGAATGCAAAACGAACCAACTTAATTTCGTTGAATCGCAGTTATCGTTCAACAACTGAAATTACTAATTTTGCTAAATCTATGTTACCGGATGGAGAAAAAATCATTCCATTCAGTCGCCATGGTGAATTACCTAAAGCGATTGAAACACGTGATGAAGTGGCCTTTAATCAGCAACTGAGCCAAGAAGTCTCACGCTTGGCCGGCAAATACGATACCATTGCTATCTTAACTCGGACAATGGATCAAGCAAACCAAGCTTATCGTCAGTTACGACATCTTCAAGGCACTAAATTACTCACTGCAAATGACCGAGTGCTCCCAACTGGGATTTTAGTAATGCCAATCTACCTAGCTAAGGGATTGGAATTTGATGCTGTTATTGCGTATGATGCTTCTAAAAATAATTATCCTAACGCACATACTGCTGGTATTTTATACACCATCTCATCTAGAGCCATGCACGAATTGACCTTAATTAGCTTAGGTTCACTTAGTCCCATCGTGGCAAATCATCGTTCATTAATTTCTGAACAGTAAAAAAGGCATCCCTTCAGTTTATCTTACTGGATGCTTTTTTAGTCAATAAAATCGGAATAGTGCATTGACTGTGTTTGATTATCACTGCCAGTTTCTGGAGCAGTTGACAGATAGTGAATCGTTTATGTTTTGTGCTTGTTTGGGGTTTCCAATTCATGCACCGTCCCAATTACATCGTCATGGATTACATTTTGCTTTGCTGTAACCATGTCAATACCTTGATTGATTAAAAGTATCGTTGCAATTGTGATTGTGACAAATAGAATTATTTTTTTCATTTGAATCACTCTCCTCAATTCGATAACAAATTTCTTATTTTTTCTATCATGATTATATATGATGCCTTTATATTATGCAAACGATAAGATATCTATATTTACTCGATTTATCAATAATTAAGGTGACTTTAGCGATTAAATTAGGATTTATTTATGTAAAAATGCCAAAAATAATATTATTTCTGAATTGGTATTTATCATAGTATAATATATATTATTGGAATATTTTACGCTATTACATTAATTTTAGTCACAAAAAACACGAATCAATTAAGATTCGTGTTTTTAATCATGCATGGCGACGTCCTACCCTCGCAGGGAGCGATCCCCCAACTACTATCGGCGCTTAGAAGCTTAACTTCTGTGTTCGGCATGAGAACAGGTGTATCCTTCTAGCCATCATCACCACACTATCGTGTGTGTACTTCAATGAATACGTTTAACACGGAGAACTTGCGCTCTCAAAACTAAATAATATCAAGAATTTTTTAAACCGGACACCACTGTGTGGTTAAGTCCTCGACCGATTAGTAATGGTCCGCTCCATGCATCACTGCACTTCCACTTCCATCCTATCTACCTCATCATCTTTGAGGGGTCTTACTCTCCCGAAGGAGATGGGAAATCTCATCTTGAGGCGAGTTTCACACTTAGATGCTTTCAGCGTTTATCTCATCCATACGTAGCTACCCAGCGATGCTCCTGGCGGAACAACTGGTACACCAGCGGTATGTCCATCCCGGTCCTCTCGTACTAAGGACAGCTCCTCTCAAATTTCCTGCGCCCGCGACGGATAGGGACCGAACTGTCTCACGACGTTCTGAACCCAGCTCGCGTACCGCTTTAATGGGCGAACAGCCCAACCCTTGGGACCGACTACAGCCCCAGGATGCGATGAGCCGACATCGAGGTGCCAAACCTCCCCGTCGATGTGGACTCTTGGGGGAGATAAGCCTGTTATCCCCAGGGTAGCTTTTATCCGTTGAGCGATGGCCCTTCCATACGGAACCACCGGATCACTAAGCCCGACTTTCGTCCCTGCTCGACCTGTCTGTCTCGCAGTCAAGCTCCCTTGTGCCTTTACACTCTGCGAATGATTTCCAACCATTCTGAGGGAACCTTTGGGCGCCTCCGTTACTTTTTAGGAGGCGACCGCCCCAGTCAAACTGCCCACCTGACACTGTCTCCCATCACGATTAGTGATGCGGGTTAGAGTGGTCATACAGCGAGGGTAGTATCCCACCAACGCCTCCACCGAAACTAGCGTTCCGGTATCTACGGCTCCTACCTATCCTGTACAAGCTGTACAAACACTCAATATCAAGCTACAGTAAAGCTCCATGGGGTCTTTCCGTCCTGTCGCGGGTAACCTGCATCTTCACAGGTACTTCAATTTCACCGAGTCTCTCGTTGAGACAGTGCCCAGATCGTTACGCCTTTCGTGCGGGTCGGAACTTACCCGACAAGGAATTTCGCTACCTTAGGACCGTTATAGTTACGGCCGCCGTTTACTGGGGCTTCAATTCTGAGCTTCGCCGAAGCTAACCCATCCTTTTAACCTTCCAGCACCGGGCAGGCGTCAGCCCCTATACTTCATCTTACGATTTTGCAGAAACCTGTGTTTTTGATAAACAGTCGCCTGGGCCTATTCACTGCGGCTGTACTTTCGTACAGCACCCCTTCTCCCGAAGTTACGGGGTCATTTTGCCGAGTTCCTTAACGAGAGTTCACTCGCACACCTTAGGATTCTCTCCTCGACTACCTGTGTCGGTTTGCGGTACGGGCAGTTAAATACTCACTAGAAGCTTTTCTCGGCAGTGTGACATCGGCAACTTCGCTACTAAAATTTCGCTACCCATCACAACTTGTCCTTAAAGGAAAAAGCATTTCACTCTCTCCAAGACTTATTGCTTGGCCAGACATATCCAACAGTCTGGTTTGCTTAGCCTCCTGCGTCCCTCCATTGTTCAAACGCATTTAACTGGTACAGGAATATCAACCTGTTATCCATCGTCTACGCCTCTCGGCCTCGACTTAGGTCCCGACTAACCCTGGGAGGACGAGCCTTCCCCAGGAAACCTTAGTCATTCGGTGGACAGGATTCTCACCTGTCTTTCGCTACTCATACCGGCATTCTCACTTCTAAGCGCTCCACCAGTCCTCACGGTCTGACTTCATTGCCCTTAGAACGCTCTCCTATCACGCAACCTAATGGTTGCATCCGTAGTTTCGGTAATATACTTAGCCCCGGTACATTTTCGGCGCAGGATCACTCGACTAGTGAGCTATTACGCACTCTTTAAATGGTGGCTGCTTCTGAGCCAACATCCTAGTTGTCTAAGCAACTCCACATCCTTTTCCACTTAGTATATATTTTGGGACCTTAACTGACGGTCTGGGCTGTTCCCCTTTCGACGATGGATCTTATCACTCACCGTCTGACTCCCGGACATAAATCAATGGCATTCGGAGTTTATCTGAATTCAGTAACCCATGACGGGCCCCTAGTCCAAACAGTGCTCTACCTCCATGATTCTAAGTCCGAGGCTAGCCCTAAAGCTATTTCGGAGAGAACCAGCTATCTCCAAGTTCGTTTGGAATTTCACCGCTACCCACACCTCATCCCAGCCATTTTCAACTGACACGGGTTCGGTCCTCCAGTGCGTTTTACCGCACCTTCAACCTGGACATGGGTAGGTCACCTGGTTTCGGGTCTACAACAACATACTTCATACGCCCATTTCAGACTCGCTTTCGCTACGGCTCCGACTTTTCTGTCTTAACCTTGCATGCAATCGTAACTCGCCGGTTCATTCTACAAAAGGCACGCTGTCACCCATTAACGGGCTCCAACTGATTGTAGGCACATGGTTTCAGGAACTATTTCACTCCCCTTCCGGGGTGCTTTTCACCTTTCCCTCACGGTACTGGTTCACTATCGGTCACTAGGTAGTATTTAGCCTTGGGAGATGGTCCTCCCGGATTCCGACGGAATTTCACGTGTTCCGCCGTACTCAGGATACAGAGCTGAGGGTATTACGTTTCACTTACGGGGCTATCACCCGCTCTGGCTCAGCTTCCCAGCTGATTCAACTACGTAATACTTTTGTAACTCAAATGTTCTGTCCTACAACCCCAAAGAGCAAGCTCTCTGGTTTGGGCTTTTCCCGTTTCGCTCGCCGCTACTCAGGGAATCGATTTTTCTTTCTACTCCTGCAGCTAATGAGATGTTTCAGTTCACTGCGTCTACCTTTACTTAGCTATGAATTCACTAAGCAATAACTGACGATTAAGTCAGCTGGGTTCCCCCATTCGGAAATCTCCGGATCAAAGTGTACTTACCACTCCCCGAAGCATATCGGTGTTAGTCCCGTCCTTCATCGGCTCCTAGTACCAAGGCATTCACCATGCGCCCTTTATAACTTAACCTTGTTGATTCCAGCACTGACGTGCTGGCTGACAACAGATTAATTGAGTATATGCGATAACTCTTTAAAAAACTCAAATAACGCGGTGTTCTCGGTTTAATTGTTAAAACAATTAATAAATAAAAAATTTTGATATTATTTAGTTTTCAAAGTACAAGTTGGTACATTTTGAGAGTAGACCTCTCAAAACTAAATAAAGTTTCGACTAATGTGTAGGTTCCGTATATTCCTTAGAAAGGAGGTGATCCAGCCGCAGGTTCTCCTACGGCTACCTTGTTACGACTTCACCCTAATCATCTGTCCCACCTTAGGCGGCTGGCTCCTAAAAGGTTACCCCACCGACTTTGGGTGTTACAAACTCTCATGGTGTGACGGGCGGTGTGTACAAGGCCCGGGAACGTATTCACCGCGGCATGCTGATCCGCGATTACTAGCGATTCCGACTTCGTGTAGGCGAGTTGCAGCCTACAGTCCGAACTGAGAACGGCTTTAAGAGATTAGCTTACTCTCGCGAGTTCGCAACTCGTTGTACCGTCCATTGTAGCACGTGTGTAGCCCAGGTCATAAGGGGCATGATGATTTGACGTCGTCCCCACCTTCCTCCGGTTTGTCACCGGCAGTCTCACTAGAGTGCCCAACTGAATGCTGGCAACTAATAATAAGGGTTGCGCTCGTTGCGGGACTTAACCCAACATCTCACGACACGAGCTGACGACAACCATGCACCACCTGTCTTAGCGTCCCCGAAGGGAACGTCCTATCTCTAGGATTGGCGCTAGATGTCAAGACCTGGTAAGGTTCTTCGCGTTGCTTCGAATTAAACCACATGCTCCACCGCTTGTGCGGGCCCCCGTCAATTCCTTTGAGTTTCAACCTTGCGGTCGTACTCCCCAGGCGGAATGCTTAATGCGTTAGCTGCGGCACTGAAGGGCGGAAACCCTCCAACACCTAGCATTCATCGTTTACGGCATGGACTACCAGGGTATCTAATCCTGTTCGCTACCCATGCTTTCGAGCCTCAGCGTCAGTTACAGACCAGACAGCCGCCTTCGCCACTGGTGTTCTTCCATATATCTACGCATTTCACCGCTACACATGGAGTTCCACTGTCCTCTTCTGCACTCAAGTTCTCCAGTTTCCGATGCACTTCCTTGGTTGAGCCAAGGGCTTTCACATCAGACTTAAAAAACCGCCTGCGCTCGCTTTACGCCCAATAAATCCGGATAACGCTTGCCACCTACGTATTACCGCGGCTGCTGGCACGTAGTTAGCCGTGGCTTTCTGGTTGGATACCGTCACTACATGATCAGTTACTATCACATACGTTCTTCTCCAACAACAGAGTTTTACGAGCCGAAACCCTTCTTCACTCACGCGGTATTGCTCCATCAGGCTTGCGCCCATTGTGGAAGATTCCCTACTGCTGCCTCCCGTAGGAGTATGGGCCGTGTCTCAGTCCCATTGTGGCCGATCAACCTCTCAGTTCGGCTACGTATCATCGTCTTGGTGAGCCATTACCTCACCAACTAACTAATACGCCGCGGGTCCATCCAAAAGTGATAGCCGAAACCATCTTTCAAATTAGAACCATGCGGTTCTAACTTTTATGCGGTATTAGCATTTGTTTCCAAATGTTATCCCCCACTTTTGGGCAGGTTACCCACGTGTTACTCACCCGTCCGCCACTCATTCAAATGTTCCTTCAATCTGGTGCAAGCACCGTCAATCTAAAACGAGAATGCGTTCGACTTGCATGTATTAGGCATACCGCCAGCGTTCATCCTGAGCCAGGATCAAACTCTCATATATAATTTAAGTTTGTAGCTCTTATTTGTTTGTATTCACGAATTGACTTCGCAAATGTTATTTGCTTTTGACTATCGTCAAAAGACCCTACACATTTGATTTGTCGAAACTTTATTCAGTTTTCAAAGATCTACTTGGTCATTGCTAAACTTCGTTAGCAGCAACGTTATATATATTACCTGATTCGCAATTCATTGTCAACCAAGAATTAATATTTATTCTTGTGAAATTCACGTTGATTTCTTTGTTTATCTCTCTGACAACGATTAATAACTATACACTCCAAACCTATGAGCGTCAACCACTTTGCCAACATTTATTTTTTAATTTCATTCGCGCCTAGCGTGTCATTTACTTGGTTCACAAATCGATGCCGATATAAAAAGCAAGATTCCCACTCAACGTAGAAATCTTGCTTACACAGTATATATAGTAGATTATTATTTTACATTGGCTAAGAAGTACTTCTTCTTACCACGTCGCACAATGACAAACTTGCCATCAAAGGCTGCATTGGGATCAATTTCTGCATCCACATCAACAACCTTTTCACCATTGATTCGAATAGCACCATTTTCAACATCTTCTCGAGCTTGGCGACGAGATTTTTCAATTCCTGTCTCATCCACCAACCATAAAATGATATTTTGTTTCTCAGCACTCACATCCATCGATGGCATATTTTTAAATCCTTGTTCAATTTCAGCAGTGGTTAAATCAGCCACTTCACCGGAGAATAGAGCTGCAGTAATATGTTGCGCTTCAATCACGGCTTGCTTACCATGAACGAATTCAGTCACTGCTTCTGCCAAGCGGCGTTGTGCTTCCCGTTTCTCTGGTTGAGTAGCGACTTTATCTTCTAACTCTTTAATTTCAGTTTCATCGATAAACGTGAAGTATTTGATATATTTAATCACATCACGATCATCTTGGTTAATCCAGAATTGATAAAATTCATATGGTGTCGTTTTTTCAGGGTCAAGCCAAATAGCACCACCGGCAGTTTTACCAAATTTGGTACCATCGGCCTTAAGCATTAACGGAATGGTTAAAGCATGTGCCCGTGCGTCTGATCCCTCAATTTTATGAATCAAATCAATTCCGGCTGTGATATTGCCCCATTGATCTGCCCCACCAACTTGGAGTTGGACATCTTCAAATTGGAACAAATGTAAGAAATCAACAGATTGTAAAATTTGATAAGTAAATTCGGTAAATGAAATTCCAACTTCTAAGCGACTCGAAACAACTTCTTTATTAAGCATCGTGTTAACGTTAAACAGTTTTCCGTAATCACGAAGAAAGTCCAACAAACTGAATTCAGACAACCAATCATAATTATCAACAATGGTGAAATTTTCTGTCCCAAATAATTTTTCCATTTGACCAGACAAAGCTTCCTTGTTGTGTTGGATTTGATCCATCGTTTGCAGGACCCGTTCTGAATTTTTACCAGAAGGATCTCCAATAGCGCCTGTACCACCACCAATTAAAATGACTGGATGGTGACCTTGCAGTTGGAATCGTTTCAACATCATAAATGGAATCAGATGACCAATGTGTAAACTGTCCCCGGTAGGGTCAACCCCACAGTAAAGACCAATCTTCTTTTCGTCAGTTAACTTACGTAAATCATCAATGTCCGTGGTCTGATTAACAGCACCACGCCATTCTAGTTCTTCAATAATATTCATGTTCATCCTCCTAAAATTTGCGAATTGAACAAAAAAATCCCCGATTTCAATAAAGAAATCAGGGACGAATTTATTCCGCGGTACCACCTTGAATAGAAAGTTTTCACCTTCCGCTCGAAGTCAATATCGCGACTAACCGTTCAATTCAAAATGCTCCACAAGTGTAATTCAAAATTAATCATTGGCTAGTTTGCATTTAACACTAGCTTTCTAAATGTCCAAAATAATTTCTACTAATTGCTTCACTGCAATTCTTGATAATTCAATTCTAGCGTGCCCACATCGAGAAGTCAATTCAATCAAATAATAGCTATGCAAATTTCGCTTGGTCTTGGTCATCCACTTGTTGTCCAACTGGACTGACGAATTTTTTAGCAATCACTATCCGACCATTAAACTCTTTAATATTCATCAGACCAGACTTATCCTTGGAGCACAAGCTATTCATATCCAAATTAATTAGATACGTATTCACGTACTCTTTCAGGACTTGTCCATTAAATCCACCCAGGACCATCGGACAACTATCACATTCAACATTGAAGCGTTCATAATTGCAATCTTTATCAAATAACATGTCGTTCACCTCGGATTTCATAATTTTACTAATGTTTATGATAAGTATTGTATGCGTCAAATTTGAAGAATGTGTGAATTTTAATGTAAATATTATAGTTACCAAAAGAAATCCACTTTTATAACTGAATGTTTTTGATTGCATTTTAGCGCCTTTTCGACAATAATTAACTACATCATCATAGATATTTAAGGGGTATTAATATGTCAAAGGGACGTATGGAAGCTTTTACAGATGCGGTTATTGCAATTATTATGACGATTCTCGTTTTAGAACTTCAGCCACTAACTGATTTATCATTTCATGGCTTATGGGAAATTCGCACAGAGTTATTAGCTTATTTCTTTAGTTTTTTCATCCTAGTGGTAACTTGGAATAACCATCATCACATGTTTCAAGTGGTCAAAAGTGTGTCGACGCCAGTTTTATGGACCAACTCCATTTTATTGTTTTGGCTGTCACTGTTTCCGTTTGTGACTGCGACGGTGGATGCAAATTGGGAATCGCGATTTGCGGAGTTAATGTATGTCTTCATCTATTTAATGTACAACATTTCATGGGTGCTACTACGAGTCGCGGTTGTTCGGGCAAATCCATCCACACGGGAATACATTGGTCGCAAAGATTTGCTCACGACGGCGTGGGTGATTGTGGTCATCGGAATTACTTGGTTTATCCCTGAAGCTGGGGTGATTGGCTGTTTCATTATTACTATCATTTGGATTTTACCTTATAAAAATGTGGAAAAGTTATTCAACGAAAGGAAGTAATCACAATGAAAATTGCTATTTTGGGTGCCACTGGAATGAGTGGCCAAACAATTTATCAAGAAGCGGTTGACCGTGGTCATGACGTGACTGCATTTGTCAGAAATGAAGCCAAATCCAAAGAAACATTGGGCGACGATGCTAAACTAAAAGTCGCAGATGTCTTTGAATTAACCACTGAAGATTTAACACCTTTTGAAGTGGTAGTTAATGCACTGGGGACACCCAGAGGCCGTGACATGGGGTACTTGCACATTGATATGGCAGCTCATTTGATTCGTATTTTGCGTAACACTACTTCACCTCGAATTTTCTTTATGCTGGGGGCGGCCAGCCTGTTAGACAAGGATGGCCATCCGTTTATTGATTCATTTGTCAAAGATCCAAGTTCGGACTCTTGGATTGACACACCTTTGATGCAAGTTCATGAGTATCACTTTTTACAAACCGTCACCAATGTTAACTGGGTGGGAATTTCGCCTTCCTTAAGTTACGGCCCTGGTCCCAAAACCGGCTATGTCCGTAATGACAAAAATCAAGCACTCTTCGATTCATCGGGTAAACCTAATTTAACGAGTGGCAATCTTGCTACTGCCTTACTAGATGAAATTTAAGCACCCTCAATTAACCAAGCACGATTTACCGTTGGCAACAACGACTAACCTAAAGGAGTTTTATTAATTATGCAAAAGAACAAAGTTTACCTTGCGAGCCCATTTTTCTCTGACGGCCAAAAAGAACGCATCGAAAAAACGGTGGCTGCTTTACGCAAGAACCCCACCATCGCTGGTGATGAAATTTATAATCCACAAGAACACCAAGAAGAAACATTAGAATTCGGATCACATAAATGGCAAGATTCCGTCTTCGCGACTGATATGCGCCAAGTAAAACGGGCTGACGTCGTGGTGGCAATTTTAGATTATAAAGCTGAAGAGGATAATCCTGAACCAGACGCTGGTACCATTTTTGAAATCGGCGCTGCCTGGGCTTGGAACATCCCCGTTATTATGGTTCAATTCAAAGAAGATCACGAACTTAACCTAATGCTCGCTCGTTCGCATACCGCCATGTTCTCCGGTGACAAAATTGAATCCAGTCTTGCTGAATACAATTTCAATACGCTGCCAACTAGCTGGACGACGATGAAGGTATTCTAGAAAGAGTGCGACCTCATTCGGTAATCAACGAGTACTAACAAAAAATACTATCTGACTCGGTTTGGGAGTCAGATAGTATTTTAAGTTAGACGGAATTGATTGAAGGAGGGAGCACGTTTCAGACAGAGTGTGACTCACCACGTTTAACCTTTGAGCATTAACAAAATATAGCTTGATTGCTGGTCTTTAGTAATTGAGCTATATGAGTTAAGCGAAAAGATTGTGGGGAGGAGCACGTTTCAGCCCAGAGTGCGACTCAATTCGGGAATTCACGAGCATTAATAAAGGCAATTATTGATTTCGAGTTTGGAAATCTAATTGTCTAAATTAAGCGGAATGAATTGAATTGATGGAACACGTTTATACTCACTAAATCCCCCTTCACCCACAGCCACCCAAGCCACCCGCTTGGATGGCTATTTGTTTACAAAAAATCCTACACACCAGGTGAGTGGCGTGCAGGATTAGCTTAACTATTTATCATTTTTGGTATCTTTAGGTGCTGCTTTCTTTTTAGCATCATTAGGTTCAATTTTAGCTTGAACTTCTTTTTTAGCTTTTTTTGATTTCTTTTCGTATGGTTCTGTACCAGTTAAACGACCAACTGACTTAAATGTATCTTCAAAGGTTTCATCAATTGAAACAGATGAGCGAGTCAATTCAAAGTAAAGTGGTTTTGAGAAGTAGAGCACTGGTAAGTATGCACATCCATAAACAACCATCAAAATAATACCGAGGTATAAGAAGAAGTAAGTTGCGGTATATTCACCATAAAATGTGATTAAACCAAAGATGATTTGACCCACAATCAAAGGAACCACCGTAACGATCATCAACCAAAGGTATTGCCATTTCTTATGTGACATGAAACGACGGCTGGCTGTAAATGCATGACGCATTGATTGACCCAGGAACTTCGGACGTTGTTCACGATATAAGAAGATACCTTGAGCATATTCCAATGTCTTCCAAATGGTAATCACAGCTGTCAACAATCTGAAAATAATTGCTAGAATCGTATTACTGCTAAAAACTAATTCCAAAATGTTGGTTGGCAATGTCCATAATCCAATAAACAATGATGAGTACAAGAACAAGCGCCACATTTGGTTTTTGTTCATAATTCGAAATTGTGCCCAAATACCTTTCAGTGAGATTTTCTTGCTGTCCTTTTGAATTGTATCTTGGAATTCATATTGAATGGCAACGGCAAAAAATTGAATAAAGACAATCGCTGCGACAAACAGTGCCAAGGCAGCTAGGAAAATGACGACACCAATCGCAATCGAACTAGCCGATACCGCACCGGTCATACCGTACATCACAGTATACATCAGCATCACAAGCTTTTGAGTTACATACGCAAATGCTTCGTAACCGGCAAATGCAACAATCGCAATCACGGCAATCGCAATCACAATAAAGCTCACTAAACTAATGACAGATTCCTTATATTTAGCTTTAACGATATCTCTTAACTTCGAAACAAAACTTTTAGTTGTTACTTTACTACTTGCTTCCATCAATCCACCCTTATTCCTGATCTTATGCCGATCAAATTAGTTTTCCGATTTCAGTGTGTCTAAAATCAACAATAGGAAGATTGTAACACACATCAAATCTTCTAGCCCAATCTTTACAAAATCTTCAAATAATTGTACGGCTTTCTTCACTTTAAATTTCTGGAATGAATAAGTTTCCTAAAGTAGCAGCCATGATAGCTTTGATAGAATGCAAACGGTTCTCAGCTTCGTCAAAGACCACCGATGCAGGTCCATTGAAGACATCATCTGTAATTTCAAGAGCGTCGACCCCAAATTCTTCACCAAGTTCTTTACCCACTTCGGTGTCGTGATTGTGGTAAGCCGGTAAACAATGCATGACAATCGTACTATCTTTACCAGTCGCGTCGACTAAGGCTTGATTGATTTGATATGGCAACAACATTTCAATCCGTTCTTTCACATTGATTTGTTCACCCATTGAAATCCACACATCTGTGTACAATGCATCTGCACCTTCAACTGCTGCCTGTGGATCTTCAGTCAAAAAGATTTTTGAACCAGATTTCACGGCAGCTTCTTTGGCTAAACCAATCACTTCGTTACTAGGCCAGAGTGCTTTAGGAGCGCCCATATGAATATTAACCCCCAGCTTTGCGGCAGTCACTAATAAAGAATTACCCATGTTATTGCGGCCATCCCCAAGATAAGTCAGCGTCAAGCCTTTTAAATGACCAAAGTTTTCTTTCAGCGTCAAAAAGTCCGCAATCATTTGAGTTGGATGCCATTCATCGGTTAAACCATTCCAAACTGGCACACCACTATATTTGGCTAAGCCCTCAACCGTGGCCTGCGCAAACCCACGATATTCAATTCCATCAAACATCCGCCCTAACACTTTGGCTGTATCTTCCGTTGATTCTTTTTTTCCAAATTGAATATCATTTTTTCCTAAAAATTCTGGATTAGCGCCCAAATCGTTGGCAGCAACCGTAAAGGCAGACCGAGTTCGCGTCGAAGTCTTTTCAAATAACAAGGCGATATTTTTACCCTGCAAATAAGGATGCGCAATATTGTGGTGCTTTAGGTATTTCAAATGTGCTGAAAAATCAACTAAGTAACTGAGTTCCGCACTGGAAAAATCGATTTCTTTTAAAAATGACTTACCTTGGAATTGATTCATGATTTAGCCTCCATTTTGGTTTGAGCAAACTGGCTCAATATCTGGTTAATTTTTGTTAAGCCGGTCGTTAATTCTTCCGTATTCATCACGAGCGGTGGTAACAACCGCAACGTGTTATGTTTCGCAGACAATGTCAGCAGTCCGTCTTGTTGCAAGGCTTTGACAATATCTTCCACGTTGACTTGTTCATCTAAGTGAATGCCAATCATTAATCCTTGACCAGAAATGGCCGTGACGATGGATTGTTGCGCAATTTCATTCTTCAAAATGGCCCACACCGATTTTGATTTAGCTTGAACTGCCGTTAAAAATTCAGGCGTCAATTGATCCAAGACAGCATCTGCGGCGGCCAAAGATAATTTATTGCCCCCAAAAGTGGTCCCATGAGAACCGGGGCCAAATGCACTCGCTAATTCTTGCTTACCTATCATTGCCCCAATTGGTAGCCCGTTGCCAAGCGCTTTAGCCAGGGTCACAATATCGGGATGCAAATCATAATTTTGATATGCAAACTTGGTTCCGGTCCGACCAATCCCCGTCTGAACCTCATCAATAATTAACAGTGCACCCACTTGATGAGCTTTAGTTTCGATTGCTTGGAGCCAGTCAGCATGCGCATTATTCACGCCGCCTTCACCTTGAATCACTTCTAAAATCACAGCCGCCGTTTGATTATCGACTTGTGTCAGTGCGGCATCATCGTCAAAGTCCGCAAACTCAATTGATGGCACAAGGGGAAAAAAACCTTCCTTGATTCCTGGGTTGCCGGTCATTGACAATGATCCATATGTCCGACCGTGGAAGCTATCGTTAAAGGCGATGACTTTCGTTTTACCAGAGGCTTTGCGGGCTAATTTTAAGGCCGCTTCATTGGCTTCAGTCCCTGAATTACAAAAGAAAGCCAACATACCAGGCTCAACTAACTTTGCCGCTACTTGGTCTTGTAACTGGCTGTCATACAAATTTGACGTGTGCCAAACTTTGCCGGCTTGTGTGTCGACGGAATCTTTGATTAATTGATTCGAATAGCCAAAACTACAGACCCCAATGCCACTTGTGAAATCAAGATATTGCTGTCCTTGACTGTCCACTAAATGCACATCTTCGCCATCGACGATATCGATTGGATATCTGGCGTACGTTGGAAATACATATTCCATTCTTCTCGCTCCTTTGGTTACGCGGTTTTTAATACCGTACCGTGATTTTCAATATTGTCCGTAATGAGCACTTTTTGTACCCCATGCTCGAGGGCCGTGAACGCTGCTTTAATCTTAGGCTTCATCCCCGATTTAATAATCTCATCTTGCATTAAGCTGTGCGCCATTTGATTATTCAGCTCTGAAATCACATTGCCATCTTTAATCACGCCAGGAACATCCGTCAACAAAACTAGTTCTGCGGCATTTAATTCTTCCGCAATTTTAGCTGCGGCCACATCCGCATTGACATTAAGCACGGCACTGTGAGCAGTTTGTACCAAGGGAGCAATCACAGCAATCTGGCCATGCAAGTTTTGTGCGAGCCACTCCTCATTGACCTTGGTCACCTGACCAACTTCACCATACAATGGTTGATCAACGTATTCGCCTTCCAACAGGTGATTGTCAGCCATGTTTAGCCCCATCACTTCAAAGCCATGATCGGCAATCATCTGGCACAAGGCTGGTTGAACGACTCCGAGTAAAACGGCCTGGGTGACTTTCAAAGTCGCTTCATCAGTTACTCGAATTCCGTTCTTTTTGGTCACGGTTAAGCCAAGATCCGAACTCCATTTAGAAATTTGTGGTCCACCACCATGAATAATGATGACTTGTTTGCCTTGTTGTTGCCAAACTGCGAGCTGTTCAAAAAACGATTCAGTTAGTTGTTGAGTGGCGTTCCCACCAATTTTAATGACAATTTTTTCCATTGAATTCACCTATTAGCTTCGATATGAAGCATTAATTTTCACATAATCATACGTTAAGTCACAACCCCAGGCTTGGCCACTTGCTTCACCGACATTCACATCGACATCAATTACGACCTTACTAGACGCCAGAGTTTCTTTCACGACTGCTTCATCGAAATTGACTGAAATACTATCTTTGACTAATTGGATGCCATTAATCCACAAGCTGACATGATCAACATCAAGCTTGGCATCCGTTTGTCCAATTGCGCCCATAATGCGACCCCAATTTGCATCATCCCCAAAGATAGCAGATTTAACTAAGTTTGAGCCCACGATTTGTTTGGCAATTTTTTGAGCATCCTCTTTGGTTTCAGCATGCTTTACATTAGCTTCGACTAATTTGGTGGCTCCTTCACCGTCAGCAGCAATTTCTTGTGCCAAGTATGACAAGACTTGATGAAAGGCGGCTTCAAATTCATCAGATGCGGCCACATCCACGCCGGATGCCCCATTGGCCATCACCGTCACCATATCATTAGTGGAAGTATCGCCGTCCACGGTAATTTGATTAAACGTATCGTTGACATGTTCACTTAGCAGGGCCTGTAATTCATAACTAGCGATTTTGGCATCAGTGGTCACAAAGCCTAACATGGTAGCCATATTGGGATGAATCATCCCAGACCCTTTGCAAAAGCCCGATACAATCACCGTCTCGCCGTCAATATCAGCAGCGACACTAATAGTTTTAGCGTGCGAATCAGTGGTCATTACCGCATGAGCCACTTTATCGGAATCACCGAGCTCCAACTTTTTAATACCGGCCGTAATCAAACCCATGGGCATGTATTGACCAATCACTCCAGTTGAAGCCACGCCAACTAAATTGGAATCGATAGTCATTTTGTCTGCCACCGCTTGTTGCATGACCAAGGCATCAGCTTCACCTTGTGGTCCAGTACAAGAATTTGCACAGACACTATTCATCACGACTGCTTGCAGTTGATGGTTTAAATTAATTGTATTTTTCGTTAATTTCGTTGGAGCCGCTTGAAATTGACTCGTTGTATAAACGCCTGCCGCAGCGGCTGGCGTTTCAGAATAAATCCAACCTAAATCTAGTCCATCTCGTAAACCCGCATGAATTCCATCACTGAAAAATCCCTGTGGCCATTGATACTCATCTAATTTTTTCACTTTATTTTGAATTTGATCCATACTGTTTCTCCCTCGTGTCAGTTGTAATTTCCCCAAATTATCCCTGTTTTCCTCATCCAAAGCTCCCGCATGTTGCTTGTATCTGTTGTAGTGCTCAGTGATTACCCGGTTGGTTCAGCACTTATTTTGATTAACGGCTTCTCCAACCAATCTCCTCACCTAACTTGTAATTCCTTCGATTTCTTAACCCCTGAAATCTTTGAATTACCTCGTTATTGCTCGGCGATTACCCGGTTGGTTCAGCACTTATTTTCTGAAACGTGCTTACTCAATCTGCTCTCTTCGTTTAACTCAAATGGCTTATAAACTTAACCCGTTTATAAGCCATTTTTTGTTAATCCTACAGAGCAACTCGATTGAGTTCACACTCTAAACCTATGGCACCCACACATTCACCGGTAATCCGGCAGCTTCATCAAAGTTGAACATTTGATTGAAGTTTTGAATTGCTTGACCGCCAGCACCTTTGATTAGATTGTCGATGACACTGACTACCATCACGGTGTGAGTGTCGGGATTGTAAATTGCCCCAATTTTACAATCATTGGTCCCAACAACTTCCTTAATAGTAGGAAATCGTCGATCAGTCCAATTCACAAAGGTTTGATCTTGATAAGCTTGCTCAAATGCTTCAGATACTTCAGCTTGAGTGACTCCAGCTTTAACTTTAGCGTAGACCGTACTCATCAAACCTCGAGTGATCGGTAACAAAGTGGTATTAAATTGAATTGCTTTGACAGCTGGATTCCAAGTTTGCAATTCTTGTACTACTTCTGGAATGTGCTGATGTTGATTCACTTTGTACACTTGTAAATTCTCATTAGTTTGACTGAAATGTAATAATTCACTCGGCTTCTTGCCAGCCCCAGAGGTCCCTGATTTGGCATCCACGATAATTGAATCAACATCAATCAAGTCATTCTTGACCAACGGTGCCAATGCCAACAAGGTGGCGGTCGCATAACAACCAGGATTAGCAACGTATTTCGCATTGTGTGCTGATTCAAACTCTACTAAGCCGTAGTGAGCAGTATCCAGTGCACTTTGTTGCGCCGGTTGCTTGTGATACCACTGTTCATACAACGCTTGCGTGTTTAAACGATAATCACCAGACAAATCAATCACTGGAAAGTCCGCATCGATAAATGGTTGTGCCAACTGTGCGGTTACTCCGGCCGATGTGGCAAAAAAGACGACATCGTTATCTTGCATGATTTGGATTTCATTATAAGGAAAGATTTGTTGCTGATTAAAGTGGCCTAGTTCAAAGAGCGAAACCACATCCCCTAAATTTTGATTCTCCGTTTGTGCATGTCCATATAAATTCACCTGGTCAACGCCTGGGTGATTATTTAATAGTTGAAAGAGCACCATGCCCCCGTATCCGGAAACCCCGACGAGTGCAGCATTCATACTAATCATTCCCTTCTCATTCATATAATTGCATTTTTATTAGTTGCCCATTAGCTTACATGCAACGAGAAATAAAAGCAAGCTTTTTATGTAATTATTCACTATTATTCATGATTTAGTTAGTTTTATTCAGTAAATAGTGAATTTATTTGAATATTATGAATAAAAATTATTGACTTAGGTTCTCGTTTGGTGTTTAATATTGATAATAATTACGAATGGATATTCAAAAAGGTGGGAATAATATGAATAAATACCTGACATTACAAGATGGAACCATCTTTATTGGCGAAGCATTTGGCGCAACTGAAATTCAAGCTGCCGGTGAAGTTGTGTTTAACACGGGGATGACCGGCTATCAAGAAGCAATTACGGATCCTTCCTATACAAATCAATTATTAACGTTTACTTACCCATTGATTGGGACATATGGCACAGACGAATGGCACAGCCAAAGTGTGGCGGCAACTTGTCAATCAGTCATCGTTCGACATTTAGAAAACGAAGACCCTACTGAAGGACAATCAATTTCCAGTTTTTTAAAGGAACAAGGAATTCCTGGGATTTCGGAAATTGATACGCGCTCATTAACCAAACATATTCGGACGCAAGGCACAATGAAGGCCGTGTTAACCAATGCACCAGTTGCGATGACAGACTTTGATACTATTTACAACCAGATTGATGCCATCATGCATCGAACACCAGAATTGCAAGACGCCATTTATAATGTTGAAAATGCTGATTTTCATGTGGTGGTGATTGACTACGGTATTAAACAAGCGATTATCGAACAATTGATGGCACACGGCTGCAAGGTGAAGGTGCTGCCATACACGACCGACTTTGAAACGGTCAATCATTATGAGACAGACGGCGTTTTGATTTCAAATGGGCCGGATAATCCCACGGACTATTTAGAAACCCTTCCTTTATTAAAAGAAATTCAAGCACATTACGCGACTGCCGGGATTTGCTTAGGTCATCAACTGCTCGCCCTAGCCAACGGTGCAACGACTCATGCAATGTTGTTTGGGCATCGTGGTTTGAATCACCCCGTCGAACTCGAAGATGGAACGACGATTTTAACAAGTCAAAATCACGGTTATGCAGTGGACGTTGATTCCTTAGTAGAGACCGGTTTAGTCGTCACTGCTACAGAAGAAAATGACAAAACTGTTGAAGGTTTACGTCACACCAGTTTGCCCGTCATCACGGTGCAATACCATCCGGAGGCTAATCCAGGCCCCACCGATGCCCATAACTTTTTCAATCAATTTAATCAATTAATGCTCAAGGAGACGAAAGTACATGCCTAAAATTGCAACTATTAAAAAAATCATGGTGATTGGCTCGGGACCAATTGTCATTGGTCAAGCCGCCGAATTTGACTATGCCGGCAGCCAGGCATGCATTAGTTTACAAGAAGAAGGCTACGAAGTGGGCTTAGTCAACTCCAATCCAGCCACAATTATGACCGACGATGAAATCGCTGATCATGTTTACTTGGCTCCTTTAACAGTGGCTTCAATTACCGAAATCATTGCCAAAGAAAAACCAGATGCCCTGCTGCCAACTTTGGGCGGACAAACTGGTCTCAATTTAGCGATTGATTTATTTGAAGCCGGCGTTTTAGATCAATATCACGTGCAATTACTCGGTACGGGTTTAAAAACGATTCAACAAGCGGAAGATCGAGAAGAATTCAAAGAACTAATGGAATCAATTCATCAACCAATTCCAGCGAGTTTGACCGTACATGATACTGAAGCTGCAGTTAAATTTGCACACCAAATTGGCTATCCGGTGATTGTTCGTCCGGCCTTTACCCTTGGTGGTTCGGGTGGTGGAATTGCCACCAATCAAACTGAATTGCTAGATATCACCCACCGTGGTCTATCAATGTCACCAGCGACTGAATGTTTAATTGAAAAAAGTATCGCTGGTTACAAAGAAATTGAATTTGAAGTCATGCGTGATGCTAACGGTGATAAAATCAGTGTTTGTTGTATGGAAAACTTTGATCCAGTCGGTATTCATACGGGTGATTCGATTGTTGTCGCCCCTAGTCAATCATTAAATGATTCCACTTATCAACGGTTACGGACCGCTTCTTTAGCGATTGTTGAAGCACTCAATATTCAAGGTGGCTGTAATGTCCAATTGGCACAAAACCCAACCACCGATGAATACTTTGTCATCGAGGTAAACCCACGGGTCAGTCGTTCATCAGCCTTAGCTTCAAAAGCGACTGGTTATCCAATCGCTAAAATCGCCGCTAAAATCGCGGTTGGTTTAAATTTAAAAGAAATTACGAACCCCGTCACCCAAACGACTAATGCCGCCTTTGAACCGGCGTTGGATTATTTAATCGTTAAAATTCCGCGCTTTCCATTCGATAAATTTGATACTGCCGATTCTCACCTCGGTACCCAAATGAAGGCCACGGGTGAAGTGATGGGGATTGGTTTGACAATGGAAGAAGCCTTCTTAAAAGCAGTCGCATCGTTAGAAATTAATCCACAACTGGAAAATACGCTCTTGCCTGAACAAGATTTATCCGATGAAGAATTAACGCAACATTTGGCCCATCCAACAGATCAACGGTTGTTTGAAATCTTTTTAGCACTACAACACGGCTGGACGATTGAGCAATTATTTGAAGCTACGCAAATCACGCCTTTTTTCTTACACAAGTTAGCGAACATTTGGGATATCATGACGGAATTACAAAACAACCAGCTGACGGTTCCTTTGTTGCAACATTCCTTGAAATTTGGCTTCAACCCAACCATGATTGCGACCGCCACTGCGGTGCCAGTTGCAGAGATTAATTCGATGATGGTCACCAACCACATTCAGCCCGTTTATAAAATGGTGGATACCTGTGCAGGTGAATTTGACAGTGCCACCCCATATTTTTACAGTAGTTATTTCCCAGGCGAAAATGAAAGTGTGCCATTAAAAAATAATATTATCGTCCTGGGATCTGGTCCGATTCGGATTGGACAAGGAGTCGAATTTGACTATACAACCGTGCATAGTGTACAAGCGATTCAACAACATGGTTATCAAGCCATTATTATTAATAACAACCCCGAAACAGTTTCGACTGACTTTTCAATTTCAGATAAATTATATTTTGAACCACTCACAATTGACCATGTAATGCAGATTATTGACTTGGAGCAACCCGAAGGCGTAATTGTTCAATTCGGTGGGCAAACTGCCATCAACTTAACGGCTGAGTTAGTTGCCCAGGGCGTGAACATCTTAGGCACTTCATTAGCCGGAATTAATCAAACTGAAGATCGCCACGAATTTGAAGAACTACTCGCTAGCTTATCAATTAAGCAGCCCAATGGTGATACCGCAATGAATCAAGCCGATGCACACGTGGTGGCTAAACAAGTAGGCTATCCGGTGATGGTACGTCCTAGTTTCGTCTTAGGCGGACGGGCAATGGCGGTCGTGACCGACGATAGCGAATTAGATGAGTACGTGGAAAAGGCCATTGACGCCGCTCCACATCAACCAATTTTAATTGATCATTATGTAGCTGGGACTGAGTGCGAAGTCGACATTTTAAGTGACGGACACGACGTCTTCATCCCCGGCATCATGGAACATCTCGAAGGTTCCGGTGTGCATTCTGGTGATTCTATTTCCATCTATCCCACTCAGCACTTAACCACAGCGCAAAAGCAAGAAATCATTGCCATTTCTACCAAAATCGGCAAAGCGGTGCACTGTATCGGCATGATGAACATTCAATTTATCGTCGCCGACGCCGTTTACGTGATTGAAGTCAATCCACGTGCCAGCCGGACAGTCCCTTTTATGAGTAAAATTACCGGCAATCATCTCGCCAAACAAGCAACTGGCTTGATTTTAGGCAAGTCACTGACCGAAATTGGTTTGTTCGCCGGTTATGGCGCAGAACCAGACCAAGTGTTTGTCAAAGCTCCAGTCTTTTCGTTTGCCAAACTACCTGGCATGATGACGACCCTTTCTCCTGAAATGAAATCCACTGGTGAATCCATTGGTAGTGGCGCTACTTTCAGCGAAGCCTTAACCAATGCTTTATATGATAGCTATGGTTCGTTAAGTAATCGGACCGGCAAAATTGTGCTCCTCGACAATTCAGCTGAAGACGACACCGAACTACTGATTGAACTCGCCAAACATAATTTTGAAACGATGGTCATTTCCGGTGATATTTCTGACGTAACTCCTGCCGAAGCTGCTTTCGTTGTTACCGGTGATGAAAACCAAACTACTGATACTCCTTTAAGTTACTTTGCATTAAGTAACCAAATCCCCCTCTTCTCTAATCCAATGACGATTGTGGGGATATTAAAGGAGAGCGTGATTCAACCCGTTTAGCCTTTGAGCATTAACAAAATCTAACTGAGTCACCGTTCTTGGGTGGCAAAGTTAGATGAGTTAAGCGAAAAGGTTGGGTTGAAGAGCGCGATTATGAAAACGAACGCTCAGCTCCTGAACTCTAACCTAAACTAATTGTTTATCTGCACTTAGATAAATGATTAGTTGTAGTTAGGCGAAGAAGTTGTGAGTTTGAGCGCGATTATGAAAAAGAGCGTGATTCAACCCGTTTAGCCATTGAGCATTAACAAAATCTGACTGAGTCACCGTTCTTGGGTGGCAAAGTTAGATGAGTTAAGCGAAAAGGTTGGGGTGAAAAGCGCGATTATAAAAAGAGTGTGCCATCAATCGGTAGATTACGAGCACTATCCTAGCTAATTGGTTTATCCGGACTAGGGATAAATTAATTAGTGTAGATAGGCGGAGTAATCTGATTGATGAAACACGATTAAGGAGAGCGTGAACTCTATCGTACAAAAATAAACCACAATCGCCCCATGCGATTGTGGTTTATTTACATCCATATTAATCTGTAATAATTTCGTGGATTAATTTGATTGGTTCAGCAGCATCCCCAATTAAATAATTATCACGAATCAATTGTTCAACTTTAGTGATATCTTCTTGGTTACTGTAAACTGTCAGTAAGGTATCACCCTTTTTGACTTGGTCACCAACTTTGTGACTCAAAACAATCCCAACTGAATAATCAAGCTTGTCTTCTTTGGCAGCACGACCGCCTCCAAGTAACATGCTGGCTACGCCAATTTCGTCAGCCGTAATTTGACTCACGACTCCATCTTTTTCAGCTTTGATGTCAATCTTGTATTTAGCTTGTGGCATGATTGAATAATCATCAATCACCCGGGTATCGCCACCTTGCATTTCAATCATTTGTTTGAATTTTTCTAAGGCTGACCCATCATCGATAGTAGCTTGTAATTTTTGACGAGCTTCGTCTAAGTTAGCAGCTTTCTTGCCTAAAACAGCCATTTGAGAACCTAATGTCAAAATTAATTCAACTAAATCGGCAGGTCCTTTGCCCTTCAGAACATCAATTGATTCTTCAATTTCAAGAGAGTTACCAATCTTATCACCAAGTGGTTGGTTCATATCAGAAATAATCGCCATACTCTTTACTCCAGCTCCATTGGCAATTTCAACCAAGGCATGGGCCAAGCTTTGTGCATCGGCTTCTTCTTTCATGAAGGCACCACTACCGGTTTTAACATCAATCACTAACGCATCTGTCCCTGAGGCTAATTTTTTACTCAAAATCGAGCTAGCAATCAATGGAATTGAATCAACTGTGTCAGTTACATCACGCAAGCCATAAATCCGGGCGTCAGCTGGTGCAATTTGGCCTGTTGCACCGACAATTGCCAAGCCTATTGATTGGACTTGATTAATGAATTCTTCTTCGGTTAACTCTACTCGAAAACCAGGAATGGCTTCCAATTTGTCCAAGGTTCCACCAGTGTGACCTAAACCACGACCAGAAATCATGGGTACGGGAATCCCTAACGCTGCTACCATGGCTGCCAATGGCAAACTAGTTTTATCACCCACACCACCGGTAGAATGCTTATCAACTTTAATGCCATCAATCTTTGATAAATCTAGTTGATCACCAGATTCTAGCATGGCCATCGTTAATTTAGTTTGTTCAGGTGCAGTCATTTTTTGAAAATAAATGGCCATTAACAGTGCACTAATTTGATAATCAGGAATCGAACCATCTACAACTCCATCAACGAAGAATTGGATTTGTTCATCGGTCAGAACCCCACCATTTCGTTTTGCATCGATTACATCTAACATTCTCATTGTTCATTATCCTCCTTGTGTTAGCGGTTACATTTTGTTGTTAAAAATATGGACGTTAAGAGTCACGTCCTCATTTTATTTTCAATTAGTTTCGATAATTAATAAGTTGTTGCGCCGTATGTTGATCAATAATCAAAGTGTTGGCGTATTTACCACGTAGAGCCGCATCAATTGCGGCGACTTTAGCTTCACCGGTAACGACCAAAATGGAGTGATCTTTAGTCGTCAAATCTGACAGTTGAATACCAATCGTGCGTTGATTAATTTCATCGCACACAATTTTTCCGTCCTCATCAATAAATCTAGAGAAGACATCCCCAACTGCATGGTCTTGCAAAAACTCAATTTCGTCTTCGGCAAAATAGTTTAAGTTCAAGACCAACGCGCTGTCACGGACAGTTCCGACAGTAAAGACTGCAATATTAGCTTTTTTACCTAACTCAATCAAATGTTGAATATGGCGTTCTTTTTCAACTAGGTCTTTCGTCATCTTTTGATCAAAAATGACTGGCAGTGGCAAATATTGAGGAATTGTCCGAAACGCGGCGGCAAAGGCGTTGATACTTTCAAAGCCGTAAGTGTGGTGTTTAGAATACGAAACACTACCTTTGAGTTGCACGACTGAGACGTCCGTGACTTCATCCTTCACATTTAAATGATTAGCGATGGAATGAATGGTTTTACCCCAGCCAATTCCAATCGTATCGTGATCGCCAACCAAATCAGCTAAGTAATCGGCGGCGTACTGACCAATCGCGTCTAGCGAAGAACCAGCATTCACCGTTTGAACGGGCACCACGTGGGCTTCATTCAATTGGTAGCGTGCTTTAATTTTAGCTTCCAGTGCTTCCGAGCTTTCGACCGGATCCATGATTTGGATCCGAATCAAACCACTTTTTTTGGCCGCTTGAAGTAGTCTTGAAACGGTTGGTCGAGAAATCCCCAATTGAGCAGCAATCTGATTTTGACTCAGTTCTTGTTCATAATACATTCGCGCAACTGCGATACTTTGTTGAATTTTATCCTTTTCAATATCCATTGGTTTGGCCTCAACTTAGCTTAATTTTATTTACAATAGTTCATTATAAGACAGTCCAAGCCAAGAAACTAATCAATCTAATGATTAGCCACGAATCCCAGTTTCAAGCGAAACTTTCATCATGTCGGTAAAGGCTTGTTCACGATCGTGTGGTGAAGCAGATTCACCTGTCACTAAGTTATCGCTACAAGTCAAGATACTCAATGTCTTGATGCCATATTTAGCACCAATTAAGAATAAGCCGGCCGATTCCATTTCAGTGGCGACACAACCATAGTCAGCTAATTTCTTCATGTCTAATTCATCATTATAGAAACGATCAGCAGCAAAGATATTTCCCACTCGAACTGGTACATCCATCTCTTGTGCCACATGATAAGCTCGGTCAAGTAACTCAAAGTCTGACAATGGAGCGTAATATACGCCAGCCCCAAACGTATTGGCGGTAACAGCTGAATCCGTGGTGGAACCTTGGCCTAAAATAACATCACCAATTTTGACATCTTCACGCATCCCACCGGCGGTACCAACCCGGATAATGGTTTTAACACCGTAAAATTTAATTAGTTCGTTAGCATAAATTGACAGTGAAGGAATCCCCATTCCACTACCTTGAACGGAAATCTTTTTACCCTTATATGTTCCTGTATAACCAAACATATTCCGGATGGAACTGTATTGATGAACATCTTCTAAGAAGTTTTCAGCAATAAACTTAGCCCGTAATGGATCCCCTGGAAATAGAACTGTTTCAGCGATTTCGCCATCTTTTGCACCAATATGTGTACTCATAATTTATCACTCCTCGGATTATTTAAGATCAGCTAAGAAACTTGTGCCTTTGACATTGTTAACACCAAAATTATCCAAAATAGTTGCACCAAAGTCTGAGAATGTTTCGCGCACACCTAATGATTCACCGGTTTGCTTGAAACTTGGTGAATAAGCTAAGACAGGTACTAACTCACGGGTGTGGTCAGTGCCACGGAAACCAGGATCATTACCATGGTCAGCGGTAAGCATTAACAAATCGTCATCTTTTAATTGAGCTAAAACTTCACCCAATTGTTGATCAAATTCCATTAATGCAGCACCGAATCCCTTTGGATTACGACGATGACCGTACATGGCATCAAAATCAACTAAGTTCGTAAATGAGAGGCCGTTGAAATCTTGGCCCATCGTTTCCAAAACATGTTCCATACCGTTATGGTTGCTTTCATTGTGATAGCCACGAGAAATACCGTGACCTGAGAAAATATCATTGATTTTACCAATTCCGATTACTTCATAGCCAGCATCTTGGAGACGGTTCAAATCAGTGTCACCAGTTGGTTCCAGGGTAAAATCACGACGGTTAGCCGTCCGAGTGAAGTGATCTTTGTCAGGTCCAACGTAAGGGCGTGCAATAATGCGGCCAATCACATATGGAGGTTCATTCACTAAACTACGTGCGTATTCACAAATCTTATAAAGTTCTTCCAATGGAATAATATCTTCGTGAGCGGCAATTTGAAGTACTGAATCGCCAGATGTATAGACAATCAAGGCGCCTGTTTTCATCTGTTCTTCACCGTAATCGTGAATAACATCCGTGCCGGAATATGGTTTGTTGACAATCACGTCACGTTTAGAAAAATCCTTCAACTTGTCAATTAAGTCAGCGGGGAAACCATTTGGAAATAGTGATAAAGCGTGTTCAACGGGTAAGCCCATCATTTCCCAATGGCCATCCATACTATCTTTACCAGCTGAAATTTCACGCATCTTGCCATAATAGGCTAATGGTTTGTCAGCTGCGGCGACGCCCTCAATGGGTGTTTCACGCAAATTAGAAATCCCAAGTTTTTGCAGATTAGGAATGTCTAAATTACCTTCATAAAATTCACCAACATGGCCCAATGTATCTGAGCCGACATCACCAAACTTATCAGCGTCTGGTGCAGCACCCGTTCCAACTGAATCCAAAACAATTCCGAAAACACGATTGTACTTCATTATTGCACTCCCTTTATTTACTATTTAGTACTTGGCTATGATTAGCCTTCATTTTCTTTCAAAATTTCAACACTGGCACTCACGCCTAAACGACTGGCACCAGCTTCAATCATGGCATAGGCTTCTTTGGCACTATGGATACCACCAGAAGCTTTAACACCCAAATCAGGGCCAACAGTTTCACGCATTAATTTAACATCAGCTACTTGAGCACCGGCAGTTGAGAACCCAGTTGAAGTTTTAACGAAATCGGCTCCTGCAGCTACAGACAATTTACATGCACGAACTTTTTCTTCATCGTTTAATAAAGCGGTTTCAATAATAACTTTCAAAATAGCTTTTTTAGCATGAGCGGCATCGGCCAAGGCTTTAATATCAGCTTGAACAGCGTCATCATGATGTTGTTTTAATTCACCAATGTTGATCACCATATCAACTTCAGTAGCGCCTTTGTCGATTGTATCGTTCACTTCAAAGACCTTTGTGGCTGTGGTATTGGCACCGAGAGGGAAACCAATTACAGTACAAACATTGACAGTTGTGCCCTTCAATTCTTTGGCAGCTAATTCTACCCAATATGGATTGATACAGATTGAAGCGGTATTATATTTTTTTGCTTCAGCGAGTGTTTCTTCGACTTGAGCTTGTGTGGCATCTGCTTTTAAGAGTGTGTGATCCATGTATTTTGCTAATTCTGCGTTTGTAAGTTTCATTTTTGAAACCCCTTTCATTTTTGATAAATCAAGCTTAACAAATCTTTGAGCAAATGTAAAACGATTTACTGAAATTATGTTCAGAGTGCTTTTCATAATTTTAAATTAAATGTTGTTTACCATTTCACAAGTTGACATTTGTTTACGTTATGTATAATTCGCTTGTCTTAAATCTACATATTTATTGAATTTCAATGAAATAAAAAAAATCACCACTGATAGCAAATTGCTGTCAGTGATGACTGTAATTAAATATTAATTTTTATCTTTCTGAATCTAAGAATCGTGAACAATATGCTGCCAAAATGGCACCAATTTCTGGAGCTAAAATGTAGACCCAGATGTGTGACAAAGCACTACCACCAGCAAAGATAGCAGGCCCGAATGAACGGGCTGGGTTTAATGAACCACCAGTCAGGTTCAAGGTTGCAATAATCAAGAAGGCTAACGTAATACCGATTGTTAAGCCGGCAAAGTCACTGTTACCATGATCGTTGCTCGTGACGTTTAAGATGACCATCAAGAATAAGAATGTAGCTAAGGTTTCGACAATAATTGCGGTAACTGAATTAATCTTGGGGAAATCTGTTTGTCCAAGTGCAGTAGCTGACAGGTGCAAGGCTTTAACAAAGTAAAGCACGAAAGCGCTGGCCGCAGTGGCACCAATAAATTGAGCGATGATGTAAAAGATTGCATCCCCGACTTCAATCCGACGATTGATTAGCATGGCAGTCGTAACAGCTGGATTAAAGTGCCCACCTGAAATTCCACCAAATGCATATGCTGATACAGTGATGGCTAACCCAAATGATAAACCAATGGCAAGAACGTTGCCCTTAGCAATCACTACGGTGGCCGTCCCTAGGAATACCAACATAAAAGTTCCTAAAAATTCTGCAAAATATTTTCTCATAATAAAATAAATCCTCCCTTGTTTATTAACACTTACAATTGTACAAAAGGAAATTTACCTATGCAAGGCCATTAACTGTTCAAATTTTGTCAATAATTTAAAAAAATCTGAACAATAATATTTTCAGAGCCTTGATATCACACGATTTCCGCACGTGTTGTGGCATAAATAGATATTGTAGTCCATTCTTATCTAAAGTGTATGACTGACAAAATAGCTGTGAATTATTTCTTATCATTGAATTGTCCCTAAATTTTCGATGTTTTGTTGTTGTCACATGCCCCGTGGGTTTGGTACATTGAGTACAATACAAAAAAATTCAAAAAATCAGGAAACCAAATGTCATTATATATTAGCAATATCAAATCAGCAGTCATAATTTTCCCATTCTTAGCGGCTTTCATCACGCTGCCGTTATTAGTCATTGAGTATCGCCATTATGGAAGTTTCACGTTTAAGCGGGCCTTTGTGCTGTACACGATGATTTTTTACCTGTTAGCGGCGTACTTGATGGTCATTTTACCTTTGCCGTCGATTGAATCGGTCTTTAAAATGACTTCGGCAAGAGTACAACTGATACCCTTTAACTTTGTGCATGATTTTTTGACAGAATCTGGATTTTCATTAGTCCATCCGGGCACCTGGGTTGGATCGTTAAAAACGATTTCGTTTCTCCAGCCAGTCTTCAATATATTACTCATCATTCCGTTTGGGTTTTATATTCGCTATTACTTCCGACTTTCATTTAAGAAAACCATCTTAGCTTCATTTTTGCTGAGTCTATTCTTTGAATTAACTCAATTATCTGGACTATATTGGATTTATCCTCGTTCATATCGTCTCTTCGACGTGGATGATTTAATGATGAATACGCTCGGTGGCACCTTTGGCTGGTTGCTGGCACCAATTATCGCTAAGATTTTCCCTAATCGTGACAAACTTGATAGTTCCAGTTATAAAAGAGCCGAACATGTCGGTTGGCTCAGACGTTTGGTTGCTTTATTTATTGATTACATGATTGTTTCGATGATTTGTAGTTTGATGATTGAAGTTTTCTTCTATATGATTGGTCACCGTGGCATGGCCCACACGCCACTCTTTAATTATATTTTGCCCATTGCGATTGTCCTGATTCTGGTACCAATGGTGACGGAAGGACAAACCTTTGGTAAATCAATTGTCCACATCAAGATTACTAACTTTTATCCGGGCAAGCTTTCTCGACTGAGAATTGGCATGCGCCAAGCCTGGATTTACTACTTCACGTTACCAATTAGTATTGCCTGGTTAAAACAAGCTAAACTAATTTTGACGGTCGAATCTGCCCGAACCAAATTAAATGCCTTTGTACTCGTGATATTAAGTGCGATTGTGCTCGGCTTTGTCTTTGATTTTCTGGCTGCGTTAGTTACACGCCGAGACCGCTTATTTTACGACTTAATCGTGCATACGAAGCAACAAAATACCTTGAAAAAGCGCGGTAGAAAATAGTGCCAAAAAAATCCACTTCACGAATTCACTCGTGAGGTGGATTTACTATTATAACGTATCGCCTAGTTCTGGGAACCAGACTTTAATTTCGCGTTCAGCTGACTCGGCACTATCAGAACTGTGGACGACGTTTCGAATCAAGCCATCAGCCCATTCACGTCCAAAATCTCCACGAATTGTCCCTAGTTCAGCTTGTGTAGGATTAGTCCCACCAGCCATTCGATGGAACACTTCTACAATATTAGTGCCTTGCGCCACAATTGCAGTAATTGGACCTTCCTGCATATAAGTCGTAATTTCTGGAAAGAAAGGCTTGTCTGCTAAGTCCGCATAATGATCCTTCAATTGTTCCATGGTAGCGTTTACAATTTTTAAGGCCTCAATTGTATAACCACGTTGTTCAAGTCGCGTGATTACTTGGCCAATATGCCGTTGTTTCACACCATCTGGTTTCACTAATACTAACGTACGTTCTTCTGCCATCTCGTCATCCCCAATCATTTATTACAACGATTGTACAACGAGTGCTCGTGGTAACGCAATCAAAACTAATATCAAATGTTTTCTTTGTGCAAATTATAGTAAATACTATATACTCATTAATGCAACTGATACTAGCAGCAATAACTAGTGTAATTAGTTCACTTACTGTACGTAACAATTGTCAATTTACATTAATCTATTTATCTTGAGTTTTTATCTAACTCGCGTTATATTGTCTATGTAAGGAAAATGAATTGTTCATCCAATTCATTTTCCACCAATCATCAGTACTATTTTTGTGGGAGAGTAATCGTCTTTTGACGGTTACTCTATTTTTTCGTCTTGAGCATGATGATCAAACGCACTATCATTGTTACGCTATTGATAGCTGTTTGAGCAATGCACAAGAACAAATAAATATTGTCCACTGCAATAGCACCTTTCATTAGTTTTCATTTTGATACCCCCCATCATCAAATTTGTCTGCTGAGGTATTCAAAAATAGTCACTAAAACGATTGGTGACTTCGAATTCATAATTCTGAATTGTCCGTCTATATATTAAGTACGTAATTATTGTCAATTTACGTTAATCTATTTATCTTGAGTTTTTATCTAACTCGCGTTATATTGTCTATGTAAGGAAAATGAATTGTTTGCCCAATTCATTTTCCACCAATCATCAGTACTATTTTTATGGCAGAGTAATCGTCTTTTGACTGTTACTCTATTTTTCTACCATTAGTCAAGGGAAACCTCGTTCTAATGGTTTTTTATTTTAATAAAGCATGGCTACAGGCCTATTTAATAACGTATATGAACTGAAAAAGATCAATTAAATTAAATTGAGTGTACACAAAATAAACATCTCTAGTATTCCTAATTTTTGAGATGCTATAATGTATTTGAATGGATAATGATCTACAGTTCTGGCGTGAACTTCATAGGGTCATAAAATTCATTATTTTTGATGAGGTGGTAGATGGTTCGATTGAGCCTTCCCATCGCAGCTATGGCAATCTTCTTGGTGTGAATGTCACCGGAAGATTGCTTTTTTCTTTGATAGAACAGACTAATGTTACTAGGATGATATCTTGAGACACTCACTATATTCAGTACAGCTTTGAAAAGTATTTTACGAGCGTAGGTATTCCCACGCTTCCTGATGTGCTGTCCCATTTCAAAGTCCCCAGATTGATATTGAATTAAGTCAATTCCGATATAAGCATTAATCGCATTAGGTTTTCTAAATCTGCGGATATCTCCCAATTCAGCCACCAAACATACTGCTGTTTTAATACCAATTCCTGGAATCGATTGTAGAATGGGAATTTCCTGAAGATTAGCTGAAATTTCAGTCATTTCGTCAATCGTTTTCTTCTTCAAAGTATCGAGTCGTTCTACTTCTCCGGCTAAATAAATTACAGCTTGGACGGCATGTGTGCAGTTTTCAACAGCTGGAGCTGAATTATATGCCAAATCTTGTAAGTGCTGGGCTAGAACCAGCGAACGACGTTCACCCATGTTCTTAGGTGTCGCTTCAATAATTAGCCGAGCCAGTTCGGTAATTCCCATTTCTAAAACCAGAGATGGATGTGGAAACTGCTGAACGATGTGCCAATACAATGCACCATCGGTGACACTTAAGAATCGTTCAATTTCGGGGAAAGCCAGTTGTAGTTTTTGATGTAATCGATTCTTAGCCCTAACAATATCTTCATTCAGCTCTTGATATGTCCGTTCTAAATCATGCAGTTCTGAATAAACTGGTTGTTCCTGAAATGTTGGCTTGTAGTGATGTTGTGACATCGCCATTGCCAATGAAACTGCATCTAATCGGTCATTTTTATTGTGGCGAAAACTATCCATATCCTTCTTAGCTGCTAAAGGATTAATTTCTGTATATTGCCAACCGTTACGAATCAGAAATGCACGTATACTGCGAGAATAGATTCCTGAAGATTCAAAAATTATCTGTGGTGATGTTAAGCCATCTAGCTCATCTTCAAGAATTTCAAACCCATGCCGGTCATTTTGAATTTTGAATTCTTTGTAAACCTTTTGTTCAATCAAAATTGCTATATTGGAGCTGTGCTTACTTACATCAATACCAAATACGATATCCATGACTAACTACCACCTTTATGAAAGTTGTATTCACTGATTCACTCATCTCAATTTTCAATACACGACTTTAAATAGCCAACGGACTTCGAGCGAGTTAATTTGTGAACCAAATGAAGTTGCCAGTTTTTGTGACGACGTCACCAGAAGGTGCGCCAAATAGACCTTCGACATGTCAACTTCATTACCACTTTAGCAAAAAAAGAAAAAGTGGTGAATCATAATTCCGTCGAATTATGATTCACCACTAATGTTAGTCAGTTTTTGTCTTTAGCATGATAATCAAACGCACTATCATTGTTACTATATTGATAGCTGTTTGAGCAATGCATAAGAACAAATAAATATTGTCCACTGCAATAATACCTTTCTCTAGTTTTCATTTTGATACCTCCCATCATCAAATTTGTCTGCTGAGGTATTCAAAAATAGTCACTAAAACGATTGGTGACTTCGAATTCAGAATTCTGAATTGTCCGTCTATATATTAAATACGTAATTAAACTTCTATTATTTTAAATTTATTATTTTTGTTTAGTTCCTTGCCTATCGTTTTTCAACTACACTCAAATTTCTATGAACAAAAAAATTGAACTAGTCTAAGCCCTTGGTATTTCCTGGCTTAGACTAGTTCAAAATCTATACTTTCTTATAAGTTAAAACAAATTCGGCAATGATTCAATTAACGAATCATTGCCGAATTTTCATTTTTCTACGAAATCAAACCGTGTGCATTTGCACAGGTTAATAACCGATTTTTATCTCGCTCTTAATATTTTTCTTTACCTAAGACATTCAACTTTTCATCAAAGTCATAAACAACTGGTTGGCCAGTAGCCATTTCCAAGTTGATGATATCGTCGTCTGAAATTTCTTCGATATACTTGCTTAGGGCACGTAATGAATTACCATGGGCTGCGATGATGATATTCTTACCATCAAGCAACTTAGGTGCAATTTCATCTTCCCAAAGAGGCATTACACGTTCAAGGGTAACTTTAAGGTTTTCGCCACCAGGGATCAACTTAGGATCCAAGTTTGAGTAACGACGGTCTTGAGCAGCTGAGCCTTCGTCAGATGCATCCAACAATGGAGGCAAAACGTCGTATGAACGACGCCAAGTGTGAACTTGGTCTGCGCCAAATTTGTCGGCTGCTTCTTGCTTGTTTTGGCCTTGAAGTGCGCCGTAGTGACGTTCGTTTAAGCGCCATGTCTTAGTTTCTGGAACCCAGATTTGGTCTGATTCTTCCAATGCGTAATGAAGAGTCTTGATAGCACGCTTCAAGACTGAAGTGTAAGCATAGTCAAATTCAAGTCCTGCTTTTTTGATTGCACGACCAGCATTCTTAGCTTGTTCAACGCCTTCTTCGCTCAAATCAACGTCAACCCAACCAGTAAATTGGTTAGATAAGTTCCATTCACTTTGTCCGTGACGAATTAATACAAGTTTTGCCATGAGATAAAAACCTCTTTCTTCTTATTTAGACGGCTGTTCACCACAAGTGATGTTCAGCACAAATTTTATACATTCTCCATTTTACTCTGAAACGGACTAAATCGAAACCCATTTTGACAAATTAATCCGGCTTCGCAGTCTCAACCGCTTTTTTATTTTTACCAATGTGCTTCACGTCCAGTAAATCAAGGAAGAAGACGAAAATAGGTACTCCGACAATCAGGCCCCACACGCCGAAGAAATGTTCACCAACCATCAGGACTACGAAAGTATAAAAGACGGGTAATTCAGTACGGCTGGCCATGAATTGTGGATTCAAAACGTACGTTTCAATCGCATGGACGACCACAATCATAATGATAATGTAGGCTACTTGTTTAAAGCCACCTTCGGAGTAAGCAATGATGCTCAGTGGAATACTGGAGACAATCACCCCAGCGACGGGTACCAAGCTAAAAATAAAAATCATTAATGATAACGTTAAAATTTGTGGCATTTGCATAAAGATTAAGCAAATAGTGGTGATAATCGTGTTCGCAATGGCGATGGAAAATTGAGCACCAATCACGACCCCAAACGTATTGACGAATTTGCGACCGAAGTATTCGATATCACCAAAGAACCAGGCGAAATCGCCGGTTTTAAAATTCTGGGAGAAACGATGCAGTTGCTTGAGTTCGACTGCGTAAAAGAAACTGAGAACAAATGATAAGAAGAACGTGAACGCCATCGATCCAATGCTGGTGGCATAGCTGAAGATGAGTGTGACGCCTTTTTTCACTTGTTCGTTAATGCTGGAAACACTGACGTACTTGTTGACGAATTTGTAAAAATCAGTCGTATTTTGATGATTGTAAAATTGGACCAGTGAATCAGTCATCTTAATGATTTGATTAACCAGCTGTGGTAAATAATTAACAATCCCGATGTACAGTCCCCAGATAATCACTATGTAAGTGACAATCACCAGAATGCTACTAGGAATTTTCGTATGTTTATGAACAAATCTGACGAAGTTTACCACTAAATAAGTGAAAACAAAGGTCAGTAATAACATGCTTAACATGGATTTGATCAAAAATAAGATTGCAATCAATAATGCTAAGACGGTGAATCGCCTTAATTTAACGTTCCCTAAAAAACTATGCCACGCTTCTACCAATGTAAATCCTCCCTACCCTTTACTAATTAGAGTCAATTATAACAGTCCAATCGACCATTCCAAATAAATACGATGATTAATTACCTTTCTTAACTATTTGCAATTTATTTTCCTGCTTCGATTTCCACGTAGGGCTGTTTTTAAACTTCTGTCCATTAAACGACACATTACTAACTTTTGGTTAGCAAGTTTTTCAATATAGGCGTATAATAACTGTCGTCAAACATTGGCATGGAGGATATTATGTTAGAGAAAACGTTTTATAAGCAATTTTTAAGCAATTCTTTCAACATCCCCGTTACCGTTACCTACTGGGATGGAAAATCCGAAACTTATGGCGAAGGCGCACCACAAGTTAACATCATTTTTAAAGAAGCTGTTCCAATTAAAGAAATTACAAAGAATGCTTCAATCGCACTTGGCGAAGCATATATGGATGGACGTATCGAGATTAAGGGTGATATTCAAGAATTGATTACCGCCGCTTATGAAAATGCAGATAGTTTCATCCATAACAAAAAATTCATTAAATTCTTGCCTAAACAAAAGCATTCAGAAAAGGCAAGTAAGGAAGATGTCCAGAGTCATTATGATGTTGGGAATGACTTCTACCGTTTGTGGTTGGATGACACGATGACCTATTCATGTGCCTACTTCACCAACGGCAACACGGACGATTTGTTCCAAGCACAACAAGACAAGGTGGATCACATTCTCCAAAAGCTTAATCCGAAAGCAGGTAACACACTGCTGGATATTGGGTGTGGCTGGGGTACTTTGATGTTAACCGCTGCCGAAAAGTATGGTTTGAGAGTCACCGGGGTGACGTTGAGCCAAGAACAATTTGACTATGTCACTCAACAGATTAAAGACAAAGGTCTCGAGCATATTGCTGAAGTGAAGTTGCTTGATTATCGTGAACTTGGCGATCGTCAATGGGACTATGTGACTTCAGTTGGGATGTTTGAACATGTCGGCGAAGAAAACCTTGGCGAATATTTCAAGGACGTTAATCGTTACTTGACTGATGATGGCGTGGCATTAATTCACGGTATTACTCGTCAACAAGGTGGAGCTTACAATGGTTGGATTAATAAGTATATCTTCCCAGGTGGTTATGTACCTGGTTTGACTGAAAATATCCAACATATTGTTGATGCTGGCATGCAAATCTCAGATATGGAACCCCTCCGTCGTCATTATCAACGGACACTTGAAATCTGGGATGATAACTTCAACGCCAAACGTCAAGCTATTGAAAAGATGCAAGGAATTAACTTTACTCGCATGTGGGATCTTTATCTCAATGCCTGTGCTGCATCCTTTGAATCTGGTAACATCGATGTCATTCAATTCTTGATGACTAAAGGCCCTTCTGGCCGTGTATTACCTATTACAAGAGATTATATGTATGAAGCTCAGAGTGAGACAGTTCACGAATAGCTTTTAAGCACTAATAGATATAGGACATTATCCGCACTTGGGATAGTGTCCTATATTAATTAGGCGCAGAAAGTTGTGAACTGGAACACGATTAAAGAGAGTGAGAAAATCTACGCTTAAATCGTGAGTTTTTAACTATAATATTTCTAATGCCTGTACTTTAGGTATTAGAAATATTTTGTTAAGTGAACGATTTGTGGATTTGAACACGATTATAAAGAGAGTGTTAAACAAACCGTTTAATCCATAAATAATACAAAATCAGCTATGATTGTAGTTCAATCATAGCTGATTTTTATTTTGCTAGCATAGTGATTAGAAACGAAAGCTTTGCAAGTTATCTCTCTAATCACATTACGATAACTATTATTTAACCCTCTATATAACAAAATGACTGCGGTGCACATTTTAGATTAAAAGCACCCAGTTCAAGTGGCTTTTCATAAGATTTAAACTCTGAAAAAGCAATTGCAAAACCTCTTTTACGATTACTAAAATAATCGTAAAAGAAATTTTGAGTTGTACCAGAAAATTTTTTTGTTCTTTGCCAAATATTAGAAGGGTTATCGTCGATGATTCGATCAATTTTAAACTCACCAACAACTTTACCGTATGGCTTAGTCGCATAGACAACAACGTCAGTGACATCTGCGCGTTTGAAAATACTTTTCCTATATTCAAATTTTTTGTTTCCTAAAACCATTTCATTAACAAATTCAGGTTTAATTGATAATAAAACTTTCATTGATTTCACCCTTTCTTACATTATTTCAAATTTAAATGACCATTTATTTAACCAGTAATTCACTTTAAAACATGTAACTCAAGTCTTCAATCAATCCGACAAAATAAAGTTCATAAAGATATCTTTAAACTTTCACCTATACAACATAGTCAAATCACTTTCCAAAAGTTTCCCTACTTCGTACGATAATTCCGTCTGCGATAATTCTTCTGGATGGTTAATTTGATACACGTACACATTAATAATGCCACTGGTGATGTACTTCAAGGTAGCAATTTTATGGTGATGAATGTGCATGACCTCTGCTAACGTGGCAAATAACATTGATTCTAATTTATTAACCAATGCATCTTGGCGGTGATTTAGACAAATAATTTGAAACTGCGATTGGTAGTCTGAAAAGATCTGATTAAAGATACCTAATAAAGTTTCCGCATCAACTGGCTGATGACTCAGCTGTGACTCAATTTGAGTAGAAAAGTCCTGCAAATAATCATCGAAAATTTCCATGATATTGTCGTAGTGCAAATAAAACGTACGACGACCGATATCGGCACGTTCACACAATTCGGTCACAGAAATGTCTGCTAAACTTTTTTGGTCCAATAATTCAAATAACGCTTCTTGTAATCCGCGTTTTGTTTTTGCCACTCGTCGATCCATCTTATCCACCTTCTTCACTTTTGAGAATTAATGCACACTTTTATGTAAATCGTGATTTTTATGGTACTCCTATTGAGTTTATATTATACACATTAATTAGGAGGTAGCAATTATGTATACAATTTCTGAAGTGATGAAAATTATTTACGCTCATCAAAATTCAGTCGTTTTCATGGCATTATTAACTTATTTATTTGGCTTTTTACAATACGGTACCAGTATGGCAATGCAAGTGAAGGATAAAGAATCACCCTTTTACTTTTGGATGCACGCCTGGTACTTTGGCCATGATTTGACCTTTTCATTGTTATTCCATCAATGGTTTGTCACGATTCACTGGTGGTTGTTTGAAGTATTATGGTTTGGTTGTGTAATTTTTGTCGGTATTGAATTATTCTCACTTTTCATGTCTGTTAAATATGAACGCAATATTATTTGGAAGAAATATCTTCACCGAGACGTAAGCGAACGGACTGGTTGGATTATGGGGATTTTCGGTTATCTAACAGGTTTCGCGATGTTTTGGCTATTACGCTTAGGACTAGGTGACCACATCTGTTTGATTTTGATGATGTCAACTAATACTATCCTGGCGATGGCTGTTTCATGGAAGCTACAAGAAATGGGCGACCGTCGCTTCGGTACCATTGCTTTAGGTTGGTTTACACTTTTTGGTACTATCTTTACTTTCTTACCAAAAGGATATGGCTTCTTCGCAACCGCCATTACCGTCTTAGATCATACTTGGTTCTCACTCCTGGGAATCATCTGCATTATTTACGCACTGAGATATTTATGGATTGCCTACCGTTATCCAGTTAACTCACTTGCCAAAAATTAATCATTAACATAAATGCATCTGACCGTTAAAAGTCAGATGCATTTTTTCTCTTCCAAGTCCTTCATATTTGCTCCCTTCCCGGTTATTTGGTTAAATTGTAACGTAGTTCATCGATAAATTTGATCAAAACGACTCATTTTTTTGAATCAAAGTCTTAACGAAAATCAATAATAAGTCTGTGATAATATACACAATATTTAGTTGTGTATTTACAACTCCATTTTAATTGGCAGCGTTTACATCTTTTTCATTTGGTTGGTTGCCGAAACAAACTAAATGAGTTATACTATCTTTTGAAAGCGGTTACCAATGTGAACCGTGTCTCAATCTTATTATTTTGGATCGTATCAAGGAAGGGGAACACTTATGACAAATACTGGGAGACATATGTCTACTAAGTTTATTTATTTCTTTGGCGCTTTAGGTGGCTTACTGTTCGGTTATGATACAGGGGTTATCTCAGGTGCTATGCTCTTCATCAACAAGGAATTGAATATCGCTGCAGGTTCTTTCGCAAACGGTTTCATTACTGCATCAGTTCTATTAGGAGCTATTCTGGGTGCTGCAATTATTGGACCACTGTCAGATCGACTTGGTCGTAAAAAGCTACTATTGACTGCTGCCGTTATTTTCTTCGTTGGAGCAATGGGTTCAGGCTTTGCGCCAGAATACTACGTCTTAGTTAGTTCACGAATTTTGTTAGGGGTTGCCGTTGGGGCTGCTTCAGCCTTGATTCCAACTTACTTGGCAGAACTTGCACCTGCTGAAAAGCGTGGTGGAATTGGAACGTTATTCCAATTAATGATTATGACTGGTATCTTCTTAGCTTACGTTTCTAACGAATGGCTTTCACCACAAGGGATGTTTGGTTTATCATCAGCTGTTGGTTGGAGATGGATGTTAGGTTTAGCTGCGGTTCCTGCTGCTATTTTGTTCTTTGGTGGACTGTTCTTACCAGAATCACCACGTTTCTTGGTTAAAAAAGGCCAAGTGGATGAAGCACACAAAGTGTTACTCCAAATCAACCCTAATGAAAAAGCGGTTGAAGAAGAATTACATGATATCAAACTACAAGCTCAAATTCCTTCAGGCGGTTTCAAGGAATTATTCGGACACATGTCACGGCCAGTCTTGATTATGGCAATCGGATTAGCAATTTTCCAACAAGTCATGGGTTGTAATACTGTTTTGTACTACGCACCAACAATCTTTATTTCAGCTGGCTTTAGCGAACATTTCGCCCTTCAATCACATATCATCATTGGTATCTTTAACGTGGTTGTGACGGCTATCGCTGTGATGATCATGGATAAAATTGATCGTAAAAAGATGTTAACTTTCGGTGCCATCGGAATGGGTGTTTCACTCTTCGTCATGTCAGCTGCAATGTTAGTTCTTAAAGCCGGTGGTGGTAACTTAGGTTCATGGATTTGTGTTATTGCTTTAACTCTTTACATCGCCTTCTTCTCAGCAACATGGGGTCCTGTAATGTGGGTTATGATTGGTGAAGCCTTCCCACTTAACATTCGTGGTTTAGGTAACTCATTCGGCGCCGTGGTTAACTGGACAGCTAACTTCGCCGTTTCACAATCATTCCCAATGTTATTAATTGCCTTCACACCTGCTCATGCAGCTAACGCTGAAGGTCAAGGGATTGCTAAATTGTTCCTTATCTATGGTGCACTCTGTTTCGCCGCTATCTGGTTCATTGCCAAATACACGATTGAAACTCGTAACCGTAGTCTTGAATCAATTGAAGCTGATCTTCGTTCTCAAGCACATGCTAAAGGCTATACTGAAGAAGGAGAACCTACTTCAACTAAACCTTTATCAAATTAATTATCTTAAAGCACAGTCGCAATTTTGGCTGTGTTTTTTTGTTGCAATAAAAATGGTTCTTTGTCAAGAAGTACTGATGACCTAGAATTTCACAATCATTAACATCAAGCTGCTAGTTTCTCCGTTGTCGGGGAATTAGCAGTTTTTTGTTGTTTTGTGAGAGATATGAAATTTTTAGAATAGAAACTATTTTTAAATGCAATTAGAATTCGAATCTTGAAGTGATAGAAGTTTCTAAACCCGTACGCAGTACGCTTTATTACTTTAATTTTGTTGTTACATCCTTCTACAGGACCTGTTGAGAAATGACAGTATTTTGTTTTAAAACTGTTTATAATCTCTTCGAAATGTTTTCGTAGAGTCTTGATGGCAGCATCCATTTCCTGTGGGAGAATTGCCGAATTTTTATCATCTTCTGGCCACAATAAGGTTTTCAACCGTTCTGAACTTTGATTATGAATTATGAAAATGAGATCTTGGTAGAAGTTATAAGCAGCACGCAATTCTTCGGAAAGCGATAGTAAACGATTAACGACTTCGTCGTCAGTCAATTGTAAATTTTTGAAATTACGACGTTTATATCGATCAGAGCGATTTAAGTCGCTTTCTGATTTCATAATTAGTTTCCAAAATCTGTTAAGTTGGCGATATTCGGGTGACCCGTACTTAAATGATTTCATTACTTTTATTCTAAGCTGATTGAGGCCTTTAAAGGCCTGGACTACCACATGAAAATGGTCAGCAATGATAATTGCATTCGGGAAAACTTTTTGAATAGTACTTCGATAAGGGGAAAATAAGTCGACCGTAACCGTTCGAACAGCAGCACGAGCCGCCGGAGAATATCTTAAAAAGTACTTTTCAAGGGAGTGATCACCTCTGTCAGAAATTACATCTATTGGTTGATGTGTTTCAATATTCATAAGTAAAAGGGAGTATCCGCTTTTAGCAAACTTTCCCGATTTGAAATCATCGAAAGCAATGTTTCGCGATAAATAATGAAAAGATGGTTTGATATAACAAGCTAATCCTAGAATTGACCGGATAACAGTATTTGAGGAGACGTTATTGATTTTCGCAATTGTAGTCATACTCATGTTTTCTTCAATTTGCATAGCGATAATTTGTTTTACGTCACGAAAAAGATGGTCTCCTTTTCTTACATCACTCAATTCAGCAAGCTCAGTATTTTTACAGCATTTACAAATGTATTTTTGCTTTTTAATTTTAAAGAAAATCAGACTTGTACCATTTTGGGCAGATTGATACATGACACTTTTGTACCCGTTTCGACTCATGACGGTTGAACATTTAGGACAAGTCATTTCGTATGTGAGCACGCAGTGCCACACGTTAGCCTCACCTTTGTCAGTCATTTCTCTAGACATAGGTTGAGATTTATATTTAGGGTCGGGATCAAATTCTAAACGAGTATCTGTGATATTGAGAGCTAATCTGGTATTATTATCCATGGGAGATAGTTCCTTTCGTTAGATAGGGGTCAGGCTATCTTCTATTTTTGTACAATTTTACTTGATAATAGAAAATGGCACCAGTAGAAATTCACAAAGTGAATCTCTATCAGTACCAAATATTGTAGAACCATAAAAAATAGACAACTAGTATTTGGCTATACTCCTTCTTGGGTAGACAAGCAAATAATTAAAGCTTGTCTTCCTAGAAAGGAGTTTTTGTATGGGCCGAAAAGGTTCTAGATATACGTTAGATGAGAAGCTCTTTTATATTGGTCTGGTCCAAAAGGGCCAGTCTGCTAATTCAATTCATAGACAGTATGGCGTTCATGATTCACAAATCCAGCAATGGTTAGAACGTTACGAGTCAGATGGTGTGGACGGGCTTAAGCGAAAACGAACCAATCGAGTCTACTCTCAAGAATTCAAACTTGAGGTCGTTCAGAAGTATCTTGGAGGTAGTACCTCATATCCCAAGTTAGCCAGAGAATTCGGTATTCCCAATAGTGGTGTCATAGTTCAATGGGTTTCCCTGTATAATGGTGGTAAATTACTTAAATCCGCTAGGAGGGCTGCACCCATGAAGGATGGCCGTAAGACGACGCAAGCTGAACGTATCGAGATTGCACAATGGACTATCGCCAATGAATTGAATTACGTTGAAGCGACAAAGCACTTCGACGTTTCGTATGGACAAGTCTATGCCTGGGTCAAGAAATTCAAGCGAGGTGGTGAATCGTCACTTGCCGATCGGCGTGGTAAAGCCAAGGAAAATAATGACCAACTGACCGAACTTGAGAAGAAGGATCTTGAGATCAAACGCCTTAAGGCGCGACTTGAATACGTCTCAACGGAGGCCGCCGTTCTAAAAAAACTTCAGGAAATAGAAAGAAGGAATGCCGCTCAGACGAGCAATATCAGACCATTCAACAACTCGCACAAGAAATGAATCCAGATTCGGCCAAGCCTTATGGCATTAGCACTGCGTGCCGTGCTCTTGATATTTCGCGTGCCGCATATTACAAGTGGTTGAATCGTAAACCAACGATACATCAATTGGATAATCAGGCGATTCTCGAATATATTATTGAGCTTGAAGAAAATAATCATTACATCTTCGGCGTTAAGCGACTCGTGACCTACATCAACGTCGAAACGCCGTATCATGTCAGTCACGGCCGTGTTCGTCGAATTATGCGCAAAGGTCACATACGGGCCTCTATTCGCGTCGCGAAGCATGATCGCAGAGCCGAGAAGAAAGAGTATCTCCTTGCCAACAAGCTGTACACTGTGGACGCTGGACATGCGTTCCATCCAGTCAGGCCTAATTTAGTCATGGTCACCGATTGTTCAGAGTTAACCTATGGAATCAAGAACGAGAAGAAGCTTCGACTCAGTGCCGTAAAAGATCTGTATGATCATAGCATTATTGCCTGGCGCGTCGCGCCAACTGAGACTGCACAACTAGTGACAGATACCATCAAATTGGCCCTTAAGAACAATAATGGCATTAAGCCCAAGACGATGCATAGTGATCAAGGATCGGCGTACACAGGTGGCGAGTACAATACATTTTTGGCTGGAGAAGGCATTATTCATAGTATGTCTCGCCCAGGCACTCCAGGGGATAACAGCCCGATGGAAAGCTTCTGGAGTCATCTGAAAACCGAACGCTTTGCATTTGAACAAGCTTTATCTGAAGTTGAGATGATGAAACAGATTGAAGACGCCATTCACTGGTATAACTATGAACGACGCCAAGAAACACTAAACGGCATGACGCCGATGGAATATCGGAATCATGCCGTAAAAGAAATTGCATAGGAACTTTAATTATTTGACCTGTCTACTTGACACGGACCAGCGCCATTTTAACTAGCTGTCTACTTTTATTTAACACTCATCTTCGACCAGATATTAATTCTTGTAGTAAAGGCCTAATTGCATTAGTAGAAAATAAATTGAACTGCTATGTTCCCACGGATTTTGTTTAATTTTGTCCCAACTCTGCTTATTATTCGTTGCATTCGCCGGTACTAATTTTTGAAAGAAAACTTTTGCCGTTTCAAACGGTGTTTCATCACTGGCAATTCGTTTTGAAAATGCTCTGACAATTTGCTTTTTCTCATCTTCCGCGTCCATTCCTCTTAAAATCTTATTTACTAAAACATGTTCTAATGTAATATTATTAAAATAAATTTGTACGGGTATGTCAATCCGTGTCGATGTGCCTGCGTGTTCTCTCATTTTGATTGTAAAATCGTTAGACTGTAGTTCGTTAACCCTACTTTGTTTCTTGACCCACTTAGCTTGCACATTTTCCATTTTTTCTTTTGATCCAAATACAACTTGTTCACTTGAACTATCATATTGAAAATAGTCATCGTCCCGTTTGTCTTCACAAGATACATCACTTTCCTTGATATAAATACCATCAACATCAAGAATATAGCCAACAAAAGCAATTTGTTTTGCAGGTATTTTGGTTCTTGTAATGAAGCTACTAATAACCGCACTTACCACCGCTTTTCCCTTTGCTGACGAATTGCTTGTAAATGCATCTCCACGAACTAGTTCAAATTGAATAGATGTACTACCTGCATTCATTTCTCTGATAATCGATGACAAAACACGTTCATCACTGGAACCCTCAACAATTAACAAAACAACTTTTTTCTCTGTCATAAATACCACCTATAGTCCAAATGAGTAATCATGATAGGGATTAATCGCAGCTTGTTCTTCGTCATCTAAATCAGCATCTTCGAACGCAAATTTAATGCTGGAAGTATCCGTATTTTCATACAAACTTCTCTCAGATTCATTCAAAAGAATTTCACGTAAGTATAAATTACGTAAATTATTGGAATCACGAGTTCCCTTAATTTGCACGTATCGATTATTTTCGTCGTTAGTAGAAAAGTAAATTTTTGATTCTGGTAACGTTTCAAGAACTCTTAAATTATGAGAAGTAAAGATTAACTGCCCTCTAGCACCATCTGACATAACTTGTACGAGTTCACCTAATAGATATTCAAATATGCCAGAGTCTAATTCATCAATGAAAACAATCTGATTTGGATTATTATAAACTTCCATCAACAGTGCCAATATTGAAATCAATTTTTGCACACCTAGTGACTCTGCTCTTAAAGGAATTATCTTCCCCTGACGATTAGTCAGAATTTCAACTCTAAATTCTTTACCTTCACCATCTGCAGTCGTTTGTTCGTATAATTTAGTCAGCAAAGTCATACCTGGTACAATTTGCTCAATAACATTGCTGATCTTTGCAAATACGTTCTTAATCAACATCGCTTCTGGTTCTTTGTAATGAAGCCCACCTTTTTCTGAACCCTCGTACTTTTGTAACGACACTGGTAATGTACCAGTTGATTTCGCATGTTTATCATTCATCACAAAAGACAATGGCAAAAAATTACCCGTTGCAAGGTATCCATTCATAACTTCCGTATGAATGTTAAGTTGCAAGGCAACACGCTGTATTAGCGTCACAGCTTGCCTAAGATCACTATATTTTTTGACGCCTTCATTTCTTTTTAACCATTCATGAAATACATTACCAAAGACAAATGATTTTCTATCTTTAGCTGTGGCTATTATTGGTATTTCAAGGGTACTAAAATTGCCCTTTTCGGGTTCAATCTTTGTTTCATTATTAGCGACATCATATTCAAATGAGAAAACATCTTTCTTGTACGTATGATTTGGTAGTTTTGAAGTTCTTAGCTTCTCACCAGTGACTAATGCTTGGCCATCTACTAACTCTAATCGAACTACATATTCAAATGCCTTACCATCATTTTCAAATAAAATAGAAATAACTGATGGGTCAGCATTCAAATAATCGATGACATCTTCTTTCATCATACGTCCTGTGACTAAGTCATGATAAATGCCAACTGCATCAATTAAAGTAGTTTTCCCTGATCCATTTTGTCCGTAAATTCCAACCACATTTAAATATTTATCTTTACTTTTAAAATTCATTTCGCCATGAACAACATTCTTCAAATTATCAATAATTATCCTAGACAATTTTGTCATGATTATAACTCCCCTTCAATCACGTTGTTTCTATATTCTAACTTACAACGTCGAAAAATGCCATTATTATGTATAAAAAATACAAAAAAGATGGTTTTTCGCTATTCATAAACCAAAAAAACAATAAAAAAGCACGATCCACATCACTGCGAATCGTGCTTAATATCTATAACGGAGAAGGAGAGATTCGAACTCTCGCACGGTTTGACCCGTCTACACCCTTAGCAGGGGCGCCTCTTCAGCCACTTGAGTACTTCCCCAAAATAACCATAATACTTCTCATTATTACCATCAAAACGTAATTGGTAAAGCGGGTGACGAGAATCGAACTCGCGACAATAGCTTGGAAGGCTATGGTTTTACCACTGAACTACACCCGCAAACTTAAAACGTTTGCATGACATCAATCATATAATACTTTCGTGAAATGGTCAAAGTAATTTAACATCACGATTCCTACATGAGGAATGTGATTAGGGCCACCGCAACAAGTCCGGCAATAACAGACAACGCCATTGAGCGCGTCATGTACGTGATAATAATGACAATCACGGCGGCAATAATCTGGTTAACGTGACCAAATAAGTGAAATGAGTACGAGGCGGTATCAATGAATATACCCTTAACAACCAGCGCGGTAAATAAACTGACTGGCACGTACTTCATCCATTCGTTGAACCATTCTGGAATTTCGCGTTTAGTAAAGAATCGCATAGGAAAGTACCGCGGAATAAAGGCGGCAATTGCGGCTAAGAAGATTAGCAACAAGTGATCCCAGCTATCCATTGTGCTGGTCACCGACTGAGCGACAACCGGTGCATTGAGTAATAAATTATTCATGAGGGCCCCCGTCAGCTTTCATTCTTATCTTCGATTGTCTTGCGCGTCATGGCAGGACCACGAACCTTACCAAACATCCAGCGTTCGGCTTTAGTCCCGGTATGACGTAAGCGAGATTCAATGAAGAAACCAACGAATGAGGCAAGCAGTGTTGAGATAATAATCCCGATGGTACTCTTAGTCGCTACTAAACAAACAGCAGCTAACACTGCGGACAATAGGCCGATGATTAGAGTCAGACGGTTACGGACTTGCATCACAATCATGTATAAGAACAAGGCAGTTAATGCAAAGTCAACAATTTCTAAGTTAATTGAAATGGCGCTTCCGACCAAACTACCAACCAAGTTAGCCACTGCCCAGGAAATCAATGAATAATGTTCCACCATCAATGCCTGACGTGGTGTCCAGTTTTTGTCGGTGGCAAATTTTAAATAGTTAATTGCATAGTTTTCATCGTTTAATGATACCGAAAATAGCCATATAAATCGTTGTGGCTGATTTTTCATGTATTTAGATAGACTTGACCCTAACAAAGCATAACGTAACTCTAAGAAGAATAACGTCACGACAATTGATAGCATTGGTGCATTGATAGTAAGTAATGATGCAATTAAAAATTGAGCACCACCCGAAAAAACCACAATTGACACTAAAAAAGTCATAATGAAATTAAAGCCAGCCGCATGGAGTAAAATCCCACACGCTAGGCCTATTGGAAGATAACTAAGACACAATGGCATTGAAATTTTCAATACCGCCAACCAATTTGGTTCTTCTCTTTTCAAGAATGTTCCCCCACTGAGGTCTGTTTTAAGCGACATTAATCAAATTCTTTGAAACACAATCAACACTCATTTTATCACGTTTTTTTTAATGTGAATAGACGTGATTATACCGGGCTTTACCTGTGTATATTTGAACAAAACCAATTCACGAACGAACCGGATAATCCCACAATATTATCGGTATAAAACCGGATAATCACGAACTATCGAGTGCGATTAATTAAGAGAGTCCGTTAATTACCAGACTAAATTTATTCATACGGTTGAATTAATCGTTTGGAAACAATCACCTTTGGTGAATTGTTGCAGTTTAATGATCTTTGGAACTGGGATTCAAACTACTGCCATCTACACCTAACTTGGACGCCTAGTATGCTTAACCCGTAGTTTTCGTCAATTTACTTAATCGTGATTCATTCCACTGTTCATTCCGTTTAACAACAAATAGCTTATGGATCTAAACCATCCATTCGCTATTTGTTGTTAATCCTCGTGAACATCCGTGGAATTCATCAACTTGCTTTAATACCCAAACACCGCTCTCCAACCACGGACAAAGATATTAGCTTGAGCATCGGCAGCTTTTGCTTTAAGACTGATTTTAGCACCAGTGCCATCGATGAAGGTCATGTTGTCGCCACTGAGAGAAACTTGACCAACGGTTTGATTCTTTTTAATTGGTGCGGTTAGCTTACCATTCTTATCTTTCAACGCTGACTTATAAAGGAACTTGTGTGACAGGTTTTGGACGCTCGTTCCAGTACTGAGCCATAAGGTCATCTTACCAGTAAACTGAGTTTTCAGTTTTACGGTTTTACCATTTGGTACGGTGACCGTGGTCGCCTTCGCAAATGAGGTCGATGAATCAACCGTAGTAGGAATGTACTTACCAATCACGTAATTAACGAGGTTAGCCGTTTGGGTGTACCGACTCGTATCATTGGCGTGTAAAATCACCGTGATAATACGATGACCCTTGTAAGTCCCGGTACCGACAAACGATTGACCAGCAGCATCGGATGTCCCGGTTTTTAAACCATCCGTCGTGTAATTAGTCATTGCACTCGCATTACCAGGTAACATTTCATTCAGATTATCCATTGTCGTCGTATCAAACATTTCTGACTTAGTGGCAGTAATCTTTAAGACGGCTGGATAATGCTTGATCACATATTGTGAAATCTTAGCTACATCGGTGGCGGACATTTCGTTTTCGACACTATCGGCCATTCCAGGTACCTTTAAAGTATCCAGATCACTATTCTGTAGACCAACAGCATTATAAATTTTAGCATCATCCACGCCAATTGCTTTGGCCTTCGCTTGCATCTTTTTATTGAACGAAGTGACCGTATCACCATTCATCGTACTTAATGCTAACGTCGCACCATCAGCTGACTTGATTAAAGCGGCATGAACTAATTGTTTCACCGTATACTGTTGGCCCTGATTGAGCACAATATTCGATAAGGCGGTATCTGCTGAAACAGCTGCAATTTCTGGACTAATCGTCACTTTGGTATCCCAAGAAATCTTACCCGCTTGAATTTCATCTAAAATCACGGAGACTGCCAATATCTTGGAAATTGAAGCAATTGGTAGCACCTGTTTGGCATTTTTTTCATATAAGATTTGACCAGTCGTCGCATCAATCGCTAGAGCGGCACTAGCGTTAATCTCTGGTTGGGTGTCATCGGCCTGGGCAATGATGGTGCCAAAGCCCGAGCTAAAAATAAGTAAGGCACTAAGAATACTGATGAGCCATTTTTTCATGGGTGTTTTCTCCTAGTAGAAGGGCTCTAGCAAATACATGCTACAGCCCCCGTTAATTGATATTTTAATTTTTTTCTGGTGTGTAATCTAATGGCAAAGTTACCACAAAGCTGGTTTTTTTATCGTTTGACTCGACGCGCACGGCACCGTGATGCATATCGACAATTCCTTGGACAATCGCTAAACCTAGGCCAGTCCCCCCGGTGGCTTTGGAACGAGATTCTTCGACACGGTAGAATCGTTCAAATAAATGTATCTGTGCATCTTCAGGAATCTTGGCACCATCGTTAGTCACACAAACTTCGACTTGTTGATCTTTTTGTTGCGCCGTTAATTTGATGTAACTGGCATTTTGGCCGTACTTCAAGCCATTGGCGATCAAATTGCTAAATAAGCGCCCGAGTTTCTCGGCATCGGCTTCTATCATTAAGTCAGTGGGCTTGGTGTCGGCAGACATGGTAATCCCCTTCTTGCTGGCTTCGAGTTCAAAACTAGCGGCCAGTTGTTCTAACATCTGATCTAAGTTGACACTCATAATGTTAATGGGAGCACTGGTTTGCCGCACCTTGGTGTATTCAAACAAATCTTCCACTAACGATTTCATTTGGGTCGCCTTTTCGTAGGCCGTGTGCGTGTATTTCAGCAAATCTTCTTGACTATGGTATTGTTTATCCTCAATCAAGCCTAAGTAGCCAATAATTGACGTTAATGGTGTTCTCAAGTCATGACTGACATTGGTAATCAATTCATCTTTAGATTGTTCAATCTTGCGTTCATCATCCATCGATTGAATGGCACTATCAACCAGTGAGTTAACACTGGTAATTACTTGTTGTTGACCACCACGGACGCGGAATGGAATCCGGTGATCAAAATGTCCTTGAGCAATATAATGTAATTCACGAATGATATGTTGCAATTGATATTGCGCATACCGACGACGTAACCGCCAAATCAGTACCCAAATATCGATTAGGATTAAAATCCCAATCATCCAGCGTTGATAACTCCAAATTTGGGTGTGATAAGGACCAATTTGCATTGATTGTTTAATAATAAAAATGCCATTTTCTAATCCCGGATTACTTTTAATCGCAAAATCTGCCATTACAATCAACGACACATTCAACAAAAAGAGGAGGATTACAGTACTAATCCCCTCAAATATCAATGAACTTCTTTCTCCAGCTGTTAGTTTCAAGTTACTTCTCCCACTTCTATGTACAATGTTAACCATCTCAGGTTAACACGGTAATGCTAAAAAACTTTAGATTATCTTGCTGTTTTTAAAACGTGTCTCTCACCGCAGACAACTCACCTAACACTGCTTTCCTAGATTCCAGCAAGCGGAATCTTCGTCAATCATCGTTAGAAGCTCGTTGCCTGCCCGCGGTGATCCACACTCTACTTTTCCAAATCGTGGCTGTCATCACTCTACTTTTAATGACTCTCTATCTTATATCCAACGCCCCAAACAGTTTCAATGACTTTTTCACCGTTGGTAGCTTCTTCAATTTTATCACGAAGATGACTAACGTGAACCATGACGGTCTTGGCAGAGACAATACTTTCTTGTTGCCAAACTCGTTCAAAGATATCATCGGCTGAGAAGACGCGATTGGGATGACTGGCAAGTAAGTATAGGATTCCAAATTCCAAAGCAGTCAATTGAATGGTTTCACCATTGATGGTTTTTACTTCGTGTGAATCCTTGTTGATAGTTAATGAACCAACATCTAAGATATCAGGAGTACTGTTAGTCACGTCATTAGAACTACGCCGCAACAGCGACTTAACCCGTGCCATCACTTCAAGTGGATTAAATGGTTTGGTGACGTAGTCATCCGCGCCAGTAATTAAGCCTTGAATTTTATCCATATCAGCAGTTTTAGCTGACAAGATTAATATTGGAATCTGTGAATCTTTCCGGACTTGTTTCACAACTTCAATTCCATCCATTTCAGGCATCATAATATCCAAAATGATTAATGCGATATCTGGATTCGTATTGAGTTTCGTTAAGGCTTCTTTACCATCATAAGCAGTAACAGGATCATAGCCTTCGTTCTTAACGTAAATTTCTAGTAATTGAACAATTTCTTTATCATCATCGACGATTAGTACTTGCATAGTTTTTCTCCTTACAACAATTGCGAGTCAAGAGTCCACTCTCGCATTATTTATACCAATTGATAACATTATATTACTACAAATAGCAAAAAAGCCCGAATGATAACGGACTTAATAAAATATTTAGGTTAGTCGGTGGTAAATTCACTGTTTTCTGTGCCACTATCACCGCCGGTGTTAGTTTCACCACTCCCAGTATTGTCGCCTGTGCTTGGCGTTTCTGGTGTTGTATTACTTGTCCCACTGCCATCATTATAGACATTATAACTGCCACCTGTTGATCCATTAGAAGTTCCTGTACCACCACTATAAGAACTACCGGAGCCCGTGCCGCCGTTCGTCGTTGTGGTTGTACTATTATCTGAAGTTGAGTCAGTTGAATCTGCCATTGCACTCGAACTACTACTTGCTGAATCGCCCGAAATCTTGATTGATTTCGTCACTGAAGTATCTCCACGTGTCAGTTCCACATCATAGGTGCCTGGATCAGTAAACGTGTAACTAAAGGTTTGAGTCTTGTTCTTGGTCCCCGCCGCAAAGGTCTTGTAGACTGTCCGAGACGAATGGCCAATAATCTTAACACTTGTTTTTGAAGAGACGTATAGTTTGACCGTCACTTTACCTGCAGAATCTAGTGTAGGATTTTTCTTACTAAAAGTGACATCCAATGTGTCGTTCATGCTGCTCGAGTGACTGGTTTTCTTAGTGGTCTTTTTAACAACTTTAGTTTCAGTCTTTTTTTCAGGATGTGTGGCAGCATAAGCTGCTCCGCCAATACTCCCAATCATTGTAAAGATTAATAACCAACTGAAAATAACCCGCAAAAATTTAAACCGTTCTGGCAATCCAGATCGACTGACCCGACGGTAATTTAAAAACATTAACACTAAAAAAGCGAACGCTAAAATTGCTAAAACTAACAAATAAATTACCATAATAAACCCTACCCATACTCCATATTTGTAAGTGTACTTTCATCCTATTACACAAATCATACCGCATGCCATACCACAAGTTATATAAATGATAAGAATGTTTATAAATCCTTAATTATTTGACGTGGTCGACTCATCGGTTGGTGTGTCAGTTTCTACCGCTGGTGCGACTGATTCAGCACTTGAAGTGGCACTACTATTTTGTGTAGCGTTGTTGTTACCAGCGTTATTTGACTGACCTGTCGAAGGTGCTGTCTGATAATTATTCGCGGTACTTGGTGCTGTGCTAGTTGAAGAACTGGCCGCACTAGAGACAGCTGTGCTAATAGAGGCGGTACTGGTGCCACTAACCGTGATTGATTTGGTGATGGTTTTACTACCCCGTTGAATCACAATGTCATAAGGTCCTCCAGAGGTGAACGTATACTTGAAGGTTTCTTTTTTACTATTCTTACCAGCATCAAAGGTCTGATAAACACTCTTAGTATTGTGCCCGATAATTTTTACGCTTGTTTTAGAGGAGACCGATAAAGTTAACTCATTACCAACGGTTGGTGTGTCAGTACTGAGTTGAATGGCTAACTTATCGACTTTTTTACTCGAGCTCTGACTGGCATGTTTATGAGAGCTACTCTGTTTGACAGTGGCAGTTTTAGCCTTATCTGATGGATGCACGGCAGCAAACACTGCTCCACCCAAGCTTCCCAGCATTAGCAACAATAAAACCCAGCTCATGGCAATCCGTACGTGGGGGTGGCGTTCTTCTAAATGAGATGTCACAACCGTGCGATAATTTTTAAACATCACAAATAAAATGCTAAATGCGACGATTGCGACAACAATTAAATAGATTACCATCTTACTCCCCCACTGCCCGTTTGAATAAAAAACTTCTATATAAAAAACATTTTACCTTATCCATTCATAAAAGAATAGTTAAAATAAAATGTTGATAAATTACTTTATTGAGGCCTGGAATGAGGCTAATGCTTCTTGCCAGGTTGGAATATTAAAGCCAGTCGCTTTGGCTTTATCCAGATTCATAATAGAATGTTCTGGACGATGAGCCTTTTGTTTATAGGCACTGGAGTCAACTGGTACAACCTTGGTGTCTGTACCCTTCAAGATTTCAGTGGCAAAATCAAACCAAGTAGCTGAATTGTCGTTGGATAAGTGATAAACACCATGTTCTTCATCGTTTTGTACGAGATACAACATGAATTCTGCCAATGTCCGTGTCCAGGTAGGACGACCAGTTTGATCATTCACGACAGTTAATTCATCATGAGTTTCAGCTAAGTTTTGCATGGTGAAGACGAAGTTCTTACCAAATTCACCAAACACCCATGAAGTCCGAATAATGTAGTAGTTATCAGACGCCGACTTCACGGCTAATTCACCAGCTAACTTAGCTAAGCCATATTCGTTTTGTGGATTAGTCGCGTCATCAACGTTGTATTCGCCTGCATTAGTACCATCAAAGACATAATCAGTACTAATATAAACTAAGGTAGCACCCACTTCATTAGCTGCATCTGCGACATTCTTCGTACCATTCACATTAACTAACCAGTTAGCATCTTTACCATCATCTTCTGCATTATCCACAGCTGTATAAGCCGCACAATGGAAAATAATCTCTGGTTTTAATTCACTGACTTTGTTTGCTACCAAGTCACGATCAGTAATATCGAGATCAGTGGCATCAAAGCCAACGTATTCAAGTCCTTTTTCATCCATCAACTTTGATAATTCTGTTCCAAGTTGACCTTTAATCCCTGTAATCATATATTTAGCCATTAATAATTCTCCTGTAATTTCTATATCTGGTTAAACCAATCAATTTATCCGTTACGCACCATAATATTGTAACCCAACTGGTATTTAAAAAACAGGCTAAGTCAATTAATTGACCGGCCTGTTGTAAATTACTAGATTATTATTGATTGTTAGCAGCGTACTTAGCTTCCGTTTCAGCCTTTTCAGCTTTCCACCAATCTTCGTGTTCGGTATACCACTTGATGGTATCTTTGATGCCAGCTTGGAAATCAGTAAATTCAGGTTTCCAACCTAATTCTTCACGTAACTTAGTAGCATCAATCGCATAACGTAAGTCATGTCCATGACGATCAGCGACGTAATCATAGGCATCCTTAGGTTGGCCCATCGCTTCCAAGATAAATTCAAGCACGTGCTTGTTATCCTGTTCGCCATCGGCACCAATTAAATAAGTTTCGCCAATCTTGCCTTCGGTCAGAATCTTCCAAACGGCACGTGAGTGATCGTTAGTATGAATCCAGTCACGAACATTTTTACCTTCACCGTAAAGTTTTGGTTTAATCCCACTCAAAATATTTGTAATTTGACGTGGGATAAACTTTTCAATGTGTTGGTAAGGTCCATAATTATTCGAACAATTTGAAATCGTAGCTTGTAAGTCAAATGAACGAACCCAGGCACGAACAAGCAAATCTGACGATGCTTTTGATGATGAATAAGGACTGCTTGGATTGTAGTTTGAATCAGGAGTGAACTTTTCACCAACTCCTTCACCGTGTCCAGGTAAGTCTTCACGTAATGGTAAATCACCGTACACTTCATCAGTTGAAATATGATGGAAACGCTTGTGGTACTTAGCAGCAGCTGTGATTAACACAGAAGTTCCGACAATATTAGTTTGAATAAATGGTGATGGATCTTTCAAAGAATTGTCATTATGACTTTCAGCAGCATAATGAACAATTGCATCGGTGTCTTTAACTAATGAGTCAACCAGTTTCTCATCACAAATATCGCCAACAACCAAATCTACTTGATCTGCTGGTAGACCAGCAAGGTTTTCGCGATTACCAGCATAAGTCAATTTGTCTAAGACGGTTACGTGAACTTCAGGATGGTTGTTAACCACGTAATGAACGAAGTTTGAACCAATAAAACCGGCACCACCGGTTACAATAATATTTTTCATTTGTTTCTCCTCATGAATTCAGAGTGTGACAAGAAACTACGTTCCTTGAAGCACGATTAATCGATTATATTATATCATGCAACCAATCTTAAATTTCACCATACTTAAAGGGATTATCTTTCTCAAATTCAGTAAAGGTTGGTTGTGCAGCATCTTTTTCAGATGTAATGGCTTTGTCAAATTCAATTGGCCAGTAGATATTCAGTTCAGGTGTCTTGAAGGAGATCCCACCATCGGCTTCAGCATTATAAGGATTGTCACACTTGTATAAGAAGTTAACGTCATCTGTTAACGTCACAAAGCCATGAGCATAACCCTTTGGAACAAGTAGTTGACGATGGTTGCTAGCAGACAAGATGTAGCCTTCCCATTGAGCATATGTTGGTGAACCGGCACGAACATCAACAATGACATCCAAAACAGCACCGGTAACTACACGAATCAGTTTGGTTTGGGCCGCTTTTCCACGTTGGAAATGTAATCCACGCAAAACGCCGGCTTGTGTTGATAGTGAGTGATTGTCTTGAATAAAGTCAAAATCAATTCCAGCATCTTTAAAGTCCTGATCTGAATATGATTCCATAAAGAATCCACGATTGTCACCAAACACAGCTGGTGTGATTAACTTAACATCTTGTAACTTAGTTTCTTGTACTAGTATTTTACCCATTTCTTATTTGCTCTCCTCTGCTATTCTTAACATATATTGTCCATATGCATTTTTCTTAAGTGGTTGGGCCAATTTAATTAGTTGGTTTTTATCAATATAACCCATTCTAAAGGCTACTTCTTCAATACAAGCCACCTGTAAATTTTGACGTTTTTGAACAGTTTCAATAAAGTGGGCCTAGAATAAAAAGTGTACAAGTTAAATAGAGACTCTGATTTAGTATAATTAAGGAAGTAAATTGGAGGATCAAATAATGACGAAGCACAGTTATGACAAGGAATTTAAGGAACAGGCCGTTCAGTATTACTTAGATAACAAGGATCACATGACCATGAATGAAATAAGTAAGAATCTAGGTATTGGGGCTAGTACATTACATAAATGGATTAAGCTGTTTACTGAGACTGGGGAGTTTGGCCGTGGCTCTGGTAATTTTGCCAGCGATAAGGACAAGGAGATTGCACGACTAAAGCGTCAACTTCGTGACGCTGAAGGAGCGATTGAAGTGTTAAAAAAATCAATCGGGATTCTGAGCAAGTAACTACCGAAAAGGTATACCAAGAAATGGACGTTCAGCACGCTTTGGAATCCCACCCTTCCATCAATGGTATGTGTGATTATGTTGGAATCTCAAGAAGTGGTTACTATCAACGAGAAAAGCGTCATAATCACCAATCACCGCGAAAGCTTCGGAAGAAGTTTATTCAAGGTGAAATTAAAGCAATTTGGCTCAAAAGCCTTTGTATTTACGGTGCCGGCAAAATCACCCAAGAACTTCGCTCAAAAGGATATAAGATCGTTGAACGAACTGTTGGTAAGTATATGCGTGAACTTGGCATTCACGCCGTTTACCTAACCCCTTGGACGACTACCACTCGCAATTCTAAGTTTGATAAACAGCTAATAAATATTTTAGACGAGCAGTTCAATCCATTGCGACCAAACGCCGTTTGGTGCATTGACACCACTTATATTCCAGTTCATGACGGATTCGTTTATTTAACCAGTATTATGGACTTGTACTCCAGACGGATCATTGGTTGGGACTTATCTGAAACCTTGGAGGTATCGAATGTCATCCCACTTATTGAAAAGACTAAGCACAGTCGCCATATTAGCAAGCCATTAATCATGCACAGTGATCGTGGTAGTCAGTTTACGTCTGAAGCTTACAATCAAGTTACAGCTAACATGACATTAAGCTATTCAAAGAAAGCTTATCCTTGGGATAATGCCTGCATTGAGTCGTTTCATGCCTTGATTAAGCGTGAATGGATAAATCGGTTTAAAATCCATTCATACTCCGAAGCTAAACGACTAGTTTTTCAGTACATTGAAACGTTTTACAACACAGTTAGAATTCACAGTCACTGTGGATTCAAATCACCAAAGCAACTTGAAGATGAGTATCAAACTCAAATTCAAAATTTAGTCGTGGCATAGGACAAAAAAGTCTCTATTTAAATTGTCTATTTTATTGACAGGGGACCAAATTCACGCCATTAATAGTTGTTTAAACATGGTTTTAAATGCTTACAAACCCATTCATCTCCGCTACTTTCAGATTAAATTATTTTATTTTTCTATCATTTTATTAATGCAGTTTGTACGATAAATATCATCGTGTCAGTGTTTTACCGACATTTTATATAATTATCTGAGTCCCAAAAGAGTGCAGTTTTATGACATTTTATGATTTAATTAAATATTTTTATTTTTAGATAAATATGAGTCACTTTTTCGTAATTTTTCGTCAAAAAAAGAATCAGAAGATATCATCCTCTGATTCTTGAGTTATTCACTTTATTTGTAGTTAGGAGCTGCTTTGGTAATTTGCACATCATGTGGATGTGATTCAATTAAACCAGCACCTGAGATTTGGACAAATTGGGCTTTTTCAATCAAGTCTTTGACTGTTCCGGCACCAGTGTATCCCATTCCTGAACGAAGTCCACCAACCAGTTGGAAGATAATGTCAGAAACATCACCCTTATATTCCACACGAGCTTCAATACCTTCAGGAACTAATTTGTTAGCTTCGTTAACGCCACCTTGGAAGTAACGATCTGATGAGCCATGTGATTGTGACATTGCAGCCACAGAACCCATCCCACGGTATGATTTGTATTTCTTACCAGCATCTTCGAAGACTTCACCAGGAGCTTCAGTTGTGCCTGAGAACATACTACCAAGCATCACTGCATTACCACCAGCTGCCAGAGCTTTAACAATATCGCCTGAATACTTGATTCCACCATCAGCGATGATTGTCTTGCCATATTCACGAGCAACACTTGCTGAATCGTAAATCGCCGTTAATTGAGGAACCCCAACGCCAGCCACAACACGAGTAGTACAGATTGAACCAGGTCCAATTCCAACTTTAACTACATCAACACCGGCTTCATATAAAGCACGAGTACCTTCAGCAGTGGCAATATTTCCAGCAATCAAAGTTGCTTCTGGGAAATGTTCGCGGATTTCAGCAATCTTGCGAAGTACTCCGGCACTATGACCATGAGCAGTATCAATCACGATTGCATCAACACCAGCGTCTAATAAGGCACTAGCACGGTCAAATGTATCTGAAGTGACTCCAACAGCAGCGGCAACTAAAAGACGGTTATCAGCATCAACAGCAGCTTTATCAAAGTTACCACCTAGTTCAACGCCCTTCACGTTTGCCACTTCTGCTGCTTGTGCGGCACTTGTCATGTTCTTATGGATAACACCCATACCACCTTGTAAAGCCATGGCAATGGCCATTGAGCTTTCAGTGACGGTATCCATTCCTGCACTAAGGAATGGTAAGTTCAAATGAATCTTGTCGGTTAAATCAACACCCAAATCTACTTCATTAGGTAACACATGACTCTCTGCTGGAATCAACAATACATCATCAAAAGTAAAACCCTTTTTAGCGAACTTTGTTTCCCATTCTGACACGACAAATTCCTCCTATAAATTGTAATTGGTATCACTTTACTAGCCTTTGTTGCTGAGGTCAAATGTTTTTCACGAACTCTAATCAAATTCTAATGTATCGGGCAAAACACGAACATTAATTAGTGAAATTAGGTTACTTTGACCAACTTTTTTTCATTTCATACAACGTAAAACTCCATTGAAATTAAAAACGCACTCTTCAGTAAGAATGCGTTTTGAAATAAAGCTATTTTTTCGATTGTTGAGTTTGTCCACCAGCAAATGCACCACCGACGATATTGAAACGACGACGCACATACATATCTGCCAAGAATCCAAGCACTGCCAAGACAACATAAGCAATCCCAGGAAGTATTGGGTTAATTACTGTTGGCATGAGGCTGGCTGCAAAGTAGATGGCAACCCAAGCGATTAACGCTGCTACAACTGATAAGATTTTATACCAAACAGGCTTCTTTTCTTCACCTTTTTTAGCAGGTGACAATACTTTCGTGACCCAAGCAAAGAGTAATCCACCAGAAACTGCAACTAAAATAATTGCAGTGATTCCTGACGTACCAGTTTGATCAGCGGCCATTGATTTTGGTGAGAATAATGACATCAAACCAAACATAAATGCAAAGATATTAAAGAACATCAAGCCATTGTCTAAGGCTAATAATTTATAACTACTTTGTTCACGTGGTCCGCGATGAACTGGTCCCTTAACGATTTCAGTTGCGTATGCGGTCGGTGTACCAAATAATTGTTTCGCTGTGGTTCCCGTTTTTTGACCTTCAATTAAAGCAGTTAAAGTTTCTTCAACAGCTTGTGTTTTCTTCTCAGGCTTAGCACCTTGAGCGTCCAGTTGTTTACCCAATTGGAACATAAATTCTTCGTTTCGCTTGGTTAAGCCTTGACCACTTAACTCATGATGCGTTGCCACACTATCTTTTTCCATTTGTGCGCGCTGCTTTTGTCCTGCTGCTGCATTTCTTGATTGATTATCTTCGCTCACGAATATTGCCCCTTCCGGCTCCTATGTTTTTGATACAGTTATGATATTTATTACGTTGTTCTGAGTCGTGTTCTCTTCCGCAGCCTCCTCACTCAACTTAATTAACTCGCCGTCAGTAAACCACTGACAACTCGTTGATGCTCGGAGACTATTCGCGGAAGTTCGCACTGTTTTCCAAAATCGGATTTTTAATTCAACAACTTCCGTCTAGCTACGCTTAATCATTCACCATAGTTAGATGGTTGTTCTGAGTCGTGTTCTCTTCCGCAGCCTCCTCACTCAACTTAATTAACTCGCCGTCAGTAAACCACTGACAACTCATTAATTCTCGTTGATGCTCGGAGACTATTCGCGGAAGTTCGCACTGTTTTCTTACACATTAAATCTAAATTCTACGATGTCGCCATCTTCCATGACGTATTCCTTACCTTCTTGACGAAGGCGACCAGCTTCACGAACAGCAGAATGAGTTTCGTATTTATCGAGGTCATCAAAGCTCATAATTTCTGCACGAATGAATCCACGTTCAAAGTCAGAATGGATGATACCGGCTGCTTGTGGCGCTTTGGTACCTTTATGATAAGTCCAGGCACGAGTTTCCTTACCACCTGCGGTAAAGAATGTCTCTAAACCTAACAATGAATAGGAAGCGCGAATCAAACGGTTCAAGCCTGGTTCCTCAACGCCTTCCATTTCCAAGAATTCAGCTTTATCAGCTTCTTCCATCGAAGCAATTTCTTCTTCACTGGCCGCTGCTACACCAATTACTTCGGCACCTTCATCTTTAACATATTCACGGATTTGACTCATAAATTTATTGCTTTCAGGATCACCCATTTCATCTTCCGCCACATTGGCTACATATAAAACAGGTTTTGATGTTAACAAGAAGAGTCCCTTAACAATTGGTTCTTCATCTTCGTTAAAATCGATTGTCCGAACTGCATTCCCAGCTTCAAGGACAGGTTTAATTTTTTCCAGGACGGCTAATTCAGCTTTAGCTTCCTTATCGTTACCCTTCGCAACTTTTTCAACTTTAGCCAATCGTTTGTCGATTGTTTCTAAGTCGGCAAATCCTAGTTCCAAGTTGATTGTTTCAATATCATCGATTGGATCAACTTTATTGTTGACGTGGGTGATATTGTCATCTTCAAACGCACGCACAACGTGGACAATGGCATCCACTTGGCGAATATTTTCTAGGAACTTGTTACCTAGTCCTTCACCCTTGCTAGCACCTTTAACAATACCGGCAATATCGGTAAATTCAAAGGTCGTTGGCACTACTTTTTTAGCAGGAATCAATTCCTGAATTCGTTCCAATCGCGCATCAGGGACTTCCACCATCCCCACATTCGGATCAATTGTCGCAAAGGGATAATTTGCCATTTCCGCGCCTGCTTTTGTAATTGCGTTAAATAACGTTGACTTACCAACATTGGGTAAACCAACAATTCCAGCTGTTAAAGCCATCTGTTAGTCACTCTTTCTTTAATCATTTTTATTAGAATCGGGTTTCGACAAACAACGAATTAGTCGTTAGTCGCTTCATCTGGTTCTTTTTTCTTCAAAACTTTCTTGAGACGCTTTTCAAAATCACGGCGTGACAACATAACAATGTGTCCACAACCGAGACATTTAATTTTAATATCTGCGCCCATACGAATGATTTCCCATTCATTGGCACCACATGGATGTGGCTTTTTCATCATCACAACGTCGCCTAAATCATACATACTTTTCACCTCGACTAGTCTAAGTTGATATCTAAAATTTCCAAAATACGTGTTAAATCATCATCTGACACATATGGGATTTCAATTTTTCCGGCACCTTTTTTAGAACTTGATTGAGCAACGGAAACCTTGGTTCCAAAATGTGATTGAAGTGAGCTTTCAGCTGCTTTGAGATAAACTGATTTTTTCTCAGCTTTCTTGGCATGCTTCTTACCCTGGCCATTCATTTGACTAACTAATTGTTCCAATTGACGAACGGTTAAGTTTTGTTCAACTACCCGGCGAGCCAATGCGACTAATTTGTCTTTATCTTTTAATCCCAACAAGGTACGAGCTTGGCCCATTGATAACTGCTCTTTTTGCAGCATTTCTTTGACCATTTTTGGGAGGCCCAGTAAACGCAAATAGTTAGCAATATATGGGCGACTCTTGCCTAACCGCTCTGACACTTGTGCCTGGGTTAATGACAATTTATCCATCAAAGTCTGATAAGCTTGTGCTTCTTCCAACGGAGTTAAGTCTTCTCGTTGGAGGTTTTCTAAGACGGCAACTTCCATCATTTCTTCATCCGTCATGTCACGAACAATGGCGGGAATGGTTTTGTTGTCGATTGATTTAGAAGCGCGGAACCGTCGTTCACCAGCGATAATTTCATAACGATGCATTTTAGCATCTGGCTGACGAACAATGATTGGTTGGAAGACCCCTGACTTTTCAATTGAAGCCGCTAATTCTTCAATTCCTTTTGAGTCGAAGGTTTTCCGGGGTTGATATGGATTGGGGCGGATATTACTTAATTTTAATTCTTGAACGTTTTCTTCGTTGGCCGAAACATCATTTTCTTCAAACAATGCTGACAGTCCACGTCCAAGCCCTTTTTTATTGTTTGCCATGCGCTGCGACGACCTCCTTAGCCAATTCAACGTACACTTGTGCACCCTTTGAGCGTGGATCGTAATCAATAATTGGTAGTCCATGACTAGGGGCTTCCGCTAAGCGGACATTACGTGGAATGATAGTTTCATAAACTTTGTCACCAAAGAATTTTTTAACTTCTTCATTAACTTGTTGACCCAAATTGGTGCGTTCGTCATACATTGTTAACAAGACACCTTCAATTTTCAAATCTGGATTGAAGTGCTTTTGCACTAATTTGATGGTGTTTAACAATTGACTCAAACCTTCCAAAGCATAATATTCACTTTGAACAGGGATTAAAATAGAATCACTAGCCGTAAAGGCGTTAATCGTCAGTAAGCCTAACGATGGAGGACAATCAATTAAAATGTAATCATATTGATCACTCACAGTTTTGATAGCGTCATTCAAACGAGTTTCACGGGCCATCATCGAAGTTAATTCCATTTCAGCACCGGAGAGTTGAATTGTTGTTGGTGCAATATCCAACCCAGGATGAGCTGATTCAAGAATGACATCTTTAATATCCGCATCATTAATCAAGACATCATAAATATCTTGGTCGATGGTTGGTTTTTCAATACCAGTTCCGCTGGTCGCGTTACCCTGTGGATCCAAATCAATTAGCAATACTTTTTGATTAATTTCTGCGAGGCAAGCGCCTAAATTGACGCTAGTAGTCGTCTTCCCGACGCCACCTTTTTGATTGGCTAAAGCAATCACATATCCCATTATCTTATGCCTCCTTATGATTTATCAGTCTTCTTTGGACTTTTTGGTTTAGGTTTAGTTTTAGGCTTGCCTTTATTACTATCCATGACACTTTTTGGAATGTCGATGACAATCTGATAATGGTCACCCATATCTTCTTCACGGGTTTTGATTTTCATGCCATTATCTTTGATGAGTTTAACTGATTTTTTAATCGTATTGACGGCAACTCGAGTATCAGCGGTTAGGCCCTTGGTGGATGGCTTTTTTCGTTTTGGTTTATCAACTGGCGTTGGCTTATGAGTAAAGGTTGGTTCTTCTTCGGTCACTGCTTTACCAGTCAACACGGCCACCATCTCTTCGGTTTGTTTGACAGTTAAATGGCGGTTAACGATTTCCATCAAGCTTTCTCGCTGTTGTACTTCAGATAATTCAAGCAAAGCACGGCCATGACGTTCTGAAATCCGATGATCTAGAATCGCATTTTGAACTGGTGGAATCAGTTTTAATAACCGAATTTTATTGGCCACTGCTGATTGACTTTTACCCATACCTTTAGCAAGCGTGGCTTGAGTCAGCCCATTCAATTCCATTAAATTGCGATAGGCCTGCGCTTCTTCAATCGAAGTCAGTTGTTCCCGTTGCAAGTTTTCAATCAATGCTAAGGAAGCTGTTTCCTTGTCATTCATTTTTTCAACAATCGATGGAATTTTTTCCCATTGTAATTCGGTCATGGCCCGAAAACGGCGTTCACCAGCAATAATTTCATATTTACCATTTTCATACTCCCGCAGGATGATTGGTTGTAGTAAGCCATGTTCTTGAATTGTTTCGGCTAGTTCTTTAATAGATTCTGGATCAAATACTTTTCGTGGTTGAAATCGATTAGGGGTAATATCAGCCCGATTAATTTCGACAACTTGATTAGTTGATTTATGCTTTTTATTACCTGAATTTCCAAAAATTGAAAATGATGCCATCCTCTTCACCTACTTCTTTGTTTGAATTGGTTTTTTCAACGGCACTCCTGGTCGACGTGGATATTTATCTGGAGTCGCCGTTACCTTTTTAATTACAATCATGGTTCTAGGTTCACCACTAACGGGTAAACTTGATTCTACCACCGACTCAACGGAACCGCCTAACGTTTCAATTGCTGCCTGGCCTTCGGATAATTCATCTCCAGATTGACTCGCTTTTAATGCAATGAAATGACCACCAATTTTCGTCAGTGGTAAGCAAAATTCAGTTAAGACTGAGAGGCGCGCGACTGCCCGAGCAGTGACAATATCAAATGATTCACGATACTCACTGGTTAATCCCCCAAAAGTCTCTGCACGATCATGAATTAAAGTTACATCCGTTAATCCGAGTTGTTCCACTAATCCCTGCAAAAAATTAATTCGTTTATTCAGAGAATCAATAATCGTAATTTTCAACTGCGGAAAGGCGATTTTCATGGGTAGCGATGGGAAACCTGCCCCTGCCCCAACGTCGCATAAAGTTAACGATTCAGTTTGTAAAGCTTTGAAATTTAATGCCGGTAGAATTGAATCATAGAAGTGTTTTAAATACACCTCTTCGTGATCAGTAATACTGGTCAAATTTAATTGCTCATTACCTTCCACCAACAACTTAAAATACAACTCAAATTGATTTAATTGAGTTGCTGACAATTGAACACCATTTTTTAATAATTCTGTTTGAAATTGTTCCGGATTCATGGATGTACTCCTTAATTCGTGAAACAAATTTATGTTTCACATACCATTTAACTTTAACCCAAAAAGCTATAATTATCAACCAATTTAACATCATTGAAATATTAATCTCTGGTCGATTTTAATCAATTTCACAAAAAAATGATTAACCAATCTTGAGATTGATTAATCATTAATAATGTCCGTTGTAGACAAACATTTACGCTACTTTTCATGCTATTTAATTTTTGATACTTCTTCTAAGAACCATTTGTTAAATGCATCGGCGTCAATGTCGACACAAACTTTAGTATTAGTTTTACCATCATGGTATGCGCCACGGATATCGCCAACTGTTTCACCCATTGCTGGGCCTTCAGTTTGAACATCCACCCACATATCTTCAGTGGTGATAAATTCTGGATGAAGTAAATAGAAAATTGTATTTACATCATGCATTGGATGACCATTTTCATCCCCGTCACTGTAATGAGTGATTAAACCATGTAGCATTTTACCAGTCCGGTTTAAGCCCTCAAGTTTGTCCAACGTATCAGCGGTTAACAAAGCCTTCAAAGTGATATCCAGACCAACCATGACAATTGGTAAACCAGAATCATATAAGACTTTGGCTGCATGTGGATCAGTGAAGCAGTTGAATTCTGCGGCACTAGTCATGTTACCTTTACCTAAAGTTCCACCCATGGCCACAATTTCTTTGATGTTGTCTTTAACTTCAGGATATTGTGAGAATAGGATGGCGATATTAGTATATGAACCAGTTGGAACCAAAGTGATTGGTTCGTCGGCAGCCATAATTTCTTTATGCAATGCTTCAACCGCAGACATATCAATGGCATGTCCATAATCTTCACCAAAATCGTATCCTGGCATACCAGATTCACCATGAATCCGGGCAGCATCTTCAAATGGTTTTAACAATGGTAACTTAGCCCCAGCAGCAACCGGAACATCTTTATTAAAGAAATGGACAATCTTCAATGCATTGATCGTGGTTTTATCAACAGTTACATTTCCAGCAACCGTCGTAATTAATTTTAAATCGAGTTCGGGATTGTTTAACGCCATCGTTAAAGCGGCAGCATCATCAATTCCTGGATCAGTATCCATAATAATTTTGGTAGTCATATTGATTTCCTCCATTTGTATAACTTCAAATCAGTTTTTCTCTTATTAATATTAATACCCAAAAGTAAGCGCTTTTAATCGTTTTGAAAACAAAAGCCTGAATCGTTTTAATTATTCAGACTGTTGTTACATTCTGATACCTTTAATCAGGCTTGACGGTATGTTTCACACCATCAAATCAGGTTCATTATCACAAAGCTTTCCGTCTTGCTTCAGATATCTTGTGTTCATACTGAACACTTCGATACCTGTTGCAATACTCAAGCTATGACCGTGATAATTCACACCATCATTCTACCAAACGAATAGTCCAACAAATCCGGCAGAAAGAAGTGATACTAAGATACCTGAAACTAGCATCAAACCAACATTCTTAGAAATTAATGTGTTGGTTTCTTTACCAACGATACCCTTGAAGGCACCGATGATCATACCAGTTGTTGATAAGTTAGCAAATGATGTCAAGAACACTGTCAAGACAGCACGCAAGTGAGGAGTATAGCTAGCAATAGTCTTACCAGTAACTTCACCCATAACAACGAATTCGTTGGTTACAAGTTTCATCCCCATGTGTTGAGCTAAAATCCATGCATCGTGCCATGGCATACCCATTAAGAAGGCAAATGGTGACATGATAATTCCTAACACAGTTTCCAATGAAATTTGTGGAAGATGAATCCAAACAAAGATTTTGTCAATCAAGGCTGCCAATGCAACAAAGGCAACAACGTTAGCAAAGATGATTAAAATCAACTTACCGGCGTTTAAGATTGAATCACCCAAGAATGAGAAGAATGGTTCACGTTTGCCGTCTTCTGATTCTTCAGAAACAGTAGCAATTGTGTCGTCTTCAGGAGCAACATCAACTGGGTTAATCATACTTGTTACAATAATTGAATTAATAATATTAATTGGAACAGCAGTCAAAACATATTGACCAGGAACCATTTGTACATAAGCACCAATGATTGAAGCCGTAACACAACTCATTGACATCATGGCGATGGTTAAGTTACGTTGTGCTGACATTTTACGAAGTTGCATACCTGAGATGGCAAGCACTTCAGTATTACCTAAGAACATCATTTCAACCGCAAAGAACGATTCAAATTTTGGTTGTCCGGTAATAAATGAAAGTCCACGACCAATCCATTTGATGATCCATGGCAAGATACCAAAATAAGTTAAGATATCAAACATTGGAACAATCATCAAAATTGGAAGTAAGGCACTGGTCACAAAGTTCATTGATTGTGCAGATCCGCCTGCAGCCCCACCTTGTGCTAATGGAGTTACCCAATTAGGTAAGGCAAATGTAATTCCGACATAGGCCACTTTGACCAATTCAGAGAATCCATCCGCTGCAGCTTGAATTGCAGCCCGTCCAGCTGAGAAACTTGTGAAGAACCAAGCGAGGACTAAGTTAATAACAACCATGATACCAATTGATTTCCAATGGATACCTTTCTTGTTTTTTGAGAATAGGAATCCAACAAGTAAGAAGACTACTAATCCCAAAGCATTTATAGCTATATACATATAAATAAACCCCTTTTTTATATTTCCCGAAACCAAAAATAAAATAATGGCAATCTGTTTCTGGGTACTCTTCAAATATAAACTTTTAAAATAATCGTGTAAACCCGCAAAGTTTGCTCAAAAATTTATTAAAATTGGTAAAGCCTTTTACGTAAAGCGCTTACAGAGTTCACAAACTTTACAAAATTAATTTATCGATAAATATTCACTAACTTATGAATAGTACAAAGCTTCAAATATGTACCATTCTTTTGTTGATTAAGATTAATAAAAAACATGATACTTTAATGATTGTTGATTTTGTAAACAGTTTCATGCTGTTTACCAGTATCTCGTTCAACAAAGTGAAATTTATTTGATATCTATCAATCGAAAAAGGTGCAAACCAGATTAAAAATCGAAACAGGAGTTTCAATTCATTCTGAGGTTGCACCTTTATTTAATTACTGATTGTACATAATTCCTGAATAATCATCATCTTGATGCTCATTGACATATTCACGGGCATCCTTGTTAATTTGTTTTAAATCGACGCCTTGCTGACGCGCAGCGAATAAGCAGCCACAATAGCATTGCCGATAGACATTATATTCCGCTGACATTTCAACGGATCGTTTATATCCTGAACGCTTCTTAAAATCACTTGGTAAATAAGAAACATCGTACATATGCTGCACATCAAAGCCCAGCTTATTAATTGTCCGTGCGTCCTTATGTGGGCTAATAGTTAAGGCACTACCAAAGTAATCAAAGCCATATTCTTGGGCTTTTTTGGCTACACGTTCTAGCCGATAATTGTAGCAAAGAATACAACGAGCTCCACCTTCAGGTTCGTTTTTCAAATCACGCACCACGGATAACCATTTGGCTGGTTCATATTCAGCCGCAATAAAAGTCACATTGTTACCAGTTTTTTCATTAAAGTCTTGGATAAACTTAGCTTGAACTAATTTACGACGTTCAAATTCCATACGAGGATGGATATTTGGATTATCATAATAGATAGTGACATCAGCATATTGAGTCATATACTCCAGGGTATATGTACTACAAGGCGCACAACAGCTATGAAACATAATGCGAGGCCGCGTACTAGCCTCATCCCACTGTTTAATTACCTTTTGCAGGACTTCATCATAGTTTATTTTTTGGCCTTCTTGGAACATTTTGACCACTTCGTTATATTCAAGCATTACATTCATCTCACTTATTTATCAAATTAATAACCATATAATACCACAAAAATGAGGACACAAAAAAACGGAGCCTTCTCACTCCGTTTTGTTATAAAATCAGGAAAGTAACATGCAACTACCTAATTGTTTTAACTGTTTACCTATTGGTCTCGCCTCATTCTTTTCATGGATCTGTAAGTCTAACCAGTAAATCTATGGTCGATGGTTCAATAAATCGATGTTACTTAAATCCTGGTACATGGTTCCTAATTCTTTAGTGCCTGGTACTTGATTCTTGGCTCTTTTATCGTTAATTCTGGCTGGTCAATGGTCGACTGCCAATTTAATACTTTGATGGATATTGTTCTATGCTAACCGCTGGCTTAATTGTTACGCGTGGGCTAGTCTCTTAACTTAATCATGGATACACTTTACAAATCTGTTCGAATCTTCAAGCTGTCAATCTGAATTCTTTGTATCATGTGGTTCCAAACTCTACTACTAAAGGAGCTTGTGCACTGAGAAGGTAGTAGTCACAAGAGAAACTTCCTTTCCTGTAACTATATATTAACCGTTTTCACATAATTGTACAAACAAAACGACTCGGACTTATACAAAATTATTTTCAGTGCTAAAGTACTGATTTATCAGCAACCTTAGCAAGTCTGTTAATCGCAAATTGGGCTTAAATAATTGATTGGTCCAATAAATCAAAACATGATTAATAAATTACTCTCATTGTATTTTCAGAGGGTTTGATGGATTCTGAAACGTGCTCAAATCACCATAACTAAACAAAGACAGACAATGAAAAATCTCATTGTCCGCCTTTGTTTACGTTAGTAACTCGAAAGCTACCGGTAATTTTTGCACTCTACTTTGAAACGTGTCTCCCAAAGCAACTTCGTCACTTAACTCAAATAACGCAAACTGATTCAAAATACAAATCAATTTGCGTTATTTTACGTTAATGCTTCGAAGCTGACCGCTTTGGTCAACACTCTACTCTCTAAAACGTGCTTCCCAATTCAATCATCTCCGTCTAAATAAAGACATCAACCATCCAAAAACCGGATAGCCGATGTCTTATTTTAGTACTCAATGATTACCGAATTGATACGCACTCTACTTTGTTCTTGAGTACGTTGCCAAATCAGCAAGGATTTCACTAATGAAATCACTCTTAGATTTAGAAATTTGGTCTTGTTCACCATACTTACGGACAGTTACGCCGTTGTTTTCAACTTCACTATCACCAACAACTAAAGTGTATGGAACTTTATGCGTTTGGGCTTCACGAATCTTGTAACCCATTTTTTCATTACGGTGATCAACAGTGGCACGGATACCAGCAGCTGCCAATTCGTTACGAACTTGGTCAGCATATTCCGCATGCGTATCTTCACGAACTGGAATGATTTGAACTTGTTTTGGAGCTAACCAAGTTGGGAAAGCACCCTTATACATTTCAGTTAAGTATGCCGTGAATCGTTCCATGGTTGAGATAACACCACGGTGAATCATAATTGGGCGATGATCTTTGCCATCTTCACCAACATAATGGAGGTCAAATTGTTTTGGTAACATAAAGTCTAATTGAATAGTAGAAAGTGTTTCTTCATTTCCTAAAGCAGTCTTAGTTTGAACATCCAACTTAGGACCGTAGAAAGCAGCTTCCCCTTCAGCTTCAACATAATTAAGGTTCATGTCATCCATAGCTTTTTTCAGCATTGTTTGAGCATTGTTCCACATTTCATCATCATCAAAATACTTGTCAGTATTCTTAGGATCACGATAGCTCAAACGGAACGTATAATCATCAATATCAAAATCATGATAAACATTGATCATTAAGTCCAAGATGCTCTTGAATTCATCTTCAATTTGGTCAGGAGTTACGAAAGTATGACCGTCATTCAATGTCATTTCACGAACGCGTTGAAGACCAGAGAGTGCACCGGATTTTTCGTAACGGTGCATCATACCTAATTCAGCAATCCGCAATGGCAATTCGCGATATGAACGGATGTGATGTTTGTACACTTGAATATGGCTTGGGCAGTTCATTGGACGTAATTCCAATAATTCGCCATCCCCCATGTCCATTGGTGGGAACATATCTTCACGATAATGTTGCCAGTGACCAGAAGTCTTATATTCATTTAAATTCATCAAAATTGGTGTGTAGACATGGTTATAACCATTGGCAACTTCTTTGTCGATAATATAACGTTCGATAGTACGACGGATAGTGGCACCATTTGGCATCCAATAAGGTAAACCAGCGCCGACTTTAGGATCTACGAAGAAGAGGTCTAAATCATTCCCGATGACACGGTGATCACGTTCCTTGGCTTCTTGGCGACGAACCAAATCTGCTTCCAAGTCATCTTTTTTGAAGAAGACCGTTCCGTAAATTCGTTGTAGCATGTCGTTTGATGACATACCTTTCCAATAAGCACCGGCAACTGAAAGCAATTCAAAGTTCTTCACTACATCAACATAATTTAGAACTGCACCACTCGCAATTGTGGCGAAGTCGCCAACTTTGAACAATGGAACCTTGCCATTTTGAGCGTTATCTTCAAACAATTCTTGTTGGAATTGATCATTTGGATATAGTGCTTTTGCGGCTGTTAAATCAGCTGATTCAAATTCAACCTTCGCTTTATCCTTACCAAATGATTTAACAATTGCAGCAACAGCTTCAAGTTCATCTGCGGAAACTTGAACTTCATCTTTATCTGAATCGATAAAGAAACCATCATCGGTTGCTTGGTTATCGCCTAAACGAATCCCATCAAATTGTTGGTGCAATGCGGCAGCGGTTAAAAGCGCTGTCGTTTGACGTAAAGCCTGTAACGCTTCTGCTGATTCCTTGTCGACTTTTTCGACTGAACCGTCGACGTAAAGTAATTGTACTTGTGCCATAATCCTATTCCTCCTAATAAATTAGTAAAATAATTGCAAAATAAAAGTCCCAGATATCGTTTCCGATATCTGGGACGTTAATTTATAAATTGACGCGGTGCCACCCATCTTTAAAAATGAACTGAATTCATTTTTATCTCTGACAGGCAATAACGAGCACTATCCGGCTCACCTTATTTCGGTGAACAATCAAACTGAGATAGTATTACTACTCCGATAATTGCGATTAGAATTTCAGCCTGGCCCTAATCTCTCTTGTGGTTCGGATACGTAACTTGTTCTCAATGAAAAAGTATAGCATGTTTCCAAAAATATGCAAATCGAATTTTTTTAACTAAGCTATTCGCTTGTTTTCACTCTATTTCGATTCAGGTTCAACCAAGCAACTCGCTGCGCATAACTTGAATTTTCTTGAGTTTTTCAACTCATCGTCAATTCTTCGTTAGTACTCACAAGCTATTCGCTTGTTTTCACTCTATTTCGATTCATCAGCCAATGGGTCAAGAATAAGCCAATGAACCAAATAATGGAAACCATCAATGAAACTCGAGTTTCTGGATCAAAAATGAGGAAAATTAAAACAGCGATGAAGAAAATGAGACTGGCGTAATCTGTGTAAGGATAGCCTGGCATCAAGAACTTCTTCACACCTTCTGGACGACTCTTACGAAACTTCAAATGACACCACAGCATGATCAACCAAACAAAGACGAAATTAATCGTGGAAACACCTGAGATTAAGTTGAAAATTCCTTCAGGCATGACATAATTTAAAATTACAACGACAAACAAAATTGCTGAAGAAAAATGCAAGGCAGTATTCGGTACCATATGCTTACTTAACTTTGCGAACCGTTCCATGGCATTCCCGCCGGTTGCTAACGCATGAAGCGTTCTACTGGTACTGAAAATTGCACTATTTGTCGCAGACATTGCGGCTGTTAAAACCACAAAGTTCAAGATAGCGGCAGCACTGGTGATTCCAATTCCTGAGAAGACTTGGACAAAGGGGCTGGAAGTCGTCGTAATTTTATTCCAAGGCGACACCATCATAATCGCAATCATTGAACCAATGTAAAACAAGCCAATTCTGATAGGTAAACTGTTAATCGCTTTAGGTAAATCTTTTTCTGGATTTTTAGTTTCACCAGCTGTTAATCCGACCATTTCAATTCCAACAAAGGCAAAGACAACCATTTGAAATGACATCAAAAAGCCAGTTGCACCCTTTGGAAAGAAGCCGCCATGTGAGTACAAATTGCTAACCGATGCAGTTGATCCACCCACATGATAATGAAAAATCGTTAAGCCAAAGCCAACAACAATCAAAGCTAAAATTGCCACCACTTTAATCATCGAGAACCATGATTCCAATTCACCAAACAAGCCAACGTTTAAGAGATTTGTGATGAGCAATAGCACAATGATGACGAGTGGCCCCACCCATTGTGGAATATTCGGGAACCAGTATTTTAAATAGATCCCGGTGGCGGTTAAATCAGCCATCGCTAAGCTAAGCCAACACGACCAATATGTCCAACCAGTAATAAATTCCATTCGATCGCCCAAATATTCCTTCACAAAATCGATAAACGAATGCTTTGAAGTATCTGATAATAGCAATTCCCCAATGGCACGCATCATGAAGAAACAAAAGACCCCAACAATTAAATATGACAAAATAATCGAAGGTCCTGCCTTATGAATCGCACTCCCTGATCCCAAGAACAACCCAGTTCCGATGGCGCCACCGATAGCAATCATTTGAATATGTCGGCTTTGTAACGAGCGAGATAATTTACGTTCTTCCATGATGTCCTCCTAAGTTTAAAATCCACTAAATTCGATTTGTTCAGCACTTTTCTACATCGGCCTCGTAAATCAAGCATCTCCACTTAACTTTATCCAATCTCAGTTGGATTGCACCAACTGTTCCTGGCTTTCGTTAATGCTCAATGCTTATTCGATTTGTTCGGCACTTTTACTTTTATACAAAAAAATCCCCGGCACGAAAGTTCGTACCAGGGACGTTAAGTTTATATTTAACGCGGTTCCACCCAAGTTTTACAATCTGGAATACTTCCAAATTGACTCTTGCGGTTGATATCGGAACCACCCATTGTGTTCAGCCATGTAAATGTCGATTCGCAGCTTTCCTCGACTCTCTGTTTTGCTTCTCTTGAGAATAGTTCAATTATACGAACCTCACATTGATTGTCAACAAGAAAATTAAATTATGATTAAAAAATACAGTTTGTGATGTCCAACTGAAAATGCTATCATGACTGGTAAATACAGTAATAGGGGCAATTATTCATGGCAGAAGAAAAAGTTTGGTTAATTACGGGAACATCAACTGGTTTTGGTAAAAACTTGGTTGAAGAACTACAAAAAACAAACGCAAAAATTGCAGCAACCGCTCGAAACGTTGCGAAAATTCAACACTGGGCAGACAACAAAAACACACTATTATTGGAATTGGACGTTACTAAAGAGGACCAAGTTGCTAAGGCAGTATCAGATACAATTGATAAATTTGGTCGAATTGATGTCCTAGTCAATAACGCTGGCTGGGGTTACTTTGGCTCCGTTGAAGAAGCTGATGAAAAGGCTGTGCGTTCATTGATGGAAACCAATTTCTGGGGATTATCAGCTATGACTCGTGCCGTGTTACCAACCATGCGCAGTCAGAAATCTGGTCAAATTATCAATATTTCCTCAATTGCTGGTATCCTTGGTGGTGCCGGAATTGCGTATTATAATGCTACAAAGCATGCCGTCGAAGGTTTCTCAAAGGGTTTAGCGTACGAAGTCGAACCTTTAGGTATCAAAATCACCAATGTGGAACCTGGACCATTTAGAACCGATTGGGCTGGTCGTTCACACCAAGCTGCTGATTCAACCATTGCCGATTATGCGAAAACCGCTCATAGTAATACTGACCGTTTCGAAGGTAATTCAGGACAACAAGATGGTTCACCTGATTTGTTAGCCAAAGCCATTATTAAACTTAGCAATGTCACTAACCCACCATTGCATTTCTTGGCTGGCGCGAATGCTGTCGAACGTGCCCACGAAGAAATCGAGAGATTACAACAAGATTTTGATGTTTGGGAAGAAGATTCAACTCACTTATCATATGGTGATGAAGATTACTGGAACTAAATTAATACAAATAAAACAAGCGTTTCGCCCGATTAAAGGTGAAACGCTTGTTTTTATTTTGAAACGTGATTCAACCATCAATTTACTTCTTAAACGTGTTACCACCACAATTTTCTGTGCTTAATTAATAACTACCACTACCCCAAAACCGGGTAATAGTAGTTATCTATTAATGCTCAAAAATTACCCGTGGATTGTCACACTCTCTACTTCTTAAATGGCACCGCATTTTCTTTAGTAATCTTAGTGATACCGTGGAAATAAGGTACTAAAACTTCTGGAATTGTAACTGTTCCATCTTCATTTTGGCAATTTTCAAGGATGGCTGCAACTGTCCGTCCAACCGCTAATCCAGAACCATTTAAAGTATGGACATATTGTAATTTGCCGTTTTCATCACGATATTGAATATGCGCACGACGAGCTTGGAAATCTTGTGTATTTGAACAGCTTGAAATTTCACGATAAATATTTTGTTCTGGCATCCAAACTTCAACGTCATTAGTTTCAGCAGCTGAGAAGCCCATATCACCAGTTGATAACTTAATAACGTGGTAAGCTAAGCCTAATTTTTGCAAAATACTTTCCGCATTCGCTGTCATTTTTTCTAGTTCCATATATGAGTCAGCTGGCTTAGCAAACTTAACCATTTCGACCTTGTTAAATTGATGCATCCGGATTAAGCCACGAGTATCACGACCAGCCGAACCAGCTTCTGAACGGAATGAAGGCGTTAAGGCAGTCACATAAACGGGTAAATCTTCACTAGGAATCACTTCGTCAGCAAAGAAGTTCGTCAACGGTACTTCTGCAGTTGGGATCAAAGTTAATTCTTGATCTTCATTGTTGATTTGGTAAACGTCTTCCTTGAACTTAGGGAATTGGCCGGTTCCGTACATTGTTTTGTCGTTAACCAAGTATGGAGGCAAAATTTCAGTGTAGCCCTCTGCCATATGTTCATCCAGCATGAAATTATAAACGGCACGTTCTAATTGCGCACCCAAACCAACGTAGTATACGAAACGAGCACCAGAAACCTTGGCTCCACGTTCAAAGTCAAGAATTCCAAGATCCTCTGCTACATCCCAATGGGCTTTAGGTTCGAATGAAAAGGTTGGAATTGTTCCAACTTTTTTAAATTCTTCGTTTGAATCTTCATCAGGGCCAACCGGAATTCCTTCATGAGGCATATTTGGCAAATGCGCCATCCGTACTTGGAATTCGTGGTTAATTTTGCCCAATTCTTTATCGATGTTACTAATTTCGTCACCAACGGCTTGCATTTCCGCAATCGCATCATCAGCAGATTCTTTGTTTCGTTTGGCGGCACCAATTTGCTTTGAAACTTCATTTCGTTTGGCTTTGAGCTCTTCTGTATCTTTGATTAATTCGCGTCGCTTATCATCTAGTTGAAAAATTTTGTTCAAATCAACTGGGTCTGTTCCGCGTTGAGCTAATCTTTTCTTAAAGTAATCTGGATCTTGGCGCATTTTCTTAATATCTAACATTGTATTTCTCCTCGTATTTTTTGGCATAAAAATAGAGCTACTTCTCCCTCATTGGGACGAAATAGCTCTTTTCCGCGGTACCACCCAAGTTTGCCATTACAGCACACTTTGAAAACTGATAACGGTCAATTAACCGTGCGGCATTACCCGCCCACCTTATCTACACCGGAATTTCAACGTACGCTTTTCATCGACCAGCGTCTTTCTGAACGTTTACTTAAAATGTATCGTGTTTAATATCTTCATTCATTTTATTACAGTAATCATATGTTTGCAAATAACTGCATGAAAAAAATAATTATCTTAGAGTAATCACCAGCGAAAATGTCCCGATACTATTGAGTAATTCTGTCCCAATGTTTCAAATAACTCGAAGCTCAAAGTCAAAAATTACATCTAATAAAATGTAATTGCAAATTAGTTACGTATTTATATAGTGAGTGGGTAAAACCGCTCCCTAATACATTAGTGTCACATGGCAGACCTATACAACCAACTTATACGTTAGGGGGTCTGAACGGTGAAAACTAAAGAAAGGTCACTTTGTGAATTGGACTATTTTAAATTGTTCAATGACACATGTCAGATGATTATCAATGTAATTCAAACGATAATCATTCTGGTTACTGTGTTACGAACAGTGAACTACTCCGGGAATAAATTCCCGGGCTTCTAGGAACACCGCATACTTGCCTATCACTCTTTGAATGATACGTAGAGGTTACGGCTTTTTACTAAGGGCTGTTCCAGCCCATTTCAGTCGGTTACGCCTTTAAGATATTCACCGCCGCGTTAATGTCGCGGTCGTGGTTCGTGCCACATTGTGGGCACGTCCACTGGCGAATATTTAAGGTGTGTTTACCATCATCATATCCACAGGTTGAACATATTTGACTTGTCTTACGTGGGTTAACGGTGACTAACTGTTTTCCATACCAAGCACATTTGTATTCAAGCTGTGAGCGTAGCTCGCGCCAACTCTGGTTTGCAATTGCACGTGCCAACTTGTGATTCTTGAGAAGATTTTTGGTTTTCAAATCTTCGATTTTGATCACATCATAGTTAGTCACCAATTGCTTTGTAAGCTGATGGAGATAGTTGTTACGTTGATTAGCGATTTTCTCGTTGTATTTGGCAACCATGATTCTCGCTTTTTCAACGTTCTTGAAGTCAGACATCTCACGGGGTTCCACAACTTTGTTGTGTTTGTCCCATGCAATCTCTTTGGTTGCATGAAGACGGCGCCGTGCAAGTCGTTTTTCCCAATGGTGTTTCTTGTTGGCAATAATCTTGTCAAAACGGATAGTGGGATACTTCACACCATTGCTAGTAATCATCAAATCAGCAACGCCCATATCAATGCCAACAGCATTGCCAGTTTCTGGCAACTTTTCTATTTCAGTATCTACAAGGATAGTGGCGTAGAATTTACCAGCAAATGACTTACGAATAGTGACATTCTTGATTGTTCCCGTCACTATTTGACCACACTTGAATTTAACAGTACCGAGTTTAGGAAGTCGCAGATAACCTTCCTTGACGACTTGAATATTATGGTTTACAGAGTTACTTTGGTAGCTTTGTTTTGGAAACTTTCGTGATTTAAATCTTGGGTACCCATGGTGTTCTTTAAATAGTTTCTGAAACCCATGATTCAAGTCTCGACTAACATGTAATAATGATGTTGACTCAGCTTTCTTTAGAAACGGATACTCAGCTTTCAGTTGCTTAATGAGATAGTTCATACCAAACTCATTGACGTAACTGCCACCGTTGTCGTGGCGTTCAGATTGCATTGCAAGTAGCTGATTCCAAACGAATCTACAACAACCGAAGTTGTTGACTATCTTGTCCTGTTGTCCAACAGTTGGATAGATTCTAGTTTTAATCGCCTTTAGAGTCATTAAGATTCACCTCTTTTTTCTTTTGGTCATCTACGTATTTAGCGACAGCGGATTCATTAGTTGTCCCGATACTTTCAACATAGTAGCTAGGTGACCACAGATGCCGGTCTTGCTTTTTCCAGTACGAAGATTGAAGTTCAGGGCACTCTTTGAAAAGTGTCCACGCTGATATGCCTTTTAACCAACGAACAATGTTCGTTACTGAGAGCTTAGGTGGTGCACTCACAAGCAAGTGGATATGGTCATCTTTACCAATTTCCATATGGTCGATACTAAACCCATATTTATCGGCGACTTCTTTTAGAACTCGCTTCAATACAACTTCAACGTGTCCTTTGAGCACTTTGTTGCGGTATTTAGTTCCCCATATAATGTGGTAGTTCAGATTGTAGACGGATGTTCTACCATATGTAAATCTACTAGTATCTTTCATACTAGTAATTATAGCACTTTTTATTAACACCATCTACAATAGCCCTTCGGGCAATAAAAAAGAGCAATCCATCACGTCCTTGAAAGAACGTGTTTCCTTGCTCCGTTCCAAAAATAAAGTAGTCGTTTACACGACTACTCAACCAAAGTGACACTATATTAGGTAGGGAACCAGCTGTGTCCTCAGCTGGTTCTCTTTTCATGTATAAATATATACCAGAGACCTTCCGTTTTCAAGCAAAAGCAGGCAACGCAAAACAATTATAATTGCAAAAAAAAATGATTAGCCCGGGTAAGCTAATCATTTAGGAGTAGGATTGTAGCTGCTTTCCAGCTACTGTTTTCATTACTTTGGAGGAGTAAATGAAAAGAGGTTTAATTGGTATGGTGTAACTATACCGAGTTCGTGTGAAGAAAATATGAAGAAAGAAACATGAAATTTAGAAATATTTGTTGAGAATATTTAAACTGTAAATTTATCGACTAGTTTGACCGATACATCTTCATTTCCACTTAGTAATTTGGAAACGGGACACCGACTTTCAGCAAAATCCAACTGTTTTTGAGCTTCTTCTGGTTCTACATTTGGAATTCGTGCTTGAACTTCAATAACAAATCGCAAACCATGAGTATCATATTTCAGATCAACCCCCACTCGAACTTCGCTTTGATATTCGATTCCTCGGCCCTCTTGAATCGTCTGTAATGTTGAGGCTAAACATGTAGCTTGGGCTAACCCTAATAATTGTTCTGGGTTCGTCCCTGGCTCTTCAGGTTTTCTAGGAGAACTAACTTGAACATTCAGTTCACCGTTACCTAACACATAAGCACGTCCGGGCATGCCGTGGGGATTAATTGTAGTTGTATGATATAAACTTTCATCTGATTTCATGAGTAAAGCCTCCAATTCAATTAATACGCTTATTGTAACCGTTTGAGCAATTTGATAACAGTAAATTAGCCTAAAAAAGCAATTTACTTGCTTTTAGTAAGTAAATCGTTTATCGTTATCGTCGATATTTAAGTTTATTGCTCAGAAAGGACCATCAATGGCCAAAAAATCTAAAATTGCAAAAGCTGCAAAAATTGATGCAACAATTGCAAAGTATGCAGAATTACGTCAACAATTGAAGGCTGCGCATAATTATGAAGCTCTAAGCAAGTTACCACGCAATGCCTCACCTACACGTCGCCATAACCGTGACCAATTGGACGGACGTCCACGTGGTTATATGCGTGACTTTGGAATGTCTCGTTTAAATTTCCGGCACTACGCTCACCTCGGACAAATTCCTGGTGTAAAGAAAGCTAGCTGGTAAAGAAATAGTGCTTTTTGAGTCGATTATACTCGGAATTCTAATGATAAATACCAATAATTACTCGGGTTTTGAGTGGTTATTGGTTTTTTTCTACCAAATAAATTTAATCCATTTTTGATCTACTTTCGCACTTTTATGCAATTCGGTATGCGATAAACCAACCATTTTGACATTTTTAATTTGATCATTATGCTTGTACAACAAGTAATTAATCGACAATTCTGATTGAATAGTCACTAGTCCATCTGAGTGTGTACCATCATTTAAATCACCATAAATGTTGAGAATTTTGACATGTTTTGGAAATCGTTGACTAACATCTAGTAACTGTTGATACCCAGGATAATAATTATTAGCAGCGTAATAAGTTTGCGGTTGGTAATGCTTCAACAATTGATTTTGATTGGCAGCATCGTTCATCCCCACCACCCCATTGAATGGGCCAGCCAAAATAACATATTTCTTCAACGTTGGTAGTTTAACTGATTTTTGAGTTACCGTTTGAAAGAACGCAACGTTACCGGCAGAGTGAGCCACCACATTATACTTGGTCACCCCATATTTATTTTGAAGCAATTGCAGCGCCTTTGTCAGCCACTGTGTTTGTGTGGTTGTACTAGCTTCGTTATTAGTAAAATTAATTTGAATCAAGGGCTTTTTGACTTGTTTTGAGAATGATCCTTGCACATCTAAAGTCCCATCTGCTGCCACGGTGATAGTCATCACTTTTTTAGCATTAACCTTCGTTTCAGCTGCAGTTATTAATCCATCCGTTGATTTCTTGGTTCCACCTAAGCCATGAATAAATAACGTGGGTGTGGCAACAGTTGTCTTCGCGTGAGCAGTTGTAGAAATGCTAATGCCAAACAATATGGCAAAAATTAGCACAATTAATCGAATTTTTTTCACTTGTGAACTTCCTTTAAGAACGTTTGTCAAAATACTAGCACAACCTGCCGATGATTGAACACAAACGATCAGAAATTAACAAAATTATTAAACACTCTCACCATAAAAATTTAATCCATTTTTGATTCACACGATTACTGTTGTGCAACCCGCTATGCTGAATTCCATTCATTTTGATATTTTTAATGGTGTCTGGTTTTTGATACAACAAATAATTAATCGAGAGTGCCGATTGCACAGTAACACGTCCATCTGAGCGCGTTCCGTCATTCAAATCACCATAGATGTTCAATATTTTTACATCTTTTGGAAAATACTGGCTGCTATCTAACAATTGTTGATACCCATCAAAATATATTTTTGGTTGATAATGTGCGAGTAGCTTATTTTTATTGGCTGCGTCATTTCTCCCCATCACTCCGTTAAACGGCCCGGCTAAAATGACATATTTCTTCAAAGTTGGTAACTTTGTGACATTTTGCGCAACTGCTTGAAAAAACGAAACGTTTCCCATTGAATGTGCGACAACATTATATTGCTTCACATGATATTTTGATTGCAGTAACTGCAGCGCGTCGGTAATCCATTTGGCTTGTGTTGAGCTCTTCGCATGATTATTAATAAAATTAATTTGAATCAATGGTCGTTTAGTTTTGCTCTTTAATGTCCCTTTGATATCTAATTTGCCAGAAGATTGAACGTTGATAGTCATGGCTTTAGTAGCATCTGCCTGCTTTTCCGCTGCCCTAATTAAGCCATCCGTTGAACGATGCGTCCCTGAATATCCATGCAAAAATATAGTGGGCGTGTTGGCACTCGCATCCGTATTATTAATTAACGTGAGGCCAAAAATCATTGCGAGAATTAAAATTAATAAGTGATATTTTTTCATTTGAACCTCATCCTTCAGTTGGATTAATCCATTTAATTGACCAAATCATACAAGCTTTACCACGCTTTACATAAAAATATGCTCAAAAAAAAATAAGCACTAACAGTGCCTATCATTAAATTTCTAAAAATCGCTCAACTAGCTGCGTGTAATAATCTTGTTCAGCACCCAATGTATCGACTAAATAGCTGTCATCATCTTCAAATTTTTTTAATCCACGTAAATAAAATGGTTTGTTGGATTCTCTAATGACCAACGGCATTAAGTCCGCTTTGCATAACTCTTTGAAGAGGATTAATCTGCCAATTCTACCATTACCATCACTAAATGGATGGATTGTCTCAAATCGATAATGAAACTTGGCAAAATCCAATAAATTGGAATGCGGATCCGCATTCCATTTTTCTAACAAACTCTGGATTGCATGCGGAACTTCAGCTGGTAAAGTTGTTTGAACAGCTTCAATACTACCAATTTGGTTGGGAAATTGTTTAAAGCCACCCACGTTCATCTTGGAATCTAATTCTGACTTTGTCCCTCGTTTTAACATTGTATGCAGTTTAAACAGATATTCACTGGTTAAATCCACATCGATTGTATCTAAAACATAATCAAACATTCTAAAATGATTAGAAGTCTCTAGCACATCATCAACCACAATTAAACCATTCTCATCTGCAAAAATAGTGCCAGTATCAAAGACTTGTTGGGTTTGTTTCTCGCTTAAGGTTGAGCCTTCTATACGATTACTATTAAAAGAAAAGATAATCTGCAGCCAATAATATAAACTGGCACTCACCTTATTTTCACGTTGATTAATCAAAATTTTAGCAATATCCTTGACCATTTACATATCTCTACTTTTTTATTTTGGCGTTCAAGTGTCTCTTGAATCAAGGCTATCAGATTAAATAGTTCAGCACAAATTAAAAAAGTATCCGCAGATACTTTTAGTTTTAATGCGAGTTGTCATCATTAATATATCGATAATAAGTCTTTAACCGTCTGTTCCACATCCGGACTTTGCATAATCATTGAAATTCCGGAAATTCCCGCCACACCTGTTTTATCAACTGTGTCCTTAGCATTGTCGGGGGTGATTCCACCGACGGCCACGATTGGGAAATTGCTATATTCCACTAATTCTTTCAATTTTTCAAATCCCATCACTGGGTCCGCATCATCTTTGGAGCCAGTTGGGAACACTGGTCCGCTTCCTAAATAGGCAATTTTTTGCAGTTGATTAGCATGATCAATTTGAGCTTTAGTATTACATGAATATCCCACAAACATATCATCCCCAACAGCCGCAATCACTTGTTCCACTCGTTGATCTTTTTGACCAACATGGACCCCATCGGCATGGACTTTAATGGCTAATTCATAATCATCATCAATAATCAGCGGTACATCATACTTCGTCGTCAGTTCACGGCATTGCTGTGCCAGTGTCAGTCGTTCGTCCGCCGTTAACTGTGAACTCCCTTTTTCACGAAATTGAAAGGCCGTCACTCCGGCGATTAATGCTTTCTCCACACGTTGCAAGTAATCATCAACATCGTGATTAACATCTTGTGTGCCCGCAATTAAATATACGCGGAGCATCTCTGGTTTAAATTTCATTAATTTTTCTCTTTCCTGAGTTAATAATCCTGTTTCACGCTTAACCGTTACTTTCATCACTATTGCGGCCTGCCCAGTGATTCAATGGTCCATGACCGTGCCCAACAATAATGCCGTGCCGAATCGTTTCATCGACATATTTTTTCCCAATTCGTATCGCATCCTCAACAGATTTTCCCTTGGCAAGTTCAGCTGTGATACAAGCAGATAGCGTATCTCCCGTCCCATGGGTTCGAATCGTATCCACGCGTGGAGAAGTCAACCAAAATGACGTACCATCTTCAAGTAATACAAAGTCACTACTTTGATCATCCCCGACAAAATGGCCGCCCTTAATCATGACGTTTTTAACCCCGACGGCCTGTAATTTTTTGGCCGCAATTTCCATATCGGCTTCATCTTCAATCGACACATCCGTCAATTTTTCGGCTTCAGGTAAATTAGGGGTGGCAATCGTCGCCAATGGCAATAATTCATTTTTCACCACCGCGATTGCATCTTCACTTAACAATGGAGCACCACCTTTAGCAATCATGACCGGATCGACCGTCAGGGGACCGAAATCAAACTTTTTCAAGTTTTTTACGACCGCCCGGACCCGTTCCACATCGGCTAACATCCCCGTTTTGCAGGCTTTAATGGCCAAATCCTCAGCAAGAGCTTCAAATTGTTCATCAATTATTTTGGTAGGTAACGCAAACGCATCATTGACGCCCAAGGTATTTTGCGCCGTAATCGCCACTAACACGGTCGTCGCAAACACGTGCCGTTCTTGAATCGTTTTTAAATCGGCTTGCATCCCCGCACCACCACCGCTATCGGAGCCGGCAATTGATAATGCTTGTACGAATTGTTCCATAATTATGCTTCCCTCAACTTTTCTTCAACTTGTTGACGCGTCACCAAGTGTAGTTTATCCATTAATTTAACTGAAAAGGTGCCAGGTAGTTCCCCACCAAGTTCTTCTGCCACCAGTTGGCCCGCGACTGCAAAGACGGCACAGGCCGCTTTGGCTGCTTCAAAATAATTGTCACTAACGGCAGCAAACGCGCCGACGATACTGGAAAGCATATCACCAGAACCAACATGTAATTGAAATAGTGGGGTTCCATTTTTGACTTTCGCCACCGTTTTGCCATCACTAATCACATCCGTTGGACCGGATAAAATTACGACGCAATGCTGCTTCAAGGCGCACGCTTTCGCGATGGCATCTAAATCGCCACTCCCTTCCCCAGCATCGATACCTTTAGCTTGCCAATCAACACCAGCCAAGGCGGCAATTTCACCAGCATTGCCGCGAATAATATCAACTTGAAAATCAGTTAACAATTGTTCGGCAACATCTAAGCGAAATTTAATTGCCCCGACGGCAACTGGATCAATCACCAATGGCTTTTTGTATTGGTTAGCCAATTGCCCGACCCGCTTGATATGGGCGACTTGAGCGGTAGTAAAGGCCCCTAAATTAAGTGCTACGGCAGAACTGATGGCGACCATTTCTTCAGACTCAGCGATTTCTTCAGACATAATTGGTGAAGCGCCAATTGAATTAATGCCATTAGCCACGTCTTGCACCGTCACAAAATTAGAAATGTTAAACACAATTGGATTTTGCGCACGAATTTGATCTAAAAGTTCAATTTGCATGATAAATTCCTTTCTTGGTACGAAGTTGTGATAATTCAACAATCGTTTGAACCATGAGCTGAAACAAAAAAATCCTAAAGCCGCAGTGGACTTTAGGATTAATGGTAAAAATATATCAACATGTGGCATGCACTCATCGATATTTTTATTTTACACTTTCCTACGCAAGTACCAACTTACAGGTTCCAAGGGCCTTTGCTGCATAAGCAAATCTCAGTTCGTCTACGAACACCCCTAGTGTTTTCATGATTATTTAATTGTCGAATTAATTGTACTGTAAAAGTGCTTACATAACAAGTTTGACCAAAATCTCGCCAAACATTAAAATTTTTTCATTTTCCGGTTAACTCATTAAGATTTAGAGTTAACAGCGCTTTCATTCTTTTCTTTTTGAAGATTGTGAAAATATCCACTTGTATCGTGTTTCGCCTTGTATTATGATTGTTTCAATACCCAAAAGGTTATAACGAGAAAGGAAACTGATTATCAATGGAAAATGTGAATAGCATTAAAACTGGCTCTACGTATCTGAATCTTGATCGAAAGATTGCCGTCCTCAAATACAATCGAAAATATTTGAGTAACGTCTTCTCTCTATTAAACAGCGATGAAATGTTACAAGTGGTCGACTGTTTCTTATCATCAACGCCTAACCATCAAACGAAAATCAATAAATTAACGAGTGCTGAATACGTGGCCGTGATTAAACGACTGTTAATTGACGATGCCACCGTTTACGACGCATTTGATGCTAAAGAAATCTTAACTAGTGTTGAAAACTTGTATTCATTCTACCGTTCATTCCTGCGCATCTCGGTCATGAATGCCACTCACAACCAAATCCTAAACACCGAGTTTTTAGGAATTGATGACAAATTTAACGATCTTGTCCGTAATCTTTACCGGGCCGTGGAAGAAAAAATCCAAGGCTTCCCTAATCATACGTATCGTCAAGTCAATGCCGGTACCAACGCATCCATTATGATTAAGCCTTACAAGTGGTCAATCCCCACTGAATATGAACAATTAAAATCAATTAACTTTATTGATAAAATTATGTTGCGTCCACCAATGATGATGCATACACCAAGTAACAAACGCAAAGGGACTTTTTCAAGTGTCGATTACAATCCAATCGATCATTTTGATGGGAAACCGGGCGAATGGTACTGTTACCCAGCCAAAATTGGTGAAAGTTTAGCCTTTATTTACTTCAATCAAGACTACTTTGTCAGTGGTTTAGCCTTAGCGAACTTGTTTGAACTTGCCGATGAAGAACTCATTACTAACCACAAACCAGATTTGATTTTACTCTTTGGGGTCGACAAAACTGAAGGGGACGTCAGTCACTATCATTACGATGAAAGTAATGATATCTGGGTTGGTGAAGTGCCTTATAATGACCAAACCACTTACTTTGGTTATATGAAGAAAATGTGTCTCACATTACACAACCTCCACATGATTTATCAAAACCGGTTACCAATCCATGGATCAATGGTCAAGATTAAGTTCTCAAATGGTAAAACCAAAACCGTCGTCTTCTTTGGCGATTCTGGTGCCGGTAAGTCTGAATCAATTGAAGCTTTGCAAGAAATTGCGGGTGAACAGATTCATGAAATGGAAACCATTTTTGATGACATGGGTAGCTTTACCCTTGACCCCAATGATCCTGAAGGCTTGTATGCCCAAGGAACTGAAATTGGCGCGTTCGTCCGGCTTGATGACTTGAGTAGCGCCGTGGCCTTTAACAACATGGACCGTGGAGTTTACCTCAATCCGGAACAAAAAAATGCCCGAGTTATTATTCCAGCGAACACCTATGACCGGGTTATCAAACGTCACCATATCGATATGTGGGTTTACGCCAATAACTATGATACTGAAATTGGCTTGCATCGTTTTGAAAAATTGGCCGATGCCAAGAAGACCTTTACGGATGGCAAACGTTTTGCTTTAGGAACCACTGATGAAGTTGGTATGAGTACCACCTTCTTTGCCAATCCATTTGGCCCGGTTCAAGAGCAAGCGCGGACCCAAACGATTATCGATGGTGTCTTTGATGTCTTATTCAAAAACAATGTCTATGTCGGTGAAATTTACACCCATCTAGGTAATGATAAATCTAAAGATAGCTTGAACCAATCAGTTCAACAAATGCTTGATACCTTAATGGATTCATAAAAATCTATGTTAAAAGAGGCACGACGCAAATTTGCGTTGTGCCTCTTTTTTGTGAGAACTTTTTAAGAAACGGTTACTTTAACTGCATTTGGGTATTGTAAAACTTGCGATAAGCCAAGTAGCACGCTATCACTGACCCAATCGCGGTTGTCGCTAACAACATAAACATCACCATGATTTGATACTTGATGGCTTTGACCGGGTCCACGCCGGCAATAATCAAACCAGACATCATCCCCGGTAAACTCACCAAGCCGACCGTTTTTGCCGAATCAATCGTTGGTGACATACCCGCCCGAACACTTTCACCTAAAATTGATTTGGAGGCTAATTTAATTTCTGCTCCTAAGGCAAGCTTTTCAATAATCTGCTGGCGTTGATCGCGAAAACTCGTATTCAAGCTGCGATAACATAAGCCAATCGCGACCATCGTGTTACTGGCTACCATCCCCGAAAACGGAATGATTTGCGCCGGAATCATTTTTAACGAACCGGTCGCAATCAACGTGCCCACCACCACAACGGTACTGGTTAAAATAGCAATAAACGAAATTAAAAAGGCATTATCAATCCCAGGTCCGCGTTTGCGCGCGTTATCGGCCGCATTGACAATAATAATTAAAATCATCAACACCGTCAGCGCCCAGTTATTAATTTTAAAGACATACTTCAAGACGTACCCAACTACCGTCAGCTGAATCACGGTCCGAATTACCCCAATGACAATATCTTTATTCAGGCCCAACTTTTCGCGATAACTAATAAATAAAGCGACTAACACTAAGCCGGTGACTAAGGTTAATGATAAGTTACTAACGACTAAATTCATTTGCCAATCCTCCCCTCAATAATTTGAATCATTTTTTTGGCACTGTCGATTTCTTGTTGGTCATGGGTAACTGAAATGATGGTAACTTGATCTTCATTGTGCACCGCTTGAATTAAATTCCAGACAATCGCCTTATTCTCGGCATCCAGTCCGGTCGTGATTTCATCGAGCAGTAATACTTTGGGAACATACATTAAATGACGCAGGAGGCCAATACGTTGGCGTTCGCCACCGGAGATATCAATAATTTTTTCATCCATCATGGAGGCTGGCAACTGAACTTTAGTTAACAAATCCACTGCCCGCGTTTGGTCAAATTCCACACCGCGCACTTCCGCTGGGAATTTTAAATTATCGGCCACCGTTTCTCCAAACAAGGCTGGTCGTTGCACACAATAGGAAACTTCCCGGCGATACTCAACCGGATTTAGCTCTGCAATATCCGTCTGATTATAATACAGGTTGCCCGCCGTGGCGGTCGCCATTTGCGCCATTAATAATAACACCGTACTTTTACCACTGCCGGAAGGACCCGTAATGGTTAAATAATCATTGGGTTCCACCGCTAAATCAATCGAATCTAAGATTTTTTTATCGTCAATCTGATAGTCAACTTGTTTCAATTCAATTATTGCCATGTCACTACTCCTCATTTCATTTGGTTCAATTGTATCGAACTCTGGCGACGGTGCCAAATGATTGAGCGGTGTGTTGTATTTAAACAATGGTTATCGTGACAAAATGAACAAGCTTTATCTCGCCCCTTTATGATAAATGGTGATACATTAACACCAACAAATTTGGGGAGGGGTTCCGTATGTACAAAAAATAATTGCCGGCTTACTCAGTCTGGCGATTGCTGGTGCAATTGTCTTAGACTTCTTTTATACTTTTTTTGGCCAGTCAAAAGCGACCACGACCACGGCCAAAAATAAAACGGCCACCAGTTCTGCTGCGGCTAGTAGCAACCCGACGGCCAATCAATACCAGGATGGCACCTATACCGGCGAGGCCACTGAAACTGAATACGGTGACGTACAGCTGAAAATCAATGTCGTTGGTGGCAAGATTACCACCATTGATGTACTGAAATATCCTAATGATGAGCGTAAAAGTGAATCGATTAACGCTAAGGTCCTGCCCACCTACAAGCAAGAAGCGTTAAGTGCCCAAAGTAGTCACATCCAGCAAGTGTCTGGCGCCACCGAAACCTATAAAGGCTTCAAAGGTTCGCTTCAAGATGCTCTCAATCAAGCGGAGGATTAGCGATGAATTCAACCCTACGCAAACAAACTCGCGTGTTAAATCACATGAATGTTCCCTTTACGTTGACCTTTATGACGCCATCTGAAGTTGATGTAACCGCAGAAATTGCGACGGTTTCTCAACAAGTCGACCGATTTTTAGCCCAAGTTGATCAACAATTCTCACCCTTCAAAGTAGATTCAGATGTCAGTCGCTTTCAACGCCACGAATTGGATTTACTCACGGCGGATGCGACTTTTCAAACTATTTATGCTTTGAGTGAGGATGCTAAACAATTTACTCAAGGCGGGTTTAATGCCTACTATCACGGTTACTTCGACCCGACTGGTTTAGTGAAAGGTTGGGCCATCGAAACAGCGCAACAACAATTTTTACAACCATTACTGGACCATCCGTGGTTCATTGCCGTCGGAATCAACGGTGGTGGTGACATGCAATTGGCGACCAACGATGGTGAATTTAATTGGGAGATTGGCATGGAAAATCCGACCAACTTGCAGCGGATACTGGCCACTTATCACCTCACCAATGACGCGGTCGCCACCTCTGGTTTTAACAAACGCGGGCTGCATATCGAGCGACCAGCGGCCAATGATTTTCGCCAATTAACCATCATCGGTGATTCGCTGACGACGGCGGATATTTGGGCTACCGCTGGGCTAAGTATGGCAGCGACTGACTTTAAAAGGTTGTCTGAGTTACATCAATTGTCGGGAATGGTCGTCTATGACGATTTATCGGTTCAAGCATTTGCAGGAGGTGAGTGGTTCGATGCTCAAAAATTATAAATTTGGTAATGGCCTAGTCTGGCTTTTAATTATCTTTGTCTTGCCGTTGCCCTTGTTACAGGCCACTTACTATGAACTTCCTGCCTTATATCATGACACCTTGATGCCGATTCAATTCGGAACGTTGGCCTATATTTGGATGTTGGCCGCGATTTATTTAGCGACGCGTCCGCGGTGGTTGGACCGCTTGATTGGGTTACCGTCAATGTATTTAGTTCACGGCATCATCAGTATTTTAGCGATTGGATTAGCCTTCGTGCATAAGCTCTTGCTGCCTTCGAGTGGCTGGATTAAATGGACTGGTGATTGGGGTTTGTATTTATTTATCGCGGTCGGCGTGTATTCACTGATCTTCTTAGCTGGTTGGCTCACTAATCGCGTGCCAGTTTTAAATCACCTCAAGCACTGGTTAGAAACGTTGTTCCAACATGAAATCTCAGTTTGGTTGCACCGGCTGAATTTAGTGGCGACCGCCTTGGTGATTATTCACGTCATCTTAATTCCATACATCCTGGCAATGCATAATTATATGATGTTATTTGGAGCATATACGGGAATCGTGGCGCTGAGTTATTTGGTGAGTGTTTATCGAGTGCATTTCCAACAGCCAACTGGTGAGTTAATAGAACTCGACCAGCTAGCAGACAATGTGGTGCAATTAAGCGTAAAGATGCCGCGGTTGCGGCGGCAATTTCAAACGGGGGACTTTGTCTTTATCGCCTTTCCAAATTTACCGGGGATGAAGGAACCCCATCCCTTCTCACTAGCGAATAATCCACTGGCTGATGGTCAACTTGAATTAATTGTGCGTGAGGATGGTGATTTTACGAAATCATTGGCATCAGTACCAATTGGAACGCCAGTTAAAATATTAGGTGGCTACGGTCGTTTTCAAAATTTCATTGATGAACATCCGGGTACACAACTAGTGATGATTAGTGGTGGCATTGGTGTCGTGCCGTTATTGTCCCTTATTAACCATAACCTTGAGAAACCCATTCATATTTTTTATTCCGTCCAAAAGCAAACCGATTTCTTGCACCTAGATCAATTTGATTATTGGAACACCACTCCTAATTTTTCTAGTCAGCTGCAAGTGGGCCGATTTAAGGACGCACAACTTGAAAACTATTTAGCGACTATTGATGTGAACCACACCATTTTTCTCGTTTCCGGGCCGGCCGCGTTAGGGCAACACTGGCAACGCTTTTTGAAAAAACACGGTATTCGGGGATGGCAAATTTATTATGAAGAGTTCGGTTGGTAATTACCTTAATTGACAACCCCACTGTGACGGTCTATTCTTAACTTAAATATCTGGGGTGCCAACTTGGCTGAGAAAATACCCATCGAACCTGATCCACGTAATGGTGGCGTAGGAAGTTAGAGAGTGTGAGACACAACGTCTAGCTAGTGAGCACTAACAATGGAAAATTTTGAGTTTGTTTTTTAACTCATAATTTTACGAGTTAGGTGAACTAGCTGTTGTGTCGAACACGTTTCAACCAACAAAAATTCGATGAAGACCCCCAGATAAAAACAATTTCTGGAGGTCTTTTTATTTTGACAAATATTAGCAATGAACTATTTGATATCGCCCAACCGGTTTGGAATTTAAGCTACCAGCACCCTTTCATTACTGAACTAGCGGCTGGTCAACTACCTATCGAAAAATTTCGGTATTATCTCAAACAAGATCGATATTATTTAGAACAGTTTGGTGATTTACATGAAAAGATTGCCACTTTGATTGATAATCCGGCCGACAAAGACATTCTGTTAGTTGGAGCAGCCAGTATGCATGATGGTGAAACCGATATTCGTTCGACAATGTTCCAAGAAATTGGCATTACCCTAGATGAAATACAACAAACACCAATTGCCCCAACCGCGTATAGTTATGTGACCCACATGAACTACGAATTAACTAATGGCACCACCGCTTCTGCCGTGGCCGCCCTGTTACCTTGTTACTGGTTATACAGTGAAATTGGGCATCGTCTCATTCACGAGAAGTCCCCTGTGCCAATTTATCAAGAATGGTTAGACAGCTATGCCAGCACCGAATTTGATACCGGCACTGACCAAATGATTGAACTCGTCAATCACCTCGGCGAAAATGCCGACTCTGCTGAACAAGCTTTGATTAAAGATTCCTTTTTAAAGAGTAGCAATTATGAACTGAACTTTTGGCAAATGGCTTATACAATGGAAAATTGGGCCAGCTAATTAGTTAATGTATTCGCTATTCAAAATGTGCTGTAATGGTTTTCTCTTAATAGTTTTCAGTACCCCATTGCCAGTATATTTTTTAACGATATCTTTAAATTTACGACGTGAAATATTACTATTTTCTTTAATAAATTCACCCAATTCATTATCTGTAATGCCATCTGTAGTTCCACTGCTGGTAAATAACTTAGACTGCAGAAAGATATATAAGATATTGGATTCATCATCATTCATATCAGGTAATTTTTGTTTCAATTTCTCCAACCCGTTTTGCAAAGTCTGCATCCGCAAACTAAATTGGTTTAACACCTCAGTTTGACCATCAGCGATAATTTCAAGCATTCCTTCAATAAAAAGGGTTAGCTCTGCACGATTTTCACTATTACCAGCATCCCTAAATAACCGATAATAATTCTGAACATGGGTATGAATTGATGTTGAAATTGATAAACCTGTAAATACATCCAATTTATTTGATAAGTATGAGGATAATAAGTATCTTCCCATCCTTCCGTTGCCATCTCTAAATGGATGAGTATTCTCAAACATAAAATGTGTAACAATGGCTTTAACAATTGGAATTACATCATCGTCATTATTCATAAATGTAATCAATTGTGACAACGCCAAACTAATATCTTGCTCATTGTCCGGAGGCAAGTGAACTGTGTTATTCTGCCGACCAATATAAACAAAACTATCACGAATAATATTCACATCTGGTAGTGAGTCTTTCGATATTTCACCTTCCAATAGTTGATCGTATATTTGCCTAAAATCAGATAAATTATTGATCTGCCTTTGATTGGCTTGCAGCGAAGCTTTGTATTGCCGGATTGTCGACTCTAAACGTCTATGCTTATTGTCAACTTTGGTGTCAGTATCCCAAACAATGGTACTAATTTCTTCAGGATTAGTGTGCACTCCTTCAATTTCATTTGAGAAAAATATTTCGTTTGTCAGCATGGAATACGTATAACTGTTAATCGCAACAGTAGGTATTTTGTTAGTATAAATTAACGCAGATATTTCTGCTGATTGCTTTCTGACCGTATCTAATAACATAAGGATTTTGGGCGTGACCATCCAAAAGATTGGGTCATTAAACTTTGCCACACTTTTCCCATTTAAAATGCCCATTTCTAAGCTTTCTTTATTTACTAGACGTGGAAACATCGCCGTCACAGTTGCTGAATAATCGTTTATCCGATGCAAATATTCAGCGTTTATCTCTTCTTCACTTAGGCTTGAATGACCATTTGATCCATATTTAAATGTACTCAGCAATTGATAATTTTTCATGATTACATTACCTCTCATTTCTCTAAATTACCAAAATGGGCCTTTTGGTCAAATAGAATCATTTGTTTACCTACCTATTTTACCAAAATAGCTGTTTTGGTAAAATAGAACACTCAATTTCACTATCTATTTTGCCAAAATAGACCATTTGGTAAAATAGAACGTCAAAAATAATAGCAATTTTACCAATTACGAAGTTTTGGTAAAGTTGATTTCTAAGTCGGCAGTCAAGCGCTTACATTTTTTCTTAAAATTCGCTCCTTTTTGACTAGTTAAACTACTTTGTGTGTTAAACTAGGCGGTAATCATATTAAGTTTGGAGGAATTATAACTTGCAAAGCCTTATTGACACTTATACTTTGAATAATGATGTAAAAATTCCAATCGTTGGATTTGGTACTTGGCAATCCGCTGATGGTGATATTGCGTACAAATCTGTCCAGGCCGCACTTGATGCTGGCTACCGTCACATTGATACTGCAACCGCCTATGGTAACGAAGGCAGTGTTGGCAAAGCAATTAAAGATAGTGACGTTGATCGTCATGATATTTTCTTAACCACAAAGCTTTGGAATGATGATCATGGCTACGAAGCAACTCAAAAAGCTATCGATAATTCTTTAAAAAGTTTAGAAACGGATTACGTTGATTTGTACTTAATTCATTGGCCCAACCCCCTCAAGTTCCGTGACAATTGGGAACAAATGAATGCCGAAAGTTGGCAAGCAATGGAAGAAGCCTACAAAGCGGGTAAAGTTCGTGCGATTGGCGTGTCTAACTTCCGTCCACACCATTTAGCCTCACTTATGAAAACTGCCACGATTACACCGGCGGTTAATCAAAACTACCTTAATCCCTGTGACTTACAACCTGAAGTCACCCATGCAAATGAACAATACAATATTTTAAATGAAGCTTATAGTCCTTTAGGTACTGGTGAACTCCTGTCAGTTCAATTACTCCGTGACCTTGGTGAAAAATATGGCCATAGTTCTGCACAATTAATGCTCCGTTGGTCATTGCAACACGGCTTCTTACCACTTCCTAAATCAACTCATGCTGAACGTATTCAACATAACACCGGCATTTTTGATTTCACAATTGATGATGCTGACATGAAGGCCATCGATGGACTGCATGGAACTACTCGTGTAGCTGACGATCCTGATTTAGTTAATTTCTAAAATTTAAAAAATGAGCTGTCTGATTATAATAATCGGGCAGCTCATTTGATATTTATATGAAAAAGTAACTCAATAACTCATTGTCCAAATGCATACCAACAGATCATACCAACAAGGCCAAATATCGCCCACCAATACCTTGCTAACCATTCCCAGCCATTATTGATTGGTTTATAATTCCATTCACGCCAGCGATGATTTTCATGCCAATCTTTATCAGCTGCATCTTGTTCAAAAAATTTTTTTACCCCATTATTATTGCTAACTTTAGGTTGAACCCCAAGAACTAATTCATCTAATCCGACGTTCAACACCTGAGCCAACATGACCAAATTATTCATATCGGGAACTGAGTCACCATTTTCCCATTTAGAAATTGATTGTCGCGATAAAAATAATTTTTCTGCTAATTCATCCTGAGAAATCTTTTTGGCCTTACGTAATTCAACCAATTTATTTGAAAACTGTGTTCCCTCTTTTGCCATCTTAACTACCCCCATTAATTTATAGATTGATTATAGCAAAGGCTCGATTCTCTGGCCCGCACTTATCAACCATAATGCACTTTACATTTGCGCAACTGGGAGTTGCAAGCCGTGCAGTGTCAGCATTCGTAAGCAAATATTTTTAATTGTTAATTTGTTCATAAAGAATATCCATAGTTACCAAAAGCTCGTTATCATTTACGTTTACAAACGTTGATATAGCAGTTGTTTTTATGATTTGATTGTCATTAATATTCATTTATTAGCAATCTAGGAATGACTAACGGTATACTTGAAACCATTAAAATAAAGTCTTTTCCTAGCAAGCCTAGATAACTTAACACTAGTATAGTTAGCCTTTTATCTATGACAAAATAGGACATCTCCAAACTTGTGGGTTCACTTCAATGTCCTTTTGTATTATTTATATCATTTTGATAAAACAACTTGATATTTTGTTTTTAAATGGTTTGGGTATAGTCCTCCTATATCTCCACTTAAATATCAAATGTTCCATTCTGACCTGGGGTTAAAATTTTTACGACTCCTTGTGGTAATTTTGTCACCAAGTCGTCTGGATTTTGCTGAATCTCTGGAAAAGTATTGTAATGAATAGGTACAACATATTTGGAGTTGAGACGTGTGGCACAAATCGCTGCCTCGGCCGGTCCCATTGTGAAGCGACCACCAATTGGTAGAAAGGCCACATCAATATCAAATGCCTTACCAAAAATGGCCATATCACCAAAATTAGAGGTATCTCCAGCAAAAAAGATAGTTTTATTATCCGCTTTAATTAAAAATCCTGCCGCATCCCCCGCATACTTAAGCTTTCCATCGACGTTGATACTCGAAGAATGTTGAGCGTGCATCATTTTAACAAACCCGAATGGAAGGTTAGCACTTCCACCCAGATTGATTGGATAAGTGATGGCACTTTCCTTTTCGGCATAATAAGTTAATTCCGGTACCGCAATAATAGGAGCTTTGTTTTTCTTAGACAAGGTAATCATGTCCCCGTTGTGGTGGGAATGTCCATGAGAAACAAAGATAAAATCGACGGGGTAATCCACTGTAATATCCGTTTGTGGGTTATTGGTGATGAATGGATCAAAAATTAAATGTAATCCATTTTGCAATTGTAGTTCCACACATGAATGTCCGTGATAGATAATTTTCATAGCAAATCCTCCAGTCTAAAGTGTCTGAATTGTTCGGGAATGATAATACCAGCGTTTACCAACTAAAATTAATTCGTGATTTACCGCCACTATGTTAACAATTTTATTGTGACTTGGATCAATAATTAGCATCTTAGTTGTGGCATAAGCTTCATTTTGTGTTATCGATGTAATAACCGAATTTAAGGTAAGATGAATTGATTCCGCGGGCTCGTTTCCCCAGGTTTGATGTAAAAAAGTATTCATTTGATCAAGTGAAATCGTTGATTTATCTGGCAAAATAATGGTACCGTTCGGAGTAAATAAATCTAAGTATTGTTCATAATTTCTCTGACTTGCGAGCTCATCAGCTTTAACTAAGAACGCTGAAACTTCAATAAATGCATTACTATCCATACGCTTTCCCCTCCGACGTAATTGTATGCGAAAAGCCAGTAAATTTCTAATTTAAACCCCCGTCTGGTTACACACTTTCCTTCTAATCAGGTTCAATAAGTCAGTTCTCTCACTTAACTTCAATCCATTAATCAGGCTCCTCCAAACAAATTACTCACCTAATCTCAAATTGTCATTATCCACAACCCGGATAATGTCAATTTTTTGATTATTGCTCGTAATCTACCCGTCTGGTTACACACCTTCCTTCTTCTGTGTTATACTCACTGTTGGCTCAAAAAGAGCTAAATGTAAAAACGCCTTTGTAGAACGAATAGGAAGAAAAAATGAAAACATATAATGATCGCACCAAAAGTAATGCAGTTAACATGGAAGTTGGAACAAGATTTCCATTAACTATCAAACAAATCGGAATTAATGGCGAAGGGATTGGCTATTATAAACACAAGATTGTCTTTATCCCCAACGCTTTACCCGAAGAATTAGTCACCGCAGAAGCTACTGAAGTGACTGACCGCTATATTCGTGCCAAGATTCACACCATGCGTCGCGAAAGCCAACACCGAGTTCCTACTCGGGACAGTTACGCTGAAGAAGTTGGTGGTTTTGAACTTGAGCACCTATCTTACCCACAACAATTAAAATTCAAACGTGACCTCGTCATGCAATCACTTGAAAAATTTAAGCCACGTGGTTATAACAAATACCAAATTCGTGCCACTCTGGGCATGGAAAATCCTTACGAATACCGTAACAAGGCTCAATTCCAAATTCGTATCATTGATGGTCACGTCGCCGCCGGACTCTTTAAACCCGGGAGCCATGATCTGGTCGATTTAGAAGAATGTTCCGTTCAAATGCCTGCGACTATGAAGGTCATGCGTGCCTTAGTTCAAATGATTGAAGACCTTGAAATCCCAGTTTACGATGAAGAAGCCAACTCCGGCATCATCAAAACAATCGCTGTTCGGGTCGCTAACGAAACTGGAAACGTCCAGGTAACTTTCATCACGAACTCACCTAAATTGCCTAAAAAACGTGACTTATTAGCTCGTATGGCTGAAGAATTACCTGAAGTGACTTCCGTAATGCAAAACATCAACAAGGGAAAAGGTCCATTGATTTGGGGTGACGAAACTGTTCACTTAGCCGGATCAACTGCCATCACTGAAAAAATCGGTGACTTGCAATTCCGCTTGTCAGCTCGTGCGTTCCTTCAATTAAATCCACAACAAACTGACGTTTTATATGCGGAAACTAAACATGCCTTGCGTGTTAACAAACACGACACTTTAGTCGATGCCTACGCCGGAATTGGTACAATTGGGCTATCCCTGGCGACTAAAGTCAAGCAAGTTGTTGGTATGGAAGTGATTGAAGATGCTGTCAAAGATGCTAACTTTAACGCCGCATTAAATGGTATCGACAACGCCCAATACGAAGTTGGAACTGCTGAAGAAATCATACCTAAGTGGCTTGAACAAGGCCTTCAAGTCGACGCGATGGTTGTGGATCCTCCCCGTGCCGGCCTTGATGAAAAATTAATGGAACAAATTTTACTCGCTGATCCTGAAAAATTTGTCTACGTCTCATGTAACCCATCAACCCTTGCTCGCGACTTAGTAACACTTACTGAACGCTACAACGTTGAATACATGCAACCAGTTGATATGATGCCTCAAACTCCTAAGTGCGAAGTAGTTGTTAAATTGGTGAGAAACTAAGGATAGAGTGCTGAACCTGCTGCTTAGCTTCGGAGCATTATTTTTAGTTAAGTGACGAAGTTGCTTTGAGAAGCCGATTTAATTAGTTTGAGAACAACCACGGTCAGTTTTAAATGACGAAGTTGACAGGTGAAGCACATTTCAAAAGACGTTATACCAAAACAGCATCCCCCTTAATAGGAAGATGCTGTTTTGTTACCTCGTGTTTTTAACAATCAAAATTGCCATTTTCTGTAATCACAACCAAATGGTTAATGAATTCTTTCACTTCTTTGGCAGAAATAGTACTTAAATTACTCATCCAACCTTCCATTATTCCAACAATCGCTCGAAAGTCCAGTTCTGCATGGATTGGATTGCCACCATCCATTGCGTTGCGGATTGTAAATGTATAATGAAGAATATCAACAAGGATCTCAAGCATGATGATACGCACTTAAATATTTCATCTGCGGGGACACAAAATATGATGATTACCGGAGTTTCTAATATGACTGCCAACCATGGCCTGATTATTGTCCTCGGATTAGCCATCATCGCCGTTGTCTTGTTATTGCTCTACCATAAGATTAGATTGGCAATTTTGCCACTGTTCCCAATTGCGATTGGGCTTGGTCTATCTCCATTGACCTTGCATTTGCTCGGTGAATCTTACAATCCCCTGACAATTGCCTTAAGTTCCTTAGTCTTAAGAATTTGAATAGGATTTACCATTCTGATTTTGGAACGATTCCACGAAGAACAGCGACTCGGGAAACCGGTCCAAGATTCGATGGTTTCAGCCGTTAGTAACGTTGGCCAAGCAATCACTGCCTCTGGTCTAACCGTTGTTGGTGGGTTCGCAGCGCTAATCTTCGTCAACTTCCCCGTAATTAGCTCATTTGGACTAATTACTGTCCTAGACACGCTCTACTCATTAATTTCGGCGCTAACAATTTTGCCAGCCATTACAGCTTTGTTATACTCAAAAGCCAAAAATAAGAAAGCCAAGTAATTTATCAATTACTTTTCATTAAAAGAACAATATTTTCAACATTAAATTTAGCTTATCTTAAAAAGAGACAAATGTACTGTTTTGTATCTTACAATCCTTGGAGGAATAGCTATAATGTTACTCATGCAAGATTCGTAATCTATTAAAAATTTGAAAAGAGTGATACTTTGAAACGCAATCTCCATCCCCAAATTAAATTGGCCGGAGTCATTAATTATTTAATCATCTTCGGTGCTCTAATAGTTGTATTTGGGACATTTGCTCAACAACATTATTTGACGAGCGTCAACTTCTGGTTAATTTGGTGCTTAAAAAATGTGGCTGTTATGGCCAGCCTCGCGATTCCATTAATCATTGGGATGAAAGCTAGCACAGTCAAATCCAGCAACAAAGTACAAATCATCATCCTCAGTGTATTTTGGCTCCTCATGATGGGCGTTAAGCTAGTGACCCCGTCACCCACAGTAATCACTGGTAGTTTATATCTGATTACTCGCATTGGGCCTAGCTTACTGTGCTACTTAGTGTTACTAGCAGTGGGGCCCATCATCAAATTTCGATTACAAGCTATTTCGCTACCTTCACTGCGAAAAGTTGTTGGTGGGTTAGCCGGAATTTATCTGGTGTCTAGTTTGGTTTTAGGGACTAAATGGCTTGGCATTACAGGTGGTCAGACAATTGTTGCATATATTGCATTATTTATCATTGGGATTTGGATCCAAACCGACCCACTTATTAAACAGCTCCGTTCACGCTTATTAATCCCAGCCACGGTGTTGGCCACCATCCTAGCTATCTTTGTATCATGGTTGAACACCAATGTGGTTAACTATGATCCCCATCATGGGATGACTACGACTTTACATTATTTAGATGGAATCAGTTTAAATCAACCACTAATGATTGTGGCTTGTGTGGGCATCCTGATTATTGTGCAGCGTTTTTGGTTGACTGCTACTCAATTAAAACCTCAAGACACAATCTTATTAGGTACAAGCTACCTATGGTTAATGTACCCACAAGTATTGGCGACTAACTTGACTCTGCTAATCAATAAAGCCCACCATTGGCCATTATTCGCAACGCTAGGTTTACTTGTTGTTTTAGCGATTGTGCTAACCCTTGTCATTCGGCTAGTTATTCATTTAACCTTATCACTGGCCAATAAACTGAATCTGCAGCAGATTGATCCATTACCTGTTTTAAAACGCTTCACTATCCAAGCTTGGCGGACGTGGTCGTTCATTGGGACGGCGTGGTTAATTACCGTAATTTCAATTTGGCACCTGTGGAATTGGAAACTAGATATGTTGCAGTGGATGATTTTAAATCGAGAAATGGTAATCTTTATTAACGTTGTCATGATTTACGCCTTCTTTGCCATCCTCATGGCCATCTTCAATCGTTATTGGTTTGCGTCTGTTGCGACCTTAACTAGCTATGCCGTCTGGCTTGTAATTAATTTGATTAAAATTTCTAGCCGTAGTGAACCAGTCTTACCGGTTGACGCTTCAATGGTATCATCATTAGGATCAATCAACGATTTATTAAAATTAGTTTCACCGCTAGCAATTGTTGGCGTAATTATCGTGATATTGCTAGCTTGCTTAGCAGCTGGATTACTTCAGCATTTTGATTCAACCAAACGGTGGCAATTACCCAAGCGAATCGTCATGATTTTGTTGTCGGTCATTTTATTATCATCTTTCCGAGTTTCAAATCATCCTGGTTCAATCGCTGCCAAGAGTTTAAGTTATGCCAAGGACAAACCATATTTTTATTCGCAATTACGGGCAGCTAAGCTCAATGGAACCTTATTACAATTTGCCAATAACATTGATGTCACCGTTATGGATAAACCAGCCGGTTATTCTGAGAAGACGATGCGCAATTTACAAAAGAAATATCATGCGCAAGCTAAGCAAATCAATCAGCACCGTCATTATCAAAACATGGATCATCAAACTGTTGTCTTCGTACTGAGTGAAAGCTTTGCGGATCCAACTGACGTACCTAATTTACAAGTCCAAGGAGATCCAATTCCTTACATTCATTCACTCGAGAAAACCACCACCTCGGGTAAAATGATTAGTTCTGGTTACGGTGGCGGAACGGCTAATATGGAATATCAGGCTCTGACCAGTTTGTCGATGACTAATTTTTCACCAACCTTGCCAACACCTTATTCCCAATTAGTGCCTTATCAAAAACAGACTTTTGCTGCTTCCGATTTATTTAGTTATCGCGTGGCTATCCATCCATTTACCGCTAACTTATATAACCGCAAACAAGTTTACCAAAAGCTTGGTTTTAACAAGTTCTATCACCTCCAGGGTGGTGATAAGCTAAGTTACACGGCCAAAATTCAAAATAGTCCCTATATTTCGGATGAATCAGCTTATTCTCAAGCTCTCCAACAAATTACCGGGCATACCGGTGGTCAATTCATTAATTTGGTCACCATGCAAAATCACATGCCATTTGATAATTACTATCAAAGCACGGATTACCCCGTTTCAGGAACGGCGTTTGCCGATGCTGAACATAAAAAGAATATAGAAAATTATATTCAAGGATTGCATTATACCGATACTGCCTTAAAAGGGTTTAACGAAAAACTCAATAAGGTGCATAAGCCAGTAACGGTTGTCTGGTACGGTGATCATTTGCCCGGAATTTATAACGGCGATAGCATGCAACAATACGGAATTCAACTTCATTCCACGGATTATTTAATCTACGGCAATAAGTACAGTCCTGCTCATAATGTTAAGTTAGCTAAGCATTGCGTAGTCTCACCCAATAACTTTGCGGCGATGTTATTAAAGCAAATGGGGGTTAAAGTTTCACCATATTATGCTCTCATGACTCGTGTCTATGAAAAATTACCAGCGTTAGCTTTGAATCCATTTGATGGCGCTGGCAACAACACGGCCAATGGTAGTTCTATTATGGTCAGTCAACATGAACAGGCTGTCTCTAAATTATCTAAGAAGCAAAAAGTTCTACTCCACGATTATAAACTCGTTCAATACGATTTAACGGCCGGCAAGGGTTACCTCGCCAACAGTACTTTTATGGATCGTTAGTTATAAATTTGAGCAAACTAAAAACGATTTTCAATTCAACATTGAAAATCGTTTTTGTGTGGTTTTTTAAACGTGGCGAATTTTTGAAACGTGCTACTTCGCCACAGACTTCTCACTTAACTCATATAGATTCAGCAGCCTAAACCAGCTGCCTTATCCATATTTTGTTAATGCTCGAAGCCTAACGTGGCGAATCGCACTCTCATGTTCTACCCGACAGGTTTCACGCTCTTTTTTTCACGCTCTAATTTGTTCCCACTGTTTCCAAACATTCTCAGGAGAAAAGGCAGTGCTGTTAGCATATGCAGCATCACTCATTTTTTGCCACTGAGTATCATCTTGTAAAATTCCAATGGCAGCTTGGGCGATTGCAGAAATATTATTGGCTTCGATTAAGCGGCCGTTTTGACCATCATCAATCATTTCTGCAGGCCCATAATTATACGCATAGCTGACGACAGGGACGCCGTGACTTAGCCCTTCCATCATCGCCAGTGGTTGGCCATCACGTTTACCCAAATCAAGCATTAATTGAGCTGAATCATAAACATTCTCGACATTAGGTTGATATCCTTTAAAATTAACCGAATCATCGTCAATTTTTAAATCAATCACCTGCTGTTCAAATTTTTCCATATCCGGTTTGCTACCATAGCCATACACATCAATATTCGTCTCCGGTACCGCTTCATGGATCAACTTGTAGGCTTGAAGTAATTGATCAATTTGCTTATCGTTACCCAATCGGCCGACATACAACAAACTACCATGCTGGCGTGCAGTTAATTTCACCGGCTGGTGCTCCTCGGCAATTGCACCGCTAATTGTGTAAATCTTATTTTTAAACTTCGGTAACCGAGTTTGCAAATTTTCTCGTTGTGCATTGGTCATGACAATCACACCCGTAAGCTTTTTCAATCCTTCTGGGGTAAATGGCACGGCATAGGAACCATCATATGCTCCGATCACTTCATCTTGACCATCCCGAACATGATCCATCGGAATCCACAGATATTTTTTAGCTTTGGAAGTAATCTGCATAACTGGTTGATTGGCCATCGCTGGTCGATCAGCAATAAACACATTATTTTCATCATTGGCCATGTTTAATTCATTTAAGAAAAAGGCGAATAAATCATCAATTGTATTAAAGAAACGGTCCTTCCCACGATAATCAATTAGGCGATTCAATGAGTTAATTGGTGTATTAGCGGTAGATTTAATATAATGGCGTTCCATATAACGAGTACCATCCGGACGATAGTAAATTTGATAAAATAAGTGACCTTCGTTATCAAAAAATTCATCGACTGACTTAAAGCCTCGAATATCATACTGTTCACGATTAGTTAAATTACCGGCACCATCGACATAATCGATGCGGGCAATTTGGCCCACTGTTCCACTGGCAAAATGCATTTCGCCAATCAAGCGCCCACCATCTTTAATCGTCCGCGAGTTGTTTCCCGTGCTCACCTGATAATCAATCGGAATATCTAAATCACGCGCTTTTAATTCCCGACCTTGATAATCGACTGTATCGCCAAAGAAATCAAACATATTAATAATTTGTTCATCAGTTAAGTTAAACTTTTTAACTGTTCGGTGAAGTTGGTTGTCGTGGTTACGAGTCACAATTTTTGCAGGTTCATTGTGTTGATCAAATAATTTAATTCGTTTAAATTCGGCGTGCTCAACACTTGAATTTTGGCCCAGAATATATTCATTCACAAAGAAAAACATTAGTGAGCCTCCTTTCCAAATTGTTCCGCATCTTTAATCAGCACATTCCACTTATCCATCACCGCAGCTTCTGAATAACGTTTGCTATCTTCATACGCATTTTCACTGAACTTCGCTAATTTCTTTTGATCAGTCAGTAATGAAATAATGGCTTTGGCTAGCCCGTCGATATCTCCATTGGTCGTTAAAATACCATCTTGACCATCAATCACAACATCGGCCGGACCATATTTAATATCATTAGAAATGATGGGTAAACCGTGCGATTGTGCTTCAACTAATGACAATGGTAGTCCTTCGGCACGACTAGGCAAAATCAGCAATTGTGCATCGTCATACACGCTGGCAACGTCCGAAGTATAACCTTTAAACGTAATTGATTTTTCTAATTGTTCTTCTTTAATAATGGCTTTGACTTTTTTACCGAAATCTTCATTTTCATAACCCCAAAAATCTAGTGAAGCCTCTGGGACTACGGCAATGACTTGTTTCCAAGCGTGGGCTAATTGATCTTGTTGTTTTTCAGAAGAGATTCGCGCCACCATAACCACTTTTAGCGGTGTTCGTTTGGCAAACTCAACTCGTTTAGCATTTAAAGTAGCTTCTGGCACAATGGGACCTGGGATTTGATAAATTTTAACTCCTTCATCCCCAAATCGTGCATCCAAATCGATTTTCTGCTGATGTGTGAGGCCGATTAAGCCGTCCCAGTTTGTTAAATGATTTAATCCGTATGCATAGTTGTAGTTATATTCGGCATGCAGCATGTCCTTAGAATCATTGACATGATTATTGTGCAATTGCATCGCACGGTACACCCGATTTTTCATATGGAACACGGGCCAAGCTAATTCGTACGAACGATCCACAATGAACTTAGGCTCAGTGCCTTCGTTTAATTGGTCATCAACCACCACTTGATCATAAAAGAAGCTGGCCAATTCGGTAAAATTAGCAAACGAATACTTCTGTTGGTGATAATTTAAGATAAAGTGTTCAATATCTTTACCTTGTCGGTCGTGCATGCGGGATTTTTGAATTGCAATCGTGCCATCCGGCTTAAGATAGTTTTCAACGGAAATTTTTCCATCCCATCCATAAACCTGTTCTACCGAGATAAAGCCGCGCACATCAAACCATTTGACGTTCAATAATTTACCAAAATGGTCGAAATATTGGAGATTCATCACCCGCTTATCGTTTTCGCTACGGCGACGAATATACATCATCCGTTGATCACCATCATAATAATTGTAACTAGCGCCATCAGCTGCCCGCCGCCAAGATGAATCAATTTGGATATCTTGTATCATCTTGGGCTTATCTTCAATATTAAATGCCTCTTGAAAATAGTCATACAGACTCACTAATTGTGAATCGTCAATTCCAGCGGCTCGCGTCACTTTATGCAGCTCATTATTGTACTGAATTGTCATAATTTTGGCTGGTACGTTGTAAGTATTGAAGAGATTCAATCGCTTTATCTCCGCGTGTTCAATGCCAGATTTATGATCTTGCATATTGTCATCAAGAAAATAATACATTGTGTCTCCTCCCCTGTTTCATTCATTGTATAGATAATACCATATATTAACTTTGTGACCATATTTTGATGAAATGTTTATAACTTTTCGAATGTTAATATCAATGTTCAATAAATCAGCGTTATGTTATGATATATCAATAGTTAACAGGAGGAACATCGTATAATGCAAGATCCATTTAACAATCAAAACGACCCAGACCAAGACAATAATGATCCATTTGCAGGGCTACCTATCCCACCAAATTACGCTCGAATTGTGAACAAAGAGAATCGTCAAGTTCGCATCGCTAAAGTTGGGGTTTCTTGGACGACCTTTTTCTTTGGTCCTTTACCTTCAATTTTTCGTGGTGATTGGTATAATTTTGCTTTGATGTTAGTCATTGACCTGGCCTATGGATTATTACTATCTATGCTTGGAGTTGAAGTCGTTAGCACCGATACGGCATCAAACTTAGCTTTAATTTTAAATGCCATTCCATCAATTATTTTCTCACTCTACTACAATCTTATGTATTTCCGTCACAAATTTTATACCGGCTATGAACCAGCAGATGAACGTTCGAAGGCGTTGTTGGTGAAGGCGAAGTACTGGAAAGACTAGAGTGCTGACCAAAGCGTCCAGCTTCGGAGCAATAACGAAAAATAACGTGAATCAATTCGTATTTTGAATTGGTTCGCGTTATTTAAGTTAGGTGACGAAGTTGCTTTGGAAAGCACGTTTTAGCAAACTAAGTTTTAAAAGTCTCATACACTCTATTTTTTGAAACGTGCTCCATGCTTCAATCAATTCCGTCTAACTTAAAATACTATCTGACTCACAACCCGAGCCATTTAGTATTTTTTGTTAGTACTCGTTGATTCCCGAAGCCTGTCAGCACTCTTTTGCTCTAATACTCATAATCCTCATTCCCCATAGACTCTGCATTACCCATTAAGTAACCAGCACCAACTTGGGAGAAGAAGTCATGATTAGCAGTTTCAGTTGAAATACCGTTCATAACGATCGGATTAATATCTTCAATTTCTGCGTTAGGAAAAATTGATTCGAAGCCCATATTTTGTAACGACTTATTAGCATTGTAGCGAACAAACTGTTTTACGTCTTCCGCTAAACCGATTGGTGAATAGACTTCATCAGTAAAGGCAAACTCATTTTCTAGTAAGTCGTCTAACAATTGATCCATCCACTTTTTAAAACTCACTTGTTCTGCTTCAGGAAGTTCTCTAAAGCCTAGCGAAAATTTATAGCCTAAATAGGTGCCGTGAACCGATTCATCACGAATCACTAATTTGATAATCTCAGATAAGTTGGCTAATTTGTTATTACCTCGATACCACAATGGTGTGAAAAAATTAGTATAGTAGAGAATTCCTTCCAAAAAGACACTGGCAACTTTCTTTTGGAGACCATCCCCAGTTTGGTAAACTTCATTTATGCGTTTCGCTTTGTACTGCATGCGTGGATTGTTATTCATCCAATCAAAGGTCGCGTCTACCGTCTCTTGATTATTCAATGAAGTCAAAATTGTGCCATAGCTCTTCGCATGGATAGCTTCCATCATCAAAAAATCGTTAATGACGGCTGCTTCTTTTCGCGTTCGGACATCTGGGCGCATCACATCAACGCCTTCTTCAGACTGTAACGTATCCAGCAACGCTAACCCGCCGACAACCTTGTTGATAACGTCTTTTTCAGTTTGAGTCAATGTCCGCCAGTCACGTAAATCATTTGAAACCGGCACACGGGTATCCAGCCAGTATTGCGCTGTCGCTTTATCCCAAACATATTCATCAAATTCGTCTTCGTTTACATCCCAATTAATCGTTGTATACTTCATTAATTTTGTCTCTCCTTAAAAATCATAATCATCGTCTGCCATGACCTCAGTGTCAGCTTCTGGATTGGCTGCATTAACTTGCTGTAAGAACTGTTGTTGATTAATCATTCGTTCATTAATTTCATCAATCACTAACGAAGGATGCACTTCAAAGATTGTTGATAGTCCGAGTGAGCTTAAGGCATGATTGGCACCAAAATAACACGCATTTTTGGCAGCAGCTGCATCAATTGCATTGGCTTCAAGCAATTCCACCTCAGCGGCGACAAATTCTTGAACTCGCTGATTGATCCAATCAATTAATTCGGTTTGATCATTGTCAGTTAAATCACTGAATCCCAGCTGAAATTTATAGCTCAAATACGCCGTAAAGATGGCGTTACCGCGCATAATATTTTCAATCATTTGGTTAACGTTGATTAACTGTGAATTTTGTAAGACATCATTGTACTTGCCAAAGACTAAGGCTGTTTCGGCCAAAATAAACATCGCTTTTTTCTGCAAATCAGTCCCCGTTTGGCAAACATCAGTTAATTGACTAATTGCCAACGCCAAATCATCTTGATTGTCAGCCCACTTAAAAGCAGCACTAGATTGGTCACCAGTTAAGAGTTCACGGAAAATAGTTGTACAACTTTTAGCATGAACTGATTTCATAAATGTAATAGTATTCAAAACTGATTCTTCTTGTTGAGTTCGGGTATCATGTCTGAGACTCGGTGTGCCCACTTCAGATTGAAATACATTAATCAATGAACTACTAGCTAGCATGTTGGCAATTGCTTTTTGTTCGTTTGCTGGTAAAGCTTGCCAGGCCGTAATGTCATTAGCGATTGGTACTCGAATATCTAGCCAAAAATTACTAGTTAATTGTTCCCACGTATATTTATCAAAATTATCTTCGATTTGATCCCAGTTGATTGCTTTGTAATATAAATAATCCATCTTTTTCTCCTTAAATCATGCAGGCTTCACATTCGTTGGCTGTCTTAATTTCGTCATCTTCTGTAAAAGTCCGAATGTAATACAATGACTTGATGCCCTTAGTCCAGGCATAATTTCTAAGTCGATTTAAATCACGCGTGGTCATCTTCAAATTGGCATTGTCTTTCCATTCATATAAATCTGGTTTCAAGACCGACCGCATGAATAACGTCAAACTCATCCCCTGATCAATATGCTTTTGTGCCACCGCATACGTATCGATAATTTTGCGTTGATCAATGTCATACGCCGTATGGTAATAAGGCATAGTGTCGTTTGACAAATAAGGTGCTGGATAAAAAATCGAACCAACTTTATTTTCTTGGCGTTGTTCCACTAATTGCGTAATTGGATGTAAGGAAGCGCTCGTTTCATTAACATATGAAATTGAACCGTTTGGAGCAATGGCTAATCGATTACGATGATACAAACCATCGTTCATCACGGCTTGACGCAGGACTTGCCAATCCGCCACCGAGGGTAATTCAATTGACGCAAAAATTTCGGCCACCTTGGGGCTATTAATCGCAAATTCAGCTTGAACATATTGGTCAAAATAACTGCCATCAGCGTACGTTGATTCGGTAAACTGTGCGAAGCTTTCTTGGCGTTCTTTGGCAATTGCGTTACTGGTTTTTAAAGAATAATAATTCAGCGCAATAAAGTAAGCTTCGGTAAATTCTAAGGCTTCGGCTGACCCATACTCAATTTGATGGCGAGCTAAGGCGGTATGTAATCCCATCGCTCCTAACCCGATTGTATGATAACGATCATTGCCTTTTTTCACAGTTGGTACCTCATCAATACTGGTAGTGTCGGTCACCATGGTTAATGCCCGAACTGCTACTTCAACGGAATGGCCAAAATCTGGAGATTCAATCATATTCATGATGTTGGTTGATCCTAAGTTACATGAAATATCGGTACCAATATTTTGATAACCTAAATCATCATTCAAAGCTGAAGGTTCTTGTGGTTGCAAGATTTCACTACATAAATTACTCATGATAATCCGGCCAGCAACTGGATTAGTTTGATTAGCGGTATCAATATTTAGAATATATGGATAACCCGATTCTTGTTGTAATTGCGAAATTTTTAATTCTAACTTCCGTGCATTAATCTCAGTCTTTTTGATGCGTGGATTAGCGACTAATTCATCATATTTAGCCGTGATATCAAGATATGAAAATGGTTGCTGGTATTCGCGTTCCACATCATAAGGACTAAACAAGTACATTGGTTGATTAGTTTTCAATAATTCATAATATTTATCCGGCACCACAAGTCCTAATGACAATGTTTTAACCCGAATCTTTTCATCGGCATTTTCTTTTTTTGTATCCAAGAATTGTAAGATATCAGGATGAAAGACGTTTAAATAAACCACGCCCGCACCATTTCGTTGCCCTAATTGATTACTATAACTAAACGAATCCTCTAACAATTTCATCACTGGTACCACCCCTGACGAGGCATTTTCAATTTGTTTAATTGGATCACCAGCTGCTCGCAGATTAGATAAGTTCACACCCACGCCACCACCAATTCGTGACAGCTGCAGGGCTGAATTAACGCCCCGACCAATTGACAACATCGAGTCAGCGATATCAATTAAGAAACAAGAAACCATTTCTCCACGACGTTTTTTCCCAGCGTTCAAAAAAGTGGGAGTCGCTGGCTGGTAACGTTGTGAAATTAATTCGTCAGCGACTTCTTGCGCTAACTTTTCATCCCCCTGAGCTAAATACAATGCATTCATTGCCACTCGATCAACAAAGCTTTCTAAAAATTGTTGGCCATCGTTAGTTTTCATCGCGTATTGACTATAAAATTTGTACGCCCCTAAAAAGCTTTTAAAGTGAAATTGATTGGCATTTAACTTGTCGAATAATTCTTGAACGAATTCTTCAGAATACTGATTCAGCACCTCCGCATCCAAATAGTTGTTCTCAACCAAATATGTTAATTTGTCAGGCAATGAGTCAAAACTCATTGTTCGTGGAATAACTTCTTCTTTGAAATAAGCCTTCAACGCCTCTTGATCATAATACAGTGGAATTTCACCATCCACTGGAATGTTTACTAGATTGTTTAAATAAAAATAAGTCTTTTCTGTTTGTGGTGCGCTAAGATCCATCATTGTTTATTCCCCCACTGGTTGATTTTCAAATTGTGCCCGAGCATAGATGATTTCGCGTGCAATTCGCTCTGGGTCACTTTCACTACCACGCAACTCAAAATCAGCAATAAACGGGAAATCGTAGCGTTCAGCATATTGGTGCGCCGTTAACGCAAATTGCTTATTGAAATTACGATTGCCACTACCGACAATGCCGTAGCAGTGCGCAAAATTATCCTGATAATCTAAGTATTGACCTAAGCGGCCAGTCAAAATCTCGCGATCGCCATTATTAACACCATTACCGCCTTCTAAAAACGCCGGTAAAAAGGTCACAAATGGTGCTGTTAGTTTCGTCGGTTCTGGATTTTCTTTCACATTAATTGCATTGACCGTAATCTCATGCTCGGCAAAATACTTAGTTAACTTCCCAATAAAATATTTTGTATTGCCACTTAAGCTAATGTATAAAATATTAATATCTTTACTCATTACATCGTCCCTTTAACTACATATTGTGTTACAAAAATGATAATACCACAATATATGGTATATGAAAGGAGAAAATATATATTTATATAATATTAGAATATTACGTTAGCATATAATAAACATTCTGATAATTAGTCATATCAATGATTTAACCGACTAAATTTTAACCAAAATAACGGTAAAATTGATTCAAATATTTTTTTATTGTTCATCTGATTAAATTAGAACGATTCTTATTTAGACCATTTTAAATCGAAAGAATTTACTAATCAATTTTCCATCGAAGTGTTAATTTGAACTTTTTATGTATATTTTGTTGTATAAATTGACTCTCATTTCTTAATAATTTATTAATATCAACTTTTTTTATGTATTTGAAAGGAAAAATATCAGCATTTAAAGTATAATTATTATAACAATAAAATTATGGAGGATGACAATGAGATTACCAATCCACAAACCAATTTTTCGCGGATTCCTAATGATCGTTGCCTTAGAAATTATCGCAATTGCCATTAATATGTTTTTTGCTCCACACGAGGTGGCGGCTGGTGGCGCAACTGGGATGGCTATTTTGGTCCAAGAGGCCTTTAACGTTCCACTTTGGATTACAACCCTAGTAATCAATATCGCCATGCTTGGGCTCGCATTTTCCTTTTTAAGCGGTGGCACCACTCGCCGAATTTTATTCGGTAGTTTAGCTTTACCAGTCTTACTGTCCATTACCCCTCAAATGATGTTAATTCAAGATCGTTTATTAGCGATTATCATTGGGAGCATAGTGATTGCAACCGGTTTTGCTTTAAATTACCGGATTGATGCATCTAGTGGCGGTACCACCGTCCCACCAATGGTTTTTGCCAAATATTTTAAATTAAGACCTTCAATCGGACTATTAATCGTAGATTTCGTGGTCTGTCTTTTCAATATCCCGGTCACTGGCTTTGATGCCTTTGCATTAGCCATTTTTTCTGTTGGGATTACCAGTCTTGCCATGAACTTTATCGAAACCGGCTTTGACCGCAAAAAGGCTGTCTATATTATGAGTAATCAACAATTACCTGAAATCAAGCAAGCCATCTTAGCTAACAATGACTTTGGCCTAACTGTCCAGCAAGTCATTGGTGGTTACAGTAATGAAACGCGTGAAATGTTGATGGTCGTGGTAGAGCAACGCGACTTCCGTCATCTAGTCAATAAGGTTCATAAACATGATCCAGGCGCCTTTATCATTGCGACCGAAGCAACCGAAGTGCACGGTGGTAGTATTTAACAAAAAAGTTGTGAGCAAAAATTTTGCTCACAACTTTTTTTAGATGTTCCATTGATTTGGATTTTCTCGCCATTTTTTTAACGATTCAATGTCGGATTCAGTAATTAAATCTTCAGCTTTGGCCGTGTCGATTAAAGTACTGTAATCAGTTACCGCGAAGTAATCTAATCCCCGTGCACTAAAGTTTTCATCCGCCGCATTCAATTGGTAAGTAAAGACAGCCGCGACACCTAGTACCTCGGCGCCTTCGTTTTTCACCGCGTCAACAGCTTTCAAAACACTGCCACCAGTTGAAATTAAATCATCGATTAGGACAACTTTTTGCCCAGGCTTCAAGACACCCTCAATTTGACGACCTTGTCCATGGTCCTTTGGTTTTGAACGAACATAAATCATTGGTACATCAAGCATTTGTGCCACCCATGCAGCATGTGGAATTCCGGCCGTGGCCGTTCCAGCAATCACTTCGACGTCTGGAAAATGTTCCCGAATAATTGCACTAATGCCGGTATAAATATTTCTACGAACCGTTGGATATGAGATTGTCATTCGATTATCCGTGTAAATTGGGCTTTTAATTCCACTGGCCCAGGTAAATGGTTCGGTGGGTTTTAATGAAACAGCACCAATTTCTAGTAAATCATGTGCAACTTGTTGTGCAATTGAGTCCGACATACTAATCCTCCAAAAATTCTTTTGTAATTTCAAGGTAGGCATCCTGTGGATGATCACTTTGTGTGATAGGGCGACCCACCACAATACCATTGCTGCCTAATTGTCGCGCTTGCGCCGGTGTAACAGTTCGCTTTTGGTCATCTTCAACATTTAAATCTGGTCGAATTCCAGGAGTAATGCAAAGGAAATCATCGCTAACGACCGGGCGAATGACCGCTAATTCTTGTGCTGAGCAAACCACCCCGTCCACGCCTGCTTGTTGCGCCAATTTAGCGTAGCTTTGGACAGACTCTTGAATCGATAAATTCACATGTTGTTCGGTCTGCATGCTATGTTCATCCGTCGAGGTTAATTGCGTAATGGCCAATAATTTAGGTGCTTCAACCTCTGCCTCGGCTGCCCCAGCTTGCAAGCCGCGTAGCCCAGCTGCCATCATTTCTGATCCACCTGCAGCATGAATGGTCGTAAATTGCACACCGAAATGACCAATTGATTGCATCCCTTTTTCAACCGTGTTCGGAATATCGTGAAGTTTCAAATCCAAAAAAATATCAAAACCTCTGCGTTGCGTTTCCCAAATAATGTCTGGTCCTTCTTCATAGAATAACTGCATGCCAATTTTAATAATCGGTTTGGGTTCCACCTCAAATTGATCAAGTAATTTAAGCGACAATCTTTTGGTGGGCACATCTAAAGCGACAATCGGTTGAAATCTTTTCAAAATTTGACCTCCGCTAAATCCGTTAATTTGTCGACATGATATGAATCCATGACGGTTGGTAATTGATCAATAATTTTGGGACATGCCAAAGGATCGTGGAAGTTCGCCGAACCGACTTCAACTGCGTTGGCTCCAGCCATCATGAATTCAAGAACATCTTCTGCTGTTTCGATGCCGCCAACTCCAATAATTGGAATTTGAGAGACTGCTCGAACTTGATGAATCATCCGCAATGCCATTGGTTTCAAGGCTGGACCAGATAAGCCACCGGTTTGGTTTGCTAAAACTGGTTTGCGGGTATTTAAATCAATGCTCATCCCCGTCAAAGTGTTAATCATGGTCAGACCAGCGGCTCCACCGCGTTCTGCGGCTAAAGCAATCGGCACAATATCCGTAATATTTGGTGTTAATTTTACATAAAGAGGAACACTGCTAACGGCGGCACATGCGCGGGTGATTTCTTCTACTGTTTCTGGATCAGTTCCCATCGCTAACCCGCCATGTTTAACATTCGGACACGAAACGTTGATTTCAATCGCATTCACCAGCTTGGACGCACTGAGTTTACGCACCACTTCAACATAATCCTCCACGCTAAACCCTGCCGCACTAGCAATTACCGGTAATTCTGGAAATTGTTGATTTAACCAAGGCAGCTTTTCCGAGACCACGCGATCAACTCCGACATTTTCAAGACCATTGGCATTCATCCAACCGGCCGTGGTGTTGGTTGTTCGCGGTTTAGGATTTCCTTCGCGTGCTTCTGGTGTTGTCGATTTAATCACCAGCGAGCCCAACAAGTTCAAATCATATTTTTTTGAATATTCTTGTCCATACCAGAAAGTACCACTGGCAGGAATCACCGGATTCTTCAAATTTAACCCTGGTAATTGCACGTTCAATCGATTTGTTGTCATGCTGGTTCCTCCTATTTTTTACAATGCTTCCAATGCGTAACTTTGTTCTTCTAACATGCCGGTTAAAGCATTGAGGGTATCTAATGACGTTAAAAGCAAAATTTCATGACTAATAGCTAAGGCTCGCATTTTGGCGCCATCTTCTTTATGGCTGTTGCCATCATCCACGGTATTAATCACCATGGCAATCTTTTTGCTTGCGAGCACTTCAGATAATTCATTTTTACCATCACTGCCAAATTTGCCAACTCGTTGTGAAACCTTGATACCATGCTGTTCAAAGTAGTCTGCTGTCCCATCGGTGGCAGAAATTCTAAATCCAAGCTCAATTAAGCGCGCCGCAATTTTAGTGGCATGGTCCTTTTGCTGATCATCAATTGTCATCAGTACTTGACCTTCATTAGGCACATCAAATCCACTGCCTAAGAACGCTTTGGCCAGAGCTTTGGCAAAAGTTTCGTCACTACCCATTACTTCACCAGTCGATTTCATTTCTGGACTTAATAAGCTATCAACATCGTTTAATTTACTAAATGAGAAGACCGGTGCCTTCACATGAACTTGACCCGAATATGCAGCAATTCCCGTCTGATAGCCTAAATCAGCGAGCTTTTGTCCCATAATGACTTGTGATGCGAGTGGCGTCATCGGAATTTTTGTCACCTTGCTTAAGAACGGTACTGTCCGACTTGCGCGCGGATTTACTTCGATAACGTAGACCTTTTCATTGTGAACGACGAATTGTACATTCATTAAACCGATACATTTTAATTCAATTGCCAAATCAATTGTGTATTTTTCAATTTGATCAATCACTGACTGTGAGAAGGCTTGTGTTGGATAAACTGCCATTGAATCACCTGAATGGACCCCAGCACCTTCAATATGTTCCATAATACCTGGAATCAGTACGGTCTCACCATCACAGATGGCGTCAACCTCACATTCCTTACCGGGTAAATAGCTATCAATCAGAACCGGATGGTTCGGTGAAACTTCTACAGCGGTGGTCATATAGGTATGCAGCTGTTCATCATTATGAACGATTTGCATCGCCCGGCCACCTAAGACATAACTCGGGCGAACCAAAACAGGATAACCAATTTCATTGGCATTATGTTTGGCTTCATCATTTGTAAATGCGGTTTGACCAACCGGTTGTGGAATTTGAAGTTGTTGAATAATTCGATTAAATTCATCTCGGTCTTCTGCCCGATTCACATCGGTGACTGTAGTCCCAAGTATCTTAACTCCATGTTGTTCGAGCGGGGCCGCTAAATTGATGGCCGTTTGACCACCGAACTGAACAATCACGCCAAGTGGCTTTTCTACATCGACCACATTGAGGACATCTTCTAACGTCAAAGGTTCAAAGTACAATTTATCTGAGATGGAAAAATCAGTCGAGACGGTTTCAGGATTATTGTTCATGATAATGGCTTGATAGCCAGCTTGTTTTAAAGTTTGGGCACAGTGAACGGTCGCATAATCAAATTCGATTCCTTGCCCAATTCTGATTGGTCCCGATCCTAATACCAAGACGGTTTTATCACTGTTAGCATGACTTTCATTTTCAGATTCATAGGTGCTGTAGAAATAAGGCGTGTGAGCTTCAAATTCGCCGGCACAAGTATCAACCATTTTGTAAGTTGGTTGAACCCCTGCTGTGGCACGTTGTTGCCGAATATCATCTTCAGTCGCATGCCAAAATTCACCTAACATTTCGTCTGAAAAGCCATTTTGTTTCGCCAGTTTTAGTAAATCGGCATCATTGGGGGCTTGTTTTAATGCCGTTTCAATTTCAAAAATGTGGAGTAATTTATCCAAGAAGAAAATATCAATCTTGGTAAGTTCGTTAATTTCTTCGAGTGACCAATGACGTTTTATTGCTTCGTAAATCGCAAAGAGACGGTCATCACGTGCTTGTACTAACAAATCGGCAATTTCATCATCGGATTTAGTCGCCATTTCTGGCAAAGTTAAATTTTGTGTTTCAATTTCGAGGGAGCGAACAGCCTTTTGAGTGGCTTCTTCGATGTTGCGCCCGATTGCCATCACTTCACCGGTGGCTTTCATTTGCGTACCCAAGCTTCGATCCGCTTGGTTAAACTTATCAAATGGCCAACGTGGAATCTTTGCGACCACGTAATCGAGCATTGGTTCAAACATCGCAAAGGTGGTTTGGGTGACTGGATTTTGAATTTCGTCTAACGTGAGGCCCACCGCAATTTTAGCAGCTAATTTGGCAATGGGATAACCCGTGGCTTTAGAAGCCAAGGCTGATGAACGACTGACACGTGGATTAACTTCGATAATGTAATATTCAAAACTATTGGGATCTAACGCCAATTGTACGTTACAGCCACCTTCAATTTTTAATGCTGAAATCAGCTTTAAGGCGACATCACGTAACATTTGGTATTCACGGTCTGACAAAGTTTGCACCGGAGCATAAACAATTGAATCGCCAGTATGAATACCCACTGGATCAAAGTTTTCCATCGAACAAACCACCATGGTATTATCAGCACTATCACGCATCACTTCAAATTCAATTTCTTTGAAACCAGCAATACTTTGTTCAATTAAAACTTGGCTAATTGGTGAAAGCGAAAGCCCATTTTCGGTAATTTCTTCAAATTCTTCCTCATCTTTGGCAATCCCACCACCAGTTCCACCCAAAGTATAGGCTGGCCGGATAATTGCTGGGAAACCAATCGTTTGGACAAATTCTGTGGCTTCATCCAGTGTGTTGACAGTTTTAGATTGTGGTACCGGTTCGTTCAAATCTAACATCAACTGTTTAAATTGTTCGCGGTCTTCCGCTTGCTTGATGGAAGTTAGACTGGTCCCTAATAACTCAACATCATACTTGTCCAAGACACCATGTTCATCAAGTTGTTTGGCTAAGTTAAGACCTGTTTGACCACCAACCGTTGGCAAGATGGCATCTGGTTGTTCGATCCGAATCACGCGTGAAACAAATTCTAAGGTTAATGGTTCAATGTACACTTGGTCAGCAATTTCTTTATCCGTCATGATAGTGGCTGGATTTGAGTTAATCAGTACTACCTCATAACCTTCTTCTTTTAAGGCAAGACAAGCTTGCGAACCGGAGTAATCAAATTCAGCTGCCTGACTGATAATGATAGGGCCAGAACCGATGACCAATATTTTTTTCAAATCTTCGCGTTTAGACATTTTGTTCTAGCTCCTTTTGGCGTTGTTGACTATCAATAATTTCCAAGAAATCATCGAACAAATGGCTGGCATCGTGTGGTCCAGGTGCGGCATCTGGATGAAATTGCACTGAGAAGGCTGGATATTTTTTATGGCGTAAGCCTTCCACGGTATTATCGTTAATTTCTTCATGGGTAATAAATAATTCGGTCTTGGCAACTGATTGTGCATCCACCGCGTAACCATGATTTTGAGAAGTAAAATCAATTCGGTTAGTAACAATTTCTTTCACTGGGTGGTTAAATCCACGATGACCAAACTTCATTTTAAATGTGTCACAACCATTCGCTAAGGCAAATAATTGATGTCCCAGGCAAATACCAAACAACGGTACTTCTTGTTGAATCGTCCGAATCATGTCCAACGCAGCAGGTACATTTTTCGGATCACCAGGTCCGTTACTGAGTAGCACACCATCTGGTTTACAGTTCAACACTTGTTGCGCTGTGGCGTCTGACGGAAGCACCGTGACATTACAATTTCGTTCAGCTAATTCGCGTAAGATACTATGTTTCAGGCCGAAATCGACCACCACAATTCGTTTACCGGTATTGGGATTGGGATAAGCGTTATGTGTGCTGCTAGCTTTAACCAACTGTTTCGATGATTGTTCGAGTGATGTAATCAAGGCTGGTGCCTGAGTGACTTCATCTACTAAAGCGGCTTTGGGAGCTCCCTGTGTTCTAATTTTCTTGGTTAAGGCTCTGGTGTCAATCCCTTTGATACCAGGAATATGATGCTGTTTCAAAAATTCATCTAAACTCATTTGATTGCGCCAGTTACTAGCAGTACGGGCCACTTCATGGGCCACCACCCCGGCTGTCGTTGGCGCGACTGATTCATCATCGTCAAAGTTAATGCCATAATTGCCAATCAGCGGATAGGTAAACATCAAAATTTCACCATTGTAGGATTGGTCGGTAATTGATTCTTGATAGCCGGTCATCCCCGTGTTAAATACCAACTCACCTGCGCGAGCCACATCCGCACCGAATGCCTCACCTTCAATTACTTCGCCATTTTCAAAGACCAAATATCTTTTTTTCATTATGCCCTCCGATATGCGACTTCCCCGTCAACCAGTGTTAAGACCGTTTTGCCATAGACCTTGTCACCTACAAATGGTGAGTTATGCCCCTTTGACAAAAATTGTTGATCATCAATGGCAAATTCATGTTCTAAATCAAACACTGCAATGTCTGCTACTGAACCAATTTTCAACTCACCAGCATTTGGTAAATCAAAGATTAGTTTATTGTTCGTACTCATCCATTCAACTAATTGTTCCAAAGTCCAAATTTTGGGTTTTACAAATTTGGTGTAAAGCAAGGCAAAGGCCGTTTCAGAACCGACAATCCCATTTGGTGAGTTCAAGAAGCCGTGTTGTTTTTCTTCGTCAGTATGTGGCGCGTGATCCGTAGCGATGATATCGATAGTGCCGTCCATCAAGCCATTAATGCAGGCTTGGCGGTCATCTACCTCTCTCAATGGTGGATTCATTTTCATTTGTGAATTATCAAAGGTAATATCGGTTTCATCTAATAAAATGTGATGGGGAGTCACTTCGCAAGTCACATTCACCCCTTGTTGCTTCGCGTGCCGTACTAAATCGACACTTGGGCCTAGAATAAAAAGTGTACAAGTTAAATAGAGACTCTGATTTAGTATAATTAAGGAAGTAAATTGGAGGATCAAATAATGACGAAGCACAGTTATGACAAGGAATTTAAGGAACAGGCCGTGCAGTATTACTTAGATAACAAGGATCACATGACCATGAATGAAATAAGTAAGAATCTAGGTATTGGGGCTAGTACATTACATAAATGGATTAAGCTGTTTACTGAGACTGGGGAGTTTGGCCGTGGCTCTGGTAATTTTGCCAGCGATAAGGACAAGGAGATTGCACGACTAAAGCGTCAACTTCGTGACGCTGAAGGAGCGATCGAAGTGTTAAAAAAATCAATCGGGATTCTGAGCAAGTAACTACCGAAAAGGTATACCAAGAAATGGACGTTCAGCACGCTTTGGAATCCCACCCTTCCATCAATGGTATGTGTGATTATGTTGGAATCTCAAGAAGTGGTTACTATCAACGAGAAAAGCGTCATAATCACCAATCACCGCGAAAGCTTCGGAAGAAGTTTATTCAAGGTGAAATTAAAGCAATTTGGCTCAAAAGCCTTTGTATTTACGGTGCCGGCAAAATCACCCAAGAACTTCGCTCAAAAGGATATAAGATCGCTGAACGAACTGTTGGTAAGTATATGCGTGAACTTGGCATTCACGCCGTTTACCTAACCCCTTGGACGACTACCACTCGCAATTCTAAGTTTGATAAACAGCTAATAAATATTTTAGACGAGCAGTTCAATCCATTGCGACCAAACGCCGTTTGGTGCATTGACACCACTTATATTCCAGTTCATGACGGATTCGTTTATTTAACCAGTATTATGGACTTGTACTCCAGACGGATCATTGGTTGGGACTTATCTGAAACCTTGGAGGTATCGAATGTCATCCCACTTATTGAAAAGACTAAGCACAGTCGCCATATTAGCAAGCCATTAATCATGCACAGTGATCGTGGTAGTCAGTTTACGTCTGAAGCTTACAATCAAGCTACGGCTAACATGACATTAAGCTATTCAAAGAAAGCTTATCCTTGGGATAATGCCTGCATTGAGTCGTTTCATGCCTTGATTAAGCGTGAATGGATAAATCGGTTTAAAATCCATTCATACTCCGAAGCTAAACGACTAGTTTTTCAGTACATTGAAACGTTTTACAACACAGTTAGAATTCACAGTCACTGTGGATTCAAATCACCAAAGCAACTTGAAGATGAGTATCAAACTCAAATTCAAAATTTAGTCGTGGCATAGGACAAAAAAGTCTCTATTTAAATTGTCTATTTTATTGACAGGGGACCAACTTTCCTTTGTAGAAACGTGGCACACATGATAATGTACACCCGTTACTTGGGCTAACGCGAGATTACGAGCAATTTGTGCCGTTTCACTAACATCTGGTAAACCTGGCAGGTTCAATCGTTGGGATGCATTTCCATCATTGATAACCCCTCCAAAAGATAGTTGCATATCTTGAGCGTGGTCACACATGGGTACGCCTAATTCGGCCATTTTTTGCATTCCTTCATAAACCACGGCTGCATCTTGAATACCTGAGCCGTCATCACTGAAGAAACGTGCACCTGCTTGATTCAACGCCTTAAAATCGACTACTTCATGTCCTGCCCGTCCTTGAGTCACCGGTGCATACTGTTCAATTTTTATAGCGCCTTGTTGATTGCGTTCAACTTGTTTTTGAAACCTGTCTGGGGTATCACAAGTCGGACTTAGATTTGCCATTGCGGCAATCGTTGAATACCCACCATGTGCTGCTGCCTGGCTCCCAGTTACAATTGTTTCCTTATTTGTATAGCCGGGTTCACGTAAATGAACGTGCATATCAATTAGCCCTGGCGAAATGAAAGCACCTTGTAAATCGATAACTTCCTCTTCATCTGAATCAATTGACGCTTGCATTTTAACGATTGTGCCATCAGTAATTAAGACTTCCAAAGGTACCAATGTGTGATGATTTAATCCGCGTCCATTTTTTAACAGTAATGACATGGGGGTTGCTCCTTTTTGTTTGTGAATTTTGTGGTGGCTTGTGACTACGTAATTGTGCTTCATCGAATAGCTCCTTACGTTTAACTTTATTATCTGTTTTAATCTAAACCCAATTAACTCAGATAATTCGTTAATCCTCGGGAGCTGAACATTCGATGTCGCACACTGTCCTAATAGTGCTCATCCCCACAAACAACTCACCTAACTTTGATTTCCTTGATTCTTGTCAGAATCTTTGTCAATCATCGTTAGATACTCGTTGTCTGACCGTGGTGCTTCGCACACTGTTTTGATCATGCTCTCCTAACCAGATACCTCATGTATAAGCCCAGATAATTCAATTACTAAATTACGGTAATTGATTATCTCGTCTTATACTCCAGTATCTCCGGTTAGTCTCGCACACTACTTTTACATTACTTCTTGGTATCTCAAAACACGGCTAAGGATTGCCATGCGGACGAAAACACCATTTTTCATTTGTTCAAAGATTCGTGATTGTGGACCTTCAACTAGAGAGCTGTCAATTTCAACACCGCGGTTAACAGGGGCTGGATGAATGATAATAGCTTTTTTCTTCATTTTAGCAGCACGTTCTTTAGTCAAACCAAACTGTTGATGATATTCATCACAGTCAAAATTCAATCCCTCAGTCGCATTCAAGCGTTCATTTTGAACCCGAAGTAAGTTAACAACATCCATTTCTGGTAAAAGCGTATCTAGGTCGCCATAAGTCCCATACTTTTCAAAGTCCTTGTCGAACCATTCTTTTGGTCCAGCAAAGTATACTTGAGCGCCTAAGCTGTGCAACATTTGTGCATTTGAACGAGCAACTCTTGAATGTTTAATATCACCAACAATCAATGCTTTCAAATTATGAAAGCTCTTAAAATCTTCAGCAATCGTCATCATATCCAATAAACATTGTGATGGATGTTGACCACTACCGTCGCCAGCATTAACAATACTGATTTTTAAATCATCATGTTTAAGTAAATCGCGATAATATTCTGTTTCTGGATGACGGATGACCGCAACGTTTACACCGATTGATTCTAATGTTTTTAACGTGTCATAAAGTGTTTCACCTTTATTGACCGAACTAGTTGAGGCATCGAATTTAATCATTTCCATACCTAATTTATTTTCGGCCATTTGGAAACTGCTTTTTGTTCGGGTAGAATCTTCAAAGAATAAATTAGCAGCATAGGCTTTTTGGAAGAGTTCCGGTTTTTTGCCCTCTTTATATGCTTGTGCTTCATGAATCAAATCAAGTGCATCGTCGGCTTCCATGTGATCTACCGTTACCATATTGCGTTGAATTCTTTCTGCCATCATCATAAGTCATTTTCCTTTCTGTTCAAAAAAAGCGTCAAGTTAATCATTTTCTGATTAGCTCAACGCTTGTGTGAGTAGAGTTCCGTAGCAAGGTGCTACAAAAACTGTACTGTACCGTTTTGCTCTCTCAGGAAACAATTAAAAGGTTCAGTTACATTATTTTATTTTCTCAATAGTAATATCTTCATGACTGTCGAATTCCTCAACAGCAACATGAACTTGTTCATCTAGTGCGGTAGGAATATTCTTACCAACGAAATCAGGACGAATTGGTAATTCACGATGACCGCGATCAACGAGAACTGCCAATGAAATTTTCTTAGGACGACCAGCGTCCATTAGTGCATCAAGGGCTGCGCGAACAGTCCGACCAGTAAAGAGCACATCATCAACCAAGATAACATGTTTGTCATTGATGTCGACTTTGATATCAACACCTTTAACTTCTGGTTCTTCGTGATAATCAGCAACATGACGATCGTCACGATACAAAGTAATATCCAATTCTCCAACAGGGATATCAATTTGTTCAAGTTGTTTAAGACGCTTTGCTAAACGTTTCGCAATGTATACACCGCGAGTTTTAATGCCTACAAATACAAGATCATCGACACCTTTGTTCTGTTCGATAATTTCATATGTGATTCGAGTCAATGCGCGTTGCATGCTTGAACCGTCAACAACTTCGTGTGCCACTAATCTCACGCTCCTTTTTGATGTGGTTGAGTACTCTGAAGTACCGAGTAAAAATAAAAACCTCTCAGCTTTCACTAAGAGGTTCCTAAACATTTCTGCCGGTTTGCTTCTTAGCCTCACTGGACTAAATTAAAGTTATTTAATTGTATTCATTTTAGCGAATCTAAAGGTACCTGTCAATGGTCTGCAAAACAATAATTTTATGATTCGCTAGCAAAAAGGTCCCATATTATTAGTATCGTTTCTTCTTGCCAACAGCGGCCAAGCCCATAAATCCAAGCAACATTAAACCAATTGTTGCCAACTCGCTTTGAGATGATTCGCCAGTTTGTGGTAAAGATTTGCCTAAATTATTGGTTGTTTCACCTATGGATTGATTAGGTTTAGGTTGGTTATTTCCCAAATCAGTGACTGTTTCAACAACTTTATTTTCTTCTGGAACAATTATCGGATCTGCAGTTTTAGCTTCGTGGTAACCCCCCTCGCTAACCGCCGTTTTCACCTGAATACCATCGCCTTCATTGCCCGCATAATTAACCGGAATGTAAACCACTTTATTCTCGCCTGGTGTTGGCGTGAGTTTTGCATTTTGTGGGGAGTACCCCGCTACCGTTGGCGTATCAATCGTTACTCCTGGTATTGTATCGATGGTAAATGAAGGTGCATATTCCAACGGATTTCCACTTAAATCGACCGGAATAATCGTGATTGTTCGTGCTTGAGGCGTAGTTGGTTCCTTATCAACTCCCTGAATCACTGGTTTTGCAGGAGCAGTTGGTAGCGCCACGGCTGCAACGTTGGTGTAAGCTGTTGGTGCGGACACATCAAACGAACCACTAATTGTAACTAGCGGTTGGATAGTTTGTTGTAAATCATCGGTCACACCAAAAAATTCTTCAGCTAATTTCGTGATAGCATCTGCCAATCCAATGGCTGCATCAAAAATCACTTGGTGGCTCGCGACGAATTCATTTGAAAATGTGAATGTTCCGGCTGCAGATTTGACACCATTTGTATCTAATCCTGGAAGGACCGTTTTCATCATTGGTGAAGTACTACGACCGTAGTTATCAATTGAACTATTAATCGTAGACCAAATTGAATTAATCGAATTAGTGATCTTATTATTACCACTGTATACCGTTTCCAAAAAATCATCCGACGCAGGTAAAGCTTCAATTTCAGCTAGACCGTCTGTAACTTGCTGAGTTGCTTTGGCAATTACCGTTTTAAGTCCACCGACTAATGGATTGGTACTATTACTCGTCCATACTGTATCAGTGGTAGCGGCTTGAAATTTAACCAATAAATCATTTAGGGTCTGTAAAAATGCCGCGGTTTGTTCTTTGTAATTATCAATTGCAATTTGTTTAAGTTGTTCCACGTAAGTCGCATCAAAAGCTGCTTCATCAAAGGTCATCCCGGCTTGACTATAAATATCTTTTAATTTATTTTCCAAATCCGTTTTTAACTCAGTTTGAATACTTTTAACTAATGCTGCTTCCGCAGTACTTCCAGAGGTTTTAAATGCACCAGAAGCAGTATTCATTAAGTCCATTGAAGTGGCAGCCGCACCTGCTGAAACTGCTTTAACCGCTGTTCCATTGGCATCTGTTGAATCAAGCGCAGTATCAGCAACTCGTTTCAAATAATAAAACATCACTGTCACATCCGCCAAGGACGTCGGCGTTTGTAATTCAGGGATAATATCATCTTCAAAAGTTATTTTACCGTCACCATTTTGATCAGTGTATGTTGCACCAAATAAAGTCGCAGTCACTGCTCCAGAACCATCCGTTGATGATGCCACGGTAATTGGAGTGGCACTGTTAGCTCCCTTAGCTTTATTTACTGATTTTAATAGATTACTTAAACTACTCGTGCTGGCCGTAACCGCATTAGTATTTGATTCCTTAGTAATTTTAGCCGCAATATCCGCTGAAACTGTATCCGTTGTTTTATTGTATTCAGTGATTAAGGCCCCTGCTGTCTTTATTTTAGCTGGCAAAGCATCATATTTGGTCTGTACTGATTCATATGATGCCTGTGCAGAATTATTTTGTTGCTCAATTACTGTATTAGCAGAATTAGCTGCCGAAACCTGTACCGCATATTCTGAAGCCGTATCATTGTATTGTGACAATACTTCAGCTTTTGTATCATAAGTTGCTGCATTTGAAGCGGTATTGTAACTGGCTAAATCCGCCGCGTAATCCGATGTCGCACTACTACTGTTATATTCATCTGCTGCCTGGGTGGCCGATGCACTCGCAGTTGACGCCATACTTTGATAAGCATCACGATCTGATTGATAAGCGCTCACTGCTGCAGTCGTAATCGAATCATCGGGCGCATCTAACGGGGCTGCAGCAGTTGGATCATTCACATCTGCACGCACGTTTCCACTAGTAATTGCAACTGCTCCCGTCATTACCATTAAGGTAATTCCCACGTAAATCCAGTGTTTATTGGCTTTATACATCTTATAGTGTGTTTGCCCATTCATTTCATTAACCATTTATCGTTTCATCGTTACCCCTCCCTTGATATTGATGCGGCATGATAATTAATTTAAGCTAACGTTTCTTTTTTCTAATTCCTACTGAAATACCCATAAATCCAAGTAACATCATACCTAAGACTGATAGTTCATTTTGAATTGTTTCATCAGTTTGTGGTAAAACTTCTCGTTGGATATTAGCACTAGCTTCTGGTTGATGCTATTTACTTGTGGAAATAGTTACCTGATTAGAAGTAGTTTCACCACTCGTCCCATCTTCAACTATGACCGTTGATTGCGATTTTTCAGGTACTTCATTTGCATCAGCCGTCTTTTCTTCATGATAAACACCCTCACTAACTGCCGTTTTCACTTGAATCCCATCGCCTTCGTTACCGGCATAATTAATCGGAATATAGACGATTTTATTGACTCCAGGTGTTGGTGTAAAGGTTGTTTTCTGTGGTGTATACCCTGTAACTACAGGTGTGTTGATGGTCACTCCAGGAATTGCCTCAATGGTAAATTGTGGTGCAAATTCTAATGGATTACCACTCAAATCAACCGGGATAATCGTGATTACTCGTACTTCCGGTGTGGTTGGTTCCGCCACTCCCGTTTTCACTTGAATTCCTTCGCCGACGTTTGAATTATTCACAGGTATATACGTTACTTTATTTTCACCATATGTTGGCGTAATCGTCGCTTCTAATGGTGTATAACCATCAATGACAGGGGTAGTAACTGGGTAACCAGGCACACCTTGCACCGTAATTGGGCCATGACCATAAAGTGGTTGTCCACTGATGTCAACTGGTACTAAAATAATTTCTTCAGCAGTCGTTGAAGTTCCTTCACCGAGCTGTGTTTTTACTTGAATCCCATCACCTTCATGACCAGCATTATTGATTGGTACATACGTTACTTCATTTACGCCATATGTTGGTGTAATAGTTGCAACGAGCGGTGTGTATTTCTCAATCGTCGGAGTGGCAATCGGATAACCTGGCACTCCTTGTATCGTAATTGGTCCGTGACCATAAAGTGGTTGTCCACTAATATCAACTGGTACGATAACAATATCTTCAGCTGTTGTTGATGTACCTTCACCGAGCTGTGTTTTTACTTGAATTCCATCACCTTCATGCCCGGTATTATTAATTGGTTTATAGGCTACGTAATTGATGCCGGTCGTTGGGGTGAATTTATCATTCACAGGTACATAATGATTTACCGTATTAGGCGTTTCAATTTCTACACCCGGAATGGCTGTAATTTCGTATGAAGAAATATTTTCCAATGGATTGCCACTTAAATCGACCGGAATAATCGTGATTTGTCTTGGCTGAGGTTGTGTGGCAATATCTTTTAAAACAACCTGTTGAGGCGCAGTTGGTAATTCAACTGATGGCACTTGTTGTGGCACACTTGGTGCAGAAACATCAAAATAACCACTGATTTTAACCATTGGTTGAATCGTTGCTTGTAGATCTTCTGTGACGTTAAAGAATTGATTTGCTAGTTGAGTAATGCTATTCGCTAACGCTGTCGCCGCATCAAAAATTAATGGATGTGCTTGAACAAAATCATTTGAAAAAATGACTGTCCCGTTATCTTGTTTAACTAGATTGGGATCAAGAGATGGTAACACAGCATTCATCATATAGGATGTGCTTTGACCAAACATGTCAATTGTGCCATTCATACTTTCCCAAATGGCGGAAATCGAATTTGGCAATTCAGCACTGCCACTGTAGACCAAATTCAAAAAATCATCACTAGCGGAAGCTAGTTGAAATTGTTTCAGTCCCTCATCAACTTTAGCTTTAGTGTCCGTAATTAATTGAGTTAATGTTTCTACCAAGGCATTATTTGAATTATTTGCCCAAACGGAATCAGCCATCGCGGCCTGATAAGTAGTTAACAAATTTTTAGCAGTTTGAATAAACTGATTAGTCTGTGCTTGATAATTATCTATTGCCAAAGATTTAAGTTGTTCTGCAAATGTATAGTTAAAGTAGTCTTGTTCCCATGTAATCCCTGCTTGGCTATAAATATCTTTCAAGGAAGTTTCCAGTGAGGTTTTTAACTTCGTTTCAATCGTTGAAATTAATTCTTTCTCGGATCCTTTACCTGCATTTTGGAAAGCTAATGCGACACCGTTCATCAAACTGCGTGAAGCATCATACGCTGTCGCTGACATTGCTTTAACCGTAGAACCATTCTGGTCAGTGTAGTCAATCGAGGTATCTGCAATACGTTTTAAGTAATAAAACATCGTTGTAACTTCAGCTAATGATGACGGTGTTTCAATTGATGGCAAAATATCTTCGTCCATTGAAGTTTTTCCATCACCATTTTGGTCAACGTATTTCACGCCAAATAAATCGGCGTAAACTACTCCATTTTCATCTTTCTGTGAGTCAATATAGACTGGCGTTTCCGTATTTGCTGCCATTACTGTTGCAACTTCAGTCTTCAACGTATTTAAATCATCTGGAATGGCTGCAATTGCTTGATTGTTAGCATCTTCTGAAATACTCGTTACAATATTTGCTGAAAGTTGATCTGTATTTTCATTGTAGGTAGTAATCAATTCACCAGCCGATTTGACCTTATCGGGTAAATTATTGTATGCAGCTAACTGTCGGGCATACGCGGCATTCACAGAACTATCATTATGCTTAGTATTTTGAATTGCAATAATCTCATTTGTACTCGTAGCTGAAGATGATACGACCGCATAGTCGGAGGCTAACCGATTATAGTTTGATTCGAGTTCCTTCTTTGTAGCTACATCATTGGTCGTATATCCAGGTGCATCCGAATCAACTTTGGTATTATAGGCTGCCAAGTCTTCTTGATATTTAATTGTTCTTGGACTGTCATTATAGCTTGCTGCAGCTTTTTCAGTATACATATAAACAGCAGCTGAGGTTCCTTCATATCAGTCTCGAGCTGAAGTATAAATTCTGATTTCGTGAGTTGATATGCTGTCATCCTGCGTTTCATTGAGCGTTAACGCAGGGGGTTCGGTATCTGGCGTTGTTTCTTGAGCATTTGCTGTGATAGAGCCATACATCATGACACTACTAAACATGACGACTGAAATGCCTGCAAAAACCCATCTTTTATTGGCTTTGTACATTTTGAAATGCGACTTAGTGCCCCTATTCTCTATCATAGCTACTCCTCCAATGGTATTAACTATTTTTCTACAGTTTAACCTAGAAATGTTGATTTATCAATAAGATAAACCTATATTTTTGAATTTAATTAATACTATTAACAATTAGACAGATTTAAAAAATATACGACAAAAAAACACGAATCAATTAAGATTCGTGCTTTTTATTATGCATGGCGACGTCCTACCCTCGCAGGGAGCGATCCCCCAACTACTATCGGCGCTTAGAAGCTTAACTTCTGTGTTCGGCATGAGAACAGGTGTATCCTTCTAGCCATCATCACCACACTGTCGTGTGTGTACTTCAATGAATACGTTTAACACGGAGAACTTGCGCTCTCAAAACTAAATAATATCAAGAATTTTTTAAACCGGACACCACTGTGTGGTTAAGTCCTCGACCGATTAGTAATGGTCCGCTCCATGCATCACTGCACTTCCACTTCCATCCTATCTACCTCATCATCTTTGAGGGGTCTTACTCTCCCGAAGGAGATGGGAAATCTCATCTTGAGGCGAGTTTCACACTTAGATGCTTTCAGCGTTTATCTCATCCATACGTAGCTACCCAGCGATGCTCCTGGCGGAACAACTGGTACACCAGCGGTATGTCCATCCCGGTCCTCTCGTACTAAGGACAGCTCCTCTCAAATTTCCTGCGCCCGCGACGGATAGGGACCGAACTGTCTCACGACGTTCTGAACCCAGCTCGCGTACCGCTTTAATGGGCGAACAGCCCAACCCTTGGGACCGACTACAGCCCCAGGATGCGATGAGCCGACATCGAGGTGCCAAACCTCCCCGTCGATGTGGACTCTTGGGGGAGATAAGCCTGTTATCCCCAGGGTAGCTTTTATCCGTTGAGCGATGGCCCTTCCATACGGAACCACCGGATCACTAAGCCCGACTTTCGTCCCTGCTCGACCTGTCTGTCTCGCAGTCAAGCTCCCTTGTGCCTTTACACTCTGCGAATGATTTCCAACCATTCTGAGGGAACCTTTGGGCGCCTCCGTTACTTTTTAGGAGGCGACCGCCCCAGTCAAACTGCCCACCTGACACTGTCTCCCATCACGATTAGTGATGCGGGTTAGAGTGGTCATACAGCGAGGGTAGTATCCCACCAACGCCTCCACCGAAACTAGCGTTCCGGTATCTACGGCTCCTACCTATCCTGTACAAGCTGTACAAACACTCAATATCAAGCTACAGTAAAGCTCCATGGGGTCTTTCCGTCCTGTCGCGGGTAACCTGCATCTTCACAGGTACTTCAATTTCACCGAGTCTCTCGTTGAGACAGTGCCCAGATCGTTACGCCTTTCGTGCGGGTCGGAACTTACCCGACAAGGAATTTCGCTACCTTAGGACCGTTATAGTTACGGCCGCCGTTTACTGGGGCTTCAATTCTGAGCTTCGCCGAAGCTAACCCATCCTTTTAACCTTCCAGCACCGGGCAGGCGTCAGCCCCTATACTTCATCTTACGATTTTGCAGAAACCTGTGTTTTTGATAAACAGTCGCCTGGGCCTATTCACTGCGGCTGTACTTTCGTACAGCACCCCTTCTCCCGAAGTTACGGGGTCATTTTGCCGAGTTCCTTAACGAGAGTTCACTCGCACACCTTAGGATTCTCTCCTCGACTACCTGTGTCGGTTTGCGGTACGGGCAGTTAAATACTCACTAGAAGCTTTTCTCGGCAGTGTGACATCGGCAACTTCGCTACTAAAATTTCGCTCCCCATCACAACTTGTCCTTAAAGGAAAAAGCATTTCACTCTCTCCAAGACTTGTTGCTTGGCCAGACATATCCAACAGTCTGGTTTGCTTAGCCTCCTGCGTCCCTCCATCGTTCAAACGCATTTAACTGGTACAGGAATATCAACCTGTTATCCATCGTCTACGCCTCTCGGCCTCGACTTAGGTCCCGACTAACCCTGGGAGGACGAGCCTTCCCCAGGAAACCTTAGTCATTCGGTGGACAGGATTCTCACCTGTCTTTCGCTACTCATACCGGCATTCTCACTTCTAAGCGCTCCACCAGTCCTCACGGTCTGACTTCATTGCCCTTAGAACGCTCTCCTATCACGCAACCTAATGGTTGCATCCGTAGTTTCGGTAATATACTTAGCCCCGGTACATTTTCGGCGCAGGATCACTCGACTAGTGAGCTATTACGCACTCTTTAAATGGTGGCTGCTTCTGAGCCAACATCCTAGTTGTCTAAGCAACTCCACATCCTTTTCCACTTAGTATATATTTTGGGACCTTAACTGACGGTCTGGGCTGTTCCCCTTTCGACGATGGATCTTATCACTCACCGTCTGACTCCCGGACATAAATCAATGGCATTCGGAGTTTATCTGAATTCAGTAACCCATGACGGGCCCCTAGTCCAAACAGTGCTCTACCTCCATGATTCTAAGTCCGAGGCTAGCCCTAAAGCTATTTCGGAGAGAACCAGCTATCTCCAAGTTCGTTTGGAATTTCACCGCTACCCACACCTCATCCCAGCCATTTTCAACTGACACGGGTTCGGTCCTCCAGTGCGTTTTACCGCACCTTCAACCTGGACATGGGTAGGTCACCTGGTTTCGGGTCTACAACAACATACTTCATACGCCCATTTCAGACTCGCTTTCGCTACGGCTCCGACTTTTCTGTCTTAACCTTGCATGCAATCGTAACTCGCCGGTTCATTCTACAAAAGGCACGCTGTCACCCATTAACGGGCTCCAACTGATTGTAGGCACATGGTTTCAGGAACTATTTCACTCCCCTTCCGGGGTGCTTTTCACCTTTCCCTCACGGTACTGGTTCACTATCGGTCACTAGGTAGTATTTAGCCTTGGGAGATGGTCCTCCCGGATTCCGACGGAATTTCACGTGTTCCGCCGTACTCAGGATACAGAGCTGAGGGTATTACGTTTCGCTTACGGGGCTATCACCCGCTCTGGCTCAGCTTCCCAGCTGATTCAACTACGTAATACTTTTGTAACTCAAATGTTCTGTCCTACAACCCCAAAGAGCAAGCTCTCTGGTTTGGGCTTTTCCCGTTTCGCTCGCCGCTACTCAGGGAATCGATTTTTCTTTCTACTCCTGCAGCTAATGAGATGTTTCAGTTCACTGCGTCTACCTTTACTTAGCTATGAATTCACTAAGCAATAACTGACGATTAAGTCAGCTGGGTTCCCCCATTCGGAAATCTCCGGATCAAAGTGTACTTACCACTCCCCGAAGCATATCGGTGTTAGTCCCGTCCTTCATCGGCTCCTAGTACCAAGGCATTCACCATGCGCCCTTTATAACTTAACCTTGTTGATTCCAGCACTGACGTGCTGGCTGACAACAGATTAATTGAGTATATGCGATAACTCTTTAAAAAAACTCAAATAACGCGGTGTTCTCGGTTTAATTGTTAAAACAATTAATAAATAAAAAATTTTGATATTATTTAGTTTTCAAAGTACAAGTTGGTACATTTTGAGAGTAGACCTCTCAAAACTAAATAAAGTTTCGACTAATGTGTAGGTTCCGTATATTCCTTAGAAAGGAGGTGATCCAGCCGCAGGTTCTCCTACGGCTACCTTGTTACGACTTCACCCTAATCATCTGTCCCACCTTAGGCGGCTGGCTCCTAAAAGGTTACCCCACCGACTTTGGGTGTTACAAACTCTCATGGTGTGACGGGCGGTGTGTACAAGGCCCGGGAACGTATTCACCGCGGCATGCTGATCCGCGATTACTAGCGATTCCGACTTCGTGTAGGCGAGTTGCAGCCTACAGTCCGAACTGAGAACGGCTTTAAGAGATTAGCTTACTCTCGCGAGTTCGCAACTCGTTGTACCGTCCATTGTAGCACGTGTGTAGCCCAGGTCATAAGGGGCATGATGATTTGACGTCGTCCCCACCTTCCTCCGGTTTGTCACCGGCAGTCTCACTAGAGTGCCCAACTGAATGCTGGCAACTAATAATAAGGGTTGCGCTCGTTGCGGGACTTAACCCAACATCTCACGACACGAGCTGACGACAACCATGCACCACCTGTCTTAGCGTCCCCGAAGGGAACGTCCTATCTCTAGGATTGGCGCTAGATGTCAAGACCTGGTAAGGTTCTTCGCGTTGCTTCGAATTAAACCACATGCTCCACCGCTTGTGCGGGCCCCCGTCAATTCCTTTGAGTTTCAACCTTGCGGTCGTACTCCCCAGGCGGAATGCTTAATGCGTTAGCTGCGGCACTGAAGGGCGGAAACCCTCCAACACCTAGCATTCATCGTTTACGGCATGGACTACCAGGGTATCTAATCCTGTTCGCTACCCATGCTTTCGAGCCTCAGCGTCAGTTACAGACCAGACAGCCGCCTTCGCCACTGGTGTTCTTCCATATATCTACGCATTTCACCGCTACACATGGAGTTCCACTGTCCTCTTCTGCACTCAAGTTCTCCAGTTTCCGATGCACTTCCTTGGTTGAGCCAAGGGCTTTCACATCAGACTTAAAAAACCGCCTGCGCTCGCTTTACGCCCAATAAATCCGGATAACGCTTGCCACCTACGTATTACCGCGGCTGCTGGCACGTAGTTAGCCGTGGCTTTCTGGTTGGATACCGTCACTACATGATCAGTTACTATCACATACGTTCTTCTCCAACAACAGAGTTTTACGAGCCGAAACCCTTCTTCACTCACGCGGTATTGCTCCATCAGGCTTGCGCCCATTGTGGAAGATTCCCTACTGCTGCCTCCCGTAGGAGTATGGGCCGTGTCTCAGTCCCATTGTGGCCGATCAACCTCTCAGTTCGGCTACGTATCATTGTCTTGGTGAGCCATTACCTCACCAACTAACTAATACGCCGCGGGTCCATCCAAAAGTGATAGCCGAAACCATCTTTCAAATTAGAACCATGCGGTTCTAACTTTTATGCGGTATTAGCATTTGTTTCCAAATGTTATCCCCCACTTTTGGGCAGGTTACCCACGTGTTACTCACCCGTCCGCCACTCATTCAAATGTCTTTTCAATCTGGTGCAAGCACCGTCAATCTAAAACGAGAATGCGTTCGACTTGCATGTATTAGGCATACCGCCAGCGTTCATCCTGAGCCAGGATCAAACTCTCATATATAATTTAAGTTTGTAGCTCTTATTTGTTTGTATTCACGAAATTGACTTCGCAAATGTTATTTGCTTTTGACTATTGTCAAAAGACCCTACACATTTGATTTGTCGAAACTTTATTCAGTTTTCAAAGATCTACTTGGTCATTGCTAAACTTCGTTAGCAGCAACGTTATATATATTACATTATCTAGATTTGATTGTCAACAACTATTTATTAATTGAATTGTGAAATTCTCTTTTAAAAGTGTCGTTCACCTCTCTGACAACGAGATATAACTATACTCGTACACCTACACTTCGTCAAGCAAAATAACGAAACAAATCGGAAATAATTTAAAAATCATTTATGTACGCGTTTACAATTACTGCATCTATTAATATACAGCATTTTTGTCTCAATTGCACGCAATATCAATTTAGAAAAAAAGACATCACCTAATGTGATATCTCTACTTAAATAATTTCAAACCATGCTGATAATATTCTTGCATTTCTTTTTCTGGAACCATACTTCCACCCGTCGCCCAAACAATATGTGTTGCATTTTTTAAAAACTCTGGATGATCTAGTTGTTGAATCGTCGGTAAAATTGCAGTGAATCCTGCTGCCGCTGACGGTTCTACCCATAAACTCGCACTGTCTTTAAGCATGACCAAGTATTGATAAATTTCTTCATCATCAAATGTATGCGAAGCATATAGTAACGTCTTCATCACTTCTCCAGCGATTTGGGAAGGTCGTTGGACTGCTAACCCATCGGCTTCTGTCTTGCCGTCCAATCCAATATCATTAACCGCAATATTAGAATTTAACCCAGTAATCATCCCCAATGTCACTGATGGCACATGTGTTGGCTCAACAAATACTGGATAGATTCCTTCTGGCATGATTTGGGATAATCCAAAACTGACCCCACTTGGGCTACCACCAACTCCGGCTGGTAAATAAACAAATACCGGATGACTCACACTGGGAGTAATGCCCAAATCTTTCAGTTGTTTTTGTAATCGAATCCCAGCAACCGCATAACCTAAGAATAAATCACGCGATTTTTCGTCATCAATAAAATAAGTATTAATTTCCTTCGCTGCAATTTTACGTCCCTTAGTAATTGCCACCGTAAAACTGTCATCATACTCAACAACATTGACACCTTTATCACGTAACTTATCTTTCTTCCACTGGCGGGCATCAGCTGACATATGAACCGTCGTTTTGAATCCAAAAGTTGCCGCCGTGATTCCAATACTAAGTCCTAAGTTTCCTGTTGATCCAACAGCAATCCCATAATGTGAGAATATTTTATGATAACGTGGTGTGGCTAACACCCGATAATCGTCTGAATATACGAGGTCTCCTTCACGCATTGCGACAGTTTCAGCAAATTTTAAAACTTCATAAATTCCACCTCGTGACTTAATAGAACCAGAAATTGGCATTAAACTATCCGCTTTTAATAGTAAACGGCCGTCAATCTTACTTTCAAATTCTGCTTCCATCTGATGTTTCATATCATTAATTTCGAGTAGTGGTGACTCTATCATGCCGTTTTGTTTGGCAGTTTCAGGAAAAACTTCTGCTAAATACGGTGCAAATCTGTCCCATCGTGCAGCGGCGTCAAAAATCTCTGCTTGGGTAAAGTTTAAATCTGCCTTTTCGCCAAAATCAGGATTACGCCAATAAATTTTGTCATATCGTTTCATTGATTCAACGAATGGATTAGTTAAATTTAACGCTTCTACATTGTTCAATAGTGGAACCTCCCTTTGCCAAATATGTTTCAATTGTAAATTGCCAAATCATAGAAATCAATCACATCACAAGAGAAACGAAGGAAACAAACTGACTCTTTCCCGGACAATTGGTTTCATAACTTTAATACCAATTATATTTACTTTAATAAAGCCAGTCCACATGTCACTGTCTCAAGGATACTTACAGCAATGAATTAATGTCAAAATAAATAGCACAATCCACAAAATGGATTGCACTATTGTTAGTTAATTTTCGAGAGCTGAGCGATTAGGCTCACGTTCTACTATTTTTGAAACGTGTTACATCAATCAACGCTACTTTTCTGAAATACGTTCTCCTAATCAACTCCCTTCCTTAACTCAAAACATCGTTTATCCACAATTCAGATAAGCGATGTTTTATCGTTAATTTTCGAGAGCTGAGCGATTAGGCTCACGTTCTACTTATTAAATTTTCTTGAATTTTCTGCCAAATGAACTAAGTTACGGATGAAGTCATGAGTTGAGGCTTCGTAATTGTATTGCTTACCTAAGTCATAAATATAACCGTTGATGTAATCTACTTCAGTATTACGACCCTTACTCATATCTTGATACATTGATGGGTAGTGAAGTGGGTTCGTCACACGACTAACATGTTCAACTGATTCCCATTCTTCTTGACGAGTTGTCAATAGGGTAATGCCGGCACGTTCACAAACATCATACGCTTCATTGATGAGTTGCTTACTTAATTTTTCAGCACCTTCGAAATCGATAAATTGACCCATTTGAATTTCAAACAAGGTACAAATAGTGTTGATAACTGAATTAAAGACAACTTTAGCCATCAAAGTCCCTTGGAAGTTAGTCGTCAAATTAGGATTCATGTTACCTTTTTCAAAATCATCCATAATTTGATGAGTGGTATCATCAGGAGTTTCATTTTCATTAGCAAAGTTCATTGAACCTGCACCGGATTCGCCGATGAAGTCAACATCCCCAGCCTTGTTCAAAACAGTTCCAATCAAAGCTGTTCCGCCGATAATATGATCTGGATTGAAATACTTATCCAGCTTTTCAATATGTCCCATACCGTTCATGCCAGTAACCGCATATTGCTTGTCATTAAAGAAATGGGCACAGCGTTCCAACATATCGCCAAGTAACATTTGCTTTTCAAAGAAAATAAAGACGTCTGGTGTGCCCTTATATTCTTCTGGAGAATAAATATTAACTGGAACCAAATGACGTCCTTCGCCATCGCGAGAAACAAATGCTCCACCTTGTTCTTTAATAGTAGAAACTTGTGGTTCCCATCCATCAACAAAATCAACTTCAACGCCTGCGTGTTCTTGTAACAAAATACCAATTCTCAAGCCCATTGCGCCTGATCCAATAACCGTATACTTAAGTGCCATAATATGTTTACCCCTTTTTTCTATGTAATATTCATGGACACCAGTAATTTGATGCCCACGTGTAGCTTGTCTCTATTCTACTACTTTATTAATGAAAATCTAATTAAAATTTAATGTTGAGTTTGCCAATTCTTTCAACGGCTTCGACTAAGCGTTCTGGTTCCACTAACAAGCCGATACGAACATACCCTTCACCTTGGGCGCCAAACCCATTAGCGTCAGCCAATGCCACACCTGCATTAGCTAACAATAGGTCCGCAAATTCACCACTGGTATAGCCGTCTGGAACTGTCATTAAGACATAGAAGGTTCCACCTGGCTTAATTGCGCGCCACCCAATTTTGGCCGCCGCATCCAAAAATGCGTCACGCCGTTCTTCATAACGGCCAACGATTGTCGCAATTTCTGCATCGCGACGAGGGTCTTGTAATGCTTTAATTCCAGCTTCTTGTAATGCCGGAAAGACACTAACAAAGAGATGATCTTGAATAAGATTAATCGCTCCAATAATATCAGCATTGCCGACTGCAAATGCCAATCGCCAACCGGCCATATTAAAGGTTTTCGAAAAAGTATAAAATTCGATACCAACTTCTTTAGCACCAGGAGTTTCCATAAAGCTAATGGGCGCTTTACCATCAAAGCCAATAGCGCCGTACGCAAAATCACTGATGATACCGACGTTATATTTCTTGGCCCATGCCACTAGTTCTTCATAAAATTCTTTAGTCGCCACTGCTCCGGTTGGATTATTGGGATAATTAATATAGAAGAATTTCGCTTTTTTGGCCGTAGCTTCTGGAATGGATTTCAAATCAGGTAGGAAATTGTTTTCTTCTTTTAAAGGCACGGTTTCAAAATTAACCCGACCCAAAGCCGCACCCGATAAATAGTCTGGGTAACCAGGATCTGGAAGTAAGAATAAATCACCAGGATTCATCAATGCCCAAGGAAGTTCCACTAAACCAATTTTCGAGCCACCCAAAACAGCCACTTCTTTTTCAGAATCAAATTGCGCATGATATTTTTCTGCATAAAATTTAGCTGCCGCCTGTTTAAAATCAGGTTGGCCACGGAACTGAGCATATTTATGGTTGCCAGGCTTTGTGACTTCGTCTTGAGTAGCTTCGATAATATAATCTGGGGTTGGCTTATCTGGATTTCCTTGTCCCAAATTAATTACATCCACCCCAGCGGCCACTTGTGCGTTCACCTTGGCGACTAAACTAGCAAAAAATTGTTCTGGTAAATTATCTAATAATTCTGATTGTGGAAAGTTCATTTCTGCATCTCCTAAAATTTATTCATACTTTTATTTAAACGTGTTCTTCAAATAATTCATTCCGTGTAACGTTGCTAATTAGATTTCAAACCCCGAAATCCTTAATTAGCTTCGTTAATACTCTTGCACTCCCAATTTGAATCACACTTTTTTATTCATATAGCTCAGGTCGACGATCATCAAAAACTGGAATTGAGCCTCGGACTTGATCAATTTGGTCAAAATCAAATTCGGTGGTGACCAGTGTCTCATCTTCACCGGCATCAAGCACGACATTTCCGAGTGGGTCAATCACTTGTGAATGACCACTAAAATGATTGTCAGGATCATTACCGACCCGATTAACGGCGACAACAAACGCTTGATTTTCAATGGCACGAGCGGCCAGCAAAGTCTCCCATTGTTTAATGCGTGGTTCTGGCCATTCAGCTGAGACGTAAATAATTTTTGCACCACCAAGGGCATTTGTTCGTAACCATTCTGGGAAACGGATATCGTAACAAATTACGCCTGCGCTTAGAACTCCAGCCAAAGTAAATTGATTTTTAGCAGCACCAGCCGTGATAAATTGTTCTTCATGCATCAGTCCGAATAAATGGACCTTATCGTATTGGCTTACCAGTTGGCCTTCACTATCAAAAATATAACTCGTATTGTAAAAATGACCGTTACGGTTAGTCGAGACTGATCCACCGACAATATTAACGTGATATTGTTTGGCTAATTTAGATAAGAGTTCTTTAGTGTGTGCGCCATCACGGTCAGCCAACTGATCTAATTCAGTCAGTGCGTAGCCCGTATTCCACATTTCAGGAAATACAACCACATCAACCTGCTGTTTCGCAGCTTGTGCGACAAACTTTTCCACTCGCTCAAAATTTTCGTCCGTCTGACCAAAAGATACATCGATTTGTGCAAGTCCCACTTTAATGCTCATAATATTTTGCCTCCTGAATCTGAATATCAATTTTCACACATTTTAATGCTTAACTCTCACTATGTACACACAAAGCCTTACTTTCTATACTTTCGGCTTTGTGATTTTTTAAAATAAGTTACTTTAATCTTTTTTCAATCTAGCTGAAATGACATTGCCAACTGATTGTAGAATTTGAACCAGCACAATCAAAATAATAATTGTGGCATACATAACATCAGGTTGATAACGTTGGAATCCGTATTGGTAAGCAATATCACCCAACCCACCAGCACCGACAAGTCCAGCCATGGCAGTAGCACCGATTAGTCCAATGGCTGCAATCGTTAAATCACGAATAATACTACCTCGCGCTTCACGAACCATCACGCGCCAGATAATTTTACTATTACTAATACCCATGGAACGGAAGGCTTCAATCGTTCCAGGGTCAATTTCAAGTAAAGAAGATTCTACTAACCGACCAATATATGGTGCAGCGTAAACAACTAATGGTAAGACCACACCACGAATCCCAATCGTAGTTCCAGCAACAATTTTAGTCACCGGTAAAATTAGGAATAGCAAAATGATAAAGGGCAACGACCGCAGAATATTAATGACCCAGTTGGAAATTGAATAGACGGTGCGGTTTGGATGCAATCCATCAAAACGCGTGACTACTAATAAAACACCAATTGGAATTCCGACGATAATTGAAATCACGAATGTAATTGAGGTCATGGCCAAGGTTTGTCCTAAGGCTTCCCAGATGACGGTTCCCCAGTTTGTAATAAAGTCTGACATTATATTTCAACCTCCTCAACGTGCACATCTTGACTCCGAATGAATTCCAATGCTCCATCAAACTGATCTTGTTGATCAGCTTTTAAGTAAACTAATAGACGACCGTATGGTTCGCGTTTCATGTAGCCCATGCTACCAGCTAAAATATCTGGAGTAACGTCAAATTTATCCTGAACTTGTGCCAATAATGGTTCATTTGCTGTTTGTCCCACAAATTGAAGCGAAATCAAACGATGCTTTTCTGCGTAAGGCTTTAAAATATCGCGTGGAACGCCTAGAGTATCTGAAACACCAGCAAACTTGCGGGTAATCCCTTGCTTAGGCTGGGTGAACACATCGACCACTGGCCCTTCTTCAGCAATTACACCAGCATCGAGGACAGCCACTCGATCACAAACTCGTTGAATCACGTTCATTTCATGAGTAATCAAGAAAATAGTAATCCCTAATTCCTGATTGATTTTCAATAGTAACGATAAAATCGATTCTGTTGTTTCTGGATCTAAGGCACTGGTGGCCTCGTCAGAAAGTAAAATCTTGGGTTCATGTGCTAAAGCCCGTGCCACCGCCACCCGTTGACGTTGCCCGCCAGACAACTGAGCAGGATAGCTATCGCGTTTGTCCCACAAATCGACAATTTTTAAATACTTTTCAGCGCGTTGTTCGGCTTCGGTCTTATCCAATCCTTCTAGCGTTAAAGGCAAGATAATGTTCTGGGCCACTGTCGCGGTGACCAGCAAATTATAACTTTGAAAAATCATTCCAATTTTTCGACGTAGCTGGAGCAATTCTTTCTTTGATAAATCGGCAACCGATTCGCCATCCACAATTACATCTCCATCGGTTGGTTTTTCCAAACCATTAATCATCCGAATCAATGTACTCTTACCGGCTCCAGAATATCCCATGACACCGTAAATTTCTCCATCGGCTACCTTAAAAGAAACGTTCTCTACGGCACGCACGTGTTGATTTTTTTGTTGACCCCTGAAGGTCTTCGATACATTTTTAAATTCAATCAAACTGGATATCCTCCTTAATTCAGTAGTACAAAGTTTTAGTATGAATAACTGGCAAAACATCAGCGCTAAATACGTTGCTGTTTTGTTTTAATGTTCATTTTGCAAAGGTTGTGTAGTGACGCTTTTCAATCACTATCTTTAATCCGGCTTCCCAACCCAACTCACTCCGTCTAACTTAAATATTTATCGACCTCTTCGATTTTTATAATATTTTTCGTTATACTCGTAAGCTGTTCGGCTTGCTAAAAATCGCAACCATTCATCAATCTAGGCTAGAAGCTCTCAAATTGCCCGATTTTTGAATCACTATATTATTTACCCGCAATCACAACTGAGCCGCCAAATGTCTTAGTGATGTAGTTTTTGATTGTTTGTGAGTGGTAATATTTGTCGAGTTGTTTAACAACCTTATCGTCTTTGTGACCTGACTTAACAACAAAGATATTTGGATATGGATTGTTAGTTAATTTTTCGTGATAAATGGCGTTACCTTTGATAGTGAGGCCAGCTGAGTATGCATAGTTCGTGTTAATGGCAGCGGCGGTAACTTCGCCAAGTTGCTTAGGTAATTGAGCAGCATCCAATTCAACAATCTTCAAGTGCTTTGGATTTGATGCAATTGTGTTCTTGGTTGCATTTTGTCCAACACCCTTTTTAATCTTCAACACACCGGCTTTTTGGAATAGTTCCAAGGCACGAGTTTCGTTGGCTGGATCATTAGGAACGGCAATTGAATCGCCATCCTTCAAGTCATCCAAGTTCTTTAATGTGTTTGAGTAGATACCCATTGGGAAGGCCACTGTTTCAAAAGCATTATCAAACTTGTAGCTCTTAGCTTTTTCTTGTGCTTTCAAGAATGGAATCGTTTGGTAACTGTTGGCGTCCAAATCACCTGAGCTCAAGGCTGAGTTAGGCGTATTGTAATCTGAGAACACCTTGATCTTAATTTTTAAGCCATCTTTTGCAGCTAATTTTTTCACTTGTTGTGCAATTTGTTCATGTGGTCCACCGGTAACACCAATTGTGATTGATTTAGTGCTTAGTTCGTCACTTTTTGATGATTTACCACAACCTGCTAATGCTCCCAAAGTAATAAATGCGACCGCTGATAAAACAGCTAAACGTTTAAATAATTTTCCTTTTGACATATACAATTCCTCCAAATAATTTTTAAGTTAATGACCTACTGTGATGAAGATGTTCCTAGTTAAATAAAATGAGTGCTGGTTCGAGCTGGATTGAGTAAACGTGCTCTTCGACTCAATTCATTCCGGTTAACCCAGATAATTAGATTTCCAAGAACGAAATCATTAATTATCTACGTTAATCCTCGTGAATTATCCGAGTCGAATCGCACTCTCTCCACAAAAAAATAGCCCGTCCTACTTAAATAAATAAGTAAAGGACGAGCTAATACTCGTGGTACCACCTTAATTTGTCACTTTCTCACAAAAGTAACCTCGGTAAGTCGCAAAAGATGACGTCTCATCAATTATGACCTGGTATCGGTAACGAGCACCACTTCGGTACTGACTTAGCTTAACCTCATCAGCACTAACATTGGAGACCATCTTCAATTCATCGTCTAGCTTCCTTTCACCAACCGAAAGCTCTCTACATAGACTCAAGAATTTACTCATCTCTTCATCACGTTCTAATTAACTATTAATTTGATAAGTCCAATTTTAATCAACCTTTAATGTAATGTCAACACTAAAATGTCATTTTTGCCAAATTGAAGTTACTTTGCACAAAGAAAGCGTATTTGATGACTAACATTTCATTATCGTCAAACTCCCAATCTGGTCCGAACGCTAATTCCCAATAATATCCATCTGGATCAGTAAAGTAGCCACTGTACCCGCCCCAATCAGCATGCTTCGGCTCCTTAATCATCTTCCCTCCAGCTTGAATAACTAGTTGAAACATTTCATCAACTTCGGCTTCCGACTTGCTATTAACCGCTAAAGTAATGCCATAAAAGCTGTCGTTACTTAATGCCGGTGGGTTTACTTCATTAATATCTTTTGCTAAATCATTAATTGAAAATAATTCTAACTTGCTACCCTGATTATTAAAAAATACGATTGGTGGCTGATCTCCTTTTTCAAACGTCTGAAATCCAATGGCTTTATAAAAAGCTAATGAACGTTTCATATCGTGTACCCCAACACAAATAATGTTAATTCGATTCATCCTATTATCCTCATTTCAATTTATTAACGTCATTATACAAGTTTTATTACCACGAAAGTTAATAAAAACGCCTCTGACGATTGGGATCGTCAGGGACGTTTGTTAAAGTTTATTTTTTGTCTAAGCTGTTTGTTTAGCGACTACTTCCATTTTAAGCATGGCGACTTTAACTAGTTGTGCACTAACTTCCATTGGCATGAAGTGAATCATTTTTTCTTCTGTCGTTGCCTCAGTAGCCAAAGCATCAATATCTTCATCGCTAAAATCAGGTAAGTTTAATTCAGCAAAATTTGTTGGAACGCCCATTTCACGGAACATTGGTAGCAGTTCATTAAATGAATCTAGCTTATCTTCCATCATTAGAAGCACCAAAATTCCATAGCCAACTTTTTCACCATGCAACAGGTTACCCGTTTGAGGATATAGCGTCAAAGCATCATGAACTGAGTGGGCACCCGTAGCGCGGCCATATTCATCGCCCCAACCACCAACAGTTCCAGCAGTCACAATAATAGTTTCAGCGACATTACGCCAACGATGCGTTAATTCACCATTCTTCATATCTTCAATGGCACCAAGACCATCGCGTAACAGTACTTCTTTACAGTTGATAGCATTCTGACGAGACATCATCAGAGCTACCGTAAATTCTTCTGGTTTTAAATTATCAAAAATCAGTTCTGATTCATAGAATTTAGCTAGGGTATCTGCAATTCCCGCCACAAAATAATTAATTGGTGAATTGAGGATTACTTTAGGATTCAAAAGCATCAAGTTGGCAGTTTCTTTATAGATTTGATGATCGATATGTTCACCATTTTCCTTATAGTGAACGCTCAAAGCTGACCAAGGGGCACAGTTACTGGCCAAGGTTGGCATCAGAACAAGGTACAAGTGTGTACCAGTAGTTGCACTCTTGGCAGTATCCAAAACTTTTCCGCCACCAAGGCCAATCACCATTTGAACATCGTTTTCTTTGGCAATTGCTTTGATTCGATCAATCTCATCATATGAACATTCACCACCAAATGGGACATCCGTCACATCAAAGCTTTTCGATAAGTCTGGTAAATATGGTGCAGCGGCTGCTAATGACTTTTCACCATGTAAGAATAACACGCGTTTAACCCCGAGTTCTTCCGCAAAAGTTAGTAAGACGTCATACGCCTCGTTATCAGAAATATATCGTTGTGGTCCACTTTGTGACATCATAATTGATCGTCCCCTTTTCTATGTGTACTTAAAATAAATTACTATGTCTAATTAAAGATATAAGAACAATTTTAGCACCATCAACTTAATTTTTCAAATCAAATTTTAATCTTGCTTTAATAATCTAAAGGCATTTACACGATGAACTTTAGATAATCAAATGCACGCAAAAAGCCCTAAGAATTGGAACTTTTCTTAGGACTTCTCTTGCATAGGCCACCAGACTAAATCAAAATTCAGAAACTAATCAAATTAGATTTGATTTTCATCATTTCGACGTCTGAGTTTAATACCCATAAGTGCGAGCATCATAAGCATACTTGCTCCAATAGCCATTAATTCAGCTTGTTGTTCATCACCGGTTTGTGGCAACTTACTGTTTGCCTTAGCTCTATTAGCAGCTGAGAGTGCTTCAATGGCACTGAGCTTGCTTGCAGAACCTGATGCAGAAGCTGAAACTAAAGTACTTAATGATTGTGCTACTGAGTCAGAGGTACTCTTAGAACGTGATTCACTGACATCCTCAGCTTGTTGAGTAGATTCTGAAGTAACTCGACCGAGTGATTCGGAATCTGACTTAGAAGCTGAAACTGATTGTGAATTTGCCGCAGATGTTGATAATGAATCTGAAATTGATGCAGAGTCAGACAATGATGTCACCTTAGATAATGATTCTTGGTCTGACTGATCAGCAGATGTTGACTTGCTTTGTGATTCTGAAGTTGAAATTGAGTCTGAATTTGAAACAGATTCAATTTGTGATGGATTCAATGATGGTTGCTTCTCAATTGATTCACTCTTCGATGTTGAAGCTGAATCTGATAATGAGTATGCAGCTGATAATGAACCGGACTTCGATACACTAGCTGAAGTGGATGCTGATGCTGATGTTGATAATGAGTATGCAGCTGATAATGAACCGGACTTCGATACACTAGCTGAAGTGGATGCTGATGCTGATGTTGATAATGAAGTGCTCTTCGACGTTGAAGCTGAAGCTGAAGCACTCTTAGACGATAACAATGAGCTCGACTTAGATGAACTTGCTGACTTCGAAGCTGATTCAGAGGCGGCGTCTGATTCTACACTAGATCCAGATGAAGCGCCATCCAATGACTTAGAACGTGAAGTTGATGCAGATACTGATTGCGAAGTTGCCAATGACTCTGAAAGTGATTTGCTTGTTGAAGCAGATGCAGATTCAAGGTTCTCTTCAGATTGACTATCTGAATTTGACTTCGATTGACTATCTGAAACTGAGTCGTCATCAGATTCTGAAATTGATCCTGATGTACTTGCAGAACCACTTGTTGATGCAGCAGATTTACTTGCTGACGCTGAAGTTGATTCTGATGTGCTTTCAGAAGAATCTTCTGAAAGACTCGTTGATGTCGATGCCGATAAACTAGCATGGAGTGAAGCATCAGTTGAATCAGATTGTGCGTTCTTCAATGAAAGTGACTTCGATGTTGAAGCAGATGTTGACTTGCTCAATGAAGTAGATTCTGAAATGGCATTTGATTCAGAAGCTGATGTTGACTTCGTAGCTAACGCGTCATCAACATTTGAGTTTGAGTCAGAAGCTTTCTTAGATGCAGACTTCGACATTGATTCAGATTCAGTAATCGATGCAGATACTGATGCAGCTTCTTCTACTGTCAATGGTGCATTGATTGATTCAGATCTTGCTCGACTTGCAGATGCACTACCAGATCTTGATTGAACAGCTGAAAGTGACTTGCTGATCGATGTTGATGTTGATAATGAAGTAGATGTCGAAGCACTTGTAGATGTTGATGCTGACTTCGATGCACTGATTGAAGAAGAATCAGCTCTCTCTAATGACAACGAATCTGATTTAGATCAGAAACGGAATCAGAAGAACTCATTGATGCTGAGACTGAATCTGAAAGACTTGCAGAAGTTGACTCAGATTGAACTTCAGAAATTGAATCTACAGTTGACTTGCTTGCAGAGGCGGATTGGCTCTCATAATCTGATGAATCTTCGATGACATATACCGGATTGTCATCAACTTGTTCAATAAATGAAGCTTGTACTGATTGGATGTAAGCTGATTCCTGAGACAACTTTTAAGAGAGGGTATAATGAATAAATCATCTCTCAAAAGGAAGGAATTTTTACATGCCAACTCGTTACGACAAAGAATTCAAACAAAACATTATCAACCTATATAAGCAAGGAGAATCAGCTGCCCAACTGGCCAGAGAATATGGCATTGGCTATTCAACAGTTCATAAGTGGATCCAGGGCCAGGCCAAAACTCAATCCGGTAAATCGCCAGACGAAATCAAAGCGATGGAAAAGCGACTGGCTTCGCTGTCTGAGGAGAACGAAATCCTAAAAAAAGCCCTGGGCTTCCTTGCGCAGAAGTAACCAATATCTTTGATTACATTCACCAAGAAAGCCATCACCACCAGGTAACCAAGATGTGCCAAATCCTCGGTGTTTCCAGAGCTCAGTATTATCGTTATCGATCCCCCAAACCTTCAAAACGCCGGGCCGAAGATGCGGGCTTGAAACAACGGATTCTGCGGATCTTTGCGGAATTTAAGCAGCGATACGATGTTATGAAGATCCACCATGAATTGAATCTGGAACTTCAACCACTGCAGCTTCGGTGCAGTCCACGACGGATTTCCCGGCTCATGAAGTAACTGGATATCCACTCCGTTACCGTCAATAAGTGGAAAGCGGCTTCGGCTTCCAAAACCAAGGTTGAACAGCGTCCCAACTTGCTTAAGCAGGATTTCTCGACCACTGGTTTAAATCAAAAATGGACCGCTGATATGACCTATATTCAAACGAAGCGTAATGGCTGGTGTTACTTATCAACCATCATGGACCTGCACTCACGACGGATTATCGGTTATTCGTTCTCAAAAAAGATGGATACTGATTTAGTCTTAAAGACCCTTGAAAGCGCGGTTAAAAATCGAACCATTACTGGGGACCTGATTATCCATACGGATTTAGGATCACAGTATACCAGCGATGATTACAATCAACGTTTAACTGAGCTACATATCCGCCACTCATACAGCCGTAAGGGCTGTCCGTATGATAATGCGCCAATGGAATCCTTTCACGCTTCCCTCAAAAAGGAATGTGTTTATCCAGTGCCGGTCTTTGAAGATTATGAAACTGCCGCTGCCGTCCTTTTTGAATATGTGCATGCTTTCTACAATAGGAAGAGAATTCATAGTTCACTGGGCTACCAGACCCCCTTACAAGTTGAAATTGCAACACTTACGAGCCAAATGGCCGCCTGATTTAATGCTTTCCAGGGTTCAAATAAGTTATTAATCGCGATTAATGATTTATTTGAGCTGTGGAAGGTAAACGCGGTTCTGAATGTCTCTTAAAATCTGTCTCAAATATTGACTTCAATCCAACTTCAACGGATGCCGTTACTGGTACAAAAACTACCACCCCAACTACTGATTCATTAGGGCATCAAGCCAATCCCGTTCTGACAGGATATACGGTTACTTCGAATCCCACTGAAGCAACCACTGATCAAACTGTTAAAAATGGCGACACTAATGTTGATATAACTGTTGTTTACACTAAAAATGCACCAACAGTAACTACTAATACAATCACTAAAACAGTGCATTATGTTGATGCTGATGGCAACAAATTGGCTGAAGATTATATCAGTTCTGTCATGTTCAATACTTCTACTGATGCTTTGATTGGCGATACCACTACTACTCCAAGTTCAGATACACTTAGTCATCAAGAAAATCCGACGATTGAAGGTTACACTTTGACAACTAATCCTGCAGAAGCTACCACTGATCAAATTGTTACAAGTGGTGATGCCAACGTTGATGTAACTGTCGTTTACACAAAAGATCAACCAGCGAAGGTCACTAAAACAGACGCCTTATCGAATACTCAAGATGAAGTAGTCAAGGAAGCTAGCGAAACAGTAAAACCTGTAACTGTTGTCTCCAATACAGATACTGTTAAATCAGAGCAATCTAAGAATCAGCCAGTTTTAACTACGACCAACAAACAGTCATTACCACAAACAAATGAAAAAGGATCTTCAATAATTATGATTGCGGGTGTAGCTTTACTGATGTTCGCCCTCTCAATCCTAGGTATTGAAACCAAGAAATCGCGTAAAAATTAATCAAATTCATTCCCCAATTTGATTAAATCCTCAAACACCAACAAAATAAGCCACCCACACAAAGCTGATAAAGTTGTGTAGGTGGCCTATTTAATTTGTAATGATATTCGCTAGAATAACCATGAACATTTAATCAATTACTTAAATTTCGTAATCATCTCAGCGTTGTTAACTTAATTTCTTCATTGAATAACAGGTTAATTGCCAATTGATCATCAGCAGATAACGGTTCAACATTTTCGCCATAGGTACTGTCAGCCACATACAAACTGGCTTGCTTAAAGTAATTCAATAGTTTTTGTAACATATTGATATCCTCCGGTCTGAAATTAAATTAATTTTCCACAGTAGGTATTTTCATCATTCTATTTACTAAAATCATAGTCCTTTGCCAAGACAATGTCACTAGCCTTGATGTCTGAACCAAAGTATTGTTTCAAGTTATTCTTGTAGTCTGTTTCAAAGAAACCATCTTTAGTTAACTTCTTAACTTCTTTGTTGGTCCAGTTCAACAGACTAGTATTGCCCTTCTTGATACCTGGTGCAATGTATTGGCTAGGTCCAAGAGTCTTGATTCCAACTTCATAGTTCTTGTGGTTCTTAACCCAGGCGAATAAGTATGAGTTGTCGTCTGCCAAGGCGGAAGCACGGCCATTTTTTAAAGCATTAAATTGTTGTGTCTTTGAATCATATTTTTGAACAGTGATATTCTTCTTGCTTTCAAAATAAGTTTCAGCAGTTGTTCCTTTGTTAACAATCAGTTTCTTACCATTCAATTGGCTTTCCTTGGTAATTGGATTACTCTTCTTTGAGACAACCCCAATGGCAACCTTCATGTATGGGTTAGCAAAATCAATGACTTGTTTCCGTTCATCAGTCACCGTAAAGTTAGCAAGCACAATATCAACTTTGTTTGAATTCAAAGCGTCCACACGGCTATCAGCATTAACTTGTACGTATTTAACTTTAACGCCTAAATCTTTACCGATTTGTTTAGCCAGAGCGATATCGTAACCTTTACGAGTTCCTGCTTTATTAACCCAACCGTATGGTGGTAAATCACCAAATACAGCTACTTTAATAGTTCCGCGTTTCTTGATGGCACTGACTGATGAATTGTTCGTATCAGCATGTGCGGTAGCAGTTGCGGCGGGTAAAACTGAAATCAACGTGAACGCCGTCGCGATTGCTAGAACGAACTTAAATAATTTTTTCTTCATTTGTAATTCCTCCAAAGGTTTTCAATGATTAATGATGTTGCTAGTTTACTAAATACAAAATTATCACTCAATTGCTTACACTTTGAGAGTTCTTAAATGAGACACTCAAAGCAGATATGACTAATAGTGGAGATACACACACTGTTCTTAATCGTGCTCATCTCCACAAACAGTTCGCCTAACTTAATTATCAATTTTCCAAACTACGGAATATCAATAATTTTCGTTGGTAACTCGCTGTCTGAACGTGGAGATTCACACACTGTTTGAAATCACGTACTATTTAGAAATCCATGCTTTCCAAAAATTCTTTAGCACGATCAGTTTGTGGGTTATCAAAGAATTGCGACCCACTGGACTCTTCAACAATTGAGCCGTTTTCCAAAAACAGTACTTTATCTGCAATTTGTTTGGCAAAATTCATTTCATGAGTCACGACAATCATGGTCATATCTTGTTTGGCTAACCCTAAGATAACTTCCAGCACCCCGCGGACCATTTCAGGATCGAGCGAAGCCGTTACCTCATCAAACAACATGAATTCAGGATTCAGAGTCAACGCCCGCACAATCGCAATTCGTTGCTTCTGACCGCCAGACAATTGACGAGGATATGTATCCTTATAATCCGCCAAATCGACTGTTTCTAATAAATCAGTGGCCTGTTTAACCACTTCATCACGATTACGTTTCTGGACCTTTAAAGGTCCTAATAAGATATTATCTAAAACCGTTAGGTTAGGAAACAGTTCATAACTTTGGAATACCATGCCAATTTTTTGACGAATTGGGAGCCACGCTTTAAATTTCGAATCAATAACTTGTCCATCAAATTCGATTTGCCCAGCTTGGAAATCTTCCAGCCCATTCAAAGTTCGAATGAGTGTACTTTTACCCGAGCCAGAAGGACCCAATAACACGGTCACACTACCTTTATCTACCGTGAAATTAATATCCTTCAACGCTTGCTTTTCCCCATAGTTTTTACTGAGGTGGTTGACCGCTAGTAATTGCTCAGCCATTTTGAATTGCTGCCTCCTTTCGTGCCATATGTTTTTCCCATAGCGATAATGGATAACATAGGATGAAATATAAAATAAAAATCAAGCCATAGACCCAAAATGCACCATTTTGATACTGTTGTTGGTTGGCTTCAATGATTTGCTGTCCCACGTTAATCACGTCCATCACAGAAATCAGCAGGAGCAATGATGTCGTTTTGATGACCCGACTCGTTAGATTAATCGTCGCTGGAATCATCAGCTTCAATGACTGCGGCAACGTTATGTATCTAAATAACTGGACAGGATTTAACCCAATTGCTTTGCCAGCATCTGTTTGATGCTTAGGTACTGAAATGAGCCCGCTACGAACAATGTCACTCATTTCGGCAGCCATCCACAACGCGAAGACCAAGGTTGCCACAACTTCAGCACTTAAATTCAAATTGAAGTTTTTCGGTAAAATATAATAGAACAAAAATAACAAAACAACCGTTGGTACAATCCGGAAAAACTCCAAATAAATTCTTAATATGAAGCGCACAATCCGGCTTTTAGTCGTTCGCAATGCACCTAAGATAATTCCGAGAATCGCTCCCAGAATAATCGCGACAAACGCAATTTCTGCTGAAACCAACAGGCCGTGCAACAAACGCACGAAATTAGATCCTTCAAAAAATATATTAATTCCCGAATGCGACACGACGAGTCCTCCTTTCGAGCCAAGTCAACAAGATGGAAAGTGGAATCAAGATAATAGCGTACGCTATTACCAAGATAAACAGGGACTCATCGGTATGATAATACATCCCAATTTGGTCCAGTGCTGTATTGGTCAACTCCGGAATCGCAATTACTGTAAAGATTGACGTTTCCTTAATCAGAAAAATCACGTTGGCAGCAATTGCTGGAATACTAGTTAGAATTCCCTGCGGTAAAATCACATAACGAGCCAATTGAGCATTCGACAGCCCAATCGCCTTCCCGTTTTCCACCTGAATTTTTTCCACTCCATTGAAGCCACCAAGAAACGCTTCAGCCATGTAGCTTCCACCTAACAGTGTTAATCCGACTACTCCACTAACTTCTGCGGAAATTTTGAACCCAACTTCGGGTAACGCATAGTAGATAAAGAACAGCTGAATCAGCAATGGCGTATTGCGAAAAAGTTCAATATAAATATAACCAATTCTTTTAGCCACTGGAACTTTAAAATATGAAATTAAACTGACAATAATGCCCACAATTATTGATCCGATAATTCCATACAACGACAGCCGTAATGTAATCCAAAATGCTTTTGCAAATATCGGAATACTTTGTTGGATAACTATCCAACTCATGACTTCACCTCCTTTAATCATTTAATACTAATCAAGTGTAATGTACCACGACGCTACACGCAAACTATCATTCCCATGAGTTGATAATTTGTCAAAATAGTTACTAGAGCTAACTAAATGCCTTTGTAATGGCTGTGTCCAAATCATTAATCAAATCATCAACATCTTCCAATCCAATCGATAAACGAATCGTTTGATTGTTCAATTGGTGCTTCGAACGAATAGCTTGTGGTACTTCACGATGAGTTGTTCTTCCTGGATTAACAATTAAAGATTTCGCATCCCCAATGTTGGGTAAGTAACTAAAAATTTGTACGTTATCAATTAACTTGGCAATATTTGTTTCATCACCTTTAAGTTCAAACGATAAAATTGACCCAACGCCCTTTGGAAAATACTTCGCAACTAACGGATTGCTTGCCTCCGTACCTGAGTAAAATAATGATTCAACATGCTCGTTGCTCTCTAAGAACTTAGCGATGGCGACAGTACTGGCGACCTGCTTATTAAGTCGTTCCGAAATTGTTTCTAAACCTAGTAGGACAAAATATGCATCGGTTGGCCCTAACACCGAGCCTAGTAAGCGGACAAATTTTGATCTAATCCGATTAATGAACGCCGCATTCCCGAATTTAGAAAGATAACTATTTTTTTCACCTGACTCTTCATCCCCCAAGATGAATTCGTCTTCTTCAAATTGTGGAAACTTTCCATTGGCCCAATCAAAATTTCCATGATCAACTATCAAGCCAGACAAGGCATTCCCGTGTCCGTTGATTCCCTTGGTGGAAGAATAAAAATCGATATCAGCTCCATGTTCAAATGGTCGTAACAAATATGGAGTGGGGAAAGTATTATCCACAATCAATGGAATTTTGGCTGCATGTGCAATTTTAGCTAGTTCTTCTAAATCAGAAATTTCTGTACTAGGATTTGCAACGCTTTCCACATAAATTGCTTTAGTGTCTTCTTGAATTAATGATTTGATGGTCGCAAAGTCATTGACGTCGTCGACTAAATCAAAATTAATTCCATACTTTGGAAAGAAGTTTCTAAATTCATCTAAGCTAGAACCATAGATATTGGTTGGTGCAATTACTCGTCCACCGCCTTCGGCCACATTTAGAATGGTAAATGAGATAGCCGACATGCCAGAGCCTACCGCGACTGCATCAATACCGCCCTCCAAGGCAGCAATTCGTTGTTCTAACACGTGAACGGTTGGATTGCCGTCCCGGGAATAATCAAAACGGTCGGGTAATTTACCGGCCACAATTTGATTCGCTACATCTGTATTTGATAATCCAAACGCTGCCGTTTGGTAAATTGGAACTGACGAAGCAAACTGATGCTCTTCTGGTTTATAACCTGCATGAACTCTTAATGTATCAAAACTATCTTTTGCCAAAATATTTCACTCCGTTTTCTATGTTTATAAAAGTAGATTGCGCATCCACATTTAATTAAATTGCGTCACGATTAATTGATTGCACGTTGTTTGACTTAGTTGCAATGGTTAGTGATTGTTGAATATCGCCTAATAAGTCTTCAACATCTTCAATTCCGACGGACAATCGAACAAGTTGTGGGGTAATCCCAGCCGCTAAACGTTCCTCTGGCGGTAGCTCTGCATGGCTCATTTCATAAGGTAATTCAGCTAAGCTTTCAACGGCTCCCAAACTGACCGCTAGGCGAATTAATTGTAAGTTGTTAACAAACTCTGTGGCATCTACGTCCTCATTCAATTCAAATGACAGCACTCCACCGAAACCATCATTTTCTTGTGAAGCAATTTCATAATCACGCGTACCTTTAATCCCTGGATAATGAATCGTATCAACCTGACCAGATTCATTTAGGAAATCGATAATTTTACACGCATTTTCTTGTTGTCGATCCATCCGGATTGATAATGTTTGAATGCCGCGACGAACCAAATTGGCATTCTCTGGTGACAGCACACCACCTAAGGCATTTTGTACAAAATAGATTTGTTTACCAATCGTTTCATTTTTAGTCACGACCAAGCCAGCGATTACATCAGAATGTCCACCAAGGTATTTAGTTGCTGAATGAACGACAATATCTGCACCTAAATCAAGTGGTTGTTGTAAGTATGGTGTCAAAAAGGTGTTATCGACAATTGTTAATAAATCATGTGCTTGCGCAATATTGGCAATTGCCCGAACACTGGTCACTTGAAGCAATGGATTAGTGACGGGTTCAAAGTAAATTGCTTTAGTATTGTCTTGGATTGCTGCTTCCACTTCAGCATTCACTTTGGTGTCAACCGAAGTAAATTCAATGCCGCGAACCTCAAAATATTCTTTAATCAAACGATACGTACCACCATAAATTTGATTACCAATAATGATATGATCACCAGGTTCAAAAATTGATAATGCAGCGTGGATAGCTGCCATTCCTGAGGCAAATGCATAACCATTTGATCCATGTTCTAGTGAAGCAATTTGTTTTTCTAAATATTCACGCGTTGGATTACCTGAACGGGAATAATCCCAACGTACTTTGCCGTTAATTTCAGGATAGACATAAGTCGAAGAATTATAGACAGGCATATTAACTGCACCTGTTTGATTATCATTAATTTTTTCGCCGTGAATTAGTCGTGTATTAAAGCCTGCCATATTAAATTCCTCCAATTTTTAAAATTATTATTTATTCGTTTAAAAACAAAAAAAGCACTCCATCCCTATCTATCTCTAGACAAGGACGGAAGTGCTTTCCGTGTTACCACCTTTGTTTAAATAACCCTCGCGGATTATTCCTCTTTGGGTACTTAAATACAGTTCAATTCAGTACTTACTATAAGCGCATACCCCAACTCTATAACGGGAGTTCCCGTCATTGCTTTACTTGCGCTCAGCAACGAACTGCATTTAAGACCATCTTCGGTCATTCTCTATTATCGTCTTCCACCAACGACGACTCTCTTGGAATAGTATCCTGACGTACTCATCTTTGCACGTTTTTAATATGTTGAGACTATTATTAAATATTGGTGAGAAAATATCAATAGTTTTTAATATAATTCAGAGTACAAAATATTATTACTTACTTCGTAACTAAACTTTTACGATTATATCTTTGTAGAAATTGTTTGGTTCGTTCGTTTTTTGAATTGTTAAACACTTGATCTGGAGTACCATCTTCAATTATTTTACCATCGTCAAAGAAAATGACTCTCGTCGCAACATCCTGAATAAATGATAATTCGTGAGAAATAATAACGACGGTTTGATCTTCATTTTTCTCTATTACTTCCTTAATTGTAGATAATACCTCATCAACTAATTCTGTATCTAATGCAGAAGTTGGTTCATCAAGTAGTAAGGTATTTGCATGCATTGCTAATGCTCTAGCAATCCCGACACGTTGTTTTTGCCCACCAGATAATTGACTTGGGTACTTATTAATATGTTCGGTTAAGTTAACATTTTCAATTTCATCTTTAGCAATTTTCTCTGCTTCCGTTCTCTTTAAATGCTTGACCGTTATTAACCCCTCTGTCACATTATCTAAAACATTTTTTTGCCTAAATAAATTAAATTGTTGAAATACCATACTCGAGTTTTGTCTGAATTGAATTTTATCTTTTACGCTAACTTTGGGTGCGACATAAGTATCATCACCAATTGTTATTTTGCCTTCATCTGGTAATTCTAACAGATTAAGGCATCGTAATAGCGTTGACTTCCCAGCACCGGATGGTCCAATTATGCCAACAACTTCACCCGTTGCAATTTCCAAATTAAAATCTTGAAAGATAGTTTGTCGGTTATACTTTTTTGTCAAATTTTCGATTTTTATCATCGCGCTACCTCACCGCTTACAATACTTTTCTTATTTCTAACAAACGGATTAAATAATCTGCTATCTTGAACCGTGTCTAATCCTAATTCGGCAGCTCTTTCAAAAATTGTTAATCTATTTTCTAATACCTTCAAGATGCGTTCTGTAATAATCGTCAAAATCCAATAGATAATTGACAAAGATAAATAAATTTCGAAGTATCGGTAATTACTACCAGCAATAATTTGTCCTTCCGCTGTTAAATCGACCACTGATGCCACAAATGCTAATGATGTGTTTTTCATTAACCCAATGAAAGCATTGCCTAATGTTGGTAGCGCAACAACTGGGCCTAGAATAAAAAGTGTACAAGTTAAATAGAGACTCTGATTTAGTATAATTAAGGAAGTAAATTGGAGGATCAAATAATGACGAAGCACAGTTATGACAAGGAATTTAAGGAACAGGCCGTTCAGTATTACTTAGATAACAAGGATCACATAACCATGAATGAAATAATTAAGAATCTAGGTATTGGGGCTAGTACATTACATAAATGGATTAAGCTGTTTACTGAGACTGGGGAGTTTGGCCGTGGCTCTGGTAATTTTGCCAGCGATAAGGACAAGGAGATTGCACGACTAAAGCGTCAACTTCGTGACGCTGAAGGAGCGATCGAAGTGTTAAAAAAATCAATCGGGATTCTGAGCAAGTAACTACCGAAAAGGTATACCAAGAAATGGACGTTCAGCACGCTTTGGAATCCCACCCTTCCATCAATGGTATGTGTGATTATGTTGGAATCTCAAGAAGGGGTTACTATCAACGAGAAAAGCGTCATAATCACCAATCACCGCGAAAGCTTCGGAAGAAGTTTATTCAAGGTGAAATTAAAGCAATTTGGCTCAAAAGCCTTTGTATTTACGGTGCCGGCAAAATCACCCAAGAACTTCGCTCAAAAGGATATAAGATCGCTGAACGAACTGTTGGTAAGTATATGCGTGAACTTGGCATTCACGCCGTTTACCTAACCCCTTGGACGACTACCACTCGCAATTCTAAGTTTGATAAACAGCTAATAAATATTTTAGACGAGCAGTTCAATCCATTGCGACCAAACGCCGTTTGGTGCATTGACACCACTTATATTCCAGTTCATGACGGATTCGTTTATTTAACCAGTATTATGGACTTGTACTCCAGACGGATCATTGGTTGGGACTTATCTGAAACCTTGGAGGTATCGAATGTCATCCCACTTATTGAAAAGACTAAGCACAGTCGCCATATTAGCAAGCCATTAATCATGCACAGTGATCGTGGTAGTCAGTTTACGTCTGAAGCTTACAATCAAGCTACAGCTAACATGACATTAAGCTATTCAAAGAAAGCTTATCCTTGGGATAATGCCTGCATTGAGTCGTTTCATGCCTTGATTAAGCGTGAATGGATAAATCGGTTTAAAATCCATTCATACTCCGAAGCTAAACGACTAGTTTTTCAGTACATTGAAACGTTTTACAACACAGTTAGAATTCACAGTCACTGTGGATTCAAATCACCAAAGCAACTTGAAGATGAGTATCAAACTCAAATTCAAAATTTAGTCGTGGCATAGGACAAAAAAGTCTCTATTTAAATTGTCTATTTTATTGACAGGGGACCAGTCTAACTGGAAGCTCGACTGTGAAACTGCATTTAAGACCATCTTCAGAAACTTGCTACTGTTATCTTTCACCAAACGATAACTCTCTAAAAGTAGTTCGTGACTTACTCATCTCTGCACGTTGTATTATATGTTGTTTTCAAATATACTACTGTAATTTTGAATGTCAATATAATTATTAAAAATAATCTAATTATTTTTTAATTGATATTTAATTGACGCCAAATAATGTCTATAAGTAATGCATTCCACCATCAACCATCACTGATTGACCAGTGATATATTTTGCGGATGGCGAGGCAAACCAAGAAACCACTTCAGCTACATCCTCTGGTGTTCCTTCCCGGCCAAGCCCAATTTCAGTCAATACTCGAGCTTGCTGATCTGGTATCGATAATCCCTTGATTGCAGACGTCTTTTTATCAATTGCATCACGCAGCGGAGTCCGCACCACTCCAGGATTATAGGCATTAACCGTGATTTGCTCACTGGCTAACTCTTTTGATGCTGATTGTGTGAGCCCTCTAATAGCAAATTTGGAAGCAGAATAAGCGCTCTGAAGGGCTGACGCCTCAACCCCAGCTAGCGAAGCAGCATTAATTATGCGGCCACCGTTACCTTGCTTCTTAAATTGAATGGCAGCGGCTTGTATACCCCAATAAGTCCCCTTAATGTTCACGTCAAATAATCGTTCAACATCAGTCGGTTTTGATTCAATAAAAGTATCAATAAAGCCGACACCTGCATTATTAACAAGAACTGCCAGTTCACCAAAATCTTTAACCGCTTCGTCAATTAAATTAAAAACCTGATCACGATTCGCCACATCTAAATAATAAGCCTTAGCTTCAAAACCATTATTTCGCAAATTTTCAGCAACCCGGTCTGCCGTTTCGTGATTAATATCTGCAACTGCAATAGCAAAACCATCTTTTGCTAGTCGTTTTGCAATGCCTTCTCCAATTCCTTGCCCTGCACCAGTTACTACAGCCACTTTTGTCATTTTGAATCTCCTTAAATTACATTACGTTCAAACGCATCGTCACTAATCCCTTCAGCTAAAATCTTCTTGGCCCATTCTTTAGCTGAAAAAAGTGAATGGTCTCGATAATTTCCACAACTATAAATATCTGTCCCTTGAACGTCTTTCCATTCAATCTTATTCGCAATATCTTCCAAGGCACCTTTAAGAGCCACAGCTACATCAGTGGTTGAATGCTCCCCCCAGGTAATCAAATGAAAACCCGTTCGGCAGCCAAATGGAGAGCAGTCAATCACTCCATCCAAACGGTCACGCAATAAACCGGCTAATAAATGTTCAATTGTATGCAACCCTGCTGTTGGAATTGCATTTGCATTTGGTTGTACCAACCGTAAATCATAATTACTAATTAAATCGCCTATTTTCCCTTTTTCCTCAGTAATTAACCGAACATATGGTGCCTTTACCTTTGTATGATCTAGTGTGAAGCTTTCTACTTTTGCCATGTTAAATATCTCCTATTCTTTATTTTTCCAAATATGATAATGGTTTTTTAACTTCAATTTTTGTACCGTAATACTTGTCTTTGATATACTTTTGGATACTCTTTTCGTGATACAATTTCACCAATTTTTTGTAACTTGCATTGTTTTTATTTTTAGCAGATGTAGCTAAGATATTGATATTTTCCTTAGTGCTTTGATCAACCTTTTCGTGATAAATTGAATCTGTCAACACGTGAAGATTCCCCTCAAGTGCAACAGTATTAGAAATAAGAACTGCATCAACGTCCTTAAGCACACGTGGACCTGTAGTATCATCAATTTCTTTAAACTTCAGATTTTTAGGGTTGCTCTTAATATCATTGACTGTGCCCAGATAGCCAAAATCATCGTTCAAGGTGATTAGCCCTGCTTTTTGTAGTAACAATAATCCACGTGCAGCTTGTGAAGGGTTATTAGCAATAGCAATTGTAGCTCCATCCGGGATATCCTTAACAGAATTGTATTTCTTTGAATAAATTCCTAGTGGTTCCAAATATGTAGTTCCTAGAGCGGCCAATTTATTCTTTTTGTTTTGTTTGTTATAGGCCAAATAGTACGTCCATGATTGGAATGCATTAACATCAACATCCCCATCAGCTGTTGCTTTATTAAGTTGGACACCATCAGTAATTTGCTTAACTTTGATTTTTAATCCTAAGTCCTTGGCTTCATCACTCTTTGCAATATGTTGCCAAATTTCAAGATCAGATCCTTGTGAGCCAATCGTAATCGTATCAGATTTAGCATTTTTACTTGAGTTGCTATAGCTATGAATTCCAAAGACCACAACCGCAATCACCACAATAATTCCAATAATCCATAAATAACTTTTCTTCATCCTAATTTCCTCTTTTCTAATATCTCTCTACTCTCCGTGCTAACCAATCGCCAAAAGTTTGAACAATAAATACCATGATTAAGATTACAATTGTTGCCGTAATCGTGATGTCATTTTCAAATCTGGCATAACCAATGCTGATGGCAACATCCCCTAAGCCGCCAGAACCGATTGCCCCTGCCATCGTCGTCAAACCTATTAAACTGATAATTGTAACGATAGAAACTCGGATAATATCGCCAAGTCCCTCACGCAAATAAATACGCCAAATAATTTCCGCCGGACTTGAGCCCATCGATTCGGCCGCTTCAACTACCCCTCGATCAACATCCAATAACGCATTTTGAATCTGCCGCGCATAAAATGGGAAAATACCGAATATCAGTGGTACCAAAGAGGCAGTTGTACCGACTGTCGTACCCACCAGAAAATTGGTTAATGGTGAAATCACTGCCAATAAAATAATGAACGGAATTGACCGCAATAAGTTGACGATTTTATCTAAAATTGAATAACTCACTCGGTCCTCAAGGATGCCGCCCGGCTGAGTCACAACTAATAAAATCCCTACGGCCAGTCCTAACACTCCAGCGATGACTGCCGAAAATAGTGTCATATATATTGTTTCAAAAATTGCTGAAATAAATTGTTCTTTCATTGCAATTACGTTTGGAATTAATGCTGCCATGTATCTCACTCCCCTTTCTGCTTAGCCTGTAGTAATCTAGTACGGACGCCAGCAGTTTGTAAATCTGAAATTGCACGTTCAATTGACGCCTCTTCACCCGTAATAATCGCAATCGTATATCCCACGTTTTCGCCATCTACTTGGTCGATATTTGCAAATAAAATATTGACATTCAGTTGATATTTTTGCGAAAGTTCAGAAATTAAGCCTTCCTTGCTGGCATTTCCAATGAAATTTAGATAAATTAACCGCTGATTATCACCGAGTGTTGATAAACTTGGATCTGCGGTGATTCTTTCAATCGCAGATTTAACATTGGTAGAAGTTTCCACAAAATCATTAGTGAGCGTTTCTTGCGGGTTAGTAAACACTTCAGCAACCTTTCCTCGTTCAATAATTTGCCCTTCTTCCATCACCGCAACATTATGGCAAATCCCTTTTATAACTTGCATTTCATGAGTAATCAAAACAATAGTCAATCCCAATTCAACGTTTAATTTCTTGAGTAATTCCAGGATTGAGGTCGTCGTTTTCGGATCGAGAGCACTAGTCGCTTCATCAGAAATCAAAACCTTAGGATTGTTTGCTAATGCCCTTGCAATGGCCACTCGTTGCTTCTGACCACCAGATAGTTGTGATGGATATGAGGTCGCATACTCTTCTAGTCCGACTAATTTCAATAACTCTAATGATTTACCCTCACGTTCATTTTTTGACAATTTTTGACTTAACAAAGGATATTCCACATTTCCCTGCACGGTTCGTGTTTTCATCAAATTAAAGTGTTGAAAAATCATTCCAATTGATTTTCGAGCATTTCTCAATTCCTGTGGATTAAGTCCCTGTAATTCTTGATTATCAATCGTCACCGTACCTTTTGATGGTCTCTGTAATAAATTCATTACTCTCACCAAAGTACTTTTCCCTGCACCCGAGTACCCAATAATTCCGTAGATGTCTCCTTTGTTGACATCTAAAGACACATCATCAACTGCAGCAATATCTTTTCCATCTCGTTTAAAATCAACAGATATATTTCGCAAGGAAATTAATTGTTTTGAATCTTCACTCATAATTTAATTTTCCTTTCCAACAATCTCTTTGACACCAAAGATAATCGGTGCAATTTGTTTTAAATAGTTTTCGTCAATTTCATCAAAAGTATTAAACTCTGGACTATCTAAATCCAAGACACCCCAAAACTGCTCATTTTTAAAAATTGGTACCACAATTTCAGACTTCGAGGCGCTATCGCAAGCAATGTGCCCTGAAAAGTTATGAACATTTGGCACAATTTCAGACCTCAACGTTGCAGCAACTGTACCGCAAACACCTGATCCAATCGCAATATGCATGCACGCTGGTTTTCCCTGAAATGGTCCTAATATTAATTCATCATTTTTAAAACGATAGAATGATGTTCCGTTTAAATTTGGAAGCTCATTAAAAATTAACGATGCTAGGTTACTCATGTTTGCAACCAGATCAGTTTCACCGTCTAAAAGTGCTTTTGCTTGTGCTAATAATAATTGATATCGTTGCTCTTTCTCTGCCATTCCAAAAACCTCATTTCAAGCAAAAAAGCACTTTCGCCCAAGTATCTATTTCTAGATAAAAGGACGAAAGTGCTTTTTCGTGTTACCACCTTAATTTAAGCAACCCTCACGAATTGCTTCTCATCGGGTACTTAAATACAGTAGTGATAAAGTACTTACTGTAAGTGCATACCCTAACTCTGTAACGGGAGTCCCCGGCACAATCTAACGAACGCTCGATTGTGAAACTGCATTTATAAGACCATCTTCAGAAACTCACTATTGTTATCTTTCACCAAGCAATAACTCTCTTAAAATAGTTTGTAACCTACTCATCTTTGCACGTCATTTAATTTATTATGTTTTCCATTATTGAACACCAACTTATGAAAGTCAACTTAAAAATTAAAATTAGATTAATAACTAAACACAATATTCTCATTTATAATTGCTAAAAACATAGAAAAAACGCGCCAACTACGTCAGCGCGTTTCCATTATTATTCAGCAATAATTTCATCTTCAACTTTATTACTTTGTTTAGCATATTTCTTAACCAAATAGAACACTGGTAATCCGACAGCCACAATTGCTAGTGAAGCAAATGAGCCAATTGGATCGTTGAAAATTTGGCTAATCGTCACAAACAATGCACCAACAATCGCAATGATTGGCGTGATTGGATATAAAGGTGTTGAGAATGGACGTTCTGCGCCCTTGTTACGTTTTCTCAACAAGAATACACCAATAAATGCAGCAATATAGAAACAGTAAACAGTGAAAATACATAAATCTGAAAGATAATCAGCATTTGAAAATGTCACCATTAAGGTAGCAATTAGTAAGATGACTACTGTTGAAACCATAGGTGCATGTGTTTTTGAATTTAGATATGCCAATTGTTTTGAAAATGGCAAATCATTTCGTTTGGCCATCGCATACATAATCCGTGGGAAAGTCATAATCTTCCCGTTCATACATCCCATAATTGAGATAATCACCCCGATATTTAATAATCGTCCACCAATTGTCCCAAAGGCTTTTTGAGCAAGATAAATTGTGGTATTATCCCCTAACTTACTAACCATATTAGCTGGGATTGCATTGAAAACACCAAACGTAACTGCAGTATAAACAATCAAAACGAACACTAATCCAAAGACAATGGCACGAGGCAAAATACGTTGTGGATGCTTAATTTCACCACCAAGATTAGCAATCAAAATCCAGCCATCATATCCAAACAAGGTTGCCAACACGGCTACCCCAAAAGTCCCAGAATTTTCATGAACATGGGTAATAGTTTGTCCAACTGCACCTTCATGACCGTAGAAAAGTCCAAAAATGATGATAGCAGCAATTGGTAATAGTTTTGCCAACGTGGTGATAATCGCAAAGGCAGCACCTAAACGATTTTCTAACATGTTTAAGCCACCAATTAAGACCATTGAAGCAATGGCCAATGGAATTAACCACGCATTACTCAGCCCAAAGAAATTAACCAACAACAAGGCGAGATAACCGGCCAGTGATGCGATAATCGCAGGTCCGTAGACAATAATTTGCATCCAACCTGACAAAAATCCGAGGACACGCCCATAAATCTTTTCCATATAAATATATAATCCACCAGTATATGGTAATTGGGCTCCGATTTCAGCAATCGTCAAGCCGGCAGTTAGGGTGATAATTCCACCAACGACCCATGCTAACAAAGCCATGGTAGATGAGCCAGCACTGTCTAAAACTGCTCCTTGTTTAAAAAATATTCCGGATCCGATAACAGTCCCAACGACTAATGCTAGTGCTGACCATAATCCTAACGACCTTTTTAACTCAACTTCTTGTTTCATATGCGAAGTCCTCCTCCAATTAGTTAATGGAATACGATAACATCAAGATGTCAATAACTCAAATATGAAAATTTGACGAGCACGGATATTATCGCGATAAAATATGAAACTAATCCCTCCCTGACGGGATTTATATTTGTTAATCATCACTATTTATAAATATATTTATATCGTTAAAACGTGCCTTTTTATAAATATATTTATATTTATTCTCCTCCATATAGCCATGCATACAAGACATTAAAAATAATTGCCGGTTGGCTATTAATTGGATCAATTTTATTGTATGCGCCAATCCACTTCTTGTACGCTTGCTTGGTTGGAATTGTTTGTGGGCTTGGTAATGTTTGACCCTCATATTCCTTCGCTAACAGTGTTAATGGTGTAGCATCCCCATCTTTCGCTACTTCATTTTTCCAATCATTGGGATCCTGATTGTTTTCCATGGCTTTTAAATCTAATAGAATACCCGCATAACCACCAACTTTATAAGCTTCTGTCACAGCTCCAGTAGCTCGATAGGCCGGATTATCATTTTTTAATAACGCAGTAATTGCTGGATATACTTCACTTTCATTTTTAACTTGATTTGGATAAGCCGCATACAAAGCTGACTTCAATTCATAATAGAAGACCGTTCCTTCGAGGCGATCATATAAAATGGATGCGTCGTAATCTTTCTTATCCTGTTTTTCATATTGATTGTAGGTTGCTAAGGCATCCTTGATGTGAGTATCGCGGTTAGCGGTATCAGTAATCGCTAATGACAGTTGCTACATTAACAACATTCTGCTGCGGCGACCGGTTGAATCACTTAAGCGTTCGTCCCGGTTTAAGTTACCATATTTGTTGTCGCCCCAATTTTTCTGGGTAATCGTGTGAAACAATTCATGACTGTAGGATAAAAATTGATCATAGGTTCCAAGATGTTCATATCTTTGATATACATAGTAATTAGATAGTGCCTGAGGTGAGACGGTTATATATGCCCCTTCGATTCCATTCCCACTAAAGGGATTCCACTCACCTGTAACTTGCATGGTTGAAGGAACATTATATGAATCGAATTGCTTAGACGTTAATTTTTTATATTCTCCACTAGGATTTACTAGATAAGCCGTCTTAGTTTTAACATCCTGTGCAATTAAATATTGATTCTTTTGTGGATTATTTGGCCAATAATTATTCAAATGTTCATTATAATTTTTAACCTGACTGGATACTACTTTAACGTAGCCCAGCATTGTTTTCGGTTGCGTTCGTGCTGCTGCTCCAAACCGGTAATTACTAGAACTGACTGTTTCAATTGTCGGATGATTCGTCGTGTGTGACTTAAACAAAAATTTGTGTCCAATAAAAACAGTGGCATATAGTAGCACCACTAAACCAATAATCACGATAAAAAACAACTTAAAAAAACGTCGAACCCGGTGTTTGCCCTTCACTTTTGCCATAATTACTCCCCCAATTAAATTGTTAACTTCCGAAATTATACAACACAAAAATAGCACACCAACCCTTAAAATAAAACTGAAAAGAGTTGGTCTGCTATTCATGATAATAATTATTAAGAATTCAAGCCTAATTTACCGAAAATCTCATCGACATAACGTAAATGATAATGATAATCAAAGGCGTCTGCAATATCTTCCATACTAAGGCGTTCGATAATCGCTGGACTGGCTTCCACTAAATCGCGGAACTGAATTTGCTCATCCCATGATTTAGCAGTCAATGGTTGCACCGTATCATATGCAGCTTCACGAGAAAGACCAGATTCAATTAACTTCAATAAAATGCGTTGACTGTAAATTAAACCATACGTCCGATCCATATTTTTCAACATGGTTTCGGGGAAAACCGTCAGATTTTCTAAGATTCGACTGAAACGATTAATCGCATAGTCTAACAAAGTTGTGGTGTCTGGCAAGATAATCCGTTCTGCAGATGAATGTGAAATATCACGTTCATGCCACAATGGGATGTTTTCATAAGCCGTCACTGCATGGCCGCGAATGACCCGGGCAATCCCACAAATATTTTCGGAACCAATTGGATTACGCTTGTGTGGCATTGCTGACGATCCTTTTTGACCCTTAGCAAATCGTTCTTCAACCTCATGGATTTCCGAGCGTTGCAGTGAACGAATTTCCGTTGCGAACTCTTCTAACCCAGTAGCAATTAATGCCAAAGTTGAGATATATTCTGAGTGTAAATCTCTTGGTAACACTTGACTCGCGATTGGCTGTTGATTCAAGCCTAATTGCGTCACCACACTAGTTTCAACCTGAGGTGGCACATTCGCAAATGTCCCCACTGCACCACTAATTTTGCCCGTTTCAACGCCGGCAGCAGCATGGTCAAAACGCTCAATATCGCGTTCAATTTCTGCGTACCAACGGCCTAACTTCAGTCCAAAAGTAGTTGGTTCGGCATGCACTCCATGAGTCCGACCCATCATCACTGTATTTTTATATTTAACTGCTTGTTTCGCAATCACATCTTTAAACATCAACAAGTCTTTACGCAAAATTGCGTCAGCTTGTTTTAATAACACTCCGTTGGCAGTATCGACAACGTCAGTACTCGTTAATCCATAATGAACCCACTTTTTCTCGTCGCCTAATGATTCTGAAACTGTTCGCGTAAACGCCACGATATCATGATGAGTAGTTTCTTCAATCTCTGCCACACGTTCAGCCGTGAAAGTTGCATTTTCAGCAATCTTTTTAGCGTCTTCAGCAGGGACTTCACCTTGTTCCACCCATGCGTTCGTTGCAGCAATTTCTACTTTTAACCATGCAGCATACTTATTTTCATCTGACCAAATCTGAGTCATTTCGGGTCTTGAATAACGATCTAACATTATTTAACTGTCTCCTTTTGTCCCCATGGGTTTTGTAAAATTAAAGTTTGCAAGCGATCCGGACCAACTGAAATTGTTGCCAATGGAATTCCAGTTAATTCAGTTAAACGATTTAAATAATTTTGAGCATTAACCGGCAACTTTTCAAAATCAGTAATCCCAGTAATATCTTCGTTCCAGCCTGGCAATTCTTCATAGACTGGTTCGCACTTAGCAAGTTCCGTTAAACTAGCTGGATAATAATCGACTTCTTTACCATCGATTTTATAAGCTGTACAAATCTTGATTGTTTCTAAACTCGTTAACACATCGAGTAAGTTTAAACTGAGGCAAGTCAGTCCAGACACGCGGCGAGCATGACGCATTGCCACTGAATCAAACCAACCAATTCGACGTGGGCGTTTAGTCACCGTTCCGTATTCATGACCAGTTTCACGAATATAATCGCCAACTTCATCCGTCAATTCAGTTGGGAATGGGCCATCCCCAACTCGAGTTGAATAGGCTTTACTGATACCTAAAATAGTTTCAATCTTGTTAGGTCCAATTCCAACCCCTGTTGTGACACCACCGGCAATTGGATTTGATGAAGTAACGTAAGGATAGGTACCGTGATCAATATCTAACATTACGCCTTGAGCACCTTCAAATAATACGTTTTCGCCATTATCAAGGGCATCATTAACGAGAACAGATGTATCCGTCACGTATTGTTTAATTTGTTGACCGTAACCATAGAATTCTTCGAAAATATCATCGAATTTAAGTGGTTCAACATTGTAAATCTTTTCGAACAATTGATTCTTTTCTTCTAAGTTTAACTTCAATTTTTCAGCAAAAATGTCTTTGTCTAACAAGTCTGCAATCCGAATTCCTACACGTGCAGCTTTATCCATGTACGTTGGTCCGATTCCCTTATTAGTTGTACCGACCTTTAATTTTCCCTTGGCCTTTTCTTGACATTCATCCAACAAAATATGATATGGCAATGTCACATGGCTGCGACTTGAAATTCTCAATCCGCTTGGGTTAACACCCTTATCTTCTAAATAAGTAAGTTCTTCAATCAAGGCTTTAGGATTGACGACCACTCCATTACCAATCACACTGAGTTTATCAGAAAAGAAAATTCCTGATGGAATCAAATGTAACTTGTAAGTTTCACCATCAAAGACAATTGTGTGTCCAGCATTGTTACCACCTTGATACCGCACAATCACACTAGCATCCTGACTGAGATAATCAGTCATTTTACCTTTACCTTCGTCGCCCCATTGACTTCCAACTATAACTACTGCTGACATTTAGTCACCTCATAATATTGAGCCCAATCACAAGGCACATACCTTGTCTCATCGTCTCATTTTTGTCCGATTTTAGATGTGAAAAACCGGCTTTTTCTCACTATTATAGTGTAACAATTTGCCGTTATCTGGTCAATAGTAAAACACGAACTTTAATTACTTAAATTTAATTAATATACGTTTTTATTGTTGACATTGTGACGTAAAGTGCGTATATTCTTTAGTTGGTTATGAAAGACGAACTTTTTTGAGGAGAGATTAACTATGGAAACATTCGATTATGATGATATTCAACTAGTACCTAGCAAATGCATTATTGAGAGCCGACATGATGCCGACACAAGTATTCAATTTGGCCCACGAAAATTTAATATTCCTGTGGTCCCAGCAAACATGGCTAGCGTGATTGATGAAGACCTCGCAATTTGGATGGCTGAACATAATTATTTCTATGTGATGCATCGTTTCACACCTGAAAAGCGTCTTGAATTTGTGCACGATTTAAAAGAACGTGGCTTGTTTGCATCAATTTCAGTTGGTATCAAACAAACTGAATACCAATTCATTGATGATTTAAAGGCTGCCAATTTAGAACCAGAGTACATCACGATTGATGTTGCCCATGGTCATTCCGATTATGTGATTAAAATGATCCAATACATCAAAAAAGAATTACCGGGAAGTTTTGTAATTGCTGGTAACGTGGCTACTCCTGAGGCTGTGCGTGAGCTTGAAAACGCTGGTGCTGATGCGACTAAAGTTGGAGTGGGCCCAGGTAAAGCATGTATCACTAAATTAAAAACTGGATTTGGAACTGGCGGTTGGCAATTAGCTGCCCTTCGTCTTTGTAGTAAGGCTGCACGTAAGCCACTCGTGGCTGATGGTGGTATCCGCCATAATGGTGACATTGCTAAATCCGTTAGATTTGGTGCATCAATGGTGATGATTGGTTCGCTCTTAGCCGGCCACGAAGAATCACCAGGGAATATGATCAAAATTGATGGTAAAACTTACAAACAATATTGGGGTTCAGCTTCTGAAACCCAAAAAGGCGCTTACCGTAACGTTGAAGGTAAGCAAATGCTAGTGCCATTCCGTGGTAGCATTAAAGATACCCTTGATGAAATGCAAGAAGATCTTCAATCATCAATTTCTTACGCTGGTGGGCGTGATCTTGAATCCATCCGTAAAGTTGACTACGTGATTGTTAAAAACTCAATTATGAGTGGAGATTATTAAAATAAAATGTTGCTGACTCAAGCGGTCAGCTTCGGAGCATTAACGAAGAATAACAGCTATCGATTGGACTTTAATCGATGGCTGTTATTTTAGTTAAGTGACGAAGTTGCTTGAGAAAGCACGAATATGCAAGAGTGTGAAACCAACTGTTTAGGTTGTGAGCTTCTAACGACAAAAGGCAAACTACAATTCGCTTTATGAATTGTGGCTTGCCTTTTAAGTTAGGTGAACGGCTTATGTCGAACGTCCTTAAGTTTAAATTTCAACTAGTTGATTAATTGATAGTAAGTATAAATATTTATGTTCAACCGGAACATTTTCAATCCTTGTCAGTGCTTCTGAATATAAGTTAACTTGTCCGCGATATTTTTCAACAATTTCGTCGATATTATCATGAACATCATCAGTCTTATAATCAAAAATCGTCACTGCACCATCATTAATAAAATATCCGTCAATAATTCCATGAATCAAAATTTCTTCATCTGAATCTTTAAGATCTTCAAATAAAGTTTTAGCCGGTAATAATAATGAGAATGGTGTTTCACGTTTTAATGAATTACCGTTTGCAATTACTTGTTGGCCAAATTCAGATTGATAGAACTCAATAATCGATTCTCGATTAATCTTCAACGCAATACTTTCAGGAATCGTTTTCGCAATGGTTAATTGTTTGATCAAACGGTCCACATCTTCAACCGTTGGCACTTGGTTTAAATCTAATAACTGAAAAATCAAATGCGTTGCTGTCCCAATTTCGGCAGCGGTTGGCGCTTTTTCTTCTCGCAAGAATTGTGGTTTACCGAACTCAACATTCGTATATCGTCCTTGTTTTTTATCAACATTTTCTAAGTCCAATTGAATCAATTCATGATTATCAGGATCATCAAAGAGACGTTTGATTTCAGAAACTGACTGATAGGCCGTTGTTTGAGTAGCAGCCCGATTGGGATATTGGTAATTCAAAATATGCTTTATCAAATTTTGTTGTTCAATAGTCAATTGTACTTGTTCTTCGTCGGTTTCTTCATTTACTTCAATCGTGTTAGGTTGCGTTTCGCTAATGCCCAAATCGGCTTCAGTGACAATATTAAATGTAAATTTAGACTTGTCTTCATTTAAATTTGGTAACGGAGCGTAACCTGAAACTAAATGCGATTTAAAGCTTGGATGCCGGGCAATGGCCATTCCAATCCACTGCATAAAATTATTAGCATTCAACCTAAGTTGCGGAGGTAACGGTAATTGAGTCGCCTGAAAAGCGGACTCCCAACTCTCTACCTTTTTAATTCCACTAAGCGCTTTGCCGGTAATAATCAAGCGCTGTTCGGCACGTGTTAACGCCACATATAACAGTCGCATTTCTTCGGCTTGATTTTTTCGATTCTTGCCATCCTTCAACAGTTGTTTTTGAATCGTATCAATTTTGATTCGTTGGGGATTCAGATAAGTAATCCCAATGCCCTTTTTACCATCCAAAATAAACGATGATTTTTGAAAATCGCTTCGATTAAATTGCCCAGTCGTATTCATCAAAATGACCACCGGAAATTCAAGTCCCTTACTCCCATGAATCGTCATCACATTAACTGTATTCGTATCAACCTGGGTTTGTGCTTCAGCTAAGTCTTGTTCTTTTTTCTGCATTTGATTAATAAAGCGAACAAATTGGAATATTCCTTTAAAACTACTCTGTTCATAATCATGTGCGCGATTATAAAGGGCATGTAGATTAGCCTGACGCTGCCGTCCACCTGGCATTCCACCAACATAATCAAGAAAACCAGTTTCTTCAAAAATAGACCAAATTAAGTCCACAAGACGATTTTGCTTTGCAATTTGTTTAAATTGATTGAGTTGGGTTAAAAACCTAGTGATTTTTTCATGCAACCGCTGACCAAATTCATCATCTTGAGCTGGTGTTCTCTGAGCAAAATCTTGCAGTGCTTGGTAATATTGATCAGTTTTATTTTGGATTCTCAAGTAGGCTAATTCATTCTCATCCAATCCCACAATTGGAGAACGTAAAACTGCCACCAACGGGATATCTTGATATGGGTTATCGATAATCCGTAATAATGACATCATAATGCGTACTTCAGTAGCTTGAAAATAGTTTTCCGAGCCACTCAGGGTGACTGGAATTCCTAATAAACCAAATTGTTCTTCAATCACTGGGTTATTTGAACGCGATGCAACCAAAATCGCAATATCTCCGTACTCAATTGGACGATCTTGACCAGTTGAACGATCAATCACCGTCTCGTGTTCTTGTACCATCTTTTGAATTCGTTGACCGACCATGACAGCTTCTCCAACTGTTTTATCGATATTTTCATCAGTACTATCATCGTCATCTTCAGTATAATTCTTCGATTCTTCTTTGACTGAATTTGATTCATATAACAAAATTTCAGCAGGTGCATCCTTAGTCGTATCATAATCATTCACTGCCCCAAATTTTAAATGGGCATCGTCATCATATTCCATTTCGCCAACGTTAGAATCCATTAATTGTTCAAAAATTAAGTTGGTAAAATTAATTACATTCCCAACCGAACGAAAGTTTTCAGCTAGCACAATTGCTTCACCATCGGGGTTAGAGGATTGTCTATACTGATCATATTTACCCATAAATAAGCTAGGGTCGGCTTGTCTAAACTGGTAAATTGACTGTTTCACATCCCCAACCATAAACATATTGCCCGGTTCTTTACTGACAATTTGTTGCAAAATGCTTTCCTGTAATTGGTTCGTATCTTGATACTCATCAACCATTACTTCGGAATAATGCGACTTTAACTGTTCAACCACTGCTTGTCCTTCAGGTGATTCATTCGTTAATATTTGATAGGCAAAATGTTCCAAATCGTTAAAGTCGAGTGTATGTTTCAGTTGCTTTTCTGCCGCAAATGCAACTCGATAAGCTTTGACAACTTCTACTAACTTCGCAACCAAAATTTCTGTTTCACGTGTAACATTTTTTACATCGGCCTCATTTTGAAGAAAATACATATCCTTCAGTTTCAAAATGATAGCTTTGGCATGATTACGTGCTTCCTTAATTGGTTCAAACGCAGCTGCGGCATCTGGATCAGAATTTTTTCGAGGGCCCAAGAATTTTTTGAACTCACAATTATGAAACAACTCGAAACTTTTATCCCACATGTCATTTTTAACCGAGAACACAATCCCCTGTAATTGTGCCATTTCATTTTCCAAAATAATCCGCGGTTTATCAAACACATCTTCCCCCGCAGCATTCATCGCCATTTCTAGTTCTGATTCTGCTTGCTGTAGCTCTTCCAATAATATTGGTAATAACTGTTGCTGGTATAGGCTAGTCTCGACAAAATTGGCATCATCTAATTGATACGATTTAACTAAAGCATTTAACCACTTTTCTGGGTCTGGTGTCGCATTAGCAAATTCATCGACCTTTTGTACCACTTCTGTCAACCCGTCATCACTGCGATCATTAGAAAAGTTTTGCGTTAAACGTTCAAAAACATCATTATTTTGGGCATAAAATTCTTCGCGTACATCATCCCAGACGCTTTCACGCAATAACTGTTTCTCAGTTTCATCAGTCATTAATCTAAATTGTGGATCCAAGTCAATCACATAGTAATATTGCTTGATGAGATGCAAACAAAATGAGTGCAGTGTACTAATATCTGCAACAGCTAAACGGTTAATTTGAATTTTAAGGTGGGCTTTTAATTGATCATCATCAGTTGCGTCAATAGTTTTGCGTAATGCTTTAGCAATTCGATCGCGCATTCCCTTCGCGGCAGCGTCAGTAAAAGTAACCACTAATAGCTCATCAATATTTTCATGATGTAACAGTTTTTGAATTACTCGTTCAACGAGGACTGATGTTTTACCTGAGCCAGCGGAGGCGGAAACTAAGATATTTTGATTACCATCTTCAATCGCTTGTAATTGATGGTCTGTAAAGTGAGTTGCCATTATTTACCGTCCTCCTTAAGCAATTTAAAAAAGTCTTTATTTGCTGGCAGTTCAATGTCGTGATAATTGTTATCGGGTAACATCGCGTCAAATTGGAAAATGTCTTTATATGGTGAGTATTGCAAGGCGGTTTTCTTTTGACTGTAGCGTGCTGGATTTAATTCCACCGAACCGGCAAAGATTTTATTTGCCGCATTAACAATCCGTTCTTCATTTCGATCCAATAATAATTGTAATTGCTCACGGGTAATTAAACTGCTATTACTGCCTAAGCGACTACCATTTTTATCTTCACTTTTATTAAATGAAAGTGGAAAAACCAATGATTTGCCAGCTTCATCCCCATTTAATGATAAATCAATCGAATCAAGCAACGATGGATCCTTAATCAAGATACCTTTGTACATATTAGCCTTCAGTCGTGCAGTTTCCAGATTGGTTTTCATATCCGCCAATTTAAAGGTGGGATTTTGAATGTGTAAATATAAGGCACTCGACAGGACACTTCCATCAATACCTAATTGACTAGTATCCTTTTGTAACACATTCAGATAAGTCATCATTTGCATGGCTAACCCAGCATAGACTTCAGAAAATTTAACATCTTTGTCACCCGACTTATAGTCCACAATTCCAGCAAAATTTTGTTTGTCTGCAATCATGGTGTCGATTCGATCAATTTTTCCACGCACCCGCACTTGCTTTCCATTGTCCAAGTCGAAATTAAGTCCTGGGATTCCGGTTTGACCATTAATGTCACCAAACATCACTTCGGACCGTAATGGATCCATTCTTGATTTAAGGCTTTGCTGTTTTAATGTCTGCGCAATTTGTAATACTGTGGCTTGTAATTGGAGGCCAATATAATTCATCCGATGTGAACTATTAAGGATCATAAACTGCGGTTGTTGAATAATTTCCTGGGTAATTCGCGGAATCATTTCATTAATTTCGTCCATCGAAACGGTCCTAATTGTTTGCCCTTTTTTCACCAGTTCCTTAATAAACCCATCCAGAACACTATGGAATAGTTCTCCTGAATTGGCGGCCGTTAATTCAAATTCATCTCGTTCTTGAAGCTTCAAACCAAATTTTAAAAAGTAAGCATATTCATTTTGATAAAATTCTTCGAGTTTGGAAACTGAAGTGCGAATCGTATCCCCATACAAACCATTAACGATATCAGGTTTCAAAGCGACCGGTTGATTATGATAAATCAGTCCACCCATCGAACGATGATAATGATTTTGAAATGCTGAATTATGTTTTAGGTAGTTATCAATAAACCGCCAGGCATCATTTTTAACGGTTTTTAAATCTAGCGCTAACCGTTGTACTCTGACCAACACACTTAAGGTTGACGAAGGAGTCCCAACATATTGTGTAGCTTTATGATCTGTAATCTGTGGCGAAGTTTGATATTTAGCTGCCTGCAAGCCAAAGTGATTCATTAAAGAAATCGTGTAAGGTGACATCTTATATTCGTGACCATCATCATCCATTGTGGCAAAAGAAATAATTAGCCGTTCATTGCCATTCACTAACGCTAGGTAATTGACAAACGATTCATTCACTAACTGGTCAATGTTCCCGGCAGGTAAAAATTGCGTATCATCTAACAGGCCTTCAAAGGTTTCCTTATCTTGATCTGATAGGAGTAACTGTGTGCTGCTAGCTTCTGGCATCACCTGATCATTGGCGCCGACCACAAACACGACCCGTTTCTTCTGACTCTGGACAATCCCAATTTCTGAAATCACTACTTGATCTAAAGTTGACGGGATTTGTGAGTAGGTTGCTGAATCAAAACCTGCTTGCATTAAATTATTAAAATCATCAACGTCAAATGGTTGATCACCTAAAATTGCCACAAACTCATCTAACGTACCGCAGAAAGTCTGCCAAACTTGTTGAGCTTGATCGGCTACTTCAAGATTACCCGCCTCATTTTGTTCTTGATACCAAGCCTTTAGCTGTTCGTCGACCCCTACTTCAATTAAAAATTGATAGAGAACGGTGGCGGCTTGCGTACCGGTCACTGCCGCATCCAGTTTTTTAAAGAACGGTGGTAAAATTTCTTTAATGTAGTGGCGAATTAAGTTAATTTGGCGAGTCGCAGTTTCAACTTTGTCTGACTGTACACCCATATCGTTGTCTCTGAATTGGAAGTACTGCCAGTCATCTTTACGTACCCATGTTTCACCATGAAATCCCGTTTTTAATAACCAATTTTCAGTAATAGCCAATGCATCCCGAAAATCTGTGGCTGACATAGATTTACCATCAACTTGGGGAATTAATAATTCAGTTTTCAACAGTTGCATGACATCGGCATGACGATAGTAATGACTCTTCACATTGAAAAGCGCATTTAATAGCGCCACCAACGGATGATCATTCATTAATTTTTCGTGGTCATCAAAAACCGGAATATCAAATTGCTTAAACGTTGGTAGTAGGGCAGAACTATAAACATCCATATGTTTCGTTAAAATCAGAAAATCACGATAACGATATTTACCAGTGGCCACTAATTGACGAATTTGCCGCGCCACTTGTCGTAATTCCGTCAATCTGCTATCAGCTGTAAAAACCGTCACAGCTGATTGATCAGCTAACTTTGTCGGCAGAATTTGTGCCATCTTCGCATCTGCAATGAGTAAATCTTCAACTTGTTTTAGGTCCGATGTTACACGTGAAACTTTAGCATACGTATCAAACTCATGGTGCACGTGGAAAGTTTCCGCAACATTATACAAGCGATGGTACAGTTTACCAGATTCCACAAACATATCATTGACATCGGGTACATCTTGGATAGCAGGTTTATCTAATTCTAAAGCCATCACCACCGTCTTAGCTTGTTTAATTAATGCAGTTGCGATATTTAGCTCGCTGGCCGTGAATTGGGAGAATCGATCCAAATAAAAATGGGCATGGCTAAAATCATTACTTTCTAAAAAGTCAGCTAACTGTTGATACATTTCCGAATTACCTAAATATTGACCCACCATCGCAAGTTCGTATTCACGATAAATAATCACTAAATCGTGTAATTTAGCGTTCAGCGTTTGATTAGTTTGAGTTACTTGATTGGCTAACTGTGCCAAATCATCAGCGCTAATATTGGCTTGCTTCAGTTCTTCTAATTGTCGTGTAACTTCCCCAACAAAACCAGCTTGGTCAGCTTCACCTGCATACAATTTCAGCTCACCTTGATGTTTTTTCATAATTTGAAAGACTAACATGTTCAAACCGTTAGTCGAAATCCGTGGTACTTGATACCCTGCCGTATTGCGTAAAAAGAACCAAGCCAAGCGGCTAAATGACAACACCTGCAACTTGGATTGGGCGTACATGTCGGCCTCATCACCCTGCAGTTTTCCCAGACGTGACAGAACGTCCAACTCAGATTCAAACTTAATATGGTTGGGAACTAGATAATAGAACTGATCATTGGGAAATTTTTCCATATCTTCAGCCAAGCGTTCCACCATGGCCTGTTGATGATCCATCGCTGCAGTTCCTAAAACAAATCCTAAGCTCATCAATAACTCCCCTTTGCAACACATGTTCAATGCTTAAATGTGCCCTATATTTTTCAAAAAACTATCACCATTATTTTAGCATTGATATAGTTGAATTAAAAAATTAATATCGGTATGATTGATAATAATTACATTAAAAAGAAATGAGGAAATATCATGGCTTGGGAAAACGATTTAGGCGACCAACTTTTCCATCAAAATATGGACAATGTGGCACCGACCGGAATTATTCAATATTATAATCTCGTCGTCAAAGAAGCTCGCGGTGCTGAGGTGACTGACGTTGAAGGTAAGCAATATATCGATTTACTTGGTAGTGCATCTGCCATGAATGTTGGTCACAATCATCCCCACGTGGTTGAAGCCATGCAGCGTCAAATTAACGAACTCGTCAGTTATGATGCCGGCTATTTTACCAATCCAACCAGTATTGCTTTGGCGGAACGCTTAGCTAATCTAGCGCCCGGTGATGGCAAACATAAAGTTGCTTTCGGTACTTCCGGTTCTGACGCAAACGACGGCATTATCAAATTTGCTCGTGCAGCTACCGGTCGTTCTTATGTCGTGTCCTTTGAAGGCAGTTATCATGGTTCAACTTTTGGCGCATTATCAGTTGGCGCCTGCGACGTGGATATGGTTCGCAAAGTCGGTCCATTGGTGCCCAATATCGTACACGTTCCCTTTCCTGATTTATATCGTCATTATCCTAATGAAACTGAACATGATATCGCCATGCGTTATTTGGCCGATTTCATGCGTCCCTTCAATACTTACTTACCAGCTGAAGAAGTGGCCTGTGTCTTAATTGAACCAATTCAGGGGGACTCTGGAATCATCAAACCACCCGCTGAATATATGCACGCCATCTATGACTTTTGTCAGGAAAATGGCATTTTATTTGCCGTTGACGAAATCAATCAAGGACTTGGCCGCGCCGGAAAAATGTGGTCAATTGAACATTTCGGGATTGAGCCTGACTTAATTTCAACAGGTAAGTCAATCGCTGCTGGCATGCCTCTCAGCGCTGTAATCGGTAAAGATGATATTATGAACTCACTTGGTACTTCTGCGCATGTTTTCACTGCAGGCGGTAACCCAGTTTGTGCAGCTGCTTCATCTGCCGTACTCGATGTTATCCGAGACGAAAAACTCGCTGAAAAATCCACTATCGATGGTGAATATGCCAAAGCCCAATTTTTAAAACTCCAAGCTCGTTTTGACTTTATTGGCGATGTGCGGATGTTTGGTCTCAACGGTGGTATTGAAATTGTTAAAGATAAAGAATCAAAAATTCCCGATAATGATGCTGCTGCACATATTATTTTTCGCGCCTTCCAAAAGGGCTTAATCTTGGTTAAACTTGCCGGCAATGTACTTCGCTTCCAGCCGCCACTTGTGATTACTCGTGATCAACTTGATCAAGTTTTTACCATCCTGGAAGAAGTTTTTGAAGATTTCAAACAAAATAAAATTGAATTACCCGACGAATTAAAAAATATGGTGTGGTAGTAAATAAGTGATGAAAAGCTCGATTAATTAGTGAGCACTAACAGAAAGTAGCTTGGTTACGGTTCCTGTAACAAAGATATTTTTAGTTAGGCGGAACTGATTGAGCTTTGAATCCGTTAAATAAGAGTGTGTTTCAAAGCGATTAACTTCGGTGCAATTAACGAAGAATAATGTAAATAGATTTGTATTTTAATCGATTTACATTATTTTAGTTAAGTGACGGAGTTGCTTTGAAATGCACGTTTAAAAAATAAGTGATGACAAGCTCGGTTAAATAGTACGTAAGAATTTAAAAATAACACTAAATTTAATTAGTTGATGTTTATTCTACTATGTATTATATTGGTAGATGAAAAGAGAGTTAGCTGCGGTTTCAGCTAACCCTCCACCTAACATCAGTATCATTTGTTGAGTTTAAAGCGGTCGCTTATGCGATTGCTTTATTTTTTGCTCTTAAACACATGTACAAGAACAATCACAATATTTAAAATATTGGTGACTGCCTGACATATGTCGCAGAATAGTCGCAAACTATCAACAAATGATTCCTTTCATTAGTTTTCATGATGTATCCCCCCTGAACATCAGATTTTTTTGATGAGGAGCACAAAATGATACTAAAATCGTTAGGGTAGACTTGTTAGTAGTCTACATAGTATAAGTACGAATAATTGCCTCATTTTCCTTTAAAATAAAATATTTATATTTTTCATTGCCTGCCAATGATTTAAAACTTAACTTTTTCCCAATCGAGTAGGAGGCAGTTGATTAGTTCAGCTACCGACCTCTCACACCACCGTACGTACGGTTCCGTATACGGAGGTTCAGTAATTTAAGCATTTTGAATAGACTGGAATACCTTGGAGAGATTCATCAATCCAAGTTGTTCCAGTTTTTCGTTTGTTAACGTATAAAGTAGTGTTTTGCTATGTGCTGTGCGCCAGTAACCCTTGCGGGTATAAGCAGCTAGCCGAGCATCATTCTGATTCAAACCTAGTCGTTTCAGGTTAGTGATCTTCGTTTTGATTTTCTTCCATGATTTCCAGATGTATTGTCGAACTCTAGACCGTAGCCACTGATCTATTCGTTTCAAGAAGTTTGTCATCTTACCAGATGAGTAGTATTGAATCCATCCGCGCATTTTTCGTGTGATTTCCATAAACATTTGTTCAAGTGAAATTCCGCGATTGCGTTTCGTAATTCGTTTGAGTTCCTGTTTGACCCGTATTTGGGATTGTTTTGACGGCCTTGAGAAAGCACCACCCCTACCAACTCCCAGTGAGAATCCCAGAAATTTCAATCTCAATGGTGACCCGACTTTACTTTTGTCACGATTGACGGTTACTTTAAGATTCTTTTCCAGAAATCTACTAATACTCTCAAGTACCCGGTGACCTGCTCGTTTACTCTTAACGTAAATATTGCAGTCATCCGCATATCGGACAAAGTGGAGACCTCGTTCCGTTAATACTTTATCCAGCTCATTGAGATAGATATTCGCCAATAGTGGTGACAGTGGTCCGCCTTGCGGGGTTCCCACGACACTCGCTTCGAAGGTTGAACCAGTCATAACACCACTAGTCAAAAACTTTCGAATTAGCTTAATCAACCAAGGATCATCAATATATTGTTCGATATACTTGATCAGTAAATCATGATTGACTGTATCGAAGTATGCCTTTAAATCAAGATCAACCACGACGTGGTAACCCTCGTTATACAGCGATACCACTCGTTTAATTGCATCTTGCGCACTTCGATTAGGTCGAAAACCAAAACTATTATTTGAGAAAACTTGTTCAAAAATTGGAGACATCACTTGTGCGATTGCTTGTTGTATCATTCGGTCAATTACCGTTGGCACGCCTAATTTTCGCACGCCACCATTTGGTTTGGGTATTTCTACCCGTTTAACCGCCTTCGGCCGGTACGTCCCATCATTCAACTGATGAATAAGTTCAGTTTTATGAACTCTCAAATAACCTAACAGATCATCGATGGTCATTCCGTCGATGCCTGCGACACCTTTATTACGCACAACCCGTTGATAGGCCAGATTCAAGTTATCTCGATCCAACACGCGTTGTTCAAACTTAATGCCACTCATCATCGTTGTTTCATTAGAATTCATCCTACGCGCCCCAGTTTGTTCTTGGTCTTCCAGACCTACCATCCACTGGTGGTCAGCTTTGTTTTCTGTTTTCTGCGATCGTCGCATAAATTCCACCTCCATAATCAATGTGAGTTATTACTGTTCAGCCCTTCGTGACGAAGTCACTACTATAGCCTCGGCTGACTCCTGATAAACTCAGTATTCCATCACTGAAACAGTTGTCCTGTAGAACTTGATTGCTCTTCTTGTCGGGACTTGTCTATCAGGCCTCCCCGGGTAAGAACGTCAACTTTCATACCATGTCACCATTAGCTTTACCATCGTGATTTTGAGTAGTATCGGACTTCGATTTGTTGGGCAATCTTATCCAATCAGTTCTGGCCTTATAGCTACTTCTTGTTCATTGGTGCGGTATTTTGCTCCTCAGACTTCCTTCAGATTCCACTTCACAGTGGACACCCTTGTCCTTGGCTAGTGGTTCCGACTACTACGGCCCACAGTGGACTTTCACCACCTAGTTGGCGCCCATGCCGGGCGCACCCAAAAAAGCACCATCAGTCTTTTCCACTGATGATGCTTCCGGAAGGACGGTCGGTAACTACAATCTCTGGAGGCCTTCTCTGGCTGCTCAATCTTATTGTGTTACGCCTAATAGTTCCTAGTGCACGCTGGTGGCTAGCTCTGTCCGAATTTTTTCGATATTATGAGCCACTCTTACGCTGCTTCTGACCTACTAATCTTCGGTTACCAGAAACACACTTCTTGACATCGGTGAGGTTGTTCATAACGAATCAATTCCTCATCAATCCGCTTCAAGAACTTTTATGTCCTTCCTCATAAATAAATATATCATAGTTTGTAAGCGGTTGCAATAATAATATTCATTAATTGTGATTATATGAGCTAAGCACAATACAAACATTGATACCACAAGTCTTTTAAATATTGTTAAGGATTTATTAAGAACAATTAGTGTGCAACATCTGCTAACACGCTTTAAATTAACATAGTGAATTTATATAAATATTCTGGATTCTAAAACTATTTTGAAGAATTTGGCGATTGACAACCGAGTGATTGTGAATTTCATAACAATCCCTGGATGATATTTGACGGTTCCTTCAAATTGTTAATTTAAACTTGTTTAGGCGAATATAAAAACTACCCAATTTCATCTTAGAAATTGAGTAGTCTACTTGTTTATAGAATTGGCGAAAGTAATCTTGATAAGGTTTGTTTAATCCTTAACCATAATGATTGCTCTTCAAAATCTTTCGGAGTCATCATTTTGCTTGCTCTAATATCTTCTAAAAAAGCATCTTCTAGATCATCTGCAGTATCTTTGTCATACAGAAATGCATTGACCTCAAAGTTCAATTTGAAACTACGAAAATCCATATTAGCTGAGCCAACAGATGCTACTTTCCCATCGACTACCATAGTCTTAGCGTGCATAAAGCCATTTTCATAGAAGTAAATTTTTGCTCCTGAATTTGCTAAATCATGTGCATAATATTGCGAAGCACGGTACACGAATGGATGATCTGGCATATTGGGAATCATTATCCTTACATCAACCCCAGACTTAATTGACAACTTCAAAGCATCTAAGACACTATCATCAGGAATTAAATAAGGTGATTGAATCCATAGCTTGTCTTGTGCCATGTTGATTAATTTCAAATAACCTAATTTAATTTTTTCCAAATCATGTTCTGGTCCGCTAGAAACAATTTGCAATTGTCGATTACCATTCGGACGGTCAATTTGGATATATTTGGAATAATCAGTAATCTTGATTTTGTTACTTGTTGCACTCCAGTCCCGTAAAAAGCGTGATTGTAAGGACAGTAATTTTCCTTCAATCCTTAAATGAGTATCACGCCAATAGCCAAACTTTTTGTCACGACCTAAGTATTGATCACCAATATTAAAGCCACCAATGTATCCAATTTCTCCATCAATGACCACAATTTTTCTATGGTTACGAAAGTTCAATCGTAAATTCAAAAGATTCGACCCAACTCCCAAGAATTGTTCCGCAAAACCACCATTAGCACGTAACTGATCAAAAAATTTACGTTTGGTTCCCATCGATCCCCATGAATCATACAAGACTCGCACTTCAACGCCCTCAAGCGCTTTTTTCTCTAATTCTCTTAAGATTGCATTTCCAATTAGGTCATTGTAAAATGTGTAAAATTCAATATGAATATGTTTAGTGGCAGCTTGAATATCTTCAATCATTTTATCGAATAGCTTGGTGCCATCAGTAAAGACATCCACATTATTTTCGCGAGATAAAAAGGCGTCATCAGTATTTTGAAAAAAAGTTACTAATCGATATTCGGATTCTTCTAATCGCTTACTAGTTTTTTGATTGGCGGCAATTTCTTTTTTCTGACTCTCAATCGCCGCTTTAATATTTTTTTCTTCATCGACTTGCAATCGACTTAATCTTTTTTGAGGTAACTTTCGACCAATAATTGAGTATATAATAAGACCAACGACTGGTAATAAAATTAACACTAACAGCCATGCCCAAGTTGCCGAAATATCTCTTTTTTCCCGGAACACCGTGAAGATAGATAAAATGATATTCAAAAATATCACAAATATGATTCCATATTTGATAATTTCCCAATTTGTCATCCATAAACTTTCAAGTACCATAAAATTCCCCTCTTATTCATTCCCTCTTTAGAAAGGTGATTATTCTATGCATTTTACACTACCTATTGGCATTGGCCAATACCATGCGCTACATATGTTGTTAAAAGAGAACCCAGGACTCACAATTTGCGTGCTTTTGTTGCTTATTGTGCTGGCATTTTACTTTAAATATAAAAAATAGAGCGTTGAAATAATTGATCTGATGCCGGAGTATAAAGTGTCCAATTGTTGAGACACGTTTTGACTAGGCCATGACAATTAACGGACTCACGCTAATCATTTAGCGCGAATTAATTATCAGATTAAATATACCAATCCACCCAATAATCCAGACGCTAAGATCAGAATGATTGGATTTATTTCGTATCGTAAATAAATGAAAATTACAAGAACAATGATGCCTAATGAAGTGTAATTTATCGATAAGTGCTGCCAATTAAAGATATTTTCAACATTTAAACCAATGGATAAAATCAATAAGAAAGCAACGGCAAAGATCAGTCCCACCTAAGCAGCTTTAATACACGACAAGATTTGATTCAAATAATAATTCTTGTTAATTTTAGCTTCATATTTTACATATAAAGGAACAAAAATCATCGACGGTACGCTGACAGCCACCGTTGCAACTAATGCTGCCCAAAATCCACCGTACATTTGACCGACATACGTTGCTGAATTAATCGCAATCGGTCCTGGAATAATTCCATCGAGCGCATTCATATCGGCAAATTGAGCCATTGTCATCCCAAATTTTGATGCTTCATGATAGATCAACGACAGCATCGCATAACCACCGCCAAATCCCAAAAAGCCTATTTTCAGAAACACTAAAAATATTTTAATAATCATTTTTTCACCTGCCGACCATACGTCAGAATAATACCAAACACGATTGCCAAGACAATTAACATTGGGGCACTGACAAGGTTAAAAATTGTCAGGATAAAGCAAACCAACGCAATCCCAATATTTACGACATTATTTAAATTATATCTAGCAATTGAATAGGCTGCGGTGATTAAAAATGCTGCTGAAGTCGCTCTGATTGCACCCAAAATGCTTAAAACAATGCCATCTTGTGGTACTAATTGATACAGTACCGTCGCGATTGACATTAAAATATATGCCGGTAACACCGCCCCGAGACCTGCCGCAATCATCCCCACGGTTCCGTTAACTTTTTTACCAACAAAGCAAGCATTGGTCAATGCAATCACTCCTGGGAAAGTTTGCGACAATGTGGTGTATTCGTATAAATCTTTTTTGGTAATCAGGTTGAGCTTATCACATAATTCTCGTTCAATTACTGGGAGCATTGCCATTCCACCAGAAAATGTAAACGTGCCCGCAAGTAAATATACTTTAAAAAGAGTCATATTCTTATTCATCAGATTCCTCCACATTTGATTATACCCAGTTATTAAGATAACTAAAAATACATATATGGTAAACTAAGCATAACTAAAAAGTCATGGGGTGATGTCGTGAATTTGCGCCAATTAGAAGTCTTCTTATCAGTTTGTGAAACATTATCAATTACGCAGACTGCCAATCAATTGTATATTTCGCAACCAGCTGTTTCAAAAACTATCAAAGCACTAGAAAATGAATTACAGATTCCCTTATTTGACAGAATCGATAACCGATTACTACTAAACGAAAATGGTAAACTGTTTCGCGTTAAAGCATATCAACTAGTTCTCGATTTTAGGCAACTACAAAATTTTAATGACCATTTCTCACAACAAATCCCATTACGTATTGGGACCAGTTTAACCATCGGAAACCACTCACTACCAGCAGCCATCACACAGTTTCAGACATTGCACCCCAAAATTTCTGTAAAATTATTTGCTGAAAACGCAATCCAAATTCAACATCGCCTGGAAGCAGGTGAGATTGACCTGGCCATCACTGAAGGATTTATGACTAATCAAAATTTCGATAAATCCATTGTGTCTCGATATCCACTGTTTTTAGTCTGCGCTCCACAAAATAATTTAGCAAAGAGTGGCGTCATTGAAGCTCAGCATTTGCTCCAACAAAATTTTGTTTTACGTGAAAAAGGGAGCACTCTTCGCGACCATTTCGATGAATTAACTCATCAACTAGGTCTTGAAGTAGCTCCCATTTTAGAAAGTGTTAATACTGAAATTTTAATTCAAGCAGTGAAAGCAAATCTGGGCATTACTGTTTTGCCGTTACCTTTAGCTCAGCCGTATTTGGATGAAGGCTCGCTAGTTCGGCTTAATATATTAAGCCATCCAATGGAAACAATCAATTACGCGGTCACTCATCCTGGTAAAATAAAATCCAAAATTTATCAATCCGTCATTGATTGCTTTGTTGCGGTCGAAAAGTAACACTTCATTTCGTAATTTCAATTTGATTATTTTCAGGATCAAGCACGACGCTTTCATAATAGCCATCCCCAGTGGTTCTGGGTCCACTCACAATTTGAAAACCAGCACTGGCTAAGCGAGTAGTTATTTCATCAACTTCATTGCTATTTCCCACACTAAACGCTAAATGTGTATATCCTAATTGTTGTGCCATCAAGTGATTAGTGACATCTGGCCGTTGCATTATTTCTAGGCGCATTTGATCATCAAAGCTCAAAAAATAAGTCGACAAACCCGTTCTTGGATTGTGATATTTATCGTTCGCAGTGGCGCCAAAATAAGTTTCGTAAAACTCGCGCATTTTTTCTAAATCTTCAACGTATAGCGCTATATGTGAAATTTTCATCTGATTACATCTTTTAGTCTGATTATACAAAATATTGGTGTAATAAAATACCAGAGATTGTCGTCTATCGACAGTCTCTGACCTTTCATCTACCCATAAATATAATGTTGTGTTCGTCCACTCAAACCCTTCACCAGTTTGAAACGTGTTACCCAAATCAATAATCTCCGTCTAATAAAATGCCAGACATTGTCCAAGAACAACAATCTCTGGCTTTTCCTTAGTACTCAATTATTCCCGATTTGGTCCACACTCTAATTTGCTGAAACACGTTCCTTCAACCAATCAACTCCGTTTAACTAATAATTTAATTTTCAAACAACGAAAATCTCAATTATTTCGTTAATACTCATTGATTTAACGGTCGAAGTCACACTCTAGTTTGCCTTATGCAACCACAACGCAAATTGCACATTCTGAGCAGTTTGGGGATCACTTAGGTCAACACCTAATAGGTCCTCAACTTTTTTGATTCGATAAATAATCGTATTACGGTGCACAAACATACTCCGTGCTACTTGTGCTAATTGTTGGTGATAGTAAAAATACTGTTCCAAAGTACTTATCAAAGCTTCGCGTTCTTCCACGTTATCCATTTTTAACAAGGGTGCTAAAAATTTATCAGTAAAGTCGCTAGATTCATCGTGCGGAATTAATGATAATAACTCTTGCACATATTTTGGTTGGTAACGGCGGATTTTTAAGGCTGGATCTTGTTCGACGGTTCGACTAGCTTCACGTGATTCCTTAAAAATATCAATCAAGTTTTCAATCGTTGCCGATGACTTACTGTAACCAATCAAAAATTGATATGAGTCTGGTGTTTTGTCTGAAATGAACTCTTGCATTGCCGTCACAAAATGGTCTTCATTTTCAGAACTGTCCAACAATAAAATTAATCGTTGGCGCCAAGAAAAGACAATCGCTGGCAAGTCGTATTCATTAATAAACCAAGTCACCAATTGTTGCACTTGTTCCAAAATATGATAATTGACCATTTTGCTAGGTTCAACAGAAATCACATTCGTCATGATGGCCGTGTACTTCGTGTTCGGATTTAAATTCATCTCCAAAAGCCGTTTTTCCAATAGCTCCTTAGAAACGCCGCCGTCCAAGACATTCAAAAAGAAACCTGAGAGATTACGAAAATCACTTTCTTTTAACATATCAATTTGACTATTCACGAAGCTCAAGGTATTCATAATTAGCTGTTGCAAAATAATTCTAAATTCGTCGGTATCACGATAATTTTTCACCCCAACAAAGGCCTTATTTTCTTTAAACGCTGGAAACAATGGGAACAGTGTGTAGTCATCATCCCCCATTTCAACCGTGATTCGCTTTTCTAAGGAGAAATAATCAATCCTAGTTTCCCGGAAAAATTTCGTTAACGCATTTTCTTGCCCATGTAATTCTTGAGAAGCGACAGCCACTTGAAAGTGGCTATTCAACAAAACAATCGGGGTATCCATGATCTTTGAACCGGCCGTCAGAACTGCCTCGACTTTAGGATGTTTCAACACTAAATCTGCCAAATCTTGATTGCTTTGAATAATTTTACGCAGTTGTCCTGTTTGTTGTTGCAGCATTGCTTCGAAAAATAACTGCATTCCATCACTAAATGAAAATAAGTTTGGCATTTTAATTAGTGGGAATGCTAACCGTTCCGCTAATTCTAATAAATCGTATGTAAGAAATTCAGCTTGATTCTCCATAATGACAATTCCGGCAGCGTGACTTTCAGCTAATTGGGTAATTAATTTCGTCATTTTCTCATTGTTTTTTAACATTTCGTTATTATCAAGCAAATATAGCATGTCAGCCTGATGATACTTGTCAACCTGAGTCGTTTCAATGGTTTGAACAGTTTTAATGGTTCGATAGTTGCCATTCTCACCTGCTATGTATTTTACTCCTGATAATAAATCTTCTTCTATTAATTCCTTTAGTTTCAAGCCTTATCGCCTCCAATTTTAAGCAATTATACACTTTTTAGGCATAATAACCAATAGTAGATTTATTTTAGCCATTTCGCCCAATTATTAAAATTTGATTAAGAACTACGCTAGCAATAATCATACGAAAGGAGTGTTGATTTTGGACTTACTCAGAAAAAAGATTTATCGACGCTGATTAACGGAAGCTACGCTAGTCCGCTGAAAAAAGATCTCAAAACCTTTGATTTAACAATGTTAGGAATTGGTGCCATCATCGGAACGGGGATTTTCGTCTTAACTGGGACAGGTGCTTTGACTGCCGGGCCTGGATTAATGATTTCATTCGTGATTGCTGCAGTGGCGTGTCTGTTTGCCTCACTATGTTACGCAGAATTTGCGTCACTAGTCCCAGTCGCCGGTTCCGCCTACACTTATTCGTATACTTCAATTGGCGAGATTGTCGCCTTCATTATTGGCTGGGATTTGATGCTAGAATATTTACTGTCAGCCACTACTGTTTCAGTCGGTTGGTCAGGTTATTTTCAATCATTCCTCGAAGGCTTTGGAATTAACATTCCGACCGTTTTAACTGCTGCACCAGGTAGTTTAGCGCATGGTGTCACGTCTTACTTTAACCTTCCCGCAACTGTTATTATTTTATTAATTACCTTACTTATCTCCCTCGGGGTTAAAGAAACCAAGAGCGTGAACAATATCATGGTGATTATCAAGGTAGCTGTCGTTCTTTTGTTCATCGTCGTAGCTGTGCGGTTTGTCAAACCATCTAACTAGACACCATTAATTCCATTCGGTACTTCTGGGGTCTTCGCTGCTGCTTCGAGTGTCTTCTTTGCCTTTATTGGTTTTGATGCAATTTCTTCTTCAGCCGAAGAAACCGTCAATCCTTCGAAATCACTACCTCGTGCAATGTTCCTCGCGCTTGGGATTTGTACGATTTTGTACGTTATCGTCACCGCTATTATGACTGGTGTCGTTCATTATTCAATGTTTGCTAGTTATATTGACCGGCCTGTCTCTGCAGTTTTAAAGCTATCCGGGCAAAATTGGATGGCCGGCATTGTCGATTTAGGTGCGATTCTTGGTATGACTACTGTGATGTTAGTCATGCTTTACGGCCAAACCCGAATTACCTACTCAATGTCTCGAGATGGGTTGATGCCAAAAATATTTAGTAAAGTTAATCCTAAAACCGATACACCATTCGTCGCTACTTGGCTATTTGGCTGTATCGCGGCAGTTTTGGCTGGTTCGATTCCATTATCCGAATTAGCTGAATTAGTCAATATCGGTACCTTGTCAGCCTTTGTATTAGTCGCATTTTCTGTGATGCGATTACGCAAAACTAAACCAGACGTGAAACGGGTATTCCGCACGCCTTGGGTACCATTTGTTCCAATCATGGCAATGGCTAGTTGCTTATTCTTAATTTTCAACTTGAATCATTTAACTTGGCTCCGCTTTGTTGTTTGGTTAATTATCGGTATGTTTGTCTACTTTGGTTATTCACGTAAACATTCAAAAGTCGGAATTGACGAAATGACTAAGGACGCTTACGACGTTAAAAACGATATTAATAAAAAACTTTAATTCTCGATTAAAAAGCATCGCCATTCTTGACGATGCTTTTTTGAACCAAAACTATTTTTTACAATTGAGTCCACTCTTTAATTCACTTTACATTTTCATTCCCATCTTCATATATGATTCCATCCCACCAAGCCACAAATCCTTAGGGTCAATTCCTCGTTCTTTCGCTAGTGCGGCGGTCATCTTGTCCATATTCATTAATTCGTATTGTGGTAATGGCTGCCCCGGTTCAAACGATTGGATCTGTGCCATCATGCCACCATCTTCATGCTCTAAAATATGACAGTGGTACATATAAAGGCCTGGTAAATAAAATCTCACTTGAATGCGGACGGTTTCTCCAGGATTTACCCCTACCGTATCTTTATAACCATGCTCATTTGGATATGGGGCTTTGCCATTTCGTGAAATTACTAAAAATTCTGTGCCATGTACATGAAATGGATGAACCATCCCATCCTTCATGTCATTAGTATTCGTGATATCCCAATACTGTTCCAACCCAATTGGCTGAGTCGCATCAATTCGTTCCATCTCGAACTTTTTCCCATCGAGCATCACCATTTCGTCCATCCCACTCATCACTATTTTACGAATAGCCGTATTCGAGTCAACTTCAGGGGTGTGGATGGTATATAAGCGCTCTGGAATTGTAGTGTGATTTGCGGAAAATTCATGAATTTTAAACTGAATCAATGGCGTATCATCGGTAAATAAAGTCACCGTATCATCGGCTTGGTAATCCTTAAAATCTAGCACAATTTCAGCTCTTTCAGCACAGGTAATCATAAGATGCGTCATAGTAACCGGGTGTGGTAATAAGCTGGAATCACCGGCGACCTGCACGAATGGTAAATCATCAGAAAAATGAAGTCGCCATTCGCGGCGATTGGCTCCATCAAGTATTCGTAACCGAATTTTCTGGGTCGTCACATCAAAAACTGGATTGACCGTGCCATTAATGACTGGCGTTGGTCCTTGAATACCATCTGGATCATAACGTTTCCGATAGTCCCACTGATTATCATCTTCAAAGAAACGATCTTGAAGGATAACCGGAATGTCATCAACACCATAGTCATGCGGTAAATTCAAACCGTTTTCGCTATCATCTTTGACTATCACCATAGCAGCTAAGCCACGCCAAACTTGCTCCGCTGTTGATGGACATGGGTGTGGATGCAGCCAAGTAGTTGCACCTGGCTGATTCAAAGTGAAATCAATGGTTTTGCTTTCACCAGGATAAACGGGTGCATGACACCCACCATCAACATATGGACCAGTCACACCCAATCCATGCCAATGAAAAGTAGTCAGTTCTGGCAATTGATTTTGCAAAGTCACATGATTATGTTTGCCAACTTGATACACAATCGTTTGGCCTAGGACGCTGGTCCCGTAACCCCATGTTTTTGTTTTTGCTCCTGGTAACATTTGCGTCTCACCAGCTTGTGCAGTTAATGTATACCAGGCGTCAGTCGCAGTTTCTTTATCTGGTTTCAAAATCGAAGGTATCAATAGTTTTGTTTCCGGCACTTCAGGTACAACTAAAGGTACATAAGCCGCATCGTGAACATTGAAGGCCGTCTTATCAAAAAAATAATCGGTGAACACTTTTTCTGTCATATTTTTATCCTCCTCGTATTATATAAATATAGTCATTCAACATTCTGTAAATAATTGTTTCATTGTTGGACACCGCATGATAACCTCTAATTGTCATTGGCTTTGGTCAACTGGTATAGGTTATTTCCTCCTGTAGTTAAACTACTCTCTAAGGCTGCCGCCCAGGCAATGTTCTATAGTACCAACCACATGCTGTACCGATTATTCAATTCAACTAATTTGAGTAGAATTAGCGTAGCTTTGAATTAAATAACCCATGAGTACTAATATTGCGAGGATGTACTTAGAGATTGTAATTAGGGGCTATCATGCAGTGTCCAACTTAAGACCAGACAATTTAAATGAAAGGAGGCCAACCAATGAAATTATTTGTCGGTATTGATGTAAGCTCCAAAGATTTACAAGTCGCCATTATGTCTTCACAAACAGCTCAAGAATTACTTTTTTCTGGTTCTGTTTTAAATGACTTGAATGGCATATCTGAATTGAAACAAAAAATCTTAACTCTGAACCAACAAAACCATTATGAAAAAATTGTCATCGGTATGGAATCGACTTCCATCTATAGCTTTCATCCGGCGATGTTTTTCCAACTAGACGATGATTTAAATCAGTTTAACTTAGAGACAGTCGTTTTAAATCCCACTGAAGTTAAACGATTTAAAAATATTTTTGAAGAAAATAAAAATGATACGATTGATGCTTTTTACATTGCCGATTTTCTGCACTTAGAACGCTATTCCGTAGGAATCGTAAAAGAGGAACAGTACATTGCCTTACAACGTTTAACCCGTTCACGATTCCAACTAGCAGCTAATCTAACTGAATCTAAGCAGCACTTCATCGAAAATCTTTATTATAAGCTTAATAAACTCGTAGTTGATAAGCTAGACACCTCAATTTTTGGTGCTACGATGATGAATTTATTGTCTGATGAATTCACCAATGATGATCTCAATGCCATCCCGGTAGAAGATTTAGCGGCTTACCTTAATAAGCAAGGACATGGACGTTTCGCAGACCCACAAAAGTTAGCGAAAGCCATTAAAAAGGCCGTCCGTGGTTCTTACCGATTGGGTAAAGTAATGCAAAATTCCGTCGATATTGTGCTATCAATTTACACTTCAGAGATCAAAACATTTACCAAATTAATTAAGCAGCTGGATGATGAAATCACCAAAATGATGACTGTCATTCCTGAAGCTGCAATCCTGCAATCAATTCCTGGTATTGGGCCAGTGTATTCTGCTGGTATCATCGCAGAAATTGGTCAAATTGATCGCTTTGACAATCAAGCTAAATTAGCAAAATATGCTGGATTAACATGGAAACAATATCAGTCTGGCAACTTTACTGGTCAAGTAACTCGAATGACTCATTCGGGTGATGTTTACCTTCGGTATTATCTAATTGAAGCTACCAATTCGATAATTCGCTATGATGAAACCTTTAATCGTTACTTTACCAAGAAACAACATGAAGTTGCCAGAACACCAAGAAAACGCGCCCTCGCACTTACCGCACGAAAATTAGTCAGGGTGATCGATAAACTACTCCGCGATCATCAAATCTATCGAAAGGAGGAAATGGTATAGGTGAATAAACGAATTTAACACCTATTATCTCTTCTCAAGATTTTAAAAATAAAATCTTCGAGGTTTATTTAAGTGCATCATTTTTAGCTCTTACCACCTCTTAAGTTTGGACATTGGTAAAATTAATCTATTGACTTAATACCACATGTCTTTATTGAATACGCTTACAGAATACTACTAAAATAATCCCAGTCCAACTGAAGTAGACTGAGATTACTTTTTTATAGCATTAAATTAATTTTGAACGCTGGTCCCGTCATTATAATTCAGGGTTACATCTTGTTGAACATTGAAAATATAGATGTTAAATGAAACTTGATTATCTTCGACTGACTGAGCTTGCATATGCACACCTCGAGCTAATAACTCGTTCCCACGAAAAATCGGCTCCACTTGATAGCGTACATGGTGATTCGTTGACTTGATGTACTTAGCTACTTGGCTTTCATATTCTTCCATCCCCGGTGCATTTAAACTAGCTGTCCCGGTCATTAAATTTTTAGGATTATTATTTTCACCAGTCAATTGATACCCAATTATGTGACTTCGATTGTATAACCAAATTCGGTTACCATCAGAATTTACTTGTTTATTATGCCATCCGGTTGGTTGCACATACAGCGGATCTCGTTCCTTCGTCGGCATCAAATCTTTGCCTAACATGGCATTTGCTGTCCCCACTCGATTTGATGAATCCAAATCACTGAAAGTTTGCCAACTCCCATGGGCGATACTGAGATCATCCTTCGTAAATGTGGGCTTTCCTTCATTCACATTCACAATTTGTTGATTCGAATAATCCAATTTTTGTAAATTTTCTTTTGAAACACTAGTGGTAGCTTTATTCGTATCTGTTGTCTGGTTATTTAGTTGCGTATATCCCCCAAAGATTGCTAATGCCACGGCAATAACCAGGGTCGTAATCGATACCTTAAACTTCTTTTTCTTCCGTCTCCGAACCATAATTTCCTCCGTTGATGTGCACTTACTATTTTAACAGAAGAATTATGTTACCAAACAAAAAAGCTTCCATAAGATTGCTGGTTACAATCTGGAAACTTTTTAAACTTAATCTAAATTGGGATATATATGGTTGTGACGATATGTTTGTTCTATGTGTTCTCTAATGCAATATGTGTTTGTTCTATGTGAAACATTTTTATATGTGAAACTATAATCAGCTAACTCACGCTGAATGCTGACCAGTCATTTCGTTAATTTAATTTGGCCTTCTTAAAAGGTGGTATCAAATTAAATCCTCGATTCAAAAGATTTGATAAGGATCTTTTGAATCATAATTGCTAGTTGGGGGTATTTGAGATGATTAGTTACTTTAATCACCAAATGTCACACCTAATATATGTGTATGGCGAGAAATTGTTACTATGTGTTCTATAATTCGCTCTCTTGAGCTTTTAATCTGACTAATGTCAGAAATATCCGATTTCATCGCCACCACCTCTCTTTAGTTATTTGAATAAAAAAACGCCCTACCAAAAACCCAATTACTTGGATTTTCAATAGGACGGGAATACACCGTGTTACCACCTAAATTCACCTAAACTATCACTAGCTAGGTCTCTTTACGTACAAACATACGCAGGCACTGTAATGGGTGCTTCCAATTTACTTTACTAACCGGTTGGCTTTCAAGAAATCACTCAAGGATGATTTTCACATTTACAACGACGACCTCATCTCACCATAACTGAGGCTCTCTAACGAAGTTGCAACTGCTACTCTTTCCTCTCAAAGTGCATTAACTTTTCTCATTCAAATTTAATTATGAATTCATTTTAATCTCATTTAATGTGAGTGTCAATAGTTTTCTGAAAATAAATTATTGAGTTTTCATAAAAAAGTTAACACCCACAATTTGCAAGATTATGGATTGGCATTAGTAGTTGTATTGGCTTGCGACTGCGCCGCTGATTCTGACGCCGCCCTAGCAGAGGAAGACGATGATGCTTGCGAATTAGAAACCGATTGTGAATATGCCGCTGAAGATGCTGCTGCAGCACGAGCATTTGCTGCCGCTTGCGATTGAGCTGCCGCTTGTGCTGATGCGGCGGCTGCTCTTTGTGATGCCTGCGCCGCTTGATTTGCGGAATATTGAGCTTGATAATCCGTTGAACTTGAACTGCTACTTTTCTTTGAACTGCTCTTCTTTTTAGAACCACTATCTTTCTTCTTTGAACTCGAACTTGATTGAATATCTGATTCACGAGTGGTTGAAACTGGATCACGTTGCTTAATTGCAAATACAATCAGCACTACGACCAATAAAGCGACTAACGCTAATAAGATGACCTTCATTGGCTTGCGCTTCTTATGCGGCTTCTTAGGTCCCTTATTTTTAAGCTTCGATCCTTTTGCTTTATTTTTTCTAGCCACTTTATCTGCTTTTCGTGCAGCACGGCTTTCACCATAAAAAGGGCTTTTTGGTGTGGCTTTCGCCTGCTTAGCTTCTTTTTCTTGCGCGTGGCGACCCACTCGCGTATTAGGTTCTTCGTTATTCAAAATATCACCTCTAATAATTCTCTAATTACGTCGACGATTATACACTTCTCTACAAACATACAAAAGCCGATTAGCTTGGGGAAACTAATCGACTTCTTGGAGTAGAATTGTAACTAATTGACTAGTTACACTTTTTCATTACTTTGGAGGAGTAAATGAAAAGAGGTTTAATTGGTATACTGATAATTATAAATGGTACCTGTGAAGAAAATATGAAATTCTGGCTGCAATTCCGTAAAGAATTCAGCGTCTCAAAATTATGACTACTCGATATACCATCAAAAAGACGGCAGTTAAAAGTAGAAAAATTAGAAATATTTTTAGACTAATTAAATTCCAACCAAATAACCATGCTAACAGATCATAAACTCCTGAAAAAAACGTGAAAACTCCTAAACACCAAAGTGCTCTTGATAACCAGCGATAACGCCGATTAAATTTTACCAACAAATTGGCAACCCGATTTATTTTATTCATTATTTAGTTTTCTGTAATTGAGACCTTCATTCCCTCTGGAACGTTGTCGTAAATCCATTTGGCATCTGGAACCGATAAACGAACACATCCATGAGAATTAGATTCCTTCCCAAGCTCTTTTGCTTCGCTCAAAACATAATTACCATTAGCGTCGACGGGAACCGTATGGAATAAGTACGTTCCGTGATCCTTCCAACTAACCCAATAGTTGGCTCCTTCGCCGCTCTTAGCACTATAAAATGAAGTCCCGCGCTCAGCCTGAATATAATACGTACCCGTTGGCGTGGCATTGTCACCACCACTTCCGGTAGAACAGTACATAGTATATAATACATCATTCCCATTCATGATGTAGGTCCGATTTTTGGCTAATGACACATGAATCCACGCATTGGGATACTTAGTCAAATCTGGATAAGCAACTTTCTCTGAGGATTTTTGCCAGTTTACTTTATTCATTACGGAACTAGTTTTTGTTGTAGAGGCTTTCTCACTTGAACTAGAATAAGAACTGCTGCTACTGCTAGTTGTGGCTGCGTGTTCAGTTTGATGCATGCCAAAAGTGACAATTAAAATCATTGCCACAAACACAACTCCTGTTATTTCAATCATTCGTTTAAATTGTTTGTTCATTGATATCCTCTTTACTACTAATTACTTTTTTCATCATTCAATTCTAACAAGAACTCCTTAAAATTCCTATTAAATTGGATTACTAGTGTGTTAAATTTTAAAGCATCCTGTGTAATCAAACTTAATATTGATAAAAAAAATATAATTTCTTGATTTTTAACTAGATTAAATTACAAAAGCTGATTAGCTCGGGCAAGCTAATCGACTTTTTTGGAGTAGGATTGTAGCTGTTTTCCAGCTACTGTTTTCATTACTTTGGAGGAGTAAATGAAAACAGGTTTAATTGGTATGATTTAACTATACCGAGCCCGTGTGAAGAATTTGTGAAGAGTTTTTAACTAAATTGGTAAAGCTTGGTTAACTAATTATTAACCTTAAAATAGGTCTGACGTATCAACCTTTAAAAGTTTAGTTTCTACCATTATTACTCAATTTGACACACCGTTAAATGGACATTTATTGTAATTCATTGGCTATTACTAAATTTACTGGTTATCTGCAGCAACCTATTTCTTTCTTTGGTCACCAATCCCATGGGTAATTTCTGGGACGTATTCAACCGGTTTATTGGCATCTGTTAATAAACGTTTCCATGCTTTCCAAACGTTCTTTTCAAAATATCGTTCAGACAGTTCATACGACTTTGTTGACATTTCTTGCAATAAATCAGGATTGTTAAATAGTTCGACAAACTTTTTAGCCATCATTTCAGTATCATTGAACGGTACAATATAACCATTTTCGCCATCAACGACTAATTCATTTGGTCCGTAATTAACATCATAAGTAACGCCAAACATCCCGTTACTTGTTGCTTCCATTAATGACAGGTTAAACCCTTCCATGACGGAGGCCAACGCATAGATTTGGGCCTTTCGTTGAACGGCACCAACATCTGCAACGTATTCTTTAATATTAACTTTGTTTTCCAGATGATACTTTTTGATAGCTTTATTGATTTTAGTAATTGCCTCATCATTATTCCGATGATCAATATATCCATACACATATAATGAAATATTAGGTACATCCTTCTGGGCAATTCCAATCGCTTCAATAATGCGATCAATCCCTTTTTCAGGGTCAATCCGGGCGGTAACCAAAACTTTACCAGGAGTTCGATCACTCATTGGTACCTGAGGCTGTTTAAACACTGCATCTGGCACAACCCCAACCGGAATCGTAAATAAGCGACTCTTGGGTTTAAAACGACGGCGTACATCAGCGCTTTGTTTTTTGGTTGCCGAAATAATGGCATTATAGTCATTTGCATGCGTCAGTGGATATTCATAGAAGTTATTCATTACTGAATGCATTGGGTCTTGAGCATCCCCAGCATGTGAATTATGCAAATGCATAACTTTATAAGCCGGACGTTTTAAGTGAAGTAAATGCCAATCGGCCAAGTGAGTTCGATCGACGATAAAGATATTTTCTTTCTCATCGGACCAATATTTAGCATTTAACTCATCATAAAAATGAAGCGTTAAATCATCAATATTAGAAAACATATAGACGGCGCCATTGTCAGCATTTAACCGCCAACCAGTTTTACCAAACTTTTTATTGCCATCGTAACGATTATATGTTTCGATCACTGGACGGCCATCCACATCTGACCAAATTTCAGTACCGATTTTATTATCTGGCGTATACCATTGTGATAGTGACTTGAATCCTCGGAAATCATAAAAATCAACCCGATAGAGGTTACCAAAACCATCAAAAAGTTCGACAGAATTAACTCGTTCAGCATCGTCATCAAAGTAATTAACACGAGCAATAAACTGCTTGTTACGAGTGACAATATATCGATTACTTTGTGGTTCCTTAGCATAACTGAGATTATCGACACCAAAGTCTAAATCTTCGACTTGTAAAATCTTTTCTTCGACATTTTCAGCTTTCTGATAATAACGCGCGTTTTATAATCAAGTTAGCCAAATACTTTTAGCTAATTGATAAAATAAAAAACACCAAGACAAATCTCTGTTATCATTGATGTTCCTACACAAACAATGAAAGAGGTTATTGTCTTGATGCAAGAACAGAATACCACAGTCAGAAAAAAAGGTCAGCACCTAACTTCGTTTGAACGAGGCAGAATTGCTACGCTACACAGCCAAGGCTATTCCAATCGTGCAATTGCCAGAGCGCTTAATGTTTGTCATCAAACAATCAATAATGAATTGTGCCGCGGCGAGATCGACCAAGTAAAAAAAGTGAATGGTCAACACCAATATTACGCTGTATACTCACCAGAAACAGCACAAGCTAAGTACGAAGCTAATCGAGCCCACTGTCATCGACCTTTGAAACTCGTCGGTGTCGCTGATTTTATCGACTATTTTACGACTCGTTTGCGTCAAGATGGTTGGTCGCCTGATGCAGCAGTAGGACGGGACAAACTTGAAGGCTTATATCAACCTGAGGAGATGGTCTCGACCAAGACGCTATACCACTATATTGATGCCCAGTTACTTGAAGTCCGTAATCTTGATCTACTCGAAAAAACGCGCCACCGTGCCAAACATCATCACTCGATCAAGCACAAGCGTCTGGCCGGACGGAGTATTGATGAACGGCCTAAAAGTATCGACCAGCGCCAAGAGTTTGGCCATTTCGAATTGGACACCGTGGTGGGCAAGCGCAACGGTCAAGAGAGTGTGATCTTAACGCTGATCGAGCGTCAATCCCGCTGCCAAATTCTACGTTTGATCGATGGTCGTGATGCCGATTCAGTCAACTATGAGCTGGCCAAGATCTGTCAAGATTACGGATCAATCATGAAGTCAGTTACTGCCGATAATGGCGCTGAGTTCTCGGAAGTTGGCGCTGTACTTACCGGTGCCGCTGACCTTTATTATGCCCATCCATATCGTTCCTCTGAGCGTGGGACTAACGAAGCGCATAATCGAATGATCCGCCGCGATGTACCCAAGGGTCTATCCATGGATATTTTGGGCCCTCATGATATCCAAGCAGTTGAGTCAAAGCTAAACAATTTACCGCGCCGGCAAACTGGCTATCAAACACCCAAAGAGCTTTTCTCCGCTGCTTCCGCCGGTTAAGTTAAGTCCATAAAATATGAATATTAATGAAAATACTGATTTAATAGGATTTATCGTGTGGCTAATTTGTTCTTGCAATTTGGGCAAAACTTTAGCCGTTAACCTAACCGAGGAAGACCGCTTAGAACGGCTAGGTACTATCCAAAGCGTCGCACTACCGCATATTCCTGGGCATGATGTCATTGGGAAAATCATTCAAGTTGGCGCCGCTGTCACTGACTTGGACGTTGGGACAGTGGTGGCTGCCCGCACGAACCATACTTACGCGGACCAGGTTTGTTTAGATAGCGATCTAGCGGTGACCATGCCAACTAATCTTGATCCGGTCACCGCCGTCAGCTTAGTCACTCCAGGGATTGTCGCTTACAAAACGGTGCGCTACTTTGCGGACGTCCAGGCCGACCAAACGGTGATTGTCAAAGGCGCTGGCAGCCCAGTCGGCTTGTTAATTATTCAGTTAGCCAAACGATTAGATGCCCACGTTATCGCGATTGCTAGTGACCGTTATGCTAACTTGATTGCGACACTGGGAGTCGGATAATTCGTCGACTATCAGCATCAAAATCCAGTTCACGTGTTAGCCGACCGCGGTGGCGTCGTAATCAATGTCGCTATCGATGGCGTTGGTGGCAAAGATGACTTAGCAATGGCCAAATTTGATGCGACCATCGCTTCATTCACCCGTACTTGCCAGCCAACAGTAAATCAATTCGTTTCCAAGCAATCCAACCGACCGAAGTGATTTCTGATCAAGCCGCCTTACAATTACTATTCAAGTTGCTAGATACTGGTCGATTGACCACGACGATCGATGAACAACTACCGTTTAACCTCACGGGCTTCATTCAAGGTCACCAACTACTAGATGAGCCTCACGTGGGCCAAGTGGTCGTCGCGCGCTAAAAAAACTGCTTTCAAAAGTTATCCTTTTGAAAGCAGTTTTTTAGTCAGGTGGTCGCTTATTAAGACCATCGCAGAATTTTGAGCAACCCAATTCACACTAATCGTAACGATTGGGTATATTTCAAAGACCGCCTCAATTAGCCAAGTCCTGGATACCTATGCGAGTTGGTAGACCCAAGCCTCATAAGGCCGTAATTTATTTGGCTGCTGCTCGCCATAATTACTAATCAAGCATTTGGCCGTGGGCGTCAGATATTGATCCAGTGGTCGGGACAGTGTCTCGGCCGTGAAATTGCAACAAACTAGCCAGGTCCACCCTTCCCATTGCCGTGCATATAAGAATACCTGCGGATCATCGGCCCACAAGAGCTCAAACGAACCTAACGTCACTAAGGGGTATTGATGTCGTAATTGAATCAAGTGCTGATAATAGTACCACACTGAATCCGGATCAGCCAAAGCTGCGGCAGCATTGATTTGACGATAGTTGGGATTGACCGTGAGCCATGGCGCCGCGTCACTAAAACCCGCGTTAACCTCCGTGTCCCATTGCATCGGCGTTCGCGAGTTGTCCCGAGAACGCGCCGCTAATCGGGCCATCATATCTGCCGGTGATAGCAGCTGGCGCTCAGTCACTAAATCACGATAGGCATTGAGCGATTCAATATCTCGGTAACTGGCTAGTTCAGTAAAATGAGCGTCAGTCATCCCCAGTTCCTCACCTTGATAAATATACGGGGTTCCCTGTAAGAGGTGTAAACACGTTGCGAGCATTTTAGCCGAACGTACCCGATATGCTGGTCGGTCATCACCAAAACGTGAGACCGCTCGTGGCGTATCATGATTGTTCCAAAACAGGCTGTTCCAAGCCCGCCCTTCAAGTCCGACTTGCCAGTCACTAATGACTTTCTTTAGCGCCACTAACGGTGTCTTACGCGTACTCCACTTACCAAGACCATGCTGACTATTATCAAGTCGCAGATGTTGAAATTCAAAGACCATATCTAATTCGTGCTGATCAGCGCCCGCATACTTCAGCGCATCCGCTGGTGTCACCCCGTGGGTCTCACCAACCGTCATGATATCAAACTGTGACAACACTTCTTGGTTCATTTCTTGCAAGAATTCATGAACTCGCGGTCCGTTCGTTACTCGAGCATCGCCAAACTGACTGTGCGGTTTCAGTGGACCATCTGGTAATCCGGGTAACTTAGAGATTTGGTTAATGACGTCCATTCGAAAACCGTCAACACCCTTGTTCAGCCACCAGGTCATCATCGTATAAACTGACTCTCGTAAGGTCGGATTCTCCCAGTTTAAATCAGGTTGTTTTGTTGAAAACGTGTGTAAATAATACTGCTGGGTCTGCTCATCATATTGCCATGCTGAACCACCAAAAGCCGCATCCCAATTATTGGGCGCCTTTTTGCCGTTACCTGAGCGCCAAAAGTAGAAATCACGATATTGATTGGTGCGGTCCTGGCGACTGCGTTTGAACCATGGATGCTCATCAGAGGTATGGTTAACAACCAAGTCCATGATGATCTTTAAGCCCCGGTCATGGGCGGCTTGCAATAGTTCATCAAAATCAGCCATCGTGCCAAAGTCGGCCGCAATTTGTTGATAATCACTAATATCATAACCATTATCATCGTTGGGTGAACGATAAATGGGATTGAGCCAAATGACGTCGATTCCTAATTGCTTTAAGTAGTCTAGGTGGGCCGTGATCCCCTTTAAGTCACCAATACCATCATGATTGGTATCTTGAAAACTCCGTGGATAGACCTGATAGACAACGGCTTGTTGCCACCACTTGATTGTTGCTGCCATAATTACGATTAACTCCTTAGTTACGCGGTAAGGCCCTTGATGAGCTTAACTGGTAACGTATATTTTGATTCCAGTGTACAATTCGCATCCTCAATCCGCTGCAATAGTAGAGAAACCAGTAACGTACTAATATCCGCTAACGGTTGTTCTACTGTTGTTAATTCAGAATGATAATCACGTATGAGCGCCGTGCCATCATAACCAACAACGCGTAATTGCTCAGGAACCGTTAATGACAGTTGTCGCGCGACGTTGAGCACTAGTAAAGCGGTCAAATCATCACTACAAAAAATACCATCATACTGATGTTGTGTCATAATCGTCTTAATTTCCATCATCTTCAGCGCAGGGGTCAATTCAAACGGTAATTCATGGACATGGGGTGTTAGCTGTTGGGCAGTCAAGTAGGCTTCATATCCTTCACGGCGACCATTCGTTGGCGAACCAGCGCGTGACTTACCAGTAAAAATAGCCACGTTAGTCGCCCCCGCCTGATGCAATGTCTGGGTTGCTAGCCAGCCCCCCTGGTAATTATCCGAACTAACGATGGGAATATTGTCGGATAAGTACCGGTCAAATGAAATAATCGGAAGACCATATTGTTGATATTCTTCAATACCTAAATTGTGGGCACCAGCAATAATCCCGTCGACCTGATTAGCCATCAACATTTGTAAGTAGTCGCGTTCTTTTTGCGGATCATCCGCACTATTACATAAAATCACCTTATAATTTTTAGCAAATAAGATTTTTTCAATCCGGGACACCAGTTCACCAAAGAACGGATTACTAATATCTGAAAAGATGACGCCAATTAAGCGCGTATTCTTTCCTTGCAGTGAGCGTGCCATATTATTCGGCTGATAATGCAGTTCTCGCATCGCCGCGAAAACTTTTTCTTTAGTCTGACTACTCAGGTAGCCATGGTTATTAATAACCCGAGAAACGGTTGTCGCTGAGACCCCCGCTAGCTTCGCAACATCATTTAATTTTGGTTTCATTGTTATCGACTCCAGTATGCTCTGATTGGCGCCATTCCCAGACTTTACCGGTAACTGCCGTAGTGTCACCTTGAACGTTAAGGCGACTCGGGGTAGCGTTTAAGAAGAAACGGCCGGTCATCACGAAATAGCCGTTATCAATATAGCATTCAAAGACTGACACATCTATGATTAGCCGGATTTTTATCGTCTTATGGGCCGTTAACTCAACTTGACGAGTCTGACCATAATCTTCAGCAAACGAATTCCCCGTATGCCGCCGATCAATCATAACCTGACCATGGTTGGCATCAACAGTCACCTGCAGCTGACCACTTTCCTGCTGATCAGCAATGTTAACCGTGACCGTTTTATCAGCGGGAACCGTCAGTAAGAGTTCAAAGCTGCCATTCAAAGCGGCCACCGTCGCCCGTTGTTGCTCAAAGACTAGGTCATGCGCCGTCGTCCGCAAATCATCCACCGCTGCCACTGGATTTTGATAGAGGTGCCCATCTTTAAGCGTTAGTTCCTTAACTAAGCTCAAACAATGGGCCCAATTTTCACGATCAGTTGGATAGGAAATTTCAGGTAACCCAATCCAGCTGACGGCTAACGCGCGGCCATCCGGCGCATTGATTGCCTGCGTGGCATACACGTCAAAGCCGTCATCCAATTGCGTCAGGGCGTGGGGTTCAGTGAATTGTGCCTGAGCTAGGTCCAATTGATCGGCAACTAAGTATATGTTCGGATAAATATTCTGATACGGGATCGTTGCTTGCGATAACCCTTGGGGACAGAACAATAAGACGGGCTGTTGATCGATCCAGACCAGATTTGGACACTCAATCATATAACCCCGCGCATTTGCGGGAACGTTCAACTCGCCTTGACACGTCCAGGTGGTCAGATCCTTTGAGAAATAAACCAAGATAGCACCGATCTCAGTAGTCGTCTGCGCACCGAACAGCGCGTAGTAGCCGTGGTCAGTCCGGATCAAGTCCGGATCACGAAACGAACTCGTGTACCCAGCCGGAGCATGCGCAATTAGTGGCCGGGACAGCTTTTTAATGTGATTATCCGTGTCCATCCAGGCACCTAATTGATACGATTCACGTTGCCAGTCGGCAGTGCGGACATTACCCGTATACATAATAAATAACTGATCATCAATTGGTAGTGCTGTACCCGTGTACGCGCCGTGTGAGTCGTATGGCGTATCTGGTCGAATCGCTAAGCCCTCATCATGCCAATCCACCAAGTTCTTAGAGGTCACGTGTTGCCATGACTTCAGCCCGTGTACCGGACCGAACGGAAAGGCTTGGTAGAACAGGTGCCACTGACCATCAAAGTATGAAAAGCCACAGGGGTCATTTAACAAACCTGATGTAGGCTGAATATGATGTTGCATCCGCCACTTAGACTGGCGTGCCTGGGCAACGAGCTGTGGTAGCTTAGTTGCTGGCCACTGTTCATAAGGGGTATAACGGGTTTTACGATTCCATATCATGACGATGAGCTCCTTTTTAACGTTCGACTTAATTGTCACTATTATAAAACCGCTTACACCGATATGTCAATCGTTTGACATTTTTATATTATATTTTCATGTCAGCGTTTCAAATTCGGCTTTTTAACAAAATTATCAAGCAATTCAATTTTGTATCAAACGCTTGACATATTTTCCAAACTTGTTATTATTGGGTCTGTAAAGCGCTTACATTATTAAATCAAAAATAATTTTAGACTCAGGGAGTGAATTATTATGAATCATCAAGAAGTTGCCGACCGCGTACTTAATGCAATTGGTAAAAACAACATTCAAGCCGCCGCCCACTGTGCGACACGCCTCCGTTTGGTCATCAAGGATGAATCCAAGATTGATCAACAAGCCTTAGATGACGACGCGGACGTTAAGGGGACCTTCGAAACTAACGGCCAATACCAAATCATTATTGGCCCTGGCGATGTCGATAAAGTCTATGACGCCTTAATCGCCAAAACAGGTCTTAAAGAAGCGACCCCCGATGACATAAAGGCAGTTGCCGCTGCGGGTCAAAAGAAAAATCCATTAATGGACTTCCTCAAAGTCTTATCTGATATTTTTATTCCAATCGTCCCTGCACTAGTTGCTGGGGGTCTATTAATGGCACTAAACAACGTTTTGACTGCCGAGCATCTTTTTATGGCGAAGTCAGTTGTTGAAGTTTACCCTGGCCTCAAAGGTATCGCCGAAATGATTAACGCGATGGCTAGTGCGCCGTTTACTTTCTTGCCAATCCTCTTAGGATTTTCAGCAACGAAGCGCTTCGGTGGCAACCCCTATCTGGGTGCTACGATGGGCATGATCATGGTCTTACCATCACTAGTTAACGGCTATAGCGTTGCAACGACCATGGCTGCCGGCAAGATGGTTTACTGGAACGTCTTTGGTTTACACGTTGCACAAGCAGGCTATCAAGGCCAAGTGCTCCCTGTTTTGGCCGTTGCTTATATTTTGGCTACTTTGGAGAAGTTCTTCCACAAACATATCAAGGGTGCATTTGACTTTACGTTCACGCCAATGTTTGCAATTGTCATCACTGGCTTTCTAACTTTCACAATCGTCGGTCCTTTCTTACGAACGGTGAGCGACGCATTAACTAACGGTTTAGTAGGCTTATATAACACGACTGGTTGGATTGGCATGGGCATCTTTGGCCTTCTCTACTCGGCCATTGTCATTACTGGGCTCCACCAAACCTTCCCGGCTATTGAAACCCAGTTATTGGCTAACGTCGCCAAAACGGGAGGTTCTTTTATCTTCCCAGTCGCCTCGATGGCCAACATTGGGCAAGGTGCCGCCACTTTAGCTATTTTCTTTGCCACTAAGAGCCAAAAGCAAAAAGCCCTGACTTCTTCAGCCGGGGTCTCAGCGTTACTCGGAATTACGGAACCTGCTATTTTCGGGGTCAACCTCAAGATGAAATTTCCATTTGTCTTTGCAGCGATTGCCTCAGGAATTGCTTCAGCTTTCTTAGGACTATTCCACGTTCTGTCCGTGGCGATGGGTCCCGCATCAGTCATCGGGTTCATTTCGATTGCTTCAAAGTCGATTCCAGCATTCATGCTCAGTGCTGTCATCTCGTTCGTCGTCGCATTTATTCCAACTTTTATCTATGCCAAACGAACACTCGGTGACGATCGTGATCAAGTAAAATCACCAGCACCAACGAGTACCGTCATCAATGTTAATGATGAGATTATCAGTGCACCAGTAACGGGGACTAGCGAAAGTCTCAAACAAGTTAACGACCAAGTTTTCTCATCCGAAATCATGGGGAAAGGCGCCGCAATCGTGCCAAGCGCTGATCAGGTCGTCGCACCAGCTGACGGGGTCATCACTGTCACTTATGATAGCCATCATGCTTATGGCATCAAAACAACTGCTGGTGCCGAAATTCTGATTCACTTAGGATTAGATACGGTCAATTTAAATGGTGAACACTTCACTACTAACGTTCAGAAGGGCGATACCGTTCATCAAGGTGATCTACTCGGAACGTTTGACGTCGCTGCCTTAAAAGCCGCTAACTATGATCCAACCGTCATGCTAGTCGTCACAAATACGGCCAATTACGCTAATGTTGAACGACTCAAAGTCACGAATGTCCAAGCTGGTGAACAGCTCGTTGCGTTGACTGCACCGGCAGCTAGCTCAGTTGCTGCTACAACTGTCTAAACTTTATTAGGAGGACGTCATGCCTGTTGAATATGACCCCAAAACCGGCTTAATCAATCTTCATAATGACCAAATTAGCTATGTTATTCAAATTTTAGCTCATCGTTACCCAGTGCATCGATATTTTGGACGTTACTTTTCAAAACAACCGTACTTTGAGCCGATGCCATCCGGTAGCCATGCTTTTGCTAATGACCCAACAGAACGCTTTCCATATTCCGTGACTTCACTGCCACTCGAATATTCCACTATTGGCAGTGGTGACTATCGCCAGCCAGCTTACGTTATTAAGGATGCTAACAATCAATTACTGCCAATTTTAGAATATACTGGTTTTTCTGTGAATGATCAGCCAATCAACTCGCGCCAATTGCCACCCACCGTTAGCAAACACACGCCTGTAACAATCTTAGTCATTCATTTGGCCGATGCAGTGACCAAGTTACAGATGGATCTTAACTACACTATTTTTGAAAATCAGCCGCTTATCTTGCGAAGCACAACTCTGCGCCATCACGGCACTACTAATTTGCAAGTAACAGCCCTATCCAGCGCTCAGCTAGATCTACCAACTGACCAATATACTGCGCTGACATTAAGCGGTACCCATGCACATGAAGCTAATCCATCGTTTAACCGTTTACACCCAGGGTTACAAACGGTTCGCAGTCTGCGCGGCACTAGTGGACCACAACACCAACCGTTCATGGCTCTAGCAGAACCTAACACGACAGAATTAGCTGGGACTGTTATTGGTTGTGCACTAGCATGGAGTGGTAACTTCGACAGTACTGTCGAAGTTGACCAATATCAACATAGCCGCCTAACAATCGGTCTTGAGCCCGATACATTCGAATGGCAGCTCAAACCAAATAGCAGTTTTCAGACTCCTGAAGCCGTGCTAACTTGGACAAATACTGGTTTTAACGGCATGTCGCAAGTATTTCACGACTTTAGCTATCAGCTGATGCCCTCCCAGACTAACATTCCAAGTGTGCTTAACACTTGGGAAACACTGACATTTGCCGTTTCGGAGTCTAAAGTTCAACACTTAATCGAACACGCCCACCAGTTGGGCTTACAAATGCTTGTCTTAGACGACGGCTGGTTTGTCAACCGTAACGGCGAAAATGGGCAATTAGGTGACTGGTTTGTTGACCCCATTAAGTTTCCTAATGGTCTGAACCCCCTTGCCCAACAAGCCCATTATCATCGAATGAAATTCGGTCTCTGGGTGGAACCAGAGATGATCACCACTAACAGTAAGCTCTACCAACAACATCCTGACTGGGTATTACAATATGTTGATCGGACACCCATCACAGCTCGCCACCAGCTAGTCTTAGACCTTTCGCAGGCCGCTGTCCGTGACCACTTAATCACTACTCTGACGAACTTGGTTCAAAATAACCAACTCGATTATCTTAAATGGGATATGAATCGCCATCTTACACAGGTTGGCAGCACACACTTACCGGCTGCACAACAGGGGGAACTGTATTATCGCTACGTCTGTGGACTTTATGATATTCTCACACGCTTGAAGCGCGCCTGCCCCAAGCTGATTATCGAAAATTGTTCAGCTGGTGGTGGCCGGTTTGATTTTGGTATGCTACCATACACCAATCAGACGTGGATAAGCGATTTGACTGATCCAGCCGACCGAGCAACCATCGAGAACGGATTTAGTTATCTATTTCCACCACGGATATTCAGCAACCATATAACCTCATCACCCAATGCGCAAAATGGCCGAATAACAACATTTGAAACTCGATTACAATTAGCCTGCATCGGGCAACTAGGATTGGAACTTAATCCTAAACAACTTGCTCCTAGTGAACAGCAACTTCTTCGAGGAGCCTTGATTAAATATCAGCAACTGAAATCTACTTTTATCAAGGCCCACTTTTATCGTCTACCAACAACAAGACACGTTGTTGCGTGGTTGCTAGTAACGGCAGATAAAAAGCAGGCAATTTGCTATTACTTAAATGGGCTTAATTCTGCTGTCAAAACTCAGCACCCATTACCATTACACTATCTCGATGCTGAATTAGCGTATAGCGATTCATCGGGTAATCGCTATACGGGGCATCAGTTAAACACGATGGGGATTCCACTTAAACCCACCAACGCTGATTTCACTAGTCAGCTAATTTATTTATGTCAAAATTAATATAATCGTTAACAAAATTTCTAATTAAGAATATACTATTAATAAATAAGACTACATTTTTAACTACAGGAGGCACACTATGCTTTTAGGTGCAATTGAAGCTGGTGGTACAAAATTTGTTTGTGCCACGGGCGCTGAAAACGGGCAAGTTAGCGACCGAATTTCGATCCTCACGACAACCCCCGCTGAAACCATGACTGCGGTAGACGACTATTTTACGACTCATCCCGTTGACGCGATTGGTATCGGTTCATTTGGCCCCATCGGCGTTAATCCCGATGATCCGAAATATGGTTACATTACCACGACTCCCAAACCCGGCTGGGGTGACTTCGACTTTTTAGGCCATCTTAAAAGTCGATTCAACATCCCACTCTACTGGACCACTGATGTTAACGAAGCCGCTTATGGCGAATCAATGATTGGAATCGCTAAGGACGTCCCTAACAGCATCTACATGACGATTGGTACCGGTGTTGGCGCTGGCGTCATTAGTCAGAACCACATTTTTAATGGTCGCACTCATACTGAGCTTGGTCACATGCGACTCAACCGGTTACCTGGGGACGATTTCAAGTCCAACTGTTCTTACCATGACATCTGTTTAGAAGGTTTAGCTGCTGGGCCAGCAGTTGGAAAACGAACGGGGAAAGCTGGGAAAGATATTCCCGTTGACGATCCGGTCTGGCCAATCATCGCTGACTACATCGCACAGGCATGTGTCAACCTTACCGTCGCCTTCGCACCTGATAAGATTATTCTTAACGGTGGTGTTATGAATCAACGGCAGCTCTTTCCCATGATTCGTGAAAAGTTTGCCGCCTATCTAAATGGCTACGAAGAAGTCCCACCACTGGATGACTATATCGTTCCCGCTGGACTGGGTAACAATTCTGGCATTGCCGGTGGCCTATTGTTAGCTCAGGCTGCTTTAAAGAACGCTTAACACCTTGCAAAAAAGTCCGCCGATAAGCGTTTAAAAGTATCAGCGGACTTTTAGTTTACAGTCAATTTGTCATTCGGTTAATGAATATAAACGGTTAAAACAGTGATAAATCTAAAAATCACCCCGGGAACATTTGAAATAATAACGGGCCAATCCTTATAAGTCTTGAACCAGCCGTAACCAGTCCATAATATCCCATTAATCATTGCCACGAGTGGTTGTAGCGGTGATACTGGGTCACCTGAGAAATTCGAAATGATTTGCGGAATATACGACACGTACATGGTAGATTGTAAAATTAATCCGACGCTGTTCGGATTAATTTTACAATCTACCATGTACACAAGATATTTTACGCTCTCAAAATATGATATCCAAAAACAAGTTTTGTTAGAGAGTAAACCTGATATTCAAACACAATCTTTGTTGCAATATTTAGCAAGATTAGCACTTTCCAAGTACGCCGAAACTGATGTGATTACTAATCAGATTTTAGATAGAAAAGGCAAAGTAGCATTAGAACTATCCATTAATGTCTACAAAAAGATCCTAACAAAATTAATGAAAAATAACTTCGTTGATTTATCAAAAAGAGTATATGTGACACCCCAAGAAAAATTACTATTACTATTAAAAACCTTTTCAAAACACATTAAGTGATATATTAATAATAAATAGAATTAATAACAGGAGATTATTATGTTTTTAGCTATTAAAGAGATGCTACATGAAAAATTGCGTTATAGCCTAATAGTGGCACTTATATTTTTAGTAAGTTATCTTTTGATTATTCTTACTGGTTTAGCCACTGGTTTAGCTAACCTAAACAAAGCGGCAATTAACGAGTGGGATGCTTCAAGTATTGTCTTAAATAGTGATTCTGAAGGACGTTTACAACAATCTTTTCTTTCACAGGATGAGGTTGCTAGTTTACCCAATAATGGAACCAGAATTTCACAGTATAGTACACTTGTAAAATCAGAAAATGGATTAAAAGAGAATACTCAATTAGTAGGTCTTGATTCCAAATCGTTCATATTTAAAAAATTGAAAATAACAAGTGGTAGTAAAAATATCCGAAACAATGCCGGCGTCGTATCGGATAAATTCAAAAGTGATGGATTCAAAATCGGTGACCACTTGTTAGTTGCTAATTCATCATTGAGGATTAAAATTACAGGTTTTACACCCAGGGCAACTTTAAGTGCTCTTCCCGTGGTTTATATTTCACCAGACACTATTCAACCACTGAATAAAGGTGTAACAAATGCTGTGGTATTCAAGAATAAGTTAAAGAATTCAAAAATACCAAAAGGGACCAATCAATTGAGCATTAGCTCATTTATTAAAAAATTACCTGGATATAGCGCACAACAACTCACATTCGACTTCATGATTGCTTTTTTGTATATTATTATTCTAATTGTTATTTCAATTTTTTTGTATATTCTGACTGTTCAAAAATTACCCAACTTAGGTGTCTTGAAGGCGCAAGGAGTCTCAACGCAATATCTTATTTTGAGTACGTTATTTCAATCATTTATTATTTCAGTTATTGGCGTTATTATAGCCATTATATTAGGTGAAATAACAGCTATTACGTTACCCAGCGAGGTACCCATTGTCATCGATAAAAGTAATATTATTGTAACTGGAATCGGTATTATTATTATGTCCTTGTTAGGTGCACTGATACCTATTCGTCAAATCGCCAAAGTTGATCCTTACAAAATTATTGGAGGTTAATTTCATGTCAAATCTAATTTTTGAATCGGTGACAAAAGTTTTTGGAGAAGGGAGTAGTAAGTACGTAGCGCTGGAAAATATTAATTTTAAAGCAGAAAGTGGTCAGCTTATTTTAGTTGTAGGGCCATCAGGATCAGGAAAAACTACATTTTTGACTATAGCCGGCGGGCTGCAGACACCAACTGAGGGTGACGTAAAAATAAATGACAGCACAATTAAAAGTTTATCCGAAAAACAGCAAACAAAATTAAGATTGGAAAAAATAGGATTTGTTTTACAATCTTATAACTTAGTTCCATTTTTAACGGTCGAAGAACAGTTTAAATTAGTAGATAAACTAAAAAAACAAAATTTAACTGAACAAAAAATGCATGAACTTCTATCTGATTTAGGACTTTTAGAACTCCTAAAAAAATATCCTAATCAACTTTCTGGTGGACAAAAGCAACGTGTGGCAATTGCTAGAGCATTATACACTGATCCTGACTATATCTTAGCGGATGAACCCACAGCCGCCTTAGATACGGATAGATCTATGAAAGTAATCGAGTTACTCAGAGATTTAGCACATAAGAGAAATAAAATTATTATTGTAGTTACTCATGACTTAAGGTTAAAAAATACGGCAGACAAAGTTTATCAGATAATTGATGGTAAGATGCAAATGATAAATTAGCTACTGTCTTAATTTTACTTGAAAACATATTAAATTTATGAATATCTAATACCACATCTAAATGCTCAGAAGTCAATAAATTGGACTATTTTTAGTCAGTTAATTAGACAACTGGAAATTGACGGTTCAGCACATTTTCTTGGATGTAGGTTTCTTGTTGCTCTCGTCGGTTATGTTTCTTGGCATGTACGGTTGTCCGCACGTTCTTCGCATTCATGACGTGAGTAATCAATGCGACCAACTTCCAGTAGCATCATTTTTAAACATTTGTTATTTTACGCCTGTTTCAGGGCTTCTAATCTATTCTGATTATCTCATGTAAACCGGTTCAATGCACATCGAATTTCTTTCGGTATCTGATAAAGGTCGTCCGTTTAATCCCGGTATTACGGGCAACATCTACATCACTCATGCCCGTCTGGTAAAGTTTAAAAGCATGTAGTAAACGGGGATCATCTTCGGCATATTGAGGTTTCCGACCATGATATTTACCCTGCTGTTTAGCGAGGGCAATCCCTTGTTGCTGCCGTTCAATGATCCGCTTACGTTCGCTTTCAGCTTGATATTTATACAGTTCAATAATGAGATTCGTCATGAGCTGGCGTAAATTAGGATCCGCAATCCCTGTCATGGACGGCAAGTTTAACACATCTAGGGTGGTCCCCTTATTTTGAATGGTGTTCATGATCTTAGTTAAGTCCTGGTTGTTTCGGCCTAAGCGATCTAATTCAGTGACCATGACAATATCACCCTCGCGAACATAGGCGAGCATTTTTTGCAGTTCTGGTCGATTGGTGTTGGCCCCACTCAATTTATCTGTGAATAGCTTATCAACGCCCTTTAAAACAGCTAGCTGCCGATCTAAATGTTGTTCCTTGGAACTCACGCGAGCATAACCGATTTTAGCCATTGTCAGCACTTCCTTTTGGACAGTTCTAATGAACATTTATAATTCCTAGTATAGCAGTAGGAGGCAGTTGATTAGTTCAGCTACCGACCTCTCACACCACCGTACGTACGGTTCCGTATACGGCGGTTCAGTAATTTAAGCATTTTGAATAGGCTGGAATACCTTGGAGAGATTCATCAATCCAAGTTGTTCCAGTTTTTCGTTTGTTAACGTATAAAGTAGTGTTTTGCTATGTGCTGTGCGCCAGTAACCCTTGCGGGTATAAGCAGCTAGCCGAGCATCATTCTGATTCAAACCTAGTCGTTTCAGGTTAGTGATCTTCGTTTTGATTTTCTTCCATGATTTCCAGATGTATTGTCGAACTCTAGACCGTAGCCACTGATCTATTCGTTTCAAGAAGTTTGTCATCTTACCAGATGAGTAGTATTGAATCCATCCGCGCATTTTTCGTGTGATTTCTATAAACATTTGTTCAAGTGAAATTCCGCGATTGCGTTTCGTAATTCGTTTGAGTTCCTGTTTGACCCGTATTTGGGATTGTTTTGACGGCCTTGAGAAAGCACCACCCCTACCAACTCCCAGTGAGAATCCCAGAAATTTCAATCTCAATGGTGACCCGACTTTACTTTTGTCACGATTGACGGTTACTTTAAGATCCTTTTCCAGAAATCTACTAATACTCTCAAGTACCCGGTGACCTGCTCGTTTACTCTTAACGTAAATATTGCAGTCATCCGCATATCGGACAAAGTGGAGACCTCGTTCCGTTAATACTTTATCCAGCTCATTGAGATAGATATTCGCCAATAGTGGTGAAAGTGGTCCGCCTTGCGGGGTTCCCACGACACTCGCTTCGAAGGTTGAACCAGTCATAACACCACTAGTCAAAAACTTTCGAATTAGCTTAATCAACCAAGGATCATCAATATATTGTTCGATATACTTGATCAGTAAATCATGATTGACTGTATCGAAGTATGCCTTTAAATCAAGATCAACCACGACGTGGTAACCCTCGTTATACAGCGATACCACTCGTTTAATTGCATCTTGCGCACTTCGATTAGGTCGAAAACCAAAACTATTATTTGAGAAAACTTGTTCAAAAATCGGAGACATCACTTGTGCGATTGCTTGTTGTATCATTCGGTCAATTACCGTTGGCACGCCTAATTTTCGCACGCCACCATTTGGTTTGGGTATTTCTACCCGTTTAACCGCCTTCGGCCGGTACGTCCCATCATTCAACTGATGAATAAGTTCAGTTTTATGAACTCTCAAATAACCTAACAGATCATCGATGGTCATTCCGTCGATGCCTGCGACACCTTTATTACGCACAACCCGTTGATAGGCCAGATTCAAGTTATCTCGATCCAACACGCGTTGTTCAAACTTAATGCCACTCATCATCGTTGTTTCATTAGAATTCATCCTACGCGCCCCAGTTTGTTCTTGGTCTTCCAGACCTACCATCCACTGGTGGTCAGCTTTGTTTTCTGTTTTCTGCGATCGTCGCATAAATTCCACCTCCATAATCAATGTGAGTTATTACTGTTCAGCCCTTCGTGACGAAGTCACTACTATGGCCTCGGCTGACTCCTGATAAACTCAGTATTCCATCACTGAAACAGTTGTCCTGTAGAACTTGATTGCTCTTCTTGTCGGGACTTGTCTATCAGGCCTCCCCGGGTAAGAACGTCAACTTTCATACTATGTCACCATTAGCTTTACCATCGTGATTTTGAGTAGTATCGGACTTCGATTTGTTGGGCAATCTTATCCAATCAGTTCTGGCCTTATAGCTACTTCTTGTTCATTGGTGCGGTATTTTGCTCCTCAGACTTCCTTCAGATTCCACTTCACAGTGGACACCCTTGTCCTTGGCTAGTGGTTCCGACTACTACCAGTGGACTTTCACCACCTAGTTGGCGCCCATGCCGGGCGCACCCAAAAATGACCACTAGGGTATACCCTATTGGCCTGAAAATGAAAAACAAATTTATTTTTCAAACATAATACTTACAAAAATGGTTTCTAGGTCTGTTAATTGCTGCTTAATGTTTTTTTCTAGTCTTTGACTTTTTTTGGATTGAAGTCAATATTTGAGACAGGTTTTAAGAGACATTCAGAACCGCGTTTACCTTCCACAGCTCAAATAAATCATTAATCGTGATTAATAACTTATTTGAACCATGGAAAGCATTAAATCAGGCGGCCATTTGGCTCGTAAGTGTTGCAATTTCAACTTGTAAGGGGGTCTGGTAGCCCAGTGAACTATGAATTCTCTTCCTATTGTAGAAAGTATGCACATATTCAAAAAGGACGGCAGCGGCAGTTTCATAATCTTCAAAGACCGGCACTGGATAAACACATTCCTTTTTGAGGGAAGCGTGAAAGGATTCCATTGGCGCATTATCATACGGACAACCCTTACGGCTGTATGAGTGGCGGATATGTAGTTCAGTTAAACGTTGATTTTCCGTTCAAACCATACAGAAACTGCCCTGCATGGTATGGTGTGTCAAGGTTAGAGATCTCCTCTTCCACTTGTGCAAATTCGGTTTTAGATAAGGGACGAGTTAACTTGTCAGGGTTATTAATTTCCAAAATGTGCTTAAAATTTGCCCAAAGTTGATCATTCGTTTGAATTTCGGATAAATATTCCCATTGCTTGGTGCCACCAATATTGACCAAATAATGGATAAGTTGATCTTCAAAATTTAATTCATTTGTTTCTACTGTCATTTTAGGATAACCTCCGATGAATGAGTTCCATTTATTTTCAATGACCTACTTTCTAATATCAACAAATGCTGTAATAGAACTAGAAAGGGGTAGCATCCTTTTCCTTAAGCAAGTATTGAACAATTGATCTTGCAACTTCACTTTGTTCCTTTTTTCCAACTTGACTTATATCAAATCCATTAAGAACTGTGTCTCTAATTATCATGGCTCCTTGATTGGCATATTCATTGAATAAAAGTTTTGCATCGTTAATTAACTCAGTGAAGTGAACCCCCGAGATTGGACAACAATCTCGGGGGTTCACTTCAAATTGCAAGCAAATTAGTAGAGCTTTTCACAAAATGGAATTATAATAAAACTATGGTTTGAATAAAATAATTCAAACAAAAAGTAAGCTGTTTTGTTTGAATTTATGGTTCAAACTGATTAGCATTGATAGTGGAATCAAGATAAAGAAGGGAAGTTATAAGTATGGCAAATGGATTACAAAAACGTCATGACGATTTCTTTGGTGATTTTGGTGATTGGATGAACGACGGATTCTTCTCAAACCTTGGAAAAGCTTTCTACTCAATAACGCCGGAACATGGCACAATGAAAACAGATGTGAAGGAAACAGATCAAGCATATCAATTAAAGATTGATTTACCGGGCTTTGATAAGGCGGATATCCACCTGAACTATGCCAATGATATGTTAGCTGTTACCGGTCACCGGAGCAGCTTCAGTGATGATAGTGATAAGAAAGGCAACATGATTCACAGTGAACGCACTTATGGTCAGGTTAGTCGTCAATACCATCTGCCGGATGTTGATCGGGATAAGATCACCGCAAAGTATGAAAATGGTGTTCTCAGTATGACACTACCAAAACTCGATCAGGCTGTGGATAATGATAGTCACATTGAAATTGAATAATTAAATAAAAAGATCGAAGCAAAGTCGCTTCGATCTTTTTATTAGATTAGCCTAAAAGTTCTTTAATGCCATTGGGAAAATCTTTATCAATTTCTTTTGTAACAATAATAATGTAATATGTCAATTAAGAGTTAAAATGCAATCACCGAAAAGCTTCAACGATTATTTAAAAACATTACAGAATGAAAAGTATAGAGAAAAGAGTCAACAGCTATTAAACAAATTATCTTCCAATGAACGCTATAATTTGTTGTCCTTTAACTATACAACTCCCTGTACAAAAGATTCCTCATGTAATATAAAACGAAATATACATGGAAAACTTGAAGACCATCCAATAATTGGGATTGATTCAAAAAATATAAGCCCTGATAGTCCAGTATTTAGGTTTACAAAAACTTACCGAATAATGACTTTAGCGAGTGAGAAACAAGATAAATTATTACCCCAAACCGTTAAAACTATAGTTTTTTATGGACATTCATTTTCTCCAGCTGATTACTCATATTTTCAATCGATTTTTGACTATTATAATATTTATGATAATGACATTACTTTGGTATTTTACTATTCTATTTATGATGAGAGTAAAGAACAAGAAATAAAACGAACTCAATTTAACTCTGTCTCTAAACTTATGTCTGAGTATGGAACAACTTTTCATAGTGAAAAAGGGGGGAATTTGATGCACAAAATGTTGCTTGAGGGTAGACTAATCTTGAAAAAATTGTAATAATAAAAATTATCCAAAATCAATTTTATCCAGCATAGTTTATTGGCTAGGCCAATATCGTAATGTGACTGCGTGTCGATGCAATTAAGGCAGATTCCAATTTAATCGGATTTTTATAGGCATTATTGATCCCTCGCAATTCACTTGGAATGCTTAATCAATAATCACAAAACATTGGTCTACTTGTTTCATCATATTTGCTATCTCAATCAACCGTTCTCACATTTTCCTTGCTTCGAATTAAGTCAACAATTAGTAAAACTGCTATTCCTAATAAAAAAACTATGGTAAGGAGCACAGTCGTTTGCATTCCAGTTAATAAATGATGCCACTCTAACTTAATTCCCATCGTTTTTTCAAAATGGCTTTGCTGACCATGAAAAGAGGTTTTTAATTTATCTGCCATAAGTATTTGTCGATAAACGGCTGCTACATATGCACCCGGAGTTAATTTGATAAGTAACTGCGCAAAGTTAGGAAGAATACCAATTGGAATATAGGTACCCACTAAAAAGCCAGAGGCCGTGCCAACAATTGTTCCTATAGCGTTCAAGGAATCAAAGCGACTAATAAACTGGATAAACAGCATATTAATTACAACTGCTAGTAAAGAGCTAAAAAGAGCAACGCAAATTACAGCTGGTAGCGACTCCCATGGCATGGTCAAGTTATCTGTGATTGAAAAGTATCCTATCATCAGTACGAACATAACTATTTGCATAATAAAGCCAATCAAAGCGGCACTTAACATATAGCTCATGGTGATTTCAAAATGAGAAAGGTCTGTTAAATAAAAATCTTTAATAACCTTGCGTTCTTTATCTTTTACTAATTGTCCAAGTGAGGTAAGGGTGGTTGTGATGGCAGTCACTGATAAAGTCCCTCCAATCAACCAAAAATCAAGTAATTGGTGAGAACTAGGGACAGTTTTCCAGCTACTTATCATTGACTTTTTTAGAAAGACAATATATAAGAGAAATGAAATCATTGCTCCCAATAATGAAAAGAATACTCCGGGGCGATTGCGGAAATACAACAGTAGATTTCTCCTTGTTAAAGTAATCATATCAACGCATCTTCCTTCCGGTTAATGACAAAAAAGCATCATCCATCGTCCCCTCTTGATAAGTGAACGTTTTAATGAAACTACGAAACTTTAATAATAATGAGAGTGCTTCGTCAGAATTAGCCTTTAAACAAATGGTTTTATGATTAATCTGCGTATGAATTATTTTACTTGGTATCAATGCCATTAATTGATCAGCTTGTTCAGAAACAATCACGAGTTTACTGCTAGAGTTTTGTGTTTTAATTTCATCAGCGGATCCGCTGGCAATTATTTTGCCATGATCAATAATATAAACCTCATCTGCATTGTCTGCTTCTTCAAGATAGTGTGTCGTCAAAATAATGGTTAAATTATTTTGACTTTGCAATGAATGCAACAATTTCCAAATTGCCGAGCGGGTTTGGATATCCAAACCCGTAGTTGGCTCATCCAAAAAAATAATATCAGGTTGATTAAGTAGAGCTCTTGCTATATCAACTCGTCGCCGTTGCCCACCAGAAAGTCGGCCGTATTTTTGATTAATAAATTCAGTTAACCCGATTTTCTGAATCAAAGCATCAATATGATTAGATTTGGCTTCTTTATAAAGTTTATTTCGAATACTCAAATTTTCCATAACTGTCAAATCATTATCTAAAATACTCTGTTGAAATACCATGCTAATCTTTATGTCTGGTTTCATCTTGATCATTCCACTGGTTGGATTTAAGATCTTTGTGAGCATCGATATAGTGGTTGTTTTACCAGCGCCATTGGGTCCTAGTAGAGCAGTTAAGCTTCCTTCTTTGATTGATAAATCAATATGGTCAACCACCACTTTTGATTGATAAGTTTTAGTAAGTCCCTTTGTTTGAATGATCATTATGTCGCCCTCTCTAAACTAGTATAACGTAATTATCGCATGTAAATCTCATCTTTTTATATTGCACTTCTTGCGATATCTGATAAAAGTTGTCTCAGGAATCAGCTTACATCCAACCCAGTCAAGCATGCTTAGTTGCAACAAAAATGACCGCCTACTTTTTGGTAGGCGGTCATTTTTGTAGATGCAAAGCACGAATTCGCAGCTATACCGCTTTCTTCGCGACTTCCTTTGGTAACGTCAACGCCAACAGCAAGCCAATCAGGCCCACGCCAGCAAACACAGCGAAGGTAACAGCAAAACCGCCAGCATGACTTCGCAGCGTGGTTTGCATGCCATCCAACAACACTGTGGCGAACATGACACCGGCAGAACCGAATAACTGACGAGCCGTCGTTGTAACCGCAGTGCCGTCTGCCACGAGCTCATTCGGCAAAGCATTCGCGCCAGCCGTCACTGAAGGCATCATCACAAAGGCATTGCCGGCTTCAGTCGCCATCGCCAACATAATTGCCCCAATCAGCGGTAAATGATGGGCAAAGACTGCTAACAGACCAAAGCCGCCAGTAATCAACAACATGCCAATCATGGCCACAACACGCGGTCCAAAGCGATCCAGTAGGCGCCCGCTAATTGGATTCAAAATACTCAGCAACACCGCAGCTGGCACTAAGGACAAGCCAGAAATCAACGGTGACAAACCAAGTAGCGTTTGAAAGTAAAGCGGCATCAGGATAGTGGTGACAATCAAACCGACGTATGAAATTCCGGTCAGAAACACCGCTTTAGTAAACATACCAGTGGCAAAAACTCGCATTTGCAACATTGGTGGTTGGCGATTCAATTGCCGAACAACGAAAATACCAGCTGCCAGAACGCCTAAAATCAACAAACCAACCACGCCAACAGTTAAGCCTTTTTTCGACAAAGCACCCAAGGCATAAAGTAGAATTGGAAAACTTGCGGATAAAAGGAAGGACACCCAGTCCAGTTGCGTCGGTTGCAATGGCATGACAGACGCAATGGTCACCGTTGAAACGGCCAATACAAGCAGCGAAACGACCAAGAAGAACAAGAATAAAGCCTGCCAAGGGAACCATGTCAGCAAAACACCGGAAATAATCGGACCGACTGCCAAGGCTGAGCCCATGACCAATCCCGCCGTGCCCATCACCCGACCACGCTCACTATGCGGCGTAATCGTCAGCAACACGGTCTGGAAACTCGGGAAAATAATCCCGACCGCAATCGCTTCAAGCAACCGGCCAATCATGAGCACGGTAAAACTCGGTGCCCAGATACATAAGCCTGTCCCAATGGCAAAAATGAGTTCAATCGCTTGGAAAAGCCGTTGGAAAGTAACATTATGCAACAGCCATGGGCTAACCGGAATCATCAAGGTCATCACCAACATAAAGCCGGTTGTCAGCCAAGCAACTGTATCCGCTCCTAAACCAAAAGCTTTCATAAAAGCAGGATAAGCGGTGCTTAAAGAAGACTGAGAAATTGACATCGAAAAGGTACCTGTCAGTAACGTGGCGACAAAAGCCCCGCGATGTTTGATCGTTGGAGAGTGCATATTAAAATCATCTTTTTCTATATTATTATTGTGGGACGTTTACATTTTCATTCCCATTTTTTCATAAGACTGCATACCGCCCATCCAAATCTCAGATGGTTTGACGCCACGTTCTTTAGCCAAGGCCATCATTAACGTATCCATATCCATCAATTTATATTCTTGCTTTGGCTTGGCTGTATCGAATGTTTCAATCTGTGCCATCATGCCGCCATCTTCGTGCTCAATGATATGGCAGTGATACATATAAACCCCTGGCAAATCAAAGCGAACCAGCAGCCGAACCGTTTCACCAGGATTCACGCCAATTGTATCTTTGAAACCATGTTCATTTGGATACGGCGCATGCCCATTCCGCGACAAGACTAAGAATTGGGTTCCATGCACATGGAATGGATGAACCATTCCAGGCGCATCATTGCTATTGGTAACATCCCAGTACTGGGCTTTGCCAATTGGTTGCGTGGCATCAATCCGCTGCATGGCAAACTTTTTACCATCAATCGCAACACCTTCGTCCATCCCCTGCATCACAACGTGGCGAACTGGCAAAGCCGGGTCAACCACTGGTGATTTCACATCGAACAACTTATCAGGCAAGGTAGTCTGATCCGGTTCGAACGCATGAATGCGGAACTTTAGCAATGGTACATCATCCGTATATAAGGTGACCTCGTCGCCTTCATGGTATTGGCCAAAATCAACAATCACTTCGGCACGCTCAGCACAAGTCATCATCAAATGGGTAAATTTGACCGGCTCCGGTAACAGTGAGCCATCCCCGCCAATTTGCGTAAATGGCAGGTCATCGGAAAAATGCAACCGCCATTCACGGCGATTAGCACCATCCAGAAAACGCAACCGGACCTTTTGCGTGGTGACATCAAAATAGGGATTGATTGTACCGTTAATCATTGCAGTTGGCCCAGCAACACCGTCAGGATCATAATCAGCCCGGTAGTCCCACTGGTTGTTCTCATGAAAACGCCGGTCTTGCAAAATGACCGGAATATCGTCAACGCCATAGTTCCTTGGCAATGGCAGGCTGGCTTCATGGTCGTCTTTGACAATCACCATGGCAGCCAAACCATGCCAAACCTGCTCGGCTGTGGATGGGCACGGATGCGCGTGCAGCCACAAAGTCGTCGCCGGTTGTTCCAATGTGAAGTCGATATGCTTACTTTCACCCGGATAAACCGGCGCATGGCATCCGCCATCAACATAAGGGCCACTGACATTAGCCCCATGCCAATGAAAAGTGGTCAACTCAGGCAGAGTGTTTTTCAGTGTCACATGCGTATGCTGACCACGGCGATACACAATCGTCTGACCTAACAGACTGGTATTATAGCCCCACGTCTTGGTCTTCGCCCCAGGTAACAGTTGCGTTTCCCCAGCCTCTGCTGTCACCGTGTAATAAACGTCGGTCGCCGTCTCTTTATCCGGTTTCAACAACGGCGGCACATTTAAGGGCTTCTCAGGCGCATCACTGACCTCAAGCGGCACGTACCCGCCATCATGGAGATCAAACGCTGGCTCATCAAAGAAATAGTCCGTATAGGTTTTCATCGTGATTTCCCCCTCTGACAAGAATTTTAACACTTTTTAGGATTGCCATAAACATAATTTAGAATTAATCTAAAGTAGTATCGAAAAATGGTATAGGTCTTATCCATACACTTGAGGAGGATTTTCATGCAACAAATGTCGAAAACAATGGGCTGGCTCATGCTGGCGTTAAATGTGGTGCTGCTGATTCTAATTGGTACCATGCACAATATGGCAGCGATGTGGTTAATGGGTCTGATTATGACTTTGGACGCTGTGACAGGGTTAGTTGCCGCTTATCGGCCCCAGTCAAGTCAACAACACGCCCACCAGCACTAGTTTGTTAAGAAGTTGCTGCAAGACCTTTCATGGAGTCATTGATCGGCGTTATATGTTGACATATACATATGTTGAATATATCATGTGTCTGTACTTAGATGAACAGTCACATGAAAGAGGGTCGTTTAATGCAGCAACTGTCAATGACGCAGAAACAAACCATGACGTCAGCCTTACGGGTTGAATATTTTTCAACGGCATGGATGGCATTTGAGTGGTAGATTGCAAATTTAATCCGAATTTTTTGACAAATTTGTCAGCATAACCTGATACGGTGTTTGCCAGTCGAGTATTTTAAGCGGTCGCTGGTTAATTTGGAGTAACGTCGTCGTTAAATCTTGAGCACTAATGTGCTCAAAACGAGTCCCTTTAGGATAAAAATAACGTAAATTCCGATTAAAGCGTTCATTACTACCACGTTCAGCTGGAGTATAAGCATGACAGTAATAGGTCTTAATACCATATTGTGATTCAAGTGATACTAGACCGCTAAACTCAGTGCCACGGTCCACCGTAAAACTATGCACCGGGCCATTAAAAGTTGCTAGAAACTTATTTAGGGCTTCATTAACAGTTACTGCTGTCCGGTTTTTTAATCGGTAGGCCCAAAGGAAACGTGATTTGCGATCGATTAAGGTTAATAAAACTGCCTTACTATGCCCACGGGGGCCAACAATTGTATCTAATTCAAAATCACCGATGCGATTACGTCGATTAACCACGATGGGTCGCTGTTCAATTGACCGCCCTAATGATTGATTATATTTAGAACGTTGGTCAAGGTTACGCCGTTGGCGCACGCCATGTTCAGGCAAATCATTTAAAGAAAACTCAATTTTCCCTTGATTTAACCAATTATAAATTGATTTAGTCGCTAGTTTAAATTCGTGAGCTATCATTTCTGGTGACTAACTTAGCCGTAAATGGTTTAAAATTATTTGCCTTAATTTGTCATTCAATTTAGTCTTTCGGCCACATCGTGACCGCTTGTATTCGGCATCTGTTTGGGCCACTTCGGCCTGGTAAGGTTCACATCGAGCTAATTCATAAGAAATTGTGGCAGGTGATCGTTTTAGGCGATCGCTCATTTGGATATTGGACAGGCCTAGTTCACAAAAGGTTTCGATTTTAATTCGTTCAGAATAGGTTATACTAGACAAAAGATCAGCACCTAAAAGATGGGTTTGTGGTAAACACCATTTTAAAGGAAGCTGATCTTTTTTGTCCGAACAGCGTTCGGATTAATTTTACAATCTACCATATAAACACTTTACCATACACGGTAAAAATCAAACTATTAGGGACATCACACGATTATTAAAAATCAGTCAAAATAGGAAATAATTTAAAATATCCTTTTTCATGATCTTTCACCTGTCTTAGATTTTAGAAGTATCACTTGGTTTCTCAATTAACTTAAACCGTCGCTGCTGCGTGCGTTTACTAATCCCCGTCTTTCGTTCAATCATCTTATAGGTCATGCCTTGTTTTCGCAGCTCATAAGCAAATCTGATTTGTTCATCAGAATACGTTTTCGGTCGCCCTTCCCGAAACAACGGGTCATGTTGCTTGGCATACAATTTACCTTCTTGTGTGCGCGTGACAATCATATCGCGTTCAAACTGCGCAAAGGCGCTAAATATCGTAAAGACTAATTGGCCAGTCGGCGTATTGTCAATTAAGCCCATATTCAAAATGTTGACTTTGACATTTTCTTTAAACAACTCTTGGATAATGGCTAATGCCTCACGCGTGTTCCGCGCAAACCGATCCAGCTTAGTGACAATCAAAGTATCACCTGTTTTTAGAGCGCGAAACAGTTTTTGAAAATCCGGTCGTTCAGTAGTTGTGCCGGTAAACTTTTCCTGAAAGATTTTTTCTGCTCCTGCCAATTTTAGTAACTCAATTTGATTTGCTAATTTTTGATCAGTGGTACTGACCCGCGCATAGCCATATTTCATCTTTTTGTCTCCTTACTTATGTCATTAAGTAATGACACGGTTCTAACCCTTTAATTATACAGTATCAAAAAAGAGGCCACAACTGTTAAGTTATGGCCCCGCTTTACTCTATCTAAACACTTTAATCATTATATATCAAAAACGTCAAGAAATATTTTTATCTAATCCTCTTTAACAGGGGAATGCTTAGCCACTTGTAGTGCCTGATTGATTACCTTGGCGTATAAAATATCACCAGCCCGAATGCCACCGAAGTGTACGCCATCTATCCCTTTGAAGACTTCTGGATGTTGCGCCGCAATCTTGCCCCAGTCGGCAATCGTAATGAACTTATACTTAGCTGGCAGACGCCGTTCCAAAACGGCCAACTTTGATGAATTTCAGTCAGCATCGGCCCGGGCATTATAAGGTGTCATCAGAATCAACTTGTGCCCCGGCTCCAAGTCATGAATGATCTTCATGGTTTGCTCTTCGTAATCATCCAGCGCGTTGGTCCTAATACAAATCACCGCGTACTGCCGTAACGTATAGCTTCGCTGCTGGTTCATCATGACTTTATACGCCAAGTTCATCGTCCGATCGCCCTTAATCTTTAAGCTTTGCCATTTTTTTAATAGCATGCCTAAATAGATGGTACACATCGCCGCAGGGCAGTGCTTTTCTAACATTCCAGCTACCAAGTGTTTTGGTAAAAATGTCCCTTATTCAGATAATTATTATTACAGGCAAAAATAATCTTAATGTTTAAATTTGCTTCACTTCAATAAAAGACCGGCCTGCTCAACCCCAAGGGTTTTAACGGACCGATCTTTATTTACATTAAGGCATCTTTACTTACTTTGAAAAACTTTTAATTTATCTTAGCCAGTTGTTGTGACAAAGTTTCCACTTGTTTAGTCAACTTCTCCAAATCGTGACTTTGGTTGAAAGTTTTTAAATTTGCTTGCACTTGCCGAACGCTCCTTTGGACAGTTTCTTGGCCATTAGTAGTCAAGGTTAGCCGCACAATTCGTCGATCAGTTTGATTTACTTGTGATTGAATTAAATTATCTTGAATCAGTCGCCAAGTGTTTCTGAAAATTAGTGTGCGCTTAACTATGAACGCATCAGCTAATTCACTAGCAGTGGCTTGTCCGTGTTGTTCCAGATAGATTAATATTCCGCACTCACGCATTGAGAAACCAGTTGTGGTCAGCCCTTGCATTAACATCTGGTATGCTTGTTTCTGAATAGCCTGTAGGGTTGCTAAGCTCTCAAACTGGATCTTAGTTTGCCGATGATTTAGCATATAATATCATCCTATTCTTTGCGCTGCCGCTTAGTCATTCCGAAGAGTCCTAACACACTACTCATTGCTAATAGTAATAAGCCACTCAGCGTCATGTGTTGTTGATCAGTTTCACCAGTTTGAGGCAACCGTTGGTCCACAAAATTAGTAGCCGCCGCTTGACCAGCCTGAACCGGTTTTGCTGGCGTCGTTGGTTGACTTGGATTAACTGGTTTTGTTGGCGCATCCTTGGTATAAATCACCGTGAAGTCAAGATCACTAGCGTCACCACTCACAGTTTGTGCCCCAATTTCAGCTTGATCTGGCGTATAACCCTTAATAACTGGGCTAGTCACTGCCGCAAAGCTTTGACCAGCTGACCAAGACCCATAGGTCTTTTCACCTGTAACCGTATCAGTTGAGACTTGACGCGTAAAGGTCACTTGAGCGGTGTTATCAGCAGGAGTTTGATTACCAGCGCCTTGATAATGAATAGTTTCTGTAACGGTTTTGGCCTCTGTAGACTGAATGTTTTGATGCTTCAAGTGAACCGTGAAGTTCTGATCAGTTGTGTCATCATTGTCGAATGTCAAATCTGCTGGATAGCCATCAGTAACCAACTCATACCCTTGTTTCTTATAATCCGCAATGTTGCCACTGGTACTATAACTGGATTTCGAGCCCGTTGTTCCTGAAATTGAATCCGTCTTTAAAGTTTTTCCGGTCGTATCATCAACGTAGCTGACACTACCTTTTTGCTTATCTGCTGTATAGGTGATCGTTGTATCTTTCGTTGGATCACTTGGCTGATAACTGCTACCGGGTGTCAAAACATGACCTTCTGGATCATGTGCTGTATAACCTGGTACCGTCGGTACACCGGCTGGTGTAACCTTCGTCGCATCACTTGGGTCATTTGGATAGACTACTGTTGGTGCTCCAGGGAAGTTCCCATCACTTGAGCTTGGTACCAATGATCCGACTTTCGTGTATGTCACGGTCTCATTAACATCTGCTGAATCGGCATTCAGGTCAGTTACGGCAGCTGTCTGCGCTTTATCAGCTACAGATCCCGGCACCACTGGGCTAACAACGGCATCAAAGGTCGTATCACCATTTGTCGCTGTCCAGGCTGTTGTTCCAGCACCACTTGTAATAACTTCACCAGTAACGTTATCGACAACGACCGTTCGTGTGAAGTTGACAGAATCAGTGTGTTGCTTGGCCACTACGTGTCCATTCTGATCAACATAGCTAATCGTCTCGTTGACCGTCTTATCATAGTTGGTGCTAGTTGGCCACTTTGGTCCATCTGGTTCGTCTGGATTGATTGGCGTTCCAGGTGTCTGTGGATCCGTTGGATTCACTGGCGTCAACCGATGCTTCAAGTGAACCGTAAAATTCTGATCAGTTGTGTCATCATTGTCGAACGTCAAATCTGCTGGATAGCCATCGGTGACCAACTCATACCCTTGTTTCTTATAATCGGCAATGCTACCGCTGGTACTATAGCTGGATTTTGAACCCGTTGTTCCTGAGATTGAGTCCGTCTTTAAAGTTTTTCCAGTCGTATCATCAACGTAGCTGACACTACCTTGTTGCTTATCTGCTGTATAGGTGATCGTTGTATCTTTCGTTGGATCACTTGGCTGATAACTGCTACCTGGTGTCAAAACATGACCTTCTGGATCATGTGCTGTATAACCTGGTACCGTTGGTACATCGGCTGGTGTAACCTTTGTCGCATCACTTGGGTCATTTGGATAGACTACTGGTCGTGCTCCAGGGAAGTTCCCATCACTTGAGCTTGGTACCAATGATCCGACTTTCGTGTATGTCACGGTCTCATTAACATCTGCTGAATCGGCATTCAGGTCAGTTACGGCAGCTGTCTGCGCTTTATCAGCTACAGATCCCGACGCCACTGGGCTAACAACGGCATCAAAGGTCGTATCACCATTTGTCGCTGTCCAGGCTGTTGTCCCAGCACCACTTGTAATAACTTCACCAGTAACGTTATCGACAACGACTGTTCGTGTGAAGTTGACAGAATCAGTGTGTTGCTTGGCCACTACGTGTCCATTCTGATCAACATAGCTAATCGTCTCGTTGACCGTCTTATCATAGTTGGTGCTAGTTGGCCACTTTGGTCCATCTGGTTCGTCTGGATTGATTGGCGTTCCAGGTGTCTGTGGATCCGTTGGATTCACTGGCGTCAACCGATGCTTCAAGTGAACCGTAAAATTCTGATCAGTTGTGTCATCATTGTCGAACGTCAAATCTGCTGGATAGCCATCGGTGACCAACTCATACCCTTGTTTCTTATAATCGGCAATGCTACCGCTGGTACTATAGCTGGATTTTGAACCCGTTGTTCCTGAGATTGAGTCCGTCTTTAAAGTTTTTCCAGTCGTATCATCAACGTAGCTGACACTACCTTGTTGCTTATCTGCTGTATAGGTGATCGTTGTATCTTTCGTTGGATCACTTGGCTGATAACTGCTACCTGGTGTCAAAACATGACCTTCTGGATCATGTGCTGTATAACCTGGTACCGTCGGTACACCGGCTGGTGTAACCTTCGTCGCATCACTTGGGTCATTTGGATAGACTACTGTTGGTGCTCCAGGGAAGTTCCCATCACTTGAGCTTGGTACCAATGATCCGACTTTCGTGTATGTCACGGTCTCATTAACATCTGCTGAATCGGCATTCAGGTCAGTTACGGCAGCTGTCTGCGCTTTATCAGCTACAGATCCCGGCACCACTGGGCTAACAACAGCATCAAAGGTCGTATCACCATTTGTCGCTGTCCAGGCTGTTGTTCCAGCACCACTTGTAATAACTTCACCAGTAACGTTATCGACAACGACTGTTCGTGTGAAGTTGACAGAATCAGTGTGCTGCTTGGCCACTCCGTGTCCATTCTGATCAACATAGCTGACGGTCTCATTGACCGTCTTATCATAGTTGGTGCTAGCTGGCCACTTTGGTCCATCTGGTTCATCTGGATTGATTGGCGCTCCCGGTGTCTGTGGATCCGTTGGATTCACTGGCGTCAGCTGATGCTTCAAGTGAACCGTGAAATTCTGATCAGTTGTGTCATCATTGTCGAATGTCAAATCTGCTGGATAGCCATCAGTAACCAACTCATACCCTTGTTTCTTATAATCCGCAATGCTGCCACTGGTACTATAACTGGATTTCGAGCCCGTTGTTCCTGAGATTGAGTCCGTCTTTAAAGTTTTTCCGGTCGTATCATCAACGTAGCTGACACTACCTTTTTGCTTATCTGCTGTATAGGTGATCGTTGTATCTTTCGTTGGATCACTTGGCTGATAACTGCTACCGGGTGTCAAAACATGACCTTCTGGATCATGTGCTGTATAACCTGGTACCGTCGGTACACCGGCTGGTGTAACCTTCGTCGCATCACTTGGGTCATTTGGATAGACTACTGTTGGTGCTCCAGGGAAGTTCCCATCACTTGAGCTTGGTACCAATGATCCGACTTTCGTGTATGTCACGGTCTCATTAACATCTGCTGAATCGGCATTCAGGTCAGTTACGGCAGCTGTCTGCGCTTTATCAGCTACAGATCCCGGCACCACTGGGCTAACAACGGCATCAAAGGTCGTATCACCATTTGTCGCTGTCCAGGCTGTTGTCCCATCACCACTTGTAATAACTTCACCAGTAACGTTATCGACAACGACCGTTCGTGTGAAGTTGACGGAATCAGTGTGTTGCTTGGCCACTACGTGTCCATTCTGATCAACATAGCTGACGGTCTCATTGACCGTCTTATCATAGTTGGTGCTAGTTGGCCACTTTGGTCCATCTGGTTCATCTGGATTGATTGGCGCTCCCGGTGTCTGTGGATCCGTTGGATTCACTGGCGTCAGCTGATGCTTCAAGTGAACCGTGAAATTCTGATCAGTTGTGTCATCATTGTCGAACGTCAAATCTGCTGGATAGCCATCGGTGACCAACTCATACCCTTGTTTCTTATAATCCGCAATGCTACCGCTGGTACTATAGCTGGATTTTGAACCCGTTGTTCCTGAGATTGAGTCCGTCTTTAAAGTTTCTCCAGTCGTATCATCAACGTAGCTGACACTACCTTGTTGCTTATCTGCTGTATAGGTGATCGTTGTATCTTTCGTTGGATCACTTGGCTGATAACTGCTACCTGGTGTCAAAACATGACCTTCTGGATCATGTGCTGTATAACCTGCTACCGTTGGTACACCGGCTGGTGTAACCTTTGTCGCATCACTTGGGTCATTTGGATAGACTACTGGTCGTGCTCCAGGGAAGTTCCCATCACTTGAGCTTGGTACCAATGATCCGACTTTCGTGTATGTCACGGTCTCATTAACATTTGCTGAATCGGCATTCAGGTCAGTTACGGCAGCTGTCTGTGCTTTATCAGCTACAGATCCTGGCACCACTGGGCTAACAACGGCATCAAAGGTCGTATCACCATTTGTCGCTGTCCAGGCTGTTGTCCCATCACCACTTGTAATAACTTCACCAGTAACGTTATCGACAACGACCGTTCGTGTGAAGTTGACGGAATCAGTGTGCTGCTTGGCCACTACGTGTCCATTCTGATCAACATAGCTGACGGTCTCATTGACCGTCTTATCATAGTTGGTGCTAGCTGGCCACTTTGGTCCATCTGGTTCATCTGGATTGATTGGCGCTCCCGGTGTCTGTGGATCCGTTGGATTCACTGGCGTCAGCTGATGCTTCAAGTGAACCGTAAAATTCTGATCAGTTGTGTCATCATTGTCGAACGTCAAATCTGCTGGATAGCCATCGGTGACCAACTCATACCCTTGTTTCTTATAATCGGCAATGCTACCGCTGGTACTATAGCTGGATTTTGAACCCGTTGTTCCTGAGATTGAGTCCGTCTTTAAAGTTTTTCCAGTCGTATCATCAACGTAGCTGACACTACCTTGTTGCTTATCTGCTGTATAGGTGATCGTTGTATCTTTCGTTGGATCACTTGGCTGATAACTGCTACCTGGTGTCAAAACATGACCTTCTGGATCATGTGCTGTATAACCTGGTACCGTCGGTACACCGGCTGGTGTAACCTTCGTCGCATCACTTGGGTCATTTGGATAGACTACTGGTCGTGCTCCAGGGAAGTTCCCATCACTTGAGCTTGGTACCAATGATCCGACTTTCGTGTATGTCACGGTCTCATTAACATCTGCTGAATCGGCATTCAGGTCAGTTACGGCAGCTGTCTGCGCTTTATCAGCTACAGATCCCGGCACCACTGGGCTAACAACGGCATCAAAGGTCGTATCACCATTTGTCGCTGTCCAGGCTGTTGTTCCAGCACCACTTGTAATAACTTCACCAGTAACGTTATCGACAACGACTGTTCGTGTGAAGTTGACAGAATCAGTGTGCTGCTTGGCCACTTCGTGTCCATTCTGATCAACATAGCTGACGGTCTCATTGACCGTCTTATCATAGTTGGTGCTAGTTGGCCACTTTGGTCCATCTGGTTCATCTGGATTGATTGGCGCTCCCGGTGTCTGTGGATCCGTTGGATTCACTGGCGTCAGCTGATGCTTCAAGTGAACCGTGAAGTTCTGATCAGTTGTGTCATCATTGTCGAATGTCAAATCTGCTGGATAGCCATCAGTAACCAACTCATACCCTTGTTTCTTATAATCCGCAATGTTGCCACTAGTACTATAACTGGATTTCGAGCCCGTTGTTCCTGAAATTGAATCCGTCTTTAAAGTTTTTCCGGTCGTATCATCAACGTAGCTGACACTACCTTTTTGCTTATCTGCTGTATAGGTGATCGTTGTATCTTTCGTTGGATCACTTGGCTGATAACTGCTACCGGGTGTCAAAACATAACCTTCTGGATCATGTGCTGTATAACCTGGTACCGTCGGTACACCGGCTGGTGTAACCTTCGTCGCATCACTTGGGTCATTTGGATAGACTACTGTTGGTGCTCCAGGGAAGTTCCCATCACTTGAGCTTGGTACCAATGATCCGACTTTCGTGTATGTCACGGTCTCATTAACATCTGCTGAATCGGCATTCAGGTCAGTTACGGCAGCTGTCTGCGCTTTATCAGCTACAGATCCCGGCACCACTGGGCTAACAACGGCATCAAAGGTCGTATCACCATTTGTCGCTGTCCAGGCTGTTGTTCCAGCACCACTTGTAATAACTTCACCAGTAACGTTATCGACAACGACTGTTCGTGTGAAGTTGACAGAATCAGTGTGCTGCTTGGCCACTTCGTGTCCATTCTGATCAACATAGCTGACGGTCTCATTGACCGTCTTATCATAGTTGGTGCTAGTTGGCCACTTTGGCCCATCTGGTTCATCTGGATTGATTGGCGCTCCCGGTGTCTGTGGATCCGTTGGATTCACTGGCGTCAGCTGATGCTTCAAGTGAACCGTGAAGTTCTGATCAGTTGTGTCATCATTGTCGAATGTCAAATCTGCTGGATAGCCATCAGTAACCAACTCATACCCTTGTTTCTTATAATCCGCAATGTTGCCACTAGTACTATAACTGGATTTCGAGCCCGTTGTTCCTGAAATTGAATCCGTCTTTAAAGTTTTTCCGGTCGTATCATCAACGTAGCTGACACTACCTTTTTGCTTATCTGCTGTATAGGTGATCGTTGTATCTTTCGTTGGATCACTTGGCTGATAACTGCTACCGGGTGTCAAAACATAACCTTCTGGATCATGTGCTGTATAACCTGGTACCGTCGGTACACCGGCTGGTGTAACCTTCGTCGCATCACTTGGGTCATTTGGATAGACTACTGTTGGTGCTCCAGGGAAGTTCCCATCACTTGAGCTTGGTACCAATGATCCGACTTTCGTGTATGTCACGGTCTCATTAACATCTGCTGAATCGGCATTCAGGTCAGTTACGGCAGCTGTCTGCGCTTTATCAGCTACAGATCCCGGCACCACTGGGCTAACAACGGCATCAAAGGTCGTATCACCATTTGTCGCTGTCCAGGCTGTTGTTCCAGCACCACTTGTAATAACTTCACCAGTAACGTTATCGACAACGACTGTTCGTGTGAAGTTGACAGAATCAGTGTGTTGCTTGGCCACTACGTGTCCATTCTGATCAACATAGCTAATCGTCTCGTTGACCGTCTTATCATAGTTGGTGCTAGTTGGCCACTTTGGTCCATCTGGTTCGTCTGGATTGATTGGCGTTCCCGGTGTCTGTGGATCCGTTGGATTCACTGGCGTCAACCGATGCTTCAAGTGAACCGTGAAATTCTGATCAGTTGTGTCATCATTGTCGAACGTCAAATCTGCTGGATAGCCATCGGTGACCAACTCATACCCTTGTTTCTTATAATCCGCAATGTTGCCACTGGTACTATAGCTGGATTTTGAACCCGTTGTTCCTGAGATTGAGTCCGTCTTTAAAGTTTTTCCAGTCGTATCATCAACGTAGCTGACACTACCTTGTTGCTTATCTGCTGTATAGGTGATCGTTGTATCTTTCGTTGGATCACTTGGCTGATAACTGCTACCTGGTGTCAAAACATGACCTTCTGGATCATGTGCTGTATAACCTGGTACCGTCGGTACACCGGCTGGTGTAACCTTCGTCGCATCACTTGGGTCATTTGGATAGACTACTGTTGGTGCTCCAGGGAAGTTCCCATCACTTGAGCTTGGTACCAATGATCCGACTTTCGTGTATGTCACGGTCTCATTAACATCTGCTGAATCGGCATTCAGGTCAGTTACGGCAGCTGTCTGCGCTTTATCAGCTACAGATCCCGGCACCACTGGGCTAACAACGGCATCAAAGGTCGTATCACCATTTGTCGCTGTCCAGGCTGTTGTTCCAGCACCACTTGTAATAACTTCACCAGTAACGTTATCGACAACGACTGTTCGTGTGAAGTTGACAGAATCAGTGTGCTGCTTGGCCACTTCGTGTCCATTCTGATCAACATAGCTGACGGTCTCATTGACCGTCTTATCATAGTTGGTGCTAGTTGGCCACTTTGGTCCATCTGGTTCATCTGGATTGATTGGCGCTCCCGGTGTCTGTGGATCCGTTGGATTCACTGGCGTCAGCTGATGCTTCAAGTGAACCGTGAAGTTCTGATCAGTTGTGTCATCATTGTCGAATGTCAAATCTGCTGGATAGCCATCAGTAACCAACTCATACCCTTGTTTCTTATAATCCGCAATGTTGCCACTGGTACTATAACTGGATTTCGAGCCCGTTGTTCCTGAAATTGAATCCGTCTTTAAAGTTTTTCCGGTCGTATCATCAACGTAGCTGACACTACCTTTTTGCTTATCTGCTGTATAGGTGATCGTTGTATCTTTCGTTGGATCACTTGGCTGATAACTGCTACCGGGTGTCAAAACATGACCTTCTGGATCATGTGCTGTATAACCTGGTACCGTCGGTACACCGGCTGGTGTAACCTTCGTCGCATCACTTGGGTCATTTGGATAGACTACTGTTGGTGCTCCAGGGAAGTTCCCATCACTTGAGCTTGGTACCAATGATCCGACTTTCGTGTATGTCACGGTCTCATTAACATCTGCTGAATCGGCATTCAGGTCAGTTACGGCAGCTGTCTGCGCTTTATCAGCTACAGATCCCGGCACCACTGGGCTAACAACGGCATCAAAGGTCGTATCACCATTTGTCGCTGTCCAGGCTGTTGTTCCAGCACCACTTGTAATAACTTCACCAGTAACGTTATCGACAACGACCGTTCGTGTGAAGTTGACGGAATCAGTGTGCGGCTTGGCCACTACGTGTCCATTCTGATCAACATAGCTGACGGTCTCATTGACCGTCTTATCATAGTTGGTGCTAGTTGGCCACTTTGGTCCATCTGGTTCATCTGGATTGATTGGCGCTCCCGGTGTCTGTGGATCCGTTGGATTCACTGGCGTCAGCTGATGCTTCAAGTGAACCGTGAAGTTCTGATCAGTTGTGTCATCATTGTCGAATGTCAAATCTGCTGGATAGCCATCAGTAACCAACTCATACCCTTGTTTCTTATAATCGGCAATGTTGCCACTAGTACTATAACTGGATTTCGAGCCCGTTGTTCCTGAAATTGAATCCGTCTTTAAAGTTTTTCCGGTCGTATCATCAACGTAGCTGACACTACCTTTTTGCTTATCTGCTGTATAGGTGATCGTTGTATCTTTCGTTGGATCACTTGGCTGATAACTGCTACCGGGTGTCAAAACATGACCTTCTGGATCATGTGCTGTATAACCTGGTACCGTCGGTACACCGGCTGGTGTAACCTTCGTCGCATCACTTGGGTCATTTGGATAGACTACTGTTGGTGCTCCAGGGAAGTTCCCATCACTTGAGCTTGGTACCAATGATCCGACTTTCGTGTATGTCACGGTCTCATTAACATCTGCTGAATCGGCATTCAGGTCAGTTACGGCAGCTGTCTGCGCTTTATCAGCTACAGATCCCGGCACCACTGGGCTAACAACGGCATCAAAGGTCGTATCACCATTTGTCGCTGTCCAGGCTGTTGTCCCAGCACCACTTGTAATAACTTCACCAGTAACGTTATCGACAACGACTGTTCGTGTGAAGTTGACAGAATCAGTGTGTTGCTTGGCCACTACGTGTCCATTCTGATCAACATAGCTAATCGTCTCGTTGACCGTCTTATCATAGTTGGTGCTAGTTGGCCACTTTGGTCCATCTGGTTCGTCTGGATTGATTGGCGTTCCCGGTGTCTGTGGATCCGTTGGATTCACTGGCGTCAACCGATGCTTCAAGTGAACCGTAAAATTCTGATCAGTTGTGTCATCATTGTCGAACGTCAAATCTGCTGGATAGCCATCGGTGACCAACTCATACCCTTGTTTCTTATAATCGGCAATGCTACCGCTGGTACTATAGCTGGATTTTGAACCCGTTGTTCCTGAGATTGAGTCCGTCTTTAAAGTTTTTCCAGTCGTATCATCAACGTAGCTGACACTACCTTTTTGCTTATCTGCTGTATAGGTGATCGTTGTATCTTTCGTTGGATCACTTGGCTGATAACTGCTACCTGGTGTCAAAACATGACCTTCTGGATCATGTGCTGTATAACCTGGTACCGTCGGTACACCGGCTGGTGTAACCTTCGTCGCATCACTTGGGTCATTTGGATAGACTACTGTTGGTGCTCCAGGGAAGTTCCCATCACTTGAGCTTGGTACCAATGATCCGACTTTCGTGTATGTCACGGTCTCATTAACATCTGCTGAATCGGCATTCAGGTCAGTTACGGCAGCTGTCTGCGCTTTATCAGCTACAGATCCCGGCACCACTGGGCTAACAACGGCATCAAAGGTCGTATCACCATTTGTCGCTGTCCAGGCTGTTGTTCCAGCACCACTTGTAATAACTTCACCAGTAACGTTATCGACAACGACTGTTCGTGTGAAGTTGACAGAATCAGTGTGCTGCTTGGCCACTTCGTGTCCATTCTGATCAACATAGCTGACGGTCTCATTGACCGTCTTATCATAGTTGGTGCTAGTTGGCCACTTTGGTCCATCTGGTTCGTCTGGATTGATTGGCGTTCCCGGTGTCTGTGGATCCGTTGGATTCACTGGCGTCAACCGATGCTTCAAGTGAACCGTAAAATTCTGATCAGTTGTGTCATCATTGTCGAACGTCAAATCTGCTGGATAGCCATCGGTGACCAACTCATACCCTTGTTTCTTATAATCGGCAATGCTACCGCTGGTACTATAGCTGGATTTTGAACCCGTTGTTCCTGAGATTGAGTCCGTCTTTAAAGTTTTTCCAGTCGTATCATCAACGTAGCTGACACTACCTTTTTGCTTATCTGCTGTATAGGTGATCGTTGTATCTTTCGTTGGATCACTTGGCTGATAACTGCTACCTGGTGTCAAAACATGACCTTCTGGATCATGTGCTGTATAACCTGGTACCGTCGGTACACCGGCTGGTGTAACCTTCGTCGCATCACTTGGGTCATTTGGATAGACTACTGTTGGTGCTCCAGGGAAGTTCCCATCACTTGAGCTTGGTACCAATGATCCGACTTTCGTGTATGTCACGGTCTCATTAACATCTGCTGAATCGGCATTCAGGTCAGTTACGGCAGCTGTCTGCGCTTTATCAGCTACAGATCCCGGCACCACTGGGCTAACAACGGCATCAAAGGTCGTATCACCATTTGTCGCTGTCCAGGCTGTTGTCCAGCACCACTTGTAATAACTTCACCAGTAACGTTATCGACAACGACCGTTCGTGTGAAGTTGACGGAATCAGTGTGTTGCTTGGCCACTACGTGTCCATTCTGATCAACATAGCTGACGGTCTCATTGACCGTCTTATCATAGTTGGTGCTAGCTGGCCACTTTGGTCCATCTGGTTCATCTGGATTGATTGGCGCTCCCGGTGTCTGTGGATCCGTTGGATTCACTGGCGTCAGCTGATGCTTCAAGTGAACCGTGAAATTCTGATCAGTTGTGTCATCATTGTCGAACGTCAAATCTGCTGGATAGCCATCGGTGACCAACTCATACCCTTGTTTCTTATAATCCGCAATGCTACCGCTGGTACTATAGCTGGATTTTGAACCCGTTGTTCCTGAGATTGAGTCCGTCTTTAAAGTTTTTCCGGTCGTATCATCAACGTAGCTGACACTACCTTGTTGCTTATCTGCTGTATAGGTGATCGTTGTATCTTTCGTTGGATCACTTGGCTGATAACTGCTACCGGGTGTCAAAACATGACCTTCTGGATCATGTGCTGTATAACCTGGTACCGTCGGTACACCGGCTGGTGTAACCTTCGTCGCATCACTTGGGTCATTTGGATAGACTACTGTTGGTGCTCCAGGGAAGTTCCCATCACTTGAGCTTGGTACCAATGATCCGACTTTCGTGTATGTCACGGTCTCATTAACATCTGCTGAATCGGCATTCAGGTCAGTTACGGCAGCTGTCTGCGCTTTATCAGCTACAGATCCCGGCACCACTGGGCTAACAACGGCATCAAAGGTCGTATCACCATTTGTCGCTGTCCAGGCTGTTGTTCCAGCACCACTTGTAATAACTTCACCAGTAACGTTATCGACAACGACCGTTCGTGTGAAGTTGACGGAATCAGTGTGTTGCTTGGCCACTACGTGTCCATTCTGATCAACATAGCTGACGGTCTCATTGACCGTCTTATCATAGTTGGTGCTAGCTGGCCACTTTGGTCCATCTGGTTCATCTGGATTGATTGGCGCTCCCGGTGTCTGTGGATCCGTTGGATTCACTGGTGTCAGCTGATGCTTCAAGTGAACCGTGAAATTCTGATCAGTTGTGTCATCATTGTCGAATGTCAAATCTGCTGGATAGCCATCAGTAACCAACTCATACCCTTGTTTCTTATAATCCGCAATGTTGCCACTAGTACTATAACTGGATTTCGAGCCCGTTGTTCCTGAAATTGAATCCGTCTTCAAAGTTTTTCCGGTCGTATCATCAACGTAGCTGACACTACCTTCTTGCTTATCTGCTGTATAGGTGATCGTTGTATCTTTCGTTGGATCACTTGGCTGATAACTGCTACCTGGTGTCAAAACATGACCTTCTGGATCATGTGCTGTATAACCTGGTACCGTCGGTACACCGGCTGGTGTAACCTTCGTCGCATCACTTGGGTCATTTGGATAGACTACTGTTGGTGCTCCAGGGAAGTTCCCATCACTTGAGCTTGGTACCAATGATCCGACTTTCGTGTATGTCACGGTCTCATTAACATCTGCTGAATCGGCATTCAGGTCAGTTACGGCAGCTGTCTGCGCTTTATCAGCTACAGATCCCGGCACCACTGGGCTAACAACGGCATCAAAGGTCGTATCACCATTTGTCGCTGTCCAGGCTGTTGTTCCAGCACCACTTGTAATAACTTCACCAGTAACGTTATCGACAACGACCGTTCGTGTGAAGTTGACGGAATCAGTGTGCTGCTTGGCCACTACGTGTCCATTCTGATCAACATAGCTGACGGTCTCATTGACCGTCTTATCATAGTTGGTGCTAGCTGGCCACTTTGGTCCATCTGGTTCATCTGGATTGATTGGCGCTCCCGGTGTCTGTGGATCCGTTGGATTCACTGGCGTCAGCTGATGCTTCAAGTGAACCGTGAAGTTCTGATCAGTTGTGTCATCATTGTCGAATGTCAAATCTGCTGGATAGCCATCAGTAACCAACTCATACCCTTGTTTCTTATAATCCGCAATGTTGCCACTGGTACTATAACTGGATTTCGAGCCCGTTGTTCCTGAAATTGAATCCGTCTTTAAAGTTTTTCCGGTCGTATCATCAACGTAGCTGACACTACCTTTTTGCTTATCTGCTGTATAGGTGATCGTTGTATCTTTCGTTGGATCACTTGGCTGATAACTGCTACCGGGTGTCAAAACATGACCTTCTGGATCATGTGCTGTATAACCTGGTACCGTCGGTACACCGGCTGGTGTAACCTTCGTCGCATCACTTGGGTCATTTGGATAGACTACTGTTGGTGCTCCAGGGAAGTTCCCATCACTTGAGCTTGGTACCAATGATCCGACTTTCGTGTATGTCACGGTCTCATTAACATCTGCTGAATCGGCATTCAGGTCAGTTACGGCAGCTGTCTGCGCTTTATCAGCTACAGATCCCGGCACCACTGGGCTAACAACGGCATCAAAGGTCGTATCACCATTTGTCGCTGTCCAGGCTGTTGTTCCAGCACCACTTGTAATAACTTCACCAGTAACGTTATCGACAACGACCGTTCGTGTGAAGTTGACAGAATCAGTGTGTTGCTTGGCCACTACGTGTCCATTCTGATCAACATAGCTAATCGTCTCGTTGACCGTCTTATCATAGTTGGTGCTAGTTGGCCACTTTGGTCCATCTGGTTCGTCTGGATTGATTGGCGTTCCAGGTGTCTGTGGATCCGTTGGATTCACTGGCGTCAACCGATGCTTCAAGTGAACCGTAAAATTCTGATCAGTTGTGTCATCATTGTCGAACGTCAAATCTGCTGGATAGCCATCGGTGACCAACTCATACCCTTGTTTCTTATAATCGGCAATGCTACCGCTGGTACTATAGCTGGATTTTGAACCCGTTGTTCCTGAGATTGAGTCCGTCTTTAAAGTTTTTCCAGTCGTATCATCAACGTAGCTGACACTACCTTGTTGCTTATCTGCTGTATAGGTGATCGTTGTATCTTTCGTTGGATCACTTGGCTGATAACTGCTACCTGGTGTCAAAACATGACCTTCTGGATCATGTGCTGTATAACCTGGTACCGTTGGTACATCGGCTGGTGTAACCTTTGTCGCATCACTTGGGTCATTTGGATAGACTACTGGTCGTGCTCCAGGGAAGTTCCCATCACTTGAGCTTGGTACCAATGATCCGACTTTCGTGTATGTCACGGTCTCATTAACATCTGCTGAATCGGCATTCAGGTCAGTTACGGCAGCTGTCTGCGCTTTATCAGCTACAGATCCCGACACCACTGGGCTAACAACGGCATCAAAGGTCGTATCACCATTTGTCGCTGTCCAGGCTGTTGTCCCAGCACCACTTGTAATAACTTCACCAGTAACGTTATCGACAACGACTGTTCGTGTGAAGTTGACAGAATCAGTGTGTTGCTTGGCCACTACGTGTCCATTCTGATCAACATAGCTAATCGTCTCGTTGACCGTCTTATCATAGTTGGTGCTAGTTGGCCACTTTGGTCCATCTGGTTCGTCTGGATTGATTGGCGTTCCAGGTGTCTGTGGATCCGTTGGATTCACTGGCGTCAACCGATGCTTCAAGTGAACCGTAAAATTCTGATCAGTTGTGTCATCATTGTCGAACGTCAAATCTGCTGGATAGCCATCGGTGACCAACTCATACCCTTGTTTCTTATAATCGGCAATGCTACCGCTGGTACTATAGCTGGATTTTGAACCCGTTGTTCCTGAGATTGAGTCCGTCTTTAAAGTTTTTCCAGTCGTATCATCAACGTAGCTGACACTACCTTTTTGCTTATCTGCTGTATAGGTGATCGTTGTATCTGTACCATTATCAGAAGGTATTGGCGGAATATAGCCCTTAGTACGGTCATCGGGATCAACTGGCACCAAAGGAGTCCCCATATGGTCTTCAGGTGTATAGCCAGGAAGAAAATCAATAACCGGGTAACCAGGCACAGATGAATCAGCAATCTTAGTAGGGTCACTAGGATCATTGGGATAAATAATTGATTTTGTCGAGCCATCAGGATTAGAGACGACCCAGTTGCCGAGCTTGCTGTAAACATACTCAACATCAGAGGTTTGTGGAATATATGGATTTTTAATTGCGTTTGTCGTATAACCTATTTGATACATTATCGCAGGATCTGAGGGCTTTATATTTGTCCATGTTTTGAGAACTTTTCCATCTTGAGCAATTGAAGCAGACATTGTTCCATCTGAACCAGTCTGAGTGTAAGTAATAACTGTTCCATTATGAAAGTTTTTAACATAACTAGCACCAATCTCTCCGTATGGTGACATAACGCCATTTGAATTAGAAGGTGCAGTAGCATAGTAACCATTTATAACATTTACGTCGCTGGTCGTATAATTTTGGCCAACTAACCCTTTTTGTGTATAAGCAACAACCAGATTACCATTACTGTCGGTGATTTGCTTGCCATCTTTATCAACGTAATAGGTTGTTTGTGTAATCAATTTGGGTACAAAATAAGATAGGTTATTGTAGTAGCCACTATCATATTTATTAGCAATATATTTAACAGCAAAAGGATTTCTTGAACTTTCAACCATCGCAGAATAAGCATCATTATAGTAGGTAGTGCTATCAAATACAGCAGATGGTACCTTAGTATTTTGATTTAAAGTGTATTGTTTTAAAACTGCATTTGATGGCGATAATTCCGTTACATAAACAATTCCATCGCCCGTTCGATTAGTTGAAAAAACAATCTGGTTTCCACCATATTTTGCTTGCAACCATTCATAACTGTAATGAGATTTATCTGGATCAATCCACATTCCAGATGGATAATCTGGATCACTAACTGAGAAACCCGTATTGGTAACTGAACCTGCCAATACCCTTCTATCATAGTTTTGAGCAAACTTAGTTGTAACTATTGCATCATTTTTAGAAACATTAGTGGCTATCTGCGCTACAATCTGGTTTCCACCCGCACTGGTCGTTTCAGCCTTCACTGCACTGCTACTACTTGCACTGGTCGTTTCAGCCTTTGCTGCACTGCTACTACTTGCACTGGTCGTTTCAGCCTTTGCTGCACTGCTACTACTTGCACTGGTCGTTTCAGCCTTCACTGCACTGCTACTACTTGCACTGGTCGTTTCAGCCTTTGCTGCACTGCTACTACTTGCACTGGTCGTTTCAGCCTTTGCTGCACTGCTTGAGGTGCTGGTGGCTGTCACATCAGCTGACACTGGCTGGCCGGTAACTAGCATCCCTAATCCCAGCGAAAATAATGAAATCCCCATGACAGCCCAATTCTTACCGCGTTTATACAGTTTATAATGCGTTTTAGTCTCTCCAAAGTAATTATTCCTTAACATAAAAAACCTACCTTTCACACTATTTCAAATAAAATGTTGTCATTAAAATCCCGGTTTATTAAGGCTATCGGTTTTTTAAATTATAATAGAAACTACTAATATCCCCTTATATCCCTTAAATGGGGCCTATCTTTCGCACGAAAATATTTGAAATCATGCTAAAGTCCTATTATTAATTAAGTGGTCTTAATAAATCACGTTTATATTATAATAGCATACTTAAACTTTAAATTTAAATCACTGGCATCCCTCTCGTCTGTTCAGTGATCCGCCACTTATACAACTTTTTCGTATTCAACACATGTTTCGCCCAATCATCGGGATCATGCACAATATGATAGGCCATTAACACATTATCAGCCATGTTGATTCCTCCTATTTTGGTCATCAGTCATTCCTTAATGTGTTTAGTACACGTGCTGAGCCCTCAGACTAGCAATTATTTGAACCAAGCCACCAATCGATCAAATTAAGTTTGGTGATGACCAGTCTGGATCATCTTAACTACTTTAGTAACCGTTGGCTTAGGCGCTGGCATCGTTGGTTTTGCTGGGTTACCAGCATACTCCGCGGTTTTATCAGCTTTTGGCGTTACGGTTAGCTTACCGTCCTTATTGCAGCGTTGATGCTTGTCAAAAACTTGGCAACCTTCTTTCGTGGTGATTATTGAAACAACCCTGCTCGTCGTCTTGGGTCCGGCAGACCTGGAACTGAATCTGGCTATTCGGGGCTGGTGACCTCTGTGTGGTGACAGCAGCATGTATATCAAACCTTTACCATCTTCAAGCACGAAATTAGCTTGCATACTGTTTGATAAATATCGCCTAATTTGGACAATCCTACTGAACTATTTCAGGTGGCATCAGTTCATACAGCCAAGTAAAGCCAATAAGGTATACCCTAGTGGCCAGGTTGGTTTAGTCAAATAAAAATTTTAATTGGTTTCTTATAAGTGCATATAATTTCATCATCACTACCTGTCTGCTATAATGATGGTAAAGGTGGTGATGATTTGCGATTTATATTTAAGGCTTTAATAGTAGTTGTTATTATCCTTGCATTTCCTTTGTCCATAGTTCTTGTCTTTAAAAATTGGTCAACGGCCATTGGCACTAGCACACCCATGCAATTAAAGTTTGATTGGTTGGATCAGTACGAACCGATATACCTTTTTTGGAGTGGGATAATTCTGGCGGCGGTGTTAATTGTTTTATTGATTATCACACTTTTTTGGCCACGGTCACAGTCATTATATCTTCACCAAAAGTCTGATGGTCAAGTTACCATCAGTAAGAAAGCTATTGAGCATTTTGCTCTTTCAGCACTTCAACATGAACCCTTTATTGGTAACCCCAAGGTATCAGCTAAGTTATCACGAAAAAGGATCACACTTAAAATATCGGGTGATCTACTAAATTCAGTCAATGCCAAGAAACAGACTGCAAATTTTCTCAATCAATTAAAAAAAGATTTGCGTATTTGTCTTGGAATTTCTGAACAGAAAAAAATAAAAATCCGACTCGTTGATTTCAATGAGTCGGACGCTAATGTGCATCAATCTCGAGTTGTCTAGGAGGTGATAACGTGACCGAACTCATTAAAGCCTATTTTTGGCCACTAATTGGTGGAATTATAGGATTGCTCTTAGCGGTCCTTATCATCACTTTTGGATTTTTAAAGACGCTTTTTGTTTTGATTTTTATGGTAATCGGGATTACCGCGGGTTATTATATTCAAAAAACTGGTATCTTAACAAATGTTTTTAAATAACTGTTTGAATTATAAGGAGGAAAAATTATGCAGAACGGAACGCCAAGTGAAAAAACAACAACTAACGAAAAGTCTGGTATTAAAGGCAATTTAACATTTGATGATAAGGTTATTCAAAAAATAATTGGTATTGCACTTTCTGAAGTAGATGGCTTATTAACCGTAGATGGCGGTTTTTTCGCAAATGTTGCTGAAAAACTAGTTAATACTTCCGATGTCACATCAGGAATTGATGTAGAGGTTGGAAAAAAGCAGGTTGCAGTGGATCTCGACATTGTTGCTGAATACGGCATTGATATTTCTAAACTGTATGACAAGATCAAAAATGTTATCGTTCGGGAAGTAAAGAATATGACCGACTTAGAAGTAATTGAGGTAAATGTGAATGTTGTTGATGTCAAGACAAAGGAGCAACATGAAAAAGATTCGACTTCTCTGCAAGATCGCGTGAGCGATGCTACAGACAAAACGAAGGAAGCCGTCAGTAATGGCGCAAAGAAATCGAAGGAAACATTAAGTGACAGCGTTGATAAAGTAACGTCTGACAATAAATCTAGTCGTGTTAACTAAGGGGGTGAGTAAATATGGGACTTATTTGGTCATTAATCGTCGGGGCAATCATTGGTGCCATTGCTGGCGCAATCACTAACCGTGGTGCTGCTATGGGCTGGATTGCAAACATCGTAGCTGGTTTGATTGGTGCATGGATTGGCCAAGGGCTCCTTGGCACTTGGGGCCCTTCATTAGCTGGCATGGCATTGATACCATCGATCATCGGGGCAATTATTTTAGTTCTGATTGTTTCATTAGTTGTTGGTCGAACCAGTAAAAAGTAAGGGGGAATTTTATGGACGTCTTGAAAAGTGTATTTAAGTTTATGATCGCTTCTACGCTCATTGTAGGTGGTGTTCTCATCGGTGGCACCGTCTTGGCTGCTAAGAAGGTAGATGGCATTGGTGATACGTTGCAACAAAAATTACATGGATAATTAGCCAAATTATCTATATTAGTCATCTTAGAACGTAAATAATTTGACAATTAAAGGTCAGTTAATCAATATTTCAATTGTTATGATAACCTTTTATAAATATAGATGGGAATTTTTTGGGGTCTACACTATCTGATATTGGTGAAAACTAATATCAGATTTTTTTGCGTACAAAAGGACATGACATCCTATGGTAAGATTTAAGCGCCTAAACAAAAATCGAAAGAAGGTATTGTCATGCCCCAATCTAACTCTATACTAAGTCTCTGTGAATTAACAGATGAAAATATTAATGCAATTAATGTTGAAGATAAAAAAATAGTAAAAAATGGTATCGTCAAGCGCATCAAAATTATCAATGCTGTACTCACGTACAGCCGTACGACGTGTCCTAAATGCCGAACTGAAACTCTAATTAAAAATGGATATACTATGCACCATATTCGTTTGGCGACTATTTCCGGTCCTGAAACATACATGTATTTAAAGAAACAACGGTATCAATGTAAAACGTGCCATTTAACATGTGGTGTGCACACTCCAATTGTTAAACCAAATCATAGTTTAGCTACTAATATCAAAGCAAAAGTTGTAGAACAAGCCCGCCTTTCGCATTCTGTTATTTCTATCGCAAAAGTTTTAAATATTTCGCCCAGTTCGGCAGAACGGTTATTGTACAGCAACAATCCAGAGCCATACAGGGTTAAAAATTTAGGCACTCATATGAATTGGGATGAATTTAGATCTGTTAATAAAGGTTTTTCATTTATATGCATTGATGCCGAAGGGCATTCAATTATTAAAGTTCTAGATACAAGATTATCCAAAGATATTTGTGACTATTTTGAAAATAGATACGAATTATCAGAACGTCAAGCAGTAAAAACGATTGTTATGGACTTAAATGCGTCTTATCAATCTTTTGTACATCGACTTTTTCCAAATGCACAAATTGTTGTAGATAGATTTCACATTGTACAACTGGTAAATCGCGCTTTTGACAACGTTAGAACTTCTGTTTTAAAAGGCATTCAAGATAAGAAATCTAGACCATATAAAGCACTTAAAACTAACTGGCGTTTGTTTCATCTTGCTCAAGATAAAATTGATGATACCAACACAAAATATATTTGTGGAATCAATGAATACATGACTCAACAAAATTTAATTGATTTGGGCCTGAATGAAAGTTCAACTTTAAAAAAAGTATATGAAACTGCTCATGCTATTCAACAGGCAATCCATAATCGTGATGGAGAGTCATTAACAAGTATATTAAAAAATTACATTCCCATGGGGAATGCTATGGATACAGCTATATTAACATTAAAAAAGAATCGTTCAAGTGTTGTTGCTAGCTGTTCTTCAGCTTTCTCAAACGGAGCCATAGAAGGAATTAACAGAAAAATAAAAACGTTGAAAAGAGCTTGCTATGGATTTACTAACATGAGTCATTTTAGGACTCGTATCCTTTTGATTGTAAAATAAAAGAACATCCCGAAGGATGTTCCAATATCTGGGTCACCAATACCAGTTGACGAAGACCCATTTTTTGATAATTAATAAAAGCAGGCACTTTTTTACGTAGGTGCTGGCTTTCGGTACATTTATCGTGGCCTTAATCGCATTAATTGTTGAGCTGATCAAAAGTCAGCAAAAAAAATAACCGCCTTAGCTTGGCACAGCTAGCGGTTATTTTAAGTCGTTAATTAATGCCACCGTCTTAAACGGCTCTACATGGGAAGCCCTGTTCACGCGGGGCTTCCCTTTTATGCCTTTATTATAGCATGACTACAGCTGGATTTCGACTATTTTTAATCAGCTTCTTTAGCAGTTTTAATGTGATTAATAAACATTAATTTTCTTAATTGAACGGCCACCACGGAAATCGTTTAGTAATCCGTCGTTCTGCATGAGTATCGTAAGCCACATTAATGATTCCCAGTTTGTTCACGCATCATTAGGGGTATCTGCGCACGAGAGACCAGACGAATATTTGAAATATAGGATCCTTTATGAGCAACAAGTGCCCAATGCTGTTTAGAACTATATTGTCCGGTATAAAACTTTAGCCAACTACCACTACCAAAAGGATCATCAGCTACAAACGCATCAACTCGCTGCCGGGTTTTAACAGCAGCAACATGTTTATTTTTACCATCACTATCAATGATAGTTGTCTTTTCTCTCTTCTCTGGGACCTGATTAGGGAGTACCGCATAACCATATTGAACTCTTAAAAAAGGATTGAAACGATCAATCCATTCATTTTGCGTGGCACGCCCATATCCTAATATACTTAACCATAAAAACAGTAGCACAATAATTCCCAACACAATTAGTAAGTAGTGTTTGTATTTATTTTTATCCCGCACATCTTGACTAATTTTATTGACCATCAAATTTCCATAACCTTTAAGTAAAATATCTAGAGGAACAGCTAAAAATTCACTTAAATTTACTAATGTGTCTAAATTTGGATAACTTAAATTATTTTCCCAGCGTGATAGCGTTTGACGTGTCACATGTAATTTATCAGCCAATTGTTGCTGAGTTAAGTGCAGTTCTTTTCTTTTTTTCCGTAATACATTAGCAAATTGCAATTTAATAGCCCTCCTTAACTTTTAAGATAGCAGAAATCTCGCGAATGTAACGCAATTACCATGTTACATTGCCCGTTTTCCCGTATTGAACGAAAGAACACTGATTCCATCTGGCAATGGCACTGCCAGAAAACCACGTCTGATATTTTTTGTGGTGAGCTTCATTGGAGTAGCGATTACGTATGATAGCGACCTTTCTTGAAGCTAACTCATTTACAAATATCCCATGATGGTTAGGCATATCTCCTAATGTGTTAAAATTAAGTTGTAAGTATCTTAAGGATTAAGGAGTGAATTATTTGAAAAAGCATAAAAAATTAATTATCTCGCTAATAGTAACTATGCTAGTGATTATTTCTGGAGGAATATACATAGGATATCAGTATGGACCTAGCTTTAACTTCTACTTGGTCCCACCAACCCCTAAAAGAGACGCCATGCTGGCTTTTAATAAAATATCGTCCACAGGGATCTATACAGAAAATCAAACGCAGAAAAATAGGATGACAGAGATTCGCAATGACATTTCAAATAAGCATACCTACAAAGAAATTTATCCACTGTTAAAACAAGCCTTGGCAATTAAGGGTGGTAAGCACGCTTCTTTGATAACTCCATCAGAAGTAAAAAAAGAAGTTTCACAATACAAAGCACCAACTAGCAGCGTTAAAAATAATATCTTACACGTCCACTTACCAGAATTCAATGGATCATCATCACAAGGGAAAAGATACGCAAACACAATTTATTATAAGCTGACTAGTAAAACATATAAGGGTATTATCATTGATCTTAGGAATAACCTAGGTGGTGATATTGGCCCAATGTTAGCTGGAATTTCGCCAGTTGTCCCTAATGGAAAATTATTTGAAGTAGTTAATGCGGCAAACAAGCCTACGAGTGTGACCTTCCAAGGGAGTGTTACTAACAACATGGGAACTAAGATAGACCTCGGCAAGGTAAAAAAAATCACAGGAATTCCTGTTGCGGTGATACTCAATCGATTGACTGCTAGTTCAGGCGAGTTAACGGCTTTAGCACTTGAAACCAATCCCAACGTTAAAACTTTTGGTGGTAACTCTGCTGGGTATACTAGTATCAACGATACGTACACTATGTATAATGGTGCCCAAGTAAACATAACTGCTGAAAAAATCAAGAAAAACAATGGGCAAGTACTCTTCAATAATAAAATTAAACCTGAAGTGCAAACTAACAGGCCAATTGTTCAAGCAAACAATTGGCTATTAACTAAAAAATAGTTTTTGGTTAGAGATCGGTTGATCTCTAGCTTCCACTGTATAATAGATTAAACAAGAAGTTTTAAGGGCGGTGGCTGTCTTTTCCCTTGCGAGGTGAGGCCCATGGGAACATGGAATAATCTTCAGGAAGGTTTGGATGTAAGCTGATTCCTGAGACAACTTTTAAGAGAGGGTATAATGAATAAATCATCTCTCAAAAGGAAGGAATTTTTACATGCCAACTCGTCAAAATAATCAAACGAGTGCAAAGAGAGCTTGGCATTCACTGCAAGATTAGAGTGAAAAGGCGGAACCATCGTAAGGAACGTGAGCAGCACATACTCGACAACGTACTCAACCAGAATTTTGAAGTCGATGGGCCCAACCAGGTATGGCTGTCTGACTCAACGGAATTGAAGTATGGCCTGAATGGTGAACATAGCGTGAGATTGAGCGGTGTCCTCGATCTGTTCGGGCGTCGTCTACTAGCTTTTAACCTCAGCGATACTGAGACCGCGGCCGCGGAAATTCAGGTCTTCCAGCAAGCATTTGAGGTGGCTGGGGACGTTCATTCGACAACGCATACCGACCGCGGCTCAGCTTACACGGCAGGATCATTTAACCACTTCTTAGAGCTCCACAACGTGAAGCGCAGTATGCCTCGTCCAGGTACACCCTATAACAACGCACCGATGGAGCGCTGGTGGAACGAATTCAAGTTGCGGTGGATGGAGCGACACGCAATGGCTAAGACATATCAAGAACTCGTGAAACTGGTGGAAGAAGGTGTTGAGTACTTCAATCGCCACAATCGCTCGGCACAAAGAAACGGCCTCACTCCAGAAGAATACTGGAGTAAAGCCGTTTAGGAACAGACAAAACTTTATACTTTTTCATCTGTCAACTTGACAGGGCCTAGTGCAATCGGTCGACGCTTTTGGATTTCGTCGTCATTTTGTAAATGATGAACTAACGTGCCAGACGCGTATCCACCTAACGCCTGTCACTAAGCTAGTTTAGCGATGTCCCAAGATTTTATATTTGATGAAATGGTGGATTGGGTGTGCCATCCACATTTTCGTAGTATATTCAGAAACGCCGTTGCGTAAGTGTCTCTACCTTGTGTTCGGGCAATCTGGTTGTATTTAGTCCCCCCCTGTTAGAGTACTGGGGGTATGGGCGGCCGGCTGACGCCGACCGCCCTTTGCTCGCGCTTGCGCCTTTCGCGCTGCACGGCGCGCGCGGCAAAGTGGTGAGATAGAAACGGCGATCATCCATGTTTTAGATGACCGCCGATAAGGTATCCTTGGATGAAGTTGTGGCACAGAGATGGCACACTTCAAAGTGTTTTCGTTGATTTTCGACGTTTTTAGCTCTGCTGAAACGCCGCTAACTCGCTATTCTTACCTCGACTTATATGAGGGCTTGTTTTCACATGAAACATTACTAGCAGACAAAAAACATGAAAATATCCCAGAAGTTTGGTACGATATTCACTGTTATTTATTCACATTGGAGGAGATTTATCATGAATCATTTTTTCACAGTTCTAGGCGGCATGGGATCTCTAGCGACAGAAAGTTTTGTCCGACTATTAAACGAACGAACTCCAACTAATAAAGACCAAGATTATTTGGATTACTTGGTCGTTAATCACTCTTCGATTCCCGATCGATCGTCATATATTTTAGACCATACTCAACCCAATCCAACTGACCAGTTGGTTGGTGACATTAAGAAGTATAGTCAATTAAACCCTGACTTTTTTGTCTTAACATGTAACTCAGCTCACTATTTTTATCAAGAAATGCAAGCTGCAACTTCCATTCCAATCCTTCATATGCCCAAATTAGCGGTAGAAGAAATCAATCAAATCAATCCTACTGCCAAGAAAGTCGGTATTTTAGGAACTCCTGGTACCATTAAAACGGGAATTTACGATCAATTTATCATTGACCAAGGTTATGAACCCGTGCACCCAACACCTAAAATTCTAGCAGAAACTGAAAAATTAATTTTTGAAGATATCAAGGCAAAAGGTACCGTCGATAAGGATCGATACCATAATATTCTCAAGCAGATGCAAAATGACATGCACGTCGACATAACTGTCTTAGGATGTACAGAATTATCACTAGCCCAAGAGCAAGCACCTGACCACCCATATCTTGTGGCCGATGCCCAATCAATTCTAGCTGATAAAACTATCGAATTGGCAATGCGCCAGCAAAATAAGCTAAGTTTATAAATAATTATGTTAAAAAATGGTCAACCAAACGAAAGTTTGATTGACCTTTTTTTGTAACTCGTGATTATTCGAAATAATTTTTCCACTCGGTATTAATATTATTTTTGGCAGTCTTATCTGACGACCAGAACGGTACTTTAACAACCCCTAAGATTTTACTCTTAGGTACATATCCCCAGTAACGACCATCGTTAGAAACACTTCGATGATCTCCTAGTACAAAGTATTCACCTTTTGGTACTTTATTAGCATTCACATTTTTTGACCAAGCATGAATATTAGACAAACTGGACAAGGTCCAATTACCAGTCCCTGTGGTACGCTCATCAGTACCAATATAACTTTGTTTAACTTTCTTATTGTTAACGTATAGATTGCCATCTTTAGATTCAACTGTATCACCAGGTAAGCCAATCACACGCTTAACGTAGTCAGTTTTAGTGGTGGCGCTTGGGTCCACTCCTTGAGCTTGGAACACGACAACACTCCCACGGTGAATTGTTGACTGTTTAAAGACAACCACGCGTTCATTATCACTCAAATTCGGATCCATTGAAGGTCCGTCAACACGAACTAGTTGGAAAACAAATTGCTTGATTAATAAGGCTACTAATAGCCCGATTACAATTGGCACTATCCAACTAAGCACTTCTTTCATTGCTTTCATAACTTAATCCCCACTTACAAGTTTTATACTTCTTAGTATACTCATAATTCCCAAATAATTAAATTTTTTCTTTAAAATACTTGTCAAAATTTTGCTTATATCGATGATTCATCCAAAATTCAATCAATGCTCGGCGAATATTCCAATCACGATTGTATTTAAACGTCGTGCCATATTTATGATGTTTAATTAATTCCATTGCGGCCGTTTTGGCTTCATTATCCGTCGCGTATTTTTCAAAAGTCGCTTTGGAAACACCTAACCAGAGTTTATATTGACTGGTATCTTTATTGGCAAACACCGTTGGTTGGTCTTTTAACGTTCCAAAAATATAGTCTTCGACTGGTAACGATGCAAAGTTATAACCATTCAACATGGTAAAGAAACTACTCCGACCTTGGCGAGGATTCAAGTCAAACACCTTGAAAGAATTATCACGTCGGTCATATTTCACATCAAAATTAACAAAACCAGTGAATTCAATTTTTTCCAAAAAGTTTTTTAATTGGTCATAAATGTCTTGATCATATCCGGGTGCAATTGCGACATAATTTCCAATTGACAGTGGCGATGGGTCTTCCAATAATGGATGACCCAAAACCATCATTTTGACATGATGATATTGATCAGCATAAATATTGATAGTTCTCATATTACTATCATCACCAGGGACATAGTCTTGTAAAATTAAATCTCCCACGTATCCATGTTCAAAAATACGATGAATCATCAAGTTCAATTTTTCTTTATCATTAATGGTAAAGGCTTTCTCATAACCATCAAAATGAATTGTCCGCCATTGGTTCGCATCTGCACCTTTTAACACAACCGGATAACCAAAGGGTGAATCAAAATCTGACGTATCGTCACTTGAATTAATAATCTTAGTATGTGGGTATGGCAAGCCGTACTCGTCACATATTCGATAAAAAGATTCTTTATCAGTTAATTTGGCCACTGTGTCAGCATCCGTATACGGACAGACATAATATTCAAGAAAAGCGTCTCGATGTTCGGCAACAAATTCGGTGTAATCATCACCACAGCTAATCAACACCGGAATGATGTCTTGGTCCCGATACTTTTTTCCAACCGCTAACAAGGTGTCTTTAAAGACTTTCGGATCTTTAAAATTCTCAATAAAATGTGGTGTGACAATTTTTGAAAAACGCGTTGGCGCTAATTCCATCATGGCATATAATTCAGATTTAACTGTATATTTTTCGTAAAATGAACGCGCCATCCCATAGGCGTTCAAATCAGTTCCCAAAATAATTGGAACAAATGCTTGTTTTGCTGAATCCATGCGTCTTGATACCTCTTTGCATTACTTTTTATCCTACTTTGTTCATTGCTGGTACTGGAACTGTAATTGATTCTAGGAATCCTTCTGGTACATCTTCCTTAAAGTATACAGCATACCAAATCAAGAATGAATATATTGTAAATAATTTTTGCATACTTGATTGACCTGCACGATGTTTATCCAATATTTCAACTAGGTAGTCAGAATTGAAGAATCGTTGTGCGACTTCAGAGGTGAAAGCACCTTTGATTAAATCGTAATACTTATCTTCTTTCATCCAGGTAGCTAGAGGAGATGGGAAGCCCATCTTTTCTTTCTTGGCCACATCACTGGGAACATTATTTTTGGCAGCTAAACGAAACGCATATTTGGTTTCAGCACCACTAAAGCGGTTAGAAACTGGCAATGTCCGGGCATATTTGGCAATTTCACGATCAACTAATGGCATACGAACTTCTAATGAATTAGCCATGCTCATCCGATCAGCCTTATGCAAAATATCATATGGCAACCAAGCATTAATATCAAAGTACTGCATTTGTGATTTTTCATCCAAATCAGACACTTCATCAAAGAGATGTTTTGTCATTAAGCCAGTGTCCACATTTAATGATTTATCTTTTAACAATTTAGCGCGTTCGTCTTCATTGTAAACATAGTTAACTCGGTAATAACGTTCGCTAATTGGTTGCGCTCCGCGAATCAAGAATTTACGACCATGAAATCTTGGTAAAGGCTTCACTGCAGCAGCCAAGGCCGAACGAACAAATCCTGGTACATATTTTTGATACTTATGGAAAGTATCACCTTCAAGATACGTGTTGTATCCACCAAAGAATTCATCAGCCCCTTCACCAGATAACGCAACTTTCACATGTTTGCTGGTTGATTTGGCCAAGAAATAAAGTTGAATGGCTGATGGGTTTGAAAGTGGCTCGTCCATGTAATACAACACCGTTGGCAAACTACTAAAATAGTCCGCTTCAGTAATTTTTATTTGGGTATTTTTTTGGTTGATTTTTTCGGCAAATTTAGTCGACCATGCCAATTCACTATAACGCGGATCGTCAAATCCAAGTGAAAATGATTGGATATCTTTTAACTTACTAGCTTCATTCAGAACGTAACTTGAATCAACCCCACTAGACAAAAAGCTTCCAACCTCCACGTCGGCAATCATATGTGCATCAACGGAATCATCAACCAGTTTTTCAATTTCTTGACTAGATTCCTCAACTTGTTTGTTAGGATCCATATCGTATTCAAATTTATAGTACCGTTCACATTTCAAATCTTTCGTGACGATATCATAGGTCATGAATTCCCCAGGAAGTAATTTAAAGACATGTTTAAACAAAGTTTCACGTCCAGGAATGAACTCAAAACTTAAATGATAAGGTAAATACTTCATATTGAATTCTTTTTTGAATCCAGGATGATCCAAAAAGGATTTGATTTCAGAGCCCCACATGAAATTTTCACCATCATTGTAATAATAAAAAGGCTTCATACCAAAGTGATCACGTGCGGCAAAAATCTTTCCGTTCTTACGATCATAAATTGAAAAGGCAAACATTCCACGAAGATGATCTAATAGTTTAGAGCCCCATGCATCATATCCATGCAATAAAACTTCTGAATCAACATTAGTCTTAAAAACATAATCTAGCGCTTCTAAGTCCTTGCGAACCTCTTTAAAATTATAAATTTCACCATTGAAGGTTAGGACCGTCGTTTCTTCATTGTTTTCCATGGGTTGTTTTCCATGAGCTAAATCAATGATTGACAACCGTCGAAAACCCATCATTACTTTGTCATCTTTAAAATACGCTTCGTCATCTGGTCCCCGATGTTTGATGCGATTTGCCATATTAACGATGACGTCATCGCTAAGCTTATCTGTTTTAATCGTTCCTACAAATCCACACATTTAAAACTCTCCTATCTCTTATAAAAAACCGAATACACATACCGCTTAGTTTACCATTTTTAACCATTTGAAGCATTATCCAATGCTTTTATTAATTTTTTTATAACAACTGCATCCCCATCATACGGCACATCTACGCCGTTAATCTTCTGATAAGGATCTTCACCTTTACCGGACACAACAACCGCATCCCCAGTCTGAGCTTTTTGCAGCGCAAACTGAATCGCACTCTTACGATCTTCAATATACTTGACATGTACCTTAGGATTATTGATTGCACCCGCAATAGCTTTCGCAATGTCATTAGGATCTTCGGTGTCTGGATCATCTGACGTGAGGACCGCATAATCGGCAAAATTACCAATTGCTTTTCCAATTCCAACTCGTCGATTAAGTCCCTTTTTACCAGTACTACCAGTGACCACCCACAACGTGTGATCAGGATGTTGATTGCGCACCACGTTTAACAATCGGTTCAAACTATCGAAATTGTGCGCATAATCAACATAAATTTGAATGTTTTGGTGTAATTCAAATTGTTCCATGCGACCAGGAACAACTGTTTCTTCAATGCCACGAATACAGTCATCAACACTCGCGCCTAATTTTTGACTCACGGCCATCGCAGCAGTGGCATCTTCTTTATTAAAATCACCATCTAACTGCAAATGAAATTCTAGTAATTGACCCAAGTGTTGACTCACAAAACTAAAACGCGCTTCTTGTTCGATTCGATAATCAGCCGACAACTGCCGTCCATAGGTGATTTCTGGCACATTTTTTTCATCAATAATTTGATGTAAGAATGAATAATAACGTGAATCTTGATTAATCACCATGACGTCCGATTGCGAAATAATTTGGCGTTTGCAAAAGAGGTAATCATCAAAGGTAGCATGTTCAATTGGACTAATATGATCAGGCGAAATGTTTAAAAAAACACCTACATTAAATCTTAAACCATATACTCGTGATTGCTTAAAAGCTTGTGAAGAGGCCTCCATCACTAAATGAGTCATCCCGTTTTCCACGGCCTCATTCATCATTCTAAATAAATCCAAAGCCACCGGGGTGGATAGATGCGATTTAAAATAATTTTGACCATCTAAAGTTGTATCGATTGTCGATAACAACGCTACTTTTTGGTGAAAAGTTCGATCTAAAATATGCTTTAAAAAATAGGCCGTCGTGGTTTTACCCTTCGTACCGGTAATACCGACAATCGTCAATTTTTCTTCTGGGTGTTGGTAAAATTCGGCCGCCAATAAAGCCATCGCTTTTTTGATGTCCGTCACAATAATGCCAGTCACTTGGTGATCATCAATCTTGTATTCACGATCAGCGAGGTAGTATTTGACTCCGTTATCTATCGCAATTTGCAAATAAGCTTGTTTAAACGTTAATCCCTTACAAAAAAACAAGGTATTCGTATCGCGTTTAATGGTTCTGGAATTAGATTGTAAATCTAAAAATTTAGTTTCGTACTCTTCAACTGGAAATTGATATAACCAATTATCACCAATTCTAATTTCTTTTAATAGGTTCTCTTTTTTTAAAATCTTTTCGATTTGACTAATGGATATTTCCATCATTTATCCTCCGACCCGTCTCGTAAAAATATACATGTTATATTCTATCATCAATTGTCGTTAATCTACATAGTAGGGCTTCATTCATGTCAATATATTTCACAAAATAATCATTATTTAATATTTCTTCACATTTTCTCAACAATTAATCTAATTTTCTTCAATTTTTATAAATCATTCTCTTCATAATCATCGCGTAAGATAAAGACCATTAAATCTAAATTCGAGGTGTTTCTAATGAAAATGAAACAAATAGCCGATATTTTACAAATTAGTCCCGCCGATAAATTAAAATTGTCTGCCCTAACAGACCGCATCCATAATTTAACAGCTAATACCAAAGAAGTAACCACTGGAACTTGTTTCGTCGCGATCAAAGGAGCTAATTTTGATGGTCACACTGCCATCAAGGAAGTCTTTGAAAATGGAGCGGTACTAGCTGTGGTTGATTCCGCCTCAACAGTAACATTACCGACTGAATATACCGACCGGATTATTGCGGTCCATAATACTCATAAATCTTTGGCCCAACTGGCTACGATTTTTTATCACAATCCCAGCGCGGATCTCTCGATGATTGGGGTCACTGGCACTAACGGTAAAACAACCGTCACTCATTTAATTAGTGAAATTATGTCTGACAATAACCAACCAACCGGCATTATTGGCACGATGTATAACAAAATTGGTGATACCAAAATTTCCACCATTAATACCACACCAGATGCTAATACACTCAATCAAACACTCAATGAGATGCGGAATCAAAATATGACTGGATGTGCCATGGAGGTTTCTTCAATTGCGCTAGATCAAGGTCGCACTTATGGGGTCGATTTCAATGTGGCGGTCTTTACCAACTTCACTGAAGATCACCTGCTATATCACAAAACAATGGAAAATTATTTTGCTGCTAAAGCATTACTATTTTCACAGCTTGGTAATGGCTATGATGTTAATAACATTAAAACGGCCGTCATTAATACCGATGATTCTTATGGTAATCGCTTAATCGGGATGACTTCTGCCAATATTATTACATATGGTCTAGACGAAAGTGCGATTGTTCGTGCCAAGGAAATTAACATTTCGAGCAATGGGACTAGTTTCGTCTTATCAATTTACGGTGAAGAATACAACGTGAACACGCCACTGATTGGAATGTTTAATGTCTACAATACTTTAGCCGCTGTCGCAGCATGTTTCGCCATGAACCTTGCCCCAGAACAAATTGTCAATAAATTATCGACCTTACACGGGGTTGAGGGTCGTTTTCAATTAGTACCCAATGATTCTGGCATTACCGCCATTGTCGATTATGCCCATACTCCTGATGGCTTAAAAAATGTGTTAGCTACGATTAATGACTTTGCCGAAAAACGGGTCTTTTGTGTGATTGGTTGTGGCGGTGACCGCGATCGGCAAAAGCGGCCTTTGATGGCGGATGTTGCTGCTCAGCTAGCCACCAATGCCATTTTCACTTCGGATAATCCACGTAAAAAAGATCCCGATGCCATTTTGGATGATATGACTAATCATTTGCCAATGAAGTCATTTACCCGGATTACCGATCGCACCGAAGCCATCAACTATGCTCTATCGCATGCTTTACCAGGCGATGTCGTGTTAATTGCCGGTAAAGGTCATGAAAAATATCAAATTATCGGGACAACTAAAAGCTATTTCAGTGATTTTGATGTGATTAATGCAAATTTTACGCGTAAGATGAGTCTCTTAAGCTAATGCTTATTATCAATAATAGTGGTACTATTTCACTATTAAAGTTAGTTTTGGAGGATTATCATGGAATATCGAACATTGGGTAAAACTGGTTACAAAATTAGTGAAGTTTCACTTGGTACTTGGCAATTAGGTTCTAAATGGGGAGATCCATTTAGTAATCAAGATGCACAAGAAACGCTTGAAGCCGCCTATCAAGCTGGTGTTAATTTCTTTGACACTGCAGATATTTATCAAGATGGTGAAAGTGAAAAAGCGATTGGTGAATTCTTAGCTGCCCATCCTGAAAGAGACATCATTGTATCGACAAAAATGGGCCGTGCCTTAGACCCACACACAATTGATAGTTATAGCAAAGAAAATTTAGAAGCTTTCGTTGCCAAGTCTCTAAAGAATTTAAAAACAGACAGTTTAGATTTAATTTTGCTTCACTGTCCACCCACTGACGCGTACTATCACAAAGAAATTTTTGATACTTTAGATGAAATGAAAGCGGACGGCCGCATCAAGCACTATGGTGTTAGTGTTGAACGAATTGAAGAGGCAATTAAAGCCCTTGATTACGATATTTCAGTAGTGGAAATTATTTTTAATATCTTACGCCAAAAACCAGCTGATTTATTCTTTAAGCTAGCCCAGGCCCAAAATGTAGGAACAATTATTCGGGTGCCGTTGGCTAGTGGGCTATTAACCGGTAAATACACCTTAGAAACCACCTTTGGGAAAAACGATCACCGGAACTTTAACCGCAATGGCGAGGCTTTTGATAAAGGTGAAACTTTTGCTGGTGTGGACTATGCAACCGGAGTTAGAGCTGCGACCGAATTAAAAGACCAACTTGGAACCGATAATTTAGCCCAAACGGCACTTCGTTGGATACTGATGTTTGATGCCGTATCCACCATCATCCCCGGTGCCAGTAACGCTGCTCAAATTGCGTCCAATACTGGGGCTGCCGATTTACAACCCTTAACCCATGAACAAATGCTAATCTGTCAAAATATCTATGAAGAATTTTTTGAACCAACCGTTAAGTATTTGTGGTAATAATATAGTGCTTTTTATCTCGTCTAGCTTTGGAGCACTAGTTTAGAATAAGTCATTATAGTCGGTTCTTGACTATGGTGGCTTATTTTAACTAGGTGACAAAGTTGAGATTAAAAGCCGGATTAAATATAGTGCTGAGCAAATTGAACAGCCAATGAGTAATAACGAAAATATCGAACGATTTCGAACTTTGAAATCAAGATATTTAAAGTTATACGGAATTGGCTAAGTTGTGAAGCCGGATTAATGATAGTGCTTTTTATCTCGTCTAGCTTTGGAGCACTAGTTTAGAATAAGTCATTATAGTCGGTTCTTGACTATGGTGACTTATTTTAACTAGGTGACAAAGTTGAGATTAAAAGCCGGATTAAATATAGTGCTTCAGTCAGCGAAAGCTTCGGAGTATTAGCGATAAATATCGATTTGTAGTTCGCATTATGAACTATGAATCGATATTTTAGCTATGTGACGAAGTTGCTGAATGAAGCCGGATTAATGATAGTGCTGAACAACTTGAACAGCCAATGAGTAATAACGAAAATATCGAACGATTTCGAATTTTGAAATCAAGATATTTAAAGTTATACGGAATTGGCTAAGTTGTGAAGCCGGATTAAATATAGTGCTTTTTAACTCGTTTAGCTTTGAAGCACTAGTTTAGAATAAGTCATTATAGTCGTTCATTGACTATGGTGGCTTATTTTAACTAGGTGACAAAGTTGAGATTAAAAGCCGGATTAAAGATAGTGCTTCAACCAGCTAAATTTAATCCATTTCCGGGACATCACTACCATTTCATATCCCATGCCAGTGGTGGCTTTTCACTCATTGACACGTGATTAAATTTTAAGCTACAATGTTTCTCAAATAGTGTAGTTTCGCTTACGTGGTTAATGAATGAGGAGCTTATCATGAATCTTTTATGGAATCAGCTTATCTCTACAATTATGCAGTTATGGATATTTATTGCTTTACCGTTCATTTGGTGGAAATGGTTTAAACCACCTGTTCATTTTTCAGCTTGGATCGGCATCAAACCAGTCAATCATGTCACTAAAAAATTGGTAACTACCAGTTTAATTACATTCGTTGTCTTTGCTTTGTTTGGCACAGCATTAATCTGTGTGACACCAGATTCAACTGTCTTAGCTAACACTAAATTCAATAATTTCAAGTTAACCACCGTTCTAGCAATGCTATTATATGCATTCTTTCAAACGGCGACGGCAGAAGAAATCCTGTTTAGAGGTTTTTTTGCCAAACGAATTCAACATAAATTTGGCTATTTCAAGGGCAACCTTACTCAAGCAATACTATTCGGTGCTTTGCATGGTGGTTTGTTGTTAGCTAGCCATATCGGCCTTATTTTTGTGCTTTTAACCTTTATTTTTACTAGCTGTATTGGGTTTGCATTTTATTACATCGATGAAAATATGGCCAATGGATCCATCATTCCTAGTATTTTGCTCCATGGCTGTGCAAACGCGGTTAGTTCGCTAGTTTTTATGAGTGGCTTAATAATTTAAAACAATTGAAAATGGCATCCAAGACTTTAAATCAGTCTTGAATGCCATTTTATTTTTTTATTATTGTTCTAATTTCGTTTGGGCCACTTTAAATCGTTTACGAATAGCAAAGGATACGAGTAACGCCAATAACTCCAACAGTGCAAATAAGATTAGTGTCATATTGTAGCTTTGTAATATCTGGTGCGACATTGAGAGAATCAACGGGCCAACGAGGCCAGCCATCCCCCACGCCGTTAAGACATAGCCATGAATGGCTCCTAATTCCTTGGTACCAAAGACGTCACTTAGGTAGGCCGGAATGACAGAAAATCCTGCCCCGTAACCAGAGATAATCACACACATAACAACGGTGAAAATCGACGTAGAATTAACCCCTAGTAAGCCAAATAAGAGAATCCCTTCAATTAGAAAAACCAAACTAAAGGTATTTGGCCGTCCCAAATAATCTGAGATACTTGCCCAGGCCAGTCGACCAACTCCGTTGAAAATACCAATTACACCAACCATCCAGGCAGCTTTTACGACTGACATATGCGTTAATTCTTGGGCCATTGGTGAAGCAGCCGAGACTAAACCAATTCCGCAAGTAATATTGATGAATAACATCAGCCACAGCATTTTAAACTCAGGCGTCTTGACAGCTTGATTAGCCGTCATTTGACGTCCACCAGTTAGACTAACCCCTTGCTGCAATGAATCTTCAGCATTAGTAACTTGCTTTGGTGGCTTAATAAACTGAGCAGCAGAGACCATGACAAGAAAATAAAAAATACCAAGAATATAAAAAGTTCGTTCAATTCCAACTGTTGTAATCAATTGTTGGGCAATCGGACTAGTAATCATTGCTGCAAAGCCAAAGCCCATAATGGCGCATCCAGTGGCAAAGCCACGTCTTTCAGGGAACCATTTAATAATGGTCGAAACTGGTGTCACATAGCCAGATCCTAAACCAATCCCCCCTATCACGCCATAGGCCACATACAACAACCATAATTGATCTGAATGGACGGCAACACCCGTTAACATCGTTCCGGCACCATAACAAAAACTTGAAATGGTACCTGTCACTCGGGGCCCAAATTTTTCAACTAACCGACCCATAAACGCAGCCGACATCCCCAAAAAGAAAATTGCTAAACTAAACGCAAAGGTAATTTCTGATTCTGCCCAATTAGTTTTAGCAGCAATTGCTGTGACATACACGCTCCAGGCATAGACCGAACCTAGCATTAAATGAAAAGTTACACCGGCGGTTGCGACTGTGTACTTATTTAATCTCAAGATGAACTCCCTTTCTTCTCTACCGACAACAATATTAAAGTTCGTAAATTAATGTTATCTTGATTTAAAAGGATGGTCAAGATATAAATTTTATTAAAAAAACGAACATTAATAAGTATAAATAACCTAATCATAAAGATTTAGCTAATATATGGTACAAATTAATTCAAAAAAATAACTTATCTCGTAAGATAAGTCATTTCGATTATAATTTTGCGATTCGGCCTTGTTGAATATATACACTCAAAATCGCAATGTCAGCAGGATTAACACCGCTAATCCGTGTTGCTTGAGCGATTGTCTCAGGTTGAATCTTTTTAAGTTTTTGACGCGCTTCAGTCGCCAGACTATCAATGTCATCATAATCAATTCGATCTGGAATCTTTTTAGCTTCCATCTTCTTTAAGCGGGCTACTCGATCTTCGGCTTTTTTGATATAACCAGCGTACTTGATTGTGATTTCAATTTGTTCGATTACTTGGCGATCCAAAGGTTCTGTAGCTGCTGGAATAAATTGCATCAAGTCAGCGTAACTCACTTGTGGACGACGTAAAAATTCACTAGCTAATAAAGCATCCTTCAATGGCTTTTCACCGCGAGAAACCAAGAAAGCATCAATATCATCATTAGGTTTGATACGAATGGTATCCAAACGCTTTAGTTCTTCTTCAACGGCCGTTTTTTTACTTTCAAAAGCTGCATAACGAGCATCGTCAATTAAGCCTAATTCACGACCCATTTCAGTCAAACGTAAGTCTGCGTTATCATGACGTAAAATCAAGCGATATTCTGCACGGCTAGTCAACAAACGATATGGTTCCTTGGTACCCTTGGTAACCAAATCATCAATCATGACACCAATATATGCGTCAGAGCGCTTCAAGGTAAATTGGCCACGATCCAAGGCACGTAAGCCAGCGTTAATTCCCGCAATCATTCCTTGTCCAGCCGCTTCTTCATAACCAGAAGTCCCATTAGTTTGACCAGCAGTATACAAGTTTTTAATAATTTTAGTTTCTAGGGTTGGCTTTAATTGATATGGAGCCACCACGTCATATTCAATTGCATATCCGGGCCGCATCAATTCTGCATGTTCAAGTCCCTTGATGGAATGTAAAATCTTTTGTTGAATTTCTTCTGGCATCGAAGTTGATAGTCCTTGAACATACCATTCTTCAGTGTTACGTCCTTCTGGTTCTAAGAACAATTGATGACGTGGCTTGTCGGCAAAGCGCACAATCTTGTCCTCAATTGAAGGACAGTAACGAGGTCCGACTCCTTCAATGGTTCCAGAGAACATTGGAGCCCGATCCAAGTTACCACGTATAATTTCATGAGTGGTTTCATTTGTGTACGTCAACCAACATGAAAGTTGATCCTTTAACAGTAAATAGTTTGTATCTGGGGTAGTAAAACTAAAGTGATTAGGTGCTTCATCCCCAGGTTGTTCCTCGGTTTGGCTATAATCAATCGTGGTGCCATCTACTCGGGGTGGAGTCCCAGTCTTGAAACGTTCAATCTCAAACCCTAAGTTAGCCAAATTCTTTGTTAACTTCATGGCAGCTTGAGAATTATTAGGACCAGATTCATATTGAAGTTCACCAATAATAATCTTGCCACGAGCGGCGGTTCCCACAGTTAAGACCACACTCTTGGCAGCATAACGTGCACCAGTACTGGTAATAACACCTTTACAAATTCCATCTTCCACAATTAAATCATCAACCATACCCTGACGCAAAGTCAGGTTAGGTTCATTTTCAATTGTGTGCTTCATTTCAGCATGATAAGCATGCTTATCTGCTTGTGCCCGCAATGCACGAACCGCGGGCCCTTTACCAGTATTCAACATTCTCATTTGAACATAGGTCTTATCAATATTACGGCCCATTTGTCCACCAAGTGCATCCAGCTCCCGAACAACAATTCCTTTAGCTGGTCCACCGACTGATGGGTTACATGGCATAAAGGCTACCATGTCTAAGTTAATTGTCATTAATAACGTTTTATTGCCCATTCGTGCAGCTGCTAAGGCGGCTTCACTCCCGGCATGACCGGCACCAACGACAATTACATCATATTCTTTTCCTGTGTATGGTAATCCTTGTTCCACGATACGTTCTCCTCGTCTTCTGAGATTGTTTTAGTTTTTGCGCTATTTTATTTAGATAATTTTTTACAAGCTGATTTGGAATGTTTAAATTGGCTTTTTTCTCCAACTTCAGAAAAAACACTCTACTTAAATCGGCCTCTTTCGTCAATTAGTTCACCTAGCTACGATTAATTCAATTACTAACAACGCAATTATCATTAATCTCAGCTAGCAGCTCACTAATTAAACGACTCATTCAGCACTCTAATAAATCGGCTTTTCTTTCCAACTTCGTCACTTAGCTTGAATTCTAGGCCATCGTTCACAAAGCAGAACAATAACCTCTCATTCTCCGCTAATGCTCCGAAGCTAAACGGAGAGAAAAGCACTCTGGACTTATTTGCCCAAACAAAACTGGCTAAACAATTGATCAAGTAATTCATCTTGATAACTATCTCCAGTGATTTCACCTAGTAATTCCCAGCTTCTAGTCATATCAATTTGAACCAAATCAACTGGTAATCCGGCAGCGATACCTTGTTGAACATCCCCAAGTGCTGCATCTGCTTGATTCAAAAGACCAATGTGCCGTGCATTTGTGACCATCACATTATTAGAATTAGTTTCAATACCTTCACCAAAGAACAAATCACTAATCCGTTTAGCCAATTGATCCATGCCTTGATCATTTAAGATTGAAGTTTCAATGACGTCGTCTTCATTCACCAAACTAAATAACTCTTGATGATCTAGTTGCTCCAGCAAATCCGTTTTGTTTAAAATAATAATTCGTTTGACATCGGCCGTATCAGCAATTAAGCCACGATCTTCATCAGTTAAAGCTTCACTATTATTCAATAACAATAAAACTAAATCAGCCGTATCGATTGCTTGCCGACTCCGTTCCACCCCAATCGCTTCAATTTGATCAGTTGTTTCCCGAATTCCTGCTGTATCGATTAGTTTTAATGGCACCCCATTGACGTTGACATAATCTTCAATCACATCACGCGTGGTCCCAGCAATATCAGTCACAATAGCTTTGTCTTCATGTAACAAATTATTCAAGAGACTCGATTTACCCACGTTAGGACGGCCAATAATAGCGGTCGCTAATCCTTCGCGCAGTACCTTACCTTGTTTAGCGCTATTCAATAATTGCTTAATTAATTTTTGGAGTTCCGCTGCTTTTTCTTGCAGTAGCTTAGTGGTCATTTCTTCCACTGCATCATACTCAGGGTAGTCAATATTTACTTCAACTTGTGCTAAAACGTCCAAAATATCTTGTCGTAACTGCCTAATCAAGCGCGATAAATTACCATCTAGTTGATTTAACGCCACCTTCATTGACTTATCAGTCTTAGCGCGAATCAAATCCATCACTGCTTCTGCTTGTGATAAATCTATTCGACCGTTCAAAAAGGCACGTTTGGTAAATTCACCTGGTTCGGCCAGACGAGCACCATGACTCAATAATAATTGTAAAATCTGATTTGTTGCCACTAAGCCACCGTGACAATTGATTTCGACGATGTCTTCTTTGGTATATGTTTTAGGTGCTAACATTACCGAAGCCATGACCTCATCAACTTCCGTTTGTGTACCCGGGTCAATGACGTGTCCATAATTAATCGTGTGTGAATCAACTTTTGATAAATCTTTGCCTTTAAAAACTACTTGAGCAATTGGTAACGCCTCTTCTCCACTAATCCGGATAATGGAAATTCCGCCTTCTCCGACTGGAGTTGAGATTGCTGCAATGGTATCAAATTCTGAGTTTGCCAAGTTAATACCCCTTTCTGACAAATAAAAAAAGCACCCACTCCACGCCTGCACTTGTGCACACGTGGTTAAAGTACTTTCACTACTTTTACCGTATTTAATTCTAACTACGACATTTTAAAATTTATTTTACAAAATGTCAATCATTAAGTTTCGTAAGTGGAGCAACAACCACCGCTCTTTCATCGCCTTGTCCCTCAGAAAAAGAACGAACTGTTTCACTATCTTGCAAAAAAGCATGAATTTGGTCTCGCTCACTTTTAGGCATTGGATCAAAATAAATCGCACCTTCTGATTCACCCACTACTTTTTCGGCACGCGTTGCGACCTTGCGCAAAATTCTACTCCGCTTGGCCCGATAACCATTAATATCTAATTCAACTTTGATTCCCTGAATATTAGCTTCTTGCACAGCCGGATTTTTTTCCGCATTAACGACATACTGGTTGGCGAGTTCCTGAAATTGATTAATCGTTTGTCCTTTCGGGCCAATCAATTCTTCTTCATCATTACTCGACATTTCAATGAAAAATTGATCTGGAACAACCTTAATTTCATAATTTAGCGTTATCTTTTTTTCGGTCGCCAAGTATTTTACATACTCAGCAGTTGCCTGTGAAATACTAGATAACAGCAATAACCGGTTCTCGTCTGCCGTCATTGGTGTTTCTGCCGGTAAAGTATCTCCCAAGTCAGTATCAACTGACAAGGGTTCTATTTCAACGACTGCTGCTTGGCGGACCCGACCGAACATGCCCATTTTAGGAAACTTTACCACTTTGATATTCGACTGATGTCGGTTAACTTGCAAATCACTTAACCCGTTATCGATGGCTTCAGTCACCGTCTTACCCGTATACGTTGCCATGTTAACTGGCCTCCTCATTTAACTCAATCATTATTAATCACTGAGCTTGGTTCTCGGTGCGACCACCACAACTCGTTGTTTCCCCTTACCCTCTGAATAAGAACGCACTTTTTTATTATCTTTTAAAAATTCGTGAATTTGCACGCGTTCAAATTCGGGCATTGGATCAAAATAAACTGACTCTTCTGAATTCGCGACTTCTTTTGCTGCTCGTTCTGCAACTTTTTTCAAGATTTCACTGCGTTTAGCTCGATAATCTTTCGTATCGAGCACCACGTCAATATCATCTAGTTTCGCTTGTTGAACAAATTGATTAGCTTGCTCTTGTAATTCGTTAATTGTCGTTCCACGGGTACCAATTAATTGCGATTCATTCGTCGTAGATAGGTCAATCAGAAATTGATTGGCAGTTGTTTTGATTTCATAACTAACAATAATATCTCGCTTGGCAGCCAAATCTTTGACATATTCAGCGGTAGCATGCGACAAGCTAGATATCAGCATCGAACGGACTTGATCGTCACTCATCGTTTCATTTTCATTCACAGTATTTGTGCTTTCCAAGTTAGGTGCTTCGTCTGCTGATTGTTCTTCACCAATTAAATGGTATTGAGACCCAATTGGGACAATTTCAACTTCAGCTTCTTTACGCACTCGACCAAATAAACCTGTCTTGGGTGCGTTAATCACTTTAATATTCGCTTCATTTTTGGTGACCTTGAGGGTTACCAAACCATTTTCAATTGCTTCTGCAACTGTTTTGCCAGTAAATGTTGCCATGTCTTGCTGGCCTCCTTGTTTAATTTCAGCAACCATTATAGCACGTCTACTGCCAGTCACTGTTACAAAGCCACAACAAAAGAAGGATTAAGCAAAATTTATGTTTTGCTTAATCCTTCTTAGTTACTGTTTTATATTAATACATCTCACTACTATTTTCGGCCCTTAACGGCTTTACGCTTAGCTTTTTCGATTGCTTTTTTCTTAGCTTTCTCAGCAGCCACTTTTTCAGCCCGTTCTCGATTAATCTTAAATGGATTTTGAATAACTAGGGTCTGTCCCACTTGGAACGCATTCGTCACACTCCAGTAAAGAGAAATAGCTGAAGACATATTCATTGCCATAAAGAAAATGAAAATTGGCATTACATACGTCATCGTAGTTGTCATCCCATTTTTTTCTGGCATTGAGGCCATCGATAGCCAAGAACTCATAAACGTGAAGATTGCCGCTAAAATTGGCAAAATAAAGTATGGATCCTTGTCACCTAACTCTAACCAGAGGAATGAACCATGTTTCAAGGCATCTGTCCGCCAAATAGCAGCATACAACGCATAGATGATTGGCAATTGAACAATCAAAGGTAACATTGAGGCAAATGGATTAACACCAGCTTCGGAATATAACTTCTTTTGTTCTTCTTGTAATTTACGAACGGTGTCCATATCTTTAGATGAATACTTCTTTTGAAGTTCTTTCATCTTTGGTTGAATTTCTTGGGTTTTACGCATTGAACGAGTTTGATAAATCATCAATGGTAAGATAATAATTCTCACGATAATCGTGAAAATAATAATTCCCATGCCGTATCCACCAAAATGATGTGATAACCAAATAATTACTCGTGAGAAATTATAAACAATCCAATGATCCCATAAACCGGTACTTTTACTTGTTACTGGTGTGTTAGAACAAGCTGCCAAAAAGACAGTTAGTCCCAAAACACTCAGTAAGGCTAAATATTTTCGAAATCTCTTCTTCACTCTTTAGTCCTCCGCTTCATCATCGATTAATTGAGCTAACTTTAAAACGTGTGTCAGATGTTTTTTTGCTTCATCCATTGTTATTTGATCCGCTGAGGGTCGCGCAATGACGATGAAATCAACATCAGGCTTTATCTGAGGTTTTAATTCCAATAACGATTGGCGAATTCTACGTTTTACCCAAACACGATGAACAGCATTACCAATTTTTTTACCTACAGAGATGCCGACCCGAAAATGTTTTTGTTCCGGTTTGTCTAACTGATAGATAATAAATTTTCGATTTGCGACCGAGTTGTGTGTTTCGAAGACCTTCTGGAAATCTAATTCCTTCTTCACACGATACGATTTTTTCATTAAATCTTCCTCGAATTTATTTCAGAAAAAAAGACCACTTTATCAGTGGCCTTTTTATGCAGACAATACTTTTCTACCTTTTTGACGTCTACGTGCTAATACACTACGGCCGTTGCTTGTACTCATACGTTGACGGAAGCCGTGTACGCGTTGGCGATGGCGCTTCTTTGGTTGGAATGTTCTTTTCATAACTTAGCACCTCCTTATTAGGATGTTATTTTTTATATTTTTAGTCGATCAAATCGACCTTTCCAAACAATACCCTACAATTTTATCACAAAGTGAAAATAGAATAAACACCCAAATTAAGAGAAAATATATTTATTTAACTCAGTTTTCCACAAATAATACACAGCGTTACTTTTCAATCTGTGGATTCTTTTTTGTTTTCCACAGGTTTATCCCTTAGTTTTCCACATATCCACAGCTTGTGCTTAAAGTTATCCACAACTACATTTTTGCTGTGGATAACTCTTATAAATCCTTTCATAGCAAGGACCTTTATCCACCACTATTTTGTGGATAACCCGAAAACAAGGCGTTCCTTTTTGGTTATCCACAATCCTGTGCAAATTTTCCACACAGCGTTGTTCATTATTACAAAAAGATTTCAACATCCCTGTGGAAAACTCGCTCCGTGCATGCTAAACTAAATAGAGTATTTTCACAACTGGAGGGCTTGCT